>JBFLZN010000019.1:0-1006 GCA_040756295.1 Pseudomonadota bacterium | reverse complement strand
GTGGAAAATTCCACATATCCCTATTTCAAGTGGCAGACTGATGATTTCGACTTCGCGCCTCCGGTATTCGCCGAAAATTACCCGCAAACAGGCGATGTTACCCACGAATCTGCGGAACTGCAGGTTCGAATGGATGAGGCAGGTACCGTTTATTATGTGGTGCTGGAATCGGCGGCTGGTACCATCAGTGCCGCTCAGATAAAGGAAGGGACGGACTCAGGCGGTAATGCCCTGAATGAAAACCGGAAAGGAAGTCTGGAGATAGCGGGAGGCGGCGTATTGGCCGAGACAGTCATCAACGGACTTGATCCCGAGACGGAATACTATGTTTATATGACGGCCGAGGACGCAGCGGGGAACCTGCAGCCAGACGCCTGTATATCCAGTGTGCAGGTGGCCACGTCAGAGTTGACGCCGGTGTATATAACGAAGCAACCTTTGAGTCAGACGGTAACGGCGGGGCAGACGGTTACCTTCACAGTGGAAGCGGCAGGGACAGAGCCGTTGAATTACCGGTGGAAGAAGGACGGGGCGGACCTGACCGACGGCGGCAATATCAGCGGGGCCGCGACGGCAACCCTGACCATCAGCAATGCCCAGGCGGCGGATGCCGGAAGCTACACCTGCCATGTGAGCAATGCCGCGGGCAGCGCAACCAGCAATGCGGCAACTTTGACGGTGAATACGGCGCCTCCGGCGAATAACCCGCCAACGGCGAAAAATCCGCTGCCGACCCAAAGCGTGACCGCAGGCGGCACAACCACCTTTAACGCAACCGACATCGCCGAGGATGCGGACGATGATACACTGACCATCACAGCCATTGTAACAGGCCCGGACACAGCAAAGGCGACGGCAAGCCTTGACAGCGGCAACGTAACCCTCACCGGCGTGGCGGCGGGCGACACATCGGTTGTGGTCACGGTCTACGACGGGACGGATACAGCAGATGTAACCGTACCGGTTTCGGTAACGGCGGCGCCGCCCACCCTGGTAACCTCCATCA
>JBFLZN010000018.1:0-1035 GCA_040756295.1 Pseudomonadota bacterium | reverse complement strand
CCCATATCGCCCCTTGATCCGCAACGAATCCCATTTCTCCCTCAAGGTTGCACGCCACCTGTTCCACCTTCTGGCGCCGGAGCGTGGCATACCCGAAAACCTCCGACTTGATAAAGCACGGGCTCTCGTAACTCCACCGTCCGCGCTCGACGCAACTGACGGGGACCCTGACCGACGACTTCTGCGGGACGAGCACCGTCGCGTTGACCATCCTGTTCTGCTTCGCTCCCGCCACCTCTTCGCCGTCGAGGATCAGGACCGGCGTATCACCGTTGTTTTTCACGATGATGGTGTTAACCATGCCGCTCTCGCTGACCTCGCCCATCTCCAACACGCCCATCTCCATGGCTTCATCCAAAAGCAGCAGCGATTCCCTGAATTCCACCCTGCTGATAAGGGGGAAAACGGTCAGGTTCCCTTTCCCCTGCGGTTCACCACAGACCACTCCGGATAAAAATTCCTGCACCGAAAAACCCATAAACCCCGCCTCTCTTTCTTTAAAGCTAATATGGAACAAGTTTAGGGTCCGTCCGACGTCCGAGGTCCGACGTCCGACGTCAGGGAACAAGGGACCAGAGGTAATGGCCGATCGTCAGCGCAAAAAGATGCGATTTGATGGGCCACTTACGACAGAACCCAAGATTAGTGTTATTAACCGTGTTTACTATACTAAACCATTTCGCGCGTTTTGTCAATAATTCAAAACGGTGTTTACAACGCTGAACTCCACGGTCATAATAGAAGTCAGGAGGGAACTGAATTGACCGAAGATAAATCCTCCGAACTCGGGCAGCGTATCAGAAAGTTCCGTGAAGAAGCGGGGATGACCCTGACCGAACTGGCGGAAAAGGCCGGGGTAACCAAGGGGTATATCTCTCAGATAGAATCGGGCGGAATTAAAAAGGTCGCCGCCAGCCATCTCTTCGATATCGCAGAAGCTCTCGGCACAAGTATCGGATACCTCCTCGGCAGACAAGTGGTCTTCCAAAGCAAGGCGGATATGGAAACCCCGCCGGAGCTCCGGGAATTCCAACA
>JBFLZN010000017.1:0-1038 GCA_040756295.1 Pseudomonadota bacterium | reverse complement strand
CTTGCCTTATGGCGCCCCTTCCGGAAAATACCCTTATAACCTCATTTTTAGCCTTAAAGATATCACACGCCGCCTCGAACGGTCAACAAACCGTCATCCGACCTGTTCCACGGTAGTAAACACTTTTACCCTAACCCGGACAAGCCGGAACCACCCAGCACTCAACGGTAGGTAAAACTACTTTGCATCATTGTACACAATGCGACTTAGAACGCCGCGTCTTTAGATCAGCAAGTTGAGTGCTGGGTTACCACAGAGGCACAGAGTTCACAGAGAATAGAAATATCAAGACTAAATAATTAAGAATGAATCCCATATTTCCCTTTTTCACACTCCGTGTCCTCTGTATCTCTGTGGTTAATTTTTCTTGCCGTTTTGCGTAGATCTTGGCCTTAAAAAGAATCCCGGCGTGGTGTTTGGCGCGCAAACAACCTTTTTCGCCGGGAATAAAATAACCCCGCAGATGCCGTAATCGTCTCAAAGTTTCCCTTGAACCCGTCTCAGACAGGTGGGTGCCCTCCTGACTGATTTTCGCTTCCTTGTGTACAAGGCCTGCAAGCTGCAGCCAGAGCCCAGGCTCCCAAGGTGTAAGTGTTGGCTCAAAACTTCAAGATGTTCACGGTCATCGCAGGGCATCTTTCTTGTTTCCTATATTACCACAACCTTAAGAATTCTACAAGGGTAAACGCCGCTTTTGGTCCGAACCCGTTTCCACCCCGGCTATACAATAAAAAATCCCACCGATTTACAACCCTGACAAACATTCCTTATCAGGGACTATAAACGATGGGTGTGCCTGAAGAGCCAAATAAGTTATCTCTTAAGAGTTAACAACCGGACCCTGCTAACATGTCACTTTAATAGAAAGGTTATAATTCCTCTTCGTCTTCCTCCCCGCCGGTCAAGGTGATGTTCCGCATCCGGTAGACCTGGCCTTTGCAGTCCGTAAGCGTCCAGGTGATGTTGTTCTGTTCCAGCTTCGGAATCAACCGGGCCGGGATGGGAGCCAACTGGTACTGCACCTGGTTTACGATCGCC
>JBFLZN010000016.1:0-1053 GCA_040756295.1 Pseudomonadota bacterium | reverse complement strand
ATCGGGGTGACGGGCCTCACGCTGGAGCAGGCGGCAAAGAAAGCGGGCGAGAAGGACACCTGGTCGGTGAACTGGTTCAACCAGACCCCCTGGGAGGTGCCCAGGGCGCAGCTGCGGGCCTACACTCAGGAGAAAGGCAAGCAGCCGGTTTTGGTAGAACAGAAAGAAATTAGGATGGGCACTCCCTGGGACGCGCAGAATTTGGGTTTCTGGCGGTTCTCTTGCGCGGTCCCCTCCCAGGACTACGACTTGATCGTGACGGTGAATATGTATTACCAGGGCGGTTCCTGGGTTAAGGAGCCGTTGGCTGTGAAAAACCCGAACACCGGGCAGTACGTCCTCTATGGCCAGAGCGGACACATGGAGACCAGGTACGACGACAATGTGGTGAGCAAGGGAATGACCGGAGCGCCGCCGCCGCCCCCTCCCGGTGGAGACGGGGAGCAGCCGAGCACTAACGATCTGGCCGTGACATACATAGACGTTCTTGACGCCAATAGAAACTCTGTGGGTACCACGCTCAGCGAAGGCAAAACCTATTACGTTCGCGCCACGTTCAGTTCGGGCTTCGACGTGGGCGGCTGGGGAGTAATACGGCTTTACCGCTATGACGCCAGTCAGAGGAGGCTTTACGAGTGCGGCAACGAGGGCGCTTACTTCTCCCCGAAGGGGACGGTGACCAAAGACTTCGGTATGTTCGGCTGGGGCGCGGGTACGTACACCTTGATTGCGACGGTGGACTACTACAACAACGGCGACGACCCTTCATCAGGGTGGAGGACACAGAAGTTTGACGGCAAGTACGACGAAAAGACTTACGACAACAACCGTAAAGACCTGCAGATAGGCGTGGGCCAGGCACCGCCGCGTGAGCCGCAGCCGGTTCAAGGAAGCGAGCCGGTTTGGTTCCCGCCGCTGGTGACGAAGACCGTGCCGGTGTATAAGACCGTTTACCAGACTGTGTGGAAAGACCACTGGGTAAAATTAGATATATGGTTCGAAAACGGCACAGCGCGGATCGTTCCTCGATTGGTGCCAAACTCCCCGCCGTCG
>JBFLZN010000015.1:0-1152 GCA_040756295.1 Pseudomonadota bacterium | reverse complement strand
AGGGAGAAAATAGAAGAATTAAAGTTACCCGTTGGGGATTGGGAGATGAAATAGCGATAGAGGAAAAATGAATAAATAAAATGACCGGAATAAGGGGGGAGTGAGAGGGGGAAGGAAAGTAAGAGATGGTTGTTGGCAGATTACCAAAATATATGATAACCTGCCAACTATCCAAATATTACTATATACACAGGAAAGGTTAGCTGAATATTACCAAAAGGTCAAGGGGAAAAGTTATGATCTTGTTGAGCTCCTTGATCTGGAGGTTGATTTTAAGAATCACTGCCCTTTGTGTGGTGGAGCAGATTGTGCGATTTTTATCGGCTACTATCACAGAGGGGTAATAGATGAAAATGGCACCTACTTCAAGGAGTTTCCAATAGCCCGCTATCTGTGTCAGGGAAAGGGGAAGAGAGAGCCGGAAGCTGACAGAACCTTTTCCCTTTTGCCCTATCAGTTGGTTCCCTACACCAAATATAGCCTTCCCTTTATTATCAAGAGTCTGAGAGGCCGATACGAAGAGGGGCTGTCGATAGCCAGGCTTCAGGACCATTTAGCTGGCTTTGGCCAGGATAAAATTTTGCCAATAAGTGCTGATCAGCTTACGGATTTCAAGCAGATAGTCATCGAGGCAGTGGCTAAGATCACGGTCAGCGGGCACTATCAGGAGTTGAAGGAGGGGATTTTTCTTACCGGCAGTGATGGTGAGATAGTGGCAGCCCTGATAAAATTTGCCTCCTGTTTTGAGTGTTGCAAGACTGATCCCGGCATAAGGGGGCCGTGTGGATTGGGCTATGATTTTTACCTCAATGAAGGCGGCTTCCTTCACAACGCCCGTTTTTTATTTGGCACGCCCTATCAGTTCAGGGGGAGAAAAAGAAGTCAAAAGAGCGCACCTGTGAAGGGAGAAGAGTGAAGAAAAGAAGGGGAGAGGCTGATTCCCCTTTCCCCCTTATCCCTTCACACTTCACCCTTTCCTCCCCCCGGCTTTACAGTACTTTGGTAGTTGAGGGCTCAAGGTGTGCTCAAAAGAGCTCCCCTTTTCCCGCAGTTTTCTTCTCCTTCCCCCTCCTTTGATAAATTTTTTCTTCCCTTTGCAGATAAGTCCCCTCCTTTTTGGCTGGAATTACTTCATTTTTTCATCCACCCGAT
>JBFLZN010000014.1:0-1176 GCA_040756295.1 Pseudomonadota bacterium | reverse complement strand
AAGATTCACCGCGAACTACGCCGCAAGGGAGTCACCCTCCAACTTCTCTGGCAGGAGTACAAGCAGGACCATCCTGACGGCTACCAATACAGCCAGTTTTGTGAGCATTACCGCCGGTGGCGCAGGACCATTGACATCACCATGCGTCAGGAACACCGTGCAGGCGAAAAACTCTTTGTAGACTGGGCCGGCCAAACCGTTGGGGTAGTCGACAGCGCCACCGGTGAGATCAGACAAGCGTACATCTTCGTGGCCGTCTTAGGAGCCAGCAACTATACCTACGCCGAGGCGAGCTGGACCCAGGATCTTGCCTCCTGGATCGCCGCTCACACCCGCGCTTTCGAATTCTTCGGCGGCACTCCGGCGATCATTGTCCCAGACAACCTGACTACCGGCGTCTCGCGTCCCTGCCGTTATGAGCCAGACATCAATCCTGCATACCACGACCTGGCCCAGCATTACGGGACGGTGGTTATTCCGGCCCGGGTTAGGAAGCCCAAGGACAAGGCCAAAGTAGAAAACGGCGTTTTACAGGTCAGCCGTTCGATTCTGGCCGAACTCCGAAACCGGACGTTCTTCAGCCTTTCTGAACTTAACCAGGCCATAAGGGAAGGTCTAGAGACCCTTAACTACAGACCCTTTCAGAAACTTGAGGGTTCCCGTTACAGCCACTATATCTCCCTTGACCGCCCGGCTCTCAAACCTCTGCCCACAGAGCGCTACGAATTTGCGCAGTGGAAGAAAGCCAGGGTCAATATCGACTATCACATTGAGGTCGATGCCAACTACTACAGCGTGCCCTACCAACTGATCCGCCGGCAGGTTGACGTCCGTCTTACCAGCACCACGGTTGAAGTGCTGTACAAAGGTAAGCGGGTAGCCAGCCACGGGCGCCTTTATGATAAAGGGCGTTACAGCACCGTCTTTGAACACCGGCCGCCCGCTCACCAAAAGTACCTCCAGTGGACGCCCGAACGCCTGATCAATTGGGCTAACACCATCGGACCCGACACGGCGCAAATGGTGCAAACCATTATGCGCCGCCGTCCTGTTCCGGAACAAGGGTTCAGGTCATGCCTGGGGCTGTTCCGCCTGGGCAAGCGTTACTCCCCTGAGCGTTTAGAGGCCGCTTGCGCCCGGGCTTTGGCTCTGGGAGCTTACTCGTACAAAAGCGTC
>JBFLZN010000013.1:0-1603 GCA_040756295.1 Pseudomonadota bacterium | reverse complement strand
GCTTGCCATCGGGATTGAGCATGAGCAGCGACGGTGTAATTAGTGGCACACCCGCAAGCGCCGGGACATCCCCCGTGACCATCACACTGACGGATAATGCAGGCAACACGACCGTTAAAAGCTTCGAACTGGAAATAGACTTTGTGATGCCTCCGTCCATTACTGCCCAACCGACTAATCAGACGGTGACCGCGGGAGAAACGGCCACCTTTACGGTAACGGCGACGGGAGACGCACCTTTGAGCTACCAGTGGAAGAAGGACGGGGCGGACCTGACCGACGGCGGCAACATCAGCGGGGCCGCAACGGCAACACTGACAATCAGCAATGCCCAGGCGGCGGATGCCGGAAGCTACACCTGCCATGTGAGCAATGCCGCGGGCGGCGTGACCAGCGACGCGGCAACTTTGACGGTGAATACGGCGCCCCCTGCGAACAACCCGCCAACGGCTAAAAATCCGGTGCCAACCCAAAGCGTGACGGCGGGCGGCACAACCACCTTTAACGCAACCGACATCGCTGAGGATGCGGACAACGATACACTGACCATCACGGCTATTGTGACAGGCCCGGACGCAGCAAAGGCGACGGCAAGCCTTGACAGCGGCAACGTAACCCTCACCGGCGTGGAGGCGGGCGACACATCGGTTGTGGTCACGGTCTACGACGGGACGGATACAGCAGATGTAACCGTACCGGTTTCCGTCACGGCGGTGCCGCCCACCCTGGTAACCTCCATCACCGTAAGAGGGGCAGGCGATGCGACCACCGTGGTCAACGGCGGTACCCTGCAAATGATAGCGGAAGTATTGCCCGCCGATGCCACGGATAAGACCGTGACCTGGAGCGTGTATTCCGGAACGGGCACAGCCGGCATAAACGCTTCCACCGGATTGCTCACGGGCACCGGAGAAGGCACGGTGACGGTAAGGGCGATGGCTAACGACGGCTCCGGGGTATACGGCGAGGCAACCATCACCGTCACGGCGGCATCACTGCCGGTCATGAGCGGCAGTGTAACCATCAGCGGCAGTGCCAAATACGGCGAAACACTGACAGCGGATATATCAGGCATCACCTATACCCCGGACACCAGCGATGACGTGCCAACCTGCCAGTGGAGGCGCGGCGGAGCGGATATCCCGGGGGCCACAGCCTCAGCCTACACATTGGCGCAGGCCGACATCGGCCAGACCATCACCGTGACCGTCACCGCCGATGGCGTTCATGCCACAGGCAGCGTCACCAGCGATCCGACGGCTGTTGTGGACAAAGCCGACGGGCCGGCGGCCCCGGGAGCACCTTCGCTGGCAAGCAAAACCCACAACAGCGTCACCCTGGAAGCCAACGCGGCCCATGAGTTCAGGATCAACGGAGGCCCGTGGCAGGACAGCAATGTATTCACGGGTCTATCACCGGAAACCGAATACACCTTCACGGCCAGGGTCAAAGAAACGGCCACCCACAAGGCATCGGCCGAGAGCGCGGGGCTGACCGTCACGACGGATGCGGAACCGGCCCAGCCCGACACCACTCCGCCGGCCGTGGCGGACGGAACCATCACTGCCGGCGGCCTCACCCATAACCGAGTCACCTTGAGCTG
>JBFLZN010000012.1:0-1676 GCA_040756295.1 Pseudomonadota bacterium | reverse complement strand
GTCCACTAGCGCACGCGCGTGCGCCCTTTTTGCTTTTCAGAAAACTTTCCGAAAGGAGCTGGTCTCGTTTTGAGGTTGCTTCAGAAAGATTTATTTTTCTCGGATGAGAATCAGGTGATGGAAAAACTAAAGCATTTGAGGGCAGGAGAATACCTGGTAGGCTTTTCTCCCAAAGGGATAATCGAAGTTCAGCAAGTCGGCGAGTCTGTATATAGTGTAGAGTTTCACAGTCCAAAGTCGAAAGTGACTCACGCCATCAATCGCCCGCTCAGGCTGCCGGGAGTCTCGCTGGCGCTGCGGGTGGTCCTGGACGACGGCAGGGGCGGGAACGTCGGAGAATACGAGTTTGCGATGTTCGATCCTTCGATTTCAGATCAAAGGAGTGGTGTTTCGTGTTTACCGTAACCATAGTGCCGGTGGATATTTTAAAGCCCCACCCGGACAACGAGAAGATCCCTCTAATGGACGAGGACACCCGGCAGCGACTAATGGAAGACATACGACAGAACGGGATCGCGACCCCACTCATCCTGGCCCGTGATTACACCATCCTGGCGGGGCACGAGAGGTGGAAGATCGCTAAAGAGCTGGGCATGACCCACGTCCCCGCCATTATACGCCAGGACGTCGGTCCGGAAAGCGTCGAGGCCCTAGCCCTGCTCGTCAACGACAACCTCTTGCGGAAGCACTATAGCGACATGCAGAAGGCGCAGATGATCAGGTTCCTGAAGGAGAAATATGAGGTGAAGCCTGGCAGACCGGAAAGCGGTAAGAATAGAAAGGAAAACCGGGAAATAATTTCCCAATTAATCAGTGTGACAGAAAGGCGCGTGAACCAACTTGACAAACTCAACGACCTTGTCCCCGAATTTCAGAAATTGGTTTTACAAAAAAAGCTGAGTTCCACCGCCGCCCACTCTCTTGCTTTCCTGCCTCCGGAGGAGCAGAAGCAACTCCTCGAAACCCTCGGCGAGTCCGGCGTCTGCGGCCTCTCCGTGAAAGAGGCCCAGGAACTCCGCAAGGAGCTTGATTCTGCTAGAAAAGAAAAAGAAGCCCTCAATAGCCGCCTGGTCGAACTGGAGGAGGAGAAAAGATCTCTTTCCGACCAGTTGGCCGACGTCCAGGACTCCCTTTCTTTGATGAAAGAAGAAGTTGCGGAAAAACTGGGCCGGCAGTACGAAGAGAAACTACAAGAAGCCCTCTCCGGCTTACAGAAAAGGCTTCGGGAAAGCCGGGAGGAAGCCGAAGGGTTGAGGGCAAAACTCAAGGAACTGAAAGCGAAACCCGTCGAGAAGGTTGTCGAGAAAGTCGTCTACAAAACAGACCCCGAGCAGGAAGAAAAACTGAGAGAGCGGGAATTAAAAATCGCGTTGCTCGAAGCGCAGCTCCAGGAACTTCGGCAGGCTTCTTCTACGGAGCCGGGCGGGCTGAGCGAGGAGATAGAGCGCTTGCGCGCCGAGAAGAAGGTCTTGGAGGCCGAGGTCAACCGTGGCCGCGCGGCGTCCCAGTTCACGCGGACTGTCAGGGGTCTTATCCGCCAGCTTGAAAGAGAAGAGCCCACCGTCGAAAACCTCTCCTACTCGGTCGACCGTGACGGAATAGCCCCCTACTATGTCGAAGCCCAGCGCTGGATCGGGACTTTAGAGCGGTACGTCAGGCACATCAGGAACGCCTTC
>JBFLZN010000011.1:0-6349 GCA_040756295.1 Pseudomonadota bacterium | reverse complement strand
TAAGGAGATACTTTCGCGGACCAAGTTCGGATTCGTGGGATATGTCTGCCATAGGAGTAATGTTCACTTCAACCATCGCGGCGGATTGTGTTCGGTGTTGGGACTGACACGGTGGGCCGAACGCGAACTGCTATCCGAAGCGCTCAATTCCGATCGGATGGTAGAACCCGGCGATTGATGACGCCGCAGATTAGGCAACCCCACACGGTGTGCGGCCATGACGCACGAAACCTGTTCAGAAGGGAGAAACAATGATCGGCTACAAACTCTTGCGTGAGGACGGTTCGTCGCTGCGTGAAGTGTGGCGCTACCAATACGAGTTGCCGGCGAACGGGGGTCCGGGTTCGTGGCAAGTGGTACCTGGCAACGGCGCCTATCTGGCCGTGACCGGCGGGCTGTCAGCCGGCGGCGTCGGGCCACTGGTCGCTCGGCTCGAGTCGCCCGACGACGAGCCGGACGTGTGTGAGTCGGGCGTCACGGGCGTCCGCTGCCGCCGCACCGTGCGTGTGCTGGGCGCCTGGCCGTTGGTGGACCTGCCTACCGAGATAAGGGCCGACGTAGAGCGCCTAGGGGTGCGGTTCGCCGGCGAGACCGGCGAACACGTCGCCGAGAGGAACCAGACTCTAGTGGTGCTGCGTGGCGCGCCAACGGTCCACGTGGCCGCCGGCGGCCGGTGCGAGACTTGTGGCCGCTCCGCGCCGACGGTGTGTGTGGCCGCCGGCGGATTGTGCTACACGCGCGACCGCTCCAGGCCGACGCTCCACGTGGCACGGGGCGGCTGGTGCGGGACGTGCGACCGCTCCGCGCCGACCGTCCACGTGGCCGCCGGCGGCTGGTGCCAGACTTGTGGCCGCTCCAGGCCGACGGTCCACGTGGCCCCGGGCGGCTGGTGCCAGACGTGCGATTATTCCAGGCCGACTATCCGCTTGGCCGATGGCGGGCAGTGCTACGTGCGCAGACACTCCGCGCCGACCGTACACGTCGCTGATGGCACATGGTGCTGCACGTCCGAGCGGTCCGGCGCGACGGTACACGTGCATAGGCGAGACATCGTGTGGCACGTCCGATCAGCCCAGTATGAGGGGCCGGCTGGATAAGGATGGGGCGGGGGCACTCCGTTGCGACGGTCCGGGCGACCGTCTGACCAGGCATCGTGGCTGGCGAGGCGTCCAATGGCCGGTGATTGGATTCCGATGCGGGTCGATTTGGCTGATGATCCAGCCGTTATCAAGATGGCCGAGATGTGCGCGATACCTCGCGCTCACGTCGTCGGCTGCCTGCACGCCGTATGGTCTTGGTTCGACCAGCAGACGGTGAACGGCGAGGCGCCGACCGCCACGCTGGAGTTATTGGACATACTTACCGGAATCTCCGGTTTTGGTAAAATTATGAGTGCGCCGGAGGTTGGATGGATGACTGTGACGAAGCGTGGCGGGCTGAAAATACCGCACGTTGAGCGCTACATGTCGCAAACCGCGAAGCGGCGGCTACTTACGGCGCGGCGTAACAAGCGCTACCGTGACGCTCGCGTGACGCAACCGTGACGCTCGCGTGACGCAACCTGCGTCACCAACAGAACAGAAGAGAAGAGCACAGAAGAAGCTTGTGGTTGGAGGCTTATTCACTAGACCAGGTGCTTTGATTGTCGGTGACGTCCGGGGAATTAGAGCTGGCGCTCTAAAAGACAGGAAACCGAACGATTATCCTCTACGGAGAAGGTTTATCGGACGCATGTGTGGCGGTGATTGGGGGTTTGCGGTCATAGGTTGTTGTTGGAATGCCCGTAGGACGCTATTAGGAGCCCTAGGACGAGCGCAACGGTGCGGGGTGGTACCTAGGGTAAGGGTAACTCGGCCACGGGCCTTAGAAGGGCTTTTGACGATGGACAAACCATTACCGGCGAACGATGAGGCGGAACAGGCGGTATTGGGCTCGTTGCTGATCGCACCGCGCACGGTGGCTCAGGTCGCCCCGATTCTGCGGCCGGAGCATTTTCAGTCGGCCCGTCATCGGGCGTTGTACGAGCTGCTGCTGGATCTTGACCCGTCGGAATACGACGGGCTCATCATCAAGGACGGGCTGAAGCGGGACGGTCGATGGGAACGCTTCGGCGGGTATGACTGGCTCGCCGGGCTGATTGCCGCCGTGCCGTCGCCAGCTCGGGTTCTGTATTACGCCGATCTGGTTGTTGAAGCGTGGCGTAGGCGTCAACTGGTCGGGATCGGTTATCGGCTGACTGAGGCCGCGGGCGGCTCGGAGACTGGCAGCCGCGAGCTGATAGCCGACACAGTGGAGGAGCTTTACAGCCTGGACTCCGGGCCGCCGAGCCCGAGCGGCCTCGGCGACCTGCTCAAAGACGCCCTGGCGGCGGTCGAGCGGCGCCTCATCCCCACGGACCTGGCGGAACTGGACGCTCTGTCGGGCGGCCTCAAAGCCGGCGAACTGACCGTCCCGGGAGCCCGACCGGGCGTCGGCAAGTCGTCGTTCATGCTGACGATCGCGGCGAACATCGCGCAACGGAACACCCCGGTCGTCTTTGTGACGCTGGAGCTGACAGCCGTAGCCGTCAGCCGGCGGCTCTTGGCCGCGCAGGCCGGCGTGCCGGTACTCGGCATGGTCCGCGGCGACCTCACCGAGAACCAGGAATGGCGTGTCCACCTGGCCGCCAACGCCATCAAGGACCTGCCGCTGCACATCGTCAACCCGCGCGAGCGGGACGCGCGGACCGTAGCGTCACTGATCCGCCTGGCCCACATGCGACACGGCATCGCTGCGGCCTTTGTGGACTACATCCAGCTCGTGCGGAGCGGCCGGCGCGCGGAGAAGCGCTATATCGAGATCGGCCAGGTCGTGGACGAACTCAAGGCGCTGGCCCTGGAGTTGGAAATCCCCGTCGTCGCAGCGGCCCAGTTGCGCCGCGAAGCGGATACGCGCGCCCGGCCCGGGCTCGGCGACCTGCGCGAGTCGGGCGACATCGAACAAACTGCTGACAACGTGTGGCTGCTGCATCGGCCGCGTGCCACGATTACCGACGGCAACGGATGCACGATCGTTGACGGCAACGGCTTCGAACAGGACCGGCAGATTGCGCGGCTGTGGGTCGAGAAGGCTCGTGACGGCGAGACGACGGGGCACGACGGCATCAAGCTGCGTTTCGAGTTGCCCGGTATGCGCTTCCGCAACTACACCCCCGAGCCGTCGCCACCGCCGGAACCGGACGCCTCGCCAGCGGAACCAGCCCCCTCGCCGCCGCAGCGCCGATTGGGCAACTTCTGAGTGTTCGTGCGCTGCGCGCCGAAGTGTGTAGCGCGCTACGTGGGCAGCGGGCGTCCCGCCGGGGCGGCGGACGAAGCTGTGCAGGTGGTCCGGGACCAGGTCGAGGGGCTGGCCTGGCGGGGAGCCCGACAGGTGCTGCTGGCGGCCCTGGAGGACGAGGTGAACGTGTACCGGGGCCGCGGCTGGTACGAACGTCGTGGTGACGCCGGTCCGCCAGGCAACGGCCGGCGTGAGTTCCGCGGCTACCGCAACGGGACGACGCCGCGGCGGCTGACGCTGGGCAGCGGGACGGTGCCGCTGGACGTTCCGCGGCTACGCGACATCCCCGCCGGCCAGGAGGCGTTCGAATCGAAGATCCTGTGGAAGTACCAACGCCGCAGCGACATGGTCGACGAGACGTTCATGCGCCTGTTCATCGAGGGCTTGGCCACGCGGGACTTCGAGCCGGCCTTGCGGTGGATCGCCCTGCGGGAAGGATGTCGCGAGAGCGCCGAGAGCTGGGGCGCGCTGCTGAAGGACGGCCGGCCGCGTGGCCTGAATGAGCCGGCCTGCTGGATCGCGGCCTGACGTTCTACCAGTTCCCGGAGCCGCACGGGTCGCACCTCTGGTGCGTCAGGTGCGGCGGCGGCTGTCGCCGACCTGGCGGCCTCTGAAGGCGGCCCACCTGTGCGGCCAACTACCACGGCCGGAAGTGCGGAAAAGCACAACGAAGACGAAGTCCAACGCGGTGTGAACCAACGTGACGGACGCCCAGCTCACGGGGGGACCTCGTCTCCGTCGGGGCCCGTACGGTCCTGGATGCGGCCGAACGCCGGTATTCCGAGCTTGCGTCGTCGTCTGCCGACGGAGGCGTGGGAGGTGCCGAGTTCGTCGGCGACGGCGCGGTCGGGAGCGAGACCCAGCAGGGCGTCACGTTCCGGGGTCCAGGTGACGCCGCCGTATCCGCGCCCGCTGGCTCCGGGAATGCCACGGGCCCGGCGGGCGTTTTCGACGGCCCGCACTGAGCGGGCCAGCCAGCGGGCGACGGTGCGGTCCGAGGCCGTCCCGAGCAGGGCCAGTTCGCGCGAGTTCCAGCGGCGGAAGCGCACCAGTCGGGGGCGCTCGTACACGGATCTGTCCTTAGAAAATGTGGCGCGCCGGCGGGTCTTCGGCGGCGTGCAAATAGACGCTCGTAACCGAGACGTTCGAGTGCCCCAGCATGTCGCGCACGTTGGGCAGGGGCACTCCGGCGGCGAGCAGGTGGGTGGCGCAACTGTGGCGGCCGTGGTGGATGGTCAGCCGGCCGCAGCGTTCCGCCCCGAGCACGGCGCAACAACGAATCCATTGGCGGCGCAGCTCACCACGGCTGAGAGGCAAGCCCCGGCGGTCGCGGCGGAGCGCGCCGAGAAACGGATCGTCCGGTCCGGCGCCGTCGCTGCGGCGCTCGTCGCGCCAGGCGCGCAGGGGCGCCAGGGTCCCGGCGTCATAGGTCAGGGGGACGCAGCGGGCGCGGCCGCCCTTGGCGGTGGCGGCCCGAATGCGCAAATGCGGGCGTTCCTCGTCCAGCCGCGCGTCACCCAGAGTCAGACCGGCAATTTCGCTAACCCGCAGTCCGCAGCAGGTCGCCAGGCGGAACAGGACGTCGCGCAGTCGGCCACGGCGTGTGGTCCGTTGTCGCCGCAGGTCGTCCAGCACGACGCGGATTTCCGCCAGGGTCAACATCCGGTCGAGACGCACGAGCGCACCATTCCGTCGGCCAGCAGCACGAGCCCGGCGAGTAAGACGCAGGCGGCCAGCACGAGAGCCGCCTCACGCTCCGTTTTCATAGCGCACCTCTGGGCTGGGGCGTTCGGCGCCGCGTGCGCCGCACGACGGACACACGTGGTCCGACTCGCCAGTACGGCCGCATGGCCGCACACCTTCTGCTCGGATGACGGTCGGCGTGGAATCGTCATAGGTCTGGCACCGGCCGCCGGCGGCCACGTGGACGGTCGGCGCGGAGCGGTCGCACGTGTAGCACGACCCCTCCCGCGCCACCTGGACCGTCGGCCTGGAGCGGTCGCGCGTGTAGCACGACCCCTTCCGCGCCACCTGGACGGTCGGCGCGGACTCGTCACAGGTCTCGCACCAGCCGCCGGCGGCCACGTGGAGCGTCGGCCTGGAGCGGTCGCGCGTGTAGCACGACCCCTCCAGCGCCACCTGGACCGTCGGCGCGGACTCGTCACAGGTCTCGCACAATCCGCCGGCGGCCACCTGGACCGTCGGCGCGGAGCGGTCGCACGTCCCGCACCAGCCACCCCGTGCCACGTGGACCGTCGGCGCCGAGCGGTCGTGCGTGTCGCACAATCCGCCGGCGGCCACACACACCGTCGGCGCGGAGCGGCCACAAGTCTGGCACCGGCCGCCCGGGCCCACATAGACCGTTGGCGCGCCACGCAGCACCACTAGAGTCTGGTTCCTCTCGGCGACGTGTTCGCCGGTCTCGCCGGCGAACCGCACCCCTAGGCGCTCTACGTCGGCCCTTATCTCGGGCGGCAGGTCCACCAACGGCCAGGCGCCGAGCACACGCACGGTGCGGCGGCAGCGGACGCCCGCGACGCCCGACTCACACACGTCCGGCTCGTCGTCGGGCGACTCGAGCCGGGCGACCTGTGGCCCGACGCCGCCGGCTGACAGCCCGCCGGTCACGGCCAGGTAGGCGCCGTTGCCAGGTACCACTTGCCACGAACCCGGACCCCCGTTCGCCGGCAACTCGTATTGGTAGCGCCACACTTCACGCAGCGACGAACCGTCCTCACGCAAGAGTTTGTAGCCGATCATTGTTTCTCCCTTCTGAACAGGTTTCGTGCGTCACGGCCGCCCCGTGACGTTCCCCCGCTTCGTGCTCGTGATCGCCGGCTTGGTTTTTGCCCGCCGGCGGACCGTCACCCGCACGACCGTGGCGGCCGACGCGGTCGAGACCAAGCCTCCTTCGGCTTTTCATCGCGTCTTCGCCGCCGCCCGTTGGTCGCTCGACGAACTCGGGTTGGCGGTCTTCCACCTGATTCTGCCTTGGCTGGCGCCGGGCCCGGTCCTGCTGGCCCTGGACGACACG
>JBFLZN010000010.1:0-22504 GCA_040756295.1 Pseudomonadota bacterium | reverse complement strand
CACATCCGATGCGGTTTTAGGAATCATCGGACCGAAAAGTGCGAAGCGGTTTTCGGACACATCCGATGCGGTTTTAGGAATCATCGGACCGAAAAGTGCGAAGCGGTTTTCGGACACATCCGATGCGGTTTTAGGAATCATCGGACCGAAAAGTGCGAAGCGGTTTTCGGACACATCCGATGCGATGAGAAAGACTTAAAAGCGCCGAGCGATTCAATTTTGAACGTCCGACGCTCTAGAAGACGGCTTCAGCTCAATTCGACCGCAAGCCGCCGCATGAAATCGACGCCCGCCGCCAATTGGTCGATCTCGATATATTCGTCGGGCTGATGCGCCTGGTCGATCGAGCCGGGGCCGCAGATGATCGTCGGAATGCCGGCGGCCTGAAATTGCCCCGCCTCGCTCGCGTAAGACACGCTGATCGTCGCATTGCGGCGGGCAAGCTTCAGGGCGAGGCTTTCCGCCGCCGAGCCGGGCTCGGGGTTGAGGCCGGGCACCGGATGATGCGCCAGCGTCTCGACGCGCGCGCGCTTTGCCGGATTGGGCGCCTTCGCGGCGGTGATGCGCGCGATCTGCGCATTCATATGCGCCAGCGCGGTGTCATAGGCGACATTCGGCAGGCCACGGAACTCCCAATCGAAGGCGCATTCCTTGGCGAGGATGTTGCGCGCCGTGCCGCCGCGGATGATGCCGACGTGAAGCGACGAATACGGCGGATCGAAACGGCCGCTCGGATCGCCTTGCGCCTTCAGCTCTTCGGCAAGGCCGTAGAGCTCGCCGATCAAACCGCAGGCGACCTCGATCGCACTCGTCCCGAGATAGGGCTTCGAGGAATGC
This sequence comes from Pseudomonadota bacterium, assembly GCA_040756295.1. GTDB lineage: Bacteria > Pseudomonadota > Alphaproteobacteria > Rhizobiales > Beijerinckiaceae > Methylovirgula. The sequence continues at coordinate 21,667 of JBFLZN010000010.1, read as the reverse complement.
GCCTCGTGGCCGTAGACCGTCGTGCGATAGGTCGTAATGCTCTTATGCGCATCGGCGACCTGCATCAGCGACGGCTCGCCGACGATCGCAACGTCGGGGCGCGGCAGGTCGAGGCCGAAGCGCGCGATCGTATCGAGCGGGCCGCGGCAACCGATCTCTTCGTCGTAGCTCAAGAGGATATGGATCGGCCGCTTGAGACTGGCGCGCTGAAACTCCGGGATCATGGCGAGGCACAGCGCATCGAAGCCCTTCATGTCGCAGGCGCCGCGCGCATAGACGCGGTCGGTCTCGCGCCGGAGCTTGAAGGGATCGGAGGTCCAGGCCTGGCCCGCGACCGGCACCACATCGGTATGGCCGGAGAGCAGAATGCCACCGTCGACCTTCGGGCCGATGGTGGCGAACAAGGCCGCCTTGTCGCCGGTCGCATTGGGGACTTTGACGTAATCGATGCCCAGGGCTTTGAAATAGGCTTCGACATCGGCGACGAGCGGCAGGTTGGACTTGCTGCTTTCCGTGTCGAACGCCACCAGCCGCGCCAGCATGTCGAGCGTCGCTGCGAGCAGGTCCGTCGAGTCGATCCGCCGATCCAGCACTGTGTCTCCTGGCAAAAGAAAGTGAGCGATCATTGCGAGGCGCGTCGCGTTCAGGGCCGCGGGTGTGCGGCGCTCAGTGCAATATGCGCGCCTCGTAAGGCGAGTCGAGCGAGAAAACCGGGATTTCCGCCTCAAAAACCTCGCCGTTTTCGGCCACCATGCGATAGCTGCCGCTCATGATGCCCGAAGGCGTCGTCAATGGGCAGCCGGACGTGTAGCGGAAGCTTTCGCCGGGCTTCAGCACCGGCTGTTCGCCGACGACGCCGGCGCCTTTCACTTCCTCCAGCCGGCCATTGCCGTCGGTAATTTTCCAGTGCCGCGCAGTCAATTGTACGGTATGGGCGCTTTGATTAGCGATTTCGACAGTATAGGCCCAGAAGAACGTCGCCTGGTCCGCGTCGGACCTTTCCGGGACGAACTCAGGTTCGACGGTGATCTGAATGTCTTGGGTGATGCTGCTATACATTGCTTGCGCCACCGCGCAGTTTGCTGAAAGACGGCTTTTCCTTAAGCTACCATAAGTTTCTCTCAGCGCAAAAGAACACAGCTCTTCGCCGCCAGATTCCGAGCCCCCATGTCCGAAAGTCCCCACATCCATCGGCTGCCGGTCCGCATCTATTACGAAGACACGGATTTTTCCGGTGTCGTCCAGCACGTGGCTTATCTGCGTTTTTTTGAACGCGGGCGCACCGAATTCCTGCGCGCCTGCGGGGTTCATCAATCGGCGCTCTTCGGCGGGGCGGCGCCATTGGCCTTTGCCGTGCGCCGGATCAGCGTCGATTATCGCAAGGCGGCCGGCATGGACGATCTTTTGAGCGTCGAGACCTGGGTTGCCCGGCTCGGCGGGGCTTCGATCGAAATGGGCCAGCAAATCCTGCGCGGCGACGAGGTTCTGGTGACGGCGGATGTCCGTGTCGCCGCCGTCGCGGACGGGCGGGCCCAGCGCTTGCCGGCGGAGATTGCCGCCAAATTGACCGGCGCCGGCCTCCCGCGGGCCTAGGATTTCGCGAAAACGCCACCCTGTGCTGATTTTGTAACCCATTCTTAACGTTGGTGATGGCTCAAAGGAATGCGTCGCATTTTAGCGACACTGGGGCACGGAAAGCCCAAGAAATGACGGAATTACAGGAGAGGTAAAGATAAACCGCTGGTCCGATCAAGAAGTTCCAAGCACTGAAGGCTTTTCGCAAAGGCTTTTGAACCTCTCCCTCGGATGTCTTTCGACGCGGCTTCGCGCCAGCTCTCGAAGGCGGCGCGTGTTTCGGGCGCAACGGGAGGCGCACGGGGTATTTCGGCCGTTTCGACCGCTGCTTTGCAAGGACTGCTATAAATGAATCCTGCCGACATTGCCGCCTCTGGAGTTACCGCGCAGGGGGCGGAAGTCACCCTCTGGAGCATGTTCCTTTCGGCGCATATCGTCGTGAAGATCGTCATGCTCGGCCTGCTCGGCGCCTCGATCTGGTGCTGGGCGATCATCATCAACAAGACGCTGCTGTTTTCCAAAGTGCGCCGGGCGATGGACCGCTTCGAGCAGGTCTTCTGGTCCGGCAATTCGCTCGAAGAGCTTTACGGCAACCTGTCGTCGCGGCCGACGACAGGCATGGCGACGCTCTTCGTCGCCGCCATGCATGAGTGGAAACGCTCGGTGCAATCCTCCGCAAGTTCCTTCATGGGGCTTCAGACCCGCGTCGAAAAAGTGCTCGACGTGTCGATCGCGCGCGAAGTCGAAAAGCTCGAATCGCACCTGCTGGTTTTGGCGACGGTCGCTTCGGCCGGTCCCTTCGTCGGCCTGTTCGGCACGGTCTGGGGCATCATGACGTCGTTCCGCTCGATCGCGGCCTCGAAGAACACCTCGCTCGCGGTCGTCGCACCTGGCATTGCCGAAGCTTTGTTCGCCACCGCCATCGGCCTCTTCGCGGCCATCCCGGCGCTCATCGCCTACAACAAATTGCAAGGCGACGTCGCTAAGATGCAGGCGCGGCTTGAAGGCTTCGCCGACGAATTTTCGTCAATCCTGTCGCGTCAGATCGATCAGCACGGGACGCGCGACCGCGCGGCATAGTTTTCGCCCGCCGCGCGCGGTGGGCCGTTGGAAGGAGAGCAACCCATGGGCATGTCAGTCGCGCAAGGCCGTGGCGGGGGCCGGCGTCGCCGCGGCGTGCCGCGCTATAAGGCGATGGCCGACATCAACATGACGCCGTTTATCGACGTCATGCTCGTGCTGCTCATCATTTTCATGGTTGCCGCGCCGCTGCTCGCGACCGGCGTGCCGATCGATCTGCCGCATACCAAGGCTTCGGCGCTCAATATCGACCAGAAGCCGCTGTCGGTCGCGATCGATGACAAGGGCGCTATTTTCGTCATGGACCAGCCGGTGACGATGGACCAGCTCGTCGACAAGCTGAAGGACGCGGCCAAGGACGGATTTGACGAGCGCATCTATGTGCGCGGTTCCGATCAGGTGAACTACGGCAAGATCGCCGCCGTCATGTCGCTCATCACGACCGCCGGCTACAAGAAAGTCGCTCTCGTTACGGAGCCGGACAAGAATTGAGCCAGTGGGTCGCGATGGATACATCGGGAAAACACGGCTATATCGCCTCGGGTGCCGCGCATCTGGCGCTGCTCGCGGCCATGCTCCTCTCGTTCTCGCATAATCCAAAATTCGAGGATGTGCAGGAGACGATCCCGGTCGACCTCGTCACCGATTCCGATGTCAATCAGATCGTCAAGGGCGACAAAGCGGCAAAGAAGGTCCTGGAGCTGCCGCATGTCGACAAGGTCGCGCCGACGGAGGAATTGAAGCCCAAGCCGCCGATCGCCGATGCCAAACGCGACGTGCTGAGCCCGCCGCCGCCGTTGAAGCACATCGACGATCCGGGCGATGCCGACAAGCTCGAGCCGCCGAAGCCGCCGGACGAGGCGGCCGCGCCGCCGCCCATGTCCAAGACGCCGCCGTTGCCGCCGGTTCTCGACAAGCCGCCGCCGGATATGGCGGCCGACGAGCCTTTGCCGCCGCCGCGGCCTAAGCCGCCGCCGAAAAAACCGCCGCCGAAGGTCGAGGCCAAGAAGCCGCCGCAGCTCAAGCTCGATCAGATCGCCAAGCTGCTCGACGAGGATAAGCCGCCGAAGCCGACGAAAACGCATCAGCGCCACACCGCGAAGCCGAAGTCGGGCGACGATACGCATGATCCGCCGCGCCATTTCAGCGCCGACGACATCAGCCGGCTCTTGAACCACGACGCGCCGGAGCGGCGCGCCTCGACCGGGGCGCGTTTGCAGCAATTTGCCTCGCTCGGCTCGCCGACAGCGAATGCGCCGCGCCTGTCGCCGTCGCTTCAAGCGGCCATGGACGGTTGGTTCCAGGACAAGTTCCAGGGGTGCTGGACCCAGCCCATCTCGCTGCCGCAAGGGCCGAAATATGTTCCGCAGATCCGCGTGCAGTTGAATCTCGACGGCTCGTTGTCGGCCGATCCGATCCTGATGAATCCGCCGGACGATGCTGCCTGGCAGGCGATGGCCGACAGTGCGATGCGCGCCGTGCGCACCTGCGATCCGTTGCAGGTTCCGGACCGGTTCAAGCCTTATTACGACACCTGGCGTGACCGCATCGTTCAGTTCCAGGATCAGGATATGTAAGCTTGGCCAAAAAGATTCGACCGGCCGGCGCTCAATTTCGCGGCATTGCCGCAATTGCGATCTAGCGTTCCACGCAAAACCCTCCGGATTTCTTTCATGCCCTTATCGATCTCCCGCCGAACCGCCTCGGGCCTGATTCTGGGTGCCGCTTCGAGCCTTGCCGTGCCGCGCCGGGCGTTCAGCCAGAGCAGTACGCTCAATGTGTATGGCGGCGGGTTCAAGCCGGTCCCGATTGCGGTGACGCAGTTCGTCGGCGATGCCGGCCCGAATATTTCGTCGATCATCGGCCATAATTTCAGCCGCGCGGTGTTTCTTGTGCCGATCGATCCCGGCAAGTTTCCGCAGCAGATCAGCAATCCCGATCAAGCGCCGCAGTTCGACGCCTGGAAGGCGGTCAATGCGCAATTCATCGTCACCGGCCGCAGCGCGGCGGGCGGCGACGGCAGGCTGCAGACCGCGTTCCGGCTTTGGGACGTGAATGCCGGCACGCAGATCGCCGGCCAGGAATATGTCACCGATCCCAACAATGCGCGCCGCGTCGCGCATATCATTTCCGACGCCATATTCTCGCGCATCACCGGCGAGAAGGGTTTCTTCGACACGCGCGTCGTCTTCGTCGACGAGACCGGCCCGGCCGAGAACCGCCGCAAGCGCTTGGCCATCATGGATCAGGACGGCGCCAACGTCCGCTATCTGACAAGCGGTCAGGATCTTGTCGTCACGCCGCGCTTTTCGCCGTCGTCGCAGGACGTCACCTATATGGCGTTCGGCACCGGCGATCCGAAAGTCCTGCTGCTCAATATCGAGACCGGCCAGCGCGAGGTCGTCGGCAATTTCCCCGGCATGGAGTTCGCGCCGCGCTTCTCGCCCGATGGCCAGCACATCGTCATGTCGCTCGAAGACAATGGCGTCGCCAATCTCTACGAGATGGACATCCGCTCGCGTTCGACAACACGGCTGTCGAATTCTTCCGCCATCGATACGTCGCCGTCCTTCTCACCGGACGGCTCGCAGATCGTCTTCGAGTCCGACCGCGGCGGCAATCAGCAGATCTATGTCATGGCCGCCGGCGGCGGCGACGCGCAGCGCATTTCCTATGGCGACGGGCGCTATTCGACGCCGGTCTGGTCGCCGAAAGGCGATTACATCGCCTTCACCAAGCAGAAGCCGAGCACGTTTGCGATCGGCGTCATGAAGCCGGATGGCTCGGGCGAGCGCATCCTGACCGAGGGCTTCCACAACGAAGGCCCCACCTGGGCGCCGAACGGCCTGTTCCTGATGTTCTTCCGCGATCCGGGCGGCGAATCCGGGCCGCATATCTTCATGATCGACGTCTTCGGCCGCGCCGAATTCCCGGTGCCGACGCCGTCCTACGCGTCGGACCCGGCCTGGGGACCGCTGCTGGGTTAGTTCCCCGCGTCATTGCGAGTCTCAAAGCGACGAAGCAATCCAGAATGGTTCATGGACTGCTTCGCTTCGCGCGCAGTGACGGCTAAAGTTTGGTCTTCAACTCGGCCAGGATCGCATCGCCCATCTCAGTGGTCGAGATCGACTTCGGCGCGTTGCCCTTGATGTCGGCAGTGCGCAAGCCCTTGTCGAGCACGCCGGCAATCGCCGCCTCGACCTTGTCGGCGAGGTCCGTCAGCCCGAACGAATAGCGCAGCGCCATCCCGAACGAGCCGATCATGGCGATCGGATTGGCGAGGCCCTTGCCGGCAATGTCCGGCGCCGAGCCATGCACCGGCTCGTAAAGCGCCTTGCGACGGCCGGTCTTCTCATCCACCGCGCCGAGCGAGGCGGAGGGCAGCATGCCGAGCGAGCCGGTCAGCATGGCCGCAACATCCGACAGCATGTCGCCGAACAGATTGTCGGTGACGATCACGTCGAATTGCTTCGGCCGGCGCACGAGCTGCATGCCGAGCGCATCGGCGAGCTGATGTTCGAGTTCGACGTCGGCGAATTCGCGCTTGTGCAGATCGATGATGATCTCGCGCCAGAGCACGCCCGATTTCATCACATTGTGCTTCTCGGACGAGGTCACCTTATTGCGGCGCTTACGCGCCAGTTCGAAGGCGATGCGGCCGATGCGCTCGATCTCGTAGGTGTCATAGACCTGCGTGTCGATGGCGCGCTTCTGGCCGTGGCCGAGATCCACGATCTCCTTCGGCGCGCCGAAATAGACGCCGCCGGTCAATTCACGGACAATGAGCAGATCGAGTCCGTCAACCAGGTCGCGCTTGAGCGAGGAGGCGTCGGCAAGCGCCGGATAACAGATCGCCGGGCGCAGATTGGCATAGAGGTTGAAGTCCTTGCGCAGCCGCAAAAGGCCGGCTTCCGGACGCACGTCGTATGGCACCTTGTCCCATTTGGGCCCGCCGACGGCGGCAAGCAGAATGGCGTCGGCCGCGCCGGCACGCGCCATGTCGTCCTCGCTGATCGCCACGCCATGCGCATCATAGGCCGCGCCGCCGACAAGACCGCGCTCGATCTCGAAATGGGCAACGCCCTGTTTGGCGAGAAAATGGGCGATCTTCTCGACCTCGGCCATGACCTCGGGGCCGATGCCGTCGCCCGGCAATACGAAAAGCTTGTAAGTCGACATTTTTGCTCCTGCTTTTGGCGGCGGTTTAAGCAGGTTGCGGGGGAGGGGGCAAGGTGCCACCCTTCGTGACGGAGCCGCTTAGCGCCATGTTCCAGGCTCGTCCGCGCGGTCGCAAAAAGTTGAGCGTTTTGTCCAAATCGCGCGCGACCGGGCGTCACTCTCCGGGCGGCACCACTTGCCGCTGGCAGAACCAGGGAGAATGATCATGCAATATCTTCTGATGGTCTATGCGAATGAAGCAGGGCTCTTGTCGCGTCCGAAGGCGGAACAGGAGCAGGCCGTCGCGGCCTATACCGCTTATTTCGAGGCGCTTAAGAATGCCGGCGTTCTGGCCGGATCGAACCGGCTTCAACCGTCGTCGAGCGCGACCACGGTGCGGATCGCAGACGGCAAATCGCAAGTGCTCGACGGTCCTTTTGCGGATTCGAAAGAGCAATTGGGCGGCTATTTTCTGATCGATGTCGCCGATCTCGATGCGGCGCTCACCTGGGCGGCGCGATGCCCAGCCGCATCGCATGGCGCCGTCGAAGTCCGGCCGATCTGGGTCCTGAATCGAGAGGGGACGTACCAAGCCGACCAAAGCGCCGTGCCGGCGTGAGCCGCGAACGCCACAATGGTCAGGCGCGCGACACGGCAGATGCCGTCGCGCGCCGCAGCTATGGCAAGCTCATCGCCTGTCTCGTCGCGCGAACGCGCGACCTCACCGCGGCGGAAGATGCGCTGTCGGACGCCTTCGCGGCGGCGCTCCTCGATTGGCCGGTCAATGGTTGTCCGGCGAACCCGGAGGGATGGCTGCTCACTGTCGCGCGCCGCAAGACGATCGACCGGGCGCGGCGAAGCCGCAGCGCCGACTCGGCGGTGGAGCATTTGCAACGTCTCGCCGAAGAAAGCGCCGCCGCGGGCGAAGACGCGCAAATTCCGGATCGTCGCCTGGCTTTGATGTTTGCCTGCGCCCATCCGGCGATCGAGGCGAACATTCGCGCGCCGCTCATGCTGCAAGCCGTGCTCGGCCTCGATGCGAAATCGATTGCCTCGGCGTTCCTGGTCTCGCCCGCGGCGATGGGCAAACGGCTTGCGCGCGCCAAAGAGAAAATCCGGCAGGCGGCGATCCCGTTCGGCATACCCGAGCTTGCCGAGCTGCCGGCGCGGCGCGATGCCGTCCTCGATGCGATCTACGCCGGCTTCACCGAAGGTTGGAACGACCCAGGCGGCACCGACCTCGCCCGCCGCGATCTGACCCAGGAAGCCTTGTTTCTGGCCCGGCTTATGGCGGAGTTGCTGCCGGAGGAACCTGAGACATTCGGCCTCCTGGCGCTCATGCTTCACGCCGAAGCCCGGCGCGCGGCGCGACGTGACAGCGAAGGCCATTACGTCCCGCTCGCGGCACAAAATCCGGCGCTGTGGAATAGCCGGATGATCGACCAGGCCGAAGTGCTGCTGCGCCACGCCGGCGCCTTCGGCGTCGTTGGCCGTTATCAACTCGAGGCGGCGCTGCAATCGGCGCATGTCCATCGCTGCCGCACGGGCAAAGACAATTGGCCGGAGATCCTGCAGCTCTACGATATTCTTCTCGCGCTCTCGGATTCGCCTGTGGTCGCGATCAACCGCGCTTTGGCGGTCGCCGAAGTACAGGGCGCCGGTGCGGCGCTCGACATCCTCGACGCGCTCGCGGCCGATGCGCGTCTTGCCGACTATCAGCCCTATTGGGCGGCCCGCGCCGAGCTTCTCGCCCGGACAAAAGTCTATGGCGACGCTCGCAAGGCTTACGAGATCGCCATCGGTCTTCAACGCGATCCGGCGGTGCGAAGCTTCCTGCAACGCCGCCAATCGGCTTTGCCGCGCTGAACCGATGGGGCCTCGTCGCTCCGCATCTCAATATGAGCGTTGGCGATGTGATGAAGTTCGTGAACATGCGTCCCGGCATCGTGCCGATTTAAGCGCACAAGTCGTCTCCCTTCACAAAGGGGGACGACCAAACTTTCTGCCAACCCCCCACTGGTCAAATATATCGGCGCAAAACAGTTGGCACCAATTTGTGTTCTTGGAATCTTATGAGATTATTTCTAACCGGAAACTAAAACAAACACGGGCGAAGGAATGACATTCACTCGTCTTGATTTGCTCCCGAATAACGATGTTAAAGAAGCAAGAGAGCTTCGAGACCGCTGGCAAGGTGAGGCTGGAGAAGCAATCTACGATCGGGTTATGACTCTAATTCGTGCCGGCGCGGGCGAAGATTTTCTACAATACGAATTTGAGGCAGGAAAACTAGATTTTATCAGAGATCAGTGGGATCTCGCAGGAATGCAGTTCTTCGACGAAAACATCACATTTCCAGAGGGGGACAGCTTCGAGAACATCGATTTTTCGTTCGCCAAATTTTGGCATTCGACATTCGATGGCGCTTGCTTTCCGCAGACTCATTTTTCATTCGCAAGCTTCTACAACGTGACGTTTAAAAAATGCGTTTTTATGCTCGCCCATTTCTACGGGTGCAGGATTCAAAAGTGTACGTTCGAAGATTGTAGTTTTGTTGAAGGGAATGGTTTCTCGAACTGTGAAATAGATGACTCGCAATTCAACAATTGCTTCATCTACGAAAATATTTTTCGAAACTGCAAATTCAACGAAAATGTCCGACTTCATAATCAACGGGAGCCGCTAATTTTCGGGCTGATTCCAAAAGCACATGGCTTCAACGAAAAATTGGAGCCGACGCAGATATCTGGAATTTACAAAGGCGTAAAAGATGGCTTTTCAGCAGGCGAAGTTGTTTCGCAGATGCACCGATATCTCTTTCTCCAACGACAAGCCTACACACGGTTCAATAGTACCAAAAAATTTAGTGCCTATCTTTGGGAATATCTAGCGGGGTACGGCCTTCGACCTTTAAGGGTCTTAGCGACGCTCATAATCTTGTTTTTCGTATTCAGTGCATGGTTTTGGTTTCGAACTACAAGTTTAAGCGACAGCCTGCTCTTGACCTCGGGCGCGTTTTTGACCTTTGGCGCCAAAACCAATCTGCTTGATCACCTGTCGTTCTTCGATCGCGCGCTTTATATGGGGGCCGCCTTCATCGGCATGTCTTTGACCGCATTGTTTGTAACAGTATTAGCGAACGTCCTTCTGAAGGATAGGTGATTCTGCCTCCAAATAGAAAAATGGCCGAGACAAGCTCGGCCATTGAATCTCTTTTTTACGAATCGCCTTATGCGACCGCCAGTTGGCGCAGCACGTAAGGCAGAATGCCGCCGTTGTTGAAGTAATCGAGCTCGTCCTCGGTCGCGATGCGGCAGAGGAGCGGCACTTTCTTCTCGGTGCCATCGGCGAATTTGATCGTCGCTTCCATCATCTGGCGCGGCTTCAATTCGGCGCCGAGGCCGTGGATCGTGACGAACTCGTCGCCCTTGAGGCCGAGCGATTTCCAGGTCGTGCCCGGCTCGAAGGTCAGCGGCAGGACGCCCATGCCGACGAGGTTCGAGCGATGGATGCGCTCGAAGCTCTCGGCGATCACGGCGCGCACGCCGAGGAGGCGCGTGCCCTTGGCCGCCCAGTCGCGCGACGAGCCGTTGCCATATTCGGCGCCGGCGAAGACGACGAGCGGCACGTTCTCCGCCTGATATTTCATCGCCGCATCGTAGATCGACATTTCCTCGCCGTCCGGCCAATGCCTCGTCATGCCGCCCTCCGGCACATTGCCGTCGGCCTTGGCGAGGAGGAAGTTCTTGATGCGGATATTGGCGAAGGTGCCGCGCATCATGATCTCATGATTGCCGCGGCGCGTGCCGTATTGATTGAAGTTCTGCTGCGAGACCTGGCGTTCGAGCAGGAACTTGCCGGCCGGCGAGGCCGCCTTGATCGAGCCCGCGGGCGAGATGTGGTCGGTGGTGATCTTGTCGCCGAAGATCGCGAGAACGCGCGCGTTGACGATGTCCGTCACCGGCGCCGGCTCCTTGGTCAGGCCCTCGAAATAGGGCGGGTTCTGCACATAGGTCGAACCCATGTCCCAGCGATAGGTCTCGCCGTCCGGGACTTTCACCTTGCGCCAATGCGTGTCGCCTTCGAAGACATCGGCATAGCGGCTCTTGAAGATTTTCTTCGTCACATATTTGGCGGCGAAGGCATTGATCTCCTCGGCCGACGGCCAGATGTCGCGCAGATAGACCGCCTCGCCCTTCTTGTTATGGCCGAGCGGCTCGGTCTCGAGGTCTTTCGTCACCGTGCCGGCGATGGCATGGGCGACGACGAGCGGCGGCGAGGCAAGATAGTTCGCCTGCACGTCGGGGCTCACGCGGCCCTCGAAATTGCGGTTGCCCGAGAGGACGGCCGCGGCGACGATGCCGTTCTTGTTGATCGTGTCGGAAATCTCCTGCGGCAACGGCCCGCTATTGCCGATGCAGGTCGTGCAGCCGAAGCCGACAAGGTTGAAGCCGAGCTTGTCGAGGTCCTTTTGCAGGCCGGAATTCGCCAGATATTCGGCGACGACCTGGCTGCCCGGCGCGAGCGACGTCTTGACCCACGGTTTCACCGTCAGGCCGCGCGCCACCGCATTGCGGGCGAGAAGGCCGGCGCCGATCAGCACGCTCGGGTTCGACGTATTGGTGCAGGAGGTGATCGCGGCGATCACCACATCGCCGTGGCCGAGGTCGAAAGTCTTGTCCTCGACCGGATAGCGCTTGTCGGCCTCGTCGGGCTTCTTGTATTCGCCCGCAAGCGCCGTTTTGAAGCCCGGCGCGACGCCGCCGAGCGCAATGCGGCCTTCCGGCCGCTTGGGTCCGGCCATCGACGGCACGACGCTCGCAAGATCGAGTTCGAGCGTCTCGGTAAAGACCGGATCGGGCGTTGCCGAGGTACGGTACATGCCTTGCGCCTTGGCATATTTCTCGACCAGCGCGACGCGGGCCGGCGTGCGCGCCGAGGTCGAAAGGTAGTTCAGCGTCTCGCTGTCGACCGGGAAGAAGCCGCAGGTCGCGCCATATTCCGGCGCCATATTGGCGATCGTCGCGCGATCGGCGAGCGACAGATGCTTCAAGCCCGGGCCGTAGAATTCGACGAATTTGCCGACGACGCCGAGCTTGCGCAGCATCTGCGTGACGGTCAGCACGAGGTCGGTCGCGGTGACGCCCTCTTTCAATTCGCCGGTCAGCTTGAAGCCGACGACTTCCGGCAGCAGCATCGAGAGCGGCTGGCCGAGCATACAGGCTTCCGCCTCGATGCCGCCGACGCCCCAGCCGAGCACCGAGAGCCCGTTGACCATGGTGGTATGCGAATCGGTGCCGACGAGCGAATCGGGATAGGCGACCTCGACGGTGACTTCCTTGCCCTTGCCGGGCGAATATTTCTCTTTCCGCGTCCAGACGGTCTGCGCGAGATATTCGAGATTGACCTGATGGCAGATGCCGGTGCCGGGCGGCACGACACGGAAATTCGCGAACGAGCCCTGGCCCCATTTCAGGAAGCGATAGCGCTCGCCGTTGCGGTCATATTCAAGATCGACATTGGTCTTGAACGCCTTCGAATTGCCGAAGGCATCGACGATGACCGAATGGTCGATGACGAGATCGACCGGCACGAGCGGGTTGATCTTCTGCGGGCTGCCGCCGAGTTTCACCATGGCGTCGCGCATAGCGGCGAGATCGACCACGGCCGGCACGCCGGTGAAGTCCTGCATCAGCACGCGGGTCGGCCGGAAGGCGATTTCCTTCTCGTCCTTGCCCTTGTTGACGAGCCATTCGGCGACGGCCTGAATGTCTTCCTTGGTGACGGAACGGCCGTCCTCAAAACGCAGCAGATTTTCGAGCAGCACCTTCATCGAGAAGGGCAGGGCGGAAATGCCGGCAAGTCCATTCCGCTCAGCGGCTTTGAGCGAGAAGTAATGATAGGATTTCGTGCCGACATTGAGTGTTCTGCGGCTTTTGAAGGAATCGAGCGAAGCCATTGGCTAGGAGGCCCCTTATTGTTGAGAAATGCGATGATGGCGGCTTATAGATAATTTCTAATCTAGCCGCTACACCACAAACGTCGCGCCATGCAGGCGGCGCGCCACACGGGGGACATACCGCGCAATCATGCAGATCGAAGCCTCGGCTCTGAGCGTCGAACGCGGCGGCCGCGTCATTTTCGCGGGCCTCGGCTTCCAATTGGCGGCCGGCGAGGCGCTTTTGGTCAAGGGACCGAACGGCGCCGGTAAATCGACCTTACTGCGGGCGTTGGCCGGCCTTTTGCCGCTGGCGCAGGGCGAGATCACGATAAATCCGCCGACGGAGGCGCGCCGGGCAGAGCTTTGCCATTATATTGGGCATGCGGATGCCCTGAAACCCGCCCTGACGCTGGCTGAAAATCTCACTTTCTATGCGGCGCTCCTGGGCGGCGGCGACATCGCCCCTGCGCTGGTGCGGCTCGGGCTTGCCGGCATCGCCGATCTTCCGGCCGGCTATCTCTCGGCCGGGCAGAAGCGCCGTGCGGCGCTGGCCCGGCTCGTCGCCATTCCACGGCCGATCTGGCTCCTCGACGAGCCGCTGACCGCGCTCGATGCGACATCGCAGACGGTCGTCGGCGATTTGATGCAGGCGCATCTCGATTCCGGCGGCCTGATCGCCGCCGCCACCCATGCGCCCCTGCCGATCGCGGCGCGCGATCTCGTGCTTGGCCGGCCGCTATGAGCCAGAAGCTGCAAGCCCAAAAGCCGCAGGCCCCTTCCTCGCCGCTCGCCGCGCTCCTCATCCGCGATCTGCGCATCGGCCGCCGTATCGGCGGCGCGGTCAGCATGGGCGTCGTCTTCTTCCTGTGTCTGGTGACGGTCACGCCGTTTGCGGTCGGGCCGGATCAGGCGCTACTGGCGCGGATCGGCCCGGCGATCTTGTGGATCGCGGCGCTGCTGGCGACGCTGCTTGGCCTCGACCGGCTGTTTCAGGGGGATGCGGAGGACGGCTCGCTCGATCTGTTTCTCATGAGCGAGACGCCGCTCGAATTGATCGTGCTCATCAAATGCCTGGCGCATTGGCTTTTGACCGGCCTGCCATTGGTCGCGGCGAGCCCGATCTTCGGCCTGATGCTGGGGCTCCAGCCGTCGGAGCTTGCCCGGGTCGTCGCGTCGCTCGCCGCCGGCACGCCGGCGCTGACCTTGCTCGGCGCGGTCGGCGCGGCGCTGACGGTGAGCCTGCGCCGCGGCGGCCTGTTGCTCGCCGTCCTCATCCTGCCGCTGTCGGTCCCGGTGCTGATCTTCGGCGTCGCGGCCGCGGGCGATCCCGTCGTCGGCTTCAAGACGCCGTTTTTGATCCTTTGCGGCCTGACGCTCGCCGCAGTGGCGCTGACGCCTTTCGCCGCCGCCGCGGCTTTGCGGCATGGCGTCGATTGAACGCTCACATTGAGCATTCACATGGGCGGCGCCAATCCGTCGCGGCCGACGCTGATCGCGCGCGGCACATAGACGCCGTTTTTGTCTAAAAACGCGAAAGCGACGAATTGATTGCCGGGCTTGAGATCGCGCCGGTCGCTCACAACGAGGCTGACGATCTTGGTCCGCGGCGTCACTTTGATCCTGGTTTCGCCGCCGTGGAATTTGAGCGTCAGATCGGCGCCCTCGACGCCGGCGACGGCGGCGACCGTCGCATTGGTCATCCGGCTGCCGGGGCCCTTGTCCCACGCCCGCTCGCCTTCGCCGGTGCCGCGCAGCGCCTCGGGAAAAATGTGCACTTCAAGGGCAAGTCTTTCCGCGCCGTCGCCGGGCATGCTGGTGACGCCGACGAAAGAGCCGGGCTTGATGGCTGCGAGCGAGGCCGGAACGATCGCCGCGATGCGCGTCGCCGGTTGCAGCGCGATCTTCAAACTTGCGCCATCCTGGCCGCGCGCGGTGATCAGATCGCCTTGCACGGACAGGATCGTGCCGCGCAATTTCACCGGCTTGTCGACCGCTTTGGTCGGGTCGGCCTGGGGCGCACTCGAAAGCGCCAGAACGAACATCAAGCCACATGTCAGCCGCGCGACCCATTTGGCGCGATAACCGCTGAAAATATTGAGCATTTTGTCTCCGCAGGGATGTGGCGCGGGGCGGCGAAACCGCGGGCGCCACAAAGATTATCGCCCAACCCGCGGTGCTGCGCTTTTCAGCTTTTGGTGAACCAAGACTTGATGAACCAAGACTTGGTGAAACATTTGCCTTCCGGCACCGCCCGGCCTAGATGAGAGCCATGCAAAATTACGCCAATCCGACGCATTTCCTGCGGCTCGTGCGCGGTCTGCTGCCGGTCACGGCCGGGCTGACGGCGGTGCTCTTGGCGGTCGGGCTTTATCTCGCGCTTTTTGTCGCGCCGGCGGATTACCAGCAGGGCGAGACGGTGCGGATCATGTATCTGCACGTCCCCTCCGCCTGGATGGCGATGTTCGTCTATCTGGTGATGACATCGGCGGCGATCGGCACGCTGGTCTTCCGCCACCCGCTCGCCGATGTGGCGCAGAAGGCTGCGGCGCCGCTCGGGGCGGGCTTCACGTTCATGTGCCTCACCACGGGGTCGCTCTGGGGCAAGCCGGAATGGGGCACCTGGTGGGTGTGGGACGCGCGGCTGACCTCCGTGCTCGTGCTCTTTCTCATCTATCTCGGCATCATCGCGCTCTGGCAGGTGATCGAGGATCCGGGCAAAGCGGCGCGGCTTGTGGCGGTCTTCACGCTCGTCGGCGCAGTCAATGTGCCGATCATCAAATTCTCGGTCGATTGGTGGCACACTCTGCATCAGCCAGCCTCGGTCTTCCGCATGGGCGGTCCGACCATCGCGGCGTCGATGCTGTGGCCGCTGCTGATCATGGCGATTGGCTTCACGACGTTGTTCCTGACGCTGCATATGCTGGCGATGCGCAATGAGATCTTGCGCCGCCGCTTGCGCCGCCTGTCGATGCTTGCCGCTGACGGCGCCGCGCCGCTCAGCGTGGTTGCGGAGCCGGCCGAATGAATCTCGCCGCGCCGCATATCGGCTTCGTCATCGCCGCTTATGCCATCGCCTTCGTGGTGATTGCCGGCATGATTGTCGCGACGCTCGCCGATTATCGCAGCCTCAAGAAGAATCTTGAGCGCGTCGCGTCGCGGGCGCGCCTTGGTCGGGACGTCGACTCTTGAGCGAGACGTCGCCGCCCGCCGCAACACCTGAAGTTCGCGAACGCCGCTCGCCGCTGGCTTATCTGCCGCTGCTTGTGTTCATCGGCGTGATGGGGCTCTTGCTCGCGCGCCTCTTTGCCGGCGATCCGTCGCGCCTGCCGTCCGCGTTGCTCAATAAGTCAGTGCCGAAATTCGATCTGCCTGCCTTGCTGACAAATGCGCCGGGCCTGTCGGACAAGGACCTTCGGCAAGGCCATGTCACCGTGCTGAATATTTTCGCTTCATGGTGCGGCCCCTGCCACGAGGAAAATCCGCAGCTCGTGGCCTTGGCGCAGGACAAGCGTCTCGCCGCCGAAGGCGTCAAGCTTGTCGGCATCGCCTACAAGGATCTGCCGGAGGATACCCGCCGCTATCTCGGCCAGGAGGGCAATCCCTATACGGCCATCGGCGTCGATGCGAGCGGGCGCACCGGCATCGATTTCGGCGTCTATGGTGTGCCGGAGACTTATGTCGTTAAAGGCGACGGCACTATCGCCTTCAAATTCGTCGGCCCGATCGACGAGGCGACGTTGCACGATGCGATCTGGCCGCAGATCGAGGCCGCGAGAAAGTAATCCTCAGCTTCGCGTCCGCGCCGCTTGCGCCAGCGCAACCAGCGCTTCGCGCAAATCGGCCGAAGTCGCGATCGGCCGGGGAAACGGCAGGCGGAGTATCATCTCGTCATTGCCAAGATCGACGCCTTCGGGATCGAAGCCGAGCGTGCGCCAATGGCCGCCGCTTTCCTGGCCAAAGGCCGCGGCGAGAAGCGGCGCGAAATCGGCGTGATCCTGGTTTACGTGCTGAAGTGCGCTGGCCTCGGCGGCGACGAGTTCGGCCGCATGGCCGATGGGCGTCAGGATTTCTGCGGCGGTGAGGCCGGGCGCGGCGCGGCCGAAGCCGCCGTTCATATGCACGCCGGTGAGTTCGACCTGAAAGAAAGAAAAATCCGGGAAATCGGCATAAAGCGCCGATTTGGGATGCCGGGCGAGAAAGCGGGCGCGCAAATTCGCCCGCAGCTCCGGGTCGTCCATCAAAATCGCCTTGCCGAGAAGCGTCAGGCGCGGATGCGCCAGCGGGTCGCCCTTTTTCGGCAGATAATAGAGCAGCGAGACGCGCGGATCGGCGGCGATGTGCCGGCGGTGCGCCGAAAGCTGCGACATCAAGAGGATCGGGCTGCCGTCCGGCGCGCTTGCCACATTGACCAGAGTGGCGAAGGGAAAGCCCTGGTCTGGCGTGAGCGTTGCCAGAGTGGCCCAGCGCACGCTCCGCAAAAGCAGCTTAGCCTCCGCCACGGCATCGAATTTTGGGCTTTCCGGTTGGTTTTCCGCCGTTTCGGGGAGCGTCATGGGGCAAATTCCTTGTTTTGCCGGGTCGCGACAGAGCTTAAGCTTTACGCCAATTGCGCGCAGGGGTAGATTCCCCTATAGTTCTAATGGTATGGCTTGCAAAGACGCGGGGCGTGCGGCCTCATTTCGGCCCTCAAGCTCTAAGAGCTTTTCCGCTCCCGCGCCGCGTGTACGGGGTTGATGTCCCTCACGTCGCGTTCATGCGCTAACGGTTAAACCTCGCCCCGATCGGGCTCAACCGGAAGCTTCTGCAAAAGCTCGGCCCTTGAATCTTAGGAGTGTTGATGCCGACGATCGCTTTGGTCGATGACGACCGCAACATTCTCACTTCGGTGTCCATCGCACTCGAGGGAGAAGGCTATCGGGTTCAGACCTACACCGACGGCTCGACCGCGCTCGATGGATTGAAAACCAATCCGCCGGATCTCGCCATTTTCGACATCAAGATGCCGCGCATGGACGGGATGGAATTGCTGCGGCGGCTGCGGCAGAAATCCGATCTGCCGGTCATCTTCCTCACCTCGAAGGATGAGGAGATCGACGAACTCTTCGGCCTCAAAATGGGCGCCGACGATTTCATCCGCAAACCTTTCTCGCAGCGTCTGCTGGTCGAGCGCGTCCGCGCCATCCTGCGCCGGGCCAACCCGAAAGAGGCCGCGGCGCAGAAGGAATCCGAAGCCAAGATTCTGGAGCGCGGCCTGCTCAAGATGGACCCCGAGCGCCACACCTGCACCTGGAAGAACGAGGCGGTGACGCTGACCGTCACCGAATTCCTCATCCTTCAGGCGCTGGCGACGCGCCCCGGTGTCGTCAAAAGCCGCAATGCGCTGATGGACGCCGCCTATGACGATCAAGTCTATGTCGACGACCGCACCATCGATTCCCACATCAAACGCCTGCGCAAGAAGTTCAAAGCCGTCGATGACGAGTTCGAGATGATCGAAACGCTGTACGGCGTCGGCTACCGGTTCAAGGAATAACCGCGGCATTTGGGGCGTCGTAGCGAATGAGCGTCGAAGCGCACGAGCCATTCGACCAGACTCTTGACGCGCCGCGCAAGCGCAGCCTGCGGCGGAGTCTCGGCTGGCGGATTCTCCGCCGCGTCCGCACCGCGGAGCAGGCGGTCGCCGTCCGCTTCTCGTCGTCGCTGACGCGCCGCATTGTCGTCCTCAATCTCGGCGGCCTCGTCGCGCTGCTGCTCGGCTTCCTCTATCTCAATCAGTTCCGCGAAGGCCTCATCGACGCGCGCGTGCAGAGCCTGCAGACGCAGGGCGAGATTATCGCCGCCGCCGTCGCCGCCTCGGCGACGGTCGCGACCGATGCGATCACCGTCGATCCGGAAAAGCTGCTGCAATTGACGCCCGGCGAAAGCGCCGGCCTTGCCGAGGAAAGCCGGCCGTCGCTCGAATTTTCCATCAATCCCGAGCGCATCGGCCCGGTGCTGCGCCGCCTCGTCTCGCCGACGCGCACGCGCGCCCGCATCTACGACCGTGACGGCTACCTTTTGCTCGATTCCCGCGCGCTCAGCGCCCGCGGCGACATTCTCCGCATCGACCTGCCGCCGCAGAATGACGAGGCGGGCACCTGGATCGAGCGAATCTGGTCGGCGATGAAGCGCTCGTTCACCTACAACGAATTGCCGCTCTACGAAGACATCGGCATCGCCAATGGCCGCACCTATCCGGAAGTCGCGCACGCGCTCGACGGCCATGCCAAATCCGTCGTGCGGATGAATTCGAAGGGCGAGACGATCGTTTCCGTCGCGGTGCCGATCGAATTGCTGCGCACCGTCCGCGGCGTGCTGCTGCTGTCGACGCAAGGCGGCGACATCGATGCGATCATTGCCTCGGAACGCTGGGCGATCCTGCGTGTCTTCCTGGTCTCGGCGGGGATCATGTTACTTCTGTCGCTGCTGCTCGCCGGCACCATCGCCGGGCCGATGCACCGGCTGGCCGAGGCGGCGGAGCGGGTGCGCCGGGGCATCAAATCGCGGCAGGAGATTCCCGACTTCACCAATCGCAGCGATGAGATCGGCCATCTCTCCGGGGCGCTGCGCGACATGACGCGGGCGCTCTACAAGCGCATGGACGCGATCGAAAGTTTCGCCGCCGACGTTGCGCATGAATTGAAGAATCCGCTGACCTCGTTGCGCAGTGCGGTCGAGACGCTGCCGATCGCGCGCACCGACGATTCGCGCAACCGGCTGCTCGCCATCGTTCAGCACGACGTGAGCCGGCTCGACCGGCTGATCAGCGATATTTCGGATGCGTCGCGGCTCGATGCCGAACTGGCGCGCGCCGATATGGAGCCGGTCGATCTCGCCCGCATCATGCGCACGGTGGTCGAGATCGCCAATCATGTCGAACAGGCGAGCGTCCGCGTCACGCTCGACGTCGGTGCGGCGGGTGGCAGCGAGGACGCGCGCAAGGGCAGCTTCCTGATCCTCGGCCACGATTCGCGTCTCGGTCAGGTGTTCATCAATCTCATCGACAACGCGAAATCTTTTTCGCAGCCGGGCGGCGACGTGCGCGTCAGCCTGCGTTCGGCGAAGGGCGCATCGGCCTCGGGCCTCCTGGCCGAGGGCTTCGAGATCATCGTCGACGACGATGGGCCGGGCATTCCGGCCGATGCTTTCGAGCGGATTTTCGAGCGCTTCTATACCGACCGGCCAAATCAGGGGTTCGGCCAGAACTCCGGTCTCGGCCTTTCCATCTCGCGCCAGATCATCGAGGCGCATGGCGGGCGCATCCGCGCCATGAACCGGACCGCCAGCGCCTCCGACGGCACGATCCGCACGCTCGGCGCCCGCTTCGTCGTTTGGATCAGGGCAGCGCGATGAGCGCGGTCGCCGCCGTCCAGGCGCCTGTCGCGATCCATGCCAGCGGCGTCGTCATCGGCGAGGCGGGGGTGGTGATCCGCGGCGCGCCGGGCGCCGGCAAAAGCAGCCTGGCGTCGGCCTTGCTCGCGGCGGCGGAGGAGGGAGCGCATTTCGGCGCGCTGATCGGCGACGACCGGCTCTTTATCTCAGCCCATCACGGCCGGCTCATCGCCCGCGGCCATCCGGCGATCCGCGGCAAGATCGAGCGCCGCGGCCAGGGGGTTTTGGAAATCGGCGCCGAGCCCGGCGTCGTCGTCCGGCTCGTGATCGATATTCTGCCGCCGGAACAGGTGCTTCGCTACCCTGAGACGATCAACCCTTACGTTACTCTTTGCGGTGTAGAACTGCCGCTCCTGGCTCTGCCTAAGGCAGGCGGCGCGTGTGATTCGGCGCTGACTGTCCTGGCCCGGCTGCGGCAATTTGGGGCAATCTGACGCAGGAGGCCGTCATTTCACTTGCGAATTTCGCCGCGCTGCACAAGATGGCGTCCCCAACATGTCCCGCGGCGTGCGACTCGAAGCCTGGACTTGAATCTTGCGTCGGCCTTCAGCGTCAGAAATCACAGGGCAGGAAATGAACGGCGGCGCCAACGCTTCGCAATTCTTTGTGCGCATTATGTGGCGAGCCCGTGGCGCGAAACGGTGTTGTCGATGATCGGAATGGTGCTCGTCACCCACGGTGATTTGGCAACCGAGTTCCGCGCGGCGCTGGAGCACGTCGTCGGCCCGCAGAAGCAGATTGCGACCGTATCGATCGGGCCCGAGGACGATATGGAAGAGCGCCGCAAAGATATTCTGGCGGCAGTGAAGCAGGTCGATCGCGGCCTCGGCGTCGTGGTCCTGACCGATATGTTCGGCGGCACGCCGTCCAATCTCGCAATTTCGGTGATGAACGGCGGCCATGTCGAAGTCGTCGCGGGCATCAACCTGCCGATGCTGATCAAGCTCGCGTCGATCCGCGACACGACAAGCCTCGATCAGGCCGTGCTGCAGGCGCAGGACGCCGGCCGCAAATATATCTATGTGGCGAGCCGAGTCCTGGGCGGCAAATGAACGAAGCCTCACAACCCATTCCCACCGTCGGCGACGGAACGCTCGTGCGCGAGATGGAGATCGTCAACCGCAAGGGGCTGCATGCGCGCGCCACGGCGAAATTCGTTCAATGCGTCGAGCAATATTCCGCTGAAGTCACGGTGAGCCGCGCCGGCGAGACGGTCGGCGGCTCGTCGATCATGGGCATATTGACGCTTGGCGCTGGCATCGGCTCGACCATTATCGTCACCGCCAAAGGCCCCGAGGCGGCCGAAGTTCTCGACGCGCTTGCGACATTGATCGGCAACAAATTCGGCGAAGACGAATAATAGCGTTTTCAAGCGAAGTGGGGACCGGTTCGCGTGAAGAAAACGCGTCAAACTAATAATAGCGTTTTCGAGCGAAGTGGGAGCCGGTTCGCGTGAAGAAAACGCGTTAAAACGAAAGGCTC
>JBFLZN010000009.1:0-32068 GCA_040756295.1 Pseudomonadota bacterium | reverse complement strand
GCGGCGCTCGTGTATCCCGGCGGAATGTTTGCCAGGCCCCCTACCGCCTCGCGATTTACCCCGTAGTAGCCCTTTTCCCGCTGATGCTGGTTTTGACTTCTTAGGAAGTCTGGATAGGTTATTGGCATGAGGTATGAGGCGAAGATTCAGACGTGTGCGCGGTTGAAGCGTGAGGGGCGGATGGAGGGGTTTGATCTGGTTCGGGCGGAGTATCGTGCGAAGGGTTTGGATCGGGACGCGGCGTGGGATGCGGCGTTGGCTGAGTTTCAGCCGTTGGAAGGTGGGGAGGTTGTGGTTCGGGCGGTGATGGGTGCGGACGGTCGGTGGGTTTCGGCGTTGGATGGTAGTCCGGCGGAGGTGGTGTGGAAGAGTTCTCGGCGTTCGGGTGGGGATGTGGGTGGTAAGGCGGGTGGTTGTCGTGTGAGTAACCGGCGTGGGAAGGCGTTGCCGGGGAAGGTTCGGGAGGCTTTGAAGGGGGCGTTGGAGGCGGGGGAATCGGAGGGGGTTCACGGGGTACGGACGGAGTTGCCGGATGGGAAGGTGATGGATTCGGAGGAGGGGCTGTACGGGTTGGTTGAGGGTGGGCGGAAGGGTGTGCGGTTGGATCGGCGGCCGTTGTATGGGGAGGGGGCGGCGGAGGTTGGGGCGGGCGAGTTGGCGGTTTTGGCGGAGAAGGCGCGGGGCAAGGGTGTGCGGTGGGGGGAGTTGTTGGAGTGGGTGGGGTCGCACATGAATGCGACGGATTTGCGGCCGACGGATGCGCCGCACGCATTGGCGTGGAATTTGCTGATGTGGGCGCGGTCGAGTCAGGGTTCGCAGAGTGAGTTTTGGCGGGCGTCGATCGCGTTGGGGAAGGGGCGGGCGGACCGGGAGTCGGCGGAGGAAGAGGCGGAGTTGGCGAATCTGGAGGAGGTGATTGAGCGTGTGCGGTCGGCGGGTGCGGAAGCGGTGCAAGGGGAGGCCGTCGACCGGGTGAGTCGTGCCGAGCTGGGTTAGGCGTGCGGCCGGGCGCCGGGCCGCGGTCGCCCGGGGGGGCTGGATCGCAGAAGAAGGTGTGGTGGGAGTCCAACGGTGACGGCGGTGAAGGCCGAGATTGGCGTCCCAGGAGCCGAGCGATACACGCCGGAAGTGATCGCCCGGTGCTGTCCCTATGCGGCGCTGGTTCCGCGTGAGTGGGATGCGAACCTGCGGTTCCGACGCCGGATGGTCCGGCTGGGGGCCGACCGGCGCGTGGGCCGCCGACTGTGGGAGATGTGCCGCCAGGACGTGTTGCTCTACGTCAACACGTTCGTGTGGACCTACGACCCCCGCACCGTCGAGAACACGCCGCGCACACTGCCCATGATCACCTACCCGTTCCAGGAAGCCGCCCTGCTGGCCGTCAAGGACGCCCTGGGCCGACACGACCTGCTCATCGAGAAAAGCCGCGACATGACCGCGACCTGGATGTGCCTGGTCGTCCTTGAGCACGCCTGGCACTTCGAGGAGAACGTGCGCTTCGGGCTGTGCAGCCGGAACGAGGATTACGTGGACGGCAACCCCAAAAGCCTGCTGTGGAAAATCGACTTCATCCACAAGCACCAGCCCCGCTGGCTCCTGCCCGCCGGACGCTGGCTCGGCCGCGACGACCCCCGCCGGACACGCCTGCACCTGGACAACGCCGACACCGGATCGACGCTCGACGGCGAAGCCACCACCGCCGACGTCGGCCGCGGCGACCGCTTCACGGCCATGCTCATGGACGAGTTCGCCGCGTTCGGCACCCGGGAAGGCTACGCCGCCCTGCGCGCCACCCGCGATTCCACGCCCTGCCGGATCATCAACTCGACGGCGCAAGGCGTCACCGGCGCATTCTACGGCCTCACACGCACCGCCATCCCCCGGCTGCGCCTGCACTGGAGCCTGCACCCGCGTAAACGCATAGGACTGTATTCGTACCACGAGGGCCAGCTCAGGGTGCTCGACGAAAGCTATTGGACCCCCGCCCGACTCGCCGCGTACGACTTCGCCGGACAGCGCTGGTCAGGCGACCCGGACTTCGCCGTCCGCAGCCCGTGGTTCGACCGCGAAACCTGGCGCTGCGAAAACAAGACCGAAGTCCTCCAGGAACTCGAAATCCGCTACGACGCCGCCTCCAGCCCGTTCTTCAACGTCAACCAGCTTGAAAGCCACGCCCGGGAATTCGCCACCCCGCCCCTGCACCGCGGCGAACTGGATTTTGACACCGAAACCACGACCCCCACCGAATTCGTCGAACGGCCCGGCGGGCCGCTCAGCCTGTGGTTCCGAATCGGCACCGGCGGACGACCCGACAGCACGCAGGATTACGTCATCGGAGCCGATATCGCCACCGGCAGCCGCATGGACGGCCGCGGCGCATCCAACAGCGTCCTCACCGTCGGATCAAAAACTACCCGCGAAATGGTCGCCCAACTGACCATCGCCGGAATAAGCCCAACCGACTTCGCCCAAATGGCCCTCGCCCTGGCCCGCTGGTTCGCCGGACCCAACGGCCCGGCGTTCCTGATCTGGGAAAGCAACGGCCCCGGCGGATCGTTCGGAGACCGAATCATCGAATCCGGATACCGGTCAGTCTATTATCGGACCAATGAGACGGTCATACTCAAACGGCCAAGCCGCCAGCCCGGCTGGTATTCCACTCGCGATACGAAGCGAATGCTCCTCACCGAATTCGCCAGGGCCATCGGACCGGCCCGCGAATTCGTCGTCCGGTCCCGCGAAACACTCGACGAGTGTACCTGCTACGAATACGGCAGCGGCGGGGCCATAACCCACTCGGCGGCCGTCACGACCGAAGACCCCAGCGGAGCCCGCGAAAACCACGGCGACCGCGTTATCGCCAGCGCCCTGTGCTGGTGGGCCATGCGCGGCCCCGTCCACCGCGAAAAACAGACCGCCACCACCCCGATCGGCTCGTCATTGGCCTCACGACGCGAGGCACGCATCCGCAAAGCCGCCGAAGAATCCTACTGGTAAGCGCCACGGCCAAACCACGCCCTCAGCCACGCCCAAACCACTCAGCACCGTTTCACGTGAAACAATAGTCAGAACAACACCTCACGTGTCACCAGCAGTATCAGTGCTTTACGGCACACCGGCCCAGATTAACATCCCGATGTTAAGTTAATGAAACTAGTGGACGGCGCGGATGTTAAAGTAGCGAAGGCGCTTGACAAGCCTAACCGGTAAGTTATCGTGGATGTTGTTTCGCGGAAACATCAGCCGGCCGGCCAGGCCCTTGCTGCCGCACCATCGAAATGACCAACGACACCAAACCAACACGGCTCCAAAGACTGCGCCGAGCACTCGACTGGTCACGCCGCAAACTCGAACCCTTCCGCCGCAAACGCCTCGAATTCCTGCGCCAGTACGTCGGCTATCACTATTCGGACTCCGCTGCGACCGAAAAAGTCCCTGTCAACCTCATGGAGTTCGCCGTCAACATCTACGTCCGATTCCTGGCCGCCAATAACCCGGCCGCCATCGTCACAACCTTCCACGAACACCTCAAACCCGAAGCCGAAACCCTACGACTCCTGCTCAACCGCACTTGCGAATACATCCAACTCGGCCAAACACTCCGCCGGGCCATCTACGAGGCCATGTTCGGCCTCAGTGTCGTCAAGGTCGGCCTCCAACCGCACGCCCGAATAACCGTCGGCGGCTACGACCAACCCTACGGCAGCCCCTTCGCCGACACCGTGGATATCGACGACTGGGCCCACGACATGAGCGCCCGCCGCTGGGACGAGCTGGCGTGGGCCGGCAATCGCTACAGAATCCGCTACGAACACGTCATGGACGGGCGCCTCTTTTCCGCCAAATTCCGCAACTCGCTGGTCCCCCAGGCGCCCCGACCCGTGAACACCGAAGGCGATGCCGGCCCACACACCATTTCCCAAGGCGAAGACGGTCACGACCTCGACGAAGAAGAAGTCGTGCTGTGGGACATCTGGTGCCCCTACGAGCAGCAAATTATCACCTTGCAGGACGGCGAGTCTTCCGAATTGGCCGAAATCCGCGAATGGACCGGGCCTTCCAACGGCCCCTATCACCGCCTGGCCTTCAACGAAGTGCCCGGCAACGTCATGCCCCTGGCCCCGGCCTCCCTGTGGATTGACCTGCACGACCTGGCCAATCGGCTCTTCCGCAAGGCCGGCCGCCAGGCCGAACGGCAGAAAACCATCGGCCTCTATGCCGGCGGCGCCGAAGAGGACGTGGAACGCATCAACAACACGCCCGATGGACACTGGTGCCTCAGTAACGCCGTCGGCCAATCCCAGGTCGCTCGCTTCGGCGGCGCTGAACAAATGAACCTGCTCATGTTCTTGCAGTGCAAAGACCTGTACAACTCAATGGCCGGAAACCTGGAACTGCTGGGCGGCATCAGCCCGCAAGCCGACACGCTGGGCCAAGATCAGATTCTTCAAGCCAATGCCTCCAAACGTGTCGCCGACATGCAAGCCCGAACCATCGAGTTCACTGCGGGCATCGTGCGCGACTTGGCCTTCTACCTCACCACCGATCCCCTCATCGACGAACCCGTTGTCAAGCGCTTCGATGAGAACCTTGAGCAGGTCGTCCACTATAGCGCCGAAAAACGGACCGGACGATTCCACGACTTCCGCTTCGATATCGAACCCTACTCCATGCAGTATCGCTCTCCCGGTCAGCGGATTCAAATGCTGCTAAACCTCTGGGAGCGCGTCATTATCCCCGCCGCCCCGCTCCTCCAGGCCCAGGGTATGGCCCCCAACATCGAAGCACTGCTCAAAGTCTTCTCGGACTACATGCAACTGCCGGAAGTCCGCGAAATCGTCAGCTTCAACAACCCCGTGCCGCCCGAAACCTCCGGGATCGAAGGACCGCCGAAACCTCCGGTCACCGAACGACGCTACGTCCGCAGCGGACGCCCCGGCCCTACACAGGCCGGTAAAGATGACATCATGAGCCGCTTGCTCGCCGGCGGCGGAATCCAAGACTCAGAGTCCGCCGCCCTGTTGCGCGGAGCCGTGTGATGCCGGAATACTGCTTCACTTGCCGCAACTGCCGAACAACCTTCAGTCGGATGCTGCCCGTCGAGCGCCGCCGCCGAGCGCCACACTGCCCACACTGCCGCGGCCCCACGCAACGTGACCTGCGCGCGGAACACGGCAAATTCCGGGCTACGCCCGGCAACTGGCCGATGGTGTCCGCCTTCGCCGGCATCCACCCGGATCAAATCGAACAGTTCCGCGAGTTCGATCGGCGCCACGGCGTCCCCACGGATTACACGCCGGACGGCGACGTCGTTTTCGAGAGCCGCAGTCACCGCAAGCGCTATTGCGAACTCCACGGCCTCTACGACCGCAACGGCGGCTACGGAGACCCCCAGAAACGATAGCCAGGAAGAACCATGTCCAAGCCCAAGCACGAATTGCCGGCCATGCCAAGTCAATCCGACGAACTGAACGACCTGCCGAGCGTGCGGACCACGCCGGAGCCGGATACTGGAGCGCGCCGCGTTTCGCCGGAGCCCGAACCGGACCTGCACGCCGCAGCAACGACCGAGCGACCCGATGCCGCGGAACGGCGTGAGCCGCCAGCCGATGAACCCGATAACCTCGTCCAAGATTCTGACACCCAGCCCGACGTGAAAAGCCCGGAAGAACCGGAAGACGCCGCGTCGGATGAAACGCCCGCCGAACCGGACGTGAGCCTCGTCGCCGAACTCGCCGAATTGGGTGTCTCTAAAGAGACCGCCCAGGCCATGAACCCCAAGCAGCGACACGAGATCATCACCGCGTTCGACCGGCGTTTGCTTAGCGGAAGCTTGCGCCCGGGCGCCCCGGGGAACGGCAAATCAGCCGCGCCCGAGCCCGCCCCGGCCCCCGCAGCCTCCGCGCCGCTCGCCAGTCCCGCTGCCCAGCCACCAAGCGAATTCCGGCTCGATCTGGATGAGGAACTGGTGGATCCCAACATCGTCAAACCCCTGCGCAGCTTGCACGAACACCACAACCGAGCGCTGGCCACGTTCAAGGAACAGACGGCCCAAGTACTCAAAGCCGTCATTGAACACATCCAAGCCTTGGGCAACAGCATCGCGGAAAAGGAGTTCGATGAAGCGCTGCAGGGACTCGACGATGAGTTGTTTGGCACCGAAAGAACCGCGGACCTCTCGCCCCAGGCGCCCGCCTTCCAGAACCGTTCGCAATTGCGCGACACGATGATGCAATTGGTCGAGAACTTGAAGGCGGTGGGGATTAAGCCGCCGCCCCGGCGCGACCTGCTTCGGCGGGCCTACTACATCCAGTTCGCCGACCGGGCCGTTGCGCGGGCCGAGAACAAGGTTCGCAATGAACTCCGTCAGCAATTGCGCGACCAACAGGGCCGCTTCGTCTCCCGGCCGAGTCACCGCGACGAACCGGCCCTGCCGCGCGACGAACGTGCCGTCGCCATCCAGAACTTGCGTGAACGGATGCGCGCCAAAGGCATGTTGGAATAACACGAAAGGAGGCGTTCCATGTCTTGGAGCGCTACAGATATCGCCGATCTGGTCACAAGTACCCTAAAGGACTTGGGCCGCCTGAAATGGACGGATTTGTTGCTTGATTGGCAGGAACTCTACGCCCTGCCGCAATTACTCAAGAAAGAACGTGTGTCGATGCAGAGCGGCATCGGCATCCAGCATCAGTTGGCGGTAAACACCGTTGACAACGCGAAAAACGTCAAACTCGGCCAAGTCGATGACGTGAACTTCGGCGACACGATGACTTCGATCACTGTGCCGTGGCGCCACACCACCACCGCCTATCCTTTTGAACGCCGCGAAGTGCTGATGAACCGTGATCCGGCGCGCATCTTAGATCTGATAAAAGCCCGCCGAATCACCCACGGCATCGTGCCGCTGGCGAAAAAGGTCGAAACGAACTTCTGGGGCACAATCAGTGATGACGGTGAAACGCCGTTCGGTGTGCAATACTGGATCGTTTACAATGCGAGCACCGGTTTCTACGGCGGGAACCATAGCGCGTTCAGCGCCGGGCCCGGCGGCCTCAGCGCCACGACCTACTCCCGGTGGCGGAACTGGACGGCCCAGTACACCAGCGTCACCAAGGAAGACCTGATCGCGAAATGGCGGCAAGCCTATCGCGAATGCGGCTGGATGCCGGCGTCTCCCGACATTCCGCAATACGATCGCGGCGCCCGCCGCTGGGTTAATTATGTCAACGGCGAGACGATCCAGGCTTTGGAAACCATTGGCGAGAGCCAGAACGAAAATCTGGGCCGCGACCTGGCCAGTATGGACGGCCAGATGACGTTCCGCCGCACGCCGATCCAGTGGGTGCCGTATCTTGAAAGCTATAGCACGTCCGATCCGATCTGGATGATCGACTGGTCGGTGTTCTACTTTGTCGTGCTCGACGGCGACTATCTGCACGAAAGCACCGTCTTTCCTGCGGCCAAGCAGCACAACATGACCGAAATCCACATCGACCTTACGTATAACACAATCTGCGACAACCGCCGCAGACTCGGCCTCATCGCCAAGGCCGATCCCGCCAACGGAATCTAAAGGACGGTGAGCTATGGACAAAATTCAATACAACAACCTATCGACCACCGGCCCCAGCCCGGCGATTTGGGCTGATTGCCCGGTGCTCGACATGGCCCTTGACCCGCGAATTGGGTACCACGTTTTCGACGACTTCCTCTCGTGGCCGCTTATCGGGACGCAGACGACCCAAATCGCCCACGACAAGTACAAGGTCTTCAACACCGGCAGCGGAGTCGTTACCCAGGTGTCGGCCGTCAACAGCGTGGAAACGTCCGGCGGTATTCTCTCCATCACCCTTGACACCGACAACGATTCCGGGTCCATCGCCCAAGCGTATCCGTCATTCCTGCTGACGGGCTCCGCGACGACCAGCGCCAAGCTGTGGTTCGAGGCGCGTGTTGCCGTCAACACCATTGCGACGAACACATTGGGCTTCATGGTCGGATTGGCCGAAGTCGAGCAGTGGACCCTAGCGACCGGTGTACCCTTCAACGGCGGCGACGGAATCACCAACAGCGCCAGTTTCATCGGTTTCCGCAAGACCGAAGACGGCCTGGGTTCGATTGATTCGGTCTATTCGGATCGGGCCACGAGCTTCACCAACATTGGCGCGGGCCAGGCGTCCTGCACCGCCAACACGTTTGTAAAGCTGGGCTTCCGCTACGATCCGTCCTTGTTGGCCGATTGCGTGAGCTTCTACTGCGATGGCGTCAAGATGGCGACCACGTTTGCGCGCAGCTCAGTGACCGGCACGACCAATCTCAAAGCCAACGCGCTTGGTTTGATCGCTGCCGTCATTGCCGATAGCGGCGGAACTAGCGGCGCGTTTTACATGGATTGGTGGCGAGTCGCGCAGCTCCGATAATCGCCGGCACGTCCCGGGCGGGGCGCATGCTCCGCCCGGGCGTACTTCCAGCCCACCAAAGGACATGAGCCATGCAAGCCGTTGCACGCCTGAACGGTGGCGGGACCGGTTCAAGTGATACGATTTTCCCGGCCGACGTGGACTTACGACTGGTAATCGCCCAGTCCCTTTTTGCGAGCACGACCATCACGCTCACGATGAGTTGGTGGCGCTGCGCGCAACTGGCGGTGTAACATGGCCGAATCCACGCTCTCCTTGAGTTACGAGGAACTGGCCAACTCCGTCGCGCATTATCTAGGCTGGGGACGCGACGTATTGGTCGGCGGCGCGTGGAGCACCTGGAGCAGCGACACGCAAGACGCCATTAACCGCATTCTGCGGGCCGGGCTCCGCCTGTTCTATTTTCCGGCGCCTGTCGCTGGCATTGCTCACCGGTGGAGCTTCCTGCGGCCGATCACGACACTCGATCTATGGGCCACGGCATCCGGCACGATGACCGTCACCGACCTCTATACCGTCACCGACACCCTCAATGCCCCGTTTTTGGCGAGTATGGTCGGTCAAACCATCGTCTCCACCGTCGGCAGCTACGTGATCACTGCTTATACGAGTCCGTCAACGGTCACCGTGGCAACAGATGCGACGGCCGACAACGGCAACGCTTTCACCATGACTTGTGATGGACTCTATCGCTTGCCGGACGATTTCGGCTCATTCGCTGGTCCGCTGACCTTTACGTCGCAAACCGCTCATATGCCGGTATGCATGTGCGGTGAGGCTCATATCCGGGTCTTGACGCAACGCTGTCCGGTCAGTGGCCGACCGCGATACGGCGCGGTGCGGCCTTGCGTGGCCACGGGCACTGGCGGCCAGCGTTACGATATGCTGTTCTATCCGACGCCGAACGGGCGCTACACGTTGGCCTTTCGATACCAGATGTTGCCGGGCGAACTGACGGCCGCGGCACCGTATCCGGCGGGCGGAATGCTGCACGGCGAAACGATCAAATACGCTTGCTTGGCTGCCGCCGAAGCTGAATACCGCGATGGCCAAAGCGAAATGATGGCGCGCTTTGCCGAGCGTTTGCAGGCGAGCATTCATCATGATCGCATTAGCAACGCACCGGAACACATGCCGTATAACGCCGACTGGGAGGAGCCCATAACGAACATATGCAGTCCAGAAACTTACGTCACTTACAATGGAGTCATGCCATAAGGAGCGTTCGATGTCCGACCGCAACATCTCCAGGCAACTATGGACCGCCCGCGGGATATTCATTCCGGGGATCGGCTGGGTTCTCCGTATTGGCCAGTTCGGCGCGGCATTAGCCAATCCGCCGACTACAACGGACCACGCTAACGGATGCTTGCTGATTAACATTGGCGGCGGTGCGCATACATGCCTCTATTCGAACGAAGGTACGGGGTACGGCGCCGCCGTGGATTGGAAGGCTTATACGACACCATAACAGGAGCGCGCATGAATCCGCCGTTGCGAATCACTCGGGACACGCTGATCCCGATAGGGCTCATGATCTCGCTCTTCGTCGGCTGCATCACCGGAACCTGGATTCTGGCGTCGGAACGTTCCGTGATATCCTATCGCATCAACAACGTTGAAGTGCAGACCGGCATCAACACGAAAGCCATCGAGATGATTCGCCTTGATCTGGTGCAGATTCAGAAGGACATCGTATATCAGACGCGAGTCATCGAGCGCATCGAGCAGGTTCTTGGAACGACCGGACCGTTGCACGGAATCCGCCCGAACGAGGCCAAGCCATGAAAGTGCATCGACATCTTATGCGACTGGCGCTCACGATTGCGTGCGCCTACCTGTTGGCGGGGTGCGCGTCTCAAGGGCGCAGCGATAAAGATCCTTTGATCGTGGCCGAACAACTGCGCGCGGCCGGGTTCAAGGGCCGGATCATCATCATGTTCGGCGGCGGACACATTGGCGGCGTGAGTTACAACGTGACCGGCTCCAGCGGTCTGATCGAAGCGACGATTGAGCCCATCCAGCCAGATAAGGTGCCGCCGTGAAATGTGTGGTCTGGTTAAGCGGAAACTGGACGAACCTCAGCGAGGAGAACTACCCGCGTTTCGTCGCGTTGATGCGGCAACTGGCGACGTATCTCCCACGCGAAATCGTCGTCAACGTCAGCGGAAACGCCGAGCGCATTCGCACGATCGCCGAACGCCTCCTCGTCGATGCGACGATCCCGTGCCCGACGTGCGAGCGCCCGTGGCATCCCCCGTTGCGCGTCGGCATCCCGACGTGCGAGGTCTTCGCCAACGGCCCGCTCGACGCCACCGACGAGGCCACGAAATCACGCTGGCGTGCTCTCGCTGATCTGGCGTCGTGGTGCGTGTCGGCGACGGGACGTGCTCCCGTCATCGACTTCGAAGGTAGCCTCATCGTGTGGTTCGACGGCGCCAGCGGGGCCACCCTCTCACTCGCTCGCCTGCGCGAGAACCTCGAAGACTTCGACGCCCTCTACGAGGGACCGCCACCGCTCGTCTACCCCTCGTTCTACGCGGGGTTCGAGGCGCGGCGGGCGGCCTGGCTCGCGACGCTACTCGCGGCATGGCACGGCCACGGCGAACTGATCGGCACGACGTACCACTCCCCCGCGTCGCTCGCACTTCCTGCGTCGGCGCTAGTCCGCAACGTCGAAGCCGCCCTACGCGGCAGCGAGCGTGCCGAGCAGGTCATCGTGGGCTCGCAGTGGTGGCTGCCGGGTACGCTGGCGACGCCCTTGTCGGCCGTCGCGGCAGCCGACCGCACGGCCTGGCTCTGGTGGCAGACGGACGTGTTGAGCACCGATCCGAACGTAAATCTTGTGTCGGCCACGATGGCGGCAACTCAGGCCGCCTTGCAATCCTCGGAGAACGTCGATGGCAAATCGTGAGGCGATTCGTCGCACGCAACTGCGACACGCGGACGGCACGTTCGCGCGGGCTTCCGCGGCCTACCTCGGCGATTCGTGGACCGGGCTGACCTCCTACGGCAACAACGAGAAGCGCACACGCTCGGTCATCAGCGTCAACAAGGCCACGCCGGCCATCTCGACGATGATGTACAGCGGCAATCACGTGGTGCCCGTGGCCCACGACGGGGAATACCTGATCGGCCAGGTCGTTGGCGCGAACACGCTGGTTCGTCTGGCGCCGGGTAGCACGTCCTGGGAACTGGCATATGCCTTCGCAAGTGGCACGATCCAGAACGTGTGGTCAACATCCAATGGGCGGCTCATCCTGACAATCATGGTCGCTGATGTCATCTACGTCAGGTACAGCGACGACCACGCTGGCACGTGGACGGCCGCAACGCGCAGCGGCAGTGACATGACCTTTGTCACGACGGGCGCGAACATCATCACCGACGTATGGTCGTTTCTTCAGGCGGGCGACGTGCTCTTCCTGGCGGAGTATGCCGGCAGTGGGTCACCGGACGCCCGTTACATCTACCGCTCGCTCGACAACGGGGCGACGTGGACGACCTCCTACGATTCGGGCGGCGCCAGCACCATTCACCACTACCACTGCGGCGGCTATCACTCGGCGACGGGCCGAGTGGTGTGGGTGACCGGTGATGCCGGCAAGCGCAAGTTCATCTATACCGACGATTTGGGCGAGTCCTGGGCCGACCTCATCACGATGAATGAGATCGACATACAGCCCACCTCGCTCGTCGAGTTGCCGGACGGCCGGATGCTGTGCGGCAGCGACCGCGACCTCCAGCTCTACACGATCAACATCGACGGCACAACCACGACCGAACGGACGGTTGAGCCGGTCGGGGTCGAATGGGACCGGCGCAGTGCGCGCTGGACGGGCGCAGCCTGGACAAACGCCAGCCGGACTTACGGGCTGCACGTGCGGCGCGTGGACGGCGTGTACTATGCCGGCGCCTGGGAATCTTTCACTCCGGCTCAACCGATCGTCGTCAGTGTTTCGCTCGACGGGCTGCGGTTCATCCCCTGGCTCACGTTACCGCTGATGGGGGCCGAGGTGGCGCGTGGTCTGCGCGTCGGGCCGTTCATTCACGACGGACAGGTGCATCTCAACGTCAGCTACCAGACGAGCAGCCGACACGTCATCTGCGAGCTGCCGCGCATCGCCGAGACGCCAGCGGTCCTGATCGAGCCGGCCCTGGCGGCGGGCGACAATCTGCTGGATGCCAACGACGGGGCGTGCGCCGCCATCGACAATGTGGGACAGGACCGCTACTGGCAGGATTACGGAAGTCGTCTCACGCTGGACGCGACTCAGGGATTCCAGAGCACGTCATGCGTCCGCGAGACCGACACCGACACGGGCGCTTACCCGCACACTCAGTACAAGCGCATCAACAATGCGACGGGTCGCTTCGTAGAGGGGGACCTGTTGGCACTGCGCTTCTGGTTCACCGGCTATGTGGCTATGGTGCAAGGCAAGTGGGCCCACTTCCCGAGCGGGTCCCTCACCACTATCACAAACACCTACGAGGAGTTTTGGTCGAGTTGGCACGCGCCCAGTCCGGCGACGTTCTGGCAGTCACTGATCCCCACGCCGATAATCGCACCAGCAGTAGACGCGAACCCGGATTGGAAGTTCGTGGTCTACCAGATGGAGCTGTACCATCCGGGCTACTATGTGGGGGCGCCTACGCCGCGGCCGTTCCGCGACCTGGACCTCCGATTCGATGCCATCCTGGCAACGAAGAACATGCCCACCGTGCTGGAGTGGGTTCCCGGCGGGTCTGCCCGCAGCGAAGACGTACTGACGCATTCCGTGGAGGTGGATAGTTGCTGGACGCACGTATTCCGCGTGATTCTGCGCAACGCGCAGTGGGACCTGCGCGGCTACGGTGAGAGTGGCGCGGGAAAGATCCCCACGCTCTACATCCAATCGTGGTACGCATATTGGAACAGCGTCGGGCCGGAAGGGACGAAGCTGGAGTTGTACTACGATGTCGAGTCGGCGACCTTCAAGCTCAGCCGCAACAGCGATGGAAGCACTTCCACGATTACGACGGCGGCGGTGACGTTCTCACGCGAAACCCCCGTCGTCTTCGTGGTGCAGCGCTACCGGGCGAGTAACAGCAGCGCGCGCCTGAGGCTCTCCGTGCTCATCGGCGGGGATTGGTACCACAGCACCAACGACATGACAGAAGCCGCGTCGGGGTCGCCCCTAGTCGGCACCATTACGGTGCGGACGGGGGGGCTCGACGGGCAAATGGCCATGCCGATGTGGCGCACCGATGACTCGTACATGTACGATGGATTACTCTCCCTTGAACAGCTGGAATCGCGCGTCGAGAAGGCGCTGGTGGCTGCGAGCGACCGGAGTGCCGGCGGATTGGCGCTGATAGGACTGTGATGTCACCCGCTCCGATCATTCGAGTGGTGCTAGCGGCGCTTCTGCCGCTGTGCCTCGTTGGCTGCATGAGCATCCCACGGCAGCAGACCACTTCGGCCCCTGTCTCACAGGGCGTGCAGCAGGCCGGTGCGGCCAACCTCGCGGCCCAAGCCGCCGTCGAGGCTCCGGGGTGGAAAGCGATCGAATATCACAGCGACCTGCCGTGGAAGGCCGTGCTCGTGCTGGTGAGCTACGTGCTGCTGGAAGCCCTCAAGCAATCCTGGATCGTCTACCTGAGTCACAGCCGCGAAATGCGGCGCATAGCAAATGGGAGCCGTTGAAATGACCAAGTACGGCCTACAGGGACAGGATGCGCCGGTGATTGCCACGCCCGAGTCGGCAACGATCACGGGCGGAACGTCCTGTACGCACACATTCAGCACGCCGGTCCGAAAAGCGTGGATAGCGCTACACCCGGACGCGACTGAAACGTTCTTCGTGCGTTTTAACGCCGACAGCATCGTGACCGACGGATCGGGCGCCAATTGGAACATCATTCTATCCAATGACGGAATCGCCGTCGCGGCCTCGCCGGACGGTCAAGTGTTGATTGCCACGGTCGAGATCGACGTCAAGACCGGCGAATCCGTGACGTTTGGGACTGATTACATCGTCGCCGGATGGGAATAAATGCCCCAACAGCGAGAGATCGTGTTACCGTTCCCTGTGGGCGGACTGCACCGCGGCGCAGGCTATCAGAGCCAGCCACCGTATACCACGCCGGATGCACTCAACGTGCGCCCCAGGGGTCGTCATGGTCGTGTGCGTGGTGCCGTGCGACCAGGCCTGGCATACGATTTTGCCACGTGGCCGGCTCCCGATAACGTTCCAATCGACCTGCTGGCCGAGATCACGTTGCCCACGACTGACGGTTCCGTGTTCTGGGAAGACGATTTCTCCGGCAGCGACTTCGGTAACCACTGGAACGTACACGCGCTTTACGGCACTGAGCCGACGCTCGATACGGAGAATGGCTACGTCGTTTCCGATTACGCGACCGGCACTCCTAAGCAGGGCCTCTATTCGGGTACGTTCGCCGGCGGCCGCGCCGGAAACTACCTGATCACATCGACGGCTAGCACATCCTACACCGTCATCGTGATGGCCAAGATCGTCCCCTTTGCTGGGCAGCAGTGCGGCACATACGAGCTGTTCTGTCTGTTAAACGACGGCTCGCCCAACATCGCGACCAACGGCATTCGGCTGACCTTTACGATCACAGGCGCTACGGGAACCTATGCCGCCTATCTGACTTATGTCGATAACGGCGTGACCCAAATCGACGAAGTCCTCTTGGAATCCGGAACACAAGGTCACCCGGAAGGCGGCTGGTTGGAGCTACGCGCCAAAGAATACGTGGACGGCGCTTCCGTCGTAAGTATCGAGGCACGCTGGCGTGGCGCTCGGCTCGGCACGGCGCAGAGCGTTACGCCATTTTCGTTTGGCGCCGGGCTGGGCTCGCGCATCGCCTTTACGATGACAACAACCGTGGCGGGAGGGCAATGTCGCGTCTCGGCGATTCGACACGCCTATCGCGCCGGAGACCTGTTGTCCTATTCACGAGAACGGCGCGCCATGGTCGTTGGTCGCGGGGAAGAATTGCGGCGCGAAGAGCCGACAGGATATCTTTCGGTCATCCCCAAGCAAACGTCCGGCTACGGCGTTAGCCTAGCTTCCGGCCGGCGTATGCGTGCCGTGCGTATCGGCCGACGGCTCTACATTGCCAACCGGCCCACGCCGTTTCGCCGCAACCTGACGCCGACCTTGGCCGGTTCCGACACCGTGTTGTGGTGGGAACCCAGCCTCGATAAACCAGTCTGTGGAACATTAGAGACCCAGAATGGGCAAAACATATTCGTGGGAGTTGACACCGAAAACGAATATCGTTCGCACATCTGCGTTATCACTCGCGCGGACACCCGCCAAGCACTCGGACCGGCCCCGATACGCAACAACTCAGTCATCGGCGGCTATCAGGCATTGACGCTCGATTATGTTTCCGATCTAACCGCGGAAGACTTGCCTGCCAGCGAGAAAGTTCCCGTCTATGTGACGATTCACGCCAAGCCTGCCGTTTACGACATTGATCGGAATATGGTCTATCGCTGGTACGCAAAGGCGATCGGAGCCGGCAAAGCGGGCATTGTGCCGCCCGGATGCCCGTTGATGTGCAAGTACCTGGACCGGATCGTTTTTGGCGGGGAACCGGATGGCTGCTGGTACATGTCGCGGGCCGATGATCCGATGGACTGGAACTACTTCGCCACGACTGAAGATGTGGAACGCGCCGTTTTTGGCCATCAAGATAGCTTAACGGCCCTTATTCCCGTAGGGCAGGACTATCTCATCTTCGGCGGCGAAGACCGGATATGGCTGCTGCGCGGTAACCCCGTCACGGGGATCATGGGACTGCTAACCACGGCCGACGGTATCATCAGCGGCGACGCCTGGTGCGAAGTGCCAGGAGCCGGAGTCTGTGCCTTAGGCCAAAGTGGCCTCTATCTCATGCAGATTGGAGAGTCGTCGAGCATCGCACCGCTGTCCAAAGCACCCTTGCCGAAGGAACTGGCGCGCATCAACACCTTGTTGTATGACCCGATCTTGGCATGGGATGCGGATCACGGCGGCATCCATATTTGGCTGTCCGGCGCGGAAGCGACGGTGCAGCCCCGTTTGCACTATTGGTTCGATTGGGACACCAAAAGCTTTTGGCCGGAACGATACGACATTGATGGCGACCCCGTGGCCGTTGTGCAGCGGACGGGGATGTGGCCGAGTCATCGCGGGCTGCTGATCGGCACGCGCGACGGACAATTGCTGCGCTTTGACCGGGAGGCCGTAAGCGACATTGGCGTCCCCGTCGATAACTACGTTCTATACGGGCCGGTCCGGGCGTCCGATCAACCGGTCAACGCCGTTCTGGCTGAGTTAACCGCCACGGTAGGTAGTTAGAGGATCGAGTAGAATATGGCCGCGATTCATAGCACGGTGCGGACGACCATGTGCGATGCCGCAGTGGACCTGCTGGATTCCGGCGGTCCCGGTTCGTTGGAACTGCGTACGGCCGCGGACGCGCTGGTCGCCACGCTGCCGCTGCCGAGCCCGGCTTTCGGAAACGCCGTGAACGGCGTCGCGACCGCTGAGCCCATCACAGGGCAAAACGCTACGGCGAGCGGTGTAGTGACCAAATATAATCTGAAAAACAATGGCGGCACTGTCCTATTCAGCGGCGCAGTGAGCGAGACTGGCGGCGGTGGAGAGCTGATTCTGACGAGCACAAATATCACCAGCGGAGACCCTATCAACGTAGTCAGCTTGACCATTACGGTTCCGGCGGGATAGGAGACAACAGCGTGGATATCGGACATGATCTCGTTGGTTCCGTCATGCTTCCGGTAACGTCTGCTGACGGCACCATCGACGCGGATCGGCCGGTCGATGCTGGGACAGTGCTATGGAGCATTCATCCCGGCGACACGATCCGGACCGCCGAGACCGCTTCGGCCGCGGCAACCGGAGCATGGCGACCGGGACGCAACAGCAACGCATATCCACGCATTAATGGGCACGCCTTCTTCTTGAAGCTGCAATCGGCCGAGCAGTACAAACCGTGGGAGATCGAAGAGGTCCAGGTACGTTTTGCCGAAGCCGGACTTCAGCGCGCCCAGGCCAGTCCGACCGATACGCAGCAGGTTGGCCGTTTGACTTGGGCCGTCCTGGCCGGCACGACCAATGACGAGGCCGCAGAAGCAACGGTCGCGGCCAGCGGAACGTGGATTCCGGGAACCAACCTGCGGAGTTACCCGCGCGCGATTGGAGCCAGTTTTTTCATTCGGGTGAGCGGAGCGGACACCTATGAGCCCTGGGAACTCGAAACCATAACGGCCCGTTTCGTGGACGCCGGGAGACAGAGGCTGTGAGCGTGCGGCTGAACATCTTGGGCTGGTCCGACGTGCGGCGCGAATTCGAACGCCTGGAGACCAGGCTCCGGGCGCTCGAAGCCGCCCTGACGAGCCTGCAATCCGATTTCGACGCGCAGGTATTCGCTGTTTGGCGGCATGAGGACGGCGGCCTGCTCCTGTTGGAAAACGGCGATACGCTTGCGACCAGCACGGCGGAGATGCCGGATTCGTACGCCTTCGAGGATCGTCGGCCTTTTCTGCTTGAAGACGGACGGCCACTATTGTTGGGAGCCAGGCCGATCCAGACGCTTTCCACGAAGCGCATCCAAGCTCTAATGGGCGTTGGACGCGAATACGTGCCCATAACCATCACACAGGAAGAATTGACGCAGTACGGAGACGACTTATGAGCGTTTTCCGAACGATCACGGATTTGTCCGCAGCCACAGAAGTCCAGCACAGCGACCTATTTATGTTGGTGCGGGAAACCGAATCTGCCAGCGCCGACAAGAACAAGAAGGTCACCAAAGCCGTGCTGGATTTCGCCGCGTCGTGGACGCAATTGGCGCCGTCCGCCTATACGGCGACGCCGGCGGCAGTATCCGAAACGTCCAGCGTCTACACGACTATACCGGATTGGACGGCCGATACCGCGGTCAATGTGGGCGAGTTCATGAAGCCCACGGCCACGAATGGTTATGTCTACGAATGCATCGCGTCTGCTGGCGACAACAAAACGCACGCCACAACTGAACCGGTCTGGCCGACGGTTCTCGGCGACGAAATCGTGGACGATCAAGTCACGTGGCGCTGTCGAGGCGCCAACGTAATCGGCATGGCGGAAGACTTGACCGCACTGATTTACCCCGGGATGCCGCTCCGTTACGTATTCGACAGCGTCACCTATTACGGCATCTGTTTGGACATCTCCGCGACCTACATGGCCGTTGCGGGCGCCCCGCTGTATCTGAACGAATCCCTGACGGCGCTCTACTATGGGCCCAGCAGTCGCGCCATCCAGGTCAATTTGTTCAAGGCCGGCGATTATGATAACGGGGCGGACGTACGACCTCAGCCGCAATTCTCCTGGCTACGCGGGCCCGCCTGTCTCGTCTATTACAAGATGATCCACGAAACGAACGACACCGGAGCAAGCGGACCTTTCGTGAACATGGAAGTTGCCGGTGCGGTGGTCTCGGCGGACGGCGACGGACTGGGCAACCCTGATAAAGGCACGCAGCCAACCACCTCGTGGACGGCCAACAGCCCCGTCGCTATCAAGGTGTCCGCCTATACCGTGAATTGGGGCGACGAAATCAACCCGACCATCACGACCGCCGGCAGCAACGGCGACGCCACGGGTTTGTCCGTGAACGCTATCTTCGTATTGCAATAGGTGCGATATGGCCATGCAAACCGCAGACCTGATTCAGTTGCTCTTGGCGATATTGTCCGGTGCGACGCAGAACCAACAGGCCGCCGAAGGCCGCGCGACCAATACGGCTATTGCCCAAGGGGCCAGCGCGGATACGGCAGCCATGTTCAAAGGGCTGTTGAGCAACCTTGGCGAGTTCGGCAAGACCATAGAGAACTATCTGGGCCGCAATTACGGGACGTATCTTAGCGGCATGGGCCAGCTCTGGGATCGTGGCAGCAGTAACCTCGCCAATGTCATTCAGACACTCGCGAGCGGCAAGGAATACTTTTTCCCGACGACGCCGAGCATCAGTGCTCTGCCCTGGGAGCAGATGGCGACGAACGTGGAGCCCGGAACGGTGGCCGGGGGCACGGCGCCGGGGGCCGCCACGGCCGCGAGCGAAGGCAAATACGACCCCAAAGGACGCTACCCGCGCAGTTATCTGAGCCCGGAAGAGCGGGCCTATATCGAACA
The DNA here is from genome assembly GCA_040756295.1 of Pseudomonadota bacterium. Taxonomy (GTDB): domain Bacteria; phylum Pseudomonadota; class Alphaproteobacteria; order Rhizobiales; family Beijerinckiaceae; genus Methylovirgula. Next base: position 12,447 of record JBFLZN010000009.1, on the reverse strand, counting down.
GGAAAAGAAGCCCGACATATTCGGCCGACCAGGGCGTTTCATGGGCCTGTCGGAAGCCGAGATTGATCAATGGCTCTGGAAGAACCGCGGGGATCGCATTCCCGCATCCCAGCGCACTGATTATGTGCCCAAAAGCGCCGCAGCCGCCAAGGCGAAGAAAGCTCCGGGGGAAGGCGTCCAGCCAGAATGGACGACCGAGCAGAAGGGCCAATGGATATGGCAGCAGCTTGGCAAGGATTGGAAACTCGACAAGTCCGGCAAGCCGCCTGCATTGACCGGGGAAGACCTGGGCAAGCTCTCCGCCAACGCGCAAGCAGCCGCCGGCGAAGTGTTAAAGAAATACGGCCTTGAGGTTCCCGAGCCGACCGGCGCCAAACTTGAGTTGCCGAGCGACGATTGGCTCTCGGGTTACGCTGGACGGTTCAAGGCGGGCATGGCCGAAATCGACAAGCTCGGTAAGCAGGTCGCAGAGGACATCAACACGCAATGGGGCCGCTTCGGAGCTGCGCAATCCGCAGATATCCGGGCGCGCGGCATGGCCGGCACAAGCGCGATGCCCGTGGCTGCCGCTAGTACGGAACAGCGTCGCATCGCCGATCAAAGGCGTTTGCAAGAGAACCTGGCGCAAACACGCCTGAACTGGGGCGAACAGCTGTCCGGCGACTTCCTCAACAACCTCGGCGCAAACTTGATGGGCTTCCAGAATTATGATACGAGTATGGGGCTCAACGCGCTCAACGAATATCGGAAGATGTGGCCGGAAGCCGTGACGACGGGCCTGACGTTGACGGACGCCTACAACGCATTGGCTACGAGCGGCCAAGGAATGCAGAACCAATTGGCGCTGGCGCAGTTGGTCGATTCGCCAGCGCCGGTCAACTGGGGCGACATTTTCAGCGGAGTCTTCCAGGATGCCATGAGCCGGGCTCAAGCCCGAGCCGCTCAATCGGCACAACAAAGCAGCTTCTTCGGCCGGAACGCTTCAGCATTGGGCAGCTTGTCTGCAATGGGCGGTGACCTGGCCCTGGGAGCATTGGGCATCCCGACGCCGCTAGGCTTATCGCCGCTAGACTCCATGCTGTTGAGCGGCATGATTGGTGGACAGATTGGCGGACTGTTTCAGACCAGATAGGAGTGGACGATGGCGCTCTACAGCACCGGCGCTCCGTCGCGCGTCCTGGAGCTACTGCAATCCGACGCCGAATTCAATCGCCAACTGACGCTCGCACGCGAGGCGCAGGCTGCTGCGCTCAAACGACAACGCGAAGCCCAAGCGTTTGAGTCCTTGCAAAACGCCCAGCAGATGATGGGCAATCTCGCCAGGCAACAACAAGAGATCGAGACCCGGCGCAATTCACTGGCCTGGCCCTATGGATTCAAAACGCTTGATGCCGGAGTCCGATACGCCGAATCCCTCGGGATGACGTGGCCCGAGTTCACAGGCAGCCAAGAAGGGCAGGCGCGGGCCGCCCAGATGAAGGCCATTCTTCCGGCTGAAGCCGACGCCTACCGGCAGGAAACCGAACTCCTGATCGAACGCCAACAGCAGCTTACCCCGGTCAAACTGGCCCAGGCGCGCGCCATTGAATATCAGCAGCAACAGGCACAACTCGAACAGGCCTTGCTAACTAACCCGAGCGCGCCGGCCCACATCAGCCAGACGTTGGAAAAACTGCGGCAACAACATTTGCGCATAGATCAATCCACCACGCTCTCGCCGGAGGAAAAACAGAAGTACTACGAGTCGCTGGAACAATCCCGGGCGCGCATCCTGCGGATGGGGCAAACGTATCTGGCGCAGCAGAAGCCGATCACGTCAACCGAAGAGCTGGTCCAAGCCGGCGGCGCCGTCCGTTTGAGCAACGGCGAAGTCTGGTCGCTCGAAACGGACGCGAAAGGTCAGAAAAAGATCGGCAAACGACTGGCGAGCAACATGAATCTGGCTCCGCCGCCGCCCGGCGCCGGTCCGGAAGACTGGCAGCGTTACAGTGCGTACCAAAGGGCCCTGCTCGACGCCAACACGTTCGAACGCGACGGGATCGTATATATCTACCAGCCCGATTCCGGCAAGTGGGATATCGTGCAGCCGAAGGCCAAGTCCGAGGCGCCCGATTTCGATGCGCTCGTGGAGCAGACGTATGGCATGAAAACCGGAACGTTATTGTCCGCCATGATCAGGACGGAAGAGCCCGTGACCGCCAAGGAAGTCACGGAACAGATGCGGGCCAATTTGCGAACCATCCAAGAGGGCGTCTTGCGTGAACAGACGGTGGCGCAACTGAAAGCGTTGCATGACAAGTATGGCAACACGGCAGAGGCCGATTGGCATCGTATCGACCCGGAAAACGCTGAAGCCGATCGGCAGAAGTTACATCAAGCGGAAGCTGTCTGGTTGAAGCTTCAAGCCGCGACGCCGGCCACTTCGACCGCCCAACCCCAACGACAATTGCCGCCTATCGGCCCGATGCGCTAATGGACGAGTTTGACCCGACAACTTGGCTCAAGAGCGTATCCGCGACGCCGGCCACAGCCGCGAGCGCCCCGGCCGCCGAAGCGGAATGGTCCCCGGACCAGTGGATACAAACCGTGAGCACGCCACTCGCCCTGAAACGGCTGGAATGGGCCGAAGCGTTTCCGAATGACCCCATGAAACGGGCGCAGGCGGAAATGGAATGGATGGCGACGCGGAACGAAGAGCAAATACGCGCAGAGCAGGATCGACGCAAGGCGGCGCACGATCGGGCGTTGGCACTGCGCGGCTACGCCGAAGCCATTACGGGAAACGAAAGCGAATCACTCGTGTGGGCCTATCGAGCGGCACGCGAGCTTGCCCCGTCCGAATATCCGGTTCTGCTCGATGCCGTTCGGCGACGTGCCGCAGAGAAAGGCATCAGTCGATCACGCGGCACTGTAGGTGCCGCCGGCCAAGCCTTACTCCTGGGGGCCGCCAGTACGGGAACCAAGTTGCAGGAGCTTACCGGATTGGGCGGAGTGGCCGGCCACTTGACCGATGAACAACGGACGTTCGCCCAGACTTTGCTTGCGGCTCGGCGCCAAGCCGACCCCCTTACGAGCGCAGAACAGCCTTTCTATCGTCGCTGGGTGCCGCAGGCTGCTGAGATGGCTTATCCGATGTTCACCGGCGCGGCCATGCTCGTCAGCGGTCCTTGGGGTGGAGTGCCCGCGGCGGCCTTCTGGGCCGGGATCACCTATCCCGACCGCTACCAGGAATATCGTAGTGCTGGATTGCCGACTAACCAGGCCAAGGTTGCGGCAGCAACGAGCGCTGTCATTGAAGGTGCTATCGAAACCATTGGCACGTTTCCTTTCATTGCGCCACAAAGCAAGACAGTCATCAAAGGAACGGTCGGCCGGGCGCTACGACAGGCCGCGAAAGAAATCGCCACGTCCTACAGCAAGGAACTGAGCGAAGAGACGTTGCAGGCCGCCGTCTCCGAGACGACGAAGGCCGTCGCCACACGGTTGTCCGATGAAGCGCCCGATTCTGCGCTACCAGACATCTTCACGCGGGCCGTCAAGGAAACCGTGGAAGCCGCTGGACCACTGCTTGTTCTCGCCGCTCCAGGCGGAGCCATGCATACCTTGCGCAGCACGGGACGCACGTTGGCGGTCCAAGACGCCGTGCGCCACCAGTCCATCCAGGCCGAAGCGGAAGCCTTCGCCAGACGCAATCCCGATGCGGCACGCCAATGGGTCCAGCAAATGAGCAACAAGCCGGACGGGCCGTCGCGTGACGACGTCCCCGGATTGACCCGCAAACAGGATCGGATAGCGTTTCTGCAAGGGCTGCAACGGGCGGTCAATCAACCGCGCCCGTTGGCCGAAGTGGTTACGGGAGTCCCCGAAAAACTCACAATCGAAGAACAGGCTCCTTCGCCGGCCAAGACGCCTCGGACCCCACAGGGCGCGCAAAATACTGTGGGCGAAGGAGCCTTACCTCAGGAGACCATCAATGCCCAAGCTGTACGAGAAGATGCGCGACGAGTTCAAGAGGCAGGGATTGTCGGACACGGCGGCCAAGAAGAAGGCCGCCCGGATGTACAACGCCAAACGCAAGCCCGGACAGAAACCCGTGAGCCGGAAGCCTCACAGCAAATAACGCGCCCCTATGGTCGTCCCGACTTGGCCAATCCGGCCGTAACGCCCGAAGCCCGAGCGGCCGTGGACGATGTGGACGAAATGCGCAATCGGGCCGGCCAGCCCGGCGTGCGCCCACGCCTGTTGGCCGAAGAAGAAGCCTTGCAGCGCGTTGCGGCCGACTACGAAGGCGAACTCGCCGCGCTCCTTAAGAAAGGTACCGCCGGAGAAGCTCTCGCCACCGACACCGACACATCCGTCGCCCACGAGATCGTTCGCCGCGAATGGGCCACCGCGGCCAGCAGCGCTGATCCCGACAAGTTGGCCCGAGCCATTGCGGTCACAAACGCCTATCGCGAGACCGGTACGGCGCAGGCACGCTCGTTCGGCAACCGCTTTGATCGGATCATGAATCCGGCTGAGCGCCTCCAGGCGCAATTGCGCGAAGTGCTCGCCACGCCGACGGATGTCCAACTGAAACGTATTCAGGCGGCCCGCAAGGCGCAGGATGCTTCCGCCGAACGTAAGGTCTACGAAGATATCGCCAAGGACATTGCAGATATTCGGCAGGAGTTGTCCAAGATCGGCGTTTCGCTGGATGAATTGCTGGCCGAACGCCGTCCCAAACGTCTAGCGACGGCCGCCGCCCAGGCGCGGCAGGAATTGCACGCCGAAATCGGCCGCTTCGCTCAACTCATCGGTGCCCGCACGGGCGCATCGCTGGGCTTCACCCCCGACCCCGAAATAGTCGCCCAGGCCGGAAACATCGTCGCCAAGGCCGTTAAAGCGGGTATCTACACGTTTGCGGAACTCATCGACCAGCTGGCCGACCAGATTGGCGAAATGGCCGTTCGGCGCTTCGGGCCAACGCTCTCGGCGGCCTGGACTCAGGCGGCCCAACACGACACTAAGCTACAACCGGAAGCCAATCTGGAAGAAGGCCTCCGCCTGCGGCGCTCGAGGATGTACGATCTGCTGCGCTCTATGGATCACTCGCGGCAAATCAAGGCGTCAAAATCCGGCGGGTTGGCGAGCTTCGGAGACAAGCTGTTCGAATGGCATCGTTCCGCCTTGTTGTCGGGCCTTCAGACGTGGGGCTTTGCCGGGGTAAACGTCATCGGCAATACGGCCCAAGCCGTCATTGCCTTGCCCGAACGCTTTCTCGCGGCGCTCTGGAACCTCGTCATCCGCGACCCCAATTCGGCTCAGTTGGGCGAATTCAAGTACCTGTTTCACGGAATGGCGCGCCCGTTGGCCACGTCGTTCGAGATGATGCGGGCCGGCTGGGAGACGGAAGCGAATGCGTGGGAAGCCGTATTAGGGCGGACCGATGAAGACAAATGGGACCGACCAAACATCGCCATTCGTGGCGCCAAGGGGCGCCTGATACGGATAGGCCAACGCGGACTGCGCGCCCACGACCAGTTCCACAAGAGCCTAATAACCCAGGCATTCGTGGGGCCTCACGCCTACCGTCTCGCAAAAGCCAAGGGATTGCAGGGAATGGACCTCGCCCGGGAGATTGATCGACAGGTCTACGATATTCACTCCGAAGCGTGGACACGGGCCATACAGGACGCGCAATATCTGACGACCGAGCAATCCGTTGAAAGCTACGATCCCGCCACAAGGCGGGGCCGGATCGCGGCAGGCGTCGTCGGTCCAGCCCTGAGCTTGCGCCGGACCATTCCGCTTACGCGACACGTGTTGCCTTTCGTGACCTTTCCGGCGCTGTCGGCTGAGCAGGTCATCAAACGCAGTTGGCTGGGAATCCTACGCATCCCGCCCAGTGTGGTGCGCGCCACTCGCACGGGCGACTGGCGCGGAATTCCGACCATGTTGGCTCAACAGACGATCGCGTGGGCGGTCATTGCGGCTATCGCGCTGTGGAATGACCAGGATGATCCCTGGATCACGGGATACGAAAAATCGTCCGGGATATCGCCGGAATCACGCGGCGCGCAACAAGCGGCTCAACGAGCGCGCCCGCCGACATCCGTGCGCCTATTCGGACAGTGGATCAATTACAACCGCGTCCAGCCCGTCGGCGGGGCTCTGGCCCTCGCGGTCACGTTCATTGATACGGTCAAGAGCTACGCGCGCACGGGACGCGGGGAAGATGTGGCGTTAAAGCAGTTCAAGGCTCTAACCGGGACACTTGTGGACCAAACAACCCTGCAAGGCGTCTCAGATATCTTGGATGCGATGGCCGACCCCGAGACCGCCGGCGCCTACTGGATACGGAACTTCATCATCGGAATGACCGTGCCGAACATCTTTCGGGCCACGGCCCGAGCACGTTTCGACGTTGTACCGGAACAACGCTTGTGGGGCCACGATCTGGCGACATTCGGAAAACGAATCGTTCACGGAACACAACTGCCGATAATCGAGTACCAGCCCAAGTACGATCTGTGGGGACGCCCGATCGAGGCGACTCATATCATGCCTCGCACGAGCGCGGTCGGCCGACTGATAAACATAGCCTGGCGAGCCGGCGTAGCCATCAATGTACGCACGGCAGACGTACATCCGGGTGACCGGGTTCTGTTCGCCTACAACATGGACAAGCCCCTGAACGAGCAGTTGTGGCCGGACATGCCTCGCCCCACTCTGACGACCGGCGATGTAACCGATTACATGACCGATGCCGAGTTCGCTCAGTTCTCCTACATGGCCGGGCAGCGAGCGTCGGAGCGCGTCACAAAGGCCATCGAGGCGGGCCGCATCGACGCGGAAAAGCCAACCAAGCGACAGGTGGAGTTTATTATCGAGATCATCCACAAGGCCCGCGACCGCGCCCGGAAGGAGATCATGCGCGAACGTCGCGCCAAGGTGCCGCATGACCAGCAGCAGCAACAAAGGTAAGTATCCGCAAATTTACGCCGGCTTCGCTAACCGAGCCATGCTTATCGCCATTATGCGCATCGACGGCATTGATCGCATTCAAGATGCCCTGGAGCGACTGTTGCGAGCCGAGTTCGCCCGGCGTGACCTCAATCCAGACGATTTCATCAACGAGGCTGAGGCGGAGCAATTGCGGATATAACGGCGACCTCTTTTTTTGTGGTCGGATTTGACAAGTCGCAAAATCGACTACATTATGTACCACAGAGGCGTCAAATGAAGTCAGAGACTCAGCACAAGCTCACGATCCCGATCAAGCTGCACTTGGCGGCCGGAAAGCTGCTTAAGTGCATGGCCGCCCGTGAGTTCCGTTCGGCACGCAAGCAACTAATCGTCTGCGTGCTGGAAGCCTGCGAACGCAGACACCTCGATCCAGAACTGCTTTTAGACGGGACCGTTGAGGAGCGCTACGCGATTCCTCCGGCACCCAAGATTCCTCCTCTCGGTAGCGCCGTCGTAACGTTATGTCGGCTAGCTCGACCGGCCATCATGGTCCTCGATGCCCTGGCTAAGGCCGAAGGGCACACGATGCGGATGCAGGCAACTGTCTGTATCTTCGAGGCCGCAAAGCGCAGAGGCATCAATATTGATCGCGTACTGGCCGGCAAGCCGGTAACATACGTGGCTCCACCGGATCCAAAACCATGCCACATTTTGGAGGATGCGTCATGCTCTGGTACATCTTTTTCGAATGGTTCTCACTCTGTGCCCACTTGATCTGCGTAGGCGCCGAGGGCTGACGATGAGCCCCCACGAGTCGGACCGACGAGACGCGCGCCGTGCGGCTGCGGTGTTGTGGGTATTCACCGCAATCATGCTGGTGCTGTTGGCCGCATGGGCGCTAGTCCCGTACGCGGCCTGAGTAGGCGGATCGCGCTGTCGCCCCTTCCGGCGCACCGCCTCTCAGGCCGGCCATAAGCAGCCCGAATGCCGTAGGCGCAGTTCTCACTTCCGCCTCGTGGTCCGTCACCGTCTGTATCGCGTTCCGACCTCAGGCCACTATTGGATTATTGCGGTGTTGACGCTTTGTCGAGCTGCTTCTTCTATCCTCCTCCGAGTGGCGCGGCGGGTCCGTGGGCGCTCCCACCACGACCAACACGGCGCTCGGGCCGGTCGCACCGGCTCCCCGCCGCGCTGTATGTCTCTTTAATAGGACTGAATCACGATGTCGGCGAAACGGAACAGCACAACGAACGAAACGGCTTTGGTCCGCGCATGTCTCCACTACTTGCACATTCGGGGCGTCGTAGCGTGGCGGGCCAACACGGGAGCCAATACGTATGAATCCAAAGGCACTCGTCGCTTTGTTCGCTTCGGTCCCAAGGGGCAAGCCGACATCATGGGCGTCATGCCTCCAAATGGGCGTGCCCTGGCCATTGAGTGCAAGATGCGCAACCGTCCCACTACAGCACAACAGCGTGCCTTTCTGGAACATGTGCGTGCTGCTGGCGGACTGTCGGCGGTCGTCCATGACGTGGAGGAATTGAGCGCCGTGCTCGACGGCTAATTGCCAAAAGACCGCTCGATGGACACAGATTCACACTATCCCGCCGGCGCCAATATCGTGCGGTACTTCACGGTTAAATGTTATTGCCGCGCATGTAACAGGCATTGGCAGTTCCGAGCTTACGAGGAACTTGGCACTTGCGCTCCAGTGATCGCTGACGCCGACCTTTGCCCTGAATGCCACGAGGAGGGCGAATGGCGGCGTGAGGAATAATCCAAGCGCGCTGGACGACGATCATGCTGCCGTGTGAAGTCGCGTCTCGCCAGCACTAGTCGAGATGGACACATGAATCCGACGTATTGGTATGGCGCAAACGTATTGGCCTGGAATCCGTTGGCGATGTTGTGCGCTCCGGTATCGGCGGGCTGCGCCAATTGTTGGCATTGCCAGTCGGCCGCGCGTTTGGCCACCAACGAGCGATTCTCCGCTGACGAGCGGGCTGCGTGGGCCGGAAAGGGGCCGCCCGTTCTGCGGATGAAGCAACTGGCAGCTCCACTGCGCCGCAGGAAACGGACCGTAATCTGCGTGCAGTTCATGGGTGACATCTTCCACGAATCCGTGAGCACGTGCGCCGCGTCAGTCGTCATCGGCATGGCCAGCTTGTGCGGGCGGCATACCTTCCTGCTCTTGACGAAACGTCCTGATCGCCTGGCTGAATTCTTCCGGTCGGTCAGCCTGGCCGAGTGCCAATCCGCGTTGTATGACCTACCGGGCTGGTCCGCCGGGACACCGACGGGCATAGGCCGGATAGGCGATATGTCGAGTATCAATGGGACGAACGACTCATTGGATGGGCCTGACTCCTGGCCAGTGCCGAATGTAATCATCGGAGTTTCCGCCTCGACGCAGGCGGACGTTGACCGACTGGTTCCACAGCTGCTGGCCGTGCCCGCCGCCAAACGATGGCTGAGCCTGGAGCCGCTGTTGGAGGCGATTGACTTGAGCGCATTCGTCGGCGGGCCGTATGTCGGGGTGCCGCTGGACTGGGTTGTGGTCGGCGCGGAGACGGGCCCCGGTGCCCGACCGATGCAGGCAGACTGGGCGCGGAACATACGCGACCGCTGTACAGCGTCCGGCGTGCGATTTTACGTTAAGCAGATGGACAAGACGGGGTGGCGTCCGCTCGATGGCCAGCTATGGAATGAAACACTGTGGCACAGAGGCGAATAGATGCCGATAACTGCCAAACAGCGCGAACTTCGCCGTAAACACATCGGCGCATCGGACCTGCCCGCCATCTGGGGCATCAGTCGATATCGCACGCCATATGACGTCTGGCTCGAAAAGACCGGCCGCGTAGCCCCGTCCGAAGGCGGCGATGCCGCGCTGGCCGGGGTACATCTCGAGGCCGGAGTCCTGCGTTTTGCCGAAGCCGAACTCGGCAAACTGCGCCGCAATCAGTATCGGTCAGTCGTCGGGCTACCGCTGGCCGCCAACCTCGATGCAATCGTCGTGGCCAGCGGCGCGCCGGTTGAGGCTAAAACACGCGGCCTGCACGGTCCATTGACCGAGCCCTGGGGCCTGCCCGGAACGGACGAAGTGCCTGACGATACGATTCTGCAATGTCAGGCGCAGCTCATGTGTGTCGGTTCAACAGAGGTAGCCCACGTCGCAGCCTTGCTCGGCGGGCGCGGGTTGGCCCTGTTTCATGTCCACGCTTCACACGAATTGGCCGAGACCATTGCAGCCGTAGTGGACAGGTTCTGGCGCTGTGTGACATCGGACACACCCCCGCCATCGACATCTCCGTCATATGACGTGATCCGACGCGCGCGCCGGGTGCCCAAGAAAACAGTGTGCGTTCCCTCGCCTGTGCTGGACCAGTATGAGCGCGCCTGTGCGCATTTGCGGGCTGCGGAGGAAGCCAAGAAGCAAGCGCAGGCCGCCGTACTGGCCAGCATGGGCGATGCGGAAGCCGGGTGGGACGGTGGGACACGATTATTCACCTACTGCGAACTGACCCGCGCCGGATACACGGTCGCCGCAACGACGTATCGCAGCCCGAGATTGCGGTACCTGCCACCAGAGGAGATAGAAAATGTCCGATGCCTCGTCACTGAAAACAGCCTCACTCCCGCCCTCCCGCAGCCCGCTGACGGCCCTGGCCATGCGGCTGAACATGGAGCCGCGGAACCTGTTACAGGTACTCAAATCGACGGTGATTCGCCCGACCGACAAGCATGTGCCGACGGACGCTGAAGTCGCCGCCTTCCTCATCGTCGCCGATCAATACGGGCTCAACCCGTTTACGCGGGAGATTCATGCGTTCTCCGATCGTGGCATCATCGTGCCGATCGTCGGCATCGACGGATGGGCCCGGATCGTGAACCGCCAACCGGACTTCGATGGGGTGGAATTCACCGAACAGCGCGACGAGAAGGGTGAACTCGTGTCGATGACCTGCATCGTGCATGTCAAAAACCGGACGCATCCGGTGAAGGTGACCGAATGGATTGGCGAATGCCGTCGCAGCACGATCCCCTGGAACACGATGCCGCATCGGATGCTGCGCCACAAGGCTTTTATTCAGGCGGCCCGAATCGCCTTCGGGCTCTCGGGAATTTACGACGAGGACGAGGCCCGCGACATCATACGCAACGCCAGGATATCGAGCGGTGCAGACCTTCCGCTCGGCGTAGCCGCCGCCACGGAACGTCTAGCGACAGCGCAGGCGGTAAGCCCGCCACTCGTGGTGGTTGCATCGGCCGCAGCGCAAACCGACGAAGAAGCAGAACCAGCGCCCGCCGCCGCGCCCGCCCCCACATCCGCGCCTCCCGAGCCTGACATCGCGCCTGAAGACAAGCGGGATACGGAATTGTTTTCGCCAGATGACACGCGGCGCTATCCGCGCCGCGGACACGCAAAGTAAGCCATGTGCAACCTCGTCTCGGGCTGGATCAACATAGGCACCGAGGAAATCGTGGCCGACGACATGAATTCCCACTCCGGGACACAAGAGCTTCGCGGCTGGAATGCAGACGACATCATGCACTGGCGCGAATGGACGTGGACCGGTCCAGGCGCGGATACGCTCACGGTCCGGCTTGCGCGTGACGACGAGCACAGCGAGAATTGGTATCGGGCCATTATTCTGGCGCGCTGGCCGACCTGGGATCAGATGTTCGGCGCTCTGTGCGCCAGTGCCCTGCGGTTGGAACTGAGAGGCCAGCGTCGATGGAGCACTCTGCCGCCGTTGCCACGCTGCCTATTGCTGACGTGTCGCCACTGCACGACCCTTACTCGTCTGCCAGACTTACCGAACTGCATGCGCCTAGATTGCACCGGTTGTACCGGTCTCGTAGCCCTGCCGGAGTTGCCGCAATGCCAGACACTGATATGCCGCAATTGCAGCCGGTTGGTCTCATTACCAGAACTGCCGCGCTGCGAATACTTGGAGTGTGCTTTATGTTCCGCGCTCGGCGCATTACCGGAACTGCCGCAATGTCTGCAATTGTATTGCGCCGGATGTCGTCGGCTGCTGCGGCTTCCGTCGCTGCCCTCGTGCCGAACCTTGTCTTGTGGGGAGTGTTCGGGATTGACCGCGCTCCCGGCGCTTCCGCAGTGTGTCGTGCTGGGGTGCGAATATTGCACGGGGCTACTCGCGTTGCCTGAATTGCCGAAATGCGAAAGCTTATATTGCCGCGGCTGCGCAAACCTGACAGATATGCCGGACTTGCCGAAATGCGAACGAGTGGATTGCTCGTTCTGTACGCGGCTAACGAAGTTACCTGTTATGCCGCGTTCTAAATGGTTGCACCGTGAGGGCTGTACGGGTCTGCCGACGATATATCGTGCCGAGGATGCACGTTAGGAACGGTGCGACAACTCACAACCGACCATCATCCGGGCCGGAGAACTCAAAAGGAGCGCCGATGACCAACAACGCGCCGTCAAACTTTGATTTGTCACTTGTCACCACGGACGAACTCGTTAAG
>JBFLZN010000008.1:0-39553 GCA_040756295.1 Pseudomonadota bacterium | reverse complement strand
GCCTCACCTCGTGCTAGGCGCCGCAGCTTCTCTCCACGGGATTATGCGGAGCGGCGCAGCCACAAAGCCCGGGAAAACCGCGGCTACCAGCCAACCACTCCGCATAATCCCGCGCTACGCATAATCGATATTATGCGGTGCACCGCATAACGCGGAGATCGGCGCCGCCTGGGCCAAGCGCTCCAACGAAGGCCGCGACTATCTGGGCCTCAAGCTCGACGATCCGAGCTTCACCGCCCCGATCTTCGCCAACCTGTTCGATGACGAGGACGGCGAGGGCTACAGCCTGATCTGGTCCCGCCCCAACGGCCGCCGGAGCGACTGACCTCCCTACAATGCCCCGTCCGGCCGATCCGGGCGGGGCATCGACTTTTTCGAGAGTTCCTGGGCCGCCGTCGGCCCAGCTCGAACCCAGCGGCGCACGGGGCGAAGGCGCTATTCTTGAGGCTCGGCCGAAGTCGCCGAGTCGCCCTTTCCATGAGGCGCTCGCACCAACTCGGCCGCCTCTAACTCCAGCGCTTCGGCCACCTGGCCCAGCACGGTGACGCTCGCCGACACGTCGGCGCGCTCGATCGCCCCGATGTACCGGGCGCTCAACCCGGCCCGCTCGGCCAACTCCTCTTGCGTCATCCCTTTCGCATGACGCAACCGACGCAGATTGATCGCCATGACCTCCTTGAGATCCATGGCGACGATGGAGCCGACGCCGGAACCATCGTTCCAGGAACGATCATTCCGATTCGTCTGCGGGTTATGCTATCCATTCCTGGTCTCGAGTGCCTCTGCGCCGTCAACTTGAGCAACGTGATGCGCCATAAGCATCACGACATCGGCTTAATCAGGCGCGAAGTCTGTCAAAATTTGCGGTAAATGAATCCCTACTCCATTGCTTTGATCTCGACGGGGGAAAGATCGCAATGACAGAGGCGCCCTTCTGTGACCGGCCGCCGCTTACCGACCGCGTGAACGCCTATGATGAGCAACATCTGGCGATATACCTACGGTTGCTGATGGCCGAGGAAGAAGGAGCCGACTGGCGAGAGGTCGTGCTGGTGCTCTTCGGCCTCGATCCGGCGCAAGAGCCCTGCCGTGCCAAAATCGTCCATGAAAGCCACCTGGCCCGCGCCCGCTGGATGACCGAAACCGGCTATCGGCACCTGCTTCAGCCACGAGCGCAGTAAGCCGCCGCACATCCGTTGTACGGGTTGTCGTCGCGCGCGATGCAATCATAGGGTCTAGCGCAAAGCCTGCGTTTCCGGATGGTTTGAAGCTCCCCGAATAGGGGAGCAAGACGAGAGGAAACGCCATGCCCACACAGTATTGGCGCTCGCCGGAGACGATCGATCACTTAAATCGCCTCGAACGCCCCGGCTTCGCCGTCGAATTCCTGCGCCGCAACGCCGAATACCGGCGTGACTACGCCCAAATTCAGCGCCAGATCGCGCGCGATCACGTCGATGCGGAGTCCGCTCGCGCGGATTTTGCCCGACGATGGGGGTTGCGGTTTCGCTCACGACCCGAGCAACCCGGTCGGCGACGAACCCGCTACCTGGCTGCCGGAACTGTCGCCCGGCACGCTGCTGCTCGATGCAGCGCCGAGCGGATTCGCGCCTGTGGCCCTGGACCCATCCCAACTGGGCTCGATCGTCGCTGACCGGACCGACGATGAGGGTCGTGAGGTCGTAATCGTCGATGGGTCCGGCGAGCTTCACATCCGGCTCAGCAGCGATCTGGCCGTTCGGCACCCCATGATTCTCTTGCCACTCGGCGCCGCATCGGTCGATCTCCGACTCGATGTCGCCTCGCGTTTCATCCGCAAGGTGGGCGGCCAAACCATCGGCCTCCTCCCACGGGCGTTGCGACTGACCACGCAGCGCAAGCGCCGTCTCGTTCAGCTTCTTCACGCCTTCGACATTCACGACATGGGCGGCGGTCCTCGCGACGTCGCGGAGATTATCCTGCGTTCGGACCAGGCCCAACTTCCATCTGTCGAGTGGAAAGACTCCCACGCGAGACGCGCGGCCAATCGTCTGATCCACGACTCCATCGCGCTCGTCGAACGCGGCTATCTCAAATTTCTGCGCGGCGGCTGATCAGTCCCATAGTCGGCTTTCAGCGCGCACCGTTCCTCCATTCATCCCTGCTTCCAGTGACGAATTAGACCATCGTCCGCTCATGGTCGCGCGAAGGGGGACACACTCTTCCGAAAATCTTCGTCCACCCCCAACGCCTGATCCCTCCGCCACCGTGACCCCGACATGCCGCGACTTGGCCGCGGCGCTTCGAGGCAAGACGGAGGCTTCCCATGCTCGACAGGTCCGCGCAGCTCGCCACCCGCTACGTCAGAACCCATGAGGCGGCGCGCATCCTCGGCATCTCGCCGCGCACCCTGGAAAAATATCGCTGTCACGGCAGCGGCCCGACCTTTCGCAAGCTCGGCGGTCGCGTCGTATACGCGGTGGGCGATCTCGAAGCCTGGGCCGACCAGGCCGCCTGCCGCTCGACCTCGGACCCCCGCTACGTCGAGGCCCGCGCCGCCGGCCACGCGCATCGCTGAGGCGCTCGCCGATGTCGTCGCGCCGCCTCATCACCGCCAGCGAACGGAGCAAGCTCGAACCGTTCGTCGTCGCCACCGGCGACGCCAGTCCGCGCGACCAGCGCGACCTGATGGAGCGGCCCTTCTTCTCGTTGGCCAAAGCCAGGCGCACGGCCCCCATTCTCTATGAAGCCGGCGACGTCCGCGTCGAGGTCTACGCGGCGCCCGAGTTCGGCATGGCCACCATCTGGGACGCCGACGTCCTGATCTGGGCGGCGAGCCAGATCGTCGAGGCCGAAAACCTTGGCTTCAAGACATCGCGCTTTCTGCGCTTCACGCCCTATCAGCTCCTGACGGCGATCGGCCGCCAAACCGGCTTCCGCGACTACAAGCTCTTGAAGGGCGCGCTCGCGCGCCTGCAATCGACCGTCATCCGCACGACGATCCGCAACGGCGAGCACTGGCGGCGACACCAGTTCTCCTGGATCAACGAGTGGGAGGAATGCACGACGCGCGATGGTCGGGTCGAGGGGATGGAGTTCGTCCTTCCCGACTGGTTCTATCGCGGCGTCGTCGACCGCTCGCTCGTTCTCACGATCGATCCGGCCTATTTCCGCCTCACCGGCGGCATCGAGCGGTGGCTCTATCGTGTCGCCCGCAAACACGCCGGCCGCCAGCCCCGAGGCTGGCTGTTCGAGTTCGCGCACCTTCACGAAAAATCCGGCAGCCTCGCCAAGCTCGCCGACTTCGCCTTCGATCTGCGCCGGCTCTCCGCCCGCCAGCCGCTTCCCGGCTATCGGCTCAACATCGAGCGCGATGGCCGGCGCGAGATGCTCCGCATTCTGCCGGCTGGCTTATCCACAGGGCCTGTGGATATCGCTGTGAATGCGGTCGGGACTTCGGGCGTTCCCGCTATCGGGACTTCAGGCGTGCGCTTATCGGGACTTCGGGAATGCAAACCGCAGCTAACCCTCTGGCCCGAAACCGCGATTCCGGGACTTAACTTAGAGTCTAACTCAGAATCTAACTCTTGTTGTTGGCCCGCGCGATCTGCGGACAAACGCGTCTGCGGACCGAATTCCGAGCGCTCAGAGCAACAACCGTCTCTGCCCTCCAGCCGCAAGCCGGGAGGGAGGCCATGATTGTTGCGCTGCTCAACCAGAAGGGCGGCGTTGGCAAAACGACGCTCGCGCTGCACCTCGCCGGCGAATGGGCGCTGCATGGCAAGCGCGTCACGCTGATCGACGCTGACCCTCAAGGCTCGGCGCTCGATTGGTCGCAGCAGCGGGCGAGGGAGAACGTCTCACGGCTGTTCGGCGTCGTCGGCCTCGCGCGCGACACGCTCCACCGCGAGGCGCCCGAGATCGCCCGCACCGTCGACCACATCGTCATCGACGGTCCGCCGCGCGTCGCCGGGCTGATGCGCTCGGCGCTGCTCGCTGCCGATCTGGTGCTGATCCCTGTCCAGCCGTCGCCGCTCGATGGCTGGGCCTCCGCCGAGATGCTCGGCCTGCTGCGCGAGGCGCGCATCTATCGTCCGCAGCTCGCCGCGCGCTTCGTGCTGAATCGTTGCGGCGCCCGCACCGTCATCGCCCGCGAGACGGCCCAGACCTTGGCCGATCACGATCCGCCGGTGCTTGCCAGCACCATCGGCCAGCGCGTCGTCTTCGCCGACGCCGCGCAGTCGGGACGCCTGGTCTTCGAGCTGGCCGAGCAGGGCGCAGCAGCGCGCGAGATCGCCGCGATGGCCGCCGAGGTCGCGGGGATCGCGCCGTGAGCGAACGGTCCACCAAACGCGGATTCGCATCCCGACCCGGCGACGCCGAGAGTTGGATCAAGGCTCCCGCAGCGAACGGTAGACGGTCCGAAGACACCTCCGCCTTCAGCGCACGACTGACGATCGACGTCACCCCGGCGCTGCGCGGCCGCATCAAGGTCGCCGCCTTCCGGCGCGGAGTCACCGTCGCCGACATGCTCCGCGACCTCCTCTCACGCGAATTCCCCGCCGGTCCCGGAGAGTCCTCATGAACGACAACGAGCAGTCGCCGCCGCGCGTCGTGCCGCCGTCGCATCGGCGCACCGTCCCACTGACCCATGTCGAGCTGACCTGGATCGAGAAGACAATCGAGCACTGGCTGCGCTTCGGCCGGCGCGCCGAGGAGAAGATCCTCGATCGCCGCCGCAGCATCTCCAGCTTCAAGCCGGGCAGCATCTTCGCCTTCGTGCGTTGGGCGTCGAACGACTACGGCACGATCGTCTCGCGAATGGACATCGTACGCGCGGTCGAGCCCGGCGTTCGCTATCAGACGCTGCCCTTCGTGCGCCCCGGCGGCGAAATCCTGCTGCGGGTCGATGGCTGGCCGAAGGTCGAGCGCGTGCTGCGGGCGATCGATGCGGTCGAAGCGCTCGACATCGATCCTGCCGATGCCGCGCCGGAATATTGGCGTCACCTCCACAACCGCCTCGCTGCTGGGCATGAGCCACGCGCCTACACGCGCGAGCAACATGCGGCCTGGCTCAAGCGCCGGAGCGTCGCGCCATGACCCGCTTCGGCTACGTCATGACGACGTACTTCGCGATGCTCGGTATCGGCGCCCTCGCGTTCTTCCACCCGGCGCCACGGCTGATCTGGAACGCCACGGCGAGCACCCCGACCGGGCTCTATGCGCTGCATGCCGTTGGTACGCTCTACACGCTCGAACTCGTCGCCGTGCGGCCTCCCGAGCCGATTGCGAGCTACCTCGCGGACGGCGGCTTCCTGCCCAAGGGCGTGCCGCTGCTCAAACACGTCATGGCGCTACCCGGACAAACCGTGTGTCGGGACGGCGACGTCGTCACCGTCGATCATGTCGAGGTCGGTGTCGCTCATGACCGCGATCACCTCAACCGTCCACTGCCGCGCTGGAGCGGCTGTCGGGTGCTTCGGTCAGGCGAGGTCTTCCTCATGAACCCGAGCGTCCCGGACAGCCTGGATGGCCGCTATTTCGGCCCGCTCCCCGTCGCTTCGATCGTCGCGCGCGCGGTCCCGATGTGGACCGACGAAGCCGGCGACGGCCGCTTCGTCTGGCGCGCCGCCACCGATTGACCCGCTTCCCAACCCGCCAACCCAGGAGGTTCCCATGGCGCAGATCGGTCACTTCACCCGCGACAAATCCGGCTTCACCGGACGCATTCAGACGCTCTTCTTCCACCGTGACCTCTCCCTCGTTCCGGCCGAATCTTCCGATGCCGAGAATGCGCCCGACTTTCGGGTCCACCTTGGCGATGCCGACGGCCCGGAAATCGGCGCGGGCTGGAAACGCACCGGCGAGAAAGCAGGCGAATATGTCTCGCTCATCATCGATGACCCGGCGCTGCAACAGCCGATCCGCGCCAACCTCTTTCAGTCCGGCGATGACAAATCCGCGTGGGTGCTGAACTGGAACCGCCCGCCCAAGCGCGGCCAGCGGGATTGAGCGCATGCGGGCCGCTCTCATCATACTCGTCGGGGCGACGGCGGTCGGCATGCCCGCCGTCGTCGCTCACGCCCAGACCGCGCGTTTCGAGCTGCACGCGCCGAGCGATCCCTATGCGGGGCTCATCGCGGAGGCGGCCCAGCGCTTCGGCATTCCAGCGGCGTGGATACGGGCAATCATGCGGGTCGAGAGCCGCGGCGATCGGCGCGCGATCTCGCCCAAGGGGGCGATCGGGTTGATGCAGCTCATGCCCGACACCTGGGCGGCGCTGCGCGCTCGGTACGGTCTTGGTCGCGATCCGTTCGCTGCACACGACAACATCCTGGCGGGCGCCGCCTTCCTGCGCGAAATGCACGACCGCTACGGATCGCCGGGCTTCCTCGCGGCCTACAATGCGGGGCCTGGTCGATACGAAGACTATCGTGATCGTCATCGGCCCCTACCGCCCGAAACCGTTGCCTACGTCGCCGCACTCGTCCCTTTTGTCGGGGACGGCGCGATCGAGGGGCCTGTCCTCGTGGCGGCCTCCGATCCGTCGTCCTGGACGCAAGCACCGCTCTTCATCACACGGTCGGCAAGCGCTGAACCCGCTGATCGCATGTCGACCAAGCAGCCGCCGAGCGACACGCCGGCCGTCCTCGCGGTGCGCGATCTCTCTGCCATCGCGCCGCAATCCACGGGTCTGTTCGTCTCAGTTGCAGCAGCGGGACCGAAGCCATGACGGTGCTGCCCCCCTGCAATCACGCCGCGCTCTTGCTTCGGCCCGCATGCGCCTTCCTTGGCGGTGCGACGATGTTCGGGGCCTCGATAAGCTTCTTCGAGGCTCTCGGATGCGATTTCGCAGGCCGGCGCGGCGCAGCGATCTTCCGGGAAGGAGGAAGGGCGGACAGGGGAGGCGCGCAGGCACCGACCGACAGAGGGCCAGATAAAAGGCCGCAAGGTGCGGCTCTGTCGGTCGGTTGTTTTTGCTTGTGTTTTTCGTCGATCGCGCAACGTGCGGCCCCGGCGCGCAAGGTGCGCGGCGCCGTCAACGCATTGCCCATCCTCTGTTTTTCGCACATTGCCGGGGCCGGCGATGGCTGAGGAGAACGACTTCCAACCCCGGCCAGGCCGCATCCGCTCTTCGCGCAGTCAGCGGGCAAAGCCTTTCATCGCCCAGGCGCTCGCCGCCGCCCAGCGCGCCGGCGGCGGCGTATCGCGGCAAGGTCTGCTCAGAAGCTCCAGCCGCTCGACCTTCGGCCGCGGCCGTATCGCCGCTGTCCGGGCGAACCATCTGCTGACGAGCCGCTCGCGCCTGGTGACGGTGAAGGCCCGCGTCGTGCGCCACACCGCCCGGGCGGCGACGCTCGGCGCTCATCTCGGCTACCTCCGGCGTGAGGGCGTCACCCGGGAAGGGGAGAAGGCGCGGCTGTTCGGCCCGGAGACCGAGGACGCCGACCCCCAGGCCTTCGCCGAACGGTGCGAAAAGGATCGGCATCATTTCCGGTTCATCGTCTCGCCCGAGGACGCGCCGGAGATAGCCGACCTCAAGGGCTATGCCCGCGAGCTGGTCGGCCAGATGGAGAAGGACCTCGGCACCAAGCTCGATTGGGTCGCCGTCGATCACTGGAACACGCAGCACCCGCACGTCCACATTATCGTGCGCGGCGTTGCCGAGGACGGCCAGGACCTCGTCATCTCCCGCGACTACATCAAGGAGGGCATGCGCGCTCGCGCCCAGGATCTGGTCACGCGGGAGCTGGGACTGCGCAGCGACCTCGATATCCACCAGGCGCTTGAGCGTCAGGTCGAGGCCGAGCGCTGGACCCAGCTCGACCGGCAGCTCGTCCGTGACGGCGGCCGACATGGCGTCATCGACGTTGCGCCCTCTCCGGGCCAGGAGCCGGACCCGTTCAATTCACTGAAGGTCGGCCGCCTGCGGCATCTGGAGAGCCTCGGTCTCGCCCATCAGATCGGAGCCGGCCAGTGGACGATGGACGAGGCGGCCGAGACCACGCTCCGTGAACTCGGCGAGCGCGGCGACATCATCAAGCGGATTCATCGGGGCTTGCGAGAGCGCGGAATCGAGCGCGCGGCCGGGAGCTACGTCCTCGCCGGCGAGAGCCTCGACGTGCCCGTCATCGGTCGGCTGGTCGATCGCGGCCTCGACGACGAGTTGAAAGGCACCGTCTATGCGGTCATCGACGGCGTCGACGGCCGCACCCACCACCTCAAATTCCCCGACCTCGACGCCGCCGGCGACAGCGCGCCCGGCTCGATCGTCGAGCTGAGGAAGTTCGACGACGCGCAAGGGCGTCGCCGCGTCGCGCTCGCCGTGCGGTCGGACCTCGCCATCGAGGATCAGGTGACGGCCAGCGGCGCGACTTGGCTCGACCGCCAAGCGGTCTCGCGTGATCCGGTCGACCTTAGCCAGACGGGCTTCGGCGCCGAGGTCCGCGATGCGCTGGAGCGGCGGGCCGACCAGCTCATCGAGCAGGGGCTGGCCGAGCGACAGGCGCGGGGCATCACCTTCTCCCAGGGCCTGATCGGCACGCTCCGCCGTCGGGAAATCGAAGCCTTGGGCGAGCGGCTTGCGGCCGAGACGGGCCAGACCTTCAACCAGGCCGCCTCCGGCGAGTACGT
Organism: Pseudomonadota bacterium; assembly: GCA_040756295.1. GTDB lineage: Bacteria > Pseudomonadota > Alphaproteobacteria > Rhizobiales > Beijerinckiaceae > Methylovirgula. The sequence goes on along the minus strand of JBFLZN010000008.1, from coordinate 30,940 downwards.
CGCCGGTGCCTACCGTCAGCGCTTCGCGCTCGCCTCCGGCCGGTTCGCCATGATCGACGACGGCCTCGGCTTTCAGCTCGTGCCCTGGACCCCATCGCTTGAGAAACAGCTCGGCCGCCACGTCTCCGGCGTCGCCCGCAATGACGGCGGCATCGACTGGGGCTTCGGACGCAACCGGGGGCTCGGCCTGTGAGCGATCCCTCTCATCAACGATCTCAGGAAAGGACAGCCGGCATGTCGGCGACCAAGATTCTCTGGGGCCAGGTCATCACCGTCTTCGCCATCGTCCTGCTGGCGATCTGGACCGCGACGGAATGGACGGCTTGGCGGCTCGGCTTCCAGCCCGAGCTTGGGCGGCCCTGGTTCGAGGTGCTGCACTTCCCGTTCTATCTGCCGCCAGCCTTCTTCTGGTGGTGGTACGCCTACGACGCCTATGCCCCCTCGATCTTCGTCGAGGGCGCCTACATCGCAGCATCGGGCGGAATCATCGCCGCCGCTGTCGCGATCGGCATGTCAGTGTGGCGGGCCCGTGAGGCGCAGAACGTCGAGACCTATGGTTCCGCGCGCTGGGCGCAGCCGAAGGAGATCGAGCAGGCTGGACTGCTCGGGCCGGATGGCGTCGTGCTGGGGCGCTACCAGCGCAGCTACCTCCGGCACGACGGGCCGGAGCATGTCCTGTGCTTCGCGCCGACCCGGAGCGGAAAGGGCGTTGGCCTCGTCATCCCCTCGCTATTGACCTGGCCGGGCTCGGCGATCGTCCACGACATCAAGGGCGAGAACTGGCAGCTCACCGCCGGATTCCGCGCCCAGCATGGCCGTGTGCTGCTGTTCGATCCAACCAATGCGAAATCGTCGGCCTACAATCCGCTGCTGGAGGTTCGCCGCGGCGAGTGGGAGGTGCGCGACGTCCAGAACATCGCCGACATCCTGGTCGATCCTGAAGGGAGCCTGGAGAAGCGGAACCACTGGGAAAAGACCAGCCACGCGCTCTTGGTCGGCGCGATCCTCCACGTCCTCTACGCCGAGGAAGACAAGACGCTCGCGGGCGTCGCGTCGTTCCTGTCAGATCCCAGGCGGCCAATCGAGTCGACGCTCTCCGCCATGATGCGGACGCCGCATCTCGGCGAGGCCGGCGTCCATCCTGTCGTCGCCTCCGCCGCGCGCGAGCTCCTGAACAAGTCGGGCAACGAACGGTCCGGCGTCCTGAGCACGGCGATGTCGTTCCTCGGCCTCTACCGCGATCCCGTGGTCGCCGAGGTGACGCGTCGTTGCGATTGGCGGATTGGAGACATCGTCGCCGGCGACCGCCCGACGACGCTCTACCTCGTCGTGCCGCCGTCCGACATCAACCGGACCAAGCCGCTGATCCGCCTGATCCTCAATCAGGTCGGCCGGCGGCTGACCGAGGATCTGCGGGCGAAGGCCGGGCGTCGGCGACTGCTTCTCATGCTCGACGAGTTTCCGGCGCTGGGCCGCCTCGACTTCTTCGAGTCGGCGCTCGCCTTCATGGCCGGCTACGGGATCAAGAGCTTCCTGATCGCCCAGTCGCTGAACCAGATCGAGAAGGCTTACGGCCCCAACAACTCGATCCTCGACAACTGCCATGTCCGGGTCAGCTTCGCGACCAACGACGAACGGACGGCGAAGCGGGTCAGCGACGCGCTCGGCACCGCGACCGAGATGAAGGCGATGAAGAACTATGCCGGCAGCCGGCTGTCGCCCTGGCTCGGGCATCTGATGGTCTCGCGGTCGGAGACCGCCCGCCCGCTGCTGACCCCTGGCGAGGTGATGCAACTCCCGCCAACCGACGAGATCGTCATGGTGTCGGGTGTCCATCCGATACGGGCGAAGAAGGCGCGCTACTATGAGGACGGACGGTTTCAGGAGCGCATCGTGGCGCCGCCCGTGCCGGTGCGGCCGAAAGACGGACGTCCCGACGATTGGAGCGCTCGTCCGTTGCCACCGCGGCCGCCGGCTCCGGCCGCCGGCGACGGCGAAGACGCTGACGACGAGGATCCGAAAAACGCCGACCGCCGGAAGCAGCCGGAGCTCAGCCAGGACACCGTCGAAAAGAAAGAGCCAATCGAGAACGAGTTCGCGCTCGATCAGGTGGACGACATGGAGGAGGACGCGCCGCGGATCGGCCGGATGAACGATCTCATGCGGGGCCTCGCCCAGCAGGCCTCGCTCGATCCCGGCGACGACCTCGGAATGTGAGGCATCAATGGCTACGCCGAAGAAGAAGGCTCAGCTCTCCGTCTATCTCGACCCGGATGTGATGCAGTCCCTGTCGGCCTATGCGGCGCGGCGAGAGCAATCGATGTCGCTCATCGCCGAAGCCGCCATCGCTTCCTTTTTGTCGCCGGACGCGGACGAACGGCGGGAAGCAGCCATCGCCAAGCGGCTCGACCAGCAGGATCGCCGCTTGGCGCGCCTCGAGCGTGACATAGGCATCAGCGTCGAGACGCTGGCCCTATTCATCCGCTTCTGGCTCAACACGACACCGCCGCTTCCCGAGCCGGCGGCCAAGGCAGCACGAGCGCAAGCCGGGGCGCGGTATGATAATTTCGTCGCCGCGTTGGGAAGGAGACTCAATGAAGGGCCGAAGTTGAGGCAAGAGATCCCGGAAGATCGCACGCTTACTTCACAAAATCCCGTCGAACCTGTTTGAGAACAAGCGACGGCGTAACACAAATGGGAAATCTCCCGCCCCGACTCCTACCGCCCGCGACTGCTCTGGCGTCCGCTCTTCTCGGATTGGGTTGCTGCTGCGAATTCAACCCGCGCAGCATGAGAGTTTCGCCACTTCCTTGTCGAAGGCGAGCGCGGCGAGCTTCAGCCCCTCCACGGTGGTCAGATAGGGGAAGATCGTTTCCGCGATATCGCGCACCGTCAGGCCGCTGCGGATCGCCATAACGGCCGTCTGGATGCTGTCCGCGCCCTCGGGGGCGAGGACATGCGCGCCGATCAGCTTGTCGCTGCCGGCGTCCGCCACAAGCTTGATGAGCCCGCGCGTGTCGCGCGCGGCGAGCGCGCGTGGAACTTGATCGAGCGTAATCGTCGAAACGCGCGTCGTGTAGCCCGCCGCCCGCGCGGCCGCCTCCGTCAGCCCGACGCTCGCGACCTGCGGATCGGTGAACACGATGGCCGGCATGGCGGAATTGTCATAGGCGAGGCTGTCGCCGTTGAGCGCGTTTTTCGCCGCGAGCTTCGCGCCATAGGCGGCCATGTAGACGAACTCATCGCGACCGGTCACGTCTCCCGCCGCATAGACGCCGGTTCGGTTGGTGCGCATGCGATCGTCGACGACGATGGCGCCGTTCGGCGTCAGCTTGATGCCGAGTTCGGCGAGGCCAAGTCCCTCGGTGTTGGGCGCGCGCCCCGCCGCGCACAGCACCTTCTCCGCGTCGATGGTTGCCTCGCGGCCGTCGCGGACGAGCGCCAGCGCGACCCCTGTCTCCGTCTTGCCGATCGAGCGATAGGCGACGCCGGAGACGACCTCGACGCCCTCGTCGGCGAAGAAGCGAGTCAGCGCGATGCTGATCTCCGGCTCCGCTTCGGGCAGCAGCCGCGAACGGCAGACGAGCGTCACCCTGATGCCTGCGCGCGCGAACATCTGCGCCAGCTCCGCCCCGATGTAGCCGCCGCCGATCACCAGAAGCGAGCTTGGCAGCTCCGCGAGTTCGAGCGCGGTCGTGCTCGTCAGATAGGGCACGGACTCGATCCCCGCGATCGCCGGAACGCCCGGCCGGGCGCCCGTGGCGACGATGATCCGCTCGGCGACGAGGCGCGCGCCGGCAACCTCGACGCCGGCCTCGACCAGCTTCGCAGGCCCCTCGCGATAGGCGACGTTGTTATAGGACGGCAACAGATTGGCGTATTTGGCCTGCCGTAGGGCTGCAACCAGTTCGTCCTTCTGCCTGACGGTCGCGCGCCAGTCGCGGATCTCGGCATGAGCGGAAATGCCGGAAAATCGCGCCGCCGCGCGTGCGTTGTGCAAAGTCTCGGCCGCGCGGATCAGCGCCTTCGACGGCACGCAGCCGATATTGACGCAAGTGCCGCCGATCGTGCCAGCCCCGATCAGCGCCACCTGCGCGCCTTGCTCGGCGGCAGTGATCGCGGCCGAAAAACCTGCCGATCCAGCGCCGACGACGACAAGGTCGTAACGGTCGGATTCCTTCGCCTTCGGCGCGCAGCAATCGCTCATGGTTTCGTCCTCGGTTTCGCCGCTTCAGCCTTTCGTCGACTTGGCGACCTCGGCCGGATAGCCGTGATCGGTGGTCGCCTTGATCATCGCGCCCGGCGAGGTGACGGCGGCGTCGTAGGTGACGGTCGCGGTGACATCGGCCATCGCATCAGCTTGGCTGACCGTGACGCCGCTGACGCCTTTGACATGGGCGAGCGTGCTCTTGACGATCGGCCCGCACAGCACGCAGCCGGCGTGATGGACATTGAGGACGACGGTGGCCTGGCCTGCCCAGGCGGCCACGGGGGCGGCAAACAGGCTGAGCGCGGCCAACAATCCAAGTCCGTTCTTCATGCTTCTCTCCGTCTGGCGTCGCAGCGCGCTCACAGGAAATGGCGCGCGGCGTAAGGGAACCCGACCGCGATGACGACCAGCGTCGCCGCGGCGATGAGGCCGATCTTGGCGATGCGATCCGACCGGGGCGTGGCGCAATAGCCGTCGGCGCACGCGACCTGCCGCTTCTTCCGAAGCCGCCAGGCGCCGGCGCCGATAAAAGCCAGCGAGACGGCGGCGAAAATCGGCTGGTAGGGCTCCAGTGCTGTCAGGTTGCCGATCCAGGCGCCGCTGACGCCGGCAAGGAACAGCGCGAAGGGAATGACGCAGCACGAAGCCGCGCCCACAGCGCCCAATAGGCCGCCGACGGCGAGCCAACGCGACGCTGTCGTGCGCGCGCCCTGCTGCGGAGCCGCAGCGGCGCCGCCCTCGGACGCACCATGAGCCGAACCCGTCGTGTCGCTCATTGCCACTACACTCCTGTTGCTTCCGAATCCAATCTGCGCCTATCCTGCGGTCTGTAGCGACTACAGGGTCAAGGGCATTTTTGATGAGCGCCTCGAAGTCATCGAAAGGTCTTCAGCGCGCGGAGTTGGCCCGGCGGACAGGCGCCAATCTCGAAACCGTCCGCTACTACGAGAAGGTCGGACTCTTGCCGCCGCCGCCACGGACCGCCAGCGGTTACCGTAGCTACGATGGCGCCCACGAACGTCGCCTCGGCTTCGTGCTGCGCGCCCGCGAGCTCGGATTCTCGTTGGAGGAAATACGCGCCCTCTTACGCCTGGTGGACGAACGCGAGCAGCCATGCGCGGAAGCGCGCGGCCTCGCCGCAACTCACCTTGCGGATGTACGCGCGAAAATCACCGACTTGAAACGCATGGAGCGCGTGTTGAAGGACGTGGTCGCGCAATGCGGCGATGGCATGCGGCCCGACTGTCCTCTGATCGAGACGCTGTTTCGGGAGAAGATCGATAAGGAATTCGGCGCCAGTAAGCCTCAGTGAGTGCGGGGCAGACGGCCGCTCAGTTCCGGTGGTCGATCATGGCCTCAGCCAGCCTGCATACAGGCCCGCCTGATAGAAGAAGAACAGCGCTGCGCCGAGCATGAGCGTCGCCCCTATGCGCTCGACCCAAATCGTGTATCGGCGCATCGGCGTCAGGTGGGGCAGACTGCCCGCCATCGTGGCCGCGGCAACGATCGGCACGCCGCGCGCGATGCCGAAGGTTCCCATCAGCACCGCCCCCAGCAGCGGGTCGGCCGTTGCCGCCGCGCTCGCCACGACCGGCAACAGCAAGGGCGTGCAAGCCGGACAAGTCGACAGTCCGAAAGGAATCCCAAGGACATAGCTAGCGCCGAAACTGCGCGCGGGCCGGGAGGCCGGCGCTAAGGTCGGAACGACGATGTGGATGACTCGCAGCAATGCCAGCGCTGCGACGAGCATGAAAACCGCAAACAGGGCATAGGCGAAGGCTAGATAGTGCACCAGAAGCCGCAACACGGCGAAGCCGAATAGTCCGAATAGGGCGCCGAGGAGCGCATCGACCGTCGCGACGCCGAGCGCGAAGCCCGCCGACAGCGCCACCCCGCGGATGTGCCTTCCATCTTCCGGCGCCGCGTTCTGCCCGAGCGCGAGACCGGCAGCGACGGAGATGAGCGGGAACGAACTCGGCGCCACCCCGACGACGAGCCCGGCCAGCGCGACAAGGCCGACGGTGAACGGCGTGAGCCCGTCAATGTTCTGCATCGCCTGGTCGAGACTGCCGATCACTGGCCTGCTCTCTGGGCGGCGCCAACGCTGGAAATCGCGTCGAAGAACAGACGCGGATTGCCAGACAGCGAGTTAATGAAAATGGCGGTCACGCTTACCGCCATGGCAACCATGGCCCACACCGGCCGAATGGCGCCCGTCGCGGCGAGCGGGATGCCCAGGCCGTTGAAGGCGAATGCGAGAACGACGTTCTGCAACATCTTGCCATAGCTGCCGCGGCTGATCTCGCGCGCCTCGGCGAGCGCGTCGAGCCGGTTCGACAAGATGATGATGTCCGCGCTCTCGATCGCGATGTCGGCGCCGCCGCCCATGGCGACGCCAACATCGGCCTGCATCAGGGCGGGGGCGTCGTTGATACCGTCGCCGACCATCGCCACCCGCACGGGGCCTTGCTGCAAGCTCCGCACGATCTCAGCTTTCTCGTGCGGCAGGACGCCGGAATGGACCTCATCGATGCCGATCTCGTCGGCGACCTTGCGCGCGGCGCGTTCATTGTCGCCTGTCAGGATGATCGGCTGAACTCCAGCGGCGCGCAACGCGGCCACGGCCGGCTTCGCCTCCGGCCGAATCGTATCGCCAAGCGCGATCAGTCCGAGCGCCTTGCGATTGCGGGCGACCGCGATCACCGTCCGACCCGCGGCCTCCAGCATCGCGACGCGCGCCGACAGTTGCCCTAGGTCGAGCCCACGCTCGCCCAGAAAACGCGGACTGCCGACGACGACCTCGTCATCGCCGATGCGCGCAGTGACGCCCATGCCCGGCGTGGCCTGGAAGTCGCCGACGTCCGGCGGGGTGACACCGCGTTCGAACGCGGCCTGCACCACTGCCTGGGCCAGCGGGTGCTCCGACGACGTCTCGGCCGCCGCGGCCAGCGCCAGCAATTGCTCCTCGCTTGCGTCTAGCGTTTCGATCTCGCGCACAGTCGGGCGGCCCTCGGTGAGCGTTCCGGTCTTGTCGAGCACGATCCGGCGCACCAGTCGGTAGCCCTGGAAGGCTTCGCCCGTGCGCATGAGGATGCCGCGCCCCGCCGCTTCCCCCGCGCCACGCACGATCGATAGTGGCGCTGAGATGCCGACCGCGCACGGATAGCCCATCACCAGCACGCTGAGTCCAGCGAACACCGCTCGCTCGACGTCGGCATGGCCAGTCGAGATCCAGCTTCCCGCCAGCCACGCGATTGTCGCCAGCGCGGCGATCGTGAGCACGCTCGGCGTGTAGACGCGCAGTACCCGATCGACGAGATGTAGCAGCCCCGGCTTGAGCGCCCGCGCGTCCTCGACCTCCCGGGCGATTCTGGCGAGAAAACTCTCCTCACCCACCGCGGTCGTCTCGACCTCGAGTGCTCCATGACCATTCATCGAACCCCCGATCACGCGATCGCCATGCGCCTTTTCGACCGGGGTCGGCTCGCCCGTGACGATCGACTGATCGACACTCGAATGGCCTGCAACGACGATTCCATCGACGGCGATGCGTTCGCCGGGACGGATCCGCACGCGGTCTCCGATGCGAACCTGCTCGATCGGCAAGTCCCGTTCGATTCCGTCGCGCAGGACGCGCGCGGTCGCCGGTTGAAGATCGATCAGCTTCTTGACCGCCTGGGAGCTGCGCGTCTTGACGATCAACGACAGCCACTCGGAAAAGATGTGATAGGTGGCGACCATGACCGAGACGGCGAAGAACTCGGCCGTGGGATAACCCGGTCGCGCGATCGCGAGGCCGATGACGCCGCCGACGAGTCCGGCGAAAGCGCCCATCTCCAGCAGCACATGCTGATTGAGGATGCCGCGGCGCAGCGCCTGCGCCGCCATCGCCAGAATGTGGCGTCCGACGCCAAAGACGAGCGCCAGCGCCAGCGCCGCGACGATCCATGGGCCGATTCCCGCGAGGTAGCCGCGCAGATTGAGAACGAGCAGCGATAGCGCCATCGCGACGAGGCCGCCGGCGACGAGCACGGCGGTCCAGAGGCTGCGCTTCTGCAGCACCAGGAACACCATGCCGCCGAGACTGAGGCAGACCAGCGCGGGGAGAAAGCCGATCCATCCGTGGGCGGGATCGGCGATTATCGGAATCGCGGCGACGCTCAGCGCCGTGGCGGCGACGAAGCGATCGCTCTCGCGCGCAAGTTCGCGCTCCTCTTCCTCGAAGGCGCGCAACTTGCGCGGGTCATGCAGCGTGTAGCCGATGTCGCGCAGCGTTTGCAGCAGTTCGGCGGGATCGGCGCGCGCGGGGTCGTATTCGACAAGCGCCTGCTCGTGCGTCAGGCTCACCGCGACCTTGTCAACGCCGGGTTTGCGCTGAAGCGCCTTTTCGATCGTGCCGGTGCAAAGCGAACAGTGCAGACCGCCGATGCGGGCGCGAATGCGGGCCCGATCTGGACGACTTGCCGGTTCGTTCGTCCACAAGGGCGCGGCTTCGGACCGCTCGGCTACCGCCATCGTCATGGCATCCTCCATTCGACACAGCGGACGTCGGCGCGTTTCAAACCCAGAAGTCGACGTCCCATCCCGCGCAGCCTGCGCTCCGTACCGGCATACGGAGTCAAGCGGTTCGTGGAGCCGGCGGCCGTGATCCCGTTACGATCCTTTGGCGACCGAATAGCCGGCCTGCTCAATCCTGGCCGCGAGGCGATCCTCGCTATTGGCAGCAGGATCGAACAGAATTTTTGCCTCGCCGGCTTCAAACGAAACCGCCGCCGTGCGCACGCCGGGTTCCGCCTTCACCAGCGCGGTGACGGTGCGCGCGCACCCTTCGCAGTGCATGCCGTCAATCTTGATCGTCACAGTTTTCATCGCCGGTCCTTTCGATGGCCGGGCCTGTCGCCCGTGATCGCTCGCAGATGACGCCCGCGCTTTCCGGACTCGTTTCACATCGGCGGGTTCGGGCGCCGACATGGCGTCGAGGATCGTACACGCGCGCAGTGCGCCGCCCCCGGGACAGGAAGCGATAAGCCCATCGAGCGCGGCACGAATATGCTGGAGTTGTGCGATCTTGCGATCGACGTCGTCCCGCTTGGCGATCGCCTGAAGCCGCACGTTGCTGCAATCGGCTGCCGGATCGGCGCGCAACGCCAGGAGATCGGCGATCTCACGCAGGGAGAAGCCGAGTTCCTGCGCTTGCCTGATAAACCGTATGCGTTCGACGATACTATCGTCATAAAAGCGATAACCGCCGGTTCGGGGGCGCGGCGGCTGCGCGATCAATCCGCGCCGTTCATAAAAGCGGATCGTTTCCACGCCGACGCCGGCGCGCTGTGCCGCTCGACTGATCGTGATCGCGGTGCTCATGACGCTTTGTCCCTTTGCCCCTGATACACTCCGTACTACGGTACGGTGTCAACGGTGCGCAAGGAACAGCCGCGCACACTCAATGGAAAGGTATGAGGCACTGCTCTTGCAGTGGCACTGGTCAGGCTTCGTTTGCGACGCAGCAAGTATTTTTACTCCCGGCTACTCTCCGAAACGACGCCATCTAAAACCTTGTTGAACTACCCCATTTTCTGCCTTTTCTAATCATCCCCGTCGCCAATCGCGTGTCGCGATTGGCCAGTGACGGGGACGATCGTGACGGTTGCTCCACTCCATTCCGAGGCCTTCTCACGCGGTGCGCGAATGCTGCGCACCGCGCTCGGCCCGGCGATCGCCGCGTTCCTCGAAGACCCCTCGATCGTAGAGGTGATGCTCAATCCCGACGGCCGGCTCTGGATCGACCGGTTATCGGGTGGCCTCGAAGATAGCGGTCGCACTCTGTCGCCTGCCGACGGCGAGCGGATCGTGCGCCTGGTCGCGCACCATGTCGGCGCCGAGGTCCACGCTGACAGGCCGCGCGTCTCGGCCGAACTGCCCGAGACGGGGGAGCGGTTCGAGGGGCTGTTGCCTCCGGTCGTCACGGCACCAGCCTTCGCCATCCGCAAGCCTGCCGTCGCCGTCTTCACGCTCGACGACTACGTCGCCGCCGGCACTATGACCGCCGGACAGGCGGCCTCGCTGCGTGCGGCCGTCGCGTCGCGCAAGAACATCCTAGTCGCCGGCGGCACGGGCACCGGCAAGACCACGCTCACCAACGCACTGCTGGCCGAGATCGCCGGTACGAGCGACCGTGTAGTGCTGATCGAGGACACGCGCGAGCTGCAATGCCGCGCACCCAATCTGGTCGCGATGCGCACCAAGGACGGCGTCGCCTCGCTCTCCGACCTCGTCCGCTCCTCGCTTCGCCTGCGGCCAGACCGCATTCCGATCGGTGAGGTGCGCGGCGCCGAGGCGCTTGACCTCCTGAAGGCGTGGGGCACGGGCCATCCGGGCGGGATCGGGACGATCCATGCCGGCACCGCGCTCGGCGCGATCCGGCGCCTCGAACAGCTCATCCAGGAAGCCGTCGTCACCGTCCCGAAGGCGCTGATCGCCGAGACCATCGATCTCGTCGCGGTGCTGCGCGGCCGCGGCGGCGAACGCCGCCTATTCGAACTCGCTCTCGTCGCCGGCCTCGATCCCGCCACCGGCGACTACCGCATCCAGTCCGCCGAGGTGGGCGGCGATTCCTTGCACCCAGGAGACCCCTCATGATCCGTGCTCTCGCCGTCGCCAGTCGTGCGCGCCGCCGCCTGGCCGAATTCGTAGCCCTGACGACGCTCACCCTGGCCTTCGCCCCAGCCGCCTATGCCTCCGGCTCTTCGATGCCGTGGGAGACGCCGCTCAACTCGATCCTCGAGTCGGTCCAGGGCCCCGTCGCCAAGATCATCTCGGTGATCATCATCACCGTGACCGGGCTGACGCTCGCCTTCGGCGACACCTCGGGCGGCTTCCGTCGGCTGATTCAGATCGTGTTCGGGCTGTCGATCGCGTTCGCGGCGTCGAGCTTCTTCCTGTCCTTCTTCAGCTTCTCGGGCGGAGCGCTGGTCTGATGGCCGCGATCGTCGACCCCGAAGTGCCTGGCTTCTTCGCGCCGGTCCATCGCGCCCTTACCGACCCGATCCTGATGGGCGGAGCCCCACGGACCGTCGCGATCGCCAACGGCACGCTGGCGGCGGCGATCGCCCTCGGCCTGCGCCTCTGGATCCCCGGCGCGCTCATCTGGGCCGTGGGCCATGCCGCCGCCGTTTGGGCGGCGAAGCGCGACCCGCAGTTCGTTGACGTGGTGCGTCGCCACCTCCGCTACCCCGCCCATCTCGGTGTCTGAGGCGGCCATGCTGAATCTCGCCGAATATCGCTCGCGTCCCGCCGGCCTCGCCGACTTCCTTCCGTGGGCAGCGCTGGTCGAAGAGGGTGTCGTCCTCAACAAGGATGGCTCGTTCCAGCGCACGGCCCGCTTTCGTGGTCCCGATCTCGACAGCGCGACGCCGGCCGAGCTGGTGGGCGTCACCGCGCGGTTGAACAACGCGTTGCGTCGTCTCGGCTCAGGCTGGGCGATCTTCGTCGAGGCGCAGCGGATCGCCGCCCAAACCTATCCGCATTCGATCTTTCCCGATCCAGCCTCGGCCTTGGTCGACCTGGAGCGGCAGGATGCCTTCGAGGAAGCCGGCGCGCATTTCGAGAGCCGCTACTTCCTGACCTTCGTCTGGTTGCCGCCGGCCGAGGACGCCTCGCGCATCGAGGGCTGGCTCTACGAGGGTCGCGCCCAGACCGGCGTCGATCCATGGGAGTTGCTGCACGGCTTCGTCGACCGTACCAACCGCGTCCTGCAATTGGTCGAGGGCTTCATGCCCGAGGTCGCCTGGCTCAACGACAGCGAGACGCTGACCTATCTGCACTCGACCATTTCGACCCGCCAGCAGCGTGTCCGCATCCCCGAGACGCCGATGCATCTCGATGCGTTGCTTGCGGACGAACCGCTCGCCGGTGGGCTCGAGCCGCGGCTCGGTTCGCATCACCTGCGCACCCTGACCGTGGTCGGTTTTCCGACCGCGACGCATCCCGGCATCCTCGACGAGCTGAACCGGCTCGCCTTCCCGTACCGCTGGTCCACCCGCGCGATCCTGCTCGACAAGACTGAAGCGGTGAAGCTGTTGACCAAGATCCGGCGGCAATGGTTCGCCAAGCGCAAGTCGATCGCCGCCATCGTGAAGGAGGTGATGACCAACGAGGCCTCGACGCTGGTCGACTCCGACGCCGCCAACAAGGCGGCCGACGCGGACCTGGCGCTGCAGGAGCTGGGCTCCGACGACGTCGGCCAAGCCTATGTCACTGCGACGATCACCGTCTGGGACGAGGACGCCGGCCTCGCCAGCGAGAAGCTCCGCCTTGTCGAGAAGGTGATCCAGGGCCGCGACTTCACTTGCATGCCGGAAGGGGTGAACGCGCTGGAGGCATGGCTCGGGTCCATTCCCGGCCACGCCTACGCCAACGTCCGCCAGCCGCCGGTCTCGACACTGAACTTGGCCCACATGATCCCGCTGTCGGCGGTCTGGGCCGGGCCGCCAAGGGATGAGCACTTCCAGGCGCCGCCGTTGCTATTCGGCAAGACCGAGGGGTCGACGCCATTCCGCCTGAGCCTGCATGTCGGCGACGTCGGTCACACGCTGATCGTGGGCCCAACCGGCGCGGGCAAGTCGGTGCTGCTGGCGCTGATGGCCATGCAGTTTCGGCGCTACCGTAACAGTCAGATCTTCGCCTTCGATTTCGGCGGTTCGATCCGGACCGCGGCGCTCGCAATGGGCGGCGATTGGCACGATCTTGGCGGCAGCCTGTCGGCCGGCTCGGAGCATTCGGTCTCGCTGCAGCCGCTGGCGAGGATCGACGACCAAGCCGAGCGCGCTTGGGCGGCGGAATGGGTGACCGCGATCCTTTCGAAGGAAGGCGTCACCATCGACCCAACTGCCAAGGAACATGTCTGGTCGGCGCTGACGTCGCTGGCATCTTCGCCGGTGGGCGAGCGCACCATCACCGGCCTGGCGGTGCTGATGCAGTCGACTGGGCTGAAGCAGGCGCTGCAACCCTATTGCGTCGGCGGGCCCTCCGGCCGGCTGCTCGACGCCGAGGCCGAGCAGCTCGGCTCCGCCTCGGTGCAGGCCTTCGAGACCGAGGGCCTGATCGGCGCCGACGCTGCGCCTGCCGTGCTCACCTACCTGTTCCACCGCATCGAAGGCCGGCTTGATGGCCGGCCGACCTTGCTCATCATCGACGAGGGCTGGCTGGTTCTCGACGACCCGGCCTTCGCGCAGCAGCTTCGCGAGTGGCTGAAGACGCTGCGCAAGAAAAACGCGTCCGTCGTCTTCGCCACACAATCGCTCTCTGACATCGACGGCAGCAACATCGCGCCCGCCATCGTCGAGAGCTGCCCGACGCGCATCTTCCTGCCGAACGAGCGGGCGATCGAGCCGCAGATCACGGCGATCTACCGCCGCTTCGGGCTCAACGATCGCCAGATCGAGATCCTCGCGCGTGCAACGCCCAAGCGCGACTACTACTGCCAATCCCGGCGCGGCAACCGGCTGTTTGAACTCGGCCTCGGCCCGGTTGCGCTGGCCTTCTGCGCCGCATCGTCCAAAGCCGACCACGCCGCGATCGAGCGTCTCGTCGACGAGCATGGCCGCGAGGCCTTCACGCCCACCTGGCTCGCGCACCACGAGCTCCTGTGGGCGGCCGATCTCATCCCCGAGCTGACCAACCTGGAGACGTCCTCATGATCAAGCTGCGCCATCTCGCGGCGGCAAGCGCCGTCGTGCTCTCGCTGGCCCTCGCTGTGCCACCAGCCTCGGCGCAGTGGATCGTCTACGACCCGACCAACTTCAGCCAGAACGTGCTGACGGCGGCGCGTGAGCTGCAGCAGATCAACAACCAGATCCAGATGTTGACCAACCAGGCGACATCGCTGGTCAACCAGGCGCGCAACCTCGCCAATTTGCCGATGTCGACGCTGACCCAGCTTCAGTCGTCGATCGCCCAGACCCAGTCGCTGCTCGGCCAGGCGCAGAACATCGCCTTCAACGTCCAGCGCATCGAGCAGGCCTATTCGACGAGCTACGGATCGGCCGCCGGCTCCGGCTCGACGACCGCCATGGTCGCCAATGCGCAGCAGCGCTGGCAGAACTCTGTCGGCGCCTTCGAGGATAGCCTGAAGGTTCAGGCCGGTGTGGTCGGAAACATCCCGACCAATTCCAGCGCCATGACCTCGCTGGTCACGGCCAGCCAGAGCGCGACAGGCGCGCTGCAGGCCGCCCAGGCCGGCAATCAGCTCCTCGCCTTGCAATCCCAGCAGCTCTCCGACGTCGTCGCCGTGCTGTCGGCGAAGAGTCGGGCCGATGCGCTGGAGCAGGCGCGAGTCGCCGCCGCCGAGGCGCAGGGCCAGCAGAACTACAAGAACTTCTCGACGCGCAGCGGCTACGTGCCCGGCAACGTCACTATGTTCAACGGCAACTGAGGCGCGCGATGCTGGGCCGGTCGGAGGTCTTCCGCGCTGCCGCAATCGTCACGTTGATCGCGTGTTTCATTGCGACTCTCGCTGCGATCAACCGGCGTCCCTCGGCGCCGGTCGCCGAGACTTTTCCGACCGTCACCGCTCCAGTCACCGATGACCTCACGGACGAGCTGCGCCGATGCAGCGCGCTCGGTCCCAAGGATGCCGAGGACGCGCGTTGCGAGGCGGTCTGGGAGGAGAACCGCCGGCGCTTCTTCGGCAGGCCGGCGCGGCCGCTGCCGCCCCAATCGCCGCCCGGCACAGCCGCGCCGGCCACCCCGTCTGAAGGAGACGCGCGATGAACAATGTCGGCGTCATCGACACCTTCCTCAACACCTTCACGACCTACATCGATTCCGGCTTCGGTCTGATCAGGGGCGAGGTCACCTATCTGTCCTCGACGCTGATCGTCATCGACATCACGCTGGCCGGCCTGTTCTGGGCCTGGGGCGCCGACGAAGACATCCTGCAGCGCCTGGTGAAGAAGACCCTCTACATCGGCTTCTTCGCCTTCATCATCACCAACTTCAACAACCTCTCCGCCATCGTCTTCAACAGCTTCGCCGGCCTTGGCCTGAAGGCTGGCGGCTCGTCGATCTCGACGGCTGATTTTCTGCGGCCAGGCAAGCTTGCCCAGGTCGGCCTCGATGCGGGTCAGCCGCTGCTCGACGCCGCGAGCCAGATGATGGGCTTCACCAGCTTCTTCGCGAACTTTGTCCAGATCGCCGTGCTGATGGTGTCCTGGCTCTTGGTGCTGATCGCCTTCTTCATCCTGGCGGTGCAGCTCTTCGTCACCCTGATCGAGTTCAAGCTCACGACGCTGGCCGGCTTCATCCTCATTCCCTTCGCCCTCTTCAACAAGACCGCCTTTCTGGCCGAGAAGGTGCTCGGCAACATCGTCGCCTCCGGCGTGAAGGTGATGGTGCTGGCGGTCATCGTCGGTATCGGAACCGGCCTCTTCTCCCAGTTCACCCAGTCCTATGCCGGCGGCCAGCCAACCATCGAGCAGGCGCTCTCCGTCGTGCTCGCGGCCCTCGCCATGCTCGGCCTCGGCATTTTCGGTCCGGGAATCGCCACGGGCCTCGTCTCCGGCGCACCGCAGCTCGGCGCGGGCGCCGCTGTCGGCACCGGCCTCGCGGTCGCCGGCACGGCGATGGCCGGCGCAGGCGCGCTGGGCCTAGCCGGGAGGGGAGCGATGGCCGCTGCTTCCGGGACTGCCGCCGCATCCCGGGGCGGCGCGGCGATGGCCGGCGGGGCGTCTTCCGCCCACAGCCTTGCCTCGGCCGGCCGCTCTGGCGCGTCAGGTGTGGCCGCGGGCCTCGGCGGGGTTGCTCGCGCCGCGGCTTCGGCTGCTGCGGCGCCTATGCGCCGCGCCGCCGGCCAGGCAGCCCGCTCGATGAGGGAGAGCTTCTCGGCCGGCGCCCGGTCCAGTTTCGCCGCCACAGGCGGTTCATCGACCATGGGCTCGGTGGGCAGCGCAGAAGTCGCCGCCGATGCCAGCACCCCCGGCACGGACGCCGTGCCCGCATGGGCCCGCCGCATGAGGCGCAACCAATCCATGGGCCACGGCGCGCAGGCCGCTGTCCAGGCTCTCAAGTCCGGCGACAGCCATGGCGGCGGCCATTCCGTCGATCTCTCGGGAGGAGAATAAGAGATGGCGTTCTTCCGCCGCGCGTCGGTCCGATATGGCCGCACGCCTGAACCAGAAACCCCCTATCAGCGCGCCGCCCAGGCATGGGACGAGCGGATCGGCTCGGCCCGCGTCCAAGCCAAGAACTGGCGGCTGATGGCTTTCGGCTCGCTCGCGCTCTCCATGGGCCTCGCCGGCGGTCTCGTCTGGCAGTCAACCCACGGCAGCATCGTTCCTTGGGTGGTGCAAGTCGACAAGCTCGGCCAGGCCCAGGCGGTGGCGCCTGCCACGGCCGACTATGCGCCGAGCGATCCGGAGATCGCCTGGTATCTCGCTCACTTCATCCAGATGGTCCGCTCGCTGCCGGCCGATCCGATCATCGTGCGGCAGAACTGGCTGCAGGCCTACGACTTCACCACCACCACGGGCTCACAGGCGCTCAACGACTACGCCCGCGCCAACGACCCCTTCGCCAAGCTCGGCAAGCAGCAGATCGCCATCGACGTCTCGAGCGTGATCCGCGCTTCGCCGTCGAGCTTCCGCGTCGAGTGGGTCGAGCATCGCTATCAGGACGGCGCGCTCGCCGACAACTCGCGCTGGACCGCGATACTCACCGTCGCGATCCAGCCGCCGACCTCCGCCGACGTGCTCCGCAAGAACCCGCTCGGCATCTACGTCACCGCCATCAACTGGTCGAAGGAGCTGGGACAATGACCCCGCCGATTTCCATGGGAGCCGGCGGCCCGGCTTCACGTTTCCGCGTAGTTCAGCAAAGCCGGGACGGCGGGACTGCGTATTTCCGTAAAGCCGGCCTTGCGGCTTTGCTGCTCTCCGTCACCGCGCTGGGCGGCTGCGCCAGCAAGTTCATCCCGCCCGACATCAATTATGACAGCGCCGTGCCGGCGAAGCTCGCCGTCGATCCGCCGCCACCGGTCAAGATCGTCGAGCTGCCGAAGCCCTTGCCGCTGCCAGGCCAGTTGAAGCCGCTCAACACGGGCAAGTCCGTCCCGGAAGCGACAGACCCCACCGTGCGCATCAACCAGGCCAATGCGGCTGCCCGCATCCAGCCGGTCCGCAATGGCTTCATCAACGCCGTTCAGGTTTATCCCTATTCGGCGGGCGCGCTCTACCAAGCCTATACGGCGCCCGGCGAGATCACCGACATCGCCCTGCAGGAGGGTGAGCAGCTCGTCGGCACCGGCCCGGTCGCGGCCGGCGACACGGTGCGCTGGATCATCGGTGACACCGAAAGCGGGGCTGGCGCGTCCAAGAAGGTTCATATCCTGGTCAAGCCGACGCGGCCGGATCTCTTGACGAACCTCGTCATCAACACCGACCGTCGAACCTACCTGCTGGAGCTCCGCTCGACCGAGAAAACCTACATGGCCTCGGTCTCCTGGCAGTATCCGGAAGACCAGCTCATCGCGCTGCGCCAGCAGAACGCCTCGGCCGAAGCGGCGGCGCCGATCGCCTCCGGCGTCGATCTCGCCTCGATCAACTTCCGCTATGCGATCGAGGGCGACAATCCGGCCTGGCGGCCGCTGCGCGCCTTCGACGACGGCCAGAAGGTCTTTATCGAATTCCCATCCGGCATCCGGCAGGGCGAGATGCCGCCGCTCTTCGTCATCGGCCCGGCCGGAGGCTCGGAGCTGGTGAACTACCGCGCCCGCGGCAACTACTACATCGTCGATCGCCTGTTCGCGGCGGCCGAGCTGCGCCTCGGTGACAAGGACAGCGAGCGTCGCGTCCGTATCGTCCGCACCGACGGAAGGCCGCGGTCATGACGGACGAACCGGAAGAACAACCGGCCGCTCCGACGCCTGTGGTCCCGCCCGACCTGCGGCTGCGAGGCGAGCGGCCGCGCGTCACCCGCCTCTCGCGCAAGGTGCTGATCACCCTTGGCGCGGTGTCGGCGCTCGCCGTCGCCGGCGCGCTCGGCTACGCGCTCCAGACCCGCAACAAGGGGCAGACCGGACAGGAGTTGCTCAGCACCCAGAATAGGCCCTCAGCCGAAGGCCTGGCTGGGCTGCCGAAGGATTACACCGGCCTTCCGCGGCAGGCGCCGCCGCTCGGTCCGCCATTGCCCGGCGATCTCGGCAAGCCGATCCTCAATGCGGGCGCCGCGCCGAACACCGCCGTGCCGGCGACGACGCCCGATCCCGCAGCCCAGCGGCTGGCGCAGGAGACGGAAGCCGCGCGGGTCAGCCGCCTCTTCGCCCAGACCAATCAGCAGCCGCAGCCGGTCAGTCTCACGGCGTCGCCCGCGATGGCAGGGACCACGACGGGTCCGACGCCCACGCCCCCCGTTGATGCCGGCTCTGCGCAGAACCTGCAGGACCGCAAGACCGCATTCCTCAATGCGTCGACCGACAAGCGGACGGTGAGTCCTGACCGCATCGAAGCCAAGGCGTCCCCCTATGTGGTGCAGGCCGGCACGGTGATTCCAGCCGCGCTCATTACTGGCATCCGCTCCGATCTTCCCGGCCAGATCACCGCCCAGGTGACGGAGGCGGTCTACGACAGCCCGACCGGCCAATACCTGCTGATCCCGCAGGGCGCGAAGCTGATCGGCCAATACGACAGCTCCGTCGCCTTCGGCCAATCGCGCCTGTTGCTCGTCTGGATGCGACTGATCATGCCGGACGGGACTTCCATTGTCCTCGAACGCCAACCGGGCGCCGACGCGGGCGGCTATGCCGGGCTCGAAGACGAGGTCGACAATCATTGGGGCAAGCTGTTCCAGGCCGCCGTGCTCTCGACGCTGCTCAGCGTCGGCGCCGAAGCCGGCACAAGCCAGAACGAAAACAACCTCGTCCAGGCGATCCGCTCCGGCGCGTCAAACTCGGTTAGCCAGACAGGCCAGCAGATCGTTCAACGCGAGCTCAACATTCAACCGACCCTGACCATCCGGCCAGGGTTTCCGGTTCGCGTGGTCGTCACGCGCGATCTCGTATTGTCGCCCTATGGACAGCAGGGAGCGAAACCATGACGAAGCTGAAGCTCGGTCCACTCACCGACGACAAGCCGGTCAAGGTCAGCGTCGAACTCCCCGCCGCTGTGCATCGCGACCTCATCGCCTATGCCGAGGTTCTAGGCCGCACGACGGGCCAATCGCCGCCCGAGCCGGCCAAGCTGATCCCACCGATGGTCGAGCGCTTCATGGCGACCGACCGTGCTTTCGCGAAAGCGCGCCGAGATCGGATCGCTCAGGTCGGTCCCGGCTCAGCCGAGAGGTCCAGATAGTGTTCGCGTAGCACGGCCAGGAACGATCCCAGGGTCGGGTTGCTGTTCGCCTCCCGCCAATAGGCCATGAAATTGACGCGGGTCGGCCCGTCATCGTCCCAGACTTCACGATAGACGACGCCTTCGTAGCGAGCGCCGGTCGCGCCCTCAAACATCAGGAGCGCGCCATAGCCGGCGCCGACCAGGCTCAGCAGCCTGTCGAGTGAGGAGTCCTGGTGGACGACGCGCTCGGAGCCCACGGCGTTGCGAAGCTTCGCCACGAGCAGCTTTTCCAGCTCCGGTCCGGGACCTTGCTGCGGGAGGAGAAACTTTTCGTCTGCGAGGTCCGTCCAGCGAGTCCTGGGATTACGGGCAAGCGGATGATTTTCGTGGAAAGCCGCGATTACCCGTTCGCTCCAGAGCGGAAGCATCCGATCGTTCCAGGCCGCCGCCTGACCCGTCATGATCGCGATATCGACCGCGTTGCCCGCCAGGGCGCGAAGTAACCGATCATGGCTGCCATCGACCGTGCGAACCTCTACATCCGGAAAGCGCCGATGATATTCGACGAGCGCCGCCCGCATGTTCCCGGCGGAGGGGGAGGCATGGACGCCGATCGTCAATAGACCCAGTTCGCCGCGGCTTCTGCTTTTGAGCCGGCGCAGCTCTGTGTCGACCTCATCGAGGATCCGCTGGGCGCTCACAATGAACTCCAGCCCCATTGCGGTGAGGTGGGTGCCGCCGTTCGTCCTCTCGAATAGCACCACACCGAGCCGGCGCTCGATATCGCGCAATCGCCTGCTCAAGGTGGATTGGCGTATGTTCAGAGCTTCCGCCGCCTGCCTGAGGCTGCGGTGCTGTGACGCTGTGACCGCCAAACGCAAATCACGAAGCTCTAGGTCCACACTGTTCACTTCATCGGCCCGCGATGGACCGCCTCTCAGAAAACTATGCCTCCCCGTCCCCAACCAATTGCACAGTGTGCTAGGTGTGGCGCCAGACCTTCACGGCGCTGACCATCAGGATAATCGCCAGCAACGGCAGTAATAGCGCGCTCGACACAAGACCCAAGAGCCGCGCCCCGATGAAGCTGCCGGCGATCGAGCCAGTGGCCATAACGAGCACGAACGCCTTGTTGCGGCCGAGTACAGCAAAGCTGCGATCGCGGCTGTATCGCGCAAATCCCATCAGCATCGTCGGCAAGCTGATCGCCAGTGAGAGGCTGCCGGCCAGTTTGATGTCGGCGCCGAACAGCAGCACCAGCGTCGGGATCAGCAGCTCGCCGCCGGCCACGCCGAGAAACGACGCGACTGCCCCGATAACGACACCAGCTACCACTCCGACGACGATCTGTGCGGACCCTTCAAGTAGTGGCTGACCGCCGCTGCTTGGATCATGGCCGATCAGCAGCACCACCGCGATCATCACTAACAGGATAGCAATGATCCGGTAGAGCGCCCCTGATGCGAGCCGCGTCGCCCAGCCGGCCCCGAACCAAGCGCCAGCCAAGCTTCCCGCCAGCAGATTGACGATAACCGTCCAGTGCGCCGCCACGGTCTCCCAAGGCACCGCAACGGCGCGAAATGGCAGCGCGGAGGCGACGACCACCAGGCTCATCGCCTTGTTCAGGATCACCGCCTCCAGTGCAGCGAAGCGGAACGCTCCGATCAACAGCGGAAGCCGGAACTCCGCCCCGCCGAGCCCGATCAAGCCGCCGAGTGCGCCGATGCCGGCGCCGCCGCTAAAAGCCGACAGCACGTTTCGGCGTCCGTCAGTTGAGCGTGCCTTGGTATTATCCGCCTGCTTCATGGTTTCTCCGACTTGCTTGGGTCGCCGCCGGTCAGGGGCATCAGGTGGATGCCGTCGGGGAGCAGCGAAACGGTCACTTCTGTCCCGACGGCCAGCCTTGTTCGGCGGGCGTAGTGTTCGGGAACCGTCATCGACAGCGCTTGGTCCGAACGGCCATCGACGAAGACCGCCACGGACGTGCTCTCGCTCAGCATCGTGAGCTCACCCACAATCCCGTTGACCAGGTTCACGGGCGCCGCCGAAGGCAGATCGCTGCGATGCAGGATCACCTGCGTCGACGGAATCGCCCACGCGACTGCGCCGCCGGGCGCGAGGTCCAGCCGATGCGGTGTGACGAGCTGATGGCCGCCCCACTGGATCACGGTGGCATTTTCGCTGGGCCGGTGAGCAAAGACGGTTGCCTCAAACATATTTTTCAGGTCGACAAGCCGCGCCGCCTCGACGCTCACCGGATGCGCCAGGACCTCACGCGGCGTTCCACTCTGAAGCAGCCGGCCATGATGGAGCAGGCACATGCGGTCGGCGAGCCGGGCCGCTTCGTCGAAGTCGTGCGTCACAAGCACGATCGGCATGTTCAACGTGCGTCGAAGTTCGGCGAGCTCGCGATAGAGCCTTTGCCGCGTGACCTTGTCGACCGCAGAAAACGGCTCGTCGAGCAGCAGCACGCGCGGGTCACGCGCCAGCGCCCGTGCGACCGCCACACGCTGCTGCTGGCCGCCGGAGAGTTCCGTCGGCCGGCGCCGCTCGAGCCCGGCCAGGTGGACCATTTCGATAAGCGCGAGCGCACGCCTCCGCCGCTCCGTCTGCGGGCGGTGGCCTAGCGCGGCCATGACGTTGCCGAGGACCGTCATATGCGGGAAGAGCGCATAGCTCTGGAAAACCAGGCCGACCGAGCGGCGATGCGGCGGCACGTCAATTCTGGTCGCGGTGTCCAACCAAATCTCGCCGTTGCAGGCGACGTGACCTTCGCTCGGGTGATAGAGCCCCGAAATCGTCCGGAGGATCGTCGACTTGCCGCTTCCAGAAGGCCCGACAAGCGCAAGCAGCTCCCCAGGTGCGCAGCAAAGCTCGGCGTCCAACGGGATCGGGCCTTCCTGCCCAACCACGACCAGCAACGCCTTGGTCGCTTCCGGCGCCACGTCACCCATGACGGCGACCCACCCGCCGCGAGAGCATGAAAGTGAGCCCGAGCGCGGCGAGCGAGAGCAGCAGCAACAGAGCGGACATCGCTCCAGCGGCGGCATTGTCGAAGGCTTGCACCCGGTCGTAGATCGCGATCGCGATCGTCTTCGTCTCGCCGGGAATGCTGCCGCCGACCATCAGCACGACCCCGAACTCCCCAAGCGTGTGAGCGAAGGCGAGCACGAGACCGGTGACGATTCCGGGCCACGCCAGGGGAAGCTCGATCCGGCTGAGCACCCGCCACGGCGACATGCCGGAGCACGCCGCAGCCTCCCTGAGGTCGGGCGCGATCGCCTCGAAGGCGCGCTGCATCGGCTGGATCGCAAAGGGCAGATTGATCAGCACCGAGGCGGCAAGGAGCCCCTCGAAGCTGAACACCAGGGTATGGCCGAATAGCGACTGATAGGCTTGCCCAAACGCCGATCCGCCACCGAAGGCGACGAGCAGGTAATAGCCGATCACGGTCGGCGGCAGCACCAGCGGCAAGGCCATCGCTGCCTCTGCAACGCTCTTGCCCGGGAAGCTACGATAGGCCAAGAGCCGACCGACCACGACGCCGATCGGGACCAGGATCAGGACCGTGAGCGCTCCAAGACGCAGTGAGAGTGCAAGGGCCGACCAATCCATGCGCCCTCTCGCCGATCAGGAGGATTCGCCGGGGAGCACGAAGCCATATTTGCGGAAGATCGTGCGCGCTGCCGGCTGTTGAACATAAGCAAAGAAGGCGCGGGCCGTGGCGTTGGCGCCCTTGAGAAGGACCATGCGCTGTCGAAGCGGCTGGTGCCACTCCGCCGGCAAGAGTACGAAGCTGCCGAGATCCCTGACATGCTGCGAAAGCGCCAGAGAATAGGAGAAGATGCCGCCCTGGGCCGAGCCCAACGTCGCAAACTGTGCCGCCTGCGCCACATTCTCGCCAAGCACCAGCCGCGGCTGCACGGCCTCCCACAAGCCTCTTGACCGCAGCGCTTGCTCGGCGGCGCGTCCGTAGGGCGCGTGCTCGGGATTGGCGATCGCGAACCTCTGGATACGACCGTCCGCCAGGGCGGCCCGGAAGTCCTTCAACTCGGGATCGACCATGAGCGGCGAGCCTTTCGGCGCAAACAGCACGATGCGACCGATTGCGTAGAGCGTCCCGTCGTCTACTGTCTTGCCGGCCTCAGCGAGCTGCCGGACATAACCCTCGTCGGCCGACATGAACATTTGGAAAGGCGCGCCCTGCTGGATCTGACGCAGGAAGTTACCCGACGACCCGAAGCTGAGCGTCACCGTCTTGCCAGTGTCGCGCGTGAATGCTGCCGCAATCTCATCAAGCGCAAACTTAAGATCGGCTGCAGCGGCGATGTTCGGCGGTTGCGTTTGTTGAGCCGCCACATTCGAGATCAAGGCAGATGCGCCAAGTAACGCGAGGCCAAGGCTCAAGACCACAACGCTGCGGCGTGTCCAGGCACTTATGCGGTCGATGCCTTTAGGCATGAGCGTGTCCTCCTTCGATGTTCCGATCAGCTCCGCTGAGTCCGATCGGTGGGGCACTCCGCACCGGCCTGCGCGAAAATACACGAAAATGCATGAATACGCACGGCCTCGAACCCGACTTGCTTGTTTCGCGTTCTAAAAAGCGCAAGATGGTGTGCCGCGTAAAGCGAAAAGATAAAAGAAGGGCTATATCTTCCCTTAGAGTGTGCCTACCGATACGGAATTGAATGAAATGACATGAGGAAGATTGCTATGGCGACGCGCGACGCGCTGACGGTCGAGGATGTGGCCGCTTTGCTGAACGTCAGTCGGAGCGGCATTTATGCCCTGATCAAGAACGGAGACATCGGCTCCTACAAGGTGGGCCGCAAGATTCGCTTCACCGAAGCTCACGTGCGAGACTACATCAATCGTTCCGGACGAGAGCCGCGCCGGCCGGAACATAGCGGCCCTGCGGCCCTCGACGAGAACAAGTATTTCGACCTCTCAACAGGGCGACGTGGTGGTGAGGGTTTCATCATCTGCGGACAGGATCTCATTCTCGACATCCTGTCGAACTTCATGCGCATGCACGGAGTGATGGCTCTTCGAGCCTACATCGGCAGCTACGATAGCCTAGTTTCCCTTTATCATGACAAGGTCAGCGTCGCGACGGCCCATCTGTGGGACAGTTCGAGCGACGACTACAACGTCCCTCACGTCCGCACTCTGCTTCCTGGTGTCCGCTGCACGATCGCTAACATCACCTATCGGACGCAGGGGCTCTATGTAGCCAAAGGCAATCCCAAAAATATCCAGGCGTGGAACGACTTCGCCCGCGAGGGTGTTCGGATGATCAACCGCGAGAAGGGTGCCGGGTCACGCGTCCTTCTCGACGAAAACTTAAAGTTGCTCGATCTCTATGGCAGTCAGGTCGCCGGATACGACGACGAAAACCAGTCACATTTGGCGGTGGCCAGCGCCGTGGGACGTGGCGAGGCGGACGTCGCGGTGGGCACCGAGAAGATAGCCCGACAAGTGGAAAACATAGACTTCGTTCCAATGAAGAGAGAGCGTTACGATCTCGTCGTGAAGACAGAACGCTTCGACACGCCTGAAGTCCAGACGATGTTCAAGGTCTTGCGCTCAGAGAAGTTTCAGAATGAGTTTAAGAGTATTGGCGGGTATGACATAAGCGATATGGGCAAAATCATTCACGAAACATGATCTGATTCGCGAAGCGCGCGTCGTTTGAGTGCGCACAGCCGTTGGAAGACAACGACCTTCCTGCCCGGACTGCGCCACGACCGCATCGCCGCACCTTGCCTGTTCGATGGCCCGATCAACGGGGAACGCTTGCTAGCTCATGTCGAGCAGGTTTTGGTGCACACCCTCCAGCCGGCGAAATCGTCATGCACCGGAGCGCTCGATATTGTCGCGCCATGTTGGCAACCTTGAATTAGCGCGATTCGTTATTAAGATATGTGGCGCTATGTTTTAATAGCGGTGAGGCCAATTCAATTAAAGGATCGCGCGTGACGGACGGGGAGAATCCAAGGCTCGGCGCCTATGTCGAAACGAGCACGGGAGGCGAGCGCGTTCGCGCCTATGTGCCTGCCCCGCTGCCCCCGAAGCCGCCGCTCGTGCTAGGCCGGTTCATGCACGTCTACGAACGCGCCATGGCCGCAGTCGGCCGGCTGGCCGGAATCGGCGTCGTGCGCGAGACCACGGGACGGCAACGCGGCCGAATTTACGCCTATTCGGACTATCTGGCCCTGCTCGATCGCGGCACCGATCCACTGCCGGCCTGAAAAGTTAGGATGATATAAACAGAGCTGCGTATAGCCTAGCTTGGCTACCCGCCAATGCTGCCGCGATCTTGGCTGCCTTTTAATGGAAACGCGCTTGGCCCCACAGTCCCCCGGAACTATAGCTTGAAAGTGTTTATCTTCTCTAGCCCGCACGTCAGGGCGGAGCGAGATTTGCGACGCCTCCTCAGAGCGAGATCCTGGTCGAGGAAGGTTGAGGGCCTCGCAGAGCATTGAGGGTGGCGCACCCAACAGGATTCGAACCTGTGACCTCCACCCTCGGAGCAATTTAACCTGCCCTTCGATGCTTTTCGACGGGTTTCGCTCTGATGCGCTATGATACTGTAATCACTAAACAAATTGAATTTTTGGCTCGCCCGGCGTACCCTCGAATACGCTCCGACTTGCGTTCGGCTGCTTACGTTGAGGCGCGGATGTCCTGAAGTCTCGGGCGCTCCAGCACCCACGGCACCCCATTCGAAACGGCATTCGCTTGACTTGATTCTGTATTTCTATAAGTGTGGAAATATGGAATTTAACACCGCCATCAAACGCCTGTCAGCGCTGGCGCAGGACTCGCGGCTCGCCGTATTCCGGATCGTGTCCCCGGCGGTGGTGTAGCTGAAGCGGGGCCACCGAGATGAACTCCGGCGTGGGCCGGGTTGATCAGATCGCCACAGCAGGCAGTCCGACGATCGGATCATCGCTCAAGCTGGCGATTGTTTCCAGCGTCATGTAGCGGCAGCGCTGGACCGCCCATTCGTCGTTCTGCTCCAGAAGGATGGCGCCGACGAGCCGAACGATGGCCTCGTCATTGGGGAAGATGCCGACGACCTCGGTGCGGCGTTTGACCTCGCCGTTCAAGCGCTCCAACCCATTGGTCGAATGGATCTTCTGCCAATGATCCTTTGGGAAGGCCATGTAGGCGAGCACGTCGGCCTCCGCCTCGTCCATGAAGCCGGCGAGCTTTTGCAGCTTCGGCCGCAACTGATCGGCGACCTTGCGCCACTGCGCCTTGGCGGCGTCGGCGCTGTCCTGGGCGAAGGCGGTGGCCATGAAGGCCGAGACGACGCGCCGCCCGCTTTTGCCGGCGTGGGCGAGGGCGTTGCGCATGGTGTGGACGCGGCAGCGCTGCCAGCTGGCGTTCATCAGCTTGGCGACGGCGGCCTTGATGCCCTCGTGGGCGTCGGAGATCACGAGTTGGACGCCGCGCAGGCCGCGCCGGCGCAGCTTGCGCAGGAATTCGGTCCAGAAGGTTTCCGCCTCCGAAGGGCCGATGTCCATGCCCAGCACTTCGCGCCGCCCGTCTGTGTTGACGCCGACCGCGACGATCACCGCCGTCGAGACGATGCGATGGTTGCGCCGGACTTTGACGTAAGTTGCGTCGAGCCAGACATAGGGCCAGTCCCCTTCGAGCGGGCGGGTGAGAAAGGCTGTGACCCTCTCGTCGATCTCTTCGCACAGCCGCGACACCTGACTCTTGGAGACGCCCGAGCCGCCCATCGCCTTCACCAACTCATCGACCGAGCGGGTCGACACGCCCTGCACATAGGCCTCCTGGATCACGGCGGCGAGCGCCTTCTCCGCCATCCGCCGCGGCTCAAGAAAGCTTGGAAAGTACGAGCCCTTGCGCAGTTTCGGGATGCGCAGTTCGACCGCTCCGGCGCGTGTTTCCCAATCGCGGTCGCGATAGCCATTGCGCTGGGCAAGTCGCCCCGCTGGGTTCCGCTCGCCATGCGCAGCGCCCGTCAGCGCGCCAACCTCCAATTCCATCAAGCGTTCGGCGGCAAAGCCGATCATCTCGCGCAGAAAATCGGCGTCGGGAGCCTTTTCTAGCATCGAGCGAAGGTTCATCATCTCGTCGGTCATCGGTGGTTCCTCGGTTGCGTTGGATATCGCAACCCAAACCTAACCGGAGAATCGTCGGTGGCCGCCGAAAGCCGCTCGCTCGCTACAGCGCTATATAGGGCGCGCTTCGCGAGCGGCTTTCTCCCGACTTCCTACACCACTCGCGGGGACACGACCGTATTCCGCCTGCTGGTCCAGGCCGGCAGGGAAGGGGTCCCAGCCGGCGAAATCGCTCGCAGCCTGGACATCACGCCGAATACGCTGTCCGCCCAGCTCACGATTCTCACCAACGCCGGTCTAGTGACCAGCCGGCGGGCGGGACGCTCGATCATCT
Organism: Pseudomonadota bacterium; assembly: GCA_040756295.1. Taxonomy (GTDB): domain Bacteria; phylum Pseudomonadota; class Alphaproteobacteria; order Rhizobiales; family Beijerinckiaceae; genus Methylovirgula. Next base: position 2,977 of record JBFLZN010000008.1, on the reverse strand, counting down.
ACATCGCCGACTACGACGGCATGGGCGAGCTCCTGGCCTACCTGATGGAAGACTGCTGCCAGGGTCGCCCCGAGGTCTGCGCACCCCTGGCAGCGATCGCCAGTCGCGCGGCGTGCTGTGGCCAATCTCAACTCTCCTGAGGACGAAACCATGAAGCGGCTCCATGTCCACGTCGCGGTCGACGATCTGCCCAAGTCCATCGCCTTCTATTCGACCCTGTTCGGCGCGGCGCCCTCGGTCGCAAAGGATGACTACGCCAAGTGGGTGCTGGAGGATCCGCGGGTCAATTTCGCGATCTCGGACCGATCGGCCGCGGCGGGCCTCGATCACCTGGGGATTCAGGTTGAGAGCCGCGAGGAACTCGCCGACCTCGCGGGGCGACTCAAGGCCGCCGGCGAGACGACGCGCGATCAGGAGGCGACGACCTGCTGCTACGCCAGGTCCGACAAGGCCTGGGTCAACGACCCCTCGGGCCTGCGTTGGGAGACCTTCTTCACCTTCGGCGAATCCACCGCCTACGGCGAGGACGAGCCCGACGCCGCCCGAGCCGCCGCCAAGGCTTCGGCCTGCTGCGCGCCTTCTGCAGCGCCGGCCAAGGCCTGCTGCTGAGGCTCGCCTCGAATGGCCCAGGCTCCGCTCAACGTCCTGTTTCTGTGCACCGGAAATTCGGCGCGTTCGATCATGGCCGAGGCGATCCTGAACCGGATCGGCGCCGGCAAGTTCAAGGCCTTTTCGGCCGGGTCCATGCCGAAGGGCGAACTCCATCCAGGCACGATCGAGATTCTGAGGCGCAACAATTTTAGGCCGTCGGATTTCCGCTCCAAGGGTTGGGAAGAGTTTTCCGGGCCTGAGGCGCCGCCGTTGGATTTCGTGTTCACGGTCTGCGACAAAGCCGCGGGCGAGGTCTGTCCGATCTGGCCGGGCCAGCCCATGACCGCGCACTGGGGAATCCTCGACCCCGCCGCGGCGACAGGCAACGCCGCTGAGATCGCGCTCGCCTTCGCTGACGCTTACCGGGTGCTGAATAACCGGATCAGCCTGTTCGCCAGCCTGCCGCTCGCCAGCCTCGACCGCCTGTCGCTACAACGACGGCTCGACGATATCGGCAAACACGCCGATCGTCCCACGCCGGCGCGCTGACGTGCGGGACATGGAAAACTTGGCGGCGGCCAGCCTGGAGCCGCCCCTGCAGGCGTTCTCGATGAGCCGACGTTTGGCCGCCGAGGCGCTCGGCACGGCGTTGCTACTGGCGATCGTCATCGGCTCGGGCGTCATGGGCGAGCGCCTCGCCGACGGCAACGTCGCCATCGCGCTCCTGGGTAACACACTCTCGACCGGCGCCGGCCTTGTGGTGCTGATCACAATTTTCGGCCCCCTGTCGGGCGCGCACTTCAATCCTGCGGTCAGCTTGATGTTCGCTCTGCGCCGGGAGATCGCTTGGCGAACCACGGCCGCCTACGCCGTGGCGCAGCTCGCAGGTGCGGTCATCGGCGTCTGGGCGGCCCACGCCATGTTCGGCGAAGCCCTATTTCAGGTCTCGACCAAGCTGCGGGACGGGCCCGCCCAGGCCTTCTCGGAGGGCGTGGCCACCTTCGGCCTGATCGCCGCGATCCTGGGCTCGATCCGTTTCAGGCCAGATGCGACGCCGATGATCGTCGGGCTCTACATCACCTCAGCCTACTGGTTCACCGCCTCGACCTCATTCGCCAATCCCGCGGTGACGATCGCCCGGGCGCTGTCCAACACCTTCGCGGGTATCGCCCCGTCCTCGGCACCGGCGTTCATCGCCGCGCAACTGGTGGGCGCCGTGGTCGCGACCTTCTTATTTGGCTGGCTCTTGCAGGAGCGCGACATCCGATGAGCGACGACTTTCCGATCACCATCTTCCACAATCCGGCCTGCGGAACCTCGCGCAACGCCCTGGCCATGACCGAAGCCGCCGGCTACGCGCCGACGATTGTGGAGTACCTGCAGGTCGGGTGGACGCGAGACCAGCTCGAAGATCTGCTACGGCGCATGGCGCTGCCGGTCCGCGCCATCCTGCGCGAGAAGGGCACGCCAGCAGCCGACCTCGGCCTCCTCGACGCCGAGGTCGGCGACGATCAGATCCTCAACGCCATGGTCGCACACCCCATCCTGGTGAACCGACCGATTGTCGTGACGCCATTGGGGGTCAAACTCTGTCGGCCATCGGAACAGGTGCTCAGTCTCCTGGAGAAGGTCCCCGAAAGCTTTACAAAAGAGGATGGTGAGGTCGTCAGGATCGATCACAGAGACTGAGCAGGGCGGATCGTAAACCTTCCCTCTTCACCTCGGGCAAAAACCGTCAAGGCCCCCGATCGCAGTCTCGCATGCAGGTCGCCGATGAAATGGTAGGACGCCGGCTTGAGCGGCCCGACCTCGATGACCGCTCGATCGTGAAGGGCGATCTCCTTCTCGTCACGCAGATCGGCGCTGTCGAACTCGTCCACGGAAGCGAGCCTCGCCTAGCTGCGCTGGAAGCTGCCCGACACGAACAGGTTAGTCTGGCCCATTGAGCCGCCGGACTCGAAGGCCGATTCGATCTGCCCTGGCCGCGGCCGTAGTGTTCGACCTGGCCGCCGTCCAGTAGGCGCTGTTCTTGGTGTGAGATGGCGCACCCGACACGATTCGAACGTGTGGCCTCCACCTTCGGAGGGTGGCGCTCTATCCAGCTGAGCTACGGGTGCATCTCATTTCGCCTAGCCGTCCAACCTTCACAGGTCAACGGATTCGGACACCTTCAACCGAGCCTCTCATTCCAAACGCCAACGCGCCGTGCTGCTGCACGCCTCGCTACGCGCTTGCTCGCTGCTCCTCTCTCAAATCTGCTTACGCGGTGCTTACGCGAAGAATTTTCGAAATTGGCCAGCTTGTCGACAGGCTCCTAACCTACTGAAACTCGTTACCTTTTTCCGCTTCCTTTCAGGCCGAAACCCCTTGACATCCGCCTTCGGAG
>JBFLZN010000007.1:0-140904 GCA_040756295.1 Pseudomonadota bacterium | reverse complement strand
TCACCTCGTGCTAGGCGCCGCAGCTTCTCTCCACGGGATTATGCGGAGCGGCGCAGCCACAAAGCCCGGGAAAACCGCGGCTACCAGCCAACCACTCCGCATAATCCCGCGCTACGCATAATCGATAGTGCCCGCGAAGATCCGGTAATCGGGGGCCTTGTCCGAGGTCCGCTCGGCCGGGACGATCTTGGCCTTCACGGTGCCGAGGGCGAGGGTCTTGACGCTGCCCACGAAGCCGTTGCCGTTGACGGTGAAGTTGCCGATGGTAGCCATGTTCGTGTCCTCTTTCGTTTCTCGGGCCGCGACCACCGCGACCTCGATGGCGGTCGTTGACCGGAGGCGATCGGACCGCACCCGAAGGGCCGCCACGCAGTAGAGGGCGGCCAAGGCAAGGCTTTCTTGTCTCGCGAGGAATGGGCGCGCAGCGAACAGGGGAAGAAAGCCGAGCACGGCCGTTGCGGTCTTGGGATCGAGGCGGAGCGCAGCGACGACGGCCTTCGGTTAGACATGCCAAATCGAGGACGCATTGGCCGCGTCAGGCCGAACGATGGGGATATGACTGAGCGACAGACACGCCACACCGCACGACAACGGCAAGGGCACGTTTCGTGAAAGAGACTCGCACGCGTTGTGCAGGCTTTTCTCCGGCCAGCGGCTTCAGCCGCGACCCCGGGCGCTCGCATTGCGATGACACCAGGCATTCGTCCAGCGGGAAGACGTCCACCCAAGAACAGACGGGCGTTTCGGACACCCCGCGGTCCCGCCCGACGCATCTCGCCGATGCGGCTCGATCAGGCGAAGGGCAAACACCGCCATCCCCCGGATGCCAGCCGCGACGCCGCACGCAAGAAAGGTCCCGCCGCAAGGCGAGGCCTTTGTGGTTTCGAGAAATGCGAAACGATGACGTGCAGGCGTCCGAGCCGCGGATGATTGCGCCTCATGCCGCTTGATCGATCTCGGCCGGCTTGGGCTGAAGATCATGAAGATAGGTTACCGCGCGTTGCGCATGCGCGGCTGCCGAGAAGATAAAGCGCTTGTCGTTGGCGAGGACTTCGAGCCACGATGCGAGGTAGCTGGCATGGTCCGGCCTCGGCTCAAGTTCGGGCACGATACCGAGATCCGCACTGAGGAAACACGCGCCAAGCTCGGCGATCAGTTCTTCACGTGCGCGTTCGCTGCGATCCTTCGCGTAACGGCTGAGATCGCGATTGACGCGATGCGCCGGAGCCGTCCAATGCACACATTCATGCGCGAGCGTGGCGGCGTAACTTTCCGCGTCACGGAAGCTCTCAAACGGCGGCATTTGAATAACGTCGAGCGCCGGTGCGAAGAACGCCTTGTCACCGCCGTGCCGGATGGTTGCGCCGGTGTTGGCGAAGAACGCGTCGACATGCGCGATGCGCTGCGCCGGCGCGATGGTCGGCTGCGGGCGTCCGTAATAGTGATCCGGCAAGTCGTCGATCTGCTCGACGCAAAACACCGTGTAGGCGCGCAGGAACGGGACGGCGCGTTCGACTTCGTCGCCATGCTCGTCCGTCTCGGTCTTGGTGACCTTGTTGGCGTAGACCACCACCGTTCCGCTCTCGCCTTTGCGGATGTGACCGCCGAGTTCGAGCGACTGCTTGAACGTCATCCAGATCGGCGACGTGAAGCCGCGCGCGACGGCTTCCGACCAGAGCAGCACGACGTTGATGCCCTGATAGGGCATGCCGTTGTGGCGCAACGGGCGCGTGATGTGTACAGCCGCGTTGGTCGCATCCCACGGCTTGACCCATGGACGCACGCCGCGCTCGAGATCCGCGACGATGCGATCGGTGATCCGCGCATAGATGTCGGCGCGGGGTTTGGTTTCCTTACCTGTCATGATCCTAACCTCCGTTGGGAGGCCGCGCTCATCGCGGCCCGTCACGGCGGTCCGCTGCGAAGGCCGGCGGGGCCGCGCATCCGGTGGCGATGGTGGCCGGGGTGTCGGCAGAGACGCGGGACCGGAACGCAGTGGAGGACGGCAAAGCCGTTGCGCTGCCACGCCGGCCGGAGCATCGACCGCAAGCCGGCACGGGCCGCGAATGGCGCTCCATTCCGATTCATTTCTGTTTGCTCTTTTCTGCCGTGACGCCGTGCGACATGAAAATGGCCGGTCCCGAAGGACCGGCCGACATCGGATCGCGAGCGGGAGGCGGGGCCGAAGCCCCGCCGGCGGCGTCAACCGAATGCTGCCATCTGAACCTCGGCGGCCTTGCGGCTGACGGTCTCGCCGGGTTGTTCGGGCTGGCGCTCGAACGGCTTCCAGCTCTCGCCGACGACGTGCTCATAGGCTGCGGCGGCGCCTTCCGCCGCCATGCGCAGTGCATGCGCCTGAACGGCGACCTCTGCGGCGAATTCGCGCTTGCGCTGGGCCGCGGATTCGAACCCGACGGGTCCGTCGAGGTCCTCGTCGCGCGTGTCGTTGGCGAGCTTCGCTGTTGCCTGTCGCGCCTCGGTGACGGCGCGGCTGTAGAACTGGCCGGCGCCGTGCGCTGAGCCGACATAGGAGCCGACGATGCGTTGCAGGTGGATCTGCATGGCGCGTTCGTTGAGGCCTTCGCGGAGCGCATCGGCGGTCTCGGTGATGAGCCGTTGGTGGAGATCGCGTATGCCGTCGCTGTCGAGGACGGGGAGGCCGAAGCTCTCGGCGATGCGGGTGGCTTGGGCGGCGTCCGGGCAAACGAGCCGGACCATTTCGACTGTTGTGCCGCGGCGCAGCGGGACGATGCGAGCGCTGGTGCGGGGTGCGCGAGCGGTTTTGGTCATGGTGAAGTCCTTTCCAAGGTTTCGCCGTCGGGTTCGATCCGGCCCCTGCCGGCTCTCCCTTCGGGTGCGGTCGCCCAGCGCCGCCGGGATGAGGGCCGCTTCAAGGTCCGGGGGCCGCCAGGCGAGCGAGATCCGGTTGCGGACAAGCGGGGTTCCAGCCTGCTGGAGCCCTGCGCCGGACGCGGCCGGACCTTGGCGAGATCGGCGGCAACCGGTCGCTTGCGACTTGGCCTTGAAGCGGACCGCCGGGGGCGCAGACCGCAGCAAACCCGAAGGAAGAGCCGACAGGGGCCGGGCCGGGTTGGCGATGCCGGAAAGATTCGCCCCTGCCAACCGCCGTCGCCGCGCCATGCTCGAGACGTTCGCTCAAAGCGCGCCGCGAATTCAGGCTCGGTCCTGCTATGCCGCCGCGCCATGCCGCTTCCCCGGGCGACACTCGGCCGGGCTGCGACAGTCGTGCGTGCGATCCGCATCCTGCGGGTTGTCATGAGCGTGACCGGATATCGGCGCATATCGGGCCCGCAATGCGTCGATCGCGGCATCCTGCCGGGCGAGCTTGCGCGAGAGCGCGTCGATCTCCGGCTGGCGCTCGGCCGTGATCGCCGCAAGGTTCGAACGGTAGCGCTCGAGGAACGCGCTCGGGTCGGGCGGCTTGCCGCGATGGTATCCGGACCGTTTGCGACCGAGCTGTGGAATCAGCGTCGTCATGCGACGGATGATCTGCCGCTCGATCATGTCGAGCTGGCGCTGCGTCTGGCGGCGCGCTTCCTCCATGCGTGAAAGCTTAGCAAGGCATTGGGGAGAGGCCGTCATGGCGACGTCCTTCCCTGCCAGGCGATGAAGCTCGAGGGCCCGGAATACACCGCATGGCGGGTCTCATCGACGACGAAACCGAAGCGACCGATCCGGTATTCGTGGAAGGGGACGAGAAAGCGCCGCTCCTCGGTGCCGGCGCCACGTCGGCCACCCGGCGTGGCGACCACCTCGACGAAGCCGGGGTGTTGGTCCGAGGTGATCGCCGACGCGACGATCCAATCATCGGCGTGCTCCTGCTCGAAGGCGCGCCGATCCTTCTCGCGGGATTCGCCGGGGTGAAGCACAGTGCCGAAGATTGCCTCCCAGGCATCGGGCCAGCTATCCTTGATTGTGCGCTCCGCGCAGCGTCGCTCGTAGCTGGTGAACAGATGCGGGAAAGTGATCGCCACGATCGCCCAGCCCTCGTCTTCTTCGTACCAGCCGCGCCGCTCACGCAGCATCGAATGGACGCTGCGGTTGCGCGCGGCCGCGAGATGAAAGCCGCCGTGGCCCGCCGTCGAGTGGCAGACGACGCCTTCTGCGTAGACGGTCGCGCCCTGCGACGGGCCCCAGGGCGAGTGCGCCGTCGAGCCGATCTCGCGGCGGGCAAGCGCACGCTTTTCGCGCTGATGCTCGGAATTCTCCGCGACCTTCGCGCGGAAGGCCGCCTCATCGGCAAGTTCGCCGGGATGGCCATAGAAGTCCGAGCGCGTCCATTCCGCGATCGGCCGGCCGATGCGCCAGCCGGTTGCGAGATAATGGCCGCCGTCGCGCGCCGGCAGCATGGCGAAGGCCGTGTCGGCAACGCGCGCGGCGAGGAAGCCGTCGCCGCTGCGCCCGAACGCGACCTCCGGGAATCCGGAGACCGAGTCGTCGGTCTTGGTGGTGGGGAGGGCGGGGGCGCTCATGCGACTATCCTCCCTTCCACGACGTCGGCGGCGACCGCGTCGGCCGTCACCTCGTCGAGAACGGCGTGCGGGTAGCCGTGGCTCTGTAGCCAGCATTCGGCGTCAGCACGGTGGCTTGCGAGATAGACCAGCTCGGCATCGTCGCCGGGCCGATCGAACACGCGCACCGCGCCGACCTTCGGACATTCGGTGACGACGAAGGTCAGGTCGCTGTCGACCGAGAAGGTGCGGTGGACGCGAAGCACCACGACGCCGCCACCACCATAGTCGCCGGCATGCAGCGTGATGCTTGCGCTGATGACAGTGTTGCCGACACGGCGTTCTGCCTGCTTGCGGATCAGGCGGCCGCTGCTGTTGCGGTGTTCCCAGGCTGCGAGCTTCTTGCGATGCCGCTCCGGCGGCCGCCGCGTGCCATCGGAAAACCGGATGATGGCGCCCAGCGCGGCGAGGTCGTAGATCGACTGTGCGGACATGACGTCCTCCTGTTCGTGGGAGTGGAAACGAAACCGCCGCCGACAGAGCCGGCGGCGGGATGTCATGCAGATTGTCGTAGGCGGGCGGACTATTCCGCTGCCTCCGAGAACGCCTCGGCGTCCGAGGCGTCGTCGCCATCGCCGTCGGTGACCTCCGGGTCCTCGAGCTGGTCGTCGGCCTCGTCGTCTGCTGCGACGGCGTTCTTTGCGAGCCACGACGACACGGCGGCCTTGTCCGGAGCGAACAGCGCGGCCGCAGGCATGAAACGGCCTTCCTTGAAGTGATCGACCAGGGCGGCGCGGGTGTCCTTCACCTTCTGTCGCGGAAGAACCGGCGTGTCCTTGCACGAGCCTTCGAGCGCTGCGCGCGATAGGCACGACAGGAAGTCATCGGTGCCCATGTTCGGCAGGAAGTTGTCCGCGCCGACCACATCACCGGCGATGCGGGCGACGATGCCGCTGTCGGTGCGGTTCTCCCGGCACGACAGCACGTCGGCGAGGGTCGAGCGCGCCGCGACGCGGAGCATATCCATGTCGAGGACGAGCTTGCCGTCCTGATCGAACAGTGCGGTCGCATGCCGCGCGATGCGCCGGTTGCCGTAACGGGTCCCGCCACTGCCGGAATCGACCGAGACGTTCTGTCCGGCAAAGGCAAGGATCAACAGTGCCATCAGCGTGTCGTCCTCGATCGGCGCGCGGGCCAACGCCTCATGCAGGGCATCGGTGCGGTAGTCGCCGATCATCTCGACGCCCTTGCGCGTCACGTCGGGACGCGTCTTGGAGACGGTAGACGCATCCGCAGAGTCATCGCCGGTGACCGCGTCCTTGCCCTTCGGCTTCTTCGCCACGGGCATGCGGTAATGCACGCTCTGCACTCGGCCGTCGCGGTCGAGATACATCGCCGTGCAATCCGACTTCGACGGCTTGCCGTAGACCCGTTCCGCCTTTGGCGGCAGCTTGACCTCGCCCCAGTTCGTCGTCTCGGCGATGATGCCCTTCTTCGGCAGGTTGTTGGCCATCCACTCCTGCTGCGCGCCGAGGAACGCTTCCACATCCGTCGTGTAGCGGCCGTCCTCGTCCGCCGGCGCGAACAGGTCCTCGACCCACTGGATGCCGTAGGCCTGGGCGAGATCGTCACCGAAGTTGGCGTGCCGCGCGTACATACGGGCCTTGGTCAAAGCCTGCGCGACGCTCCACCACGACACCTGCGGATCGGCCTTGGAGGGCTTGTGCTTCTTCCAAACCTCCTTCTGCTCTTCGAGCGAGGCGGACGCGATGGTGCGGAGCTGCCGCTCGTCGGGCATGTCGCCCTTGGCCATGTGATCGAGCATGACAGGCAGCACATTGGCGAGCAGACGGAGCTTCCTGATCTGCCGGACCGGCAGGGTCAGCGCAACGCCGATCGCTTCCTCGGTCCAGCCGAGCGCGACGAGGCGTTCGATCGCACGCCACTGGTCGACGGGATTGAGCGCTTCGCGGGCGATGTTCTCGATCATCGAGCGCATGGCGCCGTTGTCGTTCGCCACCTCGTCGACAATCACGTCGATCTCCTCGAGGCCGGCAGCGATCGCCTGCTTCACACGACGATGACCGGCATTGATCACATAGCCATTGCCGCCGCCGGTATCGGGCGTGATGACGGGCGGCTGCACGATGCCGACGGCCTTGATCGTCGCCAGCAGCAGGGCGTCGGCCTGCGGCATCGACTTCGTCTGGCGCATGCGGTCGGGATTTTCCTTCAGCGCACGCGGATCGACCTTGATGAGATGCATCGGATTTCTCCTGTTCGGGTTTGCGGACCGCGCCTCGCGCGTCCTTCCTCGTCTTCTTTCCGAAGACACCCCCCGGCCCGCGGAGCGGTCGGGCCGGCACAACTGCGGCCGAGCATCCCTGCCTGGCCGGACCAGCAGGGCTTCCAGCCCTGCGCAGGACGACGGGCCGGGATCGCGCAGGCGGCGGTTGAGCGTTAGCGCTGCCGGGCTGGCCGATCTGCGAGCGGGCTTTCAATTCCCTTTTCTTCCTCACGCGGCGATCGCGCTCGCGCCGCTTCCCTCCACATCGCTTGCAAGGGCTTTCTCAACCTCCGCCAACTGGCGGCGCTTCTCGGCGAGATCGCCGGCGAAAGCGAAATCGCCGTCCTCACGCGACTGGAAGGAGGCAAGCCTGCGATGCGCGTCGGCGAGACGCTGACAATAGCGCTCCCGCTCGCCCTCGAAATCGTCGAGCGCATGCTCGAGGCGGGAGATCGCGCCGAGCGGCGTCACGGTGACGGGCAACTCGATCTCAACCTCGGCGTCGGTGCGGATCAGGGCGGTGCTGTACCGGTAGCCGTCGCGGCCGAAGCGCTCGCCGGTATAGTCGAGGTCGAAGCCGCCGATCGCGGCGATGGTGCTCTCGCCCTCCTGCTGAAGCTGCACCAGGGTCAGGATTTCCTTCATCAGCGCGCGGCCGGCCTCCTTGCGCTCGACATAGCCCTTGCCGACGATGCTCGCGGCGAGCCTCGCCCGTTGTGGGAACGCGGCGTTCGATATCCTTGCCAACCTCCGCGATCCGCCGCGTCGAGAATTCGATGTCGCGCTCGGCGTCGCGAATCTGCCGGCGGACGGCGTGCTGATCGTCGATATGCGCGGCGCGCAGGCGTTCGAGCCGGGCGATGTCGGCTTCGAGCCCGGCCTTCTGCATCAGCCGCTGGTCGCCGCTCGCGATCGCCTTGGCCATGGCGAACTGGTTGGCCTGGCCTTCGCCGAGATCCTCGAGTCGGCGGATCGACGTGTCGCCCGAGAGCGCGGCGGCGATGAAGCGGGCCTTGCGCTCATTGTTCTGCCACATGCTCGCGTCAAGTGAACCCTCAGTGGCATAGGCGAAGATGTCGATGACATCATGCTGATTGCCCTGTCGCTCGATCCGGCCCTCGCGCTGCGCGATCTGCGACGGCAGCCACGGCACGTCGAGGTGATGGAGCGCCTTCAGCCGAAGCTGTGCGTTCACGCCAGTGCCCATTGTGTCGGAGGAGCCGATGAGGAAGCGGACCTTGCCGGCGCGCACGTCGCCGAACAGGCGCTGCTTGGCCTCGGACTTCTTGAAGTCCTGCATGAAGGCGATCTCGGACGCCGGTACGCCGAGACGGACGAGTTCGTCTCTGATCCAGCGATAGGCCGAGAAGCCGCGTGTCTTCTCGACGTTGATGGTGCCGAGATCGGAAAAGATCATCTGCGCGGCGCCAGGCAGCTCGTAGGGCTTGCCGTCGGCGCGCACGTAGCTGTTCGCCGACGTCTCCTGCCAGATGCGCAGGGCGTTGGCGACGAGCAGGTTCAGCTTGTTGTCCGGCTCGTTGTCGTTGTCCGGATCGACCAGACGCAGATCGATCGCGGCATGCCGGCCATCGGTGATGACAGAGAGCAGGATGTCGTCGCCGGGCTCCGGCGGCCCATCCCGCATCTCGATCGCCTTGATCCGCGCATCGAGCAGGAGCTGGTAGCGCTTGAACGCCAATGTCGGCTTCGCGGTGAAAATCTGCCGCTTTCCGGTCGAGATCGCCGGAATTTTGACATACGCGCGCAAATCCTCCGGCATCACCACGTCGGCGAAAGAGCGGAACATGGCGATCAATTCGGGGACGTTGACGAACGTCGCGAACCGCGTGACCGGCTTGTACTTGCCGTTGGGCTGGAGCTCGAGCTCAGTCGAGACGTCGCCGAAGGTCGAGGCCCAGGCGTCGAACTCGTGCAGGCCGCGATCCAGAAGCGCCGCGTAGCCGAGGTAGCGTTGGACCGAGAACATCTCTCCGAGCGTGTTGGTGATCGGCGTGCCGGAGGCGAGGACGAGTGCGCGGCCCGGGTTCTTCGTCTCGATGAAACGGGCCTTTACATAAAGGTCCCAGGCGCGCTGCGAACCGTTGGGATCGACGCCCTTCAACGTCGACATGTTGGTGGCGAAGGAGAGTTTTCTGAACTCCTGCGCCTCGTCGACGATGATCTGGTCAACGCCGATTTCCGAGATCGTCAGCAGATCGTCCTTGCGGGTGGTGAGCGCTTCGAGCCGCTCCTTCAATCCCTCCTTCAGCCGTTCGAGCCGCTTGCGCGAGACGCGGTCGTCGCCTTCCACCTTGGTCAGCAACGTCTCATAAAGCTCCAGCTCGTCCTGGATCATCTGCTGTTCGAACGCCGATGGCACGCCGATGAACCGGAACGCCGAGTGCGTGATGATGATCGCATCCCAGCTGGCGGTCGCCGCGCGCGACAGGAAGCGATACCGCTTGTCCTTGGTAAAGTTGGTCTCGTCGGCGACGAGGATGCGGGCGCCCGGATAGAGCGCCAGGAATTCGCGCGCGGCCTGCGCCAGACAATGACCGGGCACGACGAGCATCGCCTTGGCGATCAGGCCGAGCCGGCGTTGCTCCATGATGGCGGCGGCAAAAGTCATCGTCTTGCCGGCGCCGACGGCGTGGGCGAGATAGGTCGCGCCCGAGGCGATGATGCGCCAGATGCCGCGCTTCTGATGCCCGTAGAGGACAAAGGCGCCTGAGGCGCCGGGCAGCTTTAGATGCGAGCCCTCGAAGGCGCGGGGCACGATGTTGTTGAAGCGGTCGTTATAGACCCGCGCCAGGCGATCGGTCCGGTCAGGATCGGACCAGATCCAGCTCTGGAAGGCGGTCTTGATCTTTTGCAGCTTCTCCTTCGCCGCCTCGGTGTCGACGACGTTGAGAACACGGCGCTCGCTATCGCCGCCCTTGAGGGTGTCGAAGATCTGCGGCACCGCGGAATTGAGCGCATCCGACAGAAGTTGACCGGCGTGCCGTCGCTCGGTGCCCCATTCCGACGTGCCAGCGGCCATCCAGCCGAGCTGGCGGGCCTCGACAGTCCATGACGCCAACTCCGGCAGGTGACGGATCTTGATCTCCGCGCCCATCGTCTCGTGAACGAAGGCGACGATGTCGGCGGCGGGAATCCACGGTGCGCCGAGGCGCGCGGTGATGTCGGATGGCCGCAGGTCGGCGGGCTGCACGCCCTGCAACGCCGTGACGTTGCGCGCATAGGCGGGGTCGAGCGCGGCGGCAGCTTCAGCCGCCATGAGCTTCGATCGGACCGCGCCGGAGAGATAGGCATCGGCCGTCTGCCACGCGCCGTCGGTCGGATCACGGAAGATGGCGCTGCCGAGTTCGGCGATCACGTCGTCCGCATCGCGATGCAGGAGTTCGGCGATATGGTCGGGATCGACACGGCCCCGCTCGTTGAGCACGACGGCGAGCGCATCGGCAGCGCTGGTGATGAGGGGCGACGCGGGCGGAGCGATCACCCGTTCGGTGAAGATCGGGCCCGGCTTCGCCGTGTCGGTTTCGAGATCGTAGTCTTCGATAGAAGCGACGAGCCAGCAATCGGGATCGTCGAGGAATGGCTGCAGGTTGGGCCGGCGATGCGTTTCGCGCACTTCGCCGGTTTCTGCGTCTTCGCTCGTCGAGACGACGGTGCTGTTGATTGGCCCGAAGGCGCGGACGAAGTTCGACCAGGCGATGCGTAAGCGGACCTGCGCGTCCTTCCACGGCCGGTCGAACTCCTGGCACTTCAGCACCTCGCGAACCGCGTCGCGGATCGGGATCAGCTTCTGAATGATCCGGACGTGTCTTTCCGGAACGCCGTCGGCGCTGCGGCCCTTGCGCACCGTGATGGCGGCGGGCCCGCCATCACGGATCTGCATCAGGCCGCGGGCCTTGTCGAAGAAAAAGCTGCCCTCCCGCACATGGCGATCGGCAGTCACATGGACGGATGCCTCGTAGTCTGCTTCCTCCACGTCGAAATCGATCGGCTCGGGCTCACCGTTATAGATGGCGTCCGGAAGGCGGGTAATCGCCTCGTCCAGCGCGAGGCGGAGATCCTCGCCGGGTTTGGGAAGACAGGTGTAGGTCTCGCCGAACGGGCCGGCGGTCAGCGCATGCATCCCGAGCACAAGCCCGGGATGGCGCGTGAACCAGCGGTTGACGCGAATGGCGCCCTCGTCCTCGGTTGCCGGACGCACCTCCTCGAGGTCGAGCCAGGACAGATCGCCTTCCGGCTCGCCGGGCTTGCGCCGGCGGAAGAACAGGATGTCGATGACGACGTCGGTGCCGGCATCGGCGCGAAAGCTGCCTTCCGGCAGACGGATCGCACTGACGAGATCGGCGTGCTGCGCGATGAGCTCGCGCGCCGCCCCGTCGGCCTTGTCCATGGTGCCGTGCGACGTGACGAAGGCGGCCAGCGCCCCCGGCTTCAGCAGGTTGATCGCCTTGACGATGAAATAATCATGGAGGCGAAGCCTGAGCGAACGCAGCGCGCGGTCCGATCGCACGGTGCGATCGGAGAAGGGCGGATTGCCGATCGCCAGGTCGAAGCGTGGCGGCAGCTCGGTGCGCGCGAAATCGCCGGCGACGATGCGCGCGCGCGGCTGCAGCAGCCGTGCGATGCGGGCTGTGACGGGATCGAGTTCGACGCCGGTGACGTGCGAGACCTCGCGTAAATCCTCGGGCATCAGCGCCAGAAACAGGCCAGTGCCGATACCAGGCTCGAGCACGCGGCCACCGCGCCAGCCCAGACGCAGCACCGCAGCCCAGATCGCCCGGACGATAAACTCCGGGGTGAAATGGGCATACTGGGTGCAGCGTGCGAGCGAGGCGTAATCCGCATCGTCGACCGCATCCTGCAGATCGGCGCCGATCTCGTCCCAGCCCTTCGCGAATTCGATTTCGCCCGGCCGGGGGAAGACGCCATTGGCGAGCTCCGAGGCCCCGAAGCCGGTGAAGCGGATGAGTTGTCGCTGCTCCTCGACGGTCGCGGGCCGTTGCTCCGCATCGATCTGCGTGGCGAGGCGGAGCGCCGCGATGTTGTCGCGGGCGCGCTGCTTCCAACCCTTGGCGAGGCCGCGTTCGCCGGACAGATAGAAATTGTCGCCGCGCTTGCCGGGACGGGCCGCGGGCACCCGCGCTGATATGACCGGCGGTGTCGCTAGAGCCGGCGTTGACGGTGGTAGATCGTCGTCATGGTCGTCATCGCTGCGGAAATCGGCGAACGCGGTGACGCCGAGGCCGAGGCCTGACGAGAGCGCGGTGTTGCCGAACAGATCGAGGGTGAAGGGATCGTCATGCGCCATGGGGAATGTCCTTCTGTTGGGCGCGCGCAGCTGCCCGCCGGCGCGGGCTGCGACGACGGCACGGCGTTGCGGAAGTGAGGGAGGTCCCGGCGCGACGCCGGGTGCGGAAATGCGAAGCCCGGCGCGTGGCCGGGCTGTTCGCAAGTCGGAGAGGGAGAGGACGGGCTAGGCCGCGATCGTCTCCGGCAAATGGCGGAGCTGGACTGGCAGCTTGGCCGCAATCTCCGCGTCGGTGAGCTCGTCGAGCAATTTCAGCATGGTGCCGAACCGCCCGGCATAGACGAGCACGGTGCGGCGGCCACGCATGGACGCGGGCCAGCGCTCGCCGGCATAGCCGCGATAGTCTTCATGCGTGCTCGACCAGATGTGCTCGAGCCGCTCATCGCGAGTCATGGCGCGAACCGGCCGCGACTCGCGCTCGATGATCGCTGCCTTCATCCGCTCCGGCGAAGTCCGATCCGAGAGATCGCAATAGCCGTGAAACCAGCGTCGCCGTCCGTCGATGGCGAGCGCGAAGAAGACACTGGTGACGCTGCCGGTCATGAACTCACGCATCGCGAATAGATCGCCGCGCAGGAACAGCGGCGGCAGGATGTCGAGCATGTGATCGTGCTCGGCCTCGGCGATCTCAAACCACTCGCCGGCGAAGAGATGCGCGGCGTCGCCGGCAGCCCAGGTCGGATCGCCACGATGGCGGTTGAACATGCGATACATCTCATGGCGCGTGGCGACGCCCTGGAAAATCTTGCGGAGTGTCGGGAGGGTGTGCATGGCGGCTCCTTTCGGCTTGGCGGGCTGAGGCGCGAGCGATCCGCGTGATCCCTCATCACTTCAGCCCTTCATCACCTCTCCGGCGGGCCGCCTCTCCGGTCCGGCGGGTCAAGGGCCGCGGCACGCGGGCGAAGCGCACCCTTGACGCGACGGCCGGGCATGCGGCATCGCGCCTTCAATTCTTTTCCGCTCTTCCATTCCCTTTCCGCTCTTCAGCGAGGCGCCGCGGCATTCGCGATCGCCGCAAGCGCCGCCTTGAACACGGCCGAGCCGCGTTCCTCCGCAAAATCCGTCGATGCCGCGACGGCAAGGCAGGCGGCGTGGATATCGTCGTCGCTGATGCTGGCGAACGGGACTATGGTCGTGGCGCCGTCATAGGCGATGACCTCGCCGACCGTTGTTCGCACTTCGGATTCGTCGAAGCGGAGCAGGACGTGAACGCTGGGCGCGGCCGCGGCGTCCGCCACTTCGCGGAATCCCGCGAGCATCTCATCGGTCGAGCCCGACAGAATCGCGGTCACCGTGATCAGTGTCGCCATGCCACCGAAGCCATCCGAACGCATGCGCGAGCAGGTGAAGGCGGAGGAGACGGCGACCTCATCGAGTGTCGGCGAACGCCGCACGACATCCTGAAAGATCGTCGCCCAGGAGATGACACTCAGATCGAGCTCGACATGGGTGTCGCCGGCTTCTACTTCGGCCAGCCGATCGGCGACGATGGCATTGAGCACGCTGTCGGCGTCGGCCGAGGCGCGATGCGCGTCGCGCAGCACCGCGACATCGAGTTCGAGGCACTCCGCCGGACTGTCCTCGGCGAAGAAATAAAGGCCGTCGCCGTCGGGTTCGGCGCTGAAGATATGAGAGAGGATGAGCCGCTCGAGCGGCGTCATATCGGTGTCGGGAATCGTCGTCTGCACGACGGTCGGAACGTAATAGCTGGCCATATCCGGCTCCTGAAAATGACAAAGCCCGGCAGGGCCGGGCGGGATGTGCGGAAGAAAGGATGTGCGCTGGCGGATCAGTCGGGATCGCGGGCGCCGGCGAGGATGGCTTCGGCCTTGGCGATGGCCGGCATGGCGCGTTCGCGCCAATAAGCGCGATCGAGCGCCTGGTCGTCGCCGCACAGCACCTTCACCAGGCCGAGCAGCACCTCGAAGTGATCGGCCTTGCGCTGCACGGTCTCGCGATAGTGCGACGGCACCAGCGCGGTCGCGCCTTTGTAAGCCGTGTCCGGGCCTTCCCAGATGCCGGTGACATAGGTCTCGCCGGCGGATTCATAATCCTGCTTCTCGTTGTCCCAGTCGTCGTCCGCGACGGCGAGGCGGCAGGCCTCAGCGAGGCTCGCCGCGTCATAGCTGCGCTGGCGATACACAGGCAGACGGTGGGTGGTCTCGATCGTAAAGATGGGCATGAGGGTCGTCCTTCCCTTCGGGTGTTGAAGACACCCTCGGGGCGACCGCATCGAAGGTCCGGCGGGTCAAGGGCCGCGGCACGCGGGCGCAGCTTCCCTTGACGCGCCGGCCGGGCATGCGGCAGCGGGGTTCATCCGGCTGCTGCTACGGGTTCCTCCGCCAATCGGCCGACGAGGATCTTCAAGTCATCGTTCCAATCGCCGGCGCGCGGCCGCGACCGCGCATACGACGCGCCCGTCTCCACAGCGATCACGCGCAGGCGGTCGGCATAGACATCGCCCTGCCGATTGTTGTCGGTGGCGGCAACAAGTCGGCTGTCTGCGCGCATGGCCAGATCGCGGATGGCATCCTCGCTCGCCGGGGACCAGCCTCCGCCGGTGCTGACAAACAGCGTATCCGGTCGCAGAACTTGGATCGCGGCGAGGCTCATGGCGTCGATCGCCGCCTCCGTCACGCAGACCCGGGACGCGGCCGCGGGACCGAAGCGGAACAGCTCTTTCGCCCCGCCGGTGGCGAAGCCGCGCCATTGCGGTCCGCGCTCTTCCCAGCCGATCAAGACTCCGTCGCCGCGACGGTGCGCCGCCCACATACTGCCGTGCGGACCCTCGCGCAGGACGCCTTGCTCGACCACCATCGCGACGACCGTGTCGGGAATGCTGCGTTCCACCGTCAGGTAGCGCCAGACCGGCGAGCCGGGGCGCGGAACGCCACGGCGCATCCAGCGATCGCCGATGGGGTGCAGCGTTGTGGGGCGGGCCTCGCGCTGCCACGCCGGCGGGCTCGGAACGAAGCCGACGAGCGAAGCGACATGGGCGCAGGCCTGGGCGAAGCCCTGCGCCCCGAGATGCTCGGCCAAATCGAACACGTCGCCTTTCGCGGTCGACAATGGATCGAACCAACCGCGATCATTGTGAATGACGATGATGATCTCTGCGTTGCGGCGATATTTCACCGCGCGGCGTGTGCTTTCCTTCAGATCGACTTTCCAGCCGTCCTGCTGGAGCAGGGCGGCGCAGCTAACCTTGGCTCGCAATTCTTCGATTTCTCTTTTCTCCATGGCCTTCACCAGGCGCGTTCTGCGCCACCCGGTCCTTTCATCGGTTGATGTTCCTCTCGCGTCATCGTGACGGAACGCTACCCGCCCGCCGCGAAGCGTGCCGGATGCAAGGGCGCGTTGACAAGCCGTCGCGAGGTCGGATTTCGACAGCGGCGCAGCCTCCCTTGCATCGGGCGCAGCGCCAGCGGCATCTGTCGCCCGGCTCAATGAGCCGGGGACCACGGATCGTACTCGTGAATGATCGTGATATCCTCGTCGTCGAGATCGGCCGTCGGCATCACGCCGAGCGAGCCATCGACTTCGAACAAGGTCACAGGCACCATCAGCGTGCGTGCGAGATCGTGAGCGTGGTTCTGCGCGAGGGTGAGGTTGGTCGACATGGTTGGCTCCCGTCTTGCGGCGGGGACTATCCCCGCTCGACAGGCGCCGACAGGTTCGGGGGCGGCCGCGGTCACCTCGCAGGCACAGCCGCAGAGGTCGCACGCTGGCGTAGCGAACCCCTTGGGGGTTGATCGTCGGAGGCCGTGCCGGAACCAAGAAAGCCCATTCGAGAGCGGGGTGTCGTCGACGCTGATGGGCCCGGGCCCCAGATCACCTCCCGACCGCGGCACCGGTCCAGATCTCCCGGCCGCAAGTCACCGAAGACGCACCGCGCTGATCGGTCGATGGTACAAGTCGAACGTTCAGATTTGAGCGCATCGTTGCGAAAGGGAGATCCCAGTGCGTCAGTCAGTCGGCGGCGGCGCGTACATCCCGGCGCCGATCTTCGGCCGTAATAGCGCGCGATAGGCGTGCGTTATGCTTCAAATGTCATCGTTTGCGTCAGGGATGGCAGCCCGAATGGGGGAAGACCCGCGCGCGGGGCTTCAGCGCAGCCGCCAGCCCGGCCCCGCAGGGGAGACGCCCACCCCCTCTCCGCAATTTCGCCAATGACGCATAATCGCTGGATGTGTAATGACTACGAGCAACATGTTCGCTGGGCCGAATACTGCAAGATGATGCAGGAGCTGGAGCTGGGCATTCCGACGCAGCAGACCGAGCTCGATCTGCCACAAGCCGACGACGTCAGGATCAACGATCGCGGCCCGGTGATGCGCGCTGCCGGAAATGATATCGGGCTCGTCTCGATGAATTTCAGCTTTCCGCCGGCGCGGCCCGGAGGCAAGCCGGTGTTCAACTTCCGCTCGGAGAGGCGGAGTTTCGCGAAAAGCAATCGTTGCCTGATACCCGTCTCTGCCTTCTTCGAATTCACCGGGAAGCGTTACCCCGAGAGCAAGCACCGTTTCGTGCTGCGCGACGCGCCTTTCACGGCGATCGCCGGGGTCTGGCGGGAAGGCAAGGCAGACGGGTGTCCTGCCTTTGCAATGCTGACGACCGAGCCCGGCCCCGACGTCGCCCCCTACCAAGACCGCCAGGTCGTGGTGTTGCGGCCGTCCGATTGGGCGCATTGGATCTACCTCACGCGCCCGGAGTCGGAGCTTTTGCGCCCGCTGCCTCCCGCATCGTTCACCGTCGAGACTGTGCGGACAGGTCGCGACAGCGCGGGCGGCTGACGCCGCTGCCTGCCTTGGCGTCCCGCGCGCCCGTGGCCGCTACGTGCAGGCGGTCTGCGCCTTTAGCGCAACCCCTTGCACCTTCTGCGCAATCGACAGTTTTCGGAAACCATCTGGAATGCGGCCGCACAAGCGGTTATGAGTCGTGCGGG
This sequence comes from Pseudomonadota bacterium, assembly GCA_040756295.1. Lineage (GTDB taxonomy): Bacteria > Pseudomonadota > Alphaproteobacteria > Rhizobiales > Beijerinckiaceae > Methylovirgula. Next base: position 123,874 of record JBFLZN010000007.1, on the reverse strand, counting down.
GCAGTACGCGCTGCCTTGGGGCGTCGAAACCCCTACGAGCGGTTGGTGCCGGCCGATTCGGCACCGCACTCCTTGACCTTATGGTCGGGGAGCCTGTGGCGTATGCAACAGGTTCACCCGAACTAAAGGCCATAGGGCCGTCTCGTACGGTTTCGAACTCCCCGATCACCAAGAGTCAGCGAGGGTTCGTTTGCGGGGGCGCACCGCAGACACTGCCCGCCGGGAGAGTTCGAGTGGTTAGGGAGCGACCTGAAACCTCGCTCGAGTCGCGGGCGGTCGCGGCCCACCGCGCCTATGTTGAGGCGCTGGCGGCATTGGAACGCGCGGTTCACATCGCGAATTGCCCGACCTGTCAGCCCGACGGCACCACAGACCGCGAGCACGCTCTTCGCTGCGCCTCCGCGGAGGCCGAGAAGGAGCGCCGGCGCGTTCTCTTTCGCGACCTGTGCGACAAGCTCGGCTACGTACCCGTCGGTCACGGGATCGCCCTGCCGTCCGCCCATTGCCCCTCGCGATCCCGCGCCGGCTAACGTGACACCCGGGTCGCCAGCTTGCGGCATCATCTCCCTGTCGCCGCCTGCGGCTGCAAGGACAAACCTAAAGGCTGGCACTCCGAGTCTTCTGCGCCGACACGAGCAACGCGCAACAGCAACTGACGTCGCAACTTCCGGCGGCAATGGTCTTTTCTGACCATACCGGCGCGCCGCCATACGTGGCCAACTCGGCTCATTCAACAAGCCGAGGAGACGCCCATGCTCATGGTCATTCCCGGCTCGGACATCAGCCGCCATGCCGCGCTGATGGATCGGGCCTTCCGCTTCCGCCACGCCGTGTTCGTCGACGAGAAGGGCTGGGAGGACTTGCGCCAGCCCGACGGTCTTGAGCGCGATCGGTTCGACGACGTACATGCAACTCACCATATCTGCCTGCGCGGCGACGAGATCGTAGGCTACCAGCGCCTGCTTCCGACGACGCGTCCGCACTTGCTCACCGATGTGCTGTCTGACCTGTGCCGTCAGCGCCCGCCGCGCGGACCGCGTGTATTCGAGTGGACACGCTTTTGCGTCGCGCACGGCCATCGCGAAATGCGTCCGCGCGGCGACAGCCCCTTTCTCGAGCTCGCGCAGGGCGTTGTCGAATGGGGCATGGCGAGCAAGGTCGACACCGTCACGGTCGCGATCGACTGGCGATTGATGGTAATCGCGATGCAGCTCCGTTTCTTTGTCCGTCCTCTCGGATTTCCGAAACGCATCGGCCGCGACGAGGTGGTCGCGCTTCGCATGTCTTTCAACCGCGAGACGCTCGCTGCGATCCGGCAGGCGCGCGGCTGCGAGGACCGCGTGCTTCCCGACGCCACGCTGCCTTCGGCTGCGTGAACGAGACATCAACAAGAGAGGAGGTCGCCTGGTGATCCGCACTGCAGACACGAAGATCGTCGCCCAGGAACTTCACATGCGCTACGACCACGTCCGCGCTGTAACCATCATTGGCCGCACGCTGCAGAAGGCGCTCTTCGCCGGGCGTTCCGACGAAGTCGTCTTCTGGGCCCTAGTGCACGCGCACTATCGCGGCGGCGATTTATGTTCCGTCGCCGAGGAGCAGTTGCACGCCTTCGCCGACTTCATCATCCGGGATCCGTCAGAGGTGAACTGAGGCAGTGATCGCTAGACGTCGGTCGGCGCCACGATAATCGAAGCACTCCCGGCGGTCGGCGGGTTTGCAGCGATGCCGGTCGAGGTCGGGAAGTCGCCTGGCCCTGACGGCCCGCACACGGCTTGGCCGTCTTTGCAGTTCGGGTCCGCGAGGGCGCCCGCATTGTTGGCCATCTTGCAGATGGTCGTCCCGTTGATGTCGGCGAAACCGGAGCATGTGCCTGAATTGAGCATCTTCTGGCAGTTGCCGGTGCCGAGCTGGATGCAGGCCGCGATAAGGCTGGCATCGACCTTCTGACCGTCGAACGTCGACATCGAGGCCAGTTGCCTGACTGCGGATGAATTATAGCCGTCGTTGGTCAGCTTGGCCCATGCGTCGACTTGGTCCTGCAGCGACATGCAGCCGTAGACCGAGCGGTCGGTCCCCGCGTATTTCTGGACGTTGGCGTTGTTGAGCTGGAAAATGCCGGTGCAGCAGCTGCCATTATAGTTGCCTTTGTTGCCGCCCGACTCGAAGCGTCCCAGGCCGCCGAGTGAGCAGGACGTTCCCTTGAGATCATCCCGCAGCGGAGAATTCCTCACCGCATCCGTTATCTGCTGAGCGGAGTAATTGGTGCGTTCGCAATATTGTCCCGCAACTGCCCGCCCGGCGCCGAACCACGAAATGCTCGCGCAAAGAACAACGACGAACATTAGACCGCTAAGTCGCGTGCACATGAAGTTCCCTCCGCATCCTAGAACGTCATTTGAGCGAATAGACACGTGCGCAGCTCGGCACGTCATGGCCACCGATCGTGGTGCGGAAGCTGATCGTGCCGGCGGCCGGATCGTAGCGCGTGTAGGAATTATCGTTGCGGTTCTTCGCCGGCAGGTCGGGATCGGCGTGATCCGTGTAGCAGCCGGTATCTGACTTGATGGATATCACTTTGCCGTTCTCGATCGTGACGATGCGCAGAGGGCAGACAGACGGCTCGATCTCGGCCCCTTTGTCGTTCGCCCCGCTATCACATGCGCGCGACAGCGCCGTGCTCACGATGATGGTGCGGCTGCCGTCGCGATAGGTCGAGGCGAGCGCGGTCACCAGCGCGTTTTTACCGCCGAGGCTCCGCTTGAGCTCGGTGGTCACGTAGGCATTGGCCTCCCGGATGACGTCGGGCCAAATCAGCGTCTGTAGCGGGTCGGTGGTCGACGGGATCTGGAAACTGTAATAGCTCATCGCCTGCCAGCGGCTGGCAGCTTGATCCTGCGCGGCTGCGAGGCAAGGAGTCGCGAGTAGCGCGACGATCGGAAGGATGAACCTAAATCGCATCGAAGCCTCCTGATGCTGAGATTGCCGACCAGCATGGCACGGCCGCGAGCGCGGTCCAGGCCGCGCGCCAGCGCGCCCCGCTGGGGTCGCCTTGACGGCGCCGTCAGCGGGCGTGGCACCATGATGGACCGGCGGGCGGCGTTTCATTGGGGGTGCAGCGCGATGTTTTGAGAGCAGCCATCCACGGCCTGGTGATCGATGATGACACCGGTCTTCACGGTCTTGGTGGCGACATCGTAGGAAGCGTAAGAAGCAGTCTGCGGGTCACCGCTGGTGCCGACGGCGGGCGAAGCGAGTTCGAGAAAGCAGGCGCGGCCGCCGTCGAGGGTCCGCACCTGAATCCCTTCGTAGATGGCTATCCGCAGCGGGCAGAGTTTTACCGTCGCGCCGGCGACCGCCCGCAGCTCCTTGAGCGTGCAGCCGGTGACCGTGTTGAGGATTGAGAGGACGACGGACTTCGTGGGACTCCAGATCACGAAATGCGCTTCCGTGGCGGGCGCGTTACCATCGGCAAATCTCTGGTCGCCACGCGCTTTGTAGGCGCGATTGTTGGCGTCGATGGCGTCCTTCCAGATATCGGCATAGGTCGCCGTTTCCGCCGAGCGCTGTTGCAGATTGGCATAGCTCATCGCACGCCATGCACCGGGGTCGGGTGTCAGCGGCCGCGCCGTGACGGCACTGGTGATTTCGGTCATCGCAATCAAGCTCGCGGCCAGGATGCGCGCCGAACGTCTGGCAATGCGTGCGGCCGGCACCGTCTCGGTATGACAATATCTAATATAATATCTTTGTGTTGTCGATGCTAGCACGCCCACGACCGGCTCTCCTATTCATAACGGGATCGGCCTGGCACCCACCACCAGAAATCCTTGGGCGAGTGCTCGCGATTGCGCCACGGGGCGGCCGTCACAGGCGGATGGATAGACTGCATATTCCAGACGGCGCCGTAGTAGTAGAAGTTCGCGGTCTCGCGCCGCAACCGCCTTCCGGAAGCATCAAGGAAATCCGTGGCGCAATGCACGACCGGACCGCGGTAACGGGTCACGCGCGCGGTCTGCTCATCAAGAGCACCGGGCTTGCATCCGAACAGCCAGATCGACGATGGGTAGAGGCGGTCCGCCGGCGCGGCCGCGATCAGGCGAAGATAGGCGGCGTTTGCCTCCGGCTGCGTGGGATAGGGGAAGCGCTCGGTGAGCAGCGGCGCGAAGGTCGAGCGATCCGGCGCGTATTCGAGTCGGCCCGGCCTGACCTGAGCAGGGCTGTAAAGCGGCTCCGGCGCAAACGGTCCGAGGTCGACCACCGGCGCGGCCGGTGTGGCGCAGCCGGCCAGGGTAATCAGCAGCGGCACCATCAGACCATGGGTTCGGTGGATCATGGTGTTGCCTCGCCGCTCGCCGTCGCCCGGCGTTTGCCGTCGGAACCAGCCCGCCAATCCCACGGCATCTGAAAGGTGCTGGACCATAGACCGCGGTAGGCCTTGCGGGCGTCCTGTTCAGCGAGCGCGTAGACGCGGATGCCGGGATCGTCCGGGGAGGGCGGCCGCGCGACAGCGATGCCCTCGCGCACCATGTCCGCGGCGATATCCGGATGACCCGCCGAAGCGCAACGCACGAGACGTTCACCGTCGTCATCGCGCAGCGTCCTGCAAGCGAGCCAGACGTTAAGCGTCGCAGTCACGAGCCAGGCGGTCGCCATTGTACCGCAAGGCCAAGGCTGGCGGCCGAGGTGCGCGGTTTGATCGGGCGCGCAGGTGTCGATTCCGTACAGCCGATAGACCGCGTGAGTCTCGATGTCGCGGAAGCGCGTGCCGTCAATCACCTCAACGCGCAATGGTGGCGACTGTACCGCGGCCTTCGGCGAATAGATTCCGGAAGCCGCATTAGGCGTCTGAGCAAAGCTCGCTCGACCGCTGAGAACAGCCAGCCCCGTCAGCGCGGCAACAACGAGTTTAGGCGGCGACATCATCGCGCGATCCGAGATCGAGCTTGTGAAAGACGTTGGCGATAATGTCGGTCGTGTAGACCGTCTCGCCATCTTTCTTGTAGGAGCCGTCCGCGATGCGACATTCGGCATAGACCGCATCGCCCTTCGCGATATTTGCGATCGCCCATTCGGCGGCCTTTTCATTGAGGATCGTGACCGTCACCCAATCGGTCTCTTCCCGGCGCTCGCCCTTGGCGTCGGTCCAGGCGCGATCAGTCGCCACGTTGATCTTGGCAGCCTTGTTGAAAGCCTTCGGCGTTTGGCCGACGCGTCCGCGCAAGATGAACAGATTTGTCGTTCTCATGGATCTTCCTCCTTGGGTTGCTGGATGGTTATCAGGGCGTTGGCGCCTGCGAGCGCAACGTTGCAGGCGCAGGCGAAGTGGCAGGCACACTCCGATGCAGCGCGCGCAGGATGATGGCGTTTGGATCGGGCAGGTCGGCAAAATCCCAAAGCCCCGCTTTAGCGCGCTGCGCCACGAGCTCCGCGATGAAATAAGGTGGATGTACCGGCTGGCCGTCAGGCTTCAGGGCCGCGAAGGCAAAGCCCGTCGCGATCAAAGCGGTGCCGAGGTCGATTCGCGACCCGGCGCCGGCACCACTGATGCGCGTTGCCACGCAGAACACGAAGACGGTGCGCGTCTCAGGTTGCTCGGCCGCATCATAGCATACAGGACGCAGATCGCGCGTCAGCGCCACCAGCATCGTGAGCGACGCCTCACCGCAGTCGCGCTTGAGACCATGGCCATTGGTGAAGCTCGTTCCGCGAAGGCAGGCCTGCACACCGTAAAGCCGGTAGGTGACGCCGGCGTCGGACCAACTGTCTCCGGTGAGGTAAAGGGCCGTGGTGGGAACTGCAAACCAGTGGGACTCAGCGGTCCACGTCGGTGCGGCGCCGAAGCCGATGAGCAGCGCAAAGAAGGCGACGACGGCGCGCGTACACCGCATGCTAGTAGCCCCGTAAAGAGAAGTAGAAGCGTTGGCTGCCGTTCGCCGTGCTGATATCAACGTAGTAGGGCTCGCTGCGTGGATCGCGCGGTGTCGTTGGATAACTCGTGGTACAGCCACCATCCCCGCCCGAGCAGATCTGCTGTGGCTTGGAGAGATCGGCGCAGAGACTGCCGTTCGGCGCAGGCATGAAGTCGGCCCCACCATCCGTCGGTGACTGCACTGACGTCAGGCCGGCAGGACAGGCCTGATAAGGCTCATAGCCGAGACCGCTGGCGTTGCCCTCCGGGCAGGATGGCCAGCCGCCGCCTTTCGCCAGGTGCCGAAACAGCGCCTGCATAACCGGTACGCAGTAAGGGATGCCCTGCCAGCTCGGGGCAGCCGCTGCGCATAACAGCACCTTGCACCCAAACGACGCGTCTTGGGCGCGGGCTCCGATCCCGACGCCGGGCGCGAATCCAAGTCCGAAAGCCACGAGCAAAGCTGCACTGCGCTTCATCTGGTACCCGGGGTTAGAGTTGCAGCAGGCGTGCTGCACGCTATTGCCAAGGTATCAACATCTAATATATTGTCTATCAGATAATGGGGTTGGGTGGTATGTCAGTCCGCTTCGCGGCAATCGGGTTTAGCGTCCTGGCGGGTATGGCAATGGCCAACGCGCAGGACACCAAGCCAGCGCGCGTGGCCGCCGTGGACGCTGACGGCCGTATCCTGCCGCTCGCGGACGCGCCAGTCGCGATTGAACGGATCGACGGCACATCGGTTGGCACATCGCCCTGCCCGAACGCCAGAGCGATGGCGGCGGATGAAGCCCGCGCGCTGGTCGTTCGCATCGCTACGGCGGAGAACTTCTATCCTGACTTCGTCCAATCGGTCGCCAAGATCGAAAGCCATTTCAATTCTACCGCACTGTCGGACAAGGGTGCGGTCGGCTTGATGCAGTTGGAGCCGGAAACGGCGCAACGCTTCAAGGTCGATCGATGCGATCCCGCCGACAATGTCCGTGGCGGCGTGCGCTTTCTCCGCGCCCTCCAAAACAAGTACCGGAATCCGCTTTTTATCCTCGCGGCCTACAACGCCGGCGAGGGCGCCGTGGACAGCAATCGCGGCGTGCCCCCGTTTCCCGAAACCGTCCGTTTCGTCGCGCGGGTGATCAACGACTTCTACACCTGGCCGGCGCCGGGCCACGCGGATTCCCGGCGCGCACTCCACCGCAAAGTCGCCGATCGGCCTGACCTGATCGAACCGGGGTCAACGCGCGCTCCGCCGCAGACCTCCGCGCCGACGCCGCCGGGCCAGGCACGCTGGGATGACGGCTTTGTCATGCATGTCGATTGAAAAGAGAGGACTGGATGAAGAGATTGCTTTCACGCGCGCCATTGGCCGGAGCGCTTCTGTTACAGACCATCACGAAGGCCGCGGCGCAGTCGAGTGGCGGGACGCTGCAACCCGTTCAATCGACGCTGACGCAATTGGTCTCAGCGCTCACGGGGCCCATTGCGACAGCATTGGCGACGCTCGCCGTGATCGCCTGCGGATTCTTCGCCTGGTCCGGCCGGCTGACCTGGGGCATCGCCGGCAGCGTCATTTTCGGAATCGTGCTGGTGTTCGGCTCGGCGCAGATCGTCCAGTTCTTCCAGTCAGCGGTCGGGCAATGACCGAAGACGAACTCGAGGATCCGCTGATCACACCGCTCGTCAAAGCGTTGACGCGCGCGCCCACGCTGATGGGGGTGCCATACATGTATTTCATGTTCAGCGGCGTGGTCTCCAGCGTCTGCTTCCTGGTCACGCATAACCTCTTCATGCTGCTGGTGGCCATCCCGCTGCACCTGTTCGGCTACGTGATGACGCTGCGCGACGACCGCATCTTCGAAATCCTGTTCGTCAAATCCACTAAATGCCCGCCCCGCTCGCGCGCCTTCTGGGCGGCCGACAGCTATTCGGCGTGAGGAGGAAGCGATGGTTGCGCGTGCCCTGCTTGACGAGTTGACCTTCGGCGCCGTTTCACGGCGCGAGCGTCCTGTCGCCTCCCATGTTCCCTATACGCGCCATGTCGACGACCACATCATCAAGACCCGCGATGGCCTTGTCATGACGGTCCTCAAGCTCGATGGTTATTCGTTCGAGACGTCCGACATGAGCGAAGTCAACTCGCGCCTGCTGGGACGCAACGACGTCATTCGGACTCTTGCCAATTCGAGATTCGCGCTCGTATCCCACATCATCCGACGGGAGGTCCAGCCAAGGATCGACTCGACCTTCGACAATCCGTTGTGCCGCGAGCTTGACGAGCGCTACGACGCAGCGCTGTCGCAGCGGCGCATGTTCGTCAACGATATCTACCTGACCATCGTGCGGCGGCCCTTGCAGGGTCAGGCCGGCACCTTCGATCTCATGCTGACGAAGTTGCTCGGCCGCAAGGACGAGGCCGGCGAGTCGGTCGCGATGCAGACCGCACTGACCGAGCTGCGTGATGCGGCGACCGCGGTGCGCGAAACTCTCGCCGGCTATGGCGCCCGCCAGCTCGGTGTGGTGCGGCGCGATGGCGTCTGGTTCTCCGAGCCGCTCGAGTTCCTGGTGCAGATTCTTGATGGCGGCATCCCGCGCCCGATGCATCTGCCACGCCTGGACATCGCCGATGCGCTGTCAATGAAACGCATCTTCTTCGGTCGTAACGCCATCGAAATTCGCGGCGCGGGCCCCGAGGATACCCGCTTCGGCGCCATGGTCTCGATCCGGGAATACCCGGCGCAGACCGGTCCCGGCTCGTTCGACAACCTGCTGCGCGTGCCGCACGAATTCATTGCCACACAGAGCTTCGCCATCGTCGACCGGCCCGAGGCTGCCAAGCAGATCGATCGGGTGTCGCGCCAAGTCGACATGTCGGATGAGGCCGGATCGATTGTCGCGGAGCATCTCGATGATGCCCGCGATGAACTGCTGGCCTCGGAAGCGATCTATGGCGAGCACCACATGACGGTGATGTGCCTCGGCCGCAACTTGTCGGAGGTCGGCGCCGCCGTCACGGTGGTCGGCGCAGCGCTCACGGACCGCTCGGTGATCTGGACGCGCGAGGACCTCAATTGCGAGCCGGCGTTCTGGGCGCAGCTTCCCGGCAATTTTGCCTATATCGCCCGCAAGGGCGTGATCTCATCGAAGAACTTTGCCGGCTTTGCCTCACTGCACAATTATCCGAGCGGTCGGCCGACCGGCAATCACTGGGGGCCGGCGATCTCCGTGTTCGAGACGACGTCGCAGACCGCCTATTATTACAACCATCATGTCCGCGACATCGGCAACTTCACCGTCGTCGGCCCGACCGGGTCGGGCAAGACGGTGTTTCTGTCCTTCATCGCGGCGCAGACGCAGCGCATCCAGCCACGGCCGAAGCTGCTGTTCGTCGACAAGGATCGCGGCGCCGAGATCTTCATCCGGGCGCTCGGCGGGCAATATGAGACGCTCGTCCCCGGCGAGCCGACCGGCTTCAATCCACTGTCGCTCCCGGACACGGCGCCCAACCGGGAATTTCTCTATCAGCTGTTCGCCTTCATGTTGCGGCCTGCGAATGGCGCGGATCTGACCGCGTCCGAAGAGCAGGTCATCCGCAACGCCATCGCGGCGGCGCTCACCGGCGGTCCAGCGGGTCGGACGCTGAAAGCCTTCTCCACCTTGCTGCGCGGCCGCATCCGGGCGGGGGAGGGGGACCTGCTGGCGCGACTCGAAAGCTGGATGCGGCCCGATCAGCGTGGCTGGCTGTTCAACAACGACGAGGATCAGTTCTCGTTGTCGAGCGTGTTCGGATTCGACATGACGCGTGTGCTCGACGATCCGGTGATCCGCACTGCGGCGCTGATGTACATTTTCCACAGGACAGAAGAGCTCCTGACCGGTGACCCGGTGATGATTTTCCTCGATGAAGGCTGGCGTCTGCTCGACGATGACGTATTCGCCTTCTTCATCCGCGACAAGCTCAAGACCATTCGCAAGCAGAACGGCATCGTCGGCTTCGGCACGCAATCGGCCGCCGACATCGTGCGCTCGAAAGCCTCGAACACGCTAATCGAACAGACCAGCACCAACATCTTCTTTCCGAATCCGAAAGCCGATGACGAAAGCTACAAGCAGGCTTTTCGTTTGTCGGGACGGGAAGTCGCCTGGATTCGCGGCACCGTGCCGGAGAGCCGTTCCTTCCTGATCAAGCATGGCCGAGACAGCGTGGTGGCGAAGCTCAATCTCGCCAGCATGCCGGACCTGATCAAGGTGCTGTCCGGGCGCACCGAGACGGTCGCCGAGCTCGATGCGCTGCGGGCGCGGGTCGGCAACGACCCCGCCGTGTGGTTGCCGCTCTTCATGGGCAGGAGCGAGGCATGAGATCTGCAATCATTGTTAGCGTTCTCGCGCTCGGCGCTACGCCGGCGCTGGCCGATATCCCGGTCAACGACGCCGCGCAACTGACGCTGCGTTCCCAGACGGCCAGCACGACGGTGAAGCTCTTACCGGTCACAACACGGCGACAGGATGCCAATAACGGCGTCAAATGCGCGGTGACCACGGGCAAGAAAGTCAGCGTCATCGACCCGACCGTGCAGCCGCAAAGCGGGGCCGGTAGCCAGGCGATCCGGTCCTACGCTCCTGATCTTCCGGTGACCTCCAATCCGAACGCGCAAGGCGCGACCCTCAACAGCCAGACGCTCTTCAAGTCGAGCGGCGATGTCGTCGCCGGCCTTGATGCCAGCCGCCAGACCATGAGTGCGGCGCAGTCGGCGTTCCAGGCTGCCGGGCAGCAGGTCGGGACCGCGCAGACGGTGATGGCGGCGATCGACATGAACAGCGCCGCGCGATTGCAAAACAATCTTGTCTGGAACGGCGCGATCGGCTCCGCCAACCTCTGGGTCACGGCGCTGAACGCGCTGAACTTGGCGGTCAACAGCGACATGAGCCGGGCCGCGACGGGGATGCGGGCGACCGTGACCAGCACCCAGCCGGGGCCGGCCTGTCCCGTCGGCATGGTCGGCGCGGGGACAGCCGCGCAACCTTGCCGGACGCCGACGGCCTGTTCGACCACGGCGCCCGGCGCGCGGGTCGATCCGTCCTGTGTCAGCGCCCGCACCGTCGATAGCGACGGCAACGTCATCTTCTACCTCGTTCAGGCGCAGAACACCGCGAACGCAGGACGTAATTCCATCGCCGCGCTCACTGCCGCCGACGTCACTGCGGCTCTTGCCGCGATTGCCGCCAACAGCCGCTAGGGAGGCTTCGATGCGCTTGATTGTCCTGCTCACGTTGTACGCGCTGGCCGTAGTGGGGGCCTCGCCTGTGATGGCGCAGGTTCCTGTGCTCGACAACGCCAACCTCGCCAAGGCGCAGCAGATCGCGACCAGCACGCAGCAGATTCTTGCCGCGGATCAGCAGATTTTGCAGTTTACGCAAAAGACCTTGCAGGCCGTTACCGGCGATCGGTCGTCGCAGGCCCAAGGCACGCTCGCCCAGATGGCGCTCGGCGGCGGCTTCTCGATGGCGCAGGCACCCTCCCTCGGCTCGGTGATTTCCGGGGGCGCCTTATCATTTGCCGGTATGGGCTCGGCGTCTCAGAATATTGTCTCGACGCTGATCAACGGCTTGCAGCTCGTCCAGACCATCACCGGCCTCGTCAATGGCCAGAGCCATCCTGCCGACACCGCATACAAGAATTCCGTCAACGTCGCCGCGACCCTGTCGGGCCTCATCAACTCGACGCAGGGCGCCGTGCAGCAAAGGTCCTCGGCGTTCACGCAGGGCGGCCAGCAGATCGGCAAGGCGCAAGACCTCAAGGGCAGCGTCGACCAGAACACGCAGGTGCAGATTCAGACGGGGCAGACGATCAACGAGCTCAACGGCGTCGTCAACAACGCGGCAGCCGCGGCCAACCAGGCCAACCTCGACCGGATCGCGGCAGAGTCGTCGGCGGCGCGCGCCATGAAATTCACACAGCAGTAAGCCGAGCGGGAGAGCGAAGCTTGTCCAAACGTATTGCCATCCTTGTCGCCATCGTCGCGATCGCTGCCGTCTTCATCAGTCGCTATGGCTTCAACCGCGCGCCGGCACCGGCAGTGGGCGTCAGCGCAACCAGCGCGCAGGGCGAGGCAGCAAAGGCCGCCTCACGCGCCATGACGTTCACGCAGCCGAAGGCGTCGGCGCAATGAAGCTGATCACTTCGTTTGCGTTCATGACGCTGATGGCGACGCTGCTCGCAGGCTGCGCCTACAAACCCCTCAAAGCGCCTTGCTCGCCGGATGAGGGCGGAGCGCCGCTCGCCTATTCAGACGCGACGCCGCCTACCGAGCCTGATGATCTGAAAAGGTTCGCCCGCTGCGGCCCGATGCGGCCGATCTGAGAGGGGCGATGGGAAACAGCTTCAGCATTACCTCGCTTCTGCAATCGGTCGACCAACTCGGTCAGAACTATGTATCGACCGCCTACCAGGCCTTGGCAAACGCGGCGACCTCGGGCGGCGCCACCAGCGTCGCCGGCTTGCTGCTCACGCTCTACGTGATCTTCTGGGGCGTCGGCATCTGGCAAGGCACCGCGACGGGCGGTCCCGCTGACCATGCGTTTCGCCTGTTCCGTGCCGTGCTGATTTACGCCATGGCCACGAAGTGGGGCGACTTCCAAACGCTGGCGTACAATTTCCTCAATGATGGCCCTTCAGCGATCGGCAACGCGTTGCTCAGCGCGGTGACGTCGGCGAACAACACCGGAATGTCCGTAAATCTGAACTCCGTGAACGGTGTCCAGTCGGCGTTGCAGAACATGTGGGACACAACCAACAGCGCGACCGAGGCGTTCCTGCAGAATGCCGGCATCACCAACTGGGGGCCCTACATCTTTGCCGCTGTCTTCTATGTGGTGATGGCCCTCCTGATCGGCTTCGCGATCTTTCTCATCGTGCTGTCGAAGATGTTCATGTGGTTGCTGCTGGCGTTGGCGCCGCTGTTTATCATTCTGCTGCTGTTTGGCGTCACGACACGGTTCTTCAGCGGCTGGATGAGCGCGCTGGTCCAGTATTTCCTGGTGCAGGTCCTCGTCTATGCGTTCCTCGCCTTCTATGTCTCGCTGATCCAGCAGACGATCGACACACTCAACGGCGTCGCCAACTCCAAATCCGCAACCTGGGCCACCATCGGCCCGGTCGTGCTGCTCGCGATCATCGGCATTTTGCTGCTCAGCCAGATCAACAACATGGCAGCGGCGATCGCCGGCGGCGTCCCAATATTTGCGCCGCGCATCGGTGCGGTGCTCGCGACCGCCACCGGCTATCGGCTCGGCGCCGCCGCCAACCGGGCGCGCCTTGCCTTCCGTAACCCGCTCAATCCTGTCTCGATGTCCCGGCGGGAGGAGCTGGCTTCCCGTCAGCGCGCGCGCGTCGGATTGCGCGCCGCGTCCTGGGCTCAGTCCGCGGAATTTCGTCGTCTGGCTGACCAGCTGCGCAATCCCGGCGTCCCGCCGGCGTCGAGTGGGGGAGGACGGCCATGACCGAGACGACAGCCCCGGAGCCGGCACAGGTCGATTCACGCTATTACACGGATGGCGTGACGTGGGAGCGGGATATCGCGCGCCGCAACCGCAACTCGCGGGCGCTCGCCTGGATCGTCGCCGCGGTGATGGCGGTCGTGGCCGTCGGCGCGCTCGGAACCCTAGCTTTGCTGGTCCCGCTCAAGACCTACGAGCCGTACATGGTCGTGGTCGACAAGACCACCGGCTTCGTCGAGGTAAAGCGGCCCATGGCCGAGGGTTCACTGAGCCAGGACGAAGCCATCACGACGTTTAACGTCGTGCGCTACATCAAGGCGCGCGAGACCTATGATCCCAAGGCCCTGAAGGATAATTTCGATCTGGCGCAGTTGCTCGCGACCGGCGACGCGGCGCGCGAGCTCACGGAAATCTACTCGCCCGCCAATCCTAACAATCCGGTGAAGGCCTTTGGCTCGAACACCGTGGTCGCCGTCAACATCAAGTCCGTGACCTTCCCGAACAACCGAACCGCACTCGCTCGATTTTCGACGGAGGAAAAGTCGTCGACCAACATCATCACCCGCAACTGGGTGTCGCTGGTGCGCTTCCGCTACACCTCCGCTCCGATGCGCAACGAATGGCGCTTCGACAACCCCCTCGGCTTCCAGGTCCTCGAGTATCGTCGCGATCAGGAGACCGCACCCTCGCCGGGAACGGTAGGTGTGCAGCAATGATCAAATGTTGCGTCGCCTCCATTCTCATTCTGTGCATCACGAGTGGCGCCGCCTTCGCCGAGGCTTTACCGCGGCCGGGCCACATCGACTCGCGGGTGCGCGACGTCGTCTACAACAAGGACAACGTCACCGCGATCGACGCCAGCTACGGCACCTCGACGATGATCGAGCTGCAGCCGGACGAGAAGATCGAAACGCTGGCGCTCGGTGATTCGATTGCCTGGAAGGTCGAGCCGAACCGCAAGGGCGACATCATCTTCGTCAAGCCGGTCGAAAAGAACGCCCAGTCCAATCTCAACGTCGTCACCGACAAGCGCATCTATTCGTTCCTGCTGCGGTCGAACACGCGGTCGCCAGGCGGGCAAATCTATGCGGTGCGGTTCCGGTTTCCGGATGATGAGGCGAGCGCCAAGCTGTTAGCCGAAGCCAAGCAGCGCGCCGCCAATCCGAATCTCAAAGACCTCAATATCGCCAACGCCAACAGCGATTATGGCTACAAGGGATCGTCGGTGAACAAGCCGGTTGCGGTGTTCGATGACGGCACCAAGACCTGGTTCCGCTTCGAGGGCGAGACGCCGACGATCTACATCGTCGATGGCGAACGCAACGAGAGCCTCGTCAATTTCCGGACCGAGGGACCCTACATCATCGTCGACAAGGTGTCGCCGCAGTGGACGTTGCGCAACGGCCAGGAATCGACCTGCATCTTCAACCGCCGTCTGACCAACGTGCATGAACCGAGCGGACTCGAACCCTATGCGCCGCAGCGTGTGGGCTCGGCCACAACTCTGGGAGGTTGACGCGCAATGCCGAGCGCCGACGACTATCGCTCATTCGAACTCGAAGCGGCGGCGACCTCCGTCGCGCGTGGCCGCACAGCGCTTGGCAGCTTTTTGAAATTAGGGGTCCCGATCGGCGTTCTCGTCGTGGCCGCCTGGATAATCTACGGCTCGGTGGTGCGGCGTTCGCCCACCCTGACGACGCCCGACAAGGAGGAATTCACCACCACGCAGTTTCCGCCGCCATCCCTGTCTGCGCCGCGGACGCGAACCAATCAGGGCACCATCGTCATCCCACAGGCGCCGGTCGAACCTGTACTACCGCCCCCTCCGGTGGCCCCTCCCTTGGCGCTTCCGGCACCACCGCCGCCTGAACCACCGCTGGCCGCAGCAGTACCGAACGACGACGAAGCGCGGCGTCTCGCGGAGCTTGAACGTCAACGCCAGGAGGAAGAGCGGCGAAAATGGGCGCGCCTGCGGGCGCCTCAGGTGATCGCCGACAACGCATCGGCGACGGCGAACGCTGCAAATCCGGACGGTGGAAGCAACGCCGCCGCAGGCCCAGAGGACGATCCCAATCGTCGCTTTTTGGCGTCGGTGTCGGCTGCCGGCGTCGAGGTCTCACGCGCCACCAAGAACAACCGGATCGACGCGCTGGTGGCGCAGGGTACCATGATTCGCGGCGTACTCGAGACGGCCGTTCAAAGCGACCTGCCGGGCATGGTGCGCGCGGTCGTGACCGAGAACGTCTGGTCGTTCGACGGGCGCCGCGTGCTGATCCCGGCGGGAAGCCGCCTTGTCGGGGAATACAAATCGGGCATCGCCCAAGGGCAGACGCGTGTGTTTGTGGTCTGGACGCGAATGCTGCGGTCGGACGGCGTCTCGGTCCAGATCGGATCGAACGGCACGGACGATTTAGGCCGCGCCGGCAATGCCGGCTTCGTCGACAACCACTACGTTGAGCGGTTCGGCTCCGCGATCATGCTCTCCATCGTGGGTGGCGCGGCGCAGTTCCTGAGCGCTTACGGACAGAACGCCAACAACACGGGCAACGGCACGATCATCACCACGACTGATCCGATGACGGGCGCGGTGACGCAGACGCAGACGGGCGTGAACCAGAACCAGCTGTCGCTGCAGGCGCGTCAGATCGCGGCGCAAAACGTGTCGCAAACGCTCACCAACATCGCCCAGCAGGCGCTGCGGAACTCGATCAACATTCCGCCGACGATCTATCTCGACCAAGGGACGCGGATCATCGTCTTCGTGCGGCGCGATCTCGACTTCTCGGCGCTCTATCCCGATCCGGTGAAAGAGGCCCTAAGGGAGCTCAAGCGTGAACGCGCTAGCACGAAGTCTGACAGTCTTCATTGATCGGGCGCTCGATCCCGTTCGGCCCTGGCTCGAGGACGACCGGGTCGTCGAGATCTGCGCCAACGGCCCCGGCGAAGTCTGGGTCGAGCGCTTCGGTCAGTCGGCGATGGAACGTCATGAAGTGCCAAGTCTGACCGAACATGCGATCCGCCATCTGGCGGAACGCGTCGCCGGTCATTCCGGCCAGAGCGTCAATGAGGAGCATCCGCTGCTTTCCGCCGCGCTGCCGACAGGGGAGCGGTTTCAGGGCGTGATGCCGCCCGCGACGACGGCCGGCGGCGCCTTCGCGATCCGCAAGCAGGTCATCAAGGAAATGCGGCTCGACGACTATCGCAAGCTCGGATCGTTCGACAAGGTGACGACAGCAAGCGAAGGAGCGCTGTCGGAAACCGACCGGCATCTGTGCGAACATCTCGACGCCGGCCGGATCGAGGAGTTCATCCGTCTCGCGGTCGTTAACCGCTATTCGATCCTGCTGTCGGGCGGCACAAGCTCGGGCAAGACCACTTTCCTGAACGCGATCCTCAAGGAAGTGCCGGTCGACGAGCGCATCATCACCATCGAGGATACGCGCGAAGTCAACCCGATCCAGAAAAACTACCTGCCGCTCGTTGCCTCCAAGGGCGACCAGGGAGAGGCCCGCGTGACCGTTGAAACGCTGCTGCAGGCCTCCATGCGTTTGCGACCGGACCGCATCTTTCTCGGCGAGATCCGCGGCGCCGAGGCCTATTCGTTCTTGCGCGCTATCAACACGGGCCATCCGGGCAGCATTACCACCGTACATGCCGACAGTCCGGCGGGCGCGTTCGAGCAGCTCGCGCTCATGGTGATGCAGGCGGGCCTCGGGCTGCGGCGCGACGAGATCGTCGGCTACATCAAATCGGTGCTGCCGATCGTCATCCAGCAGACCAAGGTTGGCGGCTGGCGCGGCACCTCGGCCATCTATTTTTCCCGCGTGGCGGAGTGGCGGCAGGAACGGGCAGGGGGGAAAGGCCGCCATGGCGCGCGTCGTCGCCTATAGGATCGGCATCGCGATCCTTCTTCTTCTCGGCTTCTGGCTATTGTGGAGCATGGCCTACGAGGTCGTCGTGGCGCTCCGCTGGGCGCCGACCCGATTTCCCAGCGAAGGTACCAGCCGCTGGGCTCTCTTCCGGATGCAGAACGCCGATCGCTCGGCGGACTTTTTCCTTGTCGCCTGGCGTCATTTCTATGACCGCCTCATCTTCACGCCAACCCGGGTTGAGGCGCTCATTCGCGCGGGCTACGCCGCGGCGGCTGTTGTCGCGCTCGGCCTGGGCGGCCTACTGTTCGCCTTCGTCAACCGGCGCCAGATGCCGTACGGTGCCGCGCGCTTCGGCACGGTGATGGAGGCGGCGAAGCAAGGCCTGACGGCCAGGCAGGGCATCGTGCTCGGAACGCTGGGCGGGGCGACGATCCGCTCCGATGAACCCGCGCATATTCTGGTCGTCGGGCCATCACGCTCCGGAAAAGGCACCGGCTTTGTCCTCCCGAACGGTTACTTCTGGCAGGGTTCGGCGGTGTTCTTCGATCCCAAGCGGGAGAACTTCGGCGCGTTAGCAAATCATCGGGCAACGATGGGCAACAAGGTCTTCATGTTTTCGCCGGGCTCGAATGACACCCATCGCTACAACCCGCTGGATTTCGTGCGACGTGACGAGCGCATGGCGACCGACTGCCTGGTCGTCGCTTCCTTCGTGATCCCTGAAAAGGCGGACGATACCTGGGCCGGGGCAGGGCGGCTCCTGCTGTCTGCCCTGATCGGCTACGTGCTGTCGTCGCCTCTGATTGCTGGTGCTCAGCACATGCGCAGCGTCGCGCGGATGACCACGACCGGCAAAGACATTTCATCGGTGCTGCGCGCCATCGTGAGGACCGAACGGCCGCATTTGCCGACATGGGTGGTCGACAGCTTTAACCAGTATATCGCCTTGGAACCTGAGACGCGCAACAGCGCCGTCTTCAATGTCAACATGGCGATGTCGCTGTGGAATAACGGGCTGATCTCCGCAGCGACCGAGACGTCCGACTTCGATATTCGCGAGTTACGCCGCCAGCCGATGACGATCTTCATCGGCTGCACCATCGCAGAACTCTCGATCTTCCGGCCGCTGATACGAATTCTGTTCCAGCAGATCCACGATCTTCTGATGGTGAAGATTCCTGGCGACGATGAGCCCCATCAGGTGCTGCTGATGCTCGACGAATTCTACCACGTCGGGCGGATGGACTCGTTGATCTCGAAGATCACGATCAGCGCCGGCTACGGCTTCCGCATGGCGATCGTCATGCAAGACATCGCGCAGCTCGACGAGCTCTACGGCCGCAACACGCGCATCACCACGGTGTCGGGCTCGCAGATCAAGTTGTTCATCCAGATCAACGATCTCGAAACGTCGGAGTTTGTCTCCGAGATGCTGGGCGAGACGACGCAGATTTACAAAACACCGATCAAGCGGCCGGGGCAGGGCATCTTCGCGCCGCGGGTCTGGGCGCCGCATTACACGCCGCGGCCGCTGCGCAACCCGCTTGAGCTTCGAGAAATGTCCGCGCGGCTGTCGATCCTGATGGTCAAGAACTCACGATCGTTCGAATTGACGAAGATTCGGCATTACGTCGACAAGCCGTATCGCCGGTATTATCAAGCAACGAAGGGGCACCCTCCACAGCTTCCCGCCTTGCGGGCGTGGCAGGACGAAGTGCTGGGCGGCGCCATCAATCCGGCGCCAGAGGCGGTCGAGGGCGCAGACACCAGTGTCGGGATCACCGCGGCCGCGCCGGCGAAAGTCCGGCAGCTGCGCCGGCCTTCGGCAAAACGCACGCCGAAGAAGTCACCCGATACCGCCAGGCCATCAGCTCCATTGAACCCCGGGCCGCTTACCATTACAGCGCGGCGCGGGACTCCAAAATCCGAACGCAAGCCGCTTTCGCTGGGCGAATCCCCGCCATCCACTCCGGGTGATAGCTGCGACGTCCGCGACATTCTTGCGTCCGCCAGCGGGCAACAGGATGAGAACTTCGGAGCTATGATGAAGACGTTGCATCTCGGGACCCGATCTGGGAGCAATCTGGTGCAAGAGGCCGCCAACACGCTGCTGTCCCTTCACCGGTCGTTTGGGGATGAGCCGGAGACGGAGGAAGAATGACGTTTCGATTGAGCGCTGATCCAGCAACTGCCGCAGTGACTCTGGAAAAGATGACCTCTGCCCTCAGCGTGAACCGACCGCTTTTCTTCAGATAAATCAGCTTTCCTCGATCAGTTTGAACCCGCCGTTGCAAAAGTCGTCGCTCGCCGCAAGGCCCCAATAGAGCGCCGCGCGCCACGCATTCAGATTTCCGCGCTGGCGGCTGCGAGCGGTGTGGTTGAGTTCCGACCGAAGGATGTCTGCACCGGCAGCAAAGTTGCGCCGAAAGGTGTCCTTGGATTCGACCAGCTCGACTGCGGCACTTCCCGCGTACAACGACCCGAGTTCGAGCAATTCAAAGTGTTGCTGAGCTCTGGCTATGCGTGCTGCCGGCACACCGGCGACCTGTTCGATGGAAAAGCTCACCTGCACCGTGTTGGTAATATCGATTGCTGCACGGAGAATGCGGTGCGAACTCCAATCGTCAAAATACGGATGAAATGTCTGCTCGGCGTGCGTGCGAGGCGCATGTGCTAGCTTGACCTTGTTACAATCCGAACAGCTCGGCACAAGATTGGCCGGAAACACGGCAAACTCGGGATACTCCGATTGCGACAGATAGTGATCGAGCGTTTTGACATCTCGCGCGCCACAGAGCGGGCAACGTCGATATTTCGCGCCTGCCCGCAGGCGGTCGTAGACCGGGCGGCCTTTGCCACGGACGAGAACGCGATCGTAGACGTTCGAAAGATCCTCTTTGCTGACGCCGTCCGGGTCCTCAGCCATCAGTCGGAATAGCTCTGCGCGGACCGCCAAGTCCAGATATTCGGTCGCACGCTCGCTGATCCGCTCGGACAGGGCGAGAAGAGCGCTTCGAAGCTCCGGGTTACGGGTGCGCGCCGCCGACTCGCGAAACACCGCCTCTGCATCATCAGTTGGACATGAAATCGCAATCACGGCTCAGCGCTCCTCCCAGAGCGCCCGCACTAGCGCGCGGCCCTCAGCACCCAAATGGCCCTCAAACGCCGCCAGTGCCTGGTCGAAAGTGTTTGATCTTGAAACGACATCCGAGATCAGCGCGTGATATCCGCTCTCAGTGAATTCGACCCGAAAAATTTCGCGTGTCAGCAACCCGACATTCTCAGCAAAGGTTTCGACCTCAGGGCGCTCGATCTCAACACTTGCTCCATCGCGGAAAAACAGCGACACGCAATTGCTGGGGACTTCCTGAACAATGACGGGTGAGTGAGTGGCCAGAATGGCAACGCCGTTGCGTTGCGCCAGCAAACCCGAGAGCGCGCGGACGAACGATGCGGCGAGAGGAGGATGAAGATGGGCTTCAGGCTCGTCGATCAGAACCAGCGTTCCCTCGCTGACCAGTTCGACCAACCGCGTCATCGTGAGCAAGACAATCTTGTGGCCGGAACTTGCCTCGTCAAACAATTGAACTGCAGTGTCCTCGAAGTCGTCTTGCGGCAAGTCGGCAAGTCGTTCCAATCGCAGCGCGGCAAAAAGCGGATCGCCTTCCAGGACGCGCATGGCAGAGCGCCATCGCGGCTTTCGCGAGCTGCGCAGGCATTTGAGAGTACTCGCGACAAAGTCGGCGCGCAGATCGGCTGTCGTCTTATTTCGCGCCTCGCGCCTGCCGCTCTTCAAACGCACGTTCTTCTTCAGGCCGATATAGGCGTATTGCAGACCTGTGGCCGTCCCGTCGTTCGGAATCGCGGGGTCAAATTCATCGAAAGCGCTGAAAGCAACGGTGACAAGATTTGCGAAGCCTTCCTCGCCGCTGAGCTCATCGTCATCAGTGATGAAGGTCAGGCGTCCGAGTGATCGCTTCCGGCCGACACGCAGCAGGGTACTGATCGAACGAAGGAGTGTCGTCTTTCCAACGCCGTTGCGGCCGATGATGGCATGAATATTTGTCGGCGGAACCACGTTGGGGGTCACCTGAACCTCGATGACGGCATCATCCGATTCCGGGAACTTGTAGCGAAAATGGAACGGCGTCAGCATCGCTTGCTCGTGCGCAATGGTTCTGAGCTTGGTCAATTCTCGCGCAGAAACAGAGCGCAGAAGCGACGTCTCGAACGCGGCTTCGTTCTGGAAGGCGGCAAAAATGTCATCATTCCAGACCACGTCCTGCAGTGCTTCCAAGATCGCGATGCGATCCTCTTCATCGACCGCAATCAGATTTTCGTAATATTCTTGGCTTTGTCCAAGCGACGCATATTCCTGTCCGAGGGCGACGAAGCCGTCTTCGATCTGGGTGTACCCGTGGCTCATGCTACGCCGCATGATTTTGACGGCCCCGATGTCGTGACGGGTGCCGTCGCCGTCAAGGTAGACGAGCGAGAACGCCGTTTTATACGAATAGTCGTCCCAATTATCGGCGACGAGAAAGCATTGCCGACCGCCAGCAATGTCGCGCTCCGCGCGAGAACTGCGCGAATACGGTATGACCGTGAACTGCAAAGGGGATCTCCGAGGGGCGGTGCAGGTTGTCGAATAAAATTGATACGTGCTTTGTGGCGCTCACGCTAGCGTCAGACCTCTCGTGTGGCGGACAACCGCTCCCGGCCTTGCGGGATTTATGGGGAGGATGAGGACGGGATGATTCCAGAGAAATGGTGCGCCGCAAGGCAAGACCCAAGGAGCCATTTAACTGGACCTAACGTTCGACATTGCCAGCCATCTGGTTGCACGGCGGCTTGTGGCAACTCCGACATAGCGAATTAGAAAGAAAGGGTGACGCCCCCAATTAAGCGATGCAGGCATGGCGACCATGATATTCGTCGTGAAGCGCAGGATCGCTCTCGCGGCTTTTGGGAAAACATGGAAACCCATCATTATGGAAAATAGGTATGCCACATAGCTGAGATACATAATGAAAATGGATTCGCATAAGACATCTTATGGAACATTTGGCTCGTTCGGTAGTTCGAATTTTTTGTGCCGTTTGAGTGATTTTGAGGCCGGTCCCATCAATAATGAGTCCGGTGTTTTCGAAATTGAGTCTGCAGGGTCGTGAACGACGCCGGCAGCATTTCATCCTGGCTGAAAGCGACGACCTGCTTTGACGTGCGATGGTGCTGGCGTCCACGTACGGTGTTCGAGCCGATCGCATCGCGCAGTTTCGTTTCGAGTTCGACCAGCAGCACGAAGAAGCTCGATCCGACTCACGAAGCCTTCGCCCGTCGCGACGACGTCCTGCCCGCCCGAATGAGGATGTCCGATGATCGGCAATGGCAGTTGCCGCGATCCCTTCCCGATGGCCGCAACGAAACGATGTCCGTCCCATCGAAAGAAACGGTCCGACTTCCCTCCGGTCACCATCAGACCGACGGCCCCGCCGTCCTCGAACATCCTCAGATCGCGCGCGCGCACGCTGAAGACGAGCCGGTGTCGGCCACGTGATTCCAGGTACACTTCGTGCAGACACCCGCCGCCATTGCAAACGGCGGCGCGGTTCGCGCAGGCAAAGTCTTCAAAGTGCAGCGATACGAAGCGTAGGCCTCCCGCCTCGATCGAGACCGAGAAGTAATGCCCCGCAGCCGCCGCGCTGCCGCACGCGCTTTCGCGCGCGAAAATCCCCCGTCGTATATCGGCCGGAAGTCCCTCAATATGCTCGGATGCCCACGGGTTCTCAGTGGCGAAGCTGCCGCGAGCGGTCGACTGCCCGCATGTCAGCAGCGAGCCGAGCAGCAGCAGCGCACCCGCCAGCGAAATTCGTCGAGGCGCTTTCACGGAACGATCCTCCTTTTTTGCTTCGGTGCGCCGTCGTCGGTTCGATCGAAGCGGCCCCCGATGCGGCGTTCGGAGGCCCAGATGAGTCGACAGGATCGCGAGATATCTTCCGAAGGGATTACCAGGATGAAATGGTGCGGAATGCCGAGCGGACTCTCCACTTCGAGCAGTGCGCCGGAGGCCGTCAGGTTTCGGACGGTGCAATCGATGGCCGCGCCGCCGAACGAGATCATTCCGGCCTTCAAAACGCGCGTTCGCCGCAGTTTTCGCTTGTCTTCCATGAGGGCCTCCCACCGGGACATGCCTAATCGACTTTCTTTTCGGCCGCCTCTCCCTGTTTCACGATGTCCCCCGTCGTGAAGAGGATGCTCTGAAGTTCGGTCCGCCAGTCCTTGTTGCGGCGCAGGAGGAATTCGAGGTTCATCCCGAAGTGCTTGAATTCTTCCTTTTGTGCATTCGCCATGATGGCTTTCGCCTCCTTGTCCTTTTCGAGCGACATCCGCTGTTCGTACCAGCCAATAGCTTCGGCCTCCTCTATGAGCGACGTGATCATCCGAGCGAATGTGCGCATTTCCTGCGAAAGTTCTTCCGGCGGTTCGTGATATTGATCGAACCCCATTTTGATCTCCTTTTTTTGATCGAGTGAAGAGATTGATGTCCGTGAAACCCAGTTGTCGCGCAGCGCCGACTCCAGACTATCTGCACCGAAGCTAGTTATAGGATCCACCTGACGGTCCACGCCGATAGGATTCCTCCATCGGTCATTGTCCGTCTTGCCGCACGATTTTTTAGAACGTTTAGAGCAAATGCTTGCCTCGAGCTTTCTGACGCCTGGTTCCAAGGGATCAGCGTTCACCCCGAGCCGGATTCGATGTCTTGGGATTTGCAGCCGCGGTTGACGACCCAAGAGTGAAGCGAATTATTTCTAGTAATCGACGGCCGTTCCATATGAAGAGCACCGAAGCAAGCGCCAGATAGACCCAGGCTAAGCCCGACAGAGTGGCTATCGTGCGTATTTCCTCGTTCCTGAAGTAGTAGGCCAAGCTCACCTGAATCAAAAACAGCAGCGCAAGTGCGGTCGCCGACAGAAGACTGAAACGCAGCCGCATGAGCAGTGCGACCCCGAACAGGGATTGAGAGGCAGTCAGAAAAAACTCCTCAATTTGTCGCGCGTCCAACGGCAGTGCTGTCGCACCGCGGGCGCCGACGGTCATCGCCAGCGGTAGCATGCCGACCAAGAGCGTCCACTGATTGATCTTGTCGCTGATCATGGTGATGAGTCCGCCCGCGGCCCGCCCCTTTAGAACAAACAGGACGGCGATAGATACGGCGGGTGCTTCGCTGGCGAGCGGCGCCAACCACTGGATGAGAAGGAATTCGTTGATGCCGAAGGCGCGGCCCGCTTCGATCAAGGCTTCCGCGAAAGGCTCGGCGCTCCAGAGAATAATTCCGCAGGCGGCCAGCCCGAGGCCTGCCATAACTATCCACTGCGTCCGGAGCGGCAATTCATTGAGCGCCGCGGCAGGTCCGGGTTCGTCCTCTCCGTCCGGGTTCTCGCTTTTGCGAACGTTGCGGACGCGCCAGACATATCCTCCATAGATTGCCACCAACATCGTGAAATCGAAAAGGGTAATGCTGCCTTTGAACAAAATGACAAACGCGTAGAGGCTGGCGAGCAAAAGGAACGAGACTTCGATTGCGTTGTCGTTTGTCAGTTCGATGGCGCGATGCCGATCCTTGAGCCAGTGCAGCAGTGCCAGAAGCGGCCATGCGACGCCGACAAGCAGCCTATTCGCGCCGGTCATGTTGGCCGCAGCATAGTGGACGTACGGCGACTCCGGGCCGGCCTGGCCCGCCTGAAAAGCGTAGTACATATCCACCGCATATTCTGGAAGGACCGTTATCAAGGCGACGGCCGCAAGGATCAGGCCCTGCGCGATGTGCCGCTCGGCCGCTTCCGCACCCCACGACAGAAGAAATCCGGCAGCGAGGATCGCAACGCCGAAGATTGCAGTGTCAACGACCGGTCCGAGACGCCAATTCGCTGCTCGCAAAGCCAAGGCGGGTAGAGCGGCACATGCCGCGATCGCGATGAGGACCAAAAAGCGCTTCATTGCTATCCCGTTCGGATTCAGTGACTTCTGTCAAAACTCATGCCCATTCCCTTCCCGCTTAGCTTCCTTCGGTCGCCAGCGCCGCGCATCGAGCCGACCGATCAAAGGAAGGAATTGCAGTTCCAGGATTAGGATGACCAAGACGGTCACTAGTCCGGCAATGAGGAGTTCGCCAATCCCTGCGAGCATGCCAACCGCCGACGTTGCCCAAATGGCCGCTGCCGTGGTCAAGCCGCGAACGTTGCCGCCGTCCTTGAGGATCATCCCTCCGCCGAGGAAACCCACACCGGTGACGACGCCCGCCATTATCTTCTCCGCGGTCGCCGGAAAGTTCTCGACGCCAACGGCCGTGAACGCGGCCGCTCCCAGGCTGACGAGCATGAAGGTACGGTCGCCGGCCTCCGAACCGCGAAACTCGCGTTCCCATCCGATGGGGAAAGCCAGCGCGACAGCAACGGCGATCCGGACAAGCAGCGCGAGATCGAACCTGGTAGTACCACCGGCATCGCCTGCCGCTGCGAAGGCGCCACCTGTTGTCAGTCCGAGCGTGAGAGCGATGACCGCAAGTTGAGTCACCGCATGACGCGCCGCCTCCGTGATGGACAGTCGGCTCAATGCTTGAAACATCGCGTCACTCTCAGGGTTGGGGCACTCAGGAAAGCATTCAATTCTTCTTCCTCAAGACTGGAACGGCTCGGTCGTGGGCAAGCGGAGCAAACGCAAGGCGTTCATCGTCACCAGAACCGTCGCTCCGGTGTCTGCGAGGATGGCCGGCCATAACCCCGTCAATCCGACGACGGTGGTGACAAGAAAGACGGCCTTGAGCCCGAGAGCGACCGCGATGTTCTGCCGGATGTTGATCATCGTCCGCTTCGACAAGTCGACCATTGCGGCAACGTCGGCGACCCGCCCGTGCAGTACGGCGGCGTCGGCCGTTTCGAGCGCGACGTCCGTCCCTCCGCCCATAGCGATACCCACATCGGCTGCTGCGAGTGCCGGCGCATCGTTGATGCCGTCGCCGATCTTTGCGACCGACCAGCCCGCCTTTTGAAACTGGCCGACGATCCGCTGCTTGTCCTCAGGCAGCAGTTCCGCTTCGATATCGATGCTCAATTGCTTGCCGATCGCGTTCGCGGTGCGCCGATTGTCGCCGGTCAGCATCACAGTCCGGATCCCCGCGTCCGTCAAAAGCTTGAGCCCGCTTTTCGCGTCTGGACGGGGTTCGTCGCGCATCGCGATCGCACCCGCAATTTTCCCGTCGAGCGCGACGAGCGAAACGGTTTTGCCTTCGTCGTTCAGGGCTGCGATCTGCGTCTCCTGCTCGGTTGTTAGAGGACAGAATTCCGCGACGGCCTTGGGCGATCCCAGGAATACTTCCGCTCCTTCCACGGTCGCACGTATCCCTTTTCCGCCGATCGCCTTCGAGTCGGAGGTCGGCGGAAGCGAGATCTGCTTTACTGCCGCCCGGGTCAGGATTGCGGTAGCAAGGGGGTGACTCGACCCCGACTCGAGCGCCGCAGCGAAGCGCAGTACATCAGCCTCGCTGCGCGCGAAGCCGATGATGTCCGTGACCTGGGGCTTGCCGGAGGTGAGCGTGCCAGTCTTGTCGAAACAGGCCACGGTGATCTTGCCGATCTGTTCGAGAACTGCGCCACCCTTCAGCAGCAATCCCCGGCGGGCGCCGGCAGACAGGGCGGCGGCGATTGCAGCGGGGGTGGAGATGACCAGGGCGCAAGGACACCCGATCAGCAGAATGGCCAGACCCTTGTAGATCCACCCGCTCCATTCCCCTCCAAACACTAAAGGAGGAACGACCGCGACCAACGCGGCGGCCGCAACCACCCCCGGCGTATAGAAGCGGGAAAACCGGTCGATGAAACGCTCCGTCGGCGCCTTCGACTCCTGCGCCTCCTCGACGAGGCGCACCACGCGCGCGATCGTGTTGTCCGCGGCTGCGGCAGTCACCCGCACGCGCAGCAGGCCGTCGCCGTTGACGGTGCCGGCAAACACGGTCGCATCCGGTCGCTTCCGGACCGGCGTGCTTTCTCCCGTGACCGGCGCTTCGTCGATCGCGCTTTCTCCGGACAGGATGACACCGTCGCCGGGAACCCGGTCGCCGGGCCTTATCTGGATCGTCGCACCCACTTCCAGGGTGTCGGCCTGGACCTCACGGATTTGGCCGTTTTCTTCGAGGCGGGCCGTCTTCGGAACGAGCTTGGTGAGGTCCTGGATACTGGCACGGGCACGGCTCGCGGCAACGCCCTCGAGCAGTTCCCCGATCAGAAACAGGAAAACGACGGTTGCTGCCTCTTCGGTCGCTCCGATGATGACCGCGCCCACCGCGGCGATCGACATCAGCATCTCGATCGAGAACGGCGTCCCGGCGCCCGCGGCGGCGACTGCACGACGTCCGATGGGAACGAGACCTACCAGCATCGCCAGCAGAAACGCCCAGTGCTCGGTCGCCGGAGCGGTTTTGCCGATTATGAAGGCCGTCGCCAGCGCCAACCCCGACCCGATGGTGAGCTTCCCTTTCCTTGTTTGCCACCAAGCTTGGCCGTCGCCAGCGGGCTCACGACTTTCCGGACGGGGTTCCAGCGACGTTCCGCCACCCGTTGCTCGGGCGGATGTATTCTCGACAAATTCACTGCCTGTAACCCTGTATCCGAGTTTCACGATCTGATTTCGGATTAGGTCTTCGTCGTCGTCGGTGACGACCGTCACCGTCCCCGCCGACACGGACACGATCACATCGCTGACACCGCGCATGCGGTGCAGGGCATTTTCAATCTTTGTTGCGCAAGAGGTGCAGTCCATGCCCTCCACGCGTAGACGGACTTTGGCGAGCATAGCGGTTTCAGTCATGGTTGGGGCTTCCGGAGCGCGAGGTCGAGGGTGCAGCGTAGCGTGCGTTCACGTCTTGCCCTCCCGTCTGAGCCGCTTGTAGAGCGCCTCGACAGCCTCGGAAAAATCGAGCGCCTCGTTTCGCGCGCAGAGATCTTCGAGGAACCGCAATTGAGTGATCAGGTCGAAGGTCGCCGGATTGAGATCGAGGCCTTCATCCACGCCCGGCGGCCTGCTCAATATGATTCCGCTCATGAAGCCTTGGGCCCAAGCTAGATATTCCCTCCGCACCATGGGATTGGATACGACGTCGCCGTTGAACTGCTTGCAGGTCGAGGCGCCCAGGCCGACGATCTTGGCAGTTCGCCCTTCTGCCCTCAGGTCCGCCGTGGAGGATGTCATCAATGCAAACGCCGTCAATATGAAGCACAGGATCGGACGTCGAACCTTCCGATCGACACCATGGGCTGCGACGGTCGCGTGGCGGCCGTCGCAGCCTGAAGTTTCCTGTGCGCTCCACATCGGAACCGTACTCACCGTCCGCTCTACTTCTTAAATTTTGCCTGTCCGGATTTTCCTTCCGCGGTCTTGATGGTCAAAGTGATCGTGGCACCCGCCGGTATCGCTGCCTTCGCGTCACCCTTGAGGGAATTCTCGCCCTGAGGAGAGAGCGTGACCGTCTCCCGTCCGCTGCCGCCCGCGATGAGCACTGCTGCAGTAAAGCCCTTTGTAGATACCGGCTTTGGGGTGTTTGGGACGAAGACGTTGATGGTGACGGTAGTCCCGGCGGTAAGAAGCTCAGCGTCGATGCCGGCGACGTCGAGCATGAGGCCGCCGTTTGGTCCTTTTTCGTATTCTTCGGCCGAAGCCGGGGCGGCGAACGTCAAAGCGGCGATAAGCAGGAGAACGTATTTCATGATTTCACTCCGTTCGGTTCCGACGTTTTCAATTCACCGTTCTCAAGGTCCTCGCGCCGGAACAGGACATAGAGAGCGGGCAGCACAAGCAGCGTAAGAATGGTTGACGAGATGATTCCTCCGATGACGACCGTAGCCAGCGGCCGCTGCACCTCCGCTCCGGCGCCTGTCGCGATCGCCATCGGCACGAACCCGAGGGAAGCGACAAGCGCAGTCATCAGGACGGGCCGCAGCCGGGTCAGCGCGCCCTCACGCACCGCATCCACAAGGGCGTGTCCTTCCCTGCGGAGGCGCTCTATGAACGTGATGATGACGAGGCCGTTGAGCACCGCGACGCCGGACAGTGCGATGAAACCGATTCCGGCGCTGATCGACAGTGGAATGCCGCGCAACAGCAACGCAATGATGCCACCGGTGAGGGCCAGCGGGACCCCGCTAAACACCAGCAGAGCGTCTGCCATCGAGCCCAAGCTCATGAACAGCAGGAGGAAGATCAGTAGCAGCGCGATCGGCACCACGATAGTCAGCCGCTGCGTCGCCGAAACCAGTTGTTCGAACTGGCCACCCCATCCGATCCAGTAGCCGGCCGGCAGCTTGACCTTGGCCTCGATTTGCTGCTCCGCGTCGGCGACGAACGAACCGAGATCGCGCCCGCGCACGTTGGCAGTGACGACGATGCGACGTTTACCCTGCTCGCGGCTGATCTGGTTCGGCCCGGGTGCCACATCGATTTGCGCGAGTTCAGAAAGCGGCACGTACCGGATCTGGGCGAGCGCAGAGTTGTTCCATACCGCAGGCGTGGCCTTGGTTTGATTGTCGAGCGGTGGCAGCGGCACCGGGAGCGCCTTGATCGCCTCGATGTCCAGGCGCAGATGTTCCGGGAGCCGGACCACGATGTCGAACCGGCGGTCGCCCTCGAAGACCTGGCCTGACTTCTTGCCGCCGACCGCAATCTCGACGAGGTTCTGGACGTCGCCGACGCTGATGCCGTAGCGCGACAACGCCTGGCGGTTAAGCTTGACCGTCAGCACCGGCAACCCGGACGCCTGCTCGGTCTTGACGTCAGCAGCGCCCTGAACGTTCTGCAACACGGCCTGCACCTTGGCGGCGGATTGGACGAGCAGGTCGAGATCGTCTCCGAAAATCTTGACGCCGACGTCGCTGCGGACACCCGAGATCAACTCGTTGAAACGCTGCTCGATGGGCTGCGATATTTCGTAAACGTTGCCGGGAATTTCCTCGGCCGCCTCCTGGATTTCCGAAACCACGACCGCCTTCGATTTTTCCGGGTCGGGCCATTCCTTCCGTGGCTTCAGCATGACATACCCGTCCGAGGTCGAAGGCGGCATGAGGTCGGTCGCGACTTCCGCCGTTCCGGTTCGCGCGAACACCTCCTTGACCTCCGGGATCTTGAGCAAGCGCTTTTCGAGCATTGCTTCCATTTCAAGCGATTGCGTCAGGCTCGTTCCCGGAATCCGGATGGCCTGGAGCGCCACGTCGCCCTCGTCGAGACTCGGAATGAATTCAAAGCCCATGCGCGTGGCTCCGATGCCGCAGACCATCACGAACAATGCCGCGATCGCCGCGACGCCGAAGCGGTTGCGGATCGACGCGTTGAGCAGCGGCGTATAGAGGTGGCGCGCGCCGCGCATGAACCAGTTCTCGTGCTCCGATATCTTGCCCGTCACCAACAGCGCCACGGCAGCGGGCACGAACGTCATCGACAGGATGGCAGCGCCGGTCAGCGCCATCAGCACGGTCAGCGCCATCGGCGTGAACATCTTTCCTTCCACGCCGGTGAGGGTCAGGATCGGCAGATAGACCACGGCAATGATCAGCGTTCCGAACAGGCTGGGGCCGATGACTTCGCGCGAGCCCGCGAGAATGGTTTCGAAACGCTCTTCGCGACTGAGCAGACGACCCAAGCGGTGTTGCTCCGCTGCGAGCAGCCTCAAGCAGTTCTCGACGATGATGACGGCGCCATCAATGATGATGCCGAAATCGATCGCGCCAAGACTCATCAGATTGGCGCTGACCTTGTTCTCCACCATGCCCGTAATGGTGAACAGCATGGCGAGCGGTATGACGCAGGCCGTGGCAATTGCCGCTTTGAAGTTCCCGAGGATCAGGAACAGGATCACGATCACCAGCAGGGCGCCTTCCACGAGGTTCTTTTCGACGGTCGCGACCGTCGCCTCGACCAGGTGCGTGCGGTCGTAGACCGTGTGCGCAATCACGCCGTCCGGCAATGACTTGCCGATCTCCTTGAGCTTGGCGGCCACGCTTTGCGCCACGGCGCGGCTGTTCTCGCCGATCAGCAGCATGGCGGTGCCGAGCACGGTTTCCTTGCCGTTGATGGTTGCCGCGCCCGTCCGCAGATCCTTGCCTTCGGTAACTTCCGCGACGTCGGAGATTCGGATGGGCACACCGTTATGCGACCCGATGACGATCTCCTTGATTTCCTCGACGTTAGCCACTTGACCGGGCGTCCGGACCAGGTACTGCTCGCCGTTGCGTTCGATGTAGCCGGCGCCGACGTTGGCGTTGTTCGCGGCCAGCGCCGTCATTACGTCACGAAAGTTGAGCTTGTAGGCCATCAACTGCGCCGGATCCGGCAGCACCTGGAACTGCCGTTCGAAACCACCGATGGTGTTGACTTCGATGACGCCCGGCACGTTGCGCAATTGCGGTTTGATGATCCAGTCCTGGATGGTCCTCAGGTCGCTCGGGGTATACTCTCCGCCCCCGGCCTTGCGCGCGCCGGGCTTGGCTTCCACCGTGAACAGATAGATCTCTCCAAGACCGGTCGAGATCGGCCCCATCCCGGTTTCGACGCCTGTGGGAAGCTGGTCCTTGACCTGTTGAATTCGTTCGTTGACCAGTTGGCGTGCGAAATAGATATCCGTGCCGTCCTTGAAGATGACGGTCACCTGGCTCAGGCCGTAGCGGGACTGCGAGCGCGTACTCTCGAGATGCGGTAGGCCCCCCATGGCGGTCTCGATCGGAAACGTGATTCGCTGTTCGACTTCGAGCGGCGAATAGCCGGGCGCGCTACTGTTGATCTGGACCTGAACGTTAGTGATATCCGGAACGGCATCTATCGGCAGGCGAGTGAAATTCCATGCGCCGAACGCGGCCATCAGCAACACGCCGATCATCACCAGCCACCGCTGCCGAATGGAAAATGAAAGGATCGCATCAATCATTGCGGTGCTCCTTTGCTCCCGCTTCCCTGATCCGGGCGAAGGTGTTGACCGGCATCGTGTAGACCACGCCGTCGCCCTTTCGTCCTGTCCAAGCCGCCGCTTCGATCCGGCGGCAAATCCCGTCGGCCTGATCCGTCCGGCACACCAATCTCAATTCGAGGCACTGGTGATAGGTGATGTCCTCGTCGCTCGCGACGTAGGTCCCGCCTTGTCCCCGCCCGCGGCCCTGGCCGCGAACCTCATCGAAGGTGAAGCCTGGAAAATCCGCCAGATCGTGAAGCGCGCGGACGACGTGACCTTCCATATGAGGCCTGATCAACGCGGTGATCAAAATCATTCCATTGTCAGTGCTCATCGCCGCCCGCTCCCTTGGTCATTTCCGCCTTCACGATGAAACTGTTCTGTGCCGCGTAGACGTCGCCCTCAAGGACGCCGAAGGTGATCTCGACGAGTTGCGGATCGCGTTGGCCGACTTCGACGTCGCGCGCCTCGAACTTGTCGCCGTTGCGCACGAACACCACCGTGCGGTTCTCGACAGTCTGAAGCGCCGACGATTTCACCGCGACGCCGACCTTCTTTGCCGACAGCGTCAACCGCCCGGTGACGAACAGGCCCGGACGCAACCGCTGTCCGGTGTTCGGGACCACGGCCCGGGCGATGGCGCTCTGGGTGTCGCTGCTACCGACCGGCGACAGATAGGAAATCTTGGCGCCGATTGGCGTCCCGCCATCGGCGGGGTCGATCAGCACTTCGTCGCCGACGCTGACCCGGTTCAGGTCACGCCGATACACCGAAAAATCGACCCACACCGTCGACAGGTCCGCAACGACGAACGCTGGCTTCTGCTCGGAGGCGTATTCACCCAGCGTGATCTGGCGATCGATCACAGTTCCAGCCAGCGACGCCTTCAATTCGTAAGGCGTCAAGCTCTGATTGCTCTCGATGATCGCGAGAATGTCGCCCTTCTGGACCTTGTCGCCGATGCGCTTGCGAACATCGCGGACGATCCCGGCAAACCGCGGCGTCACCTGCACCAGCAATTCCTGGTTGGGTTGCACGATTCCGTTCAAGAACATGCTGTTGCGCAACACGCCAGACGACGCCTTGGCAAGCTCAATGCCCGACGCCTCAACTTTGGCGTCGCTGAGAGCCACGCTGTCGGAGTGCTCGCTTTCCGAGGCTTCGGTTGGCGTCGGCGTCGACGTGGCGGGCTTCAACAGCCGGTAGCCGCCATAGACCAGTCCGGCGGCGACCAGGAGAAATACGAAATAGCGGGCGAATGCCTTGATCATCTTGAACTCTGATGGGTAAGCGAAAACGGATTGCCGACGAGACCTTCGATGGTCGCGACAGCGATATGGAAGTTTTGCAGGGCTTCCTGCTCGCGCACCAGGGCCTGAAGGACCGAGCCCTTGACGTCGAGTAATTCAAGCAGGGTGAAGCGGCCCTGGGCATAGCCGCTCTGGATGGTTGCGGCGGCGCTACGGGCTTTCGGAATGACCGAGGAGCGCAACAGTTTAATTTCCGCCAGTGCCCCGTTGATCGAATCGTAGGCTCGTCCGGCGATGCTGATGAGAACCAGTTTGTTGATCGAACGTTCGGCTGCGGTCTTGGCGAGGGTTTCCTGAGCCGCGATGACGTTGCCCCTGTTCTGGTCGAACACGGGTAACGGAATCGATATTCCCAGCCGTACCGCGTTGTCGTTGGTGTCCTGGAAGTGACGCCATCCCGCAGACAGGCGGACGTCCGGAATGATTTTCAAACGCGCGATCAGCAACTCGGCATTGCGCTGCGCGGTCACGGCGGTCCAGCGCATCAACTGCGGATTGGCTTCGATCGCCTTGAGGACCGACTGGAACGATGGGGGCTGCCCGACAAGGGCCAGCCGACCAATCGCTTTGCCGAAATGGGGAATACTTTCGCCCATTAGAATAGCGAGATCCCGCCGGGCGGTCGCCAATTGCGTCTTGGCGCGCTCCCGCTCGACCCGGAACAGGTCGGCGGCCACCTGGGCGCGCTCGGTTTCCGCGGGCGACGACGCGCCTTCCTCCACGCGCTTCTGCAATTGCGGTATCAATTGATCGAAGCTCGCAATCTGTTCGTCGAAGATTTCGATCCGGCGTTGCGCGCTGATGACGGTAATGAAGGCGATCGCGGTCTCGGACAGCACCTCCAGCCGTGTCGCCCGCCGCTGCCAGACCGCGGAACCGACACCGGCCTGGCCTGCGGCAATGCGGGCTTCGCGCTTGCCGCCGAGTTCGACTAGCTGACTGAGTTGCAGATTAGTTTCCGCGGAACGCGTTCCCCTGTAGGGCCCAGATCCCAGCGCGTTGTCCAATTCGAACGAGGCTTCAGGATTTGGCAACGCGCCTGACTGAATCCGCAACCCGCCGGCGATGCCGACGTCCCGCTCGGCGGCGGTGAGGCGCGGGTTTGCAGCCAACGCGCGCTGTAAGGCTTGCGGCAATGAGATCGGTCGCGACCGTTCCGCAGCAATCGCTGGAATTGTGAGGATAAGCCATGCGCACGCAACGCGCACTGCCCCATTGAATCGATGCATGAAATCAACCTGAAACGCGTAAAGACGACGCGCGGCCTGGCGCGCGTGATGGCGGTCTTCAGGTCAGGTGCTTGGGGGGCGGCGTGTCGAGCTTGGGAGGGTCCTCAAGCAAGCGTTGAGGCGCGACGAAGGCGATCTTGACCGGATGCTCCATTGGCGAGGCCAGGGGCATGGACGTCGGCATCACGACCGGTGTACAAACAGGGCAATGCTCTGCAAGAATGGGCGCTTTCGTGGAATCGCCCTCATCCGACGCAGTGCCGGTTACGGTGCCAACTTGCGAGAAAACAGTCGCGGCGACCGTTTCCTCGGTGCAAAAAGCGACATTGCCCAAGCCGACGAATAGATACATCAGGGCAAGCAAAAGCAGCGTCGCCCTACGAAGGTAGGGCGCTTTCAGCTTCGACAAACCCTGGAGCGGTCGGCGTTCCATGATTCAGAAATAGCAGATCGAATTTGAGAATACTATTACGTTACGCAAATCAGTTGGTAAACTTGACGCCGACCAACCACGGAAACTGATTTTAAAGAGATTTTATCATTTGTCCCTGCACTCCTGCGGAGGCAATACGCTGCCTTTCAAAATCGAAACCCGCCTCGGACGCGATCGGCTTGGTCAGCATCGGGATGCCGCATCCCGGACTGGCGTCAATCCGGAAGAGGCCCTTCGATCTCGTTTTCGAGCACCTGCCCGTCGCGGCGTCGACCCCGACTCCTGAACATCGTACCAACCTTGTCCTCCAGCTTCAGCGCCTCGTCTGCCAGCTTCGGATTGCACGCCCCAAGGGTTTTGTAGCGGCGGAAATCGACGTCGAGCTTGCGCTTGAGCGCTTTCACGTCGATCATCGGTGATGATGCCGAAGCCCTCCTCCAGTGCAGTAGTGGTGTTGGCGACTGCGTCATCGAAGGATGACTGGAGTGTTTGCGCGAAGTAGTAGCTCATTGTCCCATTCTCCTATGTGAGAGGCTAAGCGGGCCTGAAGCGTCATCGCCGGATGTATTTGGTGAGAGCCACAATCCCGAGGACCACGAGGACCAGGATAAGGAGCCACACGAACCCCATGCCCCACATCCCAACGCCCATCATGTCGTTCATCATCTGCTTTTCTCCTTTGCCAGACCGGACTCACGCGAGTGCGATGATGCTGCGTGCCACCACGTAAACGCCGACACTCAGAACAACGCTTGCGAAGAGAAAGGCGAACACGCGTTTTCGCCACGCCAGCACGCGGCAAAGCGCAACACCAATTGCTCCTCCCACAACGCCGCCGAGGATGAAAAGTGCCGCGATCCTCCAGTCGATCAGTCCGGAAGCCGCGTAGCTTGCCGCCGTGGCTGCGCCGAAGGCGGTGACGGCGACGAGCGAAGTGCCGATTGCATACATAAGCGGCATGCTGGTCGCGAACATCAAGCCCGGCACGATGAGGGAAACCACCGCCGATACCCGCGATTTCTCTGAAACGGATTGACAAATCTCTGTATTTCCATACATCTGGATATATGGAAAACGAACAAGCCATCCTCGCGCTGGGCGCCCTCGCGCAGCAAACCCGCCTCCAGGCCTTCCGGGTCCTGATACAACATGAACCCGATGGATTGGCCGCCGGCGATCTCGCGCGATTGCTGGAGGTGCCGCAGAATACGCTCTCGGCCCACCTTTCCGTGCTGACGCGAGCCGATCTGGTGACATCCGAGCGGCACAGCCGTTCGATCGTGTATCGGGCAAACCTAACCACCTTTCAGGCAATCACCGTCTTCCTGCTGCAGGACTGTTGCGGCGGCCGTCAGGAAATTTGCGCTCCTATTTTCGAAAGCCTCGTCCCTTGCTGTCCGCCTCCGAGGAAGAAGGAGAAATCCCGTGCCTGACCGCATCTACAACGTCCTGTTCCTATGTACGGGGAATTCCGCACGCTCAATTCTGGCCGAATCCATCCTGCGCAAGGACGGCGATAGCCGTTTCCACGCCTTCTCGGCGGGCAGTCAGCCCAAAGGAGAGGTCAATCCGATTGCATTGCGTGTGCTGTCGAGCCTCGACTATCCTACCGGCGGTTTGCGTTCGAAGAGTTGGCAAGAATTCGCCACTCCAGATGCACCCGTCATGGACTTCGTCTTTACGGTTTGCGACAGCGCAGCGGGGGAGAGTTGCCCTGTCTGGCCGGAACAGCCAATGACCGCGCACTGGGGCATCGAAGATCCCGCGGCCGTCGAAGGCACCGACCTCCAGAAGGAGGCCGCCTTCGTTTCCGCCTTTCGCTACATGCAAAACCGCATTGCGCCATTCCTCGCCCTGCCGCTCGGCTCGATCGATGCGATGGCGCTAGGCACCAAGCTTCGCGACATCGGAAATTCAGAGGGCTCGACGTTGGGCCGACCGCGCGTGGCATGACATGAGCGCATTCGAACGATATCTGTCTCTATGGGTTGTGCTCTGCATCGTGGTCGGGATCAGTCTCGGCCATCTGATGCCAGGTTTCTTTGTCGCGGTTTCAGGCGCGGAAATCGCGAAGGTCAACCTGCCGATCGCAGTTCTGATCTGGCTGATGATCATCCCGATGCTCTTGAAGATCGACTTCACCGCCATGCGGAAAGTCACAGAGCATGCCCGCGGGGTTGGCGTGACACTCTTCATCAACTGGGCGGTCAAACCCTTCTCGATGGCGCTGCTCGGGACGCTGTTGATCGGCCATGTATTCGCGCCGATGCTCCCGGCCGACCAAATTCAGTCCTATATCGCCGGACTCATCTTGCTGGCGGCGGCACCCTGCACCGCGATGGTTTTCGTCTGGTCCAACCTCGTTGGCGGCGAACCTCACTACACCCTTGGCCAGGTCGCCCTCAATGACGTCCTGATGGTGTTCCTGTTCGCGCCGCTGGTCGGGTTGCTCCTCGGTGTGGCGTCGATTACGGTGCCATGGGAAACGCTGTTGCTGTCCGTCGCGCTTTACATCGTCGCACCGGTCATCATTGCGCAGGTGTGGCGGCGGGCCCTGCTCAACATCGGCTCGGCCGCATTCACCCGGGCCCTGAGCCGACTTCAGCCGCTGTCCCTGATCGCCCTCCTCGCCACCTTGATCCTCCTGTTTGCCTTCCAGGGCGAGCAGATCGTCGCACAGCCCGCCGTCATCGCCATTCTCGCGGTCCCGATCCTGATCCAGGTCTACTTCAATGCAGGCCTCGCCTATTGGCTCAGTCGCCGTTTCGGAGTGGCCTGGTGCGTGGCCGCGCCCGCTGCGCTGATCGGCGCCAGCAACTTCTTCGAACTCGCCGTGGCGGCGGCCATCAGCCTATTCGGCGTCAATTCCGGAGCGGCACTGGCGACGGTCGTCGGCGTCCTCGTCGAAGTGCCCGTGATGCTCTCGGTCGTGAAGATCGTGCAGATGTCTCGCGGCTGGTATGAATCCCGCGATCCGGACAAAGCCAAAAGCGTTGAGATTCACTCATGAGCGTCACTATCTATCACAATCCAGATTGCGGAACGTCCCGCAATACTTTGGCGATGATCCGTCAAAGCGGCGTCGAGCCGGAAATCATTGAATACCTGAAGCAACCGCCGTCGCGCGAAAATCTGATCGAGTTGATGACCCGAATGGGTATCTCCCCTCGTGACCTGCTTCGCCAAAAGGGTACGCCCTACGACGCTCTCGAACTGGCCGATCCCAAGTGGACCGACGACGAACTGATCGACTTCATGATTGCGCATCCCATTCTGATTAACCGCCCTGTCGTCGTGACGCACAAGGGCGTCAAGCTCTGTCGCCCGTCCGAAGAAGTGCTGTCCATTCTTTCGAATCCTCATATCGGACGGTTCGTGAAGGAAGACGGTGAGATCATAAATGCGGACTGAGATGCAAGATTTGCCAAACGTCAATGACGAAGCTTTCGCCCTTCCCGATCCTGAATTGCTGCATCGTCCAATGCCAACGCACCGTCCGCGCATTCTTCTGCTGTACGGATCACTGCGCGAACGGTCGTTCAGCCGTTTCGCTACGGTGGAAGCGGCCCGTCTCCTTCAAGCGTTCGGTGCGGAAACCAGGATTTTCGATCCCTCCGGCCTCCCTCTTCCGGACGACGCACCTGCGACCCACGAGAAGGTCCAGGAGCTTCGCGAATTGTCGGCGTGGTCGGAAGGTCAAGTCTGGTGCAGTCCGGAACGCCACGGCGCGATGACTGGGATCATGAAAGCGCAGATCGACTGGATTCCGTTGTCAATCGGCGCGGTGCGGCCGACGCAAGGCAAAACGCTGGCCGTGATGCAGGTGTGCGGCGGTTCTCAATCGTTCAATGCCGTCAACCAACTCCGCGTTCTCGGTCGATGGATGCGAATGATTACGATTCCCAATCAGTCGTCGGTCGCCAAGGCATACGAACAGTTCGAAGAAACCGGGCGCATGAAGCCGTCGCCTTACCACGACCGGATCGTCGACGTCATGGAAGAGCTTATGAAGTTCACGCTGTTGACGCGCGGCGTATCCGGATATCTCACGGATCGTTACAGCGAGCGCAAAGAAGCGGCCAAAAAACTCGCGAAGCGATTGAATCTCGATCAGGCAGTGTAAGGACTGGGGACCGACGTGAAGATGGCACAATCCCCGCCATTACCCAGCGCAGCAGGAGAGTTTCTTCACATCCCGGTCGAACGTCTGCGCCGCAAGCTTCAAGCCCTCGACGGTTGTCAGGTAGGGAAAGATCATTTCTGCCAAATCGTCGATCGACAGCCCACAGCGGATTGCAAGCGCCGCCGTCTGGATGCTGTCGGCTCCTTCCGGAGAAAGAATGTGCGCCCCAAGAAGCTTGCGGGTCGCCCCATCCGCGACAAGCTTGATCAGACCCCGAGTGTCGCGGGCCGCGAGCGCGCGTGGCACGTTGTCGAGCGAGAGCACTGAGGTACGCACGGCGTGCCCGGCAGCACGAGCTTGCGCTTCGGTGACCCCGACGCTGGCGACCTGAGGGTCGGTGAAGACAACTGCGGGCATGACAGTGTTGTCGTAGCGCAGGCTGTTGCCATTCAGTGCGTTCCTGGCCGCGAGCTTTGCGCCATAGGCCGCCATGTAGACGAACTGGTCCTTGCCCGTCACGTCACCAGCCGCATAGACGCCTGCCTTCGAAGTGCCCATACGGTCGTCGATGACGACCGCGCCGGACGATGTCTGCGCGACGCCTGCTTCGGAAAGTCCCAGGCCTTGGGTGTTCGGGGTGCGCCCCGTAGCGACAAGAATCTGCTCGGCGGTCAATACCTCGAGGCCGCCATTCCGAGTGATCGCGAGCGCGACGCCGCCGTCATCGGTCTTGCGGACGAAATCGTAGGTCACGCCTCTCACGATCGTGACCCCCTCATCGGTCAGATAGTCCGCGAGCGCTTGCCCAATCTCCGGCTCGGCCTCTGGCAGAAGGCGACTGCGGAAGACCAGTGTCACCGCGACCCCGGCGCGAGCGAAGGTCTGCGCAAGTTCGGCCCCTACGTAGCCCCCGCCCATCACGATCAAGGAGCGCGGCAGCTCTGTCAGGGCAAGCGCCATCGTGCTGTCGAGCGGCGACACTTCGCCGATCCCTGGAATTGAAAGCAGCGCGGGACGTGCACCAGTTGCAATGATGATGCGCTCCGACGCGAGAAGCCGCGCCCCCACATCGACGCCTCCCTCGACGAGCCGTGCCCGACCTTCATGGTAGGCAACGTTGTTATATTCCGAGAGCAAGTCGGCATACTTCGCCTGACGCAGGCTCGCGACCAGCGCGTCCTTCTGCGCGACCTGCGCAGCCCAGTCGGTGACGCGCGCGCCGCTTTCGATGCCGTCGAACCTGGTCGATGCAATATTGGCGTGATGCACTGCCTCGGTTGCCCGGATCAACGTTTTCGAGGGTACGCAACCGAAATTGACGCAGGTGCCACCGATCGTGCCGTGCCCGACGAGCGCGACCTGCGCGCCCTGCTCGGCAGCGGTGATCGCGGCCGAGAAGCCGGCCGAGCCGGCGCCGACGACAATAAGGTCGTACCGGCCATTGCCGTTGTTGGCACTCGGGTTGCGGGAGTCGGTCATCGCTTCGACTTTCGTATGTTTAGATCGCCTGCAGGAATCTGCGGTGGCAGACGGAATGAAATTGTTACTTCGATAGAATCCATCCCGATGATCGTTCTGATGCGGCCTTACTGCAAGATGTGCGAGGGATAGCCGGCATTGGTGGTCGCGGTGATCAGCGCGGGAACATCCGTGCGACTATCCTCGAAGCGCACCTTTGCAATGACAGCCCCCTCAGCCTCCGATATCTGTACATCAAGCACGCCAGATACGCTGCTGAGCGAGCGCTTCACGATCGGACCGCAAAGCTCACAGGTAGCGTTGGCGACGTTGAGCGTCACGGTTTGCTCGGTGGCGACTGCTGCTCCGGATGACACAAGGACAGCAATCAGTACGACGAGCGGTAGAATCTTCACGGATGATCTCCCTATTTTCAGGTGTCGAGGAAAAGACGAGCGATGTAAGGAAAGCCCACGGCGATGACGATCAAGAGCGTCGCCACCCACAACCCGATCTTCGCGTTTCTGCTGGACGATGGACGGGCGCAGTAGGAGCCTTCGACGCAATCATTCGCTTTCGAATTGCGGTAAACGATATAATAGCCCCATCCAAGACAAGCGACCGCGAGTCCGACGAACAGGGGCTGATATGGCTTGAGCGCGGTCAGATTGCCGATCCACGCCCCGCTAACGCCAGCGAGAAACAAACCGAACGGCACCACGCAGCACGTAGCGGCACCGAGTGCCGCCACGATGCCGCCAACCGACAGCAACGCAACGCCGTCCAAGCGCTTTGGCGCTGGTGGTAGGGCCGAGGTCTCGTCGCGTACCACCATTGAGCATTCTCTCGCAATCGGTCTATGGTGACCCTAGAGTCTGTAGCGACTACAGGGTCAAGCGAAATCTCTCACGAATGCGTGACGTCGATGATCAAACAGATTGATGGGTTTTCGATTGGAGTTCTCTCAGAACGCAGCGGCGTGAACGTCGAAACGATCCGCTACTATGAGAAGATCGGAATCATGCCGTCGCCGGTACGTAGCGCAAGCGGCTACCGCGTCTATCGGCTGGAGCACGCGAGACGATTGCATTTCGTGCGTCGCGGCCGGGAATTGGGCTTTAGTCTCGACGAACTGCGGGGGCTGCTGCTTGTTGTCGACGGCCATACCTGCAGTTGCCGAGAGGTGCACGAACTCACAGTCCAGCATCTCGCCGATATTCGTCAGAAAATTAAAGATCTTCGGCGCCTGGAACGAGTGATGTCGGATATGGCAGCGCAGTGCACGCGGGATCTGGTACCGGAGTGTCCGATCATCGATGCACTCTTCGAGATGCGGCCCGGCGCCTACGAAACGGGCTATGCAAGAGTTCGCGCTGAGAGAAGCTCGAAGAGCAAATGATCCGAAGCCCGCTTGGCGCGAGAGCGCCTCGCTTGCGCGTCATCGGCCAGCCAACTGCAGCGCCGGCCGCCTTGCGACGCCTGCAGCGGCAAACCTAGATCGACGCGGCCAAGCGCTTTGATCCGTTTGAAGACTATGGAGCTGCAGCGTAGCCCGATCCAAGCGGCTGATGCCTGCCGTTGCAAGAGCTCACAAATGGAGAAGTCGACCGACGAGTTGCCAGATGTGGCCGCCGTTTAATTTTTAAGGTCGTCATTTGGTCAAGCGCAGCGACCCAAAGGACGGAGGGCGGGCCTAGCGAAAAGATTCGAGACTCAGCGACTTGACCTAGGAGGTAACTCCAGGGGTTAGCATCGCTCCAATACCGCGATATCTCAAATTGGAGCATCGGATGAAAACGACAACATTCAAAATCGAAGGCATGAACTGCGACGCCTGCGCCAACACGATCAAGAAGCTCGTGGAAAAGGAACCTGGGGTACGAGTGGCCGAGGTGTCGTTCGACGAGGGGTCGGCACGCATCCTCTACGATCCCAAATCCGTCAAGGAGGATCGCCTCGTCGATACGATTCAAAAGCCCGGCTTTCGGGTCGTAGCACGCGATTAGGCATGGTCGTCACGGCCCCGTCTCGCTTTCCCATTCAGCGCGTGCTCGCGCACTCACGGAGACTCCGATGGCTCTTTCAACGGCAACCGCCTCCCCATTTGCGCTTTGGACAGAGGAACCGTCGACGCGACCAAATCGCAGAAAGATTCGCGCCCGGATCGGAGGTCTGCATTGCTCGCTTTGCACCGGCACCATCGAGAAAGCGCTTGGCCGAATGCCGGGCGTCGACAAGGTGGCCGTGAGCCTGACGCATGAACAGGCGCTGGTTGAGTATGATCCAACAATCGCGCGCCCCGAACATCTGCTCCAAACGTTGCGCGACATCGGCTACACGATTTCCGACCCCCGCAAGCTCAGGGCCTTTGAAGAGGAAGAGCACGATCTGGTGCGCGAAGCCCGGCGTTTCGTTCTCGCGGTTGTTCTCAGCGTCGCAGCTATTCCCATCATTGCCGATCCAGCCGTGGGCTGGATCGGATTTCTACCGGCCATGGTGTGCCTCAGTCTCGGAGGGTTTGTATTCCTGGTGTTGCGATCAAGCGGATTGTGGACCGCCATCGGCGCCGCGTTGGGCCTAACGGTCATGGCACTCAGCCTGCTTTACCTCAATCTGCAGGGATATCTGACGGACGCGGCACCTTGGCTTGCGGGTGCCTTGGCTCTGATGCTTGTCTTCGGAGTGGGACGGCACATTCTCTACATGGCCATTCAGGCGCTACGCCGTGGCATCCTTAATCAGCACGTGCTTCTCGAGATCGGCGCGTTCGCAGGTATAGCTGGTGGTGTCATCGGGCTGGTCCTCGATCGGCCCGGCTATCCCACCGCGGCCTTCTTCGCCGTTTCGGTGATGGTCGGCACCTATCATATTTTCTCAGAGTGGCTTTCACTCATCGTGAAGACGCGAAGTTCCCAGGCGGTGAAGCGCCTGCTGGACCTGCAACCTGAGACCGCGCGCGTCGTGCGCGGCACCGAGGAACTGGAACTGCCGATTGATGAGGTGAGGATCGGCGATCTTGTGCGGATTCGCCCCGGCGAGCGCATCCCCGCAGATGGTACGGTGGTCGACGGTCATTCCGGCGTTGACCAATCATTGGTGACCGGCGAGGCCGTCCCGATCGAGAAGACCGCAGGCGATTCCGTCATCGGCGGCTCGATCAACAGCACGGGCACCCTCCTGCTGCGGATCACGGCGATCGGAGAAGGCAGCTTCCTGCATCAAGTGATCCGTCACGTTGAGGACGCACGCGCACTGAAGCCCGGTCTTCTTCATCTCGTTGATCGCGTGCTGCGGGTCTACACGCCGACCGTTCTTTTGATCGCCGCCCTTGCCTTCATTGGCTGGCTCATCGGCTCCTGGCTCGGCACGGGTTCTGTGGACGTAGAACGTGCGGTGTTTGCTGGTCTGAGTGTCCTGGTGATGGGTTACCCCTGCGCCATCGGCATCTCAGCGCCGCTCTCCATCGTACGCGGTGCTGGTCAGGCTGCCGAGCGCGGCATTCTGATGCGGACTGGCGAGGCCTTCCAGGGCTTCCGAACGGTGACGCAAATCATCCTCGACAAAACGGGTACGCTCACCGAAGGCCGTCCAACGGTGCGCGAGATCAGAGCGGTGGATGTAAGTGAGCAGGAACTTCTCGCCATTGCCGCCGCCGCCGAGGCATCCTCGGAGCATCCGCTGGCACGGGCGGTGATCAAGGCGGCTTTCGATTACGGCGCAACGCCTCGCGACGTTGAATCATTCGAGGCGTTCCCCGGAAGGGGTATCATTGCATGCATCGACGCCCGCGAGGTCTTCGTCGGCAGTCCGCGCTTCCTCGCCGACCTCGATATTGACCTCACGCCTCTTCGTGAGGCCATCGAAAACCTGGAGGCCGCGGGACGCACCGTGATCGCCGTCGCTCGGGATGGACGCGCGCTGGGCATTGTCGCCTTGGGCGATGCACTCCGACCGGACGCCGTCTCGGCCGTCGCCGCGCTGCGCAAAGCAGGTCTCAGGACGATCCTCGTCACCGGTGACAACGAGCGCGCGGCACAGCGGGT
The DNA here is from genome assembly GCA_040756295.1 of Pseudomonadota bacterium. GTDB lineage: Bacteria > Pseudomonadota > Alphaproteobacteria > Rhizobiales > Beijerinckiaceae > Methylovirgula. Next base: position 79,015 of record JBFLZN010000007.1, on the reverse strand, counting down.
CGGCCGGGACGTTGGCATCGACGAGATTCACGCGGGAGTCTTGCCACAGGACAAGGCCAGAATCGTTCGAGAGCTTCAGATCAACGCCCGGGTCGCGATGGTAGGCGATGGCATCAACGACGCCCCCGCTCTCATGCAAGCTGATATCGGCATCGCCATGGGTAGCGGCACCGATATAGCGATCGAGTCAGCGGACATCATCATCCTGTCCAATCGTCTCGATGCGCTTCCGGTCGCCCGCGATATCAGCCGCCGGAGCTACAGCAAGATGGTTCAGAACGTCGCCCTCGCCTTTCTCTTCAACGGCCTCGGCATTCCGCTCGCCGCCACCGGCCTGATCCATCCGGTGTGGGCGATGGTGGCGATGGCCGTCAGCGTCACTGCGATTTTCATCAACTCGCTATGGGGAACGCCGCGGCTCTTTTTTGATGCGATCCGGAGTGTCGGGCGTCCGATTGCTCGCACAACATCGCAGGCGGCGTGACATGGCACAGGATGATCTTGTGAGAGTGCAGCGAATGGCGCTGGGCGCGATCGACGGTCGGCGGCGCGAGCGCCTCCTGCGGATGCTCGCCGCGGCGACCTTCATCATCTTCTTTCAGGCCTACATGGTGGCGCCGATCATACCCGTCCTGTCGAACGCCTTCGGAACCTCGGTCCAAACCGTCGGTCTCATCGTGCCAGCCTACCTGATCCCCTATGGGATCGCGACCCTCGCGTACGGCATTCTGGCGGATCGGCTCGGTATCCATCGCGTGATGTTCGTGTCCTTGATGGCTTTCTCGGCGCTCACCATGCTGACGGCAACCGCGCAGTCCATTGAGCAGCTCACACTGTGGCGGACCGTGACTGGAATCGGCGCGAGCGGCGTCGTTCCGCTTGCGTTAGCACTGGTAGGACGGCTGTATCCCTACGAACAGCGGGGCCGACCGCTCGGTTGGCTGTTCGGCGCGATGGCTGGCGGCATGGCCTTCGGTTCGCCACTGGGCGCGATGATTGTGCCGTTCGTCGGCTGGCAAGGCTTGTTCGTCGTGGTCGGGGCTGTCGGCGCGGTGCTTCTGCTTGTCCTTCTGCCCTATCGATCCGTCATTGCCGCCACGGCTCAATCGGTGACCGGTACGCTCCGGGATCTGGTCCGCGGCTACAAGGATCTACTCGGCACGCCGCGTGGGCAGCGCACCTATGGTTTTGTCCTCGTCAACTCGATATTCCATTCCGGCGTCTTCACCTGGCTTGGCGTGTACTTCGAGCAACGATACGGCGTCGGGCCCATCGGAATTGGCCTCGCGCTCCTCGGTTATGGCGTGCCCGGCCTCCTGTTCGGGCCGCTGATCGGTCGGGCGGCGGATCGCTTCGGCCGGGCCAGACTGATACCCATTGGTCTGTCGCTGAGCGCTCTTGCGGCGGCGGCACTGATGCTCGGCTTCCCGATGGTTCTCGCCCCCATCGTCGCGATGGTCCTGTCTTTGGGCTACGACATGACCCAACCGCTTTTCGCGGGAATTGTTACCTCGCTCGGCGGCAAACGTGCCGGGCAGGCGATGGGCTTGAACGTCTTCATGCTCTTCATCGGCTTCGGACTAGGAAGCCTCATCTTCGGCGAACTGCTTCGTTACAGCTTCGCGGCCGCGTTGGGCGTGTTCGCAGTCGTCGAGATGACCCTCGCCTTGTTGTCCTTGGCGTTGTTCCGTTCCGAGGTCCCGTCCGCGCGCCCAACGATATCCATCCAAGGGTGATGCAGGCTGGCCTGGATACCATATCCAGACCGATGCGCGGCAGGCGGCTGACACCCCAATGATGCGCTTGACCCTGGAGTATACTCCGGGGTCTAGAACACACGCTGGAGAGACTGCATGTTCACCATCGGCAAATTGGCTTCCCTCACAAGCGTCAGCAACGACACGTTGCGCTATTACGAACAGGAAGGCCTGGTCGAACCTGCAGGGAAAAGTCCTGCTGGTTATCGGCTGTACGACAAGGACTCGGCACGGCGCATCCGCTTCATCAAGCATGCCCAGAACTGCGGCTTCACGCTTGCCGAGATACGCGATCTCCTTGTCTTGCGGGGACGCGACAAGGCTTGTTGCGGCGACGTCCGCACCCGAGCCGTCGAAAAGAAATTGCAGATCGAAAGCAAGATTCGCGCGATGAAGGCGATGTCCAAGGCGCTCGATCAACTGATAGCCGACTGCGCGAACGAAACCCAGCCAGTAAACGAGTGCACGATTATCGCCGCTCTGGAACGAGCCAACGTCAAGACACCGGTGCATTGATCCATGAAAGTCGAGATGTTCTATACCCCCGGCTGCTCCGAATGCGTCGTTGCGCACGCCAGGCTCCGGACAACCGCTCAGGAAGCGGTGAAGAATCTGGTGTGGCGAGAATTGAATGTTCTCGATGAACTCGATTATGCGGTCGAACTCGGCGTGCTGACGCTCCCATCCATCGCGGTCGACGGAAAACTCATTTTCACGTCAATGCCGACTGTAGCGCAACTGCGCACGGCGCTGATCGAGCGAAGTAAAGGGCGCGAATGATGGATGCAGAATCGCTACGGCTGGCAGTGGAGCATGCGGGCGGCGCCGCCGCGGGCGTCGCGTTTCTGACCGGGCTTGTGTTCAGCTTCAATCCTGTTGCTTTGGCTTCGATCCCGGTTTCGCTCGCCTACGTCACCAAGGGTCGGGACAAGGACCAGGCATTCCTGTTCGGCGCCATGTTCATCCTGGGCATGGTTCTCACCCATGTGGTTCTCGGCCTGATCGCAGGATTGGGCGGGAAATGGGTCGCGGATATCGCTGGACGAGGCTGGGGGCTTTTTCTCGGGCCGTTGTTGATCATCCTGGGCCTCATGTGGGCTGGTTGGCTTCGGATACCGCTGCCGTCGTTCGGCTTTCGGGCAAGCCGCCCAGCCGCCGCGTGGGGAGCTTTCCTTCTCGGAATCCCGTTCGCCATCGCGGTGTGCCCGATCTGCACGCCAACCTTGGTGGTGTTGCTCGGTGTCACGGCGGGAATCGGGTCGGTCTGGCTTGGAGTGGTGTTGCTTCTTGCGTTCGCTCTCGGCCGCGCCGTGCCCATCGCCATCGGCGCCTTCGCCGTCAGTTGGCTTGAAAACCTCAGCCACTTTGCCCGATACCGGCGAGGTTTCGAGATTGCTGGTGGCGTGCTCCTGATCGCGATGGGCTTCTACATGTTGAACGCGGTGTACATCTGGATTCCCGAACTGGCGGTCTGACAGGCTGGCGTTATGACGAGCAGAGGTGCCGATAGTTCTCGCGACGTAACGCGCCTACAAAATGCCGCCGCGGCGGGTGGTGCCTTGGGCGCTGTCGCGGCGGCGTCGTGCAGCATGTTGCCGCTGCTTCTTTTTACCTTGGGAGCCAGCGCTCCATGGATAGGCACGCTGGTTCGGCTCGCCCCTTATCAGCCCTATTTCATTGCCGTAGCGGTTGCCTGTCTTGGGTGTGGATACTGGCTGTGGCATCGCTCATCGAACCAAAAAAGAGATGCGGCATGCTCAACTCGATCGGCGAGTAAATTCGTAAATCCCACGCTCGTCGTCGCGACGATATTGGTTGTCGCTGCGATCGCGTTCAACGTCCTTTGGCCCGTGCTGACATCATGATGGAGAGATCAATGACGAAGTTCCCCACTTCGCTTGCGCTCGGGTTGCTTATCATTTCCTCCGGCGGGGCAATGGCGGAGCAACAAACCGTCACCCTGGCGGTGGACAACATGTACTGCGAAGCCTGTCCTTACATGGTCAAGAAGACCATCGAGAAGGTTTCCGGCGTCTCAAAAGTCACCGTTTCGTTTAAGGAAAAAACGGCGATCGTTGTGTTCGATGACGCGCGGGCAGAGGTCAAAGATCTGACGAATGCGACGACCAGCGCCGGCTTTCCTTCGGCGCCGAAACGCTGAACGTCCGGGGCGGCATAATCCAACTTTCGCCAATGTGTGCCTCTCGAGGGCGCTTACGATCGTCTCGCGACGAAGCCCTACCTCTTGACTGATGTCGGAATCGGTCTTGTGACGCGGCGTCATGCGCAACGTCTCTTCTATCATTTCGCGGAACAATCCGGCGCGATTGCAAAACGGCGGTGCCTTCCTGACAAAAAGCTGGGCATCGACGGGAGCCCGACCTCACCATCTGGTCTAGCAATGCTGCTCGATAAGCCTGTCGGTCTTTCCCGGCTCGGCGAAGATCACCGCGACACGATCACCCATCCTCCTTGCTGCCGTCGAACGGCTTTTCATTACCCCGGCACCAGATGCTGCGGATCGGTCGCCCGCTGATCGAGTGTCCCGTCATTCGAGACAATTCCAGGACATCAATTTATCACCACCACTTTCCGCTGAGAGAGTCGCCCTGCCGCTCACATCAGCGTGAACTTGTAACCAACACGGTGATCTCTTCGAACTTCCTTGTGGGGATTGTCAAATCACCGCGCTGACAGACTACATCGCGAGATCGCCGTGAGGGTTAGCCTTCACAGCGGGTGCATAAGGTTATCACTCTGGACAACGGGGCTATCGTCATCGAGCCAAACACAATTTTCGGGCTACACCGACCTACTTACAAAACGATCCCTCCACAACGCGCCCGGATCCCCGACATCGGTTCTCCAAATGCATTCCGCTTCTTCGAATAGTCGTTCGAGCGCAAACAGGGCCACCGCACGCAAGCAGTCGGAAGTTAAAATGGTACACACGCCGGCAAACAACACTCTTCCAATCAGCGGACGCGATCATCGTCTTGATCTGTTTCGCGGCATCGCTAACTGGGCGATCTTTCTTGATCATATTCCAAACAACGTTGTCGCGTGGATCACGATCAGAAACTACGGCTTCAGTGACGCGGCTGAGCTTTTCATCTTTATGTCAGGATATATGACATCGCTGGTTTGCACGAATATTATGCGGCGGCGCGGCTTTGTTGCGGGAATGTCCTGGTTGATGAAGCGCGTCTGGCAGCTTTACGTCGCTCACATTTTCTTGTTTGTGTTGTATGCGGCCATGATCGGCCATATCGCACAAAGTTACGATAATCCTACGCTCATAAATGAATTCAATATTGCCGGTTTGGTGAGCAACCCTTTCGACGTCCTTACCCAGGGCTTGCTCCTCCGTTTCAAGCCCCTTAACATGGACGTTCTCCCCCTCTACATTGTCCTTTTGGCAGGTATCTTGCCAATTTTATGGCTCATGTTGCGGTTGCCCGATGCTACGATGTTGGGATCATTGTATCTCTACCTCGCTGCGCGACATTTCGGCTGGAATTTGTCCGCCTACCCCGAAGGAGCATGGTATTTCAATCCCTTTACGTGGCAGCTGCTGTTCGTTCTTGGCGCATGGTTTGCTGTGGGCGGCGCAAAGCGATCACGCCGTCTCATTCGTTCACGAAGTCTTCTTTATGTTGGAGTCGTCTATTTGCTATTTTCATTCGCAATGACGATGGCCGGTCATATCCCGAATCTGGCGAATGAATTTCCAAAATGGCTCTTTGACGCATTCAATCCAAATGACAAGACCGACCTCGCTCCTTACCGCGTGATCCATTTTGCGTTCATTGCACTGTTGGCGACACGGCTTCTGCCCGTGAACTGGAGCGGCTTGCAATGCAGTATTCTTCAACCTCTGATCAAATGCGGAGAACAGTCTCTCCATGTCTTTTGTTCAGGAATTATCCTGTCATTCTTGGCCCATTTCGTATTGGAGTCAGGCTCGCAGACCGTGTTGGCACAAATCCTCGTCAGTGTAGCTGGACTTTCGATAATGACGGCAATTGCGTACTTCGCGTCTTGGTCCAAGACGTTCGATAAGCCACGATCGCTCGCATTTTTAGGGCACTCCGGGAGCGATGTGATCGAGACCGCTGACAGCGATGATGCTGAAGTGCGCTCCAAAACCGTACTTGCCTGGAGCGACCCGACTTTTCTTACGAAAGGTAAGAACGGCGGGTACGTGGGGATCGGCAGTCGCAAAAACGTTCACTTGAAGTGTCAATAGCTGGCCGTGATATCCTACTGATCGCCGGCAACGGCGGCTTCAATGCTCTGCGCTGATAAAATCGCGAACAATTTCTCGCAGGTTGGTTACGCAATGATTGATACTCGGTCGGGTGGAAAGGTAATGTCGCAAACGACACTAGGATCGCGCGTTCACGAGACACGACGCCTTCTCTCCGGACCGACAGCCACAATTTACCCGGCAACGTTTTTCCTGAGCCTCAGGGTCAATGTCTGTCGTCAGAATCGGTTTTGTGAACACCAGTTTTGACATTTGAACTGCCCGTGTCGTTCTGATTGCCACCCATATTTTTCATGCACAACATCATGATTGCACACGGCAGCAAGAACAGCAGTGGCAGCAGTTTTCCAGCGCTCTGCGTGCCGAACGCGCCACTGAACACAAGGATCGCACCGACGAAAACGACCGCGCAGACCGCAAGCCCGCTCCATCCACTGAGCCAACCTCGCTTTCTGCCGGCCGCCGGAGAGCCAGAAGATCGGGTCGTCAGATTTCTATTCAGTTCCATTGTTTCATCTCCTTTCAAGAGGACAATGTAATCTCTCCAACAATTGGAAGGTCAGGGTGCTGGTTCTCGGCCTCGACGCTCCATTGGACGACAACTGGAGTGGGCCCCTGGTGCCGGACAGAAATCAGACTACTGATTTGACCATGGCCGGGTATGTTGCTCCTCGAACTGCACGGGGCTGATGTAGCCGAGCGCGGAATGCAGGCGGCGTTGATTGTAAACGTCGTCGATGAACCTGGGAAGCTGCTCGGCGATGTCGTCGAAGGTCTCGAATGCCATCGGATAGACCGCCTCGACTTTGAGTGTCTTCATGAAGCTCTCCGCCTTGGCGTTATCGTACGGGTTTCCGCGCCGGCTCATCGAGCCGACTAAGTTATGGGCCGCCAGCAATGCTTGATAGATACCAGATGCGTATTGCGATCCGCGGTCCGAATGATGAATGCATCCTGGTCGCGGACGCCGTCGCTCGATCGCCACCTTCAGCGCCGCGAGCGCGAGCCGCGCGTCGATCGACCTGCCGATCGCATAGCCGACGACGCGGCGTGACCAGGCGTCGAGGATGATCGCCACATAGGCAAAGCCGCCGATGATGGCGACGTAGGTCAGGTCCGCTACCCAGAGCTGGTCCGGGCCATCAAGGATGATATCCTTCGAACGATCCGGGAAGATGGGCTGATCATGGTCGCTGTCGGTGGTGGCGATATAACGCCTGCGGCGGCGCGGCTGAAGATCGTGCTCGCGCATCAGGCGCTTGATCCGCTTGTGGTTGGCGATCACGCCTCGATGGCGAAGCGCCGCCTGCACGCGGCGCCAGCCATAGGCTTCGAACTCGTCGCAGATCGCGGTAATCGCGTTCAACAGCTCGACATCGCCAGTGCGCGCCGCAGGCGCATCATAATAGGTTGATCGCGCGATGCCCATCAGCCGGCATCCTTCAGCGATGGACAGGCCGCGGGGCCGGTGATCACGGATGTAGTCGCGCTTCTCTGCCGGGGTACGTTTTTCAGAGCCCCTTTTAAAAACTCCAGTTCGAGCGCCTGACGGCCGACCAACCGCTCGAGCGCGGCGATGCGCGCTTCATATTCCTGGACCAGATCCGCAGCGCGCGCGTCGTCGCCCAGCGCGCCGGCCTCGTACTTTTCGACCCAGATACGGATCAGGTTACGCGAAAGGTCGTGGCGCTTGGCCAGGCCGTGAAGCGTCTCGCCACTCAGAAATTCCTGGGCGACCTGGCGCTTAAACTCAACGCTGTGGGATCGGTGTCTCGGCATGGGCTTTTCTCCAAAAGCCCGGCCACCCAGTCAATTCAACTCTGCTTACCTGTCCGGCACCAGGGGCCCACTCCAAACACTGGTCAGATTGAGCGGTCCTTTGCCGCCTTCAAAGCATCCGTCGAAACGAGTAGTTTCTAAAGGCTACGCGCCAACCGCGGTGATCCGGCCAGAACATCGGCACCCGTCTTTGGTAGCTCCGATATTTATCACCGTACTGTTGGATCATCTGCTTCTCCTCCATTCTGGCCAGGAGCCAGTACGCGCCGACGATGATAGGGAAGGCCGTCAGTGAGAATAGCGTTGGCCAATGCACAACACTTTCGCCAAACAGCGCCAGAAAGATGCCAGCGTATTGTGGATGGCGCATCAAGCTGTAAGGGCCACCCCTGGCGAGCCGCCCTCTCGCTCTCGCTCGATACACTTCACGCCAGCCGGCGATGATCAGAGCGGCTCCAAAAAAGACAACAGTGTAACCGAGAGCCATGGAAGCTGGCATTACCCACCAACTGCCCGTCAGATAAACCCAGAGATTGCCATCCCAAAGATTTCCCGCGACGTCCAGATTGAAGACTCGGGCTAATAGGTAAATCGTGAGGGGAAATCCATACATCTCGGCATAAAATGCGATGACGAATGCCTGCACGATTCCAGCGCGAGTCCACTCCCGCCAGCCCTTCGGCACGACAAGGCGGTAGAAACACCACGATACGACAACGATTGAAATCGTGGCTCCTCCCCAGAGTATATTTTCGTTCATTTATCTGCCTCGTACCGATTCTTGATCGGCCAAAACGCCCCGTCTCCTGACGCGCGCGTTTGTCTCTGCAATCGCCGCGTTTATGGACGGCCATCCGATGGCCTCAACGCGATGCCCGACCCCGCGTTTTAATCAATGAGTCGGAACAATAGAAGCAGTGCATATCGTTTCTTTTCTCGGCTCCCGCCCGAAACGACAAAGCTATGCGTCCTCACCGCTCGCGGCCCGTCTTTTCGCGAACCTCGATCGCTCCTCGCGCGCCTGTTATTAAGTTAGTTCGAACAGAGCGAACGCATGGTTACAGGCCGTCGTCGGATTCTTTGAACATCGGCTTCAAACCCGTCATCGCAGGAACGCCCCGCGCCGGCTTGGCTCATGCCGGCCTCTCCAGCCCCGCGAACGATTAGGCCATGGAGCATGCTATGGCGTTGTCCTCTGGGCTCCCAAGCGGAAACCGCTGGCACATTTCCGTCGAACGAGACTATACTGTCGTTACAATAGTGTGGTGTGGCCTTCACGAAGCGAGGTCGCCATGTTCCAGCGAAACCGGAAAACCGAAGCTTTCGTCGATTTCATCAATCTCGCATTGGGCGGCTTTCTGATCTTGTCGCCGTGGTTACTCGGATTCAAATCGCAACTCGGATGGCACACATCATGGATGGCCGGCGCCGCCATTGGCGTCGTCGCAATCTTTTCGATTGCCGACCTTTTTGACACCGTTTCAATTCCGGCGTTTTTCGAATCGGAAGAATGGATCAATCTGACGATCGGATCGTGGTTGGCAATATGCCCGTGGGTCCTCAACTTCAACGACGATACCATGGCGATGCAGGTGCATCTCGTGGTGGGGATCGTCGTCGCAGCCATTGGCGCGGTCGAGCTCTGGGTGATCCATCACCGCCCCGCGGAAAAGGAGCGTGATAAGCTTTGTTGAATTCCAAGACAGGACGAAATTGCAAGTAGTCGCGCGGGGGAGCCTACAATGCGGAAGGGTGTACTGCTCGGACTGGTCGTTTTGGTGTTTTCGGTCGGCGGCGCGGCGGGTGCAGATTTGACGACGAAGGCGCGCACTTCCGTACCCGCGTTGCCGTCCTGGTGGGATACCGTCACCATAACCGGCCATGTGCAAGCGGGGATCACCTTCAATGAGGGGCCTTCCGGCGGCATTAATTTTGGCCACCTCTTCACCGATAAGGCCAATTCCCTGTTGATGAACCAGGCGCTGCTGACGGTTCAGCGTCCGCTCGATCCCAAAGCGAGCGGATACGATTTCGGATTCAAGTTCCAGGCGATGTACGGCTCGGATGCCCGGTACACGCATTTTCTGGGTGAGTTCGATCAATCGATCAGCGGCCGCAATCAGTTTGACATCGTCGAGGCCCACGCTCTGTTTCATTTGCCGTGGCTCACGTCGGGTGGCGTGGATGTGAAGGTCGGACAATACGTAACCCTGGAAGGCGCCGAAGTTATTTACGCGCCGGACAATGCGCTCTACTCGCACTCCTACATCTTCAATTTCGGCATTCCGTTCAAGCACACCGGGATCATGACGACCACCCATCTAACGCACCTCCTCGATGTTTATGCTGGCATCGACACCGGTGTGAATACAACCTTCGGCAACAGGTTCGACCGCTTCAATGGCGGCGACAACAACACGGCTGCGGCGTTCCACGGTGGGATCGGACTCAATTTGATGGACGGCGCGCTGACCGTGCTGGCGACGACCCACATCGGCCCGGAAAATCCCAATGTCTCGTCGGCCGTGCTTGCGGGTGTCAATCCGAATAGGGCTCTGCGTTATCTCAACGATGTGACGATCGTCTGGAAGGCAACCGACAAGCTCACGCTCACCACCGACCTGAACTATATTCGTGAGGACGGCTTCAACGCGGTCGGAAGCGGCGTCGCGCAATACGTCACCTATGCCCTCAACGATTGGCTCAAGATCACCGGACGCGGAGAAGTCTGGCGCGACAACAGTGGTTTCTTCGTTGCCGCATTCCCCGGCAACCTAGACTTTGTCAGGGTCGAGCATGGCAATCCGTTGGGTACGGCGATCGGCGGCGGCGCGACCACCTACGGCGCCCTGACGGTCGGACTTGCGATCAGGCCCCCGGTACCCAAAGAATTCGACGGCCTGGTTGTCAGGCCCGAAGTTCGTTACGATACTTCGTTGAACGGAACGACGCCATTCGGCGCCGGAACGAAGCGTTCGCAATTTACGTTCGGCGGCGACATCATCATCCCGATCAAAATCAGATGATTACGCCACGAGTGGTTGCGCGAAACAGTGGGTGTTGAATCGGGTACTCGATCGTTAAGACCCGATGCGATGATCCCATCGCATTGGTTTGATCCCCTGCGCGGCGCTGCCGCACGTTCTCAAAAAAGACGTAGGTCTCTTTATCGGGATCGGACCGATCGATTGCACTTCGCGGAGCAGTCAGGCAGCCCGCCCCGTGCTGCGGGTGGCCTTGCCCTTGTGAGGCCGGGAAAATTATTCGCACGACCAGATACCCGTTTTGGGTCCTCCGCGATAGTTGCAAGTTTTCGGGCGCGGACGTGGAGCAGCGGCCCGATCGGTGCGGGGCATCACAGGTGCCATCTGCTCCGCGGTCGAGGTCCTCTGAGGACCCAAGCGTGCCTCGGTCCCGGTCGCGCGCGCAAAGCTTGGCGATGCTGAAGCGACCAATAACAACGACAACAATGCAACCAGGCTTGATCTGCACATTTTTACCTCCCACGATTCCTCAGCCGTCCGATCCTGAATGGACCGCACATGAATGAATTCGGAAACGAAGCTGCGCCGGTTACAGGTCACGACTATGTGAGCGCGGTTGAATTCCTCGCCGCGCAGACGGAAGTTGCGGGAAAGGAAAGAGGTTGGGAGATCGGACGGAACGGTATCATTTCCGGCCGACTTCGCATCCACACCTGCATTCAACCCGCCGTCCCGACTGACGCCGGATCAGCAGCTTTCGCTCGGTGCCGAAGTCGGTCGGGCGCCACGTAGTCGCCTGACTTGGCCTGTGAGATGGAAGATGGTGTTAACGTAGGTCGCTAACGGTTCATCTGACGGCCCGAGACATTGCGAATCCGCAACCCGCGCGCAGTCAGATGCAAGCTATACTCCCAGCAGAGTTTTTGAAGTCCGAACGGTTTGATCAATGGACGCATTTCCATCCGACCCCCACTTCGCGATTGAGCATGGCTTTCGCGCCGCGCGGGCCTCACGATCTCGTGAGAGTGTAACCGTGGGCATTCTTCATTCGAATTCAAAGAGGGAGAAATGACGAAGGAGTCCGACCTCAAAGCGCTCATGACGGCGAGCCTCCAAGGCGACTCCATCGCGCATCGATCGCTGCTGACGGCTTTGAGCGGACATCTGCGGAGCTACTACAAGAGCAGACTTTTGCGATCCGGACGCCCGGCCGAGGAAACTGAAGACCTCGTGCAGGAAGCCTTGATCGTCATCCACACGCAACGTCACACCTACGATCCGGAGCAGCCGCTGACGCCGTGGGTGTACGCCATTGCCCGCTACAAGCTGATCGACCATTTGCGGCGCACCAGGACCACGACGGCGGACGTGCCATTGGAAAACGCCGAATACATCCTGGCATCCGACGACAACGCCGCCGCTGAAAGCCAACTCGATCTCGCCAAGCTCTTTGAGAGGTTACCGGAACGAATGAGACTTTCGCTCCAATACGTGAAGCTCGACGGCCTGAGCGTGGCCGAGGCCGCCGATCGTAGCGGGATGTCGCCATCCGCCGTCAAGGTCAACATTCACCGAGGGCTGAAGATCCTCACCGCATTGATTGCACGGGAGACCAAAGCGTGAAAACCAATGAATTGATTTCCATGCTCAGTTCGCAGGTCGACCCGGTCGATACGCGGGAAGTTGTCCGGAACGTCCGGATTGCAATCTTGGTTGGCGCCGCGGCATCCCTGCTGGCGGTGGTTTTTGTCCTCGGCGTTCGCACCGACCTCAACGAGATGCACGCCCAAGTCTTCCTGGTCGCAAAACTGGCCTTCAGTTTGTCGGTCGTGATTTTGGCCTCGCATTACCTGGTCAAGTACATCCGTCCCGGCGGCGAATTCCGGGTCCGGTTCGCCCTCACCGTCCTGCCGTTTCTCGCGGCCATGATCATCGCGGCGATCAGTCTGGCCACGGCACCGCGGTCGCACTGGGAGACCATGGTATTCGGCAGCTATTGGCTTGAGTGTCTGATCGCCATCCCGACGGTCGCGGTCGTGCCGTTCGCCGCCATCATGTCGGCGGTTCGCCGCGCCGCGCCTACGGACCTGGTCCGCACCGGCGCGCTTGCAGGACTCGTCGCGGGCGGCGTCAGCGCAACCGCCTACGCTTTGCATTGCATGGATGACCTGCTTCCCTTCATTGCGCTCTGGTATGGTGGCACAATCGTTTTATGTACGGTCACCGGCGCCGTGCTCGGGCCCAAATTGCTGCGTTGGTAAATCGACGGACCATCCGTCAGGTCGCGGAACTCCCGAAGGCGGCGCGAATCCGACCCGCGGAACCCTCGACAAGATCGGCTGCGTGTTTGGATTCCAGATCGGCTTCATCTCGAGACGGGAAGCCGTGCCATCGGCGGACGTAAGTGCGAAGACGATACCTGACCTCGGGTTCGTTGATGCCGATGGACTCCTGTCGGCTGCCTGATCTCACGAGATCGTGAGCTTGTAACCGGACGCACCCTTTTCCCGAACTAACAGATGACGCTCGCTTTCCAGGGTGAGCGCCAAGACGTGGGTGCATAGTGCATGAACGATCGGGAAGACGCGACGGTGACCATGTTAATGCCAACGTTGGACGTCCAACGCCGAATGCTTGGCACGTTTGATTCTCGCAGCCGTACGCTGTGGCTGGTCTTGGCTGCATCGGCGTTGCTTGCCGGAATCGCGTTCAACTGGCGGTGGCTCGTGGTATCAGGTGCCCTGCCATTCCTCCTGCCAGTCCTCCCCTGTCTGGCCATGTGCGCCCTGCACCTATGTTCTCGTGGCAACAATGCCTCGGGATGCGAGCGACGCGAAGCGTCGCAATCTACTCCAAACCGCACCGCAGCCCGCGTTCACCACCGACGCGCGCCATTCTTTAGAAAGGCAACAAAATGAAGATCACCACTCTCATCCCGCTCGCATTGATTGCGTCGTTAGCGGCTTCCGCCGCCGTCCAGGCGGACGAAACGTCCACGCCACCGAAGACGCCGACGGAAACCAATCAACCCATGATGGGCAACGGCTCACAAGGCATGCAGGGAATGATGGGCATGATGAGCCAAATGCAGCAGATGATGGAAAGCTGCAATCAAATGATGAAGGCCAGCAACGAGCGTCACGACAAGCAAGATGCACCGAAGCAAAAAGACCGTCACGGCTGAAACAGCCGCCGTCCGATCATCATGCCAATCGATGAACTTTGCATTCGGAAAGGCGTCCATGAATCGTTCGGCCTCGGCATCAATCGGCTTTCGGGGCATCGAATGACCATTCAAGTGGGTCTTTCACATCGCCGTGAGCCTGTAACCGGTCCGGTGTCCGGTGCGATCTAATCGGTGGTTCGTTTGTACGATCTTCGACCGGTGGACTGATGTGCCCGGCCGAGCACGGCTCGGTCGGGTACGGAGGGATCGCCAGAAACGGGCGACCCGCTTGCGGTCGGGTACGGAGGGATCGCCAGAAACGGGCGACCCGCTTGCGATCGCTTCCCGGGCTGACATCGTTTCTGCCGGAAAGACGCAATCAGGTTCAGTTGCGGCATTCCGCAGCAGTGCAAGGGGTACACTACTGATGGATAAGTTGACCGAACACCGTCCATTCGAGGATGGATACGTGAGGCCCCGCGCCCAAACCGGAAGATCGACCGCGAAACGGATCGTGCTCGTTGCGTTTGCTACAAGCGCACTCGTCGCAATGCTGGGAGTTGGCTATCGACTCGGCCACTCTAACCAAACGTTGCCTGGCTGGGTCCCGCTTCGTGTCGCAGCCCTCCTCGGATCCCAGCCCGCCAAGCCCGTCGAAGCTGCAACGCCGACCCAGGACGCAAACTCCGGGGCCAAGCGTATTCTCTTCTATCGCAATCCGATGGGTCTCCCTGACACCTCTCCCGTTCCGAAGAAGGACTCGATGGGGATGGACTACATCCCCGTCTATGAAGGCCAGAACGACGCCTCCACAATCCAGATTTCACCAGGCAAATTGCAGCGCACCGGCGTGCGCTCCGAGCCCGCCGCTCTGCGCACCGTGACGCGGCCCATCCGCGCGCCCGGAACGATCAAGCTCGATGAGCGGCGCGTGGCGGTAATCTCGCTGCGAGCCCAGTCATTCATCGAAAGCGTCGAGAACGTCACGACAGGCGATCATGTCACCAAGGGACAGCCCCTTCTGAAGCTTTATTCCCCGGATGTGGCATCCGCCGGCGCCCAATATCTCTCCATCGTCGGGGACAGCGCTGGAACTGCCAATCTCGCGGGACGCAAGCAACTGATCGAGGGCGCGCGGCGGCGACTCGAAAACCTGGCCGTGCCCGCCGACGTAATCGCCGAGATCGATCGCACCAAAACGGTCCCGCTGACCATTACCTGGACGGCTCCGCGCGACGGCGTGATTCTGGAGCGAACGGCCGTCGAGGGCATGCGGGCGATGCCCGGCGACGTGTTGTTTCGGTTGGCTGACACGTCTGTAATCTGGATCATCGCCGACGTCGCCGAACAGGATATCGATGCCGTAAAGATCGGCGCGGCTGCGACGATCAGGGTCCGGAGCCTGCCGGGTCGGGAGTTCAAGGGATCAGTCGCCTTGATCTATCCCCAGGTCAACACCGAGACGCGCACCACCAAGGTACGTATCGAACTACCCAATCCGGACGACGTGCTTCTTCCCGACATGTTCGCCGACGTTGAAATCGCGTCGGGTGCGGAAAAGCCCGTCGTCGCGGTACCCAACGGCGCGGTGATCGATACCGGAGCCCGGCAGATCGTTTTCATCGACAAAGGCGAAGGCCGTTTCGAGCCGCGTGAAGTCAAGGTCGGCACGCACGGCGAGGACTACACTGAGATCCGCGAAGGCGTCGGCGAAGGCGATCGCGTTGTCGTTGCCGCCAACTTCCTGATCGATGCCGAAAGCAACCTGAAATCGGCCTTGCAGGCATTTACAGACGGAGAGAAATCGAAATGATCGCCCGCCTGATCGCCTGGTCGGCGCGAAATCTGATGCTCGTCCTGATCGGGACAGTGTTCGCGATCGCGGCGGGCATCTATGCGCTGCGCACCCTGCCGCTCGATGCCATCCCCGACCTCTCCGACGTGCAGGTGATCGTCTACACCGAATATCCCGGGCAAGCGCCGCAGGTCGTCGAAGATCAAGTGACCTATCCGTTGACCACGGCGATGCTGACGGTGCCGAAATCGAAGGTGGTGCGGGGCTTCTCGTTTTTCGGCGTGTCCTTCGTCTACGTTATCTTCGAGGACGGCACCGACCCCTATTGGGCCCGAAGTCGCGTGCTGGAATATCTCAACACCGTAGCGCGCCGGCTTCCTAACGGCGTGACACCCACTCTTGGGCCCGACGCAACCGGCGTGGGCTGGGTCTATCAATACGCCGTCGTGGCCAAGAACATGACCCTCGCCGAACTGCGGTCGGTCCAGGACTGGATCATCCGGTACGGCATTTCCAAAGCCGAAGGCGTCGCGGAAGTGGCCAGCGTCGGCGGCTTCGTCAAGCAGTACAACATCGTCGTCGATCCGCAAAAACTGCGCGCCCAGGGCATTTCCCTGGACAAGCTCCGCAGTGCCGTTCGGGCCAGCAATATGGATGTCGGCGGGCGCACCGTAGAACTGTCCGAGTTTGAATTCGTCGTCCGCGGCCGCGGGTATCTGAGAGGCATCGAAGACATCGAAAATATCGTGCTGAAGACCGACGCGGGGGCTCCGCTTCGATTGCGGGACGTTGCTCGCGTCGAACTCGGTCCCGACGAGCGGCGAGGAATTACCGAACTCAACGGCGACGGCGAGGTCGTCAGCGGCATCGCACTGCAGCGCTTTGGCGCCAACGCCCTCACCGTCATCGACAACGTCAAGGCGCGTCTTACGGAGATTGCCTCAAGCCTGCCCAAGGGCGTCGACATCGTCACGGTTTATGATCGCTCCGAACTGATCAAAGCGGCCATCGAAACACTCAAGGGTACCCTGCTCGAAGAGAGCATCATCGTTGCCTTGGTTTGCTTTGTCTTCCTGCTTCACCTGCGCAGTGCCCTCGTCGCCATCCTGATGCTTCCCGTCGGCATCCTGATGGCCTTCGCCGCCATGAAATTCATGGGACTCGGCGCCAACATCATGAGCCTTGGCGGCATCGCCATCGCGGTCGGCGCCATGATCGACGCGGCGATCGTCATGATCGAAAATGCGCACAAGCACCTGGAGCGCGCGGAGCCCGGCACGCCGCGGGCACAAATCCTCATCGATGCGGCGAGCGAGGTCGGACCGGCGCTGTTCTTCAGTTTGCTGGTGATCACCGTCGCGTTCCTGCCGATCTTTACCCTGGAGGACCAGGAAGGACGCATGTTCGGGCCGCTCGCCTACACCAAGACATTTTCGATGGCCGCGGCCGCCCTACTCTCGATCACGTTGGTGCCTGCCCTGATGGTCGTCTTCGTCCGCGGGCGGATCATCTCGGAACATAAGAATCCCGTGAACCGGTTCCTGATCTGGGTCTATCGACCGGTGATCCGGTGGGTTCTCAACGCCAAGACATTGACGATCATGCTTGCGCTGGTTGCGCTTGCGGTGACGATCTGGCCCGCCCGCCAACTCGGTAGCGAGTTCATGCCGAGCCTCAATGAAGGCACCTTGATGTACATGCCGACGACGCTGCCGGGGCTGTCCATCACCAAAGCTGCTGAGCTTTTGCAAACCCAGGATCGCATCATCAAGTCGTTTCCCGAAGTTGCATCGGTCTACGGCAAAGCGGGCCGCGCCTCGACCGCGACCGATCCGGCGCCGACCGAAATGTTCGAGACCATCATCAATTTGAAGCCGAAGTCGGAATGGCGGCCTGGCGTAACGATCGACAGCCTCAAGGCCGAGATGGACAAGGCGCTCCAGTTTCCGGGCGTGTCGAATGCGTGGACGATGCCGATCCGCGCCCGCATCGACATGCTGTCGACCGGAATCCGCACGCCCGTCGGGATCAAGATTTTCGGCAAGGATCTTGCGGAAATGGAGAAGATCGCCCGCGAAGTCGAAGGGGTGGTCAGATCGGTGCCGGGTACCTCAAGCGCTTACGCCGAGCGCGTGATCGGCGGATACTATTTGGAGATCATCCCCGATCGTTTGGCGTTGGGCCGCTACGGGCTGACGATCAGTGATATCCAGGACGTGATCTCGACGGCACTCGGCGGTGAAACGGTCACCACGACGGTCGAAGGCCGGGAACGTTATTCCGTCAATATTCGGTATCCGCGTGCGTTGCGCTCCAGCCCGCAAACGATCAGCACCGATGTCCAGGTGCCGTTGGCGTCCGGCGGGAGCGTCCCGCTCGGCCAGGTCGCCAGCGTGAAATTGACCCGCGGCGCCACGTCGATTCGCACCGAGAACGGTCAACTCGCGGTTTACATCTACGTCGATATTACCGGTCGTGATCTGGGCGGCTACGTCTCCGAGGCACAGCAGGCGGTCGCGCAGAAGGTAAAGTTTCCACCGGGATATTACGTGTCCTGGAGCGGACAGTTCGAGTATCTGCAGCGCGCCGAGGCGCGGCTCAAGATCGTCGTACCGGTCACCTTGCTGATCATCTTTCTGCTGCTCTACCTGAATTTCCGGAAACTGGCAGACACCCTCATCGTGATGCTGTCGCTGCCGTTCTCGCTGGTCGGCGGCATCTGGTTGATGTGGTCGCTGGGATTCAACATGTCGGTCGCGGTCGCCGTCGGCTTCATCGCGTTGGCCGGCGTCGCCGCCGAGACTGGCGTCGTCATGCTGATCTACCTCGAACAGGCCATGGCCGAATTGAAGGCGGAACGCGCGGCCACGGGCGAGCCTTTCACGCGCGCCGATCTGTACGACGCGATCATGGTCGGCGCGGTGGACCGGGTGCGGCCCAAGATGATGACGGTCGTCGCGATCATGGCGGGCCTGGTGCCGATTCTCTGGAGCACGGGGACCGGCTCGGAGGTCATGCAGCGCATTGCCGTGCCGATGATCGGCGGCATGGTTTCGTCGACGGTGCTGACCCTCGTGGTCATTCCCGCGATCTTTGCGGTCGTCAAGGGATTCGGGTTGCCCGCAGCGCCGCAGGACGGCGAAGAGAAAGGCGGCCGGCGGCGGGATTCGACGCCGAAGCTCGACCTGCATCGTGCGGAGAACGTGCAGTGACGCCGAGCGGCCACACAAGAATTGCGCGCCGGAAACGGCGGCAATGGGCGCGAGGACCATCCTCGTGGGATCGGTTCATTCGTTCCGAGCCCTGCGCTCAACAACCGTCACACCAGAACAGGAGAGTATCCATGCATTTCATCGACAGCCATCACCGGGCCAGCCGTGCCGGAGTTATGACCGCCGCGCTGCTCGGCGCGGCACTGACGCTGCCGGCGGCAGCCGCGTTCGCTCAGGGAAGCGCGGGCATGTCCGACATGAAGAAGATGCCGCCGATGAGCGACGCGAAGGCGGCGACGACCGCGACCGCCACCGGCACGATCACGGCGCTCAACGCCGCCGACCACAAGATCACCTTCGATCACGGTCCGATTCCCGCCATCAACTGGCCCGCCATGAAGATGGAGTTCGCCGTTGCTCCGTCGGTCGATCTCGCGAAGGTGAAGACCGGCGACAAGGTCAATTTCACCCTGAGCGGCTCCGGCGGCACCTATACCGTCCAATCGATCATGCCGATGCCCTGACGAACGTGGCGGACGGAACGAATTGGATCCGGTCCGCCACAACGAGGGAGGTGTTGACGAAGCACCTCCCTTCCCGATCACGGTACGGGACGCCGCGTTTATGGAAAGCCGATTTGCAATGTCTTCACTCGGTAGTCCAATTGTTGATCGGCGCGCGTTTTTGCTGGCGGGTGCTGGCGCCGCCGCCGCCGGACTCTTGCCGCGCTCCGGACGCGCTGAAGCACCCTGCGCCGAGTACAACCTGACCGCAGCGAGCGCGCAGTCACCGATCCTGGGCGCATCGCGTCCCTGGACGGAGGTCTGGAGCTACAATGGCAGCATTCCGGGTCCGGAGATCCGAGTCCGTCAGGGCGAGCCTGTTCGTATCAACGTGCGCAACGGTCTGTCGGAAGAGACGACGGTCCATTGGCACGGCATACGGCTTCCCAACAACATGGACGGCGTCCCGGGCTTGACGCAGCGTCCGATCGCTCCTGGCGAAACCTTCACGTACAAATTCACGCCGCCGGACGCCGGAACATTTTGGTACCACTCACACAGCAACAGCTTGCAGCAACTCGGCCGGGGCCTCACTGGTCCATTGATTGTCGAGGAGGCGGAACGTTATCCGGTCGATCGCGATCTGGTCTGGATGTTCGCGGATTGGCGGCTCACCACGGATGCGCAGATTGCATCCGGATTTGGCAACGCCATGGAAGCCGCGATGTCCGGTCGTGTCGGCAACACCGTTACGGTCAACGGCGCTATTTCGAGCGGCGAACAAGTCCACGCCGGGGAGCGGATCCGCCTGCGGCTGATCAATGGCGCGCTTGCGCGCATCATGGCGCTTCGTTTCGAAGGCCACCGTCCGGTGATCATCGCCGTTGACGGCCAGCCCTGCCAACCGCACCAGCCCCCCAACGGCCGGCTCTTACTGGGGCCAGCGATGCGCATCGACATTGTGCTCAATTTGCGAGGAAAGCCCGGCCATCATTATGCCGTCCGCGACGATTTCTACGAGAATCTCGCCTATACGGTCACCCATCTCAACTATAGTGCAAACGCAGCGTTGCGCACCGCGCGCGACGACAACGACGTCCCGCTTCCGGGCAATCCCCTGCCCGAACCGGATCTTCAGGGCGCCGAACCGCATCAGATCGTCTTGCAAGGCGGGATGATGGGCGGCGGGATGATGCATGGCATGGGCGGCATGTCCGGAATGGCGCACGACGCGAGTTGGAGCATCAATGGCCACTCCATGATCGGAGACGGCCAAGCGAGCATGCCCTCACTCCTGACGCTGCCTCGGGGACGGAGCATCATATTGAAGATGCAGAACAAGACCGCGTGGTGGCATCCGATGCACCTGCATGGCTACAGCTTCAAATTGTTGCGCCGGAACGGGACCCCTGTTCCGCACCGTCAGTGGGGCGACACCGTGCTCATGGCGCCGAAAGACAACGTCGATGTCGCTTTTGTCGCCGACAATCCCGGCAAGTGGATGCTGCATTGTCATATCACGGACCATCAGGTGTCGGGAATGATGTCCGTCCTGGACGTGAGATGAAATCCCGAAAGAGGAGAGCGACCATGAACAGACGAATCTTTTGCTTAACGACGGCCGCCGCGCTGGTCGGATTGCCGCTGACATCTCGTGCGGAGACGCTCCATGCCACCTTGTACAAAAATCCCGATTGCAGCTGCTGCGACGGCTACGCTGCCTATCTGCGCGAGAACGGATTTGCGGTGGACGTCAAGCCCACCAATGACCTCGCCCAGATCAGTCTCAACGCCGGGATCCCGGAGAACTTGCAGGGGTGTCATACCATGTTTATCGATGGCTACGTCGTTGACGGACAT
Source organism: Pseudomonadota bacterium (assembly GCA_040756295.1). Taxonomy (GTDB): domain Bacteria; phylum Pseudomonadota; class Alphaproteobacteria; order Rhizobiales; family Beijerinckiaceae; genus Methylovirgula. The sequence continues at coordinate 57,689 of JBFLZN010000007.1, read as the reverse complement.
GTGCCGGTCAAGACGATCCGGAAACTGCTGACCGAAAGGCCCGCGATCGCTGGCATCACCCTGCCGGGGATGCCGACCGGGTCTCCGGGCATGGTGGGCCAGAAGAGAGGACCGTTTACGATTTATGCCGTCGCCAAGGATGGGACGGCGCCAACCGTTTTTGCAACCGAATGAACAACGGAGTCGACGCTCCACACGTCCGGGATTTCTTGGATTCGGACGTTCAGATCAATGAACCCATTCAGAGACATCCGATCATACTCGGGGCGTCAAACGATCGGTGCCGATATCGTCGACGCTCCCTTGAACCCGCGCAAAATTGACGTCGTTGCCTGAACGGATTTTATGTGAGCAATCCCAGGGCGATTAAATCAACCGACGGGGCGCAGGCCTTCGAACTCCATGAAGGTACGCCGACCATCCGGCCCGAAGAGAACGACGGCGTATCGTTCAAGTGTGCCGCCCTCCATGCCGGGCGACCCCACCGGCATTCCCGGAACCGCCACGCCCGTAGCAGCGGGGCGTTCTTTCAACAGACGCTGGATGGCCGCCGCCGGAACATGTCCCTCGATGACATATCCGCCCGCTTCGGCCGTGTGGCATGCGGCCAGGTCGGCCGGGACGCCAAGACGCTTCTGGATGTCCTGAAGGTTTCTCTCTTCCTGAACCGTGACGTGAAATCCCGCGGATTCGAGATGGCGCACCCAACCGGTGCAGCAGCCGCAATTCGGGTCCTTGTGGACACGAATGACAGGGCTTTGTGCGGCCACGGAAACCGTCGGAGACATCAATGCCGCCGCGCCAATTCCGAGTGCGCTCCGCCGCGATACGTCAGATGTGTTCATCTTGATCCTCCTTCCAAGCCTATCGCCTTCATCGCCGATCCCTTTGCGTGAATCCATTGTCACGGCCCGACCACGGCCGGCTGCATCGTGCCAAGGATACTTACCGCCAGGAGAACCATCCACCCCAAGACCTGTTCTCCGAGCACATGGTTGCGCAGCCTTGCAGACCACATTGCCAATTCCTCGGCCGCGTCTGTCCGGACGTTGCGCATCGACGGCACGAGCCAGAACCGGTTTGCGACCGCCAGCGCGAGCATTCCACCGAACAGGGCAAGCTTCCCGAGAAGGATTTGGCCGTACGGCGTGTTCAATCCGGACAACGATCCGACCAGGAACCAGCTGTTGACGAGGCCCGACCCAATCAAGGTGGCAACCGCGATATATCCCGTGCCGGAGAACCGCATCAGAATTCGATCCATGTCCTTCGGTCCGACGTTCAGGTCCGTCCCAAGGTAACGATGCAGGATCAGGGCCAGCGGAATGAGACCGCCGAGCCAAGCCCCAGCGGCGAGAAGGTGCGCGGCGTCGGCAACAACGTGAATGACGCCTGCCCACCCTTCCTCGATCTGGGCGTGACCCGTTCCGGCCAGAGATGTCAAAAGAAGCGCGGCCAGGAGCGGCATCATCCAATTGAGGCGATGCGCCGCCGCCTTCGAACGGATACCCCATGCCGCCACGCCAACCGTGAGGACGGCAAGGAGCATGCGCAGCGTCCAGACGTGACCGAAACCCGTGTCGTGGACGACCGCCCAAACCGTCTCCACATCGGCGAGATCGTTCATGCTGCCGCTCATGTTTGCGGCCGTAAACGCGAACCAGCAGAGGCCGCTCAACAACGCTGCAACGGCGGTCCACAACAGCCACCTTTGCCGCCAGTGACTCAAGACTTCAGGTTCGGCTCCCGCAAACGCATAAAGCGGAAACAACGACAGCCCCGCGAGGGTGATCGTCGTTGCATAATGCAGGAGCCGCGCGATGATGAGTCCGACCTCGATCATCAGCGGGTCACGCTGAACGAATAGGTCCCCTTGACGCGATGGGTATCGTCCGAGACTGCGTGCCAATCGACCTTGTACTCGCCGGAAGACAATTCCTCTTTGACCGGCACCACCAATCGCTTCTTGTCGGCCGGATCGACCGTAGACTTCCCGGTCGTGATCGTCCGACCCGCCTTGTCCTTGATTTCGATGCCGGAGAATTTGGGTATCACCACTTCATTGAAAGTGATCCTGATCTGCTTGGGCGACGACGTCGTTGCGCCAGCAGCAGGTTCGGACGCCTCGAGTTGCGGATGAGCAAGAGCTATTCCGCTTGAAAAGATTACTGCGATCAATCCCATGGCCGTTGAAGTCTTCGACATTTGTTTTCCTGTTGCGGTGAAGCGGAAGCTCATTTCACGTCGAGGACGAGCATCAGGCCTCCGCCGCCCTGCTGCTCGACATTGTTGTTCGCCGTGTGATGCGGGATATGGCAATGCACCAGCCATTTGCCGGGTTTGCGGGCCGTCCAGACGACATCGTAACGCTGGCCCGGCCCGACGTTGACGGTGTCCGCCTGATACCGGGCGCTTTCGTTAAGAGTCACACCATCGACGGCAACGACCTCGAACGGCCCACCGTGGACATGCATCGGGTGCACGAAATTGTTGTTGGTGCCTATGAATCGCAGCTTGATGGTCTGACCGACCTTCATCGGTACCGTGTCGGTGGATGGATAGGCCTTGCCGTTGATGGTGAAATAGTTCGGCAACGCCCCCTCCATTAGCATGGCCGGATAGGTCAGCCACTCGCGTTTGAGCCATTCCTGTAGCTGTATCGTGTAATCGAGGTCGGCCTTGACTTCGGCACTGGGGTCCTTGGGCGCGATCAGCAGCGCGCCGTAGAGTCCGAGCGCCTGCTGCCGATCCGGATGATCGTGGCTGTGATAGAAGTACGTGCCGCTTTGTCCAACCGTGAATTCGTAAGTGTAGGACCCGCCCGGGGGCACCGGATCCTGGGTGATCTTCGCCGGACCATCCATTTCGTTGGGTACGATCAGGCCATGCCAGTGCACGGTGGTGGATTCCGGAAGATTGTTGTGGAAGTTGATGCGGACGTGATCTCCCTCGGTCATCTGTAGTCGGGGGCCCGGCACCTGATGATTGTAGGCGTAGGCATCGACCGCGACGTCGGGCAGGATGTTCCAGCGGATGATAGAGGCTTCGATGTCGAAGATTTTGACGCCGTTCTCAATCCGCGGTTGCAGCACCTGGTCGCCCTTTGCATCGCGCGGAGCAATGTAGGTAACCTGTCGTGGCTTCACCGCGGCCATGTCCTTCATGGCCTCGCCCGGAAGGTCGAACGTGTTGATCATGCCCGGCGGCATGATGGAGGCATCGACGTCGCGGGCGCTCAGGCCCAAGTTCACCGAAAATCCCGGCACCACCATTCCGGAGATCAGAAGAAACGAGGTTACCCCGGCCAATGCCACCAACTGCGGGACGGTGGCCTCGCCGTCCATCCGGTGACCGCCGCCATGCTGCATTCCGCCGCCGTGATGTCCGGCATCATGCTGCTCCTCATGCCCTTCGTGATGCGTCCGCGATGCCGCGTCCCCGACCCGCTCGGTCATCAGACCGTGCTTGATCTTCTTCTTCACCATCCAGACGTTGAATGGATACGCCGTCGCAAACCCGACCATCACTCCCAACGACATCACGCCCCAGAACACCAGTTCAAGTGGGTCCATGGCGCGCATGTCGCGGCCCATCATCAGAAAGCTCATCGTCGGCGCCATTCCCGCCATCATGGCATTCATGCTGATGAACTCGGGCATGAAGCTCTTGCGCACGTTCTCCCAGTACGTTCCGCCCATCATCTTCTTCATGAACAGGGACTGGAAAATGAAGAGGCCGAACGAGAACCCGGCAACGTACTCGACGATCAGGTCGATCCACATCGGAAGGCCCATGAGCGCCGTTATTGTGGCCGCGAGGATGATCCCCGTGGCATCGCCGGCGACGCAATGGATGGTGCTTCCGATCCCCTGCTTCCAGAGCGGCGACGTGAACTGCTCGTGCTCACCAGGATGCGGCTCTTTGTCCGCCAGCACGTAGATCAGTAGGCCGAACGGCCCCATGTAGAGCGTGACGAGGATGAAGCCCCACTTCATGACCGTCGGTTCGGGATTGCCGTTGAACTGGTCGAATGCAACGTACGCTGTGGAGGCGGCCGCGATGACGAACCAGGCGATCAGGAAATAATCATAAGGAAGTGCAATCATGGAGACCTCACTCGCGTACAATCGCTGCCGCGTTCAGCGATCGCAGCATCGCCTGCGGCTTGTTGCGGCGTTGCCGTCTCAACGCCTGAGCCGACTTATCGTTCTTCGCGAGAACGAAGCCGCAATCGCGCGGCGTGTGAATTTGTCCCTCGTCATTGAACGTTCTCCTTTCAGTCGATGGCGGCGCGCGTAACCGGCGCCTTGGGGGCGCGAGCATCAAGCGTTCGGGACCATGTCCGATAGAACGCCACGGCCGTCATCAGCAGAAGTCCGCCAACACTCACCCCGATTTGGGTAAGCAGACGGTCCGAATACATCTCCAGAATGAAATGCCCGACGAACGACAGGAAAATTCCTATGCAGAACACCTCCAGCGACCTCTGACCGCATACGATGATCGGACGCGCCAGCCTCGAACGAAGGCCGTTCCAGTCTCGCGGAACGACACGAACCACGATCACAGCAAGCGCCAGAAAATGAAGGATTCTGTAGGGGGCAAGATTGGTTTTTTCGCTGAGCACATCGAAAACAGGCGACAACGACGTCGATAGACCGAGGCGAGCGCCGACCGTTACAACGAATGCGAAAACCACGAAAGCCACGCTCGCGATCAGGACTGTTCGGGTCCGAGCCAACGCTTGCGCCCGGGCGGCGCCGCCCAACGCCGCCCATGCTCCCATCGTGAACAGAAGCTGCCATGTGAATGGATTGAAGTACCAGCCGCCCGCGGGATAGGCAGGAAAATTCCAACCGAAATGGCGGGCCAGCAAATAGACCGCGATTGCGGCAGCCAGCGCCGTATTCGGAGTCCGCATCATCAGCATCAGCAACGGGGCAAAGCCCGCCATCAACACGATATATAAAGGCAGGACGTCCAGATTAAGCGGCTTGAACTGGAGAAGGAGGCCGTGTGTGAGCGTCGCCACCGGCCGCTCTATAAGCCCGGCCACGTTGAACTCATCCAGCAAGTGGGAATGTCCGTAGTCCTGCGCCACGTACCCGATGGCCGCGGCGTAGAACACGAACAATAGGACATGCGCCACATACAGCTGCCACACCCGGCGGATCAGCAAGGCCGTCCCCGCGAGATATCCCTGCGCGGCCATCCTGCGTGCGTAGATGAACGCTGCGGTGTAACCGGAAATGAACACGAAAACGTCCGCGGCATCGCTGAAGCCGTAGTTTCGCGTGGTCACCCATGCCACCGTATTGTTCGGAATGTGGTCAAGGAAGATCGCCCAGTTCGCCAGTCCGCGGAACAGATCCAGCCGCAAGTCGCGCCCCAAGGATGATGATCTGCGTACTCCATGGCCTTCGACCGTGCCTCCGCCAGGCGAACCTGCATTCGGTGCGCACCGCATGTCGCCCTCGGTCATCGGCGAATCCATTGCGCAGACTGCAATCGGTCTTCCCAAACCGGGCTTCGCGTGGCGAATACGTTGTAGCCGACCCAACGATATCGCTTCACGCGATCCAGCACCGCCGGACCTTCGACGCGAACGAAACGACAATCGGCGGGGTCGAATATGTAGAGCCTCAACGCGGCCTCATTCATCAAATGATACGAAACACCGTGCGCCCGATCCGAGCCGTGATCCTCGCAGATCAAAAGCGAATCTCCGGACAACAAGTTCTTTGCGCCTTCGATTGCTTCGATCTCAACCCCTTCGACATCCAGCTTGATGACCGTCGGCGCCTGTGCATCGAGGACGCTGCCAAGTAGGCCGTCGAGCGAGACTCGTCTCACCGCTCCGTGATCGTCATCCGCAACCGCATAAGTCGAAAATGCCTCATGTCGTCGTCCCGCGACACGCACGAATCCGCCTGTGCTGCCGCCGATGGCCGCGTTCACGCAGCGATACCGGTTACCATTCAATCCGGCGTTCAATGTGAGCCGCGCGGCGTTATCGGGTGAGGCTTCGATCGCCAGGACGGTCTGGCGGCCGAACGGTTCGCTCGATGCGAGAACCGACCAATAGCCGAAATTGGCCCCGCAATCGACGAAGCTGTACCTGATGTCGGCGACGCTCTTCAGAAACGCCTCGATCTCTTCTTCGTAGTCGTATCGACCGTTGAGGATTCGGCTCCAGTATCGATCACAAAACGGAATCGCAAATCTTGCATCTGCATTCAATCCAACGACGATGTCGCGTTGCGCGACGGCGCAGGAAACCACGTCGCACCCCCATCCGTAACCGCGGTGACCGAAGGGCCGCGTAACAACGGAGCCGATCTGCAGTGCGTAGACCGCCATTTGGTCGACCAGGCTTGCCCCACTTAGGTTGCCGCTCTGGCGGTCGTAGAAAAACTCTGCATTGGCCCCATTGTTACGACGCAACGATCCCTCCATCATAAAACTCCTGCTCCGCCGCATTCGACGCCGCCGAACCTGAGGCCGACGGCGTCGAAAAGCCGGGTGCTATTTCTGCTTCTCGATCTTGGTGACGGTGATGCCAGCCGTTGCCCGTTCGGCCTGGAATTGCACCTTGTCGCCGACCTTGACCTGTTTGAGCATCGCCGGATCCTGAACGCGGAACACCATCGTCATGCCGTCTTCGTCCATGTCGAGGTTCTTGATCGGCCCGTGCTTCAAGGTGATCTTGCCAGCGGACTCGTCGATCTTCTTGACTTCGCCCTTGGCCATGTCGGCCTGCGCCATTACAGCGGCAGACGACAAAGCGAAAGAGATCGCGAGAATTCCCGCTATGAAGTTGCGTTTTTTCATTTTCACTCCTCTTCAGTTACTTCGCCTTCCCTCGGAAGGCCTTCTTTCACGCTGCCAGCGCTGGATCCTGTTGCGCGCGTCGCGGAGGGCGAACAGTCCTCCCACGACCACGCGCGCGGTCACGTCGGGGCAGTAGTGAAATTCCCGGACGGCGAGCAAAACGCCACGTTTGCCCGCGAGTCCCTTTTTGAATTGCCGGATTCCCGGATCGCCGGGCCCGCCATGTTCGTACCAGCGCACCTTCGTGTTTTCCCGCAGCCAGCGCATGACGTGCCATTGCAGGACGTAGCCGGCGTTCAGTGTGGTCGCCTCGTCGCTGGTCGCACCGAAGACGTAATAGGCGAGATCGCCCACGACGCTGAATGCGATACCGCCGATCGGCTTTCCGCCGTGATACGCCAAGGCAATGCGCATCTTCATTCGTTCCGGAAGCCGCATCAGGTCCGGAATGGATGCGGGCAGATCGACGCCCGGATAGTTCAGGTTCTTGCGCCGAACCATCTCGGCATAGACGTCCTGGAAGGTCTTGATGTCGGCCGGAGCGTCACCGATACGAACGTCAAGGCCGTGCGCAAGACCCTTGCGGAGATTGTAGCGCCATCGCTGATCCAGGCTTTTCTGCTGCTCCGCCTCGTCGAGCGACGCATCGACGAAATAGCGGTCAAGCATCGATGACTTGGAGTCCGTAAGACCCATTTCGGTCAGAATTTGCGCTTCAATCGGATAGAAGTCCGGATGGGGACGCGGACGGAGGACGAGGTAAAGCTTTCGCCGCCGACAATATTCGTCCACTAACGCTCCCACCACCGTCCGGTAGCGCCCCGGGTCGGGAGCAACGTCAAAGGGGCGCCAGAAAGGCGCGAAGCGCACGAGCGCCATGCCGCGGCCGAGATAAGGCACGAGATACAATCCGATCCGGGCACCTGCGACGGGAGTGCTCTCGCGTCGCAGCAGAATATGGCTCGATCGTTCGCCCCGTTGTCCGGAGCCGTAGATTGCCGTCTGTTCGTAGTGGACGTCGGCAAACGCACCCATCGCTGCGTGCCAGCCGTCGTCCGGCACGCAGTCGATTTGGCATTCGTCCAGGGTTTCTCCTTGCGCGGCAAACATCATGCGAGTCACTTGACGACGACCGTGCCGATCATCCCCGCTTCCCGATGTCCCGGGATCAGACATGAATATTCGAACTCTCCCGCTTTGGTGAATCTCCAGACGATTTCGCCCGTCTTCTTTGGCGCGAGGCGCTTGCCGTTCGGATCATCATGCTCCATGTCCGGGTTCTTCTTCATCGCCTCGGCATGCTTGAGATTTTCGGCGGTGGTCGCGAGAATGAACTCGTGGTCGAGTTCGCCGTTGTTGCGCAGCATGAACTTGATCTGCTCGCCTTTTTTGACCTCGATCTTGTTCGGCGTGAACGACATCTTGCCGTCGGCTTCGCCCATCGTCACTTGAACGATCCGTGCTGGTTTGTTCGCTTCGCCCGGCTCACCAGCCGAAAACGTGTCGTCCTGATGTCCGGCAGGCCCTGCCCCGGCCCATGCTGACGTCGCCAAGAGCAGCGTTGCAAATAATGCGATGCCAGTTCGATACAGTTCTTTCATGTCGCGTCTCCTTTGTTCGGTTGAAACATTTGGTCTGAACGTCGCGCTCACATCCCCTTCATCTTCATGCCTTTCATTCCCTTCATGCTTTTCATCTCCGTCGCCCCACCCTTGTCCTTGCCGCCGTCCTGCCGGGCAGGCTCCGCAGATGGAGCATCGATCTCATAGGCGACGGTGCCCTGCGGATTTTTGTAGGGACCTGGGTCGCTGTAGTCGTCGCGGCCCATGCCTTCGCGGATCTTCATCACCGTGAACATGCCGCCCATCTCGATCGGCCCGAATTGTCCGGAGCCCGTCATCATCGGCAGCGTGTTGTCGGGTGCGGGCATTTCCATCTCGCCCATCGCCATGCCCGTCGAACCCATCACCATGGCGTCGGGCGCAAGCTTGCCAACCGCCTTCGCCAAATCCTTCTTCGAGACGCCAATCATATTGCGCATGTCGTGTCCCATGGCGTTCATGGTGTGATGCGACTTGTGGCAGTGAAACGCCCAGTCGCCGGGATTGTCGGCGACGACGTCGAACGCACGAACCGCGCCGACAGGTACGTCGGTCGTCGTCTCCGGCCATTGCGCGCTTTCAGGAACCCAGCCGCCGTCGGTGCAGCTGACGGCAAAGTGGTGGCCGTGCAAATGGATGGGATGGTTGGTCATGGTGAGATTGCCGATGCGGACACGAACCTTGTCGCCGAGCCGGACCGGCAATGGATCGATCCCCGGAAACACTCGGCTGTTCCAGGTCCACATGTTGAAGTCGGTCATCTCGTTGACCTTCGGCAGATAGGTGCCGGGATCGATGTCGTAGGTGCTCATGATGAAGACGAAGTCGCGATCCACCGGACGGAACGCCGGGTCGCGCGGGTGCACGATGACCATCCCCATCATGCCCATCGCCATCTGCACCATCTCGTCGGAGTGCGGGTGGTACATGAACGTCCCGCTGTTCTTCATCTCGAACTCGTAGACGAAGGTCTTGCCGGGCTTGATATGCGGCTGATTGAGACCGCCGACGCCGTCCATGCCGTTCGGCACGATCATGCCGTGCCAATGCACGGTCGTATGCTCAGGCAGTTTGTTGGTGACGAAGATGCGGACCTTGTCGCCCTCGACGGCTTCGATCGTCGGCCCCGGCGCCTGGCCGTTGTAACCCCACAGATACGCCTTCATGCCGTCGGCGAACTCCCGCACCACAGGCTCAGCGACGAGATGGTATTCCTTCCAGTCGCCGTTCATGCGCCAGGGCAGCGACCAGCCGTTGAGGGTGACGACCGGGCGGTAATCGGGACCGCTGGTGGGATGCAGCGGCGGCTGCATCGTCACCTTGTCCATGATCGGCGCTTCCGGAATGTTCGCCGCTTGCACGCGGCCGCTCACGGCGCTGGCGCTCACCAACGCCGCGGTACCGAGAAATCCTCTTCGCGATAGCATGTTCGTCTCCATCAGTGGCCTCCGCCGCCGCCAGCTTGGGCGGTCGTCGTCGGACGGGACTCCGTTGGTGTTTCTCCAGAGCCGCCGCCATTGACGGCGGTCTGCAGGTCGGATTGCGCGAGCCAGAAGCCGCGCTTGGCATCGATTCCGGCCCGCAGCGACGCGATGCGCTGTCGCGCTTCCGTCAGCAGCGCGAACACGTCGACCTGCATGCTTGAAAAGCGCAGTTGCATTTCTTCGGTGATGATCTTCCGGAGCGGCAGAACCTCGCGCTCGTACTGCCGGGCGATCTCATAGCTTGATCGATATGTCCGGTACGCGTCGCGTGCTTCCGAGCGCACGTTGATCGCCTTCTCGGTCAGGCGATTGAAGGCCTGATTGTAGGTCTCGCTCGCTTGTCGCACCCGGACTTCGCCGCCATCGAAGATTGGGATCTGGAACTGGATGTCGAAGCCGCGTTCACGGAACCGGGAGCCATCGGGATCCCTGGTGGTCTTCGCAATTCCTGCAACATCGAGCAGCGTGACGAAACGACTCGCTTCCGTAAGATTGAGCGATTTCGCCAGCGCATCGAGTTCGATCCGGGCAATCTGCAGGTCGAGGCGGTGCGTCACTGCATTCACCTCGATCGACGGCAGAGCGGAAGGACGTCGCGGCAATGGCGGAAGCGTCTTGGGCAGGCGGAACGTAAGGTCGCCGTCCCAAAGCCCCATCAGTCGTGCGAGACGTTCACGCGAACTGGTCGCCTCCTGACGTGCCGAGGCGAGATCGGCTGTCGTCTCCGCGTAGAAGACCTGCTCGCGGGCCTGATCGAGCTTGTTGAGCGAACCGGTTTCACCCAGTTTTGAGGCCAGCTTGGCGGTCGCCTCCGCCGTGGACTTGGCGTCTGTCAGAAGACCGACCATCTCGTTGGCGCCGACGGCGCGGTAGTAGGATCGCCGCACATCGGACGCGAGCCTCAAGGTCTCCAATGCGGCCCGCAATTGCGCCTGGTGGAATCGCCTCCTCGCGATCTCGGAGCGGAAGGGCAGCGTCGCCAGTGCAAGAATGTCCCCGACGACCTGACGTTCGATTTCGACCGCGCCGCCGCCCGATATTCGCGAAACCGAAAAGGTCGGATTGGGCGGAAGGCTCTCCTGGACGAGGTCGGTTTCCGCCAACGCCAATTCGTTGTAGGCGGCCTGCAAGCCGCGGTTGTTGAGCAGCGCGACCTGCACGGCGGTGTCGACGTTGAGCGCCCGGCGCAACAGCCGCTTGACGTCATCGTCCGCACGCTGTGCCTCGTCCACGGAGCGGATCGCGACCACGTCCTTCTTGATCGTATGGTCGGCGATATCGGCGACGACGCCCATTCCTCGATCCGGCGAAAACGTCGCGCAGCCCGAAAGAAGAAGGGAAACGGTGAGCGCCAACACCGACCGATTGTTTCGGAGGAGGCTCTGATGCGACGGCACGCTACGAATCATCTTCATGACGTGCTCCTAATGCTCGTGCTCGGATTTCGGTGACGGCGTGACGCGCTGGTTCTGTTCCTTCCAACCGGAAGGCGTCGTCGGGCGAAGGCTGGTGTAAGGGGCGGTGGTCGACCGGTAGCCGACGCCCGCGACCTTTGCTCCGGGATCAGCGGGGTCCGCGCCGGCGAGCGGCGCCAGCGGTACCGCGCAGCCGCCGAGCGTCATGGCAGCCAAAGCTAATCCTGCGAATGCCCCAAGTTTTCTTTCGAATATTCCGCGCACCACCGAACCAACGGCGGCGACGGTCGCCCCAATCTGCGCTGACATAATGCTTTCCTGAACTGACGATGAACCACAGGTACACGTGCCCTGAACGGGCGCGGCACCGCGTCACACTTGGGTCAGGTCAGGAAATGGGGGGGCGATAACGCTGTGGGGGCGCGTTGTCGGTCAGCTTCCGGTAGCTTTCGGCCTCGCGCACGGCCTTCGGCACCAACGGCTTTGCTACATCGACGAGCGTCGCGGGAAGCGCGGTGACGCACATCAGGCCGCAGCACTTGCCGTCCGCCGAATGCGGCGCCTTTGCGGGATCGGCATCGCTCTTCAACGCGACCGGTTTCACATCATGATCCACGGATGAATCCGCGTGGGTCTGGATGCCGGAATGATGATGGGCGTGCCCGTCCTTGTGGACATGCATCATGCCTTCATGATGCACGTGGACCATGCCCGGCACATGATCCTCGTCGGTCAGGCAATAGGGCGTGGCGTGACCGCCGGGCAATGCAAAGGACAGCGTCGGCGCCAGCACGCAAAACAGATAGGCCAGGGTAATGAACCACCCAGCTCTCCGCCGTTGCGTCCTGGTAAGTCCGACCAACATCAATGCGTCAACGCTTTCGTTTTGCCGCGCCCAGATTTGGAATCATAACTGCGAAATCGCGTGCCGCCAAGATGGAACCGAGAGGTTCATCGTTCCGCCCGTCCGACCACCGCCATCAATTCCGCGATCTTGCGCCGCTGATCCGCCTTGTCGCCGCTCGCGATCGCGTGTTCGACGCAGTGGGCAACATGGTCCTTCAACACCTCTTCCTCGACGCGGCGCAACGCGGCACGAACGGCGGAGATCTGCGTTACGATATCGATACAATAGCGGTCCTCCTCCACCATCTTGGCGAGGCCGCGCACCTGCCCCTCAATTCGGCTCAGGCGTTTTTGGCATGATGTCTTGATGTCTTTGCGCATTCGCTTTATATACCCCTACCGGGTACCTGTTACAAGTCAATGAGGAGGCCTAAATGACCAGGTCGCGAAACGCAAGTCCCACGGGCCAGCCGGACACCTCCTCGATGGCAACCCACCAGCATGGCGGCGAAGCCTACGGCAATCACGGGCATCATCAACCTCCCGCGGAAAAGGGGAAAGTCCTCGACCCGGTTTGCGGGATGATCGTCGATCCGGCGACCAGCAAGCACCGGTTCGATTATCACGGCCGTACCTTCCACTTTTGTTCGGCTGGTTGCCGCAGCAAATTCGCCGCCTCCCCCGAAACGTATCTCGATAAGTCCAAGGCCGCGCCGAAAGACTCTGTTCCGGATGGTACCGTCTACACATGCCCGATGCATCCGGAGATCCGGCAGATCGGTCCCGGCAGTTGCCCGATCTGCGGGATGGCCCTGGAGCCCGAAGTGGCAACGCTGGACGCTGCACCGAATCCCGAACTGGCGGATATGAGCCGGCGGTTCTGGATCGGCCTTGTGTTCGCCTTACCCGCGGTCGTCCTTGAGATGGGCGGGCATTTGGTCGGCGGGCACGGCTGGGTCGACCAAACCCTGTCGAACTGGATTCAACTCGTCTCGGCAACACCGGTCGTGATCTGGGCGGGCTGGCCGTTCTTCGTGCGCGGCTGGCAGTCGCTAGTGACCCGCAACCTCAACATGTTCACCCTGATCGCGATGGGGACCGGCGTCGCTTACGTCTATAGCGTCGTCGCCACCGTCGCCCCGCAGGTCTTTCCGCCCGCGTTTCGCGGTCATGATGGCGCCGTCGCTGTCTACTTCGAGGCGGCGGCGGTCATCACCGTCCTCGTCCTGCTTGGCCAGGTGCTGGAGTTGCGTGCACGCGAGGCGACCTCGGGAGCGATCAAGGCCCTGCTTGATCTCGCCCCCAAGACCGCGCGCCTCGTCACCGAGGACGGCACGGATCATGAAGTCCCGCTCGACGACCTGAACGTCGGCGACAGATTGCGCGTCCGACCCGGCGAAAAAGTCCCGGTCGACGGTGTCATTCTCGAGGGACGTTCATCGATCGATGAATCGCTGGTGACCGGAGAGTCCATGCCCGTCACCAAGGAAACCGGTGCCAAGGTGATCGCCGGAACCCTCAATCAATCTGGAAGTTTCGTGATGCAGGCCGAGAAGGTCGGCCGCGATACGGTGTTGTCGCAGATCGTGCAGATGGTCGCGCAGGCGCAGCGGTCGCGGGCACCGATCCAGCGCCTTGCTGATCAGGTCGCAGGCTGGTTCGTGCCTGCGGTGATCGTCGCTGCGCTCGTCGCCTTCGTGGTCTGGGCCATGGTCGGTCCCGAGCCTCGCCTGGCGTTTGGTCTGGTGGCGGCCGTCAGCGTGCTGATCATCGCCTGTCCTTGCGCCCTCGGCCTGGCGACCCCGATGTCGATCATGGTCGGTGTCGGGCGTGGAGCACAGGTCGGCGTCCTCATCAAGAACGCCGAAGCGCTCGAACGCATGGAGAAAATCGACACGCTCGTCGTCGACAAGACGGGCACCCTGACCGAAGGCAAACCCAAGGTCGTCTCCATCGTGGCGTCCGCCGGATTCCGGGAGGATGACCTGCTGCGTTTTGCAGCAAGCGTCGAGCGCGCCAGCGAGCATCCCTTGGCCGACGCCATCGTTCGCGCGGCCAAGGAGCGCGATCTGGCGTTGGCAAACGTGGAGGAATTCGATTCACCCACAGGCAAAGGCGTGACGGGTAAGGTCGACGGCAAGAACATATTGCTCGGCAACGTCGGCTACCTGCAATCGTTGGGCATCGAAACCCGCTTAATGGAAGCGCAAGCCGAAGCGCTCCGCGGCGACGGCGCCACCGTCATCAATACCGCGGTCGACGGAAAGCTCGCCGGACTGTTCGCCATCGCCGATCCCATAAAACCGTCGACGCCCGATGCGTTGAAGGCGCTGGCCGCGGACGGCATCAAGGTCATCATGCTGACCGGAGACAACAGGACGACCGCCAATGCAGTCGCGAAGCGGCTCGGCATCTCGGAGGTCGAGGCGGAAGTTCTGCCCGACCAGAAGAGCGCCGTCGTGAGCAAGCTGCAGAAGGCTGGCCGCATCGTCGCGATGGCAGGCGACGGCGTGAACGACGCCCCTGCCCTCGCCGCGGCCGAAGTCGGGATCGCGATGGGCACCGGCACCGACGTCGCGATGGAGAGTGCGGGAGTGACTCTTCTCAAGGGCGACTTGATGGGAATCGTTCGCGCCCGCCGTCTATCCGAAGCGACGATGAGCAACATCAGACAGAATCTGTTCTTCGCGTTCATCTACAACGCTGCCGGAATTCCGATTGCGGCCGGAGTTCTCTATCCGACGTTCGGTTTGCTGCTGTCGCCGATCATCGCAGCCGCCGCGATGGCGCTGTCGTCGGTGAGCGTCGTCGGTAATGCCTTGCGTTTGCGGGTGATCAAGCTTTGATCGCAAAGGCAAGCCTGAACGGGCAAGTTTGGTTCGAAGTGATGATTTGTGACGCGAGGTCGTCCGCCCTTCTCGGGATCCCCAATCCAGAAATTGGAGTTGATCCTCTGTTGCCGTGCCCACGTAACGCAGCACTATCCCGCGCAACAGGATAGCTTTTCACATCCTTGTGGAAGGTCTGCGCCGCGAGATTCAGGCCGGCGCACCAGCCAGCGACGCCCGATTACGGACCTCAATTGTAACGTGGGACAAATGACCGAACTTGCCAAGGTTGCGGCGATAATATTCGGCATCGCGACGTTTTTCGGTCGCGACGGCGACGATTGCTCCGAGATGTCCGGGCCCCAGCCGCCAGAGATGCAGGTCGGTTACCCGATCTCCGTCGCTCTCGATGGTCTGTCTGACCTTTTCCGCCATCCGCGGGCCCGGATTGCGGTCCAGCAATATGCCGCCGGTGTCCCGCAACAGACCGAATGACCAGTTCGCGATGACGACGGCGCCGATGAGACCGGCGAGCGGATCCATCCAAAGCCATCCGAAGGTGCGCGCGAGGAGCAGTCCGACGATCACCAGCACCGAAACAGCGGCGTCGGCTGCCACGTGCACGATCGCGGCACGAATGTTGTTGTCACGATGGTGGGCGCCCGCGGGCGCATCGTGATCGTGCTCCTCGAATCTTTCTTCAAATTCCTCGAATCGATCGCCCTGTCTCACGCGGATCCTGGCCACGAATTGATGCGGTTCCGGAATCTCGTCGAGCGATTCCAGATATCCTCCGCGATCCGCGAATGTGAATGTCTGTCTGCCGCCCGCAGGTCTTAGGGTTTCAATGGCGGCGTGCGAAGCGTGCAACTGCAAACCATCGGGCCGTAATCGGAAGCGAGGCGGCACACCATTTTCAAAAACCTCAAGCTCGATGACGCCGGCTCCCAGGTCGATCCGGCGAACATCCTCGCCATGATCGTGAGGATGTTCGTGGCCGTGTGAATGACCATGGCCATGACTATACCCATGGTGCCCATGATGACCGCCGGACAGCAACCACGCGCTCACCAGATTGACCGCGAGACCGAGCACGGCAATCGGAATAGCCTCATTGAAACTGATGGCGACGGGGAACAGGAAACGCGATACCGCCTCATAACCGATCAGCAACGCGATCATCGCCAATATGATCGCGCTGCTGTATCCGGCGAGATCCCCGAACTTCCCGGTGCCGAAGGTGAAATTCCGGTCGTTGGCATGCTTGCGCGCATATGTATAAGCCAATGCCGCCAACAGAAGCGCGCCGGCATGGGTCGACACGTGCAGACCGTCGGCGATCAGGGCCAACGATCCGAACAGTGCGCCGCCAACGATTTCTGCGATCATCATGACGCCACACAGCACGATGCCGCCCAGGTCCGGCGCGCGGCCTTGTCGTGGTCTTCTCCTAAAAATGCGTGATCATGCGCGGCGAGAGGTTCGAACGTTCGGTCGGCGTTCATGGCGTGTCCTTACTTCAGGTAGGTGTGAACGACTTCGATCAGTTGATCCGCCGCGTCCGAATTGAGCGCACCAGGGTTCTTCTGGGGATCGACCAGATGGAGCAGCACGATCGCATGACCGCCATCGGCGAGCGCGGCTTCCACTTCTCCGCCGGTGCGCACCCAATCTACCGACATGCCCTCCTCGGCAAGCGTCCGGGACAGGCCCTCGCCGATCATCGCATCGTCTTCCAGGAGCAGAACGCGCATCGCTGAACCCCGAGCCTATAGGCGCGGCACACGAGAACCAGTTTCCATAATTCACTATAAACACAAAATGTCACACTCTGTTTTCGCCCGAATTTCAGCAACATTTTTTTGGTTTGGTAATGGCGACGCTCGGCCGCTATACCGAGCCACTTCTGCACTTCTGAATCTCGTGCGCCGCGGGACGATCTCTCATCCGCTTTTTGCAAGGCGAATCTACCTAGAATACGATCAGTCGCGGTGGCCTGAGAATGACAGACTTGTTTTGGAGCACTTGGGAGATTATCTCGCTGATAGAACAGGCGGCTGATCAAAGCGCTCTTCAAGATTGTCTTATAAGCATCGCCAAAAGTTACGGGTTTGCTTCAGTATTTGGTGGAATTGTACCACCGGCTGAAATGCACAATTCCAAGATCGAAATTCAAACCCGTTCTATGGTGCAACATTTCCCAAAAGGCTGGGCGGCGAGATATGTCGTTCAAAATTATCTGCCGCGCGACCCAGTCGTAGCGCGCCTTCAAAAAGATCGGAGCGCCTTTTCCTGGGCTGAAAGTTACAAGTCATGTTCGGAACCAGACAACGCGCGGATCATCGGAGGAGAAGCTGCCGACTTTGGGTTAGTCGAAGGCTTCGTGATCCCGATCAGGACGCTTGACCAGCGGTCAGCGGCGTTGTCATTCGGCGGAGCAAAGGACGACCTCAGCAGTAACGACCGATCGGCCCTTACGTTTCTTGCAAATTTTGCCATCGGGCATTGGCTGTGTTTGCGCCGTCCGAGATCAACGCGCAGCAATAAGCTCTCGCCTCGTGAATTTGATTGTCTTCTCTGGGCCGGGGAGGGAAAAACCGATTGGGAAATCTCGGTCATTCTCGGCATTTCTCGACCGACGGTAGCGAAACACATCGCTTCCGCTCGCCAGAAACTTGATGCTGTCAACAAGACACATGCGATCGCGATCGCCATGCGTCTAAAGATTTTGGGCTAAGATCTCCGTCGCAAACTCCAGGAACATTTCAATCACCCTCAGCGAGCGCGTTCAACGCGTAGCAACCAACTTTTCGATTCCTGTTAGAGATCGCTAGTAATATTGGCCCTCAACTGCGCCTTTGGCCCTTGATTGATTGCAAGCTTGGCTTTTCGGCCTCGAGCTCGCGGACAATTTTTTCCTGTTCGGCGCGAAGCTTCGCCAAAGCGTCAGTCTGGATCAAGGATGCTGGTAACGGCTGGGCTGGGTATTCCGCGATCGCCCGCGCTGCCTCGACCGCCGCGGCCGCCTCTCGAGCTTCACGCGCCGCGGATTGTTGCGAGCCAAGAACGATGGCCCTTTCCGCTTTCAATTCCTCTTGCGAAGTAGGATCAATACCCCCTCGCGCCTCCTGCCGCCGCTCGGCGTCGATTGCACGATTCGCGAGGCGCTCCGCAGATGTCGCTTCGCGTTCTTCCTCGATCCGAATCTCTTGCGCACGCTCGATGAGCCGATCGGCGTTCACGCCAACGACGGCTTCGACGTCCGCCCGGCTGAGTTGCTGTACGCCACGTTCCTGCAGGCGCTGCAGATCAATACGATTGGCGAGCGTTTCTAGGTAGCGCCCCGACGTTTCGCGAAATTGCTGCTTCGTCTCTCCATCTAAGAGATCGCTGGTCCGGGAGACCGCATCATTCATGATGCGTAGATCCTGGACCATCTGCTCCGATGTAATTGGCATCTCGCCCTCCCTGGTCAAAAACTCCACACGCTTGCCGAGTGTATGAAGAATGGCCCCAACTGTCTGCGCCATCAACAGCCGTTCGAGCATATCCTTTGCCACGCTGTTTGATGGCTGCTCTACCGTGACAGCCTTCCAGGCAACGACGCTCTCGTTCACGACCTTGCGGTCGGGCGCCGTCATCGGCAGGCGGATAGGGTTCGTTTTCGCCGTCCGGATACGCTGCCGGGCGTTGTCGATAAGACGTTGGTTGGCGGGATCCGCGGCATAGGCGCGATCGCGGGCTTCGCGCGCCGGACGCGGCCGATCGGCCGCCTCGACGATTGCCTTGTCCTTCGGGCCATAACTTTGCGACGAAGCTCGTTCTTTCGCCGAGGTGGCGACAATTTTCAGGCCCTGCGCCTGCGCATGCTTTGCGTAGACCTCGCGCCACTCCGCAAAAGTGTCCCGGTTGGGATGGATCTTCTGGCCGGATTCGTTCTTCACGGTGATGACGGCGTGAGCGTGGATGTGCCCGGAAGATTCCTTATCCGTGTGAACGCCAAACATGAATTTGTGATCGGCAAAGCGGTCGTGCAGGAAGGCGCGCGCTGCGTCGCTCAAGGCCGCCACATCAGTTCCGGCCTTCGCCGAAATGATCATGTGCATGGTATCGCGCGCGGATTGCGATCGAAGCGACGGCCCCCATTCGCGGGCGGAGATCCGCGCATCCGCCACGTTGGACAGACTCTTCCCGCGATCGTCGGTCGCCGGACCCTGCTCAATCAGCTTGTTGAGCCTGTCGGTGACGCCATCGCGGCCGTGGCTCGTCGCCCCGGGCCGAATAGCCACAGTCTCCGCATCAATGCCTGTGGCCGCGGCGATCCTGGCACGAACCGCCGCATCCGAAACGGAATCGAGACGGCGTGGTCTGGCGTCGTATTCCTGATTGGCGGCCTGAGCCTCTCGAATACGGAACCGCTCCTTGCCGCTCCCGGCCATGGCCGCGACAACGTGCGCCTCGAGCTGTCCCTTATCGTCGACATCGATGCGGGTCGCGTGGCGATGTCCGGAGAACGCGGACGCGATCGCCTTCTCGTAAATCGCTCGGCCTTCGGTGTTATCTGCAACACCTGCAACCTTGAGACGGAATGCGCCGACGTCTTGGCTTTCCGCGCGCTTCGAAAAGTCCGTCGACCAGGCTTTGATCTCGTCGGCCACAGCTTCACGGTCCGTCAACAATCGCCCGTCATGGGTCTCGAGCGGGACATCTTCGCGCTGGACATATTGGCCGGTCGCCGTGGCGCGCGCGATTCCGCGCGCATAGGACACCACCTTGATGACGGCCGGCTGGTAGCCGGCGGCGAGCTGCCGGGCCCGGCCAAGCGGTCCGCCCCCGGTCGAGTTCATTCCGGCTCCGCCAGCGCCGGCGCCGAATCCTCCGGAGATCGGGCTCGGCGCACCACGCGAAGGCGAGGCCCCCGGACCGGCGCCGCCACCTCCGCCCGCGGCTGGAATTGAGCGCGCGCGCTCCTCGTCACGCTCGCCCGTGATTGTCGCGCCGCGAATGATGTCTTGTGCCGGCGGCGCCTTGGAAAGCGGCGCGACGCGTGCTCGCGGCGCGCCGCTGTCCTCGTCCAATAGGCCGGACCGGCGCGGCCGCCGACGTTCCGCGCGCGCTTCCGCGACCGCCCAACGCGCGGCTTCGACCTGCTCAAGCCACCAGACGATCTGTGTTGCGCGGCTCATACCAGTTCCTCGCCCAAAATCTCCGCCGGCAGCGCGAGCTTGGCCTCGCGACGCAGCTTCGATCCATAGGCAACGGTCATCTCAGTCAACTCATCGTTGATCGACGCGACGACGTCGTGTAGGCCGCGCCACACCGGCTCGGTGTCTTCGATGCGCACCGCGTGGCCGCGGTGAATCGCCTTGAGGACCTGCGCGAG
This sequence comes from Pseudomonadota bacterium, assembly GCA_040756295.1. Taxonomy (GTDB): domain Bacteria; phylum Pseudomonadota; class Alphaproteobacteria; order Rhizobiales; family Beijerinckiaceae; genus Methylovirgula. The sequence goes on along the minus strand of JBFLZN010000007.1, from coordinate 37,301 downwards.
GTTGCGGCCCACCATCCGCACCTGGCTCGCTAGCTCGACGACCGCACGCGTGTTTTCGGCTGACAAGGCCGGTCCCGCCTGAACAGACGCTCGGATCAGCCGGCGCACCACCTCGGCTTTCGGCAAGCCGAACAATGCGACGGCTTCCTGCAGACGCTGCTCATCCGCCTCGGATAGCTCGGTCCGAAGCCTCGGCTTTCGTCTCGGTGCTGCGGCGGAACGAACCATCCGCGCTCCCTTCCTCTTCCCGTTTGCACGGCCCGTCGGTCGCCAGGCCGGAGCCAAACCCGTCGCCATCGGAATCGACGGCGACCAATGCGCGTCAGCGCCCTCGGCTGCGCTCAGCAGCCGTCCCCCGGTTTGGCCCACAAACCGGTATCTTGTCAACCAATATCTAATATATTGAATGTTAGATGCTCAGCGCATGAAGGGCGCTTGCGTCCAAAAGAGCTGTCCGAATGAACTCTCCAACCTTATGGCGCGCAGTGCCTTCCACAAGCTCCTGACTGCGGCAATACCGCAATATGGCATTGCCGCGTGGTCTCATGTCGCGATTGCCGAACCAACCAAACACGGGAACACCGCAACTCGACAAGATCGCATCCCCACAGAACACGAACACGTCAATACCGTAACATTCGCTTCCGATATCGCGACAATGACGCATCACCGCATTAGCGAAATGCCTGATTGACCCATCAGCGCATTGCGGCAAAACGGCAATCGCGATCTACCGAAAAGAGACAATGCGTGATTGCCGAATGTTCATTATTTTGTATGTTGTCGTTCGACACACTAATGGGCGAAGCGCCGAACGGAGGTCAAAGTGCCGAGCATTTTCGCCGTGGCAAACCCGAAGGGTGGGAGCGGCAAGACGACCGTCGCGATCATCCTCGCCGGCGAGTTCGCCAAGCACGGCTATTCGGCCGCCATCGTCGATGCCGATCCGCAGGGGTCGTCTTACCAATGGCATGCGTCATCGGTCGCGCGGGGCTTGAGTCCGCAGGGCGTGGACCTGGTGCGCGCGCCTGATGAAAAGGCCCTCGCCCAGGCGATCGATCGGCTGGACGGCTACGACGTCGTCATCATCGACACCCCCGGCTATTATGGCGATGTCTTGGTTCAGTCGGCGCTGCGCGCCGACCTCGTCGTCTTGCCTTGCAAGGTGCACACCTTCGATGCCTCGCAGGTCGTGCGCACCATTCGCAATCTCGAACAGCATGCGGCCAGTTCAACGCTGCCGATGAGCCAGCATCGCGTTCTGTTCAACGAATATGACAGCCTCGACAGAAACACCCGCCCCCTCAAGGAGGTCGTCGCCTACTTCGATGCAGAAAAAGTTCCCGTCTGCGCCAATGCCCTTTACCGGCGCGTCACATATCGCACCATGACAAGCGGACACGGCACGTTGTACCAGATGAGCGACAAGGACGAATCGGTCCGCAAGGCCCGTTACAACGCCGATCAGGTCGTCCGCGAATTGCTCGCTGCAAGCCAAGGTGCCGACCAGGGCGACGCCGCATGACGGATCCCGACTCTGCACAGAAACCGGATCGCCCCGCCCTGCCCCGCGACGCGTTCCGCGCTCATCGCGTGAACACGGCGCCGACCGATACCCCCGCGAGAAAGCCGGTCGTGGTAACACCCGCCTATGAAGATCAGGTCGCTGCGCAAGCAGCACATCCGACCTCGACGGAAAGCGCGTCGACCCGCAAGCCATCACGCCCTCAGAAAGCCCGCGATCGAAATCCATTCGATGTCTACGGCGAACGATCCTCATCTCGGCCTTACGCGTTGCGCTTCCCCGATGCGATCGACCTTGTGGTCCGTCAAATGGCCGCCGAGGAGCGAACACAGCCGCTTCGAATCATCGACCGCATAGTCTACGACCACCTCAAACGGATCGGCCGGCTGCCGCCGTCGCACGAAACCTGATAGAGATGTCCACGCTGAGGCCGCATGTTCGCGGCCACGCGACGCACCAAATTAGGGAAGCGACACAAGCAGGATCACCTTTACGAAAAGTCGTCCGGGAAGGAAGATGAGGGTGGGTCTCTGTCACGGGCAGCTTGCCCATGCCGCCGAAGCGCCATGAGCATCGGCCAGACCGAGAATTTGCCCGCTGCGGCGCGCCGGGCCAGGATTCGGAGATAGCCTCCTGGATTCTTGATGGCGTTGCCCCGTTGCAGAATGGCCGAGAGCACTACACTGGCTTGTCCATCGCCCATCGCGATGCGGGCTTCCTCCCAGGCGCTCGGACTAATGCCGAGCATGGAACGAACGGTGGATGCGGTCGCAATGAGATCCTGCGGGGTGCGGATGCCACCGCGCGCATAGTCGACGATGTCGGGACAGAGTTCGACCACCATGCGAATAGGGATTGCGCTGGCGGTTCGAGCGTTGCTGGGGTCAGCCATCTCATGGGCGCCCGGTGCCGGGTCAGGTTCGGACGAACTAGGCTCCTCCGGGCCTGAGTTCTGAGTCCGATCGGCCGATGAAGTTGGCGGGACGGGCTCGATCGGATCAAGATGTTGTTCAAGAGCTTTGACGATCGCTTTTGCCAAGCTCACTAGTTCGACAACGATGGGCTCAAGAATCTCACATTTCGGGACGCGAGGAAGCCGGGCCAGGATCTCTCGGAACGTCCGATGATAGGAGGCCCAATCGGCGGCGACGCCCTGCTCCACACCAGTTGCAATCATCTTGGCGATGTCACGCCGCGCCAAGGTCATCCGTTCGCGAAGAATGCCAAGCGCCTGGCGCTTGGCGATGGCGGCTGCGGCCGAAGCAGCGAATTCGTCGGATCGGGCCACGATCGGTCCGAGATCGAAGCCAAACGCCTGTTCGATATCGCCGGAAGGCGTCTTGCGTGCATAGCGTTTGCCGTTCGGACTATCACGTCGGAGAACGAGTCCGTGATCGACAAGCGCCGCAAGATGGCGGCGCAAGGTCGCGGCTGCCATCCCATGCGCGCGCAAGGCAAGAAGCCGATTTGAGGGAAACACGACCAGATCGGTCGCGCCGGCAGTCAATACAGTGTCGGGATGAAACGAGAGCAGTGCGTTCAAAACCATAAGCGCGCGATCGGAAATGCCGAGCGATCCCCGCGCTTCACAGATGTTTCGGAACACCTGCCATTTGTGCACGGGCGTGCCACTAGGGCATTCTCTGACGTCGCGCTGCGCCTTTACGGCGCCGAGCGAAAGCGGTCGCTGTCCAAACGGCGTGATCGGATTTTGGTCAAGCATCTCCATTCGCGTCCTCTCCTTGCGAGAGCGCAGGGCAAACAAAGACCGTGGCGTAAAAACGCGAGTCCCCTTGAACTGTCGGATGGCGCGGGCTAAAATGCCTTCATGCTGTTGGGGCATTGTTGGCGATTGGCGTCGCCAGCCCGCTCACCCTCACGAGAGACCCGGCTCTGCCGGGTTTTTCTTTGTCCGAACGCACCTCTCCTGGTTGAATCGAATCCGTCTATTATATTGAATGTTGATCTGCCGTCCAACGTGTAGGCTTGGCGGATCGACGGAACGGTTTGCATTGGAACTGCGCGAGGAATCAGCGATGAGCGACAAGCGTTGCCGCCGAAAGGTAGCTCACGCAGCGCAAGGCAGCACCTTGCGGAGTGCGTTCCAGGCAGGATTGGAAGCGCTCAGGCTGGACTCGGGACTGAGCCGGCGGGAATTCGCGGAGCAGCTCGGCATTCCGCGATCAAGCTACTTCCACTTGATGACGTCGGCGGCGAACCCGAGCCTCGATTACATTGAGCTCATCGCTGAGCGGGCGGGGGTCGATCCCTTGCGACTGCTGCGCCAGTTGGCCCATTCGACCGGAGCCCGCCGCCCGGACATCAGGGATAGCCGCGAGGCAAGATGAGTCGTTTCAAGGACTTGTCTGTCAAATTTTCTAACGTCCAATATACTGGACCTCGGGCTTCATGTATGGTCGCCGTAGTTTTTCGCTATGGACCTGAGAGCCAGCAACGATGCCGCCTGTTCGCAAGCCGCTGCCCATCGATCATTCTATCCTGAATGAGATGCTGGCGATCCGCCTGCAACAGCTCGAGATCGAAAACGGCGGCATGGAAGCCTTCCTGCCAAAGACAGGGTTGGCGCGCGGCACCTACTACACGATCGTGCGCGGCATCGGGAATCCAACGCTGAGGACAATGGAGCGGATTGCCTCGAGCCTGAACATGAGCGTGCTCGAGCTCTTAGGTTTCGAGGCCGCGGATGCGCGCCGCGCTCTTAAGAAAAGCGGCGTCAACTACGACGAGCTGGTCTCCGCAATCGGCAAGAAAAATCGGGCCGACCGCGGGCTCGCGCGGCAGACACGATCGCGAAAACTTCCTTCGTAGCGGACCAAATTCGCGTCCGGCGCCGGCCTTCAGGCGAGAGCGATGGGGAGGCCGAAGCCTCCCCACTATTCGCTACGCGGCGGCGCGTTCACTGGCTTGCGCCAACCGGCCGAGCTCCAGAGCGATGAGATCGACCGTGTAGACCCGCTGGCCATCGCGCTCGAAGCTATTCTGCCGGAGCCGTCCGCGCACATGGACCAGGTCGCCCTTGCTGACGTGGTCGTTCACGTAGGACTGGATCGCCTTGGTGAAGATCGTGACCTCGTTCCAGTGCGCGTCGTCCTTCCACTGACCTTTGTCGTCCTTGACGGGGTAGTTGGCGCAGATGCTGACGCGAACTGTCTTGCCGACCTGCTTGATGGTTCCGACCCGACCGATGAGGGTGAATTCGGCGATATTGCGCATTGTCTTTCTCCATCTTGTGGGGCTGTGCCCCGTTGCGATGGCGATCCGTTGATGGCCGGGAAGACGAAACAGAGCCGGAGCCCGCCAGAGGCGGGCGGAGGGCAAGCGCAGCGCTGCGCCCCGGCCGGAGCCACGAATTTTGGCGCCGCAGGCGCATGCGCGAGGAATGCCGGTCGGGGTCCCCGCTTGCGGGGGGTAACCGGCAGGGGAAAATTCTTGGCTCCAGGGGCCGACGTGCCGTCGACGGCCATAGGTATCCAGCCATGCAACCGGGAGCGACAGCCCAGACGGAAGAAAGATCTGCGATCGTCGCCCGCATCCGGCACCTTGGTCGGTGCGAGAAAAAAGCACGGCTATCCGTTATCGCGGCATTTTGCGCATCCCCGGCGGAGGACATTTCGGAAGCACGGACGTGCACTGATGAATGCGATCGGCTCGGCGATTCCCAGGCAGTGCGCGATTTGTCGGCGGCGAGACCACACAGTGTGGAACGGCCGCGCAGTTTCAGTTTTCTGCGACACGCGGGTCGCTCGATCAACCGTTCGCAGTCAGGTGCGCCCATGGTCCAAGCTCGAGAACGCAGGGCAAAACGAGGATGTGGAGATGAGGCCGTCATCGCGTCACGCCCGGCGCTTTTCGCTGAGACGCGAATTGATCTGCGACATCAAAATCGGGCCAAGCGAAAACTCTCCGGCCTCCGCTTTCCGGGTCAGTCCGCGGAGATAGCCGCCGGCGGATCTGATCGCAGCGCCGCGCTGCAGGATGCAGGCGACGACAATCGCAGCCGGCGTCTCGCCCAGCACAGTTTGCGCCTCTTCCCAGGCGCTCGGACTGATCCCCAGCATCGATCGAACCACTGCGGCGGTCGCGAGCAAATCCCGCCAGTTCGAAATCCCGCCCTTGGCGTAATCCACGATGTCTGGGCAAGCGTTCAGCACCATTCCCAACGGATACGTCCCTTCCGCCACCCTCGGTGGTTGAGGTTTGGGCTCCGCCCTCGCCGCCCTGCCTTCTCGAAGGCTAGGTTCAAGATCAATTAAGGGATCTGTATTTGAATTCTGTATGTGGCGCTCAGTATGGGACTCATTGGCGCTTGAATCAGTGGATTTGATGTGTGTTTTCAGAAGATTGAGGACGTCATCTGCAAGCTGTGACAGCTCTTCGGCGATCGGCTCGAGTTCTTGCCTCGTTGCGGTGCGTGGAATCTGATCGACGATCGAGCGGAAGGCGGCATGGACTTCCTGCCAATCGGCCGGCCCCTGCCCGTCTCGACGTGTCGGAACATCTTCCTCGATGCCGGTGGCGATCATCTTGGCAATGTCCCGCCGGCACAGCGTGATCCGCTCCCGGACAAGCTTGAGCGCCCGCGCTTCTGCCTCGATGTCGGCCGCCAGGCTCTCGAACTCCTCCGATCGAACAACCAGTGGCGAAATGTCGAAACCAAACGCCAGTTCGATCTCGCCGGCGCTGCCCTTCCGCGCATAGCGCTTGCCGTTTGGACTATCGCGCCGAACGACCAGGCCGGCGTCGACGAGAACCGCGAGGTGACGCCGCAGTGTCGATGCCGGCATCCCATGCGCCCGCAGCGACAACTGATGGTTCGACGGGAAGACGATCAGGTCGTCTTCGCCGGTAAGCGCGGTCTCGGGGTGGAAGGTCAGCAGCGCGTTCAAGACCGATAACGAGCGCTCGGAGACGCCCAGGCGCGGCCGCGCCGTGCAGATGGCATGAAATATCTTCCATTTGTGCACGACCTTCTCGGGCGGCCGCGCGGTGGCCACCATTTGGCTTGCCACATGGGCAAGCGTCAGCGATCGCCGCCCAAAGGGCGTCGTTGGGGAGTGTGACTGCATGTCTTTGCCTCAGCCGGGCAAAGAAAATCCGCTCGCCGAAACGACGATTAAATCGCGTTGAGACTCTTGACTGCGATTCGCGAAAGTGATTCTCTCTCAGTCGCCAAACTTGAAGAGAAGGCTTCCGGAACTCCGTTTCGGGGGCCTTTTTTCTTTTGCCGTGTTGCTCCTAGTAGATGGTTGATGGATGAGGCAGTTACGCCTCGTTGGCCTCCTTACGCTCGCTCGACTTGGAGAAGGTGTCGAACAAGTGCGGGAGCTGTTCGACGAGAAAGTCCGCGAATGAGGCGGGCACCTTCTTGTCGATGGAGAGTTTCAATTCGCGGTCTGCACGTTGAACTTGAGCGATTCGCTGTCCGTTAGCAGCCAGTACCGCAGCCGCGCGTTCGGTCCGGGAGGCATGTTTCGCGGCAGAGCGGCTAGCCGCAGAAAATGCGGCGAGAAATCTCCCATCCGAATCTCGGCCGGCAAATGCCGGGTCGCTGATTGTAGCTCTGATGCGTTTGACCACCGCGGGGTCCGCAAGCAGTTCCGAAAAGGTTTGCCATCGGCCACGACCGATTTTCGGAGCCTTGCCAATCGCGTCGACAATGTCGTGCGGGATCGCCTTCGCAACGGTGATCAGCTTCGACGCCTCAGCTCTGTCGATGGCGAGTGCATCTTGAACCACCGAGCGCTTGTGTCCGGCGTCTTCGATGTGCATCGCAAACATTGCGCGCTCGACGAAACTCAAATCTTCGCGCGGACCGTTCTCAAGGCCCTGGGCCACCACGAGCTCTTCATCCGAGAGGGGCTTGAGGATCGCTTTCACGAGAATGCCTAGCTCACGCGTAATACGAACGCGACGATGGCCATACGCGCTTTGATATCGCCCGGGCGCCGTCGGATGCTCACGGACGAGGATCGGTACTTCCTGCCCCCTTTGTGCAATCGATTGCTTTAGAACCTCGTCGGAGCTGGCGTCGTCGTCTCGAAAACGATCAGCGACCGGAGAAGGATCGACAAGGAGCGGGTTGATCTCGATGATCGTCGCGCCCGCGGCAATTTTGTCCCGGAGTTCTTGGTTTTCCTTTTCGACCTCCGAAAACGAATCCTTCAGCGATCGCACGGCGCCGGCTGAGACTCGCGCTGGCGCTGCGGAAGTTTTGTTGTCAGCAGACAACGGGACCGTGTGAGGGGCGGTGAAGAGGCTTTTGATTGTGTCAGTGCGCTTGCTCATCGCCCCCACACCTTCTTTATGAGTTGCGTGATCTCACCGTTGACAGCATCCACCGATTCCAGGGCTCGGTCGTATGCCCCTCTGCCTACGGATCCGCGATCTAGTTCGTAGAGTGACTGTTTGGTTAGGCCTGCGTTGGCGACTGCCGTCGACTTCCACACCGTCGCTTGCAGTACGTCCGACCCGAACAGGTTTCGTAGGAGCGCAACGATCTGGGCCTCCGGCACGTCATTTGGATCGTGGCGCGTGATGACGTAGCGAATGAAATCATGGTCGAGGCGGCCGCCCGCTTCCTCGATGACCGCCATCAGGTCGGAGGTCATAAGCAGAAACTGGCTCATCGAAGCGACATCCACCATTTGGGGATGGATTGTCACGAGCATCGCGGTGGCGGCGTTCAGCGCCCCCATCGTGAGGTATCCGAGCTGGGGCGGGCAGTCGATCACGACGACATCATAATCGTCTGCCACTTGATCAATCGCGGAAGCCAATCGACGGAAGAATAGGTCATGTCCCCGCTCCCGACGCTCGATCATCGCTCGGGGCGTATGGTGCTCGAACTCCATGAGTTCGAGATTTCCTGGCACCAAGCCAATTCCTTCGAAATATGTGGGGCGAACAACCTCACGCAGGGGCCGGCGCTGATCGTCGTAACGGATGGCCCCATAGATCGTCTCGTTTGGGCCGATATCAAATTCGGGTTGATAGCCGAACATGGCCGAGAGAGAGGCCTGGGGGTCGAGATCGAGAGCCAGTACCCGAAAGCCCGCCAGTGCGAGATACTGAGAAAGATACAGAGCTGTTGTCGTCTTCGCTGAGCCACCCTTGAAGTTCGCAACGGTGATGATCTGCAACTTTTCGTCGTCCCGGCGGCGCGGAAAAAACTCAAGCCGTTCCCGCGGACGCGCCTCGGCAAGGTAGGCGCGCAGCTCATTTATTTGCGCCAGTGTGTAAGACCGCCGCCCGCCATGACCGGTAGAGGGGATCGGGCCTAGGCCGTCCAACGAGAGCTGCCTGAGATATCCGTCCGATACGCGGACGATTTTGGCGACCTCGCCTGAGGTGAAAGAGCGGAGTGATTTGCTGGCTGCTGGAGGGAATAGCGTGGTGCTCAGCGAACGGAGCTGACCCGAGAGGATGCCCGCGTGTCGCGTGATCCGCGCGCTCGCCGTCTCATTTTCCTCGTCAACGATGCTCATTATGGCGACTCAAGACGGTTTCTCTGCGTCAGACGGTATTTGTCCGTCTTGAGAGAAGACACAATTCCCGAGTCGCCGCAACAAATTAAGGGTTAACGAGACCTTAACGTCCGATAGGTCACGCGAGGTCGACAGCATTTGTTGTCAGCAGACAACATCCGACTTCAGACGGGACGTTGTCTGCTGACAACGTTCTTTGGCCGCTCCGGGGCCTCACCTCTCTACCGAATATAGGCGAGATGCCCTGCCCTGGGCTCGCTCGGCGTCATTGTAGTAGCTCGCCGCCTGCTGCACCGACCGGTGCTGCGATTGCTGCATCGCTTCTTGCAAGGCCACCCCCTGGCGGGCCGCTTCCGTCAGATATCCTGACCGTAGCCCGTGCGCGGAAAACTCCCGCGGCTCGAGACCCGCTATCGCACAGCGCCGCTTGACGATGAGGTTGACCGATTGCGGTGTCAACGCCCGCTCCTCCAAGGCCTCCCAACGGTCGATAGCGCGGAAGATCGGCCCCTTGCCGATATCGGCACGCTCGAGCCATTCGCGCAATGCTTCGACCGGCGGACCGACCAAAAACACCCTGCCCGCCTCGTCCGCGACCCCGGTTTTGGTCCGGCCGAGCTGGATCGCCACGCACGGCAAAGTTGGGGAATGCGGATCCTTGGGGTCGAGCGGCACCGCGGGCTCGTCGGTGATCTGCTCGACCCGGAGTCGCGCCACCTCGCTCCGTCGGCGTCCGCCCGAGGCGAACGCGAGGAGCAGGATCGCCAGATCGCGGGTGTCGACGAGCCGGTCGGAGCAACATGTCGCGAGCAGCCGGTCGAGCACGTCGCGGGTCACCGCCCGCTTGCTCTTGCGCTGGCGCGGCCGGACGCTGGCCCGGACCGCGAGCCGTAAGGCCGCGCGAAGACTGGGGGCGTGGAACGGACCCTCCTGCCCTTTCCAGCGATGCAGCGTCCCCCAGTTCGCCAGCCGGCGCTTGACCGTCGATGGCGCGTGCGGTCCCTCAGTGCGAAGTAGCAACGCCGCTCGCAGCTCTGCCGCGACCTCGGCCGGCATGCCGTGTTGCGGGTCGGTTTCGCGCGCGGAAGGATCCCAGAGGTGATGCGCCACGTACTTCAGGGCCAGGCTTTCCGGCGCCGGCCACGGCAGCGGTGCTCCGGTCGCGGCCCTCGCCCAGCCCTCGAGGTAAGCCAAATCGGAGGCGAGCGCCCGCAGGGTATTTTCGCCCATGCCCTCGCGCGCGAGATGTTTCAGGGTCGCGACGTCGTCGTCGGTCAGGAGCTCGGCGAGCCGATCGCGCCGCTCCATCGGCAAGATTGCCGAGAGCGCGTCGAGCTGCAGGGCGCGCCGGGCTTCGGGGTCGGAGACCAGCACGCGGGAAGTGATGTCGTCCATCGGCGGCGCTCCGTCAGAAGCCGTAGCTTCGATCTGCCCAGCGCAATAGCACGCGGGCGTCAGGGTCGGGCAGGCGGACGCGCTGGGCCTTCAGGCCCTCAGCGATGGCGCGTCCGACATCGGGGTCAACCCAGTGGCCGTGGGTCATCAGGAAGAACCAGCCGAAGGGCAGGCCGATCGCGCGGTCCACGGCCTCGATCCGGTCCATCAGAAGGTGAACCGAAGCTTTGGGCGTCATGAGCAGCCGTTCCTTTGGTGGCTTCAATGGCCGCGGGATGAAGCCGACATCGCGCTCGTCCTTGTGCGTATAGTCGCGGGCGTCGAGCGCCCAATGGGCGAAGACGCGCTGCGGCCTGGCGCTCGATTCCTCCCAGTCCTGAAAGAACCGCAGCTCTCTTGGGACAAAGCCAAAATAGTCCGGAACCGCCTCCAAGAACGGCGTCTCGCGCGTTCCGCTCGGCCCGCTTTCGCGAATGACACGCCGCTCCAATTCGGGCCGCTTGGCCTCCCGCTTCTCCCGTTCAACGCGGCCGCAGCGATCGAGGAAACTGCGGACGTGTATCACCGCGCCGCCGGCGCGGCCGAGGAGCCGGTAGACCGGGCCGGACAGGCGATCGGAGTCCGGAAGCTGATCGGTCCGAGGCCAGCTCGGATCGAGCAGTTCCGATTCTCCCCAGGGTCGATAGTCCGGGTTGACGATCGGGCCGGCGCGCCATTCGATCTCGCGGCCGAGCGCTATCTGAAGATAGTCGGCCGCGCCCGGCCCGGTCGGTGCCGACACAAAGGCGCCGGAGCCGCGCCACTCCGTGATCTGCAGATCGGTCTCTTTCAGGCGCGACCAGACCGCCTTGATGTCGCCGCCGTCCTTGGCAATTTCGGCCGTCATCCACGGCCGTAATTCGCCGAGCCGCGTGCCGTCCGGCTGGAGGACCGACCTTGTGTCGCGCCAGTAATCGTCGTCGACGGGGGCGAACCCGAAGGCAAAGCCCGGCAAGGCGGCAGCCAGCGCCGGGAAGAGGTCGGCGTCGGCCGAGGCCGGATTGAGCCCGGCCAGGACGGTTTCGAGCGAGGCGGCATCCGGGAGGCGGGCAGGGGTGGTCATGCCGGCGCTCCTTCATCGATCCAGGGGTTCAGCAATGGCAAGCCCAGCGGCGCAAAATCCTTGGTGTTGCGGGTCGCCAGCACCAACTCGCGGTCAAGAGCGGTGGCGGCAAAAAACCCGTCCATCACCGAAAGCGCAAAGCCGCTGCGGCGGGCCTGCGCCATCAGATCGCCCCAGCGTTCGGCGATCCCCGGATCAATCGGCAGGATCCGCCCGGCGAAGCGCGCCGGCAGATCCTCCGCGAGCCAGGCGGTCAGCGCGTCCCGGCGGCGGCCATCGTCCATCAGGGCGATGCCGCGCCGGAGCTCGGCGATCGACGCCACGCTGATGAAGGCCCGGTCCTCGTCGATCGTATCGAGCCATGCGAGCACCTTGGAGTCCGGCGCCGGCCGGCGAACCTCCGAGAGCACGTTGGTGTCGAGCAGGACATTCATAGATCGAGGTCGCGCGGCTGGTCGCGGACCCGGTCGAGGTCGAGATCGGCGTCGCGCAGCGGCGAGGCCATCAGGAACTCGGCCAGCGTGCCCTTGCGGACGGTCTTGCGCGACCATTCCTCGGCCGAGACGATGACGACGCTCGGCTTGCCGTGGCGGGTGATGATCTGCGGGTCGCTCTGGGCGCGCTCGATCACTTCGGAGAGACGCGCCTTGGCGCCAGCGACCGTCCAGTGATCCGATTCGTGAGCAGGGGTTTTTCGGGGGATTGTCATGACTTGCTCCTGTGACCATAATGACTATCGTGACTATATGGCGAATCGCGGCGATTTTCAACGGGCGGTGTGCGGGGAAGACGTCCTTGCGCTAGTATCGGGGGCGAACGGAGGGAAGCGTCATGGGCGGTCACGCGAAACAAAACCAGCCGCGGCCGGCGCCGGCCGACGAAGCCAGTACTACCGGGCGCAATCGTCGGGCCGTTCGGACCGTCGATCTGACCGAGGAGGACATTGCCGCGATTGAGGCCAGCGAAATGGCACCCGGCTTCGAGCACCTTAACGCCGAGCTTGAGCCGGAGCCGGCCAAGGCTTTTCGCGACAATCTCTACGACGAGCCTTGAGCTCGGCCGACACGGATGTCGATCAGCGCCACGACGTCTGACGCGCCCAGCGAGCCCGTTCGGAGGAGGGGAGGGGGCTGGCAGCGGTCGTGTCCTCTCGTCGATCGGAGCCCCGGCGGGGTGATTTGCCGGGCTGAGGGCGCTCAGAATCGCTGATTTGCGCGGTGCCGTCCATGACTATCGATAAGGGCCAGTTATCGATAGTGAGAAGGTGCGGAAAAAGGCACCGCTATGACGGAAGCTATGTTCATGATAGCTTCCGTTGCACCGATTCCCGTTAAGGTTATCAAGCCCTTGCCTTCCGGCTACCAGATCCCGGATCCGCTGCCCTGGCCCCAGATCGCCGGGCCGCTTGTTGGTTTTACTTAGCGATTTCAATTGAAGCGCTTAGGTAAAAAACGACCTCTCGATTTTCACCTAAGCACTTCAAACCGCCGCAGGCGCGGGACCATCACAGCCCGGCTGCTTTGGTCAAATTGACGCGGAAACGATCCCGCCGGCGCTGATAACGCCGAGTCATTTCGGCCGACGCGTGCCCTAGCTGTTTCTGCACATAACGCTCCTCAACCTCGGCCGAGGAGGCCAGGCCCGCACGGAGCGAATGGCCAGCAAATTTCTGCTCCCGCTCGCCTTCCGGCAAATCGCCGCGAACGCCGGCGGCGAGCGCGGCCCGCTTGACCAGACGCGCCACCTCTTGGTCGTTGAGCCGATCCGGTCCCACATCCTTGCCTTCGCCCCGAACGCGGCGGAACAGCGGCCCATGGCCAATGCGGGCAAATTTGAGCCACGTCGCCAAGGCGACGACTGGACAGGTTGCGTCGGCCGAGCCGCGGCCGATCTCAACCTGGCGCCAGCCGGTCTTGCCGCGCAGGGTGACGAGCACGCCCTTGTCGAGAATCTCGACCCAGCCGCGGCCGTCCTCGGTCTGGTCGCGGCCGCAATCCAGGCCAACGATCTCGGAGCGGCGCAAGCCGCCGGTAAAGCCCAGGAGCAGCATGGCGCGGTCACGCAAGCCCCGCAACGCGCCGCGGTCGAGCGTCTCCAGCATCGCGATCAGATCCTCAGGCAAGACCGCCTCCTTCTGCCGGGGCGGCGCGGCGTGGGTGTTGCGGATGCCGGCCATAACGGACGCGATATGCCGGTCCTGGCGGTCGAGCGGCTGACCGCGCTGGGCATAGTTCCAGGCGAGCGAGGACAGCCGGCGCTCGATCGTCGACACCGAGTTCGGCCTCTTATCGCCGGTCGCCGTGCCCGAGGCGCAGGCCGTGATGTAAAGCCCGACAACCTGCGCGTCAGGCGGAAACAGTTCGACCGCCTGCCGGCGGCACCAGGTGGAAAAATGCCGCCAATCGGAGGCGTAGGCGCGGCGGGTGTTGGCAGAGCTTGCCGCCTCGACATAGTCCCGGGCCCGGTCGGCGAGCCGCTCGAGATGGACCGGCAGGCCGGATTCTGCGGCCGGAAGAGGGGAGGGGAGGCCGCCCTGAATCTCGGCCGACGTGTCGGCGGCCGAAAGATCGACGGCTGCTGCCGGGCTCCCATGCGGCGCGGAGCTTTCCGAAGTACGAATTTCCGAGGTCTGGGCGGCACTATGGGGCATTCTCTCTATAATGAGCAAAACGAACGATAAAGCAAGGTTCTCATTCATTTTAAATTGTCGACAGGCGCGGCGTTTTATAGCAGTTGTACTGGTATAAAGCGCCGCGTGACTTATGCTTGAATATGGCCGCGCGCGCGCGAATCACACACGATCCACCGCCTGTCTTTCCGGTCTTTCCAGGCTGGGCGCGGTTGCCGGCATCCACGCAAGCCGTTCAAGATCCGGACTTTCTCGCCGGGGCGGCGCTCGCCGCCCTGCATCCAATCGCCTGTCACGAACATCTGCTCCGCATGCTGTGGCGTCAGCGCCTCGCACTTAGCTGCGCCGCGGTTCTGGCGCGCCAGGAGGGGCGGACGGAAGACGAGGCGGCGCTGCGCGATCATTGGTATCTTCGGCGCGAAACCGACGATCCCGGTCCGGCCGGCCGGATCCTCAAAGCATGGCGCTGGCTCGGCGAGAGCAGTGCTATGCCGCCGGACAACTGGGCGGTCAGTCTTGGCGCGCTGCTGGCGCATCGCTTCGACGACGGCCTACTCGATACCGTCGCTTTTGCGAGGGATCAGATCAAAGGGCAGGGCAGCGCGGTTGCAGCCGCGGCAGCGGTGGCAGCCACCAGCCTGCGCTTTCGGCCGGACTGCCGGCCGCTGGCGCTGTGGCTCGCCGACGCTGTCCTTGCCCACAAGCTCGGATGGCGCGCGCCCGTGCCGCTGCTCGCGGCCCATCTCCAGCGCGGCGACCTCCGCCTGGCGACGGCGCACGTTGATGGCGACAGTCCTTGGCGCACGGCCTGCGATCTCGCCTATGCACGTGGTGGCGCCGTCGCGGCCGACCTCTACAGCGATCTCTCGCGGCGCGCTGAAAAGCTCTTGAAGGTGGCGCCGCAACTGCGCGGCAAGGACGCCGATATGACGGTGGCGATCCTGCTCGGCGAGGATGCGCAGGCGGCCAGGACCGGCAAGGCGGCAAGCGACCGGTCGAGCCGGCGGCTGTTCGAGCGCCTCATCGCCCTTGGTGGCGTGCGCGAGCTGACCGGCCGGCCGACGTTTCGCCTGTACGGACTTTAGGTCATGGGATGGCGGCCGCGATCACCGGAGGCTCTTGACGTCGAGTTGGCGGACCTGCCGCCGGACCTGCGCTGGCGCACATGGGTGGGGCGCGTCGAGGCGGTCATTTTTGCTTCGCCGGAGCCGGTGACCCGTGAGGTCCTCGCCCGCGTCGTCGGCCGCGACTGCAATATCGATCTCCTGATCGACGACATCCGCGACGAACTGCGCGGCCGACCCTATGAGCTGGTCTGCGTCGCCGGCGGCTTCCAGCACCGCACCCGAAAGAACTTCGCCGACGCCATCCGCTTTGCAACGGGGCTCGGCGCCGAGACGAAACCGCTCTCGGACTCCGAGAACCTCATCCTGATGTGCATCGCCTACTTCCAGCCGATCACGCGCGGCGAACTCGGGCAGTTGTTCGGCAAAGAGGTCAGCCGCGACACCATCGGCCACCTGCGGGCGCTCGGATTCATCGCCGCCGGTCCCCGCAGCCCGCAACCCGGCGCGCCCTACAGCTACGTCACGACGAAGGGTTTTCTGTCGCACTACGGCTTCGACACCTTGCGCGACCTGCCCGACATGGAGGCGCTCGAAGACGCCGGTCTGCTCAGCAAGGACAAGCTGCTGGCTGGCACCATCCCCGTGCTTGCCGCAGACGAGAACGAGGACATCGCCGGCGACGAGGGTGGCTCGGGCGATGAAGCTGAGATCATGGACGATGGGTAGGTCGCCGCCCTGAGCGACCTGCCAAAGACACCTGTTATGGCACGATGCCACATTCATCGCGGCCGGAAGTTGAGGCGCCATGCGGAGAATAAAATGCGAAGGCTGCGGCCGTCTGGTCCCGGGCTTCGCGGTTGTCGAATACGGCTCGATGGAAGTCGGATACAAACGGCTTTGCCACCGCTGCTTCAATAGCGAGGCCGCCACGGCCGCCGGTCTCACCGACTTCGAGCATGTGGAATTTGATCCGATCCGTCTGAAAGATACCGACGGGAAATTCCACGAATTCCACTTCACGAGATTCCTGTTCGGCACGGGCGTCGCTTTGAACGCGTTCGAACTCCGCAAGGGCGTCCCGGCGGGCTACCGGTTCCAGGTGATTGCAGGCCCCGAGGAAGACCCTCTCGCCATGCTCGGCCGACTGATCGAAAAAATGCAGCGCGGCCTTGCCGTAAAACATCTTGAGGACAGCGAATACGGTTTGCAGATCGGACAAGCCGGGGTCGTCCGAGGCTGCATCACGTGGGACGACGGGCAACACGGACGTCTGCCTCTCCTTGTCATTGATGGCCGGGAGATTTCCTGGGATGAATTCGGCCGCTGCCTGATGACCTTCGAAGGATTCCAATTCAAATTCGAAATTCGCGACAAGAGTGATGAGCTCTGACGTCCTCATCGAGGTCAGACTCACCAAGATCAAAGGTCACGATGAAGCTTTGATGAACTCCGATCGCCAGCCACACGTCGATAGGCCGCCAGCAAATCGGCAAGACCAATGCCGCCGGCGCCGCGCCGTATCAAACGCCGTGATCTCGGCCTGGCCTGACACTTGTCCAGGAAGTCAGCGAAGCAGGCGACCAATCGATCCTGGCCGCCGGCCGCCAGGATCGACCAACGTCGATGTGTGACGGCAGCGTCCTTGTCGGCGACCAGCCAATCGAGAGGCTCCCCGGCAAGTTGCTCAAACCAGCGAATGCGCGCCATCGACGCCAGGCTCGTCAAACTCATTGCCAAGCTATCGTCGGTCGCAGCCGATGCGCGCAGCACGCGCGAAACGACATCGCGGACGGCCGTTGAACTCTCGGTCGTCGGGCTCCTGGCCAGTTCCACCCGAAAGATATCCGCGATCGCCCGTTCCAGCCGCCGCGCCCCGCCTTTGACCGAGACTTTCCGAGCGGTCCGCAGATCGAAACCACAACGCACGCAGAAATGCTGCGGGACAAGATCCCTTTGATCGAAGACGGCAATTGCGCTGCGGCAGGCAGGGCATCGATCCCGAAGACCGCAACCATGCACGAAACAGGAAATGCGCGACGCGAGCCGCCACTGCCGACGAAAATACGGCGATTCGTCCTCGCCAAGGCACAGCGGACAATATTGCAGCCAGGTCGAACGGTTCCTGTTCGCGTTCTCGCGCAGCGGCAGCAGGAGTGGCGCCAACACCCAATCCGACATCGCCATCGTCGTTAGCGCTTCCGGCGAAATCTCCGTCCGGTCACTGAGCAGAACGGCGATGGCACGCGGAATCCGAAGATCGAAGCGGGCCGACCACATTGCGCCACCAACCCCCAAGACCCCGGCGAACGATCGCGGCGAGATCCCGTTGGCCTGCCCAACACGATGCAGCCAACTCGACAGCAGTTCGTCAGGTTTCGGATCAATGGATATGGGCCACCGATCCCGCGCAATATCAAGGTATCGTTCGCGGATCTCGACGGCAAACCTCGCGCAGGTCGCCGCGGCGCTCACAACAGGTAGTCGCGCACCGGCGCCCGGCGGCGCTGCGAAAGCGGAACGTAGCACAATTGCCCGAGGTCCGATTTCGTGATCCGCTCCGCGCCAGACCTGACCGCAGCGATTGCCGCTGCCGTGACAACCGCCACGATCTCGCCGATCAGTCCCTCCGAAAGCCGAAAGATCTCGCGCGCCAGTTTCTCGTCGGAAAGATCGGAACTGCGGGCCAGCGGCAAGGCCGCTTCGAGACTGTCGAGCAACGTGAGGAATTCCTCGTCATATTGCCAGCGCGGCGCCGCGTGCAGATCGAACCGGCTTGCCATCTCACTGGTCTGGTTGATGACGTCGTAGACGGCGACCTCGCCGATCAGAACCGGTGAGATGTCAAACTGGCGACCGATCCGTCTGAGAAACGCAAGAACCGCCTCGACGTCACGGGTCCGGCCGCGCAGGACATTGTGGAATTCGTCGAAGATCAGGATTCTGGGTTTGAGCCTGTCGAACAGATAATCGATCTGTTCGGCCTTGCGGCCGACATCCCGCCTGTTGCTGGTCGGGGCGCGCAACGCCTGCAGGATGCTTCCATAGAAATGGGCAAGGCCGGCGCCCTCACGGGTCTGCACGACCCAGACTCGCTGTTGTTCGGCCGCCCTCAGATGCTCGACCGCGAACCGTTCCGCCATCATGGTCTTGCCGTTGGCATAAGGACCGACCAGCATCAGTCCTCGGGTTCGCAACGCAGCCGGTCGAGCCAACAGTTCGGCAAGTCGCTCATGCGCTTGCATCGCCACCCGATGCCCAATCCATCGCGGCGCCTGGATATAGGCGATCCGTTCGTCCAAGCTGCGGTCGAGATAGGAGCGAACGTGCTCCAGCAGATGATCCACCGCCTCACCAATCCTCGACCGGCAGGCGGCGCTTATGACGCACAGGATGCTCAGCAGGCGCCGGTGTCGCCGGGCGCATGGCATCATAGGGCTTGGGCGCCTCTGCCGCGTGGATTCTGCGCGCGGCATTGCGCAGTTCGGCTTTCGACGGCTTCGGCCCGTTGGCGATTCCCGCGATCCGTCGGCGGAGCGCCACCTTGTCGACGTTCGACCGCGCATTTGTTGCGCGGCGGTGCATGCGGTCGACTTCGTGCTCCCACCGCGTCATCGGCGCAAGCATTCCGTCACGCCGCTCCACCGACCGAAACTCCCTCGTCTCCGGATCCCTGATGTAGACGTGGCTGATGTCGCGTGGATCGTAGCGGACCTCGAGCTTGCCAAGCCGGTCACGCTGCGGCACCAGCGCGCCCAGCCACGGCGAATAGTAATCGAGCGCAAACATGCTGACACCCTGCGGCGAAATGCGTCTCTCCGTCCGGGGCATGAACGCCAGCAGGATCCGCATCGGATCATCGTTGAAGCGGGGAAGATCGCGAGCCTGCCGCTCCCATTCAGTGGCCGGCACCTTCACCCTCTTTGCGTTCTCCTGCAGGTTATGGTCGATCACTGCGAGCGTGATACATCGCTCAAGATCAGCAAAGCTGAGACGCGCGCGCCGCTCTGCGGGATATTCGTCGCGATCCGCCACGGATCGTCCTGTCGATCCCGGCTGTGTCGCAAGAACGGCGTTGAGCTTTCCGAGCAACCTCTCGACGACTCCGCCCTGGTGCACGCGACCGCGGTCGCGATAGCGGATATCAATGCCATAGTCCTCGCATCCACGCTGGAAGGCATGTCCTTTGAACTCTTTGGCGGAATCGGTGACAAGCAACCGCGGGCGACCGAACATCGGCCAGCCATCCGGGATACCGCGTGCGGCGAGCCATCCTTCCTTCGGACACATCGCTTGCGCCAGGCATAGCGCGACCGACAGCGCCGACGGTTTCTCAAGGGTGAGGCAAAATCCGAGAATGCACCGCGTCGCCACATCGGTGACAATCGTCAGATAGGCGCGGCCGACAAAGGTTCCGCTGCCCTCAATGACCTCCACGAAATTGATGTCGGTCGGCGTGTGGTCGATCTGGCAGGCGTCGAGCGGCCGCGCCGCATGGATGTAGCCCGGTCTAGGTTTCAGCCGATGCAGATGCTTCGGGTTGGCCGAGCGTTTCCTTGCGATTTCCTCGGGACTGAATAACCCCGGTACCCGGCGGGCGACACTGACATAGGACGGCGCAGCCAGCCCCGCCTCTTCACAGCGCGCGCGGATCTCGGCCACGACGGGAGCAAGCGGCGGAGCCTCCAGCACGAGCCATTGCTCGCGCAGCGTCGTTGCGATGATCTCCTCAATGTCCTGCCGAAGGCGCCTCTTCCGAGTCCGTTCCCCATCGGGTAGGAGCGACGTCACCCTCCGATCAGCCCGGTACCGCGCCAGCAGATTGTAGACCTGCCGGGTCGAGAGGCGCAGTTCGGCCGCCGCCCGATCAATGACCACCTGTCGTGGCCCGGAACCGTCCAGCACGCGGTCCAGCTCGCGCGCGGTCCGGCGCGCCGCCGACCATGTTTCGTCGGCGTCCAAGGGGGTGGAGGCTACTTTTTGCAGTCGGCTTGGCATATGACGCGGCCATTGAAATCCTTAGCGGAAAATCGGGCCGCTTCTAACGCCTAAACCTAAACAATATCTCACTTTTTCCTGTTTGAAATCGGGAGGTAAAAGCGACACCGCTCGCGGCCGCCGAGGACGCGCTCGCCCGCCTCGACGAGCGCCTGGCCAAAAGCCCGATCCGTGACGGCTGGATCGCCCGGACCCACTTCACCGACGCCTGTGCCAGTCTTTGGTTCGAAGGTGAGCTTGTCCATCTTGAGGACCTCGTTCTCCACGACGCCGAGATGGACGTCCGCGCCCCTACCCATGAGCTGACCCGGGCGCACGCAGTGCTGCGCGCCCGGCGGCGAATCGCAAATGCCAAGCCGGGCTGGGCGCTGTCGATCGCCGGGCTCGCCGGGCTGCGCGGCCGGGGAGGGCAGGGCGAGTTAGAAGACGGAAGCGGCGGCCGGAACGAGGAAACGGACGAGGAACTGGATGCGAATGAGGCTGGCGATGAGGCCGACTCGGCGGAGCCGCTTCGCCTCACTGTCACCGACGCGCGGCTGGCCGACGCCTTCGCAGCCGTCGACGCGGCGATCGCCAAAGCCGACCGCACCCTCGCCGGCGAGATTGCCACCAGCCGCTCGTCGGAACGGGACCCGCTTGTGTATGACCTCGACTGGGACGAGGACGAACGCCTCGACGCATGGCGCGCCGTCGTCGACCAGACCCACACTCTGCCACCGGCTTTGGCTGCCGCAATTGCCGCCGACGCTTGGAGCGCGCTCGAACCGCTGCAGCACACGCCTTGGCTCGGCCGCCTGCTCGCAGCTAGCGTGTTGCGCGAGCGCGGCAAGACCCGCTGGCACCTGTCCTGTTTCCATGACGGCCTCAAAGCCATTCCGCGGGAGCGGCGGCGGCCGCCGCGCGATAGCGCCGGGCGCCTTGCCATCCAGCTCGAGGCAATCACGGCCGCAGGCGCAGCCGGCCTGAAGGATCACGATCGCTGGCTGACCGCCCGCACCCTGCTGGCCCGCAAGCTCGACGGCCGCCGCTCCACCTCCCGGCTGCCGGCGCTCCTCGACTACGTGCTGACCCGGCCGATCGTCTCGGCCGGCATGATCGCCAAGGAGTTGCGGATCACGCCGCGGGCCGCCCAGGATCTGGTCGCGGAGCTCGGGCTCCGCGAGGCGACGGGGCGAGGGCGCTATCGCGCGTGGGGAATACTTTGAACATCTGCGCACTACAAAGACGATGGCGTTAGAGTGCGATTCGACATGTCATTGCTTGCCGCCACACAAATCCCCAAGCCCGCCGACGAACAGGCATTCGAGCGTGCCTCCATCGTGCTTTGGCGCGGTCTTCTCGGTGACCCGAACGTCCAACGCAACGGTCGTCGCGGTCAGCGCCAGAACGGCGTCGACCTCTTCGGCGTTCGCAACGGCGACCCAGCCCATCACGTCGGTATCCAGTGCAAGTTGAAGAGCGATGGGCATGGGCTGACTGCGGACGAGATTCGTGAGGAAGTCCGCAAAGCACTGACATTCCGGCCCGACCTGCGGGAATATTTCATCATCACGACCGCGCCCGACGACGTGGCATTTCAGGAACTGGTGCGCGAGCTCTCACTTGAGCAGAAGTCCAAGGGCCGCGCGATCCTGATCTACGTCTGGGGCTGGAACACGCTCGAGGAGCGGATCAGCGAGAGCGCTGAGGCGCGCAAGCAATTCGATCCGGACTACGGCGCTTTCAGCGAGCGGATTCTCGAGGAGGTCGAAAAGGTCGCAGTCGTCCAGGAAGAAACGAAGGCTAGCTTCGAAACCGGATTGTCCCGTCTCGACGCCCGCTTTGCCAGACTGGAAAGCATCCACCTCGCGCCGGGCGACTCGACAAGCGGTACGACTGCGCTCGAAGCGCAACTCGACGCAGAGATCAACGAATACCGTGACCTTGCTAACTCCGGCAAACCACGCACAGCGTTGCCACTGCTGGAACGTCTGCTCGCGCGCGTGGAACGCACGGCATCCGGCCGTATCCTGTTCCGGATCAAGGCTAATATTGGCTCCTGTTTGCTGGCCCTCGGCGATGACGAGAAAGCAGCGCGGCTCCTCTCCGACGCATACGATCACGCGCCGACGGAGCCGAAAGCAATTGCCAACAAGGCGTTTTCGCTTCTGCTGCAAGGGCGATGGCAGGACGTGCTGGCGTTCGGCCAAGACGCACTGAATACCGATCCCACGAACGAAGGCGTCGCCGGCTACCTCGTCCAAGCTGCGCGGTTCGACCCATCTATCGGGGATCCGCTCGACCTCATACCGGCCGACTTGAGGCGAACCGCTGCGGTTGCGGTTGGTCGCGTCGATGTGCTCCGCCACAAGGGCTTGATGCCGGCGTGGTGGGAGGCCGCGCAGCAGGCGCTCGCCGCGCATCCGGACGATCGCCATGCGCGGCAGTTCGCGGCTGACGCGGACCTCGATGAGATTCTGCGCAATGAGGGCGTGCAGCGCGGTCACCTGCTGACGCCCGATCAGCGAGCACGGATCACTGCGGCCACCAGCGTTTTACGCGAGCAATGGGACGCGGCTCGCTCCTCTGAAGGCGTTGTGCGTCCAGAGGACGCCGCACTCTGCAGCAACCTGGTGGTGGCATACCTCGCCCTCGACGATTTGCCCGCTGCTCTTGAACTTGCGCGGCAGGGCCTTGCTGCAGCGCCGGAGGATGTCGAGCTCGCCAAACGGGCTGCATTGGCAGCCGTCGAGGGCAATGATGATGAGCTCGCGTGCGATCTCCTCAAACGTCTTCCGGTTGGACCCGACGCGACCATTCTCGGTTTTCGTTACCACGCCGCACGCGGCGACTGGAGCGAGGTGGCACGGATCGGTCGTGAACAGAACGACACCATTCCCGATGTTGAGCGCACGCTTGTTGTGACGGCGTGCCGATTGGCCGAGCTGAAGCTTCAGCGGCCGAACGATCTTGACGTAAAGATCGCGGCGATCGCCGAAGAGGTTGCCGACGATGCGCGTTCCAGCATCGTTGTCGCCGACTTTGCGCGGATGGAGGGCCTGGAGGCGGTCGCCGAGGCTGCTTTTCACTCGGCTCTGCAATTGATTACCGCGGAAAGCCACATATCCGCACGGCTGATGGTTGCAATGCATGCAGTTCGACGCGGCGACGCCAATATTGTCGCGGACCTGCTCCACGGGCATGTTGCAGAAGATCACGATAATGACGCGCTCCGCTCGCTCGCCAGGGCTCTCGTGAATGACAGTCCGATCCGGCAGCGGGCGGTCCGCTTTTTCGAAAGACTGCCACCCACAATCAAGAGCCTCGAGTTCTATCTGCATGCAGAGGGCCTGCTGCACTACAACCGGGGTGCGCTGAAGGATGCCGAGACGTGCCTTCGTCGAGCGATTGCGCTCAGCGCAGATCTGACGAACTACCTGACACTCTTCTCTACGCTCCGGCGGCTGGATCGCCGCGGCGAAATCGGGCCCATTATCGAAAGCCTCGATCTCACCGCTGTCAAAGGGACCGCCGGTCAAAAAATGTATCTCGCCCAGGCGATGTTCGCCGAGGGTCTCCGTAAGCAGGCGCTGGCATTCGCTTACGACGTGTTGCAATCGGCGAAAAACGATGCCGAGGCGGCGCTGCGTTATTTTGGCCTGATGATGCTCGATCTCAATGGCCACGAAACGCTGCGACCCACGATCGTTGGGCTCGACGCCTGGGTGCGGCTAGAGGGTGCGCGCGGTGAGTCGGCAAGTTTCGTTATTGCGAACGGGCTGGACCGGCCGGCCGATGGGCTGGTGAGCCCCAAACACCAGCTGGCAGCTGCCGCCATGGGTCTAAAGGTTGGCGAGGACTTCACCGTCAAGGCCGCGTTCGGCACGGACGCGACCTGGCGTGTGGCAGAGGTAAAGCACAAATATCTGCATGCCCTCCACGACGTCATGGGGAATTTTCAAACGCGATTCCCCGACGCGCAGGGCTTTTACACCCTGAAAATGAAAGAGGGCGACGTTCAACCCGCCCTCAATGAGATCAAGAGGGTCTCCGAGAGCAACCGTAAACTCGCAGATCTCTATCTGTTGCAACACTTGCCAATGGGTATGGTGGCGAGCCGACTGGGGGGCGACGCCATCAGCTTCGCCGACTATGTCCGATCGCTTGATCATGACATCAGCACCTGCGCCGGCACGGCACAGGAGCGGGACGCTGCTCACGACGTGGTCGAGCAGCACCGTGCAGCGGGTGCAGTTTTCGACACCTACACGGCGTGGACGGTAGCAACGATGGACGCATTCGACGTCCTCCTCGCGGTCTTCGGAAAGCTCGTGGTTCCGCGATCCTGTATCGATGAACTTCGGGGGCTGCGCGACCGGGATGAGTTCGGCGGTGAGGGGAGGTCGATGACGATCGCCTGGCACGACGGCCAGTATATTCGGCAAGAGCATACCCGCGCGGACATAGAGGCGCGACGGAACTTCATCTCAGCTCAGATCGCAAAGGTCGAGGAGCATTGCGAGATCATCCCTGGCGTCGCTCCCGATACACCGTCTGAACTCGCCTCAATGCTAACAGAGACGTTTGGGACGGATGTACTCGACGAGGCGTACGTCGCGCGCGAGGGATACGTCCTCGTGTCGGAGGATATGTATTATCGACAGGCGGCCACAGCCGCCGTCGGCATTCAAGTCAAGAGTGTTTGGCTCCAGCCGATCTTTGCCTTTGCGCGGAAAGCATCATTGATTGACGCGAAGCGCCAAGCCGAAATTACGGTCAAGCTGGCGTGGCGGCGGCACGGTCACCTCTCTCTGGATGCCGAAACATTGTTGAGCGTGATGCAAGCGGACACAAGCGCAGAGCTTGCTGACTACCGGGCGACGAGCGCATTCATCGGCACTCGCAACGCCGACCTCATGTCGCATCTCTCGGTTTCTCTCGCGTTCCTGCTGCGCATTTGGCAGAACGGTGGCGTCGCACAGTTAAAGACTATGCGGGTAACCGGCATACTGCTCGAGCAGCTGACACGTTTTCGCAATAACGACTGGGCCTTGGTGCTTGCACTCGTTGAAGATGGAGCGTTATGGGATCTGCGCGAATATATCGACCGATGGGTGATCGGGCATTTCCTGGGGCTGGAGAAGTTGCGACAGGCCGAACGGGAGCTTGCGGCTATTCGGGCGACCAATCGGCCTAAAGCACGGCCGAGCGGTAGGCCGAAGCGGGCCGCCCGGTAGCCAAGAAAAGCTCATGTCCCTCTCAGCGCCAGATTTCCGAAATGAACGGCCGCCATCTACGCCATGTCGGCTTGATGAAATCTACGATTACGCGATGCCGGCATGAGGGAACCTACGATACAGTGCCTGCGAATACGAACCCGGCTCCAGGCCCGGAAGACAAATAAGCCGCAAAGTTGCGCGGCAACTGCGGGGGTGCCAGATGCGGATACATACCGAGGTTGTCGATGGCCCCTTGGCGTTGCGAATGCGGCGCCTTAATGCGGCGCGGGAACGGGCTATAGGCCGCCAAATTCTGACGCTCCCCCTTCTTGCCGCACAACTCGCCGGCGGCTTTATTGCACCGGCAACGCGAGAAATCTTGTATCCGGCCATAAGGGAGGCGCTCGAGGCCGGCGGATACGAGGACATCGACAAGGTTTCCCAACTGCCGGGGATGCCGGTGGCTGTGCTATCCGCGCTCCGAGACTGGTGGGACATGAAGCTCCCGGCTTCATTGCCCGAAAATGCTCGTCTCAGGGACTTCACGTTGCTCGAGGGCCGCGTGCGGGGTGCCCTGCCGCCCGGAATGCTGTCACCTCCCGATCTGGTCAAAACAGCCCTGGAGCGACTTCACTTTGCGCCGAAGTTGGTCGGCGCCATCACTGTTCAAGACATTCCGGATATCAAAGCGGTTTGGCGTCCGCTCATTCGGGCGCTCTGCGATGTCGTGCCCGTGCGATGGATTGGGTCACAGCACAGCCGGCGCGACGGGTTCATCGGAGAGATTGAAACGCGCTCCTCCGGTGCAGCATTGCTCGATTCCGCCGATCTCTGTGCCGATCCGCGAAGTGAAGTGAGGGAGGCATTGCGCTGGGCGCGCGCGCTTGTGACGGGTGGAAAAGCCACTCCCGATGAGATCGCTATTTCGGCCGCCTCGCCGGCGGCGTGGGACGATGCGTTTCTGGTTCTCTCGCGCGAGGCAGGGCTTCCCGTGCACTTCACACACGGTATTCCGGCGCTGGCGACCCGCGAAGGGCAGGCCTGTGCTGCCGTCGCGGACATCCTGTTACGTGGATTGTCGCAAGAGCGCGTAAGGTTCCTGTTTGCCCGGCTCCCGCGTAGCCCAGCCAAAGAGAGCCTGCCCGGCGACTGGGCCAAAGGCTTGCGGCGGAGCGCTGCGCTGACAAGCCCGGGGCTTTGGCGGCACGCTCTCGAGCAGGCGCGAGGCGAGCGGGCAAACGGCGATCTCGCGGAACGCGCATTGTTGCCTGTTCTGGATGACTTGGCCCGCGGCATTGCGGCTGCGGAGGTGGTCGGACGCCGTCTCTTGAAGGGACCGGCACTCACCTTGTGGCGCGATGCTTTGCGTATGGCGCCCCCACAGGCCATCGAGCTCTCCTTGCAGGCGCTGCGCGTGGCCGACGGACGCGAACCCGGAAACGCCATCGCGTGGGGACCTGCCCGTCACCTAGCAGCGGCCCCTCGCGCGCATGTCCGCCTCATCGGGCTGGATGCGAACGCGTGGCCAAGACGGTCGAGCGAAAACCCACTGATACCGCAACACCTGCTGGGACACCTCCGGCTGCCGTCTGCGGAAGCCGCCGAAAGTGACCAGGTGATGCATGACGTCATCGTCGGCCAATCGCAGAACTATACACTTTCACGCGCTTACAGGAGTGCGACGGGCTCCCTGCAGGCAGCCAGTACATTGTGGCCGAAGGACCGAGAGCAAGTCGTGGGACGTAGCGCGATACCCGCGCATGCCTTCAGCGAGAGTGATCGTCTCTATGCCCGCGCGACCGACGCCGGCAAGGACCCGCAAGTACGCGCAAGTCGTGCCTGCTGGCGCGCGTGGTGGGACAGCGAGCAGCACACCGCACACGACGGGCGGGTCCGTCCCGACCACCCGCTCATTGTCGAGGCTCTCGCCGAAGTTCAATCCACGACGTCGCTCCATCGGCTTCTCTGCGATCCGCAGGGGTTCGTCTGGGAATACGCGCTTCACTGGCGCGAGCCAAACCTCGACTCTCAGCCGCTCGCGCTCGACCATCGCGCGTTCGGCGAACTCGTTCACTCCCTCATCGGTGGCGTGCTGCGCGACGGCGTCCCCCGAAACGCCGACGAGATCGGGAGCGCTCTGGATCGAGAGGCGGCGGGCCTTGCCGAAACCTGGCCGATCACCAGGGCTGTTCCACCCGGCCTTCTCTGGGGTCATACAATGGCGATGGCCCGCGAGCGCGCGTTGCGAGGGCTCACAGAAGCTCTGGGCGAACAGCGCGGCGTGACCTGGACAGAGCTTTCCTTCGGCGAGCCACGCGACGGGCCTCACCCGTGGGCCACACTCGCGCCCGTCCCAATCGGGCAGACCGGCATTTCCTTCCGGGGACGGATTGATCGACTTGACGAAGATGGAGCGCGCGGCTCGGCGGTCATCACTGACTACAAAGTTGGGACCGCACCCGAGCGTAAGAAGCCGGTCGTGTTCGATCGCGGTACTGAACTCCAGCGCGTCTTCTACGGCCTCGCAGTGCGGTCTCTTCTTCCTGAGCTTCGAAGCGTAAGCTCGCAGCTGACGTACCTCAAGCACGACCCAGCGCGCACGCTGAGCCTGACTAACGAGGAGCTTGAGAAGGCCATAGACCAGGCCGTCGCTTTCACCGCGGCGGGCGCTCGCCTGCAACGTAGTGGCGAGATTGCGCCCGGGCCCGCGCCGGTATTCTTCGATCCGCTCTCTATTGCCCTGCCGGCGGACCTGGACTCCTACCGTCGTGTGAAGCGTCGTTTGTTTGCCCAGGCGAACGGCGCACTCGACAAGCTTTGGAGCAGCCCGTGAGTGTGCCCGACCTCGACGCCCGCAGGCGCGCACTCACCGATTTCGAATCCAACATACTGGTCGAGGCCGCGGCTGGCACCGGCAAGACGTCGTTGATGGCCGCCCGGGTCGCGATGATGATCGCGACCGGAATTGATCCCACAAAGATTGCTGCGATCACCTTCACCGAGCCCGCGGCGAGCGAGCTCGAGGCGCGGATACGCTGGACGATCGACGAGCTCCGCCATGGAAGGCTGCCGCCTGCACTCTCCGGGATTCTCTCGATGCCCTTAGGCAAGGCGGAGCGCGCGCAGCTCGATGCGGCAGCGCCACGCATCGGAGAAATCACGGCAACGACGATCCACGGCTTTTGCCAAGGCATCCTTCGTTCGCACGGGATCGACGCCGCGCTTGACCCTGGTTCGCGCGTGGTCGACGAGACCATTGCCGATGCCCTCTTTGATGAAGTGCTTGCGGCTTGGCTGAAGGAGATGCTGGCGCGCGGCGACGAACTGGACGGTCCGGTTGCTGTTCTTGCGAAGGACGATCCACTGGGCGTCGTAGAGCGGGTCCGGGAGCTTGCCGACCTCCGGCGAAAGCATCGCAGCGCGACCGTGCCAGCCCCGGATTTCTCAACTCGGCCGGACCGCACTTTCGCCGACGCCGTCACCGCATTTTCCCGCTGGCATGCCGCGGGACCTGGAGAGACGTGGACAGCCGATCTCATCGCCGATCTCGAGCGCCTTGCTGCGTTCTTCGAAGGTGACCACGCGAACGCGGGATTTTCCGCGTTGTGGCGCCTGACTCGGCCGCCGCGCATCAGCATGATGCGGCAGAAAAGTATCGACCTGCTGCCCTACGACAGGATGCGCGTCTGGAGACAGGCGCTCGGCGAAGCGGACGGGCGCCGTCGCGGACAGGAAGCAGCGGAACACTTCGAAAGGGTTCGAGCGGCTTATCGGACGCTGATTGGCTCCATTGCGCAAAGCTTGGTGCATGAGCTGGCTACCCACCTAACCGGAGTGATCGAGGCTTATGACCGGCGCAAGCGCGAGGCGGCCGTTCTCGACTTCGATGACTTGCTGCGGCAGGCGCGAGCGCTGATCTGCGAGAATCCCGACATTCGCGCTTGGCTCGCCGCCCGCTACGCGTACCTGCTGGTCGATGAATTTCAGGACACCGACCCCGTACAGGCGGAAATCGTATTCCGCATAGCCGCGCGCTCGCAGCCCGAGACTTGGAGCAGTGCGGTCTTGCGCCCCGGCGCGCTGTTCCTGGTTGGTGACCCCAAACAGGCGATCTATCGCTTTCGCGGCGCTGACGTGGAGTCCTACGCGCTCGCGAAGTCCGTCATTGCAAAGGCCAAGAATGGCTGCCTGCTTGCTGTCACTGCGAATTTCAGATCCCGCCCGGAAGTTATTGCGCACGTCAATCGCGTGTTCCAAGGCGTTCTCGAGAAAGCGGGCCAGCCGGGTTTCGTACCACTCGCGCCGACCCTTGAGTTGCCGCCACTGCCTTTCGCGGCGGCCGCGAAACTGACAATCGACGTTCAGCGGGATGCGAACGCCGAGGAACAGCGCGAAGCGGAGGCGGCCGCCGTCGCCGGGCTGTGCGCACGCCTGATCGGCGCGCTGAAGATCTGCCGACCGGACGGGACCGAGCGGTACTTGCGCGCAGGCGATATCGCGTTGCTCGCGCCGACACACACGGATCTTTGGCGCTACGAGCGCGCCCTTGAAGCCCGCCGGATCGCGGTGGCCTCTCAAGCGGGCCATGCGCTATTCCGCCGGCAAGAGCTTCAGGACGTCCTCGTTCTTATTCGCGCGATTGCGGACCCGCTGGACACGCTGGCCTTCGGTGCGCTCATGCGAGGCCCGGTTGTCGGTCTGAGCGACGAAGATCTTCTTGATATCACGGCGGCGCTCTCTCCCGACCAAGACGGTCGTCGGCGCTTCCAGCTGCGGACGTCGTCAGACGAGGTGAGCCATCCCCTTGCACGGGACGTCTTGGCAAAGCTTCAGGCGCTTCATCGTCTTGCCGCAGAACTCACGCCGATGCAGCTCGTCGCCTTTGCGATCGAGCGCCTGAACTTGAGAGTGGTCATGGCGGCACGGCACGGCCAGCGGAACGCGCGTGCGCTCGCAAACCTCGACGCTATTGTCGAACTCGCAAGGCCTTACAACGTCGCTGGTCTCCGCGCCTTCGCGCTCGATCTCCAACGCGGATGGCAGAGCAAGCGCCGACATCCGGAAGGAAGGGTCGACGCATCCGAGGACTCGGTAGAGATCGTCACTATGCACAGCGCCAAGGGTCTCGAATGGCCCGTCGTCATAACGGTGAATTCATCGACCCGCTTCAAACCCCAGGACCAGTTTGTCTATCGGCAATCCGACGACACGATCCACTGGATCGTCGGAGGCATCGAACCGCCTGCGCTTGCGGCAGCCCGCGAAGAGGAGGAATTTCGCGAGGCACGGCAGCGCGAACGGCTTTGGTATGTCGCGACGACGCGCGCACGCGATCTGCTGGTGATCCCGGAGCTGCCGGGCGCGCCTTCACGCTCGTGGTCAAGGGTGATGAATCTCGGGCAAAAGGAGCTTCCCGAAATCCAAGCTGACATGTTGCCTGAGCCCGTCCCCGGCGTTGTGCACCCCGCCGCCAATGATCAGACCGAGATCGTCTTCGCGGCCGAACGGAAGACGTTGGCAGATGCTTCACCGCCGATCATATGGGACCGCCCAAGCGAGCGCGACGCGGATCGCAGCGCCGAGATCGTGGACGCGTTCGTTCTCGACGACGCGTCCCATGCGTGGCCGGAGATAGATGGAGCGGGCGCGCTGCGCGGTTCGATCCTGCACAAGCTTATGGAAGAACTCCTCACGGGCGAGCTCGGATCGACCCGGGGCCAGGCGGCGGCGCGCGCGGCTGAGCTGCTCGTCCAACTGGAATCGAGCGTCCGCGACGAGCGGGATGAAGGAGGACCCGACGCGCTCGAAATGGCGGAGACGGCCCTGCGCACATTGGCTCTTCCTGAACTCGCACCCTTCCTCGGGCTACTTGTTCCTGAAATCCCGCTCTGGGCGGCAAATCCGCCGCACTACCTCGCCGGGCGCGCGGACGCGGCCGCTATCGAGGGGGAACGCATTGCACTCGTCATCGACTGGAAGTCGGACGTGAATCCGACCACGGCGGCGCACGGCGCGCACGCAGCGCAGCTGCGCGACTACCTCAGCGTCACGAATGCGCAACGGGGCGCTGTCGTTTACATGACCACGGGCCAAGTGTCCTGGATCGAACCCACGTAGCGTCACCAAGGCGGATTCAGTATCGGTGTCGGAGTGCAGACAAGCACCCGGCGCGAGCCGCGCGTCATCGCGACGTAGAGATTGCGCGCGTTGAGCACGCCGGCATTGAGGACCACAGAGATGTCAGCTTCGAGACCTTTCAGCAACAGCGTGCTTCCGACGGAGCGTCTGGCAAGTGGCCGGCCAATGAGCCTGGACTGTTCCCGTATCGCGACCGTCGCGTCTCGGAACGACGGCCCGCCTGCCGCAAGTTGCAGAGCCCGCTGCGCGGCCGCCAGCACCGCGGGGCGGTAGCATCGGACGCCGCCCGCTCGATTGATGGCGGCGAGGAGATCGGCGACCTGCGCGAGCGACCGCGACGCTTCGAATCGAACGGCGGTCTGCTCGATGTCGGAAAGAGCCCGGCCGAGTTTTCCGGCGCTCGCCGCGGCGACCGATCGCATGAGGTCGTCTGCGGAAAAGGCGCTCATCAAGTTCTCCGCGAAATCGGCCACGACGGAGAGCGCGTCCGCTCTAGCGAGGTCGAGCGCGCCTCCGAAATCGGTGAGATCGCGCAGGTCAACAGCCTCGACCGTCACCGCTCCCTCGACCTGCCGAGCGAAGCGACGCTGTCCACGAGGATCCGTACTGTCGCCGATAATTAGGACCTTTGTCTCGCCCGGCGCCTCTACCGCAGCGGCAGCGTGCCGCAGCGTATCGTCCTGCCGACCATCGAGCTGAATCCACTCGACACCGCCAGGTGCCATCCGGAGATCGATTGGTCTGCCTGTCGCTAAATCGGGCCTTATCGCCAGCAGCCAATTTCCCAGGTCGCGTGCCCCCGCGTTGATCCACCGCCAAGGGGTCGCGAGTTCTCCCACAATCGGAAAAAACGACACGACGTCCGCCTGCCAGTCCGCCAACGGATCGCCGCCGAATCCAAATATCGACTGAAAGGGATCTCCGACGACGGCGGCAGGTAGGCTCTGCGCCAGCCAGGTTACGAGGGAGTGCTGGCGGATCGAACAATCTTGGTACTCGTCGACGAACAGGTGCGCGAAACTGGCGGCGAGGACATCGTTCAGATGTCCGGCCGCAACGAGCCGCGCTGCCGAGCCGCGGATCGCTTCGTAATTCGGCCGGGCACCGTTGACGATATGGGGATCGTGTCCCGCGCGTTGCGGAAACGTCGAGATCAATCTGATTGCGAAGCCGTCCAGTGTCGTGGCGCGGTAGGAGCTCGGCTTCACGCCAGCCCTCTCGAGGCGGCCGCGGAGCGCCGCTACCCCGGCGTTGGTGTGCGTCAGCACCAAGATCGGCTTCGACCTGTTATGTCGCGCGAGAGCCTCGATGATGAGTTGGGTCTTACCACAGCCCGCCGGTGCTATCACCAGCCC
Organism: Pseudomonadota bacterium; assembly: GCA_040756295.1. Taxonomy (GTDB): domain Bacteria; phylum Pseudomonadota; class Alphaproteobacteria; order Rhizobiales; family Beijerinckiaceae; genus Methylovirgula. Next base: position 4,392 of record JBFLZN010000007.1, on the reverse strand, counting down.
GCGGCTTATCGAGCGCAAGTCGATCTCAACGGCTGCCATCTTCGACCCAGTCAAGAACGCCATCCATTACACTGGTGAGGCTGGCGTCGGAATTTCCATATGCGGGGCCGACAATGGCCCGCCCCGCCGTCTCCATCGTGCTGATGGTCTTCAGCCATCCAAAGCGCGCTGCTGCATTCCCCAGAAGAGCGCGACTATCGGGAGAGAGGCCGTCTATCAGCGCTTCCGTTTCCAGATCGCCGAGCGCCTTCGTGCCTCCTGAGATTGTCTTGACATGCGCTTCGATCAACGCGCGATCCTTCGTCTCGATAGCGAGCTCGAGCAGTTCGCCGACAGGACCGTCCGGCAGCGCGGCAAACAGCTCCTGTTCGAGCGCCCGGCCGCCCCCCCATGCAAAGACCCTGCCGCCGCCCGCCATAAAAGTTGCCTCAGCCGCTGCTGGAGCGGGCTTGTCGCTATCTCTCAGAATGGCGGTCCGGTATCCGAGCGACTGCAAAGCGAGCGCGCGGCTGAAGGTTTCGTCGCCATTGCCGTTGACCAAGGTCGCACCGCAGGCGGACAGCGACGTCTCGCCGCTCGCGGTGAAATGCTGGTCCAGGCCACGCATCAGACCGATTTCGCTTCCGCCCTCGCACACCACTATCGACGAGGCGAGCAAGGCATGGGCGTGGGCGCGGATTGTGCCCTGTACATTTCCCGCATCGCTCGCCCGAGTGGCCATATGCCGCCCGCCTTTCTCGCGAACGATATGGAGCTGGTAGGCACTCAGTTCGGCGACGGCAATCGGCGAATGGCTCGTTGCAAAGACCTGCAGCAGCGGCAGCTCTTCCTTCGCGCCCAGCGCACCGAGCAGGCGGATGATCCGGTGCGGCTCGAGCCCATATTCCAGCTCGTCGATCAGAAACGTAGTTGCCTTCTCGGCCGCCTTCCGCTGCAGGGCGGCGATCAGCAGTCGCGACGAACCAAGACCGAGAGCACGTAGCGGCACCCCCTCTTCATCATGGAGCGAGATAGTGCCACCGGTGAACGTGACCGAACCGGCATCAATCAATGCCTGTACGGCTGCTCCAACGGGTACGCCCATATCCCCGGCGGCGGCCGTGACGATCTTGAGCGGTTCCTTGAGTTCTTCGAGTTCTTTTTGGTCGAAGGCCTCGCGCATTTCGCGAGCCGCGCGCGTCAGCTCCTTTGATGCGTCTGCGTTGCCATCGGTGAGTTTGGTCAGCACTGAGCCGCGTCGCCAAGTCAGATGCACATCTCCGGTAACGCCAAGCCTCGCGGGAGCGATGCGGGTACGATCAGCCCAGTTGAGATTGCGTGTCCGACCTGCAGCCTGAGCGCGTGGGGAGACGAGCGTCCATTCGGGTTCAAGATCGTCCTGCACTGTGAGCTGCAGCGTCAACGCGGTTTCGAGCCCTGCGCCGGGTTCCGGTTCCACCAACCCGGTGGCCACATCGAAGCCCACCAGGAAGTCGCCATAGGTGTCGATGTTCTTCAGGGGGTCATCGAGGGCGCCCAGAGTCAGTGCAATGCGGACGGCTTGGCCGAAATCGAGAGCATGGAAGTCGGCGTCGGTGAAGGAAATCGATCGGCGAGCGCCAAGGCAAAGATCGATGGCATCAAGGATCGTGGACTTCCCGCTGTCGCCGGGGCCGATCAGGCAATTTATCCCTGGTCCAGGCAGCCAGCGAAGGCCTTTGATGGCCCGAAAATTGTCGATCTCAACCACACGGACCAGCGCCATACCGCTTCCCCCAAGATCGTTCGCCGCCGGGAGCGTCCATCGAATCGGTGGATCCAGCCGCCGCGGTCCAACCCTCCGTGTCACTGCGGACGACTCGGCTGAGCTTGACATACAATGCAAATGCATTACATGGGTTGGCATGACGACGCAAGGAGCCGGTTATGGCTAAGACGGCTGAAATCCTCGAAATCCCCGCGACCATCACGGACCGCGGGCAGACGACCGTGCCCGCCGCCATCCGCAAGATGCTTGCGCTCGGCAAGCGCGACCAAGTCGTGTTTCGCGGGCTGGCAAACGGCACCGTCGTGATCGCGAAGAAGTCGGCGGACGACGGCGATCCGGTGATCGGCACGTTCCTCGCATTCCTGGCGCGTGACATGGCAAACGAGCCATCGCGGATTCGGCCGGTGCCGAAGTCGCTGGTCGCGCGCGGCAAGTCCCTCGTCAAGGGCGTCAAGATCGATCTCGACGCGGCTCTGCCGGAAGATGAGGCGTGAGCAGCGGCGACACCGTCGAGATCAACGGTTGGACGATCTTTGCGCATCCGCTGTTTCTCGACCAGCTCGAGGCGATGATCGCGGCGGTCGAGAAGGGGCGCAAGAAAGACCCAAAGGGATATAAGAAGAGACGCACCGCAAAACTCCTCGCGGCCGTCTTGAAGGTCGCGTTCGAAGATATTCCAGGTGACCCGACCCGCGACGTCTATCGACAGGGCGGCACGCTCGGCGACGACTACAAACACTGGTTTCGCGCGAAGTTCTTGCAGCAGTTCCGGCTCTTCTTTCGCTATCAGCAATCGGCGGCTTCCAAGATCATCGTCCTTGCCTGGGTGAATGATGACTCGACGCTGCGCGCCTATGAAAGCGCCAACGACGCCTACGCCGTGTTTCGCAAGATGCTAGACCGCGGAAATCCGCCAGACACCTGGAAAGAACTCGTGGCGACAGCATCGAGCGATGACGCCAAACGGCGTTTGTCTCGCTCAACACGCGGCAGATAAGATTGGGTCTCACGCAAAGGCTGATAAGCGGTGACGATCACAGCGGAGGCGGCATTCGAGCAAGAGCTGGAAATCTTCCGCAAAGAGGAAGAGACCGCCCAACAACAGTTTTTTGCCTATCTGTCCGTGCGCGAGCTGGCGGCCTCCGACACCGAGGTTCTCAGGGCAATGAACACGACGCCACTCTTCTGGCTGACGACTCATCATGCCATGCTCGTGTCGGCCTTCATCGCGCTCGGTCGCATCTTTGACCAGAATTCCGCTCACAATATCGACAGCCTGATGGCGCTCGCTTCAAAAGACCTTTCGGTCTTTTCGAGACCGGCTCTTGCGAAGAGGAAAGAGAAAGCCGGACTGAAGACGGACGAGGCCGCAGCGTATGTTAGCGACGCGTTCGAGCCGACAGCGAGCGACTTGAGAGCGTTTCGCAAAAAGATCAAAGCGCAACGCGTGATTTACGAAGCGCGATATCGGGACATCCGCGACAAGGTGTTCGCTCACAACGAAATCTTCGATCTCGACTTGGCCAATCAACTTCTTGCAAACACCAGCGTTGCCGAAATGAAAGCGGCGTTCGGTTTTCTCCACGCACTCTATGAGACCCTGTGGCAACTGTTCCACAATGGCCGAAAGCTCGGATTGAATGCGAGAGCGTTCGTGCTGCCGCCGGGGTCGATGGCGGGTGCACAGATGCTCCCCGGGGAGAAAGTCTTTCGAGAAGGTCAACGTGTCCTCGCGCACGTCGTGCGGGGCATCGAAGCTGAAGCAAAAGGCAGCTGACGTATGAGGCCAAGGAGGAAGCGCAGCATGGCGAGTATCCAACTCTCCGCAACCCCAAAGGGAAATGGCTATCAAGCTACCGTGACGTTCGCCGACGGAGCATCGATGAGTTCAGAGGAGACCTACCCGACAATCGCCGAGGCCATAACCGCCGCGGCGATCAAGCTGCTCGACATGCCCGAACGGCTGGCGGCACTCGACCGGCCACGCGGTTAATCAGCGCCTGTTCGCGAGGTCCACCAGCACGTCGCCATGGCACGCGAGCGGTGCGCACCAGCACACGAGATCGCGGCCGCGAAGCTCGTCGAGCGCTTTGACCAGCGCGGGCTGCGCGACGATCCACGCGCGATATTTCGCGATGACCTCGGCGCGAGAACCGTCGCGCCCGATAACGAACGGGTTGCCCCATGTACTCGGGTGCCCGATGTAAACCTGCGTCGCACTCGTGCGCTTGCCGACAGCGCCCGCATTCAAGACCTTGCACATGATCGTTCTCCTTTCCGCTCACGCGGGAAGGCCCCGCCTTGCGGCGAGACCTTCTACGCGGGCGTCTCAGTCGCGGTTCGGACGAGACCAGATGAGCGAGTGGCCTTCTTCGCCTTCCACCTCGACCAGCGTGGCGTAGATCGGAGCCGGAAAGCTCGGGTCGTCCAGCTTAACCGAGAGATAATCGCGGTTCTGCTCCTGGGACTTTTTCTTCCAAGCTGCCCCGAATTCGGCGTTATGCGGTGCACCGCATAACGCGGATTATGCGTAGCGCGGGATTATGCGGAGTCGTTGGCTGGTAGCCGCGGTTTTCCCGGGCTTTTGTGGTTGCGCCGCTCCGCATAATAACGAGGGCTCTGTCCGCGGCGTCCCGCGATGTTGC
>JBFLZN010000006.1:0-193842 GCA_040756295.1 Pseudomonadota bacterium | reverse complement strand
AGGGCATCGACCAGCGCTCGGCCTGCCGGCATCCCGACTGGACGGGGCCGGACGATCTTGAGATCAAGATCGAGGAATTGCGCGAGATCACCGATTGGGAGAAGCCGATCTATGTGAAGGTCGGCGCCTCGCGGCCCTATTACGACATCGCGCTGGCGGTGAAGGCAGGGGCCGACGTCATCGTGCTCGACGGCATGCAGGGCGGCACGGCGGCGACGCAGGAAGTGTTCATCGAACATGTCGGCATCCCGATTCTGGCGGCGATCCGGCCGGCGGTGAAGGCGCTGCAGGACCTTGGCATGCATCGCAAGGTGCAGCTCATCGTCTCCGGCGGCATCCGCAACGGCGCCGATGTGGCGAAGGCCTTGGCGCTCGGCGCCGATGCGGTCTCGATCGGCACCGCGGCGCTGATCGCGCTCGGCGACAACGATCCGCATTGGCAGGCCGATTACGAGGCCTTGGGCTCGGCCGCTGGCGCCTATGACGATTGGCATGAGGGCCGCGACCCGGCCGGCATCACGACGCAGGACCCGGAACTGGCCAAGCGCCTCGATCCGATCGGCGCCGGACGGCGGCTCGCCAATTATCTGTCGGTGCTGACCTTGGAAGCGCAGACGATCGCCCGCGCCGCCGGCAAGAGCCACGTGCACAATCTCGAACCGGAAGACTTGGTGGCCCTCACCGTCGAGGCCGCCGCCATGGCCGGCGTTCCACTCGCAGGTACCAACTGGATCCCGGGCGCGGAGAACCGCTGATGCACGATACAAAACTAGAAAACGGCATGACAAACAAAAATCTGGAGGAAACAGCAGCTATGTCAACAAAGCTTTCTGACATTGCCAAAGACCGTGGGATCAAGAATTTCCTTGTCTCCTACACTGACCTTTTCGGCAACCAGCGCGCCAAGCTCGTGCCCGCCCGGGCGATCGACAAGATGGCGAAAGAGGGTGCGGGCTTCGCGGGTTTTGCGACCTGGCTCGATATGACGCCGGCCATGCCCGATCTCTTCGCGGTTCCGGACGCAGACAGCCTCATCCAGCTGCCCTGGAAGCCGGAAGTCGCGTGGCTCGCCGCCGATCTCTACATGGAAGGCAAGCCGGTCGATCAGGGCCCGCGCAATACGCTGAAGCGCCTCATCGCCGAGACAAAAGAGCTTGGCTATGAGATGCGCGCCGGTGTTGAATGCGAGTTCTTTCTGCTGACGCCGGACGGCGGCGCCATTTCGGACGCGTCGGATAAGCAGTCGAAGTCCTGCTACGATCAGCAGGCGCTCATGCGCCGCTACGATGTCATCTCGGAAATTTCCGCCGCGATGGAGCAATTGGGTTGGAATCCCTACCAAAGCGACCACGAAGACGCCAACGGCCAGTTCGAAATGAACTGGGATTATGACGAGGCGCTCAAGACCGCCGATCGCCATTCCTTCTTCAAATATATGGTCAAGTCGCTGGCTGAAAAGCATGGCCTGCGGGCGACCTTCATGCCGAAGCCCTTCTTGAATCTCACCGGCTCCGGCTGTCATTCGCATGTCTCGCTGTGGCGGGGCGAGGAGAATGCGTTCGAGGATCACAAGGGCGAACTCGGCGTCTCCGAGCTTGGCTACCGCTTCCTCGGCGGCCTCATGGAGCACGCGGACGCATTGTGCGCGCTGACCAATCCGGCGGTGAATTCCTATAAGCGGCTCAGCGCGCCGCGGACATTGTCGGGCGCGACCTGGTCGCCGAGCTCGATCACCTATACCGGTAACAACCGCACGCACATGATCCGCATTCCCGACAGCGGACGGTTCGAATTCCGCCTGGCTGACGGGGCTGCCAATCCCTATCTTCTGCAGTCGGCCATCCTTGTCGCCGGACTCGACGGGTTGAAATCCAACCGTCATCCCGGCGAGCGCTCGGACTTCGACATGTATGCCGAGCCGCACAAGGTGAACGGCGCCAAGAAGCTGCCGCAGAATCTTCTCGATGCCCTGCGCCTCTTCGAAAGCTCGAAGGTCATCCGGGAAGGGCTGGGCGACGCGTTTGTCGACTCTTATGCCAAACTGAAGCACCAGGAATGGCAGGAATATACCCGTCACCTGAGTGATTGGGAGCGCGATAACTCCATGGATTGCTGATTTCGCAATCCAGAGTTCATCGCCAGACCAACAGTCTAACATCTATTTGCGATTTCAACCGGGGCGGTTCAGCCCCGGTGCGGACTTCTATTGCCTTCGGCGGACATTGAGGAATGAAGTTCTCAGGGCTCCAACTTTTAAAGAACGCGTTGAATGGCCAAAGCGGCTGGGCGCCGCATTGGCGGAAAGCGTCGCCGAAGGACAGCTATGACGTTGTGATCATCGGCGGCGGCGGGCACGGACTCGCAACCGCCTATTATCTCGCCAAAGAATTCGGCATCCGCGACGTCGCGGTCATTGAAAAAGGCTGGATCGGGTCCGGGAACGCCGGGCGCAACACGACCATCCTTCGTTCCAACTATATGCTCGCCGGCAACATCCCATTCTACGAACTCGGGATGAAGCTCTGGGAGGGCTTGGAACAAGATCTCAACTACAATGCCATGGTCTCGCAGCGTGGCATTCTCAATCTCTGTCATACGGATGCGCAACGCGATGCTTTCGTGAGACGCGGAACCGCGATGCGCCTCAACGGCGTCGATGCGGAGCTGCTTGACCGTGAAGCGGTCGTCAAGATGGTGCCGTTTCTCGATTTCGACAATGCGCGGTTTCCGATCCAGGGCGGTCTTTTGCAGCGGCGTGGCGGCACGGCGCGGCACGACGCGGTCGTCTGGGGCTATGCACGCGCGGCGGACGCGCGCGGCGTCGATATTGTCGAAAATTGCGAAGTCACCGGGATCCGGCAAGAAAACGGGCGGATTGCGGGCGTCGAAACCGCAAAGGGCTTCATCCGCGCAAAACGCGTGGCGATCTCGGTGGCCGGAAATTCGTCCCGCGTGGCCGCGTTCGCCGGTCTGCGCCTGCCGATGGAGAGTCATGTTCTGCAGGCTTTCGTGTCCGAAAGTTTGAAGCCGCTGCTTGATTGTGTCGTCACCTTCGGCGCCGGACATTTTTATATTTCGCAATCGGACAAGGGCAGCCTGGTTTTCGGCGGCGATCTTGATCCATTTCCCTCCTATGCCCAGCGCGGAAGCTTGGCGGTCTTCTCGGATGTCGCGGAAAACGCAATCGCCATGATGCCGTTGCTCGGACGGTTGCGGATCCTGCGCAACTGGGGTGGCATCATGGACATGAGCATGGATGGCTCGCCGATCATCGATAAGACGCCGATCGACGGGCTCTATTTCAACGGCGGTTGGTGTTACGGCGGCTTCAAGGCGACGCCGGCCGCGGGGCTATGTCTCGCGCATCTGATTGCGAAAGAGGAATCGCATCCCGCCGCGGCGGCTTACCGGCTCGATCGGTTCGCGACAGGCCGCGTCATCGATGAAAAGGGCGTCGGGCCCTCACCCAATCTGCACTAGCTCGAGGGCTACGCCATGCTGATCAAATGCCCCTATTGCGGTCCGCGTGATCTCGCGGAATTCTCAGTCGCCGGGGAAGCAAAGGAGCGGCCAAAGTTTGTCGCCGATTTTGACAGCCCGCAGGCGCAAACGCTCTTCGTCGACGCGGTCTATTTCCGCGACAACCCTGCTGGGTTGCATAAAGAGCATTGGTTTCATGCGGCGGGATGCCAAGCTTGGCTCGTCGTCACGCGCGATACGCAGACGCATGCGTTCGTCAATGTCGAATTGACACGAGATGAGGAGCGGCTGTCGTGAGCGGGGGCGGATTCCGGCTGAAGGTTGGCGGCCTCATCGATCGGACGCGGCGCGTTGAGTTCAAGTTCGACGGCGAAACCTATCAAGGCTATGCAGGGGATAGCCTCGCCTCGGCCTTGCTGGCGAATGGAATTCGCGTCGTCGGGCGTTCGTTCAAATATCATCGGCCGCGCGGAGTCCTATCCGCCGGAAGCGAAGAGCCGAATGCTCTGGTCGAGTTAAGGACGGGCAATCGCCGCGAGCCGAACGTCAAGGCAACGACCGTCGAGCTCTATCCGGGCCTTCAGGCAAGCAGTCAGAATCGCTGGCCCTCGCTCGCGTTCGATGTCCAGGCCTTAAACGGCTTGTTGAAACCCGTCTTCGCTGCGGGCTTCTACTACAAGACCTTTATGTGGCCGGCATCGTTCTGGGAGAAGGTTTACGAGCCGGTGATCCGGCGCGCCGCCGGCCTCGGCCGGGCGTCCGGGTCGGATGATCCCGATCATTACGAACGCAACAATGCCCATTGCGATTTGCTGATCATAGGCGCCGGCCCGGCAGGTTTGATGGCTGCGCTCCTAGCCGGCCGTGCGGGGGCAAAGGTTATCCTCGCCGACAGCGATTGCCAGGTCGGCGGCCAGCTTCTCAGCACGACGGAAATCATCGACGGCAAACCCGCGGCGCAATGGGTCGATAGCGTCCTGCTCGAACTTGCTGCGATGTCGAACGTGCGCATCTTGACTCGCACCAATGTCGTCTCGGCCTATGATGACGGTGTCTACGCCGCCGTCGAGCGCGTCGCGGATCATCTTCCAGAACCGCCGCCCTATGTTCCGCGCCAACGATTTTGGCGGATCGTTTGCCGGCGCGCGATCCTGGCTGCGGGCGCAACCGAGCGGCCGATCGCATTTCCGAACAACGACCGCCCTGGGATCATGCTCAGCACGGCCGTGCGCACCTATCTCAACCGGTTTGGTGTCGCCGTCGGCCGCAGGCCGGCGATCTATACCGCGACAGATGATGGATGGCAGACCGCGCGGGATTTGATCAAGGCGGGGATCTTGCCTGCGATGATCATCGATCCGCGCCCGAAAGCGCCGATCGGCTTTGAGGATGTGGCGGCCAGCGCGCCGGTTAGCCTTGGCAGCCGGGTCGTCGACACAAAGGGCCGCATGGGCCTGACAACGATCGCGGTCAAAAGCGCCAAAGACACGCGCGTGGTGTTTGCCGATGCCTTGGCGGTGTCCGGCGGCTTCAATCCGGCCATCCAGCTTGCAAGCCATTTTGGCGGGCGGCCGAAATGGTCGCATACCATCCATTCGTTCCTCGCAGCCAATACGATCGCAGGGCTCGAATGCGCCGGGGCGGCCGCCGGTGTCTACTGCCTGGCGGAAGTGCTGAGAAGCGGCGCCGAGTCGGCGCTCGCGGCGATGGAGGCACTGGGGCTTTCGACAAAGCTCACAGAGATTCCCTTTGTGCGCCGGACGGTGTGCGAATCGAAGCCGGTCTGGTGGCAAGCGAGCGAGGCGGATCACGGCGCCAAGGTCTTTATCGATTTTCAACATGACGTGACCGCGTCCGATATCGTTCTCGCGCACCGGGAAGGCTATCGCTCGGTCGAGCATCTCAAGCGCTATACCACGCTCGGAATGGCCACCGATCAGGGCCGCACGTCAAATCTCGATGGGCTTGCGATCATGGCGAGCCTGACGGGCCGCACAATCCCGGAAACGGGCGTCACGCTCTCGCGGCCGCCCACGGTGCCTGTCGCGCTGGGTGCGGTTGCGGGAAGCCATAAGGGCGACGCGTTCCGGCCGGTTCGAGAAACCCCGATTCACGCCTATGCGCTTTCGCGCGGTGCGCCCTTCGTTGATGTGGGGCAATGGAAAAGGCCGCAATACTTCCCCATTTCCGAGGACGCCGACCTTAAAGCAACGGCCGCTCGCGAGGTGAAGACGGTTCGTTCCCAGGTCGGTGTCACCGATGTTTCGACTTTAGGCAAGGTCGAAGTCGAGGGGCCGGATGCCGCGAATTTTCTGGATCGCGTCTGTGCGATCAAGGCGTCTTCGATCAAAGTCGGCCGTTGCGGCTATTTCGCGATGCTGCGAGAGGACGGATTTCTCAAAGACGATGGGATGATGGCGCGCTTCACTGAGGACCGCTATCTCGTCTATGTCTCGACCGCACATGCGGCGGCGGTTTATCGGCACATGCAATTCTGCCGTCAGATTTTGTGGCCCGAGCTCGATGTGAATCTTGTCGCCGTGACGGATGGCTGGGCCCAGCTTGCGATCGCAGGTCCGCAATCGCCGCGCGTTGTGCAAGAGCTCGTCGACCCGCCGGTCATCATTTCGCGCGAGAAGTTCCCGCCGCTGACCGCGGCGGAAATCACCGTGTGCAATGGCGTGACGGCGCGGCTCTGCGCGCTGTCCTTTTCCGGGGAGCGTTCCTTCGAGCTCGCCGTCCCCGCCGGTTTTGGTGAGGCCCTGGTCCGCCGTGTCATGGAAATTGGCGCGCCTTATGGAATTGTCACCTATGGCAGCGAGGCGATGGGCGTTATGCGCATCGAGAAGGGGCACCCTGCTGGCGGTGAGATCAATGGTCAAACGACCGCCTTCGATCTCGGTATGATGCGCGCGCTCGCGAAAGATAAGGATCACGTGGGGCGCGTGCTGTCGATGCGCCCGGCTCTCGTCGATCCGAAACGGGCGCGGCTCGTCGGCGTCAAGCCGCGCGATCCCAACAATCGCATCCACGGCGGCGCCCATATCGTATTGCCTGATGTCAAGCCGTCGGCGGACTCGGATCTGGGCTGGGTCAGCTCGGCCTGTTATTCGCCGACCTTGTCCTCCTGGATCGGCCTTGCGCTTGTGTCAGGCGGTCCCGAGCGCGTCGGCGAGACGGTCGTGGTTCACGATCCTCTGCGTGGCGGCGACGTTCAAGCCGAGATCGTGCCGGCCTGCTTTGTCGATCCCAAGAGCGAGCGCACCCGTGTCTGATACCGTCTTGGAACATTCTGATGCAAAACGCGGCCTCGTCGCGAGCGCGGCGCCGCATTATTATCGCGCCGGACACTACGGAATTGAAGCATCTTCCCCCGGCGTAACGCTGGCTTTGATTGCGCAAGAAGACCGTTTCAACATGGAGGCGCGCCGCGGCAAGGCCGCGCGTTTGGTTGCCTCAGTGCACAAGATTTTTGGTGTTGCGCCCGTGCAGGCGCCGCTCACCGTTTCGACCGGCGACGTCGATTTCGTTGGCGTGGGTGTATCGCGCTGGCACGTCATATCGAGGGCGCAATATAATGCCCAACTTCATGAAAAATTACGCGAGGCGACGGACGGCCTCGCCTCGCTTGTCGACGTTTCGCACGGCTTCACGACTTTCCAATTATCCGGTGCTTTCGCAGCGCAGGCTCTGGCCAAACTCGTTCGATGCGACCTCGATGGAGCGTCCTTCCCGCCTGGTGCATGTGCCGCGACCGAGGCGCATGGGATGAGCCTTCAGCTCCGACGCAGATTGCGCAACGATGTGTACGAATGCGCAGTTCCCCGAAGCTTTGGCGGCAGTCTGTTTCACGCGCTCGTCACGGCGGCTGAACAGTTCGGTATTTATGCGGCTGAGCTTCCCGAAAATGCTCGCATAAATGCGAATTGATCTTGACATAACAAAGTATTCCAAGTACTTTCCTAAGAGGAAAATAAAATTCCCATATATAAAAAGACGTGGGAAAATATATAAATATATATACGCACTAGGAGAGGAAAATGCCCATCATGTCTCGCCCCATTACGCGACCGTAGCGTTAGGCGCGCCACACTCCCGGATCGCTTGATCACGATGGGTTCGCTTCGCGATCACCATTGAGGCCCGACCCAAGCGATCTCTCCACATCAGAATTGCAACTGCGCAAGCCTCTCTCAAGGCAGGCTTCGTGATGACTTGCGCATTGGAAACCGCGGCGATCGGACAAATTCGTCAATGGAGGAATAGGGAAATGTCATTGCAAGCAGCATCAGGTGAAAAGCAGGCAACGGCAACCGCCGCCGCCGATAATCAACGGCTCTTAAGCCGGATTGAATCGATGTTCTCGCGCGATCGCTTGACTGCGATCGGCTTCGTGCTCGCGCTGTGGTTCGTCATCTTCTTCGTTCTGCTGGGTGTTCATTCCTACATCAACAACAGGGCGGCGGAGATCGTTTGCTGGATCGCCGCGTTCTTGCTCGTGTTGTTCAACACCACGTCCATCACGGCGATGATCCGTCATTACTCCCACGACAAGTATCACATCTATTCAGTTGACATTCGTCACCTGGATGCCGGCCGGTAAAGGGAGGGGCAAACGATGGCAAAGAAATACGTTCCCCCGAAGCAGGGCGTTGCGAGCCAATTATTTGACGTTGCGACTTTGCTCGCGCTTGTGTTCGGCGGCCTCTTCTTGCCGATATGGCTGAAGATCGCGGTTCCGTCGCGCGTCGAAAAGCTGCCGGCAGGCGTGACTTATCAATTGCAAACGGACGGCTCGAAGAAGTGGAGCGGATTGACCTGGGAGAAGCTCGGGCAGAATCCGACCATGCAGCAACAATGGAAGAAGCTCGGCTATTCGAAAGAGCAAGCCGCCGACATCATCACCCAGCCATTCCAATATGACATCGACGTTGTCGGCGTCATCATAACGGCGGGAGCCGTCATCGGCTACTTCGTTTTCATGCTGGCGATGTCGAACAAGGAATACAAACAGGTTATCGCGGAAAAGTTCGACTGAACGTCGGACAAGAAAGAACCCGTGGGAGGACAGAATGCTCGACGCGATCGTATACGCCACGTGGATAGTATCCGCGTTGGTCTTTGCATGGATATTGTGGGATTTCTTGAAGATCAATTTGAAATTTGGTGAAGACACGCTCATCAGCTCGCGCGAGGGCGTGGATGACTTGTTCGGCGACACGTCGCATGGCGCCGGGGGGAGATAAGCGATGACTTTACAGGCGGCGGAAGCCGGGGCGCAGCCCAAACAACTTCAACTTCTGAAAGTTCTCGGCCCCGCGCATATTTGGGCCTTAGGCGTCGGCATCGTTCTTGTCGGCGAGTTCATGGGGTGGAACTACGCCGTCGGCAAAGGCGGCGCCATCGGCGCCTTGATCGCGTGCTGGGTGATTGGCCTGCTTTACACCTGCGTGGCGATGATCGATTCGGAAATCACCTCGACGGTTGCCGCGGCGGGTGGGCAATATACCCAGGCCAAACATATGATTGGCCCGCTGATGGCCTTCAACGTCGGGCTTTATCTTGTCCTCGCCTATACGATGCTCGAGGCCGGTGACGTCCAAGTCGCCGGGCAATTGATCCAGATTGGCGCGGGCAACCTCGGATATAATATTCCCTGGCAACCCTTCACCATTCTCGCACTGGTTCTGCTCGCCTGCATGAACTACCGCGGGGTTCTGGCGACGCTGACCGTGAATCTTGTCATCACCGCCGCGGCCTTCGCTTCGATCCTCATTCTCGTGATCGGGACGCAGCCGTGGAATCCAGGCGCGGTCCTGCTTCACAAGGAACTGCTGACCGGCTTGCCTTATGGGTGGATCGGCGTCCTGGCATCGCTTCATTTCGGCATCTGGTATTACCTCGGCATCGAGGGCACGTGCCAGGCGGCTGAAGAGGTCAGATCTCCGGGCCGCGCGCTGCCAATGGGCACGATGCTCGGCATCATCACCTTGCTCATTGCGGCTGCTCTCACCTGGTATGTTTGCTGCGGCCTGCTGCCGTGGGAATATCTGGGCTGGGATGCCGAGTTGGCGCCGCTTTATGACGCCGCTCATGTGACCGGCAATCCGGTGCTGACCGTCATCTTGTTCATGGGAACGCTGTTCTCGGCGATCGCCTCCGCCAACGGATGCATCAACGACGCAGCGCGCGCGTGGTTCTCGATGGGACGCGACCGCTATTTGCCGATCTGGTTCGGTGCGGTCCATCCGGATTACCGCACGCCGTTCCGGTCCATCGTCTTCCTCATGCCGGTGGCGGCGGTCTTTGCGTTGTTCATCCCGCTTGCGCAGGTCATCACGTTCTCGATCCTGTCGGGCTTGTTGAACTATACGTTCATGCCGATCAACATGATGAAGTTCCGGCGCATGTGGCCCGTCGGTTCGATTCAGCGCGGATTCGAACATCCGTTCCACCCGTTTCCGTCCATTGTCCTCTTTACAATCTGCAGCGTGACGTTCTTCGCTGTTTACCTGGGATATGGACGGCAATTGCTGGCGATGATGGCGTTTTACATCTTGGCGTCGTGCTGGTTCGCCTTTTATCGCTACCGCTATGTTAAACGCGGCGACCAGTTCACAATGCCTTGGCCGCGGCCGTCTGGATATTGATTGGGAGGATTGACTAAGGCGGACCTCCCCACCTGGCGCTGGTCACGGTATACGTGGCCAGCGCTTCTTTCGGAGAGCCATCGTGCGTTACGACGTTTTGATACTCGCGAGCCTCGCGCTCATCTGTGTGGTCGCCGTTTACTACCGCGACCAAAATCGGGTGCGAAAGGGTCGCGCGAATTTCTTCGACGAATGCCTTTCCATGTTCGAGAACGTGGAAGTGCGTGAAAACGGTGCGCATTTTCCGGTTCTGAGCGGAACCTATGAAGGCTTCGATATCAGGATCGAGCCGATCATCGACGACATGTCGGTGCGCAAGCTGCCCTCGCTTTGGCTCAAATTGAATCTGCGTGCGCCGGTTTCCTATTCGAGCGTTCTCGGCATTCTGATGCGGCCGCGGGGAACAGAGTTCTATTCCCCCGCATTCGACCTCGAGTCGGAAGTTGAAGTGCCGGCGGGCTGGCCAAAAGACGTGCTCATCCGCTGCAACGATCCGGAAAACGCGCCGCCGCCCTCGGCTCTTGATCGCTTTTACGATCTCCTGCATGATCCGAAATGCAAGGAGCTTTTGATCGGGCCGGGCGGCGTCCGGCTCATCTACCAGGCGGCGCAGGCCGAGCGCGCGGAATATTCCGTGCTCCGCCACACCAAGTTCGGCGCCTCTACGCTCGGCCCGGATGCGGCGCGCCATCTGGTGAATTCATTATGCGCCATCTATCGGTCCGTCGCGCAAGTGCCCGCGACGTCCACCGCGGTTCCTAAAGGATAACATGGCTCAAGCGTCGCCACGGCCGCCACTTCATCCGTATTGGATCTTGCTTGCGGCCATTTTATTGCCGGGCGCCGGGCACGTTCTGGCGGGGGTGCCGCAACGCGGCCTCGTCATGCAACTCTTTATGATCGTGCTTGGTTGGATATCATGGCAGCTGACGACGCCGCATCAGAGCTTTGTTGGCAGGCTTGCCGGCGGCCTGTTTATTTATGCGATCTCGATTCTCGACGCCTATCGCATCGCTCGTCTGCGCTGGCTGACATATCATAGCCGCTGAAGACGCGATGAAAGATTGGCTCACCGTCCGACGCGGCGAAGCGCCTCTGATTCTCAGCCTGCCGCATACAGGTACGGAAATACCCGCCGAATATGAGAAGAATTTTGTCTCGCCATGGCTCGCGCGGCGCGACACGGATTGGTGGGTTGATCAGCTCTACGACTTTGCGGCCGCGGAATTCGACGCCACCATTGTCCGCACGTCGATTTCGCGAAGCATCATCGACGTCAACCGCGATCCGTCGGGGGTGTCGCTTTATCCGGGTCAGGCGACCACCGAGCTTTGCCCGACGACGACCTTCGATGGTGATCCGCTTTATAAGGAAAATTGCGCGCCCGATTCCGCTGACGTCGCCGAGCGGCGGACGAGATACTTTGATCCTTATCATGCCGCGGTCGCGCATGAGCTTATCCGGCTTCGTGCTTTGCACCCGGCCGTCGTGCTTTATGACTGCCATTCGATCCGTTCGGTCGTGCCGCGCCTGTTCAAGGGCGTCTTGCCGGAATTCAATGTTGGGACGAACGGCGGCAAAAGCTGCGCCACAGAGCTTTCGCAGCGAATTGTCGAAATATGCGCCGAAAGCGGCCGCTCGCATGTTTTGAATGGCCGCTTCAAGGGCGGCTGGATTACCCGGCATCATGCTGCGCCCTCGAAAGGTGTGCATGCCGTCCAGATGGAGATTGCATGCCGCGCCTATATGCGCGAACCTTCAGAAGCACTTAGCGATCGCAATTGGCCGGCGCGCTTTGATGCGGCGCACGCGGCGCCGTTGCGCGGCGCACTGAGGCGAGTTCTGTCCGCCTGCCGCGATTTTGCAGCCTCGGCCGCCAGCGGCCTCCTCCCAGATCAGCCTTGACAAAGCTAAAAAGCTCCGGCACGTTTTCTCTATAAGAAAATGTAATTCTTAAAAATAACGAAAATCAGGAGAGGAAATGCCACATTTGCTGTTCTGGGTTGTGCGGCCGTAGCAGATGAACCGCTGCTAGTTTGGATGGCCCGACAGGCCCGCGGAGGCGGCAGCCTTCAGCCTTGAGGCCAATTCAAGCGATCTTTTTCCGCGTCACGAACTCATGCCAAATTGCCTGCAATGCATGAGACGTGAAATTTACGCGGCGCCGCCACTGGACAGCTCTGGCCGTGGGAGGAAAAAATGTCGGTTCAGGGCTCGAAACAATCGGATGCCGGGAGCGGCCTCCATGCCACTGATCATCTTGGCTATACGTCCGGCGGGTTGAAACGCGAGACAGGCTGGTGGGGCGCCTTCGTGATCGGCCTCGCCGGCACGATCTTGGTGACCGGCATTGCGCCAGTCATGGTCACGGCGCTCGGTGCGGCGTCCATTCCGGTTACCGTGTTCATCACGCTCACCGGCTGGCTGTTGTGCCTGTTCCTGGCCGAGCTTGCCGCCATGATGCCGGAGCGCACCGGCGGTTCGCCGAGTTATGCCTATCCGGCCTTCGTCACGCGCTGGCCGAAGCTCGCCAAACATGTCAACGGCTTTACCGCCTGGGCCTATTGGCTCGGCTGGTTCCCGGTGGCGCCGCTGAATATGATCCTGGCGGCGGCCTATCTCGCCGACCGCTTCGGCTTCAATACGACGGCGGGCTTCACCCCGATCCACACCTTCATCGCCTGGTCGACGCTGATCATTTCCGTGATCGGCATCTTGCTGTTCTTCATTCCGGCCTATCGCGGAATCAAGTTCGGTGCGGCCTTCGCGACGGTGCTGGCGCTGCTGTCGATGATCCCGCTCACCTTCATCGCGATCTCTTGGCTCTTCAATCCGAGCGTCGTGCATTGGGGCGAACTGTCCGGCTTCAGACATCTCGACGGATCGAGCTTCTTCTCGCCGATCAGCGGCTTCAATTGGATCCAGGTGTATATCGCCTATGGCTTCCTCTTGACCTGGAATGTCATCGCGATGGAAGCCGCCGCCTGCTACATCGGCGAATGCGCCAACCCGGATCATGACGCCAAGATCGCCATGAACCTCGAAGGCGGCTACGGGGTCTTCATCTACACGCTGGTGCCGATCGCCTTCATCGTCGTGCTCGGCGCCAAGGCTCTGTCGAACTCGGCGCTGTCCGATCCGAAGACCATCTTCGTGACTTTCGCGGACAAGGTCTTCCCCGGCGTCACCGGCCAGTTCTTCGACTGGGTGATCGCCGCCATGCTCATCGTCGCGCTGGGCCTTTCGGCGCTCAACGCGATCATGGGCTCGGGTCGCGCGCTCTATCAGATGGCGATCGACGGCGAATTCCCGACCTGGTTCACCAAGCTCAACGATCACGGCGTGCCGGCGCGCGCCATGGCGTTCAATGTCGTCGCTTCGCTGCTCGTCGTCTTCGCCGGCGGCGCGGTGGAAATCTACAGCTTCTCCAACGTCGGCTATACGATTTCCTTCATCCCGGTGCTGGTCGGCTACTTCCTGCTGCGGCAGGATAAGCCGGAGCTGCGGCGGCCGTTCAAACTGCCGGAATTCATGAAATATGTCGCGCTGCTTCTGGCGGTGGTCTACTTCGTGTTCTGGCTGTTCGGCGGCCTCTGGTACTCGAAGCTCGGCAATGTCGAGATTTACTATTGGGCCGGCTGGGTCACCTTGCTCGCTTACCTGCCGCTCTATTGGTACCGGAAGATGGAAGACAAGCGTAAGCCCGTGGTCGAGGGAAGATTGACGTAACCCGTCGAGCCGCCAATCCCGTTGCGGCCGCAGGATTGGCCGCAACGGCAGCTTCCCCAACTTGCGCTGGCTCTTGCGGTGGCCAGCGTCCTTTTTAAAGCACCTGTGCTTTAAAGGCCTAAATCGCTAGGTTCGAACGACCGATGACCACGGCGCAAACAATGAAAAGCCCAGTCGGCGACGACTTGATTGACGCCGCCGCGTTCGCCGGCTGCGCGCCCGAAACGTTGGAAAAAGCCGGCGGCTCTGATCTTCCCGCCATGATCAGCGGGGGCGCCGGACGGGCGAAGGAGGTCATCGCCCGGGCGTTGCATAGCTGTAGCCCGCGCTCTCGCGGGCCATTCGTCACGCTTAACCTTGGATTGGTTCCGGCGGACTCCCTCGAAATCGAGCTCTTCGGCCACGAAGATCTTCGCGTCGCCAATCTTCAAGACATGTCGTCGGGCGCGCTCAAGCGCGCGCGCGGCGGAACGCTCTTTCTCGATGAGATCGGCGAACTCTCCCTCGCCGCCCAATCCCGTCTCTTGCGCTTCTTGCAAGCAGGCTCGAACGAACGCCTGAAGAACCGCTCGGAGAGCGTGCGATTGATTTCAGCCTCAAGGAAGGACATTTTTTCGCTCGCGGAGGAGGGGCGGTTTCTCAAGGAATTATTTTTTGAGATGAGCGTCATCCCTTTTCGCATTCCGCCGCTGTCCAGCCACGCAAACGACGTGGATCGGCTCTTGAATTTTTTCTTCGCCAGCGCGGCCGGCGAAGGGCTTCCCCGAAAGGATATCGAACCCGGGGCGATCGACTGTTTGCGGCGACACCATTGGCCGGGCGATCTCAGAGAACTGGAAAGCGTCGCCTGGCGGTTGGTCGCGCTTTATCCCGAAACCTTGATAACGCCGCAGATCGTCGAGCAAGAATTGTCGAGCGCCAAGGCCATCGACGCCAATCAAGTGATCGCCGTGGCGGGCGCGAGCGGATTCCGCCAAATCGTGTCGCAATATTTGGCCAGCCTATTTCACGAATGCGATCCTGCTCTTCCCGCAGACGGGCTCTACTGGCGTATTCTGGAGGATTTGGAACAGCCGCTGATTTCGGCCGCGCTTTCAGCCACGCGGGGGAACCAAATTCGCGCCGCGAAGCTGCTTGGGCTCAATCGCAACACCTTGCGCCGCAAGGTGCGGGACCTCGATCACATCACGATCCGGTGGACGAGATAATATTCAGTCTTCGAGCCCGAGGAGCCGGTAGCCGACCTGGAGCTCGGTGATGAGATGTTTCGGCCGCGCCGGGTCGGCTTCCAGCTTCTGCCGGAGATTGGCCATGTAGATGCGCAGGTAGTGCAGGCGATCGGGGAATCCCGTTCCCCATACATCTTCCAGCAATTGGCGATGCGTCAAAACTTTGCCTTCACCTTTTGCGAGCGCCGCAAGCAGCCGAAACTCGGTTCTCGTCAGGTGAACCGGAGCGCCACCTTTGGTGACTTCAAAAGAATTCAAGTCGGCGCGGACATCGCCAAATCGAATTTGAGATGCCGGAGATTGTGCGCGATTGATGCGGGCGATGCGGCGGAGCTGGGCCCGCACACGCGCCAAGAGTTCCGGGACCCCGAAAGGCTTTGTGAGATAATCGTCGGCGCCGGCGTCGAGCGCTTCGACTTTTTCCTTTTCGTGTTCGCGGGCTGAAAGAACGACGATGGGCACCTCCGACCACGATCTCAGCTCGCGGATGAAGCTTTTCCCGTCGCCGTCGGGAAGCCCGAGATCGACGATGATCAGCTCCGGGTCCCGGCAGGCCGAATCGATCAGCGCCGCCTCAACCGAATCGGCTTCGCTGATCGTCATGCCGGCCTTCTCAAGCGCGATTTTGACGAAGCGGCGAATATGCGCCTCGTCTTCGACGATCAAGATGCGAGGTTTATGCATCTTCCATCTCAAATTTCGGAGCCGACCCGCGCGGGAGGTAAATTTCAAACCGCGCCCCCGTCCGTCGATTCGGCGCGGCTCGAATTGTACCACCATGCGCGGCGATTATATTCCGACATAGCGCGAGGCCTAGACCGACTCCGGAAATCGTCGACTCCTTTTTTCCGCGTGTAAATGGCTCGAACAAGCGCTCTGTATCGCCCGGCGGGAGCCCCTCGCCATTATCTTCGACGAAACAGCACACCCAATGGTCGTCGGCCTCCGCGCCGATCGAAATATTGGCATCCTTGGCCGTATATTTCAGCGCATTATCCAGGAGATTGAACAGAACGCGCTCGAACAGGTAAGCGTCGACCTCGACCAGCGGCAGATTATGGGGGAAAGACGTTTTAATTTGACGCCTTTCCAGGGCGGGCCCCAGCCGGGCGAGCGTGATCCCGGCGATTTCTTCGACAGAATGCCATTGCTTATCCAGCTTGACCCCATCGCCCTGAATACGCGCAAGATCGAGGAGGTTTGTCACCAGCCCTTGCAATTCTTCGGCTTCGTTGCGGATCGCCGCGGCAATTTCGGTCTTGTCGGTCGTCAAAAGATCCGTCGTCGTTTCGAGCGTCTCGGCGAGACCATGGATGACGGTC
Source organism: Pseudomonadota bacterium (assembly GCA_040756295.1). Lineage (GTDB taxonomy): Bacteria > Pseudomonadota > Alphaproteobacteria > Rhizobiales > Beijerinckiaceae > Methylovirgula. Next base: position 177,432 of record JBFLZN010000006.1, on the reverse strand, counting down.
AACGGCGTGCGCAGATCATGCGATATCGCGGCGAGGAGCGAGTTCCGCAATCGCTCGCCTTCCATGCGGACGAGGGTTTTCTGGAAGACGTCGACGAAATGAATTCGCTCCAGTGCCAAAGCGATTGAGGCGCAACACGCATCGAGCAAGCGCCTTTCGTCGGCGTTATTCAGCGCGGCTTGATTGCGCGGATTTATGGCCAGCACGCCGCGGCATCGGAGCGGCGCCTTCAAGGGCAGGCATAAGACGCCGGCGGCGCTTAACGTCTCCGTTCCAAAGCCGGCGCGAAGCACGTGATCATAAGCCCATTGCGCCACATGAAGGTCGTGAAATTCGCCGTGCGCAACGGGCCGGAGCCGCTCCGCCTCGTCGGGCAGCAGCAATATCACCTTCGCATCGAACAGAGGCGCGAATGTCTCCGAGCAGATTGTTGCGATCTGTTTGATTTCGCTCGCGCCGGACAGATCGTGTGCGACGCGCGCCACGGCCGTTTCGCGGCGCTCGCCCGCGCGGGCAATCTCGGCATCGCGCCGCAGCCTGTTTCCGAGGTCGCTGGCGATCAACGCCACAAGAACAAACAAGATGAACGTGAAGAGATATTGCGTGTCGGTGACTGCAAAGGACAGCCGTGGCGGGATAAAAAGAAAATCAAAGCTTACGACGTTTAGGAGCGCCGACCAAAGCGCCGCAACGCGTCCCCAACGCAACGAGGACATGACGACGGTGAGCATGAAGAGCGCGACCAAATTCGGCGCATCGAATATTCTAAACAGATAAATCGCGAGCAATGTTGTGAATGCGCAGGCAATGGTCGTCAGGGTCAGCGAGCGGATAAGAGGCGTTTTCCAAAGCGTGTCGAAGAAACGGATCATGATCGATCACAATTGTGCCGCTGATGGCATCTGCAATTCACAAAGCTCCAAGCGCTGATCTTCCGAACCGAGCGGATGTCACGATTAAATGCAATTATCACAATATATTGGCAGGCGCAATTCACGCGTTGCGTTATGTGTTTGATTTTATTGGCTGATACTAGTTTTGACGGCGCGGTGCTTTCTTGCTGAACCAAGCTGGCTGAAGCTGACGAATTATGGCCCGCAACGGTCACGGCGGCGCAGGCGTTGGTCGGGTTCAGCGGCGGCGGATCGGGGTTCGGGTGTGGGGGGCTGTGCGATGACTTTCGTGAAGTTTCGGAACGGCCGGATGGAGGCGATCCCGCGCGATGCGATCGTCAGCGTGCTTGAGCGACATGGATGCCGGATGCCGCAATTGTGCGAGGGGCGCAATCAAATCGGGCTGCCTTATGATGAGGCAGGCCGCTCTCCATTTGGCGAGGACGCGCTTCTTGCCGTGAAGTACGGCGAGGTGATGGAATTTGGCTTGAGCCGTCCGCGGGCCACGGCAGAGTGCAGGGCACTGCTGTTCTCGCTGATCAATGATGTCAGACTGACGATGTTTCCCGATCATGGCGGGGAGATATTCGCGCGGGCGGACGTCCTCGGCGACATCCCTCAAGATATCTTGAACCGATTCTCCAACCGCGTCGTCGTAACCCGGTCTGAGGATTGTATCTAAGTTTCAGAAACGCGGGTGGCGCCCTGGCAGCTCATTTTGTCGTTTCTTGTTGAGGAATTGCGCAGCTTGAATCGCCGGAAACTCTCCCGCATCTCTGCGCCTCGCACATCGTAATTGGCGTTCGCGCTATATCTTTGATTCGGATTGGGGATATCGCAAAGGCCGGGCCTCTCCTTATGCGCCGCCGTCACTGCCGGCCGAAGCCTCCGCTCAGCAGGCGAGACAAAGGGCGAAATTCGCGTTACTTTTCTCTTGCTGCGCCGACAGAGCGCATCGGGAGAGAAACGCAATGCACAATGTTTATGTGGAAGCGCGGCCGAAAGGTCGCCCGGAGGGTGCACATATCGAAGACTATGTCGTTGAAGATGATACCGGGCACGTCCTCTTCACCTCGAAGACGCAGCGCGAAGCCACCGACTGGGCCAAGAGAGAGGGCCATCATCCGCTCATCGCGCGGGTCCGGCACCAAAATAACAAGCAAGTGCCGGGGCATTGGCGCTCGGCCTACTGGCATTCGGCACAGAAATGACCCGCGGCGCGACCACTAAAGCAAGTTAGCGAACAATCGGCTGCGCGCGCGATCACGCAACGCGTCATCGCGCGGGCAAGCCGGAAATCCTCGCGATATCTCGCGCTAACGCCCATCCGCGTCGCGCCGATAGACGCGCGTCGCGATGTACATGGAAAGCATCCCGAGCAAAAAGCCTCCGAACACATGGAGCAGAGGACGCCCTGGTGTCGGGCCATGAACGAAATAGCCGATTGCGAAGATCGCGGCCCAGACGACAAGAACGCCAACGACATAGCCGGGCAGGCTGTTGAGGAACCTCATTATCCTCTCCCAGACGCTAAGTTCTTGAATGGATAATTTGCGGAAATCCCGAGCTGAGGCACGGGTTATAATTTCAGGCCATAAGTTAAAGCGGCCTCAGGCGTTCTGCTATAGTCCGCCGGCTCCAATTCTTTTGCAAAATCTATTGGGCGGCCTTGCGGAGCTTAAGACGGAGCCGCGGCAATTCGTGGCCGTTTGCTCAAGGAGGTGTGGCGCATGCCGAAGTTTGTGACTATCGGATATGGCGATCGGGACGGATATGAACGCACGGCGGCCGAAGTTCGTCGTGCCGCGCACGCCAACGATGCCAAGTTGCAGGATCGCGGCGCATTGATGGGCATCGCCGGCACACCGGTTCAGGTGCGCAATCCCGACGCCACGGGGGTGAAGACGGAGGCGGGCGCCTTCATGTCATCGCCACTGCCTCTCGCAGGCTTTGCCATCATCGAAGCCGCGGATCTTTCGGAAGCCATCGAAATGGTCGCGAAGTCCCCCTGTGCTGTCGCCCATGGCGTGGTCGAAGTCTGGCCGCTCGAAGTGATGGGGTCTTGAGCGAGGCTGGCGCTCATGCGCAACCTTCGCGACGCCAATTATTTGATCAGCTTCTGCCGCTCGACGGAGTTCTATCTGCGCGCGCAGACTGCCGCCTTGTCGAAAAACTATCGCCGCGACCGCGCCCCAGGATACAGGCATCCTACGTAGAACTGTCATAATCTAAACTTACTTAGATTACCGCGGCGTTTTAATCTCACCTGCGACTTGCTGAGAACCGCGCGGTTTGCCACTCGGGGGCAGGCGATAAACTGAGAGAGCATGCCAATCTGCGATTTTTCTATATCATGTTGTTGTTTCGATACCCTGCGCGCCGGCCCGGCGCTATCTGGCCCATCATATTGATGGGATTATTGGAAAACGTCATGACCGGGGGCACGTCTGTCTCGGCTGGTAGGCCTCAAGAGACGGTTTCCTTCAACATTGCAGCGCAACCGCTTCAGTCGGCACTTGATGCGTATAGTGCCGCTGCTGGGTTCGAAGTGCTCTATAACAGCAAGCTCGCATTTGGCCGGAGCACAAAAGGCCTGATGGGCGTGTTCACGCCGAAGATCGGCCTAAAAAATTTGCTGAAAGGTACGGGACTGACGGTGATTTATGCCGGCGAGGATGCCTTCGCCGTTGTGCTTGCGCCCGCCGCGCAAAGCCATGCGATAAAGCCTCCCGCTTACCGGCAATATTTTGGCATCGTCCAAGCCAGTATTGCTTCCACCTTTTGTGGCGACACTGAAATTCAACCGGGCACATATAGAATCGCGGTCAAATTCTGGATCGACCCGGACGGACAGGTAAGACGCCCCGAACTTCTTGGCTCAAGCCGTGATTCTGCGCGTGACCGCGCCGTTTCGGATGCTTTGGAGCGCGTGATTGTCGCTCTCCCACCGCCAAAAGAAATGCCGCAACCTATCACCATGATTATCATGCCGCGTTCGCCGCAGGTTACGGGCGATTGCGATTCCGACCAACGAGAGTCGCAATGACCGACACGAGTTGGGCATCGCTGCGGCAATTATTGACTGAACGATATGACGACCTGCGTGCACGTCTCGCCCGCAGATTGGGTTCGGCCGATCTCGCGAGCGAGACTTTGCACGAAACTTATTTGCACCTTAACCGCGGCGTTCCGCTTGGACATGTGCATAACCCCGAAGCCTTCTTGTTTCGCGTCGCCACCAATATCGCGACTGACCGTCGCCGGCGTGAAAAGCGGCTTGCCAAGCAGCGCGACATTCGAGCGTTGCTGGCTGTTCCAGACGAGGCGCCGAATCCCGCCCAGCTCATCGAAACGCGGCAGGAAATTGAGCGCCTCGAAGCTGCGATCGAAGAGCTGACCGCACGACGCCGCACGATTCTGCTTTGGTCCCGTATTGAGGGCCTGCCCCTTCGCAAGATCGCCGCACGGCTTGAGATTTCGCAGCGCCTGGTCGAAATCGAATTGAAACACGCCCTTGATCATTGTGCGGAGCGTGTCGGCCAGCCTGTCATTAAAAAATTCGGTCCGAAGCCTCGTGAAACGTCTAAGTAGCGGAATATGAGCGTCGCGATCCCCATCAAGCTCCAGTTGCTAAAAGACTTTTTAAGGTGATGACCGAATCCCAAGCACCATTGGAAGACTCGCTGAACCAGCAGGCGCGGGCCTGGATCAGCCGCCTCGTGTCCGGGGAGGCCACTGTGGCAGATTTGGAGGCGGCACAGAGCTGGCGGGCTCAGAGCGCGTTGCACGAAGCAGCCTTCACGGAAGCCGCACGTTTGTGGGAGAGACTTGAGCCGGCCGGGCTCAACGTCCTGAAGCGAAGCGGTGCGGCGATGCCGGACCGGGCTTCCAGGCCTTTCGATCGCCGCATGTTTCTCGGCGCCGGCGGTGTGGCTCTCGCGTCGACGGCGGCCTATCTGATTGTGGTCCCGCCATTCAATTTATGGCCGTCCCTCTCCGAGCTTCGCGCGGATTATCGGACCAGGACTGGCGAGCAGCGTCGGATCGAAACGACAGACGGCGTTTCAGTCGAAATGAATACCGCAACGAGTCTCAATCTTCGAACTTTGGCGAAAGGCCACGTAAGGATTGAGCTCATCAGCGGTGAGGCGGCGATAGCGACGGCGTCGGGGGGTACGGGGTCAATCCTCGTCATCGCCGGAGACAGCCGGGTCAGCGCGGCCAACGCGAAATTCAATGTCCGCCTCGAAGGTGCCTCCGCCTGCGTGAGCTGCCTCGATGGCTCGGTTCATGTCGAGGCTGGCGCGCATGTTCTGGATTTGAAGGCCGAGCAGCAAGTCAGTAACGCGGGACATAGTCTCGGCGCGCCGCTTGTCATTGATCCGGCGGTCGTGTCGGCTTGGCAGAGCGGCCTGCTGATTTTCCACGGGGCGCCACTTGTCGATGTCGTGGCGGAGATCAACCGCTACAGGCCGGGCCGGATCATTCTGCTGAATGCCGAATTGGGGCGTCAGCCGGTCAACGCGCGTTTCCATATTGCTCGAACGGACGAGATCGTGACGCTCGTCGAGAGGGTCTTTGGCGCGCGCGTGGAAAGGCTGCCTGGCGGACTCGTTTTCCTGAGCTAATTGAGCCCAACTTTTTTTTCGGTCTCGCTCATCCTGATTCGTCTAATGCGATCAGAGGATACCCGGCATTGCTCGGAAGCCTCGATCCATGACCGCACCGCTGTTGTGCCAGGAGTGAGTCTTTATGCCTGTCCGCTCTACCCGCGCTCCCGGCTCCCGACACGCCCTTCTTCTCGCCAGCGTTAGTGCCTTAGCTCTGTTGACGGCGTCCGGGCCTGCATCGGCGCGACCGCTCGCGCAGACGTTGGCTGGGAGTGAATTTTCAGCGGTGCAGGCTGCCGCCGCTGCCGCGGCGACGGGTTCGCAGCAGGCGAATGCCCTGGCGCAACAGTCGATGGGTGCATTGACGCGGGCTGTGCAGGCGATCCAGGCGGTGCAAGCGGCGCAGACGGCGGCGCGCGGCCTTGCCGCGCAATCGCAGAGCAATGTGCCGAACGGGCTTACGCCGGGCGGCCTTGTCGTCGATCCGCGGGTGATTGCGGGAACCGATCCCAACCTCTGGGTCAACGCCACGCTGCCTGTGCAGTCGGTCAGCGACGGCCAGACCATGGTCAAGGTCGTACAGCAGGCGCAGCGCGCAGTGACGACCTGGCAGAGTTTCAACGTCGGGCGGACGACGACCGTCGATTTCGATCAGAGCGGCGGCAATAGTTCCAACGGCAACAATTGGGTGATGCTGAGCCGCATCGATGCGACCGGCGTGCCGAGCCAGATCCAGGGCCAGATCAAGGCCGACGGCACCGTACTGATCATCAATCCCAACGGCATCGTCTTTTCCGGCACGAGCCAGGTCAATGTTCATACGCTGATCGCTTCGACGCTCGACATCGACAGCTTCAGCGGCGGCGGCAGCGCCAATGTCGGCGTCTTCGGTGGCAATACCGGCGGCTCCTATATTCCCGTTCAGATCAACGGTGTGACGCAGACATCGAACGGCACCGCGATCCTGGCGCCGCCGGAGGAAGACAGCGCCAATCAGGCGTTCCTGAGCGGCGGGCTCTATATCAATGGCGTCAATGCCAATGGTCAGGGGACGCTGGTGATGGCGCAGGGCATCACCGGCAGTCAGGCCAGCCAGGGCATCGTCGTCGCGCCGGGGGCGCAGATCTCGACCAACATCAGCGGTTTCGACAACGGCGGTTATGTCGCGCTGCTGGGAGGCAGCGTCGATAATGCCGGCAGCATTTCGACACCCTCGGGCCAGATCATTCTCGCGGCCGGTCCCAACATTTTTCTCGCCGAGCCGGGGGGCGGCGCGACATCGATTGCGCTCAACACCCTTGCGCTCGACCCGTCGGTCTCCCTCGTTTTTGACGGAAACCCGGGCGGATTGACCGTAACCAACGAGGCCGGCGGTCTCCTCGCCGCCGCCGACGGCAATGTCACGATGTCCGGCGATGTCGTGAATCAATTGGGCATCGCTGCCGCCACGACCAGCGTCACACGCGGCGGTTCGGTCACCTTGACTGCCTATAAGCAGCTCAATCTTGGCAGCGCTAGCGTCACCAGCATCCTGCCGGACGAAAACGGCGAGACCATCCCACAAAGCTCCACGTCCAGCTTTGTCGGGCCGTCGATCAATATTGCCGCCGTCAATGTTGACATGCAGGGCGATGCCAATGGCCAGCCGGGCGCGCTGATTGTCGCGCCGAGTGCAGCGATGACGGTTACGACGGGAATCTCGTCGTTCCTTTCAGGCACAACCCTTCCGACCGGCCGTTTCCTGCAGGAAAGCGGCAGTGTCATCGATCTCGCCGGCGTTGCGGCCGCTGCCTCGATCCGAGACTATATTTTCACCTTCAAGGTCACGTCCAACGACGTTGCCGATTCGCCCTTGGCGCAGAGCTTGATCGGCCAGAGCGTCACCATCGACCTGACGCAGAGCGGCACCCGCAGCGACGGCCTTGCCTGGATCGGCTCGCCCTTGTTCAGCGCCACGGGCGCCGGCTACCTCGGGACCGTGCCGCAGACAATCGACCAATTGCTGACCAAGGGCGGATCGCTCATCTTCACTAGCAGCGGCGTCCGGCCGTTCGATGACGTGATCCAGGCGCCGGGCTCGATCATCAATGTCTCCGGTGGTTTTACCACCTTCACCGGCGCGAAAGTCGCGACGACCGAACTCAAGACCGAATATGGCGAGATCCTCAATATCGCCGATGCCGACCCGTTCGTGTCCTATGAAGGGATCGCCGGCCAATTTGTCGTCGATCACGCCCATTGGGGCGTCAAAGAGTTCTTCAGCTCATCGCTGATCGCCCGCAGCTATTTCGATCCTGGCTTTATTGCCGGCGCGAGCGCCGGCAGCCTAACGATCACCGCCGCCAATCCGATCCTCGAAGGCGCTCTGCTCGGCGGCACCGTCACCGGCAGCCGTCAGGCGGAACTCGCCGAGAGCGACACTGGGCCGAACGGCAGCCAGGCGACGATCGATCAATTGCCGCAGGATGCCGCGCTGACAATCTCCCTCATAACCGCTTTCGGTGCGACGGGACCTGATGCCGTGGTGCTGCAAAGCGATGCGCCGGACGTGCTCGGCCCGGATTTTGGCATGGGTTCGACACTCGACTTGCCAAGCGTCAGTCTCGTCACCAACGCGGAGTCGAATGGCCCGCTGACGTCGACCGTGTCCGTCCTCACCTATTCGACGGCGGCTTTGTCTGCCGCTGATCTTGGCTCGATCGCGATCAGCGGTTCGAGCGACCTGTCGGAGAGCCAGGGTGCGGCGCTCAATGTGCAGCCCGGCGGCAGCATCAAACTCACCGGCGTTTCGACCATCGATGGCACATTGACCGCGCATGGCGGCAGCATTTCGCTCACCGGCTTCACCGGCGGCACCCTCGTCAACGATGCGCCGCCGGTGGCGCAAGTCACGATCGGACCGGATGCGCTACTCGATGTCAGTGGTCTTTTCGTCAATGATGCCGGCGCCGGTCTCAATACACTGCAGGGCGACGCGCATATCAATGGCGGCTCGGTCACCGTCCAGACCAATGTCGAATCCAATTCCACCGGCAATAATTTCAATGGCGGCGCCAACGTTTCGTCGGTCGCTGATGTGACTCAAAGCATCGTGCTGGCGCAAGGCAGCGTCGTCGATGTTTCGAGCGGCGGTTATGTGCAGCCGAATGGCCAGATCAAATACGGCCCCAATGGGCTACCGGCGGGCAATGGCGGCAATCTGTCGTTGATCACATACGCCAATAATAGCTGGGCGAATCCGGAGAATCCCAACTTTGACGGTTCGCCGCCCGGCAATATTGCCCCGAACGACGGCAACCTGCCCAATCAAGCCGATGTCTTCATGGATGGCACCATCTTCAGCGGCGGCCTGAACGATGGCGGCAAGTTCACCTTGCAAGTGCCGATCATCCAGATCGGCGGTGTCGCGGCCGTCACGTCGGATGCCGAGACGGGGACAGTCGCGCTGCCGGGGACTTTCTTCAGCGAGAATGGTTTCTCGACCTATTCGCTGACCAGTACCTATGGCTCTACGACGGTGCTCGCCGGGACGAATGTGCCGCTGCGTCAACAGAATTATCTCATCGAGCTGCCCGCGGCACTGCCGGCGAGCGGTGCGCGGGTTCGCGACTTTGCTGAATTGGGTTTGGCGCCCTTTGGGATGCGCGATCCGGTCAGCCTGACGCTGGCCGAGACGCCGTTCCCCTACGGCGGCGCCAGTGATGTCAGCACCAATGCCGGCGTCACGATCGAAGCCGGTACCACGATCGACGGCGAGCCGGGCGCCTCGATCAATCTCACCGCCGCCGGCCCGGTCACTGTGTTTGGCAATCTTATCGCGCCGGGCGGCAGCATCACGCTCGACAATAATGGCGCGCCGGCCAACCTCACAAATATGGAGCAGGGTCAAGACGCAGGCACCACCACCCAGGCGCCGCTCGATGTCTGGATCGGTGCCAATGCTGTGCTGAATGTCGATGGCACCTTCGTGCCTAACCTCACGTCGAGCCCGCTGCTTTCGACGGGAACGGTCCTGAACGGCGGTTCGATCACGCTCGAAGGCGGCACGGTGGTGGCGCTGCCGGGCTCGCAATTCGATCTCACCGGCACCAGCGCCATTGTCCAGAACTTCGGCCCGCTTGTCGGTCAGGACCGCCCGATCATCGAGCAGCCGATTTGGAGCAACGGCGGGACGCTGACGATCACCGGCAGCTCGGCACTTGCCTTTGGCACGAGCGGCGAGTTCCAGGCCGCCTATTTCGACGGCACGGTCAATGCCGTCGGTGGCGCGCCGCAAGCTTCGGGAGGCACGTTGATCATCGGCAGCGCCAATGGGAACAATTCCTATAGTGCAATCGTCGTATCGCAAACGGGCGATGTCACCGCGGCGCTGACGAGCCAAACTGCGCCCACGACGGCGGCGCAGCTTCAAGCCCAGTTGCCGACGACAAATAGCGTCGCCGAATTTGGCGAAGCGACGCTGAACGACAGCGGGTTCGATTCGGTCAATCTGATCGCCGGGACCATCGGCTTCAGCGGCAATGTCAGTGTGAAGGTGCCGGATCAATTGGTGCTGGCCGGCAATCTGCGCTTGCTGCCCGCGGGCAATATGAACCCGGGCTTCACCAGTGCGTCGATCGGCGCGACGCAGGTCTCGCTCACGGCCGGCGATCTGCTGCTGGTGAGTGGTGCGTTCGTCGCGCCCGTTCTGTCCGACGGCACATTGAACCTTAATGCTTCGGCGCAGATCGATCTGGCAGGTTTCCCGTCGGTCTCCAATGCCGCCAATGTCAATCTCATCAGCGGCGGCGACATTCGTCTCCTGTCCGATACCGATGCCGAATTCGCCAGCGGGATTTTTAGCGGCAACTATTTCTCCGCGCTGATCATAAGCCTGAGTCATTTGACAGCACAGAGCATCGTGCAGTCGCCAGGGGTGCTGGCGGTGCCTGACGATCTCAATCTCACCGCGCGCGAGATCTACCCCACCAGCGCAGCGGCCTTCCTGCTGCTGTCGACCGGAAAAGGCTCAGGCAAGGGCGTCATCAATACGATTACCATCGCCTCGAACGGCGCGGCACCGGTCGTGCCGCTCTCGATTGCCGGGGAGATCGTCGTCGACGCGGCCAATATCGTGCAGGACGGCGTGCTCGCAGCGCCGTTGGGCACAATTCAACTCGGCCTCAGCACCGGCCAGAAATTTCCATCCCTCTTTTCGACCTCTATCTCGGGTTTGCCGGCGGCCATCACGACGCAATCCGTCATTCTGGATGGTGGCAGCCTGACATCGGTGTCCGCGGCGGGACTCGATATGCCGTTCGGCACCACCATCAACGACACCGACTTTTCGATCGTCGGGTCAAATATTCTCGCTGACGAATCCAGCACTGCGACCAATCCATACCTGACGGCGCCGCCGACCAAGTCTATCCAGCTCAATGGCGCGTCGATCGACAGCCAACAAGGCGCCGTGCTCGATCTCGGCGGTGGGGGTGATTTCTTTGGCACCGAATTTGTGCCGGGCACCGGTGGCAGCCATAATGTGCTGACCGCGATCGGTGGTCAGCCGGTCTATGCTCTGGTGCCGAGCTACGAGGCGCCGGTGGCGCCGAACGATCCCACGCAAGGCGCGGTGATCGCGCCGGGCACTTCGGTCACGCTGCCGGGCGGCAATGGTATCGCCGCTGGCACTTATGTGCTGCTGCCAGCGATCTATGCGACCATGCCAGGCGCGCTTCGGGTCGTGGTGACGGCAACCAATACGGTGCAGACCAATACCGATTTCGTCGAGCCGGATGGCTCGATCCTAATGGCCGGCACGCTCGGCAATTCGATCACCGGCGCGAAATCGTCTTCGACCGCCTTACTCGAAATCCAGTCGCAGGCGGTCTGGTCGAAATATTCCGAGATCGACAAGACCTCGGCCAATACATTCTTCGCCAATCTCGCCGCGACGAACGGCGCCGAGACGCCGCTCCTGCCAATCGACGCCGGCCAGCTCGTGATCGGCGCGACAAGCGCTCTCACTCTTTTCGGCACCAATGATTTCGCGCCGGCGCCAGGCGGCCGCGGCGGCATCGCCGATATCACCGGTACAAATATTCTTGTGCTGGCGCCGGATCAGACCGTGGCGGGCGCCGAGGCGGCGGCCGCTGCCGCCGGCGTTCCGACGCCGACTGGCGGGTTCATTGTGTTGAACAGCGACCAGATCAGCGATCTTGGCGCCGAAAGCGTGCTGATCGGCGGAACCCGCAGCCAGGAGAGCGATGGATCGACGCTGATCACGCCCACCGCCTCCACTGTCGTCATCGATAGCGATGCGGCGCATCCGCTCAGTGCGCCTGATCTGCTGGTTGTAGCAAATCCGCAATCCACTTTTCTCGTCGCGACAAAAGCGACGACCGCTGACCTGTTCACCCTAGGTTACAATAATAACATCACTTACGATGCCGAAATCCCCGCTTTGACGACGGGAACCGGTAAGATCGCCGTGGTTCCGGGCAGTGTTGTCGAGGCCAAGGGGACGGTTTCGTCAGCCCGACAGGAGACCGTTCATCTCGGCACCGCTATTGCGGCGCCGCCGACGTCGCTGGCAACAAGCTTTTTTCATTCTTACTCGTTTGTCCGTGACGCTTCCGCCGCCGGCGACCCTGCTGTCCTGAACACAAAAGATCCGTTCACGCAGTTTTACGAGCAGGCTTTCACCGGTGGCGGTCTGGCGGCATTGCTCCAAGTTTCGAACGGACTGCCGGCGAACGTCGTGCGCAGCCCGACAGTGCCCTCGTCCCCCATCACGACCGCGGGCGGTGGCAAGACCCCTGGAACCAATTTCACCTTTACGCTGCCGGCACTGCCGGTAGGAAGCATCAGCATCGGTGCTTCGGCGGTCGTGGCCGGCGGCAATGCGCTGACTTTGAACGGCGGCAATGTCACGCTCGCCAATACCGCTACGCTCTCCGGCCGGAATGTCGCTTTGACCTCCAGCGTCATCAACTTTGGTGGCGCGCCGTCGACCGCGGGAGGCCTGACGGTGACGCCGTCCTTGATCGCGCAATTCGCCGGCGCGCAATCCCTCACCTTGACCAGCAGTTCGGTGTTCAATTTTTATGATGCGAACGGCGTCAGTCTCGGTGACGCCAATGATCCGATCGGCACTCTGACTCTCGACGGCGGCGGCTTGTTCAGCGCCGGCGGCACCACAACCATCTCCGCCGACAACGTGACGCTGCAAGATAGCGGGGCGTCCAGCACGGCCGGCGCGATTGCTGGCTCCGGCGGCACGTTGATCGTCAACGCCGATGCCGATGCCGCCGGCACGCTCGCCTTCGGTGGCGGTCAGATGACTTTCGGTGGGGATGGGCAGGTCGATCTCAATGCTGCGGCAGAGATTGCCTTTGCCGGCAGCGGCAGTGTCAATGCCGGCGCGGCGGCCGTAACTCTGCAAGCGCCGCAAACTGTCGCGGCGATCGGCAGCGTGCAGGCGCTGACTACTACGGGCGTTCTTACTCTTACGCCGGGGGCAGGTGCGGTGCCTGCACTTTCTCCGCTCGAAATCGGCGGTTCGCTATCGTTGACCGGCGGTAGCCTCAATGACTCCGGCGTGATCGCGGCGCTCGGCGGCAACGTCACGCTGACGGCCACCAGCGGTGATGTCGTGCTGGCGCCGCGTGCGGATATCAGCGCGACGGGGTCTCACATCGTCCTGTTCGATCTTGCCGATGATGCGCCGGGCGGCACGGTGAAGCTCATCGCCACAAGCGGCAATGTCACGATCGACACTGGCGCGACGGTCGATGTCGCGGCCACGGGCAACGGCTTCGCTGGTTCGCTGACGATCCAGACGCCCGGCACCGCGACATTGGGCGGGACGTTCCTCGGCGACGGCGCCTTCGGCGATCTCGGCGGCAATTTCACTCTGAACGCGGGCAGCCTCGCCGGCAGCCTGCCGCTCAACGGCGGCTTCAGTGGCAGCTTCAATGTCACCCTGCAACAGGGTGATATCACGATTGCTAGCGGGACGAATCTGAATTCCGGAAAAGTGATCCTAACCGCCAACAATGGCAATGTGATCGTCGATGGCACGATCAACGCCAGCGGGCCCAGCGGCGGCTCGATCCAGCTTTATGGCGCAAGCAGCGTGACCATTGGATCCGCTGCGCAACTCATCGCTGCCTATCAGGCCGATAATCCAAGCGATCCGAATTTCGGCAATGGTGAATCGACCCTGGTGCAGACCGGCGGCATAATCGAACTCGGTACGACCGGCACGCCGACAGCCAATTCCTACAACACGCAATACGGTTATGAGAATGTCGATAGCTCGGGCGCGATCAATGTCGCGCCGGGCGCGACCTTCGATGTCAGCGGCGGGGCAGGTGGCTTCGATATCAATAATTCGGGTGGTACCGTCATCGTACGGGCGCCGATCCTGACCGACGGCAATGTCAATCTCAGCTTCAAGGGCAATTTGATCACAAGCGCCAATGGCGGACCGAGCGGCGAGGGCGTCGTACTCGACGCTTATGCGACTTGGAGCACGACCGATAACACGAGCGAGACGCTTGGCCAGCATTTCGATGGCATTATCGATCCAGCCGGTTGGTTCAGCGATACTGGAACCAAAGTCTCTGGAACCACGACCGACGGCGATATTTTCACGCCCAACACGCCGAACAACGATCATGTTCTCTTCTATCAGACGACGCTCGTCGATTTCGTCCAGAATCCGTTCGACTCGACGGCCATCGCGAATGATTTCGCCGGCGCCAGCGGCGTCGTGCTTGGCTCGACGCTGCATCTGCGGCCGGAGATGGATCTCATCAATCCGACGCCGTCCAGCGGTCCGAACAGCATCAATAGCGGCAACATCACCGTCGCCAGCAATTGGAACCTCGGCGCCGGTGCATTCACTGGACCGAATGGAAGTTTCGTGCCGACCTATCGCACGACCGTCGGCGCCGATGCCGGCGAGCCGGGCGTTCTGACGCTCGCGGCCGCAAATAACGTGCAGGTCAACGCGACGATCAGCGACGGGTTCTTTGAACCCGGCGATCCCTTCTCCTCCACCACCCTGCCGAGTGGCGCGGCGAATCTGGTGACCGAGTTGAGCAGCTTCAACGTGGCGTCAGAGTTCTACGACGTGACCAATTTTCTCAATCCTGTGGCGCCGGCCGGTGAACCCGGTATGCCGATCGGACTTCCCACGCCGCCGCCCGGCGCGGCCGCGTTTCCAGCGGGTTGGAATGTCGCGGACGAGGAAGTTTATTACGGCCAAATTTACGCTTATTACATTCAGTCCCTCGCCTTCCTGGGCAGTAATGGCGGTTCTGGTGTCGGGACAAACCCGGCGGCGGATTTCAAGACAATCGGCGCGTCCGGCGCGGTGTTCGACAATAATCCGGCCGATTATGCGTCGTTTGCCGCCTACATCTCAGCCTTTAATACCAATTATGTCGGCTCGAATTCCGTCGCCGGTGAACCGACGACGATAACGGGCTTCGTCAATGATCCTTCAAATGCTGTCTATGGCGGCGTTTATGCAAATTATGTCACCGCCTACGAAAATTATGCTTCGGCTCTGAAGAGCTTCTCGCAAACATTCTATTCGACCAATCCGAATGGGTTGGTGCCACCGCCGCTGGCGCCGTTGCCGCCAAGTGCCTTCGGAACCAATGCGGAGCCCACGGCCAGCGGTTATTTCGGGGATTATCAGAACTACGTAACGGCTTATGCAGACTATACTACGGACCAGGTTGAGCCGGGCGGTAAGACCTACAGTTCCTACACCACACATCCCGCCGACAGTCTTTATCTTGTCTCGATGTCGTTTTTGCCGTCGCCGGGCGACACGCCGAACCTGAATATTTCCATCGCGCAGCAGGCCGCGGGGCCGGCCAATGCCATCGCTAACAATCCGGCGATGAACGGCACGCTGGCCGACGTCAACACGACTTCGGCGGCGAACCTGATGACTGCGGCGATCAGCGGGCAGGGCAGTTTCTCGTACAATTTCGTCGCCGGCTCGCAATTCGCGGCGTCGGGCAATCTGGCGGCCGATCCGGATAGTGTGATCGCGGCGGCTGCCGGCGTTGTGACGACCGGGGCCAATCCCAGCGACAGCGTCACCGTCAACGGCCACACGAGCTTCACCAACCCCAATCAAGTCAATGGCGGGACTGTGACCATCGACGTGCCGACGCTGGTTCGCACCGGCACTGGATCGATCGAAATCGTCGCAGCGGGCAGCGTCGAAATGCTCGACAAGACGGCGCCCGGCGCCATCTATACGGCCGGCGCGGCCGCCGATCCGGTCGCGGGCTTTGATGTGCCGGCACCGGTATTGGTGACGAGCGCAGGCTACCAGCCCACCGGTCTGCTCAGCAGCCCTGCCTGGGGTGTGGGCGGCGGCCCGGTCACGATTTCGGCTGGCGCCGACATTGTCGGGATCGAGACGCCGGTCGACAGCGACGCTAGCCAGACCGGCATCAAGGGTATGCCAACGGGCGAATTCTGGAGCGCCTGGTATTATGTCTCCGGCGATGTCGTGGGCGGTGCCGCGGCGCCGTTCGATCCATCCGAAGGCGGCATCCAGAACAGCACCTGGATCAATTATGGCACGTTCTTCCAGGGCGTCGGCGCGCTCGGCGGCGGCAATGTCAATCTGAAAGCGGGCGCGGATATCGACGATATCTCCGCCTCGCTGCCGGAGACCATCCAGGTCAGCGGCGGTCAGTCGATCGGCGGTGCCGCGCCGATGGCGCATTATTTCGGTGGCGGCGACCTCACGGTCGAGGTCGGCGGCAATCTCAACAGCAGCACCTTCTATGTCGGCCGGGGCGCCGGCACGATCAATGTTGCCGGCGCCGTGCAGGCCGATCAAGGCAACCCCATTGGGGTTCCGACACAGCTCATTCCCGTTACCTATAATGGCAGTGGCACCCCAACAATTGGAACCGCGGTCGCCCTGCCATTGCTGCTGGCGGTGCAGGACGGTTTCATCACCGTCACTGCCGACCGTAGTGCAACGCTGGGCGCGGTGTTCGATCCGACACGGATTCTGTTCGACACGGCAAAGCTCGGCAACGAGCTAACCATTATAGGTTCCGCTTCCATGCCGGCTGGGGTCGGCGCGATCTTCGACTCTTACGGTCCTGACAGCGGCATCGCCATCAACAGCATCTCCGGCGATGTCACGCTCAATACGCTGAAGCAACCGACCGGGCAGAGCGGTAGCACTGGCGTCACCGACTCGCTGTTCCTCAAGGTGGCTGCCAATACATCCCCAAACGGCGCGGGCGCTGATGCGCCACCGATTGAAGGCGACGGCGGCGGTGAATCGGATGCCATCGCTCCGGCAACCGTCGAGGCGGCGGCGATCGGTGGCGACATCACTCTCGACAACAATCTGGTTCTGACGCCGTCACCCGACGGAACCGTCGATCTGCGGGCCGGCGGGTCGATCTCCACCATCGTCACGCTCCCGACAGGAGCCGGATCGGTGGGCAGAATCAGCAGCACCATCACGATGCTCGACGGAATGGCATCCCTTTCGACGCCGCTTTTCAACGTTCTGGGTACGCCGACGCCGGCGGCTCTGCCGCAAGCCCTGCATCTGGACGACAGCGTTCCGGCCATTATCTATGCGGGCGACGACATCACCGGCGCTTTTAACCTCATCAAACCGACCGATATGGAAGCCGGCATTGATATCATCAACACAAACTTCACCGGCCAGAACAACAATGCCACCGACATCACCAGTGTCATCGCCGGCCGTGATATCGTTGCCGCGCAAGCCCTGATCAATGGCGCGATCGCGAATGGCTCTAGCACTTTTGCCGTCTATGGTCCGGGCGCGTTCCTGATCGACGCGGGGCGCAATCTCGGGCCGTTCTTCTCGGCTTCGTCGCCGGCCAATGTTGGAACTGGCCAGCACGTCAACGGCATTTACGGCGTCGGCGACGGCAGCAATTTCGGTACGGTCAAGTCCTACCTGCCGGTCGAGGGCGCGGCGGTCTATGCTCTGTTCGGCACGGGACCGGGCGTCGATGTTCAGGCGGCAATCGATGATTTTGTCAATCCGGCCAACGCTGGCAGCGATCAAAATATCAACTTCTTGCCCGATATCGGCCGGCAGCTCGGCGTGACGCCGGACCAAGCGTGGACGACATTCGAGAGCCAGTCGCCAACGGCGCAGAGCCTGTTGATCGACCGCGCCTTCCTCGATCTCCTGACCGAGGTCACGCAGGACTTCAACAATCCGGCGAGCCCGACATTCCAGAACGCCAATCGGGCCTATACGGCCATCGGCGTATTGTTCCCGGCCTCCGAAGGCTTCACCAACGACAATGTCAGCGCGGGCACGAACCCGGTGATGGTCCATACCGGCGACCTCTCGATGGCGCATTCGCTGCTAGAGACCCAGACCGGCGGCGACATCAACATCATCGGTCCCGGCGGCGGCATCACGGTCGGTCAAAACGCGACGGATAATTCCAAGCCAAGCCAGGAAGGCATCCTGACGCTGCAGGGCGGCTCGATCCGCACCTATACGGACGGCAGTGTGATCGTCGATCAGAGCCGTATCTTCACCGAGCAGGGCGGCGACGTGGACATGTTCAGCGCCAATGGCGACCTCAATGCCGGCAAGGGGCCGAAGTCTTCGGCTTCGTTCCCGCCGTTGACGCTGATTTGCGACTCGGACGGCTTCTGCCGGGTCAATCCAACCGGCCTCGTGACTGGTGCCGGCATCGGCGCGCTGCTGAGCGTGCCCCGCCAGAACCCGGCCAACAGCAATGCCAATCTCGCGGCACCGCATGGCATTATCGATGCGGGCGCGGCCGGCATTCGCGTCGCTGGCAATCTCAATCTCGTCGCCCTGCAAGTACTGAACGCCTTCAACATCGATGTGCAAGGCGTGACGATCGGGATTCCGACTGCGGCAAGTCCGAATATCGGCGCGCTGACCTCCGCGACAAATGCGACCGGCGCGGCGCAGGCCGCCGTTCCCGCGCCGACGCAACATGCAAACGTGCAACCCTCGATTCTGATCGTCGAGATCGAAGGCTATGGCGGAGACGATGCGAGCCAGCCGGCCCAGCCGCCACAGCCGGAACAACAACATAAGGGACACAATCAACAGAGCTATAATCCGAATAGTGCTTTCGAAATCTTAGGTGCAGGCAATCTGACAGACGAACAAATGAACGGTTTGACCGTCGAGGAAAAGCGAAAGCTTGCGAACCATTGATCTCCAAATCCAAATCGTTCGCGGCCTATAATTGCGATCAGTGCCCTTCGATCTTGGGCTGCATTTGCCGATGCGGAAAAGCGTTCAATCATGGATAACGTGAGCGCTGACGCCGGGCTGCAAATCGAAGTCCGAGACGATGGAAAGTTTCTTGCATTGCTCGAAAGGCTGCGCTGTTCCATCGCGATCAGCACGCGTCCAAACCGCCTGGTCATGTTGGGCGCGGCGAACGACGCGCTCGCCCTCGCGCAATGCCATTTCTATCGTTTCTTCCGGCCGATGGGGATGACATACGATAACAACCGTATGGCCATTGCAACGCTCAACGAGCTGTTCATTTTCGCAAACGTGCCGGGCATAGCCGGGGACCTGCCCGGCAAAGAGAATTATCATGACGCAGTGTTTGTGCCGCGGACCATGCACTTCACCGGCACATGCGACCTGCATGACATGGTCTTCGACGGCCCCTCGGTGCTGGCCGTCAACACGCGATATTCCTGCATATGTTTGTTCGATGGGCAGTATAATTTCACCCCTGTCTGGCACCCGCCGTTCATCACGGAATTAGCGCCTGAAGACCGTTGCCATCTGAACGGAATGGCGTTCGCCGATGGCCAGGTGCGCTACGCCACCATGCTCGGCGTTTCCAACGAACCCAATGGGTGGCGGGATGGCATGGCCGAGGGCGGCGTCCTGATGGAAGTGCCCGATGGGCGCATCGTCACGCGCGGCCTATCGATGCCGCATTCGCCGCGTCTGTTCGGCGGACGTCTCTACATACTGGAGGGAGGCCGGGGCCAGCTTCTCGGGGTCGAGCCGGTCTCCGGCGAAACGCAGAGGATCGCGCGGGTGCCAGGTTTTGCGCACGGTCTTGCCGAATACGACGGCATCCTTTTCGTCGGCACGTCAAAGTTGCGCAATAGTCGGGGGCCACGAAATCTGCCGATTGAGACGGACGGCAACGATCTTATGGCGGGCGTGATAGCGATCGACCTGGCGACGGGCGAGATCCTCGGCTCGATCGAATTTCTCACCGTGATCGAAGAAGTTTACGACGTGCAGATCATGCCGAATATTCTACGGCCGGAGATTCGCGATCCGATAAAATGGTTCGAGACGATGTCCATCGTTACGCCCAATGGCGGTTTCTGGTTGCGCAATCCTGTCCAGCAAGCAAGCGCGGAAGAGACAGTACAGGCAAACGTTCCGAGCATTTCGTGATGCAAGGGAGCAGATCTGACGCGGGAGGTTCAAAACTTCGCGGCGAACGCGTGATACAAAGGTGCGTGGTGCCGATAAAGGGTTTCCTTCGCTTCGCTCGATCCACCGATCAGATCAGACTCGGGAGAATGTACGTTCGACGTGGGGGGACATCACCTGCGGCGTCCGTAGCAGAAGCTATGTGGATATGAGTTACAGCGTCCCCTCGAGCTTTGAAACTCGTCCCTAGCGACAATAGTATGGTCGCGATTTTTGGGCAGATGACGTCCTCTATGCCGGATGAACACCGTTAAGTGGCCCGGCTGCTTTCGGCCTTTAACGGAAACTCTCGCGATCGAACCTGAGCACAAAACGTTGGTGCATTTTTCCGAATCTGCACTATACGCGCTCTAGACGTTAGAGGGAGGAGAGACGGCGACGCGTATCGTTCGTTTGGCCTCGTTCCACCGCAGGCGCCATTTTCAGCGCGATCGGAGGGGAAGTCCCATCAGGTATCTGCGTCGGTGATCTTGCCTGCATAGCACCCCCGGGCCGAACGGATGACGGGCCCTGTCGGAGAATTTCGGCCTTTCAATTTGATCAACGCAGCTCTGAGATCTCTATGCAGGGGAACGCGGCGGCCGCCACGTTTTTTGGCGATCGCATCTCTGACGTCAATAAACGCGCCGATTTGGCCGCGTGCGTCCAAAATCATTGACCAGTCGAGGCGAGCGATTTCGCACGCCCGAAGGCTGGCTTTCACGGAGAGAAGAATAATCGCGCGGTCGCAGCGCCAGTGGTCTAGCGACGGTTTTCCGTGTGCGCTGGGGCCGCCCCGGGTTTTGAGACTTCCATAGAGATTTTAAGCAGCGGGGCTCAATTTACCGTGACATATTGCTGTAAAGTATTGTTCATATTGTGATGGTCTATGGCGGCCATCCTCGAAGCGACGTGTTTTTGGCGGTGTTTGGTACTCCTAATCGGTTGTCCTTCTGTCGGAATGCGCAGCGGGTGTCTCAAACACATTATATGGCGCTTGTCCTCAGCATGTCGTCGGCTTTTGATGTGAGCTTCGCCTATGCCCAAACGACTTCGCAGCAAAGCGCAAGGACAATCCTTTTTAATATTCCAGCTCAACCCTTAGACTCCGCACTCGAGCGTTATAGCGCGGTGTCCGGCGCTCAGGTCATCTATGATGGCAGTTTAGCGGCGGGCCATTTCTCCACGCCGGTCAATGGGCCTTTTACCCCTGCGAGCGCCTTGCGGCGATTGCTCACAGGGACCGGGCTCGCGCCGCATTACACGACTGAGGACGACCTTTTCCTGACTCCTGATACGGCCGCGTCAGTTCGACAAGATTCCGACGTCAACACGGCGTCTCATCTCATTGTTGACGAATATTATGGCCACATTCAAGCCAGCCTACGACGCGCCTTCTGTGCCCAGGTCGGTGTACGAGCCGGCGGCTACCGTGTCGCGGTGAGCTTTTGGGTGAGTCGTTCTGGTGCGATCAGCCGCGCTGCCCTCCTGAGCTCGACGGGGAGCCCCGGCCTAGATGTAACGATCAAACGAACTGTACAAAGCATCTCCGTCGACATGCCGCCGCCCGTCGGTTTCGCACAACCCGTAGTCCTGATTGTCACGCCCGCCCTGGCGCAGTATTGCCAAGCTACCCAAGACAGGTCCGAGATGGGCGGGGCCGGACAATGACCGAGTCGAATTGGGCAACGCTGCAACGCCGCCTTCTGCTGCGCTATGACGACCTGAAGGCGCGACTGACCCGGCGCCTTGGCTCGGCCGACCTTGCTGGCGACGCCTTGCAAGATACCTGGCTCCGCTTGGAGCGAGGGCCGCGCAGCGTGACAGTGGCCAGTCCCGATTCTTATCTTCTTAGGATGGCGCTCAATACCGCTTACGACCGTATGCGGGATGAAAATCGCCGTCTGACCTCGGTCGAAATTAGCAGCCTTCTCGACCTTGCGGATGATGCGCCGGACGCAGCGAGAATCGTGGAGTCTCGCGCCGAGTTGGAGGCCTTCAAAACGGTGCTTGCAGAATTATCCGCCCGACAACGTGAAATATTGCTCGCGGCACGGCTCGATAACATGTCACGGCGCGAAATCGCGCGACATTACGGTATCTCCGTCCGCCTCGTTCTCCGGGAATTGCAGGAGGCGCAAGATTATTGCGCCGCACGTTTGAAAAAAATATCGACGGCGCGGTTCACGTCGATCCCCGAAAATACGTCTTCGAGGAAAGACCCTGCCGCAGCTAATGTCCGACGGTCCGCTCGGACGAGGACGAAGGAATGATGATCGGCGCCCAAGACAACGAGGCGAACCTGTTGACGCGTGAAGCTCATCGTTGGGTTTCGCAACTTGTTTCTGGGGAAGCAACGCTCGCTGATGCCGAGGCACTTGGCCAATGGCGCGCGCAAAGCGCGCAACATGAAGCGGCATTCGCTGAGGCCGTCCATCGTTGGAACGGCTTTGGGGCGGCCGGAAGAGAGCTCCGAATCGACGGGGCGCTGGCACCTTGGTCGCCCGCACAGCGCCTGGATAGGCGCGTCGTGCTTGCGGGTACAGGAGCGTTTGCCGCGGCAGCGGCGGGATATGCGCTGGTCTCGCCGCCGTTCGGACTATGGCCGTCGCTCGACGAGTTGCGCGCAGACTATCGCACTGCCACAGGGCAGCAGCGGCAATTGACGTTGATGGACCATGTCACGGTCCGGATGAATACGCAGACAAGTCTCGCCATTCCTCCGGCAGTGAATGGCGCTGACAGGGTCACCGTGATCGCTGGCGAGGCATCCTTTGCCCTATCGTCGGGCTCGTCTCGGCCGCTGATCGTGTCGGCTGGCGATGGCCGCACGCTGGCGCGCCGCGCCCGATTCGATGTGCGCAATATTGGGGCGGCCGTATGCGTGACCTGTCTTGAAGGGGATATCCGGGTGGAGCAGGGGCCCCAAGCGATGAATATAGGGGCCGGTCGGCAGCTTCGTTATGATTCCCGGGGGCTGGGCGACACGAGCGAGATCGATCCGGCTGAGGCTGCCGCTTGGCAGGACGGCGTCCTGATCTTCCGTTTGACGCCGCTTACAGACGTGATTGCAGAAATCAACCGCTATCGTCCTGGCCGGATCATCCTCCTGAACGCAGCACTAGCGCAAAAGCCCGTCAGTGGCCGGTTTCTTATTCGACGGATTGATGACGTTCTCGTTTCGATCGAACAGGCGTTCGGAGCCAAGCCTCAAACGCTGCCCGGCGGAATTCTTCTGCTGACCTGACGGCAGTCGGCAGCGGCGGCGCAGAATTTTAAAAAATCGTGTTCACCTCTGGCCTCGGATTTCCGTCTCCAGATGTGGCTTCGAGCATGGCCCGGGGTAGGCTTAACTCAGCCGCAAAGTGTGCTTGGCTGCAAGGTGTTCTCCTTCCCGAGAAAGCGATTTTCTATGCCCGCTCGTCCCGCAGCGTTCCTTTCTCCGCGCACTTTTCGCACGGCCCTTCTGACCGGAGCGAGCGCGTTGGCGTTGGTGATGGCGGGCGCCCCGGTTCGAGCGTTGCAGCTGGCAACGACGCGCGGGGGCGGAGCGTTCAACGCAACGGCGAGCGCAGCGGCCGCGGCGGTCACCAACGCTCAGCAGGCGCAGCAGACGACGCAGCAATCGATGTCATCGCTGCTGCGTGCGACGCAGGCGGTGGAGGCGATGCAGCAGGCCCAAGCCGCCGCGCGGGCGTTAGCACAGCAGGTCCCCAGCGGCGTGCCAAATGGGCTGCTGCCGGGGGGCCTGGTGCCGGACAGCGGCCTCGCTGCGCCGGGAATCGCCGCGCCGGTCACGACATGGATCGGCGTGAACACGCCCGTGCAATCATCCGCCAATGGCCAGACCTTGGTTACGGTTCGGCAGACGCAGCAGAAAGCCATCGCCAATTGGGCGAGCTTCAATGTCGGCCAGAATACGACGCTCTATTTCAATCAGAGCGCGGGGAATAGTTCGACCGGCAACAGCTGGGTCGTGCTCAACCGGGTGCAGGATCCGACCGGCGTGCCGAGCCAGATTCTGGGCGAGATCAAGGCCGAAGGCTCCGTCTATGTGATCGACCACAACGGCATCGTCTTCGGCGGCGCGAGCCAGGTCAACGTCGCTTCGCTGATCGCCTCGTCGCTCAATCTGTTTAGCAACGATTTGGCGGATCCGTTCAGCAGCACGGCGAGCGATGCGAACACGCCCGGCACGGCGCTCTATCGCTTCCTCAACGGCGGCATCGGCGATTTGAATTCGTCGAACTTTGCGACCAATTCGATCCTGCTGACCTCCAATGCGCCGGGCGCCGGCGATGTCACGATCAATGCCGGGGCGCAGATCAACCTGGGCACACAAGGGCTCGGCCTCATCGCCGCGCCAAATGTCACCAACAGCGGCGCGATCACGGCACAGAGCGGGCAAGTCGCCCTCGTCGCCGGCATCGGCGTCTCGTATGATTACAACGCTGCAAGTTTTAATTCAAACGGTGTCGTCACCCAGGGCACCAACGATAACAATACGACGAACCTGCGCTTTGCCAATTATGGCGAACTGACTGCTGCGAACGGCAGCGACATCACGCCCGTCGGCACGCTGGTGAACAACGGCCTGGTCAATACGCCGACCGGCAATATCACGCTGCTTGGCGGGGTCATTCAGCAAAACGGTGTCGCGGTCGCAACGACCAGTGTGCAAACGCCCGGTTCAATCGTCGTGACCAGCGCCTACGAGGTCGGCGTTGCTAAACGCGGCGCTAAAAGTCCGGCCGACGAATTCAACGGGACCTTCTACACCGGCTCGATCAGCTTCGGCCCAAGCGCGGTGACAGCCATCTTGCCGGATGGCAACGGTGTGACCCTGGCGAGCGACGCGACCTCGCTCGCACCGTTCAAAGCCGGGGCGCTCGGCGCAGCCAATCTCACCACGCCTTTGCCAACGCAAGGCTTAGGGCTGATCGAGATCATCGGACGGGCAATCGATTTCCAGGGCGGAAGCGCAGAAGGCGGCGCATTGGTCTATGCGCCAGGGCAGGCCATCGCCGCCGATACAGTGGTTTTGCCCGACCCGCGTCAAAACGTGCCGCCTGTGCCGGGCTCGGGTCTCATTCTGCTCGAAAATGGCGCGATCCTCGACGCCTCGGGTATTCCGGATACGCAACTCGCGGCCACAGCCAATTTTCTGACCGTCGTTCTCGGCGGCAATGAACTGGCGGATTCGCCGCTCCAGCAGGTCGACGCTCTCTTCGGCGCGACGGTCACCGTCGACATGCGCCTCTCGGGCACGAATACAGAGACCGGTGAGAGCTGGGTCGGCACGCCGCTGGCCAATCTCACGAACTATCTCGATCTTGAGCAGAACACGATCGGCCAGCTTCTCGTCGACGGCGGCGCGATCTCGCTCAAGGCGAATGAATTCGTCGGCGCGCCCGGATCGATCATCAATATCATGGGCGGTTATGTCGAATATCTCGGTGGTACGGTCGATCCGACGCGATTGATGAGCACGGAGGGCGACCTTTATGGCATCGGCAACGCCGATCCCAATCTCACCTATGCTGGTGTCGCCGGCAAGTTCACCGTCGATCACACGCATTGGGATGTGACCCAGACGTTTACGTCCCCATTGCTCTCCGGCAGTTATTACGAGCCGGACTATATCCAGGGCGGCAATGCCGGCACGCTGAACATCAACGTCATCGGCTATAGCGGCGCGCTCAACGCAAACGTCTCCACCGTGCTTCCCGATACTGGCGCCGCGGTTCTGGATTCGACGATTCTGGGGCAGGCCGTCGCCGGTTTGCGGCAGATCGATGCCGCGACAGTGCCGAATGATGCGACGTTCAGCTTCGCTGGCTTGCTGCCGATCGAGATCGGCGATCCGAACGTATTCTCGGCGCAATCGCTGGCCGCAACCACAACACCTAGCGACTTCAATATAGGTTCGCCGCTCTTGGCGACACCGAATAGTCCCTACGCCACGGCCAATGTCTTCAATAGCCAGGCTCTTGATGCAGACGGCTTTGGCTCGATCTCATTCGCATCCGCGCAGGAGTCGCGGCCGTTCCAATCGATCGTCGTGGATGCGGGCACGTCGTTGACGGTCCAGCCGGGCGGCACGATCGCGCTGAACGGCGACAATATCACGATCGATGGAACGCTGACGGCGCGGGGCGGCAAGATCGATATCACCAGCACGCCGGTCAATGGCATCGAAACAACCTTTTTCACCGGCACAGGCATCGCCTCCGTCCCAGGCGATATCCTGATCGGCTCCAGCGCCACGCTCGACGTCAGCGGCTTTTTCGTCAATGACGCGCTGGCGGACGGTCAGGCAAGCGCGCTGCCGATCAACGCCGGCGCGATCTCGATTATCGCAAATTACGGGACCAGCGCCGGCAGCACGGGCCCCAGCAGCGTAGCGCCGGCGAAGGCGATCGATCTGAGCGGCAATATTACGCTCGCCGCCGGCAGCGTCCTCGACCTTGAAGGCGGCGGCCACGTGGCGGCAGACGGTGCTCTGGCGCTTGGCTCGAATAGTGCACCGCTTGGCGCTGGCGGCAGCCTGACGCTCGAAACCTACGCCGGTCTGACGACTCCGCTCACGGTCGCTGAATCGCCGCTGACTCGCGGATTGCTGAGGCTGGACGGGACGATCGATGCCCTCGGTATGAGCGGCGGCGGCACGCTGACGTTGCAATCGGCTGCTTTGCAGATCGGCGGCGACGCCGCGGCGACCCCGGCGAATACGTTTTATTTTGATCCGCTGACCTGGGGGAATGCCGGCTTCGGCAATTTCGCGCTGAGCTCGATTTTTGGCGCCACCATCCCTGCCGGTGCGACGATCGATCTTCAGCACGCAAATTTGCTGCCCAATGCTTTAGCCCTTCTCGGTGCGCCCACCGGCAGTGACCCCGCCGCAAATTCGACTGTTGGCTATCTGACGGGAACTTTGGCTAGTCCGACCGATCTCAGCGTGAAGGCAGGGCTCGGACTCACGACTTCGACGCAGACGGATTTTTCCAACAATTATGCCGTCACGCTAGGCGAAGGCGCGGAGATCAACGGCCAGGCCGGCGCCAGCGTCTCACTCTCATCCAGTGTCGCAACAACCATATTGGGCGGCATCACGACTCCAGGCGGCTCTATCTCGCTCTCGGTGGCGAGCTCGATCATTGGGGGGCCTCTCTATATCGGCGCCGACAGCGTGCTCGATGCCTCCGGTATGATCGTCCTTGATCCGCTTGAAATTCCGGTGCGCACGCCGGCCGGTCTGCAGACGCCGGTGACCGGCACGATCTATGCGGGCGGTACGATCAGCCTGAGTGACGACGCATCGTCCATTCTGGTCGCCCCAGGCGCAATCCTGAACGTCTCCGGCACGTCCGGAACATTCGAGGTGCCGCAGATCGGCGCCTCGGGCACGCTTCTACGCGGCGGTCAGGCGATCATGACCTCGCAGCCCGAATGGAGCAATGCCGGTCAAGTCAACATCAACGCGCTGACGGGACTTTTATTCGAAGGCACTCTCATCGGGCACGCCGGCGCGCCGCAAGCTGAGGGCGGCACGTTGAACTTAACCGGTGATCCGGAAATCGCTGAAGGGCTAGATTCGGTCATTATTTTGGTGCCGGACGTCGCCCAGGCGCTCAGGGACGCCGGCATCAGTTTTAATTTTGCGACCTATGTGCCGACGGTCAAACTGAGCAACGCCGCCAATGAGCAGATCAGCACGGCGGATCCGCAGTTAGACTTATTGTTCGGCGTCGACAGCCTCGACAATTCCGGCTTCGCCAATCTAACCCTCAATACCAGCGACGGCGGCGGAATCGTCGGCTTCACCGGCAAAGTTTCTCTGAATCTGAGCGGTTCGGTCGTCTTCAATACCGCGGGCGTGGTCGCTGCCGAAGAAGGCAATTACGCCTGGGGCTTTAACGGTCTGCGTTTGAAAGACGGCACCACGGATGGCGCCTCGCTGACAGTGACGGCGCCCTATATCGCCTGGAACGGGCCGAGCATTGTAGGTCCGAATATCACCGCCCAGCCGAAAGCGGACGGCACCCTGACGCTCGACGCATCCGATCAGATCGATCTGTCGTCGATCGTCTACCTGCAAAATATAGGGCAAGCGACCTTCAACAGCGCGGGCGATATCCGCTTGTTGCCAAGTCAGGTGATCGCCACGGCGCAGCTTTTTGGTTATCTCTATAGCGCCGGCAATATGTCGTTCAATGCGGCGACCGTCTATCCTGTCACGAATACGGCCTTTGTCATTCAGGCGACGTCGAGCGGCAGCACCGTCAGCTTCGGCTATCCGAGCGGAGTCGGCCCATCGGCCACGACGCCGCTGTCCGCCGATGGGGCTTTGGTGGTGTCGGCGAGCACCATCGTGCAGGACGGTGATATTCAGGCGCCGTTCGGCTCGATCCTTATCGGCACCGGCTCATCGACCATCGAGCAACTTCTCACGGACTCTCCTATCAACTCGATTGTTACGGCTGTGCCCACGCAATCGGTCACGCTTGGCGCCGGCAGCGTCACGTCGGTTTCGGCCAATGGCACGGTGATCCCGTTCGGCACGACGATCGATCAGACGACATGGATTTATAATCCGGCCACCGCCAATCCGACGTGGCCCGGTGCGACGGCGACAAACCTCGTTTACGCCAATCCCCTGACCCAGGTGCCGCAAGGCGTCGTGGCGCTCGACAGTGCGTCGGTGCAATTCGATTCCGGTGCGACGGTCAATGTCAACGGCGGCGGCGATCTACAGGCACAGGAATGGATCCCCGGCACCGGAGGCTCGCGCAACGTTCTGGCGCAATACGGTACCAGCTATCAGAACTCGACGGCCGGCCAGCAGGTGCCGCTCTATCCCGACGCACGGCAGATCTATGCCATCGATCCGAGTTTCAACGCCGCGGTCGCGGCTTACGATCCGGCGTTCGGCTCGTCCGGAACGGCTGTGGGGCAATCGGTTTATCTGGCGGGCGGTGGCGGCCTCGCGGCCGGCACTTACACGCTGTTGCCAGCCCAATATGCGACGCTTCCGGGCGCCTATCGTGTCGTCGTCAATTCCGGCGTCACCAATCCGGTTTCCAACCAGACCGTGACGCTCCCCGACGGCACCTTGCAGATGTCGGGTTATCTCGGCAACGCTCTCACCGGAAGCCGTGCCTCCGAAGTTGCACAGTTCTATGTCCAGCCGGAATCGGTCTGGGGCAGATATTCGCAATATGCACTGACCAGCGCCAATCAGTTCTTCCCCGCCTACGCCGTAGCCAACAACCTCGCGGCGCCCTATGTACCGGACGACGCGGGCAGGCTGGTGCTTGATGCAACTTCCTCGCTCACGCTCAATGGCGAGTTCGATGGCAGCGCTGCGCCGGGCGGTGCGGGCGGCGAGGTCGATCTCAGCGCGCAATTTCTTGAGATCGTCGGCAACGGCCAGACCACCGCGCCTGGCTATCTTGCCGTAAGTGCTGACAGTCTCGGTGCGTTGGGTGCCGACAGCCTTTTGATTGGCGGCACACGGCAGATGACCTCTTCCGGCACGATCATCACGCCGACGGCCAAGGGGATCATCGTCGACAATGACGCGGCCGATCCGCTTGCCGCACCACAAATCCTGATCTTGGCGGCGCCGCAATTCCAGAGCAAGACCGTTGCGCTCGATAACGACGGCGATAGCGTCTCGATCATGGCACCCGTGGCCGGCACCGGCCAGGTGACATTCGAGAGCGGCAGCGTGGTTGAGGCGCTCGGCCCCGGCAGCGCCGTGCCTGTGACGAACCTCGTCCTGGGCAGTACGCTGTCCAATCTGCCGACGTTGCCGGTGAGCGTGGATTCCTCGAACGCGAGCACCACTGCCGGTATCATCAAGGGATATTATACCGACCTCGACGCGGCGCTTGGCACCCTGGTGCAAGTCTCCAACGGCAATGCCAGTCCGGTGCAATTGCCGAGCGCCGCGCAGCTCGATCCCGGCACCATCGTCGTAAATGACAATCGCGCCGGGCCGAATGCGACCTATACGATCACGCTGCCGGCATTCGCCGGCGCAGGAAGCGCGACCGCCGCCACGATCCAATCCGGGGCCACGATCGACGGTGGCAATGTGCTGACGATCGCCTCGACCGGCAGCGCGCGGCTGCAATCAGGCGCCACGCTTTCAGGCGACAATATCTTCGCAATCGGCGAGAGTATCACAATTGTCGGTTCGGGCGCGGCGCCGGCCAGCGGCGTGGTCATCGATGCCGGCGTGCTGGCTGGGTTGGAACAGGCGAGCAATCTCGATCTGCAAAGCTACGGCGCCATCATCCTTCAGGGCGATGTGAACATCGCGATGGCAAACAGCACCGCCTCTCTGACTTTGGGCGGTGGCAGTCTGGCGGGAACGGGCGGCGAGGTGACGATTTCGGCGCCGACGCTGATCCTTGATAATACGTTGAACGCGCCGACCGCGACCTCCGGCGGAACCGGCTCGCTCTCGATTGATGCCGGTGAACTGATCTTCGCCGACGGCGCCAAATCTTTGAGCGACTTCGGCGCGGTCAATCTGGTGGCGCGAGAGGCGGCGATCGCGCAGGGTAGCGGCAGCATGGATTTCGGCGCGCTGCCGATCGCCTTGCAGACATCGACATTGATCGCCGATACGCTTTCCGATCAGGTTTTGAAGACCACCGGCGCTTTGTCGATCGTTCCGGTCTCCGGCGGCAATGCAATGACGTCGGATGCAATCGGCGGAGCAATCACGCTTGAAGGCGCGTCGGTGACGGTTTCTGTCCCGGTCGAGGCCGTCGCCGGCAACATTTCACTGCTGACGAGCGCCGGGGACATCGTGGTGACGGGTACCGGCTCGCTCAATGCCGAAGGCATCGCCAAGGCGTTCGGGTCTGCGACCGAATATGCGAGCGCCGGCATGATCACGCTGGCGGCGACTGGCGGCACAGTAACCCTTCAGCCCGGTTCCATCGTTGACTTCGCCGGAGCGGCGACCGGCGGCGAGGGCGGCAGCCTGACGATCACCACGACCGGCAGCGGCGCGCCCGTAACATTCGGCGGTACGCTGGAGGGGGCGACGGCGCCTGGCGCCAGCGGCAGCAATTTCAGCCTCAACACCGGTGGCGCGGTCGATCTCGACAGCGTGGCGCAAGTCCTCACAGGCGCGGGTGTCAGCGGCAACATCAGCGTGGAAAGCGGCGCGGGCGCTCTGTCGCTCAACCAGAATTTGAGTGCCGATGAAGTCAGCCTGACGGCTGATGCCGGCACCGTGACTGTCAACAGTTCGATTGTCGCCAACGGCACCGCCACCACCAAGGGCGAAATCGATCTGTACGGGACGGGCGGCGTCGACATCGAAGGCGCGTTGACGGCAACCGGGTCCCCCAATAGTCCGCAGGCGGGCGGCCTGATCAATATCGGCACGAGCGGGGTCGGCTCGACTTCATCGCTGAACGCTACCTACGGCTACGAGGACGTCACGAGTTCCGGCACCATCACCATTGGCGCCACTGCGATGATCAACGCGATGGGCGGCACCATCACGTTACGCGCGCCGATTCTCGTTGGCGGCAACGTCAATGTCGGCATCGCGCCGTCGGCAAAGATCGACAGCGCCGTCGTGCTCGATGCCTATGCCGTCTGGAGCACCGCCGATCAAAGCACCGATCCGAACAAGCATTTCGATGGCATCGTCGATCCGGCCGGTTGGTATGACAGCGGCGGCAATCTGGTTTCAGGGACGTTCACCGACATCAATGGCAACACCGTTGCCACGTGGACCAATGCCGGCGGCGTCACCACGCTGAGCAACCAGGACGGCACGAGCAATAGTCTCAGCTATTACCTTACCAACGATTATTTCACGCCAAACCAAGGCGCATATAACAGTGCGCACGCCGTCTTCTATGGCGGCTACGACCCGAACCAGAACGAGAGCTTCAACCCGTCTTCGCCAGATGCGGGAAGCCTACCGGGCTTCGTCCAGAATCCCGGCTTCAACCTCGGCAACATGTTCGCCGGCATCGCCAATTTTGAAGCGCGGCCTGAGATCGATCTCATCAATCCAAGCCCGGCACAAGGTGGCGTCAACGGTGGCAATATCAAGGTACTGACCAACTGGAATCTTGGCGCGGGAGTTCAGAATTCAGATGGCAGCCTGACGCTTGCCTATCGCTATCAGAATACGATCGCTCCCGTGGTGGCGCTACGCGCCGCGGGCAATGTTCAGCTTGACGCATCCATTAGCGACGGATTTTTCGCGACCACGGGGGTAGACGTGCCGAATGGCACGACACCGGGAACTTACGCCAACGCGCTTGCAGCCTACGATGCGATAGAGAGTGGCGGAGTTGATTTCAGCACGCTGACCGAAATCCAGCTTATCGACGGAACGACCCAGTCGATTGGGTCCCTCGACCCGAACGTCGTGTTTGCGCAGCCGCAAACGGGTGGTAGTACACTTTATTACAGCAATTACATCGAATATGCGAGCCGGCTGTACTCTCTTTGGGGGGAGATTGGGCCGGAGTTTGACAACGGGTTGTTCTACAGAATCGCGGCGCCGACACCTGCCGCACCGGTGCCGCCGCCTGCAGCGGATCCAACTTACGATGCGGACTATCAAACCTATCTGACAACCTACGACCAGTGGCTGAGCACCAATTGGACCCAATTTTATCCTGGCGGCCCGCCGGCGAACGGTACGGCGACTGCGCCCGTGGGTCCCGCCGATGCCGCGGAATATTCCGCCTTTGGCAACGAGTATGAGAACTACCTGTTTGCTCAGCCCTTTGATGATAATGCTGTAGCTTATGTCTATGCGCCGACGGCACCGGTTTTTGTTGGTGGAAATGCTTCGATTCCCGTTGCGCCCAATGCCAATCTGCCGTCAAACATGGGCTCGGCCGCGGATCCGTTGCCGATCCAGTTCGCCGCGCTAAGCGGCGGCCAGAGCGCTTCCTATCAGTTCGTCGCCGGTGCCGCGCTGAATAGCGCCAATCCCCTCGCATTGGCGAATTCGAGCAATTTCGCCGCGGGCGCACCGCTCGCCGGTGAAGGCAATGTGCTGATCGATGGGCACACGGTTCTCAACGACTTGAATGCGACCAACGCCGTCATCGCCGTGCCGACGACGATCCGCACCGGCACCGGCTCGATCGATATCGCGGCGGCCGGCAATTTCGTGTTGCAGGATCACATCGCGCCCGGCGTCGTCTATACGGCCGGCGCACCGGTGTCCGACGCGCCAGAGACAGATGGCTCGACGACCATCGCACTGAACACAGGCGCGATTGGCGCAGTGAATGGCAACCCGCAGGACACCGGCGTCAGCACAATCCTGACGCCAGAGGTCAATCCGGCAAATGCGGGTGACATCACGCTCACGGTGCAGGGCAATATCGTCGGTTTCCAGGACGTCACCGATACATTGGCGAGCGGCACCTCTGCGGCGTCGGGTCTCGCCAGCAATCCGGGCGCGTTCCTCGGCCAGTTCTGGCTTCCGTGGCTGCTGACCAACCCGAACGTGCCCAGCGTGCCCTGGTACGTCAATTTCGGCAGCTTTGATCAAGGCATTATGAGCATCGGCGGCAATGTCACGATTAGGGCCGGCGGCGATATTCGCGATCTCGCCGTATCGCTCCCGACCACGTCTTATCTCGATGCGTCGAATACGCTTCATGTGACCGGTGGGGGTGATCTGTCGGTGAGCGCCGGCGGAAGCATTTACAGCGGCGATTTCTATGTCGGCCAAGGCACCGGCGCGGTGCAAGCCGGAGGCTCCATTGCGCCCGATTTCACCTTTGAAAGTGGTCAACTCGCCTATCCGGTTCAGACCCTGCTCGCCGTGCAGTACGGCACGATCACGGTGCAGGCACGCGGATCCGTCGATATTGGCGGTGTTTACAATCCAACCTATTTGTGGACCCCGGACATTGGAGACATAACCTCCGCGAACAATGAGTTCCCCGTAGCCTCATACAGTTTATCCTCAGCGGTGGCGACCAATCTGGTGCCCTACGTTACCAGCATGAACTCGACGAGCGGCGTGTCGATCCAGGCGACTGGCGGCAACGTGACCTTCAATTCCTTGCTTGTGCAGCAGGCGCTTTTCAATCTGGGTCAGCTCGTGAACGAGAATGATGGCTTCGATCCGGATGTCAACGTCAGCAGCTTGCTGTTGCCGGCTTCGCTGGGCCTGGTGGCGCTTGAGGGTGGAATCACGATCGATCATGGCGGCGGCCTTTATCCGTCGGCGACCGGTACGCTCACCGTCGTTGCCGATCAATCAATCGATCTTGCCATCCCCGTGCTGTCATCAGCCGTGCCGGTCTCCGGTCGGATCGAATCGGAACTTCCGGCTTTTCTGTCAGCGGGCAATGTCTCGGGGACGACGCTCGGCAAGCTCGACGAACAAGTGGGCACCGGCATTTTGCCGACGGGTGCCGATCCGGCTTTGCCCGAAGACGCCACGCAGCTTACGCAAGCCCAGCTACGCGATCCGTCACTGTCGCAGCCCGACGATACTGCCTCGGTTCTCATCTATTCGCTAAATGGAAGCCTCATCGACGGGGAGCCGTCGCCAGCATCATTACTTAATACCGTCGGCATCACAGTCGGCCAGATCAGCCTCGTTCCCAATGCGCCAGCAGAGATCTATGCGGGGCAGAACATTACCGATCTGCCGTTCTACGGCGAGAATTTCGCCGCCGCCGACATCACCAGCATCACCGCAGGCGACAACATCACTTACAATATTGACGGCGCCACGAGGCCGGCCATCATCGAGTTGGCCGGACCCGGCATACTGAATATCACCGCTGGCGGCAATATCAGTTTCCCATCACAGCCCAACACGAGCATCACGGAAACCGGGATTCGCACACTCGGCAATTCGGTCGATGCCAACGCCAATCCAGATCCTGCCCGAGTTGTCCCTGTCGTCGGAGAAACGAGGAGCTTCCTCAACGACTTTGGCAATCCCTATCTGCCGACCGGAGGTGCTTCGGTGGACGTGCTGTTCGGCGTCAGCCCGGGGATCGACTACGCAGCTTTCGCCGCGCAATTCCTCAATCCCGCGACGGCTATCCCCTTCGCTTTGAACCTCACCTGGCAGGAGCTGGATCTGACCGGCAACCCGATTGGCGGGGTCCTGACGCCGGCGCAGAACTGGCTGAACTTCGAGGCGCTCAGCCCGGCGCAGCAGAAACTGCAAGCGCTCTATGATTTCTTTGCGGTTCTGAATGCCACGGGGATCGATTACAACAACCCCTCGAGCCCTTATTACCACCAGTATTCCAGCGGCTACGAGGCGATCAACGCGCTGTTCCCCGCTGCTTACGGTTATACCCGGAACGATCTCGGCGGAGGCAGTAACGGCGCCAATCGATTGATCGAAACTGGCACGCTCGACATGCGCAGCTCGACCATCCAGAGCCAGCAGGGCGGCAACATCTCTCTCCTCGGGCCGGGCGGCCGCATCCTCGTTGGCAGCGCGGTCGCGGCGCCCGCGGCCAATCCCGCGAGCCAGGGCATCCTGACGCTCGAGAGCGGCAATATCGAAATCTTTGCCGATCAGGACGTGCTCGTCGCGCAGAGCCGCATCATGACCGAGCAGGGCGGCGATATCGTGATGTGGAGCTCGAACGGCAATCTCGACGCTGGTGAGGGCGCCAAGACCTCAGTCTCCGCACCGCCGCCTTTGTACAAGTGCGACATCGATTGGATCTGTTCGGCTGATATCAAAGGCCAGGTGTCCGGCGCCGGCATTGCGACACTCCAGTCGCTGCCGGGCGTGCCGGTCGGCAACGCCAATCTGATGGCACCACGGGGTACGATCAATGCGGGCGCGGCGGGCGTGCGCGTGTCAGGCAATCTCAACCTCGTGGCCGTGCAGGTGCTGAACGCCTTTAACATCCAGGTTCAGGGCGTCACAATTGGCGTCCCCGGCACCACCGCACCGAATATCGGCGCGTTGGATAGTGCCTCAAATGCGGCAGGTGCTGCGGCCAAGGCCATTCCGTCGCCGGCGCGGAGCAACAACAACGCCCTAGCCTCGATCCTCATCGTTGAAATCGAGGGCTACGGCGGCGACGACGAGAGCGAGCCGGCTCAGATGCCGAACGAAGATCAACGAAAGAAAAACACGCGGCGGAGCCAAAACGACGAAAGATACGATCCGAGCGCGCCGCTGCAATTGGTCGGTAACGGCAGGTTGACGCCGAAGCAGCAGAAAAATCTCACGACAGATGAAAGGCACACACTGGATCAATTGACCGGGCAAGAGAGGAACGCGCTTTAGCCTCTCACTCGTTTGGCTTCTGAGCGTCGTGCATCGATACCTCAGAAGCGCCACTTGCCGGCTAGAGGTCGCAAAATTCTATTCCTTTCGAGAACCGAAGAGACCGTGCGCCGGTCACGAGGTCGCGAAATCATTCTCGGCAGATTATCTCGGCGACCAAGAAACACATCCGAATCTTCTTGGTTGGTGGCTCGCCTGCTCGCCCTAAATTATGCGAGATAAAGGGTCGCCTTCGAGAAGCGGAGCCCGAAAGCGCTAATAATAAGCTGGAACGGACAATCGTCAGCCTGACTAATACCGAACATGAAATCGGCCAGTGCTTTTTGCTCAATCTGCACCATTGAGCGTAGCAGGGTTCAATTTCGCAGAGCCTCACGCGAGACAAAGAGTCTTCGGGAAAATTAAGATACAATCTGCGGCGGATCGCGATGGCCAGCTCGAAGCCGGAAGGAGACGTGTAGGTTTGATACTAATCAGGCAGGAAGCAACGAAACAGTCCGACAAAAATTGAACTAATCGGAGTCGGATCCGACCCATTGGCGCGTGGATGTCGTGACGTGGCGACCACGATAAAATCATCTCGACGAAAGTTTTCGCATTCGACTGCCGCAGGCAATCGGAACCAGCCGGTCTTATTTCCGGCTCGTGGGTTGCGCCTCTTCAGGGCAGCGCTTTGGTTCCCACGCTTGATGCACTTGCGCTATAGCACTTCAATATGGCCGCCGGGTCCCCGATCGTGCTCTTGAGATGGAGATCACTCATCATTTTCTTTCCGCACTGAAATCCAAGACAACGATAAGCGTCGAACTGGTCTGGTTGAAGAATTGATCAAGAGTGGATTGGTGCGGAAAATCTGGGGCAGCGCAGTTTAGCGACTGCGCTGTAGCTAATCTGTAGCTAGCGAGTTTAAGCCCCAGCAAGAAATAGAACTAAGCTATTGATTTTATTGGTGGAGCCAGGCGGAATCGAACCGCCGACCTCTTCAATGCCATTGAAGCGCTCTCCCAACTGAGCTATGACCCCAAACCTTCGCGCCGCTCGAATCTTTGGGTGGATTCGAGAGCCGGTTCGGCCGGCGCGGAGCGGCTATATAGACATAATGGCCGACCGCCACAAGCCGCCATTGGCGCGCATCGAACCCCTGCCGAAATCGCGCCGTATGTTCGACGCTTAGGGCTCTTCGTCGGGCGCGATGTCGCCGTCGATCAGGCCGGAGACGTCGTCGCTGTCCTCCTCTTCCTCTTCGAGGAAGGTATCATCGTCATCGCCGCCGCCTTCGTCTTCGATCTCGACATCGTCTTCCGCGGTGG
Source organism: Pseudomonadota bacterium (assembly GCA_040756295.1). Lineage (GTDB taxonomy): Bacteria > Pseudomonadota > Alphaproteobacteria > Rhizobiales > Beijerinckiaceae > Methylovirgula. Next base: position 139,867 of record JBFLZN010000006.1, on the reverse strand, counting down.
TTTCGAGAGCGGCTTCGTTCTGCTCGACCTCGTCGAGCGAGACGATTTCGACGCCGGTCTCGGCCTCTTCCTCTTCCTTCTCGGCGGGGGCGGCGCGGGTCACGCGCGTGGCCACCTGCTGGACGGTGCCGCATTTCGGGCAGACGACAGGGCTTTTATTCAAGTCGAAGAATTTCGTGCCGCAGTTCTGGCAGGAATGTTTGTTGCCGAGCTCGGGTTTCGCCACGGTTGGGCCTCTGGAAAAATCGTTGGGTGCCGCTTGGCGGAAGAGGGCCGCCGCCCTCCGCCAATTGGCGCGCTTGCGGCTCCCGTTAGTAAGCCCCAAGGCGCCTGTCAATTGGAACTTCACCGGCCGATCCGCAAGGCTGGGCATAAGGGGCGGTGCGGTCTTTTCACCTTTTAACAGGCCGAATTGACCCATGACTTTTCCCCAAACCACGTGTTACGAGCGGCGAAACAAATTTGCGCGACCCGCTGGCCCGGCTTGGAGGGATTTTGGCAGTTTCCATAAGTGCTTCGCCGCCGGCTGCGGCCGTCCGTACGACGCCGGGCGGGCCGCTCAAGGGCCGCCTGCGGCCGCCGGGCGACAAGTCGATCTCGCATCGCGCCTTCATTCTCGGGCTTCTCACGGTCGGGCGGACCGAGATCGACGGCCTGCTCGAAGGCGACGACGTGCTCCATACGGGGGAGGCCTGCCGGGCCCTGGGAGCGCGGATCGCGCGGCGCGGGGCGGGGGCCTGGCAGGTCGATGGCATCGGCCTCGGCGCCCTGTTCGAACCGCGCGGCAAGCTCGATTTCGGCAATGCCGGCACCGGCGCGCGGCTGATGATGGGGGTCGTCGGCGGCCATGGAATCACCGCCGAATTCGACGGCGATGCCTCGCTGCGCAAGCGGCCGATGCGCCGCATTCTCGATCCGCTCGCGCTGATGGGGGCGCAAGTTCTGGCGCAAGGCGAGGGCGGGCGCTGCCCCGTCCTGTTGAAGGGAACGCCCGAGCCGTTGCCGATCGAATATCGCACCACGGTCGCCTCGGCGCAGATCAAATCCGCCGTTCTGCTGGCGGGCCTCAATTCGCCCGGCCGCACCGTGCTGATCGAGCCGCAGGCGAGCCGCGATCATACCGAGAAAATGCTCGCCCATTTCGGCGCGGCGATTGCAAGCGAGCCCTTCGGCGCGGCGGGACGCAAGATCACGCTTGAGGGCCGGCCGGAGCTTCATCCGGCGCGAATCGTCGTGCCGGCCGATCCGTCCTCGGCGGCTTTTCCCCTGGTCGCGGCGCTCATCGTGCCGGGCTCGGATGTGATCATCGAAGGCATGATGATGAACCCGCTGCGCATCGGCCTGTTGCAGACCCTGATCGAAATGGGGGCGCAGATCGACATGATCGACCGGCGCGACGAGGGCGGCGAGAGCGTCGCCGATCTGCGTGTGCGGGCCTCGGATTTGCGTGGCGTCGATGTGCCGGCGGCCCGCGCCCCCTCGATGATCGACGAATATCCGATCCTTGCCGTCGCCGGCGCCTTCGCCGCGGGCGAGACGCGGATGCGCGGCCTCTCGGAATTGCGGGTCAAGGAATCCGATCGGCTCGCGGCCATCGTTGCCGGCCTCAGCGCCGCCGGGGTCGAAAGCATAATCGAGGGCGACGACCTGATCGTCGCCGGCGGGGATGGGCAGGTCGCGGGCGGTGGCGTCGCCGCCACCCATCTCGATCACCGCATTGCCATGAGCTTCCTTTGCCTCGGCCTCGCGGCCGAGCGGGGCATGGCGATCGACGATGCGGCGATGATCGCGACGAGCTTCCCGGCTTTCCAGATCTCGCTCGCCGGCCTCGGGGCGCGTTTTTCATGATTGTTGCGATCGACGGGCCGGCGGCGTCCGGCAAGGGCACTCTGGCGCGCCGGCTTGCGGAATATCTGAACCTGCCGCATCTCGACACGGGACTGCTGTATCGCGCCACCGCCCGGACGCTGATCGAGCATGGGCAAAACCTGGCCGACGCGCGGGCTGCGGTGGCGGCGGCGCGCGGCCTGTCGCTGACCGATTTCGACCCCAGGGTTTTGCGCGGCCGCGATATGGGCGAGGCGGCCTCGATTGTGGCGGCGATCCCGGAGGTGCGTCAGGCGCTGATCGATCTGCAGCGCGATTTCGCGGCGCGGCCGGGCGGGGCGGTGCTCGACGGGCGCGACATCGGCACCGTGATCTGCCCGCAGGCGGAGGTTAAAATCTATGTGACGGCGACGCCCGAGACGCGCGCCACCCGCCGTGCGCTCGAATTGAAGGGGCAGGGCGAGGCGGCCGATTATCCGGCGATCTTGGACGAAATCCGCCGCCGCGACGCCCGCGATGCCTCCCGCGCCGCCGCGCCCTTGCGCCTGGCGCTGGATGCGGTCGAGCTCGACACCACCGATCTCGATATCGAGGCCGCCTTCAACAAGGCGCTGGCGATTGTGCAGGCGCGAAAAGCGCCTCACTCCTTGAACAATTGACCGGAATAAACGATCGGTCCCGTTGGGGCACCGCTTGGCGAGCCGCCGGGCGGCTCGACGCTGACGGCGAAATTCGCCTTCTCAATGGGGGCGCTCTCGGGGAGAGGGATATTCCGCTCGGTTTTGTCGATGAGCCCCATCGACTTGGGCGATAGGCCGCTGCCGATATACCAAAGCTCCAGGCTTCGGCCCTGCGGCACATTGGTGGCGACCGGACGCACGAAGACGGTGCGCGTCGCGAGATCGACGCGGATGATGAGCGCGGGCTGGTCGCCGCTGCGATTGACGACGGCGAGATAACTGCCCTGCGGCTCGTTGGGTACGATGAGCGCGCGATCGATGCTGAAAGCCGCGAGGCCAGCGGCGATCGCGCCAGCCAGAAGCGCGCCCAGGCGCCAGCGGTTGCGTGACCGGCGCAGCAGGAGCAGCGCGGGACCTGTATTGTCCGACGGCGCGGGCAGCGCCTGCGTGATCGCCTGCCAGATATGCGCCGGAGGTGCGACCTCGCCGAGTGGCACGTTGAGCGGCGCAAGTCGGCGCTGCCAGATTTCGACCGCGCGCTGCGCCGAGGCGTCGCTTTTCATCAGCGCCTCGAAGGCGCTGCGTTCTTCCGCCGAAAGCGTGCCGAGAATATATTCGGCGGCTTGCATATCGATTTCGCCGGTCATGTCGTCGCTTCCAGGCAGGACTTCAGAAGGGCGAGGCTGCGGTGCAGCCACGTCTTGATGGTGCCGACGGGACGGCCAAAACGGTTGGCGAGTTCTTCACGCGAATAGCCCTCGTAATAAGCGAGCAGAATGCAGGCGCGGGCCTGCTCTTCAAGTGTTTCGAGGCAATGTTGCAACGCGGCGCGTTCCGTCATCTGTTCTTCGCCGCTGGCCGTGTCGGCAATATTGGCAAAAATATCCGCCGTCTCCGTCGCCGCGGGTTCCGCAGGATTTTTCCGGCGCAAAATATCGATGGCGCGATTGCGCGCGACCGAGATCAGCCACCCCATCGGCGGTCCGGCCTCCGCCGAGAAGCTCCCCGCATTCTGCCAAATTTTCAGAAACACGTCCTGCAGCGCATCTTCCGCCGTGCCTCTATTGCGAAGAATACGCAGCAGGATCGCAAAAAGTTTTGGCGCGGTGCGCTGATAAAGCTTGCCGAAAGCGTCGCGGTCGCCCGCCGCGACGGCGTCGATGAGCAGGACGAGTTCGCCATTGTCCGTTTGCGTCAAGGTGGCAACTCTGTCTTCGCAACCTGGCTTCTTGGCTTCCTTAGGAAGTTGAGCCGACAGAGTCCAGTTGCCCGCAGCGGCGCGGGAATCTTTCTTGAATCGTGAAACCGGTTTCGATCCTCCCCCGTACATGCCGGTGACGCGCATCGGCGGGTGAAGCCTCGCCATTGCGACGACGTCGCCTGAAGGAGAGAGATCATGCGATATTTCAAAGTTAGTGCGTTCGCGGTTGCTGTTCTGCTCACCGGATTCTCCGGCTTCGCGGCTCGCGCGACCATGATGTCTGCAGATCCGATGGTTGGCGGTGCGGCGATGTACCCGACGCGGAACATCGTCCAAAACGCTGTTCATTCCAAGGATCACACGATTTTGGTCACGGCGGTGAAAGCCGCGGGTCTCGTCGATACGCTCGAAGGCCCCGGCCCGTTTACGGTCTTTGCGCCCACGAACGCCGCCTTTGCCAAATTGCCGCCGGGCACTGTCGATAATCTCCTGAAGCCGGAGAACAAGTCGACGCTCGTATCGGTGTTGACCTATCATGTCGTGCCCGGCCGGTATTCGGCGCGGCGGCTCGAGGAAATGGTGAAAATGGGCGGCGGCCATGCCGAGCTGAAGACGGTCGAAGGCGCGACGCTCACCGTCAAAGACGATGATGGCAGGCTCGAAATCATCGACGCCAAGGGCGATAAGGCTTGGGTGACGATTTCCAACGTTAATCAGAGCAATGGCGTCATCCACGTCATCAATACGGTGCTTCTGCCGGGTTGATCGTTCGGCCCGGACCGGGGCCGCAATTGTGGCCCCGGCGCCCCCCGCGGCCCTTGCCGGGCGCCCGCACGCTTGCTACATAGGCGCCCGAACCTGGCTTTTTCCGCCGTCCGACGCCGGTCCGCCTTTTTGATGCGGGTGATCCTGCCTTTTGGCAGGCCACGGTTGGAAGAAGCTCCGTCAACCCTTAACCGCCGGCGTTCCGCCCGAAAGGGCTTTTCAGGAGAACTTATGACATCAACCAATACCTACGCGCCCTCGCGCGAGGATTTTGCCGCGCTTCTCGATGAGAGCTATGGCCAGAACGAAGCTCTCGAAGGCGCGGTCATTAAGGGCAAGGTCGTCGCCATCGAAAAGGATGTCGCCGTCATTGACGTGGGCCTCAAGACCGAAGGCCGCGTCGCCCTCAAGGAATTCCAGGGCCCCGGCCGCGAAGGCACCCTGACGGTCGGCGACGAAGTCGAAGTCTATCTCGAACGCATCGAAAACGCGCTCGGCGAGGCGGTGATCTCGCGCGACAAGGCGCGCCGCGAAGAGAGCTGGGTGCGGCTCGAACGCGCTTTCGAGAAGCAGGAAAAGGTCGAAGGCGTCATCTTCAACCAGGTCAAGGGCGGCTTCACCGTCGATCTCGACGGCGCCGTGGCCTTTCTGCCGCGCAGCCAGGTCGATATCCGGCCGATCCGCGATGTCACGCCTTTGATGCATGTGCCGCAGCCGTTCCAGATCCTCAAGATGGACCGCCGCCGCGGCAATATCGTCGTCTCCCGCCGCACCGTGCTTGAAGAGAGCCGGGCCGAACAGCGCCACGAGATCGTCGCCAATCTGGAAGAGGGGCAGGTCATCGACGGCGTCGTCAAGAACATCACCGATTACGGTGCGTTCGTGGACCTTGGCGGCATCGACGGCTTGCTGCACGTGACCGACATCGCCTGGCGGCGCGTCAATCATCCGAGCGAAGTTTTGACCATCGGCCAGACGGTGAAGGTCAAGATCATCAAGATCAATCACGAGACCCACCGCATCTCGCTCGGCATGAAGCAATTGCTCGACGATCCGTGGCAGGGAATCGACGCCAAATATCCGGTCGGCGCCCGCATTCATGGCCGCGTGACGAACATCACCGATTATGGCGCGTTCGTCGAACTCGAGCCTGGCATCGAGGGCTTGATCCACGTCTCGGAAATGTCGTGGACCAAGAAGAACGTCCATCCCGGCAAGATCGTCGCGACGAGCCAGGAGGTCGATGTCCAGGTGCTCGAAGTCGATCCGGTCAAGCGCCGCATTTCGCTCGGCCTCAAGCAGACGCTCACCAACCCCTGGGAAGATTTCGCCCAGAAGCATCCGGTTGGCAGCGAAGTCGAGGGCGAGGTCAAGAACAAGACCGAGTTCGGCCTGTTCATCGGTCTCGAAGGCGATGTGGACGGCATGGTCCATCTCTCCGATCTCGACTGGAACAAGCCCGGCGAGCAGGTGATCGACGATTACAAGAAGGGCGACATCGTCCGCGCCAAAGTGCTCGACGTCGATCAGGAGAAGGAGCGCATCTCGCTCGGTATCAAGCAGCTCGCGACGGATCCGTTCGCCGCGCCTGCGACCGAGGAGGGTGGCCCCGACTTCAAGAAGGGTGCGATCGTCACCTGCGAGGTGATCGACGTGAAGGAAGGCGGCATCGACGTCAAGATTACCGGCACCGATCTCGTCGCCTTCATCAAGCGCAGCGAATTGGCGCGCGACCGCGCCGATCAGCGGCCGGACCGTTTCGCCGTCGGCGAAAAGGTCGATGCCCGCATCACCCAGTTCGATCGCCGCGCCCGCAAGGTTGCGGTCTCGATCAAGGCGCTCGAAGTTGCCGAAGAGAAAGAGGCGATTGCCCAATTCGGCTCGGCCGATTCGGGCGCGGTGCTCGGCGATATCCTTGGCGCAGCGCTTAAGGCGCGCGACAACGAAGCCAAAAAGGGCGCCAAGAAGAAAAAAGACGAGGAATAATCTCGTCAAAATTTAGCGATCGCATTTCAGCGATCGAGGCCCGCGCGGTACCGCCGCGCGGGCTTTTTTGTGGCCGCCCCGCGGCGCGCCTCGGGTGGCAGCGCAGCTTGGAAGACGTCCCGAAAAAGTTGCCGGCTTTTTTGACGGTAACAGTCTCAACATCATGAATTGGCGCGATTTCTTATCGGCCAGACGGTTCCATCTGCGGGCAAAGCGCGCTAGGTTCCACGGCTTCCACGGCCGAGGAATAAAGTATGTCGAACACGTCTCCCGCCGATTACATCGTCGACCGGCGGCTGTTGCAGCGAAAGCTATCGTTCTGGCGGGTGGTTTCGATCCTGCTGCTGATTGTCGGTCTGGCGCTTGTCGGGCTCAGAGTCTCGGGGCGTACCGGCCTCAGCTCGCAGCATATCGCGCGGATCAGTATCAGCGGCTTCATCACCGGCGACCAGGCGACGCTGAAGCTGATTGACGATGTGGCGAATTCCAATGCCAAGGGCGTGATTCTCGCCGTCGACAGTCCCGGCGGCACGACGACCGGCGCGGAAAAGCTCTTCCTTGCCTTGCGCCGGCTCGCGGCCAAAAAACCGACCGTCGCGGTCGTCGGCACAATGGCGGCTTCGGGCGCCTATATCGCCGCGATCGGCGCCGACCATATCGTCTCGCCCGGCAATGCGCTCGTCGGCTCGATCGGGGTGCTGTTTCAATATCCCGATCTCTCCGGCCTTCTCGACAAGGTCGGGGTAAAGATGGATTCGGTGAAATCCTCGCCGCTCAAGGCGGAGCCAAGCGGCTTTGAGCCCACCTCGCCGGAAGTCCGCGCCGCTTTGGCGTCGCTGGTCGCGGACAGCTACGCCTGGTTCAAGGGCCTGGTGAAGACCCGCCGCGGCCTTGACGATGTGCAATTGGCCGCCGTCGATGACGGACGCGTCTTCACCGGCCGGCAGGCGATCGGGCTGAAACTCGTCGATGAGATTGGCGAGGAACGCGAAGCGGTGGCTTGGCTTGAACGTGTCCGCAAGGTTCCGCACGGCCTGCCGATACGCGACTGGACCACGAAAAACAGCCTGCAGAAGCTCGGCATCATCAGCGGCACGGCCAAGATCGCCGACGCTTTGGGCTTTCCAGGGTTGGCGCATGTGCTTGGTGGCACTGAAAATTATGCCGAGGGACGGTTACTTGACGGTCTGGTGGCGATTTGGCAGGTTGACCCGACCAATTAAAGCCAAACGTCTTTCAGACGTTGGCAGTTAGCTGATGAGCATGGATTGAGCGAAGGGCGTGCACCTGGGGGCGGGGGCACGTCGGCGGGTTTCGCTGGGAGGCGAAGCCGGCTTAATGACGAGTGGCAGGGGGCGAAACATGATCAAATCGGAGCTCGTGCAGCGGATCGCGGATCGCAATCCGCATCTTTATTTGCGCGATGTGGAAAAGATCGTGAACGCGATTCTTGACGAGATTGTCAAAGCACTCGCGCGGGGCGATCGGGTAGAATTACGCGGATTCGGTGCCTTTTCCGTCAAGCATCGCGACGCGCGTCTCGGCCGCAACCCGCGGACCGGTGCGCATGTCTCGGTCGACGAAAAAGCCGTGCCGTTTTTCAAGACCGGCAAGGAAATGCGTGAACGGCTCAACGACGGCTATATGGGTTAATCGCAGCCGCGAGTTCTGCAGATGAAACGCATTGTGGAAGTGCTCATTCTGCTGCCGCTCGCCATCATCGGCGTCGCGCTCGCGGTCGCCAACCGGCATGCCGTCACCGTCTCGTTCGATCCTTTTTCCTCGGCCGCGGCCGGCGCGGTGGAGGCGCCGCTTTTTGTGGTCTTGATCGCCGCGATCATCATCGGCGTCCTGCTTGGCGGCTTTTTCACCTGGCTGTCGCAGGGCAGGCATCGGCGCGCGCTGCGCGAGAGCCGGGCCGAGACGGCGCGCCTGCGCAGCCAGATCGGCCATTCCTAGGCGGCGCGCATTCGCGTGTTATTTCAACACATAAACATGTTGTTTCGTGCGCGAGGCGTGTAAAAGCCCTGCATGATCGTCAAAATCTGCGGGCTTTCGACCGAAGAGACATTGGCCGCGGCGCTTGCGGCCGGGGCCGATATGGTCGGCTTCGTCCATTATCCCAAGAGCCCCCGCCATCTGCCGCTTGCAGCCGCGCCGGCGCTCGTCGGGCGCGTTGGCGGCCGGGCCAAAAAGGTTCTGCTCACGGTCGATGCGGACGATGATCTTCTGGCGGCGGCGATCAGCGCTTTCGCGCCGGATATTCTGCAATTGCATGGGGCGGAGACGCCGGCGCGCGTTGCGGCCATTCGCGGCCGGTTCGGCCGGCCGGTCATGAAGGCGATCGGCCTTGGCACGCACGCCGATCTTGCGCACATCGCCGCCTACGAAAAAGTCGCCGATCTGCTGCTCTTTGATGCGCAGCCGGCCGATGCGGCGGCGCTGCCCGGCGGCAATGGCCGCGCCTTCGATTGGGCGCTTCTCCGGGGACAAACATTCGCCAAGCCCTGGCTGATTGGTGGCGGCCTGACGCCGGCGAATGTCGCCGCGGCGATTGCCGCGACCGGGGCGCAGGGCGTTGATGTCTCGTCGGGTGTCGAAAGCGGGCGCGGCGTCAAAGATATTGGCAAAATTGCCGGTTTCGTTGCGGCGGCGCGGGCGGCGGAAACGCTTGGTTCGCTGGCTGAGAGCGGCTAGAGCATCGGACCGAAAAGTGCGAAGCGGTTTTCGGACAAATCCGATGCAGTTTTAAGAATCATCGGACCGAAAAGTGCGAAGCGGTTTTCGGACAGATCCGATGCGATGAGAAAGACCTCATAAGGCGCGAGACGAAATTGAAGCTGGAAAATCCCAATTCCTTCCGCACCGGCCCGGATGACCGCGGCCATTTCGGCATTTTCGGCGGCCGTTTCGTCGCCGAAACCCTCATGCCGCTCATCCTCGATCTTGAGCGCCATTATGAGGCGGCCAAGAAGGACCCGGCCTTTCACGCCGAGCTCAATGCCTTGCTCACGCATTATGTCGGCCGGCCGAGCCCGCTCTATTTCGCCGAACGGCTGACGGATTATCTGCGTGGCAAGGCGCAAGACCCGGCACACGGGGCCAAAATCTATTTCAAGCGCGAGGAGCTCAATCACACCGGCGCGCACAAGATCAACAATGTGCTCGGCCAGATCCTGCTCGCGCGGCGCATGGGCAAGACGCGCATCATCGCCGAGACCGGCGCCGGCCAGCACGGGGTTGCGACCGCGACCGCCTGCGCGCGCTTCGGGCTCGAATGCATCGTCTATATGGGCGCGGTCGATGTCGAGCGGCAGAAGCCGAACGTCTTCCGCATGAACATGCTCGGCGCGAAAGTCGTGCCGGTGCAATCCGGCGCGCGCACGTTGAAGGATGCGATGAACGAGGCATTGCGCGACTGGGTCACCAATGTCGAGACGACGTTTTATTGCATCGGCACGGCGGCGGGGCCGCATCCCTATCCCGCCATGGTGCGCGATTTCCAATGCGTGATCGGCGAGGAGACGCGCGGCCAGATGCAGGCGGCCGAAGGGCGCGCACCCGACTCGCTTTTCGCTTGCATCGGCGGCGGCTCGAACGCGATCGGCCTGTTTCATCCGTTTCTCGATGACCGGCAGATCGAAATCTATGGCGTCGAGGCGGCGGGCTATGGCCTCGACAAGGCGCATGCCGCCTCGCTCGCCGGCGGGCGCCCTGGCGTCTTGCATGGCAATCGCACCTATCTCCTGATGGATGGCGATGGGCAGATCGAGGAAGGCCATTCGATTTCGGCGGGCCTCGATTATCCCGGCATCGGGCCGGAACATGCCTGGCTGAAGGAGACGGGCCGCGTCACCTATTTGTCGGCAACCGACGACGAGGCGCTCGCGGCCTTCCAGCTTTGCGCGCAGCAGGAAGGCATCATTCCGGCGCTGGAGCCGGCGCATGCGTTGGCGAAAGTGATCGAGATCGCGCCGCAAAAGCCGCGCGATCATCTTCTGGTGGTCAATATCTCGGGCCGCGGCGACAAGGATATTTTCACCGTCGCCGATCATCTCGGCGGGATGTAGCCGATCCGATTTTCTGTGCTAGGCGTTCGCAGATGTCCGGGCGCGCGTCAGATTTCGCGGAATGGATTGTGGATCTTCAGCCCATCGATCACTTGCCCGTGCTGCATGTCCTCTGAATAGAGGATCGCGCATCCCGATTGCTGGGCAGCGGCAACGATCATCGCATCATAGAAGGCAAAATCGTAGCGCGCGGCGAGATCGAGCCCGGCTTCGTGCGTCGCCAAGGTCACTGGCTCGACGCGGCAGAGCGTGCGGATCACGCCCAAGATTTCGCGGGTCTCCGGCCAGGAGAGTTGCAGCTTGCGCCGCGCCACTGACGCAAATTCGTTCAGCACCTGCACGCTGACGATGCCGCCATCTGCGAGCAGCGTCTCGGCGCGATCGGCCTTACGCGCATCGCCGGAGAGCAAGTAGAGAAGGACATTGGTATCAAAGAAGGGAACGCTAGTCGCGCTCATGCGCCTCCAGCCGGTCGAAGCGAAAGTCGGCAGGCAAGCGGCCGCGATATTGTCTCAGTCGCCCCAGCAATTCCAGTCGTGACGGTGATTTCTCGAAAGCCAAACTGCGCGCGCCCAACACTTCGATCGATACGTCGTCGCCTTCCTTGAGACCGAGGGCTTCGACGACGGATTTGGGCAGACGCACAGCGAGGCTATTGCCCCATTTTGCGATTTGCATGTCATGCTCCGGGTCGGATATACTTTTTATAAATGTATATCATAAGGGCCGCCCTGTCGAGGCTTTCACAGGCCGGAGCTTCGTGTTAGCCACCGCCGCATGACCCGTATCGACACCCGTTTTGCCGAACTCGCCCGTGAGGGCCGTGCCGCGCTCGTGACCTTCATCATGGGCGGCGACCCCGATCATGAAACCTCGTTGGCCTTGCTGAAGGCGCTGCCTTCGGCCGGTGCCGATGTGATCGAATTGGGCATGCCCTTCACCGATCCGATGGCCGACGGGCCGGCGATTCAAGCGGCAGGGTTGCGGGCACTTGCGGCGCATACGACGCTTGCCAAAGTGCTGGCGCTCGCCGCGGCGTTTCGCGAAACGGACGCCGCGACGCCGCTCATCCTGATGGGCTATTACAACCCGATCTACGTTTATGGCGTCGCGCGCTTTCTCGCCGATGCCAAGGCTGCGGGCGTCGATGGCCTCATCGTCGTCGATCTGCCGCCGGAAGAAGATTCCGAGCTTTGCTTGCCGGCGCTCGATGCGGGCGTTGCCTTCGTCCGGCTCGCGACGCCGACGACGGATGATGCGCGCCTGCCGGCCGTGCTCGCCCATACGGCGGGCTTCGTCTATTACGTCTCGATCACCGGCATCACCGGCGCGGCAACGCCGGATTACGGCAAAGTCGCCGCTGCGGTTGCACGGTTGAAACAACACACGCGCCTGCCTGTGGCGGTCGGCTTCGGCGTCAAGAATGCCGAAAACGCGGCGGCCATCGCCAAGGTCGCGGATGGGGTTGTCGTCGGCTCGGCGCTGGTCGATGCGTTGCGCCGCTCGCTCGACGACAAAGGGCAGGCGACCGCAGGCAGCGTCGCCGCCGTCACCGCGCTCGTGCGTGATCTCGCCGCGGGCGTCCACAAGGCGGCGCGCCAGCCGGTCTAAGCCTTTGCGTCAGCGCGATCAAATGCATAGACTAGTCGATCTGGAGCATCGGACCGAAAAGTGCGAAGCGGTTTTCGGACAAATCCGATGCGGTGAGAAAAACTTAAAAGCGCCGAGCGATTCAATTTGAACGTCCGACGCTCTGGCGCCCTGCCGGCGCTGTAAAGGACTGGCATGAACTGGATTTCCAACGTCGTTCCGCCGAAAATCCGCTCCTTCCTGCGCCGCGAGACGCCGGAAAACCTCTGGGTCAAATGCCCCGACAGCGGCGAGCTGATCTTCCACAAGGACCTCGAGTCAAATCTCTATGTGGTGCCGGGCTCCGGCTATCACATGAAGATGCCGGTCAAGGCGCGGCTCGATACGCTGTTCGACGATTCCGTTTATGAGACGCTGCCGACACCGGACGTGCCACCCGATCCGCTCAAATTCCGCGACGTCAAACGTTATGTCGACCGGCTGAAGGAAAACCGGCTCAAGACCGGCGCCCCGGATTCGGTGAAGATCTGCACCGGCCAGATCGAGGGCATCGATGTCACCGTCGGCGTGCAGGATTTCGAATTTCTCGGCGGCTCGCTCGGCATGGCCGCGGGCGAGGCGATCGTGACCGGCATGCTGCATGCGGTCGCGCAGCAGACGCCGTTCATCATCTTCACCGCGTCCGGCGGCGCGCGCATGCAGGAGGGCATGTTCTCGCTGATGCAGATGCCGCGCACGACGGTTGCCGTGCAGCGCCTGCGCGCCGCGAAACTGCCCTATATCGTTGTGCTCACCAATCCGACGACGGGCGGCGTCACCGCGTCTTATGCCATGCTGGGCGATGTTCATATCGCCGAGCCTGGCGCGGTGATCGGCTTTGCCGGCGCGCGCGTCATCGAACAGACGATCCGCGAACGCCTGCCGGAAGGTTTCCAGCGTGCCGAATATCTGCAGACGCATGGCATGGTCGACATGGTCGTGCGCCGGCAGGAGATGCGAACGACGCTCGCGCGGCTTTGCGCGCTGCTGACGCATCGCCCCGCCATCGAACAGATCGAGCAAGAAGCCGCATGAGTATGCCGCTGTCTGAGCGGGCGAGCGAGCAATCGGACCCGATCCTCGAGCGTCTGCTCGATCTGCATCCCAAGAAGATTGATCTCTCGCTTGGCCGCCTCGAGCGGCTGCTGAAAAACCTTGGCGAGCCGCAAGACCATCTGCCGCCGGTGATCCATGTCGCGGGCACCAACGGCAAAGGTTCGAGCATAGCCTTCATGCGCGCCATCCTCGAAGGCGCGGGGAAAACCACGCATGTCTATACGTCGCCGCATCTGGTGCGTTTCCATGAGCGCATCAGGCTCGGCCATCCGGGCGGTAGCCGGCTTGTCGATGACGAGGAACTCGCCGCGGCTCTGAGCCTGTGCGAAAAGGTCAATGCCGGCGCGCCGATCACCTTTTTTGAAATCACAACCGCGGCGGCTTTCGTGCTCTTCAGCCGCCATCCGGCCGATTATCTTTTGCTTGAAGTCGGCCTCGGCGGGCGCGTCGATGCGACGAATGTGATCGCGCGTCCGGCGGCGACGCTGATCACGCCCGTGTCGATGGATCATCCGGAATTTCTCGGCAACACGGTCGCCGAAATCGCCCGCGAAAAAGCGGGAATCCTGAAGCCCGGCGTGCCGGCGGTGCTTGGCTTTCAGCAGCCCGAAGCGCTCAAAGTGCTGGAGGCGGAGGCGGCGCGGGTTGGCGCGCCATTGCATATCGGTGGGCAAGATTTCTTCGTCCGCGAGGAACATGGCCGGCTGATCTACGAGGACGAAAGCGGTCTCATCGATCTGCCGCTGCCACGGCTTGCCGGCCGGCATCAGCATCAGAACGCAGCGGGCGCGATCGCCACCCTGCGTCTCGTCGCGCCGGACCTGCCGCAAAATGCGCTCGAAGTTGGTCTCGCGACGGCGGAATGGCCGGCGCGCCTGCAGCGTTTGAACAAGGGCAATCTCGTCGCCCTGGCGCCTGCAGGCGCCGAAATCTGGCTCGATGGCGCGCATAACGAGGACGGCGCCCGCGTGCTGTCCCAGGCGATGGCCGACCGCGAGGAAAAGGCGCCGCGCCCGCTGGTCGTTGTCACCGGCACGCTGGCGACGAAGGACACGGCCGCCTTTCTGCGCGCCTTCAAGGGGCTTGCGCAGGAGGTGCTTGCCGTGCCCGTGCATGGCGAACATGCGGCGCGCACGCCGGGCGATGTGGCGGCCCTCGCCAATGGCGCGGGCCTGCCGGCGGTCGCTTGCGAAAGCGTCGAAGCGGCGTTGCGGTTTTTGACGGCGCGCAAATGGGCGTTGCCGCCGCGCGTGCTGATTGCCGGTTCGCTTTATCTCGCCGGCGAAGTGCTGCGTCTCAACGGCACGCCGCCGCAATAATTTTGCGCGGCGCGGGACGCATCCGGACGTTACAAAAATCTGAAAATTCGGCCGCGCAAAAGCCGCGTAAACGCTTGATTGTAATACATCTGTAAGAAAGAAAGTGACGCTCTAACTTCCCGTGGCGTGGGGCATTATTTTATGTCACATCCGCAGCGGATGGGTGCGCCCATCCAAACGGAAAAGCTAATGGAGGAAATCATGGCTTGGACTGCTCCGGTTGCCGTCGAAGTGTGCGTCGGCATGGAAGTCACCAGCTACGAGTCGGCTGAGATCTAATCGGCCGAAACCAGTGCTGGTTTCCCAACGATAAACCGAGGGCGCTGCTTTGCAGATTATCGTCCTTGGCTCGGCAGCCGGGGGAGGCTTCCCGCAATGGAATTGCCTGTGCCCCGTCTGCCAGCTCGCCTGGAACGGCGATAAGCGCGTCAAACCGCGGACGCAATCGAGTCTCGCGATCAGCGCTGATGGCGCGCATTGGCTGTTGCTCAATGCGTCGCCCGATCTGCGCCAGCAGATTCTCGCGACCCCGCAATTGCAGCCGCGCGGCGCCAAGCGCCAATCGCCGATCAGCGCCGTCTTCGTCACCAACGGCGATGTCGATCACCTGACCGGATTGCTCACGCTGCGTGAACAACAGAGCTTCGCGGTTTACGGTAGCAAGGCGACGTTGGCGGAAGTCACCGGCGGCAATATTTTCGGCGTTTTGAATCGCGAACTCGTGACATTCCGCGCGGTCGGGCTCGATGAAAAGCTCGACACCGGGCTTGGGCTCAAGGTGACGCCGTTTGCGGTGCCGGGCAAAGTGCCGCTCTATCTTGAAAAGGCGTCGGTCGAGATTGGTGGCGAAGGCGAGACCACCGTCGGCCTCGAAATCACCGACGGGCACAAGACGCTCTTCTACATTCCCGGCTGCGCCGAAGTGACTCCGAAGCTGCAGACGAGATTGCGCGATGCCGATCTACTCCTCTTCGACGGTACGACCTTCACCGACGATGAGATGGTCGTGCTCGGTCTTTCAAGCAAGACCGCCTGGCGCATGGGCCATACCGCGATGACGGGCGAAAAAGGTTCGTTGGCGCAATTGTCCGACGTCAATATCGGCCGGAAGATTTTCGTGCATATCAATAATACCAATCCCGTCCTGATCGAGGATTCGCCGGAGCGCGCGAAGGCCGAGGCGGCGGGATGGGAAATATCGTTTGACGGAATGGAGGTCGCGTTATGAGCCAGACGCTTTTGAGCCCGGAGGAATTGGAGGCCGCGCTGCGCAACATCGGCGCCGAGCGCTATCACAACAAGCATCGCTTTCACGCCCGCCAATATAGCGGCAAATGCACCTATGAAGAGGTTCAGGCCTGGGCGCTCAATCGCTATTATTATCAATCCATGATCCCGATTAAGGACGCGATCGTGCTGACGCGTCTGTCGGATGCCGAAGATCGCCGCCAATGGCGCAAGCGCATCGAGGATCACGACGGCTTAAAGCCCGGCGATGGCGGCATTGAGCGTTGGCTGAAGCTCACCGACAGTCTCGGTTTTCCGCGCGACTATGTTGAATCGACCGCCGGAATCCTGCCAGCAACACGGTTTGCAGTCGATGCCTATGTCGCCTTTGTCCGCGACAGGAGCCCGGTCGAGGCCGTGGCCTCGTCGCTGACCGAATTGTTCTCGCCGAACATCATCGGCGAGCGCATGTCCGGCATGCTGGCCAATTATGATTATGTCAGCAAGGACACGCTGGCCTATTTCTCGTACCGGCCGACACAGGCCAAACGCGACGCCGACTGGGCGCTCGAATTCGTCAAGACGCATGCGAAGACGGTCGAGCAGCAGCAGGCGGTCATCAAGGCGCTCGAGTTCAAATGCAATGTGCTCTGGGCGCAGCTCGATGCGCTGTGGAGCGGCTATGTCGACAAATATCTGCCGCCGGATGCCTGGGTGCCGGGCACGGTCGCAACGCCACGCAGCAGGGCCGCATGAGCGAGCCGGCCGCCATCAGTTCGGACTCGAAGCCGCATTTGCCGCGCGGCATGCATCTGAAACATGATGCGACGCGCGGCGAATGGTTGCTTATGGCGCCGGAACGCGTGCTGAAATTGAATGCCGTCGCGGTCGAAATCTTGAAGCGCTGCGATGGCAAGGCCACATTGGGGGAAATCGTCGATCAGCTTGCCGCCGCCTTCGCTGCGGATCGCGAGCGGATCGAAACCGATGTGCGGGCGCTCCTTGCGGAGCTCGCCGCCAAACGGATGGTGGACCTATGAATGCGCCGCAGAAAGTATCGGAAGCGATCGCTGCGCCGGTCGGCATTCTCGCCGAGCTGACGCATCGTTGTCCGCTGGCCTGCCCCTATTGCTCGAACCCGGTCGAGCTCGATGCGCGCGAGGGCGAGCTTGATACGGAAACGTGGAAGCGCGTCTTCTCGGAGGCGGCGGCCGTCGGCGTCTTGCACGCGCATCTCTCCGGCGGCGAACCGGCCTCGCGCCGCGATCTCGTCGAGATCGTCAAGCATTGCCACGACGTCGGCCTTTACACCAATCTCATCACTTCGGGCGTCGGCATCAGCGAGGCGCGGATGCGCGAACTCGCCGATGCGGGTCTCGATCACGTCCAGCTTTCGATCCAGGACGCCGAAGCCGAATCCGCGGACCGGATCGGCGGCTACAAAGGCGGCTTCGCCCGCAAGATGGATGTCGCCAAATGGGTGAACGAGGTCGGCATTCCGCTGACCATCAATGCCGTGATCCATCGCGCCAATATCGCGCGCGCCGGCCGCATGGTCGAATTTGCCGTCGAGCTTGGCGCGCGCCGGGTCGAGATCGCACATACGCAATATTACGCTTGGGCCTATCTCAACCGTAAGGCGTTGATGCCCTCGCGCGAGCAGGTCGAAAAGGCCGTCGCGGAAGTCGAAGCCATGCGCAAGACCTATGCCGGCAAGATCGTCATCGATCATGTCGCGCCGGATTATTATGCGCGCTATCCCAAGGCCTGCATGGGCGGCTGGGCCAAGCGGACGCTGAACGTCACACCGCACGGGAAGGCCTTGCCCTGCCATGCGGCGGAGACAATCCCCGGCCTCGAATTCTGGAATGTGCGCGATCATTCGATCTCCGACATCTGGTTCAACGCGCCAGCCTTCAACGCCTTCCGTGGCGACGATTGGATGGTCGAGCCGTGCCGGTCTTGCCCGCGCAAGCATCAGGATTACGGCGGCTGCCGCTGCCAGGCGATGGCGCTGACCGGCGATCCGCGCAATGCCGATCCGATCTGCCATCTCTCGCCGCATCATGACAAAGTGGCCGCCATTGCCGCGACTTTCGAGGAAGTCGATGCAAATGTGCCGGCGGCTGATTATGTCTACCGCACCCTGAAGACGCAGGCGCCCGTAGCGTAAGGTTCCGGGCGTTTGTCTTGGGCGTTTCTTCACGCGAAACTTTCTCCCCTTCGTGCGAAAACGCTCCCAACCGAGGTGCGATCATGCAAGGTAAAACTGTCGTCGTCACTGGCGCGACCTCCGGCATCGGCGAGGTTGCGGCGCTTGAACTCGCCGGCAAAGGCGCGCGGATCGTTTTCATTGCCCGTGACCGCAATCGCGGCGAACTGACTTTGGCCAAGCTGAATGCCAAGGCGCCGGGTCTTTCACATAAAGTTCATTATGCCGACCTGACACGGCTCGCGGAGATGAAACGCGTTGCGGCGGAGATCGCGGCGAGCGAGCCGCGCGTCGATGTGCTCATCAACAATGCCGGCGCTGCCTTTGCTCAACGCCAGGTGACCGCGGACGGCTTCGAACTGACCTTCGCGCTCAATCACCTTTCGTATTTCGTCATCACGGCGGGCTTGCGTGAGCGGCTGCTCGGCTCGGCGCCGGCGCGCATCGTCAGCACCTCGTCCAGTGCGCATCGCGGGATGAATGTCGATCTCGACGATCTGCAGAGCACGAAAAATTATGCGAGCCTCAAGGCCTATGGCCGCTCGAAACTCGAAAACATTCTGTTCACCCGCGAGCTGGCGCGGCGGCTCCACGGAACCGGCGTCACGGCCAATTGCATGCACCCGGGCGTCGTTGCGACCCGCTTCGGGCATGAAAGCGGCGGCGTGCTTCAGCCGCTTCTGAAGACGGTGCAGATTTTCGCCCTCACGCCGGAGAAGGGGGCTGAGACGATCGTCTATCTGGCCTCGTCGCCGGATGTGGCGCGTGTCAGCGGCGAATATTTCGTCAAGAACAAGATCGCCGGCACGTCGTCGGCCGCGCGCGACATGAAGGTCGCCGCGGCGCTGTGGCGCAAAACGGCCGAACTCACCGGCGTCGACTGGCCGGAGCCAGCCGCGCCGGTGCTTCGCACGGCCTCTTAGAGCGTCGGACGTTCAAACTGAATCGCTCGGCGCTTTTAAGTCTTTCTCATCGCATCGGATTTGTCCGAAAACCGCTTCGCACTTTTCGGTTCGATGCTCTAGAACGAGTTCTGCGCGTGTTCGAGGCCCGCCGCCGTGTCTTCGGGGTTCAGCCGGATCAGCTTGCTTTCGTCGACACAGCCGTCATCGACAATGGCTATGGCGTCATAGCCTAAGGCCGGGAAACGGCCGATGATGACGCCGTCGCCCCAATATTCGGTGTGGCGGCCGACATCGTCGTTGATGAAGTCGAGAAAGCGTTCGGCCTGATCGCCCGAGAGGCGAATGGCATTGCCGCCGCTTTGCTCAGACGCCATTTCGGTGCGCATCTGGGCCGCATCGGCGGATTCGCAGCCTTGCTGCGCATGAACAGCCGGGCCGAAGCCAATGGCGGTTGCGGCAGCGAACAGGCTTGTGAAGAGGAAGCGTTTCATCCTGCACCTCATTCCTTGCGGTCAAGTGCCCCATCCGCGCGTGGTCTCTGCCACGCCCGGGACCCGCGCCCGCAACGTTGCGCCGCGGCGATGGTTCCACGCCCTGCCGCGGTTGCATAGCTAGGCCGAACAGCCTAAGCAGGGGGCCGTTTTTGCTAGCGGCTTAGGTTGAAACTGAATGCGTCCTTCCCAGCGCGCGCCGGATCAGATGCGGCAGGTCATCATCGAGCGCAACGTCGCGCGCTATGCTGAAGGTTCCTGTCTCATCAAATTTGGCGAGACACATGTGCTTTGCACCGCTTCGCTTGAAGATAAACCGCCGCTCTGGCTGCGCGGACAAGGCCGCGGCTGGGTAACGGCGGAATATGCCATGTTGCCGCGTGCAACGCATACGCGTACGCGCCGCGAGATTGCCTCTGGCCGGCCTTCCGGCCGTACGCAGGAGATCCAGCGGCTCATCGGCCGCAGCTTGCGCGCGGTCACCGATCTGCAGGCGCTTGGCGAGCGCCAGATCACTATCGATTGCGATGTGCTTCAGGCCGACGGCGGCACGCGCACGGCCTCGATCACCGGCGGCTGGGTGGCTCTGCGCGAATGCCTGAAATGGATGCATGGGCGCTCAATCCTTAAAGAGATTCCGCTGCGCGATCATGTTGCCGCGATCTCCTGCGGCATTTCCAACGGTGAAGCGGTGCTCGACCTCGATTATGCCGAGGACAGCGCGGCGCAGACCGATGCGAATTTCGTCATCACCGGGTCTGGCTCGCTTGTTGAAGTGCAGGCGACAGCCGAAGCGGCGGTGTTCAGCGAGGCTGACTTCAACGCCATGCTCGGCTTGGCGCGCAAAGGCATCACCGAACTCATCACCTTGCAGAAGCAGGCGATCGCCTGACATGACCAAACGCCTGACGGGCCGGCTGGTCATTGCCACGCATAATCGCGGCAAGCTGTGGGAGATGCAGGAGCTGCTGAAGCCGCATGGCATTGACGCGGTTTCGGCGGGCGAGCTTGGCCTGCCGGAGCCAGAGGAAACCGGCGCGACATTCACGGCCAATGCGGTGCTCAAGGCGCGCGTGGCGGCGAAGGCGGCGCAGCTTCCGGCGCTGGCCGATGATTCCGGGCTTTGCGTCGATGCGCTGGGCGGTGCGCCGGGCTTGCATTCGGCGCGCTGGGCCGAATTGACACCGGGCGGCGCGCGCGATTTTGCCGCGGCGATCAAGAAGGTCGAGGCGGCGCTTCACGAAGCCGGCGCCAAGCCGCCCTATACGGCGCATTTCATTTCGGCCCTTGCACTCGCCTGGCCCGATGGCACGGCCGAGATCTTCGAAGGCAGGGTTAATGGTACGTTGGTCTTTCCGCCGCGTGGCACGAAAGGTTTCGGCTATGACCCGATCTTTTTGCCCGATGGATTGTCGCGGACCTTCGGCGAAATGATGATGGACGAAAAACAGGCCATTCCTGCCGATGGCTCGCCGGCGCTGTCACATCGTGCGCGGGCTTTTCAGACTTTTGCGCGCGCCTGTCTTTAAATGTTCAAAATCCAATGTGCGGTTGATCACCAAATGTCGCGGATACGTGCCTTGCTGCAATGTGACGAAACGGCGATAATGCGCGGCATTGGGGATGGTTGGAATACCGAAATAAATGTCTGAGACTTGGGAAACAAAATACGGTCTGCGCCGGGTGCGGCAGGATCCGCCGACACTTGATGAGGCGATCGCTGCGGCGCAGGGCTTGTCCGACGAATTGGACGAGCAGATCGAAATCGCGGCGGGCTTCATGGCGCTGCCGGTTGATGTCGTGCGCGCCGAAGTGTTGAAGGCGGCCAAGCCGGTCAAGGCCGCACGTGTTGTCGTCGCGCCGAGCCGCGAGGGCGCAGCGCGCACCGTCATCGTCGAACGCAAACCGTCGCGTCGGCCGCGCCCGACCAGCGTCTGACAATCGCTGACCGCTCAAACAGTCTCGACATCGAGACCGGCGGCGCGGAAATCTCCAAGATCGATACTGGCGGGGTCGCGTGTCGTGAGCCACACGACGCGTTTGCCCTGCTGCGCCTCGGCGAGGATAGGCGCGATGGCCTCTTCCTCCGCACAGTCGATCTTGATGGATTCGCGCCGCGCCATTTCGACAATCTGCGGCGGCACGCGCGTATCGTAGAAGACGATATCGGCGGCTTGCAGAAGCCGCAACGCCTTCAATGTGAGAAGCTCGGGATCGTGCGCGGCGATGCCGAGAATGGCTATCGCGCCTTTGCGCGCGTCGGCCGCGTGTTGCGCCATCTCGATCAAGGCGTCGAAATCCGCGTCGCGCGGTTCTTGCGCGGTCAGGGCGCGGGCAACAAACAGCTCCCAGAAGCGCCGCCGCGACTGCGGGTCGGTCAGTTTCGGCCGCCAGACTTGCGCGGCTTTTGCCCATGCCTTGAGGCTTGGCGGCATCAAAGCTTCGAGCCGGCCGCGCAAGGCGAGGGCAAAGACGGGCGCGGCGCCGCCGGTCGAAATCGCCGCGATCAGCGGCGAACGGTCGATGATCGTGCCGAATTGAAAATCACAATATTTCGGCTTGTCGATGATATTGATCGGCACGCGCGCGCGTCGCGCCGCCTCGGCAAAGCGCGCGGCTTCCGCGTCCGTCGCGAAATCGCCGACTGCCAATGCGGCGCCAGCCAAATCGTCCTCCTGCCATTGGCGCGCAATGAGCACGAGGGCCGGGACTTGCGCCGCCAAGGCGCGCATCTCGGGGCCAGGCTCTGCGCCGACAACATCGAGCTTCGCACCAGCCGCCTGCAGCAGTTCGGCCTTCCAAGCCGCGCCGGCCGCCCCGCCGGCGAGGACAACGCGCTTGCCGCGAAGATCGAAAAACACCGGCAGGCTGGCGAGCCCCTGCATCGGCCGCTGCGGATCGTTGGCGTCGCTCAAGGGCGCTCCCGTGCAATTTAACGTGCGACTATAGCGCGATGCGGCGGCGCAGCCTAAATCGATCCCGAAGCTCACCGTCGAACGGAGAAAATCATGATCATCGATCTTTCTGGCAAGAGTGCCGTCGTGACTGGCTCGACGCGCGGCATCGGCTTTGCGGTCGCCAAGGGCCTGGCGCTGTCGGGCGCCCGCGTCATCGTCAACGGCCGCGGCCAGAAGGCGGTGGACGAGGCTTTGGCCGAACTGAAAAAGGCCGCGCCGAAGGCCGACTTTCAGGGTGTCGCCGCCGACCTTGGCACGGCGGCCGGCTGCGACGCGCTCGTCAAGGCCGTCCCGACGGCCGATATCCTCGTCAACAATGTCGGCATTTTCCAGCCGCAGGATTTCTTCGACATCCCGGATTCCGAATGGCAGCGCTTCTTCGAGGTCAATGTGCTGTCGGGCGTGCGGCTCACGCGCGCCTATCTCGCCGGCATGATCAGCCGCAATTGGGGGCGGGTGATCTTCATCTCCTCGGAATCCGGGCTCAACATTCCTGTCGAGATGATTCACTACGGTTTCACCAAGACGGCGCAGATTTCGATCGCCCGCGGCATCGCCAAGCGCGCGGCAGGCACCGGCGTGACGGTCAATTCCGTCCTGCCGGGACCGACATTGTCGGACGGGGTCGTCGACTTCCTTGAGAAAATGTCGAGCGAAGGCGGATCGGTCGAAGAAGCGGGCGCCGCCTTCGTCAAGAAACACCGGCCGAGCTCGATCATCCAGCGCGCCGCGAGCGTCGATGAAGTCGCCAATATGGTTGTCTATATCGCCTCGCCGCAGGCTTCCGCCACGACCGGTGCGGCACTGCGCGTCGATGGCGGTGTGGTCGATACGATTGCGTAATCGGCCTTGTGTCGGTTCGGCAGATCGCAAAATCAATAGACTGAGCCGCTCGCGATCGGTGCGGCTTTCCGATAAGCTTTGCCTGTGGCTAGGGGAGGTTGAACCATGCGTATGTTGCTGAAAATTCGAATTCCCGCGGAAGCTGGCACCCGCGCGATTAAAGATGGCTCCATGGGGCAGCTCTTCGAAGGTATCTTGAGCAAGCTCAAGCCCGAAGCGGCTTATTTTGTCGCCGAAGACGGCCTGCGCACGGCCATGATATTTTTTGACATGAAAGATACTTCGGAAATTCCCAGCATCGCCGAACCATTCTTCGCCGGCCTCGATGCGAAAATCGAGATTCAGCCCGTGATGAATGCCGATGACCTCAAAAAGGGATTAAGCGCCCTGAAATAGGCGACGTCACTATGCGCCGCCGATGCGGGGCTTTTACGTCTTTCTCATCGCATCGGATTTGTCCGAAAACCGCTTCGCACTTTTCGGTCCGATGCTTAGTGCCCTTCATATTCCGCGTAGCAATCCTTCGTCTCATAGACGATGACGGCGGAAAGCTCGGGGAAAGTCGGTTTGATTCGATCGTAAATCCAGACGGCGATATTTTCCGCCGTCGGGTTTTCAAGGCCCTCGATCTCGTTCAGGCAATGATGATCGAGTTGCGCATGGAGCGGCGCGAAAACCTTCTCGATGGCGAAGAAATCCACGACGAAGCCGCTCTCCCGATCGACCGGCCCTTCGAGCTTGAGTTCGATGCGGTAGGAATGGCCGTGCAGATTGCGGCAGCGATGCGTCGGCGCAACCTTCGGCAGGAAATGCGCCGCCTCGAATGAAAAAGCCTGGGTGATCTTCATAGCGTCAATCTTTTACTCGGGCGGATGCGAAACATCGCATCGGCATTTTACGGCAAGCCGATCAGCTTGTGGGTCTGCAGGCTCAGGCGCCAGCGCGGATGCGCCAGGCAATAGGCCGCCGCCTTCGCGATGTTGGCCTCCTGCGCCGGTCCATCCATCGGTTGCAGGAAGAAATGCCGGAAGGCAAGTCCCGAAAAATCTTCCGGGTCGAGCCCGTTTTGCGGGAAGACGAGTTTGAGTTCGTCGCCGGCGGCGAGCGCCAAAGGCACGCCGGCCTTGGGGCTGACGCAGATCCAGTCGAGGCCCTCCGGCGGCGCGAGCGTGCCATTGGTCTCGATGGCGCAGGCAAAGCCGCGCACATGCAAAGCCTCGATGACAGTCGCATCAAGCTGGAGCAGGGGCTCGCCGCCAGTGAACACGACAAGCGCGCGTGCCTTGTCGCCTGGCCACGCGGCGTCGATGGCTTGCGCAAGCGCTTCCGCATCGGCGAATTTGCCGCCGCCGGGGCCGTCGGTGCCGACAAAATCCGTATCGCAGAAATCGCACTGCGCGTCGGCGCGATCGGCCTCGCGGCCCGACCACAGATTACAGCCCGCAAAACGGCAGAAGACGGCGGCGCGGCCGGCCTGCGCGCCTTCGCCCTGAAGCGTGTAATAGATTTCCTTGACCGCATAGGTCATCGGGGCTGCCACTCGCACCAATAAGCAAAAGGGACCTCTCGCGAGGTCCCTTGCCAAGCTATCAGGGCGCCTGCCGGGCTTAGATGGCGGCGGCGATCCATTTCTTCAATTCGCCCTTGGGCGCCGCGCCGACCTTCTGCTGGGCGAGCTTGCCGTCCTTGAAGATGAGCAGGGTCGGGATGCTGCGGATGCCGAACGCGCCGGCGACGCCGGGGTTCTCATCGACATTGAGCTTGGCGATCTTCACCTGGCCCTTGAGTTCCTCGGCGATCTCTTCGAGCGAGGGGCCGATCATCTTGCAGGGGCCGCACCATTCCGCCCAGAAATCCACGACGACGGGTTCCTTCGCACCCTCGACCTCGGTCTTGAACGTCGCATCGGTAACTTTCACAGTGGCCATGGGTGCCTCTTAAGCTCTTGCTGCGGGACCAAATTCCCGCAGTTTTCGTTGCCTCAAGGTAGGAAGCGGGCGCCAAAGCGTCAAGTTGCCGCCCCCACCGTCGAGAATCGAGAAAGTATAGCCCATGACCCCGATTGCCTGGAACGATTTCACCAAAGTGGAGCTGCGTGTCGGTCGTATCGTCGGCGCCGAGCCTTTTCCCGAGGCGCGCAAGCCCGCCTATAAGCTCCTGGTCGATTTCGGGCCGGATCTCGGCCAGAGAAAATCAAGTGCCCAGATCACCGAACTCTACCGTCCGGACGATTTGATCGGCAAACTGGTCGTTGCCGTCGTTAACTTTCCGCCCAAGCAAATCGGGCCGTTTCTGTCCGAATGCCTGGTGACGGGCTTCCACAATGAGGCAGGGCAGGTCGCGCTCTGCGTCCCCGACCGCCCGGTGCCCTTGGGGACCAAGCTGCTCTAATGGCCTCAGGCGAGGGCGGCCAAGGCGGCATCGAGCTGGGCGGCGGCCAGTTCCGCGACCAAAGGCCCCTCCGTCCAAATCAGCAGCATTCTGAGGCTCTTGCCCGGCCAGAGCGGGGCCAGCACGGCGCGGTAGAGGGCCATCTGCCGCAGATAGCCTGCGGGCGTTGATTGGGCCCCGGCCGGCGCGCCGGTCTTGAAATCGGCGACCAGCACCTCGGCCTCTGATTCGGCGATGCGGTCGAGTCGGCCGAGCACGTCGCGGGTCCTGCCGTTCGGCAAGGTCACGGTGCCGGCGAGGGCGACCTCGGCGCGGGCCCGCGGCCCGAAGAGCGCGGCGAGCTTCGGACTGTCAAGCACATCCAGCACCTGCCCGATCAGCGCGCCGCGTGCGCCTTCGTCGAAGTCCGGTGCGCGGGCCTGCAAAAATGTCTGCGCCGCCGCCGGCCGCTGCGCGGCTTCGACCTCGGGCAGATATTGCAACAGGGTATGGATCAGCCGGCCGCGCTCCAGTGCCGCATGGCGCGCGCTGCCGGGCAACGGAGCGTCCGGCTCACCCGCGGCGAGCGTGTTGGACGGCCGCAGCGGCGGGGCCGGCGAGGCCTCCGCCAGCGCGCGCGTCGATAGCCAATCGGGCACGCTGATTTCGGCCGGCGCGGCGCGGGTCGCCTCAGCAATCACGTGCGTGATCTCGCCCGGCGCCTGATAGCGCCAGACTTTTTCCTCGGAGTCCCAAAAGGCGGGCGCCTCGACGAAGGCCTCGCCGCGTGTCGCGTCGATCATCGCGCCCCAGCAGAGCGCGCTCGGCTCGATCCTGCGATAGAAGCCGCTGACGTAAAGCCGTTCCTCGGCGCGGGTCATCGCCACATAAAGCAGGCGGCGATATTCGTTCTCGGCTTCGTCGCGCGCCGCCTGCCGGGCCCGGGCGACGGCGGCAGGATCGTCATCCTTGCGCGGCGACCAGGCGAGAATTTTGCGATTTTGCGCCCCATCGAGCAGGTGAATCTTGGCATCATGCTGCGGCCGCGGCGCGCCGCAGGTGTCGGGCAAAAAGACGACCTTCGCCTCAAGCCCTTTGGCGGCGTGCACGGTCATCACACGCACCGCGTCGGCGGCGGATTCCATGTCGCGCTTGATCGACAGGTCGAGGCGCTCGATCTCGGCGAGAAAGCCTGGCAGAGACCGCGTACCGTCCTTTTCCGCACGCAGGGCGAGGCGGAGAAATTCGTCCATTGCATCGCAGGCTTCCGGGCCAAGCCGCGCCTCCATCGCGCGCCGGCCGCCGTCTTCGGCGAGAAGCCGCGCATAGAAGTCGAAGGCCGTGCCGGCGCCCCGCGCGCGCCAGCGCAAGATCGTTTGATAAGCGGCTTTGTCTTGTGGCGCCTCCGAATGCCGGAGCGCGCCAAAGAGCGAACCTTTGCGGTTCGGCGCCAGGCGCAGCAGATCCTCGTCGTCGAAACAGATGAGCGGCGATTTCAGCACCGCGGCCAAGGTCAGATCGTCCTGCGGCAGCAGCGCCGTGCGGCCGGCGGCGATCAGGTCCATCACCGCAATATGAGCGAGAAGATCGAGCCGGTCGGCGCCGGCGACGGGCACGCGCGCCTGTTTCAGGGCGCGGATGATCGCGTCGAATAGAGCATTGCGCGTGCGCACGAGGATCAGAATGTCGCCGGGCGTAACCGGGCGGAAGTGCTCCTGTTTGGAATCATAGACGATCTCGCCCGAGCCCGGCGCAATGAGCGCGGCGATCTTCTTCGCGATCCGCTGGGCGAGAAGATTGGCCGGATCGCTTTCGTCGAGAAGATCGAGCGGCAGCCGCCAGTCGCCGGTTTCCGGCCGTTCCGCCGCCGTGACGGGTTGCCAGATTTCGATCAGGCCGGGGAGACTCTCTTTGAGCGATTCGTGGCCCATCCAGGCATCGTCGGAGACGAGGCCGCGCTGGTGCGCGGTGAAATCAAAGACCCGATCGACGGCCTCGAGCACGGCCGGCACGGAGCGGAACGAGGCCTTGAGCGGCACATGCTCAAAGCTTTTTTGGGCGCCGATGAACTTCCTGGCGAAGCGCCCGCGCATCGCATGAAACATGTCGGGCGCCGCACCCTGAAAGGAGAAGATCGATTGTTTCTCGTCGCCGACCGCGAAGAAGGTGCGCGCCTGGCTGCGGCTGCCGGCGCCGGCGAAGAATTCGCTCGCGAGATGTTCGAGAATGCGCCATTGCGCCGGGCTCGTATCCTGCGCTTCATCGACGAGAATATGGTCGATGCCGGAATCGAGCTTGTAAAGCACCCAGCGCGCGTCGGAGCGTTCGAACAGCGCCAGCGTGCGATCGATCAGATCGTCGAAATCGAGTTTCCCGCGCATCGCCTTCAAGGCTTCGTAGCGGGCGAAGACCGAAGCGACGAGCGTCGTCAGCGCCAGCGATTTTTCGCGGCATTCGACGGCCTTGCGCAGGTCGCGCAGACCTTCGAGGCGTTGTTGCTCTTGCGCAAGAGCCTCGATGAGATCGGGACGTTTGGCAGCTACTGTCTTGGTGACGAGCGACTTGCGTTTCTCGCCCTTGAGCGTGAAGAAAATCTCAAGATAGGCGGCAATGCAATCCGCATGGTCGCCCCGCCGATGCGCTTCGATCGCCGTGAGAAACAAGCCAGCCTTCTCGCGGTCGGTCGTAAGACCTGTATCGAGAAAGGCCGCGAAGTCTGGCCAGCGCACCGGGCCGATGCCGCCGTCGATCATGTCGGCTTCAACGCTGGCGATGCTCGTGCCGTGCGGGATATCGAACGCGATGCTGAGATCGCGTCCGGTCTCGTCCGCATCGTAGTGGCGCAGATGCTCGCGATGCCGCAACGCCTCTTTCAGCAGCCCGGTAAATTCATCTTCCGAAGTGTCCGCCGCGAGCGTTTTCAGTGCTGCACCAATCGCGCCCTCATCTTTCTCCGCCGCGGCCAAAGCCTCGCGCCGCGCCAGCGCAAGAAGCTCGGCTTCGCCCAGGTCATCGAGCACGTCGAAGCGTCCCGGCACATTGGCCTCGAACGGAAAGAGATGCAGAAGCCGCTCGCAAAAGCCGTGGATGGTATGAATTTTCAGCCCGCCCGGCGTCTCGACGGTGCGGGCGAAGAGCCGGCGCGCGAAGACCAGCGTTCCGGCATCGACCTTCGGCGCGCCGATTTCGGCAAGCGCCTTCGCAAGGCTTGCATCATCGCGCGCCGTCCAATCGGACAGCGACTTGAACACGCGCTCGGCCATATTCGCCGCCGCCGCCTTGGTGAAGGTCAGGCAGAGGATTTTCGCCGGCGGCACGCCGTCGAGCAAAAGCCGCAGCACGCGCTGCGCCAGCACATGTGTCTTGCCTGAACCGGCATTGGCCGAAACCCAGACGGAGGTCGCGGGATCGGAGGCTTTGCGCTGCAGATCTTTGACATGTTTCGGGACGATCCTCATGCATCGTCCTCGCGGCCTGTGGCCCATTCTTTCACACGCGCGAGATGATCGTAGGCGTTGTAACGCGCCGCAAATTTCGGGTAGGGCCGCGCCGGGTAGCCGGTTCCCGGATCGCGGAATTGATTGAGCAGCGCGACAAGCTCGGCGAAATGCCTCTCGGCGATTTCGACGAGCGGTGCGTCCGGCTGCGTGAAGATGAGCGGCCGTTCGCGCCCGCCATTGCGGGCGAAGAGCTTCACATAGATCGCTTCAGTCACCTGCGTCCCCGGCGCGAGACCGAAGCCGCCGCGCCGTGCCATCGCCGCTTCAAGCGTCAATTGCGGTGCGAAGCCGGCGCGCACTTCGTCCAGGCCCGGCGGCGTCCCGGTCTTGTAATCGACCAGGCTCACACGCCCGCCGGCATGATGTTCGATCCGGTCGGCGGTGGCGGAGAGCGTGAAACATGTGCCGTCGCCGAGCAGGATCGCCAGTTCGCCTTTCTGCTCGACCGCGAGCTTCAAAAGGTTCGGCCGGCGGCGCAATTCGAAATCGAGATAGAAGGCGGCCGCCGCCTGAAGGCGTGGCCAGGCGAAGGCGGCGAAATCCGGATCGTCGCGCTCGGCTTTGAAGGCATCTTGCAGAAGGCCGTCAAGAACCGCCTTGGCGCCGGCGGGAAGGGCGCCTTCGGCATAAAGTTCGCCGAAATGCTCCAAAGTCTCATGCAGAAATGTTCCGATGTTGCGCCGGTCGCCGACCTCCGCAGGCTCAGGCAATGGCCGCAAGTTCAGGCAATATTCGGCATAGATCGCATAAGGATCGCGCCGCAGCGTTTCGATCCGCGTGACGCTCAAGCGGCGCGGCCGCAGATCGAGCGGCGGTTTCGGTTGCGGCCGTTTGATCGCCGGCGTCTCGGCTTGCGGCCGGTCGAGCGCGTGGGCGAATTCGAGATAGCGTCGGCCGCGTTTGCGGCACGCTTCGAAGCGGTCGCCCGCCAGCGCTGCCAGCCGCTGAACGAAGCGCGATTCGACCATCGGCGTGCCGTCGCGTTTTTTGGCGCGGCTGAGGATGACGCGTGCATGGCCCATCGCCATGACGAAATCATGCGCCGTCTGGCCGATCCGCCGTTCCGGCGGCGTCAGGCCCAAAGCCTGGCGCATGGGCCGGTTGAGGAACGCGTCGCTCTGCACCTGCGGCGGCCAGATCGTCTCATCGAGGCCGCCGAGCAGGATGACATCGGCCGGCATCAGCCGCGCTTCGAGCAGGCCGAAAATCTTCAGCCGCGGATGCGTGCGGCGCGACCGCCGCAAGACCTGCTCGCCCATCACCTGCGCAAGGAAGACGGCGTAGGATAGGGCATCGAAGCGCAGGTCGGGCTGGTTGGCGCGCAAAAGCTCGTCGAACAGGCTTTCGAGCGCTGCGGCATCGTCGCCGAAGGCTGCATCTTCGCCGCGCGTCACGTCAGCGAGCACCTTGCGGTGCGCGTCGATCCAGGGCCGCAGATCCGGCCGGCCGCTGACAGCACGGAGCGGCGCGAGCGCCGCGTCGATCCGGTCGATGAGATCGGCGATCTCCCGCCAATCGCTGTCGTCGAGCGCGCGTTGCGCCGGGTGGGCGAAGCGGTCTCCGGCGGCCTGCCGATAGGCGGCGATGGCCTCGGCCCGCGTCGCAAAGGTCGAAAAACGCCGCTCCTGCCGCAGCGCGCCGATCTCGAACAACGGCGCGCGCCGCAGAATTTCGGCACGCGGGAGTTCGAGCCGCGTCATCGGATGGGTGAGCAAAGCGACAAGATCGGCCTCGGTGCCGGTCGTCGCGGCTTCGATCACCCGCAGCGCCAAGGTGCCGTAGGGCGTGGCGCTCAAAGGCTCGCCGGCGGAATCGTCGATCTCGATGCCGAAGCGCGTCAATTCGGCGCCGACGCGGCGGGCGAGATCGCGATCGGGCGTCACCAGCGCCGCGGTCGCGCCGGGCGTCTCCAGAACCTCGCGCAAGGCGATGGCGAGCGCCAGCGCCTCTTCGCGCTCATCCGCCGCCTCGATCAGGCTCACCCCGGCGAGGGCGGCATCACTCTGCGAAAAAGCGGGCGAGGTGCGGAAGCTTGTCCATTCTTCCGTCGTGTCGGCCGGGCGCAAAGCCTCGGCGACGAGACGCGCGCGGGCGGCGCGGTCTGGCGCCGGTTCGCCAAGCTCAATCACCTCGTCGCGCGCGACGCCAAGGATGGGGAGCAAACGGCGCAGCGCCGCTTGCGGATGGCCGAAGCCGGGAGCGCCCGCATCAGCCGTGCCGATCTGCTGCCAGGCCACGGCGTCGAGGTCCTGATCGAGGCCCGGCAGGATCACGGCACCCTGTGGTGCCGTGGCGAGCGCCGCAAGCAGCCGTGCCGTCGCGCGATTTGTGCCGGTCGAGCCGATGGCGATCAACGGACCTTTGGCGCGGCCTTCGGCAATCTGCGCAATCTGCGCCTCGACGAGCAACACCTGCCGCTGCGCCGCATCAACCAAATGCTGATCCGCCAGAATCAGCGGCCATTGCTTGATCGCGATCGTCAGGAAATCGAGGGTGATGCGCCAGTAAAGATCAAAGTCCGGCAAGACGAGCGGATCGAGTTTCTCCCAGGCGACATCCTCGATGATCAATTCGTCGATCAGGCCGGCCAGTTCACCCGCCATGTGCCAGGCATCGGGCGCCGAGGTGCCGACAAGGCAGGGCTCGCGGTCGTCGGTGTGGACTTGCCCGTCGCCATCGACGCTGACGATGGCGCCATGCAACGTCCTGGCCCAGATATGCACCAGCCTGGCGAGCTGCATGCGCCGCCAGATCTCGCCCGCGGCCTGCGGCAGGCGCAGGCCCGTCGCCTCGAAATCTTGTGCCGAAAACAAAAGATCGGTTTCCGTCGCCTCCAGGCCGCCGAGCGGCAGAATGCGCGGCAGCAGGGTTGCGGGGCGCCCAAGGGCGCGGGCAAATTCCTGCGCCAGCGCGCGGGCGGCGCGCTGCGTCGGCACATAGATCGTCGCATCGGCCAGATCGAACGGGCTCGCGCGCCGCGAAACGCCGGGGACGATCCGGCCGTCGAGGAGCGCGGCGACGAAACATTCGAGAAAAGGCGCACCCGGCGCGATGGTGAAGACGTGTTTGAGGGGCATGTTTGGTCCGCCGCCGCGACTCGCAGCGCGCTTCATGCATTCTGCCCGAAAAACCGCCTAGCTGCGACCGAACCCGTTGAGATTCTGCGTCACGCGCTCGATCCGCGTCGCCGTCTCGCCGATCGTCTCGGCAAGTCTCTCGGCCCATTCGTCGCGCTCGCTCGCGAGATCGGTCTCTTTCGAGTTGAGATTGACGATCTCGACTTCGAGTTCGGCGATCCGGCGCTTCGCTTCGGCGAGTTCGTCGGCGATCGTAATCGCGGCCATGATCGTCAGCCGCTGATCGCCGATTTCGCCGAAGTCTTTTTTCAGCTTTTCGATCCGCTGGTCGACTTGCCGAGCGAGACCTTGCAAATGGGCTTCTTCGCCCTCACCGCAAGCCACGCGATAGACGTGCTTAGCGATGGTCACGGTCACCTGCGCCATGGCGCACCCCCCTCAGACGCTACATCACGACATGCGACATCATCTCTTCGATCGCTTCGCGCGCCTTGGCCAGCCGGCGCGCCACTTCATTATTGGCCAGCTCCAGAGATTGCGAGCGCGCAACGGCACCGTCAAGTTCGACGGCGAGCCTCGCACGGTCGTCTTGCAGCACAGCGAATTCTTCCTCGATATCGCTGCGCTGCGCCGCAACCTTCGAACGGCGCTCGGCAGCCGCCTCAAGTTGATCCAATGCAATGGCGAGACGCTTCAGCGCGCTATTCAATCGATTGATCGTTGTCATGGAAGTCGCAGCCCGACTGCTTGCGATTAGGCGCCGCTTCGCGCGCTCCGTCAACGCTGTGAGGAATATCTATTCACAGCCAATTCATCTGCACCGATTGATACTTAACCGTAGCGGCAAACCGCGGCGGCAGCAAGATCAGTTCGCGTGCGGTGCAATATAAGTCTGTCTCATCTTGCGGCGGGGCGTTTTTGCGCAATTTTCGACTCAAAATTCGGACTTTAAACTTCCAAAGTGACCAATTTCGCCCTTCACCGGGGCGGCGATTGCCGATAAGCGTTTGCGCCGGTCGGATTGCAACGGCAGGCGACAAAAAATGTTCTGCGGCACTGGCAGAGGGCAAGCTGGCCTTCGCCACAGCGCCGAAATGAGCCGGGAGGGTCTTGCCGAGACGGGGCTTCGAGATGGAAGGCGATGCAGCCCCGAATCACCGACCAAAATCTAACTTTCTGGAAAAACAGGCATATCTTATGTCGGGGACGGTTTTCCGGCCGCGTCGCGGGGCGCCGCATCACGAAAACCCGGCCGATCGGTGGACAAATTGACTTTCAAACTGGCACTCACCTGCCTAACAGGGAGCGCCAAACTGAACCTGAGCTTTTGCTAGGGATGAGGAGCAGACGTTTATGGCGGTGAATGTTGCAATCAACGGCTTCGGACGTATCGGCCGCAATGTCCTGCGCGCCATTGTCGAGTCCGGCCGCCGGGACATTAACGTCGTCGCCATCAACGATCTCGGGCCGGTCGAAACCAATGCGCATCTCTTGCGTTTCGATTCGGTTCACGGCCGCTTTCCTGGCGAGGTGAAGGTCGACGGCGATACGATCGATGTCGGCCAGGGCCCGATCAAGGTGACGGCTTTGCGCGATCCGGCCGAACTGCCGCATGCGGCGCTCGGCGTCGAGATCGCGCTCGAATGTTCCGGTATCTTCACGTCGAAGGCCAAAGCCTCGGCACATTTGAAGGCCGGAGCGAAGCGCGTTCTCGTGTCGGCGCCCGCCGACGAAGCGGATTTGACAGTGGTTTATGGCGTCAATCACGATAAGCTTGCGCCCGAGCATCACGTGGTTTCCAACGCCTCCTGCACCACCAATTGCCTGGCGCCGGTCGCCAAAGTGCTCAACGATGCAATCGGCATCGAGCATGGCTTCATGACGACGATCCATTCCTATACCGGCGACCAGCCGACGCTCGATACGCTGCACAAGGATCTTTATCGCGCGCGGGCTGCGGCCCTTTCGCTGATCCCGACGACGACGGGCGCCGCACGCGCGGTCGGCCTGGTGCTGCCCGAACTCAAGGGCAAGCTCGACGGCTCATCGATCCGGGTGCCGACGCCGAATGTCTCGATGATCGATTTCAAATTCGTCGCCAAGCGCGCCACCGATCGCGACGAGATCACCGACGCGATCAAGCGCGCCGCCGAGCAGCAGTTGAAAGGCATTCTGAGCTATACCGACAGCCCGAATGTCTCGATCGATTTCAATCATGATCCGCATTCATCCATCTTCCATGTCGATCAGACCCGGGTCATCGACGGCACGCTGGTGCGTGTCGTCGCCTGGTATGATAACGAATGGGGCTTCTCCAATCGGATGGCGGATACGGCAGTGGCGATGGGAAAATTGGGATGACACGGACGGCACCGCTCGCACCTTTTCCGATTTTGGATGACGCCGAACTGGCGGGGAAAAGGGTTCTGATCCGCGTCGATCTCAATGTTCCGATGGACGGCAGCAAAGTCTCCGATGCGACCCGTATCGATCGCATCCTGCCCAATCTGCAGGAAATCGCATCGAAAGGCGCGAAGGTCATCATCCTCTCGCATCTCGGCCGCCCCAAGGGCCGCGAGGACAAATATTCGCTGCGCCCGGTCGTCGCCGAATTGGAAGCGCGGCTCGGCAAGCCTGTCGCCTTCGTCTCGGATTGCATCGGCGCGGACGCCAAGGCGGCGGTCGCCGCCATGCAGGACGGTGATTATCTTCTGCTCGAAAACACCCGCTTTCATAGCGGCGAAGAGAAGAACGACGAGGCCTTCATCGATGCGCTCGCTGCGCTCGGCGATGTCTATGTCAACGACGCGTTTTCTTGCGCGCATCGCGCCCATGCTTCGACCGAGGGGCTGGCGCGGCGGCTGCCGTCCTTCGCCGGCCGCTCCATGCAGGTCGAACTCGAAATCCTGACCAATCTGCTTTCGCATCCGGTGCGGCCGGTGATGGCTGTGGTCGGCGGCGCCAAGGTCTCGACCAAGCTCGAATTGCTCGGCAATCTCATGCGCCGCGTCGATATCCTCGTCATCGGCGGCGGCATGGCCAATACATTCCTCGCCGCGCAAGGCAAGAGGATCGGCAAATCGCTTTGCGAAATGGACCTTGCCAATGTCGCGCGCCAGATCGTTGCGGACGCGGCGGCGGAGGATTGCGAGATCGTCCTGCCGGTCGATGCCGTCGTCGCGCAGAAATTTGCCGCGGGCGCGCCGTCGCGCGTCGTTTCGATCGACGAGGTCGGCGAGGACGACATGATCCTCGACATCGGGCCGAAGTCGGTCGCACGCGTCGAGGCGCTTCTGGAAAAGACCCGCACGCTCGTCTGGAACGGGCCGTTCGGCGCCTTCGAGATTCCGCCGTTCGATGCCGGCACGACCGAGATCGCCGCGGTTGCGGCACGGCTGACGCAATCCG
This sequence comes from Pseudomonadota bacterium, assembly GCA_040756295.1. GTDB lineage: Bacteria > Pseudomonadota > Alphaproteobacteria > Rhizobiales > Beijerinckiaceae > Methylovirgula. Next base: position 104,344 of record JBFLZN010000006.1, on the reverse strand, counting down.
GCCAGCTTGAAAGCATCGCCGGCGGCGGCGACACGATCGCAGCCTTGAACAAAGCCGATGCGGCGAAGGAATTCACCTATATCTCGACGGCAGGCGGCGCTTTCCTCGAGTGGCTCGAAGGCAAGAAACTGCCCGGCGTCGAAGCGCTTCGCTTGAACGTACGGCGGCAGTAAGCTACTGCCGGATTTTGTCACGAACCGATAGGGAAGAGCGGTGAACCAGCATCAACTCGCCGAGACGGCGCAAGCTTTGGTCGCCCCCGGCCGGGGCATTCTCGCGGCGGATGAGAGTTCTTCGACGATTGCCAAAAGGTTCGCCGCCATCGGCGTCGAATCGACCGCGGACTCGCGGCGCGATTATCGCGAATTGCTGTTTCGCGCGACGAACGCGATGCAGAAATATATTTCCGGCGTCATTCTCTATGACGAGACGATCCGGCAAAAGGCCGTGGACGGCACGCCGCTTGTCACACTGATCGAAAAGGCGGGCTCGATCCCCGGCATCAAGGTCGATCTCGGTGCCAAGCCGCTGCCGGGCTTCCCCGGCGAGACGATAACCGAAGGCCTCGATGGCCTCGCCGGCCGTCTCAAGGACTATTACGAGCTTGGCGCGCGCTTTGCGAAATGGCGCGCGGTGATCGACATTGCCGACGGCATTCCGACGCGCAGCGCGATCCTTGCCAATGCCGAAGCTCTGGCGCGCTATGCGGCGCTCTGCCAGCAGGCGAACATCGTGCCGATCGTCGAGCCGGAAGTGCTGATGGATGGCAATCATTCGCTCGAGCGCTGCTACGAGGTGAGCGAGGCGACGCTGCGCGCGGTCTTCACCGCGCTCTATGATCTGCGCATCTTCCTCGAAGGCGTCATCCTGAAGCCGAATATGGTCGTCCCGGGGCTGAAGTCCGGCCATGCCGCGCGCCCGGAAGAGGTCGCGGCGGCGACCGTGCGGCTGTTCAAGAATGCCGTTCCGGTCGCGGTGCCGGGGATCGCCTTCCTGTCGGGCGGCCAGTCGGATTTCGACGCCACCGCCAATCTCGATGCCATCGCCCGCGCCGGCTCGCCCTGGCCTGTCACCTTCTCTTATGGCCGCGCGCTGCAGGCGGCGCCGCAGAAGGCTTGGTCCGGCAAGGCCGGCAATGTCGCGGCGGCGCAGGCGGCCTTTACCCATCGGGCGCAGATGAACAGCCTCGCCGCGCTCGGCGAATGGTCGGAGACGCTGGAGAAGGCCGCGGCCTGACGCATCGGCGTCTCGGGGCCATCGCGCTTTCGCCCTAATTCTTGGCGAGGAGTTTTGCCGTTTCGCCGCCGTGGGCGGTGCTGTTTTTGAAGCAAGACTCCCCCGATGTCCGAGGACGATCCGCGCCTCTATCTGATTACCCCGCCTGTCGCCGATGCGAAGAGCTTCGCCGCGCCTTTCGCCGCGGCGCTGGCGGCCGGCGATGTCGCCTGCGTCCTGTTGCGGTTCGACCCAGGGGCGGACGCCAAGGCGATCGCCAAGACGCTCGTGCCGCTGGCGCAACAGCGCGGCGTCGCCTGTCTCGTCGATGACCCGCAATTGGCGGCGCGGGTCGAAGCCGATGGCGTGCATATCGATGCGCCGGGCGAGGCGCTCGATGCCGCGCTCAAAGCCATGAAGCCCAAGCATATCGTCGGCGTCGGCGGCATCATCAGCCGCGACGACGCCATGCGCGCCGGCGAGACCGGCGTCGATTATCTGATGTTCGGCGGCCCGGAGGCGAAGCAGACCTTTCCGGAAATCCGCGAGCGCGTTGCCTGGTGGGCGGAGATTTTCAATCTCGCCTGCGTCGCCTATGCGCATCAGGTCGAGGAGGTGAGTGCGCTGGTCGAGGCCGGGGCCGATTTCGTCGCGCTCGAAACCGCCGTCTGGGACGACCCGCGCGAGCCGGCCATGGCCGTGGCGGAGGCCGACCGGCTGCTGGCGCCAAGACGCATCGGCACATGAGAGCGCTCGCACTTTCGCTTTTCTGCGCGCTGCTCGCACTGGCCGCGCCGGTTCGCGCGGCAGAGCTCGCCGAAGCCCCCGCCGTCGCGCCGAGCGAGCCGAAGCCGGCCAAGACGCTGGATCAAGCCAATGCGCCGGATCTCGCTTACGGCGCCTTTCAACGCGGGTATTACCTGACGGCCTTGGCCGAGGCGAAGAAGCGGCTCGCCGCCAATCCCAAAGACGGTGTCGCGATGACGCTGATCGGCCAGCTCTATGATCAGGGCCTTGGCGTCGCGCAGGACCAGACGCAGGCCGCGCATTGGTATGCGGAGGCGGCCAAGCAGGGCAACGTCGAGGGCATTTTCCTTTACGGGCTCGCCAAGCTCTCTGGCAAGGGCGTGGCGCAGGACCGCGCCGGCGCCGCCGCGCTCTTCACCAAGGCAGCGGCGATGAACCATCCCGGCGCGTTTTATAATCTCGGCGTGCTCGCGGTCGAGAACAACGGCATCGTGCCGGACTATTCGCAGGCGGCGGATTATTTTCAGCGCGCCGCGGGTCTCGGCTATCCGGACGCCGCCTATGCGCTGGCGCTGTTTTATCGCGAGGGCAAGGGCGTCCCGCAGGACGATGCGATGGCGGCGGAATGGATGAAGCGCGCCGCGGACCAGGATCAAGTCTCCGCCGAGGTTGAATATGCCATCATGCTGTTCAACGGCATCGGGGTCGAGAAAGACGAGACGGCCGCCGCCAAGCTCTTCTTGAAAGCGGCGCAGGAGCAGAATGTCGTTGCGGAGGATCGCGCCGCGCGATTGCTCGCCATCGGCCGCGGCGTGCCCAAAAATCTCGTCGAAGCGATGAAATGGCACATCCTGGCGAGCGTCGCGGGCGAAAAGGATGCCTGGCTCGACAGCATCTACAATTCGCTGACGCTGCAGCAGAAGATCCAAGTCGAAACGGAAGTGCGCCGCGCGCTCGGGCGCTAGAGCATCGGACCGAAAAGTGCGAAGCGGTTTTCGGACAAATCCGATGCGGTTTTAAGAATCATCGGACCGAAAAGTGCGAAGCGGTTTTCGGACACATCCGATGCGATGAAAAAGACTTAAAAGCGCCGAGCGATTCAGTTTGAACGTCCGACGCTCTAATTGCCTCAGCGCGCGCGCGGGTGCGCGCCGCGATAGGCTTCGATGAGCCGCGTCGAATCGATCGCGGTATAGATTTGCGTCGTCGAGAGCGACGCATGGCCAAGCAGTTCCTGGATCGTGCGCAGATCGCCGCCTTTGCCGAGGAGATGCGTCGCAAAGGAATGGCGTAGCGCATGCGGGGTGGCGGTCTCCGGCAGGCCGAGCGCGCCGCGCAATTGTTCGACGACGAGCTGGATGATTCGCGGCGACAGCGGGCCGCCTTTGGCGCCGAGGAAGAGCGGCCCGTCGGGCGCAGCCGGAAATGGACAGAGTTCGAGGTAAGTGGCGATCGCCCGCTGCACCGGCGCGATCACCGGCACGCTGCGGGTCTTGCCGCCCTTGCCGGTGACGGTCACGATATCGACGCGGCCGACCGGCGCGTCCCGCCGTTTGATCGACAAAGCCTCGGAGATGCGCAGGCCGGCGCCATAAAGCAGGCCGAGGACGGCCGCATCGCGCGCCAGAATCCAATTGGGCCGCGAATCGCCGGCGCGGGACTCGGCATCGACCAGCGCCCGGGCGTCCGCGGCGGGCAGAGCCTTGGGCAGGCGGCGCGGCGCCTTGGGGCTGCGCAGCGCCGAAAAGGCTGCCACATTGCCCAGTCCCTTGCGTTCGAGATGGCGGACGAAGGAGCGCAGGCCCGAGAGCTGGCGCAACAGCGACCGGCTGCCGGTGCCGCCGGCGCGGCGGCTTGCGAGAAAGCTGCGCAGATCGGCTGGCGCGATGTCGCGAATCGCCGGGAGCTGCGGCGCGGCGCCGAAATGGTCGCGCAGGAACAGGAAAAACTGGGTGAGGTCGCGCCGGTAGGCATCGAGCGTATGGGCCGAAACGCGTCGCTCGCCGGCGAGTTCGTCAAGCCATTCCCGCGCCAGGGCGGCGAGTTCCGCATCGGCGCCGCCGAAGGCGAGGGCAGGGGCAGGTTGGGGCGCAGCGCGGACCATGGCTCATTCTGCCGCGGCGCGCCTGAAGGAAGGGTTAGAGCGGCGGAAAATCAATGCGCCTGGCTGATCCCGGCGACGACGTCTTTCGTCGCCCTGGCGAGCAGTTCGGCCATTTCCCGCTGAATCTGATGCTCCGATTGCGACAGGCCGGCGGCGCTGAAGTCGGCCCGCAGCTTGGCGACGACGGTCTCGTCGCCGTTGCCGCCCACATGCGCCTGGACCAGGGCATTGGCATAATCTTCGGCGGCCTGGCCGGACTTGCCGAGCTTTTCGGCGGCCCAAAGGCCCAGCAAGCGGTTGCGGCGCACATAGGCCTTGAATCTGAGGTCCTCGTCATGCGCGAGCTGAGCTTCGTATCCCTTTTCGCGTTCGTCGAACGTGGTCATCGCCGCCTCACCGGATCTTGCTGGAAAGCCCCCGAAACCTAGCCCGGAATATTCCCTCTCGCCATAGGCCATCCCGCCAGTTTCACGCCAATGGGCCGGCCTATTTCCTTGCGGCCCCGGGGTTACCATATAGGAAGGGCTGGGTTCGCCCGTTCGGTCATCCGGACTCGGGCGTGCTGCCGTCAAGGTATTGAAATCTGGCAAGGAACGGCGAAAGCAAAGGTTAAGCTTTGGCCATGCTTTAACGGGCCGCGGGCCCGCGATCCGCTTGTGTTGAACGGCCGAAAAAGCTAGGACCGTCCCCGGACCCGCGGCGCCGCACCGCCACATACCGCTTGCCCGGTCTTGATTGCCAAAAGCCAGACCGGGACATTCCTCAAAGGAGCCAGGGCCATCCCATGGATCACCTCAAGCCACGGTTAATTCCCATGAATCGCCGCCGCCGCATTTACGAGGGCAAGGCCAAGGTCCTGTATGAGGGACCCGAGCCGGGTACGCTTATCCAGCATTTCAAGGACGACGCCACGGCCTTCAATGCCAAGAAGCATGAGGTCATCGACGGCAAGGGCGTCCTCAACAACCGGATTTCCGAGTTCGTCTTCCAGAATCTCAACGATATCGGCGTGCCGACGCACTTCATCCGCCGGCTCAATATGCGCGAGCAATTGATCCGCGAAGTCGAGATCGTGCCGCTCGAAGTCGTCGTGCGCAATGTTGCGGCGGGCTCGCTGTCGACCCGTCTCGGCCTCGAGGAAGGCACGCAATTGCCGCGCTCGATCATCGAGTTCTATTACAAGAACGATGAGCTCAACGACCCGATGGTGTCGGAGGAGCACATCACCGCCTTCGGCTGGGCGACGCCGCAGGAGATCGACGACATCATGGCGCTGGCCATTCGCGTCAACGATTTCCTCACCGGGCTATTTCTCGGCGTCGGCATCCGCCTTGTCGATTTCAAGATGGAATGCGGACGGCTTTGGGAAGGCGATTCGATGCGCATCGTCGTCGCCGACGAAATCTCCCCCGATTCGTGCCGGCTGTGGGACATCAAGTCGAACGACAAGCTCGATAAGGACCGCTTCCGCCGCGATATGGGCGGCCTCGTCGAGGCTTATACGGAGGTTGCGCGCCGGCTCGGCATTTTGCAGGACAACGAACAGCCGCGGGCGAGCGGGCCTAAGCTCGTGCAATCGTGAAGGTTCAGCCTTGTTGAGGCGACAGGCCCCGCCGCTCAAACGGCGGGGTTTTGTTTTGGTGCGTCCTGCCCATATACTTAACGGATGGGGCGTGGGTCAGGGGATCTTGTCTTGAAAGCCAATATTATCGTCACCTTGAAGCAAGGTCTGCTCGATCCGCAGGGCAAAGCCATCGAAGGCGCGCTGAAACTCCTCGACATCGCTGGCGTCGAAAGCGTCCGCCAAGGCAAGATTTTCGAGATCGAGCTCGTCGAACAGGACCGCGCCAAAGCGCAGGATTTGCTCAAGACGGCGTGCGAGAAATTGCTCGCCAACACCATCGTCGAAAATTATCGCATCGAACTCGCCTGAGGTTTCATTGCGCGCCGCGATCATCCTTTTTCCCGGCTCCAATCGCGAAGGCGATGTGTTTCGTGCTTTGGCGAGCGTCACCGGCCGGGCGCCCACCATCGTCTGGCATGGCGAGCACAAATTGCCGGCGGGGACCGATCTCGTGGTCCTGCCGGGCGGCTTTTCCTACGGCGATTACTTGCGCTGCGGCGCCATTGCGGCGCGCTCGCCGGTGATGGATGCGGTGCGCACCCATGCGGCGCGTGGCGGCCGCGTGCTCGGCATCTGCAATGGCTTCCAGATTGCTTGCGAGGCGGGGCTTCTGCCCGGCGTCCTCATGCGCAATGAGAACCTGCGCTTTGCCTGCCATATGCAGCACCTGCGCGTCGAGCGCACCGACACGCCGTTCACCGCGCAGTATGAAAAGTTCCAGGTGATCAAAGTCGCCATCGCGCACGGCGAGGGCAATTACACCGCCGATGCCGAGACGCTGGCGCGGCTCGAAGGCGAGGGCCGCGTCGCGTTCCGCTATTGCGACGATGTCGGCCTCGTCGGCGGCGCCGCCAATCCGAATGGTTCCGTCAATGACATTGCCGGCATCTATTCCGAGACGTTCAATGTGCTCGGGCTGATGCCGCATCCTGAAAATCTGATCGACCCGCTCGTCGGCGGCACCGACGGACGGGCGCTCTTCGAAAGCCTGCTCGCGGCCTAGCGCCGCCGATCTCTTCTCGAACCCCAGCGGATGCCAATGACAACGCATGAGCGAAACATCGCCGCCGCCGTCGATCCGGCGAAACTCGACAAGCTTGCCGAAGTTGCGATCAAGGTCGGCTTGAATCTGCAACCGGGGCAGGACGTTTTTCTCACGGCGCCCGTCACGGCCCTGCCTCTGGTGCGCCGCATTGCCGAACATGCCTATAAGGCTGGCGCCGGTCTGGTGACGCCGATTCTCTCCGATGAGGAGATCACGCTGGCGCGCTTCCGTTTCGCCCAGGACGCGAGCTTCGACCGCGCGCCGGGCTGGCTCTACGAGGGCGTCGGCAAAGCGTTTGCCGCGAATACGGCGCGGCTTGCGATCGTCGGCGACAATCCGATGCTGCTTTCGAGCGAAGACCCGGCCAAGGTCGCGCGCGCCAACAAGGCCAATTCGCTCGCCTATAAGCCGGCGCTGGAAAAGATCGCCGGCTTCGACATCAATTGGAACATCGTGGCTTATCCCGGCGCCGCCTGGGCGCATCAGGTTTTCCCGCATGACGAGCCGGATGTTGCAGTGGCAAAGCTCGGTGACGCGATCTTCGCCGCGTCGCGCGTCGATACCGCCGATCCGGTGGCGGCCTGGGCGGCGCATAATGCGGCGCTGCGCAGCCGCACCCAATGGCTGAACGGCCATCGCTTCACCGCCCTGCATTATACCGGGCCTGGCACCGACCTTACGATCGGCCTCGCCGACGGCCACGAATGGGAAGGCGGCGCCTCGACCGCGAAAAACGGCGTGATCTGCAATCCCAATATTCCGACCGAGGAAGTCTTCACGACGCCGCATGCGCATCGCGTCGAAGGCCATGTCGTCAGCACCAAGCCGCTCTCCTATCAAGGCACGCTGATCGACCGGATCGCGGTGCGTTTCGAGGCGGGCCGCATCGTCGAGGCGACGGCGGCGCACGGCCAGGACGTGTTGCGCAAAGTGCTGGAGACGGACGAGGGCGCCCGCCGCCTGGGCGAAGTCGCACTGGTGCCGCACTCCTCGCCGATTTCGGCGAGCGGCCTCCTGTTCTTCAACACTTTGTTCGACGAGAACGCCGCCTGCCATATCGCGCTCGGTCAATGCTATGCGAAGTGCTTTGTGAACGGCGACAAGCTTTCGCCGGAAGAGATCGAGGCGCAGGGCGGCAACAAGAGCCTCATCCATATCGATTGGATGATCGGCTCGGACAAGATCAATATCGACGGCATCAAGCCCGACGGCGCGCGCGTGCCAGTGTTCCGCCGAGGCGAATGGGCGTGAGGTGAAGTGCGTCGGCCGCCGCGCGGCCGGCGTTACTTGTGAATGTCGTCGAGCTCCGGCATGAGCACGACGCTTTCCTGCTCGTTTGGATCGGTGCGCGCGATGACCGCGGTGCAGGGCTCCGTCTGGCTCAGATTATAGGGCAGATGCGGCACATTGGCCGGGATGTAGACGAAATCGCCAGCTTCGGCGATCGCGTGATGCTCCAGCCGGTCGCCATAATACATCGCGCTGCGGCCGCTCAGGATATAGATCGCCGTTTCATGCGCCTCGTGCTTATGCGCTTTGGCGCGGCCGCCCGGCGGAATGGTGAGCAATTGCATGTGAATGGCCGACGCGTGCACGGTTTCGGCCGAAACCGCAGGCGCATAGGACAAGCCTTGCTTGCCGATGAACGGCTCTTGCGCGCGCAGGACTCTGCAAACGGGACGTTCGAGCGTCGCGGTCTCTTTCGACATCGCAAGTCTCCCTTGGCCTTTGGCGGTTTCGCCATTCTAGCGCGTCCGGCGGGCGATAAAAACCGTGCTGTCCGGCACCTTGACCTGTCCCGCCCGAAAGCCCTATCTAAGACACGTACCTAGGGGATCCCCGCCAGGGGGCTGAGAGGCTGGCAGCGCTGAAGAAGCGGCCCGGCGACCCTTCGAACCTGATCCAGTTCGCACTGGCGTAGGGATGGTCATGAGCAGATCTCCGCAGAAAATCCGCATTCTTGGCGCTGGCGTGGCCGGGCTGACGGCGGCTTATGAATTCGCCGCCGCGGGCCAGACGGTCGAGATCGTCGAGCGCCAAGCGGCGCCGGGCCTTGGCTGTTCGCATTTCGCCGGCGGCATGCTCGCACCTTGGTGCGAGGCCGAGAGCGCGCCGCCGCTCGTCATCGAATGGGGCCTCGAAGGCCGCGCTTTCTGGAGCGAGACGCTGAAGCTCGCCAAGATCAACGGCAGCCTGCTCGTCGCGCCGGCGCGCGACCGCGCCGATCTTCTGCGTTTTTCGCGCCGCACCTCCGGGTTCGAATGGCTCGATGCCGATCAGCTTGCGATGTGCGAGCCGCATCTCGGCGGCCGTTTCGATCGCGCCCTGTTCTTTCCCGGCGAGGCGCATCTCGATCCGCGCGACGCGATCGAGAAACTGGCGCAGCGGCTGCGCGGCTTCGCGCAAGTGAGCTTTCGCTTCAACACCACGGCGGAGGATGCAACGGAGCCGGCCGATTGGATCATCGATTGCCGGGGTTTCGCCGCGAAGCGCGAACTCGCCGATCTGCGTGGCGTCAAAGGCGAGATGCTTGTTGTCAAAACCGACGAAGTGTCGTTTGAGCGGCCGGTGCAATTGCTGCATCCGCGCCATCCGGTCTATGTCGTGCCGCGCGGCGACGGGCGCTTCATGGTCGGCGCGACCGCGATCGAAAACGAGGAGCGCCCGCGCGTCACAGCGCGCTCGATGCTCGAGCTTTTGAGCGCGGTTTATGCGTTGCATCCGGCCTTCGGCGAAGCCGGGATTGTCGAAACCGGGGCCGATCTGCGGCCGGCTTTTCCCGACAACATGCCGCGCATCCGGCGCGAGGGCCGGACGATCTTCATCAACGGCCTTTATCGTCACGGCTTTTTGCTGGCGCCCGCCTTGGCGCGCCGCGCCGTCGCCGTGGCCCTTAAAGACGAAACTTTCCCGGAGGTGATGGATGCAAATCCACGTCAACGGCAAAGCGCATGAGGTCGCGGCGACGACGCTCGCGGCGCTGCTTGCCGAACTCGACTATCACGATAAACTCGTCGCAACCGCGGTGAACCAGACGTTTGTGCGCGCCACCGACCGGCCGGCGACGCCCCTCAAACCAGGCGATGCGGTTGAGATTCTCGTGCCGCGGCAAGGAGGCTGACGGCGATGCGGGATGTCCCTTTCAAAGTCTACGACACTACGCTGGGCTCGCGCCTTTTGCTCGGCACGGCGCAATATCCCTCGCCCGCGGTTCTGGCCGCAGCGGTGAAAGCCTCCGGTGCCGAGGTCGTGACCGTGTCGCTGCGCCGTGAAGCGGGCGCCAACCGTGCCGGCGAAAGTTTCTGGACCTTGATCCGCGAACTTGGCGTCCGCGTGCTGCCCAATACGGCCGGGTGCCGCAGCGTCAAGGAGGCGGTGACGACGGCCGAAATGGCGCGCGAGGTTTTCGCGACCGATTGGATCAAGCTCGAAGTCATCGGGGACGACGATCTGCTGCAGCCGGATGTCTTCGGCCTTGTCGAGGCCGCCGAGATTCTGGTGCGCGCGGGGTTCAAGGTCTTTCCTTATACGACGGAGGATTTGCGCGTCGCCGAACGGCTCGTCGGCGCCGGTTGCGAAGTGCTCATGCCATGGGGCGCGCCGATCGGCTCGGGACGCGGATTGAACAATGTCTTTGGCTTGCAGGCCTTGCGCAAAAATTTCCCCGCGACGCCGCTGATCATCGATGCCGGCATCGGCACGCCCGCACATGCCGCAGCGGCGATGGAACTCGGCTACGATGCCATTCTGCTCAATACCGCGGTGGCCAAAGCCGGCGACCCCGTGACGATGGCGCGTGCTTTCGCGCTCGGCATCGAAGCCGGCCGGTTGGCTTATAGCGCCGATCCGATCCTGCCGCGCGACATGGCCGAGCCATCGACGCCGCAAATCGGCCGCGCCTTTTCCGATCTGCCCAAACGTGCTTGACCGCTTTTATCCCATCGTCGACAGCGCCGCCTGGGTCGCGCGGTTGCTGCCGTGCGGCATCAAGCACGTGCAATTGCGTGTCAAGGATCGCTCGATCGAAGACGTCAGGCGCGAGATCAGGACGGCACGGACGCTCTGCCTCGCCGCCGGCGCGCAGCTTGTCGTCAACGATTATTGGCGTGAGGCGATCGACCTCTCTTGCACCTATGTGCATCTGGGGCAGGACGATCTCGAGACGGCCGATCTCGACGCGATCCGCGGCGCCAATATCAAGCTCGGAATTTCGACGCATGACGAGACCGAGCTTGCCCGCGCGCTCGCCTTGAAACCCGATTACATCGCGCTTGGGCCGATCTATCCGACGCGCCTGAAGGCGATGGCCTTCGCGCCGCAAGGCCTCGATCGCATCGGCGAATGGAAGTCGAAGATCGGCGCTACGCCCCTCGTTGCGATCGGCGGCATTACGCTGGAGCGGGCGGCGGGCGTCTTTGCGGCGGGCGCCGATATCGTCTCGGTTGTCACCGACGTGACGCTCAATGCCGATCCGGAAGCGCGCACCCGCGCCTGGGTCGCGGCAACGCGGGCCTAACCCTCAATCTCGTTCATTGCCATTATCGCACTTGCTCCGACTCGCTGCCCCCACTAATCTCCGAAAACTGGCTTGGCCCGCGCCTCCCCCCTCCAACCGGGGAAGTATCTTACATACGGGGCAATGAGATCATCGAACCATCTGTTCGAGCGTTCGCATAAGGAGGGATTGCGTTTCCAGCTCGGAATGGAGGTTCTTCGATGCGACTGTCCGCCCCGATCTACCAACTTAAACGTCGAGCTAAACTGCTGGTTCGTAACGAGAAAATCGCCGTGCACGAAGCGTTGGATCGCATCGCGCGTGAGGAGGGTTTTGCTGGATGGAGCCTGCTTTCGTCCCAATTCGCAATGAACTCACCATCGAAAGCAGTGCTGTCTCGGCTCATGCACGGGGATATGTTGTTGCTGGGCGCTCGTCCAGGTCACGGCAAGACGCTTCTTGGACTTCAGCTTTTGCTTGATGCAGTCCGCGAGGATCGAAAAGCGGTCTTCTTCACACTGGAGTACACAGAGCAGGAGACGAGGCAGCGCCTCCACTCACTTGGCGGGAACGCGCACGGCCTTGGCGATCACCTGGAAATTGTGACCTCGGACGAAATCAGCGCTGACTACATCATTGACCATCTTTCCGGTTCAGCCCGAGGAACAGTCGCCGTCATAGACTATCTGCAAATCCTCGACCAGCAGCGAAGCAAGCCACCGCTTTCGGATCAGATGCGCGCCCTTCGCAGCTTCGCTCGCGACAATGGAGTCGTGTTGGGGTTTATCTCGCAGATCGATCGCTCGTTTGACCTAGCCGGCAAACCCCTGCCGGATGTCCAGGACATTCGATTGCCCAACCCTATTGACCTCGGGTTCTTCACTAAAGCGTGCTTCCTGCACAACGGCGAGGTCCGACTCCAGAACGTAGCATAACTCGATCTCCTGCCGGAGTTGCGAAAGCGTCTGGCAGGAGAGCTGCTCACTTTCCTCGAATCCCTCTGATTATGCGTCGTCCTCGTCGTCTTTCGCCATAAAGGCCCGCAAGCTCCAGGCGACCGACGGCTCTTGCTCGGCGGCACGATAGATCACCAGTTGCTGGCTGGCGCGCGATCCGTCCGGCACGGCGAAGAAAATGCTCTCTTCGATTTCGACGGGTTCGTCCCCCGCGCTGAAAATCCAGCGGGTGCCGTCCGGCAGATCGAGCAGCGCCGCACGGCCTTCGAGAACGCCATAGACTTGCACGTTCGGATGGATGTGGAAGCGGATTGCAAACGGAGAGCTTTTCGATTTCTTGACGACGGATGTGAGCCGGTCGTTGCCGTCGAGCCGCAGGCCGTCGGCGCTGATGGTCAGCCGCCGCTCGTGCACCAATCCGAAGCGCGTCTTATAGCCGTCGTGGGACAGGACGAGCCGCGTCTTTCCGGGCTTCACCTGGCGTTCGACATGAACCTCGCGCGGACCGGAAATGATCTCATCGCCAAGCCATTTCTCAAGCCCTTCACCAGCGGCAAAACGACATGACGAGGTGTCGTCGACAATCAGCGTCGAATGGGCGGCGGTCGTCCGCGCCGCGCCGCGCGCCGCGGCGAGCTCGCTCTCCGGCGCGCCGCAATTGACGATCAGCCGCTGTGGCCCGACCGAAAACTCGAAGGACAATGCTCCCGCGTGTGCGCGCGTCGAAAATTCCGGCGGCGGCGGGCGGCCGCTGTCGACGATCAGGACGCTGTCATCGGCCTCGACGCGCTGGTAGCCGCTATAAGGTGCGTTGATCAACGGCTTGGCGCGCGCGTCCTCGTAGGCGAGCACGGTGGCGAGCGCATCGACCGGCGTTATCCCCATGCCGTTGAACAAAGCCAGCGAACCGTCGCCATGCAGCATCAGCCGCAACATCGGTAACATCCGATCGATCGCGTTGAGAAGCTCCGATGGTGCCGGCACGGCGCGCGCCGCATAGGCCTGCCGCAGCGGCAGAAGATCGAGCAGCAGGCGAACGAGCGTATCGGCGCTGCGGCTGACGTGGCCGCCGTCGGGACGGATCTGCCGTGTCAGTTCATTGGCGAGCAGTCGCGTGCTGCGCCGCTGGAAGCGGTTGCTGACCTGGGCGCAGAGACCGAGTTCGGCCAGGCTGATGGCGGCAAAAAGCCGCTCTTCGCCGTTGATACGGCCGATCGCGATCTGCCGTTCGAGGAAATATTGCAGCCGCATCAGCGCGCGCATGAAGCGGCGATAAAAGGCGCGGTCGGCATTCTCCAGAATGATCCGGCTTTTCACTCCGGTTGAGAAAATCGCTGACAAGCGCCCGCGCATTGGCGCGCGCCAAGGCCGTATCTGCCGCGCGCAAATGGCGCAGCCAACCGAAGCTCGCGAGCGCCCGGGCCCAGTTCACCGATGGTGCGACGGCGTCGAACGGCGAAACGCCGCGCAGGTTTACGACCTTGCCAGCGAGCGCAAAATAGCCGGAATAGATTTCACTGGCGATGGTCGCATCGGTCGTGCGCAGATCCTGCGGCGCGATCAACAGCCGTTCCGGCGCGCTGGCGCGGAGGGTGGCGAGCGCGGCGAAAGGCGCTGTGAGGGTGCGCCGCGCAAAGCGGCCCCCGCGTCCGGCGATCCGGCGGCCAATATGAAACTTCTCTTTCAGGCTCACGCGTTTGGGCATCCATCCGCCGGCTCTTGCGCCTGCCGGCGATGAATCAATTTCGGCTAAAATGCTTGCCTGGTCTAGACATGACTGCCGCAGAACTAGGCACGACGCACAAGTCTTGCGGCGAAGAAGCCGTCGATCCCGGAAAGACGCGGGTCGTCCGAGGGCAGATAGGGCTGTAGCGTGCGCAATTCGCCTTGCGCATTGATGAAGTCGGATTGGCCGCCGACGTCCGCCGCGGCAATCGGGGCGCGGCTGACGTCGGGATTGCGGCGCAGGAGATTGGCGATCTGCTGTTCGCCTTCCTCGGGCTCGATGGAACAGACGCAATAGATCAGCGTGCCGCCAGGCCTGACGAGCTCGAAGGCTTTGTCGAGCATCTTGGTTTGCAGCGTCGCGAGCTTGGCGACGTCGCCGGTCTTTTTGGTCCAGGCGATGTCGGGGTGGCGGCGGATGGTGCCGGTGCCGGAACAGGGCGCATCGAGCAGAACGGCGTCGAAAGCGTAGCCATTGAGCGTCGTCACATCGGCGACGACGATCTCGGCTTCGAGCTGAAGGCGCTGAAAATTCGTGGCAAGGACCTTCAGCCGCTCGGCGGAGCGGTCGACCGCGGTGACGCGCGCACCGCGCGCCGCGAGTTGCGCGGCCTTGCCGCCCGGCGCCGAACAAAGGTCGCCGACATGAAAACCGGGCGCGACCTGCAGAAGCTGCGCCGGCAGCGCCGCGGCGGCATCCTGCACCCACCAGGCACCGTCATCATAGCCGGGCAACTCATGCACGGGGGTATGGGTCTTAAGCCGCACCGAGCCCGTCGGGAGCAGCACGGCGTCGAGTTTTTCGACCCAATGCGCCGGATCGGATTTGACGCTGACATCCAATGTCGGCTCAAGCCGGTTGGCGGCCGCGATCGCTTGCGCCATGTCCTCGCCATAGGTCTTACGCCAGCGCGCGGCGAGCCAGGCCGGCGTGTCGACATCAAGCGCCGTGCCCGTGCCAAGGAATTCGTCGCGCCGGCGTGCAAGATTGCGGGCGACGCCATTGACGAGCGCGGCGTAGGGCGCACTTTTCGGATCAAGCCGCGTCATCCGCACCGCGAGATCAACGGCCGCATGATCGGGCACGTCGAGAAACAGGATTTGCGCGGCGGCGACCGTCAGGACCCATTCAAGCTGCGGCGCCGTGCGTGGAAAGCCATTGTCGAGCAGGGCTGTAAGCGCGAGGCGGATCGTGCCGAGCCGGCGCAGCGCGGCGGTGACGATCGAGCGGGTGAGCGCAATGTCGCGCGGCGCGAGACCGCCGAGCCGCGACAGGCCCAGGGGTGCGGCGAAGATTTCATCAAGCGTATGGCCGCTGACGATCACATCGCGCAAAATCGCGGCTGCGGCGATACGCGCCGTGAGACCGGGAACTTTGACGGCTTCCTGCTTGGCGAGGTCGGCGGCAGCAAGGCGCGGCGGCTTCTTCATCAAGAATGCCTTTAGAGCATATTCGAAAAAAGTTGCATGACTTTCCCGGCGAGAACAGTCTTAATCGGGTTGAAACTCCAGTATATCCGCGCATCGCTGGTGGAGCGTGCGCAGACGCATCGCCGTGTGTGATTCGACAGGGCCACCATTGCCGCGGCTTGTGTCGGAAATCAGACGCCATGCTGAGGTTATAGTTCTGCCACTTTGGTGGATTTGAGAACCTCTCTCCGGTTTCGGTGCGCGGAAGGAATGAGGATGCAGGACGAAAAGGCGGCTGAGGCCCAAGGTCAAGTGCGTAAGCTGAGCGCGGCGGCGCAACGCGCGCTCGCCGAGGCCGCAGCACGGCGCGCGGCGAAGGGCGAAAGCGCCCGCCCGCGGGAGATTGGCGGCCGTGACGGCCCAGATCCGGTCCGCTATGGCGACTGGGAAGTGAAGGGCCTTATCAGCGATTTTTAGCCGCGCCGCGGTTAATTGCTCAGTCCCGCGAGCAGCGTCGGGATGTCGAGCGGCCGGAAGCCATAATGCTGCAGCCAGCGGACATCGGCATCAAAGAAGGCGCGCAAGTCCGGCATGCCGTATTTGAGCATGGCAATGCGATCGATGCCGATGCCCCAGGCAAAGCCCTGATAGACATTCGGATCGAGGCCGCAATTCCTCAGCACATTCGGATGCACCATGCCGCAGCCGAGAATTTCGAGCCAATCCTCGCCCTCGCCGAAGCGGATCTCGCCCGCCTTGCGCGCGCATTGGATATCGACTTCCATCGACGGCTCGGTGAACGGAAAATAGCTTGGCCGGAAGCGCATCGTGACATTGGGCACTTCGAAGAAAGCCTTGCAGAACTCGTTCAGCACCCATTTGAGATTGCCGAGATGGGCTTGCTTGTCGATGACCAGGCCTTCGACCTGATGGAACATCGGCGTATGCGTCTGGTCGGAATCGCAGCGATAGGTGCGGCCGGGACAAATGACACGGATCGGCGGACGCTGCGTCAACATCGTGCGCACCTGCACCGGGCTCGTATGCGTGCGCAACAATTTGCGCTCGCCTGAGGCGTCCGGCTTCAGGAAGAACGTGTCGTGCATCTCGCGGGCCGGATGGTCCGGCTGAAAATTCAGCTTGGTAAAATTGTAATCGTCGGTCTCGATGTCCGGCCCTTCGGCAATGGCAAAGCCGAGATCGGCGAAGATCGCCGCAAGTTCATCCATGACCTGCGAGATCGGATGCACGCGGCCAAGGTCGAGCGGGCTGGTGCGCGCCGGCAGGGTGACGTCGAGCGTCTCGTTGGCGAGCCGCAGTTCGAGCGCGGCTTCCTTGAGGACGCTGCGGCGCTCGGCGAGCGCGGCGCTCACCCGGTCTTTGACCACATTGATGACCGCGCCCTGCGTCTTGCGCTCCTCGGGCGCCATTTTGCCGAGGCCGGCGAGGAGGGCCGAGATCGAGCCTTTCTTGCCGAGGGCGGCCACCCGCACTGCTTCGAGCGCCGGTTCGTCGGGCGCGGCGGCGATGGCGGCGAGGATGTCTTGTTCGAGCGCGGCGATGTCGGACATGGTCTTTACTTGGGATGCGGAGCGGCGCTTTTGCCACGCGGGCGCGGCGAAGTCCAGAAAAGGCCAAGCCCTTGTCAGAGCCCGGATTTGTGCCAACTATCCGAAGATGAGCAAAGCTTTTACGAAGGAAGACGATTCCGAGGTTGAATTCGAGGACGAAGCGGCCGATCTGCCCGGCGGCGTCACGAACTACATGACCCCGGAAGGGCTGCAGCGGCTGCGCGACGAGTTCCGCCACCTGCAGCAGGACGAGCGGCCGAAGATCGTCGAGACCGTTGCCTGGGCGGCCGGCAATGGCGATCGTTCGGAGAATGGCGATTACATCTACGGCAAGCGGCGCCTGCGTGAGATCGACCGGCGGATGCGTTTCCTGCTGAAGCGTATCGAAAGCGCCGAGGTCGTCGATCCGAAGAAGCAGAAGGACAAGTCGCACGTCTTCTTTGGCGCGACGGTGACTTATGTGAACGGCGAGGGCGACGAGAAGACCGTCCGCATCGTCGGCATCGACGAAGCGCGCACGGAATTGAGCGAAATCAGCTGGATTTCGCCGGTCGCCCGGGCGTTGCTCAAAGCCGAGGAGGGCGACGAGGTCGAAGTCCGGACGCCGAAGGGCATCGACCGGCTGGAGGTCGTCAAGATCGCTTATTAAAGCAACGGCCGGGCGAGGGCCCGGCCGTGAATTGATTGAGTGATCCGAGGCTTAGCGCTTAATGACGGGCGCCGTGGCCGCCGCCACCGCCATGACCACCACCGCCATGGCCGCCGCCACCAGGCCGGCCACCACCGCCGCCCGGACGTCCGCCGCCGCCATGCCAGCCGCCACCACCGGGGCGTCCACCGCCGCCGTGCCAGCCACCGCCACCGGGCCGGCCGCCACCACCGTGCCAACCGGGATTCGGCCGCCATCCGTGGCGATAGCCAGGCGCGTAGCCGCCGCGCCAGCGCCACCCATGCCAGCCGACAGGGCCACCCCAACCGGCGCCGTAATTGTAAGCATAGCCGCACCAGTACCAACCCGGGCCGTTCCAGCCGTTGTCATACCAGCAGTAATTGCGGCCGCCGAAGGCGAAGGCGCCGGCGATGCCGCCGATAATGCCCGCCGCCACGGCACCGGCGTCTTGCGCTTGCACCGGCTCCGAGACAGCGAGCGTACTTGCCACAAGTGGTACGATCGCGAGAAGTGATAGTTTAGAACGAGGCATAAATCCCCCTGCTCGATGAAACGAGGCTTAGATCGAAGCACGCCAATACAGGCGGGTCAATCTAGCCCAGGGCCAAGTATCTCCCGCACAAATTTCGAAGCTCGATCTCAGCGTCGAAATAAAACGGGACGCCCCATGTGCAAAAGATCAGGCGTGCTTGCGGTGCAGAACCGCACATCAACGCAATGTCTCAGCCGAGATTAAGTTCCTTGAAGAAGTCATTGCCCTTGTCGTCGATGACGATGAAAGCGGGAAAATCTTTCACTTCGATTCGCCAGATGGCTTCCATGCCAAGCTCCGGATAGGCGAGGACTTCGACCTTGGTGATACAATCCTGCGCGAGCTGCGCCGCGGCGCCGCCGATCGAGCCGAGATAGAAGCCGCCATGTTTGGCGCAAGCCTCGCGCACTTGTGAGGAGCGATTGCCCTTCGCGAGCATCACCATCGAGCCGCCGGCGGCTTGAAACTGATCGACGAAGGAATCCATGCGGCCCGCAGTCGTCGGACCGAAGGAACCCGAGGCATAGCCCGCCGGCGTTTTCGCCGGCCCGGCGTAATAGACCGGATGGTTCTTGAAATAATCCGGCAGCGGTTCGCCGCGCTCAAGCTTTTCGCGCAGCTTCGCATGCGCAAGATCGCGCGCGACGATCATCGGGCCGTTGAGCGACAGCCGCGTCTTGATCGGATAGCGCGACAAGGTCGCAAGGATGTCCGACATCGGCCGGGTGAGATCGATGTTCACCACATCGCCGCTGAGATCATCCGTGGCGACGGCCGGCAGATATTTTGCCGGGTCGTGCTCCAGCTCTTCGAGAAAGACGCCGTCCTTGGTGATCTTGCCGAGCGCCTGGCGGTCGGCCGAACAGGAGACGCCGAGGCCGATCGGCAGCGAGGCGCCATGCCGCGGCAGGCGGATGACGCGCACGTCATGACAAAAATATTTGCCGCCGAATTGCGCGCCGACGCCGAGATTTTGCGTCAACGCAAAAATCTCCTCTTCGAGCGCGCGGTCGCGGAAGGCTTGCGCCTCGCTGCTGCCGGTTTCCGGCAGCGTGTCGTAATAGCGCGTCGAGGCGAGCTTCACCGTCTTCAGATTGAGCTCGGCCGATGTGCCGCCGATGACGATGGCGAGATGATAGGGCGGGCAGGCCGATGTGCCGAGCGTCAAGATCTTTTCCTTGAGGAAGGCGATCAGCCGATCGTGCGTCAAGAGCGACGGCGTGCCTTGATACAAAAATGTCTTGTTGGCCGAGCCACCGCCCTTGGCCATGAATAGAAATTTATAGGCGTCGTCGCCATCGCTGAAGATGTCGATCTGCGCCGGCAGATTGGTCTTCGTATTCGTCTCTTCGAACATCGAAAGCGGCGCGAGCTGCGAATAGCGCAGATTTTTCTTCTCGTAGGCGTTCCAGATGCCTTCGGCGAGCGCAGCCTCGTCATTGCCTTCGGTGAAGACGTGGCGGCCTTTCTTGCCCATGACGATCGCGGTTCCGGTGTCCTGGCACATCGGCAGAACGCCGCCCGCGGCGATATTGGCATTCTTCAAAAGATCGTAAGCGACGAACTTATCATTGCCGGTCGCTTCCGGATCGTCGAGGATTTTGGCGAGCTGCGCGAGATGGCCCGGCCGCAGCAGATGGTTGATGTCGATCATCGCCGCCTCGGCGAGAAGCCGCAGGGCTTCGGGCTCGACGACGAGCATGTCGCGGGCGCCGAATTTTTCGATGCGCACGCCTTGATCGGTCAGCTTACGGTAGGTCGTCTCGTCTTTGGTCGCAGGAAAGATCGGGGCGTAATGAAACGTCATCGCGGCGCTTTCTTCTTCTCGCGCCGGGCGGCGCATCGCTCGCGTTTGCTATAGCAACCCACGGACGCGGCGTCGATTCTGCCGGATTTATGATGCAGGCTAGCCGGATCGGCCAAAGCTTATGACGGCAAACTTTTGGTCATCCATATGTATGAATGGCCAGGAGGATAGTCAGCCACACGCCCAATTTCGTTATAACCAAATCGTTTGTAGAACTCTGGCGCCTGAAAGGTCATTGTCACAAGCTGAAATTTCGTGCATCCGCGCTTGCGCGCGGCTTCTTCGGCTTCCGCCAACAATCTACTTCCTATCCCTTGGCCCCTGTTCTCTTCTCTTACCCACAACATTGAAATCACAAACCAATCCCATATCGTAAGACCCTTAAGACCTCCAGAAATGTTTCCCTGATCATCCCGGCATATGACCCACAACGGCTTCGTTGGATTAGGACCATTGTGCAGTTCATTGAAGCTGTTCAGCCCGCTCTCTATCGTCTTTGCCGTTTCGTCATCGACTTCAGCACTGATCAAGATGTCATCCATTCTAGTCACCAGGTCATTTTTCCACAGGCCGATAAGTGCAGCCCGTCTGCGCTGTTGAATTGCTTGAGAACGCTGCAAGCTTCCGGCAGCCTCGTCTTTAGGCCCTCGCGGTTACGGCACGAACGCGAAGCTGCGCTTGTTCAAGCCGAATTGGGCTTTGAGCTTGGCCGGCGTCAAACCTTCCTGACGCAAGGCGCGCAGCGATTTCGCCCGCAGGCTTTTCGAGAGTTTCCGGCCAGCGGCGTCGCGCAGAAGTTCGTGATGGTGATAGTCCGGCGCCGGCAGATCGAGCAGGATTTGCAGCAGGCGGTGCAGACCCGTCGCCATGAGCAGATCTTCGCCGCGCACGACATCCGTCACGCCCTGCAGCGCGTCGTCGACAACGACGGCGATGTGATAGCTCGCCGGCACGTCCTTGCGCGCCAGCACCGCATCGCCCCAGAGCGCGGGCCGGGCCTCGACGCGGCGCGGCTCGCTACCGCCGCCATATTCGCGCCAGTCGATCGGCTGGCGCACCGCCTTGAGGGCCGCGGCCATGTCGAGGCGCCAGGCCGCCGGCTGGCCGGCCTTCAGACGGCGTTGGCGCTCGGCCGGCGAAAGATGCTTGCAGGTGCCGGGATAGAGCGGCGAATCGTCCGGGTCGCGCAGCCAATCCGGCCGCTCGGTGGTCGCGGCGACGACGTCGGCGCGGGAGCAGAAACAGGGGTAGACCAGACCGCGCTTTTGCAGGCTCGCCACAGCCTCGCGATAGGCGTCGAAATGATCCGACTGCCGGCGCACCGGCTCATGCCATTTGAGGCCGAGCCAGGCGAGATCGTCGTAGATCGCCTGTTCGAACTCCGGCCGACAGCGCTCGAGATCGATATCCTCGATCCGCAGCAGGAGCTTGCCGCCCGTCGCCATCGCCATCTCCTGGTTCAGGAGCGCCGAGAAGCCGTGGCCGAGATGCAGATAGCCGTTCGGCGACGGAGCGAAGCGAAAGACGCGCGAGATATAGGATCGGGTCATCGGCGGGGATCAGCGCTGCGTCAAAAGGCGGCCGGCCGAGCCGGCGCGCCTGCCGAGTATAAAACCACTAAATTGAAAATGGGATGGCGGTGCGCCGCGGCAAGACTTGTCGGCCGTGTCACTTTTCTGCAAAACAGACTTTTCGCCTGTGGAATTTTGGATGGCTGCCAGTCTCGACGGTCCCCGGCTTGCGCCCAAAGGGCGGGCAAAGCAGCTTGTCGTCTTCCTGCATGGCTATGGTGCGGACGGCAACGACCTCATCGCCCTCGGCCAGCAATGGCAGGATTTCCTGCCAGAGACCGCCTTCGCCGCGCCCCATGCGCCCGAGCCCTGCGCGCAGGCGCCGGTCGGCCGGCAATGGTTTCCGCTGTCGTTGCGCGACGAAACCGAGCTGTGGCCGGGCGTCAATGGGGCGCAGCCGGGGCTCGATCAATTTCTCGATGCCGAACTCGCGCGTTACGGTCTCAGCGACGACCGGCTGGCGCTGGTCGGCTTCAGCCAGGGGACGATGCTCGCGCTCCACGCCGGGCTCCGGCGGAAACGGGCGCCCGCGGCGATCCTCGGCTATTCCGGCCTGCTGGCCGGGCCGGAGCATCTGCGAGAGGCCCGCGACGCCATGGGCAGGGTGCCGCCGATCCTGCTCGCCCACGGCGATCAGGACGAGGTGATCCCGGTCGACGCCATGTTCATCGCCGCCGAGCAATTGGCGGAAGCCGGCATTCCGGTGCAATGGCATCTGGCTTCGGGGATCGGCCATGGCATCGACGGCAATGGCCTGCTGCACGGCGGCCTGTTCCTGGCGAAATCGCTCGGGCTTCCGGCGCCGCGGCCGCGGCGGCCTTAAGTCTTTCTGATTGCAGCGGATTTTGGCACTCAGCCGGGCGCGATGCCGGCCGGGCGTGTGCCGAGCACCGGCTGCAGGGGCTGGAGGGCGGGGCTGGTGCGGCGCAGGCCGACGGGCCGGTAAAGCTGCTTCATCGCTTCGACGAAAATGACGCCGGCGCCGGGCAGGGAGAGTTTGGCGCCGACCTTTTCGAACAGCGGCGCCGAGCGCAGCACGATCTTGCCCTCGAAGGGGGCGAAATAAAGCGCCTCGCCCCAATAGGTTGGCGAGAACAGCGCATCGCGCATCAAATCGCGAAGCTGGCTGCGGGAATAAGGCTGGCCATTGCCGAAGGGCGTCGTATCGAGCTGCGCCCAGAGCCCGGCGCGGCGCGGCGCAATCGCCAGCATCCGGCCACCCGGCGTCAGAATGCGCCAAATTTCGGCGAGCAGGTCGCGCGGATGTTCGGCAATCTCGAGAGCATGGATGACCAGCACGCGATCGATGCAGGAATCGGGCAGGGGCAGCATATCGGTCTCGATCAACGCCGAGGCGGAAGGCCCCGGCGCCGGCCAGTTCACCACGCCTTGCCCCGCCGGCATGAAGGCCAGCGTGCGCAGGGCGTCGCCGCGGAACGTTTCGAGATAGGGGGCGGCATAGCCGACCCCGAGCACCGCCTGGCCGACGCAATTGTCGAAGCGGGCGCGGATCGCCTCGCCGAGAAAGCGCTCCGTCGCCTTGCCCAGGGGCGATTCGTAAAAGCTGCGCAGATCGACGATATCGAGCGTCATAGCGCTTTCCTTGCATGCCGACCCCGCTCGCGGAAAGGCTTTTTCGCGCTATAAATCGTAACCGGCGGCTTGGCCGCGTCGGTTAACCGGCAGGACGGCAAGACATTCCATGAGCCTCCAAATCCATCAGTTTCTCTGCCTCAGCGACAATCTCTGTGTTTTGCTCCATGACACCGCGACCGGCGCCACCGCCGCGATCGACGCGCCGGATGCGACGCCGATCGTCGCCGCGCTTGAACGAAAAGGCTGGGCGCTGTCCGATATCCTGCTGACGCACCATCATGCCGATCACATCCAGGGCGTGCCCGGCCTCAAGGCCGCCTTTCCCGACGTGCGGGTGAGCGGTCCGGCGCTCGAAGCCGACAAGATCGGCGAGCTCGACCGCGAATTGGGCGATGGCGACAAGGTCATGATCGGCACCCATGAGGCCAAGGTGCTGGCGGTGCCGGGCCATACGCGCGGCCATATCGCTTATTGGTTTGCGCCCGACCGTCTGCTTTTTGCCGGCGACACATTGTTCGCGATGGGGTGCGGGCGCGCCTTCGAGACGCCGCCTTCGGTGCTCTACCACTCGCTGATGAAGCTTGCCGCTCTGCCGGGCGAAACGCAGGTCTATTGCGGCCACGAATATACCTTGGCCAATGCCCGCTTTGCCCTCAGCGTCGAGCCGGAGAACGAAACGCTGCGCCGCCGGGCCGAGGCTGTCGCGGCGCTGCGGGCCGAGGGCCAATTTACTTTGCCGACGCAGATCGATCTCGAGCAGGCAACCAACCCGTTCCTGCGCGTCGAGGAACCCGAGATCCAAAAGAGCCTCGGACTTCAGAACGCGCCCGCCGCGGAGGCCTTCGCCGCCTTGCGTGAGGCTAAAAATCGAGCATGAGGCGGAGGCGCCTATTCTTTAGGCGCGAGCTGTTCCAGCCGCTTCTGCATTTCGTCGAGCTGCCGCTTCATATCGTCGAGGTCGGCCTTGCCCTTGCCTTCGCTTGAGGTACCCGACTCGGTTTCTGCCGAAGGCTTCGCCGCCGCAAAGGGCGTGAACATGGTCAGCGCCTGGCTGAACAGCGCCATGTTCTTGCGGGTCTGCTCCTCGAGCGAGCCGAACATCTGCCGGGTCGGCGCGGCAAGCGGCGAGGAGCCGAGTGCGGCCTCGAATTGCTCGCGGAACTTATGCTGATCGCTCGTCAGCTTGTCGATCGTGAATTCGAGATAGCTCGGCACCAGCATCTGCATGCTGTCGCCATAAAAGCGGATAAGCTGGCGCAGGAACGCGATCGGCAGCAGGCTCTGGCCGTTCTTGCCCTCCTGCTCGAAGATGATCTGGGTCAGCACCGAGCGGGTGATCTCTTCGCCTGTCTTGGCATCGTAGACGACGAAGTCCTCGCCTTTCTTCACCATTTCGGCGAGATCTTCGAGCGTCACATAAGCGCTGGTGCCGGTGTTGTAGAGGCGACGGTTGGCATATTTCTTAATTGTGGTGGGCTGCTTGTCGTTAGCCATGTTGGATAACCACCCCTAGAAAGAGATCAGCATCAAACAAACGTTCGCAAACCGCTGCGCGGACTGCAACATAAGCGTTTTATTGCCCTGCGAAAACTGAAATTCCATCGTCCGAAAGGACGATCCGGGATTTTCTTGACGCCGCCAACCCTGAAATGCTGAGAATGGTTTACGTATCGAGGCCCGCGCGTCCGCGCGGCGAAGCTTTTGCCCAAGGAGAGTGAGTGATGTCGCACGAGGTCGTCATCGTCGGTGCGGCGCGGACCGCTGTCGGCGCTTTCAGCGGTGCTTTTGCAACCATCCCGGCGCATGAGCTGGGCGCCGCCGCCATTACCGCTGCATTGCAGCGCGCCAAAGTCGAGCCGGCCGAGGTCGATGAAGTGATCCTCGGTCAGGTCCTGTCGGCGGGCGAGGGGCAAAACCCGGCGCGCCAGGCGGCGATGAAGGCTGGGGTGCCGAAGGAAAAGACCGCCTTCGGCCTCAATCAGGTCTGCGGCTCCGGCCTGCGCGCCGTCGCGCTTGCCATGCAGCAGATCGCCAGTGACGACGCCAAGATCGTTGTCGCCGGCGGTCAGGAGAACATGTCGCTCGCGCCGCATGTCGCGCATCTGCGTACCGGGACCAAGATGGGCGATGTGAAATTCATCGATTCGATGATCAAGGACGGTCTCACCGACATCTTCAACAATTATCACATGGGCATCACCGCGGAGAACGTCGCGGCGAAATGGCAGATCAGCCGCGAAGAGCAGGATAAGTTCGCGCTCGGTTCGCAGAACAAGGCCGAAGCAGCGCAGAAGGCGGGCAAATTCGTCGACGAGATCACGCCTTTCACCGTCGCGACGCGCAAGGGCGATGTCGTCGTCGATAGCGACGAATATATCCGCGCCGGCACAACGCTCGAAGGTCTTGCGAAATTGAAGCCGGCCTTCTCGAAGGACGGCACGGTCACCGCCGGCAATGCTTCGGGCCTCAACGATGGCGCCGCAGCGCTGGTCCTGATGAGTGCGGAGGAAGCGCGGGCGCGGGGGCTGACACCGCTGGCGCGGATCGCGGCCTGGGCTACCGCCGGCGTCGATCCGGCGGTCATGGGATCGGGTCCGATTCCGGCAACGCGCAAAGCGCTCGATAAGGCCGGCTGGAAGGTCAAGGACCTCGATCTCGTCGAGGCGAACGAGGCTTTCGCGGCGCAAGCGCTCGCGGTCAACAAAGACCTCGGCTGGGACCCGGCCATCGTCAACGTGAATGGCGGCGCGATCGCTATCGGCCATCCGATTGGCGCCTCCGGTGCGCGCATCCTGACGACGCTGCTTTATGAATTGCAGCGCCGCGGGGCGCACAAGGGACTTGCGACTTTATGCATCGGCGGCGGCATGGGCATTGCCCTCGCTGTCGAGCGTTAGAGCGGGATGCGAAAAAGTGTCAGCGGTTTTTCGCAAAAAATCCCGCTCTAAGCTATGAGAATCGATCACGTTTATGATTTCGTGTCGCTTCGATCCGAAATCATCGTGATCTGAAGCGTCGGATGAGAAGATGCGCCGAAGCCTTTGCGTTCGATCAAGGCTGCATTCGGCGTAAAGGAGAATGTTCACGCGTGCCGTCGGGAGCTAAACATTTCTCTCAAAATCGGCTGATAAGCAAAGCGCCGAAGCTGGCGTCGATCTAGGGAAGGGAACAGATGGCACGCGTGGCGGTGGTGAGTGGCGGCACACGCGGGATAGGCGCGGCCGTCAGCAAAGCTTTGGCGAAGGCAGGTTATCGCGTTGCGGCGGTCTATGCCGGCAATGATGAGGCAGCAGCCAAATTCAAAAGCGAAACGAGCATTCCCGTTTATAAATGGGATGTCTCGGATTTCGAGGCTTGCGCGGCGGGCCTCGGCAAGGTCGCGGCCGATCTCGGGCCCGTCGAAGTCCTTATCAACAATGCCGGCATCACCCGGGATACGACGCTTCACAAGATGAAGCCGGAGCAATGGTATGCCGTGATCAACACCAATCTCAATTCGCTGTTCAATATGACGCGGCCGGTGATCGAGGGCATGCGCGAGCGCGGCTTTGGCCGCATCGTCAACATCTCATCGATCAATGGACTGAAAGGCCAGATCGGCCAGACGAATTATGCCGCCTCGAAGGCCGGCGACATCGGCTTCACCAAGTCGCTGGCGCAGGAGAATGCCAAGAAGGGCATCACCGTCAACGTCATCGCGCCGGGCTATATCGCCACCGAAATGGTGCAGGCGATTCCGCAGGAGGTCCTGGAAAAGACCATCCTGCCGCAGATTCCCGTCGGCAGGCTTGGCAAGGTCGAAGAGATCGCGCGCTGCGTTCTCTTCCTCGTCTCGGAGGACGCGGGTTTCATCACCGGCGCGACTCTCTCGGTCAACGGCGGGCAATTCATGCTCTGACCGCAGGGCGGGCGGCATTCAAGCAATGCCGCCTCGCGCTAAATCTGCGCGGCTTACTCTTCCGTCGATTTCTGCTTCAGCACCTGCCGGCCGCCATACATACCGGTCTTGAGGTCGATATGGTGCGGGCGGCGCAGCTCGCCGGAATCCTTGTCCTCGACATAGGTCGGCGCCTTCAGCGCATCGGCAGAACGGCGGAAGCCGCGCTTCATCGGGGAGGTTTTCCGCTTCGGAACGGCCATTGTCAGCTCCAGAAATAATAAGGCCGGCAAGCTGCCGGCGAATGGGTTGAGGGGCTGATACACGCAATCTCGCGTTCTGGCTATCCCAAAATCGGCGCGTTTCCACGCCCGACTCGCCGGCGGGGATATAAATCTCATAAAATCAGCATCTTGGCATTGTCATCTTGAATTCATCTCACGCAGGCGAGATTGGTTTCGCCGGCCTGGACGCGGTCTTCGACGACGCGGGCGTGGATGAGCACATGCCGGTTCGGCGACAAGACGTTGCGGCGATGCGGATCGGGCAGAACGGCCGCCATCAGCGCTGCCTGGCGCAGCGTGAGATCGGCGGCCGGCTCATGGAAATAGAAATTAGCCGCCGCCTCGGCGCCGAAAATGCCGTCGCCCCATTCGGCGACATTCAAATAGACTTCCAGAATGCGCCGCTTCGGCCAGACGAAATCGAGGACAAGCGCCAGCGGAATTTCGAGCGCCTTGCGGATGTAGGAATGGCCCGGCCAGAGGAAGACATTCTTGGCGACCTGCATGGTGATCGTCGAGGCGCCGCGCGACGGGCCGTCGATGCCGCTTTCGTCGATCACCTCGCGCATGGCGCCCCAATCGACGCCGTGGTGATGGCAGAAATGCGCGTCCTCCGAGGTGATCACCGCGGCGCGCAAAGCCTCCGAGACGTGGTCGAGCGATATGGATTTTTGATCGACCTTTTCGTGCAGCAGCATCCGCCCCAGCATCAGGGTCGAGATCGGGTTGACGAAGCGGAAGGTGACGATGAGAACGACGAGGAGCAGCAAAAGCAGCAATAATATCCGCGCGCCCCAGCGGGCGGCGGTGCCAAATATGCGCAAAAGCTGAGCGTTTCGGGCCATCCGCGAGCCTTGACCG
This sequence comes from Pseudomonadota bacterium, assembly GCA_040756295.1. GTDB lineage: Bacteria > Pseudomonadota > Alphaproteobacteria > Rhizobiales > Beijerinckiaceae > Methylovirgula. Next base: position 76,254 of record JBFLZN010000006.1, on the reverse strand, counting down.
ATCTCCCGCGATGGGGCAAGCGAAACGCCGAAATCGGTTCAAGGCGGGGCAATATGACGGAAACGGCGGCAGAGGACTTTCAGGCGCGGCTCAGCTCTGTGGCCGATGCCACCGAGCATATGCTTGACCGCTTGCTGTCCGAAAAGGCGCTGCCGGGCGAAACCGTCCGGCCGGGACATTTCCTCAGTGCCGTGCGCTATGCGAGCCTTGGCGGCGGCAAAAGGCTGCGGCCCTTTCTCCTCGTCGAGAGCGCGCGGCTGTTGGGGATCGAGCATGAAGGCGTGCTGCGGGCCGGCGCGGCGCTGGAGATGATCCATTGCTATTCGCTGGTGCATGACGATCTCCCGGCGCTCGACAACGACGATCTGCGCCGCGGCCGCCCGACGACGCACAAAGCCTATGACGAGGCGACCGCCATCCTGGTCGGCGATGCGCTGCTCACTTACGCGTTCGACGTGACCGCCGATCCCGCCACCGATCCGGACCCCGCGATCCGCGCCGCGCTCGTCCTGGCGCTCGCCCGCGCCGCCGGTATCGGCAATATGGTCGGCGGCCAGGTCATGGATCTTGAAGCGGAAGTCTCGCAAGAGCCGCATACCGCCGATCATGTCATCCAGTTGCAGTCGATGAAGACCGGCGCGCTGCTGCATTATGCGGTCGAGGCCGGCGCGATCTTCGCCCGGGCCGATGAAAAGGCGCGGGCGGCGCTGTCGCATTATGGCAAGGCGCTGGGCGCTGCCTTCCAGGTGGCCGACGATATTCTCGATGTCGAAGCCGACGAAGCGGCGCTCGGCAAACGCGCCGGCAAGGATGCCGACCGCAACAAGGCGACGCTCGTCGCCGCCTTGGGGCTCGATGCGGCGCGCAAGCGTCGCGATGCCTTGGCGCAAGAGGCGATCGGCGCGCTGGAGCCGTTCCCGCCCCATAGGGCTGCGGTCTTGAAGGAAGCGGCGCGCTTCGCCGTCGCGCGCAAAAATTGAGCGAGGCGCCGGTACCCCCGCCGCGGCGGCGCCTCCGTTTGATCTGGCCTTTCCGCGTCGTCCAGGCGCGGCCGCGCCTGTTCATCTGCCTGCTGCTTGGCGTCGTGGTGGGCCTTGCGCTGCCGGGTGATATTCGCACCATCACCCGGGTTCTGCTTGGCTGGAACGCCGGGGTTTTGATTTATTTCATTGCTGTCGGCATCATGGTTGCCTCCGCCACGGAGCACTCGATCGCGCGCCGCGCCGCGGCGCAGGACGACGGCCGTGTCACCATTCTCGTCCTGACGATTATCGCCGCGACGGCCGCCTTCGGTGCGATCTTTTATCAATTGCTGCTGGTCAAGGACGTGCACGGAATGCAGCGCGCCTTCCATCTCATTCTCGCCGCCTCAACCGTGATCAGCGCCTGGGCTTTCATCCATGTGATGTTCGCGCTGCATTACGCGAATGAATGTTTTTGCGAGCGCGAGACGAAAACCTCGCCCGCGGCGAAAGCGCGTGGCGGTCTTCACTTTCCCGGCGATCAGGAGCCGGACTATCTCGATTTCTTCTATTTTTCCTTCATCATCGGCGTCGCCTGCCAGACCGCCGATGTGAGCATCACGTCGCGCATCATGCGGCGCACGGCGACGATCCATGGCATCGTCGCCTTCTTCTTCAACAGCGCCGTGCTGGCGCTGACGATCAATATCGCCGCGGGGCTGGTCTAAGCGCCGGCTTTAAAGCGTCGGCGGATTTGTCCGAAAACCGCTTCGCGCTTTTCGCATCCCGCTCTAGCGCTGCGGATAAGGATGGCCGAACGGGAAGCCGGAATCATCGTCATCGTCATCGCCGGCCGGGCCATAATAGCCGGCAAAGAAGGGCGAACCGACGCCATCGACCGGATTATAGACACCGTAGGAATAAGCCGAGTCCGGCGTCGGCATTTGCCAGCTGTAATTTTCGACAGCCTGGGCGCGCGCCGCCGCGATGACCGGCGGGACAGCCCACGGCGGCGGGGCGTTGCGCATATGATAGCGCCAGGCGCCGACCCGATATTGATAGGGCAGCGGATAGAAGCCGACGCCGCCATGCGGGTCGCCGACGAGCTCCTGATAATGCCCGTATTTGGAATAGACCTTGCCCGGCTCCATCACACCGACCGACATGCCGCCGACATTGCGGTAGCTGCTGTAGTGCGTGGCGTGATGATGATGCCTGCTCGCGGCCTCAGCGCCGGCCGAACCGAGGCCGAGCGCCAGAGCGCCCACGAAAGTCAGAGAAGCCCAGCCCTTGCGCATTGCCTGATCTCCATGCAGCCCTGATCGGGCTGCTTCGTGACGCAATACTTGCCGTCGAGCTTTAATATAGTCTTCCAAGTCGCGGCGGCGCCCATGCGGGAGATCAAAAGACTGTCACCTGCGCAAAAAGTGCGCAAAAACTTCCGATCAAATTTTAACGACGTGCCGCGAGGCCTTATTCCGCCGCGTCTTTGGCATTGCCGAAGCGGCGCTCGATATAATCCTGCACCATCGTCTTGAATTCGGCGGCAATGCCTTCGCCGCGGAGCGTGACGGCCTTCTTGCCGTCGATGAAGACGGGCGCCGCCGGCGTCTCGCCGGTGCCAGGCAGCGAAATGCCGATATCGGCGTGCTTGGACTCGCCCGGTCCGTTGACGATGCAGCCCATCACCGCGACGTTGAGGGCCTCGACACCCGGATAGCGGGTCTTCCAGGCCGGCATTTCGTCCCGGATATAGGCCTGGATGTCGCGCGCGAGTTCCTGGAAGACGGTCGAGGTCGTGCGGCCGCAGCCGGGACAGGCGGCGACGAGCGGCACGAAGGTGCGGAAGCCCATGGTCTGGAGGATTTCCTGACCGACCTTGACCTCGAGCGTGCGGTCGCCGCCGGGCTCCGGCGTCAGCGAGATGCGGATCGTGTCGCCAATGCCCTGCTGGAGCAGCACGCCCAAGGCGGCCGAGGAGGCGACAATGCCTTTCGAGCCCATGCCCGCCTCGGTAAGGCCGAGATGGATGGCGTAGTCGCTGCGCGCGCCGACCATGCGATAGACGGTGATCAGGTCCTGAACGTTGGAGACCTTGGCCGAGAGGATGATGCGGTCGCGGCCGAGGCCCAGTTCCTCGGCGCGGGCGGCGGACAGCAGGGCCGATTGCACCATGGCCTCGCGGGTCACGGCGCTGGCATCGAGCGGCGCCGGCGAATTGGCGTTCTCATCCATCAGCCGGGTGAGCAACTCCTGGTCGAGCGAGCCCCAATTGGCACCGATGCGCACAGCCTTGCCGTTCTTGATGGCGCATTCGATCATCGAGGCAAATTGCGTGTCGCGCTTGTCCTTGAAGCCGACATTGCCCGGATTGATGCGATATTTCGCCAGCGCTTCGGCGCAGGCCGGATGATCGGCGAGCAGCTTGTGGCCGATATAGTGGAAGTCGCCGATGAGCGGCACGTCGACGCCCATCCGGTCGAGCTTCTCGCGGATGTGGGGCACAGCCGCAGCGGCCTCGTCGCGGTCGACGGTGATGCGCACAAGCTCAGAGCCGGCGCGGGCGAGGTCTGCGACCTGCTTGACGGTCGAAGCGACATCGGCCGTGTCGGTGTTGGTCATCGACTGGACGATGATCGGGCCGCCGCCGCCCACCGTGATCGCGCCTTTGCCCGAGCCGATCTTGACGCCGACCGAGTGGCGGCGCGGGGCCGGGCCGCTGGCGAGGACATTGGACGGATCGATGGCGCGTGTCAGTGTCTCAGACATGGAAACCTTCTTCAGTGGCGTCCCATAGGGCAACGCTTCAAGCAGCCCTTCGGCATGACCCGATCATGACGATAAGTGCCGGGAGTGGTGCTTAAAATTGCCGCAGGCGTCAAGCGGCGCATGATGACGTTCCTTGGCTCACCCTCACGCCTGCGCCTCCTTATCCCCGCAAAACCGGCAAAGGCCAGTAATCTCAAGTACTTGATTGTGCGGCGCGAAGCCGGATTCGGTCCCCAGCGCGGCAATTTCCCGGTGCAGCGGCTTGGACGTCGCCTCGGTCACCGAGCCGCAGGTCTCGCAAATCAGAAAGACCACCGGCTCCGCGTGCCGATGGCCGTGGGCACAAGCGAGAAAGGTGTTGCGCGAGGCGAGCCGGTGGACGAGGCCGCTTTCGAGCAGGAAATCGAGCGCCCGATAGACCGAAATCGGGGCCGGATGCTTACCCGTCGTCGCGGCGATCTTTTCGATCATGTCATAGGCGCCGAGCGGGCGGCCCTCTTCGGTGAGGATTTCGAGCACGCGGCGGCGGCCGGGCGTGAGCTTTGTCCCCTCGCGGCGGCAAAGATCCTCGGCATTGGCCAAAGTGTTACGCAGAGCCGTGGCGGTGAGGGCTTTTTTCGGCCGCGATGGCGGCACGCGGGATGCAGTCATTTTTCCATTATATCCGCCTGCGATCACAAAGGCGACAGTCGTCACCTTTCGGCCCGCTTTCCGCTCGCCTAATGTGCCGGCTGAGATCGCGACGCCGCCGGCGCGGCCCACATTTCAGGAGTTATGTATGACGCTCAAGACACGCAATGCCATCGTGACGGGCTCGACCAGCGGTATCGGCCTCGCCATTGCCCGGGGCCTCGCCGCGGAAGGCGCCAATGTCGTCATCAATGGCTTTGGCGATGCCGAGGCGATCGAGAAAGAGCGCACCGCCATCGAAAAGGATTTCGGTGTCAAATCGATCTACTCGCCGGCCGACGGCACCAAGCCCGATGAGGTACGCGGCATGGTGAAACAGGCCGAGGCCGATCTCGGCAGCGTCGATATCCTCATCAACAATGCCGGCATTCAGCATGTCGATCCGATCGAAAACTTCCCGATCGAGTACTGGGACAAGATCATCGCGCTCAATCTTTCGGCGGCCTTCCATGCGATCGCTGCAGCGATCCCGGGCATGAAGGCGCGCAAATGGGGCCGTATCATTTCGACCGCTTCGGCGCATTCGAAAGTCGCCTCGCCGTTCAAGTCGGCCTATGTCTCGGCCAAGCACGGCATTGACGGCCTCACCAAGACGGCGGCTCTGGAACTCGCGACGTTCGGCGTCACGGTCAATTGCATTTCGCCCGGCTATGTCTGGACGCCGCTCGTCGAAAAGCAGATCCCCGACACGATGAAAGCCCGCAACCTGACCCGTGAACAGGTCATCCAGGACGTGCTGCTCAAGGCCCAACCGACGAAGGAATTCGTCACCGTCGAGCAGGTGGCGGCGCTCGCTATCTTCCTGTGCTCGGATGCGGCGGCGCAGATCACCGGCGCCAATATTTCCATCGATGGCGGCTGGACCGCCGAATAAGCCGGAAGGGGAGAGCCGCCGCGCATGACCGAACGCAAGAAGATCAATCTCGCGCTGCAAGGCGGCGGCTCGCATGGCGCATTCACCTGGGGCGTCCTCGATTATCTGCTCGAGGACGACCGCCTCGACATAGCCGCGGTGAGCGGCACCAGCGCGGGGGCGATGAACGCCGTCGTCATGGCCGAAGGCTGGCTGGAAGGCGGCCGCGAGGGCGCGCGCGAAAAGCTCAAGCAATTCTGGCGTGCGATCTCGACGGAAAACGCGCTGTCGCCAACGCAAGCCCGATTTTTCGATCTGTTTTTCGGGCCGCAGACGCTGGGTGGACAGTTTTCCTCTTTATGGGGCGATTTCTTCACCCATTTTGCGAGCCCTTATCAGTTCAATCCGCTCAATGTGAATCCGTTGCGCGACTATCTCGTCGATGCCATCGATTTCGAAAAGGTGCGGGCCTTCGACGGGTTCAGGATTTTCATCGCCGCGACCAATGTTCACACCGGCAAGATCAGGGTTTTCAAGGGCGGCGAGCTGACCGCCGATCATGTCATGGCATCTGCCACCTTGCCGACGCTCTTCCAGGCGGTCGTGATCGACGGCGAACCCTATTGGGACGGCGGCTATATGGGCAATCCGGCGCTCTTCCCCTTCTTCTATGCGTCGAGCGCGCCCGACATTGTCATCATCCAGATCAATCCGATCGAACGGCATACGATTCCGCGCAGCGCCCGCGAGATTCAAAATCGGTTGGATGAGATCACCTTCAACGGCGCGCTGATGGGCGAATTGCGCGCCATCGATTTCGTCGTGCGCTTGATTGATGCCGGAAAACTCTCGCTCGGCGATTATGTCCGGCCGCTCGTCCATCGCATCGATGGCGGTGACCTGCTGCGGCCCTATGATGCCGCGACCAAGCAGGAAGCAAGCTGGCAGCTCATGAGCAGTTTCTTCGAGTTCGGGCGCACGTCGGCCAAACATTGGCTCGACGAAACCTACGACCACATCGGCAAGAAAGGCACGCTCGATCTGCGCATGGCCTATTCATGAGCGCGCAGGATTATGCGGTCGTCTTGACGGCCTGCGGCGCCGAGGCTGCGCCGCGCATCGCCGAGGCGCTCATCGCCGAAAAGCTCGCCGCCTGCGTGCAGCGCCTGCCGATCGAAAGCACCTATCGCTGGAAAGGCGAAATCGAAACGGCGTGGGAGGCCTTGCTGCTGATCAAGATCAGAGCCGCCGATTATGCCGCGGTCGAGCAGGCGATCCGGGCCCTGCACGATTACGAGGTGCCGGAAATCATCGCGCTGCCGGTTGCGCAGGGTTTTGCGGGCTATTTGTCCTGGCTTGACGAGGTCACGCGGCGCTAGAGCATCGGACTTTCAAATTGAATCGCTCGGCGCTTTTAAGTCTTTCTCATCGCATCGGATTTGTCCGAAAACCGCTTCGCACTTTTCGGTCCGATGCTCCAGGCGCGATTATCTAAAGCACGGAGCGCGCGATCAGCCGCTCGGCATCGCCGATGGCGTGCGGCGTGCCGACATGCAGCCAGATGCCGTCGAGGCGCAGGCCGTGCAAACGGCCGGTCTCCGCCGCCTTGAGGAAATAGGGCAGCAGCCGGACGGGGCCGTCCGGCGCATCGGCGAAAAGCTGCGGCTTGATGATGGCGATACCGGTATAGACGAAAGGCGCGACGCGGCGCTCCTCGCGCTTCGTCAGCCGTCCGAAGCCGTCCATGACGAAATCGCCCGGCCAATCGACGCCGGAGCTCGTCGCCGTGGCGGCAACGAGAAGCAGCACGTCCATTTCGTCCGGATCCCAGGTGGCCGCCAGGCGTTCAAGATTGGGCTTGGTGCTTTCGACCCAGAAAGCGTCGGTATTGCAGAGAAAGAACGGCGCGTCGCCGAGAAGCGGCAGGACTTTCTTGATGGCGCCGCCCTGGTCGAGCAGCAGATCGCGCTCATCCGAGATGATGATCTTCGGCGCCTGGCGCCCGGCGAGATGCGCCTCGATATGATCGGCGAGGTGATGCACGTTGACGATCGCCGTGCCGACACCGGCAGCGGCGAAACGGTCGAGCAGATGATCGATCATCGGTTTGCCGCCGACCTTGATGAGCGGCTTTGGCACCGTCTCGGTCAGCGGGCGCATCCGCATGCCAAGGCCTGCAGCAAAGACCATGGCTTTATCCGGCATGAAAGCTTTTGTCGGCAAAGTGAACTCGCGGCCAACCCCGTCGCACCCTATGGTGGGCACGCTCTCCACTCAGGCGCCTCGCGTGAAGATTTGAGGCAGGTGGGTCTCATACCAGCCCTTGAGACCGGACAACAAGGGATGCGCCAAATCCTTGGCTAAATTTTCCTCAATGCGTGGCAGATGTACCAGATATTGCGGCTTGTGGTCGCGCTTATCGAGACGGGCGAAAATGCCGAGGATTTTGGTCGCGCGCTGGGCGCCGAGCACCGCATAGGCCCGGGCGAAGCCCGCCATATCGAAGGTCGCGTCGGCGATGCGGCGCAATTGGGCGTAATGACCGAGCAGCTTTAGTTCCACCTCCGTCGGCACGTTGACCCGCGCGTCCTGCAGCAGCGAGACGACGTCATAAGCCGGATGGCCGAGCACGCAATCCTGGAAATCGATGAGGCCGATGCGGGCGCTGCCGCCGCGCTCAGGCAGCCAGAGAATGTTCGGGGAATGGAAATCGCGTAGCGTCCAGCTCTGCGGGCCTGAAACGATCTCGCGTAGCGCGTGCCGCCACAGGTTGACGAAGCTTGCCTTGGCGCCGGAGGTCAAAGACGCCTTGGCGATATGCGGCGCATACCAATCGACGAGCAGTTCCGTCTCGATCGACAGCGCGTCGAGGTCATAAGGCGGGATGCGATGAATGTTCGTCTCGTCGATCGGCAGCGTATCCGGCAGGCTGAGGTGATGCAGCCGCGCCAGCAGCGCGACCGATTCGGCATAGCGTTCAGGAACGATGGTGTCGCCGTCGGTCACGCCTTTATTGCCGAAATCCTCGATGACCGCGACGCCGACGTCGAGATCGGCGGCATAGATTTCCGGCGCCGAGAATCCTTCGGCGCGCAGGCCCTTATCGATGGCGACATAGGGTTTGATGTTTTCGGCGAGCCGCGCCAGCGTGCCATAGGATTTGCCGAAGCGGATCGGCGGCCCGTCGGGGCGGGGCGGGGCGATCATCAGCACGGCGGTCGTGCCGTCCGGCTTGACGAGCCGTTCGTAAGCGCGGGTCGAGGCATCGCCCTGCATGAACTGGCGTTCGGCATCATCGAAGCCCGATTGGGCCAGCACATTATGGATCGCGCGGGCGATGTCGAGCCGCGGCGCGAAACGGCCGGTGCCGGTCAAAATGGCGCTCCGAAAGCCCGCATCTTGTGAAGGGTCGAGCGCGAGCCGCACGTCGAGCCGCGTGGCGTCGAGGCGCTCGCCGGCGCGCTCCGGCCATTCGACGAGGACGAGGGCGCCTTCGGTCGCTTCCTCCCAACCAAGCTCGTCCAGTTCTGCCGGCGACCGGATGCGGTAGAAATCGGCATGGACGATGGGAAAATCCAAGCCGTCATAGATCTGCATCAAGGTGAAGGTCGGGCTCGGGACTTCGAGGCCGGCGTCACCGGTGAGGCTGCGGATCAAGGCCCGCGCGAAGGCGGTCTTGCCGGCGCCGAGCTCGCCGCTGAGCGTGACGAGTTCGCCCGGCCGCAGCCAATGGGCAAGCTCGACAGCAAGCGCCGCCGTCGCCGCTTCGTCGGGAAGCGCGATGCGCCAGGTTGCGGTCTGCGGCGGAGAAGCCGCCATCGCCTAATGTCCCCTCATCGAAAGCGCCGCGTTCATCGCTTTGCGTTCTTTCATCGCATCCGACCCGATACCCATGCCTTTGTCCATCCCGGCATCTTCGCTAGTTCGCGGCCTGGCCGGGAAAGATGCAGCTTACGATCGTGCCGCGCTCCGGCGCGGACTCGATCTCGACCTGACCGCCATGGAGTTCGACGAGGGCGCGCACGATCGAAAGGCCGAGGCCCACGCCGCGATGGCGCGAACCGAGGCTGTCGGTCTTGAAGCGTTTGAAGACATCGTCGATCACATCCGGCGGAATGCCGCGTCCCTGATCGCTGACCTTGAGAACGATCGCATCGCCGCGCCGCAAGGCCGAAAGCACGATGGTCTGACCCGGCTGCGAGAAGCCGATGGCGTTCGACAACAGATTGAACAGGATCTGGCGGATGCGCTGGCCGTCGGCGACGAAGGTGCCGATGTCGTTCGAGGCTTCGACCTTCAAATGAATCGAGGATTCGGCGAGCCGGTCCTGCACGCCTTGCGCCGCGAGGCTGATCGTTTCGCGGATGTCGATCTTTTCGGGCTTCAGTTCCAGCGCGTCGGCATCGATCGAGGCGAGATCGAGGATGTTGTCGATGATGGCCAGCAGCGCCGACGACGAGGCCGTGACATAGCCGGCATATTGCTTCTGCCGTTCATTGAGTGGGCCGGTCGAAGGATCGCCCAAAAGCTCGATGAAGCCGATGATATTGGTGAGCGGCGAGCGCAATTCGTAAGAGACGTGGTGGACGAAATCGTTGCGAAGCCGCTCAGCATCCATCAGCGCTTTGTTGCGCTCGGTCAGCGCACGCTCGACGTTCACGCGCGCGGTGGTATCGGTGAAGGTTAGCAGCGTCGCGCCATCCGGCAGCGGCTGCGCCGTCAGATCGAGCACGGCGCCGTCGCGGCATGAGATGCGGCCTTGATAGACACGGCGCTGATCGCCGAGGCCGGTGACGACGCTGCGGATTTCGGCGAAGGCCGGGTCCTGCGTGTCGAAGATCGTGCATAGGCTGCCGACGCGGTCGATATGCGGCTTGTCTTGCAGCGCCGCCGGATCGAGCTGCAAAAGCTGCGCAAAGGCCGGATTGAAAAAATTGAGCCGCCCGTCTGTGCCGAAGACGGCGACGCCTTCCTTGAGCGTATCGAGCGTTTCGCTCTGCACCCGCATCAATGCATTGAAACGCGATTCGAGATGGAAGCGCTCGGTGACATCGTCGAAGAGATAGGTGACGCCGCCCTGCGGATTGGGATTGGTGACGACGCGCAGCGTCCGCCCGTCCGGCAGGTACCAGACCTGTTCGCTGGTTTCGAGCGCCTGGTAGGCGGAGAGCAGGCTTTCTTTCCAGGCGCGGAAATCGGCTTGCTCCGGCAGGAGCCGCGTCGCGCGTAGCCGGTCGAGGATTTCGGAATCCGACGGGTTTTCATCCAGAAAAGCGGGCGACAGCGACCAAAGCTGGCGATAGGCGGAATTGTGGAAGACAAGCCGCTTGCGGCGATCGAAAATGGCGACCGACGTCGAAAGCTGATCGAGCGTCGCCGCATGTGCTTGCGACTGCCGGTCCATGTCGGCGCGCAGCGCTTCGATCTGCGAGACGTCGGTGGCGAGGCCGACCGACCCCATCGAGACCGGCACATCGACGATGTCGAGCAGGCGGCGCTGGCCGGCCGCAACCGCGGCGGCGCGCGCCCGCCAGATGGTGCCGGCCTTGCGCGCTTCGATGGCCTGATCGCGCGTCGTGCGTTCAAGCAATTCGGTGCCGCGCAGCAGCGCGTCGGGCGCATCCTTCGCCTCGACGGCATGAACATAGGCGGCATTGACCCAGGTCAGCTTCTCGCCGCGGTCGCGCAGCCAGACAGGGTAGCTTGTCGAATCGAGCAGAGCATGCAGGGCGTCAAGCTCGCCGAAGGCGCGCAGGAGGCGTTCGCGCAGCCGTGTCGTCTCGAGCCGGTCACCGGAGACGTCGCGGATGCGCATGATGGCGCGGCCGCTCACGGCGCGTCCGTCGAGCTCCAGCGTGCGGCCGGCGAGGCTGTCGACGGTGAAATGAAACGCCTCGCCGCGCGTCCGCAATTTTTCGACGCAGGCGTCGAGCTGTTGGGCGGAATCCGGCGGCAGCCAGGAGCCAAAGCCGAGAATGCGCCGGGCGACCGGCTGGTCGGTTACGAGGCTGAGGTCGCCTTCGATCTCGGCCTCGTTGCCGGGGCTGCCCCAGGCGACGATGATCTGGGGCTCGGCCGAAAGAAAAACCAAAGCGCGATCGAGATTGGCCCGCAGATTACTGAGTTCGAGCGCATAGGCGGCGTCCTGCTTGGTCCATTTGCGCGTTTCGCGCAGATGCAACAGCGCCGTGACCACCGAGAACATCACCAGCCCGACGATGAGCGACAGGCCGACGATATCCTGGCTGTCGCGCATATGTTCGAGCACCAGCGCCTGATAGCCGGGCTCCGCCTGCGCCGCGGCCGCGACGCCGCATAGGGCGAGCGCCGCCGCCGGGGGCAAAAGCCAAGCAATTTGCGAATGTTGCGCGCCTGAGCCGTCCCGCCGCCGTGCTCGTTCGCCCATTCCGACCTCATGCCCGGAGAATCACTGCCGCGCAGCCCGAATCACATCTCTACAGCATGTCGCGGTTCAGTGCATGAGACGATAAAAGTCGTCGCTTCCGTCCCAGCGCGTCATGCCCGGCCTTGTGCCGGGCATCCACGCGACGAAACGGCTACGTCATTGCATCAATACGGCAATGTCTTGGCGTGGATGGCCGGGACAAGCCCGGCTATGACGCTGAATATCAATAGCGGTATTGCTCGGGCTTGAAGGGCCCATGCTGCGGCACGCCGATGTAATTTGCCTGTTCCGGCGTGAGCTTGGTCAGATGCGCGCCGACCTTGGCGAGGTGCAGCGAGGCGACTTTCTCATCGAGATGCTTGGGCAGCGTATAGACCTCGCGGCCATATTGGCCCTGCCGCGTCCACAATTCCATCTGCGCCAAGGTCTGATTGGTGAAGGAGGCCGACATGACGAAGGAGGGATGGCCCATCGCATTGCCGAGATTGACGAGCCGGCCCTCGGACAGAAGGATGATGCGCTTGCCGTCGGAGAATTCGATCTCGTCCACCTGCGGCTTGACGTTGTTCCACTTGAAATTGCGCAGCGACGCGACCTGAATCTCGGAATCGAAATGGCCGATGTTGCAGACGATGGCACGATCCTTCATCGCACGCATATGTTCGAGGCGGATCACATCGATATTGCCGGTGCAGGTGACGAAAATATCGGCGCGCGGCGCGGCTTCTTCCATGGTCGCGACCTCGTAGCCCTCCATCGCCGCCTGCAGGGCGCAGATCGGATCGACTTCCGAGACGATCACGCGACAGCCGGCGTTGCGCAGCGAGGCGGCTGAGCCCTTGCCGACATCGCCGAAGCCCGCGACCATCGCGATCTTGCCGGCCATCATCACATCGGTGCCGCGGCGGATGCCGTCGACGAGGGATTCGCGGCAGCCGTAAAGATTGTCGAACTTCGACTTGGTGACGGAATCGTTGACGTTGATCGCCGGCCAGAGGAGCTTGCCCTCCTTCTGCATGATGTAGAGGCGATGCACGCCGGTAGTGGTCTCTTCGCTGACGCCCTTGATGCCGGCGGCGATGCGGCCGTACCAGCCGGGGTTCTCCTTCAGCCGGCGCTTGATCGCGGCAAAGAGCACTTCCTCTTCCTCATTGGTCGCCTTGTCGAGGAAGGCGGTGTCGCCCGCCTCGGCGCGCACGCCGAGATGAATGAGCAGCGTGGCATCGCCGCCATCGTCGAGGATGAGGTTCGGCCCGCCGCCATCGCCCCATTCGAAAATGCGATGGGTATAGTCCCAATAATCGACAAGGCTCTCGCCCTTGCGGGCGAAGACCGGAACGCCGGTGGCGGCGATCGCCGCGGCGGCATGGTCCTGCGTCGAATAGATGTTGCAGGAGGCCCAGCGGATGTCGGCGCCGAGGGCTTTCAGGGTCTCGATCAGGACGGCGGTCTGCACCGTCATATGCAGGGAGCCGGCGATGCGCGCGCCGGCCAACGGCTGGGCGGCGCCATATTCGGCGCGGGTCGCCATCAGCCCCGGCATTTCCGTTTCAGCGATGTCGATTTCCTTGCGGCCCCAGGCGGCGAGCCCCAAATCAGTGATGGCGGTGTCGGCGGTCGGATGGGTCATGAGCGCTCCTCGAAACTCGGCGGCGGGTCTAGCGCAAAGGCGCGCTTGGCGCAATAAAGATATAAACAAGTCTTTATATGAATCCGGTTTGGCCTTGCGGCTTTTAGGACAGTTCTTAAGTGGGGTTAAAGGGTTGATCTCTTGGCACGGTTTTTGTTAAATTGTTGGCTTGCATAGGGGTTAAGGGACGATGGGACTTGTGACGCGGGAATTGGTTTCGGGGCCGGGGCTCAGCACGGGGCAGATCCGCCCGTTGCTGGAGAAATACGGCCTGCGCGCCACGCGGCAGCGGCTCGGCCTTGCCAAGCTGCTGTTCAGCAAGGGCAATCGCCATATCACCGCCGACGCGCTCGCGGCCGAGGCGCATGAGGCGCGGATGTTCGCCTCGCTGGCCACGGTCTATAACGTCCTCAATCTTTTCGCCGAAGTCGGTCTCGTCCGCAGCTTCACGGTTGAAGGCGGCAAGACGATTTTCGATACGAACACGACCGATCACTGCCATTATTTCTTCGAAGATTCTGGCCACGTGACGGACATTGCGGCCAACAATCTCAATATCGCGAGCCAGTTCGCGCCGCCGGAAGGCTATGAGATCGCCAAGGTCGATGTCGTCGTGCGGCTGCGGCCGCGCCAGGACGCGCCGGCGATGGCGGAGCCGGCGGTCGACCAAGAGCACTAAGCTTCCGTTTTCAAACGCTTGAAGCGCGCGCTGCGCCGCAAGGCGCGGCCGAGCAGCAGGGCGGCTTTGGCATTCAGGGCGCTGACCTCGCCGCCGAAGCCGAACCAGCGCCGCGGATTTTTCCTTTCGTTCGCCATTAGATGCGCGGCGACGGCGATCAGCACCGCGGGGTTCGCCGCGGCAAGGCCGGGATAAAGAATCTCGAGCTGCATCGGCCGGCGCGCGTAATCGCGTGCGCGGCATTTGACCATATAGGCGGCGCTGCGGCGGGCCTGGGCGCGCAAAATTTCGGCAGGATCGTGAGGGCTGAGGCAAAGCATGGGCGTCTCCGGTAAGAAGACGCATTATAATAGGTAATTATACCTTATATAGGTATTATTACCTTACACACTCCGGTCTTTCCGGGATATGATCCGCTGCCATTGGCCGGCCCGCACAACCGCCTGGATGACCGCAGCCCAGGCAATCCCGACGCCGCGGATCGGCGCGGCATTGTGGCTTTCGAGATCATACGTGCCGGCGTGGGCGCCGCGCCGCACCCGTTTCAGATAGCGCCGCCCGTCGTGCGTGCGCACCGCCGCCTCGCGCCCGACAACGGTTTCGGCATCCTCGCTCTGCTGTCCGCAGATGATCACATCGCCGGAATCATAGCGGGGCCACATGCTATCGCCCTCGACTTCAAAGGCGATCGTATCCGCCGGGATGGCAAAGGGCACGCTGATCTCATAGAGGCCATCTTCCGGAATTTGCTCATATTCCGGCAGAATCTCGGCGCCGGCGCCGATTCTGCCGACGACCTTGACCTGATTGCCTGCGCCAGACTCGCCGACGCCTTCGAGGAGCCAGGCGGCGCTCGTCTTGAGCACCGGCGCCAGCGCCGCCAGCGTCTCCGTCGTGATGCCGCGCCGGTCGCCGTTCTTCACCGCGCGCTTCAAATTGCGGATCGCATCCGGCTTCTTGGCCGCAAGCGAAGCCGCATGCGCCGAGAGGCCCAGGGCCTGCAGACGGCTTTCAACGCGGGCGAGAATGTCCTCAAGTTCCATAACGGTAGATTGACCGAATTTTTGGATCATGCATTAAGTAATTTTACCGTTGACATGGAGGTATAATTACCTAATAGTCCCTTCTTAAGGAGGGACTTCGCATGACAATTGAAAAAACATCCTGGACGACGGCGCGCGTGGCGCGGCTCGGCTTCCTGGTCGGGCAGGGGTTCGGCGCCAAGCGTATTGCCGACGACCCGCTGATCGCCTCGACGGCGAACAATGTGCATCGGCAAGCGCAACGCTTCGGCCTTGCCTTTCGCGATGCTTCGGCGACGGCGCTGCGCCTGCCGCCGGAGGCGGCCGCGCGCTACGACGATGCGGCGGCCAAGCGCGGGCTGACGCGCGAGGCCCTGATCCGGCTGTTGCTGCTCGTCGCCGCCGACGAGCCGAACCTTCTCGACAATATTCTCGACGACGAGGCGTGAGCGATGGACGACGAAAAGATCAACGCGCTCGAACGCCCTTATGATGAAGAGAATTTCGGCATCCCGGCGCGCTGGGAGCCGGAACATGTTGGGCGCCGATTGGTGAAAGCTTTTGTCACGCTCGATCGTCTGCCGCGCGCCCGCGGTCCGCGCGAGCCGGGCGGGCATTGGCCGCAACATTCTCTCGAATGGGCGGATCATTTGGCGCAGGCCGAACTTTCCGACGCCGAGAAACGCACGCGCCAAGCGGCGCAGAATTTCACCGTGCTGCGGCCAAGCTCGGCCGAGATTGCCGAGATGGAGGCGGCTTTCGACTGGCTGCGCGAATTGCGCGCCGTCGATTCCGGCATGGCGCTGGTGACGAGCCTTTGGGCCTTGCGCACCGCGCGGCGCAAATCGGTGCGCCGGCTCTGCACCGAAAAGAAATGGGCGCCGCATACGTTCTATCGCAAGCGCGCCAAGGCGCTTGCCTATCTCGCCGACCTGCTCAACTCCCGCAATGCGCCGGTGTTTTGAGGTCGCATCATCGTAAATCGAAGAGTCCGTCATTGCGAGCGGAGCGAAGCAATCCAGAATCGCCCCTCTATTCCTGGATTGCTTCGTCGCTATCGCGCCTCGCAATGACGGGCGCTGACGTTCGATAAATCCCGATATATCGGCGCAGAAAAACGCTGCTAAACTCTGCGACCTTTTCCGAAAGGCTGAGGTCACGGCATGCGTGTTTTCATCTCGCTTCTGGCGGCGATCTGGATCGCCTTTGCCGTCATCTGGCTGGTGGCGGCCCTCAATACCAAGCGCTACGCGCACACGAACATGCGCTCGGCCATCGTGCGCGCTTCGCTCATTCTCATTATCTTCAGCCTCCTGCGCAACCACGCCGTCCGCCATTTCTTCCGCGGCATCGAGCATGTGATCTGGAATCCCGTCATTGCATCTTTCGGTATAGCGCTCGCGGCGCTCGGCATCGGGTTTGCGATCTGGGCGCGCGTGCAACTCGGCCGGAATTGGGGCATGCCGATGTCGCTCAAAGAGGATGCCGAACTCATCACCAGCGGGCCCTATGCTTACGTGCGCCATCCGATCTATGGCGGCGTACTCATCGCCATGCTCGGCTCGGCGCTGGTCAGCATCTGGTGGATCGCCGTGCTGGTTCTCTTCGGTGCCTATTTCGTCTGGAGCGCGCGGACCGAAGAAAAAATCATGACGGCGCAATTCCCGCAGCTTTATGCGGACTATAAGAAACGCACCAAAATGTTCATTCCCTTCGTCGTCTAGAGGTGCGAATCCGCAAAACCGCGCGCGGACGGTCCGTTGACGGCGCGACAATTTGTGAGCGATAACACGCGCATTGCAGCGCCCGATCTGCGCGCTGATTTCCCTTCCAATCCGCATCACGCACCGTCCATTGCGAGCGAAGCGAAGCAATCCAGAATCGCCTTTTGAATCCTGGATTGCTTCGTCGCTATCGCTTCTCGCAATGGCGACTGCCCCTATCCTTGTACGAACCCGCAAAACGACGCGTCGCCGATCCGTTGACGGCGCGACAAATTGTGAGGCATAACACGCGCATTGCAGCGCCGGTTCTATGCCCGCTGCAACGCCGTTCTGAGGCCATCGCGACGCGGTGGCCTTTTGTTTTGGCCGCATCGCTGTGCGGCTTCCCCGCGAAGGATGTTTCATGGTGTCATTCAGCCCGGGGCAGGAGGCGGCGCGCCGTCTCCTCGAAGGGCCGCAACGTTATACCTGCCTCGCCGGTGGCACACGCTCGGGAAAGACCTTTCTCATCGTCCGCGCCATCGTCGCCCGCGCGCTGAAAGCGCCGGGCTCGCGCCATGCCATCCTGCGCTTTCACGCCAATGCGGCGCGCGCCTCGATCGCGCTCGATACTTTGCCGAATGTCGCAAAGCTCTGCTTTCCAACGCTCAAGCTGAAACAGCATCGCCAGGACGGTTTCTTCGAACTGCCCAACAAATCGCGCATCTGGATCGGCGGCCTCGACGACAAGGAGCGCGTCGAGAAAATTCTCGGCCTCGAATATGTGAGCATCTTTCTCAACGAGGCGTCGCAGATTCCTTATGGCTCGGCGCTCGTCGCCTTCACGCGGTTGGCACAAAAGGTCGACGGCTTGAAGCAGCGCGCCTATGTCGATCTGAACCCGGTCGCCAAATCGCATTGGACCAATCTTCTGTTCGGCGACAAGCGCGATCCGGCGTCGATGCAGAAGCTCGCCGATCCGAAGAATTACGCGCGCTACTTTCTGAACCCAGTCGATAATGCCGACAATCTCGCGCCGGAATTTCTCGAAAGTCTCGCCAATCTGCCGGAGCGGCAGCGCAAGCGCTTTTATGAAGGCGTCTATGTCGACGAGCTCGAAGCGGCTCTCTGGAGCTATGAGATCATCGAGACGGCGCGCTGCGCACCGGCGGATATTCCCGAGTCGGCCCGTGTCAGCGTCGTGGTTGCGGTCGATCCTTCCGGCGCAGCGGGACGTGACGATCTTAACGCCGACGAGATCGGTCTCATCGTCGCGGCGCGCGGCACCGATGGCGATTGCTATGTCCTTGCCGATCGCTCTTGCCGCGAGGCGCCCGCCGTCTGGGGGCGCCGCGCCGTCACCGCGTTTCATGAGTATCGCGCCGATTGCATCGTCGCCGAATCGAATTTCGGCGGCGAGATGGTGCGCGCGACGATCCACGCCGCCGATCCCAATGTGCCGGTGCGGCTTGTCACGGCGAGCCGCGGCAAAGCGGTGCGCGCCGAGCCGATCTCCGTGCGCTATGCGCAACGCCAGGTGCATCACGCCGGCCGCTTCGCCCAGCTTGAAGATCAGCTCTGCGCCTTCACCGCGGCGGGCTATGGCGGCGCCGGCAGCCCCGACCATGCCGACGCAGCGATCTGGGCGCTGACCTATCTCTTCGAGCTCGCCGACGGCACCGGCATCATTGAATTCTACCGGCGCGAATCCAGCGCACGGAAATAGTGCTTTGAGCATCGCATCGGATTTGTCCGAAAACCGCTTCGCACTTTTCGGTCCGATGCTCAGACCGTCCAGTAAAGCACGAAGGCGAGCAGGAACGGCGCGCCGAGCGCGGCTGCCCGCGCGAAGCTGACGAACTTCCGGTAGGTGCGCACATGCGTACCTTCCTCCTCGGACAGCGTGTCGTCCGGCCGGTAAAGCGGCGCGGCGTCGTATCCGGTCGCGTCATAAAAAGCCAAAGCCATCTCTCTCTCCTTGGCTGATCTCGATGAGACTCAACCGGCCCATCGCGGCGCGGTTCCGCCCCCTTAAGGAATGTTCATGATCGAACGCGGCGCAGGCCAGCCGAGCTGGCCGCTCAGTCCCTATGAAGTGAGCGTGAGCTATGGCCAGCCGGGCGCGGCGGGGCAGGGCGCCGATTGGTTCGGGCCGCTGGCGCCGATCACGCCGTTGGCGCCGCCCGAGGTCTCGGGCCGGCAATGGGATTATCCCTCGGGCTATAACCTTGCGACGACGCCGCGCATCTACGAGCCTGTCTCGTTTCATACCTTACGCGGCCTTGCCGACGGCTATGATCTGCTGCGCCTCGTCATCGAGACGCGCAAGGATCAGGTCGCGCGCCTCGTCTGGAACATCGGCCCGCGTAACAAGCAGCCGGGCGCCGATCCGCGCCTTGCGACGCTGCGTCAGTTTTTCGCCCGGCCGGATGGCCTGCATTCTTTCGGCGACTGGTTGCGGTTGCTGCTTGAAGAATTGTTCGTCATCGATGCGCCGACGCTCTATCTGCAGCGCGATCGCGGCGGCCGCCTGACGGCGCTTCTGCCGCTCGACGGCGCGACGATCAAGCCGGTGATCGACGATTGGGGCCGCACGCCGCAGCCCTATGCCGAGAATGGCGCGACAATCTATCCCGTCGCCTATCAGCAGGTGCTGAAAGGCTATCCCGCCGTCAATTATTCGCTGCGCGACATCATCTATCGGCCGCGTAACCTCCGCGTCAATCACGCCTATGGCTTGAGCCCGGTCGAGCAGATCATCACCAGCGTGAATATCGCGCTGTGCCGGCAGATGTATCTGCTCGACTATTTCACCCAGGGCAATATTCCCGACAGCCTGATCGGCGTTCCGGTGCGGCTGGCGCTTGCAATCGCGCGTTTCGAATCGGGGTTCCATATGGCGATGCGCGGCGCGGCGGGCGAGCGTGGCGCGATGCAGGTTCTGCCGCAGACCGCACGCCAAGTCGGCGTCACCGGCAATCTTTATGGCGCGGCCGGGATCGAGGCCGGCGTGCGCTATCTCAAGCTTGCTTTGGCGCTGCACCGGCGAGATGGCTGATGTGCCGTGGCCAGCGCCTATAATTCCGGCGTCTGGCGCGGCCCGCGCTGCACGCATTATGGCCGCGCTGTCGTCGCCCTGGCGGCGTTGCGATGACCTTTCTCGCCGAACCCAAGGGCTATACGCCGGCCGCCTTCGCCGCTTTCGTCGAAGAGCTCACATGGCGCGATTGGCGGCCGCGCTTCGTCACTTTGCACAATACCGGCGTGCCAAATCTCGCCACCTGGTTCGAGTCGCCACACCCGGCCCAGCAAAGGATTGTTGCGCAGAAACACTATGAGCGCGACGTTTTGCACTGGCATTCCGGCGTCCACCTGTTCGTGGCACAGGATTTGATTTGGAACCTGTGTGATCTGACGCAGGTCGGCGTCTCCGTCTCGTGCTGGAATCATCTGACGCTCGGCGTCGAAATGATCGGCGATTACGCGACGGACAGTTTTGACAGCGGGCCAGGCGCGCAAGTTCGCGACAATACGGTCGCGGCGCTGGCAGTGTTACATCGCAAGCTTGAATTGCGCCCGGATGGCTTCAAGCTTGGCGTACGCGGGCTGCATTTTCACAAAGAGTGCCGCCGCGATCATCACGATTGTCCGGGGAGGAACGTGGTCAAGGCCGACGTCGTCGCACGCGTTCTCGCGCAAATGGCCGCACGCGAACAGGCGGCACTTTCGTGAGGCGCAGAGCCACACCACCAGCGGAGCTGAAAATGAAAAAAGCAATAATGATCGCCAGCCTGATGCTTGGCCTATCGCCGCTTGCCGCCGAGGCCAAGGATTTCACCTGCCGCGGGGCTGGCCAATGCGTTTGCACCGAGACGCTTAATCCGAAATCGGTCATCGGCTACAACGCCACCGGCGACCAAGAGAGCGTCGACGTCAATATCACCTGCATCAACATGAGCACGATGTCAGTCGCTTATTACACCGTGCGCAAGGAAGACGGCCTCGGCGGGCAATATAACGGCATGGCGTCCGGCCAGTAATCATTCCCTGATAGGTCCATGCGAGGCGCCTGTTCGCGCCTCGCATCGCTTCTCGTGATTTGAATGCGGCGATTTGTGCCGCGACCACGGCCCTCTCTGGGCCGGGGGCCTTCACCGTGCCGCGCGGTTCGCGGCAAATCACCAAAGGATCATCCATGCGCGCGCGCATCTTCTTTGCGGCGGCGATGACGCTTGCCGCGTCGTCTGCCTATGCCGCAAGCAACACGATCGTGACCGTCCCTTTGGGCACGCTCATCAATGACATTCTCGCGGCCTTGCATCCCGCGGCCATTTCGCTTGCGAGCCTTGCGCTCGCATGGCTCGCGGCGCGGCTTGGGCCCGACATCGCGCGGGCCTTGCACGCCGCCCACATCGATCAGGTCATGACCCGCGCCATAGATGCGGGCTTTGCCCTCGTCGAGGGCGCAGAAAAGGGCAAAGTGCTCGAAATCCCCATCGCTAATGCGGTTCTGCGTCAGGCCGCGCAATATCTCGTTGCGCAAGCGCCGGGGCTCTTTAAAGAGCTCGGCGATAATCTTGGACAAATGCTGATCGCACGCCTGTCGGGGGCGGGCGCGCTTCCGGCCGAGGCCAGCGCCGCCAATCTCGATCTCGCACCGGCCGCGCCGATCGAGAGCAAGGCACCGGTAGCATGAGCGCTCTTATAACCGACATCGAGAAGATCGCGATGGCGCTCAAATATGCGTCGCAGATCGATTTCGGCAAAGCCGTGCATGCCTTCCAGAGTGCGGATCTCGCCGGCGAAATCACGACGATCGACGACGTGTTGCGCGTGATTGGTGTGTTCGTCCCGCCGGTTGCGATCGCCGCCAATGATCTTGACGCAGCACTCGGTGGCTTCGAACTGCTGATGCAATTCGCCAATGGCAAAATTCCGCAAGTCACGCTCGATCTCGAACAAACGATCCAGGATCGCTTCGAATAGAGCACAATCTCGAAAGGATGAATGGATGAAACGCGTTTTCTGCGCGGGCGCGCTGGCGCTTGCGGTCTGCCTCGGCGGTTGTGCCGAATTCGATCAGGCGATCAACAATGCCGTCGCGTGGATCAATGCGCCGGCGACGCAGCAGGCCATCGGTTCGCTCAAATCGGGCGTCACGGCTTTCACTTGCGCCGTCGCCGACGCGAGCGCCGTGGCGCAGCAGATCGAGGCCGGCGTTGGTGCCGGCCAGTCGCTCATCGGCACCGACGGCAAGGTCTATGTCGCCTCGGCGACGGTTTGCAGCGCGCTCGGCGGCACGTTGGGCCCCAAGGCCGTCGTTCCGTAGGCCGCCGATGCCCAGTGAATTCTGGCTGCCGCTTGTTGCCGGTCTTATCGGCACGATGATCGGATCGATTGCCACCATCTTGTCGGCGCTGATCAACCGGCAGCCGACGCTCGCGTCCATCCTCGATTCGCGCATCGCCACGCTGATGCAGATCTACGAGAAGACGATCGGCGAATTGCGGATGGAAATCGGCCGCCTGCAGGAGAAGATCGATGTCTACGAGAAGACCATCATCGATCTGCGCGATCACATCGCCCAGCTCGAAGCCAAAATCGACATCCTGAAGGCACGTCTCGCCGAGACGGCCTCGAGGCCGATCGCGTTGGTCGCGCCGGCCGAATAGCCGCGCTTTATCGCTCCCTCCGCCTTGCCCCCGCTCCGGTTCGCCGGGGCGGGGGCTTTTTTGAGTCTGGCCAATATGCTTGCGGAAACAGCGCCTTTGACATTAGAGCATGGCGCCCGCCGGCGGACAGGATGAAGAGCATGGCCTCGATCTACGATTTTTCGGCCAAGACCTTGGACGGTAAGGAAAAATCGCTTGCCGACTTCCGCGGCCAGGTACTGCTCGTCGTCAATACGGCCAGCAAATGCGGGTTCACCCCGCAATATGAAGGGCTTGAGGCGCTTTATCAGAAATATCGCGGCAAGGGCTTCGACGTTCTCGGTTTTCCCTGCAACCAGTTCGGCAGCCAGGAGCCGGGGGACGAGACGGCGATCGGCCAGTTCTGCACGTTGAATTATGGGGTGAGCTTTCCGATGTTCGCCAAGATAGAGGTCAATGGCGACGGCGCGCATCCGCTCTACCAGTTCCTCAAGAAGGCGCAGAAGGGCTTTGCCGGGACGGAAGCGATCAAATGGAACTTCACCAAGTTCCTCATCGACCGGCAGGGGGCTGTCGTCGAGCGGTTCGCGCCGCTGGTAAAGCCGGCCGAGATCGACCCCGAGGTCGCGCGCCTGCTTTAAGCCGGCCTTAAACCTCAAAACCGGCCGGTGCCGGGCGATTGCCATGCGGCGCCCGCGTGGCTAACAGAGAATTCCCTTCGAAAGGACAGGATATGCCGCAACGGCTCGACACGCGCAGCCCCGCTTTCGGGACGGCTTTTGCCGCCCTGCTGGCCTCGAAGCGCGAGGCGGCGGTCGATGTCGATCAGGCCGTGCAGGCGATCATCGCCGATGTCGTTGCCGAGGGCGACAAGGCGCTCGTCGCCTATTCGCAAAAATTCGACCATGTCGATCTCGGCGCTTTGGGGCTTGCCGTCTCGGCGGCGGAGATCGACGCGGCAGAACGAGCCGCGGCGCCCGACGCGATGGCCGCCCTGCGGCTGGCGCATGAGCGGATCACGGCTTTCCACGAGCGCCAGCGGCCGAGCGACCAGATTTTCACCGATGCGCTGGGCGTCGAGCTTGGCTGGCGCTGGCAGGCGATCGAAGCCGCCGGACTTTATGTCCCGGGCGGCACCGCGAGCTATCCGTCGTCCGTTTTGATGAATGCCGTCCCGGCGAAAGTCGCGGGCGTCGCCCGGCTCGTCATGGTTGTGCCGGCGCCGCGCGGCGAGATCGCGCCGCTGGTGCTCGCCGCCGCCAAGCTTGCGGGCGTCGACGAAATCTATCGCGTCGGCGGGGCTCAGGCGGTTGCCGCGCTGGCTTACGGCACCGCGACGATCGCGCCGGTGGCGAAGATCGTCGGCCCGGGCAATGCCTATGTCGCGGCCGCCAAGCGCCGCGTCTTCGGCACCGTCGGCATCGACATGATCGCCGGCCCGTCGGAAGTGCTCATCATTGCCGACGATACGGCCAATCCGGATTGGGTTGCCGCCGATCTGCTGGCCCAGGCCGAGCATGACACCGCCGCGCAATCGATCCTGATCACCGATAGCGCCGCGCTTGCCCAGTCGGTTGCCGCGGCGGTCGAGCGCCAGCTCGCGAGCCTGCCGCGCGCGGCGATTGCCGGCGCGAGCTGGCGCGATCACGGTGCCATTATCGAAGTCGCCGAGATCGGCGAGGCCCTGCCGCTCGCCGATCGTCTCGCGCCGGAACATCTCGAAATCATCACCCGCGATGCCGAGGCTTTGGCCGGTCGCGTGAGAAATGCCGGTGCGATCTTTATCGGCGGCCACACGCCGGAGGCGATCGGCGATTATGTCGGCGGATCGAACCACGTGCTGCCGACGGCGCGTTCGGCGCGGTTCTCGTCCGGCCTCGGCGTACTCGATTTCATGAAGCGTACGTCGATCCTGAAATGCTCGCCCGAAAGCCTTGCGGCGCTCGGCCCGGCGGCGGTTGCCCTCGGCAAGGCCGAGGGGCTCGACGCGCATGCCCGTTCCGTGGCGTTTCGGCTCGGCCTGACGAACTCATGACTGCGAAGGAGCCACGGCGCAATCGTCTGGTGTCGGTGACCCTCGACGAGGCTTCGATTGGCCGCGGCACGTCCGATCAGGAGCACGAGCGCCAGATCGCCATCTACGACCTTGTCGAGGAGAACGACTTCGGCCTGCCGGATCGCGATGCCGGCCCCTATGCGCTGAAAATTTCGTTGCACGACGCCAAACTCGCGCTCGAAATCTCAAGCGAGGCGGGCGAGGTGATCGCCGCCCACATTCTGTCGCTGACGCCGTTTCGCAGCCTGCTCAAGGATTACTTCCTGATCTGCGAAAGCTATTATGACGCGATCCGCACGGCGACGCGGGCCCAGATCGAGGCGATCGACATGGGCCGCCGCGGTTTGCACGATGAGGCCGCAACGCTGTTGCAGGAGCGTCTTAAAGGCAAGATCATCTGCGATCTCGATACCGCGCGGCGCATCTTCACTCTCGTCACGGCTTTGCATTGGAAGGGATAGGGTCGTGCCCGATGTGGATGCCTCGCAAGGCCCAGTAAGGCGCCCGCCGCAATCCATTCTCTTCGTCTGTTCGGAGAACAGCGTCCGCTCCCCCATGGCGGAGGCGCTGACACGCAAAATCTCGAATAACAAGGTCTATGTCGCCTCAGTCGGCCTGCGGCGGGGCCGAACCGACGGCTTCGCCGCCGAAGTCTTGCGCGAGATCGGAATCGAAAGCGGTCCGCGTCCACCGCGGGCGTGGGAGGAATTCGAGGACGAGGCGTTCGATCTTGTCATCAGCCTGACACCGGAAGCACGCGACCGGATCGCGGAACTCGCCCGCGGGGCGCCAACCGAACTCGCCTACTGGCCGACGCCCGACCCGACGCTTGTCGAGGGCTCGCGCGAAACCGTGCTCGATGCCTATCGCGCCCTGCGCGACGGGCTCGCACGCCGTATCCACGACCTTTTCGCGGCGCGCCGTGCCTGAAAGCTGCCGCCCAGGTTCAAGGGCGATGCCCGGCTTTATTCGTTCGGATGCGAAATCTTGCGGTTGCGGGCGCCTGCGCTAAACTCGCCCGCCTTTGTCACGAGGGGCTTTCCTTCGCGATGTCGTCAGATTGCAAAAGCCAATCGCGAGAATATGTGTAGCCTGCGCCTCGCGGGACACCACGCGCGGATGATAATGGAGGGATTTTCATGCCGGTGAAGTTGAGCAAAAGCGTGCCTTTGGTCGCAGCCTTTCTCGCGGCCGCCGCGTTCCAAAACACCGCGGCCCATGCGGAGAGCGCCTTGCGGTCGCTCGCCGGCTATTGGGGGGGCTCGGGGATCATCTCGATGAAGAACGGGACGCACGAGCGTATCCGTTGCCGCGGCTCTTATGCGATCTCGGACGGCGGCGATGCTTTGAACCAGAGCCTGCTTTGCGCCAGCGACAGCTATAAGTTCAACGTCCAGAGCAATGTCTCGGAATCGGCCGGTGGCGTCCTGCGCGGCTCCTGGGCGGAGACGACGCGCAACGCCAATGGGCAGCTCGTCGGCCGCGTCGCCGGCTCGCATATCGTCGCCAATGTGCAGGGCGTTGGCTTTACGGCGCTCATTTCGATTGTCACCCATGGCCGTTCGCAATCGGTCGCGATTACGCCAAGCGGCGGCACCGATGTCGTCGGCGTGACGGTCGCCATGCATAGGGAATAGAAGGCGGTAGGCCTATTTGCCGTCGTTAAGATTTCAAGGCGCCCGGATGTTCATCGAGAACATCCGGGCGTTTTTTGCTTTTAAACCGATGCTTTGGAGCGTCGGACGTTCAAATTGGATCGCTCGGCGCTTTTAAGTCTTTCTCATCGCATCGGATTTGCCCGAAAACCGCTGCGCACTTTTCGGTCCGATGCTTTAGCTCCAGCGCCGGCCCCGGCTCCAGCGCAGCAGCAGCATGATCGTCGGCCGCAGAATGAAGAGATCGGCGATCAGCGCGGTCAGCATCGCGAACGAACTGAGCCAGCCGAAGAGCCGCAGCGACGGCAATTGCGAGAAGATCGTCATGGCCAGGCCGCAGGCGAGCACGATCGAGGTCAGGATCAGCGCCGGACCGACGAGGATCGTGGCGCGCTCGACCGCAATGGCCGGGTCCTGGCCCGGCTTGTCTTCGAGCCGTAGCCGGTTGAGGAAGTGGATCGTCGCGCTGAGCCCAAGGCCGAAGGAGACGGTCAGCGCCACGACGCTCGCAAATTGCAGGCCTTGCCCGAGGACCCAAAGCGCCGTCCCCGCAGTGAAGACGGGGAAGACCGCCGGCATGATCGAGGCGAGCAACACCGAGAACGAGCGGAAAGCGAGGCCGATGAAGGCGGCGACGAAGATGATTTCGATCGTCAGGCCGCGGTTCAATTTCTCGATCATGCTGGCGCTGTTATGCGCGGCGATCACCGCAAGTCCGGTGACGGCGATCTCATAGCCCGGATGCGCGGCGCGCACGGCATTGAGATTTTTGTCGAGCGCATTGACGACGGGGAGGAGCTGGCTCGAATCAATGTCGGGCAGGCGTCCTTCGACGACAACGGCGTCCTGCTTATCCGAGATGAAGCGCTCGACCAGATATTTCGGCAGATAGCCGACATATTGGCGCAGCGTCTCCACATCGGTCTTGCCAACCTTTTGGGCGAGCCAGCGGCGCAGCGTTTCGAGCGACCAGACGTTGCCGACACCGGCCTGCTTCTCGACGATCGAATGGACCGCGGCGATCGTTGCCAGAGTCTGCGGCGAATAGAGCGACTGGCCCGGCGGGAATTCGATCAGCACGTCAACCGGCTGGGCGCCGGTCAGCTTGGCGTCGAGTTCGCGATTGGCCTGCACCGCCTTCTGCTTGTCGGGCACCTGGTCGGCGAGGTGATAGCGCGGCTGCAGATTGGCGTAGACGGTGCCGAGGCCGGCGACGACGAGGAGACCGAGCAGGCTATAGAGCGCCGGCCGGGTCACCATCCGCGCGGCGATCCAGCCGCAGAAGCGCCGCAGCGCATCGACCGCCATGTCGGCGCCCTTCATGCGCGCGACAAAGGCCGCCTCGCGCCGCACCAGGAACATGCCGAGCAGCGGGATGACGGTGAGCACCGAGACAAGCGCGATCAGCGTCGCGATGATCCCGGCCTCGCCGAAGCTGCGGATGAGATCCGAATTCGAGAACGTCAGCGCGACGAAGGAGAGGCCGGCGGTCGCATGGGTGAGGACACAGGCCGGTCCGACGATATGGATCGCGGTGCGCAGCGCATCGGCCTTGCTGTCGCCATTGATGATGCGGTCACGCGTCGCAAAGGTGAGCTGCATCGAGTCGGAGAAGCTGATCACCATGATGAGCGGCGTCATCACGTTGAGGAACATGTTGAGCCGGAAATCGAGCCAGCCGAGCGCGCCGAGCGCGAGCAGGATGGCGAGCAGCGGCGGCGCCGCCGCGATGATCATGAAGGAGATGCGGCGGAAGAACAGGATGGCGATGAGACAGCCGCCGAGGAAGCCGAGGGCGTTATAAACGACGCGGTCGCGCTCGACCGCATTGCGGATTTCGAGCTGCATCACCGGCACGCCGGACAATTCGGCCGACAGGCCGGAGCCGGCGAGATCCTCGGCCATGGTCTTGCGGACTTCGCCGACGACATCGCGCAGTTTGCTGCTCTCGACGACCGCCGGATCGAGCGCCAGCACCGCCAAGGTAAGCTTGCCGTCGAGCGACAACAGCTTGCCGCGCAAGATCTCGTTGCTCATCACTTTCTTGACGAGCTGATCATAGGCGGCGCCTTCCGGCAGCGGCTCGGGGAAGAGCGGCGCCGGCAGATGGTTGCCTTCCGGCGGCTGGCGGGCCGAGTAAAGCGAGATGATGCCGCGGGTGCCGTCGATCAATTGCAGATCGGTGACGAGGTCGCGGAGCTTGCTGAGATTGTCCCGCGCCAGCAGCTTGTCGCCCTCGATGACGATCAGCACATCGAATTCGCTGGAGGGAAAGCGCTTTGTCACATCCTCGTATTGGTGGAATTCGGGCGTGTTCGAGCGGAACAACTGGCTGAGCGAATCGTCGACCTTGATGCGGCCGATGCCGAAGGCCGCAAGAATCGCGGCGACCGCCAGGATCGCGGCGATGAGATAGGGAAAGCGCAGCGAGATAAGCCCCATCCGCTCGATCCCGTAAGCCAGCGGATGCAGGTTGCGGCCGGCACCGGTCGACGGGGGCTGTTTGATGAGGGTGTCCAGGTCTTCGCTTGGCAGGGTCTCTCTCCGCGGCAATTGGTGAGGCACATCAATGTTATCGCAAAGGCGCCGCCAGCTTTCGGCACACGCAGAAACACGTGTGATTGTGGCGTAGGTGTGAAGGCGGGCCGCTGACTTGTAAAGGGCGCCCGGGTTTTTTCCCGAGGACGTTTTCGCGTACGGATAGCGAAGCGGCGGTGCATAGGTACCGGCATTGGACCGAAATCCCGCCGAGGAAGCGCAACTTATGGTTGGAGAAGGCTTTTTGCCGACCTTGCCTCCCCGGCGGGAAGGCTTAAATTGCGTGCAAGCGATTTGGCGGGCGGATTGAAATGACCTTTGTGGATGCTTTGGATGTACCGGGCCGCAAGACCGGCCAGATCAAATTGCATGGCCCCGAGGCTTTCGAGGGCATGCGCAAGGCCGGCCGGCTGACGGCCGAGGCCCTCGACATGCTGGTGCCCTACGTCAAGCCGGGCGTCACGACCGAATTCCTCGACAGTCTCGTCTTCGACTTCGCGATCGCGCATAAGGCCTATCCGGCGCCGCTCGATTATCGCGGCTACCGCAAATCAATCTGCACCTCGATCAATCATGTCGTTTGCCACGGCATCCCCGACCGCAAGCCGCTGCGGGAAGGCGACATCGTCAACATCGACGTGACGCTGATCGTCGATGGCTGGCACGGTGATTCGAGCCGCATGTATCTCGTCGGCGAGGTTTCGCGCCGGGCGCAGCGTCTGGTCGAAGTCACCTATGAGGCGATGATGCGCGGCATCGCCGCCGTCAGGCCGGGCGGGACGACTGGCGACATCGGCGCCGCCATCCAGGATTTCGCCGAAGCCGAGCGTTGCTCGGTGGTGCGCGATTTCTGCGGTCACGGGCTTGGCCGGCTGTTCCACGACGAGCCCAATATCCTGCATTACGGCCGGCGTGGCGAAGGCGTTGTGTTGAAGCCCGGCATGTTCTTCACCATCGAGCCGATGATCAACCTCGGGCGGCCGCATGTGAAAATCCTGTCGGACGGCTGGACCGCGGTCACGCGCGACCGTTCGATGTCGGCGCAGTTCGAACATACGATCGGCGTCACCGAGACCGGCTGCGAGAATTTCACGCTGTCGCCCCGAGGCCTCGATCACCCGCCTTATGATCTGCCGGCGGCCGCGGCGTGACGAAAGCGCCGTCCGCCTCAGCCGTGGCGGAGGAGGCGCCGCACTACCTTGGTCACCGCGAGCGGCTGCGCGCGCGGTTTTTGAAGGGCGGCGGCGAGGCGCTGGCGGATTACGAACTTCTCGAACTGGTGCTGTTTCGCGCCATTCCGCGCCGCGATGTGAAGCCTTTGGCCAAAGCGCTGCTCGCCCGGTTCGGCTCTTTCGCCGAGGTGGTTTCGGCGCGGCCGGAGCGGCTGCGCGAGATCGACGGCCTGGGTGAGGCGGCGATCACCGAATTGAAGATCATCGCCGAGGCGGTCAAGCGCTTTGCCAAAGTCAAGGTCGAGAACCGCCCCGCCATGGGCAGTTTCAGCGCGGTGCTCGCCTATTGCCGCACCGCAATGGCCTATCTCGACCGCGAGGAATTCCGCATCCTCTTTCTCGACAAGAAAAACCTCCTGATCGCCGACGAGGTGCAGGCGACCGGCACGATCGATCACGCGCCGGTCTATCCGCGCGAGATCCTGCGCCGGGCCTTCGAGCTCAATGCGACGGCGATCATCCTCATCCACAACCACCCGACTATACCCACGTCGATCACGATCAATCACGCTCAAGCACATTGAAACACAACGATTTTTGGGCTTGAAAAGCTCCCGGTGGCTGGGGCAAACTGAGGGCGGTAATTGGGGGATCGGAGCACATTCCGACCCCAATAACCGACTGACTACCGCCCTCAGTTTTCGGGAGACGTAGCATGGGCAGCCTCACCGATGGCGCGATCCGGCGCAGCATCAAGGACGTCGAACTGACCGGGAAGCAGAAGTCCCTGGCCGACGGCGAGGGACGCGGCGTGGGCCGCCTGGTCCTTGTCGTGCGGCCGATGCCTAAGCGGGTGCTGGCGGAGTGGATGGCCCAGCAATGGCGTGACGGTAAGCGGATCAAGGCGAAACTCGGCGACTATCCTTCGATGTCGCTCGCCGCAGCCCGAGAGGTTTTCAAGCGCGACTTCGCGGACGCGATCCAGAAGGGTCGGAGCATCAAGATCGCCACCGATGCTCGGCCCGGAACCGTCGCCGACCTTTTCGAAGCCTACGTCGCCTCACTCAAAGAAGCAGGTAAGCCGTCCTGGAAGGAAACGGAGAAAGGACTGAACAAGGTAGCCGACACTCTTGGGCGCAACCGCCTTGCCCGGGAGATCGAGCCGGACGAGGTGACGGAGGTGCTCCGCCCGATCTTTGAGCGTGGGGCCCCTGCCATGGCGGACCACGTCCGCTGCTACATCCGCGCAGCTTACAGCTGGGGAATGAAATCGGAGCACGACTATCGAAACACGTCGCCGCGTCGATTTCGACTGGTCTACAATCCGGCGGCAGGCATCCCGACTGAGCCTAAGGTCGTCGGGTCCCGGTGGCTCGACGAAGATGAGTTTGTCCAGCTCTGGCGATGGCTCGAATGCCCCGATGTGCCGGTGCACCCGCCCTATCTGCGGGCGGTTCAGATCCTGATGCTTACGGGCCAGCGGGTCGAGGAGATCGCGCGCCTTCACAAGGATCAGTGGGATTCCCGCGAACGAATTCTCGACTGGTCAAAGACCAAGAACAGCAAGCCTCATGCGGTCCCTGTTCCGTCCTTGGCGGCGGAGCTTCTCGATTCCATTAGGCCGAACGAACACGGGTGGTTCTTCCCGTCGGCGAAGGATCCATCGAAGCCCGTCAGCCATGGGACGCTTTATGCCTTCATGTGGCGCCAGCGCGACCGCGGCGTCATCCCGGTCGTGACCAATCGCGACTTGCGGCGAACCTGGAAGACGCTGTCAGGCAAGGCTGGCGTGCCGAAGGAAATCCGCGATCGCATTCAGAACCATGCGTTGCAAGACGTTAGCTCGAAGAGCTACGACCGCTGGAACTACATGCCAGAGAAGCGAGCTGGCATGGCGCGCTGGGACAAGTTCGCCCGCGCGATGCTGGCCAAGAAGCCCGTCCGCAGGCCAGCGAAGCAGGCTGCGTGATCTCGCGCGAACTTATGATCGCGGCGTGCGTCTTGGCCGCTGGGACGGCTGCGACCCCTGCAGCTGCAGATCCGTGCACAGCAGCGGTCCCCACTCGCGCCGGTCACTCCTTTTCGGGCCAGGTCCGTTACGTGGGGGACGGCGACAGTCTGTGCGTCGGCGATTCCCCAGATCCGACGACCTGGATCGAGGTCCGCCTGGCTGATTTCGATGCGCCCGAGCTCCACGCGGCCTTCGGAGCGCGTGCCAAGGCTTCGCTGGAAGATGTCGCTCTCGGCCGCGCGGCCTTCTGCACCGCGGTGCGTGGCCGCAATGGCCGCGTACAGGTCTATGACCGTGTGATTGCCGTCTGCCGGATCAACGGACAATCGATCGGAACATTGTTGCGGCAGGTCGGCGCGCCTCAAGGCGGCCGCTAGAGCGTTTCACGTTTTGACGGAAGCGTATCCTGCGTTTTCAAAGTAGTTCCTGCATTCGGTTGCCTCGATGGTTTCGACGAGGTGGCCGATGTGGCGCCAGGTGTCCTCGACGCTGCGTTTCTGAGCTTGGCGCATCCAGTGCTTGATCTTGGCAAAGGCTTGCTCGATCGGATTGAGGTCTGGAGAGTAGGGTGGCAGATACCAGAGCCTGGCACCGGCAGCCTTGATCATCTGCCTGATAGCCGCCGACTTATGACTTCCGAGATTATCCATGACGACGATATCGCCGGGCTTCAGCACCGCGATGAGCTGCTGCTCGACATAGGCGCGGAAGCATTGGCCGTTGATCGGGCCGTCGAAGACGCAAGGCGCTGTAAGCCGATCGCAGCGCAGCGCGCCCAGGAAGGTCAGCGTGCGCCAGTGGCCGTGCGGAGCCAAGCCACGCAGCCGCTTGCCCTTGGGGCCCCAACCGCGCAGCGGAGCCATGTTGGTCTTGATCCAGGTCTCATCGATGAAGACCAGGCACCGCGGATCAAGACCCGCCTGCCAGGATCGCCATCGCCGACGTCTGCGGGCAATATCGGCGCGAGCCTGCTCAAGGGCGAACAGCGTTTTTTTTGAAGCTCAGGCCCTCGCGCCTCAAGAACACCCAGACCGTATTGTGCGAGACCTTGATCCCACGGGCATTCAACTCGTCCTTCAGCCGATGCAGCGTCAGTTCAGAGCTCTGATTGATCCGCTCAACGATGAAAGCCCGATGAGGCTCCAGAACCCGATTGCGGTGCCCGCCCATCTTGCCCGGCGCCACCGAGCCGGTGGCACGGTAACGCTGCGACCACTTCACCACAGAGGAAACTGCAACGCCAAAGCGCGAGGCAACCGACCGACAGGTCTCCCCCTCGCCAACTGCGGCCACCGCACGCTCACGAAGATCATTTGAAAGCGCTCGCGTCATCAGATGCTGGCCTCCAATCCAGCCAGCATCTTGAATCACAAACAAGCCTTGATGGGAATCCTACGATTCTCCCAAAACAGGAAACGCTCTAGCCCGCGAACCTGACGCTCTCTAGGGTCATCCGCTGTCGATCGAGCGTCCAAGCTGCTGTGGACCCGCTTCTCACAGACGATGAGATATTGCCTGGGTGCGCGAAGCAACATGCCGGCCACCCGCGTGGGCTGATCCCGCAAACTCACTGTAACCAGCTAGCGGGAATGAGCTTCTCGCCCTTCCTCCATCGCTCGATGACCGCCGTTGCGAACCACTCCGGCTTTAGGTCAGCGTGATCCATGATGATGATCTGCAGCTCCGGCGCGAGTTCGGCCGCTGCGTCGGCCGCCAGTTTGAAGAGCTGCAGTACGGCGGTCTGGTCCTCATCGGAAAGCCCGTCGATCGAACCTTCCGCATCGCGGTCCGGTGGATAGTGAGCTTGAGAGGGCTGGTCGAAAATGATGAAACCCGGCACGGGACGCTTCTTTTGACGAAACCATTTATGGAGAGCCAGGTGTGCCAGGACGTGGTAGCCGACCCAATTCTCGCCGCTTCCCATCCGGAACAAAGGCACCGGACCGTCAAGAGTATCAGCGACGACCGTCAGGGCCCTGATGTCGAGCCTTAGCTGGCTACCTCGGTGCTCCAGCTCCAGATCGTCAGAATACTGGGTCATGTAGCGGCCGATAATGTTCAAGAAGGCATCAAGCTTTTCCTTCATCGCT
Source organism: Pseudomonadota bacterium (assembly GCA_040756295.1). Taxonomy (GTDB): domain Bacteria; phylum Pseudomonadota; class Alphaproteobacteria; order Rhizobiales; family Beijerinckiaceae; genus Methylovirgula. The sequence goes on along the minus strand of JBFLZN010000006.1, from coordinate 42,367 downwards.
TCGGCGTCGAGCTCCCGCTCCAGCGCCGCAACCCGAATCCGGCTTGCCGCGATGGCCGATTTCAGCCCTGAGCTGGTGTCGGCGGTGCTGGCGGTCTCGACATACTGAGTGATCTTTCCGGTTGTTCGCGCCTGGAGAATGAAGCTGTCCTGTTGAACGCGGAGGATCTCGTTCTCCCTCATTCGCGCCGCAATCTGCTGCTGGTTTTCCCGCAGACGCTCCTCGATGTCGGCCTCTTCGCGATTGAGCGACGCCAATCTGAGCTGAAGCCGCGGGTTCTCAGCCTCAACCGCCTCGAGCTGATCGCTGAGCTCCTGAAGGGAGCGCTGCATCTGCACGACGGTCGGCGCCGGGATGGGAAGCTCGCTTTCGCACAGTGGACAATGAGCGGAATCGTGATCGCCATGTTTGATCAGGCCGACGGAGCTCAAGCGCGCTCGCTGCTCTTTTGCTTCACGCTCGTAGCCACTGGTCTCGGACGTAAACGTCCGGGTCGATCGAATCTCGGCGTTGACCCTCTCGAGTTCGGTTCGAAGACCCTGGCGTTCAGCGCGAAGGCCAGCCAGCACGTCCTCGCCGTCACCAACCATAAAATTGTCGCGCACGCCGGTGTCACGCACCACGCGCTGAAGAACCGCAAGCACCGCCTCGTAGGTGAGCGCGACAGTCCGCTCATCGATAAGTCCCACCTGTTTGGCTTCGTCGACAAGGGCGCGCGCACGCGGGAACGTGCTGCTATCAAGGGCGTCCGCGTCGCGGAGCTGGCGTTCTAGCTGACGTAGTTCGCGTTTGGCCTGATCGAGCTGAGATTGCTTGAATAGGCGGTCTTCATCCACGGCCCCCAGGAAATAGGGCAACGTATCTTTGATGGCCTGACTGACGAAGTCCTCGCCTTGCCGGTGGAACAGGCGTTGTTTGCTGTCAATGTCGTTTTGGTCTTGGAAGGAGAGCAACAGCGCGTGCCGGAAGTTTGCCTCCAGCGGGTCGCGAGTTGGGGTCGGGGGTCGATGTTCGTTCTCGCTGATGCCGATCGCGGCGCCGAGAAACTTCTCGACGGCGCCGACCGTCGTGTTCTTGAACAGGGCGGACTCTGAGGGTGTCTCGATGTTCGACCCGCGGTCCATGTAGATATCGCCGTTCGTTCGATCGCCGACATCGGGGTTGCGACGGGCGATGAAGATCTGTCCGTCGCCAAGTTGAAACAGCAAAGCATACCAACCGACATACTTGCGGATCACGCCATCCGCGACGTTACATTCGCTGCGGCCCGTACAATAATCGATGATGTCGATTATAGCCGACTTGCCGGTTTTTGAGCCCCCGGTCAGGATATTTAGCGCACCGGGTCTGAACACGACCTCGCGAACTTCACCCCGGCGACTGTAGAGAATGAGCTTGGCGATTTGCAGACTCACGGTGTCACCCCCCACGCGGCATAGATTGTTGCGGTGGTGCCCGCGGCGGCAAACCATCGTCCCAAGAAACCTGCCCGGTCGACGCACTCGCGGGCTTCTGCCGTGAAAAGCGCGGTCCGCTTCTCCGTCGCGGATTGACGTTTCGCCCCAACGGTCAGGTCGCCGCTGTCCGCGAGCGCCAACGTCTGGTGCTGAGCCCCGAACACAACGGCTTCGCGGGTGATCGCGCTCAGGCGCGTCACCCTGTTCGCGAAGTCGACGAGTTGCTCACGGTTGTCCTGAATCCAAGGCAAGAGCGAGGTCACTGTCGAGCTCGGCAAAGCTCGCCGCGTGCCCTGGTGCAGGACGATCGGGAGAATAAGGAAGGCGAGAGCAAACGGAAACGGCCGCCCCGCCTTCTTGGTATAGTCCTCGGTCGTCTTCGCCAGCAACGTGGCGCAGAAAGCCGGATTGAACAGATAGGCTTCTTCGGTGACGCGGTTCGACCAGGGCTGCATGGATTAGCCCGTCCCACCATCGGAGGGGTCATCCTGGTCGCTCTGATACTCAGGATGCCAGCCGACGGCGTATCGGTTCGACAATATGTGATAGCTGCCGTGGGTCAGAAACCGGTCCCTGACGCTTCTCAATGTAAACTGGGCCTCGTTCTCAACCCACTTGTACAGCAGCTGGCCGGCGGCCACCTTCTCGCCCGACGGGCATCCCGGCGCGAGTTCGTCAACCAAGGCGGCGTGGCGCGGCTCCCACGCTTCGACGAGCTGCCGCTCATAGCTCTCGAGTTCGCCACCCACGAGAAGCTCCTCGCGCGCCCAGCGCGATCGTTGCTCGGACGCTCGGTAATAATCCCGAATGGCGAACTCCACGCGGCGCGGGCCGATCTCGATCCTCCGCAACTGTTTCACGAAAGGACGCTTGTCGAGTTCGGCCACAACAGTTGGTGACGGATAGGCAGACGCATAATCGACCGGGAGGGCGTCGCGCCTGAACTCTTCCCGAAGTTCATCGACCCGCTGATCAATGGCGAGCACGGGGATGGCCGAAGGGCCGGCCCCGGAGAGGGCCTTGATGACCACACCGAACCACCATCCTTCGAGCCGCTCCACCAGATGGTCGACCTGATCGCGCGGCGCGGCGTGAACAAGCTCGCGCGCGATCTCATCTCCCACGTCGACGATGTTGGGCGAGCCGTCGAGAACAAGGATTGCCTTGAGCATGCTCTGACGTAGGTCTTCTGGCAGCGTCGCGTAGATGTGATAGGCGGCGGCGTTCTCCTTGTTTTTCGACGATACAGCGGTCTGCAGGAGCAACTGGTCAGCTGCGGCCTCGTCCCGTTCGCGCATGCGCAGGAACGCCGCCGCTGATCCATCTGGCGCCAACCCTGTCGTCAACAAAACGAACTTGATCCTGAAGGGCGCCTCCACATCTTCGGCGACCCGCTTGGCCCAGATGAGCAACGTTTTCCACAGATCGACGCTGGCATCCGTCAGGTTGCCCAGCTTGCCCACGTGGTGCTTGGTCTGGATAAGCTGTGTCGGCTCACCGTCGACCTCGAACCCGACATCGTCGAACTTCTCGATCGAAATCTCCAGTTGGGGAGACTTGGCGATAGCCTGAAGACCGGCGAGCAAGGCGTAGCGGCATTGAAAAAGGTAGCCAGTCGCCGAAGCGCTGGCTTCGTGCGTGCTGGCTGGCTTCATCCCTGGCTCTGGCCCCTACTCAAATGAAGATTCCTTCTGATCGGTAATTACGGCAGTCACCTTCAATGTAAGTGACCGCTCGTGCAATACAGAACGCCCAACCTTGTCGTTCTCCATCATCATTCATCTGGTGGCGCATGACCGAGGTCCACAGCCTTCCGGCGCTGTCCCGCGCTCAGTGCGCTCCAGAAGCGATGAACCCGGCGTGTCGGCATCTGCCTCAGGTCCTCGATGTGCTGGGCGCGGCGAAGCTCGACCTGAAAGAAGGAGGGGTGGTGGTCGATCCGAAACGTCCGCAGCTTCCAGAACACCACGGCGGCATATTTGGGCGTGAGCTTCTTGTTGCGCCGGTAGTAGTCGAGCGCGCCCGAAAGCACCGGGTTGACCTCCTTCGTAGCGAGTTGTTCCAGCGCACGGATGCAGGACTCCAGCTGCATCCGCTGGGTAAGTTTGGCGAGATGGCGCTTCGCCTCCTCGCGCGAAAGGCGCCGGCCATTCGCGATGACGGCGACGTCGAATTGAAGTATGCAATGTGAGCCAACCCAGAGCGCTGCCCCGGTATATGGGTTGGCGATCTCGAAGTGATATCTGAGGTCCTGCTGGCCGCACAGTTCGCAGGTTTCGATCGGTGTCTCGTGATCGACCGTGTTTTCGGTGAAGGCCCACTCGGCAAAGGCCGCAGGCAGGGTGCCGGCCACCGAGAGGGGCAGAATACTGTCGCGCACGCGCTGGGTATAGCCGCCCACTTCTCATCAGGTCCCGTTATTTAAGTTGGCTTACCTTAGCCTGTTTCCTAATTAAGCCAAGAGGGCATTGCTTAAATAACGGCCGGCCGCCATAATCGGCGCACATGGTTGATCCCGAACCCAATCAGCGGCTGGGCCGCTTTGTCGAGACCCCCGTCGCCGGCGAGATCGTGCGCGCCTTCGTGCCGCCGCCGCTCCCCCCGGCGCCGCCGATCGACGTGCTGACGCTGCTGGACCGTTTGAGCTTGGCTGAGCGCGCGCTGGGCCGCCTCGACGGCATTACCATGCTTTTGCCGCGCCAGGAGCTCTTCCTCTACATGTATGTGAGGAAAGAGGCCGTCCTCTCGTCCCAGATCGAGGGAACCCAATCCACCCTTTCCGACCTCCTGCGCTTCGAGACCGAGGCGCAGGCCGGGCAGCCGATCGACGACATCCGCGAAGTCTCAAACTACGTCGACGCAATGATGTATGGCCTGGAGCGGCTTGAGGACCTGCCGCTCTCGCTCCGCCTGATCCGCGAAATGCACGCCCGGCTTCTGCAAAGCGGGCGCGGCGGCACCAAGAGCCCGGGCGAATTCCGGCGGTCGCAGAACTGGATCGGCGGCAGCCGACCAGGCAACGCGCTTTTCGTCCCGCCTCCAATGACGGAGTTGGATGGCTGCCTCGACGCCCTCGAGCGCTTCATGCACGAGGACGAGTCTCGACTGCCGGCGCTGATCAAGGCGGGCCTCCTCCACGTCCAGTTCGAGACGATCCATCCCTTCCTGGACGGCAACGGCCGCATCGGCCGTCTGCTGGTGACGCTTTACCTTTGCGTCCACGGCGTGCTGCGAAAGCCGCTGCTCTACCTGAGCCTCTATCTGAAGACCCATCGCGCCGACTACTATCGGTTGCTTCAGGAGGTCCGCGAACACGGGGCCTGGGAGGCTTGGCTCGACTTCTTCCTGACCGGCGTTGCGGATACGGCAAACCAGGCCTTCGACGCCGCGACGCGGATCGTCGAACTGTTCAAGCAAGACCGCGAACGCATCACCGGGCAAAGCGAACGCCCTGGCTCCGCACTGCGCATCCACGATCTCCTTCAGCAGAACCCCTATCTCACCGCAAACCTGCTGGTCGAGCGAACGGGCCTGTCCGCGCCCACGGTCAACGCCGCGCTTGCCGATCTTGAACGCCTCGGCATCGTCGAGGAGGTGACCGGCCGGCGGCGCGGTCGCGTCTTCGGCTATCGCCGCTATCTCGCAATCCTCAGCGAGGGCACCGATCCCCTGCCCGCAGCCTAACCCGAAAGAAAATTGTGCGTCTAGAAAGCGTCACCCTGTCCGGCTTCCGCTGCTTCGGCCCCGACCCGATCACGGTGCCGATTGCCTCCGAGATCACCGCCGTCGTCGGTCCGAACGCAGCCGGCAAGACAGCGCTCCTCCACGGGCTGTCGAAGCTGTTCGGCGTTTCGCGCGCGCAACGCACGGTGCAGCGCTCGGATTTCCATGTCGGCGCTGAGGACGACATTGATGACCGTGAGCCGAAGGACCTGTTCATTGACGTGCTGATCGGACTGCCCGAGCTGGCCGACGGCACCGCCACGCCTGAAACGATCGCGCCGTCATTCCGGCACATGCAGCTTGAGCGCGAAGACAAAGCACCGGTCTGTCGCTTGCGGCTCGAAGCGCGTTGGGAGGACGACGGAACCGTCGAGGGCGAGGTGTCGCAAGAGCTGTTCTGGGTCGATACGCTCGACGATAATCCCTCGGACGACAAGCGCCACCCCGTCTCGGCGGCCGATCGCGGCCTCATCCAACTCTACTATACCCCAGCCAGCCGCGATGCGGCCGCGCAAATCCGCGCCACGACCGGAGCGCTCGCAGCGCGCCTGCTGCGCGCCATCGAATGGTCATCTGACACCGAAGACGCCGTGAAAGGCGCGAGCGAAAATCTGGCCACCGCGTTCGAGGGTGAGGCGGCGATCGCGGAGATCGGGAAGGCCCTGCAGACACGCTGGTCAGACCTCCATGACGACGTCGTCGACACCAAGCCCCGGCTCAGCCTCGTCAGTCGGCGATTTGAAGAGATCGTCAGCAAAATCGCGGTCATTTTCGAACAAGGGCCGGACGGACAGGAACGCGGCCTCGACGCGCTGAGCGACGGCCAGCAGTCGCTCTTCTACTTCGCGCTGGCCGCGGCCGTGTTCGATCTTGAGCGCCAGGTCGTGGCGGGCAAGGTCGAAGGCTTTCTCGACGACCAGCTTCGTATTCCCGCACTCACGCTGTTCGCGCTGGAGGAACCGGAAAACCATCTGTCGCCATACTTCCTTGCCCGGATCATCCGCCAGGTCCGGTCGCTCACCGACGGCGGGGGCGGCCAAGCGATCGTCACCAGCCATTCCCCGGCGGTTCTGAGCCGGGTCAACCCGCGCGAGGTTCGCTACTGCCGCAGCGACCCGAAGACGCGCATCTCGTCCGTCAAGAAGATCAAGATGCCGACAGGCATCGACGAGGCGGCCAAGTTCGTCCGTGGCGCCATGCTCGCCTACCCGGAACTCTACTTCGCACGCTTCGTCCTTCTCGTCGAAGGGGACTCGGAGCGGATCGTCCTCCCGCGTCTCGCCGAAGCGCTCGACCTCCTGATCGATCCTGCCTTCGTCGCGATCGTGCCGCTGGGCGGGCGCCATGTGCAGCATTTCTGGCGGTTGCTGACGCACCTTGGCATTCCACACGCAACCCTGCTCGATCTCGACCTCGGCCGCAGCGGCGGCGGCTTCGGCCGGGTCAAGACCGCGATCGAGAAGCTTATCGAATTCGGCGTGCCGAAGGCTAACCTGCTCAAGATCGAAGGCGGCATGTTATCGGACGCCGATTTCGCCAAGATGCATACGTGGCAGGATGCCGATGACCGCAAGCTGCTCAAGGGATGGGTCGACTGCCTGAAGCCTCACGCCGTCTACTTCTCCGCACCGCTCGACCTCGACCTGGCGATGATCGCGGCTTTTCCCGACGCCTATGAAGCAGTCATACCCAAGGGTGGCGGACCCAAGATGGCCATCGATAAGGCAGCCGAAGTCGTCTTGGGCACAGCTGGACCAGGGCTCGCCCTCTACACCGGACCCTACAAGGACTACCCCGATCTGCTGCCAGCCTATCGCTACCACTTCATCACGAACAGCAAGCCGGCGACTCATCTTGCGGCGCTGACCCACATCAAGACCAAGGCCTTGCGTGAGGACATGCCGCCGTTGCTCGCGGAGCTTCTCAAACACATCGCCAAATACCTGCGGCGAGACTGACCATGGCCCTGCTGGCGCGACGGGTTCGACCCGACGATTGGAAGCCGATCGGTGTCGACGCCCTCGAAGCGAACGCGATGAAGGTGGTCAGCTCCACCGACAACCGCTCGGTCATCGCCGGCCCCGGTGCGGGGAAGACCGAACTCCTCGCCCAGCGCGCCGCCTATCTTCTGCAGACCGGCATGGCGCCGCCGCCGCGGCGCATTCTCGCAATCAGCTTCAAGCGTGACGCCGCGACCAATCTCGCCGCCCGCGTTCGCCAGCGCTGCCATCGCAGCCACGCCGGCCGTCTCGATTCGATGACCTTCGACGCGTTCGCCAAGGGGCTTGTCGATCGATTCGGCCAAGCGCTGCCCGAGCGATGGCGACCGCGACCCGACTATGAACTCATGTTCCCGAACGACACGGCCTTTCGGGGATTTCTGTTCCAGGATGTCGGTACGCCTCCGAAAGCCATCGGCAGCTACGCTGACCTCCAGGCGATCTCCATCAAGACATTCGAGCGCTCGCTGCTCGTAGGCTCACCGCTTCCCGTTCTGGGCTGGCCTGACCCGACAGTCGGCCAGTGGGCGGCGGATCGATTCTGGCAATCGTCGCTGCACGAGGGAAAGAAGACCTTTCTGTCGTTCCCGATGATCGGACGGCTCGCCGAACTGCTCCTGCGCGTCAATCCGATGGCGCGCGACGCGATGCGTTTGACCTACTCGCACCTGTTCATGGACGAGTTCCAGGACACCACCCAGATCCAATACGATCTCGTGCGAACGATCTTCCTCGGAACCGATGCAGTGATCACTGCCGTGGGGGACAATAAGCAGCAGATCATGCGTTGGGCGATGGCGATGGACGATCCATTCTCCGCGTTCGACGCCGATTTCTCCGGGAAGCGCACGCCGCTCTACAACAACTATCGGTCGTCGCCCGAGCTCGTACGCATCCAGCATGTCCTCGCGCAGGCGCTGGACGCCCGCGCAGTGGAGCCCGTTTCGAAGACGGCAACCACAATTGCCGGCGAAAGCTGCGCAATCTGGGACTTCTCAAGTCCCGAGATCGAAGCACATCGCTTGGCCCGGTTCGTCGCCGCCGAAATGAAGGCCCACGCGCTCGGCCCTCGCGATTTCGTCCTGCTCGTGCGCCAGAAGGCCGTCGACTATGCGGCCGTCCTCGAGCCAGCCTTCCGAGCTTCGGGAATCCCGCTTCGCAACGAGGCCGGAACCGTCGGCGCCGTCATGTTGCAAGAGCTTCTCGCGGAAGAAGTGTCTGAGCTGTTGGTGAAGGTTCTACGTCTTGCCATGACGAAGCGCGCGGGTCGGCATTGGACAGAATGCCAGGAGGCGCTGGGGGCCTTGCGCGGGATTTCTCCCGAGGACGAAGCCGCCCAGGCGATATTCGCGCGCGAGCTCGATGCCCAGGCGACGCAGCTCAGCGCCGACCATCCCGAACCGCCGACGTCCAAAGCCGATGCCCAGACGATCGTTGATAGTGTCCTCGACTTCGTCGGCCGTGAACGGCTGATTGCCGTCCATCCCGCCTATGCGCAGGGCGGGTGGTTCGAGAAGGTCGTCGAGGCCGCCGCAGTGCATCTGCACGGGTCATCGGCCGACGCCGCAGATTGGACCGAGGCCCTCGACACCTACGACGGCCTGCATGCCATTCCGCTGATGACGATCCACAAGAGCAAAGGGCTCGAATACCATAGCGTCATCTTTGTCGGGCTTGATGACGGCGCCTGGTGGAGTTTTGCTGGTGACCAGGTGGAGGCGACCGCCGGATTCTTCGTCGCGTTCACGCGGGCCAAGCAGAGAGTAGTTTTCACCTACTGCGCCAAACGCGGCGCGCGCACCAAGATCGCCACCCTCTATGGCCTTCTCAGCAAGGCCGGCGTTCAGACCATCCAGATAGCCTGAAATCAACGCCAGCTTTAGGCTCAGAGGCTCCGATCCAAGGTTGCGAGACTGCTGCCTTCTGGCCCCAATTACCCTCACCTCGGCCGGATGCGGGCAGCACGGACAATTTCATGATCGGCGCGAGAGCCCATTATTACGCGGGTCAGTGGAGGGCAGCGTCTGCGCCATCGAGTATGGCGCGGATTTTGGCAGCGACGTCGTCAAGCGCATAGGGTTTCGACAGCACCTCCGTAGCGCGCCTCGGTGCACAAAAAGGACGGGACTGGCCGACGGATCGCCTGACCAGTAGGAGTGACGGAAAGTGGGGCTGGCAGATACAGGAGACCCTCATGCAACACCTTCGCAGCATGGGCGAAAACTTCTGCGCGTCCGCAGAACGCCTCGACGGAGGCGACCGGGACCGCACCGACGAGCATATCTTCCAAAATCTCCATTGGGGATTGGAGCTGTTGCTGAAGGCTTACCTTCACCAGCGCGGATGGTCGGATGCGCGCTGCATCGCAGAGGTCCGACACGATCTCGCCAAGGCGCTCGCCGCGTGCGAGCGGGAAGGGCTCGAGGGTATCGACCACGAGATCCGCGCATTCCTGCAAGCCCTCAGTCCCTTTTCTCGTGTTCATCGCGTTCGCGAGTTCGTCGAGGCAGGTGCGGCTGGCTGGACCCCGGCGACGCGATCACGGTAAGCACTCGCCTTCAGAAGGCACTGGACAGCGGCAACTCTCCAAAGGGCGGCGAGACGGGAAGGTCTCCGCTTACCGGGGAACCGGTGGTCTCGCCGGACCCCATCTGAGAGGCCGCGCCGCCAGGCCATACAGCAACGCGACGATGATCAGGATCAGGCGTCGTCAAGATCGCAAAGGACTCTCAGCGCTGGGCCGGGACCAGCTGTCCAAGGGCGGCGCTCAAGGCCGACTGCTCGTAGGGTTTTTGCAGCATGGGAACAGCTACGAGGTGAGCGGGCATGTTGTCCTTATTGTAGCCGCTCGAGAACACAAATGCGATGCCGCGTCCCGTAGCGCGTCGGCGACCGGGTAACTTTTCTCGCCGTTCAGGTTGATATCGAGCACCGCGAGATCGACTGGTTCGACTTCTATGATCGAGATAGCTTGCTGAACGCGTGCAGCGGGACCTACGACTTGGCATCCGAGATCGGCCAGCATGTCCTCCAATATCCAGGAGACCATGACTTCAGCCCTCCCTGCGTCTTGGCCCGTGCACGGTCTCTGCCGACCGACCCGAGCAGGGCTAGATCCCCCCGAGACTGTGCAAAAACCCATAGCGAGGCATCCGCTGATTGACTCTGCCAGCGCAAGGAACAATACTTCGCTACATGGCGAAGCATTATTCCTCCGGCATGGATCGCACCTTCTGGGCTCTGGCTGACTCCACTCGGCGCGGCGTCCTGCAGCGCCTGATCGATGAACCCGGCCTCTCTGTCAGCGCCCTCGCCGAGTCGTTTTCGCTGAAATTGCCCGGCATGACCAAGCACCTGGATGTCCTGTCAGACGCGGGCTTGATCACCCGAACCAAGACGGGTCGCACCGTGGCGGTGACCCTCTCGCCGGCGCCGATGCAGGAGGCGATCGCCTGGCTCAACCGCTACGAACGCTTTTGGGCGGTCAGCCTCGATCGACTGACCGCCCTCGTTGAACAGGATGGCGAGCCATGACCGATCGCCTGCCGAGCTTCACACTCGTGCGCCGGATCAAGGCCCCGCTCCCAAAGGTCTGGGCCGCGATCACCCAGCCAGACTTGATGCTGCAATGGTGGGGTCCCGATGCGGGGCCGACCCTCAGCGTGAAGGCGGACGTTCGTCCGGGCGGCCGGTTCAGCGTCGTGTTCCGGCTGCTGAACGGCGACGAGCACAATCCGACCGGCATCTATCGCGAGGTGACGCCGGAGAAGAAGCTGGTCTTCACCTGGGACTTGCCCGGAGCGCCTGAACCGGAATCGCTGGTGACCTTCCGCCTGGAGCCGTTCGATGGCGGAACCGAGCTCACCCTCACCCATGAGCGGCTGCCCGACGATGCGGCCCGCGTCAGTCATGAGCACGGCTGGAACGGCCTTCTCGACAAGCTTCCCGTCTTCCTTGGAGTTGCCCAATGAACGAGCTGATCCTCACCACGTACGACTGGGTTCCCGAGCCGCCGCGCGGACTCGTACGGGACCTGCGTGTGCGCTGGGCGCTGGAGGAGGCGGCGCTGCCCTACAGAGTGGAGAGCACACCATTTCGAGAACGAGGCGCCGAGCATTTCGCCGCGCAGCCTTTCGGCCAGGTTCCGTGGTTGACTGATGGAGACCTCACCATCTTCGAGAGCGGCGCGATCCTGCTGCACCTTGCCGAGAAGAGCCCGGTGCTCATGCCCACCGATCCACGCGGCCGGGCCGAAGTGGTGGAGTGGGTCATCGCCGCGCTCAACTCGGTCGACCTGCCGAGCCAGCCGTGGGCGCTGTTCCGCTTCATGGGCTATCCCGGCGAATCGCCCGAGGCCAAGTTCGTGGAGGACTTCCTGAAGGCTAGGCTCGAGCGGATGGAGGCGGTGTTGGCCGGCCGCGCTTGGCTGGTGGCCGATCGATTTACCGTTGCCGACTTGCTGATGGCGGACGTGCTGCGGCAGGTAGATAAGTTCGATGGCCTTGCGGCATACTCGACTTGCCACGCTTATGTCGCGCGCATGACGGCGCGACCGGCCTTCCTAAAGGCGTACGACGACCAGTTGGCTCACTTTGCTGCGGGAGATATAGCTTGATACTTGCGCCACCGAATACCGCGCCGCCACCAAGCCAACCACGTCTCAAGAAGTCTTCACGTCGGCAATCGCCTCGCTGCAACGCCGGAAGGAGCGGCTGGCGCGGAGGTAGCAGGAGCTGCAGCGCCGTGATGAGAAGTTCCTGGTCTTCGGCGAGCCGGAGGCATGGCCGATGGGCTACGGCCGCGCACCCCAGACGCCTTCCTACAACCTCCAGAGCGTCATCGACGTCGAGAGCGGGCTGATCGTCCATCACGATGTCTACAACGACGCGTACGACAGCCATCTCCTGCATCCGATGTCCGTCGCGACCAAAGAAGTGTTGGAGGCCGAGGAGCTTCAGGTGTTGACCGACGGCGGGTACTCGAACGCCGAAGAGATCGCCCGGTGTGAACGCGAGCACATCGAGGTGGCGGCTTCGATCAAGCGTGGCGCCATGAACTCGGACCACTTCCGACCGGCGCAGTTCATCTATGACGAGGCGAGCGACACCATCCGATGCCCGGCCGCGCAAACGCTGCGGCCGTCGGGCCTCCACACCCGCAATCGAGCAATGCGGTATCGGACATCAGCCTGCGGCAGCTGTGCTTTGAAGCCGAGATGTACCCCCGGCGTCCAGCGCACAATCCACCGACTGATCGATCAGCGCGCGTTGGATCGCATGGAGGCACGCATCCACGCCGACCCCAGCCTGATGACGATCCGACAATGCACCGTCGAGCACCCGTTCAGCACGATTAAGCGAATGTCGAGCGGCGGAAGGTTCCTCACCAGGGGGCTGAAGGCGGTGAAGGCGGAAGCGGCGCTCTCGATCCTCGCCTTCAACATCCTCCATGCGGAGAACGTCTTTGGGACGAGCGCGATCACGCCTAGCTGAAGCGCGGCCTCGCTTCGCATTGGCCGCATCCGTCTCAGGCCGACCGCTTCCAGCGGGAGTTCTGGCACAGCCTGCCCTGCAACGCCCTGCCATAAGAGGAAGAGGACGGCGGCTATCGCCGTGACGGGTTGAGGGTCGAGAGAGAGGCTCCCGGCCGGCTCGTCATGGAGATAAGTCATGACCGAAGTTGAAGTCCTGGATGCCCGCCCCGTGTCGAGCGGCGGCTACAAGGTCGATGTCAGTCGCGGTGAGCGGATCGGCCGGGTGTCGTCCGAGTGGTTCAACCGTCCGGCCGACGAGCGCTACCTGTCCCTGTCCGAGCTGATGGCGTCGGTGAAGGGCCGGGCCGAGCGCAGTCGCACCCGCACCGTTGAGAGCGCCGCCGTGCGTGTCGAAGCCAGCCGCGACAATGCCGAGCGGCTCGACTTGGTGCTGCCCGGCTCCGAGGGCCCAGTCGCACCCACGCACTGGAGCTTCGGCCAACTCGCCGCGCTGGTCGGCGCGCCGGCCGCCTATCTGCGCCAACTTCCGGCGCCGCTGGCGGGCATCAACCTGCAATACGGCCTCACCTCGCATCGCGCCTTATCCTGACTCTGTGATCCTGTCTCAGAATCAGCCATGGAGATGCATCACCGGTGGTTCCGGTGAGGCTCTTCAGACGTCCGGGTCAAGCGTTCCCGCAGCGTAGCGAGGACAACGCTTGACGCGGCGGCGACACCACAAGCTGTTGATGGGGTGCAGGCGAAGTCCTGCACCCCTGCCACGCGGCGAGCGGGAGAGCGCGAGGGGAACCCCTCGCATTCTAAACAATGAAGTTGCGCCGAAGGCGCTCCGCTTAGGTATCTTGCGTGCAGTTGTATTTTACAGACGTTGATGTTGTTTCGCGCCCGCTTTCGATTGGTGACCTTGCAGTGAACGTGGTGGCCGGCGCGCTCGGCACCGCCGAGCGCGCCGGATTGATCGAGGGCATGCCCTTCATCTTGATGGATGACGGGAGCTACGATCTTCATCTCAATCGATTCTTCCGCGTATGTCCGGGCATGGGTGCGCGGTCGCCGAACACATGGCGCTCCTACGCCCACGACATTCTCGTCTGGGCGCGTTTTCTCAGCGAGCGGCGGGACCGCAAGACGGTCTGGCAGGCCGACCGTCACGACGTGCTGGCCTTTCACCGGGCGCGGCGCCTGTCGGACGCCGCGTTCCGAGTCTCGGCGGCGAGCTGGAACCGCGGCATTGCGGCACTCGATAAGCTTTATCGGTGGGCCGTCGAAGAAGGGATCATCACGACCTCGCCCTTCAGCTATGGCGTCACCCTTCGCAGGGCAGCTGGCACGCGCGCCGTGCTGGCCGTTACGACGAACCGGGCGCGCGAGCGCGCGGCACGGCAGCACGATATGCGTTACGTTGATCTCGGCCGCTATCTGTTATTCCGCGACGTGGGGCTGAGAGGACGCTCGCCCGACGGCACGGACGATCCGACGTGGCGTGGCCGCAATGGCGAACGGAACGCGCTCTTCGCAGAGCTGTTGGTCACGACTGGACTGCGGCTGACCGAAGGCGGTAGCCTGCTTCTGGCTGATCTTCCTCGTGCGACAGAAGCCGGATTGCGCTCGGTCGTATTCGATCTGCCAGGCGCGGTCGCCAAGGGCGGACGGCCGCGCCGTGTTCGCATTCCCCGTCGGGTATTGGCGCTGATCAATGACTACATCGATCTCGAGCGAACCATATCGTCCGCCCGATGGGAGCCATCGGTCACCAATCCACTCTGGTTGGCGCCGGAGGGCGGGAGGATCGTCGACGCGGCGGGCAAGCGGGTCCGGCTCGATCGGCTGACGCCGAGCGAGCGACGGCGTGTGCTGATCGGCGTGCCCGGCAAGGCGCAACACGCCTTGCTCTGGTTGACGGAAGGTGGCCGGCCGGTCCCATCAGCCACTTGGGAAGCGGCTTTTCGCCGGGCCTGCGTCCGCTGTCGCCGTTTCGGGATCGACCTCGACGTATCGCCCCATACATTGCGGCACTCCTTCGCCGTCAACATGCTTTCAATGCTGATCCGCGAGCAGATTGGCGCGGTGTTCGATCCGCAGGATCGGCACGGCGCGGCCTATCGCCGGATTCTCGGCGATCCCTTGCAGAAGCTGCAGCATCTGCTGGGGCACGCGAGTGTGACCAGCACCTACATCTATCTCGACAGCTTGGCTGAAGCGCAGGAACTGGTCGAGGCGGCCGCGGATCGCTGGGCCCAAGATACGGCCGGTGATGCGCAATGACCGCCGCCATGACTACATCGGCGCGGCGGCCTGGCCGTCGTGCCCTCTTTCCCGAGACGCTGCCCGATCCCGAGGAGGAAGCTGCAGCGGCGATCGCATCGCTCCGCTTCCCTGTCACCCTCGCGGACCGCACCGTGACGATCGACCTGACGATGCTGGGCGGTCGCAGAGCATTGGCGCGGACGCTTGCGGGGGCGCTTTGGCGCGCCTGCCAGGTTGGCGGTCCGGCAGGCTCGATCTCGACCGCCGCTGCCTACGCCAATGCGCTCAAGATGTTCTGGCGCTACCTCGACGCCGGCACTCATCACGTGATGCGTCTGTCGGACGTCAACGCCGCGTGCATCGACGGTTTCGACGCTTGGATGGAAGAGAGTGGCCTGCATCCCAATCATCGGTTGCACCGGATGAGCAAGGTGCTCAATCTGCTCCGGCTGGCGGATGCGGCAGAACCGCGGCAATTGCCACCTGATGCGTCGCGCCGGCTCATGTACACGAGTAATCGGCCGGGCGTGCGCGCCCAACCGCGCGATGCCTATGGCGATGATGTTGCGTCGGCACTGCGAAGTGCAGCACGCGCCGACCTCAGCGCGATCATGCATCGCTTTGCTGCGGCCGAGCGCCTTCCGGCGCACGACGATGCCGATCGGAGCAGCGTTCTGGCAGCAGCACACGAAGCGGCCATGGCAGCGATCGATGTCGAAGGCGTCATCGGGCACCGGCATCCGCTCTTCAAACGGCTCTATACGCTTCGCCGGGAAAGCGGTTTGGCGAACGATCGCCTGATCCACGATCTCCATGGCCGTCGGCACCTCCTCGCCGCCGACTTGGTGCCGCTCATCGTTCTCATTTCGCTCGAGTCTGGTCTCGAGGTCGAAGCCATCAAGGGATTGCGGTCAGACTGCCTGAAGAACCCATCCGGCGGCTATGTCGAGATCGAGTATTGCAAGCGGCGGGCGCGCGGCGCCGAGTGGAAGCGACTGCGCGTCCGCGCTGGCGGATCGTCGACGCCCGGCGGCCTGGTTCGGAAGGTGCTGCACTGGACGGAAGCCGCCAGACACCGGCTCGGCGTGCACTCGCTGTGGGCTCATTTCGCCTGGGGCCGGCTGACCCCACGCGTCCTAAGCATGAAGGAAGTTATCGCCTCATGGGTCGGACGGCATGGCATCCTCGACGAGCAGGGCCGGCCGCTCCGCCTCAACCTGACCCGCCTGCGCAAGACCCATAAGGCGGCATGGTATCGCCGAACCGGCGGCCAGCTCGACCGCTTCGCGGTCGGGCACAGCATCGCGGTCGCGGCCAATCACTACGCCGACATTCCCGCGCTTCGCCATCTCCACGAAGCGACCATTGCCGACGCCATGACCGATGCGCTCGACGCCGCTCGGCAGCCGCACGTCTTGTCATCAGGGCAGGAGGCCGCCCTTCGAGCTGATCCTGACGAGGCCGGTGATCTGGCGGTCACGGGCGCCGCCGCCGTCAATGCCCTGTTAAGCGGCGAGCAGGACGTCTGGCTCGCCAGTTGCGGCGGCTTCTACAAGAGCCCGTTCGGGGCCGACGGCGAAGCCTGTCCGTCGCCATTCTGGGGATGCCTGGAATGCAGCAATGCGGTGATTACCGCCCGCAAGCTGCCCGCGCTCCTGTCGTTCCTTACCTTCATCCGCGCGCAAAGGCAGACGCTCACCGAACATGACTGGACGACGAAGTTCGGACGCGTTCACAGACGGATCGCCGATCAGATCCTGCCCCGCTTCAGTGATGCCGAGATCGAGCAGGCGCGTCAGGTCGCGGCTTCAGACCCGGCGCTGATTTACCTGCCGCCTGAAGCGGGAGCGCCGTGATGCCGACGCCGATCACGCTGCCGGCGCGGCGGTCGCTGCCATCCGCCATCTATGGTGACGACGAGCCTGTCCTCGCCGGCGTCACGGTCAGGGAGGATGTCGACCGCGCGCAGCTTCCCCGTTTCGGTGACGATCACTGGGATTTGGGCGCCACCATCTTCCGCGTGAACGCCCGCTACAGCAATTATCGGCTGAACTTCGCCCGCATCGCCGATCCTGTGACGCAGCGGCTTGCGAAGGAGTATGTGATCGCCCGTTTGCGCATCCATGTGCCGGGATACCGCGCGCCTTGTGGTGCGACCTCGGCGATCCGCTTGCTGCGCTACATCCAGCATTTCGCGGCGTTTCTCAGCACAAGGATCGGTGCCGTCGATCTGAGCCGGATCGATCAGGCGCTGCTCGATGCCTATCTGGTGCACGCCCGCGACGGCGGGCGGCGAACGCCCAACGAGACGGTGAAGTATGTCGAAGTGCCGATCGATCTGCATCATTTGTCGCCATGGTTGACGGGCGGCGGCATCGGCATTCTTCCGTGGCGCGGGCGCGCGGCGCACCATGTTGCAGGACGTCCGCCTGCGCCCGCCGAGAATGCCACGCCGCGCATTCCCGAGCCGATCATCGGCGCCATGCTTCGCTGGTCGCTCAAGTACATCGAGGTCTATGCGCCGGATATCCTGGCGGCGCGCGCAGAACTCGATGCCCTGGAAGCCCGCTGCGCTCGATTGATGGCGCGCGATGCCCGGACAAGTCGAGCCGTTGCCAAGACCTACCGCGCCCGTGTCGCGAAGTGGGTCGACGCGCGCCGGGCCGCAGGCCGAGGCGTGCCGATCTGGGAGCGGGCGCCCAACGCCGCCCGCCGGATCGATCCGCTGACCGGCCGCGAGATTCCTCCCTACAACCTCCATCTGATGCGGCTGCATGTCGGAGCTCCCGAGAGCGGGCGCGTCAGCCAATCCGAACCGACCGCGCGGCTGATCGATGCCGCGGCGGCTGAACTGGGAACCGAGATCGGCGGTCTCAATACGCCAATCTCGATCGATACCGACACGGGTTTGCCATGGCGCGAGCGCTTCGACGGCTTAAGCCTCGCCCGCGAGGAGCGGATGCTGCAAGCCGCCTGCTATGTGGTCTGCGCCTATCTCACCGGCATGCGCGACAGCGAGGTGCAAGCCATGCAGCCGGGCTGCGTGTCGGCGGTTCGTAGCGCCGATGGCCTGGTCGAACTCTACCGGGTGCGCAGCACCGTCTACAAGCGTCAAGGCGCACGCGGCATGATGGCCGACTGGATCACGATCGAGCCGGTCGCTCGCGCCGTCGCGGTCATGGAGGCCCTCTCCGCACCTAATCGCCGCGAGAAGGGATTGTCATCCTTATGGGTGACGCTGAAGGATTGGCCCTGGAGCAACGATCATCTCGGCATGGGTGCGACGATCACGCTCAATCTGTTTCGCGACGGGCTGGATGCGCGCTCCGCCGACACGCCGGCGATCCCACGGATCGGAGACGAGCCCTGGAAGTTCACCACCCGGCAATTACGCCGCACGGTCGCATGGTACATCGCCAATCGGCCGTTCGGCACCGTTGCGGGAAAGATCCAGTACAAGCACGCCTCGGTCGCCATGTTCGAAGGCTATGCGGGCTCGGCGCACACGGACTTCCGTCTGGCCGTGGAGCGCGAACGCGCGCTTGGCCAACTCGACGACATCGTTGCTCATTACGAAGCGTTTCTTCGTCATGAGGGTCCGGCGGGACCAGGCGCGACACGATTGCGGCGGGAGTTCGCGCGTGTGCAGGACGAACTCGGCGAGCTTCCCGGCCGGATCATGGATCGCAAACGGTTGCGCACCATGTTGGCTCATCTCGGTCGAACCTTGCACGTCGGCTTTCTCAACGACTGCCTCTTCGATGCCGCGACCGCGCTGTGCCTCAACGCCGCACCGCATTCCGAGCGGGCGGCACCGGCCTTGTCCCGATGCAGCCCCGATCGCTGCCCGAACGCCTGTTTGACCGCCCGACACCGCGAGCCGTGGCAAGCCTCGATCGCGGACGGCGAAGCCCTGCTCGCCGACCGGCGCCTGTCGCCGCTGCAGCGCGCGGCCATCACACGCGACAACGAACGCAAGCGTCGGCTGATCGCACATCTGATGGACGGTGATGCATGACCAGCCTGGGTCCGAAGAGCGAGGCGGCATTGAGGGCGGGAATGGCACGACTGCTCGACGGTCGGCCCGAGCGCACCGACGGCGCGCTCACCGTCTCCAATCTGGCGCGCGAGGCCGGCGTCAGCCGGGCAACGGCGAACCGTGCGATCGATCTTCTTGCTGAGTTTCGCGCCGCCGAAGTACGCCACCGGCGATCATCTCCCCAGGCACTGAAGGAGCGTGTCCGCTTCCTCGAAGCCGAGCTCCGGGCCGTGCGTGGCGCCGAGATGACCGAGTTGCGTGCGCTCACCCGCACACTCGCACAGCACATCCAGGTGCTGACGTTGCAGGTTGCCGAGCGTGACGAGGTGATTGTCGGCTTGCAGAATGAACTGGCGCGATCGAATGAGGCCAAGGTCGTTCCGCTGCGGCGCTCGCCGCGAGATGGCGCTGGCTGAGAGCCACGCAATATCCCCGTAACCGGCCGGTCCTGCGGCCATCGGTCGTGGCCGACGTCTCCTGTGCTCGCCCGTCGAGGCAGGGGCTCGGTTGTGGCAGACGTTGCCAGCCCGTCAACCCTGTTCCGCACCGGTAACCGAGAACAGGGTGTGACGGCCCGGCTCGCCGCGTCTGCCCCTGCCGCTTCGCCCTCGACGGAGAGGGCGAGCACAGGAGGCACCCATGACCACCAATCGCAACAGCCAGGCCCGCACCGTCAACGATATCTACGAGCGCGTGACCAACCAGATCATCGCCGCCATCGAGGCCGGCGCCGGAGATTACCGGATGCCCTGGCATCACGACGGATCGGCCATCACCAGGCCCGTCAACGTCACTTCACGCAAGGCCTATCGCGGCGTCAACGTCATCACCCTCTGGGCTGCGGCGCATGCGGCCGGCTATCCCGCCGGCATCTGGGGCACCTATCGCCAATGGCACGAACTCGGCGCTCAGGTTCGCAAGGGCGAGCGCGGCCACCTCGTCGTGTTCTGGAAGACGGCAGATCGCAGCAGCGACACAGATCGTCAGGATGGCGACGACAATCATCACGAGCCCGCACGGCGCCTGTTTGCTCGCGGCTACACTGCCTTCAATGCCGCTCAGGTCGACGGCTACACACCGCCC
Source organism: Pseudomonadota bacterium (assembly GCA_040756295.1). Lineage (GTDB taxonomy): Bacteria > Pseudomonadota > Alphaproteobacteria > Rhizobiales > Beijerinckiaceae > Methylovirgula. Next base: position 22,324 of record JBFLZN010000006.1, on the reverse strand, counting down.
GAGCTGCCGGTGCTTCCCGAGGTCGAGCGGATCGAGCACGCCGAGCGCTTCTGCGCCGCCCTTGGCATCGATATTCGCCACGGCGGATCACAAGCTTGCTACATCCCGTCCAAGGATCACGTGCAGATGCCCGAGTTCGCTTGCTTCCGGGACGCGATTGCCTACTACGCCGTGTTGCTCCACGAATGCGGCCACGCTTCCGGCGCCAAGAATCGCCTCGACCGCGATCTCTCCGGACGGTTCGGCTCGGCCGCCTACGCCATGGAAGAATGCACGGTCGAGCTTCTCAGCGCCATGATCTGCGCCGACCTCAACCTCAGTGTTGAGCCACGACCCGACCACGCCCGCTACATCGCCTCCTGGCTCGAATAATGGCGAGCTTGCCATTACTCCAATAATCAGCAGCAGATCATAATGTGAAGGAGCGCCACGTTTCCGGTGTTATGCGGGGATGGTGTGCGATCTCCTCCACATTATTTCCTCGCTGCTAAAGGGTATCGAGCCAGGCGAGAACGCTCTGGTCCTGTTTCCACGATGGTCGCTTTGTCGATCGTGAGGGGCTTTCGAGGCGTTCCAGTGCCAGGCGCTTTGTTTCCAGATTTGCCTGAGCGTAGTGGTTTGTGGTGTCGAGGCTGACATGGCCGAGCCAGCTTCGGATCACAGTGACGTCAACACCTGCCGCTACCAGATGCACCGCGGTCGCATGACGGAAGCTATGAGGTGTTACATGCTTCGAAGTCAGGCTGGGCGTGATCTTCGCTGCCGCTTCGACGTATTGCGCTAGTTTGAAGCGGACACCCGATGCGCCGAGCGGGACACCATATCGATTGACGAAGATGGGCTCGTCGTCGGCCCTCGGCTGTCGCACGAGCTGCGATCTTAGCAACGACACGGTTTCTCGCCAAAGAGGGCTCAGCCGTTCCTTTCGTCCCTTGCCGTAAAGACGCACGCAGGTTGGCGAGTCGAATCGGATCGCCCGCGGGCAAACATCGAGCGCCTCCTGGATGCGCGCGCCGGTATTGTAGAGGAAGGAGAAGAGCGCGTGGTCGCGCTGCCCCTCGATCGTCGAGCGATCGGGCTGCGCCAGAATGGCCTTCACCTCCTCGGGCTCCAGATAGCACGGCGCATGGATCGGCGCTTTCTTCATGGGCACGTGCAGAATCTGGGTGCATTGCTCGATAACGGTCGGCTCGCGGTCAGCAACGAAGCTGAAGAAGCTGCGCAATGCGGACAGGCGACAGTTGCGCGTGCCGATCGTATCTCCGCGTTCCTGCTCGGTGTATTGCAGGAAGGTCTTGACCTCGGAGGCCGTCAGGTCCCCCAGTGTGAGCTGAGCTATCGGCCGGCGTCGGCGTTGAGCCACGAACCTGAGGAACAGGCGCCATGTGTCACGGTAGGACCGAACGGTGTGCGCAGAGGCATTTCTCTGCTGAACCATCCACTCGTAAAAGAAGGCATGAAGCAGCCTCGGGAACGGGTCGACCGGTTTCATGGCCGCACCCCGTCTGACGCGTGCAGGCAATGCGACGCGTACGTCCGGAAGCGTTCGTTTGCTTGCTGAAGGAGTTCCTGGGTGACCGTGATGTAAACCAGCGTCGCGTGGATATCGCGATGCCCTAGATATGTCGCGAGGAATGGAAGCTTGGCCTGCGGATTGATGCCGGCGCGGTACCATTCGAGAATGCGGTTCACCACAAACGAGTGACGCAGATCGTGGATGCGAGGGCCAGTCTTGCCTTTCGGCGGCTTAATTCCGGCACGCCGCAGGATGTCGACGAGGCCCCATGCGATGCTATGAGACGTGTAGCGTGCGTTGCCCTGATCGTGCCAGAACAGACCAGATTCGGGGCTTTGCGGCGCCTTCGCCTTACGTCTTGCCTCCAGATATTCCCCCAGCGCCGAGCGTGCGCTGTCGGCCAAGGGCAGGATCCTCGATTTGAAGAACTTCGTCTCCCGGATGGTAATCGTGCCAACCTGCAGATCGATATCGGCAAGGTTCAGGCGTGCGAGTTCTCCCAACCGCAATCCCGCGCAATAGGTCAGAACCAGCATGGTGTAGAGGCTGATCGGCCGTAACGGTGAGCGTGGAGAGGGGTAGGTCCGAGCGATGTCGAGGAGACGGCGAACCTCTTCCGGGCTGTAAATATAAGGCCGACGCCAATGTCGCGCGACCTGTTGTGCAGGACGGGGATCCGGACGCCTTGGTTTGGTGCTGGGATCGAGATGATGCTGTGCCTTGGCCAGGGCACGAGCGAGCTTTTCGCATTCGGCGGCATGGTTGGCGGTTGATCGCGCGGCCGCCCAATGCTGCAACATCGTCGATACCGGCTCTCCCGCCAACTCCGGATGCCCCTGCAAGAAGCGATCGAACCGCCAGAACCAGCGGGCCTGCGTCTGATAGCGATAACCTCTCGCCTGCATCAGCGCGATGTGGTTGCGCATGAGGTCGCCGAGAACACTGCCGAACGGTGGGAACTGCCGTAGCGCTTCGAGTGCCTGATCGGGATCGGGCGTGAGCAGCGACCGCACGATCGCCTTGTCGCTTTTCGCATGGTACTCGGCACGCAAATCAGCAATGGGATTGCTGACGATCAGCGCTTCCCCCACGAGGAAGTCGAGGAAGCGATTGACGATGCGGGCGCGATGCAGCAGCGTCGCCGTCGGCCAGTGCATGGCATATTCGCCCAACCACGTTTCGAGCACTTCTCGGCCAAGCTGTCCGGGTGTGCACTGATCCCGGATAACCACTTCCTGGAAGGTTCGGAGCGCCTGACGGTAATAGATCGGACTGGTCGAGCAGCGTAGCCGGAGCTGACCAAGATAACGGGCAATCGTTCTGCCATCGGTGTCGGGCCAAGCGTTCATGAGCGCACCTCCTGTCCGGGGATCTCTAGGGCGATTGCGCGCAGGTCCTCCGTGGCAAGTTTCAGGTAGGGGATCGTCGATTCCGTTGAACGATGACCCAATACGTCTCCGATCAGCTTTCGCGGGACCGACGCCCGTAGCAGACTGACTGCACGTGCATGCCGGAAGATATGCGGGCCGCGTTTGCCGCTTGGTCTGATGCCTGCCGCCTCGATCCGCCGGCTGACTTCATTATAAATGCGCACCATGGGAACGTAGGGTGCGCGGGTGCGAACAAAGATCTCCCGCACATCAGTTTCAGGGCGGCCGTGCCGGAGGTACTCGATCAGCGCTTCCCCGACGGCCTCAAACAAGGGCAGAAGAGAATGATCACCCGTTTTGGAGCGGCGGATGTGCAGAATATCCGCCCGCCAATCGATGTCTTCCAACCGCAAACGACTTATCTCGCCGGAACGTAACCCGTAGGTCGCAAGAAGCTGAAGGATGGCATGGTCGCGCAAGCCCATCGGCGACCGGTCTTTTCGGACAGATTCCAGGACAGTCGAGATCTGATCCGAACTTAACGCAGATGGGATGCCTTCATAGGCATAGAGCAAGGGAGCAATAACGTGCTGGGAGAGATCGGCCGCGGTGCGACCTGTCCTGTGAAGATGTTTCAGCAGCGACCGAAGCCGCTCGGCGACATCTTTCAAGGATTTCCGCGTCAGCCCGCGAGCCCGCATGTCCATGTAGATATCGAGATAGCGGACGGTCAGGCCTGCAAAATTGGCGTTCGAATGCTTGATGAGCCAGGCACAAAAATTTCGGGCTTCCCACAGCAAGGCGTCGACCGAAGCCGTGGCGAGCCCGCGTTCCTCCCGCAGCCATGTCTGATACTGATCGCACACCTCTCGACAAAGATGCTCGCCAGCATTGATGGCCGCAGGTTCGGGTGGCCAGCGCTTCAACGCGAGCTTCAGCAGCGCGTGGATTCCTGATCTGGGAATGCCTATCCAACAGCGAGCTGGAGCGCGGCCATGACGTTTGCGAAATTGTCGAACCGCAAAGCGCAGATAAGCCGTTACGTCGGCCGGCGTGACCGCTTCAAGAGCAACTTTACGCGCCGCCAGGTACGCAAGAAAGTAGTCGGCGTTGCGGCAATAGTTATGAACTGCAACTCGGTTATATCGCTGTCGCGTGAGCGCATCGTTAAGCTCCGCGACAAGGGTACCGTATCCATGTGGCATGAAGGCTTCCTCAACTGTGTTTGATCAACAGCCGAGGGTCTCATGCCGGAAATAATGCGCAGCAGATCGCAAGCCGTTTTAGCCGATCTCCACAAGCCGGCCGCGCTAAGAATCTTCCTTCACATTATGATCTGCTGCTGATTACTCGAAGTGCTGCGCTCCGACAAGCGCGCCATCTTCACCGCGGCGAGCAAGGCACAAGAGATCACCGACTGGATGCACGCCCGGCAAGCCAATGCTCATGGGCACGACGTCAGGGGCGCTGCATAGGCGCCCCCTCAACGGGCCGTTTCAAAGGGTCCACCGGGTGCGATCAGTTGACCGCACCCTCCCGGAACAGCGTCTCGATCAGCGCGCATTCCGGCAACGTGCCGTCAGCACATTGCGCGACAACCTTCTTGAGCACCCGCTCCATGCGCTTCAGATCGGCGATCTTCGCCTGCACGTCCTCAAGGTGTGCGGCGGCGACGGCGCGCGCCTCGGCACAGGGCTGGTCGCGCTCGTCGACGAGACGCAGTAGCTCACGGATTTCATCAAGGGAGAAGCCGAGCTCGCGCGCCCGCAACACGAAGCGAAGGCGCCGCTCATGCGACGTGTCGTAGCTGCGGTAGCCGCTCGTTGTACGCGGCGGTTCGGGCAGAAGGCCGACCTTCTCGTAATAACGCACCGTCTCCAGATTGCAGCCCGTTCGCTGGGCGAGTTCAGCCCGCTGCAGTCCCTTCACCACGGCGTGATCGCGCATCGCAAAATCCTTCTTGACCCTGTAGCGACTACAGACCGCATGGTACGGCACGCTTAGGATTTCGACAAGGAAAGAGAGAGTGGACATGGTCGCATCGCGATCCAGAACGGCAAGCATGGCGCCTCTTGTGGCGGATCCCTCCGCGTCCGAGCGCGGCGAGGTCGGACGGCAGCGTCTGATCGCCGTTGGCGGCATTTTCGGCGCGCTCGCCGCCTCGTCCTGCTGCATCGTGCCGCTGATCCTGTTCAGTGTCGGCATCGGCGGCGCCTGGATTGGCAATCTGACGGCGCTTGCACCCTACAAACCGATCTTCGTCGCCGGAACGGCAGGCCTACTCGGATACGGCTTCTACCTTGTTTACTGGAAGCCCAGACGGGCCTGTGCTGATGGCGCTGCCTGCTCACGCCCCATTCCCAGCCGCCTTGTTCAACTCGCGCTCTGGATGGCGACCGCGCTTGTGATCGCCGCCTTCGTCTTCGACTACGTTGCCCCACTGCTGCTTCGCACCTGACACCAAGAGGAGACCCGACCCATGAAGAACAGTTTGGGCGCTTTCGCCCTGATCGCCTCAGTGATGACGGCGTCGACCGCATTCGCCGGCGAACGCACGATCACCTTCGCTGTCGACAACATGACCTGCGCCTCGTGTCCCTACATCGTGAAGAGTTCGATGGAGGGGGTCCTCGGCGTCGCAAAGGTCGCCGTTTCGTTCCGAGCCAAAACCGCGACCGTGACCTTCGACGACGCCAAGACAAACCCCGCCACCATCGCGGCCGCCAGCATGAACGCGGGCTATCCAGCCCGTCCGGTGCAGCAGGGCAGTTGAGGTGAATGACCGCGCCCTCATCGGTGCAGGCACGGCTGGCGCCGTCCTCGCTGTGATCTGCTGCGCGGCGCCGCTCCTCGCCGGAGTCCTGCCACTGGCCGGCCTCGGCGCGTGGCTGGCAGGTGCAGGTCTGGTGATGCTTCCCCTGGTGATCACGTGCTTCGGTCTCGTCGCGTGGGCTATCCATCATCGCCGTGCAAGACCCGCCTGCAGCGAGACCAAGATTCACAACGAAGGCGTGAAGCCATGAACGACTGTTGCGCATCCTCCTCGTCTCGCGACAAGCTTGCAGCTTCCGCATCCGCGACGCTCCCGAGCTACGTCGTGCGGCCGGGCGTGACGTTTCCGGATTGGTCTGTGGTCAAATCACCAGCGGTCAAGGACGCCCTGCTGGCCATGGTCGGGTCCGACCATGTGTTCGATCGCTGGAGCGGCTACGATCCCGCCACCGACCGCGTTCGCATCGCGCTGCTCCAGCTCTACGCGGAACATGGCCGAGCTCCGGCCGCAGACGCGCTTGCGGAGCGCGCAGGGTTGAGCGAGACGTCCGTCCGGGCTCTGCTCGAAGAGCTCCGCCGTCGCGACCTGGTCGTGCTCGACGGCGAGCGGATCGTCGGCGCCTATCCCTTCACCGATAGTGACACCGGCCACCGGGTCACACTCGACGGACGTGTTCTCAACGCAATGTGCGCGGTCGACGCACTCGGCATTGGCGCCATGACTGATCGCGATGTCACGATTGCATCGCGCTGCCGCCATTGTGGTGCGCAAATTCGGGTCACCACACGGGATCAAGGTCGGATGCTGGCTCGCGTTGAGCCGAATACGTCGGTCATGTGGCAAAGCGTCCGCTATGAAGGCGCGTGCGCTGCGAACTCGCTTTGCGCGACGACCGCCTTCTTCTGTTCGGACGACCATCTCTCCGCCTGGCGCCGTGAACAGGCGGCGGACGAGGCCGGATTTCGGCTGTCGATCGAGGAAGGGATGGAGGCTGGCCGCGCTCTGTTCGGCCCGAGCCTCGCCGGCCTCGATACCCCGGCACAATCGTCGGTCGGCTCGACATCGAAGAACCCTGCAGCGGCGGACCGTCGCTTTCGCACGAACGATCGCAATGGTGGCGCCTACGATCTCGTCGTCATCGGCGCCGGCTCGGCCGGCTTCTCGGCCTCCATCACAGCGGCCGATCAGGGCGCGCAGGTGGCGCTCATCGGCAGCGGCACCATCGGCGGCACCTGCGTCAATATCGGCTGCGTGCCGTCGAAGACTCTGATCCGGGCCGCCGAGACGCTTCACAACGCGCGTGTAGCAGCACGTTTTGCCGGCATCACGGCGGAGGCCGAACTGACCGACTGGCGCAGCACCGTTCGTCAGAAGGATGCACTCGTTTCCGAACTGCGCCACGCCAAGTACACGAATCTGCTGCCCGCCTATAACGGCATTGCTTATCGCGAAGGCGCGGCGCGCCTCATAGAAGGTGGTGTCGAGGTGGACGGCGCGCGCATTCCCGCCGGCAAGATCATCATCGCGACCGGCGCGCGGCCGGCTGTGCCCGCCATCCCCGGCATCGAGACCGTACCCTATCTGACCAGCACGACCGCGCTCGACCTTGAGGAGCTACCACGATCGTTGCTCGTCATCGGCGGCGGCTATATCGGGGCCGAGCTTGCCCAGATGTTCTCCCGCGCGGGCGTCAAGGTGACGCTCGTATGCCGGTCCCATTTGCTCCCCGAGGCCGAGCCCGAGATCGGCGCGGCGCTGACAGGATATTTGCAGGACGAAGGGATCACCATAGTCTCCGGCGTTGCCTACCGTGCGATCCGCAAGACCGAGCACTGCATTGCGCTCGATGTTTCGCGCGACGACCAGAACACGACGATCGACGCCGATCAGGTGCTGATTACCACCGGGCGCGCGCCCAACATTGAAGGTCTTGGGCTTGCCGAGCGCGGCATCACCGTCTCGCTGAAGGGCGGCATCGTTGTGGATGACCGCATGCGCACCACCGGGGCCGGCATCTATGCCGCCGGCGACGTCACCGGCCGCGACCAGTTCGTCTACATGGCCGCCTATGGCGCCAAGCTCGCCGCCAAGAACGCCCTCAATGGCGACAGCCTGCGCTACGACAACAGCGCCATGCCTGCCATCGTGTTCACCGACCCGCAGGTGGCGAGCGTCGGGCTGACCGAGGCCGCGGCGCGCACGGCCGGGCATGCCGTCCGTGTTTCCACGATCGGTCTCAACCAGGTACCGCGCGCGCTCGCCGCTCGCGACACCCGGGGACTCATCAAGCTCGTGGCTGACGCCGGCAGCGGCCGGCTGCTCGGCGCGCACATTCTCGCGCCGGAAGGGGCCGACAGCATCCAGACCGCAGCACTTGCGATCCGGCAGAGCCTTACCGTCGAGGACCTCGCGGATACGATCTTTCCGTATCTCACCACTGTCGAGGGCTTGAAGCTCGCAGCGTTGTCATTCGGAAAGGACGTCGCGAAGTTATCCTGTTGCGCTGGGTGAGCTAGGGCCCCTAAGCGATCCGCGAATCTGTCTCACGCGCCGACATCCAGCGGCAGTCCGCATTTTCAGGCAAACGCCGCCGCAAATCCGACTGAGACAGCTTGACTGTTCAGATAAGTCGCCGAGCAGATCAAGACCCTCGAGACCGACGACGGCCGCGTCGAGCTGCGCGCCGTGACCGGCCCCGACTACGGCCGGATCTACGACCACGAGCTGGTCGAAGCCGTGCAGCGCATCGCCGGCAACGGCACCGGCGACACCCGTTGGAAAGTGCCCGGTGTCCTCGACTGGTCGACCGGCGTCTATAATCCGCGCGTCGACATCACCAAGGACACCACGACGCTCTACGCTTCCGATCGCGACGTCTTCCTTTTCCTCGTCGACGATCTGAATCCGATCGAAGCCGGCAAGCTCGCGGATGGATCGCCCGATCTCTATTTCAGGGGCTTCTATGCCTGGAACAGCGAAGTGGGCGCCAAGACCCTTGGTATCGCGTCCTTCTATCTCAGGGCCGTGTGCCAGAATCGCAATTTGTGGGGCGTCGAAGATTTCGAGGAGATCTCCATCCGCCATTCCAAATACGCCGCTTCGCGCTTCGCCCATGAGGCGGCGCCGGCCTTGCTCAGCTTCGCGGACTCCTCACCGCAGCCGTTCATCACCGGCATCAAGGCGGCGCGCGAACGCATCGTCGCGCACAAGGACGAAGAGCGCACCGAATTCCTGCGCCGCCGCGGCTTCTCGAAAGCCGAGACGGGCAAAATCATCGACGCGGTGCTGGCCGAGGAAGGCCGCCCGCCGGAAAGCATCTTCGATTTCGTCCAGGGCATCACCGCCGTCGCGCGCGACAAGCCCCACCAGGACGCGCGGCTCGAGCTCGAAGGCAAGGCCAAGAAGCTGCTCGATCGCGCCGCCTGATCCCCGCAATGCCGGAGATGCGGTTGTCCGTGTCTCCGGCTTTGCGTCCCCTAGCCATACTGTTTCCGGGCTGTCTTGTGGCCCAGATCCAGGTCACCTATTCAGTGGTGCGGCATGGAGCACAATCGCCAAACGAGCGACTGGATACAGAATGCTAGAGCAGGCGCCTGCGGAATATTACATCGATGAAAGCGGCAATACCGGCGACCTGAGCACGGTCAAAATCGACTCCTACTTCGTCGAACAGCGCATGTTCGCCTTGGCTGCATTCGGCTGCACGCTCGACCAGGACTTCACCGATAAATTGGGCGCACTAAAAAAGGCGCACCGCATCCAGTCGTCGGAGCTCAAATCAAAACAGGCTTATGACAAGCCGCGCTTCATCTTTGATCTTCTGGACCTCCTTGAGACGCGCCGCGCCCCAATCTTTATCGAGCTTGTCGACAAGCACTTCTTCGTTGTCGTGAACATCATCGAGCGAATGGTGGTGCCCTATGTGGGGGAATGCGACACTCAACCTGGCGCCCTTTGGATGAAGGGCGTTATGGCGAACTACATGGCGCTATATGCACCTCCCGAGCTGGCTCACGCCTTTGCCGCATGTTGCCAAAGCAGAGACCACGCGGAAATACGCGAACTTTACAAGCAAATAATTCGGTGGGCGCAGGGAAGCGGAGTTCCGCCTACTGACGTGGCGGCGGGGATCATCCGTTTTGCGCGCGACAGCTTGAAGGACTTCCGCAAGCTGCCGAAAGCCAAGGCCGTCGAGCGGGCATTACCGATTCCCGACAAGAATCCCGCCGGGAAGCTGCTCTGGGTTCTGCCGAACCTGACATCGTTCACCAACATCTACGCCCGGATCAATCGCTTCGCGCGAAAGCAGGTTTCCGGCGTGACGCTGTTCCACGACGAGCAATTGCAGTTCGGAGACATTCTTCTGCACAACAAGAAGCTCGCAGAGGACCTGGCGCAGCTTGGCGTGAAATTGCCCCTGCAGACGGCCGACTTCGAATTCTCGCAGGCGGCCGACCTGCAATTCCAGCGATCGCACGATTCTATCGGCATTCAGGTCGCCGACGTCCTCGCCGGTTTCATCGCGCGATATGTACAGGACGCTGTGTGGGGCGGCGCCCCCATGCATCCTGACAAGGTAGCGATTTTCCGCCGCCTCGTCGCAACAGGCGACCGCAGCTTGGGTTCGGGTGTCAACTTCGTCGCGCCCGACAACATGATCCGCTTCCTCGGCATCGAACCGCGCTCGAATTTCTAGGGCGGCATCAAGCCGTCATGGGCGAATACGAAGGACTGGCGCGGGATCATCGCCGGTTCTGGCAGTGACCTTACCGATGGCGTTTGATGGTGTCGCTGCCCTCCTAGAGTGAGAGGGCGGTGCTTCGCTTCGTGACGGGTTTAGGGTCGAGAGAGAGGCTTTCGGCGCCCGTCGCGGAGTAAGTCTCATGGCAACTGCCATTCAGAAGATCACCCTGTCGTCGGCGCAGGACATCCCCTTCAACAAGCTGGTGCTGAGCCAGTCGAACGTCCGCCGCGTCAAGGCTGGCGTCTCGATCGACGAGCTGGCCGAGTCGATCACCCGGCGCGGTCTCATCCAGTCCCTCCACGTCCGGCCGGTGCTCGATGCCGACGGCCAGGAAACCGGCATGTACGAAGTGCCGGCGGGCGGGCGTCGCTTCCGCGCGCTGCAGCTCCTCGTCAAGCAGAAGCGCCTCACCAAGACCTCCAAGGTGCCGTGCGTGGTGTCGGACGCCAATGCCGACATCCTCGTCGACGAGGTGTCGCTGGCCGAGAATATCGAACGCGCCCCGCTGCATCCTCTCGACCAGTTCCGCGCGTTCCAGGCGATGCGCGAGAAGGGCATGACCGAGGAGGCGATTGCGGCTGCATTCTTCGCGTCCGTCCAGGTCGTGAAGCAGCGGCTTCGCCTCGCGGCCGTCTCGCCGTCATTGCTCGATATCTATGCCGAGGACGGCATCACGCTCGAACAGCTCATGGCCTTCACCGTCACCAACGATCATGCGCGTCAGGAGCAGGTCTGGGAGTCGGTTCGCAATAGCTGGCAGAGGGAACCCTACCAGATCCGGCGCATGCTGACCGAGACCGCCGTCCGCGCATCCGACAAGCGGGCCGTATTCGTCGGCATCGATGCCTATGAAACCAACGGCGGCTGCGTGCTGCGCGATCTCTTCCAGGATGACGACGGCGGCTGGCTGCAGGATCCTGCGCTGCTCGATCGCCTGGTCGCCGACAAGCTGAAAGCCTCCGCCGAAGCGATCGCCGGCGAAGGCTGGAAATGGATCGAGGTGGCGATGAGCTTCCCCTATGGCGCCACCCACGGCCTGCGCGAGATCGTGGGCACGCCGCTCGACCTGACGGCTGACGAACAGGCGACCATCGAGGCGCTCAACGCCGAGTGCGCCAAGCTGGAGGCCGAATATGAGAACGCCGACGAGTTGCCGGACGAGATCGATCAGCGCCTTGGCGAAATCGAAACCGCGCTCGCCAGCTTCGACGAGCGGCCGGTCCACTACGAACCCGCCGACATCGCGATCGCCGGGGTCTTCGTCAGCCTGGACGCCGACGGCACGCTGTCGATCGACCGCGGCTATGTCCGACCCGAGGACGAGATCGCCAACCAGGCGGGCGATGGCGAGGGTGAAGAGCAGGATGGCGGCGACGATGACGCTGACTATCCGGCGTCGCCTTCGGTCCAGCGCGCGGTCATCACCATCTGCGGCAAACCTGCCGAGCCCGAGGAGGAGGACGAGGACGACACGATCAAGCCGCTCCCCGATCGACTGATCACGGAGCTGACCGCCGATCGCACCCTCGCGCTCCGCGACAAGCTCGCCACCGATCCCTCGGTCGCCTTCGTCGCCGTCCTGCACAAGTTCTGCCAGGACGTGTTCTACGGCGGCAGCCAGTACGGCTTCGCGATGGAGGTCAGCGTGCGGGGCACGACCTTCCATTCGCAGCCCGAAGGGCTTCGTGACAGCGTCTATGCCAAGGCGATCGAGGCCCGGCACGATAGCTGGCGCAAACGGCTCCCGGCCAAAGTCGCTGATCTCTGGGATGGGCTGGCCGCACTGACTGGCCCCGAACAGGCCGAACTCTTCGCCCATTGCGCTTCGTTCGGCGTCAATGCGCTTTATGAGCGGGCCGATCGCTACGGTGGCCGTGTCTCGGCGCATAGTGTCGAACAGCGCATCGCCGAAGCCGATCGCCTGTCGCTGGCGGTCGGGCTCGACATGGCCGAAGCCGGGTGGCGGCCGACCGTCGCCAACTATCTCGGCCGCGTCACCAAGCCCCGCATCCTCGAAGCGGTGCGTGAAGGCGCCGGCGAGCGCGCCGCCCAACTCATCGCACATCTGAAGAAGGGCGACATGGCGACCGAAGCCGAACGTCTCCTCGCCGAGACGGGCTGGCTGCCCGAACCGCTGCGCAATTCCGGCGCCGATGCCGAAAGCACCGAGGCGGACTCTGGCGAGGGCGACGAGGCGTTGCCGGACTTCCTCGACGGCGATGACGAGGAGACCAACACCGATGATGAGGAGGAACGGCACCTCGCCGCCGCGGAGTGACGGCGGTCCTCATCTGACTTGACGAGCCCGGCGTCCCTTCGGGGGCGTCGGGCTTTTTTCATGCGCGCCGATCGAGAGGGAGAGTTTGGCCCGGACGTGGCGAGCCGGACATGGAGGAGAGAGCGCCTGCCGGCTCTCCCGTTCCCTGCTCTCCGGGAGTGGCCTCATGGCCGACTATTTCACCCATTTCTCATGCCTGCTCGATGTCGGCACGCCCGAGACCGCAGCCCGCGCGCTCGATCTCTACAACCAACTGTCCGAGGACGGAGCATCCGAGGAACCGCCGTCCGATGGCTTCCTCCTGTCCATCCAGCCCGAGCATGGCGGCTCCAAACTCTGGATGCGCGACGATGTCACCGGCGATCCCGAACGGCTGATCCAGTTCGTCATACGCTGCGCCGCCGAATTCCACCTCACCGGCCGATGGGGCTTTCAGTACGCCAACACCTGCTCCCGGCCGCGTCTCGATGGCTTCGGTGGCGGCGCGCATGTCCTCGATCTCGCGACCGGCGAAACTGTGGCGTGGATCTATACCAACGGTTGGCTCGCCGAGGTGATCGATGGCGGCGATGGTGCCTGACATCATCGAGACCATTGTCTGTCGCTTGATGGCGCGGCCGGGCCGCGCCCCTTGAGAGCGAGAGGAAGGCCGGGACGGGTTTGAGCCCGTCCGGTCCGAGAGAGAGCGCCGGCGGGCTTTCCCGCTCCGCTCTCCCGAGGACGTCTCCCATGAATGCTCACACCCTTGCGGCGGCGCTGCCGACCGCCGCCGATCAGCCGACCGACGCTGCCGCCATCCATGCCGCGGCACTTCTCCTCCTTCCTCACATCGAGCGCGGCGAGCGCATCGACGCCGCGGTCTTGCGCACCGCCATGGAGACCGCCTTCGGCGCGTCCGATACTGCCGGCGCCTGGGACTGGAAGGACGCCTATGACGCCTGCGAAGCCGCAACCGTCCTCATGCTCCGCAAATACGGAAAGGCGCTTTTGCGCAAAGCCGGGTCTCCGGCTGCGGCGGTTCCTCTGTTCGGCAAGATCGCGGGACTTCTGCCCACCCACACGCGCCGCTCCGAGGAGGCGCAGGCCTTCCAGCAATTCTCGACGCCGATCCCGCTCGGCCTGGCCGCGATCACTGCGGCCGCCATCACACCCGCCGATCGCGTGCTCGAACCATCGGCCGGCACCGGCCTGCTCGCCATCCTCGCCGAGATCGCCGGCGGCACGCTTGTCCTCAACGAACTCGCCGAAACCCGGGCCGCACTCATCTCCTCCCTCTTTCCGGCCATTCCCGTGACCCGCTTCGACGCAGCCCAGATCGACGATCATCTCGACCCGGCGACCGTCCCAACAATCGTGGTGATGAACCCGCCATTCTCGGTCCTCGCCAATGTCGAGGGGCGTGTCGCCGACGCAGCCTATCGCCATCTCGCATCCGCGCTCGCGCGGCTCGCCGATGGCGGGCGCCTGGTCGCGATCACCGGCGCGAATTTCGGCCCCGACATACCGGCCTGGCGCGACGCCTTCGTCCGCCTGCAGGAGAGGGGCCGCGTCGTGTTCACCGCCGCCGTCCATGGCTCAGTCTATGCCAAGCACGGCACGACCGTCGAAACCCGGCTGACCGTGATCGACAAGATCCCGGCCGACGAGCCATCCGCATTTCCGGCGTCCCCCGGCACCGCTCCCGACATCGCCACGCTGATGACGTGGATCGCCGAGCATGTGCCGCCGCGCCTGGCTGTCGCGCCTGCTGTTCAGGTCATGCCGACCGGCGCCACGCCGCGCACCGTTCGCGGCTATCTCGCGCGCACCGCGGCGACATCGGCGACCCGCGTGGGCCTCGCCGATCCCGAGGGCGTGCCGCTCGCCTATGAGACCGTCGACTGGACCCCGGCCGAGGGCGCCCGCCTCAGCGACGCGATCTACGAGCAATACGGATTGCAGACGATCCGTATTCCCGGCTCTCAGGCCCATCCCACCAAGCTCGTGCAATCCGCCGCCATGGCCTCGGTCGCCCCGCCCAAGCCGAGCTATCGGCCGACGCTGCCAGCGACCATCATGGACTCGCTCTCAGACTCCCAGCTCGAAACCCTGATCTTCGCGGGCGAAGCCCATTCCGATTTTCTCGCAGGTTCCTGGACCATCGACGACACTTTCGATGTCGTGGCGGCCGCCGCCGATGATGCAAACGGCGTCGTCCGCTTCCGCCGCGGCTTCTTCATCGGCGACGGCACCGGCGTCGGAAAGGGGCGCGAGTCGGCCAGCATCGTGCTCGACAACTGGATGCAGGGCCGGCGCAAGGCGGTCTGGATCTCCAAATCCGACAAGCTGATTGAGGATGCGCAGCGCGACTGGTCCGCACTCGGCATGGAGCGCCTGCTGGTCACGCCGCTCTCGCGCTTCCCGCGGGGCAAGCCGATCGCTCTGCCGGAAGGCGTCCTATTTACAACCTATGCCACGCTGCGTTCCGACGACCGCGGCGAGAAGGTTTCGCGGGTCAAGCAGATCGTCGAATGGTTGGGCTCCGATTTCGACGGAGTGATCATTTTCGACGAGGCGCACGCGATGCAGAACGCTGGCGGCGGCAAGGGAGAACGGGGCGATGTCACGCCCTCGCAGCAAGGGCGCGCGGGGCTTCGCCTGCAGCACGCCTTGCCCAATGCCCGCGTCGTCTATGTCTCCGCCACCGGCGCCACCACGGTCCAGAACCTTGCCTACGCGCAGCGCCTCGGTCTGTGGGGTGGCGACGATTTTCCCTTCTCGACCCGCGCCGAGTTTGTCGAGGCGATCGAGGCCGGCGGCGTCGCGGCGATGGAGGTGCTTGCCCGCGACCTTCGCGCGCTCGGCCTCTACACCGCCCGATCGCTGTCGTTCGACGGCGTCGAATATGAGCTGGTCGAGCACGAGCTGACCGCCGAGCAGCGGCGCATCTACGATGCTTATGCCGGCGCCTTCGCCATCATCCACAACCATCTCGATGCGGCCATGCAGGCGGCCAACATCACCGGCTCGACCGGGACGTTGAACCGCCAGGCCAAATCCGCCGCGCGCTCCGCCTTCGAAAGCGCCAAGCAGCGTTTCTTCGGTCATCTGCTAACATCGATGAAGACGCCGACGTTGATCCGCTCGATCGCGGCGGACCTGGAGGCCGGGCATTCCGCGGTCATCCAGATCGTCTCGACCGGCGAGGCGCTGATGGAACGGCGCTTGGCCGAAGTTCCGACCGAGGAGTGGAATGACATTCGCGTCGACATCACGCCCCGCGAATATGTCCTCGATTATCTCGCCCATTCCTTCCCGGTGCAGCTCTACGAGCCCTTCAGCGACGGCGAGGGCAATATGTCCTCGCGTCCGGTCTTTCGCGACGGCCAGCCGGTCGAGAGCCGCGAGGCGGTCGCCCGCCGCACCGAGCTGATCGAGAAACTCGCGAGCCTTCCGCCGGTGCCGGGCGCGCTCGACCAGATCGTCCAGCATTTCGGCGCGGACGTGGTGGCCGAAGTCACCGGCCGCTCGCGTCGTATCGTGCGCAAGGGACAGCGCCTTGTGGTCGAGACCCGCGCGGCGTCCGCCAATCTCGCCGAGACCCAGGCCTTCATGGACGACATGAAGCGCGTGCTCGTGTTCAGCGATGCCGGCGGTACGGGCCGCAGCTACCATGCGGAGCTGTCGGCACGGAACACGCGGCTTCGCGTCCACTATCTGCTTGAGCCGGGCTGGAAAGCCGACGCCGCGATCCAAGGCCTCGGCCGCACCCACCGCACCAACCAGGCGCAGCCGCCGCTCTTCCGTCCGATCGCGACCAATGTGAAGGCGGAGAAGCGCTTCCTATCGACCATCGCGCGCCGGCTCGACACGCTGGGCGCGATCACGCGCGGACAGCGCCAGACCGGCGGCCAGGGCCTGTTCCGACCCGAGGACAATCTGGAGAGCCACTATGCGCGCGATGCGCTTCGCCAGCTCTACATCCTGATCGTCCGCGGCAAGATCGAAGGGTGCTCGCTCCAGCGGTTCGAGGACACGACCGGCCTGAAGCTGATGGACGACAACGGCATCAAGGACGAGCTCCCGCCGATCACAACCTTTCTCAACCGCCTGCTCGCGCTCACCATCGACCTGCAGGACGTCCTGTTCGCCGCCTTCGAGCAGCTTCTGACCGCCAAGGTCGAGGGCGCGATCGCCGCCGGCATCTACGACATCGGACTGGAGACGCTGCGCGCGGAGAGCTTCGTCGTCACCGATCGCCAGACCATCTACACCCATCCCGGCACCGGCGCGGAAACCAGCCTGCTGACCATCCAACAGCGCGAGCGCAACCGGCCGATGACCGCCGAGGAGGCGATGGCTTGGCTCGACGATCCGGTCGCCAAGTTGCTGGTCAACGAGCGCTCCCACCGCGCCGCGGTTCAGCTTCCAGCGCCTTCGCTGATGCTCGACGACGGGGAGATCGAACGCCGCGTGCGGCTGATCCGGCCGATGGAGCAGCATCACGCCTCCATCCGCATGATGGACGAAAGCCATTGGATCGCCGCCAGTCGCGCCGAGTTCACCGCCGCCTGGAACGCCGAGATCGCGGAGGTGCCAGCCTATTCCGATTCCACGATCCACATCGTCGCTGGCCTGCTGCTGCCGATCTGGAAGCGGCTGCCCAACGAGTCGAGCCGTGTCTATCGGCTCCAGACCGATGACGGGGAACGGATCATCGGCCGCCGCGTGTCGCCCGCATGGGTCGCCAACGCCACGACAGTCGGAACGACGAACCTGTCCGCCGACCATGCCTATGCCGCGCTCATCGAGGGCAAGACAATCCTCGATCTCGCCGAAGGCCTCCAACTCCGTCGCGTGCGCGTCATGGGCGCCGATCGCATCGAACTCTCCGGCTTCACCGACGCGATGCGCGAGCGCCTGCGCGCCTTTGGCCTCTTCAGCGAGATCATCTCGTGGAAGCTCCGCTTCTTCGTGCCCGTCGGCGCGGACGGCGCGACCATCATCGGCAAGCTGATCGGCACCTACCCGATCCAGCGCGTCGGCGAGCGGGAGGCAGCGTGATGGCCCGTCTCGACGCATCCGATCTCGCGCAACGTCTCGGCCGACAGGCCGAGGCGGTGTGCCGCCATTATCTCAGCAATGGCCACCGTCAGGGCAACTACTGGCAGGTGGGCGACGCCCGTAACACTAAGGGCCGCTCGATGTACGTCCGGCTCAAGGACTCGCCCAAAGGCCCCGCCGGGAAATGGACTGACGCCGCTACCGGCGAGCATGGAGACCTCCTCGACGTCATCCGCGAGAGCTGCGGCCTCATCGACTTCAAGGATGTCGCCGACGAGGCTCGGCTCTTCCTCAGCATGCCACCACCAGCGCCGGAACCCTCCGCCTTCCAGCCGCTGGCGCCCGCACCACATGGATCGCCCGAAGCCGCACGGCGCCTCATCCGCATGTCGCAGCCGATTGCGGGCACAATCGTCGCGGCGTATCTCCGGCAACGCGGCATTACGGATCTCCGTGGAGCCGGAAATCTGTATTTCCACCCGCACTGCTATTATCGCCCGGACGAGCATGCGCCGACCGAGACTTGGCCGGCCATGATCGCCGCTGTCACTGACCTCGACGGCATGATCACCGGGGCGCATCGCACCTGGCTCGACTCACGACGCCACGACAAGGCGCCATTCGAAACCCCGCGCCGGGCGATGGGCGATCTCCTCGGCAACGCGGTCCGCTTTGGCGCTGGTGGCGAAGTGATGGCAGCCGGCGAAGGCATCGAGACGGTCCTTTCAATCCGCCAGGTCGTGCCCAACATGCCGATGGTGGCGGCGCTCTCCGCGGCACATCTCGCCGCCATCCTGTTCCCGGACACGCTGCGGCGGCTCTACATCCTGCGCGATGACGATCCGGCAGGCGATGGTGCGCGTGACAGCCTGATCGAACGGGCGAACGCGGCCGGGATCGAGGCGATCGTGATCTCTCCACAGCTCGGGGACTTCAACGAGGATCTCCGCACCCTCGGCATCGCGACATTGCGCAGTCAGACTCGGGTACAGCTCGGGCCGCAGGACGTCGCACGCTTCATGGCGCTGGCGGCATAGCCGGTAAGGAAGCGGCAGCGGCCCCGCCGCCGTACTCGCTCAGACGCAGCGGATCGGAGAGGACCGCGCCTCGGCCTTCGAGAGGGCGATCGGCCCACAGGCAGGCCGGCCCGGCAATGGCTGCGGCCGACTATTTTCCGGCGCGGCCCCAAGGGGCCGCTTTCCATCGCGAAACAAAATAGCCGGCCTCCGCCATCCTCCGCTGACGCTCCGGCCCTCGCTCGCGCTCCGGGTGCAGGGCCGCCCCGCCGGTGTGCTTCGTCGCCATGAAGGCCGCGACGGTCGCGGTCCATCCGACGGAGCATCCGATGCGCGATCTCGACGACTACGAACCGCACCACGAATCCTCACCGACTGACCACGTCCTCAACGAATTGCAGCTCCACGGCTACCGGCCTTTCGCCGACGAACCCGATCAGCGGCTTCTGCCGGACGGCAACGCGGTCGCGGGCGCGGTCGCCGACATCTTCGACGCCCTGATCGTGACCCTGGAGGACACGCGCCTCGAACCCGACCTCGACGATCTCCTCTGGTCGACCGTGAACGTCTTTCATCGCGCCGCCGAACGGATCAACCGCGAGCTCGACGACAACGAGCAGGCCCAAAAGCGCTCCCAACGCGAACAGGACGGCAGCGAGGTGAAGTCGGTCGATCTCGAGCGCCTGATCGCCGAGGGCAAGACACAGGTCGAACGCCAGACCGCCTTCGAACTGATGCGCGACCAGGCCGCCGAGCACTACGAACGCCAGGTCGGCAAAGCCTGGCTCCCGCGGTCAGGATCGAAGGTCAATCATCGCAACCTCACCTCGGCGATGATCGACAGCCGCGACTTCATCATGGCGAAGAAGCGTGCCGAGCAGGAAGTGCTCCTGCCGCCTGGACCGAAGATCGCCGTCACCGGCGGGCTCGATTTCGACAACCATCACCTCATCTGGGCCAAGCTCGACCAGGTTCACGAGAAGCACCCCGACATGGTGCTGATCCACGGCAAGTCGCCGAAGGGTGCCGAGAAGATCGCTTCTCTCTGGGCCAGGAATCGCAATGTCCCACAGATCGGCTTTGCACCCGACTGGACGAAGCACGGCCGGGCAGCACCCTTCAAACGCAATGACGAGATGCTGCAAATCCTGCCGAAGGGCGTGCTGCACTTCCCCGGCACCGGCATCAATGACAACCTCGCCGACAAAGCCAAGAAGCTCGGCATCCCGGTGTGGAAATTCGGCGGCGCGTAAGCGCCGCCGCATCGGGCACCTGCTAAACGGCCAAGCCTATGGCATAACGCAACGAATGCAGCGACTGAAGCCACTCCCGAAACCGGCACGTTCGGACGCCGTTCTCGCTGCGGTTTTCCTGGAGAATGCCACCGTGAAGGCTGCAGCCGCCGAATGGGCGGCGGATCAAGGATTCGACAATCAAGCCCTTCATGCGATTGCAATTGCCATCGAACTCCTCCTCAAATCCTATCTGCTTAACGTCGCGACCGATGATGTTTGGAACCGCGCGAACATCGGGCACGATCTCGCCAAGGCACTCCATTATTCGGCTCAAGCCGGCTTGGTGCCTCCTTCACGCATCGAGTGGATTATCAGCCACCTCCATCCGCATTTTCAGCGTGGCGGGTTTCAGCGCGAGCCGTCGAGGAAATGGCCACCAGGCTTTGCGGATGACGCAGGTGAGGTCGCACGGCAGCTCGCGCAGACAGTACGGCTTCACCAACGTCACGGCCACATCGACTCGGCTTCCAGCCCGGAGAAGACCACTCCCCGCTGAATGGCGCTGGTCCTTGGTCCAGCCGATGGCCTGACGCCATCAACCCGTAAAGGGTCGGACTACGCATAGCGTGCCGCCGCGCCGGCGTTGCCTGCGCGGTGATTGCGGCCATCGGCCGAACACATCGGGCGCCTGTCAGCGGGGGGATGGTCCTCCGCTCGAAACAGGAGCCGGATCGATGTCCTTCCCCGACGCACACGCCTTCGCCTTCAGCCTCGCCACCACGCTGATGGCCGTCATCGTCATCTTCCGCGCGGGCGACGGCACTCTCTCGGTGACACCCGCAAACGAATACGACGGCGACGTCTCGGAGATCGTCCACGAGGTCGATCCCTTCGCGCCATGACGGCGCGCCACCCTTCCAGGCGACGCGGAGACCCCTGCGGTTTCCGCTCCCGACGGAGCACAGCTTTTGCTATGCTCCCGAATGCGCCGTGGTGGTGGTGGAAGGCGCGACCGTCAGAATTTGCTCTTTCGGAGACACCACCATGATTATCCTCGGCATTGTCCTATCCTTCGCAGCCATCGGCATCTTGTGCTGGTTGCTGTTCACGCTCGCGGTGTTCGCACTGCCATTCTTCGCGGGCGTGACCGCCGGCACCTGGGCCTATGACACTGGCGCGGGCTGGCTCGGCGCCATCCTTATCGGCATGCTCGGCGCCGGCCTGACGTTGGGCGTGGGGCAGCTCTTGCTTGGAATTGTCCGCCCGCTCTGGGCACGCCTGCTGATCGCGCTGGCATTTGTCGCACCCGCGGCGATCGCCGGCTTCCACGCCACGCATGGCATCGTGAAACACACCATGCCGTCGGAGACCTGGCAGCTCGTGTTCTCCGTCATCGGTGCGGTCGCGGTCGGCGTCACCGCGTTCGCGCGCGTCGCTGGGATGGCAAGCACCGGCCCGTCCAGCCAGGGCATTGCACCAGCCTGACACCACGACGGAACCGTCGCCGGGACGACCAGTCGGGGGTTTCAGCCCTCAGCGTTGTGCAGTTGGAGAGGGAGCCGCGTCACCGGAACCTGACTGAAGCCCATCGTGCGGCCGCCTCAACAGCGCCCGGATTTCTGCTCGGCGCCTCTGTGCGCGGGAACGGTGCAACACGAAGTCGAGGGCGTCATCTCCACTGGCCGACTTCGAAACGAAAGCTCGACCCTCGCCTGTACAAGGGGAGGACGGGTCGCAGATGATCTTCAGCTTGCGCCGTCTGCTGGTTGCGACCGGGTCGCCATGATCTTCCGTTCCTGATTGTCTCCAGACCGCTCCGAACGGCCTCTCCAATGGCCTGATCTGACCGAAGGACGGCTGCGCCTCGACCGCCTATGCCGCAACGGCGCGTCCCGACTTTCTTCCCCTGCCGGCCAAGGCCGTCATTCCTCGCGAAACAACAAAGTCGTTCCTGCCATCCTCCGCGTTGCTCCGGTCGCAAGCGATGCGGCGTCGGTCGCCTCCGGCCTGTCGATCGCCATCGAGGCCGCAATGGAGCGGTCCCGAAAACGAAACGGAGACTTACAATGGCGACCATCGGCACCTTCAAGAAGACCGGCTCGAACGAGTTCACCGGCGAAATCGTAACCCTCAGCGTCCAAGCCAAGGGCGTGCGCATCGTCCCCGACACCCGCGCCACCGGCGAGAACGCCCCCAGCCACCGGGTTCTGGTCGGCCGCGCGGATTATGCGTAGCGCGGGATTATGCGGAGTCGTTGGCTGGTAGCCGCGGTTTTCCCGGGCTTTTGTGGTTGCGCCGCTCCGCATAATAACGAGGGCTCTGTCCGCGGCGTCCCGCGATGTTGCGAGA
>JBFLZN010000005.1:0-370772 GCA_040756295.1 Pseudomonadota bacterium | reverse complement strand
CGGCCGTCGGCACGGTGACGACAAGATGCGTGCCGCGCCGGGTCAGGCTCGTGCCCGGCTTCAGCGCTTTCTCCAGACTGCCAAAATCGTCGAAATCGGGCGGCGCGCGCAGCGTGATCTTGGTGCGGTTTTTGTCGCCGTCGCCGTAAACCGCAAAACCCGCGCTGTCCGGCCCTCGCGCCGTCATCGTCTCCAGCATAATCGCCAGATGTTTGCCGAGTTCAGGTTCGAGGGCTGGATCCTTCAGGAAAAGTCCAACGATGCCACACATGCCCGTTTCCCCGTTTCTTTCCTTACCCTAAAATAAATTTCCTATGAAGAAAATAGCAGTCGTCAGAGGAAACTGAAAGGGAAATTTTCGTTTTTGTCAAAAAAATTGCGTTTGCGGCAACAAAATTCCCGCTTTTGCACAAGTCCGGCCAATTGCCGGGGCTTCGGTACAGCGTTCGCGCGATCAGGCGTTCAACCTTCGCGCCAGACGAGTTCGCCGGCAACCATGGTCAGCTTCACCCGTCCCTGCATCTTCGCCTCGTCGAAAGGCGTGTTCTTACAGCGCGAATGAAGCATTGACGGATCGAGCACATAGGGCTCGTCCGGATCGAAACGGATGAGATCGGCGGGCGCGCCAATCTCGAGGCGGCCCTGCGGCAGGCCCAGAATCTCCGCCGGCCGCGACGACATGGACGCAAGCAGACGCGGCAGCGAAATCTCGCCGGCATGGACAAGCCGCAAGCCGGCCGAGAGCATGGTCTCAAGCCCGACCGCGCCGGGCTCGGCCTCAGTGAAGGGCAACCGCTTCGTCTCGACATCCTGCGGATTGTGATCCGAAACGACGACATCGATCAGCCCTTCGGCGAGCGCCTGGACCAGCGCCAGGCGCTCGTCTTCGCGGCGCAAGGGCGGCGCGAGCTTCAGGAAGGTCCGGTAATCGCCGATATCGTTTTCATTCAAGGTGAGATGATTGATCGACGTGCCGCAGGTGATCGGCAGGCCCGCCGCCTTGGCAGCGCGAATCGCTTCAAGCGAGAGCGTCGTCGAGATCAACGTCGCGTGATAGCGCGCGCGTGTCAGGGCGACGAGGCGGATGTCGCGATCAAGCATGATCGTCTCCGCCTCGCGCGGCACCCCCGGCAGGCCGAGCCGCGTCGCCAGCTCGCCTTCGTTCATCACGCCGTCCGTCGCGAGATCAGGGTCTTGCGCGACATGCATGATCAGGGCGTCGAAATCCCTCGCATAGGCCATGACGCGGCGCATGACGCGCGTATTGCGCAGGGATTGCGGCCCATCGCTGAACGCGACCGCGCCCGCTTCCTTGAGCAGACCGATTTCGGCGATTTCCGCGCCTTGCAGGCCGCGCGTCAGCGCCGCGACCGGCAGCACCCGGACGAGGCCCGTATCGCGCGCCCGCCGCAGCAGGAAGTCGACGACCGCCGGCTCGTCGATCGGCGGATTGGTGTCCGGCCGCGCCAGAATCGTCGTGACGCCGCCCGCGGCGCCCGCCGCCGTCGCCGTCGCGATCGTCTCGCGATGCTCCGCCCCCGGCTCGCCGACAAAGGCACACATGTCGATCAGACCCGGCGCCACGGCATCGCCGGCACAATCTATAATGTGTGCGTGCGGCGGGAGTGCCGCGGCCACGACCTGCGGCCCTAGGTCCCGGATGATCCCGTCGATCACCAGCACGCCGCCGCGCTCCTCGCTCTGCTGCACCGGATCGATCAGGCGCGCATTGGTGAGGGCCAGCGGCTGATGGGCGATCGCACCTGTCGGGGCGTGTTTCATCGCGCCTCACTCATTGGGCAGATGTTCGGCAAGCGCCGCGAGCACGGCCATGCGCACCGCAACGCCCATTTCGACCTGTTCGCGGATCAGGCTTTGCGGCCCGTCGGCAATGTTCGAATCGATCTCGACGCCGCGGTTCATCGGCCCCGGATGCATGACGAGCGCATCCGGCTTGGCATGACGCAGCTTGTCGGCATCGAGGCCGAAGAAGCGGAAATATTCGCGCGACGAGGGCATGAAGCCGCCGCTCATCCGCTCGCGCTGCAGCCGCAGCATCATGACGATATCGGCGTCGGCGAGCCCGCGCTTCATGTCGTGAAAGGTCTCGACCCCCATCCGCTCGATGCCGACCGGCATCAGCGTCGAAGGCCCGACGACGCGCACGCGGGCGCCGAGCGTCGACAAGAGGATGATATTCGAGCGGGCGACGCGCGAATGCAGGATGTCGCCGCAGATCGCAACCGTCAGACCCTCGATACGGCCCTTGTTGCGGCGGATCGTCAGCGCATCGAGCAGCGCCTGCGTCGGATGCTCATGCGCGCCGTCGCCGGCATTGATCACGGCGCAATCGACTTTCCGGGCGAGCAGGTGCACGGCGCCCGCCTGCGCATGGCGCACGACGATAATGTCCGGCCGCATGGCGTTGAGCGTCACCGCCGTATCGATCAGCGTCTCGCCCTTCTTCAGGCTCGACGTCTGCACCGACATGTTCATGACATCGGCGCCGAGGCGCTTGCCGGCGAGCTCGAACGACGATTGCGTGCGGGTCGAGGATTCGAAGAAGAGATTGATGAGCGTGCGGCCGCGCAGGGTCGTGCGCTTCTTCTCGATCTGGCGGGAGACTTCGACCGCGCCCTCGGCCCGGTCGAGAAGAATCAATATATCCTCTGCGGAAAGCCCCTCGATCCCGAGCAGATGCCGGTGCCGAAATTTTTCGATGGGCCGCGGTTCGGACATTAAAGTCGTTCTATACGGGCGAACGCGCGGCCTTAGCAAGGGCCGGTGCGCAAATCGGCTGGGG
Source organism: Pseudomonadota bacterium (assembly GCA_040756295.1). Lineage (GTDB taxonomy): Bacteria > Pseudomonadota > Alphaproteobacteria > Rhizobiales > Beijerinckiaceae > Methylovirgula. The sequence goes on along the minus strand of JBFLZN010000005.1, from coordinate 367,969 downwards.
AATTACGCGATAAGCTTACTGACTTAACGGAGCGTCGACCCAAGCTTGTCAGCGCCCAAAAATTGTCGCGGCAAAAAGAGCGCGGCGTCATCGGCGACGCTGTGCAAGCATGGATACGCTGCGAGTCCTGGAAATCGTTCGCGCAGAATTTCGAACGCGCGAAACCGTGCGGCATGTGGATTGGGGCGCGTGTTGCTCATCATCGCGACCGCGGCGAGATCGCTGCAGTCCGCTTCGCCGCTGAAAAATCGTCCGATCGGCCGAGACCGCGCTTTAAGGTAATTCTACCTAGATTTGACACTAAGGCTTCGCTACCCCATGTTCCGCCCCAACGAGCGGCGGCCCTGAGACGCGCCGGGAGCTCCGTCGGCTTTGCCGGTTTCCGAAAAAATGTAGCGTCTTCAGCCGTTTAGCACGGAGCTACGGATTTAATGAATCTCGTCATCGTCGAATCGCCCTCCAAGGCCAAGACGATCAACAAGTATCTTGGGCGTGACTATGAGGTCATCGCCTCCTTCGGCCATGTGCGCGATCTGCCGGCCAAGGACGGCTCCGTCGATCCGGAGCAGGATTTCACCATGCTCTGGCAGGTCGATGCCAAGGCCGCCAAGCGCCTCAACGACATCGCCACCGCGGCCAAATCGGCCAAGAAACTGATCCTCGCCACCGACCCCGACCGCGAGGGCGAAGCGATCTCCTGGCATGTCCTCGAAGTGCTGAAGAGCAAGCGCGTCCTGAAGGACAAGCCGATCGAGCGCGTGGTCTTCAATGCGATCACCAAAACCGCCGTGCTCGACGCGATGAAGCACCCGCGCCAGATCGACGAGGCGCTGGTCGATTCCTATCTGGCGCGCCGCGCGCTCGATTATCTCGTCGGCTTCAACCTGTCGCCGGTGCTGTGGCGCAAGCTGCCCGGGGCGCGCTCGGCTGGGCGCGTGCAATCGGTCGCGCTGCGGCTTGTCTGCGACCGCGAGCTCGAGATCGAGCAATTCGTCGCGCAAGATTATTGGACGCTGCTGGCGCATTTGAAGACCAAGGCCGGCGCGCCGTTCTACGCCCGCCTTGTCGGCGCCGACGGCCAGAAGATCGGCCGCCTCGACATCGCCACGGCGGAAGAGGCCGAAGCCCTGAAGAACGCGCTGGAGAGCGCCAAATTCTCGGTCACAAGCGTCGAGTCGCGCCCCGCCAAGCGCCACCCTGCGCCGCCCTTCACGACCTCGACCCTGCAGCAGGAAGCCTCGCGCAAATTGGGCTTTGCCCCGGCGCGGACCATGCAGATCGCCCAGAAGCTCTATGAAGGCATCGATATCGACGGCGATACAGTCGGTCTCATTACTTATATGCGAACCGACGGCGTCGATGTCGCGCCGGAAGCCATCGCCGCCGCAAGGCGCGTGATCGGCAAGGAATTCGGCGAACGCTACGTGCCGAAAGTGCCGCGTAAATATACGGTCAAGGCCAAGAACGCCCAGGAAGCGCATGAGGCGATCCGCCCGACCGACATGTCGCTTTTGCCGGCGCGCATCGGCCGCTCGCTCAATCACGACGAGGTGCGTCTCTATGACCTGATCTGGACGCGCGCTGTCGCCAGCCAGATGGAATCGGCCGATCTCGAGCGCACCACGGTCGAGATTTCCGCGGTTGCGGAGACACGCAAGCTTGATCTGCGCGCCACCGGCCAGGTGATCCGTTTCGACGGCTTCCTAAAGCTCTATCAGGAAGGCCGCGACGACGAAGAGGACGACGAATCGAGCCGCCTGCCGCCGATGCAGGCCGGCGATCCGCTGACCAAAGAGAAGATCGAATCGACCGAGCATCGCACCGAGCCGCCGCCGCGCTTCACCGAGGCGAGCCTCGTCAAGCGCATGGAAGAGCTCGGCATCGGCCGGCCTTCGACCTATGCCTCGACGCTCGGCGTGCTGCGCGACCGCGATTATGTGCGGCTGGAGAAGAAGCGGCTTTATCCGGAAGACAAGGGCCGCGTCGTCACCGCCTTCCTTGAAAGCTTCTTCACCCGCTATGTCGGCTACGATTTCACCGCCGGCCTCGAAGAAAAGCTCGATCTCGTGTCCAACCACGAGATCGACTGGAAACAGGTGCTGCGCGATTTCTGGGCGGATTTTTCGAGCGCGCTCGCGGCGACCAAGGACCTGCGCACGACGCAGGTGCTCGATTCGCTCAACGAATTGCTTGGCCCGCACATCTTCCCGGCGAAGGAAGACGGCTCCAATCCCCGCGCCTGCCCGTCGTGCGGCACCGGACAATTGTCGCTGAAGCTCGGCAAGTTCGGCGCCTTCATCGGCTGTTCGAACTATCCCGAATGCAAGTTCACCCGCACATTGGCCGACACCAACGCCGAAAGCCTCGGCGACAGCGACCGGCCGGGCGTCAAAGTGCTGGGCGTTGATCCCGAGACGGGCGACGAGATCACGTTGCGCGACGGCCGCTTCGGCGCTTATGTGCAGCAAGGCGAAGGCGACAAGCCGAAACGCTCGTCGCTGCCGAAGACTCTCACCCCCGCCGATGTCACGCTGGAACAGGCGCTGGCGCTCTTGAGCCTGCCGCGCCAGGTCGCCGTGCATCCCGAGACCAAGGCGCCGATCGTTGCCGGCATCGGCCGCTACGGCCCCTACGTCCAGCACGGCAAGACCTACGCCAATATCGGCAAGGACGAAGACATTCTTTCGATCGGCGGCAATCGCGCCATCGACCTCATCGTCGCCAAGGAGAGCGGCCTCTCCGGCCGGCGCTTCGGCGCCCAGGCCTCGAACGCGAGCCGCGAATTGGGTCAACATCCCGAAGGCGGCGCGGTGGTCGTCAAGGCCGGCCGCTTCGGCCCCTATGTCAATTGGGGCAAGATCAACGCGACGCTGCCGCGCGACGCCGATCCGACCAGCCTGACGCTCAACGATGCCGTTGCGCTGCTCGCCGCCAAAGCCCAGAGCGGCGGCAGCAATGGCACGCAAGGCCGCGTCCTCGGCCAGCATCCTTCGGGCGGCGACGTCGTTCTGCGCGAGGGCCGCTTCGGGCCTTATGTCAGCCTCGGCAAGGTCAACGCGACCTTGAAGAACGGCCTGACGCCGGAGACCGTGACGCTTGAAGACGCGATCCAGCTGATCGACGCCAAAGGCGGCGCACCGGCGAAGAAGAAAACCACGAAAGCCAAGCCGGCAAAAACCGCATCGAAGGCGGCGCCGAAAAAGGCCGCTGCCAAGAAATCAACAACCAAGGCGCCCGCACGGAAGGCCAAAAGCGCGTGATCAAGAAAGCCGGCTCGGCCAAAGCCGGCCCGCCCGGCGCGAGTGCCGCGCGCGAGAAAGGCGCGCTCCCCTCCCGCGCGGAGATCCTCGCCTTCATCAGCCGCGAACAGGCGAACAGCCCGGCCAAGATCGGCAAGCGCGAGATCGCGCGCGCCTTTTCCGTCGCCGGCGCCGACCGCATAGGATTAAAGAAAATACTCAAAGAACTCGAAGCGGAGGGCGCAATTGAGCGCCGCCGCAAGCAATTGCATAAGGCCGGCCAATTGCCGGCCGTCGTCCTCGCCGATATCGCCAGCCGCGACCCCGACGGCGAATTGATCGCCCAGCCGGTCGAATGGGATAGCGCCCAAGGACCAACCCCGAAAATTCTCATTCACATCGGCCGGCGCCGGCCGGGCCAGGCGGTGCCGGGTGTCGGCGACCGGGCGCTGGTGCGCACCGAGCTTCTCCGCGATGCCGGCCCCAACGATCCGGCCTATGCCGGCCGGGTCATCAAGCTCTTCGACCGCGCCAAGACGCAGGTGCTCGGCATTTTCCGCGCCGACCCGGCGGGCGGCGGCCGCGTCGTGCCGATCGACAAGCGCAATGCGCGCGCCGGCGAATTCACCGTCGCCGAAGGCGGCGACGGCGGCGCCAAGGACGGCGATCTCGTCGCCGTCGATGTCTTGCGCAACGGCCGGCTCGGCCTTCCGGCCGTGCGCGTGCATGAAAAGCTCGGCAGCCTCGCCTCCGAGAAAGCGATGAGCCTCATCGCCATTCACGCGCATAGCATCCCCAATGCCTTCAGCTCCGACGCCTTGGCCGAAGCCTCGCGCGCCAAACCGGCGACGCTAGATCACGATGGTTTTGGATCGAGTCGATCCAAAACCATGAACGTGATCGATTCTCATAAACTAGAGCGGGATTTACGCGAAAAACCGGTGCCCACTTTTTCGCATCCCGCTCTAACGGGGCGCGAGGATTGGCGCGAGATTCCGCTGATCACCATCGATCCGGCCGATGCCAAGGATCATGACGATGCGGTGTTCGCCCATCCGGATCATGACCCGGAGAATGACGGCGGCCATATCATCTGCGTCGCCATCGCCGATGTCGCGGCCTATGTGCGGCCGGGCTCGGCGCTCGACCGCGACGCCCTCCAGCGCGGCAATTCCGTCTATTTCCCGGATCGCGTCGTGCCGATGCTGCCGGAGCGCATCTCGAACGATCTCTGTTCGCTGCGCCCCAATGAAGATCGCGCCGCGATGGCCTTCCGCATCGTCATCGCCAAGGACGGCCGGGTTCTGTCGCATAAGGCGCATCGCGTGCTGATGCGCTCGGCGGCGAAGCTCACCTATGCGCAGGTGCAGGCGGCCTGGGACGGCTTGCCGGGCGAGGAGACGCGGGCGCTCATGTCGCCGGTGCTGAAGCCGCTCTTTGCCGCCTATGAAGCGCTGAAGATCGCGCGCGAAAGGCGTAACCCGCTCGATCTCGACCTGCCGGAACGCAAAATCCTGCTGAAGCCCGATGGAATGGTCGATCGCGTCATCGTTCCGCCGCGGCTCGAAGCGCATCGGCTGATCGAGGAATTCATGATCCTCGCCAATGTCGCAGCGGCTGAGGCGCTCGAAAAGGCGCACCAGGCCTTGATCTACCGCGCACATGGCGAGCCGACCTTCGAGAAGCTCAATGCGCTCGCCGAATTCCTCGCCTCGATCGGCATCAAAGTGGCCAAAGGCCAAGTGCTGACGCCGCGCCAGTTCAACGGCATCCTGGCGCAGGTGAAGGGCACGGAGCACGCCAATATCGTCAGCGAAGTTGTGCTGCGCACCCAGGCCCAGGCCGAATATGTCGCCGAGAACTACGGCCATTTCGGTCTTCACCTACGCCGCTATGCGCATTTCACCTCGCCGATCCGCCGTTATGCCGATCTCATCGTTCATCGCGCCCTGATCCGGGCTTTGCATCTCGGCAGCGACGGCCTGCCCGATTTGACCGGCGAGCAATTGGCGGAGATTGCGGCGCAGATTTCCGCGACCGAACGCCGCGCTATGGCGGCCGAACGCGAGACGGTCGACCGGCTGATCGCCCAATTCCTCAGCGAGCAGATCGGCGCGGTCTTCGAGGGCCGCATCTCCGGCGTCACCGCGGCAGGGCTTTTTGTGAAGCTCAGCGAGACCGGAGCCGACGGATTCATCCCGATTGGGACGGTCGGCGACGATTTTTTCAACTATGACGAGAGTCAGCATGCGTTGATTGGCCGCCGCAGCGGCGTGACGCATCGCCTTGGCGACGAAATTGCGGTCAGACTCGTCGAAGCCGCCCCGTTTGCAGGGGCGCTGCGGTTTGAATTGGTCCGCGGCGGCAGCAACCGCCCGCCGGCCAAATCGGGCTTTAAGGGCAAACGGGGCTGGCGCCGCGACAACAAGGATGATGGTGCGCGGCCGCAGGGTCCTTTAAAAAAACTGAGGAAGGCCAAAATTAAATCCAATGCTTCCTAGGGTCTCGCCATGGTCGCCAACACTGTAAACCTGTCCATCCCGTCGCCGCCCAGCCTCAAAAGCCTGCCCGAGGATAGCTTGGCGCGACCGAAGCGGAACGCCTGGCTTGCCATAAGGCGCGGCTTTTCCGGCCATTGCCCCTCCTGCGGCAAAGGCCCGCTTTACACGAAATATCTCAAGGTCACCGACCGCTGCCCGGTCTGCTCGACCGAATTGTTTCACCAGCGGGCCGATGACGCCCCGCCCTATCTGACCATTCTCGTCGTCGGCCATATCATCGGTGCGCTGATGCTCGGGAGCGATACAATGTTTCCCGATTTTCCAGTGGTCTATCAGCTCATCCTCTGGCCGACGCTGACCGTCGCCATGTCGCTTGCGCTTCTGCCGGCGTTCAAAGGCGCACTCATCGGCTACCAATGGGCCTTGCGCATGCACGGGTTTGATTCCGCGCCGGACGCATCGTCTGCCGGGGCCGTGCCGAATGGCTGACGGCGACGCGCCGCCAGCCGTTGAGCCAAAACCCGCTGCCAGTCTCATCCTGTTCGACACGACTGATGCGACACCGCGCGTCCTGATGGGGCGGCGCAACGCCAACTTGCGATTCATGCCGGGCAAATTCGTCTTCCCCGGCGGGCGCGTCGAGCCCGATGACACCGACGTCGCCGCGACCGACACGCTTTCTGCGCCGACCGAAGCGCGTCTCGCCGCCCGCACCCATGCTGACGCGCCCTCGCCCCGTGCGCTGGCGCTTGCGGCCGTCCGCGAGACCTTTGAAGAAACCGGCCTGCTGATCGGCGCCAAGGCCGTGCCTTCGTCGGACGGCGTGCCTGCTGCGATACCTGCGGCCTGGCGCGGCTTTGTGGGCCTCGGCTTCTTGCCGCGGATCGGGCATTTGCATTTTCTCGCCCGCGCGGTGACGCCGCCGCATTTGCCGCGCCGGTTCGACACCCGCTTTTTCATTGCCGATGCGGCGACGGTCGCCTATCGCGTCGATGGCATTGCGCATGCGGATGCCGAGCTCGTCGAACTTGCCTGGCTGCCGATCGCCGCGGCGCAGCAACTCGATGTCGGCAATATCACTGGGGCGATCTTGCGCGAGGCCGCGCAACACCTTACCGCAGGGCCTGCCGACCGGCCGGTCGCTTTCTTCCATTATCAAGACGGCCGCTTCCTGCGCGACGAATTGTGAGCAAATCCGCCAAAACGCGCGCCGCCCAGATCGGCGCCTCCATCGCGACTGTGACAATTGCCGGTATCGGCCTGTCGCTTTCGGCCACTCTCATCGCCGTGCGGCTGGCCGAGACGCATTATTCCGCCCGCGCCATCGGCCTTCACCCTGCCGCGGCGGGCCTTATCGGTCTCGCGATCGCGCCTGCGGTGCCTTGGCTCGCGCGCATCTGCGGCGTCCGGCGACTGCTGATCGCGGCCCTCGTCCTCGCCACCGCCTGCCTCGCCGGTTTTGCCGCGACGGATGGCTATTGGCCCTGGCTCGCGGTGCGCTGCGTCTATGGCATCGCGCTGACGATTCTCTTCATCCTCGGCGAATTCTGGATCAGCGCCGTCGTTTGGCCGAAACGGCGCGGCCTGGTGATGGGCATCTATGCCACCGCGATCGCGGCGGGCTTTGCCGCCGGGCCTTTCGTGCTCGCCGCCATGGGCTCAAAAGGCACGACGCCGTTCCTGCTCGCCGCCCTGCTCTCACTTGTTGCGGCGCTGCCGATCAGCCTGGCCGGCGCGGAGGCGCCGGCGTTGAATAATCCCGAGCCGCTGCCGTTTCTCACCATCTTCCGCGACGTGCCGGCGGCGACCGCCGCGGCTTTGCTCTATGGCGCGATCGAAGCCTCGGCCTTCGGGCTTCTGCCGGTCTTTGCGCTGCGCGAAGGCTGGGGCGCCAAGGCCGCCGCCGTCGCCACGGCGATCTTCGCGCTCGGCAATGCCCTTTTTCAGATCCCGACTGGCCTCGCCGCCGATCATTTCGGCCGGCACCGGCTTTTGATCCTCATCGGCGGATTGGGCGCCGTGGGCGCGCTCATTCTGCCGCTCGCCGCGCGCAATTACGCCACCTATGTCGTGCTGCTGTTCGTCTGGAGCGGTATCGTCGGCGGCCTCTATGCGGTTGGCCTGACGCGCCTCGCCAGCCGCTATTCGGATGCCGCGCTGGCCCGCGCCAACGCGGCCTATATCCTGCTCTATACCGCGGGGACGCTCATCGGGCCGCCGATTCTCGGTTTCAGCCTCGATCTCGCGCCGGCCGGCCTGTTCGTCGCCCTGGCCGTCGCGCTAGCTGGTTTTTTCGCTTTGGCCCTAAGGCCCGACGCACATCCTTGACATTAAGGCGCCGATCCTTAAGTTGCGCGCACTTTCGCGCATCGCTATGCCTTTGGCGATTGGAGCCGTGCGGCTCCCGCGACGATCAGCTTTTGAAGGAACGCCGCCATGGCCAAGGCCGCAATGATCAAAATCAAGCTCCAGTCCTCGGCGGACACGGGCTATTTTTACGTGACCAAGAAGAACGCCCGCACCAAGACCGAAAAGCTGTCGTTCAAGAAATACGACCCGGTGGCGCGCAAGCACGTCGAGTTCAAGGAAACGAAGATCAAGTAAAAGCCCGACGAAACGTCCGGCTTTTCAAAGAGATATTCTTTATTTTCTGAAATTGATTTTCGCCGCGCCGGCCGCTCCACCATGCTCGCCTAAGAGCACGCCAATCCGACAGAAGGTGGAGGTGGCCGGCGGCAAGTGGATCTCGAGGAGGCCACTCCTAACCACTCGCGCGCCGGCCGACCCTACGGACCCAGGAGATGCGGCGGACCTGAGCACTCCGCAGGGTATCTTATTGAGAAAACTCGCGAACTTGCGGCAGTTTACCGATTGGCATCGCCGCGCCGCAACCACCACCGAAAACGAGGTTAGCGCGCGTCTCGCGAAAAGAAAACTGCTTAATTGTAAAGACGTCCGGCCTCCGATTATTTACCTAAACATCGATTCTTTTCGGCGCAGGGCTTGCCAGGCGAATCAGGCGGCGTCGGCCGAAACGCGGTTGCGGCCGTTGGTTTTCGAGCGATAGAGCGCCCGGTCGGCGCGCCGGAAAAGCCCATCGGGCAGATCGTCCAATCCGCGCTCGGCAAGGCCGATCGAGACGGTGATGCCCATGGACGCGCCGTGCTCGCCAACGATGAACCGCTCCTGCTCGATCTCGGCGCGCACCCGCTCAGCGATGCGCGCGGCGATTTCCATATTCGTATCCGGCATGACGACGACGAATTCCTCGCCGCCGAGACGGCACAGCATGTCGGGAATGCGGATCACCTTGCGGACGCGCTTGGCAAAACCTTTGAGGATTTTGTCGCCCGCTTCGTGGCCGTAGGTATCGTTGACGCCCTTGAAGTGATCGATGTCGAGAATCATCAGCGACAAGGGCCGCGCGCAATCGGCCGCCTGGGCCACGAGCGTGGCGAGATGCGTCTCGAAATAGCGGCGGTTGTTGAGCCCGGTCAAAGAATCGACCACGGCCAATTCGAGCGATGCCTGCACGTTGTCGCGCAGCTTATCGGCAAAGCGCTTGCGGCGCAGATTGGTTCGCACGCGGGCCAGAAGCTCGTTGCTGTCGACAGGCCGCATCAGGAAATCGTTGACGCCCAGGTCGAGCGCCCGCAGCACCCGCGCCCGATCCTCCATTTCCGCGAGGCACAGGATCGGCAATTGCCGCGTGCGATCCTGCGAGCGAATCTGGCTGCACAGGCGCAAGGCATCGAAGCCCTGAAGGCCGAGGCTGACGATCACGAGATCATAGCCGCCGCTCAGCGCCTTCGCCGCGCCTGCATGCGGATCGGACTCAACCTCGACCAGATATTTGTCGCGCAGTGCGAAAACGATCTGCGAGGCGGACGGGCCGCGATCATCGACGAGCAGGATGCGGCCGCCGAGCCCGTCCTCGGCCAAAGCCGTCGAAAAAGGGTCGGGCATACCGAGCGCCACCGCGGTCGAGGCGCGGCTGCGCAAATCGTCGAGGACGACCTTCAGCCGCGACAGCGAGCGCACCCGCGCGATGAGCGCGATTTCGTCGATCGGCTTGGTCAGAAAATCGTCGGCACCCGCCTCGAGGCCTTTGACCCGGTCGCTCGGCTGATCGAGCGCCGTCACCATGACGACGGGCAGATGCATCGTCGCCGGATTCTTCTTGATCCGGCGGCAGACTTCGAAGCCGTCCATGCCAGGCATCATCACGTCGAGCAGAAGCAGGTCGCAATCGTCTTGCGCGCAGACCGCCAAAGCATCCGGTCCGTTGGACGCCGTCATGACGTCGAAATATTCAGCCGTGAGCCTCGCTTCGAGCAGCTTCACGTTGGGTAAAATATCATCGACGACGAGAATCTTGGCGGTCATTTTCTTGAAACTCTTCCCCCCGCCGATGCGTCACTCGGCGATGTAATTGCGTACAGTCTCCAAAAACTTCACAACCGAGATCGGCTTCGACAAATAAGCTTCGCAACCGCCCTGGCGGATCTTCTCTTCATCGCCCTTCATCGCAAAGGCGGTGATGGCGATCACCGGAATATGGCGCAGGGCCTCGTCGTCCTTGATCCATTGCGTCACTTGCAGCCCAGAAACCTCCGGCAATTGGATATCCATCAGAATCAAATCGGGGTGATGCGTGCGGGCAAGCTCGACGGCTTCCACGCCGCTTCTCGTCTGCACCGTCCGATAGCCATGAGCTTCGAGAAGGTCATTGAAAAGCTTCATGTTAAGCTCGTTGTCTTCGACGATCAGAACGGACTTTTGCATCTTTTGGACCTATTGCCTGGAGGGCGCCGAGCGTCCTGGCCGTGAGGCCCAAGCCTTAGACGTAACGGCTAGCAGATAGAAATTTACGAAATGAAAATCTAATCGCAGAAACAGGGGCTGACGTGACCGCGCTCGCAATACGTGCAATGCAAAAAAGTGCGGTCTAGCAACGAGATAGGCGGATTTTGGGAAGCCGGGTGAAGACCCGGCTATTTCGTGCAGGGCGGCGTCGGCAGCAGTTTCAGGCTCTTCATTTCGCCGGCGAGAACGAAATCGCCGTAGTTGAGTCGCAACGCGCGCGAAATGCCGTTCTCATAGAGATCGAACGACAAAGTGTAATTCGGCGCCTCGTCGTTGCGGGCGTCGTCGAAATAGCTGATCGTCACCGGCCAGCGGCGCATATGTTCGAGCATGGGAATCTGCGCCGCCGCCTCCGGCGCCGGCGTGTCGATCGGACGGCCGATGAACGTCGTCGTGTCGAAAATCTTGTCGCCGGTGTCGGAGCCGTCGAAGACTCTGACTTCGAGCGTATTCTCGCCCGCCTTGGCGGCGGCAAGGATGTATTTGATGTGCTCGGTCGGAAACAGGACGTCGTGGCCGAACGCGAGCTGTTCCGGTTTCGGCTTGACGAGATCGACGCCGACGGGGCCGCGCGTCAACCGCTGGGCGCGCCCGTCGACCTGATCGGACGGCTCGTCGTCGACCATGGTTTCCATCTTGAACGAAAAGCTCTTGCCGCTGCCGTCTTCGAACGTCGCCGAATGCATGTCGGAAATGCGCGTCGGCCCTTCCGCCGGCTGCAACTCGGTCAGCTGGCGGAAATTCTGCACATAGCCGTCGCAGGCCGAGCCCGAGAAATCGAAGGCGATGCGGCCGCGCGCGCCGGTCGGACTTTTGGTGCCGACGGCCTTCAGCAGCGTGAGATCATAGACCGCGCGATGCGACGCGAGCGGGATCGTATCGACGACGCCTTGCAGCGAGGCCGGTGTCGCTTGCAAGACGCCGATCGGCGTATTGGCCGCGGCCGCTAAGACAGATGACGATATCAGGCCGAAAATGGAGGCCGCTGCCAAAAGCCCTGCCTGCCGCCGCACCGGAGTGCCGGCCGCGACCTCGAGGGGGAATTTGACCATGAATCAACGCTCCTTGCGCCGCGCGCCGCCCGCCATGAAAGTGTTAGAATGCGGCGACACGGCTGGCAATAAAAATGGTAAAAGCCGGCCGTCTCTTCCCTGCCGCAAGGCATTAATCCCAATCATGAAGTGGAGTTTGGCGTGGGCGCTATCGAAGACCGTTTGAAAAGCCTGAACATCGAGCTGCCGGCGGCGACGGCGCCTGTCGCGAATTATGTCCCGGCCGTCGTGTCCGGCAATTGGCTCATCATCTCCGGCCAGCTGGCTCTCGGACCCGACGGCAAGCTCGATCCGAGCCATACGGGCAAGATCGGCGCCAATGTTTCGGCCGAAGCCGGCCGCGCCGCCGCACGGCGCTGTGCCATCAATCTGCTGGCGCAGGCGAAAGCCGCTCTGGGCGATCTCGACCGCATCCGCCGCTGCGTCCGGCTCGGCGGCTTCATGAATGTCGCCCCCGGCTATTCGCAGATCCCACCGATCATGAACGGCGCTTCGGACCTCATCGTCGAAGTTCTCGGCGAAGCCGGCCGCCACGCCCGCTCGACCATCGGCGTCGCCGAATTGCCGCTCGATAGCGCCGTCGAAGTCGAAGCCTTGTTTGAAATCGCGCCTTAACCAAAGACGCAAACCACGATTTGAGCCTCGGCTTGCCGGCCGCCGCACGCGAGCGCAAGGATTGCGCAATTCCGCGTGAGGTCGTCCGCAATGTTGAAGACACTCATACTTGCATCAATCGTCGCCGCGGCGCTTGCCGGGCCCGCGGCGGCGCTCAGCCGCGATTATTACGGCCAGTATCACACCTATTGGCGGCACTGGCATCCCTACCCGAACTATGTCGCGGGCCTGACCTACGGCTGGCCGATGATCGCTTATTCGCGCGTCTATACTTATGTGCCCGGCCTGCCCTGTCCGGCGCCGGTCAAAGTCTATTACATTCCGCAGACCGAGCCGCGCTACAACGTCCCGCCCTATGCGGTGATCGCGCCTTACTGAACGCGGCTCTCGCGCGCCGGACGCATGCGCTGCTTTTCTTCGACCTTGTCCCAGCGCGTCGCGAAAACCGTGTCGCAAATGCCCGGGCTGCCGAAACCGTCGCTGAAACTCACGACGCCGCGCGTATGATGCTGGCCATGCGCATGGCTCGTAACGAGCGTTTCGATGGCCGCGCCGAGCCAGGGAACCGCTTTGTAGAAACGCATCTGCCGCAGCGGCACGGCGAAATCATAGCCTGAATGCTCATAAAGGCCGCCGATGGCGCCGAGCCCGGCGACAAGCAGGTGGAAGAGAATATCGCTGCCGCCGCCGCCCAAGACGACGAGCGGAAGAAGATAGGGCAGCACGATCTCAAGAAAGAAATCCGCCGGCGCCATATAGAGCGCGCTGATCGCCTTGCTCGCGCCGGTCGCGTGATGCACCGAATGGCCGAGCAGGCGCAGCAGGCGCGGATGATGCAGCAGATAGCGGTGCGTCGCATATTGGACGATGTCGTGACCGACGGCCATGCCGACGAGCGTCGCGAGAAAGCGCCAGACGCCGAGATGCGCCGGGCCGGTGAACGCCAGGCCCAGCCATTGCACCAGGACCATCGACGGCAGGAGGATGAAGACTTGGTTGGTCAGCGCGCGCGGCAGAAGCTCGCGATAGGTCAGCCGGTCGGCCCTACGCACTTTGCAGCTTTTGAAAAGCCCCGTGCGATCGCAATATTCGAACACATAGCCGAGGCCGTGGAACACCACCATGACGACGATCCAGGTGAGGACCGAGAGCGGCAGCCAGACCGGCAGTGAGGCATTCGTCATGCAGTTTTTCCCATTTGCGGCGCGCCGCGCCCTGCTCCTATGGCCGCTCGGCGGCCGCAGGGCAAGCCATCAGTGCCGTCTCTCCTAGCACCTTGCCATCACGAATGATTTTCAACTGAAACACTTTAGAATCATCATGATCCGGCGCAAGTTTTGTCAAGTTTCGCGGCCGCCCGGGAGCTTGCTGCCCAATATGTCTGGAAATCGCCGGTTTGGGGTTGACGCTTCGGGCCGCAAAGGCGAGGGAAATCCGATCATTTTGGAATGGATCCAGCGATGTCCCAGGCCTCACCCGAAAAGCAACGAATCGCCCGCCAAGCCGCGCGGCTGCTGCTCGAAGTGAGCGCCATATCGGTCAACACCGAAAAGCCGTTCATCTTTACCTCCGGCTGGGCGAGCCCGGTCTATACCGACATGCGCAAGATCATCTCCTACCCGCGGCTGCGCCGGACACTGACCGAGTTTGCCGTGGAGACGATCACCGCCGAGATCGGCTGCGAGAGCCTCGACATCATTGCCGGCGGCGAAACGGCCGGCATTCCTTTCGCCGCCTGGCTCGCCGAGCGGCTGATGCTGCCGATGCAATATGTCCGCAAGAAACCCAAGGGCTTCGGCCGGCAGGCGCAGATCGAGGGCAATGTGATCGACAATGCCCGCGCGCTGCTGGTCGAGGATCTTGCTACGGACGGCCGCAGCAAGGTCAATTTCTGCGAGGCCCTGCGCAATGCCGGGCAGCGCTGCGACCATGCCTTCGTCTTTTTCTTCTATGACATTTTTCCACAGGCGCGCGCGCTCATGGCGGAGATCGGCGTTAATCTGCACTACCTCGTGACCTGGTGGGATGTACTCGACGTCGCCAAGGCGGAGGCCTATTTCCCGCCGGCCGTCTTGAGCGAGGTCGAGAAATTCCTGCATGAACCGGCCGCTTGGTCGGCGGCGCATGGCGGCATTGCCGAATTCAACCCGGCTTGAGGCCTAGAGCATCGGACCGAAAAGTGCGAAGCGGTTTTCGGACAAATCCGATGCGATGAGAAAGACTTAAAAGCGCCGAGCGATTCAATTTGAACTCCGACGCTCTAGCGCCACACTCTTTGCGCCACACCTTCCCGCAACACCTTTCGCGCCACACTTGGGGTGAATTTTTCACCTGCCGCCATTTGGGATCGCTATTGCCTAGGTCTTGACGCAATATTTGCTTTCACTTCTTCCGTCGCAGGCATGTATGGCGAGTCCGTTATGGCGGAATCCTCGAAAATCGCTTGGCTTTTTGGACCGGGTCTTACACAGCGCGGGCTCATGCTCTCGGGCGGTCTCGCGCTGACCGGAATGGTTTTGGCTTTTGCGCCGGTTCTGCCCCGACCGAGCCTCTGGCAGATGCTGCAGGCGCCGGCTGTCGCACCGGCCGCCGCCGCGCAGACGAATTCGACCTGGGCCGGTCATCTCGAAAGCCCCGCCGCGAGCGGGACGGCGGCCTCCGGCGGCAGCCAAAGGCCGACCTCAGCCTCCTATACGACCGGCTTCAATGTCGCGGACGCCGAACCGCTGCCGGCCGTCGCGCCCAAAGCCGCGGCGCATGATCCGAACGCCTGCCCGAGCAATTTGAACTGCGCCTTCCGGCCCAAGCCCGGCACGGTGCGGCCGCAGATGGCTGCGGCGAGCACGCCACCGGCCCCCGCCGCCACGCTGCCTCCTGCGGAGGTGAAACGGCCGACGGGCATCAGCGCCTTCATCCCGCAAATGCCGTCGACCGATACGCTGATGAAGCCCTTCGCCTTCGTCGCCAACGCCTTCGGCGGCCTCATGCACGGGCTCTGAGCGTCGCGGCTCAGGGATGGTCGTTGGCGGGCGGCCCGACGCCGATCTGTAGTTTGTAGATAGAGACCGGATAGCGGACCTTCTGGCGCCCGCCAGTGAACCCCGGCGTCAGATTGAGCTGCGTCGCCGGAATCCATAAATAGCCCTCGCGATCGATCCACATCGCATCCGCCCAGATCAGCCGCGGATCGGCAATCAGGGTCGCGACCTTGCCCTCGGGGCTGATGGTCAAAATGCGGCGTTGGTTCGCATCGCTGAGATAGATCGTGCCATTGGCATCGATCGCCGTGCCGCCGGTCGTCGGCGTCTCCACCCAATTCTTTTGGACGCGCTTGGCGAGGTCTTCCGCCGCCAGTTTGGGATCGTCTAGATAATGCGTCTCGATCCGTGCCAATGGCCCCGAGCCCGGCTGGAAATAGAGAGTGTGCCCGTCGGGCGAGACTTCGAGCTGGTCGGCATGAACGTGCAGCGGCTTGCCGTCCGGCGTGCGCAACAGTTTTCCGTCGGCATACATGGGCCGCTTGCTGGTCGTCGACGCGTCATTGTCGAGCACGCGCCGCACCTGCCCGCTGTCGAGATCGAGCACGATCAGCGCCGGTGCCCCGGCATCGGTGATATAGGCGATGCGGCCATTGAAGCGCATATCGTCGATATAGCTTTGCGACGTGACGGCCGGCGTCAGCGGATAGACGCGCGTGAGCTTGTTGGTCGCGAGATCGAAGCGGAAGACGCGCGCCGCGCCCGCCACGGCCGGGTTGCCAAAGCCCGGCGCGCCGGCATCGATGATCCAGAGCGCGCCATCCGGCCCAATGCGCAAGGCATTGACGTGAACGAAAACGTTGTCGAGGCCATGCCCCGCCGTCCAACTGTTCCAGGCTAAATCGGGATAGGCTTTGCCCTGCCCGTCCGGCGTCAATTCCTCGACCTGGGCGCCGCCGGGGCCTTCAATACCCGGAAAGGCGACAAAAGCGCGGCCGTCATTGGTCGTTGCGATCGCGTTCCAGACGCGATTTGAGTTGAAGATCGGCTGAAGCCGCGAATCCTCTTTGGTCGGCAGACGCGCCGCCAAGAGCTCCACGAACGCAAGCGACGCGGCGACGACGGCCCAAAAGAGATAGACACGGCTGCGCATCTTCGCGTCCCGGTTACGATCCAATCCACCCTGCGGGCGGCGCTCTCGAATAGAACAAAGCTCTCCATGTCCGCAATCGGCGCGATAACGCCCGGCACTGGCTAAGTCGCGGCGAATTGACGTAAAATTCGAGGCGGAAGCGCTGCGGAGAGTTCCGATGCTGAACGGCGTGATGCTGCTGTGGTTCGGCCTGACCTTGCTGTCGTTCCTCTATGTCGCGATCGACATCCGCTCGACGCCCGAATCCCCGGTCCTGAAATGGGGATTTCTCTTGCTGACCGCCTATACCGGCGTCTTCGGCGCATTTCTTTATATCCTCGGCTGCCGCGAACCCCTGCCCGGCTTGCATGAACGCTATACGGCGGCGCGCTGGCGCCAGACGCTCGGATCGACGATGCATTGCGTCGCCGGCGACGGCGTCGGCATTCTCGCCGGAGCCGTGCTGTCGAGCGTTCTGCATCTTGGCGGCTTGATCGAGATCGCGCTCGAATATGTCCTGGGCTTCGCCTTCGGCTGGACGATCTTCCAATCGCTGTTCATGCGCGAGTCCGCCGGCGGGTCTTACCGGCGCGCCTTGGCGAGCACATTCCTGCCCGAGCTTCTGTCGATGAACTTTCTCATGGCCGGCATGGTGCCCACAGTCGCCATCCTGCGGCGGCATATCGGCACCGCGGGCAATTCGCTGACGCCGGCCTTCTGGTTTGTCATGTCGATCGGACTTCTCGTCGGCTTCATCGTCGCCTATCCGATGAACTGGTGGCTCGTCGCGAACCATCTCAAACACGGCATGATGACCGTGCGCCCGGCAACAGAGGCAATACCGCCGCCTGCCATGGCGCCGATGCAAATGGGGGCCGGCGCAGGCACGCGGCCGCCGCTTCCCGTCATGACGCTCATATCCCTTGCGGCCCTCGTGCTGGGCGTCTTCGTCGCGCTGAATGTCTGAGAAATGAGACGGCCCTTTCCAAGGGAAAGGGCCGCTTCGACAATCAACTTTGCGAGACTTAGAACTCTGCGAGACTTAGAACTCCGCGAGGCTTGGAACTCCGCGAGGCTTGGAACTCTGCGAGGCTTGGAACTTTGCGGGGCTTGCGTCTAGCGCAAGGCACTCCCGCCTAGTGGCCCATTTTGGATTTGAGTTTCATCAGCGCCTTTGCGCAGCCCACGGTCATTTCGTTCTGATGGGCTTTGAGACATTTGACGATCCTGCCACCGCCCGGCGCGATGCCTGCGCAAAGACGCTGTGCGTCTGGCTTGCAATAGGTCATCAGCTCTTCCATGCTGGCATAGGCGGACGGTGTAAATGCAAGAAACCCGATGATCGCGATTGCAAATACTTTTCGATCGGTCGCCATTGGCGCCTCCTTTATAAATTCATGCCCGCCGCCCCGGCTTGCGCGGCAGGCTTATCGGGAACCGCCGGAAAAAAGGCGGACGCCGTGTCACGTTACGCGCGTTTTGCGACAAGGCGAGCTGCGGTGCGCCAGACGTAAGGTCCGGCGCTTTAGCGCGTAATAAAGCAGTCTGCCTTAGGCGGACCGCCAATGTCCCGGCACTTTCTTATCGTTCTCATGCCGCACGCGAGCGACCAAAGGATGATGACCTTCCTTCTTCGCCCATTCGATCGCTTCGTGCTGAGTCTTGGTCGTATGCAGCACGTGGCCGGAATGATCTTCCACCACATAGTCTTCGATATGGGCACCTTCCTTATGACCCTTCGGACGAGGCTCGATATAGACGTTCGGCATAGGGCTCTCCTTGGCGCGTTGAGATGCGCACAACCGGCACCTTATCATTTCGCCGCTGCGGCTGCGATCTTACTCCTTTTGGCGATTTTCCCTCGGTCGCGAAGCCGTTCGCCGTGGCGCGGCTAGAGCCGCCCGGACCGCGCCCATGGGCGGCTTGGCCCGGCCCAGCGCCCGGATTTCCCGTGTTTTGCGCCTTCCCGAAGCGGCCCCTCGGCTTGCAAAGTTATATCGCTATACGATACGACTGGCCGCGCCGCGCCGGCCTCGCTGGTCTTTCCTAGCGCCGCCAGCTTCGTGGCAAGCCTCTAATTAGAAGATATTCGAATGAAATCTGCACAGAGCAGCGCCCATCGTCTTGGTGATTTCACGACAGATCCCCGCGTGCTCGTGATCGCCGCCATTGCCGTGATCGTCGCGACCGCCGGCGTGGCCGCCGGCGTGATCCTGCTGAAGCTGATCCGCCTGGTGACGAATCTCGCTTATTTTGGCCGCTTCAGCCTCGCCGATCTCAATCTCGCACATTCCCCGTTCGGCCTTTGGACGGTGCTCATCCCCGTCGCCGGCGCCTTCATTGTCGGCCTCATGGCGCGCTACGGGAGCGAGAAGATCCGGGGCCACGGCATTCCCGAGGCGATCGAGGCCATTCTGCTCGGCCGTTCGCGGCTCGATGTAAAGGTCGCCATCCTGAAGCCGCTCTCCTCGGCCATCGCCATCGGCACCGGCGGCCCCTTTGGTGCAGAAGGCCCGATCATCATGACCGGCGGCGCGATCGGTTCGCTCCTCGCCCAGATGCTTCCCGTCAGCGACAATGAGCGCAAAACCTTGCTGGTCGCCGGCGCCGCCGCCGGCATGACCACGGTTTTCGGCACCCCCATCGCCGCCATCATGCTGGCAGTCGAGCTTTTGCTCTTCGAGTGGACCCCGCGCAGCTTCATCCCCGTCACCGTCGCGGCGATCGTCGCGGCGATCGAACGCAGCTACCTGCATATGCCGAGCCCGCTCTTTCCGTTTGCGGGGAGTGTCGACGTCTCGCTGATCGGGCTCGGCGGTTGGGTTCTGATCGGCCTTTTGAGCGGGCTGCTCTCGAGCTTGCTCACGCAACTCGCCTACGCCTGCGAAGATGCCTTTCTGAAATTGCCGATCCACTGGATGTGGTGGCCGATGCTGGGCGGCGTTGTGATCGGCCTCGGCGGCCTGATCGAGCCGCAGGCGCTCGGCGTCGGCTACGACAACATTTCCGAAATGCTCCAGGGGCATGTGGTTCTGACCGCAGCGCTGCTCCTGCTCGTCGTCAAGGCGGTCATCTGGTCCGTTGCCCTCGGCTCGGGAACGTCCGGCGGCGTCCTGGCGCCGTTGCTGATCATGGGCGGGGCGATGGGCGCGGCGCTGGGCGGTGTCCTGCCCGATGGCAGCCCGGGATTTTGGGCGCTGCTCGGCATGGCCGCGACGATGGGCGGCACCATGCGTTCGCCGCTGACAGCGACTTTCTTCGCAGTCGAGCTCACCGGCAATACGCATATGCTGCTGCCGCTGATCGCCGCCTGCGGCACCGCCCACGCTGTGACGGTGCTGCTGATGCGCCGCTCGATCCTCACCGAGAAGGTGGCGCGGCGCGGGCATCACCTCGTGCGCGAATATCGCGTCGATCCGTTCGCGCTGGTGCGCGTTCAGGAGGTGATGACGACCAAGGTCGAGACCGTTCCGGCGACCATGACCTTGCATGGCGCCGCCGCTTTCCTCACCGACCCGGCGACCGCCCATCCGAGCTTTCCCGTCGTCAACGCCGACAAGCATGTGATCGGCGTTATCGACCCGCCGGCGGTGCTGCATTGGCGGCGGATGGGCAAGCATCGCAAGACGACCCTGGGCGAACTGCTGACCGGCGCCAAGGTCACCTTCGCCTATCCGGACGAATATCTGGAAAGCGTCGCCGACCGCCTGTCGAGCGCCAACATCGCCCATTTGCCGGTGGTTTCACGCCAAGACGGGCGCCTCGTCGGCTATATCGGCTGGAAGGATCTGATGCGGGTCCGCACCAAGCGTGAAGCGGAAGAGAAAAACCGCACGATCTTCTTCCCGATGCGACGCGTCTCGAGCGAAGCCACGAAAAGCTTAGTCGAGCCCGGCGTTTAAATCCGCAACGCCGCTTCACTCACGCCGACCCGCGACAGCATGCAAGCCGCTCGGGTCGGCCCCTAGCCAGGCGATGAGGCCGGCAAGCGCCGCGCAGCACGCGGGCACGAGCATCACGATGCGCAGCGCGTGCCGAAATGCGGCGATGGCTTCCGGCTTCGCGCTCGCCTGTCCGCGCATGACGGCGTTCAGCGCGTCGCGCACTTCGGCCGGCGTGGCGCCGGAGAGGTGAGACGCGAAGTTCGCGAAGAACAGCGCGCCAAGCGAAGCGACCGCAAGCAGGCTCGCGACCCGCGCGACGGCGTTGTTGATGCCCGAAGCGATGCCCGCATGGGCTTCCCCGCAGGACGCCAAAACGGTTGACGTCAACGGCTGTACCGTGATCGCCATTCCCACCCCCAGCAGAAGCATCGATGGAAACACGCCGGTCCAGTAGGATTGCTTGAAATCAATAAACGAAAGCAGAGCAAATCCGCAGGCGGTGATGAGGGGGCCGGCGGCGAGCAGCAGCCGCCAATTCAAGCGGTTGGCAATCGCCCCGACGAGGAATGAGCCGAGCCCGATGATCACGGCCAGAGGCGACCAGGCCGCACCGGCTTGCGTCGCAGAATAACCGCCGAGGCGGATCAACCCGAACGGCAGGTAATAGAGCGCGCCGCCAAGCCCGAAGTAGAGCAACAGCGTCAACGCGTTCATCGCTGAAAAATTGCGGGAGCGGAACAGCGACAGCGGCATCATCGCCCGGTCGCGCAGATGGGCTTCGATCACGATAAACAACGTCAAAAGGACAATCCCCGCTGCGAGCGCGGCCAGGACTTTCTCATCCCGAAATCCGGACCCTGACACCGCGGTGAGCGACCATGTCAGCGCCGCAAGGCCGATTGCGACCGACGCGGCACCGCCCAAGTCGAGCTGCTTGGCACGAGGATCACGGCTCTCTGGCGCGAAGCATATCGCAAGCCCGGCGGCCGTGCCGGCGAGCGGAATGTTGATAAGAAAAATCGCGCGCCATGAAATGTGATCGACAAGCCAGCCGCCGAGAAAAGGGCCGACGGCCATCATCAAGGCCCCTGCCCCCGCCCATATTCCGATGGCCTTGCTTCGCTCCTTCTCGCTGAAAGTCGTCTGCAAAATCGCCAAGCTCGCGGGCGTCAGCAAAGCGCCGCCGAAGCCTTGCGCCGCGCGGCTAAGAATGAGCGCCGCGACGTTCGGCGCGAGTCCGCTGACGACGGAGGCGGCGGCAAAGATCGCGGTGCCGAGGACAAAGATGCGACGCCGGCCATAAAGATCCGCCGCCGACCCTCCGATGAGAACGAGCGGCCCAAGCAGCAGCAGATAGGCGTTGACGATCCATTGTGTCGCCGCCGCATCGGCCCGCAACGCGCGTTGAATAGCCGGGAGGGCGATATTGACGACGGTGCTGTCCAGAAGAACCACGGCGGAGGCAATGACCGTCGCCGCCAACGTGAGCCATCTGTGCCGCTGCGATGTCACTGCCCCGCCTAGCACCTTGCAACCGGCGCTGCCTTTGTCCGCAATTCGCTCACCAGAGAATTGCCGGTGACCGGCGTGACTGACGGGAGCGGCGGCAGCGCAGTGCCGCCATGCTCGCCCCCGCAGAGAACCAGGTCCTGCTCAGCGGATTGGCGATCATGCCAATAGGCCGCCCCAAAGCCGACAGCGGCAATGCCGAGGAGTGCTAGTCCAGCTATGATTTTCCTCATCGCGTCGCTCCCTGCATTGGCCTCCCTGTCTATTTAGGCAGGCCAGCCTCAATAAAGCTTGGTTGAATAGGGTGACGGGCAATTAAAAGGCACCCTTCCGTCACTCCCGAGTCGGCGATGACCCGATCACTTTGCGCAGCTTTTGGCTTCTGCGCGTGGATTTTCGCGCTGGCACATGCTGCGGCCGCCTGCAGCCTGATCAAAATCGCGGAAATGCCCTTGACCGCGCTCGGCAACCACTATGCCGTTATGGCGAACGTGGCCAATCAAAATAAGCCGATGATCGTTGACACGGGCTCCGCCGTGACCTTGCTCGCCTCGAAAACCACCGAAGCCTTGAAGCTGGCGGAGGATTATTCCGGGCCGCCGCCCAAGCCGGTGCTCGGAATTGGGCAGGTGAGCGCTGAGCTGCATCGCAATGTCATTGTCCCGACGCTGGCCTTCGGGGCTCTGACTTTCCATGATCGCAGCACGGTCGTGGCGAGCCTCGACTTCGGCCCGAGCCCGGAAAATGCCGCCATCGGTTTACTGGGCGACGACATTTTGTCGAACTACGATGTCGAGTTCGATTTTCTCGGCGGCAGCCTGACGTTTTACGACGAGTTCGAATGCTACGATACGTTCCTCCCCTGGCTTGGAACCTATTCGACTCTGCCTTTCAGTCACCGGGGCGCCAAGATTTCCGTCGATCTCTTTCTCGATGGGGAGCGAAGCCCTGCCATCGTCGATACCGGAAATAACAAATCCTTTGTGTCGCGGACGGCATCGGCGCTTTGGACCGTGCGGAACGACGCGCTGAAAAATACGCGTTGGCGTTCGACCAGCCCGTTGAACGGAGGAACGACATCGCCGGACCAGAAATATAAATTCGACAAAATCAGAATCGGCGACGAGGTCTTTACGCAAGAATATATGAACGTGATCCCCGTCCAGCTTCAGGGCATTTCCGCGAATTTGGGATTGGACTACTGGAAAAACCGCAAGCTTTGGATCTCTTACCCAAATAATCTCATTTTCATCTCCAAGCTTTTTTCAAGCCCCAAGCTCGCCTATCCCATCAAGGCGAACAGCCCCCACGCACTCGCCAAGAACTAGCTCAAACCGTTGCCGGCCACCGCCGGGATCGGGCATGATCCCGGGGCCTCTCATTCGGAGAGCGGTTCGAGAATGAAGAGCGATCGAAGACGTTAAGAGCCAGCGGCAAAAACCGCGACGGCCGGAGGAAACCGCCATGAAAAGACTTGCTCTGCTTTTGCTGTTCGCAAGCGTTCCGACGATGGCCGCGCCGCGCTTTGTGTGCAAGGACGAGGGCCCTTGCTTCTGCGTGGCTTCGACGGAGCAATATGAGTCCGGGGCAAATGAGCGGCTGAGCATCACCTGCATCAACAAACGCACCTATACCCGGACCTATTACGATTCGATCAGCCAGGCCGACTGGCAAGCCGCGCGCCAAAGCGGCTCGGCGGGACAAAAATAAGATCTTGGCTTGCGGCGCCGGCGATGGAACCGATAGCGGAGCTTCGTCGTTATCAAAACGTCGAGTAGCCCTCGATCATGTTGATAGCCTCAATTCTCCCCGCTTAGGCTGCCCTCCTAACGGGGCCTTCAAAGCAGGACCGATGCAGCCCGGAGGAACGGCGCATCGGTCCTTTGCTTTTTCAAGCCCACGACAAGCTCCGCCTAAAGACCGGTCGGCGGCATTAGTGTTTGCATTTGTCGTTCAGAATTTTCGCCTCGTCCGTGTCCTTGAATGTCATCCCAGACGTGGCGTTTGCGCCAACCATGATGGTGGCGATCTCTGTCCACGATCCATCGCTATTGTGCCGCCACGCATCGCAGGGAACCTTGTTGAGGTCCGCGGGCCAGTTTTGAATCGTATAGGTGGTTGCCGAGCTAGAGCTGAGCGATCCGAGAAAAATGAGGGCGGTCAGAAGCTTTCTCATCCCCGACTCCCGTGCGACGGAGCATGACGGGCAACCCGCTTTATCAACAGGAAGACGATAGTCAGCCCGCCGATTAAGGCATCTTTTCTGCTATTCTGCGTTTTTCGCCGTACCGGACGCGGCCGGGTTTGCCGCATCGCGCCCTGTTCCGCGCCCGCACCCCCTGATTCGCGAGCCCAGAATTTGACGCTTTTCGGGATCACGGTACGGTCAAGCTTTCCTTGGCCAAGAGGCTAACATGAACAGATTCAAGGTAAAATTGTTTAGCAGCGGTCTTTGGAAGAAGCAGGATTATGTAAGCGTCGAGGCGCCGGACCCAAAAACGGCGGCTGAATTTTTGAGCGGGCTGAAGCTCGTCGACAAAGGGCCGCCGGGCCTTTTGGTTGCACTTGTCAGGCCGGAATTGCTCCGCTCGGGAACTTCGGCGATCGCGTTTTACGCCGGCGTTTAAAGCGAATCGAACTCAATCGGCCCGCAATTTCGATGTCACGCGGCGCATCGATCGTAGATTATTCGGGGTGATGAAACTTTCTCCAAAGCGAGAGCGCTCGCTCTGATCATTAATTAGCCGAATTATTTGCCGCCCAAGCGTGAGCATCAGCACATATTATAGTGCGATCATGTACCCGCTTTGGGCAACCGGCCTCTCCCAAGATCACCGCGACAACAAGCTTCGCGCCGCAAAGGCGCGAGGGAGCGCGCGTCGCGGGCTTTGACGGACGATGTCCGCGCCCGTGATCTCACCCCGTGTTGGCGCCTCCGCCCCGGTTACGATCGCGATATTTCCGGATGCCCCACAGCGTCGGTATGCGGAATCGCGCGTTGCCGCCCCAGACCGCGAATGAACGTATAGAACGCGGGCGTGAACAGCAGGCCAAATCCGGTCACGCCCATCATGCCGAACAGGACGGCAGTTCCGAGCGAGCGGCGCATCTCCGCACCGGCCCCGGTCGCGACAGCGAGCGGCGCAACACCAAGTATGAACGCAAACGAGGTCATCAGGATCGGCCGCAACCGCGTGCGCGCCGCATGCACGGCGGCACTGCGCGCACTCGCGCCCTCATGTTCCTTTTGCCGGGCAAACTCGACGATCAGGATTGCGTTTTTTGCGGCCAATCCCACCAGAACCACGAAGCCGATTTGTGCCAGAATATCAATTGGCAGTCCGCGACCGAGAAGTCCCGTGACCGATGCGAGGAGGCACATCGGCACGATGAGAACGACCGCCAGAGGCAGCTTCCAGCTTTCGTATTGCGCCACGAGGACCAGAAAAACGAATAAGGCCGCAGCGCCAAAGACCAGCAAGGTCGGCGTTCCTTTCGCCTGCTGTTGAAACGCCAGCTCGGTCCACTCAAAGTCGATGCCGTTCGGAAGAACTTTGTGCGCCAATTCCTCCATTCGAAGCAAAGCCGTTCCCGAAGCGACGGTCGGCGCCGCAACACCTTGGACTTCCGCCGCGGGATATAAATTGTAGCGCGGAACCCGGTAGGGAATTGTCGTATGTTTCAACCGCGCAACGCTGCCAATCGGCACCATTTGCCCGAGGGAATTGCGGGCCTTCAGATCGGCGAGATCCCCCGCCAATCGCCGATAGCGTCCGTCGGCCTGGACAATCACCTCGTAGGTACGGCCGAGGTAATTGAAGTCGTTGACGTATTGGGAGCCTAGATAGACCTGAAGGGTCGAAAAGACATCGGTCGGCGTCAGGCTGAGCTTCTCAGCCTTTTCGCGATCGATATCCACGAACGTCGACGGAGACGCGGCGTTAAACAGTGTGAAGACGCCGGCAAAATCAGGATCCCTGTTGGCCGCCGCGACAAGAGCTTTTGCCGCGCCCACCAACGCTTGAGATCCAAGACCCGCCCTGTCCTCCAACATGAGCTTGAAGCCGCCGGAGTTACCGAGGCCCTGAACCGGCGGCGGCGGGATCGTGAGCACATAGGCATCCTTGATCACGGACAGCCGCTTCCTGAGATCAGCCAGCACGGTTTCGGCGGTGACGCCGTCGAGATCGTGATTGTAAAGCGAAGGAAGCCCCGAAAAAATCGTGGCGGTGTTTGGGGCGACGGTCGAGGTCGTGGCGTCGAGCCCGACAAACGGGGCGTCGTGCTCGATGCCTTTCGTCGACAGGATGATATCGTTTGCCTGCCGGACCACGGCCTCGGTTCGAGAGAGGGCCGCGCCGGGCGGAAGCTGTATGATTGTGATCAGATAACCCTGATCCTGCTCCGGAATGAATCCCGTCGGCGTCCGTGCAAATTCAAGAGCAGCGACGCCAATCAGAGCGCCGTACAGAATCAGAACCACCGCCAGGCTTCGAACAAGGCGTGCCGTGAGGCGGCCATAAGATGTCGAAAGACTCTCGAATCCGCGGTTGAACAATCCGAAGGCCGTGGAAACAACATTTCCCACGATCCCGTGCGACGTGTTTGCGCTGTGCCCTTTAAGCAGAATTGCGCAAAGCGCCGGGCTTAAGGTGAGCGAGACGAAGCAGGAAATGACCGTCGAGGCCGCGATCGTCACGGCGAATTGGCGAAAGAAAAGACCCGTGATTCCGGATAGGAAAGCAGAAGGGACAAAGACAGCGCATAAAGTGAGCGCAATTGAAACAAGAGCGCCGCCGACTTCATCCATCGTGCGGTGGGCCGCCGCCGCCGGCGACATGCCCAATTCCAGATTCCGTTCCACATTCTCCACGACGACGATCGCGTCGTCGACAACAATGCCAACGGCAAGAACCAAGCCAAATAAGGATAGATTGTTGACCGATATTCCCAATATCGACAATACCGCGAACGCGCCCAGCAAAGAGACGGGAATAGCGATCACCGGAACGATCGTCGCCCTCCAGGTTTGAAGGAAGACAAAGACGACGCCGACCACCAGAAGGATCGCAACAAAGATCGTGACGATAACTTCGTGGATCGACTTCGAGATGAAGATTGTGGGATCGTAGACGATGGTATAGGCGACGCCCGGGGGAAACGCTTTGCTCAACTCGCGCATCGTCGAAACGACTTCTTTGTCGACCGCGAGCGAATTTGCGCCCGGCTCCGCGAAAATGAGCAAAGGAAGTCCGTCGTAATGATCGACGAACGCGCTACTTCCGTAATCTGCGGCGCCGACCTCGACCCGCCCGACGTCACGCACGCGCGTCACGCGACCCGCACTATCGGATTTTATGACGATGTCGCCGAACTCTTGGGGCGTCGACAGCCTGCCGCGCGCCTCGACACCCACCTGGTAAGCTCCGACGCTCGGAACCGGCGGCCGATTTAAGACACCCGCCGCAACTTGCAGATTTTGTGCCCGGAGCGCGTCTAGGACTTGAGCGGCGCTTAAATCGTGCGCGGCGACTTTGTCGGGATCGAGCCAAATCCGCATTGCATATTCGCGCCCGCCTTGAAACTGGACATCGCCTACGCCCTGAAGACGCGCCAATTCGTCTTTCACGTGGAGAGTGAGATAATTCGAAAGGTAGAGCGTGTCGCGCGATCGATCCGGCGAAAATAGGTGAACCGCGAGAAGAATGCTCGGCGTGGCTTTTCGAACCTGTACGCCAAGGCTCTGCACGTCAGCCGGCAGACGCGGCAGCGCGTCCTGCACGCGGTTTTGCGTGAGCATTTGCGCGACGTTGAGATCGGTGCCGATCCTGAACGTCACGGTGATTGTGAGATTGCCGTCTCCCGTCGACTGGCTGCTCATATAGAGCATGTTTTCGACGCCGTTTATTTGCTGTTCGAGAGGTGTGGCGACCGTACGCGCCACAGTATCCGCGGACGCGCCCGGCAGCGAGGCCGTAATCTGCACGGTCGGCGGGACGACCTCAGGATATTGCGCCACGGGCAAAACGGCGAGAGCGCCGAGGCCGAGAAGCGTTATGAAGGTGCTGAGGACAACCGCAAATCGCGGGCGATCGATGAAGAAGTGGCTTAATCGCATTGGCGTCAGTCCACGTCAGAGCTGGATGAATAGCGAATCGTTCCATTCTTCGAGCTGACTTTGCTTCCCGGCGCTGCGTAGAGAAGGCCATCGATGATCACCTTCGCGTCCGGTGACAGACCCGAGGAGATGACACGAAGACCGCCGCGCAACTCCCCTGCCTGGACTATTTTTGGAACGACCGTGCCCTCTGCGCTGACCGTCAAAACAAAGTAACTCGATTGATCGGGCATGACCGCTGCATCGGGGACCATCAAAGCTGGTCTCGGCGCCGATGCGGCGAGCCGCACGCGCGCGAACGCACCGGGCGTCAACTCAAATTTGGGGTCTTGGATGGTCGCGCGCGCGTGAATCGTCCCGCTTGAGCGATCAAGCTCATTATCGACGAAGTCCAGAACGCCTTCCCGACTGAAATGGTCGTCGTCGTTAAGGGCGAACTCGATCCGATTCCCCAGGCTGCCGCCGGCTTCAGCGCGATAGTGCGAAAACGTCTCGTAGTCCGATTCACTCATATCGAAGTCCAAGTGGATCGGATCGAGCGAGACCAGCGTCGCAAGGAGCGTGGTCGGGCTCGTCGCGGCGCGGCTGCCTGCGATCAGATTTCCGATCGATACGAGGTGTGTGCCGATGCGCCCGGTGAAAGGCGCTATGATCCGGCAATGATCCAAATCAAATTGGGCGTCGCGAATCGCGGCCTTCGCGGCATCGACCGCGGCCACTGCCCCGGATCGATCGGACGTCCGCTGATCGACATTCTCGACTGTTCCGAATGATCGGGTGGCCAGAGATTGCGCGCGCGCCAGTTCTTGGCCCGCCAGCACCAATTGCGCGTTGGCGCTTTCGAGCTGCGCCTGAGCCTGCGCCAGCTTAATTTCATAGGGCCGCGGATCTATGGTGAACAGCAGATCGCCTTTATGAACGATGGCGCCGTCCTTGAAATAAATTCCAGTCAAGGTGCCGCCGACCTGCGCCCGCAGTTCGACGCGATCGACCGCCGAGAACTGTCCGAGGAACGTCAGCCTTTTATCGATTTGCTGCTGGAGCGGATTGCTGACGACGACCTCCGGGAGCGCTTGAACCGCAGCAACTGCCTGCGCACTCGGCTGGTCGCCAAAGAAGTGGAGGCGGACGAATCCCGCCGCTAAAAGAACCAGAAGGGCCGCTGTGGCGACGATCCATCTATTACTTGTCGGCCGCCGCGTTTTTGGCTTTCTCGCCCTTCGAAGCGTCACCTGGCTGCTGATTTCATCCACGGCATGTCTTCCATTTTCGTCGCAGCTTGCGGGCCGCAAGGGAGCAGACGAACGTCTCCCCGCGGAAAGGCCTTTTCAAAAGCGTGATTTTTTTGGTATTCTGTAGCGCTCGACATATAATGTGCACTGCAAGATACAAGCCCGTCAATCGAATTATCTGTTTCCCGTTACAGAAAGGAGGCAGTCGTGGCCTCAGGTCGACCGCGAGAGTTTGATCGCGACGTAGCCCTGGATGCCGCTATGCGCTTGTTTTGGCGCAAAGGATTTGCAGCGACATCGATGAGCGACCTTTGCGACGCAATGGGCATCGGCTCTCCGAGCCTCTATGCAGCTTTTGGTTGCAAAGAGACGCTCTGCCGGGAGGCGGTTGCGAGATATCGCTGCACCCTCGGACCGCCGCTCTGGAGCAAGCTCACCGAAGCGCCCACCGCACGCAAGGGAATGCGCAGCTTTTTGCTGGCGGCGGCCGAAAGCTTTCCGGGGTCCGAAACGACTCCGGCTGGCTGTATGGCGATGCTGGGCGCAATCGGCGACGAATGGCCGGCCCCGATCGCCGAAGACATTAAAAACGCCCGGCTCGAAAGCTTGCGAATGTTTCGCGCGCGGCTGGAGAGCGCCGTGGCCCAGGGCGAGTTATCGACGACGACGGATATCGATCGACTGAGCCGCTTTTTTCTGAGCGTCTTTCAAGGAATGTCAATCCAGGCGCGTGATGGCGCGACCCCTGCGGATTTGAAAGGCATAGCCGAGACAGCGATGGCGGCCTGGCCGGCCGACGTTTCATAGGGCGGCCGCATCATTGCCGATGCCGTGGCGATTGGCACTTCACCGGTACTCATCCTCAGAAATTAATGAGCCCCCGCTCCTTCCGGCGGAAAGGCGCTCGCCTTGCCTCCAAGATTCTTTTATTCGGCTCCCGTTGCACGAACCTCACCAAATGCAAAAAGCAAGCGGTGTGGGAGCAGCACACCGCTTGCTTTCTCTTTGCCGAAACTGGATGCATCACCCCAAAATCGGCTCAGAATCGCAGCCGCACGCCCGTGATACTGGTGGTCGCCGATGTGACATTGGCGCCATTCGCAAAACCGCCATCATAATTGTTCCACACGACGCCGGTATAGACGTCGAAATGCTTGTCGATGGTATAGTCGATCAAACCCGATACGGTGTTCGAAGTACCCGCACAATTGCTCGCGCTCGTATTGGAGCACGGCTTGCTCGTCGCCGACGTCGCGTAATACGGCTGGTTCATGCGATAGTAAGCGAGCGCAAAAGCCCACGGCCCCGTCTCATACTTCGCACCGCCCCAGAAGATCTGCCGGAGCTTATCTCCGAACGCATAAGCCGTATTATTAACTGCACCGATGATGTATCCGCCGCCCGTGCTCTCCCCCGCATATTGCGGGTTGGTCGGGTTCGTATATTTGACTTGGTCAAAGCCGCCATAGAAGGTGAGTCTATTGTGCGGTCCGAACTCGTAGACATATTTACCTAAGATCACCAATCCCCGCGTGTTCACCGCTGTGGATTTTAGGGTGTTGCAGCTCGGCTGGCCTATCCCACCACAAGCACCGGCTCCAAATATGGAATTGACTAGTCCATCTGTTTGCACACTGTAGATGCCATCGATCGAGAACCCCTTCCACGTTGCGCCCAGGTCGCCCGCAATGCCATAGCCGTGCAGTGCGGAGCCGTCGCCTCCTTCCGCGTACATGACCCCGCCGTGAATCGGCCCATACTGATTTGTATATTTTACCGAGTTATCCCAGCGGCCAGCCCCGCTTACACCTTGGCCGCCGGCCATGGAGGTCACCCAACCGATCATCGAGAGAGCGAACGAACCCTCCATCGGGTCATAGTCGAACATCGTCGTGGCGAGCGTCGCTTGGCGGCCAAAAGTAAGCTTACCATAGACCGGGTGCGAGATACCGCCATAGGCGTTGCCGTTGAGAATCTGACCGCAACGGCTTCCGTCGCTGTAAACGGATTGCTGGGCAATGGCCCTCCCATTGTTCGCAATAAGGGTTTTGCAAGCGTCGTCCAATTCTCCGGTCAAAGGATCAAAACCCGTGTCAAATGCGCCGACGGCTGCGAAGCCATACCAAAGGTTCTCGTTTACTTTGATACCGATCCCGGATTGCGACAAAGCATTGGGAGCCAAGCTATATATCGGTCTATTTAAAGCGGCGGGCGCAGACAAAATAGGTTGATAGTTCAAGCCCCAGTAGAGGCCGCTGAGTGGGTTACCCGCTGTCTGTGCCGCAAAACCGACGTCGACATCTCCCCAGAATGTAACACCCATATAGCTCAGGTGGTCGGGCAACGGATCCTTCGCGTTCGGGAGCCATCGACCAAGAAAGCTCTGCTTATCCGTCGTGTCGGCGACAGGTATGTTATACGGTGCGGCGGAAGCCGTGGCGGGAGCCGAGACGAAATTCCGACGTTTTGCTGATATAACCCTCGCCTTGTGAGCATCGGAGCGAGCCTGAGCGACGTTGCTTTTGAGAGTTTTGATCTGAGCTTTCAATTCCGCGACTTCATTTGCCACCTTCGCAAATTCTGCATCGGAAACCTCTGCGCGGACGGGGAGCGATTGCGCGGTCAAGACGGCGGCAATTGTAAAAATGAGGCTGGAGTGCCCCAATCGTTTAAGCTTTGAGCGTAGTGCTTTACCAAAATCACGTTGTTTGCAAATTACCATCTTGCGTTCCCCCAGCAGGCGCGTTCGGTTGAAATCAAACGTCGCGCCAGCTTGGCCGGACCTGATACGCATTCAAATGTCTGCGATTGGGAAATTTGTCTCGAGAACAATTTGACCCCATTGTTATAACGCGCGTGTCAAATCTGTCACAAACAACAAGATGCATTCGTCGGCATCCTGCTGAAATCTTGTGCCCGCCCTGCCCGACATCGCGCCCAAAATCGCTCATTTTTGTGAAACTCAACCCCGCTCCCTGGTGAGCGGCCTCCTATCAACGCGCCCATAATTAGTTGATTTAACTACACTATTTATCCTCGTCCTTTCGCCCACGGCCGGCCTTATCCTATCATAATATGAGAATATTAGGTGATCGTATTACTGGATTTTCGGATTCGGCGAATATGAGCGCTTCAATCGAAATTCTATGACCCATAGCGCATCCGATTCGTGCGCTTTCAATCGCCACCAAAGTCGCGGCGAATGTCCGGGATAACGAATTCTTTGTCTGACGTTATATCCAAACATTCGTTGTCTCTCGATGTGAAGTTACTTCGTTGACCGCCGAAACGAATAACTCTTATAGGAAGCATCTCCCGTCGCTATGCTCCGAGGATGTGCATGTATCGCGATACTCAGTTGCTGATTGCAGCCCAATGGATCGAAGGCGGCGCCAAAGAGACGATTCCTGTACAGAACCCGGCAACGGGGGAAACTATCGGCAGCGTTGCTAAGGCCACGACAACCGATTTGGATCGAGCGGTTGACGCCAGCGAAGCCGCCTTCCAAGCGTGGCGCAAAACACCCGCGCTGACGCGCTCGTCGCTGCTTCGCATCGCTGCCAACAACGTCCGAAGCAGAGCGGACGCTATTTCCCGCCTTCTCACGATGGAACAGGGCAAGCCGCTAAATGAAGCTCGGCTGGAGGTTGAAGTATGCGCGGAAACTCTTGAATGGGCCGCGGAGGAATCACGACGCATCTACGATCGAGGCATTCCCGCGCGACGCGCGGGCGTTGTGCAGCGGGTTATACGCCAGCCTCTGGGCCCTGTTGCCGCATTTACGCCGTGGAACTTCCCGGTTAGCCAGGCCGCAAAGAAGGTGGCGCCGGCACTGGCAGCCGGCTGCTCGATCATCATAAAGGGATCTGAAGAGACGCCCGCCTCGACAGCGGAAATGATGGACGCGATCGCGCGTGCCGGTTTTCCAAGCGGACTCGTCCAGCTGCTCTTTGGTGACCCCCAGGAAATTTCATCCTACCTCGTTCCCCATCGGTTAATCAAAAAGGTTTCGTTCACAGGCTCTGTACCCGTGGGAAAGCGCCTTGCCTCTTTGGCCGGGCAGCACATGAAGCCGACTACCATGGAACTTGGCGGCCACGCCCCGGCCATTGTGTTCGCTGACGTCGACATTGACGAAACGGCCGCCATTCTGGCCGCTTCAAAATTCCGAAACGCTGGCCAGGTCTGCGTTTCTCCGACCAGGTTTTTGATTCAGTCGGGCGTCTACAAGACGTTTTTGGAACGGTTTACCGAAATAACGGCGCAATTAGAGGTCGGCGACGGTCTCGAACAATCATCCAAAATGGGACCATTGATAAACGAACGCCGGGTGGCGGCCGTCGACGATCTCGTGAGAGATGCGCGCAACAGCGGCGCGTCGGTGAGCACGGGCGGTGCGCGACTTGGCAATCGAGGTTACTTTTACGCGCCCACAGTCGTTGCGGACGCCGATCCCGCGATGCGCATCATGAATGAAGAACCGTTTGGTCCTGTTGCCGTGATGTGCCCATTCGAATCTCTGGATGAAGTCATCACCGAAGCGAATCGACTGCCGTTTGGTCTGGCCTCTTACGCGTTTACGCGATCCGCAAAAAATATTGAGTGTCTTTCCACGGAAATTGAGGCGGGCATGCTGAGCATCAACCACCTCGGGCTTGCGCTTCCAGAAACCCCGTTCGGCGGGATGAAAGAATCAGGATACGGCTCTGAGGGCGGCACGGAGGGTATTGAGTCCTACCTGACGACCAAGTTCGTCACCCATGATGCCTATTTCTAGGGCTGACGCTCCGCCCTCAAAAACGGATTACTTCACAGGCGGTTGATCAGAACGCGGCGCTGGAAACTTGGTGGAATACCATATTATAAATCTGTCGTATTCTGCAATTTGGTGATAAATTCCGGCCGGCTCGCTTTGGGCCATATCATCGAGGGTTAGGCGTTCGAGGAGAGATTTCATGAATAGCGCCGCAGCGCTTAAAGTCGAGCGTAATATACCTACCTTACGCGAGCTTACACTCGAAAAGATGCGCGAAGCGATTCTGAGTTTGCAATTTCAGCCTGGCGATCGGTTGATCGAGCGACAGCTTTGCGAGCATCTCGGCGTCAGCAGAACAATAGTTCGCGAAGTGCTGCGGCATTTGGAATCGGAGGGCTTGGTCCAAACGCTGCCGCACAAAGGCCCGATCGTGGCGAAGCCGACGATCGCGGAGATGCAACAAATCTACGAACTTCGCGCATTGCTCGAAGGTCTAGCTGCGCGCACTTGCGCAGAGTTGAAAGATCAGCAGACGATCGTAGCTTTGGAAAAGGCGCTCAAAGACATCCGTAAGGCATACGCCAGCCGCGACGCAAATCAGCACGTGCTGCAGGCAACGACCGTTTTTTATCATACCCTCTTTCACGCAGCAGGTAAGACCGTGGCATGGGGAATTGAAAGCTCCCTGAATGCTCGCATGAACCATTTGCGCGCGATCACTATAAACACGCCAAACCGGAATCGAAGCGGCCCTGCAGCGATGGAGGCGATCGTCAATGCAATTCGCCAAGGCAAGCCGGACGCTGCGTATAAAGCTTGTGTGGATCACGTCGCCGAGGCATCAAGGCTCGCGCAAGAATATCTCGCTTCGACCAGCCCATCTGCGCCGATTGCACCGAAGCCGGCAAAGCGCGGCAGCGCAAAAGCACGCTCGGCCATCAACGCTTAGATTGCCCGTAGCTTCGCGAAACGACTTCGCGGCGGCATCCCGTACGCTTATGACGCCGCTGCAATCTCGCAACGAGATCTGCCGCGCAGCTCCCTCGGAGATACCCCTGTCACACGTTTGATCTCACGAGATAAATGATATTGCGATTTGAATCCTGAAAGCTGCGCAATTTCCGCCAGGGGCAGAAGCGTCGTTTGTACTAACTCCACTGCCTTTCGAGTCCTTATGCCCCAAAGATAGCGTATTGGCGTTACCCCAAGGTGGCGCCTGAAGGCCGCGACCAAATGTTCTTTGGTCACACAGGCTGATACGGCAAGACGCGAAAGAGGAACTTCTTCGGCAAAGTGCTCGTCGACATAGGCGCGGGCTCGTCGAATAAATTCCGGGATCTGGCTCGAGCAGACAAACCCAGTTTCGGCAAAGAAGGCCTGAAAGCTCGCTTCCCCTATTGTGTCGCGAAGCGTGATGTCCGCCGCGCTGGTTGCAAGCGTTAATTCGCAACCGACCTTGAGCAGAGTGCCAATTCTCTCGGATTCCGGCTTATGCGAGACCGAAGAAGATTCGACCATCTCGCGGAAAACAAAGGATCCGGCCCGCTGGGCGGTACAGCACAAAACGGATGCGCCCTCCTCCGCGGCGCAGATTTCCGTCTGGCGATTGCTGATATAGAGCCCGCACTCGCGGGGACGGAGATCGGTGTATCGCCCGTCATTGCAAACGCTCGCTCGGCCCATCCCCACAAAGATCAGCGATACGCTTTCCCCCGTGGCAATGGATCGACTGCCGCCCTCAGCGAACAGACTTTCGGCGAAGGAGAAATGCGATGCCGCAAAAAGTGCAATCGTCATGTCTGACCGGCGATCTCCGATTCTTGCCCTCTTGCTGTGCACGTCAAAACGCGATAAGAAGACGAGATTATCGTATTATTGTATACCATCGGATCAACTGAATCAACGGAGTTAGTGCGGGCATGACGGGGAGTCTCGAGTCGCACCTAAAGCTGCGCAAAATTTCGACTTATTCGGAAAAGCTCCTCATCGAGGGCGGTCGTGCTGCGCCCAAACCGCTAGATTTGTTTGCGGTCGCGGCCGTTATAAAGAACCCATGGTTCGGTCGGGGGTTTGTCGAGGATCTGATGCCCGAAATCCGGACGGTCGCCCCGGCTCTGGGACAATTGCTGACCGGTGAAATCCTGAGGCTCGCTGGCGACGGCGAGCGCGTCGAAGGCTACGGCAAGGCAGCGGTCGTCGGAACGGCCGGCGAAATCGAACATGCCTCAGCTTTGATCCACACGTTGCGCTTCGGAAATCACTACCGGAAGGCGGTTGGAGCTAAGAGCTATCTGAGTTTCACAAACACCCGCGGCGGTGCAAACTGCCCTATTGTGATCCCGCTGATGCACAAGGCCGACGAAGGTTTCCGCTCACATTATCTTACGGTTCAGTTCAGCATATTGGATGCTCCGGCGGATGATGAGATCGTCGTGGCGCTCGGCGCTTCGATAGGCGGCCGCCCCCACCACAGAATCGGCGATCGTTATCAGGACCTCGCCGAATTGGGCGGTACTGATGTCTGATTACGCCCGCGTATTTTATCGGGATCGGACAGGATCTAAAGCGTGTGTCGCCTATCTTCGCCAAGGCAAAGGCCGGCTCGTAATTCTTGTCCACGGCGTCGGCATGCAGGCCTCGGTCTGGAAGGATCAGATCGATGCCTTGTCGCGACATTACGACGTGATCGCTCTGGATATGCTGGGGCACGGCGAGTCCAGCCTTCCACCGGGTGATGCTGGGCTCAACGACTACTCCGATGCGGTCCTCGCGCTCATCAATCATTTGGGTGGCGAAAAAGCTCATCTCGTTGGACATTCAATGGGCGCACTCGTTGCTCTCGAGTTCGCCCTTTCTCATCCGGAAAGGCTGATAAGCGTCACCGGCATGAATGCGGTATTTTGCCGGAGCGAACAGCAGCGAGCCATGATTTCGAAGCGCCTATCGGCCTTGGACTCCACGGTGCAGGTTGACTGGAACGAGACAATTGCTCGATGGTTTGGCGATCCCGTTCCCGAGCATTGGGCAAACGCCGCCGGACGAATTGAAGAACTTCTTCGCGCGTCCGATCCAATCGGTTACGCGCGAACCTATCGCATCTTCGCGACCGCCGACGAAGCGCATCGGGATCGGCTGAGCAGCCTCCAAGTGCCGGCGCTGTTCATTACAGGTGCAGATGACCCAAACTCGCTTCCGCAGATGTCATACGATATGGCAAGTTTGACGCAGAATGGAATCGTCGAAATTATACCCAACGAGCGTCACATGATGAGTGTGACGGCGCCAGAGCTGATAAATGCCAGGCTGCTGTCGTTCTTCTGCCAGGCGGAGAAGGCCCAAGTTAAGGACTTCATACAGTCGAAGTCCGACTGTTCTGGCAGTGCGGCATAGGGCGCCGATTTAGTGCCGTCGCAGCGATTCGAGGATGGCTCATGGACCTAGCCAAATTCCGGCTCTTTATAGATGGAGAGTTCGTCGACGCTTCCAGCACATTTAGAAGCATCGACCCTTCAACGGGGCGCGCCTGGGCAGAAATGCCCGCCGCCGACGAAAATGATATCGATCGCGCGGTCCAAGCCGCGCATCGCGCATTCCACGACGATTCTTGGTCATCATTGACCGCAACGCAAAGGGGTCGCTTGCTAACCAGGCTCGGCGATCTGGTTGCCCAGCATGCGTCGAGATTAGCCGAGCTCGAAACACGCGATACCGGGAAAATTATCCGCGAGACCAAAGCGCAAATTGGCTACGTCGCCGAATACTACCGCTACTTCGGCGGCCTGGCTGACAAGATCGAGGGTCTTCACCTCCCAATCGACAAGCAAGATGTAGAAGTATTTCTACGCCGCGAGCCCATTGGGGTCGTCGCGGCAATCGTGCCCTGGAACTCTCAATTGTTCCTCTCCGCGGTGAAGCTTGGCCCAGCCCTGGCCGCTGGATGCACCGTGGTGTTGAAGGCATCTGAAGATGGTCCGGCTCCTCTTCTTGCCTTTGCCGAACTGGTCTCGGAAGCCGGCTTTCCCAAAGGCACCGTGAATATCGTCACGGGCTTCGGGGAACCTGCTGGGCGCGCGCTAACGAGCCACCCCCTGGTGTCCCGCGTTGCGTTCACTGGCGGCCCCGAAACCGCAAAACACATCGTTCGTAACACCGCCTCGAATCTCGCCTATACAACCCTTGAATTGGGTGGAAAATCGCCAGTCTTGGTCTTTGCTGATGCAGATATCGAGAGCGTTTCCAATGCCATTATCGCGGGCATATTCGCGGCGAGCGGTCAGAGCTGTGTCGCCGGATCCCGGCTCTATGTCGAGCGATCGATATCTAAGCGGCTCTTAGACATCCTGGTTCAAAAAGCGCGGCAGATTAAAATCGGGGATCCAAGCGATCCGGCGACGGAAATGGGGCCGCTCGCCACTGAACGCCAACTCCTTCATATTGAAGACATTGTTTCAAAAAGCGTCGCCGATCATGCATATGTTCTATGCGGAGCACGGCGCCCAAGTCATCTTCAGAACGGTTGGTTTTATGAGCCGACCATTATCCTGACGCCAAACAACGACATCGCATGCATTCGCGAGGAGCTTTTTGGGCCCGTGCTCTCGATCATGCCCTTTGATTCGGAAGAGGAAGCTCTGTCGCTCGCGAACGACAGCCGGTTCGGTCTGGCTTCTGGGATCTTCACGTCAAATCTGACGCGGGCGCATCGTTTGATCAGGCGACTGCGCGCGGGAATTGTTTGGGTCAACACGTATCGCGCGGTCTCGCCTATTGTTCCGTTCGGCGGATATGGATTGTCCGGACTCGGCCGTGAAGGCGGATCGGATTCGATTCTCGATTATACAAGAACGAAATCCGTCTGGATCCGCACTTCAGACGAGCCGATTCCAGACCCGTTCGTCATGCGATAATCGACGTTACGCATCAAAGGAACCAAGTTGTAATCATGCAATTCGTCCGCTTGGGCCGCACCGGCCTGCAAGTTTCCCGCATTGCGCTTGGCGCAATGGGCTTTGGAAGTCCAACGTGGCGCTCTTGGGTCCTCGATCGCAAGAAAAGCGCATCGATACTTGCTCGGGCTCTCGAGCATGGCATCAACCTCATCGATACGTGTGATTTTTATTCCGCCGGCGAGAGCGAACGTTTGCTGGGCGAGCTGCTTCGAGAAATGAACGCCAGAAATGCCGTCTTGATCGCCACCAAGCTCGGGAATCCGACCGGCAAGGGCCCAAATGATCGGGGCTATTCGAGAAAGCATATTATCGAGGCGGTCGATGCGTCCCTTGTGAGACTGAAAACTGATCGGATCGATTTGCTTCAAACCCACATATGGGACCCTTCGACGAATATTGAAGAGATGGTTGAAGCCTTCGATTTCGTGGTGCGTCAGGGCAAAGTGCTTTACGTGGGCGGCACCGACATCCCGTGCTGGCAGTTTGCCCGTGCAATCTGTCACGCGCGTGTTAATCGCCTTACGCAGTTTTCGACCATGCAACACCACTACAATGCACTTTGGCGTGAGGACGAACGTGAGCTCATTCCCTATTGCCGCGCTGAGGGTATCGGCCTTTTGCCCTACAGCCCGCTGGCGCGCGGCCTGCTGACCGGCGCGGCGCGGCGCCTTGAGAGGATCACGGAGCGAGCCCGGACGGACGAATACGCAAATCTCTGGTATGGTCGGCCCGCTGATACAACTCTGATCGAACGTGTCGAGAAGATAGCAGAACGTCTCTCCGTCAAGCCAGCTGCGGTCGCACTGGCATGGGTCTTCGCCAAAGCTCCCGAGGCTGTACCTGTTTTCGGTGCCACCTCGCTTTTTCAAGTTGACGAAGCGGTAAATGCGATTTCCTTAGTCCTGCCTGACGAGGACGTTCGCTTGATCGATGAGGCTTACCTGCCCCGCCCTGGCGGAGGTCATTTCTAGCGCCCGAAAGCTAAGCGACAGCTTACTCAGTAAATCCTCGATCGCCTTCCGACTTCGTCCGCCTTTCGTTCAGCGCCTTCAGGCGACATGATCAGATCTCCTCCCCACGATCGAGTCGACAGGCTCGCAAAGCTCGCGCGTTCTACGGCTGCAGCACGCGGTAAGAGCAGAGGCGAGCATGGTGAAGCCGGGCTATGATCGGATCATGCGCAAGCTTCTACCCAGCCGGGTCTCGCTGGCGATCGATCAGCTCTTCGGCTTAAATCGCAACGGAGTGGATTAGCCGGCCTGCGTCCTGGAACGGTCAAAATTTTCAACTCGAATCTTCGCAGCAAGTCCCGTCAATATTGCATGGCGCTCGGACGGGACCTCGAGCCCTTCGATGACCGCGTTTTGGAGCTGCGCCACGACGTCAATCCGCTGCTCTAAACGGCATAGCGATCGAGCTCCGATCGGTAGATCGCGAATGTGTTGCTTCGCGACCGTTATTATGAGGATTTCGCCGTCAGTTCCGACGCCGGCGAAGCCATCGTCCGTGCATGCCCTTTTGATTTCATTTGAATAGCTTTTGGGAAGAGCCTCCGATAACGCGTCGCAGGGAATAGACTGCCCGCGCGCCATATGAACTATCCTTCCGCCGGGATAGGCCACGACAAGGGTCCGCCCCTCATGCGCGCGATATTCCTGAGACGCCGTCGAGATCACGGCAATTCCGTACCCCGCCCTCGACACCCGATACGCAATGTAGGGTGTGACATTGGCTCCGGCCTCACCTATCACGCGAATTAGTGAGATACCCGCAGCCGCCGCTCTCGAAATCGCCAGGTCCGCGATGCGTGCAGCGTACGCGAACAGCGGACGATCGACGCTCACAACAACCTTTCCACCATCGTCATCCAGAATTATCGGCGCTTTACGAAACGGCTCATTGGATACGCTCGCGTTGTTTAGTAGCTCGTAACCCGCGCTAAGGACACATTCAGTCCAAATGACCGCCTCTGCGCTATCGTCAGCTTGCGAATAGGTAAAACCAAGCATACGGATGGCATCCGGCACAACGCGCACCAATTCG
This sequence comes from Pseudomonadota bacterium, assembly GCA_040756295.1. Classification (GTDB taxonomy): domain Bacteria; phylum Pseudomonadota; class Alphaproteobacteria; order Rhizobiales; family Beijerinckiaceae; genus Methylovirgula. The sequence goes on along the minus strand of JBFLZN010000005.1, from coordinate 327,095 downwards.
CCATAGGAAACGTGCATTTCCAACCTCAAATCACGAGTGTTGTGTTTCAAGGGAAGGCAATGCCCAATCGTCGCCAATACCTTGTTTAATCGCTTCAGGCAGCGGCGCCCCTTGCAAAAAAGTTCCTCGCACCCACTGATTGCTGTTGGGGTGTGAGGACTCCAGCCCCATGGTGCTGAGCAAAAAGCGGATTCCATCCATTGGAAGAAAATTCGCGTCGATAATGTTGCCGCGTATCTCAGTGTATGGAAAACCGGCCGCGAGTTGCACCCTAGACACAGCGTGCGACATCTCCGGGTGTCGCAAAAGAAATTCCGCGACTGCTACGTTTGAATTTTGCCTGGCCAGATCGGCGCTCAGAGCGTGAATCGACCCAACCACATCCACGAATGACTCTCGCTCCTCACCAGGATCGATCACCCGTTCGCCGCGGCGATTCTCCCCGTTTTCTTCCGACCTGTACCAAAAATACTTCCGGGCACCAGACGCCAGTTGATCAATCTCCAGAGCCCACCGGTAGCGCCGGGCAATTATCGATCTGAGCTCCGCGACGTCCATTGTCGGATCGAGGGTTCTCTCCACCTTCATAGCCTGCTGAAAGAGGTCCAGCATCGCGTCACTGATTTCGGGATGCGCTTGAATCAGTAGCGCGTTGACCTGCTCGCTCAACTCCACGGTCCCGAGCATGTCCGCGAAATCTGTCACAGCCCGCCAATAGCCGAATTTTGGACTACGCCCGACCGAGAGCTCGCCAAGCATGCGCTCGGCGTTCATCGCAACCTGCTCGAGACCGGATTTGATTACGCTGGCGCGTTCGACACCCTTGATCAAGCTGTCTGGCTGCTCGGCGTAATAGTCTATTGCGCGGCGAAGAAGCCGGCACAGGCTCTCAGCCGCTCCCGTGTCGACTGGACCGCGCTGGCTGAGGATAATGGCCAGCGCCAATTCGCGCGGAAAATTATAAGCGCTCATCCACGCCGGCCACCGCACGAGAGCGGCAACCATGCCTATTCCGGAGGAATTCCCTATCCCCATCCAGGCTTTTGTGTGAGCCGATAGAACCGCAGCCGCCCCTGGATTTCGAAGACGGGCCATCGTTTCAACGATATCGAAACCAACCGTTCTCCAGAGATAAAGCGGGAAAATATCCAAATGATACGGATAGGAGAATGGGTGTCTTGGACCGAGCGCCTTCCAAGACCGCGAGCCAAATCTCCCATTACCATACCAGCCCGCGTTTCGGATGATGTACCCGCCGCCGCTCTTCAGGAATTCTTTGTCCGGTTGGCGACCTTGCGTCAGATGCTCGACAATGTGGTTGAAAAATCTGACGCTTCGATTTGCCAGTGTCCATCCGAGACAGCTATTGTCGGTACGGCCTTGCCACAAACGTCCATCCAACTGCTGTTGTTCGTGCTCGATCCGCGAGTCATCGACATCGCCTTCAAAGAGCGCAGCGAGAAGATCGAAATTCGATTCGAAGATCCTTCCGGGGTGTTCTGTGCCGTCTGACCGGCGCGAAAAGACGACGAACGTGAAGTCACGCCCCGCTGCAAAAATGCGATAAATGAGTTTCCCGACCCCATCCCTATCTATGTCAATCAGGCGACGCTCGATGCGCCATTTCTCGGCGATCATGCGCTTGACCAGGCTACGAGCGAAACTTAGCGGCGTCGCCTTTATCGCCCGCAGCCGTGCCGGCCGCATGACGCACGATTCACTCCGAAGATTCGCCAACACCAGATCGACGTCTGAAATTCCGTGCGTGTCGAACCAGCCCTGTGAAAGATAAGGCGGGATGGGCAAGCCGTCCGATCGAAGTATTTGCTTGGACCCCGGGTTCATCGCGAGCGCTCCCAGGCCACGCCCTCGTTCGCCCCACGCTCGTTAGGAAGAATGTCCACCTACAGCCCCCGCTCCTTGAACACCTCGGAGGCAATTTTCAAACCCGTCGAAGCAGCCGGCAGCCCTGCGTAAAATAGAAGCTGGACAAGCGCCTCGACAATTTCCTCCTTTTTGGCGCCGACGTTTAACGCGCCGCGGATGTGAGCTCTGGTCTGCGTTTCCCGTCCCTGCGATGCCAGAACGCAGATCGTGCACAGGCTTCTCGTCTTGGCGTCCAAGCCCGGGCGCAGAAAAATATCGCCGAAGAGGTTTTCCATGACAATGCGCTCGAGATCCGGCGCAAGATCTTCGAGATATTTGACATGTTCGGCGACGTCGGCCCCCAAAAGCTCCAATCGTCTCGCTCGCCCGCGTTCATATCGCTCTTGGCGTGACTCTGTCTTTTCCATCATTTCCTCAGCGTCTCGGATCATCTAGAGACTAAGTTGGTCAGCACGCTATCGTTCACTTCCAGACTTCAGCGAACCTTGCAATTTCGTCAGGAACCCAAGCGAACCCGTGCACGTCCTTCCCTAACGCACCATATTCCGTCGAGAAATATAGCGGAAGCATCGGCAGATCCTCCGCGAGCTGAGCCTGCACCTGCGCGTAGATTACGCGCCGCTCAGCTTCGCCATAAACGGTCCGCCCCTTTTGGAGAAGGTCATCCACCTTGGCATTCTGATAGCCGGTGGAATTTTGATATCCTTTCGAATCAAACAATATGTATATCAGCCCGTCCGGGTCGGCACGTTGGGTCCACCGCGTCGGCGTGAAATTCGTCTCCCTTTTCAAGATTCGGTCGTACCACTCGCCGCTTGAGACCGGCTGCAGCGTCACGGAAATGCCAATAGCACCGAGTTGCTCTTGCACAAGTTGGTCGATCTGCTGAAAGGCAGAAATCTCGGGAGCTGATAACGTCAAGTGGAGTCCGCTGGGATAGCCAGCTGCCGCGAGCAATGCCTTCGCCTTCGCGGGATCATAGGCATAAGATTTTAGACTCGCGTCGTACCACCACAACGTCGGCGGAGTCGGGCCGTTCGAGAGAGTGCCCTTACCCCCTGTCAGTATTGCAATGATGCGCTGCCGGTCGATGCCGTAGGCAATGGCCTGCCTTAATTTGGCGTTGTTAAACGGCGGCTTGTCGACCTGCCACTGCAACGAATACCAGCGTGCGGCCTCCAAGGGAGCCAAGACGATATTGGGATTTCCAGAGAGCACGCGAACGTCGTTAGAAGAAAGCTCGGAAATGAAATCGAGCTCACCATTCATGAGACGCTGCACACCGATAACCGACCCGGCAATGTTATGAAACACGATGCGATCGAGATAAGGTAACCCTTTGCGCCAATAAGAAGGGTTTTTTTCGAGAACAACCTGGCTACCTCGCACCCATTGTTTAAAGATAAAGGGGCCGGTTCCCACCAAGGCATTACTGATGTCCTTGCCCGCCTTGGCCGTCGCTGTTGGCGAAACCATGAAGCCTGGCCGCTCACCTAAGAGGCTAAACAGACCCGCAAAGGGCGCCTTCAAATTGATCGCAACAGTAAGCGGGTCCACGACCTCGACAGACTTGATGACCGGCGCAAGCTGACTGCGCTGAGGCGAAGCGATCGCGGGATCGAGCCGCTCATCAAAATTCCATTTCACCGCTTGAGCGTTAAAATCTGTTCCGTCATGGAACTTGACGCCGCTTTGCAGCTTCAAGACCACGCGCTTCCCGCCGTCTTCAATAGACCAAGACTTAGCCAAATCCGGATGTATCGAAAAATCTGGTCCGTATTTCACCAACGTATCGAAGACGAGATATTCGACCTGGCGCTCGGTAAATTCCAACGCATAGAACGGATGAAACGTCTTCGCATCCGACGCGACGCCAACGTTTAGGGTGCCGCCATAGTGCGGCTTTTGGTCATCAGCGTTACAGGACGCAACGCTGGCGAAAAATAATGCCCCCACAGCGGGAAGAATCCGCGCCGCCCACCTGGAAATGACCGATGAATTTCGAAAAAGAATTCTAGACTTCATGCCCCCCCCCTGCTGATCTATTGGCCGCCGCACAAATTGAAACGGCTTACAAAACGTCCGTTCGGATACAGGCCGATAAGTGACCAGGACTTCTTTCGGATAATTGCGGAACAATCTCGGCACATTCGCCAATTGCGTAGGGACAACGCGTGCGAAAGACGCATCCCGAAGGCGGGCTTATTGGGTTCGGCGCGTCGCCCGAAAGGACGATTCTCTTTCCTGCCCTATGTCCCTCGCCGAACTTGGGCACCGCAGAGAGCAGCGCTTCCGTGTAGGGATGCTTTGGCGACGAGCAAATCTGATCGCTCGGGCCTATCTCCATGATCTTGCCCAGGTAAGCGACGGCGACACGATCCGACAGGTATTGCATCAATGCGAGATCGTGTGAAATGAAGAGCAGAGAAAGACCAAGCCGCTCCTTCAGATCGCCCAGTAAGTTCGTGATCTGCGCCTGAATCGACACATCGAGAGCCGAAACCGGTTCGTCCGCGACAATGAATTCAGGACCCGCCGCCAGCGCGCGCGCTATGCCGACTCTCTGGCACTGACCGCCCGACATTTCCGACGGACGTCGCTCAAGATAGGCTTCGGACAGGGAAACCATATCCAGCAGTTCAGCCGCCTTCTGTCGCCGCTGTCGCTTCGAGAGAGGAAACCCCAACACAATCAGCGGCTCTGTCACGATCTCTTCCACGTTCATTCGCGGATCCAGAGACGCGTAAGGGTCTTGAAATATAAGCTGCACCTTTCGCCGAAAGTCATGGATTTCTCTCGAATTGAAATCCGCAAGGTCGGCTCCTTTGAAGCGTATCTGACCGGATGTATGCGGGTTGAGACGAATAATTGACCTGCCGATCGTGCTCTTTCCAGAGCCGGACTCACCCGCGAGACCAAGAATCTCGTTGTGCTTCACATCAAATGATACGCCGTTAACTGCCTTGACTTCGCTGATCACACGGTTAGCAACGCCTCCGCGCACGGGGTACCACGCTCGCAGATCGCGCACTTCGATTAGCGGCGCGTGCATCGTGTTCATTGTGCTGCCTCTTGGACGGATTTCCACTTGAAGCAACGGGCAAGATGGGCGGACTCCACACGCTCAAGAGGCGGTGTTGCCAAATCGCAAATTCCCGCCTCTGCATAGCGGCAGCGTGCGAAAAACCGGCAGCCCTGATATTGACCCGAAACACACGGGACTTGTCCTGGGATCGCCTCCAGGACATCGCCGGACTGCCGTCGCCGGCCGAGGACGGGAACCGACCGCAAAAGCGCTTTTGTGTACGGCATCTTCGGGTTTTGCAGCACGGAGGATGTCGGTCCAGCTTCGACAAGCTGCCCCGCGTACATGACCATCACTTCGTCGGCCATTTCGGCCACGATGCCGATGTTGTGCGTTATAAATAATATTGCCATGCCGGTCCTGGCCTGCACGGCTTTAAACAATTCGAGAAGTTGCGCTTGAATAGTGGCGTCGAGGGCGGTGGTTGGCTCATCGGCAATGAGCAAGCTGGGCCCACAAGCGAGCGCCATCGCGATCATAACTCTTTGGCGCATACCGCCTGAGAGCTGATGCGGATAACTGGAAAGACAGTTAGCGGGATTCGGAACACCGAGTGACGTGAGCAAGTCCAGTGCGCGAGACTTCGATTCTCCTCGGCTGCATTTCTGGTGGGCGCGTATCGCTTCGCATATTTGGGATTGAATCGTGTAGACGGGGTTTAACGAAGACATCGGATCTTGGAAGATCATCGAAATGTCTTTACCGCGAACCTTTCGTCGTTCGCGCTCGGATAGAGCAAATAGATCTTTTTGATTCTCCGTCCCACCGTCGAAGACCACACTGCCCTGGGTTTTAACGTCCGCACCTTGCGGTAGAAGGCCCATGATGGAAAGAGCGACCGTCGACTTCCCAGAGCCAGACTCGCCGACGAGCGCAACCGTTTTCCCGCGGCCAATCCCGAATGACACGTCGTCGAGCGCGCAGTTCCGGCCAAACTGCACGCGTAGATGCCTGACGTCGATTAACGGCTGCTCGGCTTGCAACGGGTCGTCTTCGGTCATCAAAACCGCGCTTTCGAAAGCGAAGAGAGCACTCATTCAACTGCGCTCCCCATGAGGTAAAAACCTACAGCTGTCACCGCCACAGCAAGGCCGGGCGCCAAGCTCATGAGCGGATTAATCGACAGAAAATCGGATCCCGTACGAACCATACCACCCCAGTCGGGCGTTGGCGGCGGCACCCCAAGACCCAGAAAACTGAGACTTGCCGAGGTGAAGATGCAAAATGAGACAATGATGGCGAATTGAGCCGCAATCACCCGCATGAGATTCGGCCACACATGCTTTCGCATAATCCAAATTGGGCCGGCTCCCGCAACTTTGGCCGCATCAACGAAAGGCTGCGTTTTGACCGTCAGTGCTTGGCCTCGGACGAGACGCGCGATGATCGGCCACATGACGAAACCAAGAACCAAAACGATGTTCCCGAAACTCGCCCCGACCATCGTTATTATGATGAGAGCCAGGACAAGAGCCGGCATCGCCAAGAAAAGGTCGATCACGGGTACCAATATCAGATCGACCACGCCCCCCAGATATCCCGCCAGAAGGCCGATTGGTGCCCCTACGAGAACCGCGACGACAGCGCCTCCGATGCCGATGATGAGCGACGTCCGCGCGCCGTATATCACGCGACTGAATACGTCACGTCCAAGATCGTCGGTCCCAAACCAATTCGCATGAGTTGGGCCGATCAAAACATTAATGCTCGATTCCGAAGGATCGTTCGGAGCTATCCACGGCGCGAAAATGCCCATGAACACAACAAACGCGACGAGAATGCATCCGACTGTCAATCGCGGGCGCGCGCTTAAGCGCTTCCAAGCATACTCGCCGAACGATTTTATCGAGGAGATTTCCAGCCGACGCGTGGTATCTGTAGCGGTCATCCTCAACTCATTCGAATGAGCGGATTTACGATTGCCAGCAGCAAATCCGCTATAGTGTTGAACAAGACGACGCCGGCGACGGTTATCATTCCGATCGCAAGCATGGTGGGAAAGTCATGTCCAACGATCGAGGATACAAACAGCCCCCCTACGCCAGGCATCGAAAAGATTGTCTCGGTGACAACGGCACCGCCAATGGCCTGGCCGATAGATAGGCCGGCAATCGTGATGACTGGAAGAATCGCGTTGGGCAGGATGTGCGTGAAGGCGACATGCCAGTTGGACAGGCCTTTGGCGGCCGCGACGCGAACAAATAACCGGCGCTGAACGCTAAGAAATTCGGCGCGATAAATTATGCTGAATGTCGCGAAGTAGTATGCCGCCAAGGTCAGAACCGGGAGAACCAGGTGCCGCAAATGTTCGAATGGGCCTTGGTCCCACCCAACCCACCCCGTGGTTGGAAGAATTTTCAATCTGATGGCGAAGAAAAATATTAGAAACAGCCCAAGCATAAAGTTTGGGACCGCCATTCCGATGACATTCAGACTCGTGGTGAACGGTGTGAGAAGCGATCTCCCGACGGGGACCGTATTCAGGATGACGGACGCCAAAAGCGCAAACAAAAACGCCCAAAAAGCCAACTCGAGGCTCACTGGCAAGGCGTGGATAAGCGTTTCAGAAACCAGTTCCTGGCTGACGTAGGATCGACCGAGATCCCCATGAAGCGCCGACGCTAGCCAGTTCAGATATTGTTCGAGCACGGGCTTGTCGAAGCCGTACTTTAAATTCAGCGCAGCGATGGCATCGGGTGTCGCATCCTGCCCCAACATTTCTGCGGCCGGGCTGCCGAGTTTTGCGACGCTGACGAAGAGTAACAACGTCGCGGCAAAAATCGTCGGCACTCCGAGCGCAAGTCGACGTACGACGACTCCAAACATTTTCGCCCTACCGGGTTAGCCTCCCAATGACGTCAATCATTTGAGCGACATCATATTGTATTACGGTAATCCTGTATTATGGTCTTTAATCAGTCAATAACAATTTCTGTGCGTTTGAGAGGTCGCTCTATCCTATTGAGACAACTAGGATTTGGAGTTCAATGCGCTTTTTTTGGCGGATCGAAAGCACGCAATTGTCCGCGCTTTAGGCAGACGCCGAGCTAAGTCGCCTCGGCCAATAGGATATCGGAAAAGAGCGGGAGTGAGACGCCTATACGAGCTCGTTGAGCGGGAGACGTCATTAAGACAAAGAATCTTTATTTCAGACAAAGGATCTTTGTTGTGCTGACACGAGCCTCATCGCTTTTTCTTTTCACACCTTCGACATCGTGTAAGCTTACGCGTCCTTCCGTCTTTTAATCCCCAACTCGCCCCGCTCGGCTTCGGCCTGGCGGAGCTTTTCGGGCTTCGCACAGGCGACGATCTTTCAGGCCGGAAAGAAGGTGGCGTGCAGTTCTCACCTAACGAACATCGACGGCGGCGCAAACATCGCCGCCCCAACGACTATTGAAAGAAGGAAAAGACCCACGATGAAAGCGAGATCGCCCGTGTCGATGCGCTCGCGTACGAGGGTGGCAAAGTGATGAACCGCAGCCATGGCAGCGTCTCCAGCTCACCCCCGTAAAAACACCATAATCAAAACACCAAAGCGCCGCAATCTGTTCCAGGGCCTTTCTGCGACCGACTTGTTGCAATGCAAGAGTGGGCACTGCACGCCGACACCCGTCCACGGCTAATCACTCCCGCCCCGTACGTTATCGACGCGCAGCGAGCCGGCAGGCAACGGGCCGAAGCAGTTCGGTCTCCGCCTACCGGCGCGGCCTCGAGACGACCGCGATAGAGGCATATCTATTTGATTTTGTGGTGAGCGCGATGGGATTCGAACCCATGACCTCCTGATTAAAAGTCAATTTTCACCTGATATCACCGCATATCATCGCATCTCAAAAATTCAGATATCAGATCGACACATCAAAGACATGCGCGCCGTTTTTATAGCGCTGTTGATCAACATATAACGCCCGTTGACACCCAAAAAGCGTTGCCCCACGGTTGCCCCGATCCAGTTCTGGCAAAAAACCAGAGGAGCGGCGGCCGATGCACAAAAATGTTGCCTCCAATGACAGCCCTGTCGCCCCCGATAGCGTTCCGCTGAAGATCAGCGGGCCAAAGCTCCAGGAACTTGAAGAGCCGAATGGGCCTAACCCGCCCAAGCCCAGACACGTCCTGACCGATCGCGGCCTGAAGGCACTGAAGCCCGCCAAGCCAGGCCGGCGGGACATGCACTGGGACGCTGCCCTGCCGTCGTTCGGCGTGCGTGTCACTGATCGCGGTTCCGCCAGCTTCATCGTCATGCGGCGTCTTCACGGTAAGGTCCTCCGCCGCGTCATCGGCTATCCGTGGCACGTCCCCCTGCCCGCCGGCGCCGATCTGCCCTATCCGCTGATGCGAGCCCGCGAGGAGGCGCGCGAGGCGCTCCGAGACATGGAAGGTGGCGTCGATCCGAAGGCGAAGCGCGAAGCCAAGGTCAGGGAGGCCAAACGGCAAGCCGAAAACAGCTTCAAGTCGGTCGCCGAGCGCTTCATCGCGGATCATGTCGAGCGGAAGGAACACGGCAAAACCGTGATGCGGTCCAGCCATGAAGTCGCGGCCGCGATCCGCCGTGAGCTAATCCCGCTTTGGGGCAAGACGCCGATTGTCGGCATAACAAGGGCCGATGTCGTCGGCATGCTACGCGCCGTCGCGAAGGAACGGCCTTACATCGCCCATCACCTGCATTCCTATACGCGCAAGCTGTTTAATTGGGCCCTATCGACCGAAGAATATGGCCTTGAGACCTCACCCTGCGATCGCATCTCGGCCAAGGCCGTCATCGGTGCAAAGAAGCCGCGACAACACATTCTGAGCGACAAGGAGCTTGCCGAAATCTGGCGGGCCACCGCAAACGATTCCGGTTTCGGTTTCCCGTTCGCGCCTTTTGTCCGCTTGCTGCTTCTCACCGGCCAACGCCTGCGTGAAGTCGCCGACGCGACCTGGGCAGAATTCGATCTCGACAAGGCTTTGTGGACAATTCCCGCGGAACGGATGAAAGGCGACGCCGCGCATGAAGTGCCCTTGTCGCCGGCCGCCGTCGAGCTGCTTGGCAAGCTGCCGCGGTTCGAGCCAACAAGGAAATCTAAAGGCACTGCCGAAGCGCTTTACCTCTTCAGCACCACGTCGGGCGAAAGGCCGATCTCCGGTTTCAGCCGCGCGAAGACCCGACTCGACGGGATGATGAGCGAGGTCGGCGAATGGCGATATCACGATTTGCGCCGCACCGTTCGCACGCATCTCGGCGGCTTGCCAGTCCCGAGCAATGTCGCCGAGCTCGTGATCGCGCACGCTCAGCCTGGCTTGCACAAGGTTTACGACCTTCACGCCTATCGCGATGAGAAGCGGCGGGCGCTTGAGCTTTGGGCTGATCGACTGCTGTCAATAGTCGGCGAGGCCCCCGGCGGCAATGTCCTCCCTATCCGGAGGCGGCAGTCGTGAAATCACTGCGCGAAAAACTTGTAATCGCCGATCATCTGATTTCCAGCGAACGCCTTCGCGGAATTCTGCGCAGCGATGAAGAGCGCTGCATCGAGGCCGGCTTCAAAGACCTTAACGAGTATCTGGACAGCAGGCTCTCTTCAGTCATGCCTGCATCGAGCTTCGTTCGCTTCCTCGCTTCATTCTTCTTCGAGCCATCACTGAAGCGTCCCGATCACCAACATGAGCTGAATTGCGCGCTTTTCGACGCATATGAATCCGGAGAGCAATGGTTCATCCCAGCCCTGGATTCTGATTATTCCAGACAGCGCGTGATCCTGTGCGAACTACGCGAGCGCTTCGATCAAGGCAAAGACGTTTGGGCGCTTCGGACGCTCGAAAGGGAGATCAAGCTGAGGCCTCGCGAGGCGGTCGAATGGCTTCTGACGACACCCGAGGTAGCGCACCTTGTCACCGGGAGTCTGAGAGACTTCCTAATGCCCACGCAGGTTGCTACGGACGCGTCCGTTAAAAGGCAACAAGGTGGACGGCCGCCGGCGGCGGATTTGGACGCTCTTGAACTCGCGATCGAAAACGAGTGCAAACAGCGAGGCTGTGTTCCTCGGGACATGGAAGGCCCCAAAGGCTGGCAAACGCAGGAAGACGTAATCCGATGGGCTCTCACTTGGCTTACTGATAGAGGAACGCCGCTTGGCCACACTCAAGCCAAGACTCATGTGAGCAGAATCCTCCATCGGATTTCTCAAAAGGCCAGAAACTAGTTTCCGACCGATTCCGACCGTTTCCGGCTGACGTTCTTGTCCGTTACTCACACCTTCTCCGCTGAGCGCGGCTGATACGCCGTGCGCTCACTGGAGAGCGATCATGCAGATTCTTCGTTTTAAGGATTTGAAACGACTGGGCGTAGTCACCGATCGGATGAGTCTTCGCCGGAGAATATTGGCCGACGGCTTTCCGCCCGGAATCTTGCTCGGGCCCAACTCGATCGGCTGGAATTCGGATGAAGTCGACGCATGGTTGACAGCCCGGCCACGACGCCTTCCGCGAACGAGGGACGCTGCGCAGCCGGCGCAATCAGCCACCGAACAGGCGATTCAGCCGAGCCGAGCGCCGCGGACACGCAAGCGGAGCGCCGAACGCCATATGGAGGCCATGTGAAAAATCATGTCCTCAGAAGGATCGAACCCCGCTGCGCCGGAAACGCAAGCGGGGCTCGGGAATGTCGTTCACGGCGAAGCGATCGACGACCCGAAATTTATCCAAAACGCTCCTCATCGCAACTTGACGACTTGAACTTGAAATCGGTTCAAGATGAACCGAGTCGACAAGCTGCTATCGACACGCTGACTTGCGAGCTGTCGCGATCCGCAATCATCGAACTGGGCGACTTGATCGCCTCGTTAGGCCGATCTGCGGCGGAGGCGGCCTGGCGCGGCTCTGAAGGACTTTGCCGCCTGCATTTGCTCGAATGCAGGGAGACGTTGAAAACCGCCGGGGATTGTCTTCGGCGCTGGGAAGCTGCCGCCTCGAATCTTAGAGGCGGCAAATGACCGATCTTTTCTCTCGGTCCCCGACCGCTGTGCCGAAGCCGCTTCGCCCGTATCAAGAGCGGGCGCTGGAGCTTTTGCGCGCCACGATCCTCAGCGGCCGGCGGCGGCCGATTCTGGCTCTGCCGACGGGCGCCGGAAAGACGCGTCTAGCGGCAGAAATCATTCGCGGTGCGCTCGCTCAGAGCAGGACCGTCATCTTCATTGTTCCCCGGCTCTCCCTCATCGAGCAGGCAGTCCGCGATTTCGAGGCCGAAGGGATCTTCGACATCGGAGTAAAGCAAGGGCGTCACCATCGCACGGACTCTGCGGCGGCGGTTCAGATTGCATCGGCGCAGACGCTCGCCAGGAGGGATGATCGTCCCCGCTCTGACATTGTGATTGTCGACGAATGCCATATTCAGCACCAGCATTTGATTGATTGGATTGAAAATCCCGAATTCAAAGAGACCCTCTTCATCGGCCTCAGTGCCACGCCCTGGTCGCGGGGACTCGGCAGGACTTATGACGCGCTACTTCAGCCCATTTCTATCGCTGAACTGATCGAAACCGACTTCCTCTCGCGGCTCCGCGTCTTCGCGCCAGAGGGGCCCGACCTGGGCGACGTTCGATTGACCGCCGGTGAATATAACGAGGGCGATCTCTCTAAGGCATGTGACAAGAAGGAACTCACCGCAAACATCGTTGAGACTTGGAAGCGCAGAGCGGCGGGCTTTCCGACGCTCTGCTACGGGGTCGATCGCAGGCACGCCCAGCACCTTCAAGAGCGCTTCATCGAAGCCGGGATCGTTGCGGAATATCTAGACTGCGAGACGCCGCTTTTCGATCGCGAGGATGTTTTCGATCGGTTCCGGGCGGGCCGGACACGCATCATTTGCAACGTCGCAACTCTCGACACCGGCATAAATCTTCCGGACGTTCGATGCATCATCGACGCTCGGCCGACCCGCAGTCGCATCCGTTTCGTGCAGACGATCGGCCGCGGCCTACGCCCTGCGCCCGGCAAGGAACGCCTGCTCGTTTTGGACCATGCCGGCAATACCGCGAGGCTCGGCCTGGTCACTGAGATCGGGTGCAATTGTCTCGACAAGGGCGAGGAGCGTGGAAAGGCTTACGACAGAGCGAAGGGCTCTGAGCCCGTCATCATCACCTGCAAGCAGTGCGATTGCGTCCTGCCCCGCCGGGCCCGCGAGTGTCCGGCCTGCGGTGAGCCAATCTTCGCGACGACGGAGGTGATCGAGAAAGACGGCGAGCTTGTCGAGCTTGGCGCGACCAGAGCGAGACGTGAGCGGGGACCGGACATAGACCAAGCGCTTTGGTTCGGGGCCCTCACCCGGATCGGCCGCGAGCGAGGTTATAAGCGAGGCTGGCCCGCGGCGATGTTCAAAGCCCGCTTCGGCCGCTGGCCGCCGCGCAATTTTCTTCCGAGTGAGCGCGAGCCCACTGTAGAAATTCGAAACTGGGTTCGCAGCCGTCAAATCGCCTTTGCCAAGGCGAGGGCGCGCGCGTGAGCAAGGCAGCCGCCAATGGACGGGGTCGCCGCCGCGGGAAAAAGAATGCGATCTCCGGACAGTTTGCCCCGCGCCCGATCGAGATGCTGGAGTCTCCGGCCTACCGCGTCCTTAGCTTGGCAGCGCACCGAGTCCTGTCGCGCATCGAAATCGAACTCGCGCATCACGCCGGCAAGGATAATGGCCGTTTGCCGGTCACCTACCGCGATTTCCAGCACTACGGCATATCGCTTCGCGTCATTGCTCCCGCGATCCGCGAACTTCAGGCGCTTGGCTTTATCGAGGTGACCGAGCGCGGCTGCGGAGGAAACGCGGACTTCCGACAGCCCAGCCTCTATCGGCTCACCTATCGGCACGCCGATAACCAGGCCGGCGACGGGACCCACGAATGGCGCCAGATCGCTAGCGCCAAAGAGGCCGAAACGCTGGCAAAGAAGGCGCGCCGCGATGCTGATCCGAGGAAAATTGCGAAAGGCAAAAAACAAAATTTCGCTGCCACTTTATGCAGCGTTTCACTGCCACAAAGTGATAGCGAAAACGCCCGAGTCCCACTGCCACAAAGTGATAGTACTGTCCCACTGCCACAAAGTGGCAGTACTATCTAGAATCTCGGGGCGGGGGCGTGTGATGGAATCTCTATACGAGCTTATCAGCAAATACGGCGAAATCGGCAGCGCGCTTTTTGCTTTTGTCGCTGCCATCCTCTGGGTTCTGTCGGCGACCGTGAAAATCCCCAAGACGTTCTCCATAAACGTCTTAACCGAGCATACCGAAGATGCGGAATTTCCCGGCTCTCAAATCATTGCCTCCGGTTGGGGTGAAAGCGCAGAACTGACCGAACTGGGAATGAAACTCGGCGAGCAAAGTCGTTTGAGCGCCTTCGCTGCAATAGCAGCAGCAGGAGCGGCGATCCTCCAGGTAGCAGTCATTTTGGTGCGTCACACTCCAAACTAACCCCCGCTCCCTCCCCTCGGCATCTGCAACGAACGCGGCCGCCAGCGGCTCTTTTTGCCGAGCATTGCGGGATGAGATTCGGTCGAGACGCGTGATCTTACATCACGCGGTCATGGCAACAGTCTTCCAAGTTACTCAGTGAGATACGCTGATCGTATTGCGGACGATCATCCCCGCGGGCAACATAGGGGCAACCGTCAACGATAGTTCGCAGCTCGCCGCATGACCTCGATCGCCGCCCGCCCCGACCGCGCCCAGGCCGCATCAAGCGATCGCCCGCTTTCCGCGCAATTGCCGCCGACACAGCGCGCGCGGCGGTCAAACGATCCGCTCGCAAAACTCCCGCGTCGTGTTGCCGATCTGGCTCGCGCTTACCTGGCAGCGCTCGGCGATCCCGAGGACATCGGCCGCCAGGCGGAGATCGTCGCCGCCGCGGAGCTTGTGGCACTTGCGGAGAAGGCGCGCTCTGAGGCTTTGACCGTTCCGGGTTATGATCTGAACAATGCAATCCGTGCGCAGAACGCGGCTGATCGAGCTTTGCGCCGTCTCGGCGTCAAGGCCGTTCAGGCGAAGCCACCGACGTTGCGAGAGTATATCGCGACCCGTTCGCGGGCTTCGGCAGCGGGAGACGCGCCGTGATCGACATCGTTGCGGCCATGGACGATCCCGCACTTTTCGGCCCATGGTTCCAGGGCGAGAGCTGGAACGCTTGGCGGGCGATCCTGAAAGGCGCCTTCGCCTTGCCGATGTCGGGGGAAGAACGCGCCTTCTTTCGAACCGTTGCCGAGCGCGATCCACCCGCAAAGCGTGTCAGAGAGCTTTGGATCGTCGCCGGCCGCCGTGCGGGCAAAGACAGCCTCGCATCGGTCATCGCGGCTCACGCGGCTTCCTTGTTCGATCAGGAACACAAATTGCGTCCGGGCGAGCGAGCATTGTGCCTCGCCCTGGCCTGCGATCGTGATCAGGCAAAAATAGTTCTGAGCTATGCGCGCAGCTATTTCGACGATATCGCGCTGCTCAGCGGCATGGTGACACGTCGAACCGCTTCCGGCTTCGAACTCGACAACCGCGTTGACGTGGCAGTCGGCACGAACAGCTTTCGCAGCGTCCGCGGCCGGCCGATCCTTCTCGCCGTGCTCGATGAGGTTGCCTTCTACCGCGATGAGACTTCCGCCACGCCCGACGAAGAGGTCTATCGCGCCATCGTGCCGGGCATGGCTACGCTGCCGGGGGCCATGCTGATCGCGATCTCGACGCCCTATCGCCGCGCCGGCCTGCTCTATCGCAAGTACCGCGACCATTTCGGCCAGGACGGCGACGTGCTGGTTATCAAAGCCCCTTCGACCTTGCTCAACCCGACGCTGGATCAAGCGATCATCGATCGAGCGATGATCGAAGACCCCATCGCGGCAAGTGCCGAATGGATGGCCGAATTCAGGACCGATATCGAAAGCTTCGTTTCGCGGGAGGCAATCGACGCGGTCACGGCGACTGGCTGCCGCGAGCGCGCGCCGGCAAGTGGCGTCCGCTACTTCGCCTTCGTTGATCCTTCCGGCGGCAGTTCGGACAGCATGACGCTTGCGATCGCGCATCGCGACGCCGACGGCGACGCGGTTCTTTCGGCGATCCGCGAGTGGCGGCCGCCCTTCAGTCCTGAAAGCGTCGTGGCGGAAAGCGCGGCATTGCTGAAGGCCCACGGCGTTCATTCCGTAACGGGGGACCGCTACGCCGGCGAATGGCCGCGAGAGCGCTTCCGCGTGCATGGCATTGCCTATGAGCTTTCGGAACGGACGGCGAGCGACGTCTTCCGCGACGCGCTCCCGCTTCTGAACAGCGGCCGCGTCGTTCTGCTCGATCACCCGAGGCTGATCGCCCAATTCTGCGCGCTTGAGCGGACCACATCGCGCGCCGGCAAGGACACGATCTCGCATCCGCCGCGCGGCCATGACGATCTTGCTGTCAGCGCCGCGGGCGCGCTCCTCGCCGCCGCCGATCAACCCAGCTTCGTCGTAACCCCGGAACTCCTGGCGCGCGCGCAGATGATGCCGAGCAGCCGGCCGCTTTTCGCCCGTCGACGGGGCTTCATTCCACCAGTCGAGAGCCAGTGCATGCCCGACAGTGCCCTGCCCTTAGACAAACGAGGCCAGCAATGACAAAGCTCACCCCTTGCCCTTCGCCGCGCGGCACGAACCGCGAGCGGCTTTTCCTTGTCCGAGTGCCGCACAGCGGTCCGGCGGGCGCCTATGACGCTGAGCGCGAGGAGCCAAGCCCGGCGGCTCTCCAAATCGAACTCGACAAAATCCTCTGCGAGGCCGGCCTTGCCGGCGAACAGCTTGAGCGGGCACGCCATCGAATCGACCATCATCTTGGCGGCAGCCAATACGACCGCGCCTATGAAGAGAAGCACGGTGCGGAAGACGAGGAGGAAGAGATCGAAGAATCGCCTTCGCGGAAGGAAATGCGGCGCATCCTCCGCGACGAAGACTTCACCGAGGACGAGATCGAGGAGTTCTTGGGCCGGCTCGACAAGGCCCGCGACTCGGCGCTGCCGCGCCCGGCGACCCGCGGCGGTCTGGGGGGCGCGCTCGGCGACCGGCAGGCCCGTGACCGTGATCGCAGGATCGCGGCCGACAGCGCAGCTCAGCGACGCTTTACAAACCGCTTCCCCGAAGCGGCCCGTGTCGTGAGCGATCACACGACCAGCTTCACCGGCGCGGAGGCGAGAACGCGCGGAGCGGCGCTGAACGTGAGCGACACTTTCTCGCGCTTCCCCGGCATGGCGCGGATCGGAAAGGCCTAAAATGCTCGCCTACGATCGCGCCCTGACCTCGACAAAAAGGCTCGATGAAGACGGGCGGCTGCACGTTTCTGACGCCCGCATCTCGAAGGCCCAGGTCAGGCATTATCGGGGCGATGAGATTCCGGACTGGCAAGAACTCAGCCTCGATCCTGATCGCATCTACGGCGTGCTTTGCCCGCCTGATGAGCTTGCCAGGGCTGCGGCGACTTTTGAGGGCTTGCCTCTCCTGGCCGAACACATGCCGATCTCGGCTCGGGAGCACCCGCGCGGGCTTGTCGTCGGCGCGACCGGAAACGATGCCCGTTTCGAAGCGCCCTATCTCATTGCCTCCCTGGCGATCTGGGATCAGGCCGCGATCGATCTGGTTGAATCCGGCGCGCGGCGTGAGTTGAGCTGCGCTTATCGATACCGTGCTCGAATGTCGCCGGGCGTGTTTGAGGGCGAGCGCTATGACGGCTTGATGCGCGATCTGCGCGGCAATCACGTCGCAATTGTTGGACAGGGCCGAGCCGGCAGCGATGTCGCGCTCGACCGCGCACTATCTTGGAGAAAGCATCATGGCCGCCGCATCAGCGCAGTTGCGTGAAAAGGCTCCTTCCAATCCCCTAAGGGAAGAGCTTCTTGCCGCGTTCGAAGACCTCGCCACGGCG
This sequence comes from Pseudomonadota bacterium, assembly GCA_040756295.1. Taxonomy (GTDB): domain Bacteria; phylum Pseudomonadota; class Alphaproteobacteria; order Rhizobiales; family Beijerinckiaceae; genus Methylovirgula. The sequence continues at coordinate 309,243 of JBFLZN010000005.1, read as the reverse complement.
CAAGCGGAATGCGAAAGCGTCCGCGCCGGTATCGATCGCGCGCGCCTAGCTTATCGGCGGGCCGAAACCACTGTGAAAGAAGCCGACAAGGCCCTTTCTGAAGCCCAGGAAAAGCACACCTGGGCAACGGCTGAGGCGGCGATCGACAACGCTAAACCGCCGTTGAGCGGCGTCCGGGCGGCGCGGCAACGGCTTGCCGATGCGAAGGATGAAGCCGACGCTGCGCTGGCCGCTTGGCGACAGCTCCGGGATCGCCTGCACGACTTTGAGCGAGCCGCTGAAAGCGCGAAATCGGCGGTCGACGGCGCCTTGAATGCCGCGATGGTCCCGGCGATCGAAGAGCTTCTCGGGAAGATGCGCGAACTCAATCGCGAAATGCTGCCTTACCGCTCATTGCTGTGCGCACTGTTTAGCGAGTTCGACCGGCCGCCCCGAGATTCGATAGTTGGCAGTGAACGGGCAAAACGCCCGCTCGCCTATGTCATGGCGCAAGCCGAACAACTTTGGCACGAACTAACGGCCGTCGACCGCGAGGTTGTCGGCGCCTGGGAGAATTTTCGAGCGCGGCTTCGCGACGATCCGGAGGCGCGGATCGGACTCGCCCACCTTTTGTTGCGGAAGGCTTGAACAAGTTGAAAGCGGGTTCAAGTTCAAGTTCAAGTGTTCGAGGCCCAAAAAAGCGCTGACCGCGCATCCAGGGACCAAGTCCCGGTTGCCTACGGCGTCTGCTTAGTCGACGAGCTTGAAATAGCAAAAATCATGATCCTCTATGTCCTCGTCAACGTCCACGAAGCGCTCTCGCGCTGTCGGCGACAAAGTCATTAATTCCCAATCGTTCGGGTCGACATGACCAGGCAAACCAGCACCGCGGCGAGTCGCCATGCGTTCATCCGGCTCTTTCTTGCTTCGATAGAAATCGTACATGGAAGTCCGTCCTTTGCCGACCGCGGCGCGGCGCCTGTATCCCTTTGATATTCCAGAAACACGGCATCTTTGCCCTTGGCGGCCTATTTGTCATAGCCAAAAACAGCGCACGGTGCCACAAGCTTACTTTCCCACAGGGAGGACGTGTCGCCTTCAGACGCATGGCGTCACCCAAGCGTGAGAAAGACAATGACAGACGAGGCGAACCGCGCAGTCGCCACACCACTTTACAAATATGTAGACATCGCCGGCTTGAAACGAATTTTGCAAGGCGATGTGCGATTCACGCAGCCGAGCGCCTTTAACGACCCGTTCGAGCTGCTGCCGGAAATCGTGGTGCCAAACGATGCGGACGAGCAGCAACTCAACGTTTCGTTCGATGTTGTGGCACAACGCCGGCATCAGCCGCCGGGCACGCTCAGCGAGGTGCCGAAAGGCTGCCAGGCGAGTGATGCCATGTCACGGGACATCGTCCAGCAGCTTAACGGCCTCATAGGCATTCTCTGCCTGTCGCGAATCGATGACTCGCTCCTGATGTGGTCCCACTACGCCGACCAATATGCCGGCGTTGTCGTTGAATTCGACGGATCGCATGAATTCTTCCATGGTCAGATCGATGTAGAATATCGACCCATGCGACCGATGCGCGATGTCGCGGCGTATCGCTCGGCGCGGGACCCGATCCCAGTGGCCGAACTCTGCGCGAAATCCGAGCAATGGAGCTACGAGCAAGAAGTCAGAATCATACGCTGTCTTGCGGACTGCGAAAAACGGCAAACCGATCCACGCGGATTTCCAGTGTATACTCAGCGACTGCCACTCGAATGCATCAAGTCTGTCACTCTAGGCGAACGCACACCTGTCGCTGACCAACGCGCGATCTATGATGCTGTAAAAGATACCCAGATAAGCCTCTCGCTTGCTGCCATCGATCATCGCGGCTATGCTTTCAGGCGCGAGCTGATCAAAATGGCCGCTCCGGTCTCGACGGTAAATCCGTGGCTCAGCCCGCGCACGGCTCACATCTTCAGCCACCTAGAAACTCCGTTCGGTGAGGTCGCGCGTTATCTGATCGCGAAGCATCCGATGAGCAAAACCGTTAACAAGCCGGTATGAGCATGGCGCACCCCGCAGCGGCTATTGAGCCGTGCCGGCGGGCTGAGATATCACAGTAGGTGACTGAGGACGGGATTCTTTTCGCGCGGAAAGCAGGAGTTCGTCTCTGTATAATCGTCGAGAAAACATTCGATAATAAATATTGCCGTATTCTCTGCAAATATCTTTCAGCACTTCAACTTTATGAACGTCACGTCCCCGGAAGGTCAAAAGCCTTGGCGCAGGACCTCCCTTCTTGGCACGACGTAGCGGAACATTAAGTAGCCAATTGTGGCTGCACTTATTGCGCAAGGTATTAAGCTCGCTCAACTGATCTCTCGTTTTTTTGTCAAGAAGGTCAGCGACAACCGCGAAATTGAGCTTCATCTCGAATCCAAGGCTGCCTCCCCCCTTCAGCATCCGAGCTAACGCCTTACCTTTCACGCTTCGGAGCTTGGGCTTGTACTTCAAGTGGGGGGTGCCCAATATTTCAGCGAATAGCTCCTCAGTAAGTAAGTCTTCTAGTGCGGTATGGAGTTGAAGCACGGCGCTCCTTACCGCGTCATCGCGCTTCCGTTCGAGCATCGCCGCGTAGGAATGACGATCTTTATCTTGATTGCTTCCGTAGAAAAACTCGTCGATTTCCTTGATTTCTCGCATAAGTCGTTTGATTTTCCGCTCAGTCGTCTGTTCTGTACCGGTGGACATCGATGCATTTCTCCGCTGAGCCGAAATGAGCTCTGTATTCAATCCGACCGTTCTGGTGGGACAAAATCCAGCGTAGTCTTTTCATCCGCATCCAATGCCGAGCTTTCGACCTCGATCTCGCTTTCCTCGATAACTGTGCCTCCGACCATCTCTATATATTTTCGCGTCCCCATGCGCCTGGCTATTCCATCGTGATCAGTCGCCACTACATAAGGCCTGCGGTACTTATAGATTTTGACCTTTGTCATCACAGCGTCCCTTGGGCTACTTCACCTTAGCGAACGGATCGGTTTACGGCGTCTAGCGGCGAACATTCAGTTTTGGCTTTTTGCGTCCCACGCCGCTAAAAATGTTTGCACGATCTTCAAGGAATCTGGGTCAATTCGGCCCTCCTTGCTGACGCGCTCTAAGCCGGCGCGGAACGCATCCAGGTCCAAGAAGTCCATCTTCTCGGGAATTGCTGCCATCGGTGAACCTCTCGCAACCCTGTCAGCGAGAAAGCCCCCACCCATTCCCATACCCGCTGACCAGGAAGTGCTCGTAAGACGGCCAGCCAGTGTGACCAATACCTCATCCTTTGGTATCAAAGCATCCGTCCAGGCTCGCGCCTCCGATGCGTCTCCATCGAGAAAGTCTTCCCAGCGATACAATATGGAAATGAGATCTGGGTGATTCAGGAGCGAGCCGTCTTTAGCAGCGCTTCGAATTAATTGCAGAGCGTGTTCAGTGAGAGGTCCTCTTGCCGCCTCTTTGGTAACCAGGCGATCTTCCTCAGGTCGCTGAACCTGCGCAGAAGCCTCGTGCTCGCGCCTGGTCGATCTTGTAAAATCAACCATCCAGCCAAGTGATGCAGATTTTGTAGCAGCAAGGTACAGGTTCGTACGCTCCTCAAGGGAAAAGCGGTCCTCGGTTACTCGACGTATCAACCAGTGATAGCGAAGCGTGGTTTGCGCCATCGCGTAAAATCCTTTGTCTGCATCTGCGTCTAGATCAATTTCATCGTGTATCTCGAATAACGCGGTTAGAAGTACCTCGACATCTTTCTTTTCGACGTGGCATGCGTAGCTCGTCAATTCATCCAAATACACCGGCACCAAAGTGCCACGTCCTTTCCTCGGTGTCTTCGCCGCTTGTCGAAACGTCTTCTGCACAAAGGCCTTGTCGCCCGCTTTCTCGACCAGCTCCTGAATCACGGTCAGAGGTAAGGTTTCCTCGCTGAGCGCGAGACGAAAGTATGTGTCAAAATGCTTGGGTACACAGACGCGCCTCTCCGAATCCCATCGAGCGATAACGTCGTTGCCGTATAATACCCGACCCATTCGCGGAAAAATTCGCTGAAGCGCGGCTTTGCCGACCTCTAGCCTCCATCCAGCTAGGCCCGTCAGAAAAGGGTCGATACGTTCGGACTGGTTTGGGGAGTTTTCGCCATGTTGCTGAACGCCGCAAAGTTTATCTTTGTTTTGGCGGATCGTCCTAAAGAGGATTGGCTCAAATATCCTCAGAGTTTCGAGCGCGATGAAATCCGCAGCATTAACCTCAGTCCCGATTGCCGGCCAAGTTACACTTATCGCATTACGGAAACGAACGACGTCTCGCGGTCGCCGAATGTGCGGAGCGATAACGTCGTAGAAAACGTTCATGAATTGAACTGATTCTGTTACGCCAAAACCGCAAATCGTTCCGATTTCTGCAAGAACGCCTGCGTTTAAGTCTGATTTGAGCGGGACAGGAAGATCGAACCCCGCCTGAATAATCTTCTCCAAAAAATGCGCCTGCTCCGACGGATATTTTTCTGCAACAGCCTTTTCCGCAAGCTCACGGTCGAAAGCGAGAAGGTACATAACGTTTGGTAGGCGACCAACCGACTTAATTAGCCGAAAGATCGCCATTGCCTCTTCCGGATTGAGTCGATCAATGTCATCGACAATCACAAGAAATCGGCGGCTCTGCTTCGCCAAAAGCTCCGACAGCTCATTGAAATAGCTCTCGACCGTTTTGTCTTGCCCAACTAGGTCGCTCAAAACCTTGGAGGCCCCGGTGATTGTGACGCCCGCAACGGGGTTGGCAGTTGCCGCACCGACTATCGCGCCTATGCTCGGACCGCTTTGCAAAACGCGTTTCGCGAGTCCGAGGATGAGAGCTTTGGCCTGGTCACCTATGCCATCCTTCAATACGGTGCTTAGATTTTGCAGAAAAGCGAGAGCGAGAGCTTCCTCTCCCCGAAACCACCATCCTTTGAACTCGGTGACGATAAGCTCCGAATTATTCTCCTTATCGATCGAAGACCGTACCAGATTTACGACACTACTTTTTCCGCTGCCCCATTCCCCATAAAGGGCTATGGTTGTTCCAACTGGGTCTTTGATGTTGACTATGCCGCGCGCAAGCGCTTGGGCGAAAGGTTCGACTCCATAACGGTCGTCTTCAGCCTTTTCGATTGGACTATCGTTGAAATAATTTGACATGGCCGACGAGATTTAGTGCGCCGCGCCAGCGGTAAACAATGTCGTGAGGAGACTCATAACGAGTTTGTTTTCGGTGAATTTCTGAAGGAGGGATTTTGCTTCGGCCTTTTCCCTTTCGCCGGCTTGTGAATGATCAATAGCGGCGACTAACTTTCCGATGTCAAAGTTCACGTTTTGAACGTTGCCACCCCCGACCTGGACATTCGATGATCCGCTGACGCGCACGCTGTGGTCGTACAGGGTAATTGCAATCGGCGCACTGGCCGTTCCCTCAAGGACGTCGATCCCGTCAGAGGTGATGCGGCCCATTCCGGCTGCGATCCCCATTCCAGACCGCAACGGCTTCCAGGTTATGAGATTCTTTTCGCCGAGTTGATCGCAGATGTTTCCCAGCACATCGAAATCGAAATCTTCTAACTTTTCGGCCAACTGCTTTAGGCTGAACCAATCGACTTCATGGCGCACCTCATAAAAGACCTGCAAGACAAGCCCTCGGAGTTCTGCATCGCTCATGTGCGTTCGTCCTCGAAACCAGACAAGTCCCCGGACTAGGGGCAATATCGCCTAGCGCTCCAACTTTTTCGCCGCACGCCGGACAGCCTCTTCGCTGACCTTTCCCGTAACCGCTCTCATCTTTGCAAGGGTGGTATTCGGAGAGAATTCGGCGATGGGTTTCGGCAGGTTCTTGTTGAGTGTATCGCCGCGCTTTTGGCGAATCTCACCGTCTTTGTCACGGCCGCGACCGTCTAACCCCTTTGCCATGGTTTGCCTCTCGACTCCGGCAGCCCAGTTTTCTGAGCCGGGGCGGCAATCATCGGTCGCGGCAGCCTTAAGGCAAGGTCAGGCTCAAGTTATCCACGGGCCGGTTTAATCCACTGTTGCCCGAAACGCTGCCCCGAAAGCGATTCGGATGATCGCTGGAGTCCTTCAATATCGACAATCTATTGATTTTATTGGTGAGCGCGATGGGATTCGAACCCATGACCTCCTGATTAAAAGTCAGATGCTCTACCGGCTGAGCTACGCGCTCTCTCAAGGAAGGTCGCTGCACCTAACCGCATCGGGCGGGCGGGTCAATAGAGGGCAGCGCCTAGACCGGCCCCCACCCACAAAGCCGCAGCGTGACCATCAGCGCGCCGAAGACGAGAAGCGACACCAGGGTCGTCAGCAGCGCCTTCTTCAAAAGCTGCGGATTGACCGGCGCGCCGGGGTCGGTCCCTTCGACATAGCCGCCCGATTCGCGCTGCGAGCGTATGCCGATCGGCAGGATGACGAACAGCACGACGAACCAGATCGTCACAAACATCGGCACGGCAAGTTCAATCGAAACCGGCATCTCAAACTTTCTACGTCAGGCGGCGCTCGTGGCAATAAAAGCTATATCGACCTATGTATAGCTGTGGCTTCTTTCCAAGATTTATTTTTCGCCCGGACGGTCGCGGCTGAGCCCCTTGGCGTCAAGTTCAGCAAGATAATGCGCCCATTTTTCGGTCTGCCGGGCGCCCAGCTCGTAGAGATAACCCCAGGTGTAGATGCCGGTCGTGTGCAGGTCGTCGAAGCTGAGCCGCACCGCATAGCTGCCCACCGGCTCGATCTCGGTCACGGCGACATTCCGCTTGCCGCCCAATGTCTTACGCTCGTCCGGCACATGCCCCTGCACTTCCGCGCTGGGGCTCATCACGCGCAGATATTCGGCCGGCAGATCGAAGCCGCGGCCGCTCTCGAACGTCACTTTCAACACCCGCCCGCCCGTCGCGAGGCGAAGCTCGCGCGGCCAGTGCTGAGGCTGCGGCGGATGGTGCGGCTGCGATGTCATTGCACGAGGCTTTCTTTGGTCCTATTCAAGCTTTTACTTACGCGGACTATATCAGACGAATGAACCAGTCCTGTACGGATTTAAAGGCCGCCGCCCCGCCGGCGCGTGAAGCGCAAACTGAGGCGCGGCCGCTCATCGACCCCTTCGGCCGCGCGATCTCCTACCTGCGGGTGTCGGTGACCGACCGCTGCGACTTCCGCTGCGTCTATTGCATGGCGGAAGACATGAGCTTCCTGCCGAAAGCCGATCTGCTGACGCTCGAAGAGCTCGACCGGCTGTGCAGCGCCTTCATCGCCCGCGGCACGCGCAAGCTGCGGCTCACCGGCGGCGAGCCGCTCGTCCGCCGCAACATCATGCGGCTGTTCGAAGGGCTGGCGCGGCATCTCGATTCGGGCGCGCTCGATGAGCTGACCCTGACGACCAATGGCTCGCGGCTCGCCTTTTTCGCGCCAGAGCTTGCCGCCTGCGGCGTCCGGCGCATCAATGTCTCGCTCGACAGCCGCGAGCCCGAGAAATTCAAGGCGATCACCCGGCGCGGCGACCTCGCGCAAGTGCTGAAGGGCATCGATGCGGCGCAGGAGGCCGGCCTCGACGTCAAGATCAACATGGTCGCGTTGAAAGGCGTCAACGAGGACGAAATCATCCCGATGATCCGCTGGGCGCATGCGCGCAGCATGGATCTGACGCTGATCGAAGTCATGCCCATGGGGGCGATCGAGCCGGCGCGGCTCGACCAATATCTGCCGCTGAGCCAAGTGCGCGCCGAAATCGCCAGGCACTTCACCTTGCGCGACCTCGCCTATCGCACCGGCGGCCCGGCCCGCTATGCCGAAGTCGCCGAGACCGGCGGGAGGCTTGGGTTCATCACGCCGCTCACCCATAATTTTTGCGAGAGCTGCAACCGCGTCCGGCTCACCTGCACCGGCACGCTCTATATGTGCCTCGGCCAGGAAGACGCGGCGGATTTGCGCGCGCCCTTACGCGCCGCGGCGAGCGACGAATTGCTCAATGCCGCGATCGAGGACGCGATTGCCCGCAAGCCGAAGGGCCATGATTTCAAGATCGACCGCGCCCATACCGGCCCGGCGGTTCCGCGCCATATGAGCGTGACCGGCGGGTAAAGCATCGGACCGAAAAGTGCGAAGCGGTTTTCGGACAAATCCGATGCGATGAGAAAGACCAAAAAGCGCCGATCTCAACTTTCGCGGCTGCCGGCGGGCGCCTCGGCGCTGACGACCCATTGCCGCGCCGACGGCGCAGCCGGATGGCCGATATGCTGCGTGAGATGATATTTCGGCGGCTCGTAGTGAAACTCGGCGGTAAAGGGCGCCTGGAAAAGGCCGAGTTCCTCGTCTTCCGAAACGAGGAAGGTATTCACGCCCAGATAGTCGCAGCCGACGAGTCGAAACCGCTTATTCAGGCCGATCGTCTCGATAGCCTTGAGGCCGGCGCCAAACCAATTGCTGCCGTCCCAAGCGACATCCGGAATATAGGGAACCTCGACGGCGCAGGAGGGCGGGATCGAGGCATTATACTCGATGCATATCGCGCGCGGGCGATAGGTCTCGATCCGCTTCCAGATATGCGACGTATATTGGTCGATATCGAGTGAAAGAAAATCGAAAGCGGCTGGCGCGCCGCTGGCCCGCAGGATCGCTTCGATATTGTCGGGCGTGATGAAACTCTGGACGATCGTCAGCCGCTTCGTGTTCACATAGGGCGCGAAGAAAGCATGCGCTTCGGCGACACGCGTGGCATCCCCTTCGATCCAAATGCCGGACCACCCCATTTCGAGCAGAAACCGGGTATTGCATTCGCGGCCGTTTTCGACGCCGATCTCGACGAAGAATTTGTCCTTTGCCGTGATCCTGCGGAATATTTCCGCGATCATGCCGTCTTCGCCGTTCTGGCTATAAACTTGCGAATAATATCGCGTCAGATTTTTCTCATCTGAATAGCGATTGTGGCAGAGATTGAAGAAGCCGGTGAGGTCGGTCATGAATCCATTTCGGGCGTGAGGCCGGCGAACCTAATTCAATCCCCGGTCGCGGTCCACCGGCGCCGCGCCGTCTCGCGCGCTCTTATTCGATCACGATCTTCGGTGCGGCGCGCAGCTGCGCGCCCTCGAGCCCGGCCTGCACTTTCGCGGCTATATCGCGATAAGCGGCAGCATAGGTGCTGTCCGGCGCGGCGACGACGATCGGCTCGCCATCGTCGGAATGGACGCGGATATCGAGCGCCAGCGGCACTTCGCCCAAAAACGGCACGCCGAGCTTTTCCGCCTCATGCCGCGCCCCGCCATGGGCGAAAATATCGGTGCGGGTGCCGCAATGCGGGCAGAGGAAATAGCTCATGTTTTCGACGATGCCGAGCACCGGCACATTGACCTTGTTGAACATGGCAATGCCGCGCCGCGCATCGATCAAGGCGAGATCCTGCGGCGTCGAGACGATCACGGCGCCGGCGAGCGCCACATTCTGCGCTAGCGTCAATTGCGCATCGCCCGTGCCGGGCGGCATGTCGACGACAAGGCAATCGAGTTCGCCCCAGGCGACATCGCGCAGCATCTGCTGCACCGCGCCCATCACCATCGGGCCGCGCCAGACGACGGGCTCCTCCTCGTCGAGCATGAAGCCGATCGACATGGCCTTCACGCCGAAGGCTTCGAGCGGCTGGATGCGGCGATCGACGACCTCCGGCTGCGCGTGGATATGCAGCAGCCGCGGCAGCGACGGGCCGTAAATGTCGAGATCGAGAAGGCCGACGCGCCAGCCGAGCGCGGCAAGGCCGAGCGCCAGATTGACCGCGGTGGTCGATTTGCCGACGCCGCCTTTCCCCGAAGCCACGGCAATGATGCGTTCAACGCCCGGCACCGCGACGCTGCGCGGCGGGGTTGAAGGTCCCGGCCGCCGGGGCGCCGGCGCGGCCGCCGGCTTCTGCGCCGTAAGATTGACGAGCACCGCGCCAACGCCCGGCAGGCGCCGCAGCGTCTGCTCAGCGGCGAGCCGCATGCTTTCGAGCGACGCCGCCTGCTCCGGCGCGACGGACAGGGAGAGGTAAACCTTGTCGCCGCGCAGCGTCACCCCGGCTATGGCGCCGGTCTCGGGCAGCGGCGTCTTGCCATCCGGCCCCGCAACCGCCCGCAATGCGGCGTAAACATCCTGCTCGCTGATCATCTGCGTCTGCCCATGCCCTTTTCCAAAGCTAATGCCGCCGCACGCGCCTTCAACCCAATCGCTTCAGCGCCGCGCCGAGTTTTTCCGCGCGCGACCGCGCCTCGGCGAGGCGCTCGCGATTTTCGTCCACCACCTCCTCCGGCGCGCGGGCGATAAAATCAGCGTTGCCAAGCTTGGCCTCGGTCTTCGCCGCGTCGGCGTTGAGCCTCTCGATCTCCTTGGCGAGCCGCACTTTTTCCGCGGCAAAATCGATGATGCCTTCGAGCGGCAGCGCCGCGAGCGTGCCGCGCACGATCATCTGCGCCGCCTGGGCGGGCGCGTCAGTCGCGAACGAAATGTCGGAAAGCCGCGCCAGCCGCTTGATGATCTCGGCCCAGGTTTCTGCCCGGCCTTTGACGGATGAATCCGCGCCGACAAGCACGAGCGGGATTTGCGCGCCGGCCGGCACATTCATCTCCGAGCGGACGGAGCGGATTTCCGAAATCAGCTCGACGACAAAGCCGATCTCGGCCTCGGCCGCCGGAAAGCTCGGGCCGTCGAGCGCTGGCCATGGCGCCAGCGCCAGCACGGTTTGGCGCGCCGCGTTGCCCCATAATTCCTCGGTGATGAAGGGCATGAAGGGATGCAGCAGCTTCACCGCCTGGTCGAGCACGAAAGCGGTCGTCGCCTGTGTCTCGGCCTTCGCCGCCTCGTCGGCGCCTTGCAGCAAGGGCTTGGCGAGTTCGAGGTACCAGTCGCAGAAAATGTTCCAGACGAAACGATAGGCGGCGTTGGCCGCATCGTTGAAGCGATAGGTCTCGATCGCCACGGTCACTTCGAGGATCGCCTTGGCGGCCTCGCCGACGATCCATTGGTTGAGCGCGATTTTCGCGCCGCGCGGATCGAAGGCAACGTTGCCGGTGCAGCCATTGATCTCGGCAAACCGCGCCGCGTTCCAGAGCTTGGTCGCGAAATTGCGATAGCCTTCAACGCGCTGCGTCGAAAGCTTGATGTCGCGGCCCTGCGCCGCCATCGCCGCGAGCGTGAAACGCAGAGCGTCGGCGCCATATTCGTCGATCAGGCCGAGCGGATCGATGACATTGCCCTTCGACTTCGACATTTTCGCACCCTTCTCGTCACGGACGAGGGCATGCATATAGACGTCGGCGAAGGGCACTTCGTGCATGAAATGCAGGCTCATCATCATCATCCGCGCAACCCAGAAGAAGATGATGTCGAAGCCGGTGACGAGCGCATTGGTCGGATAATAGCGCTTCAGCTCTGGTGTTTCGTCCGGCCAGCCCAGCGTCGAAAACGGCCACAGCGCGGACGAGAACCATGTGTCGAGCACGTCTTCGTCGCGCAGAAGCGCGATATTCTCTTGGCCGTAATGTTCACGCGCCTGGGCATCGGCGTCGGCTTCGCTCTCGGCAACGAAGATTGTGCCGTCCGGACCGTACCAGGCCGGGATCTGATGACCCCACCAAAGCTGCCGTGAAATGCACCAGGGCTGAATGTTTTCAAGCCATTGGAAATAAGTCTTCGACCAATTCTCCGGGATGAACTTGGTCTTGCCGTCGCGCACCGCGGCGAGCGCCGGCTGGGCCAGCACTTTCGCATCGACATACCATTGGTCGGTCAGCCGCGGCTCGAGCACGACGCCGGAACGATCGCCATGCGGCACGGCATGTTGCGTCGGCTCGATCTTGTCGAGCAGACCCTGCGCGTCCATCAATTCGACCACGGTCTTGCGCGCCGCTTCGCGCGTTTCGCCGTTCAATGCAAAGAGCGAAGTCGCCATTCCGGTCGGCGGCAAGCCTTCGAGGAAAGCCGCGTTGTCGACGAGGCTCACGCGCGCTTCGGCATCGAGGATATTGATGAGCGGCAGATTATGCCTCTTGCCGACCTCGAAATCGTTGAAGTCATGCGCCGGCGTGATCTTCACCGCGCCGGTGCCCTTCTCGGGATCGGAATAGGAATCGGCAATGATCGGGATCAGCCGGCCGACAAGCGGCAGCCGCACGTTCTTGCCAACGAGATGTTTGTAGCGCTCGTCGTCGGGATGCACGGCGACGGCGGTGTCGCCCAGCATCGTCTCCGGCCGCGTCGTTGCAACGACGATATAGGTCGAAGGATCGTCCGCGTTGAACGCTTGATCGGCAAGCGGATAGCGGAAATGCCAGAGATGGCCCTTCTCCTCCTTCTGAATGACTTCGAGGTCGGAGACGGCGGTGAGCAGCTTCGGATCCCAGTTGACGAGGCGCTTGTCCTTGTAGATCAGCCCGTCGCGATAGAGCTGGACAAAGACTTTCACGACCGCGCGCGACAGGCCTTCGTCCATCGTAAAACGCTCGCGCGACCAATCGCAGGAGGCGCCAAGACGCTTCAATTGCGCGACGATGGCGCCGCCCGATTCCTCTTTCCACCGCCAGACTTCTTCGAGGAATTTGGCGCGGCCCATTTCGCGGCGGCCCTCGTTGCCGCGCTCCGCCAACCGCCGCTCGACGACCATTTGCGTCGCGATCCCGGCATGGTCGGTGCCCGGCTGCCAGAGCACGTCCTTGCCGCGCATGCGCTCGAACCGGCAAAGCACATCCTGCAGCGTATTATTGAGCGCATGGCCCATGTGCAGCGAGCCGGTGACATTCGGCGGCGGGATGACGATCGAGAAGGTCTGCGCCCCTGCCCGCTCCGGCCGGCCGGCGCGAAACGCGTCCGCCTCTTCCCAAAGCGCGGAAATCCGCTGCTCGACATGCGCAGGATCGAAAGTCTTGTCCATCATCCGAAAAACCGAAGCCGCCGGCGCCAATGCGCCGGCACAAGCCGCCTAAAAGCCCAAGCGGCGCCGCGAAGTCAACGCGGGATGAGAGGCTTATCGCTGATCAGCGGCCGCCGCGCGCCACGCGCTCGATCTCGGCCCGGACAAGCCGCTCGACCAGGATCGGCAGATTGTCGTCGAGCCAGGCCTTGAGCATCGGCCGCAGCATGTCGCGCACCATTTCGCCCAAGAGGTCGTTCGACTGCAGAAAGCGGCTCGCGATCAGCGTGTTGAAAGCGTTCGCGACCATGGCGTCGGTGGCCGGCGAAATCAGCGCCTCCTCTGCGGCGGGTTGCGGCTGCGCCGCCGGGCGCGGCCCCGGCGCGATGCGGCGCTGGCTCTCGCGCCGTTCGACCGGCGGCGGCTCGGCGTTTGCGCGCGGCGTCATCGGCTCGCGCGGATAGGCCGGCCGTTCGGGCGCTGGTGCGCGCGATGGTTCAGGCGCGGGCGCGCGCGATGGGATGGGCCGGAATTCGCGCCCCGGCATGAAATCGAAGCCGCTGCGCAGCGGCGGCGGCGCGGGTGCGACAGGCTCAGGCGCCGGCGCGGGTTTGGCCGCGGCCGCGGCCGGAAGGTCCGTCCAACCGTCGAGATTATTGTCGTCCTCGTCCAAAGGCGCGGCCGCCGCCGCGACAGCCGCGAGAATCGGCGCCGCCACCGCCGGCGCATTTGAAGCGACAGGTGCAGGCTCCGCCGAATGGGGTGGCAGGGCTTGATCGTCGGCAATAATCCGGCGGATAGACGCGAGAATTTCTTCCATCGATGGCTCGTAGGCCTTTCGCTCGGCCGCAATTCTGTCCTGCGAAAAGGCGTTGGGCGCGTTCATGGCCGTGACGCTTTCTGGGCTCAGTCGGGGCGCGCCGCGGTGCGGATCAGGGCCCCAAATCAGTTCGACTCAATTAGACCGCAAGTCGCCTGATTTCGATAGGCCCAATTTTAGTTTTCACAGGGCAGATGGCGCACGCCAAGTCACGAATCCGCAAGTCATGAATCCGCAAGTCACGAACCGCTTATCGCCCATCGGGCGTGCGCAGACCAAACCACTTGTCCTTCACCTGATTGAAGTGGACCGTCGGATCATAACGCACGACATCGAGGCCGAGCCCATCGACCGACAATTTGCCGACCGATGCCAAAGTCGCATAGGAGGCGACGACACGGTCGCGCTGCGCTGAGACGAGGCTCACGCGCGCATTCAGCAAGGTCTGCTGCGCATTGAGCACGTCGAGCGTCGTGCGCTGGCCGACGCGCGCTTCTTCGCGCACGCCTTCAAGCGCGATTTCGGCCGCCTTCACCGCCGCCTGGTCGGAGACGATCACCGCTTTGGCCGAGTCGAGCAGGCCCCAATTGGAGACCACCGAGGCACGCACCTGCGTGCGCTGCAGATCGGCCTGGAGCTCCGCCTGCGACAGCAATTCCTTGGCCTGGCGGACGCGCGCGTCGACTTCGCCCCCGGTATAGATCGGTATGGAGACTTCGCCGAGGATCGTTGCATTGAACTCCCGGAAGCCCGGTTCGCCCTGGAAGTTATAGTTCTGCGTGACCTGGCCGGCGACCGACACGGTCGGCATCAGTTCGCCTTCGACCAGCTTCACCTGCAGTTCGGCCGAATCGACCTGATGCAACGCCGCCTGAACCTCCGGATGCTCCTGCTGGGCGACCGCGATCGCGTCGTTCAAATCGTGCGGCAACAGCGCCTCGACCGAACGCGCCGGTTGAAGCTGTGCCGGGTCGATGCCGATTACCTGATGATAATTGGCGATGCTGGTGTCGAGATTGGCGAGCGCGGTGAAATAATCCGACCGTGCTGAGGCAAGGCTCGACGCCGCCTGCGCCACGTCGGTGCGGGTCACCTCGCCGACGTTGAAGCGGTCGCGCGTCTGGCGCAATTGCTCTTCGAGCACGATGATATTGTTTTTGCGCAGGTCGAGAATGGCAGTATCGCGCAAGACGTCCATATAGGCCGTGGCGCCGTTCTGCAGCACGGTTTCCTCGGTGTTGCGCAAGGTCTCGCGCGCGCCGAACACATTGCTCTCCGCCTGACGCACGCCATTGTAATTGCGATTGCCGTTGAAGATCGTCTGCGTCACCGTCAGGCCGATGTTGCCGGTGTCGGACGAGGCGTTGAACTCCGAGCCTGAGCTTGAGACACCGCCAAGCAGCGGCGAAATTGCGCTGCCCGGCTCATGAATCGCGAGATTGCTGTAGCCGAATTGCCCGGTCGCGCTCACGGTCGGCCGATATTGCGAGGTCGCGCGCGGAACATTCTCATCCTGCGCGCGCACGCCGGCCCGCTGCTGGCCGAGATCCGGGTTGGTCTGATAGGCGAGCGCCAAAGCGCCCGACATGGTTTCGGCGTGGACGCCGGTGAAAGCCGTGGCTGCGAGAGCCACGAAGACAGCGACAATTGCCGACGCCGGCGCGCCGGCGCAAGAGGCAAGGCAGCGGCCCTGGCCATGCAGGGCACACCGGCCGGTTCGAAACCAGCTTTTGATCAACCTTGAAGCTCCAAATATTGCTTCGACACGAAGCGCGCGCGGATCATGAATCGGCACAATCCGCGCCCCCTCCGGTTATTAAGCCCCTCTCTGTGGCAGCGCCAAGCCTGCGGCGCCAGAAAGTGGCCGAGTGGCACAAAAATGCGACACATCAAGGCGGTACGGATAGTCGCGCGGCTTGGTACGGATAAAGAGGACGGCGCCTGGAGCCTGACTAGAAAACAAACGCCGGTTCGGCGCGGAATGCGTCAAGCAGCGGGCCCGCGGCATCGAACAGATCCCGGCGGCTCACCGCGCCGGAGTTCTTCTCAAAGAGGACGGCGCGGCAAGCGTGCTGGTTGGCGGCCCCAGCCGTCCGCCAAAGCGTGACGAGTTTTCCACAATCACGCAATTGCGCGGTGAGATGGTCGAGATGCGCTTCGACCGCGCCATTGACGAAAATGACATCGAAAGGCGCCGCCGATGCCACGCCTTCGCGCAAAAGGCCGCCGAAGACAGGCACATCGGTGAAACCGGCGGCCGCCAGATTGGCTTTCGTCAACGCCTGCAACTCGGGATCGGATTCGAGCGCCGTGACCTTCGGCGTCAGCCCGGCGAGAATCGCCGTCGAATAGCCGGTGCCGGGCGCGATATCGAGGACATGATCGCCTGGCTTTATGCCCGCCGCCTGGACCATCCGGGCGAGAACCATCGGCGTCAGCAGACGGCGCCCCGCCGCGATCTTCAAGGCCGTGTCCGAATAAGCCAAGCCGCGCACCGCCGCGGGCACGAAATCTTCCCGCGGCACGTCAAGAAACCGGCCGATGACCGCATGGTCGGTCACATCGAACGTCCGGATCTGGCTTTCCACCATGGTCAGACGCAGAGCCGCGAAATCCTCTGGGATTAAATCCGTATGAAGCGCCATCTCACGCCGTCCTGACCTGTGCCGCCCGATGTTGAGAGGCTTATAGGGCGCCGCCCAAAGCCTGTCCATGTGATGCAGGCATCCGCCCTCAAGTTGCAAAGCCGAACGTTGCAAAGCCGAGGCCAAGATGCGACAGGTCACCACCAGCCTGAATTCGCATCCGATTTCTGAGGGGAAATGAATGTCCGACGCCGCGCCGACCGAACATTTCGAGCACACCGAACATGCCGAACATGCCGCGCATTCCGGCGATCCTTTTTTGGCGATCGTCGCCATTACGATCGCCATTCTGGCGGTGATCGCGGCTTTCATCGGCAGCCTCGAAACCATCGAGACGGCGGCGACGATCGACGCCAAGAACGAGGCCGTCCTCTATCAGGATAAAGCGACTGACACCTGGAATTTCTACCAGGCGAAAAGCTTCAAGAAGAATCTTTATGAAACGGCTGCGGTTCTCGCCGGCGCGGGCGCCAATGCCGATAATTTCAAGGCCCTGGCCAAGAAGAACGGCGACGATCAGCAGTCGATCCAGCTTCAGGCCAAGACCGAAGAGGACATGACCGAGCAGAAATTGCGGTCAAGCGAGAAGCACGAGCACCGCCACCAGATCCTCACCGTCGCTGTGACGCTGCTGCATATTTCGATCGCCATCGCGACCATCGCCATTGTCCGGCCAGGCACACGCTGGCCCTGGTATACGGCCCTTGGCCTTGGCGCTTTGGGATGTCTCGGCGCGGCTTTCGCTTATATCTAAGCCGCACCTCTTCGGCTCAGCGCGACACGATGGCCGGCGCTGGCGTCGGCGGGCCGATCTGGACCCAGACGTTCTCGTCGCTCTGCGACTGGCGCTTGACGAAACGATAAGGCGTCGCGTCCCACGGCTTGATCGCGTCGGTGAGATTGTCGAGCACGAACTCACCGTGATTGGTCTTGACCGTCAGGATGGCGTGACCTTCGTTGTTCTCATCCTTGATCAGCAGGCGGCGCTTGAAAAGCGCATAGTCTTCGCAATCGCCCTTCCCGTCCGTCGGATAATCCCATTGATCGACGACGTGCCAATGGTCCCAATCGGTGATCGGCTCTATTGTGGCATTGACCCATTTGTTGATGCGGTCGATCTGCTGGAAGGCCTTGGCCGACAGATTGATGTCGAGCGGCGACAATTGTCCGTGGTCGCATTCGCCGGCATAGCGGCGGCAGAAATCGACCCAGCCATAGGGCACGCTGGTCGCATCGCCGATTGCGGCATAGCTCGCGGTGATGATCGGCGCCGGCGACGCCATCAGCGGCACCGCGGTCGCCACGGACATAATCGCCAGCGCGCAGAGCCGCGCGGCCAGAACACGGAACATGCTGAAATCCCCCGCCTTTCGTCAGGGGCACGATGGTTCGCGTCGATTTGCCGGGGCTCTAAGTGAATAGATCGAATTTTAGCGAAATAGGCTTTTCGTATTCGAATAAAATATAGCGAAACCAGGCGCTTGCAGAATTAGATCGAATTTTAGCGATCGCCTTCAGCCTGCGAAAACGCACGTGCCGCCGCGCGCCGCAACGCGCTGGCCTTGGCGACGTTGCCCGGCAGCCTCATATTCAGGCGGTCTCCAGCGGAGCAGAATTGATGTCCCTTTTCGAGCGCCCGAGCGAACCGATCACGGCTGCGATTGCCGTCATCCCCGGCGAATTGTCGCCGGAGGACGCGGCGGCGCTCGCCCATGCCGTCGATCAGCTTGAGCACAGCAGCTTTGCCACACGGCTTGCCAATGCGCTCGGCCAGGAGATCGAGCGGTTGGGCCGGATGCTGCCGCACCCTGTCGCGAATGTCGTCGATCGGACCGTCGAAGGCGCCGTCCGCGCTGCCTTCGCGGCCACGCTGCGCACATTGAAACCGCGCAGCGGGGGTGGCCAGCGCGCCGCGCACAAGGCTGTCGTGACGCTTTCGGGAACGGTTGGCGGCGCTTTCGGCCTTGCCGCCCTGCCGGTCGAACTACCCTTTTCGACCATGGTCATGTTGCGCTCGATCGCCGCGATCGCCCGCGCGTCGGGCGAGGATCTGTCGCAGCCGGAGGCGGCGCTCGCCTGCCTTCAGGTCTTTGCGCTCGGCACCAGCAAGGAAGACCGGCTGGCGCTCGAAAGCAGCTATTTTTCCGTCCGCAGCATTCTCGCCAAATCGGTCAGCGAGGCGACGCGGTTCGTCGTCAACCGCGGCCTTGCCGACGAGGGCGCGCCGGTCATCGTGCGGCTCATTTCACAGATCGCGACGCGGTTCGGCGTTGTCGTCTCGCAGAAACTCGCCGCGCAGGCGGTGCCGATTGTCGGCGCGGCCGGCGGGGCCGCGGTCAATTATGCCTTCATCGACCATTTCCAATCGATCGCCGAAGGCCATTTCACCGTCCGCCGGCTGGAACGGATCTATGGGCCGGAGCCCGTCCGCGCCGAATATGATCGGCTGCTGGCACAGAAACACGCCAAAGCTTAATTGGAAGGCTTAATCCGGCGGCCAAAGCCAGGCGGCGCCGCGCACACCGCTCGAATCGCCGTGCTTCGCCGGCAGCACGCGCGTCGTCATGACGTCGGAAAAGATGTAGCGGTCCAAAAGCGGCGGCAGCAGATCATAGAGCTGCGAAATCTTCGACACGCCGCCGCCGAAGACGATCACGTCAGGATCGACGATATTCATGACCACGGCCAGCGCCCGCGCCAGGCGGTCGACATAAATCTCAAGCGTGACCTGTGCGGCGGCGTCGCCCGCCGCCGCGGCCTCGGCGATCAATGTTGCGCTCCGGTCCTCGCCGGTGCGCTGGCGGTGCTCGGCCGAGAACGCCCCGCCGCACAGAAAGGTCTCGATACAATCGAGATGGCCGCAAAAGCATTGTCGCGGCGGCAGGCGCCGCTCGGCTTCGTTAAGGGGCAGCGGCGTATGGCCCCATTCGCCAGCCACGCGATTGTGTCCGGTGATCAGCTTGCGGTCGAGAACGAGGCCGCCGCCGACGCCCGTGCCGAGGATGACGCCGAAGACCGAGGCGGCATCGGCCGCGGCGCCGTCGACCGCCTCCGACAGCGCCAGACAATTGGCGTCGTTTTCGGTGTGGATGTCGCGCGCGAGGATTTTGGCCATGTCGCGAATGAAAGGCCGGCCGTTCATGACGAGCGTATTGGAATTGCGCATCAAGCCGGTCTTCGGCGACATCGAGCCGGGCGTGGCAATGCCCACCGTGCCCTTGTCGCCGAAATCCGCCTCAAGCCCGACGACGAGATCGCCGATTACATTGAGGATCGCCTGATAATCGCCGGTCGGCGTCGGCTTGCGCCGGCGATCGAGCGTTTCGCCGTCATCGCCAAGCGCAATAGCTTCGATTTTCGTGCCGCCGAGATCGACGCCGATCCGCATCTTCCCTCCCCTCAAACATCGGACCGAAAATATGACGCGGTTTCCGCTTGGGTCCGATGCGATTGAAAACGTCGTCCCGCCTATATGGTCCGGCTCGGAAAAGTGTGAAGCGGCCGCGCCGCGTAAGCAAGCTTGGCATTGCCCGCGGCGATGATCCTAAAGCGCCCGACGTTCAAATTGAATCGCTCGGCGCTTTTAAGTCTTTCTCATCGCATCGGATTTGTCCGAAAACCGCTTCGCACTTTTCGGTCCGATGCTCTAGATCGCGATATTGTCGATGAGCCGCGTCGTCCCGAGCCGGGCGGCAGCGAGCAACCGGATCGGCCCCTCGGCCGCAGAGGCCATCGGCGCAAGTGTTTCGGCGTGGCGCGCGGCGACATAATCAACGGCAAAACCGGCGGCGGCGAGCGTCGCTTCCGCCTTCGCGACCGCCGCATCGATCGCGACGCCGGATGAAATCGCCATGCGACAATGCTCAAGCGCGGCATGGAGAAGCGGCGCTTTGGCGCGCCCGTCCGGCGTCAGATAGACGTTGCGCGACGAGAGCGCGAGCCCGTCCTCGGCCCGCACGGTCGGGGCGCCGACGATCTCGGACTCGAGGTTGAGATCGCGCGCCATCTGCCGGATGACCGCGAGCTGCTGATAATCCTTCTCGCCGAAGATGGCGACATCGGGCTTGGCCATGATCAGTAGCTTGGCGACCACGGTCGCAACGCCGGCAAAATGATCCGGGCGGAATTTGTCCTCGAGGCCGGCGGTCGCCGGTCCTTCGAGACTGACCTTGGTGGCAAAGCCCGGCGGATAGACCTCGCCAATCTCCGGCGCGAAGACGAGGTCGCCGCCGGCCGCGGCGAAGGCCGCGACATCCTGCACGAAGGTGCGCGGATAAGCGCCGAAGTCCTCGCTTGGCGCAAATTGCGTCGGGTTTACGAAGATCGACATGATGATGCGATCGGCCCGCGCCTTCCCGGCTGCGACGAGCGACAGATGGCCGTCGTGCAAAGCCCCCATCGTCGGCACGAGCGCGATGCGCGCGCCCGCCGCGCGCCAGATCGCCACCTGGCCGCGCAGGGCTGCGACATCGCGGGCGATCTCAATCAATTCCGACATCCTTCGCTTTGATCGCGCGCAGGCGTGTGCCCTGCCCGCTCTCGACGCCGCCGAAGGCCGCAAGAAACGCAATGTAATCCTCCGGCAAGCCATTTTCCTTGGCGCCGCCGAGAATGGCGGCGAGATAGGCGGCGGTGGGTTTGCCGTCTGTCGTGCTGGCGCCGAGATAGACCAGCGCGCGGACCGCGGCGCCCGCCTCGCGCAGCACGGGCTGCGTGACTTTCGTATAAAGGCCGCGGCCGACTTCCTCATAGCGGTCAAGCGCCGGGACGTCCGACAGCGCGAGATCGAAGAGCACGCCATGCACATCGGCATAAGGATCGCGCTTCACCGACGCGAAGCCCGATTTCATGATGAAGAACTTATGCCGTGCCAGCCGTGCCCGGCCCAGCACGCGCGAATTGGGCGCGCGCTGGCGCATGGCGGCGACATTCATATTGGCGCCATAGGCGAAATAGAGCGGCATGATCGGTCCGGGCTCGTCTGTGCCCGGACCCTATAGAGCATCGGACCGAAAAGTCAGAATTTTTGCGTAATGCCGCCGAAGAAACCGCGGCGCGGCCCGAACTGCGGCGCAAAGACGCCGATGCCGGAGCCGTCGCGGATTTCGTAGATGTTGTCGAACAGGTTGACGATGTCGAAACGCGCTTCGAGCGGGCCGAGGCCGGAATTGCCCGGCAATTGGAAGTCGTGCGAGATGCCGACATTCACCTGCGTATAAGGCGCGACGGTGCCGGTATTGGCGAAGCCGTTGCGCAGGCCGCTGCCATAGATGAGATCGGCGGAAAATTTCGTCGCCTGCCACAGATAGGCAACGCCGGCCGAACCCGTCAGCGTCTGATCGTGATCGGTGTAGATATAATTGTTGGCGATGTAGGCGATTTCGTCGGCACCGAACAGGAACTGGTTGGATGAGACCTGCGTCGCGCGCTGCCGCGCCCAGGCGAAATTGGCATAGGCCGACAGATCGCCGATCTGGTAATCCGCCTTCAATTCGACGCCGGTGTTATAAGCCTTGGCATAGTTGAAGGCGGTCAGCACCAGCGCCTGGCCGAACTGGCCGTCGTCGAGCAAGTTGGTCGCGCGTTTGTAATAGGCATCGACACCGGCGCTCAGGCCGAGAAGCAGTTTTTGCGTGACGCCGGCATCGAAATAATCCGAGCGCTCGGGCCGCACCGGGCTTGCTTCGTTGACTTCCGCAGCCGCCGACGTATTGGCGAAAGCCGCAAGATTGGTCGGCGCCGACAGAACCTGCTCCGGCGGGGTGAAATAGCGCGCATAACCGACGTGGAATGCCGTCGAGGCGAACGGCGTGTAAGTCAGGCTGACGCGCGGGCTCAATTGATTGGTGGTCACATAGGCGGCCATCTGGTCGAAGCGCAGGCCGGCATTGAGCGTTAGTTGATTGGTGATGCGCCATTCATCCTGTGCATAGATCGAGCCGAGCCAGCCGAGCTTGCTGCTGGAATCGTTCACGCTGAATGGCGTCCCCGAGCCGCTTGCCGGCAGGACCAGATCGTCATTGATCGCATCGGTCGATTCACCGCTGACCTCGAAGCCGAAACGTAACGTGTTCCGGCCGAGCCGATAAGCGGCGTCGCCCTGAATGCCGTTGAGCAGGCTGTTGCGCGCCACATCGGAGGCGACGCCGTTGAACAGCAGATCGCCAAGCGGATCGGGGACGAAGTGCAGCGTCGAATAGCGCGAGAAGAAGGCGATCTGCGCATCGATATCGCCGAAGGATTTCTGCCAGGCGGCGACGTTGTAAAAGGTCCGCTCGACCTGATTTTCATTGAGCAACGCCGAATTGAAATCGCTGTTGCCGTTGACGGTGAAGGCGGTTGGCTGGCCGGGCGAATTGGGAATCTGGTAGCCGCTGACCGAGGTGCCGCTGATGATGCTGAACCGCGCGCCGTCATCGAGAATGGTCGAGACATAGCCGAAGAATTTGCCCTGCCCCGTCGTATCGTGGATCGCGTTATAATCGCTGGTCGGATTCTCGATCCCGACATTGTCGGTCAGCAGCCGCGTGCTGACATAGAACTGCGTCTGGCCGATCGTGCCGCCCGCGTCGAGGGTGGACGTCAGCGTTGCATGGCTGCCGCCATAGACGCTTATGCTGCCGCCCGGCTGATAGGTGCCGCTGCGGGTCTGGATATCGACGAGGCCCGCCGTGTGTAGGCCATATTCGGCCGGCAGCGCGCCGTCGAGCAATGTCATCGAACTGATGAAGCTCGTCTCGATCACCTGGCCAAAGCCGGAGACGCCATCCGGCAGCAGAATGCCATTGATGCGGAATTGCACATTGGCGTGCTCGTTGCGGACGTGGAAGTCGCCGCTTGCCGCCGAATCCTGGCTGACGCCAGGCGCTTGCAAAAGAACCTTTTCGAGCGGCGTGTTTTCCGCCTGCGGCAGGTTGTCGATCGTCGTCTCGTCGATCTCGTAGCTATTGGCGCCAACGGGTGTGAAGATGTTCGCCCGCGCCGCATCGAGCACTTGCGTCTGAACCAGCACGGTCTTGCTTGGCGCGAGCGGCGACGTGCTCGCCGCCGGGGCCGTCACATTGACCTGCGGCAGCGCCTCTTGCGCCGCAACGCCGTTGATGCCGCCCAAAAACGCGGCCGCCGCCGCAATGGAAAGAAAACGCACTGACCCTGCCCCCGTCGCCTGTCTATAATGTTATATTGTTACATATTGCAGGACGGTGGTGTCAACTCGCCTGGGACGGTGCGCGGGCGCAGTTCTCCTGTTGTGAGGCTGCGGCAAAAAGCAACGGCGGACCTTAGGGCCCGCCGTGACGCATGCTTTCCGGTTTTTCTTTGAGGCTTATGACTTCACCTTGTCGAGCGCCTCGAGCGCCTGGGCAAAGCCGCGCATCGAGAACTGGACTGCCAGGTTCCGCGTCGGCGTCGCCGAGAAATTGATGCGGCCTGTATCCGCCTCGACCGCGCGCCAGACCCTGATCTCCGCCGGCGTCATAGTCGCATCCGCAAAGCAGCCGCCGCCAAAGCATTGTTTCCAGGTGAGCGCAATGCCCGGCTCACCCTGCTTTGCCGTGATGCTCGGCGCAGTCGGAATGAAGATGACGGGCGGCACGGCCACGGTGATGCGCAACTGCGCTTTGTCCGCGCCGATCGGATGGGCGATGACGATGCGGGCGATCGTACCTTGCTGGTTTTGCGGCGCGTTTTGCGGCGCGACGGCTTCGTCGATCTCGCAGATCTTTTGGGCTGTCTCTTGCGTGCGCTGGCAGCGCAAGGTCCAGGCGCCGAAGCTCGCGGTCGTCATCTCGGGCTGGGAACTGACCGGCGGCGGCGCCTTATTGTCCTCGGCGCGGGCGAGGCCGGCGCCGAGCGACGCCAAAGCCGAAAAGATCAAAATGAGTCTAAAGCGGTTCACGAACATACTCCCGTCAACTCCGCAGCGCCCTGCCCTTTAGGCGCAGCCGCCGGGCCGGTCAACATAAGCACAACGAGAAAAATTCCCGATCCGGCCCCGTTCATTCAACATCGTCATCGCCATCGAAAAGCAGTTCGCGCGCCAGGGCCCGCGTGACCGCGCCACCGCGCGCCAAGGCGGCGCGGTCGATCAGGGCGACGAACGCCCGCGCCACATCGAGCGAGCGAGCGATATGCAAAGCGATGAAATCCACGACCGCCGGCTCGACGAGCAATTGGCGGTCGCGAAAGAGCTTTCCCAGCACCGCATGCAGCAGCGCATCGTCCGGGGCACCCAGCTCGACACTCGGCGCAAGGCGCAGGCGCGATAGAAGATCGGGCGTTTTCAGGCCCCAGTGATCCGGGCGGCAGCGCGCCGTCAGGAGCACGCTCATTTTTTCCTGCCGCGCGAGGTTCAGGAGATGGAACAACGGCGCCTCGGCCGCGCCGAGCGCATCGGCCGCATCGATGGCCAGCGCCGGCTTTTTCGCCAGCGCGGCGACGTCGGCCGTGGCCAGCGCTTCGCCCAGCATGATCTCGGCGCCCGCCTCATCCGCCCATATCGTCGCGAGATGGCTCTTGCCGGTGCCCGGGCCGCCGACGAGAAGCAAAACCGGATCGGGCCAGTCCGGCCAAGCTTCGATCATGCGCAAAGCATCGGCATTCGATTCCGAGACGAGAAAATCGTCGCGGGAAAATTGCGGCTTGAGCGGCAATTCGAGGCCGAGCTGCTGCCAGCGCGAAGGACGCAATCCGGCAGCCATCTCAACGCTCTTCGGGCGCTTTCAAGACTTCCGGCAAGATGAGCACATGCGCCTCCGGCAGGCTCGAATAGAGATGGCTCGTGCGATATTTCTGCACCATGAAGCGCAGGATGACGCCGACCGCCGCCGCAACCGGCACGGCGATGATGAGGCCGGTGAAACCCAGCACGCTGCCAAAGGCGAGCAAAGCGAACATCAACCAGACCGGATGCAGACCGACATTGTCGCCGACGAGCTTCGGCGAAATGACATTGCCCTCGAGGAATTGGCCGATGAGCACGACGCCCATGGCCCAGGCAAACAAACCCCAATGCGGCCAGCCCTGCACGAGCGAGATGATCGCCGCGGCAATCAGCACGACCATCGAGCCGACATAGGGAATGAAGCTCAAGACCCCGCCCGTGATGCCGATCAACAGGCCGAAATTGACGCCGACGATCGACAGGCCGAGGCCATACCAAAGGCCGAGAAACAGGCAGACCAGCGATTGGCCGCGCAGAAAGCCCGACATGGTCTTGTCGATCTGATGCGCGAGCTGATGCACGACGCCGCGATAGCGCAACGGGATGAGACTGTCCGCCGCGGCGATCATGCGGTGATAATCGAGCAGCATGTAAAAGGCGACGACCGGGGTCACGACCAGAAGCGACATCAGGCTGATCAAGGCCGCGCCATGCGTCACAAGCGAGTTGAGAACGCCGGCCATCCAGCCTGCCGCCTGGCCGGCGATGTCGCCGACGCTCGAGGTGATGCCCGGAAGGCCGGAGTGCAGGCCGAGCTTTCGCAGCAACGGCTCGGCATATTGGGCGGTGAGCGTGCCGGCGGCGCCCGAAACAAGGCCCTGCAGCTTGTTCAGGACGCCCGGCAGCGCCTGCACGAAGGCGGCGAACTGGTGGGTCAGGATCGGGACGACCAGAACCAGGACGAGCGCCAGAAAGACCACGAAACCGAACAGAATGAGGAGCGTCGCCGAAAGGCGATTCAAGCCAAGGCGTTGCAGATGATCGGCCAGCGGATCGAGCAGATAGGCGATGACGAAGGCCGCGGCGAACGGCATGATGACGCCGTTGAAGAGCCACAGCAGCAGGCCGACGAAGGCGAGCGTCGCGACCCAGAAAACGATCTGCCACTCGATCCGCATGAGAACGGCCCCACCGCACCCGGAAGCTTGCGGCGCGTTTCACAGGCTCATGTGCCGCGCCCAGATCGCCAGATAGGCCGCCAGCGACGCCAGCGTCAATGCCGCGACGCCGAGCGCCGAGACGATAAACCACGGCCCCAGCGTGAATTGGAACGCCTTGGCGCCGAGGACCGCCGCCGCGAAAGCGATCTGCGCCGCCGTATTCGTCTTCGATATCCACAGCGGCCGGATGGCGACCGGCTTGTCCATCAGCCAAGAGATCATGAAGGCGCCGATGATCATGACATCGCGCGTCACGACGACGATCGTCAGCCACGCCGGCACCGCGCCATAAACCGACAGCGCAACGTAAATCGAGACCAGCAAAGCCTTGTCGGCGACGGGATCGAGATAAGCGCCAAGCTCGGTGCGCAAATTGAATCTTTTCGCCAGCCAGCCGTCGATCGCATCGGACAATCCGGCGATGATGAAAATCAAACAGGCTGCCGGCCAACGGCCAGCCGAGATCATCGCAATGACGACCGGAACAAGCCCCAGCCGCGCCAGCGTGATGAGATTTGGCAAACTTGTGTAAACAGTCATGATTCTCCCAAATTGCGGCGGCGCAGGTTGCAACCTAGCCTTCCTGCCGCAATTCGGCGAATTTGACGGCTGCTTGAGCCGCGCCGGGTGGGGCGCTTGCCTTGCGCCGGACGAAACGTTACCCCTTCAGCAAGGGGCAAAAATGGCGTCAAAAAAGCGATTGACCTATGCCGATGCCGGTGTCGACATCGATGCTGGCAACGCCATGGTCGAGAAGATCAAGCCGCTGGTGCGGGCGACGCGGCGCGCCGGCGCAGACGCGGAAATCGGCGGCTTCGGCGGCCTCTTCGATCTGAAGGCGGCGGGGTTCCGCGACCCGATTCTGGTCGCCGCGAACGACGGCGTCGGCTCGAAGGTGAAGCTCGCCGTCGAAAGCAATATCCATCAGACGATCGGCATCGATCTCGTCGCCATGTGCGTCAACGACCTCATCGTCCAGGGCGCCGAACCGCTTTTCTTTCTGGATTATTATGCGACAGGCCAGCTTGATCCCGAGGTCGGTGCCGAGGTTGTTGCTGGCATTGCGCAGGGCTGCCGCGAGGCCGGCGCCGCCCTGATCGGCGGCGAAACCGCCGAAATGCCCGGCCTTTACGCCGGCAAGGATTACGATCTCGCCGGTTTCGCGGTCGGCGCCGTCGAACGCGACGGGCTGTTGCCGCGGCCGGGCATTGCCGCGGGGGATATGGTTCTAGGCCTCAGTTCTTCGGGCCTGCATTCGAACGGCTTTTCGCTCGTGCGCCGCATCGTCGCCGATGCCGGCCTGCTGCTTGCGGGCCCCGCCCCGTTTGCCTCGCAGATTTCGCTCGCCGAAGCGCTGCTGACGCCGACGCGCATCTACGTTCGCCCCATTCTGCAAGCCTTGCGGAGCGGTGCGCCGATCAAGGCGCTGGCGCATATCACGGGCGGCGGCTTTCCCGACAATCTGCCGCGGGTGCTACCGAAGGGCCTTGGCATAAGGCTCGATCTCGCCGCCATTCCGGTGCCGCCGGTCTTCCGCTGGCTCGCGGCCGAAGGGCCGGTGGCGGAGAGCGAAATGCTGCGCACCTTCAATTGTGGAATCGGCATGGCCGTCATCGTCGCTTCGGCCGAGGCCGAGGCCGTTGCCGCGACTTTGCGTGCCGCCGGCGAAGAGCCGGTTCGCATCGGCCAAGTCGTTGCCGCATCCGGCGGGTCGCGGGTGACGATGACCGGACGGCTGGCGCTGTGACGCACCGCAAGCGCACGGCGATCTTCATTTCGGGTCGCGGTTCGAACATGCGCAATTTGGTCGTGGCGGCCCGCGCCCCCGATTATCCCGCCAAGATCGCTCTCGTTCTCTCGAATCGCCCGGAGGCCGAGGGCCTTGCCTTCGCCAAGGCGGAAGGCATCCCGACCGCCGCCGTCGATCACAAGATCTACGCCGGGCGAGACGAGTTCGAAAAGTCGGTGCAAGTTCTCCTCGATCTGCACCGGATCGAGCTGATCTGCCTTGCCGGCTTCATGCGGCTTCTGACGCCGCATTTCGTGCGCGCCTGGACACACCGGCTCATCAATATCCACCCGGCCCTGTTGCCTGCCTATCGCGGCCTTCACACGCATGAGCGCGCGCTCGCCGACGGCGTCAAAATCCATGGCTGCACCGTGCATTTCGTCGTGCCGGAAATGGACGAAGGCCCGATCATCGCCCAGGCGGCGGTCGCCGTGCGCGACGATGACACGGCCGAGACATTGGCGGCGCGCGTGCTGGCGCAGGAACATCTGATCTATCCGGCGGCGCTGGCACTGGTTGCCGACGGCCGATTGCATGTTTCCGGCAACCGGACGCGCATCGACGGCGAGACTGAGGAATTCGCGCCGCTTCAAGTGCCGAAGATCGGCTGAGCCCGGCGCTTAAGTCTTTCTCATCGCATCGGATTTGCCCGAAAACCGCTTCGCACTTTTCGGTCCGATGCTCGCTTTTCCTCCGCAAAAAATCGGCAAGGCGCGTGGCGCAAAGAAAAAACCCCGGCAGTTTTCGCTGCCGGGGTTTCGAGTTCGGGGGAATCGAAAGTCTAGAAGAAGAATTCCGAACGTGCCGCGACCCAGTCGATCTTGCCGCCGCGGGTGTTCGCGCCGCCGAGCGTCGCCGGCAGATCCTCGATGACATGTTCGTAGTCGAGCATGAACTTCAGATTGCCGTTCGGATACCAGTTGACGCCCGCGCCATACGCGGTCTGCTCGCCGCCGAGGATGGCAGCGGCCGCCGTGCCGCCGTGAACGATGCCCGCGGCATTTCCTGAACCGCCGCCGGCGCCGGCCAAATAGGGCGCCGCCGCATTCAGATCGATGATGCTGAAGCGTCCGGCCACTTCCAACGCACCCCAGCCACCCGTGCCGAAGATGAACGGATGATCCGGGATCACGCCGGAATAAGCGCCGGTCGTCGGCTTGTAATAGCGGCGGCCGCCGAATGTGTAGCTGCCCTGGGCATAGCCGCCGTTGAAGCCGACTGCGGGACCATTGGTGGTGTCGTAAAGCGTCGAGGAGTTCCGCGTGTCGACGACGTAATGATAGTACTCGCCCTGCACGAAGAAGTTGCCGTAGGTCGCGGCAGCTTCGGCGCCGAAGATCTGACCGCCGTGCGCCGGAATGCTGGCGCCGAATTGGGCCGTCGGATCGACACGAAGCTCCGGCCGGTCGCTGAGCGCGAAGCCCTCGCCCCAGGCGCCTGCACCCGTGCCGGTCGCCGAGCCGCCGGTGCGGGGATCGAACGTGTCGGCAAAGTTGAAGCCGACGTGGAGCGAGGCGTTGGTGTCCTTGTCCTGGTAGAGCTGATAGGTGGCGCGGAACAAAGCGGCGAACTGCGGCCCCAAACCTTGCCCCACCGAATCCGTCGGATCCGAATAGGCCGTCGTGGTGTGCAATTGGCCGGTCTGCGGCCCCGTCAGATAAGCGCCGACCCAATAGCGATCATTGTTCGACCGCGCACCTATGGCCGTGCGGTTATCGCCGCCGCCGAATTCGGTCGCGACAACCTGCGAGCTCGAGCGCTCCATGAACATGATGTCGTTCGAACCCATCGGCTCGTCGAGCGTCCACGGCACGTCGATCGCGCCGATATCGAAGGCCACCGGGAACGGGCCGCCATGCTTGTAGAAACCGTTATAGGTGATGAACGCGTTTTCGATGCCCGAGGTGATACCACCGGAGTTTTGCGCCTCGCCGCCATTGAAGGTATCGCTCGATCCGCCGAGATCGAAGATCAAGCCGTAAGCCCAATCGCCGAGGAAAATACCCTGCACACCGATGCGCGCGCGGCGGAAGTTGATGCCGCTCGCGAGGCCGTGTGAGTTAAACCCGTTATTCCTCGAGCTCTGGCTGATGCCGGCATAGCCGCCAGTATCGATATGCAAACGGCCGGTCAGTTCGACCGTGTTTTCGTTGTCCGCGTCAGCGAAGCCGAAGTGCACGCCCGACTTGGTCGTTTCGATCACATGCGGACCGGGGCCCGCCGGCAGCGGCTCGCCCTTGGTGACATAGATCGGCCCACCGCCGTGACGCAGGTGGCGGATCTCTGATTTCAGGGCGCTGATTTCCTGCTGGTGACGCGCTTCGATGCGCTGAATTTCGGCTTCGAGCCGGTGAATCGCGACGCTGTCGTCGGCGAAGGCCTGGCTTCCCCAACTTGCAAGAATGCTGGAAGCGGCAAGCGCCACCAAAAATTTCGTTTTACGAGCGCTGGCAAAACCGCCAACGGTGAATTCATTCGTCATTGGACCCCCCAAAAGGATTTATGAAATAAATTTTATAAACGTGCCTTTAGTCAACCGCTTAGCTAGACTATCGATGCGACAATTGAGGGGTGTGGGATTTCGACCACAGGCGGGCGGTCAACCGGCTCAAAAAGAGAATTAATTTCTCTTTCTAAACGACTGAAAAGAAAATTATTTTTGGCCCATGTCACAAATACGCCATCTCGCACGCCTCCGCGGCGCGCGAGCAACGCCGCCACGCGTAAATCTTCACGGATACGGAGATTGCGCCGCGCTTTATCTTGGCGCGAGCGCCGGGCGCGGCCTGCTGAGTCGCAAATCCAGCGTGATCTAAGGCATTAAAGATCGGCAGTCAGTTGCCCGATTGGGCGCAAGGAAGTGATCCTGCGCAATGACCGTCAGTGGTCCATCACCGCGTCCATGTCGTCGTCATTGATCGTCATGTTGAGATTGCCGACGCAGGTCTGAAACGCTTGCGTGCCGGGCACGGCGCCGATTTGCGCGCAAGCGCGCCGCACCGAGGTCATCTGATCGCCGCGCTGATAGGACTCGTAAAAGCCTGCGGCAGAATCCGAGCCCGTGGCGGCCGCAGAAGGCGCAGCGGCGCGCGGTGTCAATCCCGCCTCACTCATCGTTTGCGCCAAGCTGCGCTCGCAAGCGATGAAAGGCTCTTCGCCCGGATGAAGACCCATGCCGGCGCAAGCGCGCGCGACCACCGCGTCCTCCCCGCTTTGCGCCACCGCCGGAGCCGACAGGATCGCGAGCAAAAGACAGGCAGAAAGTCCGAGACATCTTTTCATGGCCGCACCTTGGATGACCATGAAGCGATAGAGCTATTCGGGCGATGGAAATAATAAATAAGGTTTCAGAGATGCAGACGCATCAATGATCATTCGCCGCGGCCAGCTCATCGGCGGACCAATCGCCACCGAGCGCAAGGATGAGAGCGACGCTTGTCCGCAAACGCCGCGTCGCGACAATCAACGCAGCACGCTTGGCGTCGAACGCCGCCGTCTGCGCAATGATCACGTCGAGATAGTTCGACGCGCCCTGCTTATAGGACGTCAAAGCGAGGTCCGAGGCGCGCTGCGCCGACGTCGCAGAGGCATCGACATCCGCCGCCTCGATCCGCAGCGAGCGCAACAAAGCGAGATTGTCCTCGACCTCCTGGATCGCCTTCAGCACGGTCGAACGATATTGCGCGACAGTCTGGAGATAGGCCGCCTCGGTCGCCGCGAGATGGGCTTGTCTCCTGCCCGCATCGAACAAAGGCAGGGAAATCGTCGGCCCGACGGACCAGAGAGAGTTGCCGAGATTTGTCAGATTGAAGCCTGTGTCCTGCTCGCCGGCCATCAGATTGATCGTGAAGCGCGGGAAGAAAGCGGCCCTGGCGATGCCGATCGTTTCATTCGCCGCCGCGGTCTCGCGTTCCGCGCTGGCGACATCGGGCCGCCGTTCCAGCAAGGTCGAGGGAGCGCCATGCGGGATCGCCGGCAAAGCCGCGTCGCGCAGCGCCGGCGGGATCGTGAATGTCGAGGCCGGCTGGCCGATCAAAGTTGCAATCGCATGTTCGAACAGCGCGCGCGGGCCGGTGATGTCAGCCAATTGCGCCTTGGCGTTGTCGAGTTGCACTTGCGCGCGCGCTACATCGATCGGCGCGCCGATCTTGCCTTGCAGCCGCTCCTGCGTCAGCTTCAGCGCATCGCGATAGGCGGCGACCGTTTCGCGCAACAGCCTGATTTCGCGGTCGAGACCGCGCAGGCCGAGATAATCGCGGGCGAGTTCCGCCTGCAGGCTCAGGCGCGCGGCAGCGAGATCGGCGAGGCTCGCCTGGGCCTCAGCCTTGTGCGCGGCAATGTTATCGCGGATGCGGCCCCAGAGATCGACCTCATAGGAGGCCTGGCCCTCGATCGTGTTCGCCCCGTAATAATCAGGCTCGTTGGCGCCGCGTGTCGGCCGGTTATCGGACTGGCGGTTGTCCGAAAACGTCGCCTCGGTGCCGATATGCGGATAAAGCGCCGATGTCGCCTCGGCGACGAAAGCGCGGGCTTGAAGATAATTGGCGCGCGCCGCGGCAAGGTCCTGGTTGGCGATCTCGACCTGCGGCTCGAGTTGATCGAGCGTCGGATCACGGAAGACCTGCCACCACGGACCATGATCGTCGCGCGGCGCCGCCGGCTGCCAATTGCCGGCCTCCTTGTAATGCACCGGGACGGCGATCACCGGCGGATGATAGGCCGGCGCAAGATCGCAAGCCGCGAGCAAGAGTGCCGGCGCCAGCGCCGAAAGAGCCCGATATCTCATGCCCCCTCCTGCCGGCTAATGCGGGCTTGGCTCTAGGCCAGCCGTCGTCTCGCCGGCGATCCTGACACGTTCGCCATCGGCAATTGAATCGGATGGGCTCCTGATAAGGCGATCTTGGGGCGACAGCCCCGATTTAATCTCGACCTCGGTGCCGAGATCGCGTCCAACGAGGACCGGCTTCAGCACCACCTTAGTGTCGCGATCGACGCTTGCGACCTCGGGTCCGGTGCGGCGGAAAATCAGCGCACTCGCCGGAATCAGCAAGGCGTTCGGGTCCGGCGGCAGATTGAAATCGACTTCCACAAATGCCCCCGGCTGCAACAGGCCATCTTTGTTGTCGCGCCGCAATTCAACCAGCAGCGACCGTGAATGCTGCGAAATCGCATCGGAGGTCGTGGCAACCTGCGCGGCGAAAGTCTGGTTGGGGAATTGCGGTAACTTAAGCTCTGCCGTCATGCCGACATGAACCTCGGCGCTGAAGGCTTGCGGCACGTCGACATAGATGCGCATCTCATGCACATCGGCGACGTCGAAGAGATCCGGCGCATTGCCCGGCGTTGAATTGACCAGCGCGCCGACATCGATCTTGCGCGCCGTCACGACGCCGTCGAACGGGGCAATGATCTTCTTGAAATCTTCAAGCGCCTTGAGCCGCGCGACATTGGCCGCGGCGGCGGTGACTTCGGCCTTCTTCGCATTATAGTCGCCGAGCTTTTCATCGGCGGTTTGCTGCGAGACCGCATCCGTCACCCGCATCGCCTGCCAGCGCTTGGCGGTCAACTGGGCCAACGCCTCGTTCGCCTGCGCCTTGGCGAGCTCGCCCTTGGCCTGCTCATATTGCTGATCGAGATCCGGCGTATCGATCTCGGCCAGGACATCGCCCGCCTTCACTTTGGCGCCGATATCCCTGTACCACATTTTGACATAGCCGCTGACGCGCGCATAGATCGGCGCGCTGTACCAGGCTTGCACTTCGCCCGGTAGGACGAGGTGTTGTGCGGCGGTGCCGCGCGCCGGACTCACCAGATCGACGGTCGGGATGGCTTCGTCCTGCGTCAGGTGGGCGAGATCGCCCTCCTCTCTTTCGCGGCTCGAAATGCCGACGAAAGCAATCGCCGCCGCCGCGATCGCCACGAGCGTCAGGCGCGACAGCACTTTGCGGCCGAGCCGGCTGCGGTCTTTGACCTGTTTGGTCACGTTGTCATGCATCGGCGTCTAGCTCTGCACCAAGTGTTCATCTCTGTTGCGGGCGGGGGCCGGCGGCGCCGGGCGGCGGCCGTGGACCAAGGCGAAAAGAACCGGAACGAAAACGAGCGTCGCGCAGGTCGCGCAGATCAGGCCGCCGATCACGGCGCGGCCGAGCGGCGCATTCTGCTCGGCGCTCAACGCCATCGGCAGCATGCCGATGATCATGGCGAGCGCCGTCATCAGCACGGGGCGGAAACGGGTCACGCCGGCATCGAGCGCCGCGGCCGTCGCGTCGACGCCCTGCGCCAATTTCTCGCGCGCGAAACTGATGACAAGAATAGAGTTGGCGGTGGCGACGCCCATGCAAAGGATCGCGCCGGTGAGCGCCGGCACGGAAAGCGTCGTATAGGTGGCAAACAGCATCCAGACGATGCCGGCAAGCGCCGCCGGCAGCGCGCTGACGATGACGAACGGATCGATCCAGGATTGGAAATTGACGACGATAAGCAGATAGATCAGCACGATCGCCAGAGCGAGGCCGCCGAACAACTGGCCATAGGCCTCTTTCATCGTCCCGACCTGGCCGCGCAACACGATTGTCGATCCGGGCGGCGCGTCCTTCGCGGTCGAATTGAGGATTTTCTGAATATCCGTCGCGACGCCACCAAGGTCACGGCCATGCGTCGTCGCATAGATATCGACCACCGGCTGCACATTGTAATGCGAAACGACGGCGCTGCTGAAGCCGCGCCGGATCGACGCCACGCCACCCAGCAATTGCGACGCGTTCGTCGCCGTGACGGGAACATTGTCGAGATCGCCGAGCGAATCCTGCCAATATTGCGGGGATTGCACGACGATCGGATAAGAGACGCCGTTCTTCGGGTTCAGCCAGAAGGTCGGCGCGCTTTGCACGCTGCCGGCGAGCGTGTCCTGCACCGACATGGCGACGTCTTTTTCCGTCAGGCCGGTCGTGTCCGCCAGCGAGCGGTTGACATCGACGTACAAGGTCGGCGCGTTGAACGCCTGCTGGATCCGCGGGTCGGCGACACCTGAGACATTGGCGATACGGGAAAATATCTTGTTGGCATAGGCGCGATCGGCTTCGATGTCATGGCCGATGATTTGCACATCGATCGGCGCCGGCAGGCCGAAATTGAGAATTTGGCTCACCATGTCGGCCGGCAGGAACGCGAAGGTCGTGCCCGGATAAAGCTGCGGCAGCTTTTTCCGGAGCTTCTCGATGGCGTGGCCGGATTTTTCCGCTTCTTCCGGCGTCAGCGAAATCAGAATATCGGCATCGGCCGCGCTGATACTGCCGGAATTGGCATAGGCCATGTTGATGCCGCTGATCGGCAGGCCGATGTTGTCGACGATCGAAACGACGCCGCCGGGAAGCAGATCGCGGATCGAAGCTTCGATCTTGTCAGACAGCGCCGCCGTCTCCTCGATCCGCGTGCCGGTCTGGGCGCGGATGTGCAGCTTGATCTGATCCGATGTGATCGAGGGAAAGAAGTTCTGGCCGAGAAACGGCACGAGCCCGAAGGACACGAAGACGACGCACATGAATCCGACTAAAAAGACACGCCGCCGCGCCAGCGCGAGCTCCAGCACGCGGCGATAGCCGCCGCGAAAATTCTCGAACCGATGCTCGAACGCGCGCTGAAACCGCACGAGCGGATTGTGGCTATGCGGCGTGCCGGCCAGGTGCGCGTTGTCGTGATGGTGGCTGGCCTGGGCGGCGAGCAGAAAGCGCGCCATCGTATTCACCAATGTGCGCGACAGCAGATAGGAGAAGCAAAGCGCGAAGACGACGGCCTTGGCCATCGGCCGGAACAGATAGCCGGAAACGCCGCCGAGGCCGAACATCGGCACGAAGACGATGCAGATACACAGAAGCGAGACGGTCGCCGGGATGACGATCTGCCGCGCGCCGTCGAGGATCGCGACCTCGATCTCCTTGCCCTGCTCCAGGTGCCAATTGATGTTCTCGATCGTGACCGTCGCATCGTCGACCAGGATGCCGACCGCGAGCGCCAGGCCGCCAAGCGTCATCACATTGATCGTCTCGCCGGTCGCCGACAGCGCCGCGATGGCGCCGAGGATCGCCAGCGGGATCGAAATCAGGATGATGAGCGTCGAGCGCCAACTGCCGAGAAAGAGCAGGATCATCAGCCCGGTCAGCGCCGCGGCGATAGCGCCTTCGCGCAACACCGCATCGACGGAGGATTGAACGAAGGCCGACTGATCGCCGACGGCCTTGATCTCAAGGCCCGGCGGCAGCGATGCGCGGATCTTCGGCAGCAGGTTTTTGACGCCGTTGATGACATCGAGGGTCGATGCCGTGCCGGCCTTCTGAATCGTCATCAAGACGGCATGCGCGCTGTCGACGCGCACGATATTGATCTGCGGCGGCGCGCCATCGTGAACGAAGGCGACATCGCTCATATAGACGATGCTGGAGCCGATCCGCTTGATCGGCAGCCGGTTGAGCTCATCGATCGACTGCGGCGCGTCGTTCATCGAGACGACATATTCGAACCGGCCGATCTTTTGCGTGCCCATCGGGATGATCAGATTTTGCGCGGCGAGCGCATTCACGACATCCTGCGCCGAAAGCCCATAGGATTGCAGTTTCTGCTGGTCG
This sequence comes from Pseudomonadota bacterium, assembly GCA_040756295.1. GTDB lineage: Bacteria > Pseudomonadota > Alphaproteobacteria > Rhizobiales > Beijerinckiaceae > Methylovirgula. Next base: position 272,565 of record JBFLZN010000005.1, on the reverse strand, counting down.
ATATCGACCTGCACCTGGCGCACCTTGCCGCCATAGGGCGAAGGAATGGCGGCGCCGGCGACGATCGCAAGCTGCGGCCTGATGAAATTCTGCGCGTAATCGAACAATTGCGCCTGCGAGAGACTGTTGCTCGACAAAGCAAGCTGCAGGACCGGCACGCTCGAAGCGTTGAAGAGCAGAACGTAAGGCGGCGTAATGCCCGGCGGCAGGAATTTGAGCACCGTCTGCGACGCGGCCGTCACCTGGGCGATGGCCGTGTTGATGTTCACGCTCGGCTGAAAGAAAACCTTCACAATGCCGTAGCCGGTCAACGACTGGGACTCGATATGCTGGATATCGTTGACCTGCGAACTCAGGGTGCGTTCGTAATAATAGATCACGCGGCCCGACATATCGTCCGGCGGCAGGCCGTTATAGGTCCAGACGACGCTGACGACGGGGATGCCGATATCTGGAAAAACGTCCGTCGGAGTCTTGATCCACGCCATGACGCCGAAGATCAGGATCAGCATCGCCATGACGACGAACGTATAGGGACGCTGCAGCGCGATCCTGACAATACCGATCATGCTGTTTAAGCAGCTCCTCAGTCGTCAACGTAAAGGTCGAATCTTGGGCTTTGATCCGCGTGCGACGCAGATCGGGAAACATGCCGAGCGCAGCCTGGCGCCGCATACACGAAATCCCACCGTGCTCGGCGGTGCCAAGTACGATGGGCGGGATATTAGTGCAGCGCCGAAGCCCTAGGTACTAAATAAAAATTTGATTTCAGAGACTTAATCTACGCATCGATGATGTGAGGCGTTTGGCGGCGGCTTTGTGCCCGCGCGGTTTCGCCATCCTTGCGCGATGGCGGCACGATTTCAAAACAGGCGCCGCTCGAGGCTTCGCCGAGCCGCAGCGTCAGCCCGTGCACTTCCGCAATCGTTGCCGCCATGCTCAGGCCAAGACCATTGCCCGGCAAATGTCCCGTCGCGGCGGCGCGATAAAAACGTTTGAAAATCTTGTCCCGGTCCTCGGGCAAAATCCCCGGCCCGCTATCACGAATTTCGACGCGCGGTCCATTCGGCGTGTTTTCGACCGACATCTGCACATGGCCGTTTTTCGGCGTGAACTTGATCGCATTGTCGATGAGGTTCGTGAGCGCTTCGTGCAGCAAGTCTTGATCGCCGACGAACGGAGCCTTGTTGGGCGCCTGCAGCGTCAGGGCGATCGATTTCGCTTCGGCGAGCGGCTCGTAAAACTCGACAATGTCGCGGGAGAGCTTGACGAGATCGAGCGGCGCAAACGAACTGCGCTGCAGCCCGCTTTCGAGTTCCGAGATGCGGAGCAGCGCCGTGACCGTCGTCAGAGCACGATTGAGATCGACAAGAATCTGGCGCGCAGTCACGCGCAGCTCGTCCGCCGGCTCGTCCAGCGCCCGCTCGAGCCGGATATGCGCGACGGTCAAAGGCGTGCGCAGATCATGGGCAATATTGTCACCAACCTGCTTGAGCTGGTTCATGAGGCGGGTGATCTCGTCCAGCATCCGGTTGACCGAACGGACAACCTCGTCGATCCCGTCGGGAACCCGGCTGGCCGGCAGGCGCTCGAGCAAATCGCCCTTGATCACCCGCTCGATGGCAAGATGGATGGCGTTGAGCCGGCGCGCCGCCCGCAGGCTCAAGACGATGCCGGCGACGAGGGAGAGCAGGATCGTCGGGCCGATCCCAATCACCAGGGCACGCAGAATGGATTGCTGGAGCGCGTGAATCTCATAGAGGCTGCGGCCCATGATCAGGGTGCCGCCATCCGGCCGGGCGCGGCCGACGAAGAACGCCGATTCATTGCCGGTCCCGTCCGGCATCGTCGTCCAAATGATATGGGCGCTGCCGTCGAGCGGAATTGACGGCAAGGCCATCACATTGCCGTAGGCATGCCGGCCCTGAGCATCGAAAAGACCGACATATTCGACCTGACGCAAATCGCGCGTCAGCCGCCGCTCCAGTTCAGGCATCAATTGCGCGGTCGGCTCGGCCGAGGCTTTGTCGACTTCGTCGACGAGCGACGTCTGTGCCCGCATCATGTCCCAATTGGCGACATGCCAATAGACGAAGCCGAAGACTGCCGAAGTTGCGAGCGTCACGACCACCGCAAAAACGACAGCCAAACGAAAGGCCGTCGAGCGGAGAAGCTCAGCGATCCCCATGCAGCATAAATCCGGTCGCCCGGACCGTTTCGATCAGCGGGGTTTCGCCCTTGCCGTCGACCTTGCGCCGCAGCTTGCCGATATGGACATCGACGACATTGGTCTGCGGTAGGGTTTTGAAGTTCCAGACGTCGGTCAAAAGCATGGCGCGGGTGACGACCTGACTCGGATGGCGCATGAAATATTCGAGAAGCTCGAATTCGCGCGGCAGAAGGTCGAGCTCGCGCTCCTCCCGCCGGACGGTCCGCTCGATGAGATCCATGGTCAGCGGCCCGACCCGAAGGACGGAAATCCGCGCATCGGCCGCCCGCCGCCGCAAAACCTCGACCCGTGCGACGAGCTCGTCGATCGAAAAGGGCTTGATCAGATAATCGTCGCCGCCGGCCTTCAGCCCGCGGATGCGATCGTCGACGGAAGACAGCGCGCTCACGACGATCACCGGAACGCGGTTGCCCTCGTTGCGCCAGGTTTCGAGCATCGGCAGCACGTCGGTGCCGTGCAGCATGCGGTCGATCACCATCACCGCCGGCGCGTGGATGCGCATGGCGTCTGCGACCTGATGGACGGAATCGGCAATCCGGACAGCGTAGCCTTGGCGCTCCAAGGCTAACGAAACTTCCTTCGCCGTTTCAAACTCATCTTCGATCAGCAAAACCGCCGGACGATCCGAGGCCTCAGAAATACCGGCGGCCATCGCTCCCGTTCCATGAAGCATTTGAAAAAGGACTCCGCTCATCCGCTTGGGCAGACGACGAAATTAACGCCCGATTTATAACAAAACTCCGCACGCAGTGCAGAAAAAAGGCTATGCAGTTCTAGATGCCACCTAAAAAAGCTTTTAATATTCAGCATTTGAATGTCAGCTGTATAAAAAAGTATTTAGGAATTCTATGGTCAAGGCAAAGTCTGGCAACGACCACAAGCAGATAAAAGAAAAGCGGGCCTAAGCCCGCTTTCCATTTTTGTTTCAGGCCGTTGAAGTTGATCAGTACTTCGTGACCAACGGCGGCGCCGGCGGCGCCGGATCGAACGGATAGTAGCGCAGCGAAGCGTAGACTTCGTTGTTGTTGAAGTGGACCGGGCTGTTCGGCGCCAAAGCACCGGGCAGATGGGCTTGGGCCGTCGTAATGCCCGAACCCGGGAACAGATCGTCCTGGACATAGGCATATTGCAGGCCGACGCGGACCGAGCCCATGTCGCCCTGGTAGACCTTATCCCAGAAACCAGCGGTGATTTCCCAATCGTCGCGGACCTTGCCTTGGCAGGTTCCGTTGACGATGTAGCAGCCCGTGTTCTGGAGGTTCAGGGCGGCGTAGCCCGTGCCCTGCGAGGTATCGTCTCTGGAGAGGATGCGCTCCTCACCGCCGTAGGCATAGAGATCAAGCTGAGGCGTCGCGTGAAGCACCGCACCACCGAGGAACATCGCTTCCGGCAGCGGATCAAGCGAACCGTCCGGATTGAACGACGAGTCGGCGAGCTGGCCTGAGCCATAGCGGCCGATGCCGCGGCCGATCATGCCCGAGCCCTGGAGGTCGAGCAGTTTCGGAACGACAGCCACCGTCAAGCCGCCGCCGGCGCCCCAACCCGTGGTGTCGTGGCGGGTATTGAAGACCGACGGCGCCGCAGTCGTCACACCTTGCTGCACAAAGTCGTACTCGTCGGAGTAGAGACCCATGGCTTCAAAGTGGACAGCGTGACCTTCGAAATTCGGCTCCCACGCCGCCTTGGCGACGACGTCCGGAATATGATTGAGCGAATAATAGGTCGTGTTGTTCAGCACGCTGGAGCCGCTGGTCGAACCGACGGTGTCGCAAACAACGCCGTTGCCGTTGACCGCGGTGACCGGCGTGTTGGCGCTGGCCGTGCCGCCGTTGCCGAAGCTGAAGCCGCCGGTGCAGCTCGTCGTCTGCGGCATTTCGGCCGAAGCAGCGAGCCAGAACTGATCGCCGAAGTTCTTGGTCAAACGAAGCTGCGGCTGGCGCGCCCAGGTGAAGCCCGAGACGTATTGTGCGTCGATCGTCAGCGGAATGTCTTCGTTGCGCGGCGTGATGCCCTTCTGGTTCAGCGTCAACAGCGACCAGGTCTGACCGGCGAGGAGGTGGAAGCCTTCGCCCATCCAATCGACCGTCAAGTACAGATGACGGACACGCGGCTGATAGGAGTTGCTTTCGTTGGAGTTCGGCGTAACGCCGGCGCCAAGGAAGTCGAACTCGCCGTAGCCCGAAATCAGCGTGTCGGGATTGAAATTGCCCTGGACCAAGAGCGAGAAGCGCGACTGACGCGCCGTGCCACGCAGTTCGTTCGTATGCGCCAGCGGGTTGTTGTATTCCGGCAAGCTGCCGAAAGCCGGGCTGAAGTCGCCTTCCGTCGTGCGTGTACGGAACACACCTTCCGCCGCGATGAAGCCGCCGGGGGTGATCGTGATGCCGTTCAGGTGAAACTTCTTGTCCCACGGCGCCGGCGGCTCATACGGAGCAGCGGCGTTCGCCTGATAGGTGCTGGCTTTGACCTGCACCTGGTGGATCTGCACGCTGTGCCGATCGACCTTCGCCTCAAGGTGCCGGAGCTGCGCCTTCAGGGCGTGGATCTCGGCTGCGAGTTCGGCGTTCGAATCGTCCGCCTTGGCAGCGACGCTGCCCGTGGCGAGGAGCGCGACAAGAGCGGCGCCGCTCAAAAGGTGGCGGCCGATGCCGCCGTGTCGACGCGCGACTCCGGCCGGGCCCGAAGCGGGCGGCAGCGCGGACGCGTCGTCGCTGAACGTTGAAATTCTTTTCACTGGATACCCCCGAGAAGGTTTACGAGCTGATTCCTGCCGGTAAGCTCGTTTCAACCATACTCGTCGATATTGCTGTGAGGCTGGACTTTTGTGACAGTTCGGCGCTGGTTTCTTAAAAATAATTTTATAAATGCTTTCCGCGGTACATCTAACCTGCTACACTGAAATGGTTTTTCTTGCTGGCCGGGTTGCCAACGCGCCGCGCCGCTTATGTTCGTTTGCCGCGCGCTGTAGCGTGCAGGTAACAGTCTGTGTGACCGCTGCGCTTACGAAAACGGATAACAGCGGAAGCGCGTCATATTCATATGACAGTTCCTATTAGCGCGTGGCGCGCCCCGGGCCTTTGACGATACCGCCAAAGACGTCATCGCCATTGTCGTGAGCGCAAAAGATAAGCGGCAATCGGGGTTCGATTGCCGCTCATTTCCATTAGCTACCCGATCAGAACGCGAGGCGGCTCGTCAAAATCACCGCATGATCGTAGGTCGGCGTCAAAGCCGGTGTCAGCACCGGCGGCTGCGGATCGAGCGCGAACTGATAGCCGACGCCGATAATCCCCTTCAGCCCATTGCCGAGCGCGAACCGGCCGAAAACGATGCCCGGCGTGAGGAAGAGCTGGTTGCGGTGCGCGCGTTGCAGGCCGTCGAACCAATAAGTGTCGTTGAACTCGAGTTCCGGCCAGAAATATTCGAGGAAGTGATATTGGAACGCGACATTGGTCACCAATGAGGTGCCGATGATCGATTCATGCGACGTCGGAATCGGCGCGCCGACGGTTGCCTGGATGTCGAAATCGCCCCAGCCTTTACCGCCTGCCAGGGTCGGTGTGATCACCCAGGCCTTGCTGGTGAAAGGCGATGCGAGCATCGGCGCCTGCACACCGAGGAACGCCGTGAAGATGTAATTGCCCTTGTCCTCGGGCGCGCTGAGGATGCGCTGCTTGATGGTCAGGAAGTTCCAATCGGCGAATCCATGCGCCGGCGATTTGATCGAGCGCTCCTCATAGGCGGGCGCGTTGATCAAAATTTCGTTCATGGTCGTGGGAATCAATTCGAGGCCTTTGCCGCCGTCGATATTGGTGAGCTGCCCACCCGTGCCCAATTGCTGGAATTGCGTGTCGAAGCGAATCTCCTGCTCGAGGCGCGGCGTGACGGTTGCGATCGGCGTCATCCAGTGCGGCTGCGTCGCCTGGGCTTCATGCACGCGATCCTGCCAATGCAGAAAATAATCGGTGATTGGATCGGTCGGCGACGCATTGGTGAAGATCGGTGGCGCAGTGTTGTCCGGCAAATCGGCCGCCTGCGCCGCCGCCGTGCCGGCGGCGATCGCCGCCGCAGCACCAAGGCAAAATACCATCTTTCGCGCGGCCGCACGGCCGACGCTGGAACATACGATTGTCATTGATAAAGCCCCCTCCTGCGATCTCTGCGCAGGCGGGGCAAGCTATATCGACACTAATACAGCTAGAGCCCTAAATTAAGTTTTAGGAATCCGCTTCTTTCCTGGATGTGTCTCAAACACAACGCCAATCTGGACAAACCGATCCGCGCTGCCGCTAGGGCGTCCACGCCTCATAATCGCCGGTGGCCGGCGGCCGCACGCCAGAGGCCAGCGTCGAGCCCGGCGGACGCCACGCCAGCGGCGTGCCGGTGAGATTGGGCTCATAGGGCAATTGCCATTCGCGCGGCTTATAATTGTCATCGGGCGGCGCCACGTCGGTCGTGTGATGCAGCCAGCCATACCAGCCGGGCGGCGTCGCCGAGCCTTCCGCATAGCCGTTGTAGATCACCCAGCGGCGCTCGAAGCCGAGGGCCGGATCGATCGCGCCGCCGCGTGTGCGATAATAGCGGTTGCCGAATTCGTCGGTGCCAACCAGCTCCCCCGTCCGCCAAGTGTGGACGAGCGTGTTGAGCGTGGCGCCTTGCCACCAGGTGAAGATCCGCGTGAGCCACGCCATGGGGCGCTCCGAAAGCCGTGCTGCGGCGCAAATATGCCCATCGCGCGGCAATTGTCCACCGGCCCCGGAGCATCGGACCGAAAAGTGCGAAGCGGTTTTCGGGCCAATCCGATGCGATGAGAAAGACTTAAAAGCGCCGAGCGATTCAATTCGAACGTCCGACGCGCTAGACGCAAGCTCCGCCCATGTTTTGGACTCGATCGTTCGGCCGGACCCGGTCATTCTGTGGATGATTCCGCTTGCGCCTGTTGATCGTGGGGATAACGCGGATCATCCGGCGCAAGGCACCCGCGGCGATTGCGGCGCAACGCCCTTCGCGTCAAGATTTATCTCCGGCGCGCAAACTTGAAATTTTAAGACTTTGCACAATATTTTGTGTTGGCATCATCGCCAGACACAAGGGCTTGACGGGCCCGACGGCCGCGGTAGGCTCAAGTCACGCGAGGCGCAGAATCGGAGAAACCAGCCGAAAGGGCCGCGCGCTGTGACTTCAGGGGCACGGGGCTTCCCGTGTGGCAGACACCAAAAGGGCGATGGGGACCATGCGAATCGAGCGGCGCTACACCAAAGAGAACCAATCGCCTTATGCGGCGATCGCGTTTCGCACCACCCGCAGTGAAATCCGCAATCCCGACGGCTCGACCGTCTTTGCGCTCGACGGCATCGAAGTGCCCGCTAGCTGGAGCCAGGTCGCGGCCGACGTGCTGGCGCAGAAATATTTCCGCAAGGCCGGCGTTCCGGCCCGGCTGAAGCCTGTCGAAGAGCCGAACGTCCCCGAATTTCTGTGGCGCCGCGCCGCCGACGACGAGGCGCTGGAAGAGCTGCCGAAGGCCGAGCGATCCGGCTCCGAAACCTCCGCCCGCCAGGTCTTCGACCGGCTCGCCGGCGCCTGGACCTATTGGGGCTGGAAGGGCAAATATTTCGACACCGAAGCCGACGCCCAGGCCTTCTACGACGAATTGCGTTTCATGCTGGCGAAGCAGATCGCCGCGCCCAATTCGCCGCAATGGTTCAACACCGGCCTGCACTGGGCCTATGGCATCAACGGCCCGAGCCAGGGCCATTATTACGTCGATTACGAAACCGGTAAGCTCGTGAAGTCGAAGTCGGCCTACGAGCATCCGCAGCCGCATGCCTGCTTCATCCAGTCGGTCGCCGACGATCTCGTCAACGAAGGCGGGATCATGGATCTGTGGGTGCGCGAGGCACGGCTGTTCAAATACGGCTCCGGCACCGGCTCGAATTTCTCCAAGCTGCGCGGCGAGAACGAAAAGCTCTCCGGCGGCGGCAAATCCTCCGGCCTCATGTCCTTCTTGAAGATCGGCGACCGCGCCGCGGGCGCGATCAAATCGGGCGGCACGACGCGCCGCGCCGCCAAGATGGTCGTCGTCGATGTCGATCACCCCGATATCGAGGCCTATATCAACTGGAAGGTGAAGGAAGAGGAGAAGGTCGCCGCTCTCGTCGCCGGCTCCAAGGTCGTCAAGAAGGCGCTGAAAGCCATTCTGCGCGCCTGCGTCAATTGCGAAGGCCCCAACGGCGATTGCTTCGAGCCGGAGAAGAACCCGGCGCTCAAGAAAGAGATCAAGCTCGCGCGTAAAGCCTCGGTGCCGGATGGCATGATCAAGAAGATCATCCAGTTTGCGCGCCAAGGCTATAAGGACATTGCCTTCGACACCTATACGACGGACTGGGATTCCGACGCCTATCTCACGGTGTCCGGCCAGAACTCGAACAATTCGGTGCGCCTCACCGATGCGTTCTTGCGCGCCGTCGAGGCCGATGAGGATTGGACGCTGATCCGGCGCACCGACGGCAAGGCGCACAAGACGCTGAAGGCGCGCGATCTGTGGGAGAAGATCGGCTATGCCGCCTGGGCCTCGGCCGATCCCGGCCTGCAATATCACACGACGATCAACGACTGGCACACCTGCCCGGCGGCCGGCCCGATCGTCGCGTCGAACCCCTGCTCCGAATATATGTTCCTCGACGACACGGCCTGCAATCTGGCCTCGTTGAACCTGCTGCCGTTCCGCGATCCGCAGACGAAAATCTTCGACATCGAGGCCTATGAGCATGCCGTGCGGCTGTGGACCATCGTGCTCGAAATCTCGGTGCTGATGGCGCAGTTCCCGTCGAAGGAGATCGCCCGTCTCTCTTATGAATATCGCACGCTGGGCCTCGGCTATGCCAACATCGGCGGCCTGCTGATGTCTTCGGGCATTGCCTATGACTCAGAGGAAGGCCGCGCCATCTGCGCCGCGCTTTCGGCGGTCATGACCGGCATTTCCTATGCGACCTCGGCCGAGATGGCGCGCGAGCTTGGCGCCTTCGCCAATTTTGCCGACAATCGCGAGCCGATGCTACGCGTCATGCGCAATCATCGCCGTGCCGCGCACGGCGAAGCCGCGGGTTACGAGAAGCTCGCCATCGCCCCCGTGCCGCTCGATCGCTCGGCGCTTCGCGACGCGGCGCTCGGCACCCATGCCATTGCCGCCTGGGACAAGGCCGTCGCGCTCGGCGAGCAATTCGGCTATCGCAATGCGCAGGTCTCGGTCGTCGCGCCGACCGGCACGATCGGCCTTGTCATGGATTGCGACACGACCGGCATCGAGCCCGACTTCGCCCTCGTCAAATTCAAGAAGCTCGCCGGCGGCGGCTATTTCAAGATCATCAACCGCGCCGTGCCGGAAGGCCTGCGCGCGCTCGGCTATCGTGAATCGGAGATCGCCGAGATCGAGGTCTATGCCGTCGGCCATGCTTCGCTGCGCCAGGCGCCGGCGATCAATCCGACAAGCCTCAAGGCCAAGGGCTTCACCGACGCCAAGATCGAGGCGGTAGAAAAGGCGCTGGCCTCGGCCTTCGACATCAAATTCGTCTTCAACAAATGGACGCTCGGCGCCGACTTCCTGGTCAACACTCTGCATGTGCCGGAAGAAAAGCTCGACGATCCGGCGTTCGACCTGCTCACCTTCCTCAGCTTCTCCAAGGCCGATGTCGAAGCCGCCAATCTGCACGTCTGCGGCGCGATGACGGTCGAAGGCGCGCCGCATCTGAAGCCCGAGCATTATCCCGTCTTCGATTGCGCCAATCCCTGCGGGCGGATCGGCAAGCGCTACCTCTCGGTCGAGAGCCATATCCGCATGATGGCGGCGGCGCAGCCCTTCATCACCGGCGCGATCTCCAAGACGATCAATATGCCGAACGACGCCACGGTCGAGGATTGCAAGGAGGCTTACATGCTCTCCTGGCGCCTGGCGCTGAAGGCCAATGCGCTTTATCGCGACGGCTCGAAGCTCTCGCAGCCGCTCAACAGTCAGTTGATCGCCGACGAGGAGGATGAGGAGGACGAAGCCGTCGAGGCGCTCGTCGCCGCCAATGTTCCCGCCCGCGCCACTATCGTCGCGGAGAAGATCGTCGAGCGCATTGTCGAACGGGTCGAGCGGCTGCGCGATCGCGAGCGCCTGCCCGACCGGCGCAAGGGCTATACGCAGAAGGCGGTCGTCGGCGGCCACAAGGTCTATCTGCGCACCGGCGAATATGCCGATGGGCGGCTCGGCGAAATCTTCATCGACATGCACAAGGAAGGCGCCGCCTTCCGCTCGCTGATGAACAATTTCGCCATCGCCATCTCGGTCGGTCTTCAATATGGCGTGCCGCTCGAAGAATATGTCGATGCCTTCACCTTCACCCGCTTCGAGCCGGCGGGCCTCGTGCAGGGCAATGACGCGATCAAGAACGCGACCTCGATCATCGACTATGTGTTCCGCGAACTCGCGATCTCCTATCTTGGCCGCAACGACCTTGCCCATATCGACCAGAGCGACATCGGCCATGACGTGATCGGCAAGGGCGAGGCGCAGAGCCGCGCGCCGGAAAGCTCGCGTTATGTCTCGAAGGGCTTCGTCCGCAACAAGGCCGACAAGCTGATGCTGGTGCAAGCCGGCAGCGGCGCACCGGCGACGGCGCTCAAGAAGAATCTCGAAAACGAGATCGAGGCGGAGCTCGGCGAACTCGACTGGTCGGTCGCCTCGGAGCAAACGGCGGTCGCCGACCGGCGCACCGAAGCGCGGATGAAAGGCTATACCGGCGAAGCCTGCCCCGAGTGCAACAATTTTACGCTCGTGCGCAACGGGACGTGCCTGAAGTGCGATACGTGTGGAGCAACGACGGGGTGTAGCTAGGCGTGTCTTCTGCTGCTACCTGTAACGCAAAGCATAGTTTGTCCGCTGTGAACTAAATGTGCGTCTACAAATGGAAGCATATTTAGGCTGCAATCCAGAACGCCCCGGACTCGGGGCGTTTTTAGCAAAGCCGATCAAACGGGCATCAATACCGACGCGCAATGAACAAAAAGAAGCGTAGAAAGAGCGCTGATCGCTCAAAGCGAAGCTGCGCATATGCATAAGCGTCAACCACCGGCTCCTTTATAATCAGCGCTTAGTTTCGTTTCCTCCTGTACCTTAAGACGCTTACCGGAACCGTCGCAACATTCGCATTTTTCCCCTGGCGGCCCCAGGCTGACATACGTTCCAATATATTCATTAGGCTCAATAGCCGCACGTCTGACATTGACGACGAAAATATTCTTGCCATCGTTAAAACGATATTCGACCTTCGGTTCTGCTTTGTTTTGCACTTCGACGATCAGCGCCAAAGCAATTCGTTGCTCCGCGACCGACGTTTCTTTCCCTCGTGATTCGGTCATCTTAAGCTCCAATTGGTTTTAACTGCCCTTGCAGCATAATCTCCTCCTTAAACTCCTTATAGAGCTTCAATGCAGCGGGATTCTCTTCAAGCAGCTTTCTTCCGCTCTTGTTGAGGCCGGGCACTTGTATGACCAGATCAATTTGATCGTAAAGGTGGATGTAAGTGTTCCTGAAAGTCCGACGCACCAGATCTGGATCGACGATGCCGCCTTCGCAGCAAAGCGCTACTAACTCAAGCGCATTGACCGCCTTTAAGATATCTGGGGTAATTGGGCTTCGCGGGCTGACTTCGCTTAACTCGGAAATGTACTTCCAGAGATCAAACAAGGCAGCGCGCTGTGAGTAAAGTCTTTCCGTTTGCGCGAGCCCTTTATCAAAGTCCTCGCGCTGCTTAGCTAGTTTTGTCTCCAAGCGCTCCTGCCGGCGTAGCGCTACGATCGATATGATCACAGCGATAAGCGCTAGAACCGCAGATATCGCTGTCGCGACTGCCTCGATCCAATCGTGGGACACGATCTTCTCATCGCTTGTGGTAGCTAAGCTGGAATACGATAGCAAAGTTCCAGTTTGCCTTCAATTCTCAAACATCGAGACATTGGAATTTTGACGTCCGGCTGTCATGCACCAAGCGTCAGGATGCGCCTTCAGAGGACAATCGAGGCAATTCAATGCACAGTGAGAAAGGCGCGGGCTCCAGAACCGGAATGTCGGGGCACAAAACAAGCCGCGCCCCGACTGTGTTGGATTTTTTGATCTCTTAAGATCCCGATCGGCCGATCATCGAAGGTTGGCGTTCAGCCAAACGCAATAGCTCTGGAGATTCTTGCAGAGCTCTTCCTTTGAATGAGGTGGCCGCTCGATATCGCCGTCGAGATAAACGCTGGCCGTCGTCGCGAAAAATTCGAAAGCATCTGTCAACATATAGGAGCCGCTTGGCCAACAAGGCTCGGTTCCCTGATCGACTCTTTTAACACAGCTTTTCGCCTCGCCCCAAAAGTTCAAGATGTCCTGATTGCCACGTCCCAATTTCTGGTCGTGGTAAGCATGCAGGAGCTCGTGCAGGAGGATCGGCTTTTGGGGATCGAGTTCCCTCACGCGAAAGTCGACGCCTGTGGCTCTGTTATAATGAGCCGCTCCCCAGTGAGGATCGAGGGCGGGATTTGCCCAAAGTTTGATCGTCCGCATGAAATCGACGATCTGCGGTCTTAGATTCACGCCTTCGACGAGATTGAGTTGCTTATCGACGGCTTTGATCATCTCCTCGTCAGTCTGCCTGCCTCTCGCCCGCGTCAGGTCAATGTGCCACCCGTGATAGATGTAGATCAGCGGATCGCTTGAGGAGACGTAAATTCCTTGGTCATCGCCGGCGCCCCTCCAGGCTGCGAACAGCGGATTCTCAAACGCTGCCAGGGACGGACGAGAGGCGGTGCCGACATCAGGGATTTTTTGTTGAGGCGTCCAAGCCGCCCAATTGAATTTCGACAAATAAATGCCGTCCTGATCACCTTTCCAAGCCATGACAAGCTGCTCACCGAGCGCCGCACAGGAGGGGCCGACGGACGAACCCACGCCGGGAATTTTTTGCTGGCCCGACCAGCTCTGCCCATCGGCTGAGCTTGACCAATAAAGGCCCTGGTCATCGCCGGCGCCCTTCCACGCCATAAAGAGCTTGCCGCCAAAGACCGTGAGGCAAGGCCCCATGGATGAGCCTATCCCAGGAATCTTTTGTTGAGCCGCCCAGCTCCTTCCGTCACGCGAGCTTGACCAGTAGATGCCCTGGTCTTTGCCCGCCCCTCTCCACGCCATAAACAGTTTGTCTCCCAACCCCGTCAAAGCTGGGCCGGCCGCTGAGCCAATGTTGGGAATTTTTCGTTGGCCTGGCCAAACCCGCCCGTTAATTGAACTTGACAGGTAAATGCCCTCATCATCGCCGGCGCCCTTCCAGGCCATGAAGAGCGTGCTTCCTAACGCAGCCAACGACGGGCCGCTGGACGAGCCGATTCCGGGGATCTTTTGTTGCGAAGCCCAGCCCTTTCCATCGGCAGAACTCGACAGGTAGATACCGTCGTCATTGCCCGCGCCCTTCCAGGCCATGAAGAGCTTGCCTCCGTACGCAGCTAGCGACGGGCCGCTGGACGAGCCGATTCCGGGGATCTTCTGTTGCGGGGTCCATACGGACACCTGCGCCATTGCTGCGCTGGTCCAGAACGACGTGCATACAACGAAAGCCAAGAGTGCGCTCGACACGCATCTTTTCTTGAGCAATGGCCAAGACGGGCCGAGACGGCTGATCACTATTGTCTTCATGATTGAACTCCACCTGATGCTTGTGGCATCGATTGCGTTGCGTGCGCTGGGTCATTGATGAAATTCGGACGAGCGACGACGCTCATTGCCCACACCAGGTGTTAAGGCAGACATAGATGGCTTAATGCGCGCCGGTCGCGCACAAGCATGATCTTCAGGTATTGAATGCCGCCGCCGATCGCAGCCGGTTTATGACTGGCTGTTAGAAGGAATTCGATCCGGCCGAACCACCTAGCAAGTGAATGTACATCGGTGCGGCAACTTCATTGTGACAGGCGCTCAAGCGAACCTCACATTGATGTGAGATAAACTGTCGGAGCGGATGCGGCCTGTTGCGATCGGGAGCACGCGGCGCTGATCCTTATACCTCATCGCAACCTCCGGTATGCCCCGGCAACGCGAGCGTCGGACTTGGATCGACGCTCCTCGTCGCCATAAGCCTACAGGTCGCGCGTGGCGCGACGCGCAGGTTGAAGCCGTCCGCTACGGCTTGTTGAGATTGGCCTTTTCATCCTCCGTCAGCGCCCGCCGCTGCGAGTCGTTGAGCGGGCCATTGCCGACAAGCTGGAGCGCGCTGCTGGGATTGTAGCTTTGCCGCTTGTTCTTTTGATTGTCCTCTTGCGGCTGCTGGTCGGGTTGGCCGTCGCCCCCGCCATAGCCTTCGATTTCGACAATGAGGATCGAGGCCGGCGCCGCCGCATGATTGCCCTGCCCGGTTGAGGTTATCGCCTTGGTCGCGGCGCCCGAGGCCGCGGAGGCATTGTCCAACGCGCCGATATTCGGCGCAGTCGCGGTGGGGATGCCCTGAGTCACGCCTTGCACCTGGATGTTGAAGGCGTTGAGCACCTGCAATGCCGCGATGTCGAGATTGCCCGAGACGCGGATGCCCGCGGCGCCCGCATCGACCGTGCCGCGTGGTGCGATCAGATAGACGTCGCCGCGCGCCGCGCCCGGGATCGTCTGGAGCGTGGCGATGCCGGCGCCGCTCACCTGTCCCTTGGCATCGATCGTGAAATAGCCGTCCGGGTCTTCCTTATAGAGCGGCGGCGGCACGTCCGATGTCGTCTTGGCGCCCTCGCCGGCATTGATGTCGCCGTTCGACGACCAGATCGTCATGCCGCCGCCCTGCTCGGTGAAGATGCGGCTTTGCGCGAGCAGCAAGCTTTCGTCACTGAAAATGTCGACATCGCCCGTCTCCAGCGTGAGGATGCCCTGCTGGTTCGGACCGACGACGGTCTTACCACTGCTCGCGTCGATGACGTAGGGCGGCGCCGAGGCGCTGCCGACGAGGATTTCGCCGCCCGGGCCGAGGATATTGACGTTGCCGCCCTCCTGCGTCTGCACCGTGGCGCCGCGCATGTCGAAATAACCCGTATCGACCAATTGATTGGCGCCGTTCGTCCCGCCGCCCAAATTGTTCTGCGTGTAGCCGTAGCTCGCGGGAAACAGCGTGTTGATGGCCGCAAAGCCGCGGGCGTATTGGTGATAATAGGCGCTTGCCGAATTGTTGTAGTCGCCGCCGACCTCAGTGAGGATCGCGAAGAACTGCTGATCGATGAAAGCCTGCTGCTGATATTGCGGCAAGGTTTCGAAGACCCCCCAGGCCTGTTCGGGCGTCATTTGCGCGACGCTGCCGTTCGTGCCGCGCCGCCGCAGATCATCGGCTTCGATCTGTTCGACATAGGTCACGAGGTCGGACGACAGGTTCGGGATGCCTGGGATCGGCGGCGCCGAAGGATCGATATAGGCGGCCGCAAAGCCTGTGTCGTTGATGCCCTTACCGACGCCGAACAGGATCGAGATATTGGCGCTTTGCGCCGGCAGGGCGGCATTGTCGAGATCGCCGACGGTCTGGATGCCGGTTTCGATATCGGTTTGCTGAATGCTGGTCATGTAGGCGCCAGTCTGGAAGATCAGAAAGGACTGGTTCGCCGAGGTGAGCGGCCCGATATTGCGCCCGGCCTCGACATCGAAATAGCCTGGGCCGGCCAATTCCAACGCCGGCGTCAGATAATCCGCCCAACTTGGATCGAGCGTCGGCGCTCTCCCCAACACGGGATCATAGATATCGTGCCCAGCAACGATCCGCGTGATGTCCGAAGCATAGAAATTCTCGCCAAGGAAGGACAGATTGACGATGTCGTTGCCGGCTTCGATGAAAGCCGGCTTGTTCGGTTCCAGAACAAGCTCATTGTAGTAAAAGCCGTCACTGTCCTCGGTTCCGTCGACGATATTGCCGTTCAAGGCATAGATCCGCACCGGATTGGCATTCTGCGCATGGGACGTCGCGTGATCATAGCGCGCGAGGCCGGCTGGGGTCGGTTCCAGCGGTTTCCCGAACGGCGCGCTCGGATTGAGCGGCGACGGTAGCGTCGACGGGTCAACGTCGATCAGGCCGAAATATCCATCGGAGCCACCCGTGACATCATTTGCAAAGCTGATCGATTGATCGGCGAGCAAGGTGAGCTGCCCGTTGGCGGAGGGATAGAGCTCGGCGGCATTGTCGATCTCAATACCGCCGCCGAGCGCCGTCATGCTGAGGGACGCTGGCAGAAGAACACCTTCGTCGATCGAGTCTATAAATGGCGCAGTCATGGTGTCGAGCTGCGCATTGCCCACCGTCGAAAAGATCGACAAGGACGAGCTGCTGCTCGGAGCTTGAAGGTCTCCGGGCCCCCCTGACCCGATCGATGACGAGTAGGAAGGATCGTAGGCGCCGCCGATGTCGGCATCCTGGCGCGCGGTCACCGTCCAGGTCGTATTCTGGTAACCGAGCAGCGGCGCCATCGGCGTCGTCGCGCTGTATAACGCACCGGTCGGTCCAGCCACGATGGTCGATAGGGTGAACGCCGAGCCAATCTCGCCGCCGGCCGTCAACGCCCCGGTGCCATTCGAAACGAAATAGGCACCCCCCAGAATATTTCCCCCGGCGGTCACGGAGAGATTGCCGCCGCCCAAAATATCCACCGCGCCATTGGACATATTCCAGGTCGTCGGCAGAGAAACGGAAAGCTCGTCGATATCGCCCTTCGCGGTGACGGTCACATCGCCGCCGGCCGACATCACGCCCTGATCGAAAGCCGCGAAATTGATCGAGCTTTGCGTGACAATCTGATTGACGCCATTTGTGACATTGCCGGTCTCCATCCATTGCCACCAAAACTGCGCGATATAGCTGCCCGGCTTTCCGGTCACGGCGCCGGTCGTGTCGTAGACCTCCTCCTCGCCGTTAATGCTGTCGCCGGCGCTGATCGTAATATCGCCCGCGTTCACCGGCTGCACGGGGCCCGTGACCAGCAATTCGACATTAGAGTTGCTGCTGGTGCCCGTTAGCGGCTGCCGCAAGGAAACCGAGGTATCTGCCGTCGTTCCGGGCGCCGGCTCACCGGCGGTATAGACCGCCGCAGGCGCGGCGGTGTCGGTCCAATCGACATCGCCTGCGGCGGCAATGTCGATCGAACCGGTGCCGGTCCGCACCGTCGTCGGAAATAGCAAGGTTTCGCCCGAGACATAGGCAGTCAAAACGCTTTGCGGCGAATCATTGGCGACGGCGAAATGCCCGTCGAAATCGACACTGCCATTGGGGCTTGCGCTCACGGCAAGCGGATTGGCGCTGGCAAGATCAGCGCCTGCGACGAAACGATAGGAGGAACTCGGGCCCCCAAGCAGAGTCGCCGACGCCAAAGCCGCGGGATTCGGGACTGTCGGCATGTTCGACGGGCTGTTATTCGGGCCTGGCATTGCTGCGATCCCTTCGCTCGTATCCCCGACGGGCGCGAACGGTGCATAAAACAATTGCGGACCGGAAGACGAGCCCTGCACGCTGTAAACGTAGAGGTAATAGGCGGTGTAATCCTGCGCGTACTGTGTGTAATCGCCCGAATAGGCTTTGTAGTCGGCGTAGCTGCTCGGGAGACTGCCGGGCGGCGCCAATCCCACACCTTCACCCGGCGCCAGCAACGGTGGTGGTGTTGCCGTGCCGAGAACCCCGCTGTTGAAATTACTCGTCAGCCACGTCTGATACGCGGCCGCATAAGCGGTATAGGTGCCGTAGGACGACGGATTTGGCACGGAGCCAAAGGCGTTTGGGGAATAGGATTGATAGCCGTAAATGCCGTCGCCCTGATTATAGTCATAGGCCCAGCCCTGCTGATTAGAGCCGTTCCCTATGTCCCCGATATAGAGATTGTAATTCGCGTAATAGGCGGACGATTGTCCGAATATCGGCGCTTGAACCGCCTGGTAATAGGGATCGCTGGTAATGTTAGTGCCGGCGTCGCCGTTGCTGGCTTCGTAAATGATGCCGCTCTGCCACAACGGCGCATCTGGGGCATAGATGGCGTCGTTCTCGAGATAATTGACCGCGGCGTTATAGGCGGAGAGATCGCTGACATAGTTCGCCGGCGCATTGTTCACCGTAGCGCCATTATTCTGCTGGTAGAATCCATCGGTAATGCTGGCGTCGATCTTGAGATCGTTGCCAGCAAGGAAGCTGATGACCGGCGCTTGTCCGTTATAGCGATAGGCGAGCGAGGTCGAGCTGGTGCCGGCGGCAAGATTCCAATTGGTGAGCACCGTGATATTGCCGCCGTTGACGCCGCTCGTCGCCGGATTGACGAGGTCGATGCCGGGACGGATCTGCAAGATGCCTTGCAGGTTATCCGATTGGGCGAAGCTCTGAAGAGACGTCTGCGCATTGGATGAGAGCGGCAGATTCTCGATGAAGCCCATCAATGTGCCGGGCGTGGTGCCACTCTGATAGCCATAGAAGCCGCTGTGGTCGGCATTGGCATTTGTCGGCGTGAAGTAGTCGTTTTCCAGATAGGTTTGCAATTCCGCACTGGTCGGCGCGGGCAGCGGATTGCCATCTTCGTCGGTCCAGGTGCCGGCCACGAGGTTGCCGTTGGCGTCATACCAGCCGGCGGGATCGACGATGCCGTCGAAATGCTCGCTGCCGCCGACCTGTTGTGCGGGCGTCGTGCCGCTGTCGGTCGTGCTCCACACCGCATACGGTTCGATCGCGACGCCGCTGGGTGCCGTGAAGAGAGCGCCCGGCGAGATATAGATATTGACATTGCCGTCTTCGGTCAGCGGTGCGCGCAACGAGATCGTTCCGCCGACACCGTTGATCGACCAAGCGTTGTCGCGGGAGCCGACGCCGGAGGCGCTCGTCACGTTTACGACGAGCGCTCCGGTCGTCGAATTATAGGAGACAACGGCACCTCCCATGTAATCACCGTTCCTGCGGTCGATCACATCAATCGTGTCCCCCGCGATCAAACCGAGATTGGGTTGCGTTTGGAGACTTTGGTTCCCGAGGCCGATCGTCATCGTGCTTTGCGAGATGCCGTAGCGGCCGCCCCAATTCTCGATCTTGGCGTTGGCGCCAATCGTGATCGTGCCCGAGCTCGCACTCGAAACATTCTCGTAGCCATAGGCCGTATTCAGCGTGCCGTCCGGCGTGCCGGTCGTGCCGATAGCGACCACGCCGCCCGCCTGCCCTGGCGTCGTACTGATCGCCAGCAAAGTTCCTTCGACATCGACGCCGCTCTTGCCGTAGAGACCGATCTCGCCCGCGGCAGGACCCGACACATTGATCGTGCCGTCGATGATCACATTGCCGGTGCTCGGGTTCGGGCTCGTCCCGCCATTGGCCGTCAAGATAACATTGGCCGCTGTCAGATTATTGCCGGCCGAGAGCGTGAGATTGCCGGCGCCCGTGGTCACGGAGATCAGCTTGTTCACGCCGCTCGAGGCAAGCGTCGCCGCCAGCGTATCGAGATCGACGGCGCCGCCGGTCTTAAGCGTGAAAGAGCCGCCTTGAGTGCCCGCCACAGCACCGCCTTGCAGCGTGCCAAGGAGGGTCACCGCGCCCTGCGGCGCATTCAAAGTAATGGCGCCCGCCGCGCCGCCGCCCTGGGCCCCGGCAAAGTCAAGCACGGCGCCGCCTGCGACATTGATCGCGCCCGCATCCGCGGTCAGATTGATATTGCCGCCCGGCGCATAGGCCACGGTGTCGAAGAATTGTTTGGTGAAGCCGGCCGCATCGACAATTGCGCCATTGTCGATGTCGAGATCGCCCGAGGTGGCTTCGAGGCTGACATTGCCAGCGACCGCTTCGACCAGCGCCGTGTCGATAACCGAACCGCCGACGAGCGTGATGGCGCCGCCGAAGGCCTGCGCGGCCGATGAAGTGCCACCCGGGGCCGATGCGAGAAGCGTCAGAAGACCGCCGGTCTTCAACGTTGCATTGCCGCCCGCGCCGGCGATGATCAAAGGTGCCGTCAATGTCACCGGCAGAGCGCCGAAGTTGAACGTGCCCGCGCCCTGGCCGACCATCCCGTTCACCGCCGTCGCAGCAACCGAACCGAAGCCGGAGAAGGCCGACGTGCTCGCCGCCTGCCCGGCGGCGCCGAAGTCGATCTCGTCCGCCGTCAGCGTCAGGCTGCTGGCGCCCATGGCCAGCGAGGTTGGGGCCGGCGCGTCGAGATCGTTCGAAAGCGTCAGCACCCCGGCATGGATCGAAACGTTACCGGCATCGCCCGCCGCGCCGTCCGTGAACGAACCGGCGCTCAGTTCGAGATTGTTCGGCACATCGACATTGATAGTGCCCTCGAAATCGATCGCCCCATAAGAGCGCAGGATCACCTCACTCGCATCGGCAAATTGCGCGAGCGTGTTGGCGCCGATGACCATGCCGGAGAGGCCAGCGGAGGTGGTGTTGCCGTCGATAAACGTGATCAGCCCGCTGTCGGCGGCGATCGCGTGGCCGCTCAGCGCCGCGCCCGGATCGACCAAAGTGTTGCCCGAGGCGTCGAGGGTCAGCCCTTGGCCGCCCGACAGCGTCACGTTCCCCTGCACCGTCAGCAGGCCCTGCGCAGTGGCGGGCAGGTCGTCGCGGGTGATCTGCAAGATGCCGCCATTGGAAACGGCGAGCAGCGCGCCATCGCCGCTGACCGCTGACGCGCCGGTGGCGCTGTTGGCGTTCTGGCCGATGGTGATCGCAACCGGCTTACCCGGCGAACCGCCTTCGGCTTCGATGACGCTGCCGCTTTCGACCAGCAGGCCGGTCGGCGCATTCGGATCGTCTTGCGGCGCATCCGTCTTGGTGACGAGGATCACCTCGGGACCGGTCAAAGGATCACTGGCATCGTTCGACACCACCACGCTATTGGCTGTGGCGTCGATCGTTTCGCCGGCGCTGGTCTGGCTGCGTGTGCCGCCGATCAGCAGGCTCGCTGCGCCGAGTTGGTCGAGCGCGTCAGCGCCGATCTGCACATAGCCCGGCAGGGCCGCTTCGCCATTGCCGGTAATCTGGATGTCGCGCGAGGCGATATCGACCAGCGCCCCTTGTCCGCCCGGACCCGCTTCGGTCTCAAGCACCGCGCCGAGCGTCAGCGCATTGGAGGCGGCGAGCGCCAATTGCCCGGCGTCCTGCGGCAGGCGCGGCACGGCCGTTCCGGCCTCGCTCGCTTGACTGGCGAAATAGCTGTTCGCATTGGTGAGCGTGTATTGCGAATATTGTCCCCACACGGCTGCCGACTGCACCAGGAACGAGGTCGTCTGAGCCGAATGCGCGCCGGTGAGCCCGTCGATGAAATAGCCTTCGGCGATGCCGCTGCCGTCGGGCAACACGGTATTCTGGTTCGCCACGGCATTGACCGACCCGGTCTGTTGCACGACGCGATAGGCGCCGGGCATGGTCGCATATTGCCCCGGCAGCAGCGTGTAAATCCCGGCAGGCAGGCCGGCGACACCGGAGAGATAGACCTGCTCTCCGACCGCGGCGCCGTCCGGCGCCATCTCCTGATCGATCGGGGCGACGGGGCTGTTATAACCCGGGATCACCGCATAAATCGGCCGGTCATCCGGATAGAGCGGCACCTGCGTCGGCGTCGCGCCGCTTTGATAGACGGTGTTCGATTGCAGCAGCAGGTTGCGCGAGCCGCCGGTACCCGACACCCATTCCGACGCATAGATCGTGCCGCCGCCTGAAAGGTCCACGGTGGCGCCGGGATCGAGCGCGAGAGATGTGCCCGCCAGGCTGATCGACTTTGCCGGCGGCGCTGTCAAATCGGGAAAGGATTCGTTCGCGTCATCGGTCCCGTAAATCTGGTATTGCCAATTCAGCCCGTCGACGGTGGTCCCATAAGGCACCGTCGCGCCATCGAGCGAGACGGACGTGATACTTCCTGCGCCCAGCGTCACCGATTGCGTCGCGACCAGCGGCAAATTGTTGAACGCGTTTGCCTGGCTCGTCGTGTCGCTGACGCCAAGCACCAGCGAGCCGAGCGGGACTCGTAGCGTGCCGTCCTGCACAATGTTCGTCGCATCGATCAGCAGGCTGCCGCCAGCCGAGAGCGGCGCCGATGACGCCGGCCCACCCGGAAGGAAGGTCACCGTCGTCGGCAATTGTGCGCCGTTCATAATCGGGCCGGCGGCGTCGATGATGAATGTGTTGGCCGTGGCCGGATAGAGCTGCGCCGCCTGGAAGGTCAGATTGCCGCCCGTGAAAAGCTCGCCATCCGGGATGCTGGTGCCCCCATAGGTCAGAGTATAAAGCCGGGTGTCGCCGGTACTTGCGAAATTCGCGTTGCCGAAATCGGCAAGAGCAATCTTCCCGGTCAGATCGAGCGTGCCGGCGTGAATTGAAAGCGTGCCGTCCGCCACAGCCGCAACCGGGGTTCCCGACGCCGTGCCGCCGAAATCCACATAAGGCGCCGAGATCGACACCGAAGTCCCGCCGATGGACGTCAGCCCTGGCGTCAGGGGTGAAATGAGAGTCCCATTCAGTTCTGTCTCCGCACCTGGTATGGACGTGGTGCCCGCCGGCAGCGCCACATATTCGGTCGCATCCGATACGAAGGATCGGCCGAGATTGATCGCGACGTTCCCGGCGAAACCGACGGCCACCGCTTCGTTTATCGTCGATGCGGAAGTGCCGAGTGAATCCTCAGCCAAAGCAGTCGGATCGGCACCGACGACGAGGCTGTCGATTCCCGAACCGTCGAGACGGTCCACAGCAAACTGCTCGAATCCGGGATTCTCGAAACCGGGCGTCGCGTTTGTGATCGCGACGCCGGGTTGGAGCCCCGCCGGGACGAACGTGCCGGATTGTTGCAGGATGATGCCGTAAGCGCCGGTCCGAGTCAGACTGCCACCAAAGACCGATCCGTTGAGAACAGACATGTTCGCCGGGGAAAGAATCAAAGTGCCGCCGTCGGCTTCCGCCGCGCCGGCATGCGCGATGAGCGTGCCGTCATAGGCTAGACCGGCGACAGCCCCGAGCGTAATCGAGCCCGCATTGCTCCAGACCGGAGTCGGCGCATAGTCGATCCCGCGCAGATCGCTGCTGCTCTGTGCGATATCAAATGTCGAGGACGTGCCGGACACATCGATCACAGATCCGGCCTCGGCGATGAGATAACCGGAGCCATCGAGAACCGAAACGGTGCCGCCATCAAGCACCTTGCCTGTCAACGGAACGATCTCACCAAAGGCAGTCGAAACCGGCGTGGCCAAGGGATCGAGGAGCGTGACACCCGAGGCATCGAGGACGCTGTCCGCGCCCAGCCAGACCGAAGCCGTGCCTGTGGGCCGTATAATGCTCTTATACGTGAGCGTGCTGTTGTTGATGGCCGGCGTGCCGCCGGCTGGCGCACCGGTCAGCGAGATGCTGCCACCGTGGGCGACGATCGTGCCGAGATCGGTGAGCTGATTATAGGAGGTGAGCGACACGGACGCGCCGGGGTCGGCCAGGATGGACGCGCCCTGATCGATGAGGAGCGTTCCCGTGACGCCGGAATAGACCGGCGGGGTGACGATGGTGGTCGCGCCGTTGGCCGTGTTCCATCCAAGGTACTCGGCTGCCGTCAGCGAGAAATTAGCGGCGTGACGATCATAAGGATCGAGAGATCCGACCGACACCAGCGAACCGTCGGGCAGCGCACCGCCGGCGCCGTAGAGATTGGTTCCCGTCGGCGCGTTCAGCAATGCATCGGCATTCGGGATGAAATTCTTCTCGCTCACGGTGACGGTCGTGCCGGCCGTGACGGTCGCATCGTAATACGCCGTCAGATTATAGGCGCCGAAACCCTGGCTGGAGAAGAAGTCCGCCGGCAGGACGAGCGCATAGGACGGGGCCGTCGCCGGATCGCCACCGATCTGGATGCCGAGCGTCTGCAGCGTGAGCGTGCCACCGCCAGAGAAACCGAAGCCGCGTAAAGTCCCGTCAAGCGTAATCGTGCCATGCGTCGGCTGGTCCTGCGGGAGTTCCAGTCCATTCCCAACACCAAACTGAAGGCCGGCAGGGGTATAAGTCTCGAGCGAGATGCTGCCGCCCTTGCCCACGGGGATACCATCCACCGCCTCGATCACGCCACTCGGCTGGACATAACCGCCGCTCGATACATCGAGCACGCTGCCGGACTTAAGGTCGATCGCGCCTGTAACGTCGACAGGAGGGAGAGCACCGGCAGTACTGGAATAGGGTTCTAACGAATTACCTTGGGTGGTGATCGAAATGCTGCCGCCGTTGATGTTCGCGTCGCCGGTCTGCTGATACGGATCGAGGCCGGCGTCGTTCACCCATTGCCCCGCCGCGCTGATGGTGACACCGGAACCGACCGTGACGTCGCCGGTGAACAGCAGAGGCAGCAAGCTGCCGGTGCTGCTCTGGGCAATAAAATAGCCCTTGCCAACGATACTGATCGCCCCGCCCGGCGCGGTGAGATCGGCATTGACCTGCACGGCGCCACCGTTGACCGAGATCGACCCGCCCGGCTGTACCGCGAGCGGCGCATCGATCGCGAGATTCTCTGAGCCGTTCAAGCTGATCGATGAGAAGCCCGCTGCATCGATGATCGGCGCAGAAAGGGTCGATGTGAAGATTAGATTGTCGGGATCGCTCTGCGACATGGCCTTATACGCCGGTATCAGAAGCGATGTATCGGCGTTGAAGTCTGGCGCGATCGCGTCGAGCTGCGTCCCTTGATCGGCGATGATGAAGTTCTGCGTCGAGGTCGTAGCGGAATTATTGCCGAGCGTGAACGAACCGCCCTTCGCCAAATCGCCGCTCTGAACCTGATGCAAGCCGGACTCGGACGAGGCGAGAATCTCGCCGTCGAGGATCGTGGCGCCGGTCGTGCTGGTGAGATTGTAGGATGTGTCGCCGGCATTGGCGAGGACGCTGAGCGTTCCGCCATTGCCGCCCTGAATATAATCAGGCTGGTAATAGGCGCCGCTGAGCAAGGGCGTTGTGAAATATTGTGTCAGCGCCGAATCCGGCTGACCATTGATATTGTGTTCGGCTTCGAAGGTTCCCGCGAAGCCGACAAAGGTATCATCGGGATCCGCGTCGGCGATATTGACGATATTGCCCGAGGCGTCGAGAAGCCGCGTCGTTGCGATCGTCCCGCCGATATAATGGATGTAGCCGCCGGTCATATTGAGAATCGAGCCGGGGGCGGTGATGACTTCACCACCGTTCAAGCTCAGTGTGCCGGCATTGACCAGCATCTCGTCGATGGTGCGCGGCATCTCGTTCACATAGCCTTGCGCATCGATGAGCGGCGAGCCGACCCAGGCTTCACCGTCAGCGCGAACCCCGGTGATGGTGCTGTCGATGACGACCGTTTGGCTGAGCAGGAAGCCATCCCGCAGCAAGGGCGAATCCGCCAGATCGTCCGCCGTCAGCGGTCCGATCGACAAAAGCGTACTGGAGACCGGCTCTATGACGTCCGCCTTGCCGGAAACGTCGATCACTGCGCCGCTATCGACGTAAATACGGCCACCGACATCCCCATCCACGCTGGTCAGGACGCCGTTGGACGACAATTGCGCAGCCACCGATACATTCCCGCCCGGCGCTTCCACGAGCGAGCCGTTATCGAAAGTGACCGCGCCACCCGTCAGCGTCATCTTCCCTGGCGTGAACGATGTATTGGCCGCCTGGTCCGATGTCGTCGTCTCGCCGTCCTCGTCCGGCAACACCGTCGTCACCGACCCCGGTGCGAATACGAGCGGACCTGTCCGCTGAGAATCGGTGAGGGTGCCGTCGCCGCTCGCATCCGCCGCGGTCAGGACGATGGCACCCGGCCGCGTGATGCTGGTCGTGACCTCGACCACGCCGGCTTGGTTGACAGCGGCGCCGAGAATCGTGACGTTGCCGGTGGTGGCCTGGAGCAGGCCGGTATTCGTCGCCGTGAAGACCGGCGTCTGCGCATCCGCCCCGCCTTCGAGCACCGGGCTCATCCAGGAATTGGCGACATCGCCATTGGTCTGGGGCAAAAAGACCGAAGCGCCGGCGGCGAGAATGATCTGACCGTCTGGCGCGAGGATGCTTCCCGCGTTGGAGACGTTCGGCGCCGCGAGCATTGCATAGCCGAGGCTGCCGGCATTTATTTGAGCGCCCGCATCGACGGTGATATCGCCAACGCCGGCCAGCGCGTTACCTTTGCCGAGAAACGGAGCGGTGGTGTTGGCGGGGCTGCTAGCTGAGAAATCGGCAATGCCATAGGCCAGGAAAATGCTGTTGGCGCCATTCGCGCCGCCGATCGCCGTGTCGTAAGCGGCGCTGCCCGGCGTCATCGTATTGAGATTTGTCGGGTCGGCCATAAAGTTCAATGAAGAGGCCAGCAGCGAATTGACGTTGACCTGGCTCCCCCCACCGAAAACGATGCCATTGTGGTTGATGATATAGACCGTGCCTTCGGCCTTGATCTGCCCGAGGATCTGGCTCGGCACGCCGGACGGGTCGATAACGCGGTTCAGCGCGATCCAATTATTGCCGGCCGACGAATTGCCCGCCGATTGATTGAAGTAGAGCTCGGTGTTCTTGCCGACGTTGAAGCTCGTCCAGGTCAGGATCGCTTTCTGCGTCGTCTGCTGGACCGTGACCGTCGTCTGGCCATTGCTCACCGACTGGGTCGCCGCATTGGCCCCGGACCAGACATTCGGATCGGGATTTTGCGCGCCATATGAGCCGAGCCCATAGGCCGGCACCAGCCCGCCCGGCGTCAGGCCATTCGGGACAGATGGAAGGCCGGGCGCGGCGCTCGTCGCCTGCTGCGCCAGCGCTCTTGCCTGCGCTTGTGTTTGCTGCATGGCTTGGACCGCCTGCACTGCCCGCGTCAGGCTGCTCATCGACTGCTGCGTTGCTTGTTGCGCTTGTTGAACTGACGCCATCGCCGCAGCCGCGGCATTCGCGCTCGCCGCAAACGCCCCGTTGCCGCCCCGCATGGTCCCAAGCGGCAAGGCCCTGACCGGGGCGCCCGACGTCAGCAACGCAATCGCGCTGACGCTCGCAAGAAGGGCAGCGTGAAATCTCCACGCGGATCGGGACGCGGCGACTTGAAGCGGCATAGGTGAGGGCTTTCCCAGAAACAGAAGCGATGAAACGGGCGCCCAGGTGTGACGACGCCCTCCTGTTTCGGTGACACCTCGCGATGCGCCGACCCTCAATAGAATTTTGGGCAATCTGGTGTGTCGGCCGCGATTTCAGGCCGCCAGCCGGCGATCCGGCTCGGCAAATCAGCCCAACAGGACAAGGCCGCCGGGGAGAACCCGGCTGCGTACACCGAAGGCCTGTTCGATCTGCATGAGAGCTTCGTCCGGCCGGTCAATCCTGAATCGGCCGTTCACCGGTTTGTTCGCCAGCGATGCGTTAAGCAGAACGATATAGCCGGTCCGATACCGGTTGAGCTCCTGGATGACATCGGAAAGCGGGGTCATGCTGAAGATCATGAGACCTTGTTGCCAGGCCAGCACCGCCGCCGGATCGACTGTCACGACCGCACCCAGCGTATCGCCGCCATAGCTGACTTGCTGACGTGGCCAGAGAGTGACGCTCTGTCCCCGATAGTCCACCTGCACTTGATCGGAGAGGCAGGTCACGCACGCGCCGGCGCCGCGCAAGCGAACGTTAAACCGCCCCTTGAGGGCAGCGACCCTGCCGCCCGCTGCAACGACGGCGAGAGGGCTTGCCGAGCCGACCGGACTCGTAAAGGACGCTTCGCCGGAAATTAATTCCACCTCGCGCTTCGCCTTGTCGACATACGACAGGCTCGTGCGTGTGTTCATCTTGATCGATATGCCGTCGGTGGCGACCAGCTGGCGTTGCTCGCCGACGCCGGTGCGATAGTCGGCGCGGAGCTCGGATAAGGATGGCCATAGACCTAAGGGAGGACGGAAAACCAAAAGCGCAGCGCCGGATGCGGCGACGGCGCCCGCAAATAGGGCCCGGCGGCTGAACTGGGGCCTCCCAAAATGTTTCGCGACGGCGACCTTCTCGCCCTCCAGCAAGCTTTGCCCTGCGGGACCGAACGCCTGCCAAAGCTCGCTCGCGGAGGCGAAGGCCGCCGCATGTTTCGGGCTGAGGTTGCACCATCGTTTAAGCGCCTCGCCATCGGCCACGGTCGCTTCACCGGACGTCAAGCGTCGGACCCAGCTGTGCGCGTCGCGCTCCAGGGGCGTCAGCTCTTCGTTCCCGTCGAACTCGGTCATCGCCGCGGCCTAGCGCAGGTCATGCCTTAAACATCTCTCCAACATCGATGATCGGACCCGTGATCTAGAGCCATCATCTGTAAGACACTTTCAGGCGCGCTCAACCGCACAACTTTCTGTCCGGCCGATCAGATTTCTTTTCGGCCAAAGCGCGCGACGCAATATTCCTGCGCCATTCTCAATTCCTTCTCGACCATGCTGACCGAGATGCCAAAGCGCTCGGCAATGCGGCGCCGCGGCAAGCCTTCGAGCCGCGCCGCGAGAAGGATCGCACGCGTCCGCGGCGGCAGTTCCTCCAGAATCCGTCTGAGCTTCGTCACGCTGGCGCGGCTCTCGACAATCCGCAGCGCATCCGGTGCTTCATCGGCAATATGCAAAAGCTTTTCGATCTCGACGGGATCGAGCCGGCGGGTCTCCGCACGACGCTGATTCAGCGCGATGTTGACGGCGGCTCGGAAGATGTAGGCACCGGGATTGCGAATCTCGCCGATGATTTCGGTCCCGTGGAGCCGCAGATAGGTGTCCTGGAGGGCGTCGTCGGCCCAATCGGTTGAGCCGAGACGGCGGGCGAGCCGCTGCCTGAGATCGGCATAACGTTCGACGAAAAATGTCCGCAAACCCGGCGAACGGTCCTCGTCAGCCATTTTGCCGCCCGCCGATCGAGGGACAATCGATGACCGCGCCTGTCGAGCGCGGCAAAAGAACCATCGTAAAGGGCTGTGCCATGCTGGCGGGCGGCGGCGCACCGATCGATGCGCGGCTCAAGGACGCGAAAATAGCGGCATCGCGGTGGGCGTCGCCGGTCGAGTCCAAAAGCCGCACAAGCCGCACCTGTCCCGAGGCCCCGATCCAGAACCTGATCACCAACCGATACGTGCCCGGCCGCGTCTCGGGTGTTAAACACAGGGACCGGTTGATCCCGACCTGGACGAGCCCGGAATAATCCCGTTCGACGGCGTTTTGCTTCGACAATGCCGCGAAGGCAATGGCCCAGGGATTGTTCTCGGCTATTGGCGCCGGCGCGGGGACCAAGACGAAGGCCCGCTGCGTGGTGTAACGGACGACGAGGCCATTGCCGATGAGCAATCGATGCAAGGCTTCTTCGGGCGTAAAGCTCCCCTTGACCGCGCCAGACAGCCGCCCGACCGCAAGATTGCCGTTATAGGCCGCAACGATCCCTGTCGCCGCGCTATAAGCTTCAATCGCATTTGCCAGAGGCTGAGCCGGGATCTCGAACCTGATCAACCTGCCCTGCCCGGTCTTGATATCCCGTTCAGCGCCGAAGGCGCAGGCGCCGATCAGAACGGGGCCGGCAAATCCGAAGATCAGACCCAGAAATCTTGGAAGCTGCGAACGCGCAGGAAAGGCTGACACTGGATCAGATGGACATAAGGTGAGGACCATTAACGCTAGGCGGTGGATGTGACGGTTTTACGTAGGTCGCCAGAGCCCCTGGAATGACGAACGCAACGGAAAACAACGCGCAAGCGCTCGGCAATGGCCGCACCGCCCTGTCGGTCGTGCGTATCGGCGATACGGTCCGGCGTACGCCCGCCTTGAACGACGAATTCGCCCGCGCCCTCCTGCTTCACCTTGAACGGGAGGGCTTTGAAGGTGCACCGCGGTTCCTCGGAATCGACGACGGCGGTCGACGCATCTTCAGCTACCTCACGGGCGAGGTTCCGGGCGATCTCGGCCACTTCGACGACGCGGTCCTTGTCGGCGCCGCCAGGCTGATCCGGCGCTATCACGATGCGACGGCGAGCCTATTCGCCGGAACGGCCTGGCATGACACCGGGCTGGAGGTCGCGTGCCATAACGATCTCTCGCCCTGCAATACGGTGTTTCGGATGGGTGCGCCGTTCGGCCTGATCGACTTCGACGCCGCTGCACCCGGCACACGCCGGTGGGACGTTGGCTATGCGGCATGGCTCTGGCTCGACCTGGAGAACAGCGAATATTCCCATGAGGAACAGGTCCGGCGGCTGAAGCTGTTTGTGAACGCCTATGGTCCGCCACTTGAAACACGGCAGGTGGCGTTGGCAGCCCTCGATCGGCAAGCCCTGCTCGAATTCGAGGGCGCACGCACCGGGAAAAACGACTTGGCTCAATGGGCCAGCGTCAGCCGGCGGACCACCTCAGAACTCGCCGAACTTTTGCGCTGAGCCTTAGGCCACTCGACCCCGTTAAGCCTATTGCCACAGCAGTGAAATATTAACCTTCCCGTTAACCCTTTGGTAACTTTACGAACCGTTAATTAAGCTGATTTTCATAAGGAATCAGCGGACTTGTCCACGATCGACCAACGTCGGCAGAGCTTTCATTTTCGCGGCCGTTCGTTCATCGCCTTTTCGCTGTCGCCGGAGCCGCCGATCGTCGATTGGCTCGCTGCCCTCGACGAATGGGCGGCGAAATCCGCGGGCTTTTTCGCCGGCAAGCCGGTCGTGCTCGACCTCGCCACCGTGACGCTCAGCGAACATGCGATCGCGCATCTGATCGACCAATTGGCGCAGCGCGGCATCCGGATCATGGGCCTGACCGGCATCGCGCCCGACGCGGCAAGCGAAAAACTGCCGCCTGTCCTCAACGGCGGCTGGGCGAACGAAAAGGCGGTGAGCGTCGAGCTGCAACCGGCTGAATCGCCGTCGCCGGCGACGCCGGCGCAGAAGGAACCTGCCTCGCTGCTGCTCAACGAACCCGTGCGGTCCGGCCAGTCGGTGCATTTTCCGTCCGGCGACGTGACGATCCTGGGCTCGGTTGCCTCCGGCGCCGAGGTCGTCGCGGGCGGCTCCATCCATATCTACGGGACGCTCCGGGGAACGGCGATGGCCGGATCGTTCGGCGACGCGCGTGCGCGCATCTTCTGCAGCCGCAACGAAGCCGAATTGCTCGCCATCAGCGGCTATTACCAGACGGCAGAAGACATGGCCGCGGAGCTGCGCAACCGGCCGGCACAAGCTTGGCTCGAAAGCACAAGTCTGAAAATAGCAACGCTGGCTTGAAACAGCACAAGAGGGGAATCCGATGGCCAAAGTCGTAGTCATCACATCCGGCAAGGGCGGCGTCGGCAAGACAACGTCAACCGCAGCGCTCGGCGCCGCAATCGCTCAGACCGGCCAGAAGGTGGTGGTCGTCGATTTCGATGTCGGCTTGCGCAATCTCGATCTCCTCATGGGGGCCGAGCGCCGTGTCGTCTACGATCTCGTCAATGTCACGCAGGGCATCGCCAAGCTGCCGCAGGCGCTGATCCGCGACAAGCGGCTGGAAAACCTGTTTCTGCTGCCCGCTTCGCAGACCCGCGACAAGGATGCCCTGACCGAGGAAGGCGTGGCCCTCGTCATCAATGAGCTGCGCGCCTGGTTCGACTGGGTGATTTGCGACAGCCCGGCGGGGATCGAACGCGGCGCGACGCTCGCCATGCGTTTCGCCGATACGGCCGTCGTCGTCACCAATCCGGAAGTTTCCTCGGTTCGCGATTCCGACCGCATCATCGGGCTTCTCGATTCAAAGACGAAAAAGGCCGAAAACGGCGAGCGCATCGAGAAACATCTGCTCATCACGCGATACAACGCCGCCCGCGCGGCGACGGGCGACATGCTGAGCATCGATGACGTGCTTGAAATTCTGGCGACGCCGCTGCTCGGGATCGTTCCGGAAAGCCAGGATGTGCTGCGCGCCTCCAATCTTGGCACGCCCGTCACGCTCAGCGATGCGGCAAGCGCTCCGGCCCGCGCCTATGTGGCCGCCGCCCAACGGCTCATGGGCGAGACCGTGCCGATGTCGATTCCCGGCGACAAGAAGGGCCTTTTCAACAAACTCTTCGGACGGAGAGCGGCATGAGCCTGTTTGGACTATTCGGACAACGCCGGTCCGCTTCGGTCGCGCGCGAGCGTCTGCAAATTCTCCTGGCGCATGAGCGCACCCTCTGCGGCGAAAGCGACTTGCTATCGATCCTGCGGGAAGAGATTCTTGCGGTGATCGCCAAGCACGTCAAAGTCGAACACGACAATGTCGTGGTCAAAATGGACCGCGGCGACACCGTTTCGCTGCTGGAAATCGACGTCGAAATTCCCAATTCGGCGAATTTGTCGTTTGCCGTGCCGGCCTGACGCTCAGGTCAAAAGAAAAAGGCGGCGCAACGCGCGCCGCCTTTGTCCGACGATTGAGCCGGCGAGTCATGGCTGCGCAAGCCGCTGTTTTTCCGCTGCGGTCAGGTATCTGTCCTCGTCGTGCGTGAGTTGACCGGAGCCAAGAACCTGGACAGCGCTCGTCGTGCTGTAAGGCGAAAGAGATCCGTTCAGGCCCTCGTGTTTTTTCTGGTTGTCGGGTTGGCCCGGACGCGGCTGCTGCGCCGGGGCGCCGTCGTCGCCGCCATAGCCTTCGATCTCGACGATCAGGATCGAGGGTTGCGCGCCGGCATTGTT
Organism: Pseudomonadota bacterium; assembly: GCA_040756295.1. Taxonomy (GTDB): domain Bacteria; phylum Pseudomonadota; class Alphaproteobacteria; order Rhizobiales; family Beijerinckiaceae; genus Methylovirgula. Next base: position 239,702 of record JBFLZN010000005.1, on the reverse strand, counting down.
GGCCGGCGCCGCGACGATCGCCTTCGTCGCCGCGCCCGAGGCGGCGGACGCGTTGTCGAGCGCGCCAACGTTCGGCGCCGCCGCGGTCGGAACGCCGATCGCCGTGCCCTGCACCTGGATATTGTTGGCGTTGACCACATAGAGCGCAGCCAGCGCCAGATTGCCGGAGACGCGGATGCCCGCCGCCCCCGCATCGATCGTGCCGCGCGGCGCGATCAGATAGGCATTGCCCGTCGGCACGCCGGGGAGCGATTGCAGGGTGGCGATGCCGGCGCCCGTCACTTCGCCGCGCGCATCGCGGGTGTTGTAATGGTTCTCGTCGCTGACATAGACGGGCGGCGGCACATCGGCGAGCGTCTTCGCGCCCTTGCCGGCATTGATGTCGCCGTTCGAGGACCAGATCACTTCGTCGCCGCCCTGCTCGGTGAAGACGCGGCTCTGCGCTAGCAGCAGGCTTTGATCGAGGAAAACATCGATATTGCCCTGTTCGAGCGTCAGAATGCCTTCGACGCCGGGGCCGACGACCACCTTGCCGGTGGAATTGGCGATGACCGGCGGCGCCGATTCGCTGCCGACGAGCGCGTGGCCGCCCGGCCCGAGGATCGTGATATTGCCGCCCTGCTGGGTCTGGATCGTCGTCGAGCGGATATCCAGATTGCCGGTCGAGACGAGCTGATTGGCGCCATTGGTGCCGCCATCGAGGCTGTTCGCCGTATAGCCATAGGCCGCCGGGAAGAGCGTGTTGATGGCGGCATAGCCGCGCGCATACTGCTGATAATAGGGGCTCGCGGAATTGTTGTAGTCCACGTCGACTGTTTGCAGAATCTGGAAGAGTTCCTGTTGGGCGAAGAGCTGCTGGATGTTCTGCGGCAATGCCTGGAACTGCGCCCAGGCCTGCGCAAAGCTGAGCGTCACCTGCGGCCTGTCGTTGACGAGGCCGGTATCGATCCCTTCGCCGTCGTCATATTGCTCGACGAAGGCAATGAGCGCCGATGTCGTGTCGATGCCGGGGATCGAAGCCGTCGGCGCGATATAGGCATTGACGAAGGCCGACGTGTCGATGCCCGGCCCGGTGCCGAAGAGCACGTTCACATTGGCGCTCTCATGCGGCAGGAAGGGATCTAGGGCATTGCCGATGGCGTCGATGCCGGTCGCCTGGTTGTTGTACGAGCCGGTGTTATAAATGTCCTGCGCATTAAGGAAGGGCCCGATATTGCGCCCGGCCTCGACGAGGAAATTACCGGGGCCGCCGATCAACAGCGCCGGGGCAATGAAATTGCCGCTATAGGCGAAGTTCTTGCTGTCATAGATGTCGCGCCCGGCGATGATGCTGGTCAGATCATCGTCGCGCAGATTCTGGCCGGAGAAAGCGAGATTGAAGATGTCCTGGCCGGCCTCGATTTCGGCTGGCTTGTCGACGACGATCTGCAGCAGATTGTTGTAATTGCCTTTGCTGGCGAGAATGCCGTCATTGATGCTGCCGGTGAGACTGTAGATGCGCACCGGCTGCGTGTCGCCGGCATGCAAAGCGGTCTGCGAATGATCGACCGGATTGCTGGAACTCAATTGTCCGTCAAACTCGTTCGTGACGCCATTCACGCTCGTCGGCATCGGATTGAGCGGCGACGGCAGGACAGAGGTCGAGGCGTCGATCAGGCCGAAATAATTGGCAGAGAAGGCTGACGTCGAATTGGCGTTGTAGAGATCGACGGATTGCGCCGCGATGAGGCTCAGTTCGCCGATGGCGGAGGGATAGAGTTCGCCGTTCTGCTCAATATTGATCCCGCCGCTGAAGGCGGCGAGCTCGACACTGGCGGGCAGCACATAGCCACCGTCGTTCAAGGCGTTCTCCTTGCCCGCGCCGAGCAAGGAGGGATCGAGCAGCGTGTTGAGCGAGACGGCGCCGGTCGTCGAAACGACATTCAGCGCCGAACGGGCGGAATAGCTCTGCGCGTCGGCGCGCAGGCCGTAGCCATCGACAAGAGTATTCCCCTGGAGATACGAGGGATCGACCATGGCGCCGATGTCGGCGCCCTGACGGGCGCTGACGTCGAACACGCCGTCCTGTAGCGCCAGGATCGTCGAAACCTCTGTCGCCGGCTGCCCCAAATATTGAGGCGCCTGGGTGAGGCCGCTCGAACCGATCAAGCCGCCGGCGGAAAGCGTCCCTGTGCCCTCGGCGACGAAATAATCGCCGCTCAAAATATCGCCACCGGCGTTGACCGTCAGGTTGCCGCCGCCCACCGTCACGGGCACGCCGCTGCTCAGATACCAGGTCGTCGGCAGCGAAACCGCGAGATTGGTGATGTTGCCGCCGGCCGAGATCACGACATTGCCGCCGACGCTCATGATACCTTGGTCGAAGGCGCCAAAATTGATGGAGCTTTGCGTGACCGTGCCGCTCTTATTGGCGACATTGCCGGTCTCGAGCCACGGCCACCAGAACTGGGTCGCGGAACTCTTGATCGCCGCGGGGTTCTCAATGCCGGTAATATCGCCCTGCGCGACGATCGAAATATCGCCGGCGCCATCGGGATTGACGGCATTGATGGCAAGCACGTCATAAGCGCCGAAGCCGGTCTTGCCGTTCAGGAGGCTGGACCCCACGACGGCCGGCGCGTCCGCAGACGGTGCACCCGCCGTATAGATGACGCCGGGCGCCGTCGTATCGAGGAGGCTCACGTCGCTCGCCGCCGCAACATCGATCGTACCTGTCCCCGTGCGGATCGTCGTCGGATCGGACAACGTTTGCCCATTGCTGTCGACATAGGCGAAGTGCCCGTTAAGCACCACATTGCCGGAGCCGTTGGATGCGGCGGTCGCGACGGGCTGGAGGCCGAGCGGATTGGCGCTGCCGAAATCCGCCCCGGCTACGATCCGGTAGGAAGAGCTCTGACCGCCGAGCAAGCTTGCGAAGCTGATCGGAAGCGGATTGTTCGCGGTGGGGACGTTTGCGGGCGCATTGCCCGCCAGATTGCCGATATTGACGCCCGTGTAAGGAATGGAGATCGGCGCCAGAGGCGCGTACCAGACGCTGTAGTCACCCGGCGGCGTCGTCAGAATGTACCCCGAGGTCTGCGTCAATTGGTACAGGTACCCGTCATAAATCTGAATATATTGCGGATAGTCGCCCGGATTGCCCGAAAACTCCGGCGGCGTGGGGGTTCCGAATTTTTTGTATATCGTTCTAAACCCGTTGACCGTGAAACGATTGTATCCAAACAGCCATCCGCCGTTCGACGACTCCGACGCAGTCAGTTTCGGTCCATAATAAGCGATGAGATAGGCCTGATAGGATGCGTAATTGGCGAGGACGGGCGCCGGCGTCGTCGGGGCGGTGACCGGAAGAATCTTAAAGGCATATTGGGAGCCTGCCCAGTCGCTGATGTCATTGCCCCAGGCGTTGGCATAGAGAAGATAGTCGCTGTAATAGGCGGCGGCTTGGCCTAGGAGCGGCACGGCCAGCGTCGTGTTGGGATCGATAGACGTGAGCGACTGGGTGGTGCCGTCGGTGAACTGCACTGTGACGGTGGCAGGGTTATCGGCGCCGATCAATTGCTCGTACAATGTAGAGGCGGCGGCATAAGTGCCGGTGGGGCCGCTCGAACCCGCAGCGCCGAGGATATTGGCAATCTGACTCTGGAAAAATCCGTCGGTGATGCTCGCATCGGCAACGTAGTTTCCGGTGGCTCGGAACGTGATGTGTGGCGCGATGCTGCCCAAGTAGCGATAGACGGGATCAATCGTGGCGTTGTTGTTTGGCGTCCCGGCGCCGAGGTTCCAATTGCTAAGGATCGAGATATTGCCGCTGTTGATATTGGCATCTGGATTGTCGAGTTCGATGCCCGGTGCGGCGGCGAAATTCTGCACGCCAGCATTGGTGAAGCGGCTCGCGACATTTGCGGCGATGGGCAGGTTTTCGATGAAGCCCATGAGCGTGCCGGGCGTCTTGCCATCGCTTTGATAGCCATAGAAGACTTGATGCGCCGTATCGGCGCCCGCGCCCGGTGCATAATAATCGCTTTGCAGGCCGCCGAAGCCGATGGTTGAATCGCCCGTTTCGACCTGCTGCTGGGTCAAGGCGGTCGTCTGGCCCGTGACGCTGCTCGTCACGGTGCCGCCGCCGTCGCCGTTCGCATCCGGCGTGAAGGTGAAAGTCGGCGGCGTGCTGCTCGTGCTCGGCACGGTGAACGTGCCCGATTCGAGTGTGCCGTTCGATGTATACCAGCCGGCGGGATCGACGATGCCATCGAAGTGTTGTGCGCCGGAGGTCTGATCGTCGGTGCTCCACACCGCATAGGCTTCGAGCGTGGTGGCACGCGAGCCGATGATCTGCGCGTGGGATTTGACCTCTATGTTGACATCGCCATTGTCGAGAAGCGGCGCGCGGAAGTTGACCGTTCCTTGCGACAGACCGCCGGCGGTGCCCCCGACATCGATCACCGAATTGGCACCGAGCGTGATCTTGCCGGAGTAGAGATAATTGTTTTGCCCATCCTGGGCCGACGAGATGTTCTCGTAGCCGTAGGTCGCGTTGTAGGTGCCGTCGGCGATGCCCATCGTGCCGACAGTGACGGTACCGCCCTGCTCCGTGGCGCTCGAACCCGTGGCGATGAGCGCGCCTTCGAGATCGACGCCGCTCTTGCCATAGAGGTCGATCGTGCCGCCGGCATTGCCCGAAGCATTGATGGTGCCGTTGATGACAATATTGCCGGCGTTGGGATTGAGGCCCCCGGCACCGCCATTGGCGGTGAGCGCGACATTCAGCGCGGTGAGACTGTTGCCGGCGGAGAGGATGAGATTGCCGGCGTTGGTTTGGACATTGATCGATTGGGTGACGCCGCTTTGCGCCAGTTCGACGGCAAGATTGTCGAGATCGGCGGCGCCGCCGGTGTTGAGCGCGAACGAGCCGCCCTGATAACCGGATGCGGCATTGCCGAGGATGGTGCCATTGAGCGCGACGGTTCCGTCCGGCGCCGAGAGTGTCAGCTTGCCGGCTGCGCCGCCGCCGGAAGCGCCGGCAAAGTTCAGCACCGAACCGGACGCGATATCGATCGAGCCGGTATCGGCGGTGAGGCTGATCGTACCAGCCGGGGCATATTCGACGACGTCGAAGAAGCGTTTGGCAACGCCCTGCGAACTCACGAGAGAGCCATTAGCGATGCTGAGATCGCCAGTTTTGGCTTCGAGCGTGACATTGCCGGCGGGGGCTTCGATGGCCGCGCCGTTCACAGCGAGCGTGCCGCCGGTGAAGCTGATGGCGCCGCCGACGGGATTGCGGGCGAGCGCGGTGCCCTGGTTGCCGTTGAGCGCGAGCGCGCCGGTGGTGGTGAGGCTCGTCTGCGAGCTCGTATCGGCGAGATAGACGGGCGCGGCGAGCGTGACATTGGCAAAGCCCATGTCGAACGCGCCGGTGTTCTGCCCGACAATGCCGCCATTGGCATTGAAGGCGACCGCGCCGAAGCCGGCGAGCGCCTTGCTGCCTTGGCCAAGATCGATTTCGTTGGCATTGACGTTGAGGCTCGCGGCGCCGGCCGTCGCGGTCCCTTCGGTCGCGCCAAGGTCGTTGGTGAAAGCAATGGTCGGTGCGCTGATCGTGACAGTGCCGCCGTTGCCGACGAAACTGCCGGCGGAGAGTTCGACGTTCTGACCGAAGGCAAGATCGACGTTGCCGTCGAAGAGGATCGACCCATAGGAGCGCAAATCGACCTGTTGCGCCGATGCGAACTGGCCAAGGTTCTGCGGCCCGACGACAAAGCCCGAGAGACCGGCAAGCGCCGCACCTGTGGCATTGGTCAAAGTGATCGCCGGCGCATCGACGGCGATATTGGTGCCCGAGAAATTGGCCGAGGGCGCGAAGTTGAGCGTGCCCGAGGAATCGAGCGTCAGCGCCGCGCCGCCATTGATATTGGCGCCCGCCTCAACGGTGAGCGAGCCGATGGCATTGGCCGGCAGATCGTTGCGGGTGATCGTCACCTGGCCGGCATTGGAGACGCGCAAGAGCGCGCCGTCGCCCGAGACGGTGCTGGAGCCGAAGGTGATCGGCGCATCCGCCGAGGCCGGCCGCGAGCCGCGCGCTGCGATCACGCTGCCGCTGTCGATCAGCAGGCCATTCTTCGCGTTGGGATCGTCGCCCGCCGGATCGGTCTTGGTGACGAGGAGAATCTCGGGCCCGGTCAGCGGATCATTGGCATCATTGGCGACAACGACGCTGTTGGCGATGGCGTCGATCGAGATGCCGCTGCTGGTTGCCGTTCGTGTGCCGCCGATGAGCAGGCTGCCGGCGCCGAGCTGATCGAGACTGTCGGCGGAGAGCTGCAGGTAGCCGGCGAGCGCCTGCTCGCCCTGCCCGACGATCTCGATATCCTGCGCGGCGATATCGACCTCGGCGGCGACGCCGCCGGGGCCGGCCGCGGTTCTGAGCGTCGCATCGAGGATCAGGGTCTGGCTGGCGGCAATCGCCAGCTGTCCGGCATCGACCGGCAAGGGCGGCACGGCAGTGCCATTGTTCCGCGCCTGGCTCGCAAAATACGCATTGGCGCTTGTCAACGTGTATTGCGAGTACTGCTCCCAGACCGACGCCGGCTGGACCGAGAACTGCACCGGCGTGGCGCTGCGCGCACCGCTGAGCGCATCGACATAATAGCCCGAAACGATATGCGTGCCGTCGGGCAGCGTGACGCTTTGGCCCGGCACGACATTGGAGACGCCGGTGTTCTCGACGACACGATAGGCGCCGGGCAATGTCGCATATTTGGCGGGCAGCAGCACGTAGGTTCCGGACGGCAGGCCGGGCACACCGGAGAGATAGACGGCTTGTCCGACCTGCGCATTGAGCGCCGCTTGACCGACGCCGGTCGTCTCGGTCTGCGTCGTCGGCGTGCCATTGGCATTGGTCGCGGGCTGCGTCACCTGCGCATAAACAGGATCATAGGCGGCAACCGGCGCCTCATAGCTCGGCACGATCGCATAGACATTGCGCGCATCGGGGAAGAGCGGCGTGGCGACGGCGGCGCCGCTCGCCGGATAGGTGACGTTATATTGCGACAGGACATTACGCGAGCCGCCGGTGCCCGGCACCCATTCGGTGGCGTAAAGGTCGCCGCCGCCGGAGAGATCGACGGTGGCGCCGCTGGCGAGCGTGACATTGGCGCCGTTGAGATTGATCACTTTCGCCGGCGGGGCGCTGAGATCGACCGGCGTCGTATCGGTGGCGACCGCATTATATTGCCAGTCGAGCCCGTCGGTGGTCGAGCCGTAAGGAATACTCGAACCGTCGAGCGAGACCGAGGTCGTGCTGCCTGAAGCGAGCGTCACCGACTGGGTGTTTGTCAGCGGCAGGCTGGCGAAGGCGGTCTGCGTCGCACTGACGGTCTTGTCGCCGACGCCGAGCACGATCGCGCCAGAGGGCGCGCGGAGCGTGCCCGCCTGGACGATATTCGTCGCATCGACGAGCAGGCTGCCGCCGGCCGACAGCGGCACCTGCGATGTGCCATTGCTCTGGAACGTGATCGTCGTCGGCTGCGGCCCGCTCGCATCGAGGATGAAGCTCTCGCCGCTCGCCGGATAGATATCCGCCGCCGTGAACGTCAGATTGCCCGGCGTGTAAAGCGCGCCCGGCGCCAGCGACGCGCCGCTGCTGCCGATGCTGGTCGAGGCGAGCCTTATGTCGCCGCTGCTGGTGAAATTGGCCTGGCCGAAGTTCTGCAGGCTGACCTGATTGTTGAGATCGAGGAAGCCAGCCGTGACATCGAGCGTCGCGTCGCCGAGTGCCGCCGTCGTGTTGATCGCCGCCACCGGGCCTTGCAGGCTGCCGGCGCCGGCAATCGCGACATAGGGCGCGCTGAGTGTCACTGTGGGCGCACCGAGGCTTGTCGTGCCGGCGGTCGTCGCCAAGGTCGCAATCGACGTGCTGTCGTTGAGCACGTTGGCGAGTTCGGCCGCATCGATCGCCACAAGCTCCGGCGTATTGAGCTCGATGGCCCGGCCAAGCGACAGATCGACATTGCCGGCGAAGACCACCGGGACCAGCGGCTCCTGGCTGCCGCTGGCATTGAGCGCGCCGCCGACGACGAGCGTACCGATGCCCGAGCCCGCCAGTTCTTGGGTGGAGAAGACGAGGTTGCCGTTGGGGATCAGTTTGTTGTTGCTGTCCGTCGGAAAATTGACGCCCGGCGCGAGGCCGGCGGGCAGCTGATTGCTGGCCGCCTCGAAGATGATCGCCCGCGCCGAGGGCAGCGACGAGCCGTTGCCCTGCACCTCGGGCAAGAGCGTCAGCATGCCGCCGTCCGCCTGCGGCGCGCCGCCCTGGGCTTTGAGCGTTGCGTTGAAATAAAGCCCGCCGGCGGCAGCAAGCGTGATCGAGCCAGCGTTGCTCCAGACCGGCTGCGGCGCATAGGTCACGCTTGTCGTGCCGAGTGTGTTTGTGGCTTGCGCTTCGTCGAAGCTCGCCGAGGTGCCGGAGATATCGATGACCGATCCGGCTTCGGCGACGACATAGCCTGAATCGTCGGAAAACGTCACCGTGCCGCCGCCAAGCACCTTGCCGATCACCGGCTCGCCCGTTGACGTGGCGAGCCGCACCGGCCCGGCATTGGGATTGACGAGTGCGACGCCGGCAACGTCGAGCAAAGCATCGGCGCCGAGCCAGACCGACTTGCTCGCCGACCCATAGGTGAGCGCCGTCTCGCCCGGCAGCAGGTAGCCGTTGCCGTTGGCATCGTCGGCGCTGAGCGTGATCGACCCGCCCGGCGCGACGATCGTGCCGAGCTCCGTCACTTGCGCTTGCGAGCCGAGGCCGACCTGCGCCCCCGCATCGGCGAGGATCGCGGCGCCCTGCCCGATCGTCACCCCGCCCGTGACCCCCGCATAGGTCGGCCGCGTGTCGGAGCCGCCGCTTTGCGTATGGAACGACCAAAGAAGATAGCCGCCGGCGGTAAGGGTAAGGTTGGTTGCCTGGCGATCATAGGCGTCGAGCGTACCGAGCGTGGTGAGGCCCGGCGCGGTGAGATCGCCGCCGGTTTGCAGCTGCGCCAGCGCCGCGACATTGGGGATGAGGTTTTGCTGCGTCAGCCGGATCACCGTGCCCGGTGCCACCGCCGTGTCATAGAGCGCGTTGAGCTGATAGGATCCGAAGCCCTGGCTCGCGAAGAAACTGGCCGGCAGATAAAGGTCCCATGTGGGCGCCGCCGCTGGATCGCCGCCGATCTGAAAGCCCAGCGCCTGCAAGGTGAGCGTGCCGCCGCCGGCAAAACCGAAACTGTCGATCGTCCCGTCCATGACGATCTGACCGGCCGTCGGCTGCCCAGCGGTGGGCAAGGCGGCGCCGCCGTCAGCCGTATCGCCGAAGAAATCCTGGGTCGGATCGTAATAGGTAAGCAGCGAAAGACTACCGGCCTTGCCTTGGGGAATCGTGTTCTTGGCGAGAAGCCCGCCCGGCAGCATGACGCCGCCGCTCGCCAGATCGATCAGGCTGCCTTGTTCCAGCACGATCGAGCCGGTCGCGTCGACGCCATTGCCCGAGCTACCGGACGACGCCGCATCGCCGGTCGAGAGCGTGATCTTGCCGGCATTGATGAAATTGGTGTCGCCCGCCGTCAGGTCGCCGACCTGCCCATCGTTGACCCATTCGCCAGCGACGCTCAGCGTAGCGCCGGCGCCGAGCGTGATATCGCCGCCGCCAACCCCATTGACCGAGACGGAAATCGTTCCCGCCGGCGCGATGAGATTGCCTTCGATATCGACCGCACCTTCCGATTTGAGAGTGATCGATCCACCCGGCTGGACGGCGAGCGTCGTGCCGGCGGCGACCTCGATGTCGCGGCCCTGGATCTTGTCGAGCGTCACCGAGACATTCTGGAAGCCGCCGGTCGAGAGCGACACGGCGGGCACCGTGGTCCAGGCGAGGACATTATCGGGATCATTGGCACCGAGCGCGGTAAGCGCCGCCGTATTGAGCGGCGTATCGGCGCCGAAGCCGGGGGCCAGATTATCGAGCGAAGGCGCATAATCCTGGATGATGACCGAGCCGGTCTCGCCGCCAAGCGTATAATTGCTGCTGCCGGCGGTCGAAACGGTCGCCGCGCCGAGGAGGAACGACCCGCCCTCGGGCAGGAAATTGCCGCCGGGCGACGTGCCGGAAGGGGCGATCCCCGCTTGCATCTGCTTGAGGCCGGGGAAGGCCGCGGCCGTCATCGCCCCGTCGAGCACTGCCGCCTGCGTGCCGAAGACGCTCAAAGTGCCGGCATTGCCGCCCTGGATATAATCCGGCTCATAATAGGCGCCGCTGAGCAGCGGCGTCGCGAAATATTGCGTCAGCGCCGCATCCGGCTGACCATCGATATTATGACTGGCTTTGAAGCTTCCGGCGATGCCGACATAAGTATCTTCGGGATCGGCATTGGCGATATTGACGAGATTGCCCGACGCATCCATCAGCCGTGTCGTCGCGACCATGCCGCCGAGATAATGAATATAGCCGCCGTCGAGATTGAGCGACGAGCCCGACGCCGTCATCACCTGATTGCCGCTCAAGGTGATTGAGCCGGCGTTGGTGAGCAATTGTCTGATCGTGCGCGGCACGAGCGCGACATAGCCCGCGGCATCGACCAGCGGCGTGCCGACCCAGGCTTGGCCGTCGGCGCTGACGCCCGAGATCGTGCTGTCGATGACGATCGCCTGGCCGAGCAGGAAGCTGTTGCGCTGCAAGGGCGCGTCGGCGAGATCGTTGGCGTTGAGGCCGGTCTTGGTGCCAATGGGCACCAGCGTATCGGACATCGGCAGTTCGACATCGGCGATGCCGGCGACATCCACCGTCGCGCCATTGTCGAGATAAACCCGCCCCTGCACCGCCTTATCGCCTGGCGGCGCGACGTCGCCCGCCTCGGCCGGCGTGAGAGCCGTGATGGCGACGCTGGCGCCGGGCGCTTCGATCAGCGATCCGTTCTCGAGCCAGACCGAACCGCCGGTGAGCGACAGCGTGCCCGCGGTAAACGTCGCGCTATCAGAAGGAACGCTCTGGCCGTCATCCTCCGGCAGATTGGCGATGACGCCGGAGATGTTCAATTGGCCCGCGCGCCTGTCCGCCGGCGTTCCGGGGCTCACATCGCTCGTCTCCGCCTCATCGACCGTCGAGATCGTGATACTGCCTGGCGTGCTGACGCTGGTCGTCACTTCGACGATACCGGATTGCCTCACATTGGTGCCGAGCAGCGTCACATTGCCCGTCGTCGCCGCGACGAGACCATTGTTGATGAGCGTGCCGACCGGGGTGACGTCCTGGCCGCTCACATCGACGACGCCGGTTAGTTCGGGGATCAGAAGCTGCGACGAGCCCCCCGAGACGGGCTGCAATAGGCTCACGCCGATGCCGGCGGCGAGGATCGCCTGCCCGTCCGGCGTCGTAATGGCCCCCTCGTTGACGACATGCGGCGCCGCGATCAGCACGAAGCCGCCGTCGCTCTGCGATCCATTGGCCTTCGTCGCGATGCTCGCGCCCGGCTCGACCACGACGGCCCCTGGCGTCACAAAGCCCGAAGCCGTGCCTTCGTTGACGAGGCCGCCGACGCCCAGAACGAGATTGCCCTTACCGCTGCTCGTGCTGGCCCCCGTGGCTTCCGGCGCGGCGATGCCACCCGCCGTCGCGTTCAAATAGAGCGCATTGGTTGCCGAAACCGCGGCGTCATAGGCCGTGCCCCCCGGCGTCAGCCCGGTGAGATTCTCGCCCAGAAAACCCAGCGAAGACGCAACCAGCGTATGCACATTAACCTGGCTGCCGCCACCGAAAATGATGCCATTGGCGTTGATCAGATAGACCGAGCCTTCGGCCTTGATCTCACCCAGGATCTGGCTCGGCACGCCGGAGGGATCGATGATGCGGTTGAGCGCGATCCAATTGTTGTTGCCGTTGGTCTGGGTGCCCGCCGACTGATTGAAATAGACCGTCGTCTGCGCCCCGACATTGAACGTCTGCCAGGTCAGGATCGCCTTCGGCGCCGTCTGCTGGATCGTCACCATCGTCTGGCCGTTCGCCGTGCTCTGGCTCGGCAAGCCGGCATTCTGCCAGAGCGACGGATCGGTCGGGACCGCCGGCGCCACCTGCAAGCCGCCGGGCGCAAGACCATTGGGGACGCCGGAAACACTGGTCACATAGCTCGGCCGCGCCAAAGCCCGCGCAGCCGCCTGCGCCTGCTGCATCGCCTGGACCGCCTGCACCGCGCGCGTGAGATTGTTCATCGACTGCTGGCTTGCCTGCTGCGCCTGCTGAACGGCGGCAATCGCCGCCGCCGCCGCATTCGCCGTCGCCAAAGCCGAACCACCGCCGCGCATGGTCCCAAGCGGCAACGCGCGGGCCGGCACGCTTGCCGGCACACTTGCGGTTGCAAGGGCAAGCACGCTGACGCTGGCATGAAGCCATGCATGAAGGCGGCGCGATGACGAGACTTTGGTACGAGGAGGCATGGGCAATCCTGCAGGCCGCGACACGAGAAGCACTACGAAGACCGCCGATGCGCCTGGCGCGGGGCGGTTTCGGGCTTTCTCGATTTGTCGACGAACAGGACGGGGGCTATCAGAACCGCGTCACAAAAATAATTTTAATAATAGGCACGCGACAGGTCATGCCCGGAGCTCGCTTGCCTCAGCTGACAAGAACGACGCCGCCCGGAAGCTCCACAATACGGGCATCGAAGGCCTGACGCAGATAGGTGATGACATTTTCAAGATGATCGAGACGAAAGCGGGCATCTATCAAGTGCTGGCCTAGGGCTTGATTGAGCAAAATGATCTGACCCGGACGGTAGCGATTGACTTCGTCAATGACGCTCTCGAGCGGGCTCTGGCGGAAGACGAGAAGCCCCTTCTGCCAAGCCGTGACCGCATCCGGGTCCGCCGCGCCAATGCCGCTCATTCCGCGGGCGCCGTAGACGACTTGTTCAGCCGCCGCCACGATGATGGCGCGGCCGCCATGTTCGACCTCGACGCTGCCGCTGATGCACGCAACGCGGACGTCGGAGTCCTGATAACGAATGTCCACCTTCGCATTCCGCGCGAGAATGCGTCCGCCGGCCGCGAAGATCGCGCAGGCGGGACCCGTCTTCGGATCCGCCGAAACGACGGCTTCGCCCGAGATCAGGTCGATGCGGCGCGCGCCATTGGCGCCCGCATGAATGGAGACGCTGCTGCGCGTATTGAGATCGACGCCGAGACCGTCTGCAACAACGATCGATCGTTGCTCTCCCGTCCCCGTGCGGACGTCGGCGCCGAGCTCGGCGAGCGACGGCCACAGGCCAAATGGCGGTCGAAGCAGAAGATAACCGGCCGCGCCAGCCGATGCGGCCAGCGCACCGCCGAGAAAGGCGCGACGGCCCAATCCTTCCATTCGCTCTACGCGCAAGGACAGAGCCGGATCCTTCTGCGCACGCGCGGCGACGGGTGCCAGCATGTCCCAAACCAGCGACATCTTGGCGTAAGCCTCGGCGTTGATCGGGTCTTGCCGGCACCAGCGCTTCAAGGCCTGCGCATCCGCCTCGGTGGCGCGCCCGGACGAGAGAAGCGAGAGCCAGCGCGTCGCGTCTTCCTGCGCGCGCGCGGCGCGACCATCCAATGCGCCGCCCTGCGCCGCAGCTGGCCTTTTGTCGTTAAGCCCACCGGGCATCGCTATTACCGTCCTCGGGATCTTTTCGCCGTCCGTCATTTTATAGACGTTTTGGGAGGGCGCGAACCGAACCGCGTGAACAGAGTTCGGTCGAGTTGATCGGAACAATGCTCGAGCGCCCGGCGCAAATCCTTATCGACCATTCGTTCCGAGATCCTGAAGCGCTGGGCGAGTTCCGCATGCGTCGTGCCGTCAAGACGCACCGCGATGAGAATCGCCCGCTGACGCGGCGAGAGCCCGCGGAACGCCCGCTCGAGCGCGCGCAATTCCGAGCGCGCCTCCAAAACCTGTTCCGCATCGAGCGTCGCATCGGAAAAATGATATAAAGCTTCGACTTCCGAATAAGTTAACCGGCGCTGATCCGACCGCCTGTGGTCGTTGGCAATATTCAGCGCGACGCGAAAAATATAGTCTTGCGGGCGTTGGATCGACGCCCCATCGCCGGTCCCGGATTCGAGGCGCAGCCAGGTTTCTTGGAGAACTTCGCTGGCAAGGTCCGCCGAGCCCAATCGGCGGACCAGACGACGGCGCAAATCCTGATAGCGCGCGAGGAATAATTCTCGCAAAGCCTTGGACGTTTCGGCCATTGCTAATTACCCGCAGCGAACGGGCGCCCGCAGTCCCGGGCATCGTCGGGCGCCCGTGGCAACACCACAAGCACGACTGGTTGGACGACGGACGCCGGCGGGGCGGTGCCGACAGAGACGCCCCTTATCCGCGCGAGCATTTCACGGCCGGTCTTTTCATCGATGCTCGATGTCAGAAGCCTGACCTGACTGATCGTCCCCACGGGATTGAGCCAAAGCGCCAAAGCTGCCCGATAGGAACCAAGCGCAGCCGAAACATGATCGCAGAGCGCGCTTTGGACCGTCAGTTGCAGCGCCGCGTAAAACTTCAAGCGTCGCGAATCCGACGACCACGACGGCCGCCAATCCGCCGATGGAACCGAAGCGCCAACAGAAACCAGCGTAAAGGCGTTGGGTCCGGCGTTGCGTATCTCGAGACCGGTCCCCGCGAGAAGCCGGCGTAGCGCGGTTTCGGCATCGTAAGTCCCGTGTAGCGGTGCCGATCTATGGCCGGAAACCAAAGCATCGTCGACAAACACTTCAACACCGGCCTTATCGATATAGCTAAAGAGCGCTTCTTTGAGCGGCAGCCCCGGAATATCAAAAACAACAAATTCGTTTCTTGCCGCGGATTTTTCACCTTCCGCCGCTTTCAGCGTTGACGCGTTCTCGATCATCCCGAGGCTGATCGCAAACAGCATCGCGAGTCTCAAAGCCGGCAATGAAAAAGCACCGGACGCCACCGGATTGACCTACATTTTTGGGGTCACCCGCGTGGCTTACGCCGCACCCCATCTCATCTGCTGGAGGGTTCCATAAGACGGTTATGTGACAGTTGTGCGTAGCGGCCCGCCGAGACCCGCAGAGCTGCCGATTGCGCTCGACAATTGGGAATTGCGCTGAACGTCGCCGAAATAGAAAACGGGCGCATTCCGAAGAATACGCCCGCCGGCAATCTCGAACGGCAAAGGCCTCGGCAAATTCCCTATGCGGAAAAAGCCCGCATCACGCCCGTCTTGGGATGGCAGTTGATGTATTCGAAATATTGCGCCGCCGTGTCGAAGACCGAGACCTCGTGGTAAAGCACCAGGTCTTTGAACTTTTTCGAGAGCCGGTTGAACGTCACGAAGATTTGCAGGTGCGTGTGATGCGATTCAGCCCATGACTCGAGATTGGACAGCGAGCGCCAGAAGCTGACGCCAAAGCCCTTTTCCTCGAGCTTGCCGTCTTCGTCCATGTGGGTGCAATAGCGATTGCAATAGCAGCCGACTTCAAGGCCGTCGTCACGCAGATAGTTCATGCCCTCGAGCAGAACCGGCTGAATATCGTCAAACCAGGTGCGGCGTTCCTCATCCTTCGTCGTGCTCCAGTCCTCGCCGGAGCGGATGAGCGTCAGATTTTGGTGACCGGTCACGATCACACGGCCGCCATCGGCCGGATTGCCCTGCTTGACCGCAAGTTCGCCGACCGGATCCATCGTATCGGTTTGCGAAAGCGGGAGGCGATCGCGCATCGATCCCCAATAGCCATGTTCGATGATCGGCTCGCTCATCCCGCCGAGGAGAATGCTGACCCCTTCAAGCGGTCCGGGCGCCGTGAAAATCGTCTCGAATTGTTCCATGCGCGGCGAAAAAATCTCGCGGAAGTAACCGACGCCGTCTTTGAGCCGGTCGTCGGATGCCCACCAGTCCTTGATCTCCGGGCTGTTATTCCATTTGTGGTAGTTCTCCGGCTTATCCCAATAGGCAACGGCAATCAGGTTGAGATGGCCCTGGCCATCGACGAATTGCACGCGGTCGAAACGCGCCGGGCCGTCGGCGATTTTGAAGCTTTGCAGAATCTTCTGAAACGCGGCGCAAGCCTGTCCCTTGGTGTCGTCGCTTTTTGCCTGGACGCCGAAATAAGCCATGACCAATTGCGTGATCGATGTCGGGCCGATCGCGGAATAAGCCGCAACAGGCGGCTTCCAATTGTCGCTCACCCGGCGCGTCCGGGTCCGTGGGCATCTCAGATGGCTCGGGATCGAGGAATCGAGACTCATTAAGCTGACCTCCCTGTCTGCCGGGTTCATTTCCAGCAAGAATTTTATTCAACCGCACGGTTGAATATTAAGCGGGAGGGATTGTCAACCGCTGCGAACAATTGGCGCGCGCTTTGGGATTTAATCCCGGTTCAGCGTTTTGTTGAGGTCCGTGCCCGTCCCGGCAAGGTGCTTATCCTCGTCCGGCAAAACGTCGGCGACGGCGTTGAGTTTCTTCCACTCGGGCGACGGCGTCTCGGCATCCTCGGTGGGAACGAAAACCGATTCTTCGATCAGCCGCATCTTGTGAACGTAGCGCGGGCAATTCGAGAAAACCGATTCGACGGTCACGCGGATGATGAATTGGGCGCCGGGATAGTGCGCGAGCAATGCATCCTCATCCGCGGCCTGCGCGCGCCCGAGAACGCGCAGGCGTGCCTGCCGTTCGAAATCGACAAACAGGAGGCCGACCTTGTTCGTCTCGTGAATGTTGCCGAGCGAAAGATGCATGCCATTGCCGTCGTAATGCGGAAAGGCAATCGTGTTCTCATCGATGACGCTGACGAAACCGCGCTTGCCGCCCTTATAGGAGCAATTCGGCTGGCCATAGGCATCGGTCGTCGCGATGAAAAACATGTTCTGGCACGCAATGAACGCCGCATCTGCCGCGCCGAGCTTGTCATGCACCAGGATGGCTTCGAGCCGGTCTGCAAGTTGACGGGTCTGACGCCGGTCTTGAATTTCACGCTGACCTTCGGAGAAGAAATCTCTTGGGGCCTCGGCGTCGTCAATGTCCCTGCATTGCCCTTCACTCGCAACATGTTCCAATTTTGTGATGCAGGAGCTCCAGCTCACCCGCGTGATCTCCGCACCCTCGCGGCTTTGCTGCTTTTCGTGCGTGAGCGTCAATTCCGTCGAATTGGCATCGAGCGCGCGGAATTCCGCGATCAGCGTCGAGGCGTCGCCTTTCAAAGATGCGACCGGGCCGTCGTAAGTCCACGACATCGCGATCCGCCGCTCGGGCGATAATTCGAGATAGGTTCCGCTGATCGAATAGGCCCGCCCCTCGACATGCGCGCCCTCGATGCGATAACGCCCGCCGCGCCGCAAATCGGTCGTGACGCTGGTGACGGAATCGTCGCCCGGCGCGAGCCATTTTGCGATGAGTCTCGGTTCTGTCCAGGCATCATACACGGCCCGGATCGGCGCCCGGATCTTGCGCACCATGGCGATGGAGACGTTTCGCGTCATCGAACGCCCGCCGGATTCATTCGGGAGCCTCGAAAATGCGTTCAAGCGCGTCGAGCCGCGACCGCCAGAACTTTTCGTAGCCGCCGAGCCATTCATAGGCTTCGTTCAACGCCTCGGCATTGAGACGGCAGGTGTGCGTCCGGCCTCTGATCTCGCGCTCGACGATCCCTGCCCGCTCCAAAAGCTTGACGTGTTTTGAAACCGCCGCCAGCGACATGTCGAACCGCGGCGCCAGCTCGCCGATGTTGTAAGGCCTGTCGGACAGGAGGCTGACAATGCGCCTTCGCGCCGAATTGGACAGCGCCTGAAAGACGTCATCGAGGCGATCTTGGTGATATTCAATCATTTGGTTTAATATCGCCTGGCCAAAGGCCTTGTCAATGCGGCCGCCCGGCGGTCGCCAAACCGCGCCGCAGCCGTTAGGATTGCGCAAACACACCGATCCGGGACAAGACGGCGCCATGCATGTCGCCGATTCGAGGATGAGCCCTCGGGCTTTCGAAGCTGACGCGCACGGCGACCCCGCGGCGAAGCCGCGCAAAATCATCCATATCGATATGGATGCGTTCTATGCCTCGGTCGAGCAGCGCGACAATCCCGATTTGCGCGGCAAGCCGGTCGCCGTCGGCGGCAGCAGCCGGCGCGGCGTGGTCGCCGCCGCAAGCTATGAGGCGCGGCGGTTCGGCGTGCGCTCGGCCATGCCCTCCGTCACCGCCTTGCGCAAATGCCCGGAGCTCATTTTCGTCAAGCCGCGCTTCGATGCCTACCGCGCCATCTCGCTGCAAATCCGCGCGATTTTCGCGCAATATACCGACCTGATCGAGCCGCTTTCGCTCGACGAAGCCTATCTCGATGTCACCGAAAACAAGCCGGCGCTTCCGCTCGCGACGCAGATCGCCGAAGACATCCGCGCCAAGATCAAAGCCGAGACGGGGCTCACGGCCTCGGCCGGCGTCTCCTACAACAAATTCCTGGCCAAGCTCGCCTCGGACCATCGCAAGCCCGACGGGCTCTTCGTCATCACGCCGAAGATGGGGCCGGCCTTTGTCGAGACTTTGCCGGTCGGACGATTTCACGGCGTCGGTCCGGCGACCACGACGAAAATGCAGGGCCTCGGCATCGAGACGGGCGCCGACCTGAAGGCGCAGACACTGCCGTTCCTGCAGCGCCATTTCGGCAAGGCCGGCGTCTATTATTATTGGATCGCGCGCGGCATCGACGAGCGCCCGGTGCGCGCCAATCGGGTTCGCAAGTCGGTCGGGGCGGAAAATACCTTCTTCGACGACCTGACCGAATTCGAGGCCATGCAGGCGGCGCTGCAACCCATCCTCGACAAGCTCTGGCGCCATTGCGAGGGCGCGGGAATCCGCGGCCGCACGGTCACTCTGAAGGTGAAGTTCGCCGACTTCCAGATCGTCACCCGCAGCCGCTCGACGCCGGATGCGGTCGGCGGGCGCCGCGACCTCGAAGAAATCAGCTTGGATTTGCTGCGGCCTTTGTTGCCACCGGCCAAGGGCATAAGGCTGCTTGGCGTTTCGCTGTCGAATTTGCTTTCGGACGATGAAGACACCGGCGCCGGCCAGATGACATTGCTTTGAAGGCGCCTTGCATCGCGCAGATCATCTTGCTGCCGATTCGACGATATGCTTGAGTAACAATGTGAGCGCGCGAGCCCAGCTTGAGATCGCGGCGGGATTTGCCACCCGCGCGGGCAAGCGTTCAAACAACCAGGATTTTTGTACGATCGATATTGGCACGGCGTCGCAGAAGGCCGTGCAAGGAAGCGTTGCCGCCGTCGCCGACGGTAGTGCCGAAAGCGGGCGCGTCGCGTCCGAGCTCGCCGTCCGCACCTTCATGGACGACTATCGATCGCAGCGCGAATTGAATGGCGTCGGTCTCGCCGCGATGAAATCCCTCGACGCCTATAATCTCTGGCTCAATGGCCAGTCGCGCGCCGACCCGGCGCTGCAAGGCGTGGCAACGACCTTCACCGCCGCGGTGTTTCTCGGCCGTACCGGCACGATCCTTCATGTCGGCGACAGCCGGGCGTGGCGTCTGCGCGCCGACAATCTGATGCTGCTGACGGAGGATCATACCAGTCCGCAAGCGCATGGCGCGCCGACGCTCGTTCGCGCCATTGGTCTCGAACCCGGCCTTCGCCTGGATATCAAGACGCAACGCCTTGAGAAGCAAGACCGGTTTCTGCTCACGACGAAGGGCGTTCACGCTGTTCTGTCAGCCGATAGGCTTTTGTCCCTGCTCGATCGGCGAGACGCGCCGCAAGCTATAGCCGATTCCATCGTCAGCGCCGCGATCGCGGCCGGCGGCGAGGATGATGCGACCGCGCTCGTGGTCGACATCATCTCCGTCCCGGCCCCGGATTACAATGTGATCGCGAGTGTGATGGAAGCCCTGCCGATCGGGCCGATGCCGAATGTCGGCGAGACGATCGATGGATTTTTTCTCCTGCGTGTTATCGCCGAGAGCAAACTTGCGCGGCTCTTCTTGGCAACGCAAGAAGGTCAATGGGCGGTCTTGAAATTCCCAAATCCAGATTCCGTGACCGAAATCGAGCGCACGCGTTTCATGCGCGAAGTCTTCCTCGGCCAGCATGTCGCGCATCCAAACGTCGGCGCTTCGCTGCTGCTCCCGGAAGGGCGCCAGAGCCAGCTTTATGTCGCCATGCCCTATTACAAGGGCGAGACATTGGAAGACCGGCTGCGGCGCGGCCCCATGAAGGTCAAAGAAGCGATTGCCATCGCGATCAAAGCGGCGCGAGGTCTCTCGGCGCTTCACCGGGCCGGCGTGACGCATCGCGACGTCAAGCCGCAAAATATCATGTTGCTCGACGATGGCGAGGTGAAGCTGATCGATTTCGGCATCGCCCGCCTGCCGCGAATTGAAGATGCCGACGAGCCAGCAACACCCGGCACGCTGGATTACATGGCGCCGGAGCTGTTTCGCGAGAACCGCGGCGATGCTCTCTCGGACGAATATGCGTTGGGCGTCACGATTTACCGCATGCTCGCGGGCGTCTATCCGCTTGGCGAAACGCCGCCCGGAGAGCGCCCGTTCTACGGCCCCATTCCGCCGCTGTCGACCTATCGCGCCGACGTACCCGACTGGCTCAACGACGCAATTCTGCGGACGCTGTCGTTGTATCGCGACGAACGTTTCGCCGACATCGATGAGCTTATCTACGTGCTTGAGCACGGCAATCTGCAAACGGCGCCGCGCCATCGCGGCCCGCTCATCGAACGAAATCCCCTGCTCTTCTGGAAATTGCTCTGCGCGCTTCTGGCGATCCTGCTCATTTTGAGCCTCGCGAGACGATAGACCGCCCGCGAGGCGCGTTTCGTAAAAGCGATCAGGCGAAATAGCTGTCGTCGAGCAGCATGTCCTCGAAGAACGCGCCATAACCTTCTGACGGGTGACGGATGTGGATTTCCAACACCCACACAAGCGGCGACGGCTTGAAATCGACCTCCGCCATCGGGCCATCGTAAATCGCGGCATGCGGAAAATCCGAGAGCCGGTGGCCGGAGAGATCAAGGTTCAATTCCCAGCCGAGCGCCTTCGCTTCCTCGGTCGCGAATTCGTAGAGCTCGCGGCCGCTCATGCCGGTCGTTTCCCATTTCTTGCGGACGATATGGAAAAGCTTCTTGGCGTCTGCGGCGCATTTCGCCATCTCCGGCGCGGTGCCGACGGTGAACGTATCGCCGCCATCGCCCTCGAACTCGCCCCAGACCGGGCCGATATCGATGAAGAAGATGTCGTTCTCCTTCAGCACGATTCCGGGGTCGGAGGCGGCGCCGAAGGTCTTCAGCGTATTGGCGCCGAAACGGACATAGACGTCGTGCCAGCCGCGTACCATGTCGCCGGCAACGAGAAGGTCCTTGGCCATAGCCACGGCATCTTCTTCCACCATGCCGGGTTTGCAGGCGGCCGCGATGGCATGGATGGTGCCGCGGGTCTTGGCCCGCATCTCGAGCATCTTGTCCTTAATGAAGGCCGGTCCGACGGCTTCCAACTGGCTCTGCTTGTCGAGGACTTCGTTCATGCTGAGGTCTCCTGTGGGGATTAGGCGATGACAGGATGGGCATGAAGGCGCAGCCCCAGGAGCGGCGCCGTCATGAAGATCTGGCAGGCGAGACGATGCGTCCGCGCGTCCTCGCCGCGGGCGAGATAGGAGATGAGCCGCGCTTCGTTCACAGAGGCCGCGGGCAAGGCGTCGAGCCCCGCCTCCACCTTCACGCGGCAGGCGCCGCACATGCCGCGGCCCTTGCAGACGGTGGCGAGCGCCACGCCCGCCCTTTGGCAGGCGGCGAGCACGCTTTCATCCGCCACAGCCGTAACGGCGACGCCGTTCAAGAAAAACTCAAGCATTGTGAGCGAGTTACCAAGTGGGCTGGCGCGAAGCCGTCAGCCGATGACCGGATATTTTTAGGAACGAAGCTGGATCGGTAAAACGTCCAGTCTTGTTGTCGATGCTGGTCCAGAAATATCCGTAACGGCGCGCCGGAAGGATCAGGCGGCCGGCTCTTCAGCTTGCGGATTTGGGCGCGTCGCATGGCTCTGGTGCGCCCAGAGGAAGAGACATAGCACCGCGACCGGTACGCCGATGAGCGATGTGCAGGCGAAGAATTTGGCGAAGCCGATCGCTTTCACCGCAAAGCCCGAGAGGCCGCCCAAAAATTTGCCAAGCAGCGCATAGAGCGAGCTCAAAAGCGCATATTGGCTCGCAGCATAGCCGGGCGATGTCAGCAACGACATATAGGCGATGAGCGCCGCGCCGGCGAAATTGCCGGCGAAATTCTCGACGCTGACGGAGAGCGCCAGCAGCGGCAGGCTCTTGCCGGTGGCGGCAAGGAGCGCGAGACAGAGATGCGATGCGGCCGCGGCAATGCCGCCGATGAGCAGCGCCGGCATCAGGCCGATGCGCGTGATCGCAAAACCACCGGCGAAAGCGCCGGCAATGCCGATCCACACGCCATAGACCTTCGACATGGTCGCGATCTGGCTCTTGGAAAAGCCGAGCCCGATATAGAGCGGATTGGCCATCACGCCGCTCAGGAAATCCGGCAACCGGTAGAGCGCGACAAGCAGCAGGATCGCGGCGAGCAACGCACCATAGCGCCGCCCGAGATCGGCGACCGGCTCGATGAAATTCAAGGCGAACGATCCCGTCTTCGCGCGCGCACGGTCCGGCAGGCGCGGCGACATGAGGCAGGCTATCATGCCGATGCTCATCAGCGCCGCCATGACAAGATACGCCACACGCCAACTGACAAAATCGGCGAGATAGAGCGCCCCCGCGCCGGCCGCGAGAAGGCCGAGCCGATAGCCGAAATTAGAGGTCGCGGCCATCACGCCCTGGCGTTCGGGCGGCGCTGAATCGATACGCCAGCCGTCGATGACAATATCCTGCGTCGCCGCAGCGAAGGCGGTGAAGCCGGCGCAGACGATCAGCCCGAGGAACGAATGCTTGGGGTCGGCGAAGGCCAGCGCGACGAGGCCCGCGGCAACGCCAATCTGCGCCATAAGCAGCCAGGCACGGCGGCGGCCTAATAATTTGGCGAGATGCGGGACATCGATTTCATCGATGAAGGGCGCCCAGAAGAATTTCAGCGAATAGCAAAGGCCGACCCAGCTCACGAGGCCGATCTCTTGGATCGGAATCTTCGCGTCGGCGAGGCGCGCGGCCTGCGTGCCGAGGACGAGCAGGAACGGCAGCCCGGATGAGAAGCCGAGCACCAGCATCAGCACAAGAATCGGATCGGAGACGATCTCACGGAATTTCGGACGGGCCGTCATGCGCCGCGCAGTCTAAGGGGACGCGGGGGCGCGGCAAAGCGCGCAAGGAACCTTATCCGCGGCTTTAAGTTAAACCGCATCGGCCGCGTGCGGCCGGGGCGGATGTGCTGCGCCGGTTGAGCTTCGATGCACTTGCCGTGCTTCTCCTGGCAGGCAGCCGAGCGAGATCGGGGGAGATCGCATGTTTCATGTCGCCGGCTCGGGAGAGCGCGCCATCCTTTCATCTGCCATAACATCCGCTGCGGCCTTCATCTTCGGCTTCGCCATCGCGATGGCGGCGGCCGGCCCGTCCGCCGTCGCACAGACCTCGACGCCGCAAACGCCGACCCAACAAACGCCCACCGAGCAGGCGCCGACGCAAACGCCAAAGCCCGTCGCGGCGCAGCCGCCCGCGCCGCCCAAGGATGCCACGCCCGCCGAGGTGCTCGACGACAAGGATGTCGAAACCGTGCTCGGCCGCGAGATTTACAGCATCGCCGGCGAGGACATGGGCCGCATCGTCGACGTTCTCGTCGATCACAAAGGCAATATCCGCGCCGCAATCATCGATTTCGGCGGCTTTCTCGGCGTCGGCAGCCGCAAGCTCGCCGTCGATTGGCGCGCCATCCAGTTCAACCCAGACCGCGCCATCCTATCCCTGACCCGTGACCAGGTCCGCGTCGCGCCGGAATATAAGGACGGCGAACCTGTCGTCATTCTCGGTCCCGGATCGCCGGCTGCCGCGAAACCGCCGCATCCGCAACAGACGCAACAGAATGCCAAGCCTGCGGCAACCGCACCGGCGAAATAATCATTACGCCCGCATGCGGTTCGCGGCGCCCATGGTCCCGGCATTTTCGTCCCGTGCCGGACGTGTGGCCTCGTGATGCTAGTCATGGAGACGAAAACGAACGCGCCGCAACCGTCGCGCCGAAGCCTTGCCGGTCTCGACTGGTTTATCTTCTTCCTGGCCGATGTGCAGACGGGCTTCGGCCCGTTCGTCGCCGTCTATCTGACGGCCGCGCAATGGACGCAGCAGGATATCGGCTTCATCCTGTCGGTCACCGGCCTCGTCAGCCTTCTCGGCCGCATGCCGGGCGGCGCGCTCGTCGATGCCGCCCGCTCGGAACGCAATGCCGCAGCGATCGCGGTCGTCTGCATCGGCCTCAGCGCGTTGATATTCGCGGCCATGCCCGCCTTCGCGCCGGTTCTTTTCGCCAGCATCCTGAGCTCAGGCGCGAACTGTATACTCGCGCCGGCGATCGGCGCCATCAGCCTTGGCCTCGTCGGTCATGCGCTGATCGGCCCGCGGCTCGGCCGCAATGCACGGTTTGCCTCGCTCGGCACCGGCTTCGCCGCAGCCGGCATGGGCATCACCGGCTATTTCTTTTCAAGCCGCGCGGTTTTCATCGTGACGGCTTTGCTGCTTGTCCCGACGCTGATCGCGCTGTCGCAGATCCGCGCCACGGAAGTCGATCCGGTGCGCGCGCATAGCGGCGTCGCTTCACCAGACCGGCCGGATTACGGCCTTTTCCGCCTGGCGCTGAACCCGCCGCTCCTTGCTTTTGCGGCCTGTAACGCGCTCTTCCAACTGGCCAATGCCGCCATGCTGCCGCTGATGGGCAGCATCATGACCATGCGCTCGGCCAATTGGGCGACGGTGCTCATTGCCGCTTGCATCATCGTTCCGCAATTGGTCGTCGCCGCGCTGTCGCCCTGGGTCGGCCGGCAGGCCGATCGATGGGGACGCCGCCCGCTTCTGCTGCTGGGCTTCGGCGCGCTGCCGCTGCGCTGTCTGCTCTTCGCTTATACGCCGGAGCCGACCCTCGTCGTGTTCTTTCAGATATTGGACGGCATTTCCGCGGCGGCGCTTGGTGTTCTCGTGCCCCTGGTCATCGCCGACATTGCCCGCGACACCGGACGATTCAATCTGGCGCAAGGCGCTGTCGGCACCGCGGTCGGCGTCGGCGCCTCGGTCAGTACATCCTTTGCCGGCTATGTCAGCGACCATTACAGCAGCCAGACCGCTTTTCTCGATCTCGCTGCCATCGCGACTTTCGGCTTTTTCTTCGTGCTCGTCGCCATGCCGGAGACCCGGCCGCGCTAGAGCATCGGACCGAAAAGTGCGAAGCGGTTTTCGGACAAATCCGATGCGACGAGAAAGACTTAAAAGCGCTAAGCGATTCAATTTGAACGTCAGACGCTCTACAGCGTCTGACCGGAAAACGTGGAACGCGCTTTCCGGTCAAGCCGACGCGTTCGATCAGGGCGCGATGAGGCGTGGCCGCGGGATCGCGGCCTTGATCAGCTCGCCGTAAACCTCGAGATAGTCGCGCGCCATGCGGCGGGCGGTGAACCTCTGCTCGAACCGCTGGCGGATCAATGTCCGCGACAATTGCGGCAGGCGGCGTATCGCGCCGACGGCGCTGGTTTCGTCTTCGACGATGAAGCCGGTGACGCCGTCCTCGACCACTTCCGGCACCGAGCCGCGGTTGAACGCGATGACCGGCGTGCCGCAGGCCATGGCCTCGATCATCACGATGCCAAAGGGCTCCGGCCAGTCGATCGGCACGATCAGCGCCAGCGCGCCGCTGAGGAAGGCCGGTTTCTCCGCATCGCCGATCTCGCCAATGAATTCGACATTGTTGGAACTCATCAACGGGCGGATGTTTTCCTCGAAATAATCGCGGTCGGCCGGATCGATCTTAGCCGCGATCTTCAGCTTGATGCCGCAGCGCGCCGCAATCTGGATGGCGCGATCGACGCGTTTTTCCGGTGAGATGCGGCCGAGAAAGGCAAGATAATTCTGCTCGGCGGGAACGGGCGTCAGCAAAGTCTCCGGCATCCCATGATGGATGGTGCGGACCCAGCGGGCGTTCGGCACCGGCCGGCGCTGCGAGTCCGAAATAGAGATGAGCGGCAGCGACGAAAATGTTTTGAAGACCGGCTGCAACTCCGGCAAATCCAAACGGCCGTGGAAAGTCGTCACAAACGGCGTTGCTTGCCGCAGAAACAGGGAGAATGGGAAATAGTCGAGATGAAAATGCAACAGGTCAAATTCATTTGAGCGACGATAGATGTGTTCGAGCATCGTCACGTGAAGCGCCGTCGGTTCGCGTACCGAACCATCGAGGCGTAAGGCACAGGGCCACATTGACTCAAGCTTGGCCGAAGTATGTGAATCGCCGCTCGCAAATAAGGTGACATCGTGGCCGAGCGCCACCAGTTCTTCCGTGAGCCACGAAACCACGCGCTCCGTGCCGCCATAAAGACGTGGCGGGACCGCTTCGTATAAGGGCGCAATCTGGGCGATACGCATTGAACAACGTTCCTTGTCGTTTCGAGTGGGGCGGTCGCGAGCCGCCAAGGTCGGCCGCGAAATCTACCTGTCGCGGCAAAGGCCAAAGGCAACGCCCGGACACGTTAAATCGTTCAATGCGCAGCGATTGTTCTCACGGCCCGCGCGCCCGCGGAACTTATTGCCGCGTTTATCGTTTGAGACTCGCTGACCTAGTTTTGGAGCGTACCCTGTCCATCCGCTGGCCAGTATCCCAATTGAAACAGAACTTCAGCGCGGGGAACGATCCGAATGGATGATCTTTGCCGATATGCGCGCCGCCCCGTTGCTTTTCTGCTCCGCTACGTCAAGCTTCAGCCGGTCTCGCATCTCATCATCCTGATCTGCGTGCTTGGCGCGGTCGGCTTTTCCGTCAGCACGCAATATGCGATCAAATTTCTGGTCGATTGTCTGGCGAAGGGAACGCCGGGCCAGACAAATCCCTGGACGGCGCTTGCCCTCCTTGCCGGCTTCATCGCCGCGGACAATCTGCTCTGGCGCGTCGCCGGCTGGATTGCCGCCAGCGCCTTCGTCCGCGTGACCGGGGATTTGCGGCGCGCGCTTTTCGAACATTTGATGGGCCATTCGCCGAGCTATTTCTCGAACCGCCTGCCCGGCGTGCTGACGAGCCGCGTCACCGCCACGTCCAATGCGGCCTTCACGATCGAGAACATGTTCATCTGGAACGTGCTGCCGCCCTGCGTCGCCACCGTTGCTGCGATCGGCTTTATCGCGACGGTCAGCCTGCAAATGGCGGGCTGCCTCGCCATCATTGCTGCGATCGTCGTCGTGGCGATCTTCAGGATCGCGGCGAAAGGTAAATCGGTGCATCACGATTTTGCCGACAAGGCCGCGGCGGTCGATGGCGAGATCACCGATGTCGTCGGCAATGTCATGCTCGTCAAAGCCTTCGGCGGCCTGGCGCATGAGCGCCGCCGTTTCAAGGAGAAGATCGGCCTCGAAATGTCGGCGCGGCGCCGCAGCCTGCTCTATCTCGAAAAGCTGCGCCTGCTTCACGCCGTGACGACGGCGCTTCTGGTCACCGGTCTTTTGACCTGGGCCATCATGCTTTGGGAGCATAATGCCGCGACGACCGGCACCGTGGTCCTCGTCTGCACGCTCGGCGTTTCAATCCTCGCCGCGACGCGCGATCTTGCCGTCGCGCTCGTCGATGTCACGCAGCATATGGCGCGGCTCGCTGAAGCTTTGCGCACCCTGCTCGTCCCGCACGAACTCGGCGATCACCCGGCCGCCGTGCCGCTCGCCCGCGCCGGCGCCGGCATCAGTTTCGAAGACGTCTCGTTTCATTATCCGGGCGGCCCGCGCGTTATCAAGAATTTGAATCTGCGAATCCAGCCGGGCGAGCGCTTGGGGCTCATCGGTCCCTCAGGCGGCGGCAAGTCCACTTTGCTCGCCCTGCTCCAACGCATGCACGATGTCAAAGACGGTCATATCCTGATCGACGGCCAGGATATTGCGATGATCACGCAGGAAAGCCTGCGCGCCGCCATCGCCGTCGTGCCGCAGGACATCAGCCTGTTTCATCGCTCGCTGATCGAGAACATCCGCTACAGCCGTCCCGACGCCGCCGACGAGGACGTGCGCAAGGCCGCCACAGCGGCGCATTGCGATTTCATCAAAATGCTGCCGGAAGGATTCGACACGATCGTCGGCGACCGCGGTCTGAAACTTTCCGGCGGTCAGCGCCAGCGCATCGCGCTCGCGCGGGCTTTTTTGAAGGATTCGCCGATCCTCCTGCTCGACGAGGCGACATCGGCCCTCGATCATGAATCCGAAGATGCGGTCCGCGAAGCCTCCGCCCGGCTGATGCGCGGCCGCACGGTGATTGCGATCGCGCATCGCCTGACGACGCTGCGGAATTTCGACCGCATCATCGTCCTGCGCGACGGCCAGATCGTGCACGACGGGCCGCCCGGCGAACTCATCGACTCCAACGGCCGCTACACCGATGTCATCCGCCAGAAGGTGAACGGCCGGCAGCGCCACGATCAAGACACGCCGATCCGGACTTTTGCCATCGACGCTTGAGGCGCACCCGATGCTCAGCTGATCGTCGTCGCCCAGATCTCGCCGGTGCGTGAGAGCACATTCACCGCGACATCTGTTCCCGTGCGGCGCAATTGAATGTCGATCCGCGCTTCGCCGAGCGACAGGCCAAGCAGCTTCACCTCTTCGAGAAATTCGGGCAGGTGCGGCCGGTTGAAGATGACGGTGCGGTTCTGCGGATCGAAACTCAACCCGAGGCAAGCCGCGAGCAGCGCCAATGGTGCCGTCGCCGCCCAGGCCTGCGGCGAACAGGCGACCGGGTAGAAGGTCGGCCCTTGCCGGCGCACGCGGGCGAAACCGCAGAACAATTCCGGCAGGCGGCGCAGATCGATGTAGATCGAGGCCTCGAACAAGCCTTTCAAGATCTTCGTGACTTCCGCGCCGAAGCCATAGCGGGCGAAGCCAAGCCCGACGAGCGCATTGTCATGCGGCCAGACCGAACCGTTGTGATAGCTCATCGGATTGTAGCGCGCCGCGCCGGCGGCGACGGTCCTGATCCCCCAGCCGGAAAAAGCTGCACTGTCCGTTAAAGCGCGCACGATCTGCGGCGCGCGCGACGGTGCCGCGATTCCCGTAAACAGCGTATGACCCGCATTCGACGTGCGCACGCGGCACGGCCGCTTGTCGCCGTCGAGCGCGAGAACATAGGTGCCAAGGTCTTCGTCCCAGAAGCAGGTTTCGAATTTCGCTTTCAACTTTTCGGCTTCGAGGTCGAGCTTTGCGGCGCGATCCGCCAAACCCAGCCGCCGCGCCACCGCGGCGGCCGCACGCTTCGCGGCATAGACATAGCCCTGCACTTCGACGAGCGCGATCGGCCCTTGCGCGAGCGTGCCGTCGGCGTGAAAGACGGAATCGTGGCTGTCTTTCCAGCCCTGGTTGATGAGCCCTTCTTCGGTCTTGCGGCCATATTCGACAAAGCCGTCGCCGTCGCGATCGCCATAGACGTCGATCCAGCTCAGCGCCGCCTCGACATGCGGCCAGAGCGTGCGAAGCGCTTCGACATCGCCGGTGCGCTGCAGATAGGCGCCGGCAAGCATGACAAAGAGCGGCGTCGAATCGACGCTGCCGTAATAGCGGCGGAATGGCACCTCGCCGAGCTCGGCCATCTCGCCACGCCGCGCCTCGTGCAGGATCTTGCCCGGCTCGGCATCCGCCGCCGCATCGATCGACGTCGCCTGATTGGCGGCGAGATAGACAAGGACGCCGCGCGCGATCGCCGGATCGAGCCAAAGCGTCTGCAGCGCGGTGATGAGCGCATCGCGGCCAAAGACCGTGCTGAACCAGGGGATGCCCGCATAAGGATAAGGCCCCTCGGGCAGGTTCGTGGTCAGCATGTAAAGGTCGGCGACCGAACGGCGCATCACCTCATTGAAAATATCGTTCGACGTCTCGACCGCCGCGGCGCGCGCAGCGGAGGCGCGCAGATCGCGGCGCGCATCGCGCAAGGATGAGAAAAACAGCTTCCACGGCGGCGCGTTGAGCGAGACGGTCTCGCAGCGAATTTCAATGAAAATGCAGGCGCGCTCATGCGGCTCGAGATCGAACTCGAAAATCGCGCAATCCGGCTCAAGCCGCGTCGGCTCGGGCGCAAAGCGCAATTGCGTCTCGCGGCGGCGTTCGTCGAGGCCGGTATAGGACATGACCACGAAATCGGAATGGACCTCTGTCGGATGATACGTGCCGCGCCGCTCGCGCCGGCTGCCCCGCACCTCGAAGAGATCGGCGAAATCGGCGGCGAAATCGATGCGGATCTTGATCCGCTCACGCCGCTCGGAGAAATTGCGCACGGAGAGCCGCTCGAAGCTTGCGCTCTTCCAGAGGAATTTCAACCGCCGCAGGTGAATGAGATCATGTTCCAGCGCCAGATGGCCGTCGTGATGCAGATCGGGATTGGTCAGGTCGCAGATCAAGGCGCCGTTGTCGTCGCGCAGCGTCGAACTCAGGACGATCGGCCGGTGCCCGCTGATCGACAGCGTCAAGTGCGAGAGATGGCGCGTGTCGCGGTGAAAAATCCCTTCCGGGCTGCCGGGGCCGGAAATGACGTCGCCATTGTTGTCGAACATGGCGAAGGTGTCGCCGTGCTTCAGTGTCCGCGTGCGCCGCTCGCGGAACGCTGGAATGGCAAATTGCGCCTGTGAGTCGGAAAGCCCCGCCACGTCGATATTTTCCATGCCCACCTTATTCCCGAGCTGCGATCCGCCGTCAGGGAATATAGGCGACTGGGCAGCGGCGTCGACACGCGAGGGCCAATGAGTCGCAGAAAACGACGGCCAAGGTCAGGCCAGCTTTAAGGCTGCTGCGGCCGGCGCAGCGGCCGGATTACGCCGCTTCCTTCTCGCCGCCGACGAGCAGAACTTCGGCGGCGCCCGCGGCGCTCAATTCGTCGCGCGCGGCCTGCGTCGTGGCGTCGTCCTCATCGCCCGGCGTCGCGAGGACCACGAAATCGGCGTAAGGCGCGAGCGCCTTGGTCATCGGATTGCCGGGAAACGGCGGCGCCGCCAGGACGACGAAATCATAGGTCTTCGACAAGGCATCGAGGATGATGTCGAGGTCGCCGGGATTGAAGTCCTCCTTCGAACCGAACGGCACGAAATGCAGGCGCGACGCCGTATCGCGATGGATGACATCGGCAAAGCTGGCGTTGCCGTCGAGAAGATCGGTGAGGCCGGCCATCGCCTCTTCATCTTCGCGCGGACCGACGAGCTTGGCCATTTGACCGTTCTTCGAATCGAGATCGACGATGATCGGACGCCCGTCGCGGGCGAGCGTCCGGGCAAAGCCGATGAGCGCATCCGTCGCCTCTTCGCTCTTGTTGAGCCTTGTCGCGACAATATTCAGGCCCTGCGCCGATGTCGATTTGGCGATGATCTTTTCGGCTGTTTCGTCCGCGGCGGCCTCGGTGATCACGTCGTCGTGCGGCTCAGGCACGCGCGGGCTGGCAAAGCGCTTCAGGTGACCAAGCACCGACTTGGGCTCACGATCCTCGTCGACGATCCGCTCATCGACGACCCGCATCGGCGGTGGGCTCTGCGCGGGAACCTGTGTCGGCCGGTCGGCCAAAAGCTCACGCCCGATGACCGCGCCAAGCGACAACACAAAGCCTGCGAGCGTTGCAAGCGTGAGAATCTGCGTCTTCTTGGGGAAGGACGGCTCGTCCGGCGGCGTGGCCACGGCAATGATCCGCGCATCGGCCGGTGTCCCCGCCGATTGGCGGGCGATCGCCTCTTGATATTTGGCGGTCGTGCTGTCGAGCTGCGAACGATAGGATTCGGCGATCTGCTCGAGCGCGTGCAAATGCACCGCATTGGCATCGGCCGTCATCACCGCCTGTTTCTGCTGGTCGATCGCGGCTTCGAGATTGGCCACGCGCGCCGCGGCGATCTTGGAATCGTTCTCGAGCGCGATGGCAATATTGTCGCCGGCGAGCCGCAATTGCGCATCGAGATTCTCGATCTCGGCCTTCAATTCCAGGATTCGCGGATGCTGCGGACCCAATGTGCCCGATTCGAGCGCGAGCTGCGCATTGGCGGTCACCCTCTGCTCGGCGATGCGGCGGATCAGATCATTATTGGCAACGTCGGGGATTTCCGCGACCCGCCCCAGCCGTAGCAATTGCCGGATCAACGCAGCTTTGGCCTGGCTGTCGGCCTGTTCGGTCCGCGCATGCGACAGATCGGTGTTGAGATCGGCCAACTGCTGCGTCGTGATCGTCATATTGTTGCTGCCGGCCAGCAGCCCCGAGGTCGCGCGATAGCGTTCGACATCGTCCGCCGCACGCAGCGCCTGGGCCCTGAGCTTGCCGATCTGAACCGCCAGCGCATCCCCGGCATTTTTCGCGACGTCGCGTTTGGCATCGGCCTGGCGTTGCAGATAGACGGCCGCGACTTCGTTCGCCACCCGCGCCGCGAGGATTGGATCGTGCGCCCAAAAGTCGATCATCACGATCTGCGTTTTCGGCGGCGAATAGACTGTCAGCCTTTGTCCAAACGTGTCGATGACGCGATCTTCCGGCGACACCCGCATCGGATTGCGCGCGAGGCCGAAGAGGATAAGGGTCCGTTGGATAGTGCCGAGCCCCTTCGACAGAGGATCAAGCTCCGGGTTGCCGACGAGGCCGAGCCTTTCGATGACCTCGCGGGCGATATCGCGCGAGGTGATCAGCGAGACCTGGCTGCCGACCCAATTTTCGTCAATCGTCGGCGGGACTTCGGCCCCAGCTTCGCCGCGCTGGGCGCGCGTCAGGTAGCTTTCCTGATTTTCGAGCAGCACCTGGGTGTCGGCGGTATATCTGGGCTTCGCGGTCGTGACATAGGCCGCGGCCAGAAGAAACGCCAGCAAGGTCGGAATCAGAACCCAATATTTCCGGGCGTAGACCGCCCGCCCGATCGCGCCAATCTCGAGATCGTTCGAGGGCTCCTCAATCGTCATGTCCGGCTCGAGGGCCTTGTTCATCTGATGCTCCGGGGCCGCGATCGCGACACGCAGATCGATGCGCGCCATTTCACCTGTGACATCAAGCGCAATTATGGTTGAAACGAAGTTAATTCCAAATACTAAGGCTAGCCCGAGAGTTAAGCTTTGTTAACCATAATAAACTACAAAAGCCCCCGCGATCTCAGTTCTCAGTGAAACCTACACGCGGTGGCCATCGACATGCGGCGCTCTTTCGGCTCGCTCTGCCTGCTTGTTCTATGCCTTTTGCTTGGCGCCTGCGCGACAACGTCGTATTCGGCCTATCTCGATACCAATCCCGATGCGCCCTATACGCTCGCGAGCGGCGACCGGCTGCGCATCATCGTGTTCGGGCAAGATAGCCTGAGCAACTCTTATGCCGTTGACGGCTCTGGTCATATTTCGATGCCGCTGATCGGCAGCGTGTCGGCCGAAGGCGAGACGACCGCCTCGCTGGCGCGGAAAATCGAGGCGCGGCTGCGCGGCGGCTTCATCCGCGATCCGCATGTTTCGATCGAGGTCGAAGCCTTCCGGCCCTTCTTCGTTTTGGGCGAAGTGACCACGCCCGGCCAATATCCCTATGTCAACGGCATGACCGCCCAGACAGCCGTGGCGATTGCCGGCGGTTTCACGCCTAGGGCTTACAAAGACGCGGTCGACCTGACCCGCGTCATCGACGGGCGGCCCATTACCGCTTCGGTGCCGATCCTTCATCTGATAAAACCCGGCGACACGATCGTCGTACGTGAACGCTATTTCTGACGAGGCGCCAGCCATTATGTCGAAACCGTCAACCGAGCCCGAACAAAAGCTGCGCATTCTGCATGTCCTGCGGGCGCCGATCGGAGGCTTGTTTCGTCACGTGATCGATCTGACCCGCGAGCAGATCGCGCGCGGTCATTCGGTCGGGCTCGTGACCGATTCGATTACCGGCGGCACCCGCGGCGAGGCGGTGCTTGGCGCGCTGGCGCCTGCTTTGGAGCTCGGCCTCTTGCGCATTCCCATGCGCCGGCCGGCGCATGTCCTCGACCTGCCCGCGGCCTGGCGCGTCGCCCGCCACGCGGCCGGGTTGAACGTCGATGTCGTTCACGGCCATGGATCGAAGGGCGGCGCCTATGCGCGGCTGCCCGCTCTGCTGCCCTTGAAGGACAAAGCGATCCGCGCCTATACGCCCCACGGCGGCAGTTTCAATTATCGCGCCGGTCCGCTCGTCGAGCGTGCCTATATGGCGGCGGAGCGATTGATGGTGGCCGGTACCGACGTCTTCCTCTTCGAAAGCTCTTACATCGCGCAGCAATTCCGCCGCCGCGTCGGGCCGACGACGAAGCTCACGCGCGTCGTCTATAACGGCCTCGCGCCGCAGGAATTCCTGCCGGTGCGACCGCGCCCCGATGCGGCGGAGTTTCTCTATGTCGGCGAATTGCGCGCGGCGAAGGGAATCGACACGCTGATCGACGCGCTCGCCCTTCTTTCGCAAGGCGCCGCCAAACCGCGCCTCGTCCTCGTCGGCAGCGGCCCGGACGAAAGCAAGCTAAATGAACAAGCGCAGGTCCGCGGCGTGGCCGGTCAAATCACCTTCGCCGGCCTGCTGCCAGCACATGAAGCGTTTCCGCTCGGCCGCATTCTCGTCGTGCCGAGCCGCGCCGAATCTTTGCCTTATGTCGTGTTGGAGGCGGCGGCGGCGCAAGTGCCGATCGTCGCCACCGACGTCGGCGGCATCAACGAGATCTTTGGCCCGTTTCGCGACCGCCTGATCGCGCCCAACGATCCCCAATCCTTGGCGGAAACGTTGCGAAAAATGCTGGCGCATTCACCGGCGGAAACCGACGCCGAAATTCAGGCGCTCGCAAGCTTCGTGAAGACAAAATTCAAGATCAGCGACATGGCGGATTCGGTTCTTGCCGGTTATGCCGAAGCGATCGCAAATCGCCATAGCCAGGGTGCCTCGACGACCTCCTTTGCCCTTCCCTCTTCGTGAGGCCGCGGAAACATGGCAAAATTCTCGCTCTCCGATCTGCAAAAGATTGAGCCCGCAGCGCCGGCCGCGAGCGACCCCGAGGTGAGCGGCGAAACGCTCGCCGCCGCGGCGCGCGCCATGCAGAGCGGCGCGAATGTACCGGGCTTTTCCCGCGTCGTTCTTGAAGGTCTCGTCCGCTTCGCCGAATTTCTGCTGATCACGGCTGCCGGCTTTGCCATATATTATTTCTACATCGCGCGGACGGAGGGCTACAGCCAGCCCTATCTGGTCGGCGTGCCGCTGGTCGCGGGCTTCGCCGTGCTCGCGCTGCAAAGCGCCGAGCTTTACAAGATCAGCGCCTTCCGGCGTTTTCCGGTCGACGGCCTGCGCCTCGTCGGCGCCGTGACAGTCATCTTCGCCATCGCTCTGGCGCTGATCTTCTTCTTGAAGCTCGATGCGGTTTTCTCCCGCGTCTTCATGCTCGCCTGGTATGGCGCCAGCCTCGCCGCGCTCGCCGGCGAGCGCGCTTTGCTTGCCCTGCTCGTCGATCGCATGATCCGCACCGGACGCCTTGCCCGCCGCACGGTGCTTGTCGGCGGCGGCGGCGCGGCCGATGCGCTGCTCACGCAATTGGCGGCGCAGCCACAACCCGATCTGCAAATTCTTGGCATCTTCGACGACCGGACCGACGAACGCTCGCCCGCCGTCGTCGCGGGCTTTCCAAAGCTAGGCACGGTCGATGATCT
Organism: Pseudomonadota bacterium; assembly: GCA_040756295.1. Taxonomy (GTDB): domain Bacteria; phylum Pseudomonadota; class Alphaproteobacteria; order Rhizobiales; family Beijerinckiaceae; genus Methylovirgula. The sequence continues at coordinate 203,859 of JBFLZN010000005.1, read as the reverse complement.
TCTCGGCTTCAGCCGCCGCACGCGCATCGACCTGATCATCTTCACGCTGCCGATCACCGCCGAGCAGCGTATTCTCCAGATGCTGCGCAAGCTCTGGGTGCTGCCGATCGACATCCGGCTTGCGGCGCATATGAACAAACTGCACTTCCGGCCGCATTCCTATTCCTATATCGGCAGCGTTCCGCTCATCGACATTTTCGACAAGCCCATCGCCGGATGGGACGTCATTCTGAAATACGCTTTCGACAAAATCATCGGCGGTCTGTGCCTTCTTGCTTTCGCGCCGGTGATGGCGCTTGTGGCGCTGGCGGTGAAGCTCGATTCGAAAGGGCCCGCGCTGTTCCGTCAGAAGCGTTACGGCTTCAACAACGAGGTTGTCGAAGTCTTCAAGTTTCGCTCGATGCGCACCGATATGCTCGATTTCGACGCGTCAAAGCTCGTGACCAAGGACGATCCGCGCGTCACGCGCGTCGGCCGCTTCATCCGCAAGACCTCACTCGACGAATTGCCGCAACTCTTCAACGTCGTTTTCAAAGGCAATCTTTCGCTCGTCGGGCCGCGGCCTCATGCGCTGCATGCCAAGGCCGCCGAACGCCAATATGACGAGGTCGTCGACGGTTATTTCGCCCGTCATCGCGTAAGCCCGGGCATCACCGGCTGGGCGCAGATCCATGGCTGGCGCGGCGAGACCGATACGCCGGAAAAAATTCAAGGTCGCGTCGAATGCGATCTCTATTACATCGAGAACTGGTCGATCCTGCTCGACATGTACATCCTGCTTGCGACGCCTTTCGCGTTGATCAAGAACAGAAATGTCTATTGAGCGCACGTGCCGGGCGGTTCTCGTGCTCGCCCTGATGGCGACCTGCGCCAAGGCCGCAAGCCTGCCGCAGATCAACCTCACGCTGACCGGAAACCCGGACGTCGTCTTCGACATGAATCGCGAGAGCTGCGATCCGCAAGACGTGATGCCCGACGTCAATCCGCGTGCTTTCCGCGACAGCAACGGCCAGATTGTTGTCTTTGCGCTTCACTCCGTCAATCGCGCCTTGCGTGGCCCCGATCTGTCGCATCTGAAGCTTGATTGCCATATCGTTCTCGACAGCGGCAACGATTCCGATCCCGCGCATTACAACGATCGCAATTTCATCACCGCGACATGGACGGATGACGGGCGCAATGTCGGAGCACTTGTCCACCACGAATATCATGCCGACGATTTCGGCCGCTGCCGGGTGAGCGACCCGCTCGGCTGCTGGTACAACACGATCCTCGCCTATCATTCCACCGACGGCGGCACGAATTTCATCCGGTCTTCGCCTTTGGTCGTTGCGTCGGCTCCGTTCAAGCAAGATGTCGGGCAAGGACGCCATCGCGGGTTTTTCAACCCATCGAACATTTTTTCCGACGGCCGCTACGAATATTTCTTCGCCGCGACGACCGGCTGGGAAGGTCAGCCCTTCGGTGCTTGCCTGTTTCGTTCAGCGACGCCGCTGAGCTCCGCGTCCTGGCGCGCCTACGACGGTCACGCGTTCAGCATCCGCTATGTCGATCCCTATCGCCAATCGGCGGCCGCGGTGAAGCCCTGTGCCCAGATCGCGCCGTTTACTTATCCCGTTGGCGCTGTCGTGCGGGCGCGCCGGAATGGCCTGTGGATCGCCGTCTTCGAGGCGCAACACAACGAAGACACGTTCCCCGTCGACGGCATTTATTATGCGACGGCGCGTGATCTCCTGCATTGGAGCCTGCCCAGGCTGTTGCGCGCCGGGCCAACGATCTCCTCAGACCTTTGCGCGATGAACGACGCCGTATCCTACCCCTCCATCCTGGCCGATGACGCCACCGGCCGGAATTTTGATAATTTTGATGCCAATGCCTTTCTCTATTTCATCGTCATAACGACCGAGCATTGCCAGCCGGGCGCGCGTCTCTTGATGCGGCAGCGGCTGCAACTCGAGCCGGGGGGATCGCACCCGTGACATCGGCCCCGACATCAACGTCGATGCCGGTCGCCGCGCGGCGCCGGTTGACCTATGAGAATTTGGTCGACGCAGCCTTCGCCGTCTTCATGTTTGTGGGCTGCGTCGAATTCATCGAGCCGTCGCCCTATGATCTCGTCTCGTTGATCGCGATCCCGATGTGGTTCCTCGGTGGATTTAAGATCAACTCCGTCCAGGTGCTGATCTCCGCTCTTTGGCTCATCTTCCTGTTTTGCGGCTTTATCGCCTTGGTGCCCTATTGGGACGAAGATTCGGCGCGGATTTTTCAACTTCTAGAGCTTTATCTCGTCGGGACGACGATCGCCTTCACCTTGTATTTCGGCGAACGGACGCTTCATCGGACTGAAATCTGCTTGCAGGCCTTCACGTGGGGAGCGCTCTTCTCAGCCTTCCTCAGCCTCTTGAGCTATTTCAATATCGCCGGGCTCGGCGTGAAACTCATCACCGTCGAAGGCCGCGTCTCCGGCACTTTCAAGGACCCGAACGTGTTCGGGTCCTACCTCATTCTCGCCCAGGCCTTTTTGCTGCAAAAGCTGCTCCTCGGCACAAGTGCGCGGCGCATCCTCCTCGTATTTCCGCTGGCGCTTCTGCTGATCGGCACCTTCGTTTCGTATTCGCGCGGCTCCTGGGGCTCATCGATCTTCGCCCTCACAATGATGGGCGTGGCAAGTTTCTTCACCGCCGACAATGCGGCGACGCGGCGGCGCATCCTCTTCACTGGCTTTGCCCTTCTCGCGCTCATTGTTCTGATGTTGGTGATCATCCTCTCGCAAGACAGTATCCGCGAATTCTTCCTGTGGCGCATCGGCACGCACGACTATGACGAGGGGGCGACCGGCCGCTTCGGCAATCAGGCGCATTCTCTGCCGATGCTGCTTGATCTTCCGTGGGGGTTCGGGCCGCTGCGGTTTCGCGATTATTTCGGCCTCGAGCCGCACGAATCCTATATCGGCGCTTTCGCCAATGATGGCTGGCTCGGCGGCCTCACTTGGATTTTGATCGTCGTCTTGACGGGCGTGGTCGGCTTTCGCTTGATGGTTGTGCGCAGTCCCTTCCGAAGACTTGCGCAGATTGTCTGGCCGACGCTCTGCGTGGCGCTGCTGCAGGGGTTCCAGATCGACATCGACCATTGGCGCCAAGTCTATTTACTATTCGGAATGGTCTGGGGATTCGAAGCCGCGCGCGTGCGATGGCGCGATCGCCAGCGCAAGACTACGCCGCCACCGCGCATCGAGGCAAAGGCAGATTATGGCTAGAACGACAGCGATTTTTGCCGGGATCGCGGCACTCCTCGGCGCCATTGGCGTGGTGGAAGCCGCCGCCGCTGCGCATAGCGTTTCGAATCCGCTCTTGAAGACAGCGTCGGACTTTCTGATGTTCAATTCAGCGGGGATTGTCGCGCTCAGCGCTTTTGCCCAGACCGCCGCCGGCCCAAGCCGCGTGCTTCGCATCGGCATCGCCGTCCTGCTGATCGGGACAGTGCTCTTCGGCAGCGAGCTGACGAGCCATGTCTTCTTTCCGCACAGCCCGTTCGTTGCCGCCGCGCCGGTCGGCGGCTCGCTGACCATTCTCGGCTGGCTGATCGGCGCGGCCGGAATTTTTGTCCGCGCTGCCGAGCCTTAAAAACGCCGGGCCGCCGATTACCGAAACGATACTTTTGCATTCTATGAAGACATTGCCGGAGTTTCGGCGCGAGGATCCCGAGCCTTGAAGATCGTCATCATCGCCGACCATGCCTATATCAACGGCGGCCAAGCCAAGGTGGCGATCGAAAGCGCCAAGGGCCTGGCGGCGCGCGGCCATGATGTCCTCTACTTTGCCGCCGTCGGGCCGGCCGATGCCGGGCTGACGGCCGCCGGCGTGAAGACCATCGTGCTCGGTCAGCCAGATCTCATGTCGGCCAATTCGCTGATGCGCTTCGGCGCGCAATGGCTATGGAATGTCGAGGCGCCGCACCGCTTGAGCGATGTGCTCGGCGCTTGCGATCCGGCCACGACGATCGTTCACGTGCACGGCTGGGCCAAGGCGCTGTCACCCTCCATCGGCCCCGTCCTGAAGCGCACGCCGATCCCGCGCATCTTCACGATGCACGAATATTTTCTCGCCTGCCCGAACGGCGGCTTCTACGACTTTCCCGTTGCGCAGCCATGCCACCGCAAGCCCATGTCGGCGGCCTGCATCACCCATAATTGCGACTCGCGCAACTATATGCGCAAGCTGATGCGCGTGGCGCGCCATGCCCTGCTGTTGCAAAGCGGGCTTCTCGACAGCCTTGGGGATGTGATTACGATCAGCCGCCTGCAGCGCGAGGTCTTGCAGCCCTATTTGCCGTCCGGCGTGCGCTATCACGAGATCGGCAATCCGATCGACGTCGCGCCCTTGGGCCCGAAGCCCGCGGCGCCGCTTGGCGATTTCATCTTCGTCGGCCGCATCTCGGCGGAAAAAGGCGCCAAGATTTTTGCCGAGGCGGCACGCCGCGCCGGCAAGAAGGCGATCTTCGTCGGCGACGGTCCGGCTGCGGCCGAGCTGCAATCCGCCTACCCCGAAGCCGTTCTCCTCGGCTGGAAATCGCCGGATGAGGTGAAGACCCTGATGCGCGCCGCGCGCGCGCTCGTCTTCCCCTCCGTCTGGTACGAAGGCCAGCCGCTCACCGTGCTGGAATCGCTGGCGCTTGGCACGCCGGTCATCGTCAGCGATGTCTGTGCCGGACGCGAGGCCGTGCAAGACGACGTCAATGGGCTTTGGTTCAAATCCGCCGATCCGGATTCGCTTGCCGGCGCACTTGTCGAACTTTCGGACGATGGCGTCGCGCGGAAAATGGCAGAGTCCGCCTATGGGCTTTATTGGGCGGCCCCGCTGACGCTCGACCGGCATCTCGACGCCCTGCTCGCGCTCTATAATTCGGCACTCGGCGCCAAAGATACGCTCACGGCGGAGAAATTTGACGCCCTGCGCTAGATTGCTTAAGCATCGCTTAGAGCATCGGACCGAAAAGTGCGAAGCGGTTTTCGGACAAATTCGATGCGATGGGTAAAGACTTAAAAGCGCCGAGCGATTCAATTTGAACGTCCGACGCTGCAGAGTCGAACGCGTTTCACAATTGCAAAAAGCAGGCGGCGTGGGAAACGAACAGGCTGGCAGTTCAGGCGGCAGCGCGCCGAAACCCCGCATTCTCGTCGTCGAAGACGAACCGTTCATTGCTATCCTGCTCGCCGACATGCTGGAAGAGCTGGGTTTTGCGATCACCGCAACCTTTCCGCACGTCACGGAAGCGCAGAATTATCTCGCGTCGGCCGACATCGACATAGCGCTGCTCGACGTCAATCTCGGCGATGAAAAAATCGATCCGATCGCCGATCTTCTCGCCGAGCGCGGCCGCCCGTTCATCTTCACGACCGGATATGGGCGGCGGGGAATCCCGCAAAATTATGCCGACCGGCCGGTCCTGCAAAAGCCGTTTCAGCTCGAAGATCTCGACAGCAGCCTCAAAGCCCTGCTCGAGGCGCAGGAAAGCCGCCCGAAATCCTGATCGTCATCCAGCTTTAGCCCGCGGCACGCACCTGAGTCCGATCACGGCGGCGGTCAGTTACCCCATCCACCACCACCATTAACTGGTGGCGGATCTGGTGGCGGCGGGGGTGGTGGAGGCGGCGGAGGCGGCGGAGGTGGCGGCGGAGGTGGCGGAGGTGGCGGCGGAGGTGGCGGCGGAGGTGGCGGAGGCGGCGGCGGTGGGCTTGGCGGCGGCGGGCTCGGCGGCGACGTGTGGCTCGCCAGATTGGCCCTCGTCCCGTTCCATTGCTGCTGCTGCGCACGATTGGTGACAAAGCTCTGGCCGAGATTCACCGTGCCGATCGTATCGAGCCCCGGCATGGAATCCGGGTCGTTCGCCAACGGCGTATTGGCGAGACCGTAGTGGCCCGCGGCAAAATCGTTGAGATCCTTGTCGTAATGGTGGTGGTGTCCGCCGCCCGACAAAAACCGGTAGTTTTTATCGAGCGTCTGCAGCGATGTCTGCGTCGGCTCGGCGATCCAATCGTGGCGCCCCCGCACATGCACGGTGAAACCGGAGCGCAGCAGAAGCTGATGGTTGCGGGCGTTGGCGACGTCGATATGCCCGTAATGCGACATCACCGTCACGCCGTCCGGGCCGACGCTCACCGTCATGATCCCGCCGCGCACGCCGATCGTGGCGACGGGCGTCAGTACCTGCACCCCGGATGTATGGCTGATTTGGCCGCCGATGAAACGCATGACGCCTTGCGCCATCGTCGCGGTCAGGACGCCCTTACCCGAGGCGGGGTCATAGATATATTTATCGATGACGAGCGTCGAATTGCGGCCGACCGACAAAGTCGTGCGGTCGAGGAAAGTAATGTTCGTCGTGCCGGCGTCCGAGGTATGGATGAGCTCGTTGGCGATGATGCGCGCGCCAAGCACGAGATTGCGCGCCTTCTCGCCCGGCGGCCGGCCCAAGGACGCCGGCGTCACCGCGCCGACATTGCCGACGACTTGCGCCGCGGCTTTGTCGTATAAAAAGGCGAGCGCCGCCGCGCCCGCCAGCGTGGCTTGGATCATCGGCTTTTTCGATCGCCTGCCCATCTGCGCCTCGCCTCAGAATCGCGCCGTCGGCCCGAACAGAACCGTCACATCGTCGGTGGTGAAATTCGGCAGATTGGAATTCGTCTTGGCATATTGCACCATGCCCGAGAGGCCGAACGTCGCCGTGATTGGCATATCCAGCATCACGCCGCCGTAATAGGCGAAATCGCACCGACGGACGAAAGGATTGACGGCCGGGTCCGGCGCATCGAACGAATCCCACAGTGCGCTCACATAAGGCATGACCGTCCATTGCAGCGGAATGAGCGGGAATGGCGCATCAAATTCCACGTGCAGGCCGGCCTGGAAGCCGCCCTGATTGAAGCTCTGCCAGTCGTTGAGGGCGCTGGATCGCGCATAGATCGGCTCGAACTGAAGGGAAATCAGATCGGTGAACCGGTAGATGCCGGCGACGGAGAGCGAAATATAATTGCCCGTTCCGAGCGCCGTGATCGCGACAGGGCCGGGATTGTTGACCGAAAGATGCCGCCACTCGACATCGGGGGCGATGGACCAATCCCTGGCCGTATCGATGCCAAGCGACACGCCCGCCCCGGCCGAATTCAGGTAGGGCATGCCGCCGACCCAGGAGAGATTGCCGATAATGTAAGGCTTGACCGTCACGCCCGGCCAATTGACGGGATCAAGCGCCAGCCGCGGCCCGATGCTCGCTTCCACATAGCCGAGATCGAATTGCCGCAAGGTGAACTCGCCGGTTCCATAGCCGGTGAAATTGGTCTCGATCCGATCGCCGCGCTGATTTTCGAAATCGTAGATGTTGCTGATCTTGGCGAGACCGAAGACCTCGCCATCGGCCTTTTGCGCAATGCCCGATCCCTGCGGCGCGGTTTGGCCGAAAATGTCGAGGAAGCCTGAGTTGGGCAATGCCGAGACGTTCGATTGATAGCCGAGACCGGTCTGCAGGAAGCCGCTCCAGCGGATCGGTTGAAGTTCCTTCTCGGCTTCGGGCAGATAGGCCGTCAGCCGCGCCCGCAATCGCGGATCGAGGTCTGGCGACGCGGCGGCGGCCTTGAAGTAATGCACGGCGTTGTCATAGGAGCCGAGGCGGAAATAAAGCGTCGCGAGTTCGAAATTCGCCCGCGCCAGATTGGGCTCGAACGCGAGCAGGCGTTCGAGCGCGCCAATCGCCGCCTCGTAATCGCCGAGCGCCGACGAGACGCGCACATATTCGAAGGCCAAATCGAAATTCGTCGGCGCCTGCAAAGTCGCGGCGAGAAGCCGGGCTTGGGCGGCGACAAGCGCCTGGCGGCCGCGATCATCCGCCTGCGCCGTGAAGCTGACGCTCACGCACAGGCCGGCCGCCGCGAGACCAAGCAGGACTCTCCGCACGCTACGCCCCCGAAACGCTCAGCGGCCCCAATCCGGCCGATTGGATTTTTTATAGTGTTGCAATAAGTCTAGACTGCCGTGAGATTCCAGCAAGGGGGTCGCACGCGCAAAAGTGGTTCCAACCGCGCAATCTTGCCCGCTGTGTCCTCGCCGCACTCATGCAGAAGATTAGTCGTTTCAACAGCTTATATGGGCGACGCGCGGGCGGCCGGATAAACGACGCCAATCTCCCGCAATTTTGGCGGGCAACGCGACCGCGCAGCCCGGCCGGTTTGTGAGCCTGAACCCGGATGATCGAAGTCGTCTCCAGCACACAGGCGGCGTCGTACTGGACGCGAAAAAGCCCGGGCAAGCTCGCCGTCGCCATCGCGGCGGCGTTCCTGCTGGCGGTCGCGGCGCTGCTGATCGTGCAGCGGCTGCTGCCCGGTGATCTTCTAAGCCGGGAAGTCGCCGCCGGGCTGCAGCGTTCGACCGGATTGTCGGCGAAGATCGACGGCCCGACAGAATTGCGGTTTTTCCTCCGGCCGCGGGTCATCATCCAAAATCTTCATATGCGGGACGCGGCCGGCACGCTCCGGCTCGATGCGGCGCGGGTTGACGGTTATCTGCGGATTCTGCCGCTTCTCGTCGGCCGCTTCGAGATCGGACAGGCGGTTCTTTATCAGCCGAAATTTTTCGCCGATTTCGATCGCGCCCCGCTCACGCGGGATGGCGTCGTGGCGCGGGCGATCGAGGCCCCCAACGCCAATGCCCTGCCCGCGGAAACGCGGCTCGGCATGATCGACATTGTCGATGGTCAAGGCACGCTGAAAACGAAAAAGGCCGCCGCGCCCATCGCGCTCGACGGCGTCAACATGCGTTTCGACTGGCCGCGGCTCGGCGCCTCGGCGGACTTCGGCGGCGATCTCAATTTTCGCGGCGCGCCGGTGCATCTGCAAGGCTGGCTCGAACAGCCGCTCGAAGTTTTGCGCGGCGGCGAATCCGCCAGCGCCTTTCAGCTCCGCTCGGCGCTTTTGACCTTCTGGTCGTCCGGGCGCATCGCCGGCGGTGAAAGACTGCAATATAGCGGTTCGATCACCGCGAGCGCGCCCTCGTTGCGCAAGCTCGCCGAAACCGCCGGCTATGCTTTTTCAAAGCGCGGCACGTTTGCCGATCTCGATCTCACCTGCGACGTCAATTTTGACGGCAACAATGCCGCCTTCACCAATCTCGCCTTGCATCTCGACGGCAACGATTACCAAGGAAATCTTGAAATTCAGGATCTCGCCCGCACGCCGCATTTATCCGGCACGCTGGCGAGCGATTTCCTCGATGTGACGCCGTTTCTCAATGAATCGCACACGCCGGCCGCGACGGTCGGGCTCTGGAACGGCAAGCCGCTCGATCTGCGCCAGCTCGATCTCGCCGATCTCGATCTGCGCGTGTCCGCGGCACGGCTGCGGCTCTATGACCTGGAAGTCCAAGACGCGGCTTTGTCGCTGCTGACCAAGCCGGGGCTGATCGATCTCGCCCTGGCCGAGGCGACGTCGAACAGCGGCGCCATCCGCGGGCGTTTCGAGCTGACCGAGAAAGACAAAGTCTTCAACCTGCGGGTCAGCGGCAACGGCAGCGGCGTCAACCTTCAGCCGATGAACTTCGGCGGCCAACATCCGCTCTCAGGATTGCTCGACGCGTCGATCGAGTTGCAAAGCTCGGGCAAAGACATCGACGCTCTGACGCAGGGTCTCAGCGGCCAAGCCGCGCTCTCGGCGGGCAACGGCGCCTTCGCGGGGATCGATCTCGCCACGACCCTAGCGCATGGCGTCTCGCAAAAGCCGGGCGCGAAACTCGCCACCGTCGCGGGAACAACGAGCTTCGATCACTTTGGCCTCAACCTTTCGATCGCCCATGGCATCGCGACGATCAACGCCGGTCAGCTGAGCGCGCCGAATCTGCAGCTCGGTCTCGGCGGCACGATCGACATCGGCCGCAAAGAGCTCGATATCCTGTCGCTCGCACAGATCACCGCGACGGCGGGCAAGGCGCCGCGCACGACAGCGGCACGTTTCGAACTCAAAGGCCCGTGGTCAGCGCCGGCCTTCTATCAGGGATCGGCCGATTTGCGGCTGCCGAAGCCGGCGCAGCCCGCCAAAGACCGGCTGCCCGATACAACGCCGCCACCCCCGTCGCCGGAGGAATGATCCGCGACATAGTCTTGGAAGAGTGGCGCTATCGCCGCCGCGACCAAGGGAAATAGCCCAGCACACGGTCGATAACCCATGCGCCCAGCCCCCAGCCGAGCGACATGAAGAACCCCCAGACGAACCAGACGATAATGGAATTGGCGGTGATTGCGTCGTACATCCTCGGCCCTCCCAGGCGGGGATAACGGCGCCGATAGCGGTTCGTTGCACGCGGCGGCCTTCCATCCGGAACCAATCTTGGCCGGCTTCGTTGAAGCGCCGCTTTCTGACGTCCACTGCAGCAGCTCTCGCCCCGCTTGGCTTCGGCTGGGCGGGGCTTTTGTTTTTTAAGCGGAACCCGTCGAAGCCGCCGCGGGTTATGCCACTGTGCGGTCTACCCCAACGACTGCACTCCAAACGGCGCCCCGCTCAGGCCAGACTACCCCCGGCGTGAGTGGGGCTTCGCGTTTTAGCGAAGACAGCAAACGGTCCCCTTGGGGTTACCAAAGGGACCGCCTATTGCCGGGCACATGAAAATTGCGCGTCTCGGGCTAATCGCTGCCGGAAGCGCCGCGACCCTACCCTTTCTCAAAACTATTGCAAATGAGAAATCGGCTTCGGAATTTGGTTTCCGCCACGCGTGGCAATTTTGCGCCTTCGCAGCCCCTCAGCGACGATACCGCAGCAGGCCGAATAAAATGACGGGGATGAGGAGCAGCAGAACGGCAGCAATGATGCCTTCCGCCACGTGAATGGCGCCTCTATCGGTCACGCCGATCAGGAAGCACCACCAACCAATCAGTCGATCAAGCATCGCGAATCCCCCGGAAAGAGCCGACAGATAGCGCAACGTTGAAGCGCGCCAAAGAGCATCATCCCTCAGAGCCCCCTCACAGCCGAGCGCCCCTCGAACGGCGATGAAATGCGCCGATATGCCGAGAGCTTAAGAATAAACAACGCTCAAACGCGCGTTGCGATTGATTCGCGCTGGCAATAGGCTGGGCGCGGCAAAGGAGAAGAAAGATGAGCGCCGACGAAAAAGCAGTCGCTGATGCGCTGAAGGCTTACGAAAAGGCGTTGAACGAGTCCGACACTGAAGCGGTCATGCAGCTTTACGCGCGAGACGGCGTTTTCATGCCTCAAAACAGCCCGTCGAGCGTCGGGGCAAATGCGGTTCGCTCGGCATATGTCGCCGTGTTCAATACGATAAAGCTCACCGTGAAATTCGAGATTGCCGAGATAAAGCAACTCTCTCCCGAATGGGTTCTGGCTCGCACAAATTCCGCAGGCACAGTGCGGATCAACGCGACCGGCGCCGTTATTCCCGAGGCTAACCAGGAGCTTTTCGTTTTCGAAAAGGTTGGCGGCTCTTGGAAAATCGCGCGCTATTGTTTCTCCACGACCAATCCGGCGTAGATATTCATCCTATCTCGTAGCGCGAAGCCGCCGCGCCTCGAGCGTCACATCTCGTTGGCGTTGACGGCTTTCCACCCGCCGTCGGTTTGAGTCTGTAGGTGGGGCGCTGAAGGCCTTGGCGCGGGGCGCACCATCCATGACGGCCATTCTTCCGACAAATGTGCCTGCGCCTCGGCCATGGCCGCGATTTCGTCAGGCGCATCCACTTCCACTATGGCTTCCAGCGTTCGCCGAAGGATGACGATGTACCGTCGCATTGGATGTTCTCCACGGTCCGATCACGCCCATAATCAAAATCTGCGCATTCAGCGGTCTTCGCGCAAGGCCTCGGCGAGCCGTGCCTCCAGCACATGCGGCTTCAAAAGCACGAGCGCGCCGCGTGTTTTCTCGAGCAGGCCTTCCTGCGCCATCGCCGAGAGCTCGCGCGTCACCTGTTCGCGCCGGCAGCCGATCCGCGCCGCGAGCACATGATGGAATGGCGGCGGCGTGACGGAGCGTTCGCCCGGCCGCCCCGGCCGCGGGCCGGCCATGCGCAGAAGCTCCGAATAGAGACGGTGCTTCAAATCGAAGATCGAATGTTCGGTGAGCCGCGCGTTGAGCTCACGGACGCGCGCCGTCAAAAGATGCAGCACGCGATCGCAGACCGTCGGCGAGGCGAAAATCACTTCGCGAAAGACCGCGGCCGGCATGATGCAGAGCTCGGCCCGGGTCAAGGCGGTGACATTGGCCGATCGCTTGGTGCTGTCGATCGCCGAAAGTTCGCCGAAGAATTGGCCGGCGCGCATTTCGGCAAGGATCACTTCCTTGCCGGCCTGGGTGCGGATCAGGATGCGAACTTCGCCGGCGATGATGAAATAGACGTCGGAGGTCTCGTCCTCGTAATCGATGACGACCTCGCCCTCGTCATATCGCCGCCAGAAAACGCGGCGGTCGAACCGTTCAAAATCGAGATCCGTGACGTCCTTGAAAAATGGAACGCGGACAAGGGTTTGCATTGTCTTGGCCCCCGAGGCCGAGGCCCATGGCCCCGGCGCCCTGTTTAGTTAGCGCCGTCCCTCAGCGAAACCATGATCGGTCCCGGAGCGACGCCATTCGCGGCTTAACCTTAGTCATGCGCTAAATTCGCTGCTCGCAATGTATTCGACATCAACATGGCGATGGTCATCGGTCCGACGCCGCCGGGCACGGGCGTGATCGCGCCGGCGCGCGGCAGCGCCGATTTGAAGGCGACGTCGCCGACGAGACGCGATTTCGGTTTACCCTGCGCATCGACGCCCTCGCCCGGCACGCGGTTGATGCCGACATCGATGACGATGGCGCCGGGCTTGATCCACTCGCCCAGCACCATTTCCGGCCGGCCGACCGCGGCCACCACAATGTCCGCGCGTCCCACAATCGCCGGCAGATCGCGGCTGCGCGAATGCGCCACCGTCACCGTCGCATTTTGCGAGAGCAGCAATTGCGCCATCGGCTTGCCGACGATGTTCGACCGGCCGACGACGACCGCATCCGCCCCGGAGATGCTGACGCCGAGCGCCTTAGCGGCCCTTTCCAGCAGCACCAGGGAACCCGCCGGCGTGCAAGGCACCAGTGCGCGATCGAGATCGCCGATCGAAAGCAGGCCGGCATTGAAAGGATGGAAGCCGTCGACGTCCTTCAATGGCGAGACGCGTTCGAGCACGCGCGTCGAATTGATGCCGGGCGGCAGAGGCAATTGGATCAGAATGCCATGGATCTTCGGATCGCCGTTCAGGCGGTCGACGAGGTCGAGCAATTCGTCTTCGCTCGTCGTCTCGGGCAGATCGTATTGGACGGAATGAAAGCCGACGGTCTTGGCCGCCTTGCCCTTGGAGCGGACATAGACCTGGCTTGCGGGATTTTCGCCGACGAGGACGACGGCGAGACCGGGCTGGGCCTTCTTGCCGGCGCGGGCGGCGGTCGCAGCCGCGACCTCGGCCACCACCGCCTCAGAGGCAATCTTGCCGTCGATGAGGAGCGCCTTGTCGCCCGATGGCCGCAGAATGCTCGTCCCCAAAGCCGCCGCGTCAGTCGCCAAAGCCATTTCTAAACGTCTCCCTCGTTGGAATTTTAGCTTATCTGTCAGGTTTCTGCACGGCTGCCAAGCCGTACGAGCCGCCGTCAGGCTGCTGCGTTGTAGCGATAGTGTGAGACGTGGCGGGCGGCCGCGCCCGGCGGCAGGACGCGCATCGACGGCTTGGCGAAGAGATCCCCGGTAAAATCCTCGGGATCGCTGAAGCCGGTCCATTGTTCGATGCACAGATAGCCATGGCCCGGCCGGCACCAGACGCCGAAATGCGGAAAATCCTCGCTTTCGATCGTAATCGACGCCCCATCCGGCGCCTCGAAGCGGACGCTGTGGCTTGCCGCATCGAGAAAACAAAGCGCGTCATTGTCGAACAAGGCCGCGGCGAGCGGCAGAACCCTGCCCTCGAGCGGCAGCTGGCGTTTCTGCCGGGCGATCAGTCCGCCGGAGGCGATCCGCGGCACCTGCGGATTTTCCGCCTCGGCGAAGCAAAGCCGGTAGTCCTGCGCCGCGCCGCCGGCGAAAGGCCAGCGGAAGCCTGGATGGAGCCCGCAGGCATAGGGCATCGGCCGGTCGCCCGTATTGGTCACCGTAATCTCGCTTGCAAGCGAACCCTCGCCAACGCGGTATTCGATCGCGAAGCGGAAATCGAAGGGGTAGAGCGCGCGGGTCTCATTGTCGCTCGAAAGGCTGAAGGCCGCGCGATGGTCATCGTGGGCGTCGAGCGCAAAGGCGCGGTGCCGGGCGAAGCCATGCAAGCCGAGCGGAAACGTCTCCGTGCCGACGCGGACTTCGCCATTGCGGGTCCAGCCGACGACCGGAAAAAGCAACGGCGCCGTTTCCGGCCAAACCTCGGGCCGCGCGTCCCAGAGCAGCGGCCGGCCGCCGACGCTCCAGGTCATAATCTCGGCGCCTTGTGGCGCAATGCTCGCTGAAGTTGCGCCGCTCTTTATCTCGATCATCGCTATAAATCCGTCTCATATCAGCGGGTTATGCGCATATTCGAAAGAAGCCCCAACGTGCGCTAGCGCACCTTGAGGTACAGCCAGCGGAGTTAGAAAAGGCAAAATCCGGAAACTTATTGTAAAGTTGCCCTGATTTGCGCTCTGGCTCTGCGGTTTTTTGAAGAGGGTTCGTCATGCGAACTTGGTTGCTGACGGGGGCGACGACAGTTCTGGCGACGGCAGCGGCATTGGCAATGGTTTCTTCCTCCCCCGACCCGGTCGGCGAATGGAAAATTGCCGACGGCACCGCCAATGTGGCGATCCGGCCCTGCGGCACCAACCTTTGCGGCTTTGTCTCCTGGGCCAAGGAAAGCTCGGCCAGCCTCGGCCGGCAGGTTCTCATCGACATGAAGCCGAATGGCCACGCTTGGTTCGGCACCGTCGTTAATGTCGTCGACGGCGAACGATACACCGCGCGCATGTCTCTCGAAGGCGCCCGCACCCTCAAAGTCGAAGGCTGCCTGATCGGCGGCATGATCTGCGGCGGCCAGGAATGGTCGCGCGTGAAATAGGCGCCAAGCTTTCGCAGTCCAAGACTTTGTTCAACGGCCGCGCAGGCGGCCCCGGCCCTTCATCTCCGGCGCCCTTTATGTCAGACTCGCTCCATGCGCTTGGGCGCGCCGCGGAAGAAGGAGCAAACTTGCCGTCGCGTTTGGGGTGGTTCGGCCGCAGAAGCCTGTTCGGCAAATACGTCATCACCTTCGTCGCTCTGGTCATTTCCATCCTGGCGCTCAGCGGCGCCACGGAGATGTGGTTCACCTATAGCGACCGCAAGGCCGAACTGCTGCGCACGCAGATGGAAAAGGCCGACGACGCCGCGCAGCGCGTCGAGCAGTTCATCGCCGAGATCGAACGCCAGATCAGTTGGGCGACCCGCGCCAGCTCCGTGACACGCGATCAGCGCCGCGCCGACTATGCCTTGATCCTCCAACATACGCCGGCGGTGTCGCAGATTTCCGAACTCGATGCCAAAGGCCAGGAAATCCTGCGCATGGGCCGCGCCGGCCTCTCGCCCGATCCGCACAAGGATTTTTCGAAGTCGCCGGCCTTCCTCCATGCGACGACGGCCAATGTCTGGCTGGGGCCGGTGACCTTCACGCATCATGGCCCGACGATCCAGATTTCCGCGGCGCTGTCCGGCAAGCAGATGGGCGTCGCCGTCGCCACGATCGAACTCCGGTTCCTGTCCGATATTCTAAACGGCATCCAGGCCGCCGCCGGCATGTATGCCTACATCACCAAGGTCGACGGCAATCTCATCGCCCATACTGATTCATCGATGCTGGTGCATCGGCCGGACTTGCTGAAACTGCCGCAAGTCGCGGCCCTCGCCAAAAACCCCGAGGGCGCAGTCTCGGTCGGCCGCAGCCTCGACGGGCAAGCGGTCCTTGCCGCCTCCGCGCCGATCCCCTCGATGCAATGGTGGCTCTTCGTCGAACAGCCGCTCGCCGACGCCTTCGCGCCAGTGACCGATCTGCTCGGCCGGCTGTTCATCATCTTGCTGCTGGCGCTTGTGCTCTGCATCGGCGCCGGGCTCATCCTGGCGCGCTGGATGACGGTGCCGATCCAGGCGGTGCGCGACGGCGCCGCGCATCTCGCCGAAGGCAATTTCAGCCATAAGATCGAGGTCCGCACCGGCGACGAGATCGAGGACCTCGCCGACGACTTCAATCTGATGGCGGCGCAATTACAGGATTCCTACGCCAAGCTCGAGCAAAAGGTCGAAGAGCGCACCCACGACCTCGAACGCTCGGTCAGCGAATTGCGCGCCCTGGAAGAAGTGGGCCTCGCGCTCGCCGCCTCGCTCAATCTCAGCGAAGTGCTCGCGACGATCGTCGTCCGCTCGGTCGAGGTGACCGGCGCACATGGCGGTGCCATCTACAGTTTCGACCCCGAGCGGCGCGCCTTCAATCTCGCCGAGGCCTATGGCCTTGATCCGGATTTCGTCGCCGCGATCCGCGAGGTGAAGATCAGGCGTCCGCATGGTCTCCTGAGCGAAGTCGCCGAGCGAAAAGTTCCGATCCAGATTCCGCATATCGCTGCGGCGCGCGACTTTCCCCTGCGCGGCGCGACGCTCGCCGCCGGCTTTCAATCGGCCTTGATCGCGCCGCTGATCGGTTCGGCCGAGCTTCTTGGCGTGTTGGTCATCGAGCGGCGGGAATCCGGCTATTTCCCCGACAATACCGTCGCGCTGATCAAAACCCTCGCCAACCAATCGGTGCTGGCGATGACCAACGCCAAATTGTTCGAGCAGGTGCAGGAAAAGAACAAGCAGCTCGCCATCGCCAACGAGCACAAATCGCTGTTCTTCGCCAATATGAGCCACGAGCTGCGCACGCCGCTCAATGCCGTGCTCGGCTATACCGAGCTCATGCAGGACGGCATCTACGGCGACATTCCAGACCGCGCCAAACAGGTGCTCGCGCGCATCCAGACGAACGGCGCCCATCTCCTCAGCCTGATCAACGACGTGCTCGACATTTCGAAGATCGAGGCCGGCGAGCTGAGCCTTTCGCTCGGCGATTATTCATTGCGGGCGGTGATCGAGGCCGTGGTTAACGCCACGGGATCGCTGGCGCAGACCAAGGGGCTGCGCATTTCGACCGACGTCGCCCCGGACCTGCCGATCGGGCGCGGCGACGAGCGCCGGCTGACCCAGGTGCTCTTGAACATCGTCAGCAACGCCATCAAATTCACCGACAGGGGTGGCGTGATGATCCGCGCCAAGGCCTCGGGCACCGATTTCAAGCTCTCCGTCGAGGACACCGGGCCAGGAATCGCGCCAGAGGACCAGGCACGTATCTTCGAGGCTTTCCATCAGGTGGACAGCACGATCACCAAGCAGAAGGGCGGCACCGGCTTGGGTCTTTCCATTAGCAAGCGTTTCATCGAGATGCACGGCGGCACCATCAGCCTCACGTCCACGCTCGGCGAAGGCTCGACCTTCAGGGTCCAGATTCCGGTGCGTGTCGATCGTCAGATGGAGGCGGCATGACGAAGCGCATTCTCGTCGTCGAAGATACCGAGGACAATCGGCAGATTTTGCGCGACGTGCTGAGCGATGCGGGCTTCGACCTGATCGAAGCCGGCGACGGCGAGGAAGGCGTGCAGATGGCCGCCAAATTCCATCCGGATCTCGTGCTGATGGACATTCAGCTTCCGGTCGTCGATGGCTACGAAGCGACGCGGCGCATCAAGGCAGACCCGGCGCTGCGCCACATCCCCGTCATCGCGGTCACCTCTTACGCTTTGTCGCAGGACGAGAAAAAGGCGCTCGCCGTCGGCTGCAGCGGCTATGTGGCCAAGCCCTTCAGCCCGCGCGCGCTGCTTGCCAAAATCCGCGAGTTCCTGCCCTAGCCCGGCGAGATGGTCGCCATTTGAAGAAGGCTGATTGAGTGCGCGAACGCCCTTGCATCCTCGCCGTCGACGACGTTTTCGAGAATCTCGAAATCGTCTGCCTGCGGCTCGAAGCCAACGGCTATGACGTGATCACCGCGATCGATGGCGTCGAAGCGCTTGATCAGGCCCGCACCCATCAGCCCGATCTCATCCTGCTCGATATCATGATGCCGAAGCTCGACGGCATTTCGGTGCTGAAAGAGCTCAAGGCCGACCCAGGCCTTGGCTTTATCCCCATTCTGCTCCTAACCGCCAAAGCCGACCGCAGCGACGTCGTGGCGGGGCTTGAGGCCGGTGCCGACGATTATTTGACGAAACCGCTCGACCAATCGGCGCTGGTCGCGCGCGTGCGCTCGATGCTGCGGATCAAGGCGCTGCACGACAAAGTGCAGGATCAGGCGCGCCAGCTCGCCTTGCAGGCCGAAGAGCTTGCCGAATGGAACCGGGTGCTCGAAGCGCGCGTCGCCGAACAGGTCTCAGAGATCGAGCGTATCAGCCGGCTCAAGCGCTTCCTCGCACCGCAGGTCGCCGATGTGATCGCGCTCTCGGGCGATCCCGACGCTTTGCTGGCGAGCCACAGCGCCGAAGTGACGGTGCTCTTTTGCGACCTGCGCGGCTTCACCGCCTTCACCGAGGCGGCCGAACCGGATCAGGTGATGAAAGTGCTGAGCGAGTTCCACACGGCGCTCGGCGACCTCATCCATCGCTACGAAGGCACGCTGGAGCGCTTTGCCGGCGATGGGCTGCTGACGCTGTTCAACGATCCGCTGCCCTGCGCCGACCACACCGAGCGGGCGGTTCTGCTCGCCGTCGATATGCGGGCGCAGCTTGAATCCTTGTCGCAAGACTGGCGGCTGCGCGGCCATGAACTGGGCTTCGGCATTGGCATTGCCCGCGGCACCGCGACCTTGGGCAAGATCGGCTTCGACCGCCGGTTCGATTATGCCGCCATCGGCAGCGTCACCAACCTCGCCTCGCGGCTTTGCGACGAAGCCAAATCCGGACAGATTCTCATCGATCGCAATGTGTCTGCGGTGGCGGCGACTTTATTCGAGATCGAGCGCCTGCCGCCGCTCGCGCTCAAGGGCTTCAGCCGCCCGATCGAAGCCTTTGCCATCCTCGCGACGCGGCCTGTCGCCTAAACAAACTAGAGCGTCGGACGCTCAAATTGAATCGCTCGGCGCTTTTTAAGTCTTTCTCATCGCATCGGATTTGTCCGAAAACCGCTTCGCACTTTTCGGTCCGATGCTCTAGCCATCGTCCTTCGTGGTGAGCAGCGTCGTGACGACGCGCCGCGCGTCTTCAATAACCACATCGGCAATATGCGGCTGGCTCAAAATGTCGGCGAAGGAAAAGATGTCGGCGAGACGCGCGATCCGCCGCCAGCCTTTCGGCAGGAAGCCCCCGGCTTCGACATAGGCGCGCGCCAGCGCCTCGGCGAAAGCCGCATTGCGGTCGAAAGGCGGCCGCAGCAGATTGCCGAAATCCATGGCCGGCGACGCGCTCAGCGCATATTCCCAATCGATGATCGCGGCGATCTCGTCACCCTGCTCCGGACGGATGAGAATGTTCGAGGCATTGAAATCGCCGTGCACGAGGCACGGCTGCCGCAGCCAGCCGGCGAGGATGTCGCCATGCGTTGTCGCATAGGCGATGAGGCCGCGGGCAAGCTCCTGGCCGAGCCTCGCGCCGCCGGGGCCGCGCATCAGGCTCTGGTCGAGATAAGCGAGCATCCCCTGGCGGTCGAAATCGATCGGCCCCTTCACGTTGAGGTTGGCGTCGAAGAAGCCAAAAATCTCGAAGGTGAAACTGTGGATCGCCGCCAGCACCTTGCCGATCCTGCCGGCCATGCCAAGCAGCCGGTCCGGCGACATGCCTTGCAGGGCGTGTTGAAGATCGGGCCCTTCGATCCAATCGAGCACCGCATAGGGATGGCCGGTGACGGGATTATCCTCGCCCAGATCAAAAAAATGCAGAACCGGCACACGCGGCGCGATCAGGGCGTCGATCGCCCTCTCCTTCTCCGCCGGCGCGATGCCGCGTTGATAGAGGCGCAGCAGCAGCGGCGCCTTGCGCCGCGCGAGGCTGACTTTGTAATTGGTATTGGTGAGGCCGCCGCCGACCAGCGTGAAGGCGCGGAGCGTATCGCCCGGAAACAGCGGCAGGACGAGCCGGGCAACGGCGGCGGCATCAAGCGCGACGGCCGGCACCTGCCGCGGCCAATGTTCTTTCATATTGCCGATGCCTTGCGCTGGCGGTTTGTTGAGGAACCTGCGTCTAAAGGCAAATGAATGCCGAGGCAATTTCCGCGAGACGGCGCATCTCGCGGCGAAACGGCTAGAGCGTGATCGTTCTGCTTACAATCGCCGCTCTCGGCGTTGATCCCTGGATTGCTTCGCTTCGCTCGCAATGACGAAATCAGGCGTCGTTGCGAGGAGGCGAAGCCGACGAAGCAATCCAGGGCCGCGCAAAGACGACGATTCCAGTTCAAACAATCTTGCTCTACTCGTCCGCCTCGGGATTTGCGTCATCGTCTTCGGTCGGCACGGGTTCGGACGCGGCGTCCGCCTCCTCGCGCACGTCGGCGAATTCTTCCTGCGCGTCGCTCTCAAGCGGGTCTTCGTCTTCCATCAACGCCGCATCATCGCGCGGCTGCGGCACGGCGAAGCTCGACGGCAGTACGCCCTCGAACATGCCGGCGCCCTTCAATTCCTCGAGGCCCGGCAAATCGCCGATTGCCTCAAGACCGAAGTGCAGAAGGAAGGCTTCGCTGGTGCCATAGGTCAACGGCCGGCCCGGCGTGCGGCGGCGCCCGCGCAGCCTGATCCAGCCGGTTTCGAGCAGCACATCGAGCGTGCCTTTCGAAATCGCGACGCCGCGGATGTCCTCGATCTCGGCCCGCGTCACCGGCTGGTGATAAGCGACGATGGCGAGCGTTTCGAGCGCCGCCTTCGAAAGCTTCTTCGGCTCGATTGTATCGATGGACAAAAGCCAGCCGAGGTCGGACGCGGTGCGGAACAGCCATTTCTTGCCGACGCGCACGAGATTGACGCCGCGGGCGGCATAATCCTGCTTCAAGCGGGCAAGCACCTCGCCGACGGCGAGCCCCTCGGGCATCCGGCGGGCGATCTCGGATTCCTCCAGCGGGTCGGGCGCGGCAAACAGCATGGCTTCCGCGATCCGCATCGCTTCGCCCATCATGGCTTCGTCGGACGGCATGGACTCACTCTCGGCCTCATCGACGAGCGTATCGGCAAACAGTCGTGCGACTTCAGCCAAGTTCAGCTCCCTTATTGCAACGGCGCGGGGCCAGTGGCCTCGTCGCGCTTCTTGATCCAGAGCGGCGCAAAGGCCTGATCTTGGCGCAGGCTTATGGCGCCCTGGCGGACCATTTCCAACGCCGCCGCCAGCGACGAGGCTTTCACCGCACGTCGCGCCTCCGGCGTGGTGAAATAATGGCTGAGGAAACTATCGAGCACGGCCCAATCCGGTGTCTGACCGAGCAGCCGTTCGAGCGCCGCGCGCGCTTCGACCAGCGACCAGGTGAACCGTTGCCGCAATTGGAATTTCGAGGCCACCTGCTTCTGCCGCTGCCGCGCGTAGGCGGCGAGCAGATCGTGCAAGCTCGCCTGCCATTGCGGCCGGCGTGAAATTTCGACGCCCTCGGGCTGGCCGCGCATGAAGATCTCGCGGCCGAGCCGCGGCCGCTGCATCAACGCTTCCGCCGCCGCACGGATCGCCTCAAGCCGTTGCAGCCGCAGGGCCAGCGCCGCGGCGAGATCCTCCGCCAGCGGCTCTTCCTCTTTCTCCTGCTGCGGCAGCAGCAGACGCGATTTGAGATAGGCAAGCCAGGCGGCCATCACGAGATAATCGGCGGCGAGCTCGAAGCGCAGATTGCGCGCGGCCTCGATGAAGGCGAGATATTGCTCGGCCAGCGCCAGAACCGAAATCTTGGCGAGATCGACCTTTTGCCGCCGCGCCAGCTCAAGCAGCAGATCGAGCGGCCCTTCAAATCCATCGACATCGACGAAAAAGGCCGGCTCCCCCGTCGCGGCATTCTGCTCGAAAGCAAGATTCTGTTCTGCTTCAGGTGCTTGCATAAGTTTTCTAAAGTTATGTCCCAAGCCAGCCGCGATTCGAGGCCATCGGACGACCTTGGGCCGTTCAGGCCTTGATCGCAAGCGAGGCTTCGATTTCGGCCCAGGCTTCCACAGGATCAAAGCGGGCGGCGGTTTCGCCGCGCCACGTTGCCGCCCGCTCGGCGCGTGTCAAGGCCAGTCCGGCGAGCGTCGGCGCTGCATTAGCGACAGCCTCGGCCTCGGCAAGATCGCCGTTGCAATGGAGCGCCAGATCGACGCCCGCGGCAAAGGCCGCCTCGGTCCGCGCCTGCAATGTGCCGTGCAGCGCCTGCATCGAAAGATCGTCGCTGAAGAGAAGCCCGCCAAAGCCGATCTCGTCGCGGATAAAGCGGATCACGATCGGCGATTGCGTCGCCGGCCGCTCCGGATCGAGCGCCGTATAGACGACATGTGCGGTCATCGCCGCGGGCAGATCCCGGTTCGCGGCAAAGGGCTGGAAATCGCTCTCCCCTAAGAGATCGAGCGGCGCATCGACGACCGGCAGATCGAGATGGCTGTCGACGCCGGCGCGGCCATGGCCGGGAATATGTTTGATGACCGGCATGACACCAGCATCCGCCAGCCCCAAAGCCGCGGCACGGCCAAGCTGCGTCACGGCTTCCGCCCGTTGCGAAAAGGCGCGGTCGCCAATCACATCATGCGCGCCGGCGACCGGAACATCGAGCACCGGCGCACAATCGATGGTGATGCCGAGGTCGCGCAAATCTTGCCCGAGGAGCGTCGCGGCGCGCCGCACGACCTCTGCCCGGCGCGGCAACGGCAGGTCAAGCGCGCCGAGCCGCGCAGCAGCAGGATAGGCGCGCCAATGCGGCGGCCCGAGCCGTTGCACCCGTCCGCCTTCCTGATCGACGAGCACGGCGGCGGCGCGACCGACGACGGCGCGGAAATCCGCGATCAAGGCGCGGACCTGCGCTGGCGTCTCAACATTGCGCTTGAAGAGGATGAGACCGAACGGATCGCTCGCGCGCAGGAACGCGCGCTCGTCCGGCGTCAGCGCTGTTCCGGCGCAGCCGCAGACGAAGGCACGGCTCATCTCAGCCGTACCAGCACGTCAGACGCTGTTCTCAGCCTCTGGCCGGGAAACACGAAGCGCCCTTCGCCTTCAACTTCTCGCAGAGCGAAATCGCCGATTTATGCGAAAGACCGTTGACGCGGACGCGATAGACGGTTTTGCCGTTGACCTTCGCCAGCCGATATTTCAGCCGATAGCCGTGCAATTCAGCGCCATAGGTGCGGCTGAGCCGGACCAAGGCAGAATGCGCCTCGGACTCGCTCCCCGGTGCGGCAAGCTGGACGGAGAAGCTGCCGCCCGTATCGCTCGCCGAAGCCGCGTCCGCGTCATCGGCGCCGGTTTCGGCGCGCGCCATATGGACAGGCCTCTGCGGCGCAGGCGCCGGGGCATCGGCCGCCGGGGCGGGTGCGCTCGGTTGCGCGGCTTGCGGGCTCCACGGCAGATCGTCGCTGGCCGGCGCGGTCCTGGCCATCTCTGGCGCGGGAGCTGCCAAACTGGCCCCGCCCGCGGCCATCGACGGCGGCGCCATCGCGCTGGCCGGCGGTTGCGCGCCCGCCGCCGCATCGGCAGCCGGCGCACCGGAATCGGGAGAATCGGCCAGACTTCCATCCGGGCGCACGGCAACCGTCTTGACCCTATGCGGCTGCATCATCCCGGCGAGGTCTTGCGTCGCATCGCCGCCAGGCGGCGCCGGAACCGGAACGGCCGTCGCCGGGGCGCTCGCGTCGACTTGCTGCGCCGGCGCAGGCTTGCCGACGGCATTGACATCGACCGGTTGCTCGGTCTGGCTGACGGCGGCGGTCGGCGCTGGTGCTGCCGTCTTGTCCAGGATCGACGTGTTGTCGGCGGCGGCGCTCGTATCGGCGCCAGGCACGGCAACTTTCACCGGAATGGTCGACGCCTTGATCAGCGCGATCTCCTGCGGCGCGGCGGGCGTGCGCTTCAAGGCAAACGTGCCGCCGATCCCGGCCATGCCGGCCAGGATGATCGCCGCCGTGGCATAAAGCGCCACCCGCGAGCGCGGCGGCTCGGCGTACGGCTCCTGCGGCGCGACGTAGGGCGCGTCGAGCCAATTTGAATCTTCGGCGAAATCGTCGCTTTCGGCGTGATGATGGCCACCCTGGTGGGCATCATGCAGATAACGATCTTCCGCGTCGGTGTAATCCTGAAATTCCGGCGGCAGCGAGCCGCGCAGGCCCGCCTCGATCGCGTCGAAATTGATTGAACGCTTTTGTGCCGGCGGCTGCGCGTGCTGATGCTGATGCGCTTCCTCGACCAGCCAATCCGGCACATGCGGCTCGACCGCCGGCTGCTGCCGCGGCGGCTCGCGGGCCGGCTCGGTCGCCCGCGCCCGCGCGGGCCGGGTCTGGAACATGCTGCCGTAGCGGTCTTCGCCATCGTCGACGAGGCGCGCCAGTTCCGCCAGCGGATCGGCACTGCCGCGCGCGTTCGCCGGCGCGGGCGACCGGCTCAGCCGGCGTTCGAATTCTTCAAGATCGATCATCTGCCGATGCTTGGCTGCGGGCTCACTCATCACCTTAACCTCAACTTCGCCCCCGCGCCGTTCCGGTCAAATAGACTGATAAATCGGGCTTTTTAGCGCCGCTGGCTGGCTTGAAGCCAACCTGCGTCAACCCGTTTGTCCGGTCCGGCAAGACCAATGCCCCTCTATCCCTCAGCGCATCTCATCCGGAGCATGGACCCCGAGAATGGCAAGACCGCTTGCCAAGACGACAGCCACCCCGGAGACAAGCGCCAAGCGGGCAACGCTTAAATCTCTATGTTCTTCATTAACAAAGCGTAATTGTGGCTGATCTTTGCCGCGCGTCCAGTGTCCGTGCAGTTCAGACGCAAGATCGTGCAAATAAAACGCGACCCGGTGCGGCTCGTGAACATTGGCGGCGGCTTCAACGACCCGCGGATATTGCGCAATGAGCTTGATGAGGCCGATCTCGCCGGGATCGCTCAACAGGCCGAAATCGGCATTGCCAAGCGCCGCGGCGGAAAGATCGAGGCCCGGAAAGGCCGCCTGCCCTTGCCGCAGCGCCGACTTCGCGCGCGCATGGGCATATTGAACATAAAAGACCGGATTGTCCTTCGACTGCTCGATCACCTTGGCGAGATCGAATTCGAGCGGCGCATCGTTCTTGCGGAACAGCATCATGAAGCGCACGGCATCGACGCCGACTTCATCGACGACCTCGCGCAAAGTGACGAAATCGCCGGCCCGCTTCGACATTTTCACCGGTTCGCCGTTGCGCATGAGCTTGACGAGCTGACAGAGCTTGACGTCGAGCAGCGCCTTGCCGCTTGAAAGCGCGGTGACAGCCGCCTGCATGCGTTTGACATAGCCGCCGTGGTCGGCGCCCCAAATATCGATGAGATTGCGGAAACCACGATCGATCTTGGTCTTGTGATAGGCGATGTCGGCGGCGAAATAAGTATAGTTGCCGTCGGATTTCTTCAGCGGCCGGTCGACATCATCGCCGAACGCGGTCGATTTGAAGAGCTCCTGCTCGCGGTCTTCCCAATCCTCGGACGGCTGGCCCTTCGGCGCCGGCAGGCGGCCGGTATAAACGAGACCCGCGGCGCGCAGCTCATCGATCGCGCTGGCGATTTCGTCGCGCCCGCTTTGCGTCAAAGTCCGTTCCGAAAAGAAGATTTCATGGGTGATGGCGAGCGCCGCGAGATCGTCGCGGATCATCTCCATCATGCCGGCAATGGCCGTGTCGCGCACCTGCGCCAGCCAAGTCGTCTCGGGCTCGCCGACAAGCGTGCGGCCGTATTTTTCCGCCAGCGCCGCGCCGATGGGCTTCAGATAATCGCCGGGGTAAAGCCCTTCGGGAATGACAATCGTCTCGCCCAGCGCTTCGCGATAGCGCAGATAGGCCGAGCGGGCGAGCACATCGACCTGCGCACCGGCATCGTTGATGTAATATTCGCGCGTCACGTCAGAGCCGGCGAAGGCCAGCAGATTGGCCAAAGCATCGCCGAAAACCGCGCCACGCCCGTGGCCGACATGCATGGGCCCGGTCGGATTGGCGGAGACATATTCGACATTGATCTTTTCGGACGCAGGCGCCGGCGCCGCAGCACCAAAACGCGCGCCCTGCGCTAAGACGGCGCGCAGAATTCTGCCGAAGACCTGCGGCTTCAGCCGGATATTGAGGAATCCTGGGCCGGCGACCTCAGCCTGGTCGACGTCCGGATCGTCGGCGAGCGCCATGGCGAGTTCGGTGGCAAGCTGGCGCGGATTGGCAAAATGCGCCTTGGCCTCTTTGGCATAGACCATCGCCGCATTGACCGAGAGATCGCCATGCGCAGGATCGCGTGGCGGCTCGACGACGAAGCGCGTGAGATCGAGATCGGCCGGCAGCCGCCCCTGCGCGATGATGCCTTGGAGCAGTGCTACGACACGGGCCTGAAAATCAGAATAGATGTTCATACTTTTTTCGGATCGTTTCAGCCCGCGCCCCTAACGCAAATCGGGCGTCAGGTCAAAAAGCCGCTGATGTTCGGCGAGCGCATAGCGGTCGGTCATGCCGGCGATATAATCGCAAACCACGCGCGCCATTTTCGCCTCGTCCTCGACGCCGCGGGTGATGGCGAAGGAAGCCCATTCCGGCGGCATCAGTTCCGGCGCCTTGAAGAAAACTTCGAAGAGATCGGTGACGACTTGCGCCGCATCGACACGAATGCGCTTGATGGTCGGATGGCGATACATGTTGGCGAAGAGAAAGCGCTTGATCGCCGCTTGTGTCTCAGCCATCGGCGCCGAGAAGCCGATGATCGTTTTTCCCAGGGCGCGCACATCGTCGGCGCTTGCCACCCGGCTCGCCTGAAATCGCGCCGCGCTCTCGGCAATCGCATCCTCGATGAAATCGGTGATCACCCGGCGGACCAGCTCGTGAATGCGCCGCTGGCGCTCAAGCCCCGGATGCAGCGCGTCGATCCGCTCGATGCGCTGGCGCAGATAATCGACCTCGGTCAATTGGGGGAAATCGAACAGGCCGGCGCGCAACCCATCGTCGATGTCATGCGCGTTATAGGCAATGTCATCGGCGATCGCGGCCGCCTGGGCTTCGGGCCCGGCGTAAAGCGCCAGGCGAAGGTCATGCAGCGTCGCATATTCGGTGATGGCGATCGGCAGGCCGCGCTCGGCGTAATGGCCGGTCGGCCGGCCGTCGGGGCCGAGCAGCGGGCCATTATGCTTGACGAGACCTTCGAGCGTTTCCCAGCTGAGGTTCAGGCCATCGAAGGCGGCATAGCGATGCTCAAGCTTGGTGACGATCCGCAAAGCCTGAGCGTTGTGGTCGAAGCCGCCATGGGGCCGCATCGCCGCATCGAGCGCGTCTTCGCCGGTATGGCCGAAGGGCGTATGGCCGAGATCATGCGCCAAAGCCAAAGCTTCGGCGAGATCATCGTCGAGGCCGAGCGCCCGGGCGAGCGCGCGGGCGATCTGCCCGACCTCGATCGAATGGGTCAGCCGCGTGCGGTAATGATCGCCCTCATGCGGAATGAAGACCTGCGTCTTATGGGCAAGCCGCCGGAAGGCGGTCGAATGCAGGATGCGGTCGCGGTCGCGTTGGAATTCGCTGCGCGTCGGCGAAGCTGGCTCCGGGAACAGCCGGCCGCGGCTGTGGCTCGCATCGGCGGCATAGATGGCGCGCCAAGGCATGAAGGCGGCGGGCTCCTCGCGAACCAGAATGCGGTCGGAATGTGCGGGCAAGGCCCTGATCCTCCAGCCGAACTGCCGTAACGCCGACGCCCGCGCGCGACTCGTTGCAGGCAGCCCCAAGGCGACCTATCTTCCCTATCAGATTCCTATGCAAGCGGCACGACGGCCGGCCGCGCACTCCGAGGTTGCAATGAACGATATAGCGGTTGCGGCACCGATCGACCTGACCACCAATGCCCTGCGCCACATCGCCGAAATCCTGAAAAGCGAGCCGGCGGGGTCGGCGCTGCGCATCGCCGTCGAAGGCGGCGGCTGCTCGGGCTTCCAATATACCTACGCCATCGTGCCCAGCACGGTCGCGGGCGACCTCGTGCTCGGCGACGGCGCCGCCAAGGTCGCCATCGACCCGGTGTCGCTCGACTATTTGCGCGGCAGCAAAGTCGATTTCGTCGATGATCTCATGGGCCGCGCCTTCAAGATCGACAATCCGGCGGCGACGGCCTCCTGCGGATGCGGGACGAGCTTCTCGCTCGATTAAGGATCACCGATTCCACGGATACGGCAGCGCATTGAAAGGCGCTGCGGCGGCTTCGATTTCCCGCGCGATCGCCAGGTCCTTTGGATTGGCTGTGTCAAAGGCCTCGTCGGTCGCAGCCATCAGGAGCCCACCGTCCGGCCGATGTTCGACGACGGCAGATGCCGGCGGTGTAATCAAAGATGCAAATCGCGGCCCGATATAGCTGATCCAGGCGAGCGGAAGCCCTCGCCGCGCGTCCCAAGGCTTTGGCCAGAAGTCCGTGATGTTCGCAGGACCGGTCAAGCCTATCGTGGCTTCGAATGTTTCCGCCAGTGCGAGAAGCGCGCTTTTGAATATTCTGTAAGTGATCAGATCGGAATCCGGCACCACCCCATAATCCGTGCAGAGAGATATTCTGTTCAAGGGGTAGTCAACCGAACGGCCCGCAAACATATCGATTTGGAAACTACGCGGCCCCCGCTTTGAAGCCAGATTGTTCCGCGCAAAAAATTGGCAGCCAAGCCCCGGCAGAGGCTTTCCCGTGTCGCTCATCGTGACGTCGGCGGTGATCTTTTCGGCGAGCGTCGCGACGTCCGTGTCGAAGGGCAATGGATGACGGACGTCGGGCCATACATACCAATGCGCAAAAATCGGGTCGATCGCCTGAAAGCGGGCGATCAGTTTGAGCCAGCGCACGGCGAGTTCCTCGGGCGTTTCTGCGCGCCCCTGCCAGAAGAGGCTAGCGAAATAATCCAATCCCGGTATCAGTTGTGGCGTCACCGGCGCCTCCTTGGCGGCATATAGGCAATGATGATCCTTTCAAAACCATCGCGTTCGAACTGCCTGCGCACGTAATCGGCAGCACCTTTCTCAGCGAAATACCATTTAACGCGGAGGCCTAACGCATCCGCGACCTCAAGCTGACTCTCGGCTTGCGTTTCCATTTTTGTTATAACGTTTTTGGCAATGCCTGGGCCAGCGGACAATAACGCTTCCAACCTCGGTCCCTTCGCATCGGCCAGATCGCCTTTGTGCATGTCGCCATCGACGAGATCGCCGGCATAACGGAAGCAATCGTCGAAATAGACCGGTTGGCCTGTCACAGGGTTTATGAACATGACGGCAAATCCCCGCGGGATCGGCGCCAGGGGATTGACGCGAAGGTGAACGTCGTCTTCGTAATCCTTAGCGGCCTCCGAGGAACCATGCGGTATGTCTTTTACCGGCGCTGGACAGAGCTCTGGCTCGTCAGTGGCGTGATCTGCATTTGGTCCCGTTTTAGAATTCGCCGGTGTCCGTGCCTGGATCGCGCGCTGGACAGCAGGCCAACTCAGAAAGAGATCACCCTGAAAATCGCGCCCGATCCGCGTATCTGTGTCAACGTCGACAAAAACGCCATCGCGATTTTGTGCGTGGATCGTAATATCGGATCCTGTGCGGCTCTTGGCGGTGAGCGTTAAAAGTCCTTCTGGCCGATCAAGTTTGTAACTAACATCGGGATGATCGGGCAGTGTGCCCTGCGCAATGATGTCTTCAAAAGGTGATGGGATGAAGAGCGCGCCAAGCACGGCGGTCGGAACCGCGAACCGCGAGGCAAAGAGTGCGAGCGCTTCGAGGGTTTCGGCTGCGGTCGGACCTAAAAGAGAATCGACCCCCGTGCGAACCGCGACACCACCAAAAAAGGCTTCGGTTCCTCCGTGCGTGCGATTCGTTTCATCTCCTGGCCTCGTATCGGGCGTAGTCTGGTTGGCGCCGCCGCGAGTCCACCAGCCGCTTTGCCGCCCGCCGCCTGCCGGTACGCGCGGCTCATCCGGATTGTACTTTAGGAGCGCCGGATCAAAACCCAACCGGAGCGTGAGCGATCGCGGCGTCATGCCTTGTGCCAGCAGGTCCTCTGCGAGGAAGAGGCGGAAGGCATCTTCATTCGATCGAAGGCGCGGCAAACGCGCGAAAGCGAGCTCGATATGGGCACTGGCTTTTTCGCCACGTTGCCATTGTGCGGAGGCACGTTTGATTTGCTTCACGACGGCGGGGTCCATCTGCCGCGCATAAGCCGCCGAGAGGAGAGCTAGGAGACGTTCTTGATCGGCATCGATCGCAAGGCATGCATCGCCCGATCGCGTCACCGCCATGCGGACCAACACGGTACCGCAGCCAAGCCGCAATCCATCATCTTCGATCACCGGCAAAGCCTGAAACGGAAGGCGCCAACTGCGCGCATCAAATCGCTTGCGAAGAGCCGATACCGTTTCCACAAAAGCCCCGGGATGCGTTGGAGAATGTCCCGAGGCTAAGGCGAGTAACCCAGGCCGTCAAGAACATAACAGGAACGCTCTTCGGACGAAATTTCGAGGAAAAGATGTGGCATAAGCATACGCACTAAAATCGGAAGCGGCGGGGCATTGAGCTTTTGAACCTTCGGCCCCTCAGCGTCGTTTTCTTCCCACCAAGGGGGAGATTTGCGTGCAGGCTTTGTTCATCGGGCAGACCTATATCGATGTGACCCTGCTCTGCGACGCCATTCCGACCGGCGACAACAAGACGGTGGCGCGGGATTATGCCGTCTCCTTCGGCGGCAATGCCGTCACCGCCGCATTCGCCTGCGCCAAATTGGGCTATGTCCCCGATCTCGTTGCCACGGTGGCGGACGATTGGCTCGGCCGCATGTTCCTCGACATGGCCCGGCACTATAAAATCCGCGTCCATCCGCGCCAAGTCGGACGCTCGTCGCTGTCCTTCGTCCTGCCCAACAATGGCAAGCGCGCCATCATCCGCGCCCGCGACGACAAGTTTCTGCACCCTTTTCCGCATCTCGACCTTGATGGCTGCCGGGCGCTGCATCTCGACGGCCACCAGGGCGATGCGGCGCTTCACTATGCCAAGACCTGCCGCGAACGCGGCATCCTGACGTCGCTCGACGGCGGCGGCGTGCGCGGCAATCTCGATGCGCTCTTGGGATTCATCGATGTCGCCATCGTCGCCGAGCGGCTCTGCGAGCAGATGAAGCTCACGCCGCAGCAGATGATCGAATATTTGAAGGCCAGAGGCTGCCGGATCGGCGGCGTCACGCAGGGCGAGCGCGGCGTGTTCTGGTATAATGAGGATGGCGCGGTTTCGTCACTGCCCGCCCTGCCCGTTCCGGCGGAAAAGATCATCGACACATCCGGCGCCGGCGATGTTTTTCACGGCGCCTATATCGCCTCTTATCTGGCGGCGCCGGACAAGGGCTTCGACGCGCATTTCCGCTTCGCCCGCGCCGCCGCGGCCTACAAGATCACCCATATCGGCAATGAAGCCGGCCTGCCGTCGCAAGCCGACGTTGCCCTGCTCATGCGGGAATTTGCGGCTTGACGAGATCGGCGCCGCCGCCGGCCGTCTTCAGCCACGCCGCGCCACAGGCTTTGGCGAGTTCGCGCACGCGCAGGATGTAGCTCTGCCGCTCGGTCACCGAGATGACGCCGCGGGCGTCGAGCAGATTGAAGATGTGCGAGGCCTTGATGCATTGGTCATAGGCCGGCAGCACCAGAAGATGCCGCTCGCCACGTTCGCCCTTTTCGAGCAGCGCCTTGCACGCGGCCTCCGCATCGTCGAAGTGGCGGAAGAGAACCGCCGTATCCGCATATTCGAAATTGTAGCGCGAATATTCCTGCTCGGCCTGCTTGAACACATCGCGGTAGGTCAGCTTCTCGTCGCCCTCGCGGCCGTTGAAGTTGAGATCCATGATGCTTTCGACATTTTGCAGATAGCAGGCAAGCCGCTCGAGCCCATAGGTCAGTTCGCCCGCGACCGGCGCGCATTCGATGCCCGCGACCTGCTGGAAATAGGTGAATTGCGACACTTCCATGCCGTCGCACCAGCATTCCCAGCCAAGCCCCCAAGCGCCGAGCGTCGGGCTTTCCCAATCGTCCTCGACGAAGCGGATGTCGTGCAACGAAAGATCGATGCCGATCGCCTTCAGCGAACCGAGATAAAGGTCCTGCAGGTTCGGCGGCGACGGCTTCAGAATGACCTGGAATTGATAATAATGCTGCAGCCGGTTGGGATTGTCGCCATAGCGGCCGTCCTTCGGCCGGCGCGAGGGCTGCACATAAGCGGCGCGCCAGGGCAGCGGCCCCAGTGCGCGCAAAAATGTCGCCGGATGGAACGTGCCGGCGCCGACCTCCATGTCATAAGGCTGGAGGATGGCGCAGCCTTGGCCGGCCCAGAACGTCTGCAACCGCAGGATGAGCCCCTGAAACGACCGCTTCGGATCAAGGCCTTCCGGCACATTCGCATTCGTAAGATCGCTCATGAACCCGTCGTTACGTTCGGTGGAACATTTCGATTGAATGACGAAGCGCGCAAAGAAATGCTCGGCGCTGTCACGCTCTGATCACGCGGTTTTAATCAAATCATCCCGCTGTGCAAGGTAGCTCGCTTCACGGTCGCGCTCTATCTTCCCGCAGGCGCCAGCCATTGATCAGGCGCGGCGCATCCGAGCCAAGATTTGTCCTCTCTTCATCAGACAGGAGGATACCGGTGCAAACTTTGCGTAAATTGGCAATGTTGATCGGCTTGTCAGTGCTTGCCCTGGCTATGCCGACGATCACACAGGCAGCCCCGGCTGCGGGGATCAGTCAGGCGGCGCCCGCCATCACCGCGACCGAAACCCCGCAAAGCGCGGCCACGATCCAGAAGGCCTACTGGCGCTGCTGGCATTGCTGGCACCGCTGGGGCTGGCACCGCTGGGGTTGGCATCGGTGGGGTTGGCACCGCTGGCACTACTGGCATCGTTGGCACTATTGGCACCGCTGCTGGCACTGCTGGCACGGGTGGGGTTGGCGCCCGTGGGGTTGGCATCGCTATTACTGGCACCGCTATTATTGGTGATCGTGCGATGGGGGCCGGCGCGGCCTCTCATCTCACCAGTCGATCAGTGCCGTACCGCGATGCAGAGCCTCGGCTCGAACGCTGAAATGCGCGCCGTCGTGCAAAACGAGCGGCGGCGCAATGGCGAGCGGCGTGCGGCCGCCCTTTTGCGCGCGAACCAGAATCCGTGTCGCGGCACGATCCGCGCGCGGCTGGACAGGCATCAGCGTCAGCGCCGCGCGGGCGTCGAGCGCGCCGAGGATGGTGGGCAGGGCCTCCGGCCGATGGATCAGGATGAGCAAACCGCCGTCGGCAAGCAGCACGAAACAGGCGGCGAGCCAATCGGCGAGCGCCCCCGGCCCCGCCGCCGGCATGGCATGGGCGGCACGCTTG
The DNA here is from genome assembly GCA_040756295.1 of Pseudomonadota bacterium. Lineage (GTDB taxonomy): Bacteria > Pseudomonadota > Alphaproteobacteria > Rhizobiales > Beijerinckiaceae > Methylovirgula. The sequence continues at coordinate 170,298 of JBFLZN010000005.1, read as the reverse complement.
CCGGGATCGGGCGAGAGCCGCGCCCGCGCCGGATCGAGGAACGGCGGATTGGTGATCACGAGCGCGGCAGAGCCCTCGGCGAGGCCCGCGGCCTGACGGCTCGCCGCGTCCAAAACGTCGGCTTCATAAATCGCACCCCGATCGTCAAACCCGTTGAGCCCGAGATTTTCGCGCGCCAGGGCTGCGGTCTGCGGATCGTTCTCGACAAGGCCGAAGCGGAGCCGCGGCCGCAGCCGCGCCAGAGCTAGCCCCGCCGCGCCCACGCCGGCGCCGACATCGAGCGCCAATCCTTTGTCATCCTCCGGCGCTGCCGCCGCGAGCAGGACCGCATCGGTTCCGGCGCGATGGCCATGCGGCAATTGGCGCAGGCGCAATTGGCCGCCCAGGAAAAGGTCGGCGGCGATCGCCTCATCCACCGGAAAGTTCCTGCGACAAGCCCGCCTCGCGCAACAGCCGCCGCGCCGATGCGGCATCATCCGCCTGCACAAGCACGCGGCGTGGCAGGAAGCCAAGCGATCCTTCGATGGCGCTGGCAAATTGATCGGCGACGAAGACGTCGATCCCCTGCCCGGCCAACAGCGCTTCGACGGCGGAGATCAGGACGAGGTCGTTGGTACGGATAAGCTCGATCATGGTCTTCCGGCGCGGCGAGCAGAGATGGGCGCGCAAACTAGACCTTCCGGTCCATTTGCGCCAGTTTGCCGGGCTCTCGTATCCGTGGTCTAAGGTCGTCCCGCGGCTTGCTTGCGGGCCGCCGCGCGGCAGCCTAATTTGGCGCCGCCCGCAGGGGGCGAGCTTCCGATTGGAGAGTGAATTGGGCGTTGTCGTTCCGCTTGAGGAAGCCGCAGGCGAAGGTCGCATCGAGGCGCTGAACCGGCTCGCCGCGCCCGATATGGAGCGCGTCAATCAAGTCATCCTGTCGCACGCGGCCTCGCATGTGACGATGATCCCCGACATTGCCAATCATTTGATCACCTCGGGCGGCAAACGGCTGCGACCCATGCTGACGCTGGCGACGGCCGGCCTCTGCGGCTATCCCGGCAGCGGGCATATCAAGCTCGCCGCAGCGGTCGAGTTCATGCACACCGCGACCTTGCTGCACGACGATGTCGTCGATGAGAGCAATATGCGGCGCGGCAAGCTCGCCGCGCGCATGCTGTGGGGCAACGAGGCGACCGTGCTCGTCGGCGACTTTCTCCTCGGCCAAGCATTCAAGATGATGGTCGAAGTCGGCTCGCTGCAAGCGCTCGAAGTGCTCTCTGCCGCGGCGGTGGTGATCGCCGAGGGCGAAGTGATGCAATTGGCCGCCGCGAAGGATACGCAAACGAGCGAAGACGATTATCTCGCCGTGATCCGCGCCAAAACGGCCGCCCTTTTCGGCGCCGCCGCCGAGGTGGGGCCGATCCTCGCCGCAAGGCCGAAGGCCGAGATCGCCGCCTGCCGCGGCTATGGCCTCAATCTCGGCATCGCCTTCCAACTCATCGACGACGCGCTCGACTATGGCGGCAAATCGGCCAAGCTCGGCAAGAACGTCGGCGACGATTTCCGCGAAGGCAAGATCACTTTGCCGGTGGTGCTGTCATTCCGCCGCGGCACCGAGGCTGAACGCAGCTTCTGGCGCCGCACGCTCGAAGCCGGTGAGATCAACGACGGCGATCTCGAAACCGCCATCGCCATCATGCGTAAACACCGCGGCCTCGAAGATACCGTCGAGCGGGCCCGCCATTACGGCGCGATGGCGCATGATGCGCTCGAACTTTTCCCGGCCTCGCCGTGGAAGGCGGCGCTGAAGGACGTGGTCGATTTCTGCATCGAGCGCGCGCACTAATCTGCACGCCATGACGTGGCGGCTTCTGCCCTGGCTCTATTGAGCGTCAGTTCAAAATGGTCGCCTTCACCCACCAGTCGGGATGCGCCTCGGCGATCGCCTTGCGCACCCGGCCGACGGCGCGGCAAGTGTCAAAGAGCGCAAAACAGGTTGCGCCCGAGCCCGACATGCGCGCCAGCCGGCACCCCGGGGCAGCGGTGAGGATCGCCAGGACCTTGGCGATGATCGGCGCAAGAACCGAGGCCGCATCCTCCATGTCGTTGCGGCCTTTGCGCAGCGCGGCGAGCAGCGCGTCACGCGACATTCCCGAAGCGATCTTCGGATGCGGGCCGAAATGCGTCTCGCTCCCCGGCGCAATCCGCATGAATTCAAAGACCGGCTTGGTTTCCAGCGGCTGACGCGGATTGACGATCAGCGCCGGCAGCGGTGGCAGATCGATCACCGGCCCGAGCTTTTCGCCGATGCCGCTCATCATCCGCGCTTTCGCCGCGAGGCAGACCGGTACATCGGCGCCGGTCGCGCGCGCGGCCTCGAAAAGGCGCGGATCGTCGGGGGCGAGTTCGTTGAGGCGTGCCAGAAGCCGCAGCGCCGCCGCGGCATCGGACGAGCCGCCGCCAATTCCCGCTGCGACCGGCAGGGTCTTGGTGAGCGTGAATGTGCCGGCGCGCAAATTGGGAACCCGCTCAGTCAGATGCCGCGCGGCTCTGATGACGAGGTTTTTTTCCGGATCGCCCGCCGCCTGCGCCGTTGGCCCCGAAACGTGAAGCTGTAAAGCCGCGCCCGGCTGCAAGGCAAGCCGGTCGCCGGTGCGCGAGAAGGCGACCAGGCTTTCGAGCTCGTGATAGCCGTCAGAACGCCGGCCGACGACATGCAGCGTCAGATTGATTTTCGCAGGCGCGCGGTCGGTAAGCTGGGACAAGGGCGGGATCGGTTCAAGGAGGGATCGTGGCCGCGACAATTGTCATTGCAAGCGAAGCGAAGCAACCCCGTAAGGGATTACCCCGCTGCGCACATATTTCGCAATGACGGAACTCCAGCGGCGGCTTAGAGCATCGGACCGAAAAGTGCGAAGCGGTTTTCGGACAAATCCGATGCGATGAGAAAGACTTAAAAGCGCCGAGCGATTCAATTTGAACGTCCGACGCTCTAACCGCCGTTCTGCTTATGCCCGGCATCGGCGGCCGTGGGCTTTTCGCCGATCACGGGCTTGGCTTCGCCGGCCTTGGTCGGAACCGCATCGAGGCCGTATTTGATCTTCTTCAGGATGCGCGGCAGGTCGGATGGATCGGCGCCCATATCGCGCGCATGGTTCCATTGGAAGTGCGCTTCGAGCTTGCGGCCGACATGCCAATAGGCATCGCCGAGATGATCGTTGATGACCGGATCGGCCGGCTTCAAATCGATCGCCTTCTCGAGGTCGGTCACGGCCTCCTGATAATGGCCGAGCTTATATTCGGCCCAGCCGAGGCTATCGACGATATAGCCGTCCGTCGGCCGCAACTCGACCGCACGGCGCAGCATCGGGAACGCCTCGCCCAAATTGATGCCCTTATCGACCCAGCTGTAGCCGAGATAATTCAAGACCAGCGGCTGGTCGGGGAAAAGCTGCAGCGCATGTTTGAAGTCGGCTTCCGCCTTCGGCCAATCCTTGCTGCGCTCATAGGCGATGCCGCGGAAATAATAGAGCGGCCAATTATCGGATTCGGGTTTTTTGGACGCCGCGATCGCCCGCGTATAGCTCACCACGGCCTGGTCGTAATGTTCGTGCGCGCGCTGCAGATTGCCGAGCGCCGACAGGGCCGCCTCATCATACGGATGGTCGTTGACGACATCGCGCAAATGGCTCAGCGCCTGATCGCTGCGATTGAGATTTTCGAGAACCTGGCTGATCTCGATATCGGCCGTCTCGCGCAGCGGATCGGACTCCGGCACATCCTGATAGATATCGAGCGCTTGCTCGTCCTGATTGATGCGCTCGTAAAGGTCGCCGATCGTCAGCAGCGCCAAGGCATTGTTCGGGTCGAGATAAAGCGACAGGCGCAGATAGATCAGCCCGGCGAGATCGTCGCCCTGGCGCCCGCCCGCCGCACCCAAGCCGTAAAGAACCTCCGCCGCACCCTGGTCGACATCCTTGACCAGCGGCGACAAGGTTTTGCCGTCCTTGAGATCGATCAGCGCCGCGCGGACAGCCGGATGGTCGGGCATGATCTGCGAAAACGAATTATAGATCTGGGTCGCCTGGTCGTTCTTGCCGGTCTCGCTGAGGAACCGGGCATAGGCATCGACCAGCCGCAATGTCGATTTGTCGGCATTGTAGGCGGCCTGGAACGCCTGCCCCGCCTGATCCTTGCGGCCCGCGACATCGGCGATCAAGGCTTGATGATAGGCACGGAAGACCGCGAAATTCTCGTCGTCGAGCTTGTTAACGAGATCGAGCGCCCGGCGCGTCTGGCCGGACCCCTGATAGGCCCAGGCCGACAACAGCGTGGCCGTCAGATCGCCGCCCTCGCCGCCGCCGCCGCGGCCGAACTGGTAGCGCGCGGCCGAATATTGATGCGCTTTCAGCGCCCGGACCCCAAGCGCGAGATGCGCCAGACCATTGTCAGGCTCCAGCACGAGCAGGCGCTCGGCGAGCGTGAAGGCCTCCGGCATGCTGCCATTGGTGAGCGCCGCGACGAAGGCGCGCTCGACCAGATCCTTGTTGCGCGGATCAAAGCGCAGGGCCTCGCGGAAAAAGGTCGCGGCCGCAATCGTGTCGCGGTCGGCACCGGCGACGACGGCGGCGAGATAATTGCCCGCCGGGCTGTCGCCAACTTCGAACGGGGTGGCGACGGACAGGCTCTCGCTGACCTTGGCCGCCGCCGGCGCGAGACCCGCCGATGCGACAAAAGCGGCCGAGGCAAAACACAAGATCGCACGCGAAGCGAAACGGTGCAAAGGCAAGCTAAATCCTCCGGAAAACTCCGATTTTGGGCGCGGAGGTCAGCGTTTCGTGAGCAAGTTTTTGCAGGCCCGCTAAGACCGGACGCCGGGCCTGCCACGGTGCCAGCTATGGGCCCAAACAGCAAGCCCGGAAATGCAAAGCCCGAACCGTCGACCGAAGCGCACGCCCCCGATCCGAGTCGGCAATCTTGGCGCCGAACATGGCCGTTTTACGTCTGCCCGGCCCGCAGCTTGTAGAAGACGTGATGGCCGATCCGATCGGTCCGCTGCAGCCGCCGCGCCCAATGGGGATGCACATAGAGCGCGTGATAATGCGTCGCGCTGCCGACGTCGGCAACATAGGTCTGGCCGCTCGTCACCGCCGCGGCAATGCGCTGCGCCCGGTGCCAAGCATCGGGTTCGGTAATGCGCAGCGACCGGCCTTCGCAGGCAAAGGAAAATTGGCAGGCATGATAATGCTGCCGATTCTGGAAGACGACGCCGCAGATCGTTGACGGATAAAGCCCGCTGGACGCGCGGTTTAGCACGACCTGCGCAACCGCCGCCTGCCCTTTATCGCTCTCGCCGCGGGCCTCGAAATAGATCGCCTGCGCCAGGCAGCGCTGCTCCCGCCGCGGCTGGTCCGTATCGATCAGGGCGGCGTAATCCGGCCGGTCGGCGGGAACTGCCGAAAAATTGACCGGCGCGTCCCCTGGAATGGTCGGCAGCGCGACGACTTCAACCGGCGTTGCATCGGCCGGCGCCGGCGTCGCGGATTCGAGCGCCTCGGCGCGCGGCACGTCAGGCGTCGCCCCTTGCATCAGCCTCTCATTGAGATTGGCCGGCCGGGCGGTCTCGATCGAGCCCTGCTGTTGCGGCGACACCAACGTGGTCGACGGCGCCGTCGTCGGGTTTGCATCCCGCTCGAGCGTAAAATTTTCGGCATTCGGCGCGGCGGTCGATCCGAGTGCGAAGGCATCGCTCTGAAACGTCTCCGCCTCGGCGAAGATCATTTGCCGCGCCCGCAGCGCCGCGAGGCCGCCGCCATGTTCTAATTGCGAGCTGAAGGTGGGCCGCAGGCCGACTGCCGGATCGCCACGCCGGCTGCGATCGATCGCCGGTAAGTGATTTGCATGCGGCTTGAGCACGGCCCGCGGCTGGATTTCGTCCGGCATCTGCTCGAATTCGGGCGTGTCGCCGAGGTTCAGCCGCGCCTCGCGTGCTCCGGCGGGCATTTTCGGAGCGAGGCCGAAACCCGGGCCCGTCACTGCGACGGGAATCAGATTGCCCGGCGCCGCGACGGCAAGAACCGCCGCCGGCGCCATCGAGGCGCCGATGGCCGCATCCTGCCCGGCGTCGGCGGCCATCGAAACGACCAGCCCGACCCCCAGACACCAAGGCGCCACAACGCCCATCGCCCAAGAGACACGAAGACTCATACGCCCGCCACAGAAACCAAAGCGTTTTCGAGCGAAGGTTCTGATTTGAACCGAAAGCTCTGGCGTGGTCTGCCGGCCACAGCCGACGGAAATTGCGCCATGGCCAATGGTTATCGCGGTTTAAGCTTGAAGAGGCGTTTAGCGGGGGGTGAATCGCATCGTGTCAATTTGAGGCAAATTTTAGTAGCACCCCCACTGAGCCTTCGTCACTTCATTGCTTCGAAATCTCCGGGTTTCCAACTTCTATCAAAAGCCGCCGCTTCGGGACCATAGATTCTAATGTATGCGAACCAGCCTCGACCCGGCGCGGTCTTGATCCATTGTCTTTCCTTTCCTGTGGGCGCACTGGGGCCAAAATAAAGCTCGACGGGTTTTTTCCTATCGGCGTCTTTCAGTTCGAATAGAGATCGAAGCGCCGCTTTGTCCTGGTCGGTCTGCACTTGCGAACGCGTTTTCGTGTCATACGCGGTCACGGACCAGAACAATTTGGCGGGCACCGGCTGAGGTATGATGAGGCGGTAGCTCTTGCCGCCATCGAGAAACGCTCCGGACCTATCGCGCACGCTCATCCAATAGAGCGATCCCGCGCCGGACGATCTGCGAAACATCGCCGGCGATGTGACAATCGCTTGCGCGAACCAGCGATCCCTGGCTTCGAGATCCATACCCCAGGGGGTTTCAAATTGCGCGCTTCCCGGGTCAAGTCCGACCCATTCCCATTTTCGATCGGGCCAGTTCACGCGGTCCGGTCGATCACTATCAAATGCTGAAACGAGCATCTGATCGCGAGCGATCTTCGCGGCGCGCTCAAGAATTTTTCTCATCCTGTCATCAGGCTGGAAGGTTTTGCCCTTTTCGATGCCAAGTTCTGCCAGCAATCCATACATCGGCAGGAAATTCGGCACGACGGGTTCACTGTCGATGATTGCGTACAGCACATTCCAGAACTGAATGTTGTCTTCCCAGCGGAGAGATGAGCTATCCATGCTTCTCGACGTCGTATCGATCGGGACCATTGCAGCTTTTGAGCCTAAATTAAGGGGATATATTTTGATTTCGCGAAGCGCGTTGAGGGCGCGTTGCGCGTCTCCACCGATCGGGAGCGCCCGGATGGCAATCAAATTTTTGTATGTCTTCGAGCGTCCAACGTAGAAACCGCCTGGAATGGCGCCGTTGTAGTCTGGCGGTAGCACGAGATGCTTGCCGCCCTTTCCACCGTCTGGCCCGGGCAAGCCGATGTCCAAGACCCAACCCTGATTATGATCATTGACTAGGCCTATGAACGGGCCCGCAGGAACTTCGATGACAAACGGTCCCTTCGAAGTATCGATGACGGCTGAGCCGTAGGGCGTGTCGGAGTTGAGGGTGAAACCGACTTGACGCGGCCCGGCAGCGGCAATTCCCATTTGCTTGCCGTCCTGAAGCCCGATCTGACGATTTCCATTGAAAATCCCCTCGACCGAAACCGTCGGATACCAAAAGCGATAGGCAATCACCGCCCGCTGGAAGTCGCTATCGGCACGCGCCTGTCGTGCGGTTTCCGCCGTGGGATACCCGCGCTCGAATTGATAATCTCCTGCGTGAGCGTTGGTCGTGAAGAGAAGCGACAGAGTTACAACTGCGACCTTAATCATCATCAGCCTCACTCGCCGTTTGACGACAACCTTTCAACGTCGGGCAGTTTCCAGGTTCCGTCGAAAAGCGGTTTTTCTGGTCCGTAGAGCCGGAACAACAGCTCAAACTTGCCGCTTGGGTCAGTTTGAACCCAATTTGCCTGTCGGCCTGCCGGCGGCTCCGGGCCAAAGAAAACGCTTACGGTTCCATCTCCGTTTTTCTCGACCTCGGGGCTGATCGACGCGACGCTCGGATGATCTGTCTGCTTGATCAAAGCGTGCGTTTCACGATCGTAGGCTGTGACCGACCAATATTGCCTGACAGGCGCGTTGGCCGGAACGGTAAGCCGGTACATTTTATTACCGTCAAAGGGAGCGCCGGTCTTGTCGTGCGCCACCATCAGGTAGAATTGCGCTGTACCTATGCGTTTGATGCCGGTGAAGCCAAGCGTGTAAGTAACTCCCCGCGCGTCAACGGGATACTCGTCGACGTTTGCATAACCAGTGCTGACTGCGCGCACGACGTCAGCCCGCGCGGCGGGAAACCAGCGAATCCCGGCATTCATAACCGGAAATCCAGCATCGTATTGCCGCGACAGCCAATCATGCGCTTCATTTGCCGCGTGGTCCATGATCAGCTTTAAATTCGCATCCGGACGATATGGCTTGCCTTTCTCAATCCCGATCGAACGAAGCCCGTCGATCATAACACGATCGCGTTGCAGCCATGGTTCGGTCTGCACGATACGATTGAGGTTTTCGTAGAAACTCGCGTCGTAGCGAATGGTTGAATCGAACATCTTGTCGAAGACATCGATAAAATTTGTCCTGGGGCTCTCGCTCAGTCGATAGATCCGAAGGCGCTTCCCATAGGCGACCGATTTGGCAATATCGACATCGCTATGGCTTTTCAGATTCGATCGCATCAATGCAAAGCCGGTATAGGTGTCTGCGCGCAAAACAAAGAACCCCGCCGGCACGTCGCCATGGAAATTTGGTGGAACAATTATGTATTTGCCGCCCTTGCCTTGGTCGGCACCCTCGGGACCCGCGTCTTCAAGCGGCATCTGCCAAACATCGACAATATTCCCGGCAATCGAGCCCCCTTGCGCGGGCGGCACGTCGATGACGACAGGGCCAGCTCTGACATCCCAGAACGACATAAAATAAATCGAGTCTGGATTAGGCGTGAGGGTTTGGTTCTTCCAATTAACCGGTCGCGACCAGAAAATGATGTCATTTGGCCGCGCCGTCGTCGAATGAAGAATTGCCTGGCGCATCAGGTCGGTGTTGACCGCCGGCATACCCCAAATCATCGCCTCAACGGCTCGCGCTTCAGTCAGGCGCGTCAAAGGGCGTTCAATCTGTAAACATTGCCCTGAAGAAAATGCGAAAAAACAAATTAATGACCCAACGGAGCCGAAGACCGCTTTCATGTTATCCACCTTTTTCGGGCGTCAACATCAAAAACCGATACAGCTTAGTCTAACTCACTGATCGAAGCTAATTGTTCTTGGGTCATGGCAGCTTTCAACCTGCCCTAAGGTGCGTGTCCATCGCTCTGCCCCACAAGGCTGCGAGTGGCAAGGCGGCGCGCCGATAAGGGATCATGTGTCGGCAAATAGACCACCGGACGATCTTCGGTGAATCGCTTGATCAAACCGAGTGTTTCAACTGAAATTTTTTTCATTCGCGCTCACCCCGTCGGCTTTGCTGAGAAGCACGCGGAGCGCACGGACAGGCTTATTGCGAAGCCGTGAACCCGCACTGCTTCTGTTCCATCGCGATCTGCTTGGTGATGCGGGTGGCGTTCTGTGCGTAGGCCTCGGTCACCGAGCCGCTGTTCACGGTCTTGCCTTTCAGCGGACTCACCCCCGCGCAGAGGTGGAAGACGTGCGGCGACGCGGACTTTTGGGCGCCGTTTTCCGGCGCGATCCAGTAGACGACGTTCTGGCCGGCGGGGTGTCCCGCGTCCTTCGTGGCCCCGGCCACCGTGGCAGAGTCCGTGGCGATCTCCTTAGCCTGGGCGGCGACCTCGGGCGAACAGGCTGTGGTCGGCTGCCCCGTCTTGATCTGGGTCGCGCACGCATTCATGTCCTGGGTGTACTGCTCGACCGACGGGGGTTGGAAACTGATCCCGGTCAGCGTCGCGATAACGGCCAACACGGCGCCGACGCCGCCGGCAACCTTCTTGGTCTGAGGATCCATGTTCTTGTCGGTCAAGATCAGGAAAATCAGCGGGAGGAAGGCAATCAGCGTGATGATCGCGCCGAGCTGGTTTTGGAAGAAGAATCTGGCCGTGTCGGATGCGCGGGCCGGATCGTGCCTGTTCGCCGCCTTCCACAGCAAGTTCCCGGCGATCGCGAAGATCGCGATCCCGACCAGCAAGCCGATCAGCAGCGGCATGTTCCCATGGTCGAACTTGTGCTGGAAGAACAAGTAGATTCCAACGATCTCGCCGCCGATGGCGACGATCCAGCAGAGCGCGGCGAAAAGGCGGAGGCGCGTCGCGGCGGACTTCTGGTCCTGCGTTGCTTGCCAATCCCTGGTAACGTCTCGGGCCGGCTTGTTGTCGGTCATGACCAGGCCTCTCGAAATCGACGCTTTTGCGAGCGGCAGCAAATCGAAAGGCTAACCCGCCCGGCGCAGCGTCATTGAACGAACGTCTTCGCCTGCCTTGGCGACGCGGCGAAATTGACAGCCCCACAGCAGACCACATCTCCATCCATATTGCGCAGCAATTGATTCGTCCATCCCCAAGGAGGGCCTGTCAACGAAGAGGATACGAGCATTTCGGAGTCGCGAGACGATCCGACACATTATTAAGACGCTCGGGCCCTATCGGCTTGGCAACCCTCCTAATACTTCAGATCGCGTCGCGCGCTCTCGTCGTCCTTTGCCGAGACCCGGGCAAGCTGAAGTCTATCAGGAGCAATAAATGCGAAATCCTATGAGCAAAACTTTTCTAAGAATTGCCATCGCTACATTTTTAGCTTGCATCATTTTTACGCCAATCGCCGCGTATGCGAAGCACCGTCATCATTTCGTCTCAGTGGAGATGATCCGCGATGCGACGGCGACGATGAAAGACGGAACAAGGCTACGCGTCACAGTCGTTAAAATGAATGGGCACATGATGGCCGCAATTCCAATGAACGATCTTCCAGATTATTTACACCAGCAGATTTTCCTCCCGAGCGATCAGTAATTCCTGTCAGCCCAACAAGATCGGTGCGCCCCGACGAAAGGGCGCATCGACCTTTAGTCGCCAACTTCCGCATTTCTTCCAAATCGCAAAAACCTTTACTCGGTGTATTTGAGAGAGACGCGTGATTTCCTCGATGAGCCATAGATAGCCGACGTTTTCGACAAACGCATGGGCTTCGCCGAAGTCAATCGGCGACTGCCTCTCTTAGAACCTCCCGTTGGGTATCGCGCTCAGAGCGCCGAGTCGCTCGATAACGGCCAGGCGATACGCCGTGATGCCGATGGAAGAGTTTCGAAAACGCGGCTGCTGTTTCGTAACCCACTCGGTTCGCAATCCGCGCAATCCCATCGTCGCTTGCTTCGAGCAGAAACGCTGCCTCCTCCATCCGCCGTGCGACCAAATATCGGTGCATGGGTTGCCCGACGAGCTTGGTGAAGCGGGCCGAAAACGCCGAACGACTGAGTCCTACGTGCTGCCCGAGATCGCGAAGCGTCCACGGTTGATCCGGTCGTTCGTGGATCAACCGAAGCGCCGGCCCGATATGCGGGTCCGCCATTGCCCCGATCCATCCGCCCTCTCCCGGACGGAGAGACTTGATCCAGCCTCGCAGCACCTCGACGAAAAGCACTTCCGTCATTCGCGAGAGCGCAATGCGCTGCCCAGGACGTTCAACTGCGGATTCACTCACCATGCGCTGCAGAATCAACCCAAGCCAATCGTTATCTGCCGTCGGCTTCAGCAAAAGCAGCGGGGGAAGTAATTCTAGTACGCTGCCACGCAATGGTCGCGACACGGTGAAATTGCCACAGATCATCGTCGCGAGCGGCGGCTGGCCCCCTCCATGGCGATATCTGCCGAGATGTGCGGTTGGCCGATCAAAGTCGTCAACCAGTATCGGTTTCGTTCGTCGATCCGAATAAAACGTATGGGGCTCGCCGCGGGTGATGACGACAAAGTCTCCCTCCGTCATGCGGAGCTTTCGTCCCGTTTCGAGGGTGAGAGTAGCCGAGCCCTGACTCAAATAATGGAACAAAGCATAGGGCCGGGCCGGCAATGCCAGGCTCCAGGGATGGCCGAGATCAAAGTGAAAAAGCACGGTCCCGCCAAGACGAACGCGATCCAGCACTTCGGCGAGAATATCCATAGACAGATGATAGCCCGCTGGACGCTCCGACACAATATTCGGACGGATAAGCGCTATCGTCTCCCCCCCTCCCCCGATTAGGTGATGTCGCGGCGGCCGACGCATCGCGCTGCAACCGTTCCGCCAAACGGCGAATGGATGAACCCCTACTTTGCGATGACGCGCGCCTTCCAAGTCCCATTAGGAGCAATTAATGCGAAATCTTTTACTCTCAGCGGCTGGCATTCTCATCGCTGGAATCGCCGCGCCCGCCTACTCGGCACAGCCGCCAGAAGGGGCGGCACACAATATCGTGCTCGTCCACGGCGCTTTCGTGGACCAAACGAGTTGGCAGCCTGTTGCCGACATCCTCAGAAAGAAGGGCTATAACGTAACCCTTGTCGAAAATCCTCTCACCTCGCTCGCAGCAGATGTTGATGCCACCAAACAAGCTCTCGCGAAGCAGAACGGCAAGACCGTTCTAGTTGGCCACTCGTGGGCGGGCGTGGTCATCACGGAGACTGGTAACGATCCCAAGGTCTCGGCGCTCGTTTACGTCTCTGCGTTTGCGCCCGACGTGGGTGAGTCTTTGGCTTCTCTGTCCAAGAGCGGCCCCGCGACCGAAGGCACCGCAGCGATTCATCCTGACGCAAAGGGCAACCTCTACATCGATCCAAAAGTGTTTCCTTCGGCTGTCGCAGCTGATCTCCCGCTGCAAATCGCCGAGTCCCTTGCAAACTCGCAGTCCCCGTTAAGCCTCAAGGCATTCGAGGCCCCGGTGGACACCGCGGCATGGCGCGACAAACCGACGTTCTATGTGATCACCACGAAAGACAAAGTTATCGCGCCCGAAGCGCAAAAGTTTTTCGCGACCCGGATGAAGGCCCAAATAACTGAGGTCGCTGGAAGCCACGCGTCTCTTGTCTCTCATGCGACGGAAGTTGCCGCGGCAATTGAAAAGGCCGCACTCGCGGAATAACGACCAGGCTCCCGGCACCTTTGCGCCGGGAGCGCTCGCCCTTCGAATGCCGAACGTCACGATTTCCCGCTACCTCGCGACAGAGAGTATCCCGATGGTCAGCAGCAACACATCCGTCGAAACAATAGCTGTCGAACACGTCACCATCCGATCAAACAATAGTTTCGCAGCGGTAAGAGCAAAGCTCGAGGCGCTCGTTCCAATCCTCGATGACGGCTTCTTCACGCTACTCCGTTTCGGCCTCGTTGACCGGGCACGGCAAGAACTTGAAGCCGGGGCTACTCTTTCAATCTTCGGAAGCCGGGACCACGGCGTACTTTTGACAATGGCTGGATTGAAGCGGCAAGCTCTTCAATATGACATTGGCAATCCGTTGACCGCTTCGCTGATGACTCGGCATAAACTTTCAGCCGGTCTTTACGCGCCCATTCGAGTTCTCCTTCTGGAAAGTTCAGAGGGCAAAGCTGCATTTGAATACGATCGACCGATTTCGACCTTCGGACAGTTTGGTGACGAGAGCGTCGATATCGTCGCTCGGAAACTCGACGAGAGTCTGGCGAACGTTCTGCAAGACGCCGCGAGCTAGCGTCCGAATTGAAGACATATGTGACCTTTCCCGATTGCGGCACTCCCGACAAAATCACGAGCCCAGGTAACGGAGTTTCGATATGCAGACCGAAAAATCTTTCAGCAACATCACCGCGCCCACGCAATTCGTCGAAAACGCGACAACTCGATACGCATATCGCCGATTTGGCAAACCTGCCGGTATTCCCCTTTTGTGCCTGCAGCATTTCACTGGAACCTTGGACAATTGGGATCCCGCCGTTACGGATCCGCTGGCGACTGAAAGAGAAGTAATTCTATTTGAAAGCGCTGGGATCGGCAGATCAGGTGGTACCGTGCCGAATACGATAGCCGGCATGGCCGACCACGCCTTGGCTTTTTTGAACGCTCTCGGGATTAAGACCTGCGACGTGCTTGGATTTTCCCTCGGCGGGATGGTCGCGCAGCAGATGGTGCAAGATCGCCCCTCGATTTTTCGGAAGATGATCCTAGTCGGAACGGCGCCGCGCGGAGGCGAGGACATCATGCACCTTGAGAAGCCTCGTCTTGCAGAGTTTCTTGGCGATGCGTCGCTCAAGGGATATTCGGTCTTACAAAAAATATTTTTCGACCTGACGGATACGAGCCAAGCGGCGGGCGCTGCCTTTACCGCAAGACTTATGCAGCGGAAGGAGGATCGAGAGCCGGTATCAGGCCCGGCGGTTGCACAAGCGCAAATGGCAGCGTTTCGCGATTGGGAGCAATTCAAAGGCGAGCGATTTGCAGACTTGAAAAATATCCGTCACCCGACGCTGGTAGTGAATGGAATTCATGACGAGATGATTCCGGTCCGGAATTCCTATTGGCTCAGTGAGAGCCTGCCCAATGCTGTGCTTATGACTTATCCAGATTCGGGCCACGGGTCCTTATTCCAGTTTCATGACTCGTTTACACGACAAGCGTCGGCGTTCCTTGAATTGGAGTCTTTGATCGCACCATATTGAGGCCAAGGCCCCCGCTTCCCCGCTGGTTAGGCGCAGGGCTGATGCGCCGCCCTTAACAGTCGATGACGACAAGCCGATTTTTTAAATGCCAAACTAATGCGGCGCGGGACGAGCCCCAGGTTTGAACGGCCGGGCTCACGCATCAACCTGCGTTCAGTGGAGATGGACAGATGTCACACTTCGTTTCTGCCGGTAACCCGAAACGACCGTGTCTTCCCTGCCTTGGCAATCTATTCCCGCGGCAACTTGTTCTAATGGCAACCTTCGTTATGCTGTTGGTATCTGTCGCATGGAGCCAAGCCCACTCAGAATCCGGACCAGCCGCAGAACCTGTGCTTGTCATCAATGATGGAGCAAAGGAGCAGCGCTTCACGGTCACCCAGCTCCTGACGAGGCGGGACGTCGTAGAGTTGGGGACAACGGGCGACATCTATCACCATACCGTCGTCTATCGCGCGGTGCCGCTTTTGGCCCTTTTGGGCAACAACGTCGATCCGAAATTCGATACCGTCGAAATGGAGGCACGGGATGGCTTCGTCAGCCAGATTCCTTTTGCGCTGATCGAGCGCGGCGCAACCGGCGGCGCCGTCGCTTATATTGCCGTCGAAGATCCCGTGCACCCCTGGCCACCGCTGCCGCAGAAAGCGCAAACGGCCGGCCCGTTTTACCTGATCTGGGACCATCCCGAAAAATCCTCAATTTCAAGCGAGCAATGGCCTTATCAATTGAGCCGTTTGACCTTTGTCGAAAGCCCGGTTCATCGTTGGCCTCAAATCGCCGTGCCCGCGACGACAGCAGCCGACGCCCCAGCACGACGAGGACAGGACGTCTTTGTTGCGCAATGCCTGCCGTGTCATCGGATAAATGGTGGCGGCGTCAGTGACATCGGGCCGGACTTCGGACGTCCGATGTTTCCAACACAATACCTGACCGACGCGGGACTGCGCGCGATCATCCGAGATCCGAAGGCAGTCCGAACTTGGCCGGCTCAACAGATGATCGGGTTCAGCAAACGCAACCTCTCGGACCCTGACCTCGACGCACTGGTCGCCTATTTGCACACCATGGCGATGGCCTCTGGCCAGTGCCTCGACAATTCAAACGATTCGTCATGCAAGCGAAAGTGAATTGATCTCCGAGCGCTTGCGGGAAGTTTTATTATGCTCCGCGGCGGCTCCCAGTCCGCAATCGGCCAAGTCGGTCGCTATTTCAACTTGCCTCAAGGCGTGCCCCCGCTCTGCCCCACGAGGCTGCGGGTGGTGAGGCGATGCGCCGATAATGGATCGTGGGTCGGCAAGTAGACCGTTGGCTGATCTTCGGTGAAGCGCTTGATCAAACCGAGCGTTTCGACTGAAATCTTCTCATCCGCGCTCACCCCATCGACTTTGCCGGCCAACATCAGGTCCTCGTTGTAGGACGTGTCGCCGGCGATGAAGTAAGCGACGCCGTCAGCGCGCGCCAAGATGGAAATGTGATCGGCCGTATGGCCCGGCGTTGCGATGGCAATAATGTCGCCGTCAGGCGTGAGACGCTTGCTCAATCGAAACGGCCCCAACGGCGCCGGATCGAGGTCAAACGGCTCTGGATCGAACCAGGCCGGCCAGCGGTTTGGAAGATAGCCGCGAACCATGCCCTTCCAACCGCGCGCGGCCTCTAACTCGCCGCGCGCGACGAGGATTTTGGTATCCGGAAAATGCCCGAGCCCACCGTCGTGATCCATGTGCAAATGGGTGAGCACGACCAGATTGATATCGCGCGGCCCAATCCCCAGCGCGCGCAGTTGCGGGCCGATCTCTTGGTCCGGTTCAATCTGAAAATTGACTTCCCAGCGAACGTAAGGATGCAGCGACTTGCGAGATTCGAGGAGATGCGCGCCCTGCCCCGTATCAACCACCACGACGCCGCCGGAATGTTCGATGGCCCAGGCGTAAGTCGGCAGCCAATCGGTCCATTCTTGGGCGCTAAAAATCGCCAACTGCCGGCCAAAGCCATGGCCGCGCCCCTCGACTTGAGCTTTTTTGATGCGAACGGAGCCGGTCTGAATGGCATGTATTTTCATGACCGATGTGACCTCGTCAGGCGCAGCTTAAAGGCCGATCAGTCCTTGCAATTCTTCGCGCGCGGCTTCACTAAACTCGCGCAGCGGATCGACACCATTGCCGCTTTTCAAGAGTTCGTTCACCTCGCGCAATGTTCTGTTCGGCGTATAATACGTATCGATTGTGACGCGCATCACCTTGTCCGCACAGATAATGGTCTTTGGGGCCGATAAGACGCGCATCCGACTGACCATTGCATAAAGTTCGACCAGTTCCTGCACCTGTGGCTCGTCGCTGATGAGCGCGACGCCGTAGGCCTTGGACGCCGTGAGAATGAATTCTTTATAGAGCTCTTGGCGCCGTGAAAGGTCCTGCGCAAGCCGATTGGCCCTGGTCTCCGAATGCTGATTCAACCAAGCCGCGAATCCCGATGTCAGGCCGCCGATCACAGAGCCAGCGAGCGCCGAAAGCGCCGAAACATATGCGACTTTCATAGCAAAGAGCCTCGTTATCTTGCCGGCTGGATGCGCCACGGACGATAACATGTGCGACGGATAAGCAACAACGCCAACCGGCAAATCATATAAAAATATTATCAGTAAAATCAATCGCTTGTTGAGAGACCATGGGTCTTGAAACCGCATTCACCGTGAGCTATCGCGATAGAGGCGATCGATCGTTGACGCGGGTGCCGGTCTCACTTAATTGTTTCGACGGGGGATTGCTCTGGATCGTTTTCAGCGCACGAAAGAGCTTGCGCCTCCGCCTCTTTTTGCGGCACGCGTAGAATGGCACCTGATTTTTATATGTTCGGGACTTTTTTCCCGGCCTGGATGCTGTGCGCGCTTATCGCTATCGTTGCTGCGATCCTGATCCGGGTTGTTTTCGTCGCATCGGGTCTTTCGCGCGTTTTGCCGTTTCAGCTTTTCGTTTGCGCGTCGGTCGGCCTGATTGCCGGCTCGCTCGCCTGGTCGGCCTGGTTCGGGCCTTGACATGAAGGCCGCCAAACCTCGCCGCAAGCCGATCCTCGGAAAGCTTATTTCGCTTCTGATTATCGCTGCCGCGATCGGTTTCGGCATCCATACGGTCCGGCAGGTCTGGCGCTATCCTTCGACCGACGACGCGCGGATCGACGCCGATGTGGTGCATATCGCGGCACTCGTCGGCGGCCGGATCGTCACGATCCCGGTGACGGAGAACGCCGCCGTGCGCAAAGGCGATCTTCTGTTCCAGATCGATCCGGTGCCTTATCGGCTGAGCGTCGAACAGGCCGAGGCCGATCTCGCCCTTGCCGAAGCCACGCTCGAGTCCAAGCGCCGCCTCGTCTCGACGCAGCAATCCGCCGCGACGATTGCCGCCGAGCAGACGAAGCGCGCGGTGACCAATTATGATCTCGCGACGCGCACCGTCGAGCGGCTGAAGCCGTTGGCGGCGAAAGGCTATATTCCGGCGCAGCAACTCGACCAGGCTCAGTCCGCTGAGCGCGACGCGGCGACCTCGCTGCGCCAGGCGCGCGAACAGGAAGTCGCCGCACTGCAGGCGATCGATACGATCGCCGCCGAAGAAGCGGCGGTGCGTGCCCGCAAGGCGGCGCTGGCCATCGCGCGCCGTTCGCTTGAAGACACGACCGTGCGCGCACCCAACGACGGCCGTGTCGTCGGGCTCAATGTGCTGGCCGGCGAGGTCGTCGCGCCGTCGCAAGCTTTGTTCACGCTGATCAATACCGACGAATGGTTCGCCGACGCCAATTTTCAGGAGACGGTGCTCAACGCGATCAAGATCGGCGATTGCGTCACGGTCTATTCGCTGATCGACCGCAGCCGCCCGATCAAGGGCATCGTCGACGGCATCGGCTGGGGCGTGGCCGACGAAGACAAGCTGAATCTGCCGCGCTCCGTTCCCTATGTCGAGCCGTCGCTGAACTGGGTGCGCGTCGCGCAGCGTTTTCCCGTGCGCATACGGCTCGACAATCCACCCGAATTGCTGATGCGCACCGGCGCAAGTGCCGCTGTCGAGGTGAAACATGGCGCCGCCTGCCAGCGTTGAAGCGCCGCGCGGAATTTTCCGCGATATCGCGCAGCTTCTTGCGCCGTCTCCCGGGCGGCTCGAATTCGCGCTGCGGCTGGCGTTGATCTGCGCACTGACGACGCTCGTTGCGGAAATCTACCACACGCCGGAGCCGGCGCTCACAACTTATGTCGTCTTCTTCGTCAACAAGCCCGACCGCGCCGAGAGCACGATCGTCGCCATTGCGTTTATGATCATCATCTCGATCGTCATCGGCCTGGTGTTGCTGTTGGCGATTTTCGTCATCAACGAGCCGATGCAGCGGGTTGCCGCGATGGCCGGCATTTCCCTCGTGCTGCTCTTTCTCGCCTCGGCGAGCAGGCTGAAGCCGCTCGCCGGGATCATCGCGCTCATCGTCGCCTATGCGCTCGACCTGCTCGGCAGCGCGCCCGTCTCCGAGCTCGTGACGCGGGCGCTGCTTTATGCGTGGCTCTTCGTCGGCATTCCCGCTTCGGTATCTCTGGTTGTCAACTTCCTCATGGCGCCGGCGCCGCGCCGGCTTGCCGAACGGGCTCTGGCGGAACGTCTCGAACGCGCTGCTGAACTGCTCGAAGCGCCGTCGATGAGAACGCGGGCCGCCTTCGCCGAGAGCCTGAACGAGGGCCTTAAGGAGATCGATGCTTGGCTGAAGCTCGCCGGCATCGAACACACATCGGCACGGGCCGACATCGCTGCGCTCAAACAGGCGGCCGCCGCGACGGGAGAAATTCTGCCGCTGGTCGATATAATCGACCGCGATGCGCAGACAACATTTCCGCCTTCGCTCCGCGCACATATTGCGGAGACGTTGGGCGAGATGGCCGAAATCCTGCGCGCCGGCGGCTACCCGATCGACATTACGCTCGATGCCGCGGACGAAGCGTCGCTCTCGCCGCTCGATGCGACGATCTTCGCGCGGCTCAAGGCGGCGATCGTGCGTTTCTGCGAGGCGCCTCAGGAGCCCGCGCCTGCTGCGCCGAAGAAAGAAAAGAGCGGATTCTTCCTGCCCGACGCCTTCACCAATCAAGACCATGTCCGCTATGCGCTGAAGACCACCGGCGCGGCGATGTTCTGCTATATGGTCTATTCACAGCTCGACTGGTCCGGCATCCATACAGCGCTCATCACCTGCTACATCGTCTCGCTCGGCACGGCGGCGGAGACGATCGAAAAACTCACTTTGCGCATCCTCGGCTGCCTCATCGGCGCCGCGATCGGCATCGCCACGCTCGTCTTCGTCATTCCGCAGCTCAGCACGATTGGCGGCTTGATGATCGTTGTCTTTCTTGGCGCGCTGGCTGCGGCCTGGATTGCGGCGGGCAGTCCGCGCATCGCTTATGTCGGCTTCCAATTCGCTTTCGCCTTTTTTCTCTGCGTCATCCAGGGCACCAAGCCGGGCTTCGACATGGTCGTCGCGCGCGACCGTGTCATCGGCATTCTGCTCGGGAATTTCGTTGTCTATCTTCTGTTCACCAATGTCTGGCCGGTCAGCGTCGGCGCCCGGATCGATGCCGCGATGGCCGCGCTGCTGCGCCAGATGAGCGCGCTCGCCGTCGCAACGAACATCGCTGCACGTCGCAAGCTCGCCACACAGGTTCAGACGGATATCGGCGCGCTCAACGTCAATCTTGAGCTTGTTCACTATGAACCGGAGTCGGTTCGGCCGGCGTCGGCATGGATTGAAACGCGCCGTCACGCCGCGGCCGAGATCGCGGCCCTTGAGGCGCCGATGCTTCTGTCTTCGGGCTCGGAGGCCGAACTCGCCGCGCATCGTCTCGATGCGCTCGCCGATGCGCTCGATCCGCAAGGGCGGCAAATTGCGCCGGAACGGCCGATCCCGGCGGGCGACTCGATCCCGCTGGGCCTGCGCGATATTGTCGATGCGCGGCTCACGAATTTGGAGCGCGTGTTGAGCCCCCGCTCATCTGTGCAGGAGATCGTCGCCGATGCTCCGGCCTGAGATCGTCTTCGCGCTGCTGATCTGCTGCGGTCTTTGCGGCTGCGCGACATCGTCGCTGGACATGGCGCCGACCCGCCCGGACAAGCCCTGGACGCCGACGACGCAGGCGAATGGCGAGATCGTTCCCGGTGCGAAGCCGCAGCCTGCGACGGCCAACGCGAGCTATGTGCTGCCCTCGAACGCCGAGCTTTCCGAACCGCCGCCGCCCTTGCTGCTGCGCCAAGACAAGGCCTATTCGCTCGCCGAACTGATCGACATTTCGGAATCCAACAATCCGGCGACGCGGACCGCCTGGAACGCCGCACGCAATGTCGCGCTCGCCGAAGGCATTGCCGAAAGCACCTATCTGCCGCGGCTTTCTGCCAGCGTCATCACCGGCTATCAGACAAGCAATGGCCAGAATACGGCGGCCGGATTCAACCTCGGGCAAGCCGAGGAAAATGCGCATGGGACGATTGCGGTCGTCTCGCTCGAATGGCTTCTGTTCGATTTCGGCGAGCGCGACGCCATCGTCGAGGCCGCGAAACAGGCATCGATCATCTCCAACGTCGCTTTCACCGCTGCGCATCAGCAGGTCATTTATGATGTGAGCGTCGCCTTCTACCAGAATGCGGCGGCGCGGGAGCGGCTGGAGACGGCCAGGGAATCGTTACGCAACGCGCAAAATGTTCAAGCGGCGGCAGAGTCGAGATACAAACACGGCGTCGGCACCGTCGTCGAGACCGCCCAGGCACGCCAAGCGACCGCGCAAGCGCAATTGGTGCTCGTGCAATCGAGCGGCGCGTCGAACGACGCTTATCTCAAGCTGATTTCGGCGATGGGAATCTCGCCGCTGACGAAAATCAATGTGGCGAGCGTCGCCGGGCGGCGCCTGTCGACACCGATGTATGGTTCCGTCGAACAGTTCATTCATACGGCTTTGGCGCGCCGCCCCGATGTGCTCAGCGCCTTCGCCGCACAAAAGGCGAGCGAGGCGAACATTCGCGCGGCCGAGGCGGAGTTCTTGCCGAAATTCTTCGTCACGGGCAATGGCGCCTATAACAATGGCAATCTCGATGTCACCGCCGTACCGGCCGTCGGGCAGCAATTGCCGACGGTCAATCTGACGAACAACCAGTTGAACGCGACCGTGCTGGGCGGCGTCACATTCCCGCTCTATGACGGCGGCACGCGCCTCGCGGCGCTGAAACAGGCGCAGGCCAATGCGGATAATGCCAATCTCGCATTGCTTCGCACGCGCGATGAAGCGGTGCGCCAGATCGTGCTCGCCGACAATGCGCTGCATACGAGTCTTGCGGCCTATAGCGCCTCGGTTCAGCTCACAGCCGCGGCACAGACGAGCTTCGATGCGGCGCTTGCGGCCTATCGCAACGGCGTCGGCTCGATCACCGATGCGACGCTCGCCGAGACGCAGCTCCTGCAGGCGCGCAATGCCCGCAGTGACGCCTATAGCACCGCGTTGTCTGCGGCAGCGACCCTCGCCCTCGCTGCGGGTGCGCTCGGCAGCGCCCCGCCCTGAGCTTTCCTTATCAATATATTTTAAGAGCCTTCGCCGTTTGAAACGCCGCCGATCGCCGCCTGGGCCGCCGCGAGCCGCGCGATCGGCACCCGGAACGGCGAGCACGAAACGTAGTCCAATCCCGCCTTCTCGAAAAAGCCGATCGAGACCGGATCGCCGCCATGCTCGCCGCAGATGCCGAGCTTGATCGCGGGCCGCGTCTTGCGCCCGCGTTCGACGGCGATCTCGACCAATTCGCCGACGCCCTGCTGGTCGATGGTCGCAAAGGGATCGCGTTCGAGCAGGCCTTTCGAAATATAGACGCCGAGGAACGTGCCGGCATCATCGCGCGAAATCCCGAGCGCCGTCTGGGTCAAATCATTGGTGCCGAAGGAAAAGAATTCGGCCGTCTCGGCGATCTCGCCGGCTTTGAGCGCCGCGCGCGGC
Source organism: Pseudomonadota bacterium (assembly GCA_040756295.1). Lineage (GTDB taxonomy): Bacteria > Pseudomonadota > Alphaproteobacteria > Rhizobiales > Beijerinckiaceae > Methylovirgula. The sequence continues at coordinate 147,646 of JBFLZN010000005.1, read as the reverse complement.
AGTTCGATCATCGTGCCGACGCTGTAAGCGATGGTCTCGCCGGTCTCGCTGGCGACGGCAGATGCAATCTTGTCGATGATCGCTTTGACGGCATCGAGCTCAGGCTTGATGGCGACGAGCGGCACCATGATTTCCGCACTCGGTGCGTGGCCGGTCTTGCGCTTCGCCGCAATCGCCCCCTCGAAAATGGCGCGGGCCTGCATTTCGACGATTTCCGGAAAGGCAATCGCCAAGCGGCAGCCGCGAAAGCCGAGCATCGGGTTGAATTCTTGCAGTTCCGCCGCGCGGTGTTCGAGATGTTCGGCAGAGACGCCTGTCGCGGCGGCGACTTCGGCAATCTCCTCCGCACTATGCGGCAGAAATTCATGCAGCGGCGGATCGAGCAGCCGGATCGTCACTGGAAAGCCGGCCATGATCTCAAACAGGCGGGCGAAATCGCCGCGCTGAAACGGCAGCAATTTAGCAAGCGCCGCGCGGCGGCCCTTCTCGTCATCGGCGAGGATCATCTCGCGCATGGCGGCGATGCGCCCGGCCTCGAAGAACATATGCTCGGTGCGGCAAAGGCCGATCCCCTCAGCGCCGAAGCGGCGCGCCGCTTCGGCATCGGCCGGCGTCTCAGCATTGGCGCGCACGCCCATGCGGCGCAGCCTGTCGGCCCATTGCATGATGATGCCGAATTCGCCGGAGAGCTCCGGCTGCCGCATCTCGATGGCGCCTTGCATCACCTTGCCGGTGGTGCCGTCGATGGTCAGGATGTCGCCGCGGCGCAGCGTCACCGGACCGGCCGATAAAGTGCCGCGCTCGGAATCGATGCGGATCGCGCCGACGCCGGAGACACAGGGCTTGCCCATGCCGCGCGCCACGACCGCCGCATGTGAGGTCATGCCGCCGCGCGTCGTGAGGATCCCTTCCGACGCATGCATGCCGTGAATGTCCTCGGGACTCGTCTCGACGCGCACGAGGATCACCTTGCGGCCGGCGCTGCGCAATTGCTCCGCCTCGTCGGCGCTGAAGACGATCTCGCCGCTCGCCGCACCCGGCGAGGCCGGCAGGCCGCTCGCGATCACATCGCGCTCGGCTTCCGGCGCGATGGTCGGATGCAGCAATTGATCGAGCGAGCCCGGCTCGATGCGCAGCACCGCTTCCTGCTCGCTGATCAGCCCTTCCCGCGCCATTTCGACGGCGGACCGCAAAGCGGCCTTCGCGGTGCGCTTGCCGGTGCGGGTCTGCAACATCCAAAGCTTGCCGCGTTCGACGGTGAATTCCACGTCCTGGATGTCGCGATAATGCCGCTCGAGCCGGTCGGCGACGGCGACGAACTGCCGGAAGACATCGGGCAGCGCCATTTCCATCGACGGCTGGCTCGACCCGGCGGCGAGACGCGCCGCCTCGGTGATATTCTGCGGCGTGCGCACCCCGGCGACGACATCCTCGCCTTGCGCATTGATCAGAAACTCGCCGTAGAGCTCCTTGGCGCCGGTCGAGGGATTGCGGGTGAAGGCGACGCCCGTCGCCGAGGTCTCGCCCATATTGCCGAAGACCATCGCCTGGACATTGACCGCGGTGCCCCAGGATTCCGGGATATTGTGCAATTGCCGGTAGATTTTGGCGCGCGGATTGTTCCACGAGCCGAAGACCGCGCCGATCGCGCCCCAAAGCTGCTCCTGCGGCAATTGCGGAAACGCCGCGCCGTGCAGCTCCGCGATCTTCGCCTTGAAGGCGGTGATGACCTGCTGCCAATCGGCGGCGGAGAGATCGGTATCGAGGGTGAGGCCTTTGGCTTCTTTGAACTCCTCGATGATCTCCTCGAAATAATGGTGCCCGACGCCGAGGACGATGCTCGAATACATCTGGATGAAGCGGCGATAGGAATCATAGGCAAAGCGCGCATCGCCCGCGTCGGCGGCCAGCGCCTCGACCGTCGCGTCGTTCAGGCCGATGTTCAGCACCGTGTCCATCATGCCCGGCATCGACGCGCGCGAGCCCGACCGGACCGAGACGAGCAGCGGCCGCTGCGCATCGCCGAAGCTGCGCCCGGCAACCGCCTCGATATGTTTCAGCGCCGCATCGACCTCGCCCTTGAGCTCCGGCGGATAGCCTTGCCCGTGTTCGTAGAAATAGGCGCAGACTTCGGCGGTGATGGTGAAGCCGGGCGGGACCGGCAGCCCGAGATTGGCCATTTCGGCGAGATTGGCCCCCTTGCCGCCGAGAAGCGCACGCATCTGGCTGCTGCCTTCGGCACTGCCGTTGCCGAACGTATAGACCCACTTCGTCATCGAAGTCCCCGAATTGCGGTGCAGCCCGCGCCCAGACCCATAGAGCAGCAGGAGCCCGGGAGAAACGTGGTTTTTCGTCTTAGTGTCAGGCGTGCCGCGGCAGAGACAGGAGGTGAGCCTTCATTCGCAGACCGAGGGTAATCCAGCTGCCGCCCCAGAACAGGAGATCGAGGCCAAGCAATACGCCGAGAACGACGAAACTATTGGCCGGCCAGCCGATTAAGACGACGAGCCCGACCAGGGAGGTCACGATACCGGCCAGAATGACGATGGTACGGACATCTTTATTGAGTTGGGTGCCGACATAAATACGGATCAGCCCGGTCACGAACATTGCAATGCCGAGAAGCAAAGTGAACAGGGCCGCGGCCATGAGAGGCTGGGCGAGCGCGAAGGCGGCGACCACAATATAGGCGATGCCCGCGACGACCCAGAGGAAGAAACGCGCCCAGGAGCGCGCGCCGAAGGCAAGGACGATCTCGCCGCCGCCGGCGACGATCATGAACAGCGCGACGATATAGACGGAGGCGATGGTGGCGGAGACGACCAGAACGAGGGCAGCGACGCCCATCGCCGCGACGAGCACCCCCAGCGCCACGAACCAGGCCCAGCGGTCGCGTAGCTTTTCGACACAGCCGCCTGCGGCCGGCAGGCTCGAAATCGGTGCAATCTTGATCGGCAAGCTCATGGGCGGCTCCTTGCCAGCAGATATCGCCGCGACCCCGGTCTTTCCAGGGCAAAGCCCGGGCGGACCGGTTTTTTGCGGCGTCAATGGCCCAGTTTACGATGATTCGGGGTTTCCGACCCGGCCGAGACCCGTCGCACTAGTAACCCGAAAGACACAGCCTGCACAGAAGCAGCATAAAGGCCGTCCACTGGCGCGCTTCACGCATGGTGCTCGCGTTGTCGGGGCGGTTAATCCTGTTATCAATGGAGGGATTGCTCAGTTTTTCTGCAAAATTGCTGTTCCGCACCTTTTCGATGTAAGTTCAGCCTGACCATTAACAGCCACGCTTAAGCTGTTATGCGCTAATTGTGATGAGGTAGCTGTGACAACATCTTCGAAGACTCCGCTTCTCGACGCGATCAATTCGCCGGCGGATTTGCGGCGGCTTCCCGAAACCGATCTTGCCCAGGTCGCGGCCGAGCTGCGCACCGAGACGATCGACGCCGTCTCCGTGACCGGCGGCCATCTCGGCGCTGGCCTCGGCGTCGTCGAACTGACAGTGGCGCTGCACTATGTCTTCGACACCCCGCACGACCGCATCATCTGGGACGTCGGCCATCAGGCCTATCCGCACAAGATCCTGACCGAGCGGCGCGACCGTATCCGCACCCTGCGCAAGGGCGACGGCCTGTCGGGCTTCACCCGGCGCGCGGAAAGCGCCTACGACCCGTTCGGGGCCGGCCATTCCTCGACCTCGATCTCCGCCGGCCTCGGCATGGCGGTCGCGGCAACGCTGGCCGACAAGCCGACCAATGTGGTCGCCGTCATCGGCGACGGCGCCATGTCCGCCGGCATGGCCTATGAGGCGATGAACAATGCCGGCGCGATGCATTCGCGGCTGATCATCATCCTCAACGATAATGAAATGTCGATCGCCCCGCCGGCCGGCGCGCTCTCGTCCTATCTGGCCCGGCTCGTCTCGGGCGGCACCTATCGCACGGTGCGCGAGGCCGCCAAGCAGCTCGGCCGGCATCTGCCGAAATTCATCTACGACCGCGCCCGCAAGACCGAGGAGTTCGCCCGTAACTTCTGGGCCGGCGGCACGATGTTCGAGGAGCTCGGCATCTATTATGTCGGCCCGATCGACGGCCATAACCTCGATCATCTCCTGCCGATCCTCAAGAACGTCCGCGATACGGAAGGCGGCCCGGTCCTCGTCCATGTCGTGACCCAGAAGGGCAAAGGCTATGGCCCGGCCGAGGCCGCCAAGGACAAGCATCACGCCGTCAACACGTTCGACGTCTTGACCGGCACGCAGGTGAAGCCGAAGGCCAATGCGCCGTCCTATACGCGCGTCTTCGCCGATGCCTTGGTGAAAGAGGCGCAGCAGGACGACAAGATCGTCGCCATCACCGCGGCCATGCCGTCCGGCACCGGCCTCGACGTGTTCGAGAAGGCCTTCCCCGACCGCACCTTCGATGTCGGCATCGCCGAGCAGCATGCGGTGACCTTCGCCGCCGGTCTTGCGACCGAAGGCTTCAAACCCTTCTGCGCGATCTATTCGACCTTCCTGCAGCGCGCCTATGACCAGGTCGTGCATGACGTCGCGATCCAGAGGCTGCCGGTGCGCTTCGCCATCGACCGCGCCGGCCTTGTCGGCGCCGATGGGGCGACGCATGCGGGCTCCTTCGACGTGTCCTATCTCGGCATCCTGCCCGGCATGGTCGTCATGGCGGCGGCGAACGAGGCCGAGCTTGTGCACATGGTGCACACGGCGGTCGCCTATAGCGAGGGCCCGATCGCCTTCCGCTATCCGCGCGGCGAAGGCGTCGGCATCGATCTGCCCGAAAAGCCCGAGGTTCTGACGATCGGCAAAGGCCGCATCGTCCGCGAAGGCAGCAAGGTCGCGATTCTGTCGCTCGGCACGCGTCTCGGCGAGGCGCTCAAGGCGGCGGAGGACCTCAGCACCTACGGCATTTCGGCGACGGTCGCAGACGCGCGCTTCGCCAAGCCGCTCGATGTCGATCTCGTCGCCCGCCTCGCCCGCAACCACGAAGTGCTGATTACGATCGAGGAAGGCTCGGTCGGCGGTTTTGGCTCCTTCGTGACGCAGGCGTTGCTCGAAAAGGGCCTGCTCGACGGCCGCCGGCCGCTGAAGCTGCGCTCGATGGTGCTGCCGGACATTTTCCTCGAGCACGACAAGCCCGAGAAGATGTATACGGAATCGCATCTCGACGCGAAGGGCATCGTGGCCAAGGTGCTCGAGACGCTTGGCCGCGAAGACGATGCGGCGCGGGCGCTGATCGCCTAGAGCGGGATGCGAAAAAGTGTCAGCGGTTTTTCGCAAAAAATCCCGCTCTAAACTTTTAGAATCGATCACGTTTATGATTTCGGGTCGGTTCGATCCGAAATCATCGTGATCTGAGCCGACCCACATCGCCAAGCCCGGGCCGTCCCGGGTTTGGCCTTCTCCAAGCGTCAGCGATCTTGAGCGTCAGGCGATTTTGGCCATCAGGCGATTTTGACTTGGGCCCGCAGCGGGATCGCCTGCGGTTCGCCGACCTGGAAGATCGACAGCTTGCGATCGCAAATGCCGAGGTTCTTCCAGGAGCCGCACCATTCGGCGATATGGCTCGACGCAAAATGCTCGTCGAAGGCCGCCTGGCTCACCCAGCGTTCGGTGATGTGAACAAGGCCGGGCTCCAGAATGTCCTCGGCATAGGCATATTCGAGGCAGCCTTCTTCCTTGCGGCTTGCCGCGATCACCTTCTGCATGGCGGGCTGGGCTTCCGCCAGACGCTCGGGCGCAATTCGTATTGTGCCAGTGACCAGGACCATGGGTTTCCAAACCAATCAACGAACGGGCGCGCCAGCAAGCCGCAAAACGCGCGCGCCGTCAACGTCGGCGCCGGCTCCCGGATCAAAAGTCGTCCGTCAACCGCGCCAATGAGCGGTCCAGCGCCACATTGAGCCGCGCCGTTTCGCTCTCACCCAAGAGATGCGCCACATGCGCCTGCGCCTTGCGCCACAAAGGATAGGCGGCAGGCATCAGGGCCTTGCCGGCCGATGTCAGGGCGATCACGCGACGGCGGCGGTCTTCACCATCCTGAACGACCCGCACCAGGCCACGTTCCGTAAGCGGCTTCAAATTGCGGGTCAGTGTCGTCGGGTCCGTGTCCAAAGCCTCCGCCAAATCGCCGACCGAAAGTCCTTCGCCCGCGTAGAGATGCGCGATGAGGCTGAACTGCGGAAGCGTGAGATCCGCGGGCGCCAGCATCCGGTCATAGATTTGCGAGACGCGGCGGGCTGTCCTGCGCAAGCGCAGGCAGGTGCAATTGGCGATTTCCTGGGCAGCCAGCAATTTGCTCATCGTCCGTTTCGACTCCCCTGCTTTTGCTTGAGCCAGAGTATATCACTGCATATACAGCAATGCCAAATGCGGAAGCCACGGATCGGCGGCACGCCTTGACACCGGCATATTATCTGTATATGCAGATAATATTCTTGAAGACCAGCAATGAAGATTTTTGCCGGCGCCCGCCGCGCGCGGACGACGCAATCTATGGAGACGACCATGCCTTCTCATGCCACGTCCAGGATCTTCGTCGTCGGCGGCACCGGCGCCCAGGGCCTGCCCGTCATCGGCGCCCTGGTGGCCGATAAGAAATATTCCGTCCGCGCCCTCAGTCGCGACCCCGGCTCGCGGCGGGCAAAGGACCTCCTCGCTCTCGGCAATGTCTCCATACTCGAAGGCACCTTCGCCGACGAAGCCACACTGCGGGAGGGATTCCGCGGCTGCGACGGCGCCTTCATCAATATCGATGGGTTCAATACCGGCGAGAAAACCGAGATCTATTGGGCCATCCGCAGCTACGAGATCGCCATCGAAGAAGGGATCAAATTCTTCGTCTACGGAAATCTGGACTACGCGCTCAAAAAGTCCGGTTATGATTCCAAATTCCGCGCCGGACACTATGACGGCAAAGGCCGCATCGGCGAATGGATCCTGTTTCAAAATCAAGCCAACAAAGACCGGATGGGTGCGGCGGTGTTCACCACCGGCCCCTACATGGAGATGGCGATCTCGGCGATGACGCCGATGACGCCTTCCGTCGAGGATGGAGTCGTGAGCTGGCGCGTTCCGCTGGGCGCCGGAGCCGTGCCGCACGTCGCTATTGAAGATTGCGGATATTATGCCCGCTGGCTCTTCGACAATCCGGAGCGTGCGAATGGCATGAATCTCGAAGTCGCCATCGAGCCCATCGATTATCAGAAACTCGCCGCCGCGTTCGAGAAGGTGACGGGACATCCGGCTCGATACATCGATACGGAGTTGGACACCTATTGGAACGGTCCGCTCAAGACCGCGGCTAACCTGCCGGCCGGATACAATGCCGATCCCGATGACAAGAGCACCATGAGTTTCAAAGATAACTTCACCGGGTTCTGGAATATCTGGAAATATGGAGTGATCCAGAGAGATTACGCATTGCTCGATGAAATTCATCCCAATCGAATCAAGAGCGTCGAGGAATGGCTTCGACGCGAAGACCAATTGGGGAGAAAGCTTGGGAAGGGCAGCCTTTGGGAAAGGGTTCAGCCGGAAAACATGTTCAAGTCGCCGCCGCTGCTCAAGTTGACCGAAGATAAGCGGAAGGGAACGCTCTAAAAGCGCCCCCTTTTTTAAACAAATGCATGTAACTACAGCTAAATGGAGATGGACCATGAATGAGGAACTTGAGACTCGCAAGCGCCACGGTACGCGCGTGTTGCTGAGCGCGCTCGCCATCTGGGGATTGGCGGTTATCGTCGCCGCCGAAACGGGGCTTTATCGCGCGATCCCCCCGCTCTCGCTTGCGCCCATCATCGCCTTGGGCATTGTGGTGCCTGTCGTCATCTACGCAATGTCGCGTGGCTTCCGCGCCTACATCGAAGCGATCGGACTGCGGCCGCTCACGGCATTCCACGTCTGGCGCATCGCCGCCGCATTGCTGTTCTTCTGGTACGGCGCGCACGGCCTGCTGCCGGAAGTCTTCGTTCGCAACGCCGCATGGGGCGACCTCGTCGCCGGTCTTCTGGCTCTTGGCGTTATCCTGCTGCCTGAAAGCCGTAACCGATATCTCGTTTTTCACCTCTTTGGCTTCGCCGATTTTGTCGTCGCGGTCGGCACGGGGCTCACCTTATTCCTGCTTAACGATCCGCGCATGTCGGCCATCCAGACGCTGCCGATGGCGTTGATCCCGCTCTATGGCGTCGGCATTTCCGGGGCGAGCCACATCATGGCCTTCGACCTGCTTCGGCGTCAGGTCGGGATCGAGCCTAAAGTAAAGTCTGCCGCCGGTCTGACGGCTGGATGACCGCCAGCCAGGGTGGTAAGAACGCCGCCCATGAGCTCACAACGCGCCGATCTCGCTCTTGTCGAACGCGGCTTCTTTGCAAGCCGCGCCAAGGCGCAGGAGGCCATCGCCGCCGGGCGTGTGAAGATCGACGGCCGCGTGCTCGGCAAAGCCTCGGAACCCGTCGCCGACGGCGCCCAAATCGAAGCTGTGCCGCTTTATCCCTGGGTGTCGCGCGGCGGCGTCAAGCTTGCCGGCGCGCTCGATGCCTTCGGCTTCGATCCGGCCGGCGCGATCTGCCTCGACCTCGGCGCATCGACCGGCGGCTTCACCGATGTCCTGCTCACGCGCGGCGCGGCGAAAGTCTATGCAATCGATGTCGGGCACGACCAATTGCATGCGCGGCTGCGCGACGATCCGCGCGTCGTTTCGCGCGAAGGTTTTGACGCGCGACGTTTGAGCAACGGCGACATCCCGGAGGCGCCAAATTTCCTCACCTGCGACCTAAGCTTTATTTCCTTGACGCTTGTTCTGCCTCATATCTTGGAACTTGCCGCACGCCCTGCCCGGCTCGTCTGCCTGATCAAGCCGCAATTCGAGGTCGGGCCCGCATTCGTCGTCAAAGGCCTCGTCAAGGACGAAGCGGCGCAGCAGCGCGCCTGCGACGCCATCGAGGATCTGATCCGCAAGGCCGGCTGGCAGATTGCCGGGCTGATCCCCTCGCCGATCGAAGGCGGCGACGGCAATCGCGAATTTCTTATCGGCGCGATGATTTCCTGATGCCGGTGCTTCACATCGAACGGCTCGGCCAGCGCGGCGAAGGCATTGCCCGCACGCCTGATGGTCCCGTCTATGTCCCTTATGCGCTCGCCGGCGAAACGGTGCAGGCCGACGTCTCCGGCGAACGCGGCCGGCTCGTCGAAGTGCTTGTGCCGAGTCCGGCGCGCATCGAGGCCTTCTGTCCCCATTATGGCGTCTGCGGCGGCTGCGCCGTGCAAGCGCTCGCGCCCCAAGCTTATGCCGATTGGAAGCGCGGGCTTTTGATCGACGCGTTAAGGCACGCCACGCTCGATCCGCCCCTCGCGCCGCTCATCGATGCGCATGGCGCGGGCCGACGCCGCGCGACGTTCCACGCCCGCTATGCGGCCTCAGGCAAGGCGCGCGTCGGCTTCATGCAAGCCCGCGCGCATGAAATCATCGATCTCGACGCCTGCCCCATTCTCGCACCAGCGCTGCAAGCCGCGCCTGCCGTCGCGCATGAGTTGGCTGCGGCGCTTGCCGCCGCGCGTAAGCCGCTCGATATCGCCGTCACCGCGACGCTGACGGGGCTCGACATCGACATCCGCGGCCATGGCACGCTCAGCCAGGAAGAAACGCAGGCGCTGATCCGCATCGCCGAAGCGCGGGACCTCGCGCGCATCTCCAATCACGGCCTGCGCGTCATCGAGCGGCGGGTGCCGCTTCTGCGCATGGGCCGCGCCGAGGTCGCGCCGCCGCCCGGCAGCTTTTTGCAAGCGACCGAGGCCGGTGAAGCGGCTTTGGCCGACAAGGTCTGCGCAGCATTGACTGGGGCGCGGCACGCCGTCGACCTTTTTGCCGGGCTCGGCACGTTCAGCCTGCGCCTGGCAGAAACCGCGCGCGTCCATGCCGTCGACAGCGAAAGCGCGGCGCTCGAAGCCCTGGCCAAAGCGGCGCGGGCAATGCCCGGGCTGCAGCCGGTGACGGTTGAAACGCGCGATCTGTTTCAACGTCCGCTCAGCACAGCGGAGCTCAGTGCCTACGACGCCGTCGTTCTCGATCCGCCGCGCGCCGGCGCCGAGGCGCAGGCTCGTGCCCTGGCGGCCGCAGCCGTGCCACTCATCGTGATGGTCTCGTGCAATGTCCAGAGCTTCGCCCGCGATGCGGCGCTGCTGACGGCGGGCGGTTATCAGTTCGAAGGCGCGACGCCGGTCGATCAGTTCCGCTATTCGCCACATCTCGAAATCGTCGGCATTTTCCGCCGCCCCGCCAAGAGCCGCCGCGCGCGCCGCCTACTCGGCTGATTATCCTGTCGAATAGCGTGTGGGTCTGCTTTAATGGACGGCATGAACCTGAAACCCGTTTCGCGCCCGGACCCGGCGGACGATCTCGTCGCGCGCCTCGCGGCCATTGTCGGCTCGGAGCATGTCATCGCCGACCCGGCGCTGATGGCCGCCTATCTGCGCGAGCCGCGCAACCTTTATCACGGCCGCGCGCGCGCCATCGTCCAGCCGGGCTCGACTGCGGACGTCGCAGCGGTCGTCGCGCTTTGCCATCAGACCGAGACCAAGGTCGTCCCGCAAGGTGGCAATACCGGCCTTGTCGGTGGCCAGACGCCGTCCGAGGCGGGCGACGAGATCGTCCTTTCCCTCACGCGGCTCAATCGGCTGCGCGAGATCGATACCCTATCGAACACGATCATTGTCGAAGCTGGCATGACCTTGAAAGACGTGCGCGCCGCGGCCGAATCCGCCGGCCGCATGTTTCCGCTGGCGCTCAACGCGGCGCCCGCCTGCACCATCGGCGGCAATCTCGCGACCAATGCCGGAGGCTCCGCCGCCATCGCCTATGGCGTCGCACGCGATCTGGTGCTCGGCCTTGAAGTCGTGCTCGCCGACGGGCGCGTGCTCAACGATCTTTCGAAGCTCAAGAAGAACAACACCGGCTATGATCTGAAAAACCTTTTCATCGGTTCGGAAGGCACGCTCGGCGTCATCACCGCGGCGGTCTTGAAGCTCTTTCCGAAGCCGCAGGCGACCGTGACGGCGCTGGTGGGATTGAGCGACGTTGATCGTGCGCTCCGCCTCTTGCGCCTCGCGCAAGAAGAGCTTGATAGCGACCTGAAGACCTTCGAGCTTCTGCCGCGCATCGCCTTCGATTTCGTGCTGAAGCACGACGCGACCGCGGCCGATCTGCTCAACGCCCCGCATGCCTTCTACGCCCTGCTGGAATTTTCGAGCCAAAGCCTGTCTTTGGCCGATCGTGTTCAGGCATTGCTTGAAGCGGCCTCCGTGCGCACGATCATCGCCGAGGCGAAGATTGGCATTGCGCCTGCGGCGCGCAAAGCGCTCTGGCACATCCGGCTCAAAATCCCGGATGTCCAGATCCACGAAGGCGGCTCGATCAAACATGATATTTCGGTGCCGATTTCGTCGGTGCCTGCCTTTTTGCGCGAGGTCGAGGCCGCGGTGACGGCACGGATCCCTGGCGCACGGCTCGTCGCCTTCGGTCACCTTGGCGACGGCAATATCCATTGCAACGTTTCGCAGCCCGTCGGCGCCGATAAAGCCGCCTTCCTCGCGCGCTGGGATGAGGTCAACGCGGTCGTGCATGGCATTGTCGCCAAATATCACGGCGCGATCTCGGCCGAGCATGGCATCGGCCGTCTGAAGCGTGACCTCTTGCCGGGCGTCAAGGACCCTGTGGCGCTCGACCTCATGCGCACGCTGAAGACGACGCTCGACCCGAAGGGGATATTGAATCCCGGAAAGGTCCTCTAGCGCACTGCCGCCCGCGCGAGCCGGTCGTTGATCGCCTCGCCGAGATCCTTATGCGGGATCGGCGCGACCGCGATTTTCGCGTGATGCGCGTCAAGCGCGCGCAGATAGGCGAACAAATGCGCCGCCGCTTCAACAAGGTCGCCGCGCGGCGACAGATCGAGCACATCAGCGCCGGGCGCAAAGCGGCCGCCGAAATCGAGCCCGGCTTCGCCCGGCTCCAAGCTTGCCGCATTGAGCCGCAAGATGGCGCGCGGCGCATAATGCGCGGCAAGCATGCCCGGCGCGCGGATGGCGGCATCGGATTCTGCGTCTTCGAGCTTCGCGCCAAGCACGGCTTCGATGGCGTCGCGCGGGACGCCGCCCGGACGTAAGAGCACCGCCCTTTCCGTGAGACACGAGACGATCGTCGACTCGACGCCGACATCGACCACGCCATCGATGATCGCATCGATCCGGCCGTCGAAATCCTCGCGCACATGCGCCGCGGTCACGGCGCTGACGCGACCCGAAGGATTGGCCGAGGGCGCGGCGAGCGGCCGGCCCACGGCGGCGAGAAGCTTTTGCGCAATGGGATGCGCCGGCACCCGGAGGGCGACGCTGTCGAGCCCGGCGCGGGCAAGATCGCAGATGCATGCACCTTCGGCCAAGGGGAGGACGAGCGTCAACGGCCCCGGCCAAAAGGCCGCCGCCAGGGCCGCGGCCTGCGTCGAGAACCGGCCTTGCGCTTCGGCCGCGGCGCGATCGGCGACATGGGCAATGAGCGGATTGAAGGCCGGCCGCCCCTTGGCCGCGTAAATCTTGGCGACCGTCTGATCCGACGTCGCATCGGCGCCGAGGCCGAAGACCGTTTCGGTCGGAAAGGCGACGAGCCCACCGGCGCGCAGAATCGCAGCGGCCTTGGCGATGTCCGCCGCTTCGGCACCGAGCATGAGGGTTGACGTCAAAACCGATCCGTCCGCCGCGCGCCATTGCGCGAGGTGCGGACAGGAAGAGATTTGCCGGTCTGCGTCAAGACCGGCAGAAAGCTCAGCTGACCCGGCGCAGCGTGCCATAGATCAGGCGGTCGGCGCGCTCCTGCTCGCTTTCGCGCTCGGTGCGGCGGCCGTGGTTGACGAGGTCGCTTGCAGTCAGCAGCGCCTCGCGCAGCGCCGTGCCGGCACGTTCGCAAATCTCGATCATCGCGGGCGAAGCCGTATCAAGCTGCTTCTTGTACTGCCGGCGGATCGCCACGACGGCGCCGACGGCGCGCCGGTCGAGATCGGCCACCACCGTCTCGAAATCGCGACGGAACGAACCATCGAGCTTCGCGTAAGCCTCTAGCGCGGAGATGCGTCCGGGCAGGATCGATTTCGCGAAATAGGATTGGTATGTCACCGGCCGCCATTTGAGAATGTCGCCGATCAATTCCGGCATCGCCGGCAATTGCTCGATCAACATGACGATCTCGTTGAAAAGATTTAGATAATCATTGGCAAGGCCGGAAGCAGGATTGACGATGGCCTCAGCGCGGCGGTTGATTTCTTCCGCCGACGCTTCGGTGTTCCGGGCCGGAGCATCGATGTCTTTGAACACAGGATAGGTCATTGCTGGCCGCTCACCTTACGCTGGCGCTGCCAATTTACCGGTCAGAAGGATAACAATAGGTTTCCGGGGCCTCTTGAGACGAAGAGTTTTTTCCCGCAGGACAAAGCGATGCGAAGGCGTAGACTAACCTTTGTGCAATTTGAGCGAGAACTTGCCGCCGCGAGGCCAGTTCATTGGTTTCTCTAACTTAAATTGCCGATGAATAGGTTAGACCACATTAATTACGATCAGGGCGCCGCGGCACCGGCGAGCACGGGACCGGCCTGGCTCGACCTGACGCGCCGGGTCTTCTGGTCCATCAGCCGCAACCGGCTCGTCGCCAATTCCGGCAGTGTCGCCTTCTTCGGGCTGATGGCGATTTTCCCGGCCATCGCGACGATCGTCGCGCTCTATGGCATGTTCGCCGATCCGCATACGATCACGAGCCATCTCAGCCTGCTGAAAGATGTCTTCCCGCAGAGCGTCATCGGCCTCATCCGCTACCAGATCATGCGCGTCGCGAGCCGCAGCAACAGCGTGCAGAATCTGACCTTCTTGGGCAGCTTGCTCATCGCTCTATGGAGCGCGAATTCCGGCATGAGCGCGCTGTTCGATGCGCTCAACGTGGTCTTCGGCGAAAGGGAAAAGCGCAGCCTGCCGCGATTCTATGCGACGACTCTGGCGATGACCTTCGCCTCGGTCATTTTCATCGTCGTGGCGCTCGCCTTCGTCGTCGTCCTGCCGATCATCTGGAATTTCGTCGGCTTTCATTCCTCGCTGGACAAGCTGCTCGATCGGCTGCGCTGGCCGGTGCTTTTCGTCGTGGTGACGATCGGCCTCGACATTCTCTACCGCGTCGGGCCGAGCCGGATCGGCGCCAAATGGCGATGGATGACCTGGGGCAGCCTCGTCGCCACCTTCGCCTGGCTCGGCGCCTCGATTCTATTCTCTTGGTATGTCGCGGCCTTCGACAGCTACGATCGCGTCTACGGCTCGCTCGGCGCCGTCATCGGCTTCATGACCTGGATCTGGGTCTCGGTGCTGATCGTGCTGATCGGCGCGGCCCTCAATGCCGAGTTGGATCGCCGCCGCGCCGCCGCCACGACCGGCGTCTGACGTCCAAAAAGCCGGGGCAATTTGCAATATGCTTTGAAATCAGCCGGTTAGACTGGTGCTGCAAGAGAGGATTGAACTCTCGACCTCTCCCTTACCAAGGGAGTGCTCTACCACTGAGCTACTGCAGCTTATTGCCAGACGGTCGAGGCGCAGACGGTCGAGGCGCCGGCTATGTCGCATAGGCGGGGCCGATAGGCAAGCCGGCGCTACCGAGCGCCGCGGCTCGCAATATGCTCCCTGACGAGTTTCATGCTGAAGGCAAATATTCTGTCGTCTTGCCCGGCCATGAAATTGTCGACGCTCGGGAACCCATAGACCGTCTTTCTCGACACCCTGACATCGGCGTCCTTTTCCCGGCAGGTCTTGACCGCCGCCTTGGCGATTTGCTCGGGCTGTTTGCCCGCGACCGGCGAAGCTGCGATGACGCGCCGAAGACACACTTCGTAAGCTTGTAGGTAGGTTTGAATGGCCTCAATGAGACGAGGCGTGAAATTGTCCTCGGTGGCTTGAGCTGGCGCAGCGGCCATGGTGGCCAAGATGATCAGAAGGAGGACGATTTTCCGCATGACCGCAGGATAATTGCAGATTGGGGCAGACGGTTGGCACGCGGCTTATTTGGTTGGCGTCGACGGCGTAACGCTGGAGACGATATATTCAAATGCCCGGGCGAGACATTTATCTGCAATGATGGCTCGCCAAAAATTGGACAGCGAGGTTTGGCTTGATGAATGACGTGATCAAAGCACCACAGCTTCGCTGTTACCGTCTGCGCGACGACGCTCCGGATCTGGTCCCGGCGCGATCCGATCGCGATTGGATGGATGCGACGGATCAGCGATTTGCCTATCGCTGCATTCCGCTGTCGATCGCCAATGCCAGCGGCTGGGAAATCCTCCTGCCCTTTTCCGTGGAAGCCACTTATTTTGGCGGCAACGCAATCGACGATCTGCACGTTCGTTCTGATGACGCGGGCGACAGAATAAATCAGATTGCCGTTTCCCATTTCGGCCACGGAATTTTGACGTTCCATCCCGGCTATCTCTTTCGCACCTCTCCCGGTTGGGCGATCTGGGTCCGCGGAACGCCGAACACGCATCGCGACAAGATCGTTCCGCTTGAGGGGCTGATTGAAACCGACTGGCTGTCGATGACCTTCACGATGAATTGGCGGTTCACGAAGCCCGGGACCGTGCGGTTCAAGAAGGGTGAGCCATTTTGCTTTGTCACCCTGGCGCCGCATGCGCTGCTTGATTCGGTCGAGCCGAGCCTTGCAAATCTGAGCGACGACCCGGCGCTCAAGGCCGAACACGATGCATGGACGGCGAGCCGGACCAAATTCAATGCGAGCTTGAGGCAATTGGATCCTGAAGCCGTCGCACAGGGCTGGCAAAAGACCTATGTGAGGGGAGAGACTGCGCCCGGCGGCGCAGCCCCCACTTTTCATGTCTCCAAGCGCCGGCTCAAAACGCCGAAATAGAGTGGGCGCAAGCGCGGACGCTTACGCCTTTAAGTTAGTATTTCGCAATCACCGGCGCTGGCGGCGGCGGCGGTTCAAAATTCCAAACAATGCCCGCCCTTACGATATTCGCGTCGGTCCGAATCCGCTCGGGAATGCCCGGGACGATGTCGAAGTAAGTCTGGCGCCCGAAATCCTGATAGAGGTATTCGACGCGCAGCGAGAGCTGATCAGTGACTTTGTATTCCAGCCCCGCGCCGGCGGTCCATCCGGCCTGCCAGCGGGTGGCCGACACCCCATAGAGGTCGTCATAGGCGCGGATGTCGTCCACCGCCAGACCGCCCGCGATGAAGGGCAGGAATTGGCCGAGCGGCAGCCCGAGCCTCGCCCGGATATCGGACATCGCGTAGATATTCCCGCCGCAGGTGTGCAGCGCACCGCCCGAACCGCAGGTGCTCGAGCTTCCGGATAATGTCGATCCGGCGATGTCGCCCTCAACACCGACGATCAAGGGATTGCCCGGCGCGAAGCCGAATTGGCTCAGAGCAAAATTGTAGCCGATCAGGGCGCCGCCAAGTGCGCCGGTCACGTTGTAATGACCGTCTGCAATAGGTGGAGGCGGCGGAGGCGGCGGGGGTGGTGGCGGCGGGGGTGGCGGTGGCGGAGGCGGCGGAGGCGACACTGGCGGCGGCGGCGGCGAAACCGCGACCGGAATGCCACTGTCGTGCTGGCCCTGAGATCCGAAACCATAGCCGCCAAAAGCCCCGACGTAAGGGCCGGTCCAATTGGACGGCGCGGTTTGAGCAAAACTCTGTCCTGCAAAACTCGCAGAAAGTACGCTTACTCCGACGATGCACCATCCGTGCTTTCTCATCGCAGTGCCCCCGTAAAATTCATTAAATGCGCAAATATGCGTAGGGTGAGGCTAGCAGACGAAAGGACAACCCTGACTGGAAAGTTTGGAAGTCCGATAGTTTTTCGGAAATGATGTCACATTTCCGTAACGCCGCTGTCCGCGTCGCCTGACTCCACAAGGTGGGCTTCAAACGGGGATGATCGCCACCACGCGGCTGCCGGACCTGTCCACCATCGATCATCTCCGTCTTGAGCCGATTAAGTCGGATCGGGCTTCGCACGTGCGTTTTGGCACATCTTTCGCGCCGATCGCAGGCTTTGATGAGGCATCGACGACGGGCCAAGTCCCCCCGGTCCCGCCGTTACACTGCCCCGCCCACTCGGCGGGGCATTTCTTTTTCCGGACGCTTTCTCGGCCACGACTCAGCGCCCTGGCCGTCCAGCCGCCAGCCCTTGCGGCAGCGCGGCCATTCTCTATGATCGCCGGCACCAGAAAGAAAAAAGCCATGCATTTCGGCCTGACCCCGCCGCGCTCCAACAAGATCGAATTCCCGCCCACCGCCGAGGGCTATTTCCGTCGCGGCGTCTTCTATGTCGGTGCCGTGGTGGCGGGCCTCTGCGCCCTGACGCTCGCCGGATCGGTGGTTCTCGCCCTGCTTTGGGTCTTCGCCAAATTGCTGCACCTGCGATAGCGGCCGCGCCCGCGCCTGCATTTTGCGCATAGGACGTTTTCACTATTTACAACGCTCGGCGCTGCGGTAGCCTGTGTTCACAGGAGCGTGAACCCATGCCGATCCCGTCAAGCCCCCTCGTTTCTGAAAAGAGCCTTGCTGTCGTCAGCAGCGCCATTCTCTTCGCCCTCCTCGACGCTCTGGCGGAAAAAGGCGTGCTCGAGCGCGAAGAAATCCAGGGCGTGCTCAAGAGCGCCAAGAACTGCGTCAACGCCCGCTACAGCTCCTTCTATGGCCCGGAAGCCATCAGCCTGATGAAAACGCTTTGCGAACGCTTCAGCAAAGTGCCGGAAGAGTGCTGAGACCGCATCAGGATCGCGGCTGAGGCACATCGCGCCGGCATGTCCAGTCTTGGAGGACATGATGACCACGCAGGATGCGCCGGCCGGACATAGCCTGATCGCCTGGGCGACACGGGAATTCAAGCAATTGGCCGTGATCGTGCTTTATCTCTGGGTGATCTTCGGCATCTATATCCTCTGCGAGACGGTCGTGCTCGCCAAGCAGCACGTCAACTTCCTGTCGCATGGCTTCGCGTTCATCAACGCCCTCGCGCTTTCGAAAGCGCTGCTCCTCGGCGAAGATCTCAATTTCGCCAATCGTTTCAAAGATCGCCCGCTGATCTATCCGATTGTCTACAAGTCCCTCGCCTTCGCCATCCTGCTTGTCGCGGCGCATATCGGCGAAAGCATGCTCGTCGGCCTCTGGCACGGCGAAAGCGCCGCGCAGAGCTTTCCGCCGGTCGGCGGCGGCACGCTGAAAGGCTTTCTCTGCATCGTCGCGCTGATGTTCGTGTCGCTCATCCCCTTCTTCGCCTTCCGCGAAATCGGCCGCGTCATCGGCGAGGACAAGCTCTGGGACCTGCTCTTCAAACGCGGCGCAACGGCGACCGCGCTGCGCCCGGCGCAGGGGTGACGCGGGACGAGTTCTGTATTGGACGCGTTCTGTCGCAACGTTGCTGATCGAGACAGCGCTATTCGCTGTCTAAAAAGAAAGCGTCTTTGGCGGACAAGCGGCCGCTTTACGATTCAATGAGCCACTTTGCCGTTCGAGCGAACCGGCGCAAATTACCTCAAAAGCGCAGTCACAATTTCATTGCCTGGTTCGTGATAGCCTCCAACATAAGCGCGAAAACCCCGGTTCACTCTGAAGCGATTGCCCGTTGTGGCTTGCAAGGTTGCGCATTTCATAAGTCGTATGTTTGGGCCATTGCCCATTTGTGCTAAGTTTGGACGGTACGGCGGATGCAGACTTGAGCGCCGTTCTGGTCGCTCGCCATTTGAGGAATAAGAAAGAACCAAGACCAACCAAAGACAACAAAGATAACAGCTGACGCCTGACCCAATTCGATCAACCGTAAAGGAGGATTCGATGTGCAGTGTACAGGCCCATCGCCGATATCTTTTGAGCGCGGTCGCCGCTGTCGCGACGGCACCATTGATCGCACAGCTCCCAGGCTTCGTTGAAAATGCGCAGGCGCAAGAGAAACGCGCCAACATCGTCATGCTCATGACAGACGACACCGGGTGGAATGATTTCGGCTGCTATTCTCTGGGAGGCGCCGCCCTCGGCCATCCGACCCCCAATGTCGACCGGATCTGCAAGGAAGGCGCTGTTTTCACCAATTGGTATGGACAAGCAAGCTGCACCGCGGGCCGCGCGTCCTTCATCACCGGTCGCATTCCGATCCGCTCGGCCCTGTCCATCGTGGTGGCGCCCGGTGATCAGAACTACCTCCGTAAAGAGACCCCGACAATTGCGGAGTTTTTTCAGAAGAACGGGTATTCGACCTATTTCTCTGGAAAATGGCATCTAGGCGATAAGCCGGCTTCTTATCCGACCGAACACGGCTTCGATGAAATGAAGCATTTCGCGGCTTATTACGCCGGCGTCTACTCCTACAACGATACCAGCAAATGGTTCCATCCGTGGTTCCCCTCGTTCAATCCTGAATTCAACAAGATGTACGATGACATCGTCAATCTTGGCGAATGGGAAGGCAGCGCTGGTCAGCCGGCCAAGATGGTGGGCACGATCACTTATGACAGCCTGGCGGATTTTGACGTCCGGCAAACGGATTCGGCGGTCGATTACATCAAGCAGCACGCACACGGCGACAAACCGTTCTTCATGGACGTGAACTATATCAAGATGCACAATCCGACCAATGCTGCGCCGGCATTCCGCGGAAAATCGCATTTGGGCGATTATTCGGATTCGCTGATGGAATTGGACAGCGACATCGGCCGGGTGATGGATGAAATCCGCGCCGACGCGCCGAATACGATTGTCATCGTGACCGCAGACAACGGCGCGTGGCTTGATGCCTATCCGGATGCGGGGACAACGCCGTTTCGCGGCGAGAAGGGATCCCCCTTCGAAGGCGGCTGGCGCGTCCCCGGCATCATGTGGTGGCCAAACCACATCCCGGCAAACGTGCACTACGATGAGATGATGTCTCACATCGACTGCTGGGCCACGTTGGCAGCGATGGTCGGGCTCACGCCGCCCCCACACGACTGGGCGGGCAACGACGGCAAGCCGATCTATTTCGATAGCATCGATAATAGCGCCTATATTTTGGGAAAGGCGCCGCATTCGGCGCGGACGTCCTGGATTTATATCGACGGAGAGAATTTCGAAGGCGCGCGGGCGGATATTGGTGGAGACCCCCAAGAGCCGTGGGTGCATATCGCTTGGAAATATCTGCTGACGGCGAAAGATTCGTGGCTTGGTACGACCGCCGACCTTGGCTCAATTGGTGCGCTCTACAACCTCACCATGGACCCCTTTGAGAAATACGACATGGTCTTCAATGGGGCGGCGCCGGCCCGCGTGCTCACCTCGTCGCCGGGGAAATATACCGGCGAGGACAACGGCTGGGTCTTGTCGTTGATTTATCCGATCATCATCGATTTCGATAAATCCATCATGAAATATCCGAGCATCACACGATACGTCGGCGGCGCTTCGACGGACTTGGTGCCCAATCTCCAGCGACCGCAAGATCCGGTGCCGCTGCTTAAAAACCAAATCGAGAGGTTGCACATCGGGGGCGGTGGCGGCTAGTCGCGCGCGCCCATGTTGGGGCGGTTGGAACCGCCCCAACATTTCGAATAGGCAAAAGTTGGAAAATCACTTGCGGACGAAACTCCACCGCATCCTCTTGCTCATATGGCCGGCCTTTTTTCTGCTGGCATCCGCCTCGGCGTTTGCCGATGCCTCGCGACCACACGGCGCCGGTTCCATGTCGGACGCCGATGTCACGAGCTTGGCCATGCGATGGTTCGGCGCCATGCAAGCAGGTCACGTGGACCGCTCGCAATATGCGTCGATTTATGCGGCGCAGATCACAGATCAGTCCGTGGTTGAAATGTCCAAAACGCTCAATCGATATGGCGCCGCACCGTTACGGGCGGAAATCGTCCAAAACCGGACGAGCGGCGATCAAACATTCTATGTCGTGAAGTTCATCTTTCCGCGCGGCGACGCGACGAGCCTTCTGTTCGGTTTCGACACGCGCGGAAAGATCACCGGCATCGCCATCGGGGGGCTGGCCGGAGACTGAGCCGAAGGACGCCGCCATGCGCCATTGCGATGCGCTGCATGATTGTCGCGCGACGGGAAGAAGCGTATAATTGCTCTTCATTACGCGCATGAGCGCGTGGACGAGCCCTCGCGCCTGCGTGCGCCGCAGCGGAGGTGAGCTATGGCTATCGCGCCCAGTCTCCAAAAATATCTTTCGGCTGAAAGCATCGCCTATGATCTCGTCGAACATCGGCCGGCGATGTCGGCGACGCGCATTGCCGAGGCAAGCAAAATATCCGGCGATTGTCTGGCCAAGGCCGTTCTGCTGCGCAGCCGCGACGGCTATTTGCTCGCCATCCTGCCGGCCTCGTATCATCTACGTCTGGGCGACGGGACGTTGCAGAGAATGCTCTGCCGCGATGTCGACCTGGCGCCTGAATCCGAGCTCGAGGACGTGTTCAAGGACTGCGTCCACGGCGCCATTCCCCCCGCCCCGGCCTGCTATGGGCTCGACGCCATCCTGGACGAAAGCATCGAGGCGCAGGCCGACATTTATATGGAAGCCGGCGATCACGAGACGCTGGTTCACATGAGCCGTGTCGAGTTCGCGCAGCTGACCAAGGAGGCCTGGCGCGGACATTTCAGCACGCGCGATTGAAAGCCATTGAGCTTAAAGGCCACCGCTCCGCGAAGCCCGCTTCAAGGAGGACAACGCCATGACGACTTATGTGATCCTCGCCAAATACACCGATGCCGGTGTGAAGGCCATCAAGGATTCGCCGGCGCGGCTCGACACCGCGAAACGTCTGCTGAAGGAGATGGGTGGCGAATTTCACTCGTTCTACCTGACGCTCGGCGACTATGATTTCATCGCCATGTATGACGCGTCGGACGATGCGATCGCCGCACGGTTCGCCTTGCAACTCGGCAGCCTCGGCAACGTGCGCACCACGACGCTCAAGGCTTTTTCCGAGCATAGCTATCGCGATATCATCGCTTCGTTGGGTTGATGGAGGGCGCGACGGCGCACCTAAGCGCTTTGTTGCGTTGTCGCGCATTGATAAGTTAGGTTCATCGACCAGGAGATGGACCATGCAGCCCAGCCGTTTCAGCGAGGAACAGAGCCCGAATGCTCCGGCCGCCGAAGTTCGCGCATCGGACGAGAGCGCGACGCGAAGCGCAATTGTCTGGCTCAGAGATCTTTCCCTAGGGGCGGTTTTGGTCCTGACGGTGATCGGCGTTGCTTACACGAGCTATTCGAGACGGCCCATTGTCGTCTATTGGGATTTCTTGGCGCCGCTGATCGCGCTCGTCTGTGTCGCCGCCGGATGGCACAAGGCCAGTGCCAGGGACGCGCGATTGCATTTAATACGCACGCAGGCGCTTCATTGGATTGCGTTCATCGTCGTGATGAACGTGCTGCTGCTAGCGAGCGTTCAGAGAATTCTCGGGGTCAGTGCCGACGGGCTTGCCATGCTCACCCTGTTGGCGCTGGGAACCTTCACCGCCGGCGTGCACATAAATTCGTTGCGAATCTGCCTTCTCGGTTTGCTGATGGTTCTTGGCGTTCCAGCGATCGCCTGGGTCGAAGAATCTGCGGCGGTTCTCGTCCTGATATCGGGACTGGCTCTCGCAATTTGCGCCGTGTTTTGGTGGCAATGGCGCAAAGAGGCGAACTGAGCTTGCTTTCATCCGGCACCATGGGTGTGGGGGCGGTGTCGAAGACGTGATCCTCGCCAAATACACCGATGCCGGCATCAAGGCCATCAAGGAATCACCGGCGCGGCTCGACACCGCGAAACGTCTGCTGAAGGAGATGGGCGGCGAATTTCACTCTTTCTACCTGACGCTCGGCGACTATGATTTCATCGCCTTGTATGACGCGTCGGACGATGCGATCGCCGCACGGTTCGCCTTGCAACTCGGCAGCCTCGGCAATGTGCGCACCACGACGCTCAAGGCTTTTTCCGAGCATAGCTATCGCGACATCATCGCTTCGCTGAGGTGATGGATGGCGGAGGGGCCAGCGCTTATGGCTTTCTCTGCGCCGTCGCGCTGATGTTCGTCGCGCTCGCCCCTTCCTCGGCGTTTGTAGGCTTAATCCGGAAATGGCGCGAACGCTCACAGCTCGCATCTAATCTGATAAGCATAGGCTAGCAATGCGCGCTTTCAGCTTATCATTCGGCGCTATCATCAGCTCACGCATGGTGGCGCCGTCTGAGTCAAGTTGCGCGACTCTTCCGGATACTCCCCCGCTAGAAACTGCCTCAACAAAATATATGTATGTTAACGCGCGAAAGAATGCTGACGCGCTATATACAGACGACATACACTCAATACAGGTTGGTGAGTGTCGGCGCCTCGCGTATTGGGAGGTTGAACATGAAAGCCAATGCGTTGGCTCTGTTTTTCGCTGCATTTTATGCTAACTCGGTACTAATTTTCTTACCGTCTGTAAGCGCACAGGAAGCGTCTGCGCCCCCGTTAGTCAGAGAGATCAACAACGGCAATTGGTTATCCCCGGCGGAAGCCAGGTCGTTAGTCGACGAGTTGTTCTATCAGCGCGCTGTCTATGCTTACATGACCATGCTGCCGGCCTTGAATGTCATCGGCATGCGCGATGGTTCGGAAGCAGCGTTCGGCGAGGGCTATAACGTCCTCCCGATCTGGAAGGATCGAATGGACTCGCGCACGTGGGTGCCAACACCCAACGCCGATGTTATCTATTCGATGAGCTACCTAAATCTGAAAGAAACTGGCCCGCTCGTGGTTGCCGCGCCACGCGACGTCATCGGCATGTTCACGGATTTCTTTCAGCGCACGATCACAGACGTGGGCCTCATCGGACCCGACCGCGCACGCGGAGGTCTCTATTTGCTCCTGCCGCCTGACTATGACGGCAGCATTCCGCAAGGCTACTTCGCCTTCAAATCACGCACTTACAACGTTTTCCTCTTCTTCCGCACGATCATGGCGAAAAGCGACAATGGGCCGGACCCGAAACCGGCTGTCGCGCTTGCGGAACAGACGCGCATCTATCCTCTCTGGGCCGCTGAGAAAGACGTCAAACCGATGCAGTTTCCCAACGGCAGCGGCAAACGCGTCAACATGATGTATCCCGTCGACAACGCCTATTGGACCAAACTGAAGGCCTTCGTCGACTATGAGCCGGTGTCCGCCATCGATCCCGAATTGCGCGGCGTGCTGGCCTCGATCGGTATCGTCAAGGGACAGCCATTCAATCCGTCCGCGGAGCAACAGGAGTTGCTGCAAAAAGCCGTCGTAACGGCGCCAAAGATGATCTTGGCAACAAGGCAGCTTGGCAGGCCCGACGGGCGTCAGCTCTATTACAAGGACAGGCATTATGAAAATGTCTGGGCGGGTGCCACATCTGAATGGTTGCAAAGCACTTATCTCGATGTGACTCAGCGGGCCACCTATTTCCAAGTCGCCTATTCGTCGGCGCCCGCGATGGTGATGCGCACGCTTGGAGCAGGCTCGAAATATCCTGTTGCAACGCGGGACTCGAAAGGTGAGTTCCTCAGCGGTTCGAACGCATACAAGCTGCATCTGCCATTCGATCCGCCGGCGAAATTGTTCTGGGCTGTCACCGCCTACAACATTACCGACGGAACAATGGTCGAAGCGCCGCAACTGATGCCGTCGATCAACGGGTTCAATAAAGTCACAAGCAATGGCGACGGCTCCGTGGATTTGTGGTTCGGACCGGAAAAGCCAGCCGATGTTGCTCAATCGAACTGGATTCAGACTGTCAGAGGTCGGAATTTTCTTGTCGCGTTGCGCCTCTACGGGACCGGTGTCGAGTTCTTCGATCAGACCTGGAAACCCGACGATCTGGTGAAAGTGAAGTGAAGCTGAATATCGAGACTTTGAGGCAGGAGGAAAGATGATGAGTCCAACACTTGTCGAGCGGTCGGGAATCAATCGGCGCGCGGCGTTGAAGGGCGGCATTGGGACGGTATCACTCGCTGCTGCGGCTAGCGGAACGGCTATTCCTACGGCGGCATCGATCTCGTCATTCGCCCTAGCGGCTGATGCAACGCAAGCTCAAGAAGCCTCGGCGTCTGCCCCGCCATCGAAACTCACCCAGCCTGCGACCGGCATTATGATGCAGCGAAGCTACGCCAGCACAATCGCGCAGTTCGCCTATGTATGGGGTTGGCCGATCATCAATATGATGAATCGCAAGGCCAAGATCACGCAAGCCCCATATCCGGGTCACCTCAATGGCGTGCTGCCCGCTGCACCGCGCGGGCAGATCGCCATGCTCGCCGATTATATCGAGCCGTCGGAAACTTTCGTGACCTGTCCCAACCAAGACGTCGTCTATGGCCTCGGGTTCTTCGATCTTAATGAGGAACCGGTTGTGATCCAGGTGCCGGACTTTGGCGCCCGCTTCTGGGTCTATGCTTTGTACGATGCGCGCACCGATCAGTTTGGTCAGCTCGGCAAGCCTTATGGGAGCAAGCCGGGATTTTATCTGCTGGTCGGTCCGAAATGGAACGGCCCGAAACCAACCGGCATCGCAGAGGTGTTTCGTTCCTCCACATCGCTGAGCAATGCGATTCCACGCGTCTTCATGGACGACACGGCTGAGGATCGTAAAGCAATCCAGCCGGTGATCAATCAGGTCGTAGCCTATCCTCTGAAACAATTCACCGGCCAGATGAAGACGATCGAATGGAGCAAAGTGCCGAATATTCCGGGTCCACAATCGAACGGGGAAGAAACGAAATGGGTGGTCCCGGAGAAATTCTTCGACGAGTTCGGCAAAGCGCTGGACATTATCGATCCGTTACCGGGAGAGGAGGCTATCTACGCTCAGTTCCGGCTGATCCTTGACGCGGCGGCCAGGGACCCCGAACTAAAAAAGGTGTTGGTGGAAACGGCCATCGAGACGGAGGAGAAGGTGATCCGTCCCTTCTTCGAATGGAGACATAATGGGCGTCCCACCGGCAACGGATGGAACCGCTCTACGAACAACGCCCAGTGGGGTATTGATTATTTTAACCGGACTGGAACGGCCAAATCCAACATGTTCGACAACCGGCCGAATGAGACGCAATATTTTTACACAGACTATGACGGCACCGGCGCGGAACTGAACGGCAGCGGCAACTATGAGGTTACCTTTTCGTCCGGACAAGAGCCGCCTGTGGACGGCTTCTGGTCACTGACCCTTTACAACGACAAGCATCTCTTTCATCCCAACGACCTCAAGCGCTTTTCGCTCGGTACCAAGAACAAGAACCTCAAGCGCAATGCCGATGACTCACTCACGCTTTACACCGGTGCAAGATCTCCTGGAGCCGATAAGGAATCAAATTGGCTGCCGGCGCCGGACGGCCACTTCTCGCTTTATATTCGTGCCTATTGGGGTAAGCGGGGCGTCCTGGACGGTTCCTGGCTCCCCCCAACGATCGAACGCTCCCATGCTTGAATCTGCGCGGCGGTCATCCCATTTCCGTCGCGAAAACGCGTTCGGTCTCTTGATGTCTCTCAACATGCTCATCGAAACCAAATAAGGCTACGATTATACGTTTGCGCAGTTCGACTCGTGGTGTCGCAAAGCAGGCTTCCAACACAAAGAACGCATTCCTCTTGCAGGCCCCGCAAGCGCCGCAGTGGCCTATAAGTGAGGGCCAACCCGCCGAGCCCGGCAGCCTCGGCAAC
Organism: Pseudomonadota bacterium; assembly: GCA_040756295.1. Lineage (GTDB taxonomy): Bacteria > Pseudomonadota > Alphaproteobacteria > Rhizobiales > Beijerinckiaceae > Methylovirgula. Next base: position 120,906 of record JBFLZN010000005.1, on the reverse strand, counting down.
GTGCGCACCACGACGCTCAAGGCTTTTTCCGAGCACAGCTATCGCGATATCATCGCTTCGCTGGGGTGATGGAAGGCCGGAAGGCATCCCCGAGTCGCGATCACGCCGCCCTGCGGAAAGCGCTGCTCTCATCTATGACGCTCTCCAGGAAGACATCGACGTCGCTCGCCAAACGATCTGCCGCGGCTATGGCCGTCGCCGAGACCGTGTCCACCGTCGTGGCAAACGAAGACGTGTTTTCCGCGGCGTTGCTGGCATAGGCGATCTGCGTGGAGAGTTGCTGGCTTTGTTCCGAGAGCCTGACCGCGATTATGGCAATTTCGTCAGTCGCCACACGTTGCAGGCCCAAGGCCGAAGTGACCTCCGCGACATGTAGATCGAGTTGTTGAATGACCCCGGCAATGCCGCTAACCGAGGCAACCGCCTGATCTCTCACCTCACGCATGGTCGCCACGCTCGTTTCGATCTCGCCGACAGCGCGCGTGGCTTCCCGCGACAGTCCTTTGACTTCACCTGCAACCACCGAAAAGCCACGGCCCGCTTCGCCGGCTCTCGCTGCCTCGATCGTCGCGTTCAGGGCGAGCAGATTGGTTTGATTGGCTATTCGCTGGATTAAGCCGACGAACTGATCAATTCTGTCGATGGATTGCGCGAGTGCCGTTGTATGGTTTGTCGTTTCCAGGATCTTACTGGCGCTGTCGCGTGCGATCTTAGCGGTATTTTCCATCCGCATTTCGATTTCCGCAATAGCTGCGGCAAGCTCTTGCGTCGAAGCCGTGATCGCATTCATTCCGGCCGTCGATTCTTTCGATGCTTCCTCCACATCGGAGCTGGCCTCAAAAGACACGGTCGCACTTTGACGTACCGACACGCTGCAATTTTTCAAGCCTGCGCCCGCCTCACGGATCGCATTGAGCGACATATCGACATGCGAACGAAATGACGACAGCGCTGCTTCCAGCTGCTCGCGTGTGTGCATTTCCAGGAGCGCAATTTTCGTTTGCTGTTCGGCGGTGCCGACGGCCGCGCTATGTGCGGCGGAAGACACGGCAAGCGCCTCATCCGAGGTTGCGAACGCGCGTATCAAGCGTCGAATAATGAGCGATAGAGCACTCACCTCCACCAAAACAATAATCGCGTGCAAGAGCACCCGCGTCAAATCCGAGGCCTGCGGGAAGACAAGCTCCGGATAAACGTAGTTCAAGACGAGGTGGTGAAGGGCGATGAAAATAGCCGCGGCGACGAGCGACGGCCAGCAGCACCATGCGGCACAAATCGCTAAAACGGCGAAAAAATACATATGCATATCGAGAATTTCGGGCTTGCCCTCAAAATCTATCAAAAACAGCGCCGCAAAAGAGACAGCGCTCAGCGTCGTGAACAATCGCGTCACAGAGCCGACACCGTCCAGACGCCACGCGGCCGTCGATGCGAGCGTTAAAAACCAGCCTAAGCCGATCACGGCCGTCATGTTTCGAGGCGCTGCATAGATGCTTGCCAGCGTCAGAGCGAAGCAATTTGCCCATATAAACGCGAGGATAAACCGCCCGGCCTGCGTACGATACGCCGTCAGACTTGGGTTGCGCGCCGAAGCGTCTGTCTCAGCGCGCATTCTGACACCCCACCGCCAGGATTGGAGAGCCGACGAAGATGGCGCCCGCCTTAAACAGCGCTTCGGCAAAATTCTTGTCCGTGGATTTAATTCCGACGGCAATCCACGGCCAGACGCCACCTCTCAGAAGGCGCCCGTCCGCTGCGGCGATCACATCGGCAGCCCGAAGGCCGCCCAAAGGGTTCACGATGACGGCAACCGCGCCGCTCCTCGGAGGAAAGAGATTTAGGGAGAGGATCGGAACGAGAAAGGCGACAATCATTCCCGCGGCAGTCAACAGCTTACGCATGATTTGGCTCTGCTAAGATGGTATATTTTAGCGGGAACAGCTTAAAGCTGCGTCAACATAAACAAAGTTTCGCAGAGGGAACTTGGGCCGCGTGCCCTTAAGCATTCGCGGGCGCCCATTCAGGCGCTAGATCGCAGAGCGATACTTATCGTCCCGGAACTATTGGTTCTCAGTTCGTTATGATTTTTGGGTTGCCGCCTCTTATCGCAAAAACATACAGGCGCTCCAAGGCGCAACCGTTAGGCGCAATACGCCCTTTCGATTTCCAAAGTTCTCCCTCGACTTTTCTGACCGTGCAAACTTAATCTTAACAGGTAGCCGCTTTCTTCGAGGGGAAGAAAGACAATGCGTTTTTATGCGTCGGCCGCATTTTGCGCGGCAATGAGCTTTCTAGCGGCCTGTGATTTGCCACCGCTGGCACTCAACGAAAACAGATCCGTGCCGATTGCTCCATCGGGCCCTCCCGTTGCGGCACTCATTGCAAACATCAAGTGCGAACTTTGGAGGGCAGCCAACGACCCAGAAAAAGTTCCATACTATAATGACTTTCCGGAATTGACCCCGCATAGGACCAAAGATCATCCCGATCGAGACCTTTCATTCTCGCTGGCCGAGCTTTTCACTGAGGTGGAATATGTCGCGGACTTCAAACTCACACTGCAAGTCACGGATACCGGTGCGTTAAATCCGTCGGTCAATTTCATCAAAAACCTTCCCACGGCGGGTTCGCTTCTCACTCTCGCGGTCGGCGGTCAGCTCAGCGGCCAAGCAGACCGTTTTATAGACATCTATCAGTCCGTCGATTTTAGTCGCCTGATCGATTCACCTGAAAATGATGCATACAAAGCGATTAGGGCGTATGCGAAGCAACAACATATTCCCTTCCCCAAGGTCAGCCAAGTCGCCAACGAAACTGATGCCCCTTGTGATCAAGGCGCACTCCTCGCCGGGCAGCTTGGGTTAAAGGAAGCGCTGGCGACCTATGCGATCACCGCCAGGATGCAGGACGTGGCTGTACTTCTCAGTCCCAGCGCAAGTCCATCCGGCGGTGCGAGCTCGGGCGGCACCTTGTATGGTCAGCAGGTCGGACTGACTGGATTTAATGGCTACGCATTTGGACAAATGGACACGCAGATCGATTTTACCATTCTCGCAGACCTCAATGCCGGTCCAAATTGGACGCTCGCGAGATTCAAGGGACCAATTGTCACCAGCGCCGGGGGTGCAAACGGCGCAGGCTTACTGAATTTCAGTCGACAGGCTAAGGATACCTTGTTGGTGACATTTCTGCCTGTTTGCATACGACCCAAATACATTCCCGATTCCTGGGCGAAGTATGTTGAAGAAGGAAAATTGACCGCGCCAAGACCGGCGCCGAAGACACCAGACTCCATCATTCGTGGAACGCTAAAGAATGGCCAGCTTGATGCGTCCGTGACGGCTGCCACCAAGAAAAAAGCGCCGGCACTGCCGAAGCTAAATTATCCCCTAACCTATGTGCCGAAGCCGTCCTATGGCACACCCGTATGGGCGAACTACCTGCCGCCTTGTCTGTCGCCTGCAGGCGAAGCAGCCTTAGGCGCCGCCCAAGGCGTAGCGCGCACCAACAATCAGTTGCAAGGCATCCAGAATCTGCTGCAGTAACCCGGATTCTCACGGCGCGGGTCCTAGGCTCAGCCAAGCATGCTAAGCCAAAAAGACTGACGTCCTAATTCGATTTCGCATTGAAATTGGCCTGGCGACACTGGCCATCGAGATTGCGAAAGTCATTGCTCCGCAGCCCCGCCTCGTCGATTTGAGCACCGGCGGCGTCTGGCTTTAACCCATAGAGCATGATGCGCGTGGCGCCGTCCGGCGAGGTGATCATCGGCGTGCCGTCGTCGTCGTGAGCAAAAGGCCAGGCCTGGCGATCCGCCGCATCGAAGGTTTGCGTGCCATCTCGCGAACCTTGATACTTTTCATCGAAGCGAGGCGGCGCACCCTTCGGGAGGGTGACGGCGAAACCGAAGGCGACAATGACGCGCTCATGCAAATAGTCGTAGAATTCGCAATAGAGTGATGGCGTGAAAACCGAAGCTGGGGGCTTCTTTGCAGGTGTTTCTGCGGATGCCGCCAGCTCGGGCGGCGTGGAAGAAAATTGGCGGGCCGAATACACGCCGATGACAATCACCAAGACGGCAGCCGTGATGCCGCCCGCCAACAGGATCGATTTGCCGTATGCAGGCGCTTTCATGGGCAACCCTACCCGACATCATGCCGTGGGGACGCCTCAGTTGGCGGCCTCATCTTTTTTCGGCCTGTTCCGCGGAGAAATACCGGCGTCTCGTTTGGCCCTTTTAATAGAGACCTGCCAAGAACCAACAAATCAAGACGTCGCCGTCTTTTAGCGGCGGTGCTGTCCCCGGACAGGACCTTTATCCCCGGTACTGTCCTAAGATCAGCGGGGTTGTCCTAAGTTATCTGGATGGGTGTCCTGATTATCCCGACGTGACGGCGCTTCGAGGATGGCGAACGAAGTTAGTTTTGTTCTGGCTGTTCCAATCTTGGAAACCGCGCGCAAGAGGAAGGGTTATCAGCATCGAAGCCCCTCACAACCTTTGCCCATTTTTCGAAGGCAACTCAGCTTTTTTATTTAAGTGACACAAAGAGCTGCTATAATGCCGTCTTTGGCGAAGGCGGACATTGTCCGTGATCTTGCTTCAGCACATTGCATCTCACGCAAGTTACTTGGCCTTCACCTAAACGCTGACGGCCTTTGGCAATATTTTCCCACCTCACCGATGGCGAGGAGGACGGCATGAAACTGCATCTGTACTTACGCGGGCTGGCCATTTTGATGGCCCCGGTTGCCTTGCTAATGTCTCTGCCCGCTGGCGCACAGGGCGTCCAACCAACTTCCCAACAGCCGGTGTCCGCGCAGTTGATGCCCAAGGCGCCTGATTTGCGGACGACGGCGCAGCCTACCCCGGCGAAGCATGCGGCCCTCGACGCCTGGCGAAAAGCCATCTTGAAGATTCCTCGGCCGAAGAAAGACGCATGCTTCGAGGCCGCATATCCTGCTACGGCGTGGCATAAGGTTGCGTGCAAAGCGCCGCTGGACAAACTATATCTCCCCAAACATCCCGGAACTGTCGGAGCTGAAACAGTTGGAGGCAATGGGCCGGAATTTTCAGCCCAAGTAACCGGCGCCATAACGTTGGCCGAGGGTTCATTCGTCAGTGTGACCCCAATCACAAGCGAGTGTTCCGTGCCGTGCAATTCGTCCACCGATGTCTGCCCCACGAACCCGTCATGCACCACGACCAGCGGCGCCGTCGCCGATGACTATTCTCTGCAAATAAACACCGCACCGTTCTCGACAAAAACGTGCAGCGGCTCCCCGGCCTCTACCAGTCCGCCATGCCTCGGCTGGGAGCAGTTCGTGTTTCCGGCCAGCGGGGGCGGGAGCATCCAATACTGGCTGCTTAACTATGGGCCCGCAAATACTCAATGTCCGGCTCCCAGAGGCGCGAGTTGCATGCCTGGGCATGTCTCGAATGATGGATGGTGTCCATTTCAGTTCAGTCCCACAGGCAACGTGTATTGCGTGGTCAACTCGAAAATGGCCACTTCGGCCCCGGGTGTGCCGCCCACCTCGCCCGAATTTCCTACTATGACACTTAGCGGCCAGGCGGGCAGCGGCACGACGAACGATTCAATTACCGTGATTGTAGCCGGCATCGCTCACACAAGGGACGGCGGCAACTACTTCCCAGATCTGGGTACCGGGACCAACTGGCAGGAGGCGGAGTTCAACGTGGTTGGCGACGGCAACGCAAGTCAGGCCGTTTTCAACGCCGGCTCGACAATTGTAGTTAGGAATGCCGTAACGAGCGCGATAGCAACTACAAGCGCGCCCACTTGCTATCCTGGGGGATTCACGGGCGAATCGAACAGCCTCAACATTTCGCCGGCTCAAGGTACTAAGACACCGCCCATTTGCTGTTCCTACGGAGGAGCGTCGCCGGCGATTGAGTTCGTGGAGAGTAATAACTCCACAGAGTGGGCGAAGTGCGGTAATCCGATCACCTGGGGTGATCCTCACATCACCACGGTAAACGGGACGTACTACAATTTTCAGGGTGCGGGAGAGTACATCGCTCTGTTGGATCCCGATGGGACAGAGGTTCAGGTTCGACAAACGCCCATTCCATCGGACGCCCCCGCGAACTGGGTACCCCCGGCACCCGCAAATTACCAAAATGACGGGCTGGTCAGTTGCTTGAGCGGCAATACTGCCGTTGCAGCTCGCGTGGGCACACATCGCGCTACTTACGAGCCCGGCCCCAGCGGTCTCCAGCTTCGCATCGATGGCGAAGTTACCACGACGGGAGAGAAATTTAGCGATGGGGGCAGTGTTGAGACATCCTCCGACGGCATAGAAATTCTTTTTCCAGACGGCAAAATCTTAACCGTGTCGGGCTCCTTGCCGCAGCTCAGCGTTGAATTCGCGGGCCTTGGGGCAGTGGGCAGCAGCACTGAAGCCCCTGAAAGCGGACTTGCAGGCAACGTTCCAACGGGCAGTTGGCTGCCCAGGCTCCCAAACGGCGCAGCGGTGGGGCCCATGCCCGCTGCCTTGCATGACCGCTACGTCACTCTGAACCAAACATTCGGCAATGCCTGGCGCGTCTCAAACGGCAACAGCCTTTTTGACTATGAGCCGGGCACGTCAACCGCAACCTTCACCAATGCGGCTTGGCCCGCGGAGAATGCCAAAACTTGTAGTGTTCAGAACGTGAGGACGACGCCTCACATCAGCGCGGGCGCTGCCGAAGAGGTCTGCAAGTTGATTAAGAACACATTTTTGCACTCCAGCTGCGTTTTCGACGTGCAGACGACAGGCATCACCCACTTAGCTGACATTTACGCGGTCACGGAGCGTGTCCATACCAAATTGGCCGTCAAGCCAATCACCAAGTAGTGGAGCAAGCCAAAACTAGTCAAACGTCCCGCCGCATCTCGTTCAACGCTGGCTTGGTCATGCGTCGCTGCGTAGCAGGGCGATCTGTGGCGACGTAATTGGTCTTGATGAGAAGGTAAACTAGGCGCGAGATACGCGGCTTATGCTGCCCAATCGACGGGGATGGAATTCGCTAACGCCTATGCCGCTTATCAAAGGGCTCGCGCCGCCGCGTAATTGAGGGCGGGAAAAAATGATATGGTTACGAATCTCGTGATATGGCGACGACATCGTGACCGTCGAATTTGACGTGAACTTTCGCAAAAGCGGGCCGCATCCCGTCCCGCTCACCTCAATACTGAAGACATACATTCCAGATTTCAGTGGCGTGTTATAGAGATCGAGCCATTCATTTGATGGGATATTCATTTGAGCCGTTTTAGGCGGCATGTACGCGATGTTAAAATATCCATGCGTTCCACTATCGATAATTAGGCCGTCCTGAAAATCCGGCTCTCCCCGCCCCTGCGCCCACAATAAAAAATGAGCGTCTTTAAAAAGCGGCTTGGACACTCCCGCGAGGTTCAGATCGTTTAGGTAGGCGCGGCAGTGCGCATCAGAGCCGCCCGTATTCTTGGCCGAAATACGAACCCTCATTACTGCTGTGTGAAATGAAATCTCTCTCTGCTTGAATCGTTATGTTTGTCGCAAATTCCTGCCAATAGACAATGTATGCTGTCAAAACGCCAACGCCGATACATGACAGCGCCCTTCCCCATTTTGGCCAATCCAAATCCCAGATAAATTTGGCGATCAGGATGACGCCCGCGAGAGCCCAGACAACAGGAAGGAACCAGCTCATCGGACGCCCCCCAAACGCAGCCTGGAAGACGCCAGCGACACCCATCGCCAATTGAGCAAATTGCGCAAATTTATCACGATCCATAATTCGGATCGTAACTGACTAAGACTTGGCCGTCGTTCGGCCTCGCTAAGGAGTGTCCTAATTTCCATAGTTGAATGTCCCAGTTCGGACAGCACCCCTGTACCCCCCTTGACGGAACACAGCAAGAACGGTTATGGTCCGTTCACTCTTTGTTTAGCCGCTTCGATTCTCCTGAGCTGGCATGTGATTCGGCTGGAAGCCGCCTCAAGAACGAGAGCACGAGAGCGAGAGCGCCTGATGTTGACCCGCAAACAAAGCGAACTGCTGCGCTTCATTAATGAGCGCCTGAAGGAGACCGGCGTGCCGCCCTCCTTCGACGAGATGAAGGAGGCGCTCGACCTGCGCTCGAAATCCGGCATCCACCGGCTGATCCTGGCGCTCGAGGAGCGCGGCTTCATCCGCCGCCTGCCGAACCGCGCCCGCGCGCTCGAAGTCCTGCGCCTGCCCGAGTCGACAACGCCGGTTTCGCATGGCCGCGGCCGCAAATTCTCGCCCGAAGTCATCGAGGGCAATCTCGGCAAGGTGCGCCCGGTCCTCGCCGCCGCCGAGGAAGACGACGAGCGCAGCGGCATGGTCGCCATTCCGGTGATGGGCCGCATCGCCGCCGGCACCCCGATCACCGCCCTGCAGAGCCGCAGCCACACGATCAGCCTGGCGCCGGACATGCTCTCGACCGGCGAGCATTACGCGCTCGAAGTGCGCGGCGATTCGATGATCGAGGCCGGCATTTTCGACGCCGATACGGTGGTCATCCGCAAGCAGGACACGGCCGAGACCGGCGACATCGTCGTCGCCTTGATCGACGACGAGGAAGCCACGTTGAAGCGGCTGCGCAAGCGCGGCGCCTCGATCGCGCTCGAAGCCGCCAATCCCGCCTATGAGACGCGCATCTTCGGCCCCGACCGCGTGCGCATCCAAGGCAAGCTCGTGAGCCTCATCCGAAAATATTGAGCGGGCTTCCCGCGAGGTGGGAATAGCATCATCCTCAACGCGTCATGGCCGGGCTTGTCCCGGCCATCAACGAACCTTCTTTGTTGCGTGGATGGCCGGCATAAAGCCGGCCATGACGGCTAATTGGACGACGCGCTTACGTCGTCGCCGGCCTTCACGTCTGCCGCAGATGAGTGGCTCCATCGTTGCGGCGGCGCCGGCGACCAAGGCCGGTCCTCGTCCGCGCCGCGCCCGGTATCGATCGCCCATCCCTGCCCTTGCGCCCTGAGCAGCATCGCGCCCGTCCCACGCAGCCGGTCGCGGTCGATCACGAGCCCGGCGGCACAGCCCGGCGGCGCATAAAGCGGCGCGACGACGATATCCGCGCGGTCGCAATCCTCGGCAAAGGCCGCCTGATCGAGCACCAGGGCGACGCTGCGCCCGTCCGGCAGAATGCCGACACAGCCGATCCGGTCGCAGGCACTGGTATCGATCGCCGCGTGCGGATCGCGCCCGTCGCCATCCGCCGCGAGCCATTGCGCGACGGTGAATTCGCTCGGCCGGCGGCCGATGATCGTGAGCGTCCTATCGGCGCCGCGCACCGCCACCGCATCGCCGGTGGCCGCGACCGCCAGATCGAACGACGCGCCGTTGATCGCGCCATAGATCCCGATCAGCGCCAACGGTACCGCCGTCAGCCGCAGCAAGGTCGAGCGCCAGATAACGGCCGAGAGCACCGCGAAGGTCAGAAAGACGATCGCCCAGGGCGCGAAAGCATTGAGGTGAAGCGTCGCGCCGGGCAGCGTGCCGATCCAGCGCGCGACCCAAAGAACGAAGCGGATGCCAAGCCCGAGATAATGCCAGACGAAACCGTCGAGCCCGAGCGGATAGAGAAGCACGCCGATGAGCGCGCAAGGCACGGCGAAGAGCTCGATCAGCGTCAAAGTCAGCGGATTGCCGATCAGCACGTAAGGATTGAGTTCGTGAAAATCATAGGCCATGAACGAGGCCGTCGCCGTCGTCGCGCAGAGCGTCGCAAAGAGCAAAGCCGCCGGCCCGCGCGCGAGGAACTTTTTAATCTCAATCGTCCGCGCCTGCGCCGCTGACACCGGCACAAGACCCGCCCGCTCGTCGCGAAGCTGCGCCGACAGAGCCATGCGCGATTCATAGACCGCGACGAGCGCCGCGACGGCGGCAAAGGAGAGCTGAAAGCTTGCGCCGAGGATGGCTTCCGGCGCGATGAGCATCACAAGCGCCGCGGCGAGCGCCAGATTGCGCATGCTGAGCGATTGGCGCCCGGCGAAGACCGCACCGAGCATGATGAGCGTCATGAACAAGGCACGCTCGGTGCCGACGCGCGAGCCGGTCGCAATATCGTAGAAGACGGCACCGGCGATCGCCGCGCCCGCAGCCCACTGCTTGATGGGATAGCGCAGCGCCAGCACTGGCGAGAGCGCGAGCAGGCGCCGCAGGCCGACGAAGAAAATGCCCGCCATCAGCGTCATCTGCACGCCGGAAATGGTGATGATGTGAAAGATGCCCGCCTCGCGGATCACCTCTTTCGTCGCATCGGAAAGGAGATCGCGCTTGCCGGTGACCATGGCCGCGGCGATGGCGCCCGCCTCGCCGCCGACGATCGTATCAATGCGCCGCGCCAGCGCATTGCGGCCGCGATCGAGCGCCATCAGCGCGGCATCGGTGAAACCCGGCGGCTGCGGCGGCGCGATGACGCTGACGCGGCCGAGCACATTGCCGACGGCGCCGATACGCGCGAACCAGGCGTCGCGGGCGAAATCATAGCCGCCGGGCACGCTCGCCTGCGCCGGCGGCAGTAGCCGGGCTTTGAGCCGCACATAGGTGCCGGCCTCGAACGGCGGCGTAAGCCGCAGCGTCAGCCGCACGCGATATGGCGTTGCCTGCGGTGCAAGCCCCTCGGCTTTGTCGACACGCAGCAAAAAGCGCGCGCCCGCTTCGCGGAAGTCCATTTCCTCGATCATGCCGTCAAGCGTTGTGACACGGATGTGATCGAGGACGGGCGCCGCCACCCGCGTCGTGCGCCAGCTTGCCGAGAGAAGCCCGAGGCAGAGACAGCAGAGAAGGAGCATCACGCTCTGCGCCAGCCGGTGATGGCGCAGAGCCGCCGCCAGCGCGCCGAAAAGCGCCGCGGCGAAGCCGGCATACCAGAGCGAAGGCTCGCGGTCGGCGACAAGATAGAGAACCGTGCCGGCGCCCGCGGCGACCGGCAGCCAGAGGAAAAACCGCCGCTCGGCGATCTCGATATCGAGCGCCTGCTGAAAGGCGCGGTGCGCGGCGCCGGTCAGTTGCGCGAAGCGCGGGCCAAAGCGCGCCGGCGCGACGCCGCTCGCAAAAGCTGTCCCCGCCCGCTCCGTCATTGCCGTCCCGTCCCCCGCCGAGGCCCAATGATCGGCCGGCGCCCGGCCGCTGGCAAGGCAGCGAGGCTTTCCTTTCATCTTTTCCGTGCTAAACCGCGCCCGGCCGCAACAGCGGGCCGAGGCCGGCGTTCCGGTCAGGACGCAGACTTAAGAGGATCAAGCGCCGCACATGGCTCAGGTGGTGACACGTTTTGCGCCTTCGCCGACCGGATTTTTACATATCGGCGGCGCGCGGACCGCGCTGTTCAACTGGCTTTATGCGCAGCATGCCGGCGGCAAGATGCTGCTGCGCATCGAGGACACCGACCGCGAGCGCTCGACCGATGCGGCGATCGCCGCCATTCTCGACGGGCTGAAATGGCTGGGCCTCGATTGGGATGGCGAAGTGATCCACCAGTTTCAGCGCGCCCCGCGCCATCGCGAGGTCGCCGAGCAGCTGCTAGCGAGCGGCCGCGCCTATCATTGTTATGCGACGCCGCAGGAGCTCGACGACATGCGCGCCAAGGCGCGCGCCGAAAGCCGGCCGCCGCGCTATGACGGGCGCTGGCGTGACAAGCCGGCGTCCGAGGCGCCGGCGGACATCAAGCCGGTGATCCGGCTGAAGGCGCCGCAGACCGGCGAGACGGCTCTCGAGGACCTCGTCCAGGGCCGCGTCGCCTGGGCGAACGAAAACCTCGACGATTTCGTCCTGCTGCGCTCCGACGGCACGCCGACCTATATGCTGGCGGTCGTGGTCGACGATCACGACATGGGCGTCACCCATATCATCCGCGGCGACGACCATCTCACCAATGCGGCGCGGCAGATGCAGATCTACGAGGCGCTCGGCTGGGACGTGCCGCAGATGGCGCATATCCCGCTGATCCACGGCAGCGACGGCGCCAAATTGTCGAAGCGCCATGGCGCGCTCGGCGTCGATGCCTATCGCGCCATGGGCTATCTGCCGGCCGCCCTGCGCAATTATCTCGTGCGGCTCGGGTGGAGCCACGGCGACCAGGAATTTTTCACGACCGAGGCGATGATCGAGGCGTTCGATCTCGCCCATGTCGGGCGCTCGGCGGCGCGGTTCGATTTCGCCAAGCTCGAAAATATGAATGGCCATTATATCCGGACGATGGACCCGGCGCCGCTCACCGATCTCCTGATCGACACCCTGCCCCATCTGCCCGAAACCGATACGTTCCCGCGGACAATCGATGCCGGAATGCGGCAAAAGCTGCTCGACGCCATGCCGGGCCTCAAGGAGCGCGCGAAAACGCTGATCGAATTGCGCGACGGCGCGGCGTTCCTCTTCGCCAAGCGGCCGCTGGCGCTGGACGCCGCGGCGTCCGGCATCCTCGATGCGTCGGCTCGCGGAAATTTGCGGGAACTCTTGCCGAAGCTGACGGCGTTACCCACATGGAACGCCGCCGCGACGGAAGACGTCGTTCGGCACTACGCCGAGGAAAACCACTTAAAGTTGGGGCAGGTTGCCCAACCTTTGCGCGCCGCGCTGACTGGGAAAGCCACTTCGCCCGGCATTTTTGACGTTTTCACCGTTCTGGGCCGCGAGGAAAGCCTGGCGCGGCTCGCTGACCAAGCGGGCTAAATGCCGGGCTCACATTTCGAAACCCCGCCGCAACAAACTTGAACCCGACCCCACGATGCGATAGGTGATATTGCATTGCACCACATCCGTACTCTGGCGTGGCTGACGCCTGGAATGCGGGTGAATAAACGAAAAGAAAGAAGGCAGACTCCCATGCTCGACGCACCAACGCAGGCTCAAACGGGCGGCTCGGCTAAGTTCACCCTTGGCGAGAAGTCGGTCGACCTGCCGATCAAGGAAGGCAATATCGGGCCCGCGGTCGTCGACATCAGCAAGCTCTACGCGCAGACGGGAATGTTCACCTACGATCCCGGTTTCACGTCGACGGCGAGCTGCGAGTCGGAGATCACTTATATCGACGGCGATAAAGGCGTGTTGCTTTATCGCGGCTATCCGATCGAGCAGCTTGCCGAACAAGGCGACTTCCTCGAAACGTCCTATCTCCTGCTCTACGGCGAACTGCCGACCCCGGCGCAGCGCGCCGATTGGGTGCACCGCATCACCCGCCACACGATGGTGCACGAGCAGCTCGCGCGCTTCTTCCAGGGCTTCCGCCGCGACGCGCATCCGATGGCGGTTCTCGTCGCCTGCATCGGCGCCCTGTCGGCCTTCTATCACGACTCGACAAACATTTCCGAGCCGTCCCAGCGCATGGTCGCGTCGATGCGGCTGATCGCGAAACTGCCGACGCTCGCGGCGATGGCGTATAAGTATTCGATCGGCCAGCCCTTCGTTTATCCGAAGAACGAGCTCGACTACGCGTCGAATTTCATGCGCATGTGTTTCGCCGTGCCGACCGAGGACTACAAGGTCAATCCGATCTTGGCCCGTGCGCTCGACCAGATCTTCATTCTGCACGCCGACCACGAGCAGAACGCCTCGACCTCGACGGTGCGGCTCGCCGGCTCTTCCGGCGCCAATCCTTTCGCCTGCGTCGCTGCGGGCGTCGCTTGCCTTTGGGGCCCGGCGCATGGCGGCGCCAACGAGGCGGCGCTCAAGATGCTCGAAGAGATCGGCCGCGTCGAGAACATTCCAAAATACATCGCCCGCGCCAAGGACAAGAACGATTCCTTCCGGCTCATGGGCTTTGGCCATCGCGTCTATAAGAACTACGATCCGCGCGCCAAGCTCATGCAGAAGACCTGTCACGCGGTGCTCGAAGCCGTGGGCAAGAAGGACGATCCGCTGCTCGATGTCGCGATGGAGCTTGAGCAGATTGCGCTCAGCGACGACTATTTCATCGAGAAGAAGCTCTATCCGAATATCGATTTCTATTCCGGCATCACGCTGAAGGCGATGGGCTTCCCGACCGCCATGTTCACCGTGCTCTTTGCCGTGGCGCGCACCGCCGGCTGGGTTGCCCAGTGGAAGGAAATGATCGAGGATCCGGGCCAGAAGATCGGCCGCCCGCGCCAGCTTTATACCGGCGCGCGCGAGCGCCCCTATGTGCCGATCGATCAGCGCGAGTAGGATTTTGGCCGAAGCCGACGTCGCGGTCGATACACTTGTCGCCGGAGCCGGCGCGGCCGGACTCTGCGCGGCGCTGGCGCTGGCCAATTCCGGCCATAAGGTCGCCGTCGCCGGCAAGCTGGAGACGGTGAGCAACGGCCGCACCGTCGCCCTCTTCGAGGGATCGCTGCGCCTTTTGCGGGCGCAGCAGGTCTGGCCGCATCTCACCGATATTGCCGCGAAGATCGATGCGATCGAATTGATCGACGCGACCAATGCGCCGGTGCCGATACCCTCGCTGACCTTCGCCGCGGAAGATATCGGCCTCAATGCGCTCGGCGCCAATATCGAGGGCGACAAGCTCGTCCTGCGCCTCGCCGAGCTGGTGCGGCAGACCCCCGGCATACAACTCGTCGAGGACTGGATCACCGACATCGCCCATGGCGAGGACGATGTGAGCGCCGTGCTTGCTTCGGGCGGAAAGATCCGCGCGAAACTGATCGTGGCGGCCGATGGCCAGCGCTCGATCGTTCGCCAAAAAGCCGGCATCGGCACGCGGCGCTGGACCTATCCGCAGATCGCGCTCACGGCTCTCCTCGCGCATGAGTTGCCGCATCACGATCGCTCGGTCGAGTTCCACACGCGCAACGGTCCCTGCACGCTCGTGCCGCTCAGATCGCGGGATGGCGCGCCGCATCGCTCGAGCCTTGTCTGGTTGATGGCCCCGCAAGAGGCGGAGCGCCGCCGCGGTCTCGATGCAAATGCCCTTGCTGACGAAATCGCCCGTGAGGCGGAGGAGATTTACGGCGCGATGCAGCTCGACAGCGCCGTCGGCTTCTTTCCGATGGCCGGCATGCGCGCGACCCGTTTCGCCGGCCGCCGGATCGCGCTCATCGCCGAGGCGGCCCATGCCTTTCCGCCGCTCGCCGCGCAGGGGCTTAACCTCAGCTTGCGCGACATTGCCGCGCTCGTGTCCTGTCTCAATTCGGCGGGACCGGACATTGGCGGGTCGGCGCCCTTGCGCCGTTATGCCGAAGCGCGCGAGGCCGACGTCGATATCCGCGTCCGTGGCATCGATATCCTCAATCGTTCCATGCTCTCGGATTTCCTGCCCGTCGACATGGTGCGCGGGCTCGGCTTCTTCGCCATGTCTACGATCGGACCGCTGCGCCGCGCCGCCCTGCGTGAAGGCGTCTTGCCGGCGCGCGCCATTTTCTGATCGGGAGCATCGGACCGAAAAGCGCGAAGCGGTTTTCGGATAAATCCGATGCGACTTGGCGCTGGAGACGGCGGTTTGCACGACGCACGGGCGTGCTAGAGTGACGGCCGGAGACTGCCATGCAAATCGCGACCTGGAACGTCAATTCGATCCGGCAGAGGACCGAGCATCTTCTGCGTTACCTGCGCGAGATCGGCCCCGACGTCATCTGCCTGCAGGAATTGAAATGCCTTGATGCGGCCTTTCCCCATGCCGAGGTCGAGGCCTGCGGCTACAACATCGCCGTGCATGGCCAGAAGGGCTTCAACGGCGTCGCCATCTTGTCGAAGCGTCCACTTGAAGTGACGCGCGGCTTGCCCGGCGACGAGAGCGACGAACATGCCCGCTATATCGAAGCCGTCATTCCTGACGGCGACGGCATCATCCGCGTCGCCTCGCTCTATCTGCCGAACGGCAATCCGCCCGAGACCGAGAAATATACCTATAAGCTCGCCTGGATGGACCGGCTCGCGGCCCATGCCCGCAATCTTTTGGCCCTCGAAGAGCCGTTGGTGCTCGCCGGCGACTTCAATGTGATTCCGGCGGCACGCGACTGCTTTGATCCCGCCGCCTGGGCGGGCGATGCGCTCTATCTGCCGCAGACGCGCGCACGGTTCCACACGCTCCTCAATCTCGGCTTCACCGATGCGCTGCGGGCGACGACCGATGCCGGCGGCCTTTACACGTTCTGGGATTATCAGGCCGGCGCTTGGCAGCGCGATCGCGGAATCCGCATTGATCATCTGCTGCTCTCGTCGCGCGCCGCCGACCGGCTGACCGAAGTCACGATCGACAAAGACCGGCGCGGCGAGGACAAGCCTTCCGATCACGTGCCGATCAGGGTCGCGCTTTGCTGATCCCGGTGCCGGCGAGGAGCCTTACGGCAAGGCTTCGGCCGCTTGCCGCACATCTGTTCGGCGCGCTGATCTGGGTTTTTCCGATCGGCTTGGGACTTGCTCTCTGTCTGGAAAGCCCGGCGCTGATCGAACGCCTGCGCAATCTCGTGTTCGATTACGACCAGCAGATCGAGCCGCGCCCCTATTCGCCGAACGTGCCGGTGCGGGTCGTCGATATCGACGATGCATCGCTGGCCGAGATCGGCCAATGGCCCTGGCCGCGGCGCAAGCTTGCCGACCTCGTTCGTCATCTTTTCGAACAGGGCGCCACGGTTGTTGCCTTCGACGTCCTCTTCTCCGAGGAAGATCGCGCGACCCCGCAAAACTTGCTCGCGCAACTGCCCGACGTTCCGGAACGCAAGACCCTCGGCGAGGCGCTCACGGCGCGCGGCCTGATGCAGGATCAGAGCCTGGAACAGGTGCTGGCGCGCGGCCCAAGCGTATTGACGCTCGTTTTGACCAACGGCACCCACACCGACGTTCCGGTCAAAGCCGGCTTTGCCACCTTGGGCGACGATCCGCGGCCGTTCCTGCCGCATTTTCGCGGCGCCATCCTGCCGCTCGCCGAGTTGATGGACAAAGCCGCCGGGTTGGGCGCCATCAATTGGCAGCCGGATCGCGATCTCATCGTCCGCAAAGTGCCGCTGATCTTTACCCAAGGCACGGGCGACGCGCCGCGTCTCGTGCCGTCGCTTGACGCCGAAATTCTCCGCGTCGCGCAACAGGCCTCGACGATCCTGGTGAAATCCTCGAACGCCTCGAGTACCGGCGGCTTCGGCGCCCAGACCGGGGTCGTCAATGTCAGGATCGGCGCGCTTGAGATCGCCACCGAGGCCGACGGCGCCGTACGCGTACACTATGCCGGCAGCACGGCGGCGCGGCATATTTCGGCTTGGCGCGTCCTCGCCGGAAAAGTCGCCAACAGCGACATAGCCGGACGCATCATCCTCATCGGTTCGAGCGCCAGCGCGCTCGCCGATATCCGTTCGACGCCGCTCGAAGCCGCCGTGCCGGGCGTCGACATCCACGCCGAACTGCTGGAACATGTCCTCTCGGGCACGACCTTGGCGCGGCCGGATTATGCGCTGGGTCTCGAAGCGCTGCTTCTCGTCCTCGGCGGCGCGATCATGGCGCTGATGGCGCGCTTCACCAAGCCCGTCGCGGCCGTCAGCGTGTTGCTGCTTTCAATCGAGGCGCTCGCCTTCGCGAGCTTCTATGCCTTCTCGCGCATGGGGCTTCTCTTCGATCCGCTGATGCCTGGTGCGACCTGGGTGCTCGCCTATGCGATGATGACCGTCGCCGTCTACCGACGCAGCGAACGCCAGCGCGAATTCGTCCGCAAGGCCTTCTCGCGTTATCTCGCCCCTGCCCTCGTCGAACGGCTCGCCAAGGACCCAAGCAAGCTCGAACTCGGCGGCGAAGCGCGCGACGTGTCGGTGCTGTTTGCCGACGTGCGCGACTTCACCGGCCGGTCGGAAGGCCTGTCGGCGGTTGAGGTCGTGCAATTCTTGAATGGCGTGCTGACGCCGCTGACCCAATCCGTGCTCAACGAGGCCGGTACGATCGATAAATATTTCGGCGACGGGCTGATGGCCTTTTGGAACGCGCCGCTCGATGTGGCGAACCACGCCGAACGGGCTTGCGCCGCAGCGCTCGCGATGCGCGATGCCCTGCCGGTGCTGAACGCGCGCCTCGCCCAAACCGGGATCGAGACGCGCGCGATCGAGATCGGCATCGGCATCAACACCGGCGAGGCCTTTGTCGGCAATATGGGTTCGAACATGCGGTTCGATTATTCGATTGTCGGCGATTCGGTGAACGTCGCCGCGCGGCTCGAGGAAGCGACCAAAGCTTTGGGCATTTCGATCCTCGTCGCCGAATCGACCATGCAGGCAGCGCCTGGCTTTCTCTTTGTCCCGCTCGGCGAAACCGTGCTGCGCGGACGCAGCCACCGCACGCCGATTTATGCATTGCACGGACGCGCCGCCGGGGCGCCGGCAGATTTCGCCGCCTTTCTGCAGCTCCACAAGGCCGCATTGGCGGCGGCCGACGCGGAGGAGCCTGACGCCGCGGCAAAAATCCGCGCTGCGCGAGACCATGCGTGCGGCGCAGCCTATGCGGGTTTTTATGCGCGGCTTGAGCCGGATATCCCGGCCTTCCTGCCGCGCGCGGTCTGAAATCCGGCTTGCGTCGGCGCCCGCAAAGAGGCAAGCCTTGGCGGCGCTGTCGGCCCGCTTGGCCGTGGCTTGCTTGGGCGTCTTCCTTGGGCGTCTTCCTTGGGCGTTGAGCCTTGATTGACAAGCTTGAATTTTTCATCGCCGTCGCCCGCGAGCAGAGCTTCAGCCGTGCTGCGGAGGTCTGCGGCGTGACGCAGCCGACGCTCTCGGCGGGGATCAAACAGCTCGAAGATACGCTCGGCGTGCTGCTCGTTAACCGTAGTTCGCGCTACCACGGCCTGACGCCGGAGGGCGAGCGCGTGCTTGAATGGGCCAAGCGCATCGTCGGCGATTCACGCGCGATGCGCCAGGAAGTCCGGGCGCTGAAGAGCGGCCTGACCGGGCTGATGCGGATCGCCGTCATTCCGACGGCGCTCAGCATGGTCGCGGCGCTGACGACGCCCTTCCGCGCCAAACATCCGGGCGTGCGTTTCAGCGTCGTGTCGGCCACGTCGCACGAGATTCTGCAGGGCATTTCGAATCTCGAGATCGATGCCGGCATCACCTATCTCGACAACGAACCGCTCGGCACGGTGCGCAGCCTGCCGCTCTACA
Source organism: Pseudomonadota bacterium (assembly GCA_040756295.1). Lineage (GTDB taxonomy): Bacteria > Pseudomonadota > Alphaproteobacteria > Rhizobiales > Beijerinckiaceae > Methylovirgula. The sequence continues at coordinate 101,835 of JBFLZN010000005.1, read as the reverse complement.
CCGAGCAATATCGCCTGCTGACGAGCGCCGGCAGCCCCTTTGCCGACCATAAAAGCGTCACCTGGGCGGAGGTCGGCCGCATTCCGCTCTGCCTGCTCACGCCCGACATGCAGAACCGGCGCATCGTCGATCAATTGCTGGCGAGCTCCGGCAACCGGCCGGAGCCGACGCTTGAATCCAACTCGGTGATTGCGCTCTATGCCCACGTCAAGACCGGCCAATGGGCAAGCATCATGGCCGAGAAACTGGTCGAAACACTCTCGGTGACGGAGCCGATCCGCTCGATCCCGATCATCGAGCCGCAGGCGGTGCATCAGATCGGTCTCGTCGTGCCGCGCCGCGAGCCGATGACGCCGCTGACCGCGACCCTCTTCGCGGAAGCAAAAAAACTGATCGCACCGCAGCTATGATAGAATTTTTCTATATGCCGACGAAATGCCTTTATTGATTGGAGAGGCCTGCGGGACCATCTTTCTTAGAGAGAAACTAAAGTCGGCGCGCTCAGCGGAACTTAAGCTCCTGGGCGCGATACGATTTGGTGCTGGCGATGCGAAATTGCCGGCGGAACAGGTGGAAACATGCCAGCCGTCTTCGACGCGCAGCGGGCCAAGGAAATCATCGACGCGCATCTTGCGCTCGAAGGGCCGCTGCTGCCTATCTTCCATGCTTTCATTGAAGAATTTGGCTTTATCGACGACACGGCCGTGCCGCAGATTGCCGACGCGCTCAACATCACCCGCGCCGAAGTCCATGGCGTCCTGACCTTCTATCATGATTTCAGGCGCGAACCGGCCGGCCGGCATATCCTCAAGATTTGCCGCGCCGAGGCGTGCCAGGCGCGCGGCTGCGAATCGGTGGCGAGCCATTGCCTCGCCGATCTCGGCGTCGATTGGCATGGCACGACGGCCGATGGCGCCATCACCGTCGAGCCGGTTTATTGCCTTGGACTTTGCGCCAACGGCCCTTCGGCGCTCTTTGATGAAGAGCCGATCGCTGAACTGACCGCCGACAAATTGGTCGGCGTCATCGAGGAGGCGGATGCGGCATGACGCGTGTTTTCGTTCCCCGCGACGTCGTTGCCCTCGCGCTTGGCGCCAACAAGGTCGCCGCCGCGATCGTTGAGAACGCGAAGGCGCGCGGCGTCGATGTCACGATCGTCCGCAACGGCTCGCGCGGCATGTTCTTCCTGGAGCCGCTGGTTGAAGTCGAGACTCCGGCCGGGCGCATCGCCTATGGGCCGGTTTCGCCCAAGGATGTGAGCAGCCTGTTTGATGCCGGTTTTCTTACGGGCGGCGCGCATGCGCTGCGCATCGGCCGGCCAGAAGATCACCCTTATCTCAAGCGCCAGACCCGCCTGACCTTCGCCCGCTGCGGCATCACCGATCCGCTGTCGCTCGAAGATTATGCCGCCCACGAAGGCTGGCTCGGGTTGAAGCGGGCCATCGAGATCGGCAGCGCCGCCATTGTCGATGAGGTCACCAAGTCCGGCCTGCGCGGCCGCGGCGGCGCCGGCTTCCCGACTGGCATCAAATGGAAGACGGTGGCCGGCACCACGGCCGACCGGAAATATGTGGTTTGCAACGCCGACGAGGGCGATAGCGGCACCTTTGCCGACCGCATGGTGCTCGAAGACGATCCGTTCATGCTGATCGAAGGCATGACGATCGCCGCCATCGCCGTCGGCGCGACCAAAGGCTATGTCTACTGCCGCTCCGAATATCCGCACGGCGTCAAGGCCTTCAACGCGGCGCTCGCTCTGGCGCGGGGCGCGGGCTATCTCGGCAAGGATATTCTGGGCTCGGGGCACAGCTTCGACATCGAGTTACGTGTCGGCGCCGGCGCTTATGTTTGCGGCGAAGAGACGGCTCTGCTCGAAAGCCTCGAGGGCCGCCGCGGCATGGTGCGCGCCAAGCCGCCGCTGCCGGCGATCGAAGGCCTGTTCCAGCGCCCGACCGTCATCAACAATGTGCTGTCGTTTGCGGCGACGCCCTTCGTTCTCGCCCATGGCGCGAAAGCCTATGCCGACTTCGGCATGGGCCGCTCGCGCGGGACGATGCCGCTGCAGCTCGCCGGCAATATCCGCTACGGCGGCCTGTTCGAGACCGCCTTCGGCCTGACGCTTGGCGAAATCGTCGAGGATATCGGTGGCGGCACCGCCTCCGGCCGGCCGGTGCGCGCGGTGCAATGCGGCGGCCCGCTCGGTGCCTATTTCCCGCCCTCGCTGTTCGAGACGCCGTTCGACTATGAGGCCTTCGCAGCCAAGGACGGGCTGATCGGCCACGGCGGCATTGTCGTCTTCGACGACACGGTCGATATGCTGGCCATGGCGCGCTTCGCCATGGAATTCTGCGCCATCGAAAGCTGCGGCAAGTGCACGCCCTGCCGCATCGGCTCGACGCGTGGCACAGAAGTGATCGACAAAATCTTTGACGGCGTCGATGTCGATGCCAACATAAGGCTTTTGGAAGATCTTTGTCAGACGATGAAGTTCGGTTCGCTATGCGCGCTTGGCGGCTTCGCGCCCTACCCGGTCTTGAGCGCGCTACGTCATTATCCCGAGGATTTCAGACCCCGCGCTGCGGCGGTCGCGGCGGAATGAGGAGAGTGGAATGTCTCTCATCCAAGAGATCGATTACGGCACCCCGGCTTCGAAATCGACCGAGACGGTCGAGCTGACGATCGACGGTGCCAAGGTACAGGTTCCGGCCGGCACCTCGATCATGCGGGCGGCGATGGAGCTCGGCAACCAGATCCCCAAGCTCTGCGCCACCGACAGCGTCAATGCCTTCGGCTCCTGTCGTCTGTGTCTTGTCGAGATCGAAGGCCGCAACGGCACGCCGGCCTCCTGCACGACGCCGGTCGCGCCCGGCATGGTCGTCCATACCCAGACGCCGCGGCTGAAGGCGTTGCGCAATGGCGTGATGGAACTCTACATCTCCGACCATCCGCTCGACTGCCTGACCTGCGCCGCCAACGGCAATTGCGAATTGCAGACGCAGGCGGGCGTCGTCGGCCTGCGCGAGGTCCGCTACGGCTACGAAGGTGAAAACCACCTCAAGGACAAGAAGGATACCTCCAATCCCTACTTCACCTACGATCCGTCGAAATGCATTGTCTGCAACCGCTGCGTACGCGCCTGCGAGGAAGTGCAAGGCACATTCGCGCTGACGGTTGACGGGCGCGGCTTTGAGAGCCGCATCTCGCCCGGCCAGATGGAGAATTTCTTCGACTCCGAATGCGTCTCCTGCGGCGCCTGCGTTCAGGCCTGCCCGACCGCGACGCTTGCCGAGAAGTCGCTTTACGACATCGGCCAGCCGGAACATTCGGTCGTCACGACCTGCGCCTATTGCGGCGTCGGCTGCGCCTTCAAGGCCGAGATGCGCGGCGACGAGCTGGTTCGCATGGTGCCTTACAAGGACGGCAAGGCGAACCACGGTCATTCCTGCGTCAAGGGCCGCTTCGCCTGGGGCTATGCGACCCACAAGGATCGCGTGCTGAAGCCGATGATCCGCGAAAAGATTTCCGACCCCTGGCGCGAAGTCTCGTGGGATGAGGCGATCAATTACGCCGCCTCCGAGATCAAGCGCATCCAGGCCAAATACGGCCGCGCCTCGGTCGGCGGCATCACCTCGTCGCGCTGCACCAACGAGGAAACTTATCTCGTTCAGGAGATGATCCGCGCCGGATTCGGCAATAACAATGTCGATACCTGCGCCCGCGTCTGCCATTCGCCGACCGGCTATGGCCTCGGCCAGACCTTCGGCACCTCCGCCGGCACGCAGGAATTCGACTCGATCGAATATACCGATGTCGTGCTGGTGATCGGCGCCAACCCGACCGATGCGCATCCCGTGTTCGGCTCGCATATGAAGAAGCGGCTGCGGGCCGGGGCCAAGCTCATCGTCATCGATCCGCGCAAGATCGACCTCGTGAAGTCGGCACACATCAAGGCGGATTATCATCTGCCGATAAGGCCCGGCACCAATGTCGCGATCCTCGACGCGATGGCACATGTCATCGTCACGGAACGGCTCGTCAACGAAGCCTTCGTGCAGGAGCGTTGCGACCTGGCCGAATTCGCGACCTGGGCCGCCTTCGTCGCTGAGGAGCGCAACAGCCCCGAGACCGTCGAGAAGGTCTGCGGCGTGCCGGCCGAGACGATCCGCGCTGCCGCGCGGCTCTATGCGACCGGCGGCAATGCGGCGATCTATTACGGCCTCGGCGTTACCGAGCACAGCCAGGGCTCCACGACCGTCATGGCCATCGCCAACCTCGCCATGGCGACCGGCAATATCGGCCGCGAGGGCGTCGGCGTGAACCCGCTGCGCGGACAGAACAATGTCCAGGGCTCCTGCGACATGGGCTCGTTCCCGCACGAATATTCGGGCTATCGCCACGTGTCGAACGATGCAGTGCGCGAGCTCTTCGAATCGATCTGGGGCGTCAAGCTCGACAAGGACCCCGGCCTGCGCATCCCGAACATGATGGACGCGGCGATCGACGGCACCTTCAAGGCGCTTTACGTCCAGGGCGAAGACATTCTGCAGTCCGATCCGGACACGCATCACATGTCGGCCGGCCTCGGTGCGATGGAATGCGTCATCGTGCAGGATCTCTTCCTCAACGAGACGGCGAATTACGCGCATGTCTTCCTGCCCGGCTCGACCTTCCTCGAAAAGGACGGCACGTTCACCAACGCCGAGCGTCGCATCCAGCGTGTGCGCCGGGTGATGGCGCCGCTCAATGGCTATGAGGATTGGGAGATCACGATGATGCTCTCCAAGGCGCTCGGCTATGAGATGCGCTACAAGGATCCGGGCCACATCATGGACGAGATCGCCAAGGTCACGCCGACCTTCACCGGCGTCTCCTACAAGCTGCTCGACGAGGTCGGCTCCGTCCAATGGCCGTGCAATGCCGAGGCGCCGCTTGGCACGCCGACCATGCACATCGGCCATTTCGTCCGCGGCAAGGGCCAGTTCATGCTGACCGAATATATTCCGACCGACGAGAAGATCGGCCCGCGTTACCCGTTGATGCTGACCACCGGCCGCATCCTGTCGCAATATAACGTCGGCGCGCAGACGCGGCGCACCGCCAATTCGGCCTGGCATTCGGAAGACGTGCTCGAAATCCACCCGCATGACGCCGAGGACCGCGGCATCCGCGACGGCGATTGGGTGAAGATCAAGAGCCGTTCGGGCGAGACGGCGCTGCGCGCCAAGGTCAGCGAGCGCATGTCGCCCGGCGTCGTCTACACGACCTTCCACTTCCCCTTGACCCAGGCCAATGTCGTCACCACCGATTATTCGGACTGGGCGACCAATTGCCCGGAATACAAGGTGACCGCTGTTCAGGTCTCGACCTCCAACGGGCCGACCGAATGGCAGGAAGAATATCGCGAAATGTCCGAGCAAAACTCGAAGATCGCTCAGCCGCTCGACGCGGCTGAATGAGCGAAGCCGACGATAACGCGCTGCCCGCTCCGGCGGTCAGCGTTGCGAGCCTCGCGCGGCGCGGCGGCGTCTCCTTTGCGACAACGCGCGTCGTGCCGGACGAACAAGCCATTGCCTTCACCTATAATGGCTCGACCCATGCGGTGATGATGGCGACGCCCGCCGACCTCGAGGATTTCGCGGTCGGCTTCGCCCTGACCGAAGGGCTGATCGAAGACCGCAACGAGATCGAAAATCTGGAGATCATGCCGACGCCGCTCGGCATTGAGGCGCGCGTCTGGCTCAAGGGCGATCGCGCCGAGGCCTATGCCAAGCGCCGGCGCAGCATGGCAGGTCCGACCGGCTGCGGCCTCTGCGGCATCGAAAGCCTGGAAGCAGCCATGCGGCCGCTGCCGCATGTGACCGCCGACCTGAAGGTCACGCCGCACGCGATCATCGCCGCTATGGCTTCGCTCGATCTGGCGCAGACGCTGAACGCTGAGACCCATGCCGTGCACGGCGCGGGCTTTTGGACCGAGCGCGAGGGCCTTGTCGCTTTGCGCGAGGACGTCGGTCGCCACAATGCCCTCGACAAGCTCGGCGGCGCTCTGGTTCGCGCCGGCCGCACTGCGGCGGACGGCCTTCTCCTGATGACGAGCCGCGTCTCGATCGAACTGATCCAGAAGGCGGCGCGGCTGAATGCGCCCGTGCTCGTCGCCGTCTCGGCGCCCACCCTAGCCGCGATCCGGCTCGCCGACGAGGCCGGCATAACGCTCATCGCCGTCGCGCGGCGCCAGGACTTCGAAGTTTTCACCCATTCCGAAAGATTGAGCGAAACCTCCCGCCATGTCGCATGAATCGCCTCACGCCTCGCACACGCTCGACCGGCTGATCTATATGGCCAACCAGATCGGCGGCTATTTCGCCGTGCAAGGCCATGACAAAGAGGTCGCCGGCGTCGCCGATCACATCCAGAAATTCTGGAATTCGCGGATGCAGAAGCAGATTTTCGCCCATATCGCCAAGGGCGGCGAAGGTCTGAAGCCGAATGTGAAAGAAGCGCTGCAAGTTCTTGAGAAGAAAGAGCAAGCGCAAGCCGCTCAGCAGCAATAAAACTCAGCTCACAATCCGCCGATAGGCGCTGGGGCTCACGCCCGTCATCCGGCGAAAGCCCGCGCTGAGCGAACTCGCCTCGCTGAAGCCGAGCCGCAAGGCGATCTCCGTCATCGGCGTCGTCGTCGCATTGAGCAGCGCCTTGGCCGCCTCGACGCGCCGCATCATATGAAAACGGTGCGGCGGCATGCCGAACGATTGCTTGAACGCGCGGGCGAAATGGAACGGGCTCAGATGCACGAGCGCGGCCATGTCGGCAATCGTCAGCCGGGCATCGAGCCGTGCCTCGATATAATCGGCGACACGCTTCTGCTGCCAGGGCGCAAGGCCTGTCTGGCGGCCGGTCAACGCCGGCGCCTTGGCGCCGTTCATGCGGATCAATTCGTGGCAGAGCACCGCACCGAGCGCCTCGGCATAGGGGCTCGAGACCGCATTGGGCGCCGTGATCTGTGCCTTGAGCTTGAGCGCAGTGGCCCACAGGTCGGAATCGAAAAAGAAAAGACGCGGCTCCAGATCGATCGCGTCAAACCCGAGCTCGGCATCGAGAAACGGCCCGTGCGGATCGATGTAAAAGAAATTCACGCGGGTGAGCACGCGCGGCTTCTGCCAGCCGCGGAAGCGCCGCCCGGCCGGCACGAAGGTCATCCGCCGCGAAAGCTCGCGCAGGCGTGACCTGGGCAGCCCCTCAAGGCAGGTCTCGCCGTCATAGCGCTCGGACCGTTCGGCGGCGATCAGAAGGTGAAAAGGCGCATGAAAATCATATTCGTAAGGCTGGGACTGGGTGAGTTCGAGGGTCTCCGCCCAGAGCCCGCGCCACGCCGCGACGCGGCGTTGAATGATATGCGGCGGGGTGTAATCGACCTGTGGGGCGTCGATGTCTGAATCCGGAACGTTCATGAACCATCCAAAAGGGGTAAGGACCGCACCTTCCCTACCGTTCCTCGCGAAGCTGTTTTCCGGGATATGGCAGCGCCTTAGCGCCAATTCAACGTGCCCGCGCCCGATGAAAGCCGGCTCGCCGGGATTTTACCGCAAACCGCCGGGCCGATGAGCAAGACCGAACAAGCGAACCCAAGCTCGCGCTGTTAGATTAGTGCAGCCGGACGGTTGAACCGTGGCCGGCGGACCTTCGCGCCCCTATGTGCGGCAGAGGCCCTTTTCCAATATCTTCTCAAAGAGATCGGTCCGGAGCTGGGGAATGGGTATCGTTCGCTTCGCCTTGCGATTTCCGCACACGTTCTACGTGATGGCGCTGGCGATCCTGTTTCTCGGCGTCAGCGCGATCCTCTCGACGCCGAAAGACATCTTCCCGGTCATCAACATCCCGGTCGTCACCGTCATCTGGCAATATACCGGCCTGACGCCGCAGGAGATGGAGGCGCGCGTCACGACCTATAGCGAATATTCCATCAGCGCGAACGTCAACAACGTTCGCGACATGGAATCGCAAACGCTGTCGGGCGTCGCCGTCCAGAAGATCTTCTTCCAGCAAGGCGTGAGCGTCGATCTCGCCATCGCCCAGATCGTCTCCGCCACCAATGCCATCCGTGCGCTGATGCCGCCGGGCATCCAGCCGCCGATCATCGTGCAATATAACGCCTCGAGCGTGCCCGTCCTCCAGCTCAGTCTGAGCTCGGACCGGATGAACGAGCAGCAGCTTTACGACTACGGCATCTATAGCCTGCGCCAGGCGCTGGCGCCGATCCAGGGCATCACCCTGCCGACGCCCTATGGCGGCAAATACCGTCAGATCATGGTCGATCTCAACCTCGACGCGCTGCGTGCCAACGGCCTGACGCCGAGCGATGTCGTCAACGCCGTCAATACGCAGAGCCTCACCCTGCCCTCGGGCGACGCCAAGATCGGCAATACGCAATATATCGTCAGCATGAATGCGATGGCGGAGAGCATCGACGCGCTGAACCGCATGCCGCTGCGCCAGATCGGCGCGACCACCGTGCGCCTCAACGATGTCGCGCATGTGCGCGACGGCTGGGCCGTGCAGCAGAATGTCGTGCGCGCCAACGGCCGTCGCTCGGTGCTTTTGACCATCATCAAGAATGGCGACGCCTCGACCCTCGACGTCGTCAATGCGGTGAAAGCAGCGCTGCCGGACCTCCTCAAGGCCGCCCCGCCCGGCATGCAGATGCATGTTCTCTTCGATCAGTCGATCTTCGTCAGCGAGGCGATCGCCAGCGTCTTGCGCGAGGGCGCCATCGCCGCGGGTCTCACCGCCTTGATGATCCTGATCTTCCTCGGCTCGTGGCGCTCGACCTTGATCGTGATGATCTCGATTCCGCTCTCGATCCTGTCGTCGATCGCAATCTTCTCGGCGCTGGGCCAGACGATCAACACGATGACGCTCGGCGGCCTTGCGCTCGCGGTCGGCATTCTCGTCGACGATTCAACCGTCGCGATCGAGAACACCCATCGCCTCTTCGAAGAACATATGGAATTCGACGATGCGGTGCTGCATGGCTCGGCCGGCATCGCCTTGCCGACCCTCGTCTCGACGCTCGCCATCTGCAGCGTGTTCGTTTCGGTCTTCTTCCTGCAAGGCGCGGCGCGTTATCTCTTCAGCCCGCTGGGCATGGCCGTCGCCTTCGCGATGCTGACCTCCTATCTCCTCTCGCGCACGCTGACGCCGATCATCATCCGCGCGCTGCTCCGCGCAGAACAGGCCCAGCATGCGGCCGGGCAGACCTCGTGGCTCAGCCGCTTCCATGACCGGTTCAACGCCGGATTCGATCATTTCCGCGAAGGCTACACCTATGTGCTCGACCATGTGCTGAAAAGCCGTGTCGTCGTGCCGATCATCGCGCTTTGCGTCCTCGGCGGCGCCGGTTTGCTGATGACGCAAGTCGGCACGGATTTCTTTCCCCAGGTCGATACGGGCCTCATCCAATTGCATGTCCGCGCGCCGGCGCGCACCCGCATCGAGGCGACGGAAGCGATCTTCCAATCGATCGAAGATCACATCCGCCAGGACATCCCGCCGCAATATCTCGATCTCGTTCTCGACAATATCGGTCTGCCGCAGCGCGTCTATAATCTGGCCTTCACCGACGGTTCGACCATCGGCGTCAACGACGGCACGATCCAGATCGCCTTGAAGGAAGGCCATCCGCCGACGTCTACCCTGGTCAAGAAGCTGCGCCGCGACCTGACGCTCGCCTTCCCCAATGTGCTGTTCTATACGCAGCCGGCCGATATGGTGACGCAGATTCTCAATTTCGGCATCCCGTCGCAGATCGACGTCGTCGTTCAGGGGCCAAACCGCGCCGGCAATCAGGAGGTCGCCAAGACCTTGCGCGCCCGCATGGCGAAAGTGCCGGGCCTCGTCGACGTCCATATCCAGCAAGAACTCGATGCGCCCGAACTCTATTATTACGTCGACCGAATCCGCGCGCAGCAACTCGGCCTCAACATCAACAGCATTGCCAATAATCTGAATATCAGCCTGAGTTCGTCGGAACAGGTGACGCCGAATTTCTGGACCGATCCGAAAAACGGCATTCCCTATTATTTCGCCGTCCAGACACCCGAATATCGCGTTTCTACCCTCAACGAGCTGAATAACACGCCGGTTGTCAGCGTGGCCGCCGCGACGACGCCGGTGCCGAACATTCTCGGCAACGTCGCCTCGGTCCAGCGCCGCTACATCCAATCCGTGTTCAATCACGCCAACATTCAGCCGCTCTACGACGTCTACGCCAGCGTTCAGGACAGCGATCTCGGCAGCGTGGCGAAGAGCATCAATGGCGTCATCGACGGGCTCAAATCGCAATTGAAGCCCGGCAACAAATTCATTGTCCGCGGCCAGATCGACAGCATGAATTCGGCTTTCTACAATCTGACGTTCGGCCTGCTGTTTGCCGCCGTCTTCGTCTACCTGCTGATGGTCGTGAACTACCAGAGCTTCCTTGATCCGCTGGCCATCATTCTCGCCTTGCCCGGCGCGGGCGCGGGCATTCTGCTGATGCTCTATGTGACGGGAACAACCATCAGCGTTCCCTCGTTGATGGGCGCGATCATGTCGATCGGCGTCGCCTCGGCGAACTCGATCCTGCTCGTGACCTTTGCGCGCGAGCAGCGCCACGAGGGCTTGAACGCCGTCGATGCCGCCCGCGCGGCGGGGCGCACCCGTATCCGCCCAGTACTGATGACGGCGGCGGCGATGATGGTCGGCATGGTCCCGATGGCCATCGGCGCTCCGGGCGAAGAACAGAATGCGGTTCTGGCGCGCGCGGTGATCGGCGGCGTCATGATCGGCACGGTGACGACGCTTTTGTTCGTGCCGTGGTTATATTCTATCATTGGCCGGTTTGAGCCGACTGAGCCACGGCACGTGCCGGAGGGTGAGCCTGCCCCATGAGCCAAGCTTACGCCAAATCCGCTTTCGCAGATAAGGATTTTGCCTGATGCGCGACGAAGTCAAAAAGCCTGACACGCCGACGTCAGAGCCCGACGCGCCGTCGCACGGCGAGCGGCCGCGCCATTTGGGCCTCGTCGGCTTCGCTGCCCTACTCGGCGTCGGCGCCCTCGTCGCTTACGGCGCCTGGAGCCATGCACAGCGGCGCGCGGCGGCGCTCGAAACGCAGAGGCAGCAGGAAGACGCCGTGCCGACCGTGCGCGTGGCGCGCGTCGTCACCAATTCTGCGCCGCGGCAGCTCGATCTGCCCGGCAGCACCGAGGCCTTCGACGCCGCTACCGTCTTTGCCCGCGCAACGGGCTATATTGGCAAGCGCAATGTCGATATCGGCAGCGAAGTGAAGGCGGGCGACGTTCTCGCCGTGATCGCGGCGCCGGACCTCGACCAGCAGCTATTGCAGGCGGAGGCGCAGGTCGCTCAGTTGCAAGCGGCCGTGACGCAGGCGCAATCGAACATGCAGCTCGCCCTCGTCACCAACAACAGGACGCAGACCCTTGTCGTCCAAGGATGGCAGAGCAAGCAGCAAGGCGACACCGACCGCTTGACCTATCAGGGGCAGACCGCGGCGCTGAAAGTTGCCGAGGCCAATCTGCAGGCTGGCGAAGCCCAGGTCTCGCGGCTCAAGGAATTAACCGGATTCAAACAGGTGGTGGCGCCGTTCGATGGCTTCATCACCCAGCGGCATATCGATGTCGGCAGCCTCGTCACCGCCGATCAATCGACCGGCACGCCGCTCTTCGATATCGCCCATAGCGAAGTGCTGCGCACACAAATCTATGTGCCGCAGGATGCCGTCTTCGGCTTGAAGGACGGCGCTTCGGCCGAAGTCCGGGTGCCGGAAATCCCCGGCCGCGTCTTCCACGGCACCGTGGCGCGCAATGCCAATGCCTTGCAGCCCGGCACCCGCACGCGGCTGACGGAAGTCGATGTCGACAACGCCGACGGCACGCTTTTCCCCGGCCTTTATTGCACCGTGCGGCTCTTCATTCCCCGCGCGCAGCCGGTGATCTCGATTCCCTCGCAAGCGTTGATCTTCAACAAGAACGGGTTGAGCGCCGCGGTCTATGAAGATGGCGTGGTGCGCATCCGCAAGCTCAATCTCTTGGCCGACAACGGCGCCGAGGTCGATGTGCGCACGGGCCTCAAGCCGAACGACCTCATCATTCTGAGCCCGCCGATCAACATCCGCGACGGCATGCGCGTCGCGGCGTCCGGCGATGCCCCCAATGTTCATGTCGGCAGCGCCGAGAGCGGCGCGAACTCCAAGGATTGAGTTCATCCCCCGAGGGGTATTCGCGAACGTTCATGCCGCCGTAAATCCAGCGTCAGCGGAAATTCGTCTGAACGCTCGGCGCGCGGCACCTCGATCGCGCCCGGCGTATGGCCATGTTCCTGAAAGCGCGCGAGACGGCGTGCCTCGGCCTCGTAGCTGTTGATCGGGAACGTATCGTAATTGCGGCCGCCCGGATGAGCGACATGATAGACGCAGCCGCCGAGCGAGCGGCCGGTCCAGGTATCGATGACATCGAATGTCAGCGGCGCATTGACCGGCAGCGTCGGATGCAGGCCATGCGCCGGCTTCCACGCCTTGTAACGGACGCCTGCGACGGCTTCGCCGAACGTCCCCGTCGGATTCATCGGCAGCCGCCGGCCATTGCAGGCAATGACATGGCGCCCCTCGATCAGGCCGTCGCATCTGACCTGCAGCCGTTCCACCGAACTATCGACATAGCGGACGGTGCCGCCAATGGCGCCTTCCTCGCCGAGCACATGCCAGGGTTCAAGCGCCTGGCGCAATTCGAGCCGCACGCCACCGGCCTCGACGGTTCCATAGACCGGAAAACGGAATTCGCGCTGCGCCTCGAACCAGAGAGGATCGAAATCGTAGCCGGCCCGTTTCAGCTCGCCGATTGCTTCGAGAAAATTCTGCCAGACGAAATGCGGCAGCATGAAACGGTCGTGTAGCGCCGTCCCCCAGCGGACGAATTCGCCCTCCTGCGGCTCGCGCCAGAACCAGGCCAGCAGGCCGCGCAGCAAGAGTTGCTGCGCAAGGCTCATCCGCGCATCGGGCGGCATTTCGAACGAGCGGAACTCGACAAGGCCCAGCCGGCCGGTCGGACCGTCCGGCGAATAAAGCTTGTCGATGCAGATTTCGGTGCGATGCGTATTGCCGGTCGAGTCGACGAGCAGGTTGCGGAACAGCCTGTCGACGATCCACAGCGGCACATGCTCGTCGCGCTTCGGCACGCTGGCAAGCGCGATCTCCAATTCATAGAGCTGATCGTGCCGCGCCTCATCGAAGCGCGGCGCCTGGCTCGTCGGGCCAATAAAGAGGCCGGAGAAAAGATAGGACAAAGCCGGATGGCGCTGCCAATAGAGCACGACGCTTTTCAGCAAGTCGGGCCGGCGCAGGAAGGGCGACTCCTGCGGCTTCGAGCCGCCAAAGACGATGTGATTGCCGCCACCCGTCCCGGTATGACGGCCATCGGTCATGAATTTATCGGCGCCGAGCCGCGCCTGACGCGCATCTTCGTAAAGACCGCGGGTCATCGCGACGGCCTCCGCCCAGCTCTTGGCCGGATGGACGTTGACTTCGATGACGCCGGGATCGGGCGTGACCTTGATGACGTTAAGGCGCGGGTCGAAGGGTGGCGGATAGCCTTCAACATGAACCGGCGTCTCGAGCGCACCCGCGGCGCCTTCGACGGCGGCGAGCAGTTCGAGATAATCGCCAAGCGTCTCGGTCGGCGGCATGAAGACACAGAGAATGCCATCCCGCGGCTCGACCGAGAGCGCGGTCCGCACGGCGCCTTCGACGATCTGCTGTTCGACCCGCTCCTGTTGCGCCGTATTGTCGGCGGCCACGCGCTCGAAATGCTGACCAAGCTCGATCGGGTCCGGCAAAGCGTCGCGATCCTCCAGCGGGTCCTGCGCGACAATGAACGGATAGGACGCAGGCGCCACCCACGGCAGCGACGAGAGCGGCAGCCGGTAGCCGACGGGGGAATCGCCCGGCACGAGAAACAGCCGCCCGCGGCGCAGCTTCCAGCGCTCGCTCGTCCAGCGCGGGTGCGCCCGCGCATTCCAGCGCTGCACCGGCAGGACGAAGCCCGAAGCGGTCGTCAGCCCGCGCGCAAACGTCCGGATCATGCGATTGCGCTCTTCGGCGTCTTCGATCTTCGGATCGAGCGGATCGGTATTGTCCGGCAGATTGCCTTCCTTGACGAGCCAGGTCGTGGGGTCCTCGTAAGCGGCGAGGATGCAATCCTTGTCGATGCCGAGGCGGAGCGCGATTCCGGTGCTGAGCCGTTCCGCTTGGGCGCGCAGAGCGTCCTCGGCGGCCTCGTCGCGCGGCATGGCTTGAATTTCCTCGGCCGTGTGCGCCACTGGCACGCGGGCGATGAGCCCGGGATCCTTCCAGATCGGCTTGCCGTCCTTGCGCCAATAAAGCGCGAAGGCCCAGCGCGGCAATGTCTCGCCGGGATACCATTTGCCCTGGCCGTAATGCAGCATGCCACCCGGCGCGAAACGCGCCCGCAGCCGGCGGATGAGATCGTCGGCGCGGCTGCGTTTGGTCGGCCCGACGGCGGCCGTGTTCCATTCGGCCGCTTCGAAATCGTCGACCGAGACGAAAGTCGGCTCGCCGCCCATCGTCAGCTTCACGTCCTGCGCGGTGAGATCGGCATCGATCTTTTGGCCGAGCGCATCGAGTCTGGCCCAGGCCTCATCCGAGAACGGCAAAGTGATGCGCGGCGCCTCGGCAACGCGGGTGACGTTCATATCGAAGGCGAAATCGACCTGCGCCGGCTCGACGGCGCCCGATATCGGCGCGGCGGAGCGATAATGCGGCGTCGCGCAAAGCGGAATATGCCCTTCGCCGCAGAAAAGGCCGGAGGTCGCATCCATGCCGATCCAGCCGGCGCCAGGAATATAGACCTCGGCCCAGGCGTGAAGATCGGTGAAATCATGATCCGTGCCCCGCGGCCCTTCGAGCGGATCGATATCGGCGCGCAATTGGATGAGATAGCCGGACACGAAACGTGCGGCGAGGCCGAGATGCCGCAAAATCTGCACGAGCAGCCAGGCGGAATCGCGGCATGATCCCGAAGCGTGCGTCAGCGTCTCCTCCGGCGTCTGCACGCCTGGCTCCATGCGGATCACATAGCGCACCGCCTTCTGCAGATTGGCATTGAGATCGACGAGAAAGGTGATCGTGTGGATCGGGCCTTTTGGCAGTGCGGCAATATAATCCGTCACGCGCGGACCGAGCGGCTCGACTTCGAGATAAGGCGCAAGGTCCTTTTTTAGTTCGGCGTCATAGACGAAGGGAAATTGCTCGGCGGAGGGCTCAATGAAAAAATCGAATGGATTGACGACGGCGAGTTCCGCCGTGAGATCGACTTCGATTTTCAGCTCATCGGTTTTTTCGGGGAAGACCAGCCGCGCCAGCCAATTGCCGTGCGGGTCTTGCTGCCAATTGATGAAATGCGCCGCCGGCGCGATTTTCAGCGCATAGCTCGCGATCTTGGTTCGGCAATGCGGCGCCGGCCGCAGCCGGATGGTCTGCGGCCCAAGCCCGATCGGACGATCGTAGCGATAATGCGTGACGTGATGGATGGCAGCCGAGATCGTCAAAGGGCGGGTTCCGATGGTGTGGATGCGCTTCAGAGCGTCGGACGTTCAAATTGAATCGCTCGACGCTTTTAAGTCTTTCTCATCGCATCGGATTTGTCCGAAAACCGCTTCGCACTTTTCGGTCCGATGCTCTAGCCTAGGAATATGGCGGACGCCAAGCAATCGCCGCGCCGCTGCGAGGCACTCGCAACGTCCCGGCCGCCTGCCCTTTCGCTAGGCGCCGCGGCGCGGAGATGGGCGCAGAGATGGGCAAGGATCGCACTGGCGCCACGATCGGCCGCCGTAAGCCTTTCATTGCAAAGGCGAAGTTTACAACTGCCGCGCGGGGTCAGCCGCCGCCAGCTTTCGCCCGTAATCGCGCGAGAAGATCGGCGCCGCCGATTCCATCGGCCGGCGCAGCATGGGCCTCGATCTGAAAGGCATGGATCGCATCACGCGAGGCCTGGCCGAATTTTCCGTCGAATGTGCCGTGATAAAGGCCAAGCTTCGTCAGCAGCTTTTGGATTTCGATCTTGTCGCTGCGGCTCCAAAGCTTCTGATTTTTCGGCCATGCCCTATGCAGACCGCCCTGCCCGGCAATGCGGTCGCCGAGACTGGCAAGCGAAAGCGCATAGGAATCGGAATTGTTGTATGCCTTCAGCACCCAATAATTGTCGCTGAGCAGAAAGGCCGGACCGCCGAGGCCGGCGGGCAAAAACAACGTCGCTTTGCCGTGCGGAAGCGGTGCCCCATCGGCAGCCTTGACGCCCGCCGCGGCGAAATCGCTAAAATCGGCATGCAGGGTCTTGAAGCCGAAATCCTTTGGCAGAATGACTTCGATGCCCCACGGCAAAGCCGGGTTCCAGCCCGACTCCCGCAGGAAACGTCCGATCGAGGCGAGCGTATCAGCCGAATTGTTCCAGATGTCCGGCGCGCCGGCGCCGCGGTAGCTCACCGCATATTTCAGATAAGCCGACGGCATGAATTGCGGATCGCCCATCGCCCCGGCCCAGGAGCCGATGAGTTTTGCGCGCGGAATGTCGCCTCTTTGTAGAATGACAAGGGCGCTCAAAAGCTCATTGACGAAAAGGTCGCTGTCGCGGCGATGAAAGGCGAGCGTGGCGAGCGAACGGACAATATCCTTGTCGCCGCGGTCGCGGCCATAGTCGCTTTCCATCCCCCAGGCGGCGATGAGAATGCCGCGCGGGACGCCGGTGCGATGCACGATCGCAGTAAGTTCGCCGGCGTGGGCGGCGGCGAGCGCCCGACCGCGCGCAATCCGCGTCGGCGAGACGGCTTCCTTAAAATAGGTCGAGAGCAGCCGCTCGAATTCCGGCTGCTTACCGACCGCGACTGGGACGCTCGGGTCTTCGCTGATGTCCGCAAACGCTTGCTCGAACGTCGCGCGGCTGACGCCCCGCGCCGCCGCTTGCGGCCAAAGGCCTTCGAGGAATGTATGAAAGGCGCTTTGGTCAGCCTTCGCGGGCATCCCGAAAGGCGCGCACAGGACTAAGCACGCGATCAGAGCGCCGACCTTCGCGATCGGCATCACCTGCCGCCTATGCCAGTCGCGTGCAGCCATCGTGCCCAATCAGAGTCTATGGAAGCTCACGGCGACGCCGGCAATTGTCGGGCCGCCGAGGCTGATCGTGGCATACTGCGATCGGCCATGTGTGATGATCGATACCGGCGCCTCGAAACCGAGACCCGAGACAATTCCGCGGATGACGGCGCCGCGAACAATGCCCGTCAATGTGCCGGTGACGCCGCTCGACGCCTCATGCCATGTGCCCGACACCCGGCCGTCGATTTCGGTCACGTCGCTGTTGACGTCGATGATGTAGCTGTCGCTGGCGCAGCGCAGAATCTGCCGCAGGCTGTCGCCGCGCGCCGAGACAAAATAGATCGCGCGGCAGCGAATTCTTTCACGCGCGCCGCTCACCGTGAGCGTGCCGCTGCCAGCCCAACTGCCCGCCAGCGGCGAGAACGGGCCCGCCTCGGATTGGCCGATGGAAACAGCCATCGCCGCAACAAATGCGGCTGCAAAGCTGAGCGATTTTACGCAACGCATCTGGTCCCTCCCCGGCAGAACCTTGCAATCATCATGATCGCCATCCTAATCCAGTCAATCGCAAATGTTCCGCGATCATTCTGGGAAGGATCAGGCCAAACGCCATCGCGACGAAGATCAGCGTCGCCGTGCTTGCATCGGCGAAAATCGCCTCAAGCGTTCCCGTCGGGGCTTTGGCGCCAAGCACGGCAAGATTGACGAGGCCCGCCGCCGTCCTGAACAACAAAACGCCGGGGATCAGCGACACGACCGAGGCGAAAGCGAGCGCGGCGAACGGCACCCGCAAGCGATCGGCAGCAAGCGTCGCAATCGTGCCGGCGACGAGACAGGCAACCAGCGCGCCGATCGCAATATTCAGCCCGATCACCGAAATCGCGGCCCAGCGTATGGCATGGGCAAACATGCCGATCAGGATTGGAACCGGCAGCTTTTGCCATGACATGGCAAAGAAAGTCCCATAGGCGGCGACCGCCACGCCGGCCGCAGCGACATCATAGCCAAGCGGAACCCGAGAGGATGGCGCCGCGGCGGAGAGCTCGGATCCGCCAAGCCAAAGTCCGGCCAGCAGGCCGACGCAAATCGCCAGGATGATCAGATTGGCATAGGCAAGGCGCGCGATGCCGAGAGGGATACGCGCACGCGCCAGATCGAGCGCGCCATTGAGAAGATGCGGCCCGGGCACCAGGACCATGCAGGGGCACAAAGCAACAAGATTTTGCGGCGCATAAAGATGCAGCTGTGCAACGATCGCGCCGCAAACCCCGGCGATGAGCGCGGCGGCGAAAGGCTGAACGTAAGGATTGTGGCTCACATGCGCGAGCCATCGTCGCGCCAGCGCGCCCGCGGCGGTGCTCAGCCCGATCAACGCGAGCGTCGAAAGATGCGAAGCGCCGAAAATGACACCCAGCGCCATCGCGCCCGCCGCCGCCATGATTGTAAAACGCGCGGCGCTGACCGCCGCTATGCCATCAATTGTTTTCAGAATCTCCTGCACGGCCGCAAGCGTCGTGCGGCCATCGGCAAAATCATCGACCGCATTGGTCACCGCAGCGACCTTGCGCATGTTGACGCCTTCCGGCGCCGCCGGCACGATCTCGATATGCCGCGCCGCATTTTCATCGAGGCAGATCGTGAGCTCGCCCCAGTTGAGAAAAACCGAGGCGGAAAAGCCCAGCCGCTTGGCAAGTCTTTCGGCGGTGTGCGCTATGCGTTCCGTGGTTTGACCGTTCTCGAACAGAAGCGCCGCGACCTGAGCGACCAATTTCAGTGCGGCGCCGGCCGGCAGGCATGACGTTTCGGTTAGGGTCTGCACCTGTCTCGCCGTCCCCGCTGCGAAGCTGTATTTCCGGCTAACGCGGCCGGCTAGCGCAAATTGGTTCGTGCAACTTCGATCAGTTCATCGCCGCGCCCGTTCAGCACCGTCTTGAGCGCCCAAAGGCCAAATCCCTTCACCTGCTCCAGACCGATTGTCGGCGGCATCGCCAATTCCTGCGTCGCCGTCGTAACATCGAGCAGCGCCGGTCCGTCATGTGCCAGGACATTCTTGATGGCGTCCTCGAGATCCGCCGGATCGTCCACGCGGACGCCATGAATGCCGATCGCGCGTGCCATGGCGGCAAAATCGACGGTCGCCAACGAAACACCAGTCTCGAGAAAGCCGGCCGCCTTCATCTCCAGCGCGACGAAGCCCAGCACCTTGTTTTGGAAGACGACGATCTTGACCGGAAGTTTGTGCTGCACGAGCGTCAGAAAATCGCCCATCAACATCGAAAAGCCGCCGTCGCCCGAAAGGCTGATGACCTGCCGGCGCGGGAACGCCACCTGTGCGCCGATCGCCTGCGGCATCGCATTGGCCATCGACCCGTGCGTCAGCGAGCCGATCAGCCGCCGCCGCCCATTCATCTTCAGATAGCGCGCCGCCCAGACGGTCGGCGTGCCGACATCGAAGGTGAAGACCGCGTCGTCGGACGCATGCTCGCTGATGAGTTTCGCGATACGTTGCGGATGAATGAGCTTGTCGCCCGGCCGCGCAATCGCGAGATCGTCGAGACCGCTGCGCGCTTTGCGGTAATGCGCGAGGCTCTCGTCAAGATGAAAGCGCCCGGGCTTCACGCGAAGCTTCGGCAAAAACGCGGCGATCGTCGCGTTGACATCGCCGACGAGGCCGAGATCGATCTTGGTCCGCCGCCCAAGGTTTTCAGGCCGTATATCTATCTGCGCGATCTTGGCGTCGGTCGGATAAAACTGCCGGTAAGGAAAGTCCGTGCCGAGCAGGAGCAGCGTGTCGCAATCAAGCATGGCATGATAGCCGGAGCTGAAGCCGATGAGGCCAGTCATGCCGACATCGAAAGGATTGTCGTATTCGACATATTCCTTGCCACCGAGGGCGTGCACGATCGGCGATTTCAACGTCTCGGCAAGGCGCATCAGCGCCTCATGCGCGCCGGCGCAGCCGCGGCCGCAGAACAGCGTCGTCTTTTCGCTGGCATTGAGCAGCGCCGCCAGCTCGTCGAGATTGTGCGCGCTCGGCACGACGACAGGCTGATCGACCGAGAGCGCGCGGCCGGTCGAAGCCGCGCCCGCAACCTCCTTCAAGGCGACATCGCCCGGAATGACGACGACGGCCACGCCACGCCGGCCGATCGCCGTGCGGATCGCGGTTTCGATCACGCCCGGAAGCTGGCTCGGACTGGAGACAAGCTCGCAATAATGGCTGCATTCGCGAAACAGAAGTTCCGGATGCGTCTCCTGGAAGTAGCCGCGGCCGATTTCGGCGCTTGGAATATGCGCGGCAATCGCCACCACCGGGACGCGCGAGCGATGGCAGTCGTAAAGCCCGTTGATCAGATGCAAGTTGCCGGGCCCGCAACTGCCGGCGCAGACCGCGAGCTGGCCGGTGAGATGCGCGTCGGCACCGGCGGCAAAAGCCGCGGCCTCCTCGTGCCGGGTGTGAATCCATTGCATGTCGGCGCGCTTGCGCAGCGCATCCGTGATCGCGTTCAAACTGTCGCCGACGACGCCATAGATGCGGCGTATGCCGGCGGCATGAAGGCTTTCGATCACGAGGTCTGCGACGCGATAGGCTGCCATGATCACGCCTCCGGTACCGCGTTCGGCGTCGCTTTGCCCGGCAACCCAAACGGCCACGCTTCAGATCGAAGCCGCCCGCAAACTCGCAACGAACTTTGACAGAACGGCGACGGTGTGGGCGCTAGGAGACTTTAAATGCTGCGAATTTGCAAATCCACTATTGGCCTGGCACAGGAGACGCGCTGTTGCTTCCGGGACCCAGCGACCGGAAAACCCGGTCGCTGAGGACTGAAAGAAGTCAGACCGTGTGGGTATGCACGGTATGCGCGTGATCCTGATAGGCAATCGTGACGGTGCCCGTCGCGGGATGTGAGTTAGGATTGTTATTGGTGTCCAAGGTTGCGATCGTCTTGAAGTCGGTGCCGTGCGCCGCGGCATCGCCCGCTTGATAAAAGTTAAGCGCGCCGCTTGTCGAGTTATAGCTGACATAGTTGGAGATATTACTCGACCCCGGATTTATGCCGCCAAGCAACGCGGTCAGATCGATCGTGTCATGCGTCCCGGTGCTGCCCTGTATAAAATCGGTGATCACGTCTTTGACATTGACGTTATTGAGTTGGAACGTGTCACTGCCGCCGCCACCGGTCATGGTGTCGGGGCCGAAGTTGCTGATGAAGATGTCGTTCTCCGCGCCACCGATCATCACATTCGTCGACGACGCGGTGTGTGAGGTTCCCAAGGCACCGGAGACATCTGTCAGGGTAAATTCGTTTGTCGCGCCCGTTACCTCATTGGTCGACGTCGTGCCCGTCACCGTGACATCGAAGGCACCAACGGCAGTGCTGCCGTCGTTGTCCGAAATCGAGAAGGCAAACGGCAGCACAACCGGATTGGCACCGTTGCTCAGCGGCTGCTCCAAGTTGAAGTCGTAAGTTGAGCCGCTCAGAGAGACGGTGAAGACTTCTTCGAAGTTATTTTTCCCCGTCGATATTTCGCCGTGCAGCGTACCGCTGTTGTCGACATATTCAAAAAGCGTCGAGCCATTCCAGGACAGAGATGTCGAGGTCGGGTGAGATTGGCTGGTGGCAAGCTGGGAATCATCGACCGGATTCACAAAGTTCAGCGAGGCTAACCCATCCGCCCCTGCGTTGTAAGTCAAATGGCCAACGAGGTCATTCGCGGTGCTGCTATTTGCGATCACGCCATGATCCGCCGATTGGAAAACCGGCGCATCGTCCACGACACCGACCGAAACAGAATCGGTGGTTTTATGGTTAGACGTATCGGTCGCGACCACGTTCAGCGTGCCGAGATCACCGGCGCCGGACCCGTTGTTGCCGATAATCGGCCCATACAATGTCTCCGTTATCGTGACCGTGCCAGTGCTATGCGCTGGTATCGATCCAGAGGAAAAGCCGGAACTCTCTGCGAAAGTAAGGGTCAGGACTGGCGTGAAGCTGCCGTAGGCGTATAGGCCGAGCCCGCCCCCGGAAATGGGAAACCAGAAGTAGCCGGACGGCGCGGTCAGATGGCTCCCGTCGAGGGCCACGGTTTCACTATGGCTGCCGGCTGTGAACGAGACCGTCGTCGTCGCCGTTGTCGGCGTGCCGCCCGGATCCGAGCCCGTCGACAGACCGCTCTCGTAAACCAGGAACGGCGCCGCCGCGATGGTGAACGTCAACGTATTGGTCGCCGTCGAGCCGTCGGCGTCGGTAATCGTGTAATTGAACGTATCGATCGCGCCTGGCGTCGCATTGCTATTCGCGACGTAGCTGAATGAACCGTCCTGATTTAACGTCAGGGTGCCGTCGGCGCCTTGGACGATATAGGGAATGCCATCGGCGCCCGCCGTTCCCGCAGTTCCGACGCTGTTGTTGGCGGCCGAGGTAACGCCCGTCACATTACCGCTGGCGGGGCCGTCGGCACCCATCAGATCAGCGCCGCCGGTGTTCGACGCGCTGAACAAACCATGCGCCGCGTCGACCGCCACAGTCTGGCCAGCACTCACCGATGCTGTATCGGGATTGGCCAGCGGCTTGTCGTCGGTGATGCCGAAGGTCAGCGTCGAGGTCGTGGTGTTGCCGTGCGAATCCGTCACCGTATAGGTGAACGTATCCGGCGCGGGGTTGTTGCTTTCCGCAGAGTTCAGGACATAAGCATAGCTAAAGACGCCCGCAGTGTCGGTGATTGTGAGCGTGCCGTGCGTGCCAAGAATTTGCGTTTCCGCCCCACTGGTCTGATTGATCGCGACCGGGCTTCCGGCACCCACGATGCTCGTTAGCGTCACAGTGTCGCCCGTCTCCGAGAAACTCAACGTGCCGCTTTGCGTGGTCGTCGTCGGGCCCTGGCCCGAGCCGTTCGCCAAGCCCGCCTCATAGACCGTCCCCGTCACCGCATTGGCGGTCGGATGGACTTCGTTGACATTGATCGCCAGCGTCGATGTCGCGGTCGAGCCGTCACCGTCCTTCAGCGTATAGGTGAAAGTGTCGGTCTTGATGCCGGTGAGACCCGACGTATCCGGATTGGCTTGATAGCTGTAGGAGCCGTCCTGATTCAGCGTCAGCGTGCCGTAGAGCCCGGAGATCTGCGTGCCGACACCCGTGCTCACCACGTCCGTTGGATTATTGCCGGCTTCGACACCCACCACACTGCCGCTAGCTGAGGGACCATCGGCACCTATCTTGTCCGCGCCGCCGGTGTTCGACGCGCTGAACAGACCTTGCGCTGCTGTGGCGCTCACCGTCTGACCCGACGTGACGCTCGCCGTATCGGGATTGGCCAGCGGCTTGTCGTCGACGACGCCAATCGACACGGACGTGTAATTCGTCAGCGCCGGATCGTTCGGGTCGGTCGCCACGACATAGAGATTGCCGAGGTCGCCGCTCGTGCTGGCGCCGTTGTTGTCGAGCGCGTGATCGATCGTCTCCTGAATGGTGTAGTGGCCAGCCGCACCCGCAACGAGGGCGAGCGAGAGAACCTCGACGGACTGCCCGTTTTGGGTCTGATAACCGTCGATCTCCTGGCCATTGGCGCTCGTGACCCAAGTGATGCCGGCCGACTGCGTTAGGCCGCCCGCCGCAAGCGTCACATTGACGTTGGGATCCGAGCCCGGCGTAACGACTACGGATGCCGTACTGACCGTTGACGGCTGCGCAGGATTCGTAGGATTCGAGCCGTTGGGCAACCCGGATTCATAAGCCAAATCCGACCCCGACGCGGTGATCGTCGGCGCGGTGCCGCCCGGCGTCGTGACCGAGAAGTCCTTCGTCGCGCTCGCGCTGCCGTCACCGTCGGTGATCGAAACTGCGAAATTCAGTGTCTCGCCGGAGTTGCTTGTCGGCGTCGTGGCATAATCGACCGAGGTCAGCGTAACGCTATCGTCGGCACCATTGCCGTTTTTGCCATTTCCGGTGCCGAGGTTGGTGACATCGACCTCGGTAATGCCCGATGTCGAGAACCACGAGGGCAGCGTACCCTGCCAATCCGCGGCGTCGATCTTGATCGGCGCGCCGTCAGCAGCCGTGATGATCTCAGTCGCGTGCTGGGTCCCGCTGGCGTTATAGATCGTGACCTGGAATTCCTCCAGGCTGCCATTGCCGTTGCTCTTGCCGACTCCGATCTGGATGTCGTTTTGCGCGCTGCCGAAATGGAATGCGACCGTCTCGCCATAGCCCAGATTATTGTTGTCGACGCCAAGACCCTGGGCGCTGGACTTGAGTGTTCCTTGACCGGTCGGCGTGTAACCGTTTCCAGTGAAACCGTTATCGAAGCCCTGCATCCAAAAACCGGCCGAGCTCGGTTTGTTTGCGGTACCGGACAACGTGCCGTTGCTGGCAAGATACAGATAGGCGGCGTTGGGCACTTGCTCCAGATTGATATTCGTCCCCGACGTCGAGGTCGTTGAATCCAGCGTGAACGTGTAGTTGCCGCCGCTGGCCGGGACTTGCAGTTGGAAGAACGGATCCTGACCCTGCGCATCGCTGAAGGCATAGATCGTCGATCCGGTGCCCGTGGCGACCGTCGCCTCGTAATAGGTGGTCGACCCGTCGACCACTTGGTAAAGCTCATAAGAATGCGAGTTGATCGTAACCTGGGTGTGCGTATCGGTTAGCGTGGGTTCGGGTGCCAGCGTAACCGGGGTCGAGCCCTGCCCGTCGGCGCCGAAGATTGGCTGCCAGGTTTCCGTGGCAACGCCATTGATGAAATCGCTCGCCTGCGCGTTGCTCACACTCTCGATGTAAGGCTTATCATCGACAATGGTGACGGTCAGCGTACCGGTGTTTGTATTGCCCTGTGCATCCTGCACCGTATAGGTGAAGACATCCGGCGGGAGAACGCCACCAACCGGCGTCTCCGTCCCTTTAAGCTCATAGGTGTAGCTACCATCCTGGTAGATTTTCAATTCGCCATGGCCCGTACCGAGGGCGAAGCCGCCGGACGGTATCGAAAAGGTCATGCCGTTCCAGACGAAACTGGTCACCGTATCGCCCGTTCCGGGGGGCAATATGGAGCCCTGCAATTCGACGGTCGTCGGGCCTTGGCCCGAGCCGGTGACCGTCACACCAGGGCCAGGTACCAGTCCCGCCTCGTAGACGGTTCCCGTCAGCGCGGGCGCTGCCGGCTGCACTTCATTGACATTGATCGCCAGCGTCGATGTCGCGGTCGAACCGTCGCCGTCCTTCAGCGTATAGGTGAAATAGTCGGTCTCCGGACCAGTGAGATTGGTCGTGTCCGGATTGGCTTTGTAGCTGTAGGAACCGTCCTGATTGAGGATCAGCGTGCCATAGAGTCCTGCGATCGCTACGCCGACACCGACACCCGCGGGGATCACATCCGTCGGATGATTGCCGGCTTCGACACCCACCACACTGCCGCTAGCAGACGGACCATCGGCACCCATCTTGTCGGCGCCGCCGGTGTTCGAGGCGCTGAACAGGCCATGTGCCGCGTCGGCGCTCACCGTCTGACCCGAAGTGACGCTCGCCGTATCGGGATTGGCCAGCGGCTTGTCATCGATGATCGAGAACTGCTGGCTGATGTCGACGCTGTTCGACCCGGTGCCGCCGTCGCCATCGGTGATCGTCTGCGTTAGCGTCACCGAGTTCGCCGGAATGGGCGACGAGCTGTTGTTCTCGATCGAACGATCGAGCGTGAAGGTCACGTTGCCCAAGCTATCGACCGTGTAGCTGAACACCGTCGTCTGGTTCAGGTGGCCGGCGTTGATGACGCCATCGACTTCCGTCGGGCTAATCTGCTTCAACGTGATGGCGTCGCGGCTCAGCGTATCGATCAGGCCGGTGTTGACGCCGTGGCTGCCGATCGACAGCGTGTAGCTCACCGCCCCCGTCTTGGCCTGACCGTCGGCGCCGAAACTGTGGGAGAAGACTTTGCTGAACCCCTCCGTCACGAAGGGGTCCGACGCACCCGGCGACGTGCCCGGTGTGTAATTGTCGCCGGCATCGGACGGCAGATTGGACTCGCTCACCGATTGCGCGGTCGGCAGATTGCCCAACGCGAGCGTGACGACCGGCTTGTCATCGACGATGGTGACGGTCAGCGTGCCGGTGTTGGTATTGCCCTGCGCATCCTGCACCGTATAGGTGAAGACATCCGGCGGAAGAACGCCCCCTGTCGGCGCCTCCGGCCCAATCAACTGATAAGTGTAGGCGCCGGTATCGTTGATGGTCAATATGCCATGTTCCGACCCGCTCGGGCCCGTATCGAGGACCAAATTGGTGCCGTCCTGCGGTATCGCAGTGGTGACGCCGTTCAAGACGATGGTCGTCACCGTATCGCCCGTTCCGGTTCCGGGCGGGAATATGGTGCCCTGTAACATCGTGGTGGTCGGGCTTTGCTGTGAGCCGTTTGAAAGGCCGGCCTCATAGACCGTCCCCGTCACCGCTGGCGCCGTCGGCTGGACTTCGGTGACTTTGATCGCCAACGTCGATGTCGCGGTCGAACCGTCGCCATCCTTCAGCGTATAGGTGAACGTGTCGGTCTTGGTGCCCGTGAGACCGGTCGTATCCGGATTGGCCTTGTAGCTGTAGGAACCGTCCTGATTGAGCGTCAGCGTTCCATAAGCCCCGACGATTTGCGTGCCGATACCCGTGGTGACCACGGCCGTCGGATGATTGCCGGCTTCGACACCCACCACACTGCCGGCAGCAGAGGGACCGTCGGCACCTATCTTGTCGGCGCCGCCGCTGTTCGAGGCGCTGAACAGGCCATGTGCCGCGTCGGCACTTATTGTCTGACCCGAACTGTCGCTCGCCGTGTCGGCATTGGCCAGCGGCTTGTCGTCGACGATGTTAAAGGTCAACGTGTTGGTGCTGGTATTGCCGTGCGAGTCGGTCACCGTATAGGTGAACACGTCCGGCGTCGGATTGTTGTTCTCCGGTGACGTCAACGTATAGCTGTAGGTGCCGTTCTCATTGATCGTCAGCGTGCCATGCAAACCGGCGATCGTCGTGCTTGCAACGGTTTGCGCCACATTTTGCCCGTTGACGCTCGTCACCGTCACGGCGTCGCCCGTCTCCGAGAAGTTCAACGCACCACTTTGCGTGATCGTCGTCAGGCCCTGACCCGAGCCGCTCGGCAATCCCGCCTCGTAGACAGTTCCCGTCACCGCGGGCGCCGTCGGCTGGACTTCATTGACATTGATCGTCAGCGTCGTCGTCGAGGTCAGCCCATCGGTATCGGTGATGGTATAGTTAAATGTATCCGTGCCGGATTCGTTGGGATTTGCGGTATACGTATAGTGGCCATCGGCGAACATGGTGAGCATGCCGAGTGCCGTCGTGATCGTCGTGCCGAGATCCGAGACCGTCTGAGACGACTGGCCGGACGCACCGATGCCGATCACAGTCAGCTTTTCGCCGCCGCTCTGCGTGTCCGCGCCGGCCGAAGGCGCGGTGTCACCAACGCCGGTGATGACATTGCCACCCATCAGCGTATGGCCGGATTTATCGTTGGCCGTATCCGGATTTGCAACGGGCGGATCTTTAAGCGTCACCGCCAAGGGCGACGAAGCGCTCGTGCTGCCGTCACCGTCCTTCGCGGTCAACCCGAAATCGAGCGTCGCGCCGCCGATGGACGAATTTTGACTGGTATAGCCGACCGACGTCAGCGAAAAGCCGGTGCCGTCAGCATTGGCGATATCGACTTCATTAAAGCCGGAAAACCAGGCATTGCCGCTTCCAATCCCGTGCCAGTGCGCTGCGTCGATGATAATCGACGATTGCCCAGGTCCAACCGTAATGGTTTCTGAACTCGAATCTCCATGTGAATCGCTGATTGTGATCGTGACGGTTTCAAAATTGGGAGTCACGCCCAAAGTCACGGCACTCTGCGCCTCGCCAAACTTAAGATCGAGCCCCTCGAAAGGATTCACCTGATTGCTGGGGCCGAATACTTCCGTTCCAACACCCAGGTCCCCGTTGGACACATCGACGAAAGTCCCAAGTCCAAAAGCCGGCCCGAATCCAAAAGCGGAGATCTGCAGATCGAAATTATTCTGCGAAAATGTGTGAAACGTCGCGGATCCGTTTACGAAGTCCAGATAGTTGTTGGCGCCGAAGAGGCCACCGAAGTTGGCCGTCGCACTGGTCGGCAAGCTGGCCGATTCCAAGTTGAAGGTGTACGTGCCGTTGGCCAGCACATCCAAGGTGAAGAACGGGTCTTGGCCGGCCTGGTCGGCGAAGGCAAACATCTCGGTGCCGGTCGCAGTCTGCACCGTATATTCGAAGAAGGTGAAACTGGCGTTGCCGCTCACCTGAACTTCGGAAACATCGTGCCCACCGATCTGACCCAGGTCGGTGACTTTATACGTTTCGCCGTCGGGCTGCGTGGAAGTCGGGATTGTGAGGCCGACCGGCGCCGAACTATTCTGGCCATCCGCGCCGTAGTTCCGCGTCCATGTACCCTGCCCCGAAGATGGGGCGATGTCCGAAACGATAATATCCTCAACCGCGGAGATGACCGGCACATCGTCGACGACGCCGACAGAGATCGTGTCCGTGGCGCTCTGGCTCGGATTGACCGCGTCGTTCCCCACGACATTCAATGTACCGAGGTCGCCCGCGCCGCCGCCGTTATTGCCGTCGATCGGATTGAACAGCGTCTCCGTGACCGTCACGGTGCCCGTATGCCCGTCCGTGATCGCCGTCGTGCCCGACAGAACGAAGCTCACAATCTTCTTGCCGTCCTGATAGCCGTCGATCTCCGTAACGAGACCGTTCGTCCCCGTCACCGGCGTCCAGGTGAGACCAGCAATCGACGTCGTCAGCCCGCTCGTGCTCAGCCCCACGCCGACATTGTCCGCGCCCGCCGTAAACTGCACGCTCGTCTGCGAAACCACCGGATCCGCCGCCTGACCGGCATGCGTGCCCGTCGGCAGACCGCTTTCGTAAACGGTCTCCGACGCGCTCTGCCCGCCAATCGCAGGCGCTCCCGCCCCGATCGTCACCACAAGGTGCTGCGTCGAGGTCGAACCGTCCCCGTCCGTCAGCGTATAAACAAACGTGTCACTCGCCCCGATCTTCGTGTTCGGATTCGCCTGATAGCTGTACGAACCGTCGAAGTTCAGCGTCAAAGTGCCGTGCTGACCCTGTATCGTCACGGTCGGGCTCGCCGCCGTCACGGAATAGGTCGTGTCCGCAACCGGGATGCTGATCTTGGCCAGACCGTCCGCCCCGGCAAGATCGCCCGCGCCGCCCGTGCCCGTCGCGGCAAACAGGCCGCCGTTCGACGCCGTCACCGACGCACTGCCGTCGTCCACAACGCTGAGCGAAGCCGCATGTGCAATAGGCGTGTCGTCGGTGATCGAGAATTGTTTGCTGACATCGACATTCGCCGAAGTCGCGCTCCCGTCGCCATCGGTGATCGTCTGTGTCAGCGTCACGGCATTGGCCGGCAAGGTCGCCGGGCCGCTGTTGTTCTCGACCGAGCGATCGAGCGTGAAGGTCACATTGCCCGAGCCATCGACCGTGTAGCTGAACACCGTCATCTGGTTCGTCTGGCCGGCGTTGATGACGCCATCGACTTCCGTCGCGCTCACCTGTTTCAACGTGATGGCGTCGCCGCTCAGCGTATCGGTCAGCCCCGTCGAAGCGCCGTGGGTGCCGATCGACAGCGCATAGCTGACCGGCGCAACGCCCGACGTCAGCGCATTGTTGCCGGCTTGGCCGTCCGCGCCAAAATTGTCTTGGAAGACCTTGCCGAAACTCTCGGTCGCGGACGGATCCGACGTGCCGGGCGAGGTGCCGGGCGTATAATTGTCGCCTGCATTGGACGGCAGATTGGATTCGCTCACCGACTCCGCGGTCGGCGACGTGGTCGAAACCGTGATAATCGGCGTGTCGTCGGCGATCGAGAACTGTTGGCTGATGTCGACGGGCTTGGATGTCGCCGTGCTCCCGTCGCCGTCTGTGATGGTCTGCGTCAGCTCCACGGCATGCGCCGGCAAGGTCACCGGGCCGCTGTTGTTCTCGACCGAACGATCGAGCGTGAAGGTCACATTGCCCGCGCCATCGACCGTGTAGCTGAACACCGTCGTCTGGTTCGGCTGGCCGGCGTTGATGACGCCATCGACTTCCGTCGCGCTCACCTGTTTCAAGGTGACGGCGTCGCCGCTCAGCGTATCGGTCAGACCCGTCGAAGTGCCATGGCTGCCAATCGACAGCGCATAGCTGACCGGCGCAACGCCTGAGGTCAGCGTGTTGTTGCCAGCTTGACCGTCAGCGCCGAACTTGTCCGAGAACGAGCCGCTGAAGTTCTCCGACACAGACGGATCAGCCCCACCCTGCAACGGCGATGTCCCGTTCGGCAGATGCGACTCGCTCACCGTCTCAATCGTCGGCAATGTGTGCGTCAGCTTGATCGTCGGCGTATCGTCCGCGATCGAAAGCTGGCTGCCGAGGTCGATGCCCTTCGAGGCCGTGCTGCCGTCGCCGTCGGTGAGCGTCTGCGTAAGCGTGAGCGCGCCCGCCGCGAGCGATTTGCCGTCCGGCCCGCTGCCGTTGTTCTCGATCGCGCGATCGAGCGTAAAGGTCACGTTCCCGTATGCATCGACGGTGATACTGAACACCGTCGTTTGATTGGGTTGCCCTTCGTTGATGACGCCATCGACCTCGCCCGTCGCGGCGTTCTTGACCAGCATAATTTCCTGGTTGCTCTGTGTATCTTTCAGCCCGGAATCGCCATTGTTGCCGATCGACAACGAATAGCTCACCGCCCCATTCTTCGCCGGGCCATCAGCACCGAAATTGTCGGAAAAGACCGCGCCGAGGCCAAAAAATCCGGTGCCGAAATTAACCGTCTCAGACGTATCATTGGCATCCGGATGCGTGCCGTTCGGCAAATGTGATTCGCTCAGCGTCATCGTCGGCTCGTAGCCGGTGAGCGCGATTTTCGGGCCGTCATCGGTGATCGAAAGCTGCGGGCCGAGGTCGATGCCCTTCGAAGCCGTGCTGCCATCGCCATCGGTGATGGTCTGCGTCAGGGTGATGAGGTTCTGCGCGAAGCTGACCACATTTTGAGACGCATTCGTTGGATTGGTCTGGGTCTCCTCGACGGAGCGCAGTTCGGTGAAGGTGACTTCCCCGGACGAATCGACTGAAATTTTGAAAACCGGCACTTCGATTGTCGTGGAACCGAAAGGCGTCTTGATTGTAACGTCGATATAGCCATCGATCTCGTTCGTGCCGACCGCCTTCATCAGCACCGTATCGCCGGTCTGCGTGTCGACGAGGCCGGAGTTCGTGCCGGAAAACGACAGGCTGTAGGCAACAGCACCCGATTTGGCTTGGCCGTCGGCACCAAAATTGTCCGAGAAAGCCCCGGAAAAGTCGCCGCTGATGTGCGTGAGCTTGGAATCCGGATCGGTGCCGTCCACACCGTTCGTCCAAAACGTCAGATGCGACTCACTGAGCGACAGCGCCGGTTCCGTCGCGCCGGTCAACGTAATCACCGGCGTGTCATCGGTGATCGAGAACTGCTGGCTGATATCGACGGGCTTGGACGTCGTGCTGCTCCCGTCCCCGTCCGTGATCGTTTGCGTCAGCTCCACGGCATGCGCCGGCAAGGTCACCGGGCCGCTGTTGTTCTCGACCGAACGATCGAGCGTGAAGGTCACATTGCCCGCGCCATCGACCGTGTAGCTGAACACCGTCGTCTGGTTCGGCTGGCCGGCGTTGATGACGCCATCGACTTCGGTCGCGCTCACCTGTTTCAACGTGATGGCGTCGCCGCTCAGCGTATCGATCAAACCCGTCGATGTGCCATGGGTGCCGATCGACAGCGCATAGCTGACCGGCGCAACGCCCAAGGTCAGCGCATTGTTGCCGGCCTGCCCGTCAGCGCCGAAATTGTCAGTGAAGACCTTGCCGAAACTTTCCGTCACGAACGGGTCCGACGCGCCGGGCGAGGTGCCCGGCGTATAATTGTCGCCGGCATTGGACGGAAGATTGGATTCGCTCACCGACTCCGCTGTCGGCAATGTGGTCGAAACCGCGATGGTCGGCGTATCATCGGCGATCGAGAACTGCTGGCTGATGTCGACGGGCTTGGATGTCGCGGTGCTCCCGTCGCCGTCGGTGATGGTCTGCGTCAGCTCCACGGCATGCGCCGGCAAGGTCACCGGGCCGCTGTTGTTCTCGACCGAGCGATCGAGCGTGAAGGTCACATTGCCCGCGCCATCGACCGTGTAGCTGAACACCGTCATCTGGTTCGGCTGGCCGGCGTTGATGACGCCATCGACTTCGGTCGCGCTCACCTGTTTCAGCGTGATGGCGTCGCCGCTCAACGTATCGATCAAACCTGTCGATGTGCCGTGGGTGCCGATCGACAGCGCGTAGCTGACCGGTGCGACGCCCGAGGTCAGCGCATTGTTGCCAGCTTGACCGTCAGCGCCGAAATTGTCCGTGAAGAGCTTGGCGAAACTCTCCGTCATAGAAGGATCGGACGTGCCGGGCGACGTGCCCGCCGTGTTGTCATCTCCGGCATTGGCTGGGAGATTGGATTCGCTCACCGATTCCGCATTCGGCAACGCGGTCGAAACCGCGATAGTCGGCGTGTCGTCAGTGATCTCGAACGACTTGCTAAGGTCGTAATGGGCCGACGTCGTGCTCCCGTCCCCGTCGGTGATCGTCTGCGTCAGCGTTACGGCATTGAACGGCAAGGTCGCCGGGCCGCTATTGTTCTCGATCGACCGATCGAGCGTGAAGGTCACATCGCCGGTCGACGGATTGAGCGTCAGCGTGAACACCACGTCGCCGTTGCCGTCCTTGCCGTCGATTTCCGTCGTGCCGTTCTGGACGAGCGTCACCGCCGTTCCGCTCAGCGTGTCCGTCAAGCCGGTTACGCTGCCATTGCTGCCGACCGACAGCGCGTAGCTGACCGCGTCCGTCTTAGCCTGACCGTCAGCGCCGAAATTATCCGAGAAGACCTTGCCCAAATGCTCCGTCGCGGAGGGATCGGACGTCCCCGGCGATGTGCCGGGCGTGTAATTGTCTCCCGCATTGGACGGCAGATTGGATTCGCTCACCGATTCGCTGATGATAGAGTTCGAAACCTTGATGACCGGCGTGTCGTCGGTGATCGACAGTTTGGCGCCGAGGTCGATGCTGGCAGAGGCCGACGTGCCGTCATTGTCGACGATCGTCTGCGTGAGGGTGACAAGCCCCGCACTCAGCGAAAGGCCGGTCGAGCCCGTCCCATTGTTATCGATCGCGCGATCTTCGGTGAACGTCACATCGCCGGTCGACGGATTGAGCGTGATGGTGAAGGCGAGCGCGCCCGTCGCGCTGCCGACATGGCCCTCAATCGTGTTGCCATTCTGAACCAGAACGTCCGCCTGGCCCGTCTGCGAATCGACAAAGCCGGAGGCCGTGCCATTGCCGCCATTGATCGACAAAGCATAGGTCGTCGACCTCAACCCGTCGGCGCCCGACACGTCGGTGAAATCGCCTGAGAAATGTCCGGTGGTGGTCGTCAGGCTCAGATTGGGCGTGGTGCCGTCAACGCCATTGGTGCCGGCCGTCAGATCAGACTCGCTCAGCGTCAGGCCGGCGACCGTTGCCGCATTGGCGACATCGTGCGGACCATCGTCGGTGATGGAAATCTGCTTGCCGAGATCGATGCTGGCGGCGGCCTGATGGCCGAGACCGTCGATGATCGTCGCGGTCAGCGTCACGACGCCGGCGGAAATCGACACCACATTCTCGGACGGATTGCTGTTGCTCGTCTGCGGCTGAATGACGGCACGGTCTTCGGTGAAGGTCACAACGCCGGTCGACGGATTGACGCTGATGGTGAAGGCCAGCGCGCCCGTCGCGCTGCCGACGTGCCCCTCGATCGTGTTGCCGTTCTGAACCAGCACATCCGCCTGACCCGTCTGCGAATCAACGAGGCCGGAGGCCGCGCCATTGCCGCCCTGGATCGACAGAGAGTACGTCACCGTTCCGCCGTTCACATCCGGCTTCGCCGTGAAGTCGACACTGAAATTGGCGGAAACGGACGTGAGGGCGAGATCCGGATCGCTGCCGGGAACGCCGCCGTTTGTTGCGGCGGTCAAATTGGATTCGCTGACCGTCAGCGTAGGTTCTGCATTTGAATTGACGGCGATCTGCGGCAGCGGCGGCGGCGGAATGGTGACATTGTTCGGCGTGAAGCTGAATCCCTCCGCGCCGAGCAGCGAAGTCACGCCAAAATTATTGCCGATGCTGCTTGGCGTCTCGCCAGCGAAGTCGCCGCCCGAAGACGGGGCCGACGCGCCGGACGGGCCCTCAGCCGCCTGGATTCCGTTGGCGGTGAAAGCCGCTTCCAACGCGACTTTCGGGATATCGACGTCGCCGACCTCGATATTGGGAATTTTGTCCGCGGCGTCCTCGAGGACGATCGCCGTGCCGTCCTTTTGGACCAAGACCAGATCGTGGCCGACGATGCGGATCGTGTCGAAGGTCGTGTTTGCCGGGAGATGAAACGTGGTCTCGCCGCTGGAAAGGCTGACGTGGACGACCTTGTCCGCGGAGGGCAGCTGATAATCCGAATGCTGATTCTGCGGCGGTTGCGTCCAATATCCCGCCGGCGGCGGCGGGTTCTGGCCGTTTTGCAACTGGGCCACGAGATATTCCCGCGCCATGCCCGCAAGATGCTGACTTAATTCAGAATTGTGGTGGACCGTAAACGTATGATCGGATCGCGCCCCGGTGCTGCCGGCGGCTTCGGAATCAACGATCGGCAAAGAGTCGGTTTTCATTGTCCACCTGTAAAAATTGATTATAAGTGGACTTATCGGCGGGAGCTTGGCCGCGTCAAGATTCCGGTAATACCTTGTTTATACCCGGATATAGCTAAACTAAAAAATAAAACCGACGTGGTTACTTCGTATCAATAATGACGGGATTGCAGTCACCTTCGTTCGTCTTCAGGCGGACGGTGCGGCGATGTCCGACTATTTGTAATTCCTGATTGGACAATGGTGATCGCCCGTTTCGTTCTGATTGGTCTTTTGTTGAGCGCATTGGTCTGTTCGAGCGCGATGGCGGAGAATGCCGCGCCGCAACATCCGACCGCCGCGCCGTCCAAACCTGCGGCATCGGCGGCAAAGACCCACAAGAAGACGTCCGCTTCACATCAGCTCAAAGCCCGGCGCCAAAATCCCGCTGCGTCCGCGCAGCACCGGCCGGCGGCGGCGAGGACCGCCGCAAAGGCCCACAGACTCATAAAGCGAAAGCACCCCGCCGCCCCATCCGAGGCGATCAAGCTTCTTCCAGCCGCGGCAGAGTCCGGATCGGCGACTTGGATGGGCGGTCTGCAACTCGTCGGCATGGCGCGGCCACCGACGCCAACGATGCACTGGGATATGGACGGGCGCCCTTTAAGCGCCGGCGGATTTGTCGGCTACCCGCGGATCGCGGCATCGCAGCGGCTGATCATTTGGCCGTTCAACCCCGCTTACGATATTTCGGCTTTCACGGCGGCCGAAAACAAGCTCACCGACCCCGACATCGAATGGGACGATGCCGAGGGCCCAGTTATCAATCCGCCGTCGGAGGACGATCCTCCCGACCCGCAGCCGGCCTTGTCCACCAATCAATTTTACGCCGGATTGGTTGAAGACCGCGCCGATAGTCCGCTGCCGAAGATCGAGATCGGCACTGTCTCGTGGATGACTTCAGCACAAGTCGCGGCGCAAAGAAAAGGCGGCGCGGTCGAAGTTGCGGACATCAATATCGCCCCCGCAAATATGGCCGCACGCATTCTTATCTGCTGCCGGCCGATGGGCGCCACCGCGCCTTCGCAA
Organism: Pseudomonadota bacterium; assembly: GCA_040756295.1. Classification (GTDB taxonomy): domain Bacteria; phylum Pseudomonadota; class Alphaproteobacteria; order Rhizobiales; family Beijerinckiaceae; genus Methylovirgula. The sequence goes on along the minus strand of JBFLZN010000005.1, from coordinate 65,839 downwards.
CTGGAGCTCGATGTCGTTTTCACCACGGCGCCGCAGACGGACAAGATCCAGGCGCTCGATAATCCGGAAGCGCGCGAAACGGGCGATGTTCACGGCGCGCTTCTACATGCCGAAGTCCAGCCGCACGGCACGAATGCATTTCGTTTCCTCCTGTCGCTCACGCAAGGCGATTTCGACGAGAATTTCAAGCTGATGATCTCGCGGCCCTGGCTCGACATTCCGATCCAGTTCGAGTCCGGCCGGCGGGCGGTCTTGACATTCGCGACCGGCAAAATCGGCGCCGACGCGATCTATGCGGCTGTTCACTCTATCGAATAATAAGAGTCGTGTTAAGCTTACGCTTGCGCTATAATTCGTTGTTCGTAAAAAGGTTATTGCCACGTGTCATTGTTTTCGCTCAAGGCGCTTACGCCTGAATCCCGGCCTGTCGGCGACGGAAGCAGGCTGGCGCGGCTTTCCAATTTCACGATCTTCAGCGTCGGCGCGCTGTTTCTCTTCCTGCTCGTCTGGTCGGCTTTTGCCGAAGTCGACGAGGTGACGCGCGGTGACGGCAAGGTCATCCCCTCGCAGAAGATCCAGTCCATCCAAAGCGCCGAACCTGGCGTCGTCGAACAGATCCTCGTTCATCTGGGACAGCGGGTGGCGAAAGGCGATCTCCTCATTCGGCTCGACAATACGATGACCGAATCGAACCTCGGCGAGGACGAAGCCAAGGCACGCAGCCTCGTGGCGCAAATCGCGCGGCTTGAAATCGAGCGCACCGGCAATATGTCGGCGCCCTACACCTGCCCCGACGAGCTCAAACAAGTCGCCGCGGATGTCTGTGCGACCGAAGCGCAATTGCTGCAAACGCGCCGCGCCGAGCAAAATCAAAAACTCGATTCGTTGCGCGAGCGCATGGAAGAGCGTCAGCGCGAGTTGAACGAGGCCCAAGCCGACGCGCAGCGGATCGGCCAAGGCCTGACGCTGGCGCAGCAGGAATACGATCTGATCAGTCCGATGGCCAAGAGAAGCATCGCGCCAAAGACGGATCTTCTCAAGGTCGAACGCGATTTGGTCGACCTTAAGGGACAGCAAGCCGCGAACCTGCAGGTGATTGCCAAGACCGAGGCCGCGCTTCGCGAGGCGCAGAGCAACCTCTCCGATGCGGCCCTGCAGATCGAGTCCGACGCGCTGTCCGACCTCAGCAAAGCCAAAGCCGAATTGTCGGTCCTGCGCGAAACCATCAAAGGCGCGACTGAACATAACCGGCGGACGGATATTCGATCCCCCGTCAATGGCGTCGTCAATACGCTGGACACCAATACGATCGGCGCCTTCGTCAACGCTGGCAGCCATGTGATGGATATCGTCCCGCTCGAAGACAAGCTCTTGATCGAAACCAAGGTCAAGCCGCGCGATATCGCGTTCGTGCGCCCGGGACAGAAAGCGCTGGTGAAACTCACCGCTTACGATTTCTCGATCTACGGCGGCCTCAAGGGTGTCGTGCAGGAGGTCTCCGCCGACAGCGTCTACGACGACAAGTTGCGCGAGACATTTTACGTCATCCTCGTTGCGACCGAGGACAGTACGCTGCGGCACAACGGCATAACTTATCCGATCATGCCTGGAATGGTCTCGCAGGTCGATATTGTCACCGGCAAGAAAACAATCCTGCAATATCTTCTAAAGCCGATTTTCAAGGCGCGCGAAGAATCCCTGACGGAGCGCTGAGAAGCTGTCTCGATATTTATGGGTTAAATTGTCAATGGAATCCAAAGCCGCGACGACATGACACTTGAACCTTCATCCCCCGCTTCGCTCAGATTCCGTATCCTTAAGCGTCAAGGCTGGAAGGCAAGCTTTCGGCTCGAAGAAATCTTTTGGCAAGTTCTGAGCGAAGCCGCTCAGGCGAAAAATCTGAAAGTTGCCGATTACGTCAAGGAGGCAATCGAGCGTCTGGACGACGAGGCATGCAATCAAAGCTCGGCGCTCCGCGTTCACGCCGTCGAATATCTTCTGGGACGGTGCCGCGCCCTGCAGGATCAAGGAAACTTAAACAGCGTCATCGCCACGGCTCTCGCCACGCCATCGCCCTGCTTCGTTCTCAGCTCGGCGCGCAAGCTGATCAATCATAATCGCGAATTCCAGGAATTCGTCGCCGCGGCAAGCGCCCAGATATCGCCGGCCGGCGTCGCGCAGGTGCTGCTGACGCTCGATGTCGAAGTTCCGAAACTGATCGATCTGCTCGAAAGCAAGCCGGGAAACGTGCTGACGTGCGGCTATTCGCTGCGAATCGACTCGCGTCTCATCCGGGGACGCGCGCGGGTCGCCCTCATCGCGCAGAATAACGTAAAGGTGCTCGTCGGCTACGTTCTGGACTCGGAAAGTCAGGTCAAACCTGCGCCTGCCTCTTAAGCGCGGCCAGCACGTCGTCCTTTTTGCCGTCCGCAACGATGCGACCATTTTCCAGAATGACGAGGCGGTCGACGAGCTCGAGCATGCTGAAACGGTGCGTGGTGATGAGCAGAGTCTGATCCGGTCGCATCACCGACCTGAGCCGCTTGAGGAAATTTTGCTCGGTCGCCAAATCCATCGCGCTCGACGGCTCGTCCAAAAACAAGATTTTTGGATCGGCCAGTAACACGCGCGCGAGCGCGACGGCCTGCTTCTGACCCGTCGATAAATTGCGGCCGCGTTCGCCGACCGGCAGGTCGTAGCCGAGCGGATGAAGCGAGACGAAATCATCGACCCCGGCGAGCTTTGCAGCGCGGACGATGTCGGCATCCGAAGCACTTGGATTGGCCAGCAGGAGGTTGGCTTTGATCGACCCGATGAAAAGGTCGGTATCCTGCATGACGAGGCCGACGGCCTTGCGGATTTCATGCGGGTGATATTGGCGCAGATCGACGCCATCGATGAGGATTTCACCGCGCGTCGGCGCGTAGAAACCCGCCACCAATCGCCCGAACGTGGTCTTGCCCGAACCGACCTTGCCGATGATTCCGACCTTCTCGCCCGGAGCGATGGCGAGATTGACCTTGTCGAGCACGAAGCGTGAATTCAACGGATATTGGAATCCGACATCCTTGAACGCGATCCTGCCCTGCTCGACCGCGCGATTGACGAAACTTTCCGTGGAGACGCGCTCGTCTTCCAGATTCATGACCGCGTTGAGCGTCTTCATCGCCGAGATGGCGTAACGGACGCGCGTGAGCGTCATGGCGATCTGGCTCATCGGCGCGAGGGCACGGGATGACAGCATCACCGCCGCGATGATCGCGCCGGTCGTGATCTCACGATTTGCGAACCGATAAGCGCCGGCGACGATAATGCCGATCGTCACGAGCTGCTGAAAGAAAAGTGTCGTGTTGATGCCCAGCGACGAGATGGATTTTATCCGCTCCTGCGTCGCCGAGGCGACGCGAATCAACCGGTCCCAACGCCGCAGGAACTGGCCTTCGGCGCGCATTGTCTTGATCGTCTCAATCGCGCCGACGGCCTCGACCAGCATGGCATGACGCAGCGAGCTTTCCGTCTGCGATTTGCCGATTTCATCGCCAATGAGATATTGCAGCAAAAGCCCGATCGCGATGACGATAATCATTGCGATGATAGGAATGACGACCAGCCAGCCGGCAACGGCGTAGATGACCAGCAGATAGACGAAGACGAAGGCCGCGTCGACAAAGAGCACGATCGTGCTCGATGTAAAAAACTCCCGCACGAATTCATATTGCGTGACGCGATTGACAAATTCGCCGGTCGAATTGGAGCGCGCGACAAGCGGCGTGTTCATGATCTTTTCGAAGATCGCGCTGGAAAGCGCGATATCGAGAACCTTCCCGACCGTATCGAGAAGCAGTGCGCGCGCCGTCTTGAGAACGAGGTCGAAGATCAGGACGACCGCGAATCCGATCGCCAATACCCACAGCGTCGCCATCGCGCTATTGGGCAAAACGCGGTCGTAGACATTCATCGTGAAGAGCGGCGTGGTGATGCCGACAATGTTGATGATTGCCGCCGAGAGGCCGATCGATAAGAAGCTGCGCCAATGCAACGCCAGCGCGCTGAAAAACCAGTGGCCGCGATGCAATGCCGTCGGCGCGCCCGGATCAACTGCGGCGCGGCCGAAGCGCGGCTCCACCGTAATGGCGAAACCGGAATAATATTGTTCGACCTCGGCGCGGGGCGCGCTCATGATCGTATCGAAGTCGGGCGCATAGACGCGGCAGGTCTGCGCGTCGCACTCAAGCAAAACGACGGCGCGGCTGGCCGTCGTCAAAATGATGCAAGGCAATTTGAACGGTGCGAGCTCGGCGAGCGGATGTTTTGACATCTTCGCCGCTAAACCGATTCGCGCCGCAGCCGTCGGCGCGAGCTCGGGGGTCAGTTTGCCTTGGACGAGCGGCAGGCCTGCGGTGAGAACCGTTTCCGATGACGGCCGCTCAAAATGACGTGCCAGAAACTGCAGGCAAAGAAGCAGATCATCTGGCGTACCAAGATCAGGCGCAATTTCAGCCGCGAGCGAAAGGTCCGTTAAAGCCACCACCTCGATGTTTCCAAATGTCCTTTATTCGAAATCATTGGCAACCTGCGCTGAAATAATTCTACCAAGGCATTTGCTGGCGCGCCGGCGAATAGCGGCCATCCGTTTCGGCCGACGAGGGAACCGGTACGCCGTTCTGCGCCCGGGCGATCGCCTGCGCTTGCGGCGGCGGGTTCAAATTGAGGTCCCTCAACAAGTCGCCGCTCGCGGCGAGAAGCTGGTAGTCGGCGAACAAAGAAGCATATTCCGAGGCCGCAACAAGCACCTGCGCGTTGAAGCGGGTATTCTGCGCATCAAGAACATCGAGCAGCGAACGCCGTCCGACCTTGAACTGATCCTGATAGGAGCTCAGAACCTGCGCGCCTTGGCTCGCCTGCTTGGCGAAGGTGTTTTGCAGATCGGCTTCGCGCACCCGCTTGTCCCAGGCGAGCCGCACATCCTGCTCCACCTCGCGGCGGATCTCATCGAGCTTGAGGCGGGCTTCGCTATCGCGGCGGATTTCCTCCTGCTCGCCCGCGGCCTTCATGCCTCCATCGTAGAGATTCCAGCGCATCACCAGTCGCGCCGAAAGGTCCGTCGTGCGCCCGGGATTGAGGTCGATATCGTGTCCCGCGCGTGCCCGGCCCTCAAAAAACACATCGGGGTAATATTGCGCGCGCGCCTTCAGGATCGCCGCATCGGCAGCATCGACGTCGGCCCAAGCGATGGCGACGGTCGGGTTGTTTTGCTCGGCATGGCCCAAGGCCTGCGGGAGCGCGCGCGGCAGCTGCCCGCCGAGACCCGGCAGCGGCGCAATCGCCTCCAGAGGCTTGCCGACCAGCGTAAAGAAGCGGATTTTCGCTTCGCTCAGATCTTCCTCGGCCTGTTTGCGCTTGGCGATCGCCGCGGTCAGCCGCTCTTCGGCCTGGAACTGATCAGCATCGGTGAGCGTGCCGTCTTTCACGCCAGCGGTGATTTCCCGCACCTTGTTACGGTGAAAAGCCAGATTTTGGTCAGCGATCTGGACGATCCGGTCCTGGAGCAGAACCTGAATATATTCGCGTGCAATCGCGAGAGCGACGTTTTCGGAACGCTCCCAGACACGGAAGGAGGTCGAATCGACGCGCGATGCCGCGCGCTCGATATCGGCGATCGTGGCATAGCCGTCGAATATTTTCTGCGTGACGACCAGGTCCGCTTCGTCGTTCTGGAACATGTCCTGTAAAGACGAACCGAAGAGGTTGGACTCGCTCGGATTCTGCCGGTCGTACTTTTGAATGCCGACATCGCCCTCGACGTCGACGCGCGGCAGATATTCCCCATGCGCCTGTTTCAATTCAAATTCCAAGGCCTCGCGATCCTGGATCGCCTGCCCGATCTGGGGATTTGAAATGAGTGCTAGCGAAACTGCCTCGCGCAGACTCATCGCCTGCGCCGGCTCAAGGCTTGGATACACAAATCCAAGAGAAATGAGAAAAAGCCCACCGACACGCGCGAAAATCGAAACCTTCACGGCACTCCCCCCAACTGAAATGCCTGCCAATATCATTCCGTATGGCGGCCAAGACCATCGCCAAGCCGCCCAATCAACCTTTCGTTAACACTAGAGGCGAACGCCTTCCTAGCGAAACTTAGCCATAGCCTTAACATTTGGATTCAAAGTGGCCAAAACGCCACGCCTTGTGACCGGCGCGCCACGAGCGACGTGCGGGCCGACGCCGGCAAAGGCTATCGATCAGTAGGCATCCCGCGCCATATAACGGCGCATTAGCGAGTAAAAGCATTCGCATTGCATGACCGTCTCTTGGTTATACTCGCCAGTTCTGAAAAAGCCGACAGCAAAACCACAGTAGTTTACTGTCTCATTCGCCCAGACAAGAAGCGGCGAGGCGTTATACATTGCTCGTGGACTGCGCGCGACCGCAATGGCGCGCGCGAGATGCTCGTTCACTGCTTGCGCAGTCGGCACATAAGCTGCCGGCGTATAGTTTTCCGCGGCCGCGCAGAAACCGGGGCTGGCCTCTCTCGCGTAGCCTAGAGGAAGGTCGGCTGCGGAAGCCGCGAGCGAGATGCCCATTCCAAAAAACAAAGTAAGACTAAAAGAAACTGCTTGTTTCATCGGAGACACCACCCCTTTGGCGAAAGCTCAGCAAGATTAAAAACCGCCGGGCGATTGTCAATCAACGGTACCGCTTCGCCGGCCGGTGAGACCGCGCGTTTGGTCGCGCGTTGCGCAATATCAATCAGATAACGAGCTATCCGAGGCGTCGGCGTCGGCGACCTCCGACGCGCTGTCCGCCCGCGAAATCGTCGTCGCCCGGCGCACGCCGTGGATCCAGCTGCCGCTGGTGCTGACCGAATAGAGCGGCTGATACCAGCCGATCGACCGATCATTGCGGACGCGGTTCGTCAGATTGTCCAGAACAAGATTCACGCCGCCGAGCCTGACGCTCAGGATCGCATGCCCTGCCCCGCTCTGCATGTCCTTGACGACGACAATGCGCATGCTCGCATTGGGCACGCCGAGCGCCGCAAGCATCCACATTTTGACGAGCGCAAATTCTTTGCAATCTGCCGAATTGCGGCGCGCCACTTCGGCGGGCGATGCCCAATAATCCGGAACACCGTAATTGTCCGTGTCGCTGCGATAGCGAATCCCGGCATTTACCTCGGCGTTGACGCGATGAAGAATATCGAGCGGTGAAACATCCGGACCCGTAAGGCTGCTGCGCAGCCGCACCCAGGCGTGCATCAGAGGCGAGTCGCAAAGCTCGCGGCCCTTGCACGTCGCGCCGAACAGCGCCTTCGGCGCAATCGGTGCAATCGAGCGCCAGCGGCTTTCGATCGCAAGATGGGAGACCGCAATCGAGACGGTGCCGAAAATTTGCGGATCGGCGATCGCAGTAAAAGAGACGAAGGTCCTGTGCTTGGGTGGCGGCTTCAGCACCGCGACCGGCGGCAATTTCACGGGGGTGGCCGCGACGGGAGCAACAGGCGCGGCGGGCGCCTTCAGCGGATAGGAGTCGAGATCTGCGGTTTCGACTTTGAACGGCGCGGACTGATACCAATTTTCGCCGGTCGTGGTGAACATTCCGTCGGGGCTGGTCTGACCGATGCCGATCTCCGCCGTCCCCATCGCGGGGAGACTGCAGCAAATGACGGTGCCGGCGACCATGAAAGCGCTGAAGATATTGAAAGCGTCGCGACGACCGAATGATGCGGCGGCATCGCCCTTGGAAAAGATACGCATAACGCTTGCGCCTCCGCGCAGAACCCCTCGCCGGTTGCCCGGCCTGCGCGGAGACAGATACGTGTTGGACGTTTAAACCCATTGAAAAAACTGGGATAATTCGGTCTGAACCGATTCAGTAAAATTGTCGACAATTGCCATAACGGGCAGTAATTATCCGACCGGACGGACGGCGCATCGGCGAAACCTCAATCGCGCGCGTCACGCCTTTCGCGCTTGAGGACGCGCGTGGTGCTGACCAGGGCCGCGACGATGGCAAGAAGCGACGCGAAGAGTAATCCGGTCGTCTCGCCGCCGCCGCTCAAGCGAAGGCAGATCGCGGCAATTGTCGCACCAACGGTCTGCCCGGTCAGCCGTGCGGTTGCGAGCATGCCGCCGGCAGCGCCGCTGCGAGACATCGGCGCCGACGACAGCATCACGCGATTGTTGGGCGCTTGGAAAAAGCCAAAGCCAAGACCGCAGAGCGCCATGCGCCAAATGATAGAGAGCGCCGAAGCCTGCACCGGCAGGAACGCCAGCGACGCAAGGCCAATCGCAAGCACCACCAAGCCCGCACTGCTGAGAATGGAAGCTGGCCATTTGTCGGCAAGGCGTCCGGCAATCGGCGCGCCGAGCCCGACCGCCACCGGCCACGGCGTCATGAGCAGACCGGTCGTGACCTGGTCGCGATGCAAAATCCCCTCAAAATAAAATGGCAACGATACGAAGGCGAGCATTTGCGCGCTGAAGGATGCGACAGAGGCCGCGATCGACATCGCGAAGGCATGGTTGCGCAAAAGATCGACCGGAATGATCGGCGAGATTTCCGTGCGCGAGCGCCAGACAAGCGCGAGGGCGGAAATAATCGCCGCGGCCAACAAGGCGCCGTTGAGCCAATCGAGCCCATGCCGCGTCAGCGCATCAATCCCGATAAAGCCGCAGCCAAACATCAAAACATTGAAGGCCGCGCCGATAAGGTCGAGCGACCCGGATCGCGGATTTTCCGGCAAAGACCTCCGCCCAAGCGCAAAAGCCAGAATCCCGATCGGCACATTGACGGCGAAAAGCCATTGCCATGAGGCCAGCGAAAGGATGATCGACGCGATCGCCGGCCCGAGCGCCGCCGCGGCCGAAATGACGAGTGCGTTGAGGCCAATGCCGCGTCCAAGAAGCTTCAGCGGATAAGTGTAACGCACAAGCGCGCCGTTTTGCGCCATGATGCAGGCGGCGCCGAGCCCCTGAATGGCACGTGCGGCGGCAAGAGCCGGCAGCGAATGGGCGAAACTGCAGCCGAGCGAAGCAATCGTGAAAAACGCGATGCCGGCCAGAAAAACATTGCGGTAGCCGAACATTTCGCCGAGCGTCGCAAGTGGCAGCAACAAGATGACGATGACGAGCTGGTAGGCGTTGATGATCCAAACCGACACCGACGCCGGCGCCGAGAAATCCCGCGCGATCGTAGGCAGAGCGATATTGGCGATCGAACTATCGAGCACAGCAAGAACGAGCGCGAGCCAAATCGCTGCCGCGGACCAATTGCGTTGCGGGACAGGCAAGCCGTCATGGGTCGTCAAGATTTCGCTCCCGCGGGTGTGATCACGGCAACTTAGCCGCCGGGACGGCGAGGACGTATCACAAGATCGGGAAGGAGACGATCACACAAAGCCGGAGAGCGATCTCCCCAGCCTGCTGGTTCATACCCGCCCGAGCCCCAAGCCTTCATACTGTAAGCCGCCTCGAGCTTGCTTGCCCTCACGCCAAGTTCGCGATGCACCGAGGCTCGCTCGAATCAAGATGGTGAAAACACCGTGGCTTGAGCGCTCATGTGTTCTCGCAAATCTTGAGTAGGGGCATAGTCTCGTTTATGTTCGCAACAGGTGTTACCGTTGTGGACGATATTGGAAGGGCGATTGGCGAATTAGTCATTCCGCGCAATGATCAGATCAGGTGCGGATCATGGGATGACGGAATCTTGATTTCCTCTGGCATTACAATGGATTTCAAAGTCTCGCCTCAAAGCGTGCAGGGGCAGGCGGTCAGCAAGCTACGCGACGCGATCGTGGCCGGCATATTCCAGCCCGGCGACCGGCTCGTCGAATCGGATCTTTGTGCACGGCTTGGCATCAGCCGGCCGTCGGTCCGCGAAGCCCTGCGAAGCCTCGAAGCGGAGCGTCTTGTTATCATCGTGCCCAACCGCGGGCCGATGATTCCGATCCTCACCGTCGAAATGGCCAGGCAGATTTACGACGTCTGCGCCCTTCTCGAAGGAGAAGCCGCCGCGTTGTTTGCCGCGCAGCCGTCCGCCGCCGGTGTCTCAAAGATGCGCGATGCGTTGAAAGCGTTCAACGACGCCATCAAACGCGGCGACCTCGGCGAAGAAATCCGGGCCGTGCGGCAGTTCTACGAGCCGATGCTGCTCGGCTGCGGCAACCGCGTGATCTGCGACGTGCTCGACACGCTGAGCGCGCGAATCACCTTCCTACACTCGAATTCCATGTCGCTGGCCGGCCGCGCGCAAAAGAGCGCCCAGGAAATGCGTGCGATCCTGAAAGCCGTCGCCGCCGGAGATGCAGAGGCAGCCCGGACGGCGGCGATGACTCACATCCGGCAGGCCTGCGATGCCGCAGTGAAAGCTTATCCTGGGGAAAAAGCGGCTAAGGCGAAATCCTGAAGCGCCGTGCTCAAACCGGCCGCGCCGCCCGTCGGTTCCATCGAAACCACGCGCAGAAGGAGCGCTATATCTCAGCGCATATTAGATCCATGCTGGGAACAGGCGATCAATTTCTGCCTGTAGACTAATGCTTTTCGCGGGGCTGCGCCTGGTCATCGATACGATAGCCAGGCGTATTGGCGCCGTCAGAAGATCGCAGCTCGTGAGAAGCGACGTACGCACACTTATTTCGCATGGAGCGCGCATTGCACGACCGCGCGGTTTGCGAGCGTCGAGGTGCACGAGTGATCCACCGCCGGCGCTGTCAAATTGGCGACCGCGATCAACATCAAGAAACCCGCAACAACTGCGGTGAAGAGCGTCTGAGAGGAAACCTCGTGAGAGTGGCCTCCAGACATTGTCAGAACCGATTTCATTTTTGCCTCCAACTCTGGAATGACCGCTCTGAGGTGGAGGTTTGGACATAAAAATTCGATTGGTGCCGTAGGGGCTGAAAAATAGAAATCGCATAGTCGCGCGACGGGTTGGCGGCTGCACCTGAACGCAAGCGGACACCCGCGCCACGGCAGCGCCCGCCTGTCTCGGCGAATTCCCGGTCTCAGCTCCCTGCCCGGGGCGTATACTCAAGCTAAAGATTCGTCTGTTGTAGGAAGGCGACGATGCCGCAATTTCTTCGCGAATTGTTCGGATCGTTTTGGCGTCACCTGCGTTCGACAACAAAGATCGGTCCAGAGGGCGCGGGGCACGCCGATTTCGCACTTCGAGAAGCACCCTGAAGCTAGGCCAAAAGCGTAAGCTGATCATCTCTCAATTGCACATTGCGTGATGAATCAATTCTCAATCTTTGTTCCCTTCAAAAACAGACTCGACTCCTGCTTTACAGGCTGCAATTTGCGTTCAGAACATAACATGAACATGGGTGGCAAAATGCAAGTACAGTCGGGACCGGAAATTGGGGCGATCGATGACACTCTCATGCGCGAAGGCATCGAAGAAATCATTGCCGAACACGGCGGGGACGAGCGCGCGGCTATTCGATCCTTGATGCAGACGGTTTCCTATTTGGAAGCTGCACGGGACCGCGCGATGGTTCTCGTGTCTTACGGCTATGGACGTGGAAGGGTGGAGTGAGCAAAAAGCTCGCCGTCCAACTTCATATCATTGTGTAGGGGCAATACCATTCTATGCATCGAGGTAAGAAATGGCAGGCGGATGTCGATAATGCGCGATCGTCCTTGAATATCTAGCGGACGATTGCGCTTGTCGGCGTCCGCGCCATACTCGCGGGCGGCGAAGCGCGCTCAGGCAATCTGCCGATTTGGCACTTCGTAGCAAACGACTCGATTCCGCCCCGCCCGCTTGGCTTGATAAAGCGCGCTGTCGGCACAAGCAATAAAGCTGTACAAATCGCTGTCCAACGCCGGGATGCAGCTCGCGACGCCGACGCTGACTGTAACCATACCCGTGATGGGCCTCAATAATTCATCCCGGCTTCTAACGGCACAAAGCGCCCGCCGAATGCGTTCAGCGAGGGCGGCAGCGCCTTTCAAGGGAGTCGATGGAAGAATGACCGCAAACTCCTCACCGCCGTAGCGCGCTGAGATGTTTGACGTCCGGAACATATGATCCGAAATCACATCGGCGACCGCTCTGATGCATCTGTCCCCCTCAAGATGACCATGGGTGTCGTTGTAAGCTTTGAAATGATCGATATCGATCATCAAAAGCGAAATTGGATCCGCGTCGGTGATCGCGCGGTCCCATGCTTCCTGAAGCGCTTCGTCAAAACGACGTCGGTTGGCGATTCCAGTCAGCGCGTCCATGGAGGCGAGCTGCTGCAGGCGGCTCTGACGAACCTTATCCGAGGTCATATTTCTGAAGACTTCCACGGCGGCGACAATCTGCCCATCGCTGTCGTAGATCGGGCCCGAATCAAACCCGAGATAAAGGCGCTTTCCTGTCCTTTGGAGCACGCACCAATTTTCGCAGTGGAAACTGCCTTGCGACGCATCGAAGCGGATTTGCTCCACATAGAGCTGACTGAGCTGATCGGTTCGTCCTTGAACGATCAGATCGGCAAGACAAGGACGCTCCGAGTCATAAAAGGCCCGCCAATGGTCGCGCGTGCCAAGCATTTCGAACGAGGATATGCCAGTGAGCCTTTCGCAAGCGCCGTTCCAGAAAAGAACGCGGCATGATCTATCCAGGGCGAACGCCGGAGTCGCAAGCTGCTGAAAGAGCTGGATCGCCAAGGGGCCCAGCTCATCGCCCTTTCCGCTGCTCCTTCGGCTTGTGACGTTCTCCATGCCGATCCGCCGAATTGGAGCAACGTTGCCGGGCAGCCCCAACCTTGCAAATGATGATGGGATGCCCTTGTCCCTCACTCACGTATTCCTAAAAATCTCTTGTTGGATAAACATGTTCGAAACGATTTTACGCATCGAGGTCAATCGGCTCGAAGGGCTTACAAGACCGGATCGCCGAGCGCGTTAACCACCAGCGACCTTTCACGCTTTTCCGCCGCATCGAGAGGTTCAATTCTGACCTCGTCATATCCCCCAAGGAGAGGCTCGACCAATATTTGAAGCCGCGTGCGCAAGCGGTAGAACTCATCCCAATCCGGGGAGCCCATTTCGGTGGCGAGCGGCGTGTAGACGGTGAGAACGCGTTTGGATTCACCGACCACGTCTATCTTCGCACTCGCGATATTCGGGACACGGAGCTCAATCATAACAACTCGCTACGCCTACCCGGCTCGACGAACGAGAAAACCAAAGGTTCCGGCGGCCATGGTTTTATGGTTTACGATCGGTTACGAGCACCATCGCTAAAATTCAACCATCGCCATCCACCTCTCCGAAACTACGGCTTTCTAACATGGGCTTGGCGGCTGGCTCATGATGAGCCGGTTTGAGGTTTCGTCATGAACGAGCTGCGAAGAGTTGATGTCGCTTATACGGAAGGCCATTGGTTCGCCGACATCAAATACGTCGACGCGCCGATTGACTGCGGCAGCCTTCAGGAACTGATCAAGGCGGTCCAGCAGACGCGACCCAAAGAGGCGTTGTTGTTCATTGTCGACCAAACAACGCTTGACTGCTTTGAAGACGCCGCGTGGGAATTTTTACGCGCCGGCAAAAATTGCGACGGGTCGCTGCTCATTTCCTCCGTGCAGGAATTTTAGACCGCCTGCATAGGCGCAAACGACCCGATCGGCCTTCCGGCGGCGGAAGTTCCGGTCGCCCGGCACGGCATTCCAGGCCGCGTTCTTAGCGGCGAATGTTGCAACTCGCTTTCCGGGCATTTGCTTGCGGCAGCATGAAGCTGGCGATATCCTCTCGCGTCCTCCTTGTTAAAGTAGAGGTTTGCGTCATGGGTATCAATTTTGACAAACGTGTATTGGCTGCGTGCCTGATTGCCATTCCGCTTTTACCGCTAGGGGCTTATGCAATAACGCATCATCGTCACGTCTCGGTGGAGTTTTATCACACTGCGATGGCGACGATGAAGGATGGACGAAAACTTCACGCTCACGTCATCAAAATGAACGGCAACATGATGGCCGCCTTCCCGATGCATGACCTGCCGGATTATCTGCAACAGCAAATTTTCGTCCCCGGCGATCAATAACCGGGTCGAACGCGCAAATGCGATTGATGCAGTCCGCATATAGGGCGCATCGGTCATTTGCTTCTACAAAAAGCGGATTTATCTTCTTAAACTCGGAGCCTTCGTCGCTCGTCGTCGAGCACACATATTCTTTCGTGTAGCCGGCGAAGGCGCTCCCCATCCATCGTCCCGATTCTGACTTCGAGCGTCTTTGTCATCGCTCCAGATGAGACGGGTCGCAGGATCGATTTTTGCCACATGCAAGGGCAATGGCGAGTTGAATCGCCCCATCCCGCAACGGCGTCGATACGGTCATATTCCTTCAAGTGATCGATCGACAGCTGCTTAAAGTAGACTTCGTCAGACATATTTTTCTACCGTGAAATGGATTTTGTAGCGAAAAAACTAGCCGCCATGCGCGCAAGATGCTCAGAAACGGATTAAGGATTCGCGGGCCGTTTCAACGTAAATCGTGTCGGATACCTTAACCTTTTTGATACCAGGGCCGAGCGCGTCGGCCCTCTGCCTGGATCACGCGAGTCTGAGCATCATCGCGCCAGCTGCGATGCCCCCCGGACGGCGCGGCACGTATTGGAGTGCGCGTTCCTTGAGGATCTAAGCGTAAGCCGCCTAGACCGGATATGACGGTTGGAAAAGCCGCGCCGTGCGGCCTGTCACAAGCGACAGGGGGATTTCCGCGGCGCTTGGCTTACTGACGCCGTTTCGCACCGCGGTCGTGCCGCGCTTGATGAGCTTCAATTTCGCTCAAGTGGTCCAAGACCCACGTCGCGACCTGCATCAGCGGCACGGCAAGCGAATGGCCTAGGCTGGTCAGACCATACTCGACCTGAGGCGGCACTGTCGGGTGGACTTTGCGGGTGACCATCCCATCGCGCTCCAGGGCCTTCAGCGTGCGGGTGAGCATCTGCTGAGAAATTCCGCCGATCAGCCGTTTCAGTTCGTTGAACCGCCGCGGCTGTTCCGCAAGCATCGCGATCGTAAGGATCGTCCACTTGTCGCCCAACCGGGCAAGGACCTCTTTAACTTTCCCACAACCGGGATTGGTGCCGGGCTCGAACGGAATAGGGGTAGCCATATGCATGTGACCAGGCCTCGAAAATCTGCGTTCTTGCAACGCCTGCGGTCAGTATACGATATCTAGTCAGTAAAACATACCACCTTCTCTGGAGTACGTTATGGCTGACAAAAAGACGATCGCCATCTTCGGCGCCGGCACCGGGCTCGGTGCCTCCCTCGCCACGCGGTTTGGGCATGAAGGCTATCGCGTGGCTCTCGTGGCTCGCCGCCCGGAGCCGCTTGACGCACGCGTCGCCGAACTCGCCCGCGCCGGCATTGAGGCTGTGGCATTCCCGGCCGATCTCACCAATATCGCGCGCATTCCCGCGCTCGTCCGTTCCATCGAGGAACGGCTCGGAGCGATCGACGTCGCCATTTATCAGCCGGTGGGCCATATCGGCTTTGTGTCCGCGGTTGAGCTCGATGCCGCGAAGCTCGAACCGTTGGCGAGCATCTTCGCATTCTCGCCGATCGAGGTGTCGCACGCGGTCCTGCCGGGCATGCTGGCGCGCGGCAACGGCGCGATCGTCATCGTCGGCGGCCTCACGGCCGTGGTCCCTATGCCGGGGTTGAGCGGCGTCGGTCCCATGATGGCGGCTGCCCGCAACTACATCTTCACCCTCAACGCCGAGGTTGCGTCCAAAGGCGTCTATGCCGGCACGGTGAATATCGGCGCGGTGATCGATCGCTCGGCGGGCCTTCGCATCATGACATCTGGCGGTGTGCCGCTCGATCCGAGATATCCGATCCTCAATCCGGACGATATCGCCGAGGAAATCTGGACCCGCGTCACCAAGCGCGACCAAGTCGAGGCGATCCTTCCCCCACTGCCTCAGGCGTAAGGGGGCGAGCGTCATGTTGCAAATCGATCTTTATACGGAGATCACGTGTCCATGGTGCCTCGTCGGGCAATACCGGCTCGACAAAGTGTTGACCGAGCGTTTTCGCGATCTTGCCGTGGACGTTCGCCATCACCCGGTCCTGCTACTCCCCGACGCGCCTGCCGCAGGGCTGTACATTCCTGATCTGCTTCGTTTGCGCTATGGCGTAAGCGATCCGAAAGCGGCGTTTGCGCGGCCCGAGGCTGAGGCGCGCGCCTCAGGCCTTGACCTCGACCTCAGCCGTCAGCCGTGGGTCTACCCCACTCAGGCGGCCCATGCCTTGATTCTGGCTGCGCGCGAACGCGGCACGCAGCATCAGCTCGCGGTGGCGATAACGGAATCATATTTCCTCGCCAGCAAGAATATCGGTGATGCCGATGTTCTCGCCGACATTGCCGTCGACTACGGCTTCGACCGTGCCGAGGCGCGCGCGATCGCTCTGGATCCCGCTCAGCACAAGCGCATCGCGCAAGAGGCGGCGGGGGCCGCCGCGCGAGGCGTTCGCTCCGTCCCTCATTTCGTTTTCGGCGGGCGGGTCTCGATCAATGGAGGGCGCAGTGAAAGCGAGATTGCATCCGCCATAAAAGAGGCCGCGCGTAGCGTTGCGCTCGGCTGAGACACGACTCGTGTCTTATTCTCGCGCTCTCAGGATTAGTCGGTCGGTAAATCGAGCGGGCGTTGACTTGGAAGGAGGAGGATTTCGTGCCATCGAAGACAGGTTTCACAGAGGCTGACGTGCCCGACCAGTCGGGCAAATGCTTCATCGTCACCGGCGGCAACACCGGCATCGGCTTCGATGTGTCGCGCGTGCTCGCGGCACGCGGCGCGCGGGTGCTGCTTGCCTGCCGCGACAAAGCGAAAGCCGAAACCGCCATGGCGCGAATTTGGCTCACGAGCCCGAGAGCCGACCTCGATGTGCTGCCGCTCGACCAAGCAGATTTGATGAGCGTACGGAATGCGGCCGATCTTGCCGCAAAGGAACCGCGCATCGACGCGCTCATCAACAATGCCGGCGTCATGGTTCCGACACTCAAGCGCACGACGCAAGGCTTCGAACTGCAATTCGGCGTCAATCATCTCGGCTGCTTTGCATTCACTGCTCTGTTGCTACCGAAGCTCGGCGAGACGCCGGGATCACGCATCGTTGTGACCAGCAGCGGGCTCCACAAGGGCGCAAAAATCGATTGGGACGATCTCAACGCCGAGAAGAGCTTTAGCGGGATTCCCCGCTATGCCGCCAGCAAGCTCGCGAATCTGCTTTTCCTCTTCGAGTTGGATCGGCGGCTGCGTGCAGCGGCGGCGCCGATCATGGCTGTGGGCTGCCACCCTGGTCTCGCGGGAACCGGGCTTGGCAGCCAAACCGCCCTTTCGAAGATTGTGATGCCGCTGGCGGGCCTCATCTTGAACACGCCAGCTATGGGCGCTTGGGCCGCACTGCAGGCCGCGACTGGGCAGGTAAAACCAGGCGGCTATTACGGTCCGACAGCTGTTCGCGAACTGCGCGGCCCTTCCCACGAATGCCGCCCCTCCGAGGATGCAAGGAATCCGCAGCTCGCCACACGGTTATGGGATGTATCCATCGCCATGACCGAGATCGACCCGGGCTTGCCTGCTGCACTCGTCTCCAACTCGCAGGCCTAGACAGGCTCCAAACGGATCGTCGTCTGTTCATCCGCAAGTTCGACGCGTTGCGCTTGACGAGGATTTGGCACAGCGCACGGGAAAATATCCCTTGAGTTTTAGGAACTAGGGCACGGTGCTTTATGTCGCGTGATTTCGTATTCGCTGTGGCGACTCCACGCATTGTGGCATGCCAGAAACGGAGTAACGCCATGAAGAAGCTGATTGCCGCCGCGCTGTTCGCAACCATCATCACCAGCCCGGCGTTCGCGATAACTTTTAGCCTGGTCCAGGACCAAGATACCGGAAACTGCGCCGCCGTTGTCACGTCTCAGAACGGCTATCCCGGAATGGATGTCGTCGGCGACAAAACCTATTCGTCTCAAGAGGAAGCCGACAAAGCCCTCGACAGCGTGAAGACCTGTAAGACCTTCGTCCGCTAGCGCGTTCCAAGAAAACGCATAGCCATATTAGAGGACTTCAACGCAGGACCGGTGCGGCCCGGAGCACGGGCGGCATCGGTCCTTTGCATTATCAGAAGTCGCGAACGGTGCGCGTTACCGAGCCACCGATGAGATACTTCTGTTAGAACTCAGTATTTCGCGACCACCGGCGGTGCAGGTGGCGGCGGCTCGCCGAACTTATAGCTGAAACCCGCCTCTACCCGATTGTCCCATAGGCCCTGGTGGATGTTCTCGGTGCCGGTGAAGAATGTATGGTGGCCGAACTCCGTGAAACGATCCTCCGCGCGAACCGACCAATTGGAATCGATCGCATATTCAAGGCCACCACCCGCCGTCCAACCGATGCGATCAAAATCGTCGCTCGCATAAAAGATGCCGGGCGGATTCTGCGCCGTCGTATGGAAGTTCGCGTAAGCGCCGCCCCCCGTGACGTAGAACAGCAGTTGATCGAAGGCGATGCCCGCGCGGGCACGAATAGATGCCTCAATATTGGAGCGGATGGTATTCGCCCAGTTATTGCCGTTTGAGGTGCCGTTGCCGTTAAAGTTGGTTCCTTCAACGTCACCTTCGACGCCGAAAACGAATTGGTTCACTTGATAATTATAACCGATATGGCCGCCGCCGACGACGCCGTTCGTTCGATACGGAAATTCCGAGTCGATAAAAATGGTATCGGTTGGATCGTAGCGATCCCAGCTGGTATCCCCCCATTGGATGCCGATTTGGCCACCGACATAAGCGCCGGTCCAGCTGAAGACTGGCGGAGCCGGTGTATAAACGGGCGGACCTTTTTCCGATGGTAAGTCAGCGGCCAAGACTGAAGTTGTCCCCACCGCAAAAAGCAGCACTCCCGCTGCCGAAAGAATGTAGCGCATTGGCTCCCCCCACAATGCAATTCAGATTTATTCGCGCTGGCGCTCGCGTTCGACAAGACAACTTTGATGCTGATTCAAGACACAGCACATAATTCGAGACGGCCGTGTCGCGTCAGCAACAAATCATTGTCTTTTCGAGACTTTTTGCTCGTGGGGCCGTCGGTTGCTCTTTGTGTGCCGTGCATTTTTGAAGGCGCGAACGGGACAATCTGGCACCGCCGGCGCAGGCGCACATACCGTTCCAAGAGAATCGAATCGATCGCTTAGCCCATGGACCTTCGGCGATGGCAAGTATCACGGCATCCTGGGAGAATATCCCTTGAGTTTCAGGACGACGGCAAGCTGCTTTGCGCTTTGCAATTTCGTATTTGCCGACACGAGGTCCGGCGTTCGGGCCTCGCAAGTTTGAGATGCAAGTTTGAGAAGATGGAGTAAGCTCATGAAGAAGTTAATCGTGGTCTCGCTGCTCGCCGCTGTCCTCTCTAGCCCGGCCTTTGCGATAACTTTTAGTCTGGCCAAGGACCTCGACACGGGAAACTGCGCAGCCGTTGTTACGTCCGAACACGGCTATCCTGGAATGAAAGTTGTCAGTCACAAGACCTACGCGTCGCAGGAGCAAGCCGACAAGGCCCTGGACCACACGAAGGTTTGCAAAACCTTCGTCCGGTAATCGCATTAAAGACCGCTGCCTCAAGCAGCGGTCTTCGCAAACACCCTTGTCGAGCGCTTTAGGAGGCGAGAATGGCGTGCCGGCAACGACTGAGAATCGTAAGCCTGTGTGTGCTCATTGGATGCGGATGGAGCTCAGTCGCCCAGGCGCAGTCCGTTAAGCCGGACGTACCGCGGGACCTCAACGCTGATTCCGCTGCGGAGATGAAAGATACCGTCAATGATCCACGCATCGGCGATGCCTTGGCGCGGCATAACGGTATTTGGAAATCGGTGGTTCCACCCGTCAAGATGAAAGGCGCCTTTGACGACCACGATCCAATCGGACTCGTGGCGAACAAATTAATTCCCGCGGATTGCTCGCTGAATTGGACCGACCCAGATACGCGCAAGCTTTATTGCTTCACATCAGCGACCTCGATGGTCTTCTTTCTGGAGTCTCCGCACGCCTACTTGGACGAAGCCCAACACAATTGGCTGCATCTCACAGGCAAGCCATCGACTTAGGATTGCATCCGCCGATTTGCGTAAGGACCGCAGGATTTGCGACGACGTCGCGAGCCGGGAATTTGTCTACGCAAATTTCCATCGTCGCCCTTCGTTGCCAGGAAAGTGTCGCGACCACGTGGGCCGGATTGAAATTGACGTCTTTCGACCGCAGCGATAATGGGCGGGACAAGACTAAATACCGAGGCGGCGTCGCGAGACTTTTGCGCCTTTTTCCTTAAGGGGGGTCGTCATTCGCAACAAAGTCATTTCGACCGGGTTGGCAATGTGTGCGCTCTGCGCCGCGGGCGCTCGCGCGGATACGCTAGCGTGCAAGGCTTTGGCCGATTCGTTGATTAAAAGCTCTGAGACGCCTTATCACAGTATCAGTTTAATCAGCTCTACTTTGGCCAATGGCGGGAGCGGCTCCAGCAATCAGAAAACCACCTCGCAGACGTCGGAAACGATTTTCACCGGTACGGCGATTTTTGTGCGATTCGGCTCGGGACGCTGGCAGAGGATCCAGGTGCCTCTTGATAAGCTGAAAGGCTTAGCGCGCGCGAATGCCGAGAGCTTCACCGATTGTCACCGCCTCGATGACCTGAAGCGAGACGGCGCATCTCTCGCCGCGTATTCGGGGCACCGCCTAACGCAGAAGATCATCGTCGCGATGGAGGTTCGGGTCGCCAAGGATAGCGGGCTTCCCATTGACTCGGAAACCAACGTCATCGAGCAAGCTCAGGGCACGAGCAACGCGAAATCGAAGCACGTCACGACACATTATGACTACGATAAGATTGTCGCGCCCATCATTGCGCCCTGATTTGTACATAACGCCTCATCATAGCGACGATGATGTAACTTCAATATCCCTGCTCGAGCCTTCAATATAACGTTGGAACGCCTAGCGGAGGAATTCGATGATCACCCACAAGTTCGACGATCAAAATATCACTTGGTACAAGATCGACTGGCTGCCTGATTTGGAATTCTATGTATACAAAGTCGACGAAGAGAACCGCATCATCGATATTCTTTTTAAA
This sequence comes from Pseudomonadota bacterium, assembly GCA_040756295.1. Classification (GTDB taxonomy): domain Bacteria; phylum Pseudomonadota; class Alphaproteobacteria; order Rhizobiales; family Beijerinckiaceae; genus Methylovirgula. The sequence goes on along the minus strand of JBFLZN010000005.1, from coordinate 44,708 downwards.
TTCGCGGCGCATTCGAAAGTACAGCTGCATCGGCACAAAGCGCCGTATATCACCTTCGTCATTCAAGGCGAGTTGCGATTCTATCGGCCGAATGGAGAATTGAAGGAAATCAGGCCGACAGGAAGCTATGCTTCCGGCGTCGCAAATGGCGAGCCGCACCTGGAAGGCGGCGGCGATGAAGACGCCATCGTCTTTTTCAGCAATCGCAATGTCGAGGGACCGCTCTACGAATTCCTTGACGAGAATATGCAGCCGACCGTGACGCTTGGATTCGCGGACTTCAAGGCGCAACTGGAAGGCCAAGGCAATCCAAAATGGTCGACAGCGGCTTAGCGAACTGAGACCGCGATGCGGAAAAGCGCGCCGGTTGGGGCGCGCTTTTAAACAATTCTGCAGTTGGGCTTCGCGAAACACTGCCGGCTGTCCGCCCTGCCCGCGGACGGCCCGCCAGCGTGGCCATCTTCAACTTGGCATTGTTGCTTTTAGATTGTGCTCGACGGCGAATTTAACCAGCGCCGTCGTCGTGGCAATTTTTAACTTCTGTTTCATGAGCGATACGGCATTGGCGACGGTTTTATAGCCGAGATTGAGTTCCACCGAAATTTCAGTGAGGCTATGGCCGGCGCCCAGCAGCGCAATGATATGGCGTTCTCTGTCGCTCAAATCGCGCAGCGGGTCGATCGATGGAGACATGCTGGTCATGACAAGTGTCTGTGCCACGGCCTGGCCGATATAGACCTCGCCGCCGCGGACCTTATCGATGGCCATCAATATCGTATTTGGGTCGTCATTTTTAGTGATGTAACCCACAGCGCCTTTCTCAAGAGCGGACGTTACGAAACCTTGCGTTCCGTACATGCTGAGGACGATGATCGCGGCCCTGTCATTCTCTGCCAAAAGCTTCGGCAAGATCTCCAGGCCGCTTGAATCCGGCAACCCGATATCGAGCACGATAACGTCGGGTAACATCGATTTGTTGGCGACGAGTCCATCCGCGGCGGTGCTCGCCTCGATCATCTCAAGATCGACTCGTCGATTCAGAATGCGCTGGCATCCGTCCCGGACGATGGGATGATCCTCGATCACCAGCACTTTAACGCGTTCATTCGATTCCATGTCTTATCCTATGACTGCTCTGAACTTCATTCAGCTGCCCTGGCGATCTCAGTACCGAGCAATGGTATCGAGACCTCGACGATGGTGCCGCCGCGTCGACCATTCGACACGCGCAAATTTCCGCCGAGCTTTCGCGCGCGCTCGCTCATGCCAAGAAATCCGAAACCAAAACGAAAGCCTTCCGGCAAACCCACGCCATTGTCAGCGACGCGCAGGATCATGCGCTGATCTCCAAACGCCTGGACGCTGATCTGAACGGAATTCGCTTTGGAATGTCGGGCGACGTTGGTCAGGCACTCCTGGACGATACGATAGATCGTTAGATTCGCATCGTCGTCGAGATCGACCTGTGCCTCAGGCAATTTGATCGTACAGACCACGCCCCGGTGCGCCTCGCTCCAGGCGCCGGCCAAATGTCGGAGGGCGTCGAGCAAGCCCAGCTCCTTGAGGACGATCGGCTGGATGCGTTCAAGGATACGATAATTGTGCTTTTGAATCGCGTCCGCGAGCGAGGAGATGGAATTGGCGCGGTCGATTATCTCCCTCAGGCGCGGCCCGATCGGTCCTCCGGCCGTCGCCACCTCCACGACACAAGACGCCGACGCCCTGATGCCGAAAAGCGAAGCACCAAACTCATCGTGCAGCTCGCGCGCCAGTTCACGCCGCTCGGACTCCTGTATCGACATAAGCTCATCAATCAGCAAGCGGTTATCGGCCTCCGTGCGCGCCAAAGACTTGGCCAGGCGATTGAACTGATCGCCGACACGTTGCAGCTCCGCTACGCGGATTTTGTCAATGCCGCCGAACTGGCCATGCTCCAACTGGTCCAAGCCTTCAACCAGAGCGCGCAACGGCCGCAAAGTATAATTGACGGCGAGCCAGGTCAGAAGCACGATACCGATCGAAATGGCCGACAGGAGGCCGATCAAAAAAAGCAGCTCATCCCATACTTCGCCGGCTTCGTCTCCGGGCTCTGCGGTCATTACGAGCTCACCACGTCGCTCGCCCTCGAAGATGACGGGGAACGTCTCCGTGAGCCGGCGCGGCGCGAACAGATTGACGAACCAAGCTGGCGCGCTTTTGGCGCGCTCCGGCGTGATGGCGCCGATTGCCGGTGCGTCCCCGGAAGGACGAAAGCCAACGCGGATATGACGGACGTGAGAAAGCTCCTCCTTCAACCGATCGAGCGCGGAATCCGGGTCGGCTGAAACGCGAATATCGTCGAGCGCGTAAGTAATGAGATTTGCACCGATCGTAAGGCCGGATGCTGTTTCAGCAGCAATACGATCCGGCGCGTCGAACAAGGTCGCGCCGATGGCCGCTATGATTCCAAAAAGCAGAAAGACGGGCGGAATGAGAACGAGACGCGTTCGCAACGAAGCGGAGGCTTTGGTGGATCGGAACATCATCGACTTCTAATCGGCGGACGCCGCGCTAAATATTCGGCTTCGAAACATAATCCCGCCTCTCCTGAATTTGACCACTAAGAGAGACTTTATCTTTAACGCATTCTGTTTATTTAGACTTCAGCATCCTTGGCAAAAGCGGACTCCATTCTTTCCCGCTAGAACAGGGATATAGTGAAATGATCGCGTGATCGTTTCCGGCGATTTGTGATTTGTCCGATCCAGATTTGCACAAATCACGATCCGAATGGATTGTTTCTCTCTATACTTGCTAACTCGATTTATTCATTTGCGCTCATCTTTGTATGATGCACATAGAGGCGTGTCTGTACGAGGATCGGCGGGAGAATCATGAATATACCGGGAGTGGGTGCGCGCGCCTTGGATTGGCTTGCGCGCGGCGCGGGCGTTTGCGCTGTCGTTGGTATGAGCGCGACTGGCGCGCTGGCGCATGGCGCTGCGCCGAAGAAGATCGAAGAAAAGATCGATATCGCCGCGAAGCCGGACGTGGTCTGGGGCATCATCGGAAATTTCGCCAAGATCAACACTTGGAACCCCGCCGTTGTCTCAAGCGTGGCCGCATCCGATCCGGATCAAGGCCAGGAGCGGATTTTGACGCTGAAGCGCGGCGGCAAAATCACCGACGCCCAGACCGACTACGACGCGAAGGCAATGACTTATTCGTATCGCCGCGTCGACGATGACGTGAAGGTCTTTCCGGTCAGTTTCTATTCCGCGACGATCACCGTGACGCCGACCGCGGCGGGTTCGCAGGTCGATTGGATCGGCCGCTTTTACCGCGGCGATACGAGCAACGAGCCGCCGCCCGGCCTCGACGATCCCGATGCGATCAAGGCGATGACGGACTTCTTCGAGACCGGCCTGAAAAATCTCAAGACGCTCGCCGAAAAGAAGTGATTTCCGCGCGGAGCCTGACGCTGGCCATCGCGCTTGCCACGGCGGTACAAGCCGCCGCGGCGGCGCCGCGCATCTATGCGACGAGCCAGGACGGCAACCAGATCGCGAAAATCACGGCCGGCACGAATAATTTGACGGCTTTTTCGAGCCTTCCGGGCCCTGTCGTCATTAGCCCGACGCCGGATGGAAGGCGATTGTTCGTCACCCATCCCGAACATCACACGATAAGCGTTGTCGATCCGCAGAGCGGGAAGGCAATTGCGCATTTCCCCTACCCGGGCATGCCTTTCGGCATTGTTTTCGACGGCGGTACAAACCGCCTCTTCGTCACCGATTGGACACGCAATCTTCTCTCCGCACTCGATGCGAATACCGGGCGGCCGCTACGCGAGGTAAAAATCGGCCGCTCACCGGCGCATCTCGTGCTCGATGCCGGAGATCACCTCCTTTTCGTCTGCGAGCGCGAGAGCAACACTGTCGGCGTCTACGATTCGCGCACGTTGACAATGCTCAAGAGCGTCCCGGTCGGCGCGGCGCCTTTCGCGCTCGTCTATTCGGCAAAAACCGGACGGGTCTACGCTGCCAATGTGCGCAGCAATGACGTGAGTGTCATTGACGCGCAAAATCTCAAAGTCCTCGCGACTGTTCATGTCGGTCCCATGCCCTATGGCGTCGCCATCACGCCGGACGGCCGGCAATTGCTTGTCACTATACAGGCCAAAAACGCGCTTGCGGTGCTCGATGCCGAAAGCTTAAAGACGCTCGGCGAGATCCGCGTGGGCCGCTATCCGGAGGATGTCGTGGCGGCCGATAATGCGACGGCCTATGTCACAGATTGGTTTTCCGATGCGGTATCGGTCGTCGATCTCGCGCATGACAAGGAGCTTCGCCGCATCGATGTCGCCGCGGGGCCGCGCGACTTGGCGGTGGTGCCGTGATTATCTCTTGGACGACGCAATTGGCGATGGCACTGTATTGCGGATGGCCGGCAGGGATTTCAGATAAAGCGCTATCGCCAGCGCATCGGACTCTGTCAAATTGCTGAACTGCGTGCGCCACGGCATCGCCGTCGAAAGAATGCGGCCATCGGGGGTTCGGCCTGTCGTGATCGCCTTGGCGATATCGGTGACTGCCCAAGTCCCGAGCCCTGTGGCTTTGTCCGGCGTGACGTTTGGCGGGAAGACGCGCCCAAGATTACCGGCGATCGGATGATCGCCGCCCGACATCAGCCGAGCTTCGACGACATCGCCATCGCGCGTGCGCGGCGTGTGACAGCCGACGCACCCGGTGATGCGTGTGAGATAGCCGCCGCGCGCAATGACATCCGGCGTCGCGCTCCAAGCCGGCAGTATGATGCCGGCGAACGCCACCGCGGCGCCAAGCCGGAGCCATTCCACGTGGAAAGAAAAGCGCTTCATTTGCTGCTCATTCCGCTGCGACCGGCAGTTCGTGGCCGGCGCTTTGCCATCTGGCGCGTCGCTTTCCGAGCCAGGATAGGAGCGGCAGCACGACGTAGACGCAGCCGAGGCAGAAAAGCCCCAAAGCCGCAGCAATAGGTCCACGCGAAACTTGCACAGCCACGGGATGCGACGTCGCGTGAGTCTGCAAAGCCTCAATGAACGACGGCGCGTCGGTGAGATGCGTGTAGGTCATTCCGGTCCTTTGGGCCAAGCCCTTGAGATAGGGCTCGCGCACCGATGATAGATGTTCATTATTATTGACCTGCACGTCGCCGAACGGCGCATTGCGCGGGTTATAGCCCGGCCGGTTCACGGCATCGGGCGGCGGTATGCCAAAGCGGCTTTCCTGAAGCACATCGCCCTCACCATAGAAACCGACCTCGCGGCCGTTATTGTCATACTTTGGAATCGGCGAGAGCGGATAGCCGCCGACGCCCGTAACCAGCCCTTTCACGGCGCCAGGCTTGCCGTCAAATTCCGGGCCTCCACTCCAAGGAAGCGGCGGCGCCTCCTGGCCATCGGTCATGAAAACGAGATCGGAATGAAGATCGCTGGCCAGCGCGATCGCCTTGTAGAGGCCATCGGCAATGTGGCTGTCCCCCTCCCAGCCCTCGCGCCAGTCGAGCGCGGAAACGGCGCCCATGATCGGCGAGAAATTGGCGCAGACCTCGATCGGGTTGAAGAGCAAAAAGATGCGCCGCTCGGCAAAGAGCGCGACGCCGGCGCGCGATTGACATGGCAAAGCGATGAGCGTCTGCCGCAGCACCGCCTTGATATGGTCGAGCCGGCTGATCGGACGGCCGTCCTCGGTGTAATCGCGGGTATTCATGCTGCCCGTGATGTCGACCGTGAAGAGGACATCGATCGTGCTCGTCCCCTCGCGTGCGGACGGGATCACCAGCGCGCCCAGGAAGCAGAGAAAGGCTGCCAGCAGCAGCCAGAAACGCGCGTCCCGAAAGCAAGGCCGGCTCACGGCTCCCCTCGCGGCACATTGGGGAGTTCCGTCCATATCGGCCGCGGCCCAGCACGGCGCGGGTCGGGATAGTTCGTGAAGCTCGGATATTGGCGCACGAGCCGCGCGGCCACATCGAAATTGTAGCGCGCGTCCCAATCATCGGGATTGAGGCGCATTGCTTCGATATAATCTTCCTGCGCGAGGCCGACGAGTGCGCCGGCCGCATCGAAATCGGCACTGTCGATCTTGTCGAATGCGGCCAACAACCGGCCGTTGCCGAGATCGTAGTGCAAATCGGCCCGCGCCTTGTCGTTGCCGCGCAGGTCGAAGAGGCTTGTCATCGCTTGCGCATCGTCGAGGCGGCGATGCGTGATCAGGAAATAGGCGCGCGCAAAGAGAAGTTTCGGTGCGGCGTTCTGGGCGACGGCGATATCGTGATTGTCCGCGAGCCCCGCAATCGTCCGATTGCGCCCGGCGTCCCGCGCCCAGATTGCGAAGGCCGCCGCCGTCGCGAGGGCGAGAACAATAACGAGCGCGACGAGCGCCACCGTCCTTATGCGCCGCCAAAATGCCAAAACTTGCGCCAGCGCGAGACCGAAAGGATGCGCGAGAGCATGAGCCGTCATGCGACACCTCTTCGGCCGACCGCCGGCGTGTGCCGGAAACCGGTCTCCAGGAATTTCGCCAGAACCAGCAGAAAACAAGCGAAGGCGGCAATGACATAGAAAATCGGTGTCACATCGACGCGCGGGATCTGCTCGTCGTAAGTGACCGGCCGTGTCTCCAGCCGATTGATCTCCGCGACGGCATCTTGGATCGCATGCGGGCTGTCCGCCCAGAAGACGCGATAGGTCACGCCAAGAGTCTTGAAGAAAAGGTCCATGTGCCGTTCGGGCTTGGTATGCGGCGAATCCTCTTGCCCCTTTGGCGGCGGCGCGAAAACATCCTCATTGCCCTTATGCGCGCGCAGAAAGAGCCAATAGAGATGCGCGTGCTCGCGCTGAAAGATTTTGCGAAGAGCATCCTGTAAGTCGAGCTGAAAAAATCCGGCGCCGCCATATTCGCCATCGGAGGCGAAAAGAATCGCTGGCGATGTCGCCTGCGGGTCGTGGCCGATCATGTTGAGCGCGAGCTGCAAACCGAGGCCGACATTGGTACCCTCGATGCCGGGCCGCTGCAGCGCCTTAAGCGCCGCCTTCACCGCGTCACGATGGCCGCTGATCGGCAGAACATAAACCGGCGCGCTTGAAAATGCGACGACGCCAAACTGGTCATGCGGGCTGCGGTCGACGAAATCCGTCAGCATCCGCGTGGCAATTTGGGTTTTCGATTCCTTGCCGGCCCCGACCTCGTCATCGTCCATGGTGAAATCCATGCTGAGGCTACGGTCCATCAAGATCACGACATGCGCGCCGGTGGCGAGCAGCTTCACGTTCTCTGCGATCCGGTAAGGCCGCGCGAGCGCGATCACGCCGGCCGCGATCGCCAGCGCCGCCGCGGCTTTGATGGCAAAGCCAATGAATGAGGACAGCCCGTCGCGCGGGATTCCGTCAAGCGAAGGAAAGGGGGCGCGCCGCAATGCCGGCACGATGAAAGGGATTGGCGCCAGAAGCAGCAACCACAAAATATTCGGATTTGCGACCATATAGTTCATGGCGCCGACCTTTCCGCGGCAGCGAGCTGATTGCTGAACTGCTGCAGCTCCGCCGGGCTGAAGGCGGCGACCGCCGCGGTCTGGTTTTCGCCGAAGAAGGCGCTCTGCGAGCCGACGAAAAACCGCGTGAACTCCTCCCTGAGCTGCGCGAAGGCCGGATGTTGCGAAAGAAAAGCCGGGACATCTTCTGAAAAGACGGCATGGCCCGCAGTCGTATCGACGGCGCGGTGCAGAATGACGAGCGCCTCGCGATAGTCCGGCGTGCTCCCCGCACCGGCCAGCAGCCGACGGATACGACGCGCGGCCTCGGTGAATGGGCGGTTCGCGCGCGCCCCAAACGGCCACCAGGCGAGATGATACGCAAGCAGGACGAAGGCCGCCAAGGTCGCAGCGAGAAGGCCAAATGCGACCGCGCTGTCGCGCCGCAGATCATAGAGGCGCGGCGGCACATCGGGCTGCATATATTGCCCGCCCGACGCCTTGGCCGGCGGCAAGATTTCACGCAGCGGCGAAATGCCGAACGACCAGGCCGGAACCTGGACGGGGTAGATATGATCGCCGGATTTGAACGACAGCGTAAGACCCGGAACATCTAATTGCCGCGCATCGAGCGCAGGATAGAACGTCTGGTAGGCAAAATAGAATCGATAAAGCTTCGCACCGTCGTCACGCGCGGTTTCGACGCGGCTGCCGACAAGCTCGAGCCATTGGTTGAGCGGCCCCGGCTGCGGCACCGACGCCGCGACAAGCTCGACGCCGTCGTCCACGCGCACGTCAACCTGGTCTCTCAACACGTCGCCGACGAAATGGCCGAAGAGACGCGGCATTTTGACATTGACGGACTGGACCTGCGCCTGCGCGACAATCGACGAGGTGAACAGAAAAAACAGTGCAAACGCGGCCTTGCCCATGACTTCGCTCAAACCTCCAACAAATGCCGCGAGAGAGCGTCGGCATCGAAACTGTCTTTCAGCTCGAATGCCGGGCGCCCATATTGGAGGAAAAGATTGTTAAGCGCCCGACGCCTGGCCTCCGCTTCCGAATGCCAGCGCCGGCGCAAGGCCGGGCGCATGAAGACGATTTGGCGCGCGCCGCTCTCGAGATCCTGCGCCTCGATCAGACCGAAAGACGGCAGTTCCGTCTCCTCGGCCGAATCGGAAACCATGATCGGCACGATGTCGTGACGCGACAACGATTCGAGTATTGTTTCGACGTCGCCCAGCGGCATGCGGAAATCCGAAATGAGAAAAACGAGCTTGCGCTTCCCGGCGAGATAAGACGCCGCCTCCGCGAGGCCCCTCGCGCTGCGCCTTTCCGGCGTGAACTGCTGGAACCGACGCGCGATCTCGGGCTCGAGGCCGCGATTGCGTGTGGCCAGAAAAAGAAAATCTTTGCGGACAATGCTGTCGCAACCGATGAGGCCGAAGGCGTCGCCTAATTCATGTGCGGATCGCGCGAGCGAGACGCAAAGATCGCCGACGAGCGCCATCTTCCGCGCCATGCCCTCGAAACGCATCGACCGGGAAAGATCGACCACCGCGTAAAGCGCAATGGCGAGGCGTTGCTCGAAGCGGCGCACATAAATGTTCTCGAACGGATCGCGCAACGTCAGGCGCAAATCGATGCGGCGCGGATCAGGCTGACGCAGATAAGTGACCTGATCCAGAAAGACGCCCTGCCCGCCGGCGCTGCGGCCGCGATGAGCACCCACGACGACCCCTTCGGCACGCTCGCGCGGCCGATAGGAAATCGTGGCGACATCCGTCATGGCGTCGGCACCGCCGCGAAGATTGCGGCGCAAAGCTCGCGCGTCAGACCCTCCTGCCGTAGTTCATAGACCGGGTCGAGGAAGATGCGATGCGCAATGATTTCCTGAAATAGCGAGCGGATATCTTCCGGCAGCACGGCCTCTCGCCCGGCGAGCCAGGCGTTGACGCGCGCGCCGCGCACCAGATAGCTCAAGCCGCGCGGACTGCCGCCGCCGCGGATGAGCCGCGCCATATCGACCCCTGGCAAACTTATGCCGAAGGAGGCCGGCGCTTGCAGGGCCGACCAGAGGTCGAGCACATATTTCTGCAAGGTCGGGCTAGCGTGGATTGCGCTCTGAACCGTGGTCGCGATAGCCGGCAATTGACGAAAATCGATGACGCCTTCTTTCACCTCGCTGACGAGCGCATCGACATCATGGAAGCGCGGATTGAAAATGAGGTCCTGGCGGATTTTCGAATCGTCCGGCGTCTTCACGCCGATCTCCATGAAGAAGCGGTCGCGGGCGGCGGCCGGCAATTCGAACGTCTCTTCCTTCTCGATCCTGTTGCGATCGGCGAAGACCTGGAGATAGGGAAAGCGATAGTCGTAGTTGAAGGCATTGGCACTGCGCTCGGCCATCAGACGCAGCAGGAGAGAATGCACCTGTGGACGGGCACGATTGATCTCATTGAAGAAGAAGATCGAAAGATTTTCCCCATGCCGCAACGCCGGGCCGGGATCAACTTTCGGGCGGCCCTCTTCGTTGAGATAGGTGTAATAGATGAGATCGCTCGGCATGATATCGACCGAGCCTTCGACACGCTCGTAGGCGCCGCCGATCGCCCGCGCGATGGCGCGCAGCAGTGTCGTCTTGCCGACGCCGACATCGCCCTCGAGCAAAACATGGCCGCGCGCAAAAACCGCTACGGTCAAGAGATGGATGACCCGCTCCTGGCCAACGACCGCCTTGGCGACCTCCTGTTCGAGCGCCAATGCCTGTTGCTGCCAAGCTACGAGATTTGAATCGACATTACGCGGAGCTGCCGTCATGGGTCGCCGCCATTTTAATTTTGTTGTCGAGGCGGGTTTACCGCGGGGCACAACCACGATGCGACGCGAGAACGAATCTCGCGCCGCCGCGAAAAATCCGCACGATCAGCTTGCGCGTTGTCGCGGATCAGTTCGGAATCTGATCGAGATCGTAAACCCACTTGCCGGACTTCTTGAAATATTCAACGCGCTTGGCATTGCGAGCTTCCATCGCGCGCTCGGAATTGCCCTGCTTGGCAACTTCGCGCGGATCTTCGAGACCTCTCACGTCGTATTTTGATCCCTTAAGCTGATCGGGATATCCGGGCTGGGCTTCCCAGCAGACGCCCGCCTCCTTGCAATGCTGCCCATCATAGGCAAGCGCGCCAAGGCTGGTACCAAGCGTCAAGACGACGGCCCCACCGAAGAGAGCCGCAATGCGGTTAAACGAACGATACGTTTTCATGCGTTTTCCTCCACTTGCCTCGCTTGAACGCGAGTAACAAACCGGTCCCCATATGCAGCGCGGCCTGCCCGGCTCACTGCGACTGCTTCTGATCCTCTTCTTCTTGCTTTTGTTCTTGCAAGGCCGCCGCCTGGCACTGGCCTGGCGTCGAAGCCGGCAGCGCCGCGATCCGCTTACCGTCGGCTTCCGTATAGGGTGTGTAGTTCTTCTTTTGCGCGTCGTTCAGCCAATAGGCGAACTTGACGGGATCCTTGTAGAGATGACGGACCCAGGCGATGACCTGCATGAATTGATCGAGCGTCAGATCCTGATTATGCGGCCCCATCATCGCGCGCGCGCCGCCGTAGACGGTCTCGAAAATGCCCTGGTCGTGCACGTTCTTGGGATAGGTCCAATAATCGTCGTTGAGACCCGGGCCGATCTTGCCCTCGCCGATTTGGCCATGGCAGCCCGAGCAGTCGCTTAAGAACAGGCTCTGGCCAAGCCGCAGACAGCTCTGATCGTCGATATAAGGATCGACGCCGGTCTGCAAAAACTTCAGGACCCCGGGCGTGTCGCGGCCTGTCGGCAGCGAGGTGCTAAGATCAATCGGCGTACCGTCGACCGTTGTCATCAGCTGAAGCGAGGTCGGCGGCACCGGCTCCGGCTTCGGATCAGCCGCGTAGGCCGCAGAGCCAACCCCGATCACCAGTCCGCCGTAGAGCGCGATCATTTTCTTCATATTCATGTCTAAGGAACCCATCATTGTCGAAGAAGATGAGGCATCACGACAGGATCGAGATGCCCCGATTAATCAGGAATGCGGCTTCAACAGCGGGATTCCCTCATCCTTGAGGATGGCTTCAATATCCGGCGCCGCCTTCACCAGCGCCGCGTTGACCTGCGCAAGGAGCGCCGCGTCGTCTTTGCGGACACCCATGGATTGATCGAATGTCTCCGGGATTTTCGTGCCGTCGCTTTTGTTCGTATCGTCATCGACCGGTGTTATCGTCAAAGGCACCGACGATTCCTTGACCAGCCGCGCAACCTCCGGCGAAAAGGCCGCGGCGATCTGCGCATTGCCGTTGGCGACTTCGCCGACCATGCGAGCCGGATCGACCTGGATATATTCGTTGCGCGCCGAACGGTAATTGACCAGCGACTTCTCGTAATTGAAGTCGTCATCGTACTTGCCGATTTGGTGGAGCATTTCCTCCGCCGGCGTCCAGAACGCCACCGCAATGTGGTCGAACTTCAACAGCCGCGGATCGCGCCAGGAATGAATGTCGAGATGATCGGCCGTACGTGTGATGAAGACATAGCCGGCGCGATAATAAGGCTTGGTGGTCAGCACGCGCGGATCGCCGCTGTCGAGCCCGACGATGAGATCGCAAGCCTTTTTGTCGAGATAATCGCGGACGAGATAGATCGCCGGACGATCGGACCAAACGAACTGGACCGCACGCCCCATCGCTTCACCGACCACGACGGCGATCTTGTTCTCGAAACCGCCGCCGCCCTTAATCGAATAAGGCGGTTGGTTGGCGGCGCAAACGCGGAGAACATCGCCGCTCTCCGCGACGGGCGAGGCCGGGACCGGCGCCGCATAAGTCATCGCGCTGGAGAGGCAGAGTGAAAGGCCGCCGAGAACCGGTACGAAGAATGGCTTCACACGCGACGCTATTTTGGAAACTGTCATGACACGCCATCTTGATGAATTTGCAACCGTACGCCTGGCCCGGCCGCGCCAAGCCGCTTGAAAAACTCCCGCTCCGCCGGGAAGCTGTGAGGCGGAGCGGGAGCGAAGAACGGCTTAGTCGCCGCCTTGGGTAACAGTCGTGCTGTATTCGTCGAGGTTGACGTCCTGCGTATAGGGGCTCTGGCCGTTCAGTGAGAAGACCATCAAGCCACCGCCCTGCTGCGTCCAATGCTGCAGGTTCTTGAACGCACCAACCGCGCCGAGACCAGCCGTCGGATCCTGAAGATCGAACACCATGCCGACCGCCGGCCATCCGCCGACGCCATAATAGATGGCGACGTATTGGATGCCCTTATGCTCGTAGGTCATCGGGTAGCCGATGGTGCCCGACGGAAGCTTGAACTTCCACAGAAGCTCGCCGGTGTCGCTGTTACGCGCTTTGATATAGCCGTCGAGCGTGCCGTAGAAGACGAGGTTGCCGGCCGTGGCCAACGAACCACCCCACGCCGCGAAGCGCTCCATCACCTGCCACTTGAACGACTTGTGGACGGCGTCATAAGCCTTCACCTGGCCGAGGCCGAGGAAGTTCTGACGATCGCCCTTCGGGCCGGGATACATATGCAGCGTCGCGCCGACGAAGAACTGACCGGCACGATAGGGCAGCATGAAGGGCTCCCAATCCATGCAGATATGGTTCGCGTCGATGAAGAACAGCTGCTTTGTCGGATCGTAGGAATCATGCGCCTGATCGTGATAGCCCATCGCCGACGGGCACACGTCATGGGCCTGATGGTCCATGTAGGTCGCATATTCCGGATCGCGGATCGGCTGGCCGTTCTTGAAGTTCACGTCCTTGGCCCAGTTCATCGTGCCGTCGATCTTACCCACGGTGAAGAGATCACCGTTGGTGCGGTCGAGCGTATAGATGAATCCGTTGCGGTCAGGATGCGTGAGCAGCTTGTGGACCGAGCCGTCATCGGCCTTCTCGTCCGAGAGCATCATGACGTTGACGCCGGCATAATCCCACTCGTCATGCGGGGTCTTCTGGTAGCCGAAATGAGCAATGCCGGTGTCGACATCGCGGCCCCAGATCGTCATCGTCCATTTGTTATCGCCCGGGCGCATCGTCGCATTCCACGGCGACGGGTTGCCTGAGCCATAGTAGATCATGTTGGTGCCCGGATCATAGGCATACCAGCCCCAATTGGTGCCGCCGCCGATTTTCCAGGTGTTCTCCTGCCACGTCTTCGACGTGCCGAGGCCGAATTGACCGTACTGCGGATTGTGCTCGTTAAAGTCTTTTCCGAGCTTGATTTCGTCATCCGGGCCGGTGGCGTAAGCGCGCCACTTCTGCGAGCCGTCATGCACGTCATAAGCCGTGACATAGCCGCGGACACCAAGCTCGGCGCCGGAAGAACCGACGAGAACCTCGTCCTTGACGACATAGGGCGCAACCGTCAGCGTCGAGCCGACATGGATGTCGGAATTTTCGACCTTCCAGTAGAGGTCGCCCGTCTCCGCGTTCAACGCGACGACATTGCCATCGAGCTGATTGGAGAAAATGAGCGCCGGCGTCTTATCGTCGCCCGGCCAATAGGCCAGACCGCGATTGACGAGGTCGCAACAGGCAACAGACCGTGCGGCCGGATTTTGCTTCGGATGATATTGCCACAGGATCTTACCGGGATTGTCGAGATCGAGGGCGAAGACGGCGTTCGGGAACGGCGAATTGATGAACATCTTGCCGTTGACGACAATCGGTGTTCCCTCGTGACCGTTGAGCTCGCCGGTCGAGAACGACCAGGAAACCCGCAGATCCTTGACGTTCGACGTGTTGATCTGCGTATCCGGGCTGTAATTGTCCGCATTATAGTTGCGGCCAGGCATGACGTAATTGTCATTGCTTTTCGAGAGCTCAATGAGCTTCTCGTTGGCATTTGCCATCGGCGTGCAAAATTGCAACGCCGCAAGCGCCGCCACGAGCGACACCGACGTCAACACCCTACTCTTTACTGTGCTGCTGTGCATGGGCTTCTCCCTCACCTTCCCAACTCCCTTGCCTCAATACCCGCGCCCGGCCCAACGACCGGAAAACAACACGAATAAGAAGTATAGTTGGAAAAAGACTGACTATATTGTTGTCTGTTAACCGCATTCATGCCTGGCATCGACGCGGTAACTTATTGATGCAAGCTATACATGGCCATGATATTGAATATCAAGGACAATTAGTCTTCGGTCTGTTGGAGTTGTTCTTCTTAACACGCCGCTTATTCATAGAAATTTTCGGGAATAAACGGCTCAAGGATTTCAATTTATCCTTGGTGTGCCGACGCAGAGCCTGCACACCATGAGGCGTGGTGCGCAAAGTTGCCGGAGCAAAAGCCTCTGGACCTGGCTCGGGAAATGGCTCACGTTCATTTCCGGGAAGTTTGTTCTAATCGGCGGGAAGAAATCCGCACTGAACGGGAGATTGGCATGATCGCTGCCGCCATCGCCGCGCTCGCGTTTTCCTCGATGATCAACGCGACTGACCGCGCTCCCCAAGACGGCCCCTATGCGGTCGACCGTTATCTCTGCGAAACGGCCGAATATGCGGTCGACTTTGCCGACGCCGTCGCGAACAACGCCGAGGAGGACTTTGCCAAGAACATTGTGGGCAAGATCGCCAAACGAGAAGTCTGCGGACGTTATGTCGGCGTGGCTTTCGTCCAGGAACAGAAGACGATGATCAGTGCAGGTTTTATATACAAACTCACCGCGCTGCGTTTTCGCGAAGATGGCAAGCTCGCCTGGGTGGCCGAGCGCGTTTTCGCGGTTGAGGGGCATCCCCGATCCTGGCATCTTTGACGGTCATTTTCCTCAATTTGAGGGAGCAAGTCGCAAGACATCTGGAGTTATTCTCCTCGCGACACACTTATAATGCCCAACCATACAAACGGGCATTGCCTGCCAACGTTCATGTCGACTAAACCGTCGCCTCATCAAGGACGCGCCGCGGATCGGCGATGCGTGACTTGGGGAACGACTTGGGGAATGACGGGAGGCTGGCGTGCGTGTCGGGTCTTTAGGCTGTGGCGCAATCGCGCTTCTAATTTATCTCGCGGCAATGACCGCCGATGGCCAAGCGGCGCGCGCACCGAAGACCATTCCCCTCCCCGGCGATCGGGCTTTCCCGGAAAGCATTTCAGCCACGGCAGACGGAACGCTGTATATCGGCAGCGCCGGCGTTGGCGGCGTGCTTCGCGTGCTGGCTGGCACGACGAAACCCGAATCCTGGATTGCGCCCGGCGCCTTTGGCAGCAAATCGATCTTCGGCGTTCTTGCCGATATCAGGTCGCAGACACTATGGGTCTGTTCGAACGATTTCTCTTCGGCTGGCCCCCAAGGCCTGCTGATCGGCTATGATCTCAAGAGCGGCCAAGGCAAGTTCAAGGCAAAGCTTCCGGGCGCAAAAACGCTCTGCAATGACATCGCCGTCGCGCATGACGGCAGTGTCTATGTCTCCAATTCCGCCGCGCCGCAGATTCTGAAATTAAATCGCCAGACCGGGCAACTCGACGTCTGGCTGGCGGATCCGCAATTTCAGCCGGCGCACGGCATCGGCCTCGACGGCATCGCGGTGGCCTCTGATGGGACGGTTTATGTCGATACTTATACGGAGGGAAAATTCTTCCGCATTCCCGTCGATGATGGAAAGCCGGCCACGCCGATTCTCATCTCGATCTCGCGGCCGCTGGTTCTTGCGGACGCGCTGCGCCCGATCTGGGGTGACGCTTTTCTGTTGGTCGAAGGCGCCGGACGGCTCGATCGCATAACGATCGAAGGCGCCGAAGCGGTCGTCGATACGATCAGCGGCGGCTTTAACGCGCCGACAGGCGTTGCACGCGCGAACGGCACGACCTGGGTCGCGGAGGGTCAACTGCCCTATCTCTTTGATCCCGCGAAGAAAGGCCAAAAACCGAAGTTGCCGTTTCGCCTGGTGGCCGTCGATTATTGAACTAATTCTGCGGGACCGCCGACCATTTCATCGCGCCGACGCCTTCGAATTCGTAAGCGCTCACGTCATACACAACGCCATTTTGCGATATGACCCGCCGCTCGCCGATCGATGCGGGGCCGATATACTTATCGCAGACCTCGCGGCCCGCGGCTTTGCCGACCGCATTCTGCGCTTCTTCGTCGACGTCGCCCTTGTTGATGGCAATCGCGTAATCGATGGCATGCTCTGGTGAATCGCAAAGCATGACATTTGTCTCCACGTGCTTGGCGTCGGGAAGCCTCCCTGCCCACGCGGAATTTGCGATTGCGATCATAAGCAGCGATGAGGCAACGATTCTTTGCATGGCGACGATGATACTCCGAGAGATCAATGTTTGAACATTGGCGCGTGCAATGAATCAATAGCCGATCCGAACGGCGCGTTTCACCAGACAGGACCGCTTTGCCAATTGTTCCTCGCGCGTCTTCCAAATGTTCTGATAATTGCCGCTCCGAGCGCAGCGCAGATCACGCGCCGATGTGAAGCCCTTCTTCGGCTCTGACGCCGGCGGCGTCACAAAACGCAAGCGTGCGCCCCCCCTTGACCAATGATTCAAGTCGCCAGTATAGTGGCGCCATCTGCCAATTGTAGAAGGGAGGGCGCGTTGATGACTGCACGTTATACGCTTCGCGCCTTCGTTCGCGGCTCCGGAATAGCCTGAGCCAACCGTAGCGGGCCCTACGTCCGCTTTTTCCTTCGAATCCCATATCTCTCAGGGGCGGTGAGCCGACACCGCATTGGCATGACCCAAAAGATTCCGCGTGGCCGGGCCGGCGTCATTTCGCTTGTACTCGCCTTCACTTTTCGACATTGGGCCCGTCAGAAGCCGCGGGTCGTCGCGATCATGCTGGCTGTGGCCGTCGGTACGCTCGCCGATGTCTTTCTGCCGCTCTACGCCGGTTCCCTCGCGGATGCCCTGACACATGGCCCCGCCGGTCGCCATGATGCGCTTACCGCCTTCGGCATTATGACCCTGCTTGGATTGCTTCCGCTTTTCACCCGGCAGATCGCGATGGCGGAGATCATCACCTTTACGCTCCGGATCATGCAGGATGCGACGCGCGATGCATTCCATCGCGTGCAACGTTTTTCGACCGACTGGCATGCGAACAGTTTCGCAGGATCAGTCGTGCGCAAGATCACGCGCGGCATGTGGGCCGTCGACCAGCTGAACGACGTGTTACTGTTCTCCCTACTCCCCGCGTTCGTCGTGCTGATCGGCACCATGATCCTGCTTAGCTTGCACTCACCGATGCTCGGACTGACCATGGCCATCGGCTCGTCCGCCTATGTGATAGTCGCCATAGGCCTGTCGACACGCATCGTCGCTCCTGCCGCCAGCCTTTCAAACCGCTGGGACACGAGGATGGGCGGCATGCTGGCGGACGCTATCGGCGCGAACTCGGTGGTAAAGGCCTTCGGTGCCGAGACGCGGGAAGATCTGCGCATCCGGCTGATTGCTGCCAAATGGGCGCGTCGGACACGCCGGACGTGGGCTTTCGCCACATGGAGCGGGACGGCACAGTTGCTGCTCCTTTGGGGCGTGCGCGCGGCCGTGAGTGGCGTGGGGCTTCGGCTGTGGTGGTTGGGCCTCGCTTCACCCGGCGACATTGTCTATGTGTTGACGACCTATTTCGTGATCCACGGCTACCTGCGCGACGTTGGACAGCATGTGCAACATCTACAGCGTTCCGTGAACGATATGGAGGAACTCGTCGAGATTCATGGCGAGGCGCTCGGCATTGAGGATCATCCGGAGGCCACACCTTTCCGTGTCAGTGCCGGCGAGATCAGATTTGAACATGTCTGCTTCCACTACGAGGGGCACGATCGCCCGTTATATGAGGACTTGAATATTGTCATTCCGGCTGGTCAGCGCGTCGGGCTGGTCGGCCGGTCGGGGTCCGGCAAGACCACCTTCGTCAAGCTCATCCAGAGGTTTTACGACGTGAGACGCGGATACGTGCGCATTGACGGACACGACGTTGCCCGGGCGACGCAGGATTCCCTACGCCGGCAAATCGCCATCGTGGCCCAGGAACCGATCCTGTTCCATCGAAGCCTGGCCGAGAATATCGCCTATTCGCGCCCCGACGCCACCCAGGACGAAATCGAGCAGGCGGCCCGGCTCGCCAATGCGCATGAATTCATCGCGGCATTGCCTCGGCAGTATCGCACGCTGGTCGGCGAGCGCGGCGTCAAGCTGTCAGGCGGGGAACGCCAGCGCGTGGCGCTGGCCCGGGCCTTTTTGGCGGATGCACCAATCCTAATCCTTGATGAAGCGACATCGAGTCTCGACTCCGAGTCCGAAGTGCTGATCCAGGACGCGATCGAAAGGTTGATGGCGGGCAGGACGGCCATCATCATCGCCCACCGCCTGTCGACCGTCCGCGCTCTCGACCGCATCCTGGTGTTCGATCAGGGGCGCATTGTCGAAGATGGCACCCATTCCGAATTGCTGGCAAAGAATGACGGCCATTACCGGCGGCTGTTCGACCATCAATCGGGCGGGATCAGGACCGCCGAACCCACATGGTAGGCCAGGCGGTCTCGGTGAAGCCCTTCCTCGGCTCTGACGCCGGCGACATCACAAACGCAAGCGTGCGCGGTGCCATCACGCCGCGCACGTGTCACGATATCGACCCGGTCAGCCGCCTAGACAGTCGGATCATGTTCTCTTGCTACTCGATGACATGATCGAGTTGCATGCCAGCGTCCGAATGCAATTCCTTGGCATCAAGGGTGCCGTCGCCGTCCGGATCAGCGGCTTTAAACAGCGATACTGCGAGTGCGACATATTCGTCTTTCGATAGCTTCCCATCCTTATCGGGATCCGCGGACGCGAAACTCTCCTGGGTGATACGATCACCGACTTCTTTGGCGTCGAGCGTGCCGTCTTTGTCGGTGTCGAGCTTGTCGAATTCGGCGGCGGCAGCGGCCTTCACTTCGCTCAGATCGAGCGTGCCGTCGCTGTCGGTGTCCGCGGCAGTTAGCGCGGTCGCGGCTTTACCTGAAAACAACGCCGGACACACAAGAGGCGCCGCCAGAAGACCGAGAGCGCCGGAAATCATCACAACAGGACCTAATCGTTTAGACATTTGCTCCTCGCCAAATTGAACATCGATACGATTGCGTAGAAATGGAAAAGGCAGCCAGCCAATTCAAGACAAAACAATTGCCAACAATTCCCGATCTCGCGGACCTTGGCTCGAGATCGAACCCTTAAGCGCGCTGTGGCGTGTTCTCCGAATGCGAAGAATGGAAATAGCGGAAATTCTGATTAGAAATATTCTCGCCAATTGTTGGCATTATTTCCTGAACGGAACATCGGTTGTACGCAAATGCGCATCGCCAACGGGCACAGAACGTCTTCGACCGCGGCGCGTCAGCCGCGAGATAATTTCCGGCGTATTTTGAGAACTCTCAGAAAAGCAAAAAATGGCATAATTCCTTCGTCGGCAACGCCGACCTGATCTATATCGTCTCGGTTACGAGAATTCTGATCTCGCTCGGTAAATTCGCTTTGTCACTTCGGTCACGCCTCATCGTTTCGATCGCTTGCGTGTTGCTCTTCACGCTGGGCGTCGGCTGTATTCTCATTTATCTCGACGCGCTCAAAAAGATCGACACCGAGATGACCGCAGCGCTCAGCGTCGGCGTCCGTACCGTCCAGAACGCCACCGACGACGCGGAAGAAGCGGCCAATCCGCTGCGTCAGCTTGAACTGCTTGTCGAAGACTTTGACGGCAACCGGCACGTCCAGGCTTTTCTGATGAATGACCAGGGATTGCCGATCGCCAAGTCCATGCTGCTCATTCCGTCCGATCCATCGCCGCTCTGGTTCAATCATTTGATTGCGCGCGACCCGCAGGTCGTCCACCTCGTTTTGCCGCAGCCTTTCGCGCGCTACGGATCAATTCTGCTCGCAACCGATTCGCACAATGAGATCGACGAAGTCTGGAGCGATCTGCAGGTGACGCTCACCATGCTGGCGCTCTTCTGTATCCTCGTCCTCATGTTGGTTTATTTCACTCTCGGTCGGCCGCTGGCGCTGCTACAGAAGATGACAACCGCTTTCCGTCTCGTCGGGCATGGCGATTATCGTCCGCGCATGGAGGAAAAAGGCGCACCGGAGATCGTCGATCTCTCGCATTGCTTCAATGACATGGTAGCGCGCCTCGCCAACACGGAGCAGCAGAACGCGAAGTTGCAACAGCAGCTCGCAAACGTGCAGGAAGAGGAACGCGCCGATCTCGCACGCGATCTGCACGACGAGATCGGCCCCTTGTTATTTGCGCTCAATATCGATGTTTCGACCTTGCAACGCAGGATCGGCGGCGGCAAGGAACAGATCGCAGCGCGGCTCGAGGCCATCGCCGGAGCGATCGCCGAAATTCAGGTTCATGTCCGCTCAATGCTCGGCAAGCTGCGCCCCGCCGTCCTGCTCGACCTTGGTCTCGATCAGGCGGTCGACAATCTGGTCGGTTTCTGGGGTAAGCGCCGGCAGGATGTGCGCATCGCCGTCGATCTTGACAGCGAAAGCTTCGGCGAAAAACTCGATGCGACAATCTATAGAGTCTTTCAGGAAGGGCTCAATAACGCCCTGCGGCATGGCAATCCCACGCAGGTCGAACTGACGGCGAAGGTTGCCGATGAGCGTCATGTGGTGGTCACGGTGGGCGACGACGGTGCTGGATTCTCCGCCGACGAAAACCACTTCGGTTATGGTCTCCTCGGCATGCGCGAGCGTGTCGAATCTCTGGGGGGCTCGCTTGAAGTTTCCAATCGCTCCGGCGGTAAAGGGGTCAGCGTCGTCGCGACCTTGCCCCTCGAAGTCGGAGAAATGCCGGTGACGGAGGCGGTACGATGAAAATTCTGATCGTCGATGATCATGTCGTCGTGCGGGAGGGCGTTCGCAGACTTCTGGCCGCCCTGCCCGACACCGAGGTTTTCGAGGCAGCCTCGTCACGCGAGGCTTTGTCCCTCTACCGCGCCAAAACGCCCGACGTTCTGCTGCTCGACCTCAATCTGCCGAATTCGAGCGGCTTCGAATTGCTCCGCCGGCTGTTGCTCGAAAATCGGCAGGTCAAGGTCGTTGTCCTCAGCATGCATGCCGAGCCGATTTACGTTTCGCGCACGCTGAATGCAGGCGCCCGCGGCTATGTCAGCAAGATGGCCTCCGCCGACGAGCTCATCGCTGCCGTGCGCGAAGTCGCGGCCGGCGGCCGCTATGTCGAAAGAGAAATTGCCGCACAGCTGGTCATATCGCAATACGGCGGCACGAACCCGTTGGAAAAACTCACGACGCGCGAGATCGACATCGTGCGTCTATTGGGCGAAGGAAAAAACTTCGCAACCATCGCTTCCGCGTTGGGCATTACTTACAAGACCGTTGCCAATGCCTGCAGTATCATCAAAGGCAAGCTCGGCGTCGAACGCACGTCCGATCTCATCCGTCTTACCTATCAGATGCAGGATCATTAGGCTTCACGGCATCGCCACGACGCCCCAGGGCAGATGGCCGACAGTGACTGAGCGCACGGCCTTGAGGCTCGAAACATCGATGACGGTCAGATCGTTGGTATTGCCGTTTGCCACATAAAGCTTTGAGCCGTCCGGATCGAGCGCCATATGCCAGGGCCGCTCGCCGACCAGAACATAGGCGGTCGGCGCAAGTGTCGCAGTATCGACGACTGCGATGCGGTTGGCGTGGCTCAAGGCGACGAAGGCAAGCTTGCCGTCTTTCGAGAAGACAATGCCAACAGGCTGGATAAGCTCCGGCTGCACCCCGGGAATGTCGAAGTTGATCTTCCTGATAATCGTGCGTTTTTGGGCATCGATCACCGAGACAGTTCCGCCGACCTCGGCAGAGACCCAAACCTGTTTGCCATCATGTGTATATTGGGCTTCGCGCGGCCTCTGATCAACGAGCACATTATTCTCGATCGTCAGCGATTTCGTATTGATAAAATGCGCCATGCTCGTCAATTCGGACGTATTCACGACCGTCGAGAGATCCGGACTGATCGAGAGTCCTTCGGGCTCGGCGCCGACACCGACCGTGCCGACGATCTTGCCGCTTGCGCGGTCGATCACCGTAACCTGCGAATCTTCCTCGTTCGCGGCATAGACGCGTTTGCCGGCGGGATCGATCGCGACAAGCTCCGGGTCGAGGACATTTGCAACGCTTCGCGAGACGGTAAGCGTTTTTGTATCGATCACGTCGAGCCTGTCGTCATCGCCGATGCAGACGAAAATCTCACGGAAATCCGGCGTGATCGCGATGCCGCGCGGCCGGGTCCCCACGTTAATCACCTTCTCGACTGCAAGGGTCTTGCTATCAAGGACAGTGACCGTGTTGTCGCGCTCGCTGGTGACGAACAGTGTCGCGGCCCACCCCGGAGCCGCCTGCGACATCAATAGAACAGTCGCAAATGCTGCGGACTTGGTCTTGATTCGGCGATGCTTATTTGATCGCATGGCATTTTGTCTCCGGCTCATCGAAGCCAAGCGTGTCGGTACTGAACCTCGGATGCAGGAAGCCCTCGATCGGCGCGATCGAGACCAGCGAGCGCGGGCCCGCGAGCAGGATGGGCTGTCGCAATTGCAAATCCCAGGATCGAAATGAGAGCCCCTGCCCCTTAAAGGCGGCGATATTGAATTTGTTGGAGAGAATGTAATCCCGCAAAGTCTTGGCGTCGGTTGCGCTCGTGCGCAACATGGCTTCGCCGAAAATACGGACCCCGAGCCAAGCTTCGTAATCGCGCTCGGTCATGGCGCGGTGGACGAGACGCTGAAAGCGTCGCTGCATCTCCTTTCCCGAGAACTCGGTGAAAGCGGGGTGCCAAGCGACGGCAACCAACCCTTGCGTTCCGACGACAGGCCGCGGATCGGTGCTATTGAAGAGCAGATAATCGCCGAAGGCTTCATCCTTATCGACCACGAAAATCACGTCGTAGTCTGGCGCGCTCTGGGTCAGGAGCGCCATTTGTTGTTCGGTCTGCTGATGCCCCGTATCGGTGTCGCGCGTGCGCGCATCATAAGTGTAAGCCCGCTCGGCGACGATCTGCGAACCGAATCGCGAGGCCGCGCGCTTGACGGCGGCGACATAATCAAGATCGTCGGGTTTGACTCCGTGAATGAAGAACCAGCGCGTCCATTTCTTATAAAGGAGGAATTGCCCCAAAGCATCGGCGCGCATCGCATTGCTCGGCGCGAGATGAAACACATTGCGGCGACATTGCTCTTGGCGCAACGCATCGTCGCTCGTGCGCGTGTCGAGGATGATGGCATCCTTCGCTTCCGGAAGATCGGCAACCGCGAGCAGATCTTTCGCCTCCAAGTCGGCGACGATGAGCCTGTTGCCGTCGCGCAAAAGTTTTTTGGCCTCGGCGATGACATCGGCGCCCTCAGGAATGATATCTTCCGTGAGATCCGTTTCCTGCCCGATGAACTTTCCAGTGATATTGTTGTCGGCAACGCCGACGCGTGCGCCCGCGATTCCCTTGTCGCCGACCACCTGATCCAGAAACGAGAGCGGCGTCGGCTCGCTGTAATGTTCACCGAGATAGACAAGCCGCAAATGGATCGGCGGTTTGGACGTTTGCGCATTCAAAGGCGCGCCGGCAATGAGGCCGACGCAGCACGCGGCCAGCACAAATACACATCTGGCTTTGAACATCGACGCTCCGGATCGATCTGTCGGCGAAACGGGCCTATGGGCGGGTGCTGAAGAATTCAACCCATCGGCTCAGAGAGTTTTTCCCTCGCCGGTGTTGGCGCCCGGCTTCGACCGCGGCGCCGTGGCTGCGAGCACATTGAGGATTTGCGCCGCGGCCTCGTTCCCGTTGAGCTGAGCAAGCTCCCGCGCCGTGCGGCCGCCCGCTTCCTTGGCCGAAAGATCGGCGCCGAGCTGCGCCAGAACGCCAATGACGGCCGGATTGTTATGCACCGCCGCGACCATGAGCGCCGTCATGCCCGTGGTCGACTTCGCATTGACATTGGCGCCGCGGCCAACGAGCAGGCGCGTGATTTCGAGAGGACCGATGCCCTCCGCCAGCGCCATCTGACGATTTTCCGGCGGCAGCTGGCTCGCCGCAATCATCAGCGGCGTCAGTTTCTGCGGCCCGACCCCGTCGGAAGCCGAGGCGCCGGCATCAAGCAGCGCTTGAGCGGCAGCGAACCGTCCGTCCGCCAGCGCATAGGCGAGCGCCGTATAGCCGTCGCGCGTGACCGCGCCCACCTTGGCTTTTCGCGCGATGAACAATTGGATAGCCGGGACATTGTCGCGTGCGGCGGCGCGCATCAGCGGCGTCCAACCGTCGCTATCGCGCCCCTCAATATCGGCGCCATCGTCCAGCAGCTCGGAGATGACATCCATGTCGCGCTGTTCGGCCGCGACATGCAGCACCGGGTTGCCAAGCCCGTCCCGCGAATTGACATTCGCGCCCTTGTCGACAAGGAACCGGATACGCTCGAGATCGCCTGCGAGCACGGCGCCGTTCAGCGCCGCATCCAGGCTGAGGCCATCTTTCAGCCATTGGCTGACCGTTGCGTCAGCCACATGCGGCGCTTGGCCCGTCGTCGTGTCCGTCGGTTTTACAAGATGGATAGCTGGCGTGAAGTAGGTTCCATGCGCCGGGATGTCGCCTGAAATAATACATTGCCCGCATTGCACGAGGGGGACGCCGTAATCGGTGAGGATTTTCCTGATCTCGTCGCGATGCTTTTGCAGGGCGTCGTCGAGCTGATATTTCAAAACGGCATCATCGCGGCGCACGCCAAGCGCGAGATCGAACTCGAGCGGCACCGAGTCATCCATATGGTTGGCGGGCTGGATGGTCAGAGGCGCGCCCTTCTTGGCTTTCACATAGCCGGCAAACGGCCCCCAGACTGCGGCGACATCGAGATTGCCCTTGGCGACCTCCTCCACCTGCCACCAGGGCTGATCCTTGATAACGAGATCGCCGTCATAGGTGACGGGATGAACATCGACATTTGTAACCCCGTGATCGGCCAGGGCCTCGCGCAGCGCCGAGGTTTCGTAGACGCCGACGCGCAGGGTCTTCAGGCGCGGATCGTCAAGCGACTTGAACGGCGCAATGCCCTTATCGCTCCGATAGGCGAAAACATAGGTCGTGCTGTAGACCGGCAGCGTCGTGAGCACCGCCTCCCAATGTGCGGGAATGTCCATCAGCACATCGCAGACGCTGTTGTCGAAGACCGCGCGGGTCGCGCCGCGCTCAAGCGACGGGCGCCAATAATAGGTTAGCTGCGCGCCTAGCGAATTTGCCAGGACCTCGGCGATCTTGTTCTCGAAGCCTTCGCCCTTGAGGTTTGAGAACGGCAGATTGCCGCCATCGGCGCAAACCTTGAGCTCGTCTCGATGCATCTTCATCGCTTCGTTGCGCGCGGCAAGCTTCTGCGCCGGCGTCATGTCGTCGAAATCGGTCTGAGCGAATGCAGGTGACAGAATGGCGAGATTTGCGATCAACGCGATCGCGATCGAGACGCAGCGGATATTCATCGCAAAACCTTCGAAACTTGATGCCAAGCAAAAGCCCTGGCGCATACAAGATGCGCCAGGGTTCTCCAGTCGGGAGGACTTATTCAGTACACACGGAACGTGAAGAGCGTCCCACCTTGCGGGATCAACGGCAGGCCGGTTGCTTTGGCCATGGCCGTCGCACCGATCGCACCGAACTTGTCGCTCATGTCGAGACCGGCCGTGACGGGCAGACCGATCCAGCCACCGATACCGCTCCAGACCGACACATATTGCTTGCCGTCGATCTTGTAGGTGATCGGGTTGCCGATGATGCCGGAGGCCAATTTACGGTGCCAAAGGATCTTACCGCTATCCCGATCAACCGCACGGAAGTCGCCGTTCAAGCTGCCGTAGAAAGCAAGGCCGCCGTCGGTCACGAGCGCGCCGCCCCAGTTCGGATAGGGATCCGGAATGTCCCAATCTTCCTTGCCGGTCAGCACGTCGAACTTCTTGAACCGCCCAGCCACGCCGGGCTTCTCTTCATACATATAGACGTTCGCGAAGACATAGACCGTGCCCTGCTGGAAGCTGACGCGCTGCTGCGGCTCGTCTTCCATGCACCAATTGTTGGTCGGGCAATAGAACTTGCTCGGGTCTTTCGGGTCGACCGCGCAGGGCTGTTGATCCTTGCCGCCCATCGCCGAGGGGCAAGCCTGCGTATTGACGCCGACCTTCAGAGGCGAATGCTCATAGACCTTCACCGGCCGGCCAGTCTTCAGATCGATCCGCTCGGCCCAGTTGACCGCCACGAACTTGTTGGCGCGCAGCAGCTCGCCAGTTTCGCGATCGAGCACATAGGCAAATCCGTTACGATCGAAATGGACGAGCGCCTTATGCGGCTTTCCGTCGATGTTCGGGAAATCCACCAGAATGTTCTCGTTGACGCCGTCATAGTCCCACTGGTCGAACGGGGTCATCTGGTAGTTCCAGGCGACGGTTCCGTCTTCCACGTGGCGGGCGAAAATGGTCATCGACCACTTGTTGTCCCATTTGCCGGAGTTGCAGCCTTCCTGCGTCGGCGGGTTCTCGCCGCAGCGTGTCGTCGGGCTCCAGTTGCCGGGGTTGCCGTTCGATTCGTAGATGAGCTTCAGCTCCGGATCGTAGCTGTACCAGGCCCAAGGCGATCCACCGCCGCGCTTCCATTCGTCGCCGGGATAGGTGAAGCCTTGATTCTGGGTCAGATCGTGGCGGTTGTTGTCCTTGTTGGAGTCGGCCGTGATGCCGATCTCTTCGTCCTTGCCGTTGCTTTCCTTGCTCCACACCAGCTTGCCGGTGTTGAGGTCATAGGCATCGAGGCGGCCGCGCGCAGCGAATTCGTCGCCGCCAAAGCCGGCGATGACCAAATTCTCGGCGATCATCGGCGCATTGGTCTGCGTCTCGCCGTGCTCCGGATAGGCGTGCTTGACGACCCAGATTTCTTGGCCGGTCTTGGCGTCGAGCGCGATGACAAAGCCGTCGAGCGTGCCGAACACGATCTTGCCTTGGGCGTAAGAAAGACCGCGATTGACGGTATCGCAGCAGGCGCGCGGCACAGCGGATTCGTCGCGATCGGTCTTCTTGAGATAGTTCCAGACTTCCTTCGGATTGTCCGGATCCGAAAGATCGAGCGCCTGCACGATGTTCGGCCAGGCGCTGACGATATACATCATCGGCTTGCCGTCGACCTCGACGACCAGCGGCTGGCCCTCGTGGCCGCGCAGCGCGCCGCTCGATTGCGACCAAGCCATCTGCAGCTTGTCGACGTTATCCTTGTTGATGTCGCTCAGCGTGCTGTGGCGCTTAAGGCCATAATCATTGCCCGTCACCGGCCAAAGGTTCGGGTTTTTCTCTCGTTGAACAATATCTTCATTGGCGAAGCTGGGACCGGCCAAAGCGACAAGCCCAACCACAGCTCCCGCCAAAAGCAAAAGCTTCCCTCTACATGTCATGACATTTCCTCTTCCGCTAGGGATTGTCCCACCCAATGCGGCGCTTTGCGGCGCTACCGATCGAGCACAGACGTCATGGCACCTTGAGACTTATTGTCAGAGCGCACGCCAACGATGCCCGCAAGCGCCTGCTCTGTCCTGCGTTCTTTAACGCGCAGCGAAACTCTTCCATGCC
The DNA here is from genome assembly GCA_040756295.1 of Pseudomonadota bacterium. Classification (GTDB taxonomy): domain Bacteria; phylum Pseudomonadota; class Alphaproteobacteria; order Rhizobiales; family Beijerinckiaceae; genus Methylovirgula. Next base: position 16,585 of record JBFLZN010000005.1, on the reverse strand, counting down.
ATGTTCCAATGTTAGTCGGGAGGAAAGGAACCGGGCTATAGAACGGCTACCTAAAGTGGTCGGGAGTTTCTCCCGAAGCGACATCCTTGGCTAGACAATGCCTTAAACGGCAATGCGGCGAGCATATTGCTGCGATCACTGCAATAGGCGCTGCAGCGCACGGCCAGCGCGGCTTCTCAGCTCGCGCGCATCGAGCGTACCCTCGCCGTTGACATCAGCGGCTTTGAAGAGCCTTTCCGCCATGCCGATATATTCTTCCTTGGTCAGCGTCGTATCCTTGTCCGGGTCCGCTGCAAGAAACGCCTTCTTGTCGACGCGTCCCTTGGCCTCTTTGTAATCGAGCGTCGTATCCCTATCCTTGTCGAGGCGGTCGAAAGCCGCTCCAGCGGCCGCTTCCATCTCGGCGAGATCGAGCGTGCCGTCTTTATCGAGGTCGTATTTCAACGACCCCGCATAGGTTGCTCCGGCGAAGCCAAGAACAAGAATCATCACCGAAAGTCCGCCCTGCACGCGCATCCCCAACCCTCCATCCGGAGCTCCGCTCCGGCTGATTATGTCCTGAGTTCCGTGGGCGTTTGAAGCGAACAAGTTACGCGCCAAAGCGGGAAGTTTTCGACGCGCTTATTTCCAATTTTCCCGAAAATATGAGACGGACGCACCGAGCTGCCGCATCGGCTGCGCGCCAAGCTTCGGCTCCAGCGCCATAAAAAAGGCCGGCGGATTTTCCGCCGGCCCTGAGATCGAGATCGATCAGCTCAATATTTTGTCACAAGCGGCGGGGCCGGCGGCGGCGCGTCGTTCAACGTGATCCTGATGCCGGCCATGGCTTCAAACGGAGGCGCGATCGTGATCGCCCGCGGGTCGGCGGAGCAGAACAGACCGGCATCGCAGACGCCGCGCGCAGCACCATTGAGCTGGTTCTGCGTCGAGCCAACCTCGTACAAGGCGCCGTAGGTCGCGCCGCGGAAATTGGCCACGTTGTTGATCAGGCCATAGATCTGGATGTCCTTGTTGACCTGATACGAGGTGCGAAGGTTCAGCGTGGCAAACCCAGAAATCAAGGGGTTGAGACCCGGCCCCAGTGTGTTGTTTTCCGCGCCGAAATAATACTGGCTCGAGCGATAGACGACATCGCCGCCCACCTTCCAACCCGGGAGAACCTCATAGTCGAGGCCGAACTTGAACTTGTGGTTTGGGATGCCGGGAAGATTGTCCCCCGACTCGACTTGAATGTTCCCATTTGCGTCGGCAGTCGGATTGTTTGGCGAAGACAACAAGATTGGCGTCAGAAATTCGGCTTTGATGTACGAATAATTGGCGTAGACATCCCATTTTTCAGTCGTGTAAGTCGCGCCAACGTCGACGCCTTCGCGCAGTGTGTTTCCGGCGTTTTGATAGGAGCCGAAGCCTGTCACAAGGCTTGGTACGCTGTAGATGTCATTGAAATTTTCTGTGTGATAGCCAGCGACGCTCCAATCCAGCCGCCCCGGCGCGAATGACCAGGCGATTTGATTGCTGCCCTTGAAGCCGGCTTCGAACGTCCGCGCGACGATCTGCTTCAGCGGTGGATCGGAAACGAGGAAATTATCGATCATGCAAGGCGCTTGCGGGCTCGAGCAGCCGAGTTCGAGCGGTGTCGGCGCGCGATTGGCTTCCGAATAGCTCGCATAGACGGAGATCTCAGGCGTGATCAGATAGCTCAGGCCAGCGACCGGATTGATCCGGCTAAAGTTCTGGCTCGCGTTGAGGAGCGAATATGTGCCGGCGGCCTGAGATACGGCCGCAAACGACCCGCCGAGCTGGTTGTTGAGGGTGATTTGCGCATCGTTGAAGCGCGCGCCGGCGTGAATAGCCAATCTGTCGGTGATGTTGAACGTATCGAGCACGTAGACGCCGATATAGGTGTTTTGCGCTTGCAGATCGACAGGCGCCACGTCAAAGGCCGGCTCGTCGATAAGGTCGTTGCTCCAGGGAACGACGAAGTTTGGCGGCAATGTGCTTAACAGGCTGCTGCCGGTGAAATGCGTCCAGCCGTGATCGACGCTGACGCCGCCGGTGATCGTATTATTGTGGCCGAAAATCTTGTCCGTATCGGTCAGCTGCGCGGTCGCGCCGGTGCTGAGCGTGCGCGTCCAATTGCTGTCGATCTCGCCGAGTGGTGTGCCGGGCGTGACGGCCCCTCCGGTCGGATCAGGAAGCGGGCTCGTGCCGGGGCCCGACGTCACGCCATCTATGCCTGTGCTTACGTTATCGTTACAGGCATATGCCAGCCCGCAGGAATAGAAATTGCTGATATTGCCGTCGTGATGCGCTTGCGCGTAGCTGCGGAAATAGGCGTTGCCGTTGAAAGTCAGCGTCGGCGTGATGTGCGACTCGTCCGACAGCGTGATCATTTCGGCTGTCGTCCTGGTCGTCTGCGGGGTGGTGAAGGTGGCCCAGGGATTTTCCTGGACCAGCTCCAGGGGCGTCGTGCCGGCGACACCGAGGCCGTCCGCACCGCCCGTCATGCTGAGGTGAATTTCGTTGCCTTGGACTCGATAGCCGACGTCGCCATAAGCGCGCTCGGCATCCGATTGGCCGAAATAGCGGAAGCCGTTGGTGCTCACGCCGTCGACATCGAGATAATAGGCCCAATCGCCCTTGTTGACGCCGTATTGGGCGGAGCCCAATACGGTGTAATCCATGCCGCCCTGGAGGTCGCCCTCAAAGCCCTGGTAGTTGAAACCGTTCTTCATCTGCATGACCACGGCGCCGGCGAGCGCGTTGAGGCCGAAGACCGGATTGCCGGTGACGATCTGCGCCGTGCTGATCGCGGACGGCGGGATGAGATCCCAGTTAACGACGTCGCCGTAGGATTCGTTGATACGGACGCCGTTCATATAGACGGCAAGGCCCTGCGGCGTTCCGGGGACGGAGGATGCGGTCTCGCCGCGGAAATCAACCGATTGCGAGAGCGGGCTGCCGATTTCGTCCGTGGTCGAGACACCCGGCGTGCGCCGCGCCAAAGCATCCTGAAGCGTCGTCTGATTGAGAGTGCTGATCTGGTCGCTGGTGAGCGTTTGCGTTTCGCTCGGAACATTGAGATCGCTCGTACCGGCGCCGAGCGGCGTCGTCGCGACGACTTCAACCGTCGGCAACTGCCCCCCAGCAGCTGCTTGCGGCGTCAAAACCACTTGCTGCGCCAAGGCCGGGCTCGCGCAGGCCAAAGCGAAAAGCGAAGATACAGTGATAAAATGCCAGCTTCTCACCGTCCTATCCCCCCACTGAATCCGGAGGCGGACATGCGGCAACCTAGAATCGGGATGCACACCGGCCCCCACCGGCTTTTTTGAGGGTTAGGTCGCGCGATTTACTACAGCAACGGCAATGATCTCCCGAGTTCCTTGCCGGTTTTTCCCATTAGCCAGACTTGCCTCGGAGTATTCGAGTCCAACGTTCAGCAAAAGCGTCTGTGTAAGGGGCGCTTTTTCAAAACCTGTTGCCCAAAAGTCGCTGTAATTTCGGGCTTTGGCGTCACCGGCATCGCAATGCACGCGGGAAAATATCAAGTCATCTTGTTCTCGAAAGCGATTCGCGCGAGATCCATTAACGACCGCGCACCAAGCTTGCGCTTCAGATCCGCGCAAGTATTGGCGACAGTCTTATAGGACATCTGGATTGCTGCGGCGATCTCGACCATGCTTTTACCCTGGTAGAGCAGATGCAAGATTTCACGCTCGCGCGGCGTCAGCTCGCTGAGTTGGACCGGACGGTGGCTGCGATCGAAAAAAGCCAGCTTCTGCGCCATGTCCGGGCCGACAAATTTTCGGCCGGCGGCAACGGCGCGCACCGCCGCGACGAAACGTTCGGGATCCTCGCTTTTACCGACATAGCCCTTCGCACCGCATTCGATCGCTCGCGAAGCGTGGACAAGATCATAGGACATGGTCAGAACGACGATCTGCGCCTCTGGGTCCTGAGCGAGAATCTCCTTGATCAGATCGAAACCTGACATGCTGCCAGGAAGATTGAGATCAACGACAATGACGTCCGGGCGCGCGGATCCGTAGAGTGCCAGAGCATCGTCCGCATCGCGCGCGGTCAGCACCGAAATGTCGTGCTCCAAGGACAGGATTGCCCGGCATCCTGCGGTTACGATTGGATGATCATCGACGATAAGTACATTCAATAGATTATTCTCGCCCCGTCTAAGTTGGGCACTAAATGAACTCATAGTCCTTGATGGGACAATCCCGACGCATCGAGTCCCTTTGCCACCAATGGGGAACGCCTCACGCAAGGTCAAAACACAGCGCCGTGTTATCGGCAGGGCGCCCACCGGTCCGGCCGCATTCGCCGCTGTTTTCGGTACGTAACACGACCGCGTACCGTCAATCTACATACGTCGTTGAAATCAGTGGCGCGCCACTCGGAATAAGGCTCTGGCAATGTGTCGCCGGGGATTGTGCAAAAATTCCCGCGCGGCCGTTTGCCCGTGTCGGGGACCGTTCAGCCGGGGTTCACCGCGCCGTCGGCAGTGTCGACGCGGGTCGGTCAGACGACGTGGTTGGCGGGGCATCATGAAGCTGATCCGATCGTCGTTCGTCGCCAGCCTGCTCTTGTTCATCTCCGCCGTTCCCGGCGTCTGCGCCATTCGGCCTTCGGCGCCGCCGGAGATCTGGGTCACCGCCACCTCCCGGCCCGCCAAGCCCATGCCCCACTGGGCTGGCATCAGAACGGACGCGGCCGATCAATGGAGGCCGGACGCCGCCTGGCCGACCGTTGCCGCCCATGCCCGCGTCGCCAAGCTGAGCGCCGGCAATATCGAGAACACGCGGGCGGCGGATCTCAAGGTTGTCATCGACGAGGTCCGGCGCCGCCACATGGCGCTGGCTCTCGAGATCGGGCCCCTGGTGCGCACGCCTCAATGCGCGCCGCCGACCGAGTCCTACGGCCACGCCGGCGAGACCGAAGCCATCTTGCAGAGGATCCGCAGCGCCGGCGGCATGCTCGACTATGTGGCGATGGATGAGCCCTTCTACTACGGCCATGTCGATCCCGGCGGCTGCCGCCTGCCCTCGGCTGAAATCGCCCGCCAGGTCGCGGCCAGCATCGCCGCGATGCGCAAGATCTTTCCGAAGCTGAAGGTGGGCGACATCGAGGTGGTCGACGCGGATCGCGGGCGTGCCGCGGCGCTCGCCCAATGGGCGGACGACATCCGTGCGGCGACCGGCGAACCGCTGGCTTTCTTGCACACCGATGTCGCCTGGTCGGAACTCGCCATACGCAACCTGCCGCCCCTCGCGGTGGCGCTGCATCAGCGACAAGTCCCGTTCGGGATCATCTACGACGGCGACGCCGACGTGAGCAGCGACGCGGAATGGGCGCGCAGCGCCCTCGACCATATCGCCGAGATCGAGACAGTGCTGGGCCTGCGTCCTGACGCGGCGATCTTCCAGATCTGGACGCGCTATCCGACCCACGTCTTGCCGGAGACGACGCCGGGCACGCTGACCAATCTGGCGCTCGCCTATCTCCGACCCGCCGCGACGCTCTCGATCACCCGACACGGGAACACAATCTCGGGCCGCCTGACCGACGCCGCCGGCCGGCCGGTCGCCGGCGCGAGCATCGCGGTCACGGCGGTGGATGTGGGCGCGCGCACCGAGCCCTTGGTCCGTTCGATCTCGGGGACGACGCCGCCGGGCGCGGCGAGCGTCGTCGTCGGCATCCGGGTCGATCGCGAAGGCGCCTGCGCCTGCGATGGCGAAGGCGGCGCCGTGGTGGGCGGCCTGAATTATCAGGAGCAAGGAACGGGCAAGCATCAGGTCGTCTCGCCTGTGCACCTGCCGATCGATGGCGCACCGGCCAGCTTTCGCACGATCAGGATCGCGCCGGGGGTGACGTTCAACCCAAATCTCAAACAATTCGCCGTAACGCCGGGCACGCCCTACACTTTCTCGGCGCCGATCGCGGCGACCGCCAGCGCCGAACATGCGGGCTATGCCACGCTCATCTTCTTGGACGCCGCGGGCAAAGGGCTGAAGCGGGACTTCCTTTGGTTCAGCCCGTCGCGGCGTGACGCGGGCGTAACGACGACCGACGGCGACGGGCGGTTCAAGTTCGATTTGCCACCAGCCATGGCGCTCGTCCAACCGGAACTCCGCGCCGCCTTCACCGGGACCGCGAGCCTGCGCGGTGCGCTCGCCATCGCCCCCGCGCCGCCAATGTCCAACCGGGCTGTGATGCCGGCGCTTGCGCCGCCGGTCTCGAAGTCTTCCGCCGCGCGAGCGACACAGGTCTGGCTCGGCCCTCGCACTGACTTCATGCCGATCATCGAGGGCTCGGCGCCGGCGGCGCCGTGGAACGAGATCGCCGGACGCGTCGATGTCGTGGGCTTGCCGGAGCAAGCCATCCGAAAACTGCCGGACGCGGCCCTGGCCGAACTGGTGCAGGATCTCAACCGGCGGCACATTGCATTGAACGTCGGCATACTTCCCACCAACTGGTTCCATGAGCCGCTCTGCGGCCAAGGGATCGAGGGTTATTCCGATCCGGGATCGGCCAACCAGACCGTAGCCAAGCTGCTGCGCGCGGGCGCCTCGGTCGGTTACTTCTCGATGGACGAGCCGCTTTGGTTCGGACACTTCTACACGGGCAAGCACGCCTGCAAGAGCTCGATCGGAAACCTCGCCGAACGCACCGCCACGATCGTCAAGATCTATGCGGCGGCCTTCCCCAAGGCGATCGTCGGAGAAGCCGAGCCTTTCCCGGCCGTGAGTTCCGAGCCGAACTGGGCGGCGGCCTACGCGGCCTGGACCCAAGCGTTCCGGAAGGCGACGGGGACACCGATCCAATTCCTGCAGCTCGACTTCAACTGGGGTGATCCGAAGCTCAACAAAGGCTCGGCGCACGACGGCTCGAACGCGGCCACTGTCGCGGCCCTGACGCGGCAAGTCACGGCCATCGCCCGCAAGAACGGCCTGAAGGTCGGAATGATCTACTGGGGCGGCGGCGCGAGCGACGCGCAATGGATGGATCAGGCGCGCCTGCACATCCGCGAAGTCGCGGCCTCAGGCGTGCAATTCGACCAAGCCGCTTTGGTCAGCTGGAACCCTTACCCGAAGCGGACCTTCCCGGCGACGGACCCGACCGCGCTCTCCAGCCTGATCCCCTACGAACTTCAACGGCGCCGCTGAGGCGACGACCTTCTCTGTGAAGGCGTGGAGGAGATCATTGCAGAACACGGCGGCGACCCGCGGACGGCTATCCGATCTTGGCCCTAGTGGAGCCGTCCAGCTCAAGATTAAAAGGTAGTAATTTTGTTAAACTAGTTTGCTTGGGTTGCAGAATAGTTCAGATCGCTGGGGCTAGAGAATCTGAGCGGTTTACACAAGGGTATGCCGCGTCGAGCCCAATCGATTTGGATCGCCTCCTCTGATGTGACGGTCTCCGTCCGCAGATTGACAGTGGCGATCCCGCGACATTGAAAAAGATCGAATTAAGTTATGCGGCAGAGTTGAATTTAACATGCCGCTTGGCTTCGGCAAGCGAACGCTCATTTTAGCGCAAACTAATTTTGCAGCCCAGGGAGTAACGCAATGTCCGAGCATGAAACATCCGCCGGGACTATCTCTCTCGACTCAAATCACCTGAAAGGATCTTCGGATAGTCTTTCCCAACTTTCAGTCGAAAGACGCACGCTTCTTGTGAGCGCCGCAGCCGCCGTCGCGGCGGGCGCACTTTCCACTCAGGCGTCCGCGGAACCTGAGGGGCCTGACCTATCCGCGGCATTGGCTAAATTCCGCGCCACGATTCCCAGCCACTTCGACCGCGAGTATGTCGAGAAAGCGGTGGTTCCATTCTTTCTCGGCAGCATCTTCGCGGGCGAGCGACCAATCCTGCCGATGATTGATCTTCCTCTCACCAAACAGGACGCGATCCCATACGATTTTTGGGGGATGCTCTACGATTCCTGGAGGCCGACGCCCGCGGAGGGCGTTACTGTTTTCCTCGAAGGACTGGAGAACCGCGGCGACAACAATCTGCGCAAACGCATCTATTTCACGGGCATCACGCCCGACCTCTATGCTCCGAAGTATCAGGCCAAGGCTGTCGCTTTTTTCGACAGGCTTCTGGATCCGAAGTACGCGGGCAAGCCGTTCATGCGGCACTACCTCGACCACTATTGGGACATCTATTGGGACCTGCATCTTGGCGTGAAGGGCGACGCGGTGCCCCCTCAAGTCCGCGCGATCGGAGAGGCCTTCAACACGGTGCTCGCCTACCGCAATCCCCTGCATGAGATCGTCTACGAAAATTACATGACCGTGAGAGCGCTTCGGCCGTTCCTGACGAAATGGATCGATGCGAGACTTGAAGACATTGAGAACGGCCGGGTCGCCGATCCCGAGAAAACCATCGCCTATTACTGGCTCAAGAACGCCGGCGACGGAAAATATTTCGCCAAGAAGGACGTTGTCTTCGAATGCTTCCACAATTTCGTCGCGCTAAGCCAATGGGGCAATTCCATCTTCGGCATCATGACTCGCCTCAACCAAAGTGGGGGCGATCCGGAAGTGCGCGCGGCATTCGAGAAGACGATGAGCGGAGACTTCGACAATGCGAACGGGGCGCCGTTTACGCCCCTTGAGCTTCTCGTGATGGAACTGTTCCGTACCATCTCGCCGAACGGTGGCAGTATTTCTGCAATCGACGATACGAGGGCCGGCTCCTTCTACGGCGGCTCCCCGTTCGCCCAGTTCGGTCTGCCCTACGAGCGGCATGCCTATATGAACACGCCTCATACCCAAACGAGCTTCGACACGCGGCTTTGGAACGAGCCCCAGCGCTTCGATCCGGAACGCTATCTGAGCGTACCGACCAGCGCCGAGATCGATGAGGCGAAATGCAAGCAGATTGGACTGCCGCATTGCCCCTTCGAGATTACGACGCTTCCCGTCAGCGACGGGCGTAAGACGGACGTCACCAACAGCGGCTTCGGCACAGTGTTTGCGGTGACAGACGGGAAACCGGCGCCGGTGTGCGACTATGCCGGATTCGCGCCATTCGGCTTCGGCTATCGGCGCTGCCCGGGCGAGCAACTGACGATCGACGTGTTCGCGGATTTTCTTCGCAAGGTGTGGCGCGACAAGATCGTTTTTCACAATCTCAATCAACCGACGCCCGGAAGGGTTCCGGTCGGGCCTGGCGCAGTGATTGACGACGATATCGGATTCTCAAGGTCCACATAGCCTATCCCGTCGAAGAGAGGGCGCTCCGGCGAGGTGCTGGGGTATGGAGGGCTCGATGCAGGCTAGAAGCGTGCGTCCCGCGAACCAGCTGACGATGCTGGCTCGCGTGGGCGCTGTGGCAAATCACGTCTAACCTTCCTCGTCCGACTGGTCCCCAACTCGACGGCTTCAGGGCGCGTTGAAGCTCTTGATTTCAGCCGAGGTCAGTTTCTGCTGCTGCGCCGGGGTCAACCGACCACCGCCAATAACCTGAACCGGGCTGTTCGGGTCCTGGCGTTGATCATAACCCTGCTGATTGTGAGTCTTTTTGAGGTGATCCGGCTGCGGCTGTTGCGCCGGCGCGCTGTCGTCGCCGCCATAGCCTTCGATCTCGACGATGAGGATCGAGGGCTGGGCGGTGGCATTGTTGCCCTGCCCGGCCGACGTGATCGCCTTGGTTGCCGCGCCCGAGGCGGCCGAGGCGTCGCTGAGCGATCCGACATTCGGCGTGGCCACGGTCGGGACGCCCGTCGTCACGCCTTGCACCTGGATGTTGAAGGCATTCAGCACCTGCAGGGCCGCGATGTTGAGATTGCCGGAGACGCGAATGCCCGCTGCCCCCGCATCGACCGTGCCGCGCGGCGCAATCAGATTGACATCGCCCGGCGGCACGCCGGGGATGGCCGCGAGCGTCGCGATGCCGGCGCCTGAGACTTCGCCGCGCGCATCGCGGGTGTTGTAATGGTTCTCGTCGCTGACATAGATCGGCGCCGGAACGTTGGCCACCGTCTTGGCGCCCTTGCCGGCATTGATGTTGCCGTTCGACGACCAGATGGTCATGTCGCCGCCCTCTTCGGTGAAGACGCGGCTCTGCGCCAAGAGCAGGCTCTGGTCGGTGAAAATATCGACGTTGCCGCTCTCAAGCGTCAGGATGCCTTCGGCGCCGGGGCCGACCTCGACCGTCTTGCCGTTCATGATGACCGGCGGGGCGGATTCGCTGCCGACAAGCGCCTGGCCGCCGGGCCCGAGGATCACGACATTGCCGCCCTGCTGGGTCTGGATCGTCGTCGAGCGGATGTCGAGATTGCCCGTATCAACCAGACTGTTGGCGCCATTGGTGCCGCCGTCGAGGCTGTTCGCCGTATAGCCATAGGAGGCCGGGAACAGCGTATTGATCGCCTGATAGCCATTCGCATATTGGTGGTAATAGGGGCTGGCGGGGTTGTTGTAGTCGCGCCCTGTGTCAGCCAAAATCGCGAAGAATGCGTAGAGCACATCGAGCTTCTGCTGCTCTGGGCTCTTCGTTAGGAACAAGGCCCAGTTCTGCGCAGGCGTCAAGGTTACGCCGGTCGCCTGACCGTACTCGGTCATCAACTGCCAAGTGCCGTTCAAGGCGTAGGGAATGGCGGTCGCCGGATCGAGGTAATCGGCGATGAAATCGGTATAATCGATCCCCGGCCCGACGCCGAAGAGCACCTGCACATTGGCGCTCTCATGCGGCAGGAACGGATCATCGGCATTGCCGACCGCATCGATGCCGGTTGTCGGATCGTTATAGGCGGCCCCCTCCCTGTCGTAGATCTCCTGCTGGTTGACCAGCGGGCCGATATTGCGTCCTGCTTGAACGAGGAAGGTTCCGGGTCCGCCGATCACCAGAGCGGGCGCGACGAAATTGTTCGCATAGTCGAAATTCTTGCTGTCGGAAATGTCGCGCCCGGCGATGACGCTGGTCAGATCGTCGTCGCGCAGGTTCTGGCCGAGGAAAGCGAGATTGACGATGTTCTGCCCCGCCTCGATCTCGGCCGGCTTGTCGACGTCGATTTGCAGCAGGTTGTTGTAATTGCCGTCGCTGCCCAAGACGCCGTCAATGATGCTGCCGGTCAGGCTATAGATCAGCACCGGCTGCGTGTCGCCCGCATGCAGAGCGTTTTGCGAATGTGCGATGGGACCGTTTGAATTCAGGTCACCCAGGAACTCGTTCGTCACCCCGTTTATCGACGTTGGCATTTGGTTTGTCGGCGACGGCAGCGCGGACGTGGAGGCGTCGATCATCCCAAAATAATTGGAATAGAGGAGTGAATCCGAACCACTACTATCGTAGAGATCAACGGATTGGGCCGCCACGAGGCTCAGTTCGCCCGTGGCGGACGGATAGAGTTCGCCGTTCTGTTCGATATTGATCCCGCCGCTAAAGGCTGTGAGGTCGACGCTTGCCGGCAGCACATAGGCATCATCGTTCAGGGCATTGGCCTTGCCCGCGCCAAGCAAGGTCGGATCGGCCAATGTGTTGAGCGATACGGCGCCCGTGGTCGAAACGACATTCAGCGCCGAACTGGCCGAATAGCTCTGTGCGTCGGAACGCAGATCATATCCAAATACCACCGGGTCGCCCTGGATGTAGGAGGGATCGACCATGGCGCCGATATCCACCCCTTGGCGGGCGCTGACATTGAACACGCCGTTTTGCGCCGCCAGGATCGTCGAGACTTCGCCAGCGCCATAGGTCAGGCCGCTTGAAGCGATCTGGCCCCCGGCGGTGAGCGCACCGGTGCCGTTGGCAACGAAATAATCGCCGCTCAGGATATTGCCGCCCGCCGTAACCGTCAGATTGCCGCCGCCGACGGTGACCGGCGCGCCATTGCTCAAATACCAGGTGGTCGGCAGGGACACGGCAAGATTGGCGATATCGCCGCCGGCCGCAATCGAGACATTGCCGCCGACGCTCATCACGCCTTGGTCGAAGGCACCGAAATTGATCGAGGTCTGGGTGACCGTGCCGCTGGCGTTGGCGACATTGCCGGTCTCCATCCACTCGTACCAGAACTGGCTGAGGGCTTGGCCGCTGCCGGTCACGTTTTCGACGCCGGTGATCGTGCCTTGCGCGACGATCGAGATATTGCCACCCCCATCGGGATTGACCGCAGTGGTCGCCACGACGTCATAGGCGCCGAAACTGGTATTGCCGGTAACGATGCTCTCCGTCGTCCCCTGGGACGTCCCCGCGGGCACGCCGGCCGTGTAGATGACGCCCGGTGCGGTGGTGTCGAGCAGGCTTACATTATTGGCGGCGGCAATATCGATCGAGCCTGTGCCCGTGCGAATCATCGTCGGCGTGTTGATCGTCTGGCCATTCGCATCGACATAAGCGAGATGGTCGTCCAGCGTGATGCTGCCCCCGCCGGTTGCGAACTGCGCGGCTGGCTGCAGCGCCAGCGGATTGGCGCTATTGAGATTGGCGCCCGCGACAATTTGAAAAGAGGAACTGACGCCACTATTCAGCGAGGCGTATAACAACGGCAAAACATTGCCCGCGTTTGCCGTCGGCGACGGTGAATTATCAACCGCCGCCGGCGTGACGACAACTGGCGTGGTCAATACGGTCCCGAGCACCGCTGGCGGCGGCTGCACCCAAACCAATTGCGGGGCGATCCCGGTCGTCTTGTAGTAGGTGATCTCCGCGTCAAGGTAGCTGTTATAGTCGGCAAGATAAGTCAAATATGCTGACGCACTGCCCGACCCTGTCGGATATGCTGCGGTGAGCGTGGGTTGCCCTGGGGTAAACGGCTGAGACATCCATTGCTTGAGTGGACCGCCAAAGTAATTATCCAGACTTGCGACAACTGAATTCGGAAGAATATTGCGCAATGTCTGCTGCAGTTTATCGACAGGGCTGAGCAAATAGGCAATATAATCACTGTACAAGCCGTAGTACTGCGCGATCTCGCCGGCGTCTCCAGAAGTGAAATTCTGCGGCGGGGCGACGACACTTCCATAATTATTTTTAAGGTAATACCCCAGAAACGCATACTCGCTCGATCCCTGAGCGTAGAGTGCCGCGATCTGCGCTGCGTAAGTTGAGGGCGTGGGGGGACTTACAGAAACCCCCGACCCGGTCGGGTTGTCGATCTGGAAGAATCCATCACTGAGGCTTGCATCGACCTTGACGTCGTTTTCAGCGCGGAAGGTGATGATTGGCGCTTCGCCCTGGTAGCGATAGGCGAGCACGTCCTGCTGGCCGTTGGCATTGGTCGTTCCCGCACCGAGGTTCCAGTTGGTGAGGATCGAGATATTGCCGCCGTTGATATTCGGATCCGGATTGTCGAGTTCGATGCCAGGGGCGATGGCGAAGTTCTTCACACCAGCATTGATGAAGCGGGCCGCGACATTTGCAGAGATGGGCAGGTTTTCGACGTAGCTCATGAGCGTGCCGGGCGTGGTGCCATCGCTCTCATAGCCGTAGAAGACCTGATGCGCCGTATCGGCCGCGCCGGCGTTCGGAGCGAAGTAATCGTTGGCAAGAAGATAGCTCACGGCGCCGGCCAGACCGGAAAAGATGGTCTTGGTTGTGGTGGTGGTGCCGGCGCCGCCGAACCCCGGCGCGATGACGACCGTCGTCGTGGAGGTCAGCGTGTCCGTACTGCTGTCCCAATTATAGGCCACGGTCGTCGTGGTGCCGATGGAGGGCGTCGTGGTGGTGGTAGCGGGGGCAACAAAATTGCTGATCGCGGTTCCATCCCAACTTGCGACGGTCGTGCCGCTCGCATTGGCGAAGCTGCCGGATTCGAGCGTGCCGTTTGATGTGTACCAGCCGGCAGGATCGACGATGCCGTCGAAATGTTGCGCGCCGGAGGTCTGATCGTCGGTGCTCCAGACAGCATAGGCTTCTAGGATGGTCGCGCGCGAGCCGATGATCTGCGCGCCGGACTTGACCTCTACGTTGACATCGCCATTGTCGAGCAGCGGCGCGCGGAAGTTGACCGTGCCATTCGAAAGCCGGCCGGCGACATCGATCAGGGAACTGGCGCCGAGCGTGATCTTGCCGGAATAAAGGTAGTTGTGTTGCCCGTCCTGGGCCGACGAGATGTTCTCGTAGCCGTAGGTCGCGTTATAGGTGCCGTCGGCGATGCCCATTGTGCCGATATTGACGGTGCCGCCTTGTTCCGTCGCGCTCGAACCTGTGGCGATGAGCGCGCCTTCGAGATCGACCCCGCTTTTGCCATAAAGATCGATCGTGCCGCCTTCGCTGCCCGAGGCATTGATGATGCCATTGATGACAATATTGCCGTTGTTGGGATCCTGACCGCCGCTGCCCCCATCGGCGGTGAGCGCGACATTCAGCGCAGTGAGCGTGTTGCCGGCGGAGAGAATGAGGTTGCCGGCATTGGTTTGGACGCTGATCGATTGGGTGACGCCGCTTTGCGCCAGTTCGACGGCGAGATTATCGAGATCGACGCTGCCGCCGGTGTTGAGCGCGAAGGCGCCGCCCTGGTAACCCGCCGCGGCGTTGCCGATGATCGTACCGTTGAGGTTCACGACCTGCTGCGGCGCCGAGAGCGTCAGCTTGCCGGCCGCGCCGCCGCCGGAGGCGCCGGCAAAGTCGAGCGTCGAACCCGAGGCGACATTGATCGACCCTTTGTCGGCGGTCAGCGTGATGTCGCCCGCCGGCGCATATTCGGTAACGTCGAAGAAGCGCTTGGCAACGCCCTGCGAACTGACGAGCGAACCGCTGGCAATCGTGAGATCGCCGGTCTTGGCTTCGAGGCTGACATTGCCGGCGGGGGCTTCGATCGCCGCGCCATTGTCGTTGAGCGTGCCGGCGACGAAGCTGAGCGCGCCGCCGACGGGATTCAGAGCGAGAGCTGTCCCCTGATTGCTGTTCAGATTGAGCACACCTGTCGTGGTGAGGCTCGTCTGCGAACTCGTATCGGCGAGATAGATGGGCGCGGCGAGCGCAACATTGGCGGAGCCCATGTCGAAGCTGCCGCTGTTCTGCCCGACAATGCCGCCTGTGGCGGTGAAGGCGACCGTCCCGAAGCCCGAAAGCGCCTTGCTGCCCTGGCCGAGGTCGATCTCATGGGCCGAGACATCGAGGCTGGCGCTGCCCGTTGCGGCGGTTCCCGCTGTGGCGCCAAGGTCGTTGGTGAAGGCCACGGTCGGCGCGCTGATCGTCACGTTGCCGTCGTTGCTGACGAAGCTGCCCGCCGAAAGCTCGACATTCTGGCCGAAGGCGAGATTGACATTGCCGTCAAAGAGGATCGCCCCGTAAGAGCGCAGATCGACCTGTTGCGCCGATGCGAACTGGCCGAGGTTCTGCGGCCCGATGACGAAGCCCGATAGACCGGCAAGCGCCGCGCCCGTCGCATTGGTCAAGGTGATCGCCGGCGCATCGACGGCGATGTTCATCGCCGCGAAACTGGCCGAGGGTGCGAAGCTGAGATTGCCCGAACTATCGAGTGTCAGCGCCGCGCCGCCATCAATGGTAGCGCCCGCCTGGACCGTCAGCGATCCGATCGCATTTGTCGGCAGATCGTCACGCGTCACCGCGACCTGACCGGCATTGGAGACGCGCAGGAGTGCGCCATCGCCCGAGACGGTGCTGGAGCCGAAGGTGATCGGTTGCGCCGCGCTCGCCGGCAGGCTGCCCTTGGCCTCGATGACGCTGCCGCTTTCGACCAGCAGGCCATTCTTCGCGTTGGGATCGCTGTTCGTCGGATCGGTCTTGGTGACGAGGAGAATCTCGGGGCCGCTCAGCGGATCATTGGCGTCGTTGGCGACGACGACGCTGTTGGCGATGGCGTCGATCGAGATGCCGCTTGTCGTTGCCGTCCGTGTGCCGCCGATGAGCAGGCTCCCGGCGCCGAGCGCGTCAAGGCTGTCGGCGGAGAGTTGCAGGTAGCCGGCGAGCGCCTGTTCGCCTTGGCCGACGATCTCGATATCCTGCGAAGCGATATCGACCTCGGCCGCAAGGCCGCCCGGACCGGCCGCGGTTCTGAGCGTTGCATCGAGGATCAGGGTCTGGCTGGCGGCGAGCGCCAGCTGCCCGGCATCGACCGGCAAGGGCGGCACGGCGGTGCCATTGCTCGCCGCCTGGCTCGCGAAATAGCTGTTGGCGCTGGTCAGCGTGTATTGCGAGTACTGACCCCAGACCGCCGCCGACTGCACCGTGAACTGCACCGGCGTGGCGCTACGCGCACCGCTGAGCGCATCGACATAATAACCCGAGACGAGATGGGTGCCGTCGGGCAGCGTGACGCTTTGGCCCGGCATGACATTGGAGGCGCCGGTATTCTCGACGACGCGATAGGCGCCGGGCAGCGTCGCATATTGGGCTGGCAGTAGCACGTAGGTGCCCGCGGCGAGGCCCGGTACGCCGGAGAGATAGACGGCTTGGCCCACCTGCGCGTTGAGCGCCGCGGCGCCGACGCCGATCGTGTCGGTCTGCGTGGTGGCACTGCCGGACGCCGTTGTGGCCGGCTGCACCGTCTGCGCATAGACGGGATCATAGGCGGCGACCGGCGCCTCGTAGCTCGGCACGATCGCATAGACATTGCGCGCGTCGGGGAAGAGCGGCGTCGCAACGGCAGCGCCGCTCG
>JBFLZN010000004.1:0-408289 GCA_040756295.1 Pseudomonadota bacterium | reverse complement strand
CGGCCGTCGGCACGGTGACGACAAGATGCGTGCCGCGCCGGGTCAGGCTCGTGCCCGGCTTCAGCGCTTTCTCCAGACTGCCAAAATCGTCGAAATCGGGCGGCGCGCGCAGCGTGATCTTGGTGCGATTTTTGTCGCCGTCGCCGTAAACCGCAAAACCCGCGCTGTCCGGACCCCGCGCCGTCATCGTCTCCAGCATGATCGCCAGATGCTTGCCGAGCTCAGGTTCGAGGGCTGGATCCTTCAGGAAAAGTCCAACGATGCCACACATAGCTTAGCATTTCCTCCAATGCATTTTTGTTTCTTGTAAGGAAATTATCATCAGCTTTGAGAAAATGACAAGGGGAATCTCGCTCGGCCCCTAAATTTTGGCGCAAAAGCCGGCAGCGCGGGCATTGCGCAGTGCAGCAAGCACCTAAAAGCGAAGCCGCGCCAAAAGCATCGCCGCGCGTGCTGTGGGCGAAAGCAATAGGCGCGTGTCCGGCAATATGACGATAGGGCCTGGGGAATATGGTGCAAAAATATTCCCGGTAGGAAATTTTTATTAGGCTCATGCTACGGTTGATTAGCTGAGCCGACTCGGCTTGGCCGCCCATCCGTCTCGAGCCGGTGTCGAGCCCGTGGACAATATGCCTGCCCGATAGGTCAGTCCCCCTCCCATGCAAGACCTTCCGTCCAGCGGCCCGCTTGCCGCTATCCTGGACCAGCTGACACACCTTGTCGCGCAAGCGACGACCGCAGTCACCAATCAAAGCCGATTGATCGAAGAGATAAACGAGCGGTCCAAATTGTTGGGCGCTTCGGTCGGCGCTGCCGACGACAGGCTGAAGGGCTGCACCCGGCTTGCCGGCGAAATCGAAGAAGAAACCCACGCATCGCTTGATCGCCTTATTGCGGGGATCGATCGCGATTTTGATCAGCTTCTCAGCGCCGTCGCCGAAAAATCGGCCGGTGCCAAAGCCGTGCTTGAGGGCATTCTTGAAATCGGCCGGCAAATCAAAATGCTCGCGATCAACGCCCGGATCGAAGCCGCCCATGCCGGCGTCGCCGGGCTTGGATTTGTGGTGGTCGCGAAGGAAGTCGGCATCTTAGCCGAAACGACAATGGCCGGCGCCAGAGAGATCGAGACGTTCCTCGACTTCTCGAACGTCGAACGGCAGGCGGCTGACGCGATTGGACGCGTCCGCGAGGCCGTCAGCGGCATTCGCACGACAAGCGAAAGTTCACTGGGCCGCATTCTTGGCAATGTTCAAGACCTTTCGACGGGTCTCGGCGAAGTCGCTGCGAACAATGACGTCATTCGAGAGCTTGACGACGCGCAGACGACCATGGTCTCACGCACCAGCAGCAAGCTCGCGTGGGCCGAGGAGGAGCTTTCGGCGGTCCGGACAGCGATCCACGCACCTGCCCCTTCTGATGTTCTTGAATCCATATCCAAGCAGTGGCACGTCGAGTCCGAAGAGAGCGATCGCCTCGAGACGATCCTGCAACGTGGACGGTTGCGCGTCGGCATTGAGCCTGGCTTCGTCGGACTGTCGTTTCGTCGTCTATCCGGAGAGCCGCTGATCGGGCTCGATGCCGACTACGCGCGCGCCTATGCAGAATCAATCGGGGTCAGTTGCGAGTTCGTCGAGCAGCCCTGGGACGTGCTGACCCAATTGCTTCATGTTGGCGCCAAGCCCGGCGATGAAACCGTCGATGTGGTTTGGAGCGCCCTGCCGCCGAATTCGGCTTATCGCGGCGT
Organism: Pseudomonadota bacterium; assembly: GCA_040756295.1. Classification (GTDB taxonomy): domain Bacteria; phylum Pseudomonadota; class Alphaproteobacteria; order Rhizobiales; family Beijerinckiaceae; genus Methylovirgula. The sequence goes on along the minus strand of JBFLZN010000004.1, from coordinate 406,545 downwards.
CGCTTATTCGGAGACCTATACCTACCTGCCGTTTGTGCTGGCGCGGCGGAAAGGCGACCGGCGGATCAATGGCGTGCATGACCTCGACGGTCTCGTTGTCGGCGTCATCAATGATCCCGGGGCTTTTCAAGTGCTCGAAGCGGCGGGACTGCGCTGGGGCGGCAACCGCCACAAGCCCGGCGGCCGCGTGAACCTCGCCAATCTCGTCGCTTATTCGGATCAAGGCCGCATCCACGATTGTCTCGCGGACGGCAAGGTCGATGCGTTCTGCGTTGACCTTCCGATCTATCATTGGGCCGCGACCAATTCCGCAAGCCCCTGGTACGGAAAGATCGAAGTCCTTCCCGATAACCTTGCGTCGACCCTCTATTATTATTCCGTCGCCGTCGCGGCGAAGCCAAACCGATTGGCGCTCCTTGCGAGCCTCAATCGCTTTATCGAGCGTTTCCGCAGGGACCCGCGCCGGCGCCAGATCGAACTGAAATGGCAGGGAAAGATCTACGCCGGGCAGAACAACTATCGTGATGAACCGGGCGAACTCATCGGCGAAACGGAGTTGGCCGCCATGAGCGGGCAGGAAGATTCGAATCCGTCTAGCGAGGCCATGCTTGCATGACGGCATCGACAACGGCGTGGAGATCGGCGCGCGTTGCCGTGCCGGCGGCTTGGACCGCCATGCCTTGGCTCACGGTGGCGATATAACGCGCCAAGCTGGCGGCATTTGCGTTTTTGGGCAGATCACCGCTCGCAAGCGCCCGTTCGAGCCTATGGCGAAGCGCGACTTCTTCCGCCACCCGGCGGAAGCAAAGCTCCTTTTTGATCGGCTCGGCGGACTCGCCGCACGAGAGCGCACCTTGAACAAGCAGGCACCCCGGCGGACTTTGCGGATCAGTGAGCTGATCGGCGGTTCCGCGGAGCAACCGCTCGACGACTTCGCGCGCCGTCGGCGCTTCAAGCGCCTCGCGCGAGAAATCTTTCCGAATGCCGACATAACGGTCGAGGGCCTTGCGGAATAGATCTTCCTTACTGCCGAAGGCCGCATAAAGGCTCGGCGGATTGATCCCCATCGCCTCCGTCAGGTCGACAATCGACGAGCCCTCGTAACCTTTGCGCAGAAAGACGACCAACGCCTTTCCGAGCGCTTCCTCGGTGTCGAAAGCCCTTGGGCGTCCTATTGCCACGGCTTGTCCTCGTTGACTTTCTTATCAATCGATAAATAATGACGCCCGACCGCCGTGTCCACGCGCCACAAGGTCGTGTCCCCTACTCAAATTGCTGCAACAAAAATCAAGGCAGGGGCTTGCCATACCGCGTTGCAGCATTTAATTGTAACGATCGATACATAAATCGAGCTTTCTGGTTTGGGGGCCGCCGGCGCAACGCCGAGCGGGCATTTGGAAGCATTTAATGAACATCGTCCGCCTTGCCTTGCATCGCCCGTACACGTTCCTTGTGCTGGGCATTACGATTCTGCTTCTCGGCGTCTCGGCCATCTTGCGGACGCCGACCGATATTTTCCCGAATGTGAACATCCCGGTCGTGACCGTCGTCTGGTATTACGACGGCCTCAACAACAACGAGACCGAAAAGCGGATCACGACCTATTCGGAGTTTTCGATCAGCTTTTTCGTCAACGACATCCGCACGATCGAGAGCCAGACCATCCCGGGTCTCGTCGTCGAGAAAATCTATTTCCAGCCGGACGTGAATGTCGATTTGGCCATGAGCCAGGTCGTCTCGGCGACGAATTCGATCCGCGCCTTCCTGCCGCCGGGGGCGCAGCCGCCGATCATCATGCAATACAGCGCCTCGACCGTGCCCGTCCTGCAATTGGCGCTGAGCTCCGACCGGCTTTCGGAATCGGAGCTTTATGATTACGGCGTCTATCGCATCCGCCAGCAGCTTGCGCCGATTCCGGGCACGATGCTGCCGCCGCCTTATGGCGGGCGTATCCGCCAAGTGATGGTCGATATCGATCCCGCGGCGCTTGCGGCCAAAGGGATCACGCCGCTTGACGTCTCCAATGCCATCAACGCGCAGAACCTCTCGCTCCCCATGGGCGACGTCAAATTCGGCGACAAGGATTACGATGTCCGCATCAACAGTCTTGCCGATGCCGTCTCGATTCTCGACGACGTGCCGATCAAGAAGGTCAATGGCGCGCTCATCCGCATCAAGGATGTCGCGCAAGTCCGTGACGGCTACGCCATCCAGCAGAACATCGTACGCAGCGAAGGGCGCCGATCCGTTCTCCTCTCCATCCTGAAAAGCGGCAACGCCTCGACGCTGGACGTCGTGGATCGCGTGAAAAACGATGTCCTCCCCGTGAGCCGCGCCGCGGCGCCGCCCGGCATGAAGATCGAGGAATTGTTCGACCAATCGGTTTTCGTGCGCTCGGCGATCTCGGGCGTCGCCGTCGAGGCGACGATTGCCGCGCTTCTGACATCGGCAATGATCCTGCTGTTTCTCTCGAGCTGGCGTTCGACTCTGATCGTCGCCGTCTCGATCCCGCTGTCGATCTTATCGTCGATCGCCATTCTGTCCGCCATCGGCGAGACGCTGAACATCATGACGCTTGGCGGCCTCGCGCTTGCGGTCGGCATTCTCGTCGACGACGCGACGGTGACGATCGAAAACATCCATCGTCTGCGCCAGCTCGGCGAAAAGCTGCCGGAAGCGACGCTGCACGGCGCCGCGGGCATTGCGCTGCCGACGCTTGTCTCGACCCTGGCGATCTCGGCGGTCTTCGTCTCCGTCGAATTTCTCGTCGGGCCGTCAAAGTTCCTTTTCACGCCGATGGCGCTTGCCGTCGTCTTTGCGATGCTCGCCTCTTACGTCCTGTCGCGAACACTGGTGCCAATCCTGGCGGGCCTGCTGCTGTCGGGCGAGCACCATGGCGAAACCGATGCGAATGACGCGCGCCGGCCTTCGATCTTCGCCCGTTTCTCCCGCGGCTTCGAGGCGGGCTTCGAACGGCTGCGCGACGGCTATTCGGTGACACTCGAAAGACTGATCGAAAGCAACTGGAAGGTCCCGGCTGCGGCGCTGACGGTCCTTGCCGTCGGAATCGTGCTTTTTCTGCTCGTTGGGCGCGACTTTTTTCCGTCGATCGACGCCGGCGAATTCAAGCTTCACGTCCGCGCGCCATCCGGCACGCGCATCGAAACCACGGAACATATTTTCGAGGATGTCGAAAACACCATCCGCCGCGTGATCCCCGATTCCGGACGCGATCTGATCATCGACGATATCGGCGTGCCATTCCGTTATGCCCTGCCCTTCGACGACGGCACGACCGTCGCCGGCAACGACGGTCAAATCCTCGTTTCGCTGAAGCCGGGGCATAGACCGACCGCCGCTTATATCAAACGGCTGCGTGACGTGCTGGCGCAGGAATTTCCGGACGTGACCTTTTATTTCCAGCCCGGCGACATCGTCACGCAGATTTTGAACTTTGGCCTCCCGGCGCCGATCGACGTGCGCGTCGTCGGCTACGACAAGGATAACAATCTGCGCATCGTCAAAGCCATGCTCGACGAGGTCAAACATGTCGTCGGCGTCGCGGATGCGCATTTGCATCAGATCGTCGATGCGCCGGAACTGACGGTCGCGATCGATCGGCAGCGGGCGCAGGACCTCGGCCTCGACATGCAGAGCGTGGCGCAGAACGTGATGGTCGCGCTCGCCTCGAGCAATACGGTGACGCCCAATTTCTGGGTCGACCCAAACACCGGCATTCAATATCCGGTCGCCGTCCAGGTGCCGCAATATAAGCTAGCCTCGCTGAGCGACGTCGCCGGCACGCTCGTCGGCACGCGCGGCGCCTCGACCGCGGGCTCAATTCCGACCCTGTTGAACAATGTCGCGGGCTTCGGCCGCGATGCCGCCCAGACGGTGACGAGCCATTCGAACATCCAGCCGACCTTCGACATTTACGCCAATGTCGAAGGCCGCGATCTCGGCCGCATCTCGACGGATATCGATCGGATTGTCGCGAAATACAGCGCGCAGCTTCATCCCGGGAACGAAATCGTCGTCGAAGGCCAGATCGACAGCATGCGCTCGGCCTTTATCCATATGGGCATTGGATTGCTTGTCGCCGCGGTCGTTGTCTATCTGCTGATGGCGGTCAATTTCCAATCCTTCGTCGATCCATTTGTTGTGGTTCTGGGCCTGCCCGGCGCGATGGTCGGCATCCTGTTCATGCTCTTCGCGACCGGCACCAGCCTCAGCGTGCCGTCGCTGATGGGGGCGATCATGAGCGTCGGCGTCGCTTCGGCCAATTCCATCCTGCTCGTGACGTTTGCCAAGGAGCAGCGCGGCTTCGGTCTCTCTGCCCGCGACGCGGCGGTGATGGCGGGACGCACGCGCCTGCGTCCGATCATCATGACCGCGCTCGCCATGATCGTCGGCATGATTCCGATGGCGCTCGGGCTGGGCGATGGCGGCGAGCAGAATGCCCCGCTCGGCCGCGCCGTGATCGGCGGCCTGATGTTCGGGACGGTCGCAACGCTCTTTCTCGTCCCTTGGCTTTATAGCCGCCTGCGCAAACGCGAAGGCCGGCTGTTGGAGGATTTTGCCAATGTCTAAACCTCAACCCGCCGAAGATTTTGAGATTGCCTTGCAGCCCGCAGCGGCGCGCGCGGGCATGCGTTCGCTCGGCTGGATTGCCTTGATCGTCCTCGTGGGCGGCCTCTGCTACGGCGCCGGCCGCCACATCTCGACCGAATCCATCGCGGAAGCCGCAACGGACACACGGCTTTCAATGGTGCCGAGCGTCAGAACGGTGACGGCGCACCGCTTGACGAGCGGCGTGCCGCTCGATCTGCCGGGGAGCCTCGAATCCTTCGAGACGGCGACGATCTTCGCACGCGCCTCGGGCTATATTTCGCAGCGCTTCGCCGATATCGGGACGCAGGTGAAAAAGGGCGACGTTCTCGCCGTCATCCGCTCCCCCGAGCTCGATCAGCAGGTGAGCCAAGCCGAGGCGGCGCTGACCCAGGCCAAGGCGAATTTCGATCTTGCCCATGCCACGGCGCAGCGCTCAGGCGCTTTGGTTCAGCGCGGCTGGGTGACGGCGCAGCAATTTGACCAGGATCGTTTGACCGAAGCCGCCCGCGCGGCCGATGTGCGCGCCGCGCAAGCCTCGCTCGCAGCGATCACGCAAAAGCGCAGCTACCTGACGGTTGTGGCGCCGTTTGCAGGTGTGGTCACGGCGCGCAATATCGAAGTCGGCGATCTCGTCAGCGCCGACACGACGACGGCCCACTCGATGTTCAGCGTCGCGCGAACCGACAAGGTGCGCGTGCAGGTCTATGTCCCGCAAGACATGGCCGAGGGCCTCAAAAACGGTGTCGCCGCGTCGATCTCGGTCCCCGAAATGCCGGGCCGCGCCTTCAAGGCGGTCGTGGCGCGGACGGCGCAGGCGCTCGATGCGACATCGCGGACGCTGCTGGCCGAAGTCGATATCGACAATCCGAACAATATCCTCACGATCGGCACCTATGTGCGCGTCCATTTCGACCTCGTGTCGCCGACGCCGCATGTCCGTCTCGATTCGAACGCGCTCATCTATGATGCCGACGGTCTTCGCGTCGCGGTCGTCAACAACGATCACGCGCAACTCGTCCCGGTTCGCATCGTGCGCGACTTCGGCGCCGAGGTCGAAGTCGGCCAGGGGCTGAAAGGTGGCGAGACTGTGATTCTCAATCCGCCCGCGGCTCTGAAGGAGGGCGGCGCCGTTCACATCGCGGCAAATTGAGAAGAGGCCCGCAGCCGAAGCATGGCCGATACCCAGCCTCGACAGTGGGAATTCCGCTTCACCTGATTACATCGCAGGAGGCGAGCTGTTCAGCTTGGAACCGACTGTTTCGTAAAGGAGACGCAGATGCTGTACCTGCCTCGCATGGTATTCGGCCGGGACCGCCAGACGCTCGAAGGCGACCAGATGCAGCAGCGGCTCGGCGTTCTTTGGCGCTCTTACGGCGCGCCCCTCAGCCCGCCGCCGAAGGAAAAAAAGCCTCGCCGGATTGATTGACGGGTGAGTAAGGGCGCCCGAACAGGCGCCCTATCGCAGCCTAAAAGATCAGAGATCTCTGTTGATGCGATGCGCCGCCTTGTTGGCCGCGTCCTTCACCGCCGATTTGGCATCGCCCATGGCCTTTTGCGCATGGCCCTTGAGTTCCTGCGCGGCGCCTTCGGCCGCGAGCTTTTCGGAGCCGATGACCTTGCCGACATCCCGCTTGAGATGACCTGCGGCCTCGTTGCCGACGCCTTTGATCTTGTCCGTCGTGCTGCTCATGATTCACTCCCTTTGCATTGGGGAGCGAAGAACGGCTCAGGACAAGAAGAGTTCCGGAAATTTACAATCTTAACGTGAACGCGGCCGAAAATTCACGCCGGCGACAGCGCCGCTGAAGCTGCTGTGGACGCCTCCTCGCGCGCGATGGGCCCGAGCGCGGCGAAAAGCGCGTTATCGGCCAGCATTTCAGCATTCGGCGTCGTCAGCAGGGTTTCGCCGTAAAACAGCGAATTCGCCCCGGCAACAAGACAAAGCACCTGCGCCTCCCGGCTCAGGCTGGCGCGGCCGGCCGACAGACGGACGACGCTCTTCGGCAGGACGATGCGCGCCGTCGCGATCATCCGTACGAAGGCCAGCGAATCGATCTTTTCGCGGCCGCCGAGCGGCGTGCCGGTGACGGCGACCAGCGCGTTGATCGGCACGCTTTCCGGATGCGGATCGAAACCCGCCAGAACCGCCAGCATGGCGGCGCGGTCGCGCACGCTCTCGCCCATGCCGATGATGCCGCCGCAGCACATTTCGATGCCGGCCGCGCGCACCGCCCGCAAGGTTTCGAGCCGGTCGTCATAGCTGCGGGTGGAGATGATCTGCGGATAATAATCGGGGCCCGTATCGAGATTGTGGTTATAGGCGGTCAGCCCCGCCTCCTTGAGCCGCTGCGCCTGCCCGTCGGTGAGCATGCCCAGCGTCACGCAGGCTTCCATGCCGAGCGCGCGGACGCCGCGCACCATTTCGAGCACCGCGTCAAACTCGTGGCCGTCGCGCACCTGACGCCAGGCCGCGCCCATGCAGAAACGGTCGGCGCCCGCGTCCCGCGCGCGCTTCGCCGCGCCGAGCACGTCGGCGACCGGCATCAGCGGCGATTTGTCGAGCTTGATCTCGTGATGCGCCGATTGCGGGCAATAGGCGCAATCCTCCGGGCAGCCGCCGGTCTTGACGCTGAGGAGGCTCGCCTTCTGCACATAATTCGGCGGCTGATGGGTGCGATGGAGCCGATTGGCCTCGCCGATCAATTCGAGGAGCGGACGATCGTGCACGGCGACGATCTCGTCGGCCGTCCAATCGTGGCGAATGTCCCGGGAGGAAGAAGCGTCCATCGCCATCGCTCTAAGCGCAAGCGGACCTAAATTCAAGAAGCTGGCCAGACAGCCCGGATTGCCGCCCCGGATTTGCAGACTGGATTTGCAGCCCCCGCGATCCGGCCTATTTAAGAGCCAAATGATTCTGTCTTCAGCTCTTGCCGCCCTGGCGCAGATTTTCTCTGCGCCGTTCCGCCGCGTCCTCATCAAGACCTTGGCACTGACCTTTCTTCTCTTGATCCTGGTCTTTGCCGGGGCCGAGACGGCGCTCTCGCATTTTCTCGTGCTGCCCTACCATTGGCTCACGACGAGCCTCGCGGTGCTCGCGGCCATCGCCTTGCTGGTCGGCTTCGCCTTCGCGATCACGCCGGTTTCGTTTCTGGTCGCCGGCTTTTTCTTCGACGAGCTGGCGGCGATCGTCGAAACCGAGATCGATCCTGCCCGCCCCGGCAAGACGCCGCCGCTCGGCGCACAAATCCGCATCGCCAGCGTCTTCGCGGCGCTGGCACTGGCGCTGAATATTGTCGCTCTGCTGCTGTTGCTGGTGCCGGGCGTCAATGCGGTGATCTTTCTGCTTGTGAACGCCTATCTGCTTGGCCGCGGTTACTTCGAGCTCGCCGCGCTGCGCTATCGCGCGCTTGAAGATGTCGGGCGTCTGCGCCGCGCGCATGAACTGGAGATATTCCTCGCGGGACTTCTGATCGCCGCGCTCGCGGCTGTACCGATTGCCAACCTGCTGACGCCGCTCTTTGGCCCCGCGCTGATGGTGCGCGTTCACGATAAGCTTGCCGTCAAAGGCTAGAGCATCGGACCGAAAAGTGCGAAGCGGTTTTCAGCGCTCTAACCAGCGAGTGCCGCCAATTTTGCGGCGAGCGCGGCGGGGTCTCCGGCGATAAAGATCGTCTTCAAGCGGCTGGTGCCACCCAATTCGAGAGAGAGGCCGCTCGGCGGCAGCGACAGGGATTTGGCGAGAAGTCGCAGCAGCGCGTCGTTGGCTGCGCCGGCTTCCGGAACCGCACGCACCCGCGCTTTCAGGACGGCACGGCCGTCGGAGAGATGCGCGATTCCCTCGACAGCGTCACGTGACGATTTGGGCGTGAGCCGGACGGCGAGAGCGATGCCGTCCCGGCGCGCGGCCCAAGGCATCGCGGCCGCGGACATAGCCGCTAGAAAACGTTTGGATAAACGTAACGCTCGATGATGTCCTGCACCAGAAAGATCAGCAAAAGCAGGATGACCGGCGAAATATCGAGACCGCCCAGCGCGGGCAGCACATTGCGGATCGGCTTCAGCAGCGGCTCGGTGACGGCATTGAGCGCGTTCCAGATCGTGCGCACGACATCGTTGTAGACGTTGATCACGTTGAAGGCGATGAGCCAGGACATGATCGCGACGATGATGATGATGTAAGTATAGATCTGGAGGATGAGCAGAAGAACGTCGAGAATTGCGCGCATAGCGGCTCCGGAACCCGGCAGGGGCCTCCCGTTTAGCGGGGACACGGCCGCCGGGCAAGCTGCCGCGGCCTATCGGGGCGCCTTTGCATTGACAGTGGCGCCGCCAGGGACGTAAACAGCCCGCTGGCCGGGGCTGTAGCTCAGATGGGAGAGCGCTGCAATCGCACTGCAGAGGTCGTGAGTTCGAATCTCATCAGCTCCACCAATAAAATCAATAAGTTAATGATATTTGTTTTCGCGGCGGAGACCTCGCTAGCTAGAGATTAGCTACGCCGGGATCGCAAATTATGCCGAGCAAGAGATTCGAGGCCGCGCGAGGGCGCTTAACCGAATCTGAGATCGAGTGGCCTTGCAAGGTGACGATCGCGGGACCGCGGCCGCGATAACGCGCTATCGGTCCGAGCGGCGATGATTTCGCGGAGGGCGGATCGCCCGCCAAGACCGTGGTCGCGACGACGGCGAAACCAAAACCTCAGGCCTACGCTCTATGCTTGATTTCCATATTCCAACGCTCCGGGGGATGGTCTGGCGGAGTCCTCGGGTTGACGGCATGCTCGGGATTGAAATTTGCTAAGGTCCAGGAGCATCAAATCGATCAGAGCGTGGCGCGCGCGCCATGCACTTCGCTTGGCCGGAACGACCTCGTTAATCGATCGCCTGCGCATGTGCAGTGGAAGCTTAAAGGTGCATGGACCATCCGCCTTCCCGCCCAGTTCTGTCCAATAGAGATCGTAGTTTGCCGCCCATTTTCTCGCCCCACAAATGCCCCGGCCCACGTGGCCAAAGTTTGATGCGGCCGTTATTTCAGAGGCGCCGAAATGCTCATTAAGGGCGTAGACAGCATGCATCAATAAATCCTTGGGCCTCAATCCGAAGAGGTCCCTGGTCACCTGAACCGTGAATGATTTACCGTGTTGCTTAGCGCTGCCTTGCAGGCCCCCGATCCATAGGCATACCGGTCCATCTGGCCGAGCGGCTCCGACTGCGAAGCTGACAGTTGCGATCGTTGTCCACTCATTCTGGGCAAGAAGTCTGCACGTCAGCTCCCCTTCCCGCCCCACCCATGCCGGGCTTCGCTCCAATCTGAGTTCGTATCGGCGGCCGCTTCGGCCTGCCAATATAGCAAGAACCAAATCGCGCCCCACGATCAGATCGTGTACCTGCTTGGCGCCCAAAACGCGTAAGAGAACGTCATAATGAGATGCGAGTACGCGCGCCCGCTGGGCCGGCCACATTGCATTGTGCAGGAATCGGTGTGTCGGCTTGTTTGCCAGATCAAAAGGAACCGCTTCCAAAAGAGAGCGCCGGCAGATGTTATGAACGGCTGCAAACCATTCCAGCGTGCCATTGGGAGAACGAAGAACTCCAAACAGAAAGAACAATTTCTCCTTTGCACTGGCTTGCCCAAAATGCCGCAAGATGGCGTTTTGCTTCCTACACATCGTATTCAATAGCGAGAGGCCCACCCGGATCGGCTTGTAGATTGGCGCCCCGAAGGATGTGTTGAGGTTTGATGGAGACTTGATGGATGTTGTAGTTTGCCGTTCGACGGATGACGCTGCATCCGGATAATCGGTGGGTTGGCAATTTGGGGTTGAAACTGCAACATGAACGAACTCATCCTTGTCGCCGAAGATGAGCCGGAGATCGCGAAAATCCTCGACGCCTATCTGGTGCGGGAGGGCTTTCGAACTGTCCTCGCCGCAGACGGCAAGATCGCGCTAGATCAACATGCGATTCTCAAGCCCAACCTTGTCCTTCTGGATGTCAAAATGCCGAAAGTGGACGGCTGGCAGGTGCTGACCGAATTGCGACGTCGTGGTGAGACGCCCGTCATCATGATCACTGCGCTCGATCAGGACATCGATCGACTACAGGGATTACGCCTTGGGGCTGATGACTATGTGATTAAGCCATTCAACCCTGTTGAGGTGGTGGCTCGCGCCAAAGCCGTCCTGCGCCGAACGAGTCCTGCGGAAGGCAGTTCCGTGCTGAGGATCGGGAAGGTGGAAGTCGATCTCGAAAGCTATCTCGCCAAGGTTCTGAACGGCGAAATACCGAGAACGCTAAACCTTACGCTGACCGAGTTCCGTCTGCTTGCCCACATGGCGAAATCTCCGACCAGAGCCTTTGGCCGGAGCGAACTCGTCGACGCCTGTCTCCCCGGTGGCGATGCGCTCGAACGGACCGTCGACAGCCATGTCAGCAATCTTCGCCGCAAACTTGAGGACGCTGGCGCATCCGGCATGCTGTCCGTGGTGCGAGGCATCGGCTATCGGTTAGCGAAGCTATGAAACGAAGTCGCTTGAGCCACCAGATCGCGTTGTCGATCAGCGTCGTTGCGGTCATCGCCATACTGCTCGATTGGATTGGCTTCATTGGCTTCTATGCAATTATGTGGACTCTATGGCCACCGCCTCCAGCTCAGAATCTGACGCTGCAAGACCTGGTGCCGCAAGGGAAGGATTATGCGTTTATCGGATTGGTAATTGTTCTCAGCTTGATGCTCGCACTCGTCTTTGCGCTTCGCCTGACCAGCCGGATCATTGCGCCGCTCAATTCATTGGCCGAAGGCGCCCGAAGGATCGCCGCGGGCGATCTCAGCGCCCGCGCCTTACCCGGCGATAGACCTTTCGGCGAAACGGCTCAACTGGTCGACGATTTCAACGCCATGGCGCAGAGACTGGAAGATACGGCAAAGGCGATGGTGTCGTGGAATGCGGCGATTGCGCATGAACTGAGAACGCCGCTCACGATCCTGCGCGGGCGGCTTCAGGGCGTGACCGATGACGTGTTCGAACCGAGCGGCGAGCTATTTCGCAATTTGCTGTCCCAGGTCGAGGCCTTGTCGCGACTGGTCGAGGATCTTCGCGTGGTCACTTTGTCCGACAGCGGCAGGTTGGAAATGCGCTTCGAATCGACCGACCTGGAGCAGGAGGTTCGTCAAGCAGTCGACGCCATGCGGCCTGGCCTCACCGACGCGGGCTTTAAGATCGAGCTGGCGACCCGCCCGGCCTTCTTGCTTTGCGATGGCGTTCGATTGCGGCAAGCACTGCTCGCTTTGCTCGAGAATGCACGTCGCTACGCGACACCGGGGCTTCTCCAGGTTTCGATGCGAGTTGACAGCGATGGCCTTGTCATCGCGGTCGAGGATCAAGGCCCGGGTCTCAGTCCCGACTTCGCGCCGCATGCGTTCGACGCCTTCGCGCGCGCCGAGCCTTCGCGCTCACGGCAATTCGGCGGGTCAGGGCTCGGCTTATCAGTCGTCCGCGCCATCGCCGAAGCACATCAGGGTGAGGCGCGTTATCGCCCTGCCACAAGCGGCGGCTCGATTTTCGAGATTGCTATTCCAATCACGAAAACCGAGCTCACCCACTCGGATTCATGCTAACCGCCGCGCGGCTCCAGGGAGACGACGCCCGGACTTTGCGCCCCGCCGTATGGAGCAGATTCTTGGTTACGATGTCCTTTGAAGCCGGCGGCGACGTCAACCTCAGGATCATAGGGCCGCCTGGGATCAAAAGGATCCAGAAGGACAGCGCAAAAAATTGCGAAAAAGAGAGCGTACATAATAACGAGGCTGATCGTCACGACAATGACCAAGGCCTTGTCACCTTGCTGCGAGACTTGCTCGCGGTGGCTCGGCATCGGAATTTTTGAAGTTGATCGATAGCCCATATTGCTTTCGACACGACGCGAGTCAGATTCTCCACGTGTCGCCCAGCTTCCACGTTCTTGTGTAGGAACGATGGAGATTCCGTGCAGATACGACGAGCGAGGACGGTTAGAGGGCTCGGGAAGAACCGCGAAAGCCAAAAGTCATAGGTCCAGGGCGGGACTGACGAAAGACATGACGTGTCGAGAGCAAGGAGACATCAACGCGCGACTGCCGCATGAGACCTTTCTAGTGACGCCCGCCACCCGGACCACCTGGGCCACCCGGGCCGGACGGACCCGGCCCGCCAGGCCCCATCCCCGGCGGCCCAAAGCCGGGTGGGCCGCCAGGACCTCCGGGGCCGCCTGGTCCGCCGAAACCACCCGGCCCATTCGGGCCGCCTCCCGGCTGCATAGGCCCGCCTGATCGAACACCCGGCCCGGCTCCGCCAGGCGCGCCGCCGAAGCCGTGCGGGCCCGAGAGATCGCCATGTTCATTTGGGCCGAAGGGTCGATCGCCTTCGCCGGACTCGCTTTGCGGCTCGACATGAAGCGAATCGATGTGCAGCGCGCCGCCGTTTCCAAACGTTGTCGTGATCACCGCACGAACGGTTCTGCCAAGCGGCACGGCGCCACCGTCACCGCCGATGGCGAATCCAGAGCCAGTGCGCAAACCCCCGTTGTCGTTCGCGACATAGGATTCGACCACGAGCTGGTTCACGCTCTCGCGCAGCCCCGCGAGTTCGTCATGGTGCTCCGTGACCGAAAAAGCGCCATCGACAAACTTGCCCCGCAAGAGCGCACGCTGGCCGATCATCGCCGACTCGACGCCCATGAGCCGGAGGTCGCCGATCTTCAAGGCGCCGTCGGAAGCCTGGACGACGGGGCCCGCAATCTGCTCCGCGGTTCCCGCACGCCGCTCGACGAGGCTTGCGACGATCACACCATCGGGCCGGCGCAATCCGCTGACCGCGACATGATCTCCGGGCGCCCAAGAATGGCCTCTCGCGGTATTCACGAAAATATCCTGCCCCAGGACGCTCAAGCGATTGGCCGATGCGCTGTCGACAAAGCCCACGACCTCGCTCGAGACATCGATAGCGCGCGTCGAATAAACGCCATTGTGCTTTTCGGCGATCACGCGGACGACCTGACCGATCTTCAACTGCGACACGCGCGCCGTTTGGCCGTCGATCCGAACCGCGACGTCCTTGGGATAAGTAATGCGCAATCCATTGACCACGATGCTGCCGAATCGGCGGATGGTTCCGATCACGCCCGTGCCGCCAATGCCGCGATCCTGGTTCTCGCCTTCCGTGACGCCGGGTGTGCCGGTCCCGCCAATGCCACGGTCAGTCGCCTGACCCAACGCGATCCGTCCGGACAAAGCGAACAGGCTCGTGCTGGCAGCGATCAATCGAAGAAATGTGCGACGGACCATGGAAGCCGAAGCGCTCACGAATCTCGTCTCCGCGCATCATCATCGTTCTGAGGAGACGGTGTATCGTCGCCCACTGTCGGCTCGCGATAAATGTAAAGGCCGAACGACCAGCGCCACTTGCCGCCCGAATCCGTTTCGCAAGCGGCATGGGCTTCGCGATTGGCCTCGCGCAGCGCTTCCATCCCAAGCTCACGCGAGCGCTGCTCGAGTTGCCGCGCCAAGTCCTCGGAAAGCCCGTCATAATGGACGGCGCGCTCCATGAACTGCGGCGTGGCGTTGAGAATATTCGCGACGGCCGCCGCCGCGTGATCGTGAAGATTCCGGCCGAAGTAATAAAGCTGTTGCTCGCTGCCGCTCGGCGGAACAAACGCCGCTTCCACCAAGACGATGCGATCCTCGGCATCGACAGTGACGATGCCGCGGTCGAGCCATTCGTCGAGGACCGCGCGCGGCCGGACATCGCGCGTTACCGAGGCGACGAGCGATTCGAACGACGGCATCGACGATTGCTCGGCGCTGCGCGGCAAGGGGCGCGGACGGCCGTGCGCGTCGGTAAAGTCGGGCGCCGCAAGCCATTGCGCCAGAATTCGGCTGGTGCGCGACAAGGCAGCCGGCACCGTGCTCACTGGTGCGCCAACGCCGCGCAGGCGACGCACCTCCTTGCGATGGATGCCGGTTAAGAGACTCACGCGGCTATCCGTTTGCTCCTTATCCGGCAGCGCAAAGTCGTATTCCGCGACGTTCACATAAAGCTCGCGCAACATATTCGTGAGCGCGGGGAATGTGATTCCGCTGCGGATCAAGAGTCGCACGAGCGGACGCAAAAGCCGCGCGACGGGCGCTTGGAGCCTTTCCGGAGTAGGCGGCGTGTAGTCGGGCGAGCTCGGCATCGCCGCCACCATAACTCAGTTCTCGTGGGAAACAATCCCACTTGACCAAAGCCTCGAACTGGCTTAGACAATTTACGTGGGTATTTTTCCCACGTGAGGATAAGCCCATGATAAAAATGGATATTCAGGATGCCGCCTCGGCGCCCCAAGCGGCGCCGTCAATGGAAGCGCCTCCATCATCCCAAAGCTTCGGCGCGGCACATCTCGCGGGTTTGCGGCGCGGCCTCGTCTTTTTCGTCGTGCTCCTGGCGCTGCTTTTTGTTGCGGCGTCGCCGGCGACGCGGACCGGCGCGTCCCCCTTCGCCTCGCCCGCCGCGGACGCAAAAGGCGCCCCGCAATAGCTCGGCGATCCCGCATCGATTTTGAATCAGCGGCGCGGTGTTCCGCGCAAAGCCAGGACGTTTCCCATGCCTCCGAGCCCGCATTCGTTCGGCGCGACAGCGCGAGAAAAATCAGCATCGCCGAAAATCTATCTCGACCTCACCGATGTCGTGACGCACGCCATCTGGCACAGCACCAGCGCCGGCATTCCGCGTGTTCAGCTTGAAATCGCCGCGACGCTTCTCAGGTCCGGCAAGAACGTCGTCCCGTACAGTTTGTACAACAACACCTGGCGCACGCTGGCGCCGTATTTCGAGCAATCGAACGGCGACGGCGATCTGCTGCTTCGCTTGTTTCAGCAAAGCGTCCCCTTCCGAGGCGTGCGTCCATCATTGCGCAGGCCGATCGAGACCGCCCGGCTCTTGCAGGCACGGCTTGGCGCATTGACCGAACGCCTCCGCTCGCGAACACCGGCATTGACGGCCGAAAGCACCGTTTTTGTTGGCGGCGCATTCTGGATAAGCCCGCCCGCCATGGCGCTCTGCAAACGCGCGGCGGCCGTAGGCGCCAATCTCGTTGTGCTCATGCACGATCTCATTCCGTTGATTTTTCCGGAATTCACCGGGCACGATTTTTCGAGCCAATATCGGGAGATTTTGAATCTCCCGGCCCATTTCATCGTCACGACAGAGCACAACCGCGCCGTGCTGAAGAACGTTCGGAAAGACCTCGGCGTCCGCGGCGAAACATCAGCCTCGGTCGTTCCTCTGGCGCATGAATTCCCTGGCGCGGCGCGCAATGCTCCGCCGGCTCTCCCGACTGCGCGACTGCAGTCTCTCCAAAACTTGGATTTCGTGCTGTGTGTCGGAACCGTCGAGGTTCGAAAAAATCATGCGATGCTCTTTTCCATATGGGACGAGCTGGCGGCGGAGCACGGGATCAGCTTGCCGCCACTTGTCGTCGCCGGGCGCCGCGGCTGGAAAGCGGATGCCGCCTTGCGCCGGCTCGACGAGTTCTTCGAGTCCGGCCGTATCATCTTTGTCGAAGCGCCGTCGGACGAAGAACTGCGTTGGCTCTATTCAGCCTGCCAGTTCACGATCTTCCCGAGTTTTTATGAAGGCTGGGGATTGCCGGTTGGCGAAAGCCTTTGGTTTGGCAAGCCCTGCGCGGCCTCGGACACAAGCTCAATCCCGCACGTCGGCGGCGACCTCTGCACCTATTTCTCGCCCTATCATGCGACAACGATAAAGGACGCGATCAAGGCGTTACTCAACCCCGACATGTACCACGCCTATAGCGATAGAATTCGCCGCGCGCCTCTGCGCACCTGGGCGGACGTCGCGTCCGATCTGGGAAGCGCCATCATGCAACGGCGATCGGACAGCGTTCCGGACTGCGATCAGCGCCACGCCGCAAAGAGCGCTGAAATCGACGCCGCGCTCCCCCCAATCGGGCTATACGCCGAGACTTAGAAGCGACGAGCCGGCCGTCACTCGGCTGCACGCTGCGTTGCAGGACCCACATCATGCAGGTTCAAGGCCGTTCCGATGAGGGAGAGATGCGAAAAGGCCTGCGGAAAATTACCGACCAGCCGCCGCGCGTGCGGATCATATTCTTCCGAAAGAAGCCCGACGTCGTTGCGAAGCGAAAGAAGACGATCGAACAGGACTTTCGCCTCGGCATCCCGACCCAGCAAACTATAATTGTCCGCAAGCCAAAAACTACACGGCAGAAAGACGCCCTCGCCCGGCGGTAGCCCATCGACACCCGTCTTGGTCCGATATCTGAGCACCAGCCCGTCGACCATCAATTCTTTTTCGATGGCGGCGACCGTGCCGCTGACGCGTGGATCACTCGCCGGCAAAAAGCCGACAATGGGAATCAAAAGCAGGCTCGCATCGAGTTCGCTATCGCCGAAGCTCTGCGTGAAAGCATTTTTACTCCGGTCGAACCCCTGTTCGCAAACCGTCGCATGGATGCGGTCTCTGAGCTGACGCCAACGCTCCAATGGCGCCTGCAATTCGAAACGTTCCGCATCACGCACACTCCGATCGAGCGCGACCCAAGCCATGACCTTCGAAAAAGTGAAATGCTGCCGCGGGCCGCGCACTTCCCAAATGCCGTCGTCCGGCTCCTGCCAAATCTGCTCAAGATGCTCGATCAGCGTTTCCTGCAGCGCCCAGGCCGAGGCAATCGGGGCGAGCCCCTCCTTTCGTGCCTGGAAGACAGCGTCGATCAGCTCGCCATAGACATCGAGTTGAAGTTGCGCCGACGCCGCATTGCCGATGCGCACCGGCGCGGCGCCCTGATAGCCGGACAGCCAGGGCACTTCCCATTCGGACAGCCGCCGCTCGCCGGACAGCCCATACATGATCTGGAGTTGGTCCGGATGTCCGGCGACGCTGCGCTGAAGCCACGCACGCCACGCCTCCGCTTCGTCGCGATGGCCCGCCGACAATAAGGCCATGAGCGTCAGGGTCGCGTCGCGCAACCAGCAAAAGCGATAGTCCCAGTTGCGCTCGCCGCCCAGGGATTCGGGCAGCGACGTCGTCGGCGCGGCGACGATTCCACCCGTTTCCGCATAGGTCAGCGCTTTCAGCGTCAGCAGCGAGCGCAACACGGAATCCCGTCTCGGGCCGACATAGGTGCAGCGGGCCGCCCAATTGAGCCAAAAGGCTTCGGTCTCATCGAAGGCGGCCCGCCAATCGATCATTGCCGGCGGCGAAAGATGCGAGGCTCTGTGACTGAGCACAAAGGGAATGCAATCGCCTTCCGCGACCTCGAATTCCGCGACGGTCGCGAAGGTCTCACCGCGCAAGGGAACGGGCGTTCGCAGCACCACCCGGCTCGGCCCCGCAATCGCGCTCATGCCTGATCCGTCCTCGAGTTGCGTCACCCAAGGCACGGTGGTTCCGTAGTCAAAGCGCAGGATGAGATGCATGCACATCGAAACTTTGCCGCGCCGGCCTTTCACCAGCCGGATCACCGAAGGATCGGCTGAACCGATCGACATGAAGTCGATCAGGCTGACTGAGCCATCGGCTGTATCGAAAATGGTCTCCAGGATCATCGTGTCGCCGGCATAGACGCGCGTGATGCGCGGCACCGGATCGGCAGGATAGATTTGCCATCTTCCGTTTTCGGATGTGCCGAGCAATGCCGCAAAGCAGGCGTCGCTATCGAATCGCGGCCAGCAAAGCCAATCGATCGAGCCGTTGCGGCCGACGAGTGCGGCGCTCCGGCAATCGCCGATCAGCGCATAATCCTCGATCCGCAACGGGGTCTCGGGCTCCCGGGCGCACCGGCGTACTTCCTCGTGCCGCAGCACGGCTCAGTCTTTGCCGAGAAAAGTTGGAAGATGGCAGTTCATCAGATCCCCAATTTGTTTGAGTTCGATATCGGCCGGCGGATAATCCAGACTCTTGGCGTCACGCGCATAATGACCTTGCTTGACGAAAATGGTCGTGACTCGATCTCTCCAGATTTTCTTGACGGCGGCGAGGATGCGCAACTTGTCATCGATCAAGACATAGTGATCGGCAGGATAAAGGCGCGCGACATCGTCAAGCTCCTGCTCCTTGTGAACATAGATGAGAACGCGCCCCTCAAACAAAGTCCAGAGGCCGGACCGATCGATCTTGCGCGGTTGAAATACGGCGTCGCCATCGGAGAGGATCACGACGGGTCCCCATTGCTTCACATAATTGACCGCCTCGACCGCGCCGGGATAAAGCCGGTCCGCGAAGCGATAATCGACCAGCCAGTTCGACATGCGCAGCACTTCGGGACGGTGCATCGCCTCGAGCCTGAAGCGTTCCAGGGCGCCGAGATAATCGACATATCCCAATTCGCTGCGCAATTCTTCGAGGATGGTCCAATACCTGTTGCGCGCGGCCGCGCCATAGGCCTCTTCAAGATGCGCTTTGAGATCCGCCTGCACGCGATCATTGTCGAGTAGCGTATTGTCGACATCGAACAGGAAGACGATGCCTGGCGTGCTCATAAGGTGTCCCGCCCCTTCCGGGTTTGAGGTCTCACGCTTTGTTCAACAATCCCCTTGCCACTTCGACGACCCGTTCCGGCTCGAAATGGAATTTCTGCAAAAGCTCCTTGAGCGGTGCCGACGCGCCAAAGGTTTTCATCCCGATGATCCGGCCTCTATCGCCGACATAACGCTCCCATCCGAGCGTCGATGCCTGTTCGATGGCGACCCGCGCCGTGATATCGGGCGGCAGGACGGACTCGCGATAATCTTGCGTCTGGTGTTCGAAAATATCCCATGACGGCATCGAAACAACGCGCGATTTGATCCCCTCGCCGGACAGGGTTTCATGCGCCCGGAGGCAAAGGCTGACCTCGCTGCCGGATGCAATCAAAATGACATCGGGCTTGCCCTCCGGCGGGTCGGCGAGAATATAGGCGCCCCGCGCAACACCGGACGCGGCCGCATACTTCGTGCGGTCAAATGTCGGGACAGGTTGGCGCGTCAAAGCCAGCGCCGCGGGAACATGACGCAATTGCATGATGGTGCGATAGGCTTCGACAACTTCGTTGGCGTCGGCGGGCCGCAGCACGACCAACCCCGGAACGGCGCGCAACGACGCCAATTGTTCGACAGGCTGGTGCGTCGGGCCGTCTTCGCCGTCGCCCATCGCGTCATGCGTGAACACGAAGATCGCGGGCAGTTCCATGATGGCCGACAGCCGGATCGCCGGGCGCGCATAATCGCTGAAGATGAAGAAGGTCGCGCCAAAGGCCCGCAACTTCGAGAGTGCAAGCCCATTGACGATCGCCGCCATCGCATGCTCGCGGATGCCGAAATGCAGGTTCCTGCCGCCGGGCGAGCCCGGCTCGAAATCGCCCGCCCCCTCGAAGGTGAGCGCCACCTTGGTTGACGAGGCAAGGTCCGCCGCACCGCCGAGAAGCCAGGGAATGTTCTGAGCGAGCACATTGAGCACTTTGCCCGAGGCCTCGCGCCCGGCGATGCCCGCGGCATCGGCCGGAAACACCGGCAGCCCCTTGTCCCATCCCGCCGGAAGCTCGCGCCGTTCGATCAGATCAATCTCGGCCGCGAGGTCCGGATGGGCTGTCCGATAACGTGCAAATGTCGCCTCCCATTGCGCGCGAGCTTCGGCGCCGCGCCGGCCGATGCCCTCATCAAAATGCGCCGGCACTTCCTTCGGGACGAGAAACTTCGCGTCTTCGGGCCATCCATAAGCGCGTTTGGCGAGCCGGATTTCGTCTTCGCCGAGCGGTTCGCCATGCGCCGCCGGCGTGTCTTGCTTATGCGGTGCGCCGTAGCCGATGTGACTATCAAGAATGATAAAGGTCGGGCGGTCTTTCGTATCGTGAAAGACCGTCAAAGCATTTTCGATCAGCTCGATATCATTGGCGTTGGCGACGCGCACGACATTCCAGCCATAGCCCAAAAACCGGGCGGCGATATCTTCCGTAAAGGTGATGCGGGTCTTGCCGTCGATCGTGATGTGATTGTTGTCATAGATCCAGCAGAGATTATCCAACGCAAGATGACCGGCGAGCGACGCCGCCTCGGAGCTCACGCCCTCCATCATGTCGCCGTCGCCGCAAACCGTATAGATATTGTAATCGAAGATGCGGAAATCCGGCCTGTTATAGCGCTGGGCAAGCCATTTTTCCGCGATCGCCATCCCAACGCTCATGGCAACGCCCTGCCCCAGCGGCCCGGTTGTCGCCTCGACTCCCGAGACCAGATGATATTCCGGATGCCCCGGCGCTTTGCTGCCGAGCTGGCGGAAATTCCTGATATCGTCGAGCGTCACCGCCGGCTGACCGAGGCGCTCATAATCGGCATTGACGGCGCGTGTTCCTGAAAGGTGAAGAACAGACCACAGCAACATTGACGCGTGACCGTTGGAGAGAACGAAACGATCGCGGTTCGGCCAAATCGGATCCTGCGGGTCGAAATGCATGACGCGATTCCAGAGCGTGTAAACGAGCGGCGCCAGAGCCATCGGCGTGCCCGGATGGCCTGACTTCGCCTTTTGCACGGCATCCATTGACAGTGCGCGGATGCAATTGATCGAAAGCTGATCGAGCTGTGCCTCGGTCATGGGCTGGGAAGAGATTCCTTTGGCCGCATTATTGGTTCGCATTTGGCGTCTCTCCATTTGCGGCGTCCGATTGTCAGGTTGCCGCTTCGTCGGCGAGAATCAGCGCCTGATCACGCGACACGCGCCCGGCTGGAATCGATCTATCGCCATCGCGCAGGCGTGCGAGAGCGCCGGCCTTTTCGCGACCGGTCACAAGCCAGAGAATATGCCGGGCGCGATTGATGAGCGGAAATGTCAAGGTCATGCGGCGACGGCCCTGATAGGGAGATGTTGTCGTCGCGACATCTGCATCCTGGATATAAAGAACCGGATCGCCGGGCACGAGCGAAGCCGTATGGCCGTCAGCGCCGAGGCCTAGATGGACGAGATCGAGCACACACGGCGTGCCGGCGACTCTGCGCAAAGTTTCCGCATAATCTTGCGCGGCGAACTCGGGTTCCGGCGCCTCGACAGGCATCGCGTAAATATGCTCTGAGGGCAAAGGCGCATGGCTCAAAAGCGCCGCGCGCAGATGCGTAAGATTGCGCTCCTCTGCGCCGGGCGGCGCAATCCGCTCATCGACCTGGAAAATGTAGACCTTGTCCCAAGGAAGATCGGCCTTCGCCAAGAGGCGCAGCATCATCCACGGTGTGTGGCCGCCGCTGAGAGCCGTGACGAAGCGCCCGCGCGACGACACGGCCTCGCGAATGCGATCGGCAATCAGCGCGGCGGCTTTCTCGCTCACGACATCGTCGTCGGGATAGATCTCGATCTCCACCTTTCAGCTTCCTCGCTTCTCGAGGTGGCCGCCAAATTCGTACCGCATGGCGGACAGCAGCTTGTCACGGAACGTTCCCTCGCCGCGTGAGCTGAACCGCTCATAAAGCGCGGTCGAAAGCACCGGCGCCGGGACCGCCTCGTCGATCGCGGCCTTGATCGTCCAGCGTCCTTCGCCGGAATCCGAAACCTTGCCGGAAAAATTGCTCAGCTCCGGATCTTTCGCGAGCGCCGCCGCGGTCAAATCCAAAAGCCATGATGCGATCACGCTGCCGCGCCGCCAAACTTCCGCAATATCGCGAAGATCGAAGTCGTATTGATAAAGCGCCGGGTCGCGTAAGGGTGTGGTTTCGGCGTCGATCTCATGTTGGTGCTTGCCGATATTGGCGTGCCGCAGAATGCCGATGCCCTCGGCATAAGCGGCCATGACGCCATATTCGATCCCGTTATGAACCATTTTGACGAAATGGCCGGCGCCAGGCCCGCCACAATGGAGATAGCCCATCTCGGCGGTGCCACCGGCGGCTTCGCGCCCCGGCGTGCGGGCGATGTCGCCCACACCCGGCGCCAGCGTCTTGAAAATCGGATCCAAATGCCGGACGGCCGCATCGGAACCGCCGATCATCATGCAATAACCGCGCTCCAAGCCCCAGACGCCGCCGCTGGTGCCGACGTCGACATAATGAATCCCCTTCTCTTTGAGCGCTGCCGCGCGGCGGATGTCGTCAACATAATAGGAATTGCCGCCATCGATGAGGATATCGCCAGCGTCGAGATGCGGCACGATATCGGCAATCGTGTCATCGACCGCGGCCGCCGGGACCATCAGCCAGATGGCGCGGGGCTTTTGAAGCTTTTGGATCAGCTCGGCGATGGACTTTGCGCCAAGCGCCTTTTCCTTTGCCAAATCCTCGACGGCCTGTGGCGACCTGTCGAAGACCACGCATTGATGACCGCCCTTTAGAAGCCGCCGCACCATATTGGCGCCCATTCTCCCCAGACCAATCATTGCAAGCTGCATCGCGACGTCTCCACGTGAACTCAGAAGCGAACTCAGAACGCGATCAACACGACCCGCTCAAAACGCCCGCTCGACATGCGCTGCTTTCCGCAGCCGATCGACGGCAACAGCGACAGCATCGTTCTCGTTAAAAATGGCCGATCCGGCGACCAAAAGATCGGCACCTGCCGCGACCGCCGCCGGCGCGGTCGTCCCATCGATCCCGCCGTCGACCTCGAGATGACAGGCGCGCCTGCGCTGATCGATCGCCCGGCGAATATGCCCGATCTTGGTCAGCATGGCCGATAAAAACGCCTGATGCGAAAAGCCCGGGCTCACCGTCATCACCAGCACTTGGTCGATTTCGTCCAACACCTCGTCGAGGACAGAGGCAGGCGTCGCGGGATTGAGTGCGACACCGGCTTGCCGGCCGAGAGCTTTGATCCGATGCAGCGTGCGCAAAAGGTCGTAATTGCCCTCCCAATGCACGACAAGGCAATCGGCGCCGGCCTGCACGAACTCCTCGATGAAGTTATCTGGGCGTTCGATCATCAGATGCACTTCGAGCGGCAAGCCGGTCACCTTTCGCAGCGAGTTCACGATCGGCGCCCCCATGGAGAGGTTTGGCACAAAATGCCCGTCCATGACGTCGATATGGATTCGATCGACCCCTGCACGTTCGGCTTCCCAGACCTGCTCGCCGAGCCGGGCAAAGTCGGCCGAGAGAATCGACGGCGCCAGTTGGACGCGCCCGCTCATGTCGCGTTCTTACGCCGCCGATAGTTTTTGATGAGATTATTCGTCGAACTATCGTGATCGGGCTCCAATCCGGCGCCGCTCAATTCGGCAATGAGCCGCTGCGCCAAAACCTTGCCAAGCTCAACGCCCCATTGATCGAAAGAATCGATGTTCCAGATAATTCCCTGCGTGAAGACACTATGCTCGTAGAGCGCAACGAGCTTGCCCAGCGCGTTCGGCGTCAGTCTATCCAGCAGAATCGTATTTGATGGCCGGTTGCCTTCGAAGACCCGGTGCGGCGCCAGCCATTCGGGCGTCCATTCAGCCTTGACCTCCGCCTCTGTTTTGCCAAAGGCCAGTGCCTCGGCTTGCGCGAAAACATTGGCGATCAGCATATCGTGGTGAGAGCCGAGCGGATTGAGCGATTGAGCGAAAGCGATGAAGTCGCATGGTATGAGCCGCGTGCCCTGATGCAGCAATTGATAGAACGAATGCTGACCGTTCGTCCCCGGTTCGCCCCAATAGATCGGCCCGGTCAGCCAACCGACTGGCTTGCCCTCCAATGTGACATGCTTGCCGTTGCTCTCCATCGTCAGCTGCTGGAGATAGGCGGGAAAGCGCTTCAGATATTGCTCGTAGGGCAAGACCGCGACGGTTTGCGCTTCGAAAAAGTTCGAATACCAGACCCCGAGAAGCCCCAGTAGAACCGGCACGTTCGATCTGAATGGCGCCGTCCGGAAATGCTCGTCGATCTCATGAAAGCCAGCGAGCATCTCCTCGAAATGCTCCGCGCCTATGGCGATCATCGTCGAAAGGCCGATGGCCGAATCCATCGAATAGCGGCCGCCGACCCAATCCCAGAAAATGAACATATTGGCGGGATCGATGCCGAATTCCTCGACCTTCTCGGCGTTGGTCGAGACAGCGACGAAATGTTTCGCGATTATTTTCGGATCGCTTCCAAGGCCCTGCACGATCCAATCACGCGCGCTATGGGCATTTGTCATCGTCTCCAACGTCGTGAAGGTTTTCGAGGAAATGATGAACAAGGTCTCGGCCGGGTCGAGATCGCGCGTCGCCTCGACGAAATCCGTTGCGTCAACGTTAGAGACGAAACGGAATGTCATCGCGCGATCGCCGTAATATCTCAGCGCCTCATAGGCCATGACCGGCCCAAGATCGGAGCCACCGATGCCGATGTTGATGACGTTTCTAATCCGCTTGCCGGTGTGACCCTTCCATTCGCCGCTGCGGATGCGTTTGGCGAAACCCGCCATCTGGTCAAGGACGGCGTGAACCTCCGGAACGACGTTTTTCCCATCGACAAGGATTGATGAATTCCTTGGCGCGCGGAGCGCCACGTGCAGAACCGCGCGATTTTCCGTCACATTGATCTTTTCGCCGGCAAACATCGCCTCGATCCGGGCGCGCAGCCCCGATTGTTCGGCGAGCAAGACCAACAAATCTACGGTTTCGTCAGTGATTCTAATCTTCGAATAATCAAAGTGAATGCCCGCGGCTTCCACAATCATCCGTGATCCGCGATCCGGATCGCGCGCGAACAAATCCCGCAGATGCAGCGGCTCAATTTCGTTGCAATGGTCCGACAATCGTTCCCACGCCGAGGGCCGCCCGGCGAGTGATTTCACCGCTTCGTTGGTGGCGGCCTTCGATCCATCGGTGGTCTCAGATCGACATGGATGAAGCCCTGGATGCGTGTCGGCGCGCGCCTCGTCCCAGAGCCGGAACCCGCCCGGAAACGCATTGGCGTTGTCACCGGCCCGCGAATTTGGCGGCATCTCATCGAGCCTGACAACGTTACCGCCGCCGATGACAATTTCATCCGGCTCCAATGCGGCGACGAGCTTTTCGACGACATCGGCGACATTGTGCTGCCATTTCCTTTTCCCGTGGCTTTCGAGCCCGGCATGGCCGAGATAATCTTCGTAAGTTGCTTTTTTGTACGGGAGATGGGCGAGTTCCATCGGCTGCACAATGCCATCGATGATCATGGCTGACCCGAGGCCCGTCCCAAGCCCGAGGAAGAGCATTCTGCCGCCCTGGTAGCTGCCGAGGGCCTGCATCGCGGCGTCATTGATGACTTTCACGGGGCGGCTGAACGCGGCGGCAAAATCGAAGCCCGCCCATCCTTTTCCGAGATTGTAAGGCTCCGCGACCGGCCTATTATGCGCCACCGGCCCGGGATATCCGATCGAGATGACGTCGTAAGACCAGCCTTCAACGAGCTTGAGCACGTCCAAGACAAATTGCTGCGCCGTGAGCGTGGGTCCGGACGGAAACGACCGATGTTGGCTTTGGCCGCTGACGAGCGCTTTGACATGCGTGCCGCCGACGTCAAGAACCAAAATCTTTTTTGACGAAGCGGAGAAGGTCGAGCGTTGGGGCATCGACCTTACTTCATCCGGATCATCTTGTGGGGACGCGGATTTATGATCCATGACGGCGGCCTTTTTGTTGGAACGCCGTGGACTTTGAAGCAATGACGCCGATCAGATCGTTCCAAGAGTCCGTGAAGGAACGGGCACCATCCTCCTGCAGCCGTGTCGCGAGAGCGCTGGTGTCGACCCCCTCCCGCGCAAACTGCGCCAGAAGCTTTCGGTTGTCGCCGCTGTCGTGATGCAAGGGCGTCCTGACCGCCCCATGGTCGGCGATAGCTTTCAGCGTCGCCTCGGGCACGGTGTTCACCGTGAACGGCGCCGCGAGCGCCCCGATGTAAAGAGTGTCCGGCGCGCTCGGATCTTTTGTCCCGGTGCTCGCCCATAAGAGACGTTGCGGGCGGGCACCAACATTATAAGCACGCATCCAACGCGGCGAGCTTAACAGCCTCAGATAGACCTCGTATATATCCTTGGCGACGGCAATCCCGAGCCTGTTGCGCAACGCGGGAGGCACCTTATCTGCGACGGCCACGTCCCATCGGGAGATGAAGATCGAAGCGACGGACGCCACGTCGGCTTTAAGCCCGGCGTCAATGCGACGCTCGATGCCGCGCATGAAAGCATCCGCCGCGGCCGCATATTGCTCCGCGGAAAACAGAAGCGTGACATTGATGGGGACGCCGGCAAATATCGACTCTTCGATCGCGGGCAAGCCCTCTTTCGTCCCCGGAATTTTTATGAGCAGATTTGGACATTGCGCGCGCTCATAAAGACGCTTCGCTTCGGCAATCGTCGCTTTCGTATCATGCGCGATCAGCGGCGAGACTTCGAGCGAGACCCAGCCATCGACGCCGGATGTCCGCTCATGGATCGGCCGTAAGAGGTCCGCAGCCTTGACGAGATCGTCTAACGCCAGATCGAAGAACAGACTTTCGCCCGTCGTCCCTTGCGACGTGGCCGCCTCAATCGCGTCGTCATAGCTTTTGCTGTTTCTGATGGCATGATCGAAAATCGTCGGGTTGGACGTCAGCCCGCTGATCGACCATTCTTCAATGTAGCGGCGCAATTCACCGGTTCTCAGAAGATCGCGCGTGATATTATCCAGCCAGAGGCTCTGGCCCAGATCGTGAAACTCTCGCGTCGACATCTCTCAACCTCGACCTAATTTTGCCGCACGACCTTTGGACGAACCACGGTGTGCGGATGCTCTGCCCGGATCGGCAGCCACGCGCGTCCATCGCGTGCGAGCAGCCGCTCGGCGGCGTCAGGGCCGGCGCTTCCCGCCACATAATTTGGAAAATCATCCGGCGGATTGTGCGCCCATGACTCAAGCAGGTCTTCGACGGCACGCCACGATTCCTCGACCGTATCGGCACGCTGGAACAAAGTCGCGTCGCCGACAAGACAATCATGGATCAGCGTTTCATACCCCACGGTCGCAAGCGGTGTGAAATAATCACGATAGGCAAAGTCCATTGCGACGCCGTCGATTTCAATTTCCGATCCGGGTCGTTTCGCGCTGAAACTGATCGACAGACCTTCATCGGGCTGAATGCGAAGCGTCAGGATATTGGGCGGAAGCTTCTCGACCGGCGTATCGCGAAAAAGCGCGTAAGGCGCCTGACGGAATTGCACCGCGATCTCCGTCGTGCGCGCCGAAAGCCGCTTACCGGTGCGCAGATAGAACGGCACGCCCGCCCACCGCCAATTGTCGATCCCAAGCTTGAACGCCGCATAGGTTTCCGTCAGCGAGTGCGGATCGACATTGGGCTCGTTTCGATAAGCGACGACAGTGTGGCCGAGAACGGTGCCCGCATCATATTGACCACGCACGGCGTTTTCCGGCGCGATCGGGCGAATCGCTTGAAAGAGCTCGGTCTTCTTCGCGCGCACAGCGTCGGCGTCGAAAGAGATCGGCGGCTCCATGCCGATCATGGCGAGAAGCTGAAACAGATGATTGGGGACCATGTCGCGCAGGGCGCCGGTGCGTTCATAGAAGCGGCCGCGCGCCTCGACGCCGAGCGTTTCTGCGGCCGTGATCTGCACATGATCGATATGATCGCGGCTCCAGATCGGCTCAAAAATGCCGTTCGCAAAGCGCAGGACCAGAATATTCTGGACCGTCTCTTTTCCCAGGAAATGATCGATCCGGTAGATCTGATCTTCCGAGAGTATCTTTAATATTTGAGTGTTGAGCGCCTGGGCCGAGGCGAGATCGTGACCGAACGGCTTTTCGATAACGACGCGCCGCCATGACTCATCGGATTGCCGTGTCAGTCCGGCGCAACCAAGCTGCTCGATGACCGAGCCAAACAATTGATCGGAAATAGCCAGATAGAATATCGTATTCGCGCTTTTGCTTTCATCCCATCGCTCGGCGAGGAGCTTGGCGAGCCGCGTGTAAGTCTCTGCGTCTGTGAGATCGCCGCGCAGATAGCTTATATTCGCGCTCAACCGGGCCCACGCCTGCTTGTCGATACTGGCCGATGCGGATGCAAACAGCGTCTTGCTGAGATCGTCCTGCCATTCGCCGGTCGTTTGATCATGGCGATCGACGCCAATGATTGCGAATTTGTCGGGGAGCTTATCAGCCTGAGACAGATGGCAGAGGGCCGGAATGATGAGCCGCTTTGTCAGATCTCCGCCGGCGCCAAAGATCACAAGGGTCGCGGCGCGCGGCACTTGTTTCGAAGCCTTCGCTGGCGTCGCATCCGGTGTGAGCGCCCTCGTCATCCCGCTTGATCCGACCAATTGAACCGCGAGACCAGTCTCGCGCTTGCGTGGCTGCGATGAGATGAAACGCATTCGACGCGATTAAGTTCAACGCGCGCCCGGATTTGAGGACAGCCTCAAGTCACAAAGGTGTGCGCGACGAGGACGGTGCCGCGCGTTAACCGGCTATTCCCGCAGAAGATTTTGGCGGATGGTCGACGTTACGATGACGGACGCAATATGACGCAATATAAGGCCACGAGCGAACCTCGCGCCTATCCGAGAGGGCTTCGACCTCTCTGGACGTTGCTTCTAAATCGAGATCAATATTGTTGCGTAGCGAGGTTGGCGGCCGGCAAGATTCTCTTGCCCAGGAACAGCTGAGGTCTAGGTCGTTGGCTTCATCTTTTCAAATTAAGTGAAAATCGCAGGTTGAGCGGCTGCAACATCTCGGGAGGGGGCGCCTCGCCAACATTGCCGCGCTTCAAAATGGTTTCGAAATCCGCATCGGCTTGCGCATTGTCGAGCGTCGGAAACGAGACACGCTCGACGGTGCCATCAGGATTGATCCACGCACGCACCCGTATCACCTGCGGCGGTCCAGCCTCATTCAGAAGATAACCGCGGAAACGCTTCGCCACCGGATCATTCGCGGCAATCCAGCTTTCAAAGCGATATTTCACCAGTTTGGAAAACTGCGCCCAAGATGGTGGCGCGGCGGTTGCCGGGAGATAATCGGATCCGGTGCCCTGGCCGAAGACGGGCGACGAGACGATCATCAGCGCGAAGGCGCATGAGAGCCCGAATTCGCGAAACCGGTCGCCTCGATGACCGGAAGAGCCGATTCTTGCGGCGCATATGTTGAGCCAATGACCTGGACGCATTGCGATCTCTTCGGTTCAATTCTGAAAACAGGTCACGGCAGCCGAGATTGAAGCGGCGCGATGGGCGCGCGAGCCAAGCGCTGCAATCTGAGGCCGGTCGTCTTCCTCGATCTCTATTCCGTTGGCGGCGAGGAACGGCTTTGCCAAATCCGCGCTCACAGCGGCAACGTGGTTCTCCGGCGTCCGACGGCTGATGACACCTTGAACATGCGCGCCGCTATCAAGAACCGGCGCCCCGCTCGCCCCGAAGGTCACGTCCGAGTCGATCGCTAAAATGCCGGACTCCACGTCGCTCTTGACGACTGTCGCATCGGCAAGCAGGCCGCCGCTCGCGATCAAGTTGGACAAATTGTCGTAAGCGGCCACAAAGACCATGTCATTGACGGAAGGTTCGGCGCTGCGCGGAAACACCGCGGCGAGCCCGAGCGTCTTTGGAATTTTGATGAGGGCAAGATCGGCCTGGCTGGAAAGCGCGACGACGCGCGCGCTCAGCACAACACCCTCTTTCGTGACGATGATATTCTGACAATCATCCACCACATGACGCGCGGTCAGCATGTCGCCCGTGTCGTCGACAAAAAACGCCGTGCCGCTTTTTTGCCGTGTGCCGCCGGTTACGGGATCAGCATCGCGTGCCAAAACCCGAGACGGATGGTGCGGCGAGACTATTCTGTGCCTCGCATAAACCGGCGCCGCGCAAAAACTGCACGCGACCAGCAAGGCGAGCCATCTCTTAAAATACAAATTTCTCGCAGCCGCCTGCGCAAAAATGCTCGCCAGCATTTTTAAAGGCTTTTTGGCGTGTCCGTTTTTTACTGAATCCATCGCTCTCACTTTTAATGCCGACCCAGCGGCGACCCATAGACCAACGGTGGTGGGCGATAGGGGTAAATGGAATGGCCGTAATTCTGTCCGTATTGCTGCTGCACGGCCGGCAAATTCACGATGCCGATCTTTGTATCGGACGAGCCCGCATTCAACGGCGCCTGGATAGACGGCGGGTTGATTTGATCGACCTGCTGCTTGAGCTGCTGATTCAGGCAATTGAGGTTCTGGCTCGAACCGCTCGGCGCTTTACTGCAGTTCTCGGAATTCGCCGGCGGCTGCCGCGGGCCGGGCACCTCGACCTGAGGGAGTTGCTCCGACTGCTGAGCGTAGCCCCGGCTGCATAAGAATGACGGGCCGGCAACCAAGATGCCCATGGCGAGAATGATCCTGCGCATATGGTATCCTCACGAGAATGACGTTTTCACGCGAACGGCTTCGAGCGTATTCCGTTGCCCCGACATCAATCTAGCGCGTTCAGCGCCTCATTTGCCGAACCTGACCTGAGCGACCAATGTGCTGAGCTGTGCATTGAGTGCCGAGAGATTGACGCCGCCGGTACCGCCACCAAGACAATGACGGCGGCAACCGCCGCCATGCAAACGAAGCGCGCCCGGGCTATCCGACTCGCCGAAAGTCGCCACCGGCACATTTCCGGTCACGGGATAGCCGTGGGCAAGCAATTTTCCGCGAACCGCCAAGCAATAGTCAACCGATCGATAGGAAAACCGCGTTTCGCCATGACCGGCGCGGTATTTCATGACCGCCGTGCAGAGATCGCCGCCCGCGAGCGTCCAGGCTTCGGCCAGATAGGCCACGCCATAATGGACGTTCGTTTCAGGCACCGCGAGATCCGCATCGGTGCCGGAAAAGCCGAGGACCCGCGCGGTCGACGGCAGGATTTGCATCAGGCCGATCTCACCCGAGGTCCCGATCGCGGCAGGATTATAGCCGCTTTCGACCGACATGACTGCATCCGCGATTTCCCACGGCATGCTCGTCTGCATTGCCTCGGATTTCACCAGCGCGCGGTAAGAGCCGACGTCGCCCGCAGGCGGCGGCGTGGTGGCATTCTGAGTGTCGGCAGCCGAGGGGGTGGCCTCAGCGCCGGCATAGGCAGTTTGCGTCAAAGCGGGACCGGCCCGCGAGGCGGCAGGCGAGATAATTAAGATCGCCAGGAAAAGGACAATCGCATCGGTCGCCCTCAATGTTCCCCCGCGCACCGTGCAATCCCCCCCTTTTCCTGATTATGCCGACAGCTTTGCAAAAAGATGACCCCTCCGACGTCGCGGCAAGATCTCCTTGGCCTAAAGCACCGCTGGGGCGGGGACATCGCCGGAGGCCGGCACCGTCGCGGCGAGGCGCGGCAGCTCGGTCCGCAGATAGGCGATGAGGCCTTGCAGCAATTGGTCCCAGATCACCGTCTGAGCCCGCAGATAGTCCGCGGCGACACCGCCGGCGACGGAAACATCCATGTCGAGCATCAGAAAGCCCTGATCGACATGAAGGCGGCCGAACCGGCGCTGGTTGTTCCAGTTGTTAACCAGATTTGACGGCAAATCGCCGCCCTTGATCGCCAGCAGCGCAAGGAACGAGAAATCGGCGTGGCGGCCACCCTCCCCGGCGAGCAAGTTCCCGGGGCGGACGTCGAATGCCATTCCGCCGGTCGCCGAGCGCAGAAAAACGTTATTTGTCGCCCCGCTCGTGACGGTTTCGACGCGATAGCCCGACTCTTGAAGATGTGCGCGAAGGCTATCGAGGGTAACAGCGTAAATGAGGTCGGTCGCTTTACGCTCAGCCATTTTGGACTCCTGCTTTGACATTGTTGCGCTAGGGCACACGGGCCCGCGCGTAGGTTCGAAGGGGATGGACTTTCGGGGTTTCGACGAGGCCGGATTGCGTGGCGACCCCTTTCCCCTGGCTTTGTGTCGCGCTTATGTCGGCACTAAAAACTTTGGAAAGCTCCGGCAATATGCTTTGCATGAGCCAGCCACAAGCCACGCGGTTAGCCTCGCGATGGTCGCGGCTCATATTTCTTTTCTCGCTAAACGAAAGCAACCCGCTGCGGCCGACGAAGAGATCACCAATGAGTCGGCATTCAAGCCGCAAGGGTGGCCCGGGCGCGTCCGATTGCGCGTCGTAAACGAGCTGTCTTTTAAGCATCGTGTCGGCCTCCTCGAGGAGGGGCCGGAAATGTTTTTGAAACAGCTCGGCCTGGAGACGCAGCGATTCCGCCGAGACATTTGTCGCCACGAACAGCTCGATTTCGAGACTAAGCCGCGTCCACTCGCACGCAATGGACCTGAAGGCGGACTTTTTCATCGTCCAATGCGTGACCTTGCTGTCGTCGAAGGTATCATAGGCGCCGATTTCGACGCGGACACGCATTGTAAAGTGCGGGCGGCCATCCCTGCCCGGCCTGATACGGTCGGCAAATTGTAAAGACAGAGCGCAGCCGGGCGCCAAGTCTCGGCGCGCCAACTGCGCTGTCACGCTGTAGCCCTGCGCTGTCAACAGCCGGTGAACCGGCTTGAATGTTGAATACGCGATCGTCACGGCGATTGAGCAGCTTCGCCCGTCGCACCAACGAGATTTTTGAGTTCTGTCGGATTAACGGAGATTGGGTTGGCCTTGAGCAGCGCGGCGATATAAGCGCGCTGCAATTCCGCAGCACGCTGCTGACGCAGCCGTTGCTTGAGAGCGCCGCGAACCTGATCGAGAGTCAATGTGCCGGCCGGGCGGCTATCCAGCAACTTGAGAATTTGCCAGCCATCGTCGAGGCGGAGCGGCTCCGTGACCTGCCCCTTGGCCAAACCAAGGATGTGCGGCTTGATATCGGGACGCATCTGCGCCTCGGTCAGCCAGCCGATCTCGCCGCCGCGCGGCGCTGTCGCCTTGGACTCGCTATTGGCCCGGGCAATCGCCGCGAAATCACTGCCGGGCTGCCGGAGCTGGTGAGCGATGGCGAGGATCTTCTCGCGCGCTTTGTCCTCGGTTGCCTGATCGGCGCCATCCTTGGCGGCAATGAAAATTTGAGCAACGTCGTATCCCGGGGGCGACACGAGCGCAGCTTTATTGGCGTTGTAGGCCGCCTCGATATCGGCCTCCGACGGAAAATCCTCCGACGGCACGGCGACCGATTCAAGATAACTTTGGACAATCGCATTGTCGCGCATGCGCACCAATGCCGCTGCCACCGCCGGCTGGTCCTGCCAATGCTTGGCAAGCGCTTCATCGAGCAGAAACCGGTTGGCGATCATTCCGCTGAGCACGCGCGCCAGCACTTTGGGATCGCTAGCTATAGCCGAACGGTCCGCGGCGCCGAGACTTGCGACGAGCTTTTGGACTTCGTCAGCATGAAGGGCAACATTGCCCATTCGCGCGACAACGGGGCTGCTATCTGCGGCCGCCGGTTGGGCCTCCGGTTGCGCAACCGCCGTGTGGGTCAAATGACCTCTATGAGCGTGGGCGAGCTTGCCGGGAGCGGCAAAAGCATAAGTCGAAGTCAGCAGCGCCGCAGCCAGAGCCGCGCAGCCTATGGCGCGGAAATCGACGATACAGTCGCTTGCGGCGCGGTCGGCGCGGGTCGCGGCATGAACGTTACGAGAAGGCATTACGGTTGAACCTTTTGATCGAGGATGCGGTCGAGATAGGCCTGGACTCGGTTCTCGTGATCGACGCCGACGAAACCGATCATCGGCTCGCGGATGGCCAGCACTTTCCACATGTTGATATCGCGATAACCGGCGAGGATATCGCTGCTCACCTTCACCAATTGGGCGTTCTTGCCGCGGCAGACTTTGTCAGCCGCCTGGTAAGCTTCGGCCTCGCCCTGGAATTTGGCGCGCTCGGCGTCTTTGGCACGCGCCACGTCGGCGGCATCTTCATAGGCCGACTTCCACTTTTCGAGGATCTGGTTGCGCTCCTCAAGGCGCTTGTTGAAGTCCGTGACCGCGGTATTGTAGTCCTTTTGAAGCGTCTTGATCCGCGCATAGGCCGCGTCAACCTTGCTCGACAACCGGTCGCGGTCGCGTGTCATATCGGCTAACTGTGCCTGCAGCGTCGTGCGCTGGTCTTCCAATGCCTGCTGTTGCTGGAGCGCGGCACGCAGGGCGTCGCGAAGACGATCGGTTTCGCTCTCCGTATCATCCGCGCGGGCGATCCCCGTGAAGAGCAGGAGCAACCCGACTGTAAGGCAGATCGCAGCGATAACCGCGATCCGTGAAATTTGCTCGCGCGACGCCGCGACAGGCGCGTTATGCGCGCGCGCCGCTGGCAAGCCGGTGGCAGGCGATGCAAGATCGCCGGTCTTGAGATCGTTGATGAGATGTCGAGATGTGCGCATGTCAATACTTAGCGTTAAGGTCGACCATAAGGACATCGACGTCGTAGGGAGCGCCGGCAATGCTGTCTGAGCTCAGCCAACGCACGCTCGTCCAGACGTTTGACGTGAGCGCGAGATTGGCGCCGAGCAGATAGCCTTTGAGATTGGTGCCACCGAGACCGAAGTCAGCATCCGCGAACGAATCGACGACGGCGTCAGATTGAAGATATTTGTAGCCGACGTTGACGTTCCAATCGCCGAATTGCTTCAGCTCTTCATGGCCGATCGTGAGCCGCGTCATCCAGCCAATATTGCCGCCGTTGAAAGTACCAACCTGACCGAAGCTCGATGTGCCGGCAAGATTGTTGACCGCGACGGCGCCAACAGCAGATCTGTTGAAGCCGGTGTTGTCGACAAATTCGCCGTCCAGGATGATATCGATCGGATTGAAGTAGCTGAAATCGACACGGCCGGAGACATCGACCTCGCGGAAGGCGCTGGCGAGCCCGAAGTATTGGAATTGGTTGATTGCTCCGTCATCGTTGGCCGCATTGGAGAGGATCCTGCGCAGCGGCATATAAGTATTGCCGTTCTGTGCGAACGACGGCCGCATATCGTCGGTCGAGCAAACGCTGGAAGCGCTCAAGACTTCGCAAGGCTGCGAGAACCGGCCCTGAATATTGGTGAAATCGTAATAGGCGGCGCCGAAGAGCGCATTGACATGCGGGTTGATCGCCCAGGCGGTGCCGATCTGGGCGCCGAGGAGATACCGGTCCTCGCTGCCGGTTTTAACAAAGTTCGTCGTGCCGAAATTGAGATCGGTGTTGAAGGTCGGAAACGCACCCGCGACGATAAAGGGCGTAAAGGCCGTGTTTGTGATGTGACGGCGCGCCTGCAGGGCGGCACCGTCGAAGCCGAGATCATGATACCAGACGACATCGGTCGCCGAAAAGAACGGGTTGGCGAAGCGGCCAAGGCTGACGTTGAGATCGCCCCAGGGCTGCACGCCCCACGGATCGTAATTGAGGAAGGCGCGGTCGAGCCAGATCGCATATTTGCTGAAATTGCCGCCGGACGCACCGAGGGTCTGGTTGGTTGAGACGGGCTGGGAGTCGCTGCCCGTCGCAATGCGTAAGCCGGTTGTGAAGCCGTTGAAGAGGTTGGCGTCCATGGCAAGGCGCGCCT
Organism: Pseudomonadota bacterium; assembly: GCA_040756295.1. GTDB lineage: Bacteria > Pseudomonadota > Alphaproteobacteria > Rhizobiales > Beijerinckiaceae > Methylovirgula. The sequence goes on along the minus strand of JBFLZN010000004.1, from coordinate 370,487 downwards.
GGATACGCATCTCGTCGCGGTCGGCGTTCGTATTATAGCTCGGATAAGGTGTTTGATTAGCCGAGGAGAAATCGTAGGGGCTGCCGGTGTTCAGGGCATTGAAGTTCGGCAATAGATCGCCCGTCGCATTTCCCTTGGGATAAAGGATCCCTTCAGACCGCAATCGGAAATCGCCGCTGAACCGGATTCGCGACGCCCATTCCGGATACTCGCCGGGCGACGCCCAATGCTCGGCCTGCGCGGTGCGCAAGACTTCGCGTTTAAGTTCCTCGCGGATTTGCTTCTTCACGACTTCCGGCACGTAGACGACGCGCTTCGTCCCGGGCGGCGTCACGGCGGCCTCGGCCGCGGAGGCCGCCGCAGTCGCCTGGGCGGCCTTCATCGCCGCTTCCTTCGTGGCCTGCCGCGAGACATAGGCTTCGTCTTGGGCCTGTTTGATCAAGGCGTCGGCCTGCTCCTGCTTGATCATTTTGTTCTCAACCATCAGATTGATGAGGTTGATAACGACATCCGGCGAAACCGCATGGTGGCGCGAAACCCGCAGTTCGCCAGCGGCCGCTGCCCTGATGGTCGGCTTCACCTTCTCGTGCTTGGCGCTGTGGGATCCGGACGTGGCGGCATCTTGCGCAAAGCCAGGCGTTGCGACGCTGAACCCGGCGAGGAGCCAAAGCGCTCCGGTGCACGCTGTCTTGGCACCGCTTTTCGTCAACATGTTACTCTCGCTCCTGTTCCGCACTTTGATCATTGATCAAGTCTTGTTCTAATTCGCTCGTTTTTAAGTTGGGCGCCGCGCGGTCAATCGTATGTGGATCGGCATCGGCATGTCGCTCGGCGGCGGCTCACGCAAAGTGATGTTGGGCAAAACCGAATCGCGCAGTGCCGCGTCAACGTCCGGATCTCCCGTCGAGCCCGAAAGGGTTGCGCGCGTGACGTGCCCGCTCTGGTTGAGCCAGATGTGCACTTCGATTTGCATGGTCGCGCTACGGGTCTTCGGATTGGCATCGAACGCTTGCTCGACGGCGTTCTGAACCATCGAAGCGTACCAGCCCCACCGGCTGCCACCGCCACCGCCACCACCCCCGAGGAATCCTTGTCCGCCTGGCTTACCGGCGAGACCAAAGATATCGCTCGGCGCTTCAGCCTTGGCATCGAGAGCCAGCGGCCCGGGCGGCGGCGTGTCATCCTTCGTGTCAGCCTTCGGTTTTTCCAACGGCTTATCGTCGGGCTTCTCCGGCGGCTTGGTCTCGGGCGTTACCATCTTTGGCTGCTCGATCATCTTCTGCTGCTGCGGCGGAGGCGGCGGCGGAGGTGGAGGCGGCGGCGGTGGAACGATATTGACGATCGTCAGCTCGCGGACCTGACGCGGCGGCGGCGTGTTGTCGCCGAACAGAAACAGACGCACGGCAATCGCGATCACGGCGAGCACCGCCGCGCCAATCGCCATTTGCAACCGCGAGCGGCGCAAAAACTTCTCCGGCCGCGGCTGCAGGACATCGCCTTCGACGTCTGCGATCTGCTTTCCGCCCGGCGCCGCCGGCTGGCCCGCGATAACGCTCATATCGAAAGCGCTCCCACAGGTCCTGCGCCGCGCCTGCGAGGCAGCGCCGCTTGTGTCAGATTCTGTTCGCTCCGCCCGTGCATCATTTCACCAACGGCTTGGTTGCCAGGCCGACCTGAGTGATGTTGAGCCGCCCGAGCATGTCGAGCACGTCCATCACGTTCTGGTATTGGGTTTGCGAATCGCCGCGCAGAATGACCGGGAATTCCGGCGTCAGCGCTTTCTGTTGAAGCAGCCGCTGCTCGAGCTCGGGCAGCGTCACCGGAATCGTGTCGAGGAAGATCTTGCCGTCATTGGTGACGGTGATCGCCTTCGTCGTCTGCTGCGCCAGCGACGGCGCCGCCGAGGCCTTGGGCAGATTGACCTTCATGCCCTGCACCGTCGCCGTCGTCATGATGATGAAGATGACAAGCAGCACATAGGCGAGATCGAGCATCGGTGTGATGTTGATATCGTCATATGGCTTGGCTTCGGACTGGATCTGCATGGCCTTACTCCGCAGCCAGACGCGTCTGAATGGGATCCGGCCGACCGACGGGCGTATAGGCTTCGGCGAGCTTGGTCACGACTTCGTCGACGAACACCTGCATGTCCGAGGTCAGGTCTTTGACCTTCGAGATCAGGTAGTTGTAGGCGAAGAGCGCAGGGATCGCGACGCCGAGGCCGGCAACCGTCGCAACGAGCGCGGCGGCGATACCGGGCGCGATCGCATTGACGTTGACGTCGCCCGACGCTGCGATCGCGGCGAAGGTGATCATCACGCCGACGACCGTGCCGAGCAGGCCGAGGAACGGGCCGCCGGAAATGGCGATCGTCAGCATGACCATTGAACGGTTGAGCCTTTGGATCTCGCGTACCAGCGCTCCGTCAAGCGCCGCGCGGATCGAGGCAACCGCCGGACCCGTCAAGCCTTTGGCGCGCTGCTCCGTGTCGGGGAAGCGATCGCGAATTTCAGCCGCCGCGATGAGATAGAGCCGATAGAGCGACGAATTGCGGATCACGCGCTGGACGGGGCCGGAAAGCCGGCCGCTAAGCGTTGCGACCTCCTCACCACTGATCGCATCGAGATGCGCCAGATCGCCGCCCATGTCGCGGAACGCATCGAGAAAGCGACCATTGGCCTTCGCTTGCCGGCCGAGATAGCGGGCGCGCTCGAACATGACCGTCCAGCTGATCACCGCAATGATCATCAGGATGCCGATCACGACCCAGCCGTCGATCGTCACCGACTTCAGGATCACCGCGAAATAGCCCGAGAACCAGCTCGCATTCTCTTCGTCGACACTGAAGCTGATGAACTTGCCCGGATCGGTTCCTTGGCCGATCGCCTGCGCCCTGATGTAGCCCGCCGGACGCGCAATGTTCGAAATCTCAAGCTCGTCGATATCTCCCGCAAATCCAGCGAGCGCGCTGGCCACGGGTGCCGGTGCCGGTTGCACCGCCGGAGCCGGCGCTGCGGCAGGCGCAGCGGCCGCTGCCGGGGGTGGTGAGGCTGTGCCACCCCCGGCCTGGCCCGCCGTCGATGTGCCTTGGGAGGATGGCGACGGCGAATTAGCTGTGGCGGCAGGCGTCGCCGGAGTAGGCGCCGCTGCAGGAGCAGGCGCAGGTGCGGGAGCAGGCGCCGGCAGAGCAAATGCCGTGTCGCCACCGAGAAGCGCGATTGAATTCAGCGCCGGCAGTGTCGCCGCCAGTGTCGAAATCGTCTTGCCGTCGAGATAAAGCGTCAGAAAGCCAGGGCTTGCGGTGACGGCGAGATGATGCCAGCCGCCCGGCGCGACCGGCAGGCCCGGCGGCGTGCGATGCACGGTGCCGGCGTTGATCACTTCGGCAAAGGGGGCGCCATTATCGAGGCCAATGACAAGACCATTGGTGCCGTCATGCCGGCTGTAGATCGCGGCATTGGGCTGTAACGTCGCCGCCTTGAACCACACCGACAGGCTCAACGATCCGGCGCTCGGCAGCGCGAGCGACGGCGAAGCCGGCAGGGTGACCGGAGTCCGGCCGTTGAGCCGCAGGCCCGTGCCGATGATGGCGCCTTCCGCCGGCTGGCCGGGGCTTTGCGCGCCGTTGGACCAAACGGTGGCGTCTTGCGCCGGCGTGCCATGCTCGTTGAAGTGATAGACAAGCTGCGTCGCCGCATCATAGGTGCCTTTGGCATCGGCGACGGCGGCGGCTTTCTTATTGCCGTAATAGAGCCAGATGTCGGTCTTGGCGCCCGACTTGAGTTCCGGCACCTGCACCCAGACGAAGGCATCGGCGAGGAGCGCGTCAAAGCCCTCGACGTGAAACTTCAGCGGCGTCTTGTCGTCGCTGGCGATGAAGCGCAGATCGCTGCCGTCTTCCTTCGCCTGCGCGAAACGGAAATTGCCGGCGTGCAGCCGCACCAGGATTGCCTGCGTACCGATCGCATCGGTGATATTGGCGCCCGACGCGCTCGTATCGATGGTGATCTTCTTGCGCATCGACCAGTCGTCGTTCCACCAGGCCTGGGCCGGCGTCGAGAGCGCGAAAAACGCGCCACTCGCGACAAGGAGAAGCGATGCAATGAAATGAACGGTATGCTGAAGCGTCTTGCTCATCAGAACTCCCCCCAAACGCGGAATAGAGCGCGCGGGTCTCTGGCTACGGTGTAAGTCTGGGTGACCATCGGCACGGCCAGCGCGACCATGCCGTTGAGGTGCGTATAGATTTGGAAATTGGTGCCGACGCCGGTGCTCCACTCGACAAAGGTCGGCTGCTGCTCCGGCAGAGCGTCGTGAATTGTCGTGACGCCGCCATCGACAAAGCCAAAGAAGCGCAAGGCATCGAACGTCGGTTTGCCGTCCGTGTCTTTGAGCGCGGTACGCAGCTTCGGCGCAAGATCGGGGCTTCGCAGTTCGATCGTGCCAGCGACACCGTCGTCACCCAGCTCCTCGGATTCCAGATAGCCACGTACCGTGTCGAATCCGCCGAGGCTGAACTCCTCGCTTGAGACAAGCGCCTGATCGGCCACCTGCCATTGCACCTTCCCATAAAGCTCGAAGTCTTGCGGCAGCTCTTGCTGGCGCGACAGATCCCCCTTCAGCAAAAAGAAATCGGACCGCGCTTCGAAACGCTTATTGTCGAATTCCGTCTCGTCGCTCCCGACCCCACGCAAGCCGGCGGTCAGCCCGACATCGAGTTGCGTCAGCGCTTTTGTCTCTTGGAATGTCGCGCTGTAGCTCGCCGTGATCGGCATATAAGTGACCGGCGTATCAAAAGAGGTCACCCCGGTGCCGGTGGCCTGATCGAAATGCTTGTAATCAGGGCCGAGCGACAAGGTCTGATAGAACGAGCCGCGCGAGGGCAAGGTCATCACCGCCCTTATGCCGGCGATCTGGCCGGGGCCAACGACGTTCAAGCCGCCGATCGCTGCCACATCACTTTTCGAATAGACGCCGTAGAGCAAAACGCTCAGCCATTCGAGATTGGGAATGCGGGCCAGGTAGGACCCCGAGAATGCTTGCGCATCCGCCGGATGTTCGGGCGCGACTTGATAGGTGAAGGTGAGCGAATGGCCGAGTTGCCATAGATCGTCGTAATGCGCCGTTCCGGTCACGCGCAGCAGCGACGTTCCAGGCGACTGGCGATCGTCGATCTGCAAGCTGCCGTGAAATGGCGGCTTATCATCAACGTTCAGGTCAACGTCGACCGTCCCCGGCGTCACACCGGCGCGCAAGGCGGGCGTAACGCGCCGGTCAGACCATTGATTGAGCGCGACAATATCCTGCGTGACCGCATTGAAATTGGGAAGCGTGCCCTCGCGCAGAGACGCCGCGCGTCGCTTGATTTTATCGCTATCGAAATAATGCGCGTTCTTGACTCTGAGCCGCCCGATCTTCAGCTCTGCCACTTTCAGAATGATAACGCCGTTTTGCGGGTTCTGCTGCGGGATCGATACCGAAACTGTCTGATAGCCCCTGTCGTGATAGGATTTCTCGAGCGCGGCGCGGGCCTTCTCGACGTCCTGAGCGGTGCGGCCCGGCCCGAGAAACGGATAGACCGCCTCCTCGACATTGATCTGGCGGAGCGTGTCGGCGCCCTCGACAGCGAACTGGTCGATCTCAAAATGGACGGCTGGCGCAGGCTTCGCTGGCGCAAGCTTCGCCTGGTTTTTCGCCTGGTCTTTCTTTTGACCGTTTCCGTTGGCCGCGACCGAGGCGCCCGGATGCGCCGCCGTCTTGGATTGCGCCTTTGCCGAGGTTCCAGCGCCCTGCGAACTGCCGGAAGACGAACTGTCGGAAGACGTCCCGCTGCTGCCGGACGCCGAAGTCGTGGTTGGGGTATCGGAAAATGTCGACGTCGTGCTCGACGAAAATGTCGGCATGACGCCGGATGAACCGCCCGTCCCCTGCCCACCCGGCGTGCCGAAGAAGGCACCGCCGCCGCGCGCTGGCGGCGGGCTGCTCGCGGCCGCGTCGGAATTATCGGATTCGTCCGAGTCGTCGTCCGCTCCGTCGGATGACTGCGGAGCATCGGGAGGTTGCCGACGCGCCTCGCTGGCCGGCGGCTGGTTCTGTGATGAATAGGAGAAGAAATCCGCAGGCGACGCTTCCGCCTGCGGCATCCCGCCCGCATACCCAAGCATCAACAAGGCGGGTAGCGCGAGAAGCCGACTCGCGCCCGCAAAACTCGTTTCACGAGAGCAAAGAGCCTCTCGATCTGATAGTCGTCTGTCCCGCCCCACTACAGCCTCACTCTGCGCAACGCAACGCCGCGCTAGCCTTTCACTGCCTAGACGCATTGACGTAGACGGGCGCGAATCCCGGATGATCGAATTTTTAAGAATTGGTTTATCGGGGTTGCGCACTGTTGCCGCACGACAACAGCCGGCGGGTCAGCGAGGACATCGCAATAGGCTTTAGCCTAAAAGGACGATGCCGCCGGGAAGCGCAGTGACCTTGGCGCCAAACAATTGGCGCGCCTGAAGAAGAAAATTATCGAGGTGGCCGACCTGAAAGGTCGCGTTGACGACACGCTGCGCCAGGTTGCCGTTGACGACGATGATGCGGCCGGGACGGTAGCGATTGATCTCATCGACAACCGCGGACAGCGTCTGGTCGCGGAACGTGAGCATGCCGGTTTCCCATGACGTCGCCTGGGCGAGATCGACAGTGCCGTTCTTGCCGAAATCCCGTATCGAATAGGCAAGCCGCTGTCCCGCGTCGAGTTGCGCGGTGTGACGCTTTTGACTGATATCGAGCGAGCCTTCGAGGCAGGTGATCGAGGTAACGCCGTCGATGCAACGTGCGTCAAATTTCGCACGCCGCGCACGCACCTGACCATCGCCCGCGACGAGAACCAAAGGATCTTGCGACGACATCGCGACGTCGATGACCGCCTCTCCGGAGATGAGCTCGATACGCGGCTGGCCGGCTTTCGAGTCCACGGCAATGCTCGTAAGCGTATTCAACCGGAGCGATATATTGGGACCGAGCTTAACTTGCCGTTGCTCGCCCTTCCCCGTGCGATAATCCGCGGAGAGCTCGCGCAACGACGGCCACAAATCGAGGGGAGGCCGGACGATCATGACCCCCGCGCCGCCTGCGGCAATTGCGCCCGCCAGCATAGCGCGGCGAGTGAATCGGGAATCGGCAGGCCGATATGTCAAGGATTCGTCGGCGGTCGCGCCAGCCGCTTCGAACCCGCGCCAAAGTCTTACGGCTTCTTTGAAGGCGGCCTGGTTCGCCGGGCACTCGCTTCGCCAGCGCACCAATTCTTCCGCATCGACCTCCGTCGCCTCGCCCGACTGCAGCCGGACGACCCACGCGATCGCTTCGCGCATCGCGGGCGCGATATCGGATGATTGATCTGCGGGCTTCGTCACGACCCATTAACTCCCGAAAGGTCGCTTCGCCGCTGCAACGTGTTTTGCAGAACGAGGGCTTCCCCTAGTCTGTAGACGATTCGGGGGGGCCAGATTCGAATCTTGTTGGTGCTAAAATTTCGTTCAAACGGCGCGCGCCATGTTCGAGGGCGCGTCGAACCTCAAAATCGATCGTTCGGACCGAGACACCATAGCGCTTGGCAATATTTTTTCTTGGGACTTTATGGACGACCGCCGCGACGAAAATGGCCCGGCGGCGTTGCGGAAGCTCGCCCAGCGCGCTCTCGAGGGCGCGAAGCTCCGAGCGCGCCTCCGCGACGCGGCACGGATCCGGGCTGTCATCAGCAATATCCAGGAGCGCATCGACTTCCGAGCTGGTCAACCTGCGCGCCTCCGCGCGACGGCGGTTGGCGGCGACATTGAGCGCAATCCGGAACAAATAATCGCCGGGACTGCGGATATCTTCGGCCGGCGTCGCTTTCGCCAGATGCAAATAAGTTTCGTGGAGTATTTCGCGCGCGTTTTCAGACGGCCCAAGCCGCGACGCGAGCTTTTGGCTCAAGCTGTCGTAATTTAAAACGAGGAAATCGCGCAGGTTTGCCCGATTCACGTCCGACACCGCCAGAACCCTCAACTCATTCCAGGACGCTGGCTCGCCACGCCTGCGGGGCTATGGCTAAAGGTGAGTCACAACACTTATATGACAGATTCGCTTGAAAGGCTGCGGTGACGGTTCGCGGATGTCATTTTAACCCATTGAGATAATTTCGATAAACTGTTGTCTTCGGGTTACACCTGAGATCCAGCCTGTCAGGGTAACGCGAAAACCACGGGAAGCTTTATGCTGACCGGCGCCGGCAATTCGGATGGGACCTGGGGCAGCGGCTCGGCCCGCCGCACCATATCAATTGCCTCTTGATCGAGGACGGCCGTGCCGGAGCTCGTGCCGACCCAGGCGTTGAGCACTTTGCCATCCCGTCGCATGGTGAAGGCGACCTCGACCGTGCCCTGGACTTTGGCCTCGCGCGCCGAGGCCGGATATCGCCTGAAGAGCGCGATACGCCGCAACAAGGTCTCCTGGAACCGCGCGATCGGTTCGTTCGAAAGATTGGCCGGCAATAATTGCTGGTCGCTCGGTGCGGCAAAAGCCTCATCCTCATCGACCTTCGGTGCGAGCGAAGCCATTGTCGGATCGGCGCTGAGATCGGCGTCGGTGGGCGCGATCTTGACGGAATGGGCGCGGGATTGGGCGGAGGTATTCCCCGGCATCCTCGCAACCAGGGCCACGGACCTCGGCATCTCCAAAATCCGAACCCTGATCTGCGCCCCCTCCTCGTTGTTCAACGGTCCGCCCGACGGCATGCTGTGTATCCAATAGACGCCCGTCGCCAAAAGGACCGCGACCGCGGTGGGAATGACCAGAAACCGGCCGACCGTCCACCCCAGCCAAACACGGTGCTCCTCTCTGAGGCTCAGCACCTCGTAGAGCTCTCTTTGATTCCCCTTCAATTTCGCCTGATCCTTGGTCATGGCGAACCTACGGAAATGACGATACGCACGGGTTGCGGCATACCTGCCGGCGGCGCGCGGCTGATGGTTAGCCCCTGTAATAGGGTTGAAATCTCCGCGTCGCGCCCACGGTCGCCGGTCGTTTGCGCGACCTCGGCGCGGCTGATCGTGTTTGATGGGTCAATCCAGAGTTTCACGCGGATCCTATAATTGCCGGACCGAATCTCCGCATCTTTGGTCAACGCCGACGTCACTTGCGCCTGAACCGCCGCACCAAAATCCCGGAGAAGCGCGTCGTCCATTCCTTCTTCATTCGGCCTGACGTCGAGTTGAGGCAGCGACAGCGAGGCGACGCCCGAAGAATGATCGTCCTGCAATTCGAGGCTTTGCGGCGTGGATAAAGATACCGCATCGTCGCGATTATATTGAATGATGAATCCCGTGCCGGCGAGCAAGGCGCGCAGTGCAGCCTTTGGCGTGAAACGCCCCTTCAGCGCGGGCGACTTCAGCCCGGCCGTGATCTCGCTCTCGTAAAACAATCCGACTCCCGTGTCCTGGCTATAGGTTTGGAGCGCGGCCGCAAGCGGCTCGCTCGGGATATCGAAGACTCTCGGCTGCTGCGCAGCCTTTGCGCTTCCATCAGCAGTGCTGCCAAAAGCGCTGAGACCGCATGACAAGATCAACACGCAGATAAGGGAGCACAGACAGAGCTGATCGAGGTGAAAGCCCTCCCCCCACGTCGTACGCGTTAACGGTCCGCCCCAAAGCGCGAACTCATGCTTTGGCAGTTTTATGAACACCGAAAACCTCGCAAAACCTTACAGCAGCGACCGCCCCGCGCGTAATCCGCTCCCTAAATTTCTATTTGTTTGCCAATAGCTCAAGAAAGTACCACGACGATATGAACTCAAGAACGACAGGGCTTGAGCTTTAGCATAGTATAGAACGCGATCAATCACCGAACGTTTCGGGGGCGAGGACTAAGCAACATGTCACGATCAGCATTGGCAATAGCCATCACCCTCTCCTTCGTTCTCGCCGCGCCGGGTCAGGCGCGCGAAATCAAGAGCCACGGCGTCCACCACCATCGGTATGCCACCTTCTACCACCAGCCGAGGCCGGAGGAGTCCGTCGCCGTGGTCGGGCCTTGGTGGCCGGGCCCCGACGACATGGGCCAAACCGGCTATTATGGCGGAAGCTCGGGCGGCATTCCCACGCCCACAATATTCTACCCGCCATACGAAAATGGCAGCGTCGGGATTCTTCCGGAAGACCGCCCCTACCCCGTCTGGACCCAGCCCGGCCGGCTGCTTCGCTGAAGAGGCCCGGCGCGCGCCCGGCGACAAACGGCCGCACGAGCCGGTGCTGAGCCGGCTCGTTGTTTCGGTTTTGCATCTCGCCAAACGACCCGTCACGGATCGGTGATCCTGTGCGGTAAAAAAAGCCGCCGCCCAATCTTGCGGGCCTGACTGGGGTTCGCCATGTTCCGCGCAAATCATAACGCGCCAAGCGCCATCGAAGGCAAGCGCCACTGAAAGGAGGAAAGAAGCAGACATCGCAATGGAGTGATCCGGTTGACCGTGAAAGACGCGCCACAGCCCTGGCCGAGCCTCGTCATTTTCGCTTTGGCCATGGGTGGCTTCGCCATCGGCGTCACCGAATTTGCGACGATGAGCCTGCTTCCCTATTTCGCCAAGGATCTCGCCGTCGATGCGCCGACCGCCGGCCATGCGATCAGCGCCTATGCCTTGGGCGTCGTCGTCGGCGCGCCGATCATCGCCGTGCTTGCCGCGCGGATGGCGCGGCGGACCTTGCTCATCGTCCTGATGGGCGTTTTCGCGCTCGGCAACGCGCTTGCGGGGCTGTCGCCGAATTATGACTGGCTCGTTGCCTTCCGTTTCTTGAGCGGCCTGCCGCATGGCGCCTATTTCGGCATTGCCGCCATGGTCGCCTCGTCGCTCGTGCCGGCGAATAAGCGCACCAAGGCGATCGGCCAGATTTTCCTCGGCCTCACCGCGGCGACGGTGATCGGCGTGCCGGCCGCGAACTGGCTCGGCCAGGAAATCGGCTGGCGCTGGAGCTTCGGCGTCGTCGCCCTGCTCGGCCTGACGGCCTTGACGCTCGTCGCTTGGCTCGCGCCCGACGACGACCCCGACAAGGAAGCCAGCCCGCTGCGCGAACTCGGCGCGTTGAAGCGCCCGCAGGTCTGGCTGACGCTCGCGATCGGCGCCATCGGCTTCGGCGGCCTCTTCGCCGTCTATACCTATCTCGCCTCGACGTTGTCGGACGTCACGCACGTCTCGAGCCTCTATCTGCCGCTCGTGCTCTGCGCCTTCGGCCTCGGCCTCACCACCGGCAATCTGGTCGTGCCGCTCTTTGCCGATCGCGCCTTGATGCCGACCGCCGGCGCCCTCCTCGTCTGGACCGCGGTGACGCTCGCGCTCTATGCCGCCGCCGCGCATAACATCTGGGCGGTGACGGCCGATGTCTTCCTCATCGGCTGCGGCGGCGCGCTGGCAACCGTCCTGCAGACCCGGCTGATGGATATTTCCGGCGAGGCGCAGGCGCTGCCTGCGGCGCTCAATCATTCCGCCTTCAATACGGCGAATGCCATCGGGCCCTGGCTCGGCGGCCTCGCCATTGGCGCAGGCTTCGGCTGGACGGCGACCGGCTGGGTCGGCTTTGCGCTGGCGCTCGGCGGCTTGGCAATCTGGCTGCTGTCGGTCGCGATCGACAGCCGCATCGAGAGCGAGCCGAAGCTCGTGGAAGATGCGGCCGAGTAGTTCCCTCTCCCCTCGAGCGCATCGAAGCAATCCAGACATAAACTCGGATTTATCTCGCCGTCGGAGTGGAACACATGAGTTCCGGTGAGTGCGTAACTTAGGGATGGCGGGAAAGAGGCAGAACTTCTCGGAAAATGCTTTAAGTACGACCCAGGACTTGGCCACTCCACGGGCGTCATGAACTTTCTAGGTTTTGGTCGTTTCGAAACGATTGTTGAGGTGCTGATCGTGACCGTCGTGTCGGCGGTCTTCACCTACATCGGCTTGCACAACCCGTTTCTTCTCCGCGCGGCGAAAATCTTCTGCTTCGCCCTCTATGTCACGGCTCCCCTATGCTGGTTTATGCCACTCCGTTTCCGAATCGCCCACTTGGTAGTGTGGCTTGCTTCAGTTCTTTGCTGGTGGATTTGGATTTTATTCACATCGTGGCATGAAGGTGAGGAGATCGGGGCCCTATATGTGGCAGGAGAAATAATAATCGGACCTTTGGTCGATCTGGTATTTTTGACAAATGGGATAATGGCAATCCGTAGCAAGCTTGCAATGTGGGATTTGCGTATATCGCTGCGCTTTCTCATTCTTATAGGCGCATCGATGACGGCAATGACTGCATCATTGCTATTTTGGTCGCACGCGGTGGCCAATGATATTACTTCGAACGCGGCCGACCTCAGCAATAAAGCGCCATTTTGCATGGCGGCCAATGGAAAGATGGTCACTAATTCATCAGAATTGTCGGGTTTGCGTTTATTGCGGCAGAGGTATTTCGTGGGCGAAGGCGCAGGATTCAGCATCCCGATATTTTCACGTTTTTATCTTATCCTTGCAGTAAAGCGCGATGGGCATGTTCGTTATTGGAATTGGTCATTTGGTACAAACAAATTTCGCGAACTCACATTTCCAGTGTCCCATTTTGTCAGCGGCTACGCATGCGATCCTGTCAGTAAGAAGGTGATCGGAATCGAAGATCAACATATAGGCATTTAAGCCGCCTCTGCCTTCGCCTCGCGCCGGCGTTCGTGCAGAATCCATTCGGTATAGCCGTTGGGCTGCACCCGGCCCTTGAAGATCAAATCTTCCGCCGCCCTGAAGGCGGGGCCGTCGAAGCCCGGCGCCATCGGCTGATAGGCCGCATCGTCGTCATTCTGCCGATCGACGATCTTCGCCATGCGCTTCAGCGCATCGGAAACCTGCGTCTCGCTGACGATGCCGTGATGCAGCCAGTTGGCGATATGCTGGCTCGAAATGCGCAAGGTGGCGCGATCCTCCATCCGCCCGACGTCGTGGATGTCGAGCACTTTCGAGCAGCCGATCCCCTGATCGATCCAGCGCACCACATAGCCCAAAATGCCTTGGCAATTGTTGTCGAGCTCTTCCTGCACCTCGTCCGGGGCGAAGTTCCCGCGCGAGATCGGGATGGTCAGAAGATCGGACAGTTTCGCCGGCGGACGGGCGCGCAATTCCTTTTGCCGTTTGAAGACATCGATGCGGTGATAATGCGTCGCATGCAGCACCGCCGCGATCGGCGACGGCACCCAGGCGGTGTTGGCGCCCGAGGTCAAATGCGGAATCTTGTCGACCAGCATGCCGGCCATGCTATCGGGCATAGCCCACATGCCCTTGCCGATCTGCGCCCGCCCTGGCAGACCGCAGCGCAGGCCGATATCGACATTCGAATCCTCATAGGCCGCAATCCACTTCGTTTTCTTCATATCTTCTTTGCGGATCATCGGTCCCGCTTCAATCGATGTATGAATTTCATCGCCGGTGCGATCGAGGAAGCCAGTGTTGATGAAGACGACGCGATTGGCGACCGCCTTGATCGCCGCTTTCAGATTGGCGCTGGTGCGCCGCTCCTCATCCATGATGCCCATTTTGAGCGTGAAGCGCGGCAGGCGGAGAAAATTCTCGACCGCGGCGAAGAGCCCGTCAGCGAGCGCGACTTCCGCCGGGCCGTGCATCTTCGGCTTGACGATGTAAACGGAACCTTTGACGCTGTTGCGCTGGCCCCGCTTGTGCAGATCGTGGATCGCGATCAGCGCCGTCACCGCAGCATCGAGCAGCGTTTCCGGGATCGGCGCGCCATTCGCATCGCGCACAGCGTCCGTCATCATGTGATGACCGACATTGCGCACGAGCATCAGGCTGCGGCCGGAAAGCGTCAGCGGCCTGCCGTCCGGCCGCGTATAGATGCGATCTTCGGCGAGACGGCGTTCGATCGTCTTGCCGTTCTTCTCCACCGCGGTCGAAATCGTGCCCTGCATCAGGCCGAGCAGATTGCGATAGAGACCGACCTTGTCCGCCGCATCGACGGCGGCGACGCTGTCCTCGAGATCCATGATTGCGGTCAACGCGGCTTCGATGACGATATCGGAAATGCCCGCCGGATCGTCGGCGCCGATACGGCTCGCGCGGTCGATGACAATCTCGATATGCAGGCCGTTGTTGCGCAACAGGATCGCGCGCGGCGCGCCCGCCTCGCCGCGACAAGCGCGCAATTGCGCCGGGTTCTTCAGACCCGTCTCCGTGCCGTTTGCCAACCTGACGATGAGCTTGCCGGCCTCGACGCGATAGGCCCGCGCGTCGCCATGGCTGGCGCCGGCAAGCGGTGCGGCCGCGTCGAGAAAGTCGCGCCCCCAGGCAACGACGCGGGCGCCGCGAATTTTGTTATAGCCCTTGCCGCGCTCGCCGCCGTCGGCGGAGGAAATCGCGTCGGTGCTGTAGAGCGCTTCGTAGAGCGAGCCCCAGCGGGCATTGGCGGCGTTGAGCACATAACGCGCATTCGACACCGGCACGACCAGTTGTGGTCCCGGCACCAGCGCGATCTCGTCGTCGACATTCTCCGTCGCAATCGAAAAATCCGCCGGCTCCGGTACGAGATAGCCGATCTCGCGCAAAAATTGCTCGTAATCGGATGGGTCGAACGGCCGGCCGCGATGACCGATATGATAGGCGTCGATCTTGTCTTGCAGATCGTCGCGAATCCGCAATTGCGTAGCGATCTGCGGCGCAAATTCGCCGATCAGTTTTTCGAAGCCCGTCCAGAAGGCTTCGGCGCTGACGCCGGTGCCCGGCAACGCCTCGACAGCAATGAATTCATAAAGGGTCTTGGCGACCTTGAGGCCGCCGACAGTTTGATAGTCACGCATGGATGGCACTCCCCTGCGCACCCAATTCCGCCGCGACGGTGCTGGCGAATTTGGCGAAATTCGTTTCAAACAAGAAAACGAGATGGCGCGCTTGCGCGGCATAGGCCTCAGGGCTCGGCCAAGTCCGCGACGGATCGAGCAAATCATGCGGCACGTCCGGCACATGCAGCGGCACGCGCAAGCCGAAGTAAGGCTCGATGCGGAACGCGGCTGCGTCGAGCGCGCCGCTCAGCGCCGCGCGCAACAGCGCCCGCGTATGCGCGATCGAAATGCGCTTGCCCACACCATAGGGACCACCGGTCCAGCCGGTGTTTACCAGCCAGACATTGGCCTTCTGCTGGGACAAATAAGTCATCAGAAGCCGGCCATAGACGTCCGGCGGGCGCGGCAGGAACGGCGCGCCGAAACACGCGCTGAACGTCGCCGAAGGCTCCTTGCCGAGGCCCTTTTCGGTGCCGGCGACGCGCGCCGTATAGCCCGAAAGGAAATGAACCATGGCCTGCGTAGGCGTCAGCCGCGCCAGCGGCGGCATGACGCCAAAGGCATCGGCCGTGAGCATCACGATGTTGCGCGGCGCCGCGCCCTGGCCGCTCGGCTCGGCATTGGCAATGAAGTCGAGCGGATAGCAGGCGCGCGTGTTCGGCGTCAGCGACTCATCGTCGAGATCGATTGTGCCATCGGCATCGACCGGGACGTTTTCCAACACCGTGCCAAAACGATGCGCTGCTGCCCAAATTTCAGGCTCCGCCTGTTTCCGGAGGTTGATGACCTTGGCGTAGCAGCCGCCTTCGAAATTAAAGACGCCGGCAGGCGACCAGGCATGTTCGTCGTCGCCAATGAGCCGGCGCTCGGGATCGGACGACAAGGTCGTCTTGCCCGTGCCGGAGAGGCCGAAAAATAGGGCCGTATCCCCATCGGGGCCGATATTGGCGGAACAATGCATCGGCAACACGCCTTTCGCCGGCAGCAGCCAATTCATGACGGTGAAGATCGCCTTCTTGATCTCCCCTGCATATTGAGTGCCGGAAATGACGATCAGCTTTTGCGCGAAGGATAATGCGACGGCGGTCGTCGAGCGCAGACCATAGCGGGCCGGATCGACCGCGAGATCCGGCGCATGCAAAATCACATAGTCGGGTGTGAAGCCCTCAAGCTCGTTGGCAGGCGGGCGGATAAACATATTGCGGGCAAAAAGCGCATGCCAGGCATTGGTGGTCACAAGCCGCACGCGGATGCGATGGTCCGGCGCGGCGCCGGCATAAAGGTCCTGCGTGAACAGGGCTTGGCCTTGCAGATAGCCGCGCACATGATCGGTCAGTGCGGCGAAATGGGCAGGCGAATGCTTTTGGTTGACGCGACCCCACCAGATGTCCGAACGCGTTTCCGGCTCTTCGACAATGAACTTATCCTGCGCCGAGCGGCCGGTATGTGCACCGGTGCGCACGACAAGCGCGCCATCGTCGGAGAGCCGGCCTTCGCCGCGCTGAAGCGCCAGAGCGGCGAGTGGCGCTGCGTGAAGATTGGCCTGCACGGCCAAAGCGCCGATCAGCCCGGTGCCCGCGAGCGCGGCATTCGGCTCCCGGGCTCGTGTGATCATGTTCATCGCCGCGGCCTCCAAACCTCGTGTCTGGCCCGGTCATCGCCGCATTCAGGGATCGAAACAATTGGACTTTCTGCGGATGGCCGCATGAGCAGCTTGCGCAAACACGCACGAGCCCGCGGCGCTGCGCGGGCTCGGACTAAAGTACAAGACGTTGCGTCGGATTTTACGTTACTCGGCTGCCAAAGACGACGGGCCTTCCGGCCGCCCGATGGACAGATATTTGAAGCCCTGGCGACGGGCTTCGTCCGCCGTATAAATATTACGCAGATCGACCAGGATCGGCTCGGAGAGAAGCGATTTGACGCGGCCGAGATCAAGCGCGCGGAAGGCGTCCCATTCGGTGACGATCACAAGCGCCGAGGCATCCTTGCAGCAGCTATAGGGATCGCCGAAGTAGTTCAGATTTTCCAGATAATGTCGCGCCTGCTCCATGCCCTCGGGATCGAAGGCATTGATCTTGGCGCCGGCATCCTGAAGCGCGGTGATGATCGAGATTGCCGGGGAATCGCGCATGTCGTCGGTGTTCGGCTTGAAGGTGAGGCCAAGCACCGCAATCGTCTTGTTGCGGACGGAGCCGCCGCAGGCGGCGAGCACCTTGCGCGCCATGGCGCGCTTGCGCTGGTCATTGACGGCAGCGACCGTCTCGACGATGCGGATCGGCGCGCCATAATCCTGCGCCGTCTTGATCAGCGCCTGCGTATCTTTCGGGAAACAGGAGCCGCCATAGCCGGGCCCGGCGTGCAGAAATTTCGAACCGATCCGATTGTCGAGGCCGATGCCGCGGGCGACATCCTGGACATTGGCGCCGACTTCCTCGCACAGGCTCGCGACCTCGTTGATGAAGGTGATCTTGGTCGCGAGAAAGGCGTTGGCCGCATATTTGGTCAGTTCCGACGTGCGCCGGTTGGTGACGAGAATCGGCGCCTGATTGAGATAAAGCGGCCGGTAGATCTCGCGCATCACCGCCTCGGCGCGCTTATCCTCGACGCCGATGACGATGCGGTCCGGGCGCTTGAAATCGGCGATCGCCGCGCCTTCGCGCAGAAACTCGGGATTGGAGACGACGGCGAATTCGGCGTCGGGACGGACTTCGCGGATGATCCGCTCGACGTCATCGCCGGTGCCGACCGGCACGGTCGACTTGGTCACGATGACGGTGAAACCTTCGATTGCCGCGGCGATGTCGCGTGCCGCCTGATAGACATAGGTGAGATCGGCATGACCGTCGCCGCGCCGCGAGGGCGTCCCGACGGCGATGAAGACGGCCTGCGCCTCGCGCACCGCCGAAAGATCGTCGGCAAAGGTTAGCCGGTTCTGCCGGACATTGGTCATCACCAATTCGGCTAATCCCGGCTCATAGATCGGCATCTTGCCCGCCTTCAGCGCTTCGATCTTGGCGGGGTCATTGTCGATGCAACAGACCTTATGGCCGAAATCAGCGAAACAAGCTCCCGAAACCAGACCCACATACCCTGAGCCGACCATAGCGATTTGCATTTTTCGCTCCTAAAGCGCCGCGGACCCCGATGGGGCTTGCGACCGAAACGTTGGCAGTGCCATTTTCACGTCCGTGAGGCAACGGATCGATGAATCGGGCTCGAGACAACATTGCATTCCGGACTGGCTCCGTTTTGGGCAAGTCTTTGTCGAGATTTGGGAACGCGCCGGGCAGCTTCGCCGCCGGGGCCCGTCGCCGTCAAGCGGGCCCAGCGGGATAGCGGCATGACAAACCTATTGCAATGCGATCTCTGCATTCTGGGCGGCGGCGGCGCGGGTTTGGCCGCCGCGCGCACGGCCGCGCAACTTGGCGCGAAAGTCGTCGTCGTCGAAAAACGCGCGCTCGGGGGCGCCTATCTGACGCAGATGGTGCCGGTTCAAGCTTTCTGCACCGCCGCCTTGCAGGCCGGCGCCGCGCGAAATGCCCGCGTCAGCGGCATGCCAAAGATCGATTTCGTCGGCCTGCGCGCGGACGTGCTCGCTGCGATGAAAGATTTTGCGCACGATTATACGCCCGGCCCCCTCACGGCCCTGAATATAGAGATCATCCGCGGCCTTGGCAGTTTCAGCCGGCCGACCCGGCTGGAGGCAGGGGGCCGCTCGATCGAGGCGAAGCATTTCATTCTGGCGACCGGGTCCATGCCGGCGCCGACCGCCCTGCCCGGCCAGGAACTCATCCGGCCGCTGCTGCTCGAAGACCTGCTGACGATCGATCGGCCGCCTGAGAGCCTAATCATCGTCGGGGCGACATTTCAGGGGCTCGTTCTGGCGCAGGCCTTCCTGCGGCTTGGCACGCAGGTCACCTTGATCGAGCCAGGCGCCATCCTGCCCAACGAAGACGCCGAACTCCTCGCTCCCGTGCTCACCCAGCTTGCGCGCGAGGGCCTGCGGCTCTTTTCCCATGCCGAGATCGGCGGTCTCGAGCCCACGCCCGGCGGCGTGCGCCTCCGTTTGAAGCGACAGGGCGGCCCGATCGACGCAGCTCAAATCATGTTCGCCGGACTTCCGCTGCCCTTGGTCGAAGGGCTCGGGTTGAAGAATGCTCGGGTCACCTATGCAAATTCCGGCATTCTTACCGATGCGCAAGGCCGCACCAGCAATGGCCATATCTATGCCGTCGGCGATGCCGCGGGCGGTTCGGATGCGGGCCTGTCGGCGCTCGGGCAAGCCGAACGCGTCGCCCGGCGCCTTTGCGGGCAAGGCCGATCGATGGCGCCGGTTGCCCGCATTCTCGGCACCGATCCGGAACTGGCCATGATCGGCCTCAGCGAAGCCGCGGCGCGGGGAAAACATCGCACGATCCACGTCTTGCGCGCCGCTTTCGCGGATACGGCACGCGCCCGGCTCGCCGGCAGGCTGGACGGACATGTCAAGATTGTGACGAATGCCGCCGGCACGGTTCTCGGTGCGGGTCTGGTCGGTCCGAACGCGCGCGAACTCATCGGCATCTTTGGCGTCGCCATAGAGCGGCGCCTCAACGCCGCGGACCTCGAAGCCATCGCCAATGCGCCCACTTTCGCGCAAGCAGCGTCAAATGCTGCTCTTGCATCTCCGCCACAAGTCGGCAAAGCTCTGCACTGGCGGCGATTTTTGCCGCGCATATGAACTAGGCGCGATGCGGGACTTCATCACCGTTAACCAGCCTAACGCCAGCAAGAGCCTGCGCAGGCGGCCCCGATTCGGCCTCGTGACGCGGACACTTTTGTCCGTGGTCGCCTTCGTCATGGCGGCGGAAATCATCATCTACGTGCCGCTCGTCGCCAATTTCCGCGACAATTGGCTGCGCAATCGGCTCAGCGCCGCCTATACCGCAACCCTGGTGCTCGAAGCGGCGCCGCGCGCAATGGTCTCGCCGCAGTTGTCGCGGCAATTGCTCGACAGCGTCGGTGCCCGCATCATCGTCCTGGAGGCGCACGGCACGCGGCAGATTCTCGCGGCAACCAGCCTGCCGCCGGAGGTCGATGAATTCTACGACCTGCGCCGGCCCGCATTCTTTCAACAGCTTGCCTCGACCTGGCGGACCTATTTCGCCAACGACGGCCGCGTTCTCACCGTCTTCGGCGCGGCGCCGATGGGCGGCGAGGCCATCGAAGTCACGATGGATGAAGGCCCGGCGAAAGCCGCGCTGCATGTCGTCGCCGGCCGTGTCTTGATGATTTCGCTCATCGTCTCGACGCTCGTCGCGGCGCTTGCCGTCGTCACGCTCCATTTGATCGTGTTGCGGCCGATGCGCCGGCTCACCACGAACATCACCGAATTCGGCGCCGATCCTGAAAACGAGGATCGCATCATCGTTCCGTCCGGCCAAACCCACGAGATCGGCCGCGCCGAAGAGGCGCTGGCGACGATGCAGGATACGCTCGTCCGCGAATTGACGCAGAAAAAGCACTTGGCCGCACTGGGTCTCGCCGTCGCCAAGATCAATCACGACCTGCGCAACATGCTGGCCTCAGCGCAACTTCTCTCTGATCGCCTTGCCAATGTGACCGACCCGCTGGCGCAAAGGCTCGCGCCGAAGCTCGTCGCAACGCTCGATCGGGCCATCCGCTTCTGCCAGGCGACGCTGACCTATGGAAGGGCGACGGACGAGGCGCCGAAGCCCCGGCTCATCGATCTGCGCGCCGCCGTCGACGAGGCCGCCGAATCGGTGTGTCCGAGCGGCATCGGCCGCATTGCGATCGTCAACAAGGTTGCCTCAGACTTCGACCTTTGGGCCGATCCCGAGCATTTGTTTCGCGTGATGGTGAATCTGATGCGCAACGGCGTCGAGGCGCTCGACCGTGCCGGCCCGTCGCGCGGCCGGGCGGCGCAGATCGTGGTCTCGGCGCAATTCGTTGGCGATGACGCGATTCTCGAAATCGCCGACACGGGACCGGGCGTCCCGCCAAGCGTGCGGGCGCAGCTGTTCACGCCGTTTTCGAGTTCCTCGCGGCCGGGTGGCTCGGGCCTTGGCCTCGCCATCGCCGCCGATCTCGTCCGTGCCCATGGCGGCAGCATCGAGCTTGTGCCGGAGGCGGAGGACGAAAGCACCGGCGCGACCTTCCGAATCACTTTGCCGCAGCGCCGCCCCGCGGCAGCCGCCTAGCGCCCTTCCGATCTGCTGAAATCGGACCTGTTGCCATCTCCGGCCTGAGCCGTTAAAGGAGGCCGTCATCCTTGGGATCGACGCCTTCCGGTCATATCGGCAAGTTTTCGTCTTCCCTCGGGACTCTGCGCGCCCGTAGCTCAGCTGGATAGAGCACTAGACTACGAATCTAGGGGTCAGGAGTTCGAATCTCTTCGGGCGCGCCATTTACACGACATCGACTCAGCTGCCCTCGCTTGTCTCGCGGTGTCAAAAGCCCACTGCGCACTCCGGCAACGCGGCATCGAAGCTCTGATGCGCTCTGGAACCCGCTCACGGCGGTTCCGCGTCACCGCGCGCATACTCCAGTTGCAGCGCAACGAGGTCCGCCGTGGCGTTGCCGTAACGGGCGGCGATCAACGAAGCGGTCGCATGGGCCGGTGTCATGGGCGTCCGCGGGGAGAAAGGTCGAAATGTTTGAAGAACGAATAAAAAGCAAGAACCTAGGAAACGAACGCTCGATTTGGCTTCGTAAACCAGAAAGCGGTGCCGAAGCAAACAACCTTGTCGTGTTCCTTGATGCTGAACGCTATCTCGATCGTATGGATGCTTTGCCAATGATCGACGAGCTTCGCGGTCAGATCGCTAATTCCTGGTTCGTTTTCGTGTCGGAGGAAAGTCCTGAAGCCCGGTGGCGCGAATGCCCATGCTATCCGCCATTTTCCAAATTTATCGGCGAAGAATTACTGCCCTGGCTCGCGGAAAAATTTGCGGTGCCTGAGAGGCGTGTGCTCGCGGGACTGAGTTACACGGGGCTGGCGGCAGCCTTCGTGGCCAAGGAATATCCCGGCGTCTTTCAGAAGGTTATCAGCCAGTCCGGTTCGTTTTGGTGGAACAGTTGCTGGCTGGTGGAAGAGTTCCGGAAATTGCAGGAAAAGCTTCCTGTGGAATTTTTCCTGGATGTTGGCACACGCGAAATCCACGAGAACGTCCAGCACCGGGAAGACGTTCTTCAGGTCATGTCACAGATCGAAGGCGTTCGTCGCTTCCGAGACGCTTTACACGCCCTAGGCCATTCCGTGAGATACGAAGAGTTCGACGGCGACCATGATTATACGGGCTTCCGCCAAACCCTACCCTCCGCCCTTAAATGGGCGATACCGGGCCAACTTATTCATGAGGGCGAAGGTTCGGGCCGGAAGTCGGCATCCATGTCATAGTGCTACGGCGTAAACGTAGTTCTCACCGTCGCCTGTCACAGCGCGCCATTTGGAACTTATCTGCGAGCACGGTTCCGACCTATAACAGCGGTTAGCCAGAAACGGTTTGTCCGCTTTCGACAATTGGTCTTCGCCCTCAAAATTCCGACAAAATGGGTGCGGCCAACCTCATTCCCAACTTAGCGCGCCGCCGTTTTGATATTCGATGACGCGCGTTTCGAAGAAGTTCTTTTCCTTTTTAAGGTCCATGACCTCGGACATCCAAGGGAATGGATTTTCCGCTTTCGCAAAAACCGGATCGAGACCGAGCTGTGCACAGCGCCGGTTGGCGATGAAGTGCATATAGTCTTCACATAGAGCCGCGTTGAGACCGAGGAATCCGCGCGGCATCGTATCGCGCCCATAGGCCGCTTCGAGTTCAGCCGCCTCGCGCAACATCTGGCGCGCCTCCTGCTGAAATTCATGCGTCCACAGTTCGGGATTTTCGATCTTGATCTGGTTGATCACGTCGATACCGAAGTTGAGGTGGATGCTCTCGTCTCGCAGGATGTATTGATATTGCTCGGCGATGCCGACCATCTTGTTGCGCCGGCCGAGCGACAGGATTTGCGCAAAGCCAGTATAGAACCACATGCCTTCGAAGCCGACATAGAAGGCGATCAAGTCGCGCAGGAAGTCTTGATCGGCCGCGCGTGTTCCGGTTTTGAAATTCGGGTCGTCGAGGCTGCGTGTGTGATTGAGCGCCCAGGCGGCCTTGTCGGTGATGGAAGGAACCTCGCGGTACATGTTGAAGAGTTCGCCCTCATCCAGTCCGAGGCTTTCGACGATGTACTGGAACGTATGGGTATGCACGGCCTCCTCGAAGGCCTGGCGCAGCAGATATTGGCGGCACTCGGGGTTCGTCAGGTGCCGATAGATGGCGAGCACGATGTTGTTCGCGACGAGGCTCTCCGACGCGGCGAAGAAGCCCAGGTTGCGCTTGATCATGCGCCGCTCGTCTTCGGTCAGACCATCGCGGGACTTCCAAAGCGCGATATCGGCCTGCATGGAGACTTCGGTCGGCATCCAATGGTTGTTGCAAGCCGAGAGGTATTTTTCCCAGGCCCAGCGATATTTCATCGGAAGCAATTGATTGACGTCGGCGCGCGCGTTGATCATCCGCTTTTCGTCGACGCTCACGCGGCCACCGTGGCGGTCGATTGCCCCAAGGCCGGTTGCGTCAGCAATAGTCAGCGTCGGCGCAGATGCAGCCGGCCCGGCATCCGGCGGAATGGGCGGAATAGCGGCCGCGATCGCGGCCGCCGGAGTCGGGTCTGAATCTGACCAGTCGAGCATTCTTCTTCTCCGGATTTAACGCTTACTGGCAGGCTTCGCAGGTCGGATCGTCGATCAGGCAGGCTTTGCCCCAATCGCCCGACGCTTGTGGCGATTCAGCAGCGCCATTTTTGACCGCGTGGCCGTTCGGGGCGGCCGGGATCGGCGCCGCGGAGACGGCGTTGAGCTTGCCATCGGTCCCCTTCAGCGTCGATTTTTCGACATGGGTCGCCGAGCGAGAGCGCAGATAATAAGTGGTCTTCAGACCGCGCTTCCAAGCCAGCCGATAGAGGTTGTCGAGCGCCTTGCCCGATGGATTGGCGAGATAGAGATTAAGCGATTGCGCCTGATCGATCCATTTCTGTCGGCGCGCCGCCGCCTCGATCAGCCAGGCGCTTTCGATCTCGAAGGCGGTGGCATAGAGCGCCTTGAGGTCTTCGGGCACGCGGTCGATCTGGCCAAGGCTTCCGTCGAAATATTTGAGGTCGGACACCATGACTTGGTCCCACAGACCGCGGGCCTTAAGGTCACGCACAAGATGTTCATTCACGACAGTGAAGTCGCCGGACATATTCGATTTGACGTAAAGGTTCTGGTAAGCGGGCTCGATCGATTGGGATACGCCGCAGATATTGGAGATCGTCGCTGTCGGCGCGATCGCCATTGTGTTCGAGTTGCGCATGCCCGTCGTGACGACTCTCGCGCGCAGCGCATTCCAATCGAGGCGCGACGAGCGGTCGACTTCGACGTCCGTTCCGCGGGCTTCGTCAAGGATCTTCAGCGAGTCGAGCGGCAAAATGCCCTTCGACCACAGCGATCCGTCAAAGCTCGGATAGCGGCCCCGCTCAGCGGCGAGATCGACCGACGCCGAAATTGCCCAATAAGAGACGACTTCCATGCTCTCGTCGGCGAAAGCGACGGCTTTCTCCGAGGCATAGGGCAGCCGCAGCATGTTGAGCGCATCTTGGAAGCCCATGATGCCAAGCCCGACCGGGCGATGGCGGAGATTCGACCTGCGCGCCTCCGGGATCGTGTAGAAATTCACGTCGA
Source organism: Pseudomonadota bacterium (assembly GCA_040756295.1). GTDB lineage: Bacteria > Pseudomonadota > Alphaproteobacteria > Rhizobiales > Beijerinckiaceae > Methylovirgula. The sequence continues at coordinate 345,895 of JBFLZN010000004.1, read as the reverse complement.
GAACATTGTCGAGCATCCGCATCGCCGTCTTCACGGTGCGCGCGATATGCTGCTGGTCGAGCGAGCCGTTTGCGACATGGTTTGCGAGATTGACGGACCCGAGGTTGCAGACAGCGACCTCGGTGTCCGACGTATTGAGCGTGATCTCCGTGCAAAGATTCGACGAGTGAACGACGCCGCAGTGCTGTTGCGGCGAGCGCAAATTGCATGGGTCCTTGAATGTGATCCAGGGGTGGCCCGTCTCAAAAAGCATGGTCAGGATCTTGCGCCAGAGGTCGACGGCGCGAACCTGTTTGACGATTCCCATTTCGCCGCGCGCGGCTTTGGCCTCGTAGACGGCGTAGCGCTCGGCGAACGCCAGGCCGGTCAGGTCATGAAGGTCGGGCGTTTCATCCGGCGAGAAGAGCGACCAGGTGCCGTCGAGTTCGACACGCTGCATGAACAGGTCGGGAACCCAGTTCGCCGTGTTCATATCATGCGTGCGCCGCCGGTCGTCGCCGGTGTTTTTCCGCAGATCGAGGAATTCCTCGATGTCGATGTGCCATGTTTCGAGATAGGCGCATACCGCGCCCTTGCGCTTGCCGCCCTGGTTGACGGCGATCGCGGTGTCGTTGGCGACCTTCAAGAATGGAACGACGCCTTGGCTCTCGCCATTGGTGCCCTTGATATGGGCGCCGAGGCCGCGGACCCGCGTCCAGTCGTTGCCAAGGCCGCCGGCATATTTCGACAGCAGGGCATTGTCCTTGATGGACTTGAAGATCCCGTCAAGGTCGTCCGGGACGGTCGTCAGGAAGCAAGAGGAGAGCTGGGGACGTTGCGTGCCGGCGTTGAACAGCGTCGGCGTCGACGCCATGAAGTCGAATGATGACAGAAGATCGTAGAATTCGATCGCCCGCGTCTCGCGATCGACTTCGCGCAAGGCGAGCCCCATCGCGACGCGCATGAAAAACGCCTGCGGAAGCTCGAACCGGACGCCGCGCGCATGGAGAAAATAGCGGTCGTAAAGCGTTTGCAGCCCGAGAAAATCGAATTTGAGATCGCGCTCGGGCCGCAACGCCTTGGCAAGACGCGGCAGATCGAAACGCGAAAGCTCCGGATCGAGCAATTCTGCCGAAACGCCGGCTTTGATGTAGTTGAGGAAATATTCCGGATAGCGCTCCGCCATCTCGGCTTGGGTTGCCTGCTGCGATTGCCCGGCGACGAAACTCAGCGCCTCCCGCCGCAGCTTGTCGAGAAGAAGCCGTGCGCTGACCTTGGCGTAATTCGGCTCGGTCTCGATCAATGTCCGCGCCGCGAGGATCGCGGCTAAAGTCAGCTCCTCCTGCGTCATCCCGTCGTAGAGGTTGCGCACGGTCTCGCCCAGCACGGTCTCCGTCGAGACACCTTGCAGGTCTCCGCAAGCCTCCGCGACGATCGCGGCCATGCGTGCATTGTCGAGCGGAGCGAGCGCGCCATCCGCCCCCTTCACGCGCAAGCTCACTGTTTGCGGGACGTTGGACTCGGCCTGTGCCGCCGCGGCGCGGGCCTTGGCGCGCTCTTCGCGGTAAAGCACGTAAGCGCGCGCAACCTTGTGATGTTCGCCGCGCATCAACGCGAGCTCGACCTGATCCTGGACGTCCTCGATATCGAACGTCCGGCCGGCGTCGGCGCGACGCGTCAGGCTGGCGACGATCTGGTCGGTCAGGCCGGCAACGATATCGTGCACGCGACGCGACGCGGCCGCCGTATTGCCTTCCACGGCGAGGAAAGCCTTCGTCAGCGCGATCGCGATCTTGTTCGGATCGAACGGCGTCACCGCGCCATTGCGGCGAATGAGCTGATAGCCCGGTTCGGCGGCGCGCTTGGTCTCGGCGGTGACAGGAATTTGAGGGACAGACGGTGTTTGTTCGGAATGAGCAGCGGGCGGCATCGGCTTGACCCTAATGATGGCAAAGGCCAAGCGGACGCATGCGGCGACCCGGCTCGAACGTCCGGCGCAAGCGGCCACCGGGACACCCCGCCCGAGGACGTTTCAGCGTGGACGGCAGGTCTCCTGGCTTGCGGGTCGCCGCCTTCGCCCAGTCTTCCCAAGGCCGGACGGCCTCAGTGACGTGGGAGAGCGAAGGCTCGCCGCTGACAGTTGCGGGGGCAGCTCCGGCTTTGCCCGAGGGCGCACCGGATTCCCTTTTAACCCTTGATCTAGATGATCAAGAGAACCGTGACACAAGATATAGGGTATCTTGAGCGGCCGGAGTCGTCAATCGGAATCCCACGATCCGCCTGCGGCAATTATGTGGAAAGCGCGGAAAACCGCGTCCCGCCCGCGTCAGGGCTCGCTTGGCGTTTTCTGCGAAGGCGCGCCGAATGCCAAATGGTAGCCGCTGTCGTCGCGGATGCCGAACTCGTGCATGCCATAGTCGAAATCATCCGCCGCGTAGATGACCTCGGCGCGGTTTTTCACTTTTATCCATAGCGCATCCACCGCCTCGGCTGTCTCCAGGCCGATATAGAGCTGGCCGGTGAATTTCGCGCCCTTCCACTCATCATGCGCGTTCGGCGCACCCAGCATGATGCGTACGGCGTCGCGATAGAGATTGGAATAATGGGGCGTCTGCATTCCGCAGGTGAATCCAAGCACATCGACATAGAAGCGGACCGATCTGTCCATGTCGTCTGTCGTCAGGATAGGGGCGAGTGTCTCGAATGGCATAATCAATCCCCGCTTCGGTTAGATCGGACGTCGAAACTTATGTATCTTCAACGGCCTCGGATTGGGCATTCGGTCCGCTGGCGGCGTCCGAGCTTGATTCGGCTTGCGCCTGCTTTTGGCGCGTCGTCCCCGCTTCCTTGAATTTCAGCAGATGCGCGTCATCGGCCGAGCCGCGTATTTCTGCGACGACGCCGAATGTCAAAGGCTCGTCCTGCGCATAGCGTTTGCCGAGGCGAAAGGCGATCTCCGCCCGCGCCGTCTCGACGCCGAGATAAAACGCATGGCCGAGGTCGCTGCGCGCGTCGAGCTTCGGAAACAAGTCGAAAGGATCATCGGAAATATGATGGCCATCGCGGTTGTAGATATGAATGCCATCTTCCGCGACTTCGATCCGATAATTCGGATCACGCACCTGCGCCGCAAGCGTCGAAATTTCCTCAGGCGTCGTTGCGAAGGGCTTTCGATCGCGCAGCGCCATCAGTCCGGCGCCGAATCCCTGTGGCAAGGCATTGGCTTGTCGCGCGGCGAAATATTCACGGCGGGCGCGATCGAACTCCCGAATCGCCGTGCGGCAATGCGGGCTGACCTGCACCGCCAGAACCGCCGTGATATGGAGCTCGGAGACGAGCCCCATCAAAAGGGCGTTGATCCCGGTCGTATCGGCATCCGTCAATTCCGTCACATTGCCGATGCCCATGAGAATCGGCACATCCGGACGCCGCCGGCGCAAATCGACATAACGGGCGATCGATTCGGCAAAGCCATAGTGGATCGGGTCGAGAATCGGGTCAGCGTAAAAGGGGCGGTTTCGCGCAATCATCTGATCGATGGCCCGATCGAGGCTCGCCATGTCCGCCGCGCCCGCGGAGACGAGGATGGGCGCAGCCGGCCCCTCGTCAACGATCGCAATGTTCTTTTCGCTGAGGCTTAATAGATAGTCCGCGCCAGCGCGCGTGGCGCGCGACAATTCCTCGGCATTGAAAGAATCGACGCTGACCTTGGCGCCATCGCCGTGCAGAGCGGCAACGGATTCCTCCAGATGCGGAAAGGGACTGTCCGGCAGACAGCCGAGGTCGATCACATCGGCGCCCTCTGCTCGCAACTTGCGGCTGCGCTCGACGATCTGCGCCGGCGTCATCAGCGTCGCGTCGACGATCTCCGCAAAAATGAGAACGTCATGCTGAGAAAGGTCGACCTCCCGCTTCGCCCGTCCGAAATAGTCCGGGAGATCGGCAAGTTCGTCGGGCCCGCGCTCAAATCGCATTCCAAAGAAATCCGAAAGCCGCTCGATATCGCCGCGAAACCGGCCGGGCATGATCACCCGGTCGGCTTCCTGCGGCAAAGTTAACCGCCGCTCGACAATCTCATTGGTCATGAGGGCGGCAACCTTCACGCCCACATTGGCGACGACGATCTCCATGTCCTCGTTGGCGAGTTCGCCGGAGAGACGCTTCAAGCGCGGCTCCGCCAGCGACCCGGTGACGAGGACGACTTTTTCAGCCAAGGCGAACTTTCTCCGCCGGCATGGGCTTACTCACTGGCAACCGCCCGCTTGGCAAATTTGGTTCGCATTCTATTCGCCGCCAGGACCATATTGACAAGCGCGTAATGCACCTCTTTCCAGCTGCGTGTCTTCAACCCGCAATCTGGATTGACCCAAATCTGGTCCGCCGGCAGCCTTTCGGCCGCCTTTTCGAGCAGCGCCACCATTTCCTCGACAGTCGGCACCCGCGGCGAATGAATGTCGTAGACGCCCGGGCCGATTTCGTTGGGATAATGGTAGTTTGTGAAGGCGTCGAGCAATTCCATCTTCGAGCGCGACGTCTCGATCGAAATCACGTCCGCATCCATCGCACCAATGGAATCAATGATATCGTTGAATTCCGAATAGCACATGTGCGTGTGAATTTGGGTTGTGTCCCGCACGCCGCAACAGGCCAGCTTGAAAGCATCGACCGCCCAAGCGAGATAGTTCTGCCAGTCGGCGCGTTGCAAAGGCAGGCCTTCGCGAATGGCCGGTTCATCGATTTGGATGATCCTGATCCCCGCGGCTTCGAGGTCCCTCACCTCATCACGCAGCGCGAGAGCGATCTGGCGGCATACGTCGGCGCGCGGGACATCGTCGCGGACGAAGGACCATTGCAACATAGTCACAGGCCCAGTCAGCATTCCCTTGACCAGCTTTTTCGTCAGCGACTGCGCAAAGCTCGACCAGCCCACGGTCATCGGCTTTGGCCGCGAGACATCGCCGAAAATGATCGGCGGCCGGACGTAACGCGAGCCATAGCTTTGCACCCAGCCATGCTTTGTGAACGCGAAGCCGGAAAGCTGCTCGCCAAAATACTGGACCATGTCATTGCGCTCGAATTCGCCATGGACGAGCACGTCGAGCCCGATTTCTTCCTGCCAGCGAATGGCTGATTCCGTTTCGGCCTTGAGGAAACCGAGATAGTCGGAATCGCTTTTCGCGCCTTTGTTGTTGTCGGCGCGCGCTTTGCGAACTTCGCTGGTCTGTGGAAACGAACCAATCGTCGTTGTCGGAAACTCCGGCAGGTTCAACGCGGCGTGTTGCAATTTGCGCCGTTGGCCGAAGGGGCTTCGCCGCTGCGTCATATCGCTCGTCACGCCCGAAGCACGGTCGGAAACGGCCGCGTCATGTACCTTTAGCGAGGCTTTTCGAGCCTTCAGCGCCACGTCCGAAGCGGTGATTGCCTCCTCGACCGTGTCGCGGCCACGCCCCAAAGCCTTACCCAAGGCGACGAGCTCACCCATCTTCTGCCGGGCAAAAGCGAGCCAGCTTTTCAGCTCCGGATCGATATCGGTCTCAAGATTGAGGTCGACCGGGACGTGAAGCAACGAGCAGGATGGCGCGATCTGAATAGACTCCGCACCGCGCTGCGCGACGAAGCGATGCAGCGGCTTCAAAATGTCGGAAAGATGCGCCCGCCAGACATTGCGCCCATCGATGACGCCAAGCGAAAGGACGCGATCGCGCGGCGCCTCGTCGACGAGGCGGTCGAGTTGCGCCGATCCGCGAACGAGATCGAGGTGAAGACCCGCAACCGGCAGCGCAAGCGCCGGCGCGAGGTTTTCGCGCAAATCTCCGAAATAGGTCGCGAGCATGATCTTGAGCTGCGGCACGGCTTGCGCGAATGTCGCATAGGTCTTGCGCAAAGCGTCGCGCGCGGCCTGGTCGAGATCGAGCACCAGGCAGGGTTCGTCGATTTGAACCCATTCGGCGCCCTCCGCCGCAAGGCGATTCAACACCTCCATATAGACTGGCAACAAACGATCGAGCAACGTCAGCGTATCGAACGCCCCGTCCTCGCCCTTGCCGAGTTTGAGATAGGTGACCGGCCCCAGCAGCACAGGCCGTGTCTGATAGCCAAGTGCTTTGGCTTCCCGATATTCGTCGATCGGCTTTGTCGAACTGAGCGAGAATTTCTGCTCGGCGCGGAATTGCGGCACAATGTAGTGATAATTGGTATCAAACCATTTGGTCATTTCCATTGCCGGCACGTTGGCATTGCCGCGCGCCATGGCGAAATACGTGTCCAGCGGAACTTCGCCCCCGGTCGACCCGTAGATCTGCGGCACGGCGCCGACCATCGCGCTGATGTCGAGGACGTGATCGTAGAGCGAGAAATCGTTTGAAGGAATGACCGTAACGCCGAGCGATTTTTGCCGTTGCCAGTTCGACGCACGCAGGCTGGCTGCCACCGCCTGCAACGCATCGGCGTTGGATTTGCCCGACCAATAGCTTTCAAGGGCGAATTTGAGTTCGCGTTGCGCGCCGATACGCGGCACGCCAAGGGTTGCGACAGGAAGAGAGAGAAGAGACACGGCTTAACCCCAATTTTGGGGGCAAAGGCCATGGCGGACGCGTTCGCTGCTCCGCGGCGCTGCGCCATCGAAGCCGAAGCGCACCACCGGGACACCCCGCCCGAGGACGATATGTTGTCGTGGCAGGTCTCCTGGCTTACGGGTCAGTGCTTTCGCTCTGTCTTCCCAAAGCCTGAGCCTCAGTGACAGAAATGAGCGAAAGCTCGCCGCTCACAGTTGCGGGGACAGCTTCGGCATCGCCACCCATTTGGGAGGCTACCGAATTCCCTCTTAGCTCCGGCGCCACAACGGCCCGCAGAACCACGACGCCGGAAATTGATCAAAAAACACCGCGGCTGTCAACTGGCGACATAACGATATCTTTATATCATTATTTCTACTGCCGGCCGTCTCAATTGTTTCTGCTGCCGCGCATGATCGTGATCGCGCCGTGTCTCGATGACGTCGGGTACGCAATGAGATGAGTTATTCTTGCCGAGCACAATCGCGAGATAGATGCTTCAGGAGTCTCGCGTAACGTTCAGGCGACAGAGCACGTTCGTTCAATCTCCAATGCGTCCGCGCCGATTGTGATGACCTTGACTTGTCAACTCAATCGCCCATATGTGGGCCGTCGTGGTCTTCGAATCGTGCTCGATCCGAGGCTAAGAGGGAAGTCGGTGTAAAGTCGGACGGCTTTCGCCCGGTGAATTCCGACGCTGCCCCCGCAACTGTAAGCGGTGAGTAAGGTCCACTTTCTGTCACTGGGATGTGATCCCGGGAAGACAGGGCCGAGCGAGGATCCGCGAGCCAGGAGACCTGCCACGGCAACATATCGTCTGCGGGCGGGGTGTCCCTGTGGCGCGCTTCGGCTTCACTCTCCCCGTGAGAAGTCGCAAACGCTTCCGCTGAAGCATGCTCGCCCTTACGCTGGGTGAAGCTGTGTTTCGTCATTCGTCATCTCAAGACCTCTTTTACAGCCCAAATCGACTTGACCGATCTCAAGCGGGTGATCGTTGATGGGCGAAGGCATGAACGCAATACCGGAAGGTACCTCCGCCGATCTTCGCAGGATCGGAGCCCATCCCGACCATTGGTATCCAGTTGCCTGGTCTCGCGAAGTCAGAGCTGAAAAAGCCTTCGCGACAAGCTTTGCCGGCGAACCGATTGTCCTCGTTCGCCCGAAACAGGGCGACGTCTATGCGCTGGAAGACCGTTGCGCCCATCGCCAGGTTCCTCTGTCAAAGGGGGTCGTCGACGATGCCGTCATTAGATGTTGCTACCACGGCTGGAGCTACGATGCTTCCGGGTGTTGCGTCGACGTGCCTTACCTCGGCAAAGGCAAATTACCGAACGGCGTGAAGGCCTATCCATGCCATGAAGTCGATGGCCTCATCTTCATCTGGCCGGGATCCAAATCTCCCGACGCACCGCCGCAATCGGTCGGTTCTATTGGCAACAAACTCTACAAGACGCGCCTTTTCGGGCAGACGATCGCGTGTCACTACAGCTTCATGCATGAAAATCTGATGGATATGAATCATCAGTTTCTGCACCGGCGCACGACCGGGAAAGTGTTTCCGCGTTATCTCGATCGGCGCAAGGGCGAAGATTGGATGGAAGTCGATTACAGCTTCACGCGGCCCGATCAAAAGCCGCCGCTTGGAGAAGCTGTGATCGTCGGCAGCTTGCGAGGCGCATCGACGGCTTCGCAGGATTTGATGACGATCCGAACAGGATACCCGCATCAGATGCTGAAGTTCTGGATATCCGGCGGCGATCCCGCGCTCGACGTCTGGCTCGGCTATACGCCGGTCGATAAAGAGCAGCGCCTCAACAGAACCTTCATCGCACTCTCGGTTCGCCGGCCGAAAATCGCGGCAATGCTCGATATTGTCTGGCCGATCCTGACTTGGTTTACGAACCGCGTCCTCAAGGAAGATCGTGAGATCGTCGAAATGGAGCAAGCCGCGCACGACAGTCAGGGGGCTGATTGGAACCAAGAGGTGTTCCCGCCGATCCGCGACCTGCGCGCGCTGCTTGCCGCCAACGGTCTGCCGATCGTCGCGACGGGTCGGCCGTGATGGGCGATCATCGGTCGGGCGTCGTCGTCGTCACCGGCGCCTCCTCAGGCATTGGCCGTGCGACCGTCAACCTATTCGCTCGCCATGGCTGGCGCGTCGGGCTCGTCGCACGGGGTGAAGCCGGGCTCGAAGCGGCGAGCGCCGACGTCCAGCGCACGGGGTCAATGGCCGCAGCGATGCCGGTCGACGTTGCCGACGGGCAAGCGCTCGAGGATGCCGCCGGCTCCATCGAGCGCGCCCTGGGGCCGATCGATCTTTGGGTGAATTGCGCCGGCAACGGCACCTATGGCCGCTTTCTCGAGACGCCGGCCGACGAGTTTCAGCGGGTGACGGAGGTGACCTATCTCGGCACGGTCAATGGCACGCGCGCGGCACTGAAGCGCATGCTGCCGCGCGACCACGGCCGTATCGTCAATGTCTGCTCCGCCGTCGCCTACCGTGGCATGCCGTTGCTCGCCTCCTACTCGGGCGCCAAATATGCGGTGCGCGGTTTTGGCCAGTCGATCTGTGCCGAGCTGGCGCAGGAGCGAAGCCGCGTCCGCCTGACCACGCTCTTTCCGGCTGCCGTGAACACGCCGTTCTTCGCCCACGCGGTCTCGCATATGGGGCGGCCAGGCCGGCCCATTCCACCGGTCTACCAACCCGAAATCATCGCCGAGGCGATCCGGCTCGCGGCATTGACCGGGCGCCGTGAGATGCCGGTCAGCTTCACCACTGTGTTCTTCGCGCTGGGCGTGCGGCTCGTTCCCGGCCTGATTGACCTCGCGATCCAACGGCTTGGCTATGAAGGCCAGCTCGCGGCGGGCGCCAATTTTGCCACGCCCCGCACGACCACTTTGTTTGCACCTGCCGATGCGCCCTCGCCGGCGCGCGGTGCCTTCGACGCCGAAGCACGGTCGAATAGCTTGCACGTCGCCCTGCTCGGCCTTTTGGCGCATTTAAGAGCGCGGCACTATCCAAGCGAACCGCCGGATGTGCCGGTCGCCAATGTGGACGATCCGGCGACGATTGATAGCCACGTTTAGATCGCCTTTGCGCCGAGCGTCCGGGCTGTGAGCGCGCGCGTCGCCAGTTCCACGCGCGCCACAAGCGCGGGGTCGAGCGCGCGGCGGTTGGGGCGCGCGACGGCGCGGTCCTTGGCATAGGCGCCGGTGATCGTCGCCCAATCCGGCGACAGCGCGACATGAAGCGGTGTCGCGGCGCCTTGCTCCTCCGTTCGCGCGAACGGCGACATCAACCGCCACGCAAGGCCAATCGGCCCGCGTTCGCGGATCAGGCTTGTCGCGACGAGTCCCGGATGCACCACGTTTGCCACGACGCCGCTGCCGCGCAACCGCTCCGCGCGCGCGAACGTTGCCATCATCATCGCGAGCTTTGAGCTCGCATAGGCGCGCGTCATGCTCCAACGCCGCCGGCATTCCAAATCGTCGGGATCAATCGCGGCATGGTCCGAGGTCGAAGAGCCCACGTTTACGATGCGCGACGGCGCCCCGGCCAGCAAGGCCCCTTCCAGCACGTCGGCCAGGACCAGCGGCGCAAGATGATTTACCGCCAACACCGCATCGATGCCTTCGGCAGTTATCTGCCGCTTGGCGGTGAACATGCCGGCGTTGTTAACGAGCACGCCAATCCTTGGATGCGCCGAAGCGATCTCCAAACCCAGGCGCTGTGTCTCATGGAGCGAACTCAGATCGGCCAGAAGCAATTCCGTGCTGGAATCCGGCACATCGGAGGCAATCCAGCGCGCAACGGCGCTGCCTCGTTCCGAGTCGCGGCAGATCAGAACGACATGATAACCTGCGCGCGCAAGCCCTAGCGCGATCCATCTTCCGATCCCGCTTGAGGCGCCCGTGACGACACCAACCGGCCGCCTTCTCTCAGGACACAAGCTTTTACTCCTCGTGCTTACATGAAACCGGCTTGCGCTTTTATCTAACCACTCTTGATCCCGGAATCGCCCGCAAATATGGCCGCTTTCAAGGAACGATTGGGTTGATTGAAATACCCGTGTGGGGTGCAAAGCCGCTTAGATAGCAAAAGAGGCCGCCTAAGCGGCCTCCAAAAGACAATCTATTTCGCAGCAGATTATTCGGCGATCGAAGACGTAATCTTAAGGGAAGAGGCATCGATTCTGAGATCGAATTGCTTGCCAGCACCGTCGATCGCGTCGTCAACCTCCCAGGTGCTCCCATCAAGAACGAGGCTCTTCCATTGCGTGTAGCCGTCGGCCTTCAGCGCGGCTTCCACTCTTGCTTGATCCGCTGACGAATCGGCATAGGCGGTCACGGTCGAAAGGGCGAGAATGGCAAAGAAAACGCTGAGTTTCATGGTTCGACTTCCTTCTAGTGAGTATTCGTTCCCTGCCCATGAAATCTAGCAAAGGACACTGACAAACCTCTGACGCCAGCTCCAAAGGTTTTGAGGCATGCGGATACTTCTGAGAGCTTGCTCTCTTCTCGCAACAAAATCCGGAATCCGCTAACCTTAAGTTTGCTGGGGCGGTTTGTGCAGCCGCGATAAAATGCCCGAATGCACCACTGGGTAGCGCAGATCTCGGCATGTGATTCTGACGAAGAGCTGACGGAGGGAATTTTTCCAAATGTCGGGTTCTCGCAAGTTTTGTAAGTTAACTTACCAACACCTATGTCGGCCCTCACTCAATGAGAGTTTTACTCGTCGAAGACAATGCCGCGATGCGCGGGATGATAGCCGATCATCTCAGGGAGCGGGGCTTCGCCGTCGATGCGGTAAAAACCGGCGGCGACGCGGTTGCTGCGGTTCTCGTCAGCCACTTCGATGTCGTGGTTCTTGATCTCGGGTTGCCTGACATGGACGGGCTCGAAGTTTTGACGACCTTGCGACGTTCAATGGCTAATCTTCCAGCTATCATCGTTTCGGCGCGGGACAGCGTCGACAATCGCCTTTCCGGATTGAATTCAGGAGCCGATGATTACATCGTAAAGCCGTTCGACCTGGCCGAATTGGAAGCCCGTCTTCGCGCCGTGCTTCGTCGACCAGGGCTACGCAGCAGTCCCGTTTATTCGGCGGGCCGTTTGCTCTTTGATGTGGCGTCCCGCCAAGCGTCCGTGGACGATGCTCCCCTGTCGCTCACCCGGCGCGAAGCGGCATTGCTGGAAGAATTTCTGCGGGTTCCCAATCGCGTCATTGCCAAAGACACTCTCGAAGAGCGGCTATATTCGTTGGATGAGGCAAGAAGTGCCAACGCCGTCGAAGCATCAGTCTCGAGGCTCCGTCGAAAACTGACCGCCGCACGCAGTGGGCTTAAAATTGAGACACAATGGGGCATTGGATATCGGCTGGCATTGGACGAGGCGACGTGATCCATTTTCATAGCCTACGCGGTCGTCTCCTGGCGTCGATGATCTTGGTATTTGCGCTCGGCGTCATAGCGACCTATCTCTCATACCGGTTCCAGGCCTATGGTCTCGCTCGCGCGATTTATGAACGAACCCTTCAATCTCAAGCAGAAGAGTTGCTTGAGGCGACGCAACGACACGCCGACGGAAGCGTCACGGTTCGCTTAACCGAAGATTGGCAAAAAGCCTATGCCAATCCTAAGAAGCTCTACGCCTATACAATCTTCAATCTCGCCGGCAATCCCGTCGCTTGGTCTGCCAACCTCTCCGAGCCGCTCGCCAAATCGCAAAATGCGGACCTCGGCTCGGCGACGCCCATCCGATTTGTCGGCGTAGGTTCGGATCGACGGGCGGAAATACTGATGCGCGGCACCAACGGACTCATTGCCCTGGTATCCCGGGGAGATCTTTTACAAGAGGCCCTGCAGGACAGTCTCTTTGCGGAAGACGGCGAACAGATCGAAATTGTGATCCCCTTTGCATTGCTTGCATTGGCGTTGATTTGGTTGATCAGCGGTTGGAGTTTACGGCCTATTGCTCGAGCTTCACACGAAGCGATGCTTGTCGGGCCGACCAACTCGGATATGCGGATTTCGAGGCAAGGCCTGCCGCGCGAAATCGAACCGCTCGTCATTGCGGTCAACGGGGCGCTGGATCGGTTGGCACAGGCATTCGCAACCGAGCGACGACTGACTGCTGATGCCGCACATGCTTTGAGAACCCCCATAGCTGTCCTGGATCTTCGTCTCCAACGCGCTCATTCAAGCGGCACTATCGATTGGCCAATCGTGCAGAAAGAGCTCGGCCAGATAAGACGATTGATTACGCAGCTTCTGGACCTCGCAAGAAAGGAAACCGCGGCCAATCAAAGCCGCGTCACAGATTATCCGATAGTCAATTTGTCGCGCATTGTTCGAGAGGCATCCGCCGCCCTCTTGCCGCTGGTCGAGACTGAAGGGCGCCGTCTCAACGTCGAGACGCCCGAAACGGCTCTGATTCGGGGCCGTATTGATGACCTTCGTGACATGCTTCTGAATTTGCTTGAAAATGCGCTGATTCATGGACGCGGGACAATTGAAATCTCGCTCCGCCCCTCCGCCAAAGCGCTTCCATTTTATTGGCTGCTGGAGGTTTCGGACGAGGGCTCGGGCGTTCAGGCGGGTCAGGAAGAAGTGGTATTCGAGCGATTTCGAAAGCTAAATCCTCAATCTCCGGGCTCTGGGCTCGGTCTCGCGATTGTTCGCGAAGTTGTGCGCAGTCACGGCGGGCACGTGCGGTTCCTTTCTGGTCGCGGCGCTGTCGCTTTGACGTTGCGGGCCGCGGAAGAACTCTCGGCCGGGAGCTCGCCGGCTGCCGACGACTAGACGACTCTGTGTCATTTAACATTGCATGTTGCCGCCCCGAATTGTATGCATTGATCACAAATGCATTTCAAACTTACTTGCTGGTTTCGGCGCTGGGATAGCCATCGCCACGAGCGCTTAAGCGCTGTTCGGGCTTTGCGGCGAGCGGAAAAAGCCTGAACGGATGCGAAAACCGTGATCACATCGGAAACGAATGCAACAATGCAATCATTTCTGTCTCCAAGCTTGGCCCATGCCCTAAGTGCAAAATGTCCAATTGGCTGCCGGATCTGACGCGTAGCGACAAGCCGCGCTACATCGCTATCGCGGACCTTATCGCAGAGGACATTCGATTGGGCCGATTGTCCGTGGGCGATCGTCTCCCCCCACAGCGCAAGCTTGCCAGCCAGCTTGGCGTCGATTTCACGACGATTGCGCGCGGCTATGTCGAAGCGCAGAAGCGCGGATTGGTGGAGTCGCGTGTCGGCCAAGGCACGTTTGTGCGGACAAAGACTCCCGTCGGAAAAGATGCAATTCCGCCGCGCGTGCGCCCAGCCGATCTTTCTATGAATCTTCCGCCCGAACTGGAAGATCCCGCGCTTATTCGCCGGATGCAGGACGCCTTTACCGACATCAGCCGCGATATGATCGGTCTCCTACGTTACCAAGGGTTTGGAGGATCGCCGGCTGATAAGGATGCTGCCGCGATGTGGCTCGGTCGTCGCGCACTTGCGCCGCCAAAGGAGCGGCTGTTCGTAACGCCTGGCGCGCATCCCGCGCTTTTTGGAATTCTAAGCATACTTGCTAAGCCCGACGATATTATTTTATCGGAAGAGATTACCTATCCGGGCGCGCGCTTTATTGCCGCCCAACTGCGGCTGAAGCATATTGGCCTGCCGATGGATGCCGAAGGAATCGATCCTGACGCGTTTGCGGACGCTTGCATTAAATTGAAGCCAAAAGCGCTCTATCTGAATCCAACGCTGCAAAATCCGACGACGCTGACAGTCCCCGAAACGCGTCGTACCGAGATCGCTTCGGTCGCTTACCGTCACAACGTGCCGATTATCGAGGACGATGCGTGCGGTTTCATTCCGCTTCATTCGCCGCCGCCATTCGCGGCGATTGCACCCGATTTGACTTGGCACGTCGCCGGCCTCGCGAAATGTCTTGGCGCGGGATTGCGCACGGCTTATGTCGTGGCCCCGAGCGCGCACGCGAGTTGGGCCTTTGCAGCGGCGCTTCGCGCCGTCAACGTCATGGCCTCACCGCTCTGTGCGGCACTCGCGACGCAATGGATTGAAAACGGCACAGCAGATGCTGTTTTGCAGTTTATTCGCAACGAGGCTCTCGCGCGTCAGCAAATCGCTCGCGACATCCTTCCCGGCGGCCGGTTCAAATCCGACCCGCTCAGCTTCAATATCTGGCTTACGCTACCGCCGGCGTGGACACGCTCCGCCTTTGTCAGCCACATGCGCTCGTCGGGTATCGGCGTCGTTGCCAGCGACGCGTTTACAGTCAGCGGCATACCTCAGGAGGCTCTGCGCATTTGCCTTTGCGGTCCAATCTCACGCGCGTCTCTTGCCGAAGCGCTCGGATATATTGCTCATTCTCTAACGGTGACGCCAGAGGGCGCTTCCGCCTTCTAAAGCATTAGTAGCTGCTCCAGCCTATCGCACGACGGAGAAAACTATAGCCCAAGGAAAGGAGCATCGCTTTGTCGTCATTGTCCTTTCCATATCCATGTCCGCCGCCGGCAAACTCCAAAAAGTGGGCTTCGTAGCCCATGGCCTGTAACTTAGCGGCCATCTTTCGCGCATGACCGGGATGCATCCTGTCGTCCTTACGGCTGGTTGCAATAAAGATCGGCGGATAGGTCTGCGAGGGCGCAGCGACGTGATAAGCAGAAATAGCTTTTAAAAACGCCCAATCCTCTGGGTTGTCGGGATCGCCATACTCGCCAATAAGCGCCGCGCCGCCAAAAAGCTTGGTGTATCGTCGCATATCGATGATCGGCACCGTACAAAACAATGCGCCGAACCTCCCAGGATACCGCGTAAGCATATTGGCGATCAGCAGTCCACCGTTCGACCCGCCTTCGGCAGCAATGCGTCCAGGTCTGGTGACGCCGCGGCGAACGAGATCGGCGGCCACGGCCGCGAAATCATCATGAACGAGGCGTCGGCCTTCGCGGCGTCCGGCCTCATACCATGCCTCACCAAATTCGCGTCCGCCCCGTAGATGCGTAATGACACTCGTGCCGCCGCGCTCGAGCCAAAGTTTGCCTATGGCGGTGTTATAATAAGACGGCTGTGAAATCCCGAAGCCGCCATATCCATACATGTGGACCGGTGCCTCCCCGGTTTCGTCATCAGGTCCCACTTGAACATAGGGTATCCGGACACCGTCAATCGAAATCGCTTCATGACGCGTTATGCGATGGCCGGCCGCATCAAATGCTTGCGGCGCGCGCTTCAATATTTGCGGCGCAAGATTAGGCTTGACGAGGAAAAGAGTCGGAGGATTCAGCCTGTCGTAACTGCTAGCCAACAGATCGCCCCTTGACTCCTCGGCGTAAAGATCAAATGGCCAGACCCGGGCAGAGCCGAACTCCGACAGACCGGAAATTGTTTCTCGCGACCAAGTCCCCCCGGCGGGCACAATTGTCTCAAAGACGGGTTTGAGATCATCGAGGAGCGAGAGTACAAGTCGATCACCGCACCAAAAGAACTGCTGAAGCGCGCGGCGGCCATCGGGTTCAAATAATCTTGCGAATCGAGGCTGCCCCGCGAGAAACGCCGAAAGATTTGTCCCGACAACCGTGCCTGGTGCGAACGTCTCGTTCCCAATCGTCCACGAGGTTCGCAATTTGATTGCGAGCCAATCGCGTTGAATCTCCACCTCACTATCGGCGGGGGTGTTGAGCCTCAACTTTGGCCCGCTTCGATCGCCGATCCAGAGGTTCCGACTGAACAGACTGAGTTTCTCGGCAAACAGAATGCGCTCGCCCGAAGCGCATTGATGCACGCTGACACCGACCTCCGCGGCGCCCTCCGAGGCTTCGAACAAGACGGGCGCGGTAAGCGGATTTTCGCCTCGGCGCCAAAGGCGGACGGTTCGAGCGAACCCGCTTCGGGTCGCCATGCACTGCCCCAAAGGGGAGCATAAAAGCAACGTATCGCGATCGAGCCAGGCAGTCGCGCTTATCGATTCTGGAAGGACAAACCCATCCGGCACAAACCGCCGTCTAACGACATCGAATTCGCGGAACGTCGCTGCGTCACTGCCGCCGCGCGATAGGCGTACGATGGCGCGATCATGGTCAGGCAATAACGTGTCGGCGCCCCGCCAAAACCAGTCCTCGTTTTCCTCCGAAGCAAGCTTATCCAGATCGATAAGAACATCCCACTGGGGCGTGTCTCTGCAAAAGCTTTCTAAAGTCGTTGTGCGCCAGACGCCCCGAGGGTGCGCGGCATCGGTCCAAGGATTGAACAGCTTGCCGCCGCGACGGTTGGGAAAGGGAATATTATCCGCTCGATCGAATATCGCCTTAAGAAGGGCGCGATCTGCGACCGCTTCCTTATTGTTCAATTGCCTCAGCGTTGCAGCATTCTGCGCCGAGACCCATTCAAGAGCGCGAGGGCTGTCGATTTCTTCAAGCCACAGATACGGATCGTCATCGGGGGCGTCCGCGGTCGGCCGCGGGTCGATATCTGTCACCGGCCAACTCCATCAAGAGGGTCGGGCGGCGAGATCATCCGTTTCCCCCTCCGCGGCCTCCCATACTTCCCAAGCCGCGCCGGCGTTGAGAAGACCGATACCGAGGCCGACAATCAGATCAGGCCAAAGCGAATGCAAAAGGGCCGTCAAAACGCCGGCAAAGATAATGGCGACGTTTGCCAACGTGTCGTTTCGAGCCGACAGAAATGCAGCCTTGGTCAGACTGCCGCCCTTCGCGCTGTGCTTGGCCAGAAGCAAGGCACATGTCCCGTTCACGAGAAGCGCGCCGAATGCCGTCACGCTCAACGGCATGGCAGGAGGCGGCGTACCGTTGCTATATCGCTGCCACGCAGCCAGAAGCGCCGCGATGCCAGGCATCAAAATTATAATGGCCAACCCAATTCCGAGCTTTCTCCGAGCATCGGCTGACCATTTATGGCCGACGAGTATCAGCGCATTAATAGAGGCATCCTCAAGAAAATCTATGCTGTCGGCGAACAATGAGACCGAGCCAATCAGAGCGGCAACCGAAATTTGAATGATGAAATACCCGAGATTCAGCGCGATGACGATTTTTGCCGTTTGTAGAACTTTTCTGTCCATTCTTTTACGCCGTTCAGATTGAGACTCTCATCGCCTTGGATTGGCGAAACGCCACCCCGGCGCCGATAATACCCGGCGCACGCCTTGGCTCAAAACAGGGCTGCGAATTTGGATTTAAACGCGCCGAGAGCAAAAGACCAAGCGGCCGAGGGAGCGTCTTGGACAAGACCAGTCAAAGACGCTCCGTCGCGCACCTCATCAGGTGCTTCTCCCGGGTTCTCAGTATTTTGCCACAACGGGCGTTGCCGGCGATCCGAAGTCGAGAATGTAGTTCAATGCGCCACGGACGATATTGCCGTCGGTTTTGACGCGGTCGGTGAAATAGTAGGGCGCCCCAAGGCCGCCGACGAGATCGAACGAACTCGTGCCGAGATCATAATGCAGATATTCGACTCCCAGCGTCACGGCTTCGGCGTTAAAAGGATTGAGGACCGAGGACGTTGGCAAGGCATATTCGATTCCGCCACCGGCGACGTAACCCGTTCGCAAACCGCTGCCGTTACCGCCCCAAATCAGGGCGTTTGCGTCGTTGCCAGCAAAGATTGATTGGGTCGCCGAGACATGCCCGTAGGCGAAGCCACCTGTGCCGTAGACGAGTACGCGGTCGAACGCGTAGCCGATGCGGCCGCGTACTGTCCCGAGATAACTCATCTGTCTTTGATAATCATTCACGACTGAATGGTTGCCGATATATTCATTTCCTCGACGCAGATCGGAATAGTCAAGATCCGCTTCGACACCCGCGACAAAACCGCCGCTGCCAGGGCCTGCGCCGGAAAATTCGTAATTGTAGCCGATCTGACCACCCGCCAAGAGGCCGCTCGGGCTCAGTTGATAGGACGACGGCACAGTCCCACCCGCAAACTGACCAGCCGTAACCGCGTCGTTGGCCAATGTCTGGATGTTGTCACTCCCTGAAAATGCATAGCCAAAATTGCCGCCAAAATAGAGGCCCGTCCAGGAGAATAGAGCGGGTGGCGCAGCGTAGGCAGGTGGTGCTTTCACGCTCGGCAGATCCGCGGCAATCGCGGGGAGTGAGCTTAGTAACGATAGAAACGTCACAACCGATATTTTGCGCATATCCCCCTCCATTCCTTAATTAAGTTGCCCCCCTGTGGCATCATTGGGCCCGGCTCGAACTGTGGGGGGACGAACCGGGCCCTCCATGTGACGAAGCTGGCAACTCTGTCACAAGGATGCGCTAAGCCCGAACAGGATGTTGCGTGGCTCACCCACCGTAATCCAGTTCGTCTTGCTTCCTGTTGCTGGATAGTAGGTGGCGTCGAAAAGATTGTTGACCTTGATCGAGAAATTCATGACCGGGAGTTTAGGCCCGGGCTGCCAGGTGTAAGACGCGCCGATATTGGCGATCGTCCAACTGGGAAGGAAAAACGTGTTTATAGGATCGACAGCGTTCTCCGTCGCCCCGGTGAAGCCCGCAATCAACGTCAGGCCGTTGAGATAGCCGTCAAGAAACGCATATGCGCCCTGGACCGTGTAGATGTTTGCCGGTGCATTGATGAGCTGGGCGCCGGTATCGTCGGCGCTCGCCAAATCCGACGTAACGTAAGCGTGCTGATGGGTGTACGAGACGTTGATATTGAGGTTCGGCGTCACATTGCCGACCACAGAGAGAGCCACGCCTTCCGATCGCTGGCCCTGCTGATCTTCGATCTCGCCGGTTTCGGTTTCGGTTTGCGCATCGGTCTTATTGATCAGGAACGTCGAAAATTGCGCGAGAACCCTGTCACCGAAAAATTTGGATTTGATGCCGGCTTCGTAACCGGTGCCGATTTCGGGTAGCGACGGACCGGCAAATGTCACGTGAACACCTTGACCGATTGCGTAGATGTTCGGCGTGTAGGACTGTGAATAATCCGCGAAGAGCGAATTACTCTCGTTGATTTTGTAGAGGATCGAGGCCGAAGGCAAAAAGGGATGGAAGTTTGTGTTGGTTTCGACGCCGCCGAAATATTTTTCGTACTCATAGATCGAGGCATACCGACCGCCGCCCGTCACCGTAACCGGGCCATAGGTCACGGCATCCTGAAAGAAGACGCCCAGCTCGCGTTCTTTTTGTACGTTGAGCGGCTCGCCAAGCAGTTGACCGAGATTGAGTAAGTTTCCCGTGTTCAACTGTCCGTAGACGGGGTTGTAAAGATTGAAGCCAGCCTGCGGGGGCCCCTCGTATTCCGTGGTTTCATGCGCATAGGCATCGTAATAATCGATGCCCTCCTGAAATTCGTCATGCAGCGGGCCAAGATCGAAGCGATGAATGCCCGTAAAGCTGGTGAATCCCTGCGTCAGGTTTAAACCGCCGCCCGGCACGTTCGTATAAAAGTAGCGGTTGATATTGCCTGTGGCCGGATTGAAGTCCGACTGGCTATCCGAGCGGACCTCGTTGAAATCCTGCGTCGTCGACGCATAGGAATATTTGAAGTGAAAGTCGTTGTTTTTGTTGAGGTTGTAATCGACCTTGCCGTGTACCCAATCACCGTCCTCGTTCCAAGTCGAGAATGGCTCGGAGTAAGATTCCGTGCGTGAGATGCCCAGCGGCGCATCATTCAGACTTGTATCGCCCCGGTCGTAGGGCTGCTGGTTTTTCTCGTGTTGATAGGCGAGCGTCGCCGTGAACAGGTCGCTATACCACGCCAAGGTCGGCGCCATGAGAAAATCGCGGCTGACCGTATCGCCGATGCGCCACGGCTGATCGGCAGATCCGCTTGTCACCAACCGGTAAGCGAGAACGCCCTCGGTCGATTTATAAATAGGTCCGGTGAAGTCGGACGTGCCGGCGGCGTCCCTTAAGGAGCCGGTCACCTCGCCGCCCAGAAGACCCACCGCGTAATGCGCATCCGGCAAGGGCAGTTTGCTCTGCAGATTGATAACGCCGCCCTCGGACGAGTAGCCGTAGAGATAAGAGGCCGGGCCGCTCAAAAGCTCGACGCTTTGGGTGTTGGCGCTGAAGGCGCGATCGAAGGGCGATCTGATGCCGTCGATCAAAATACCGTTGTTGTTGCCAATGAGAATTGAATCGCTTGTATTGACCTGAAATCCCTTGATCGTGATGAAGTCGGAATTGCCGCCGTTGTCCTGCCCCAGATAAGTCCCCGGAATCGTCTGGACCGCTTGAACGAGGTTCTGCGGCATCTGCTGTTGTATGGTCTGGGGCGTCACCACGTAGACCGAGCGCGGCGTGTCGAGAATCGGTAAATTGGTGCCCGTGATGTCGGACGTCAGTCCGACTGTGCCGTCAAATTTTCCGGCATAGGGGTCGAAGGGCGAGGTGCTCGTTCCTTCAACGTTGATGGTGGGCAATGCGATCGAGCCGCCGCCACCCACGGTTTGAGCAAGAGCTGCTGACGAGCACGTGGTCAGCAGCAGTGCAATTAGAACACTGCGAGACATTCGGAATTCCCCCCGCCAGTTTTCTGGCTAGCCAATTCATCGTCGGCAAAAAGGAGGAAGGTCAAACCCGTCGCTGAGCTTCGGCTGATAGCTACCCGGATTTCAATGGATTAGATGACAAAATCGCTTGCCGAACACTCCCGAAATACCCTCGGGGGTGCATACAATTCATGCAGTCATTCTATCTACAATGAATCCACAATCTGCATTCAATTTGCTGAAATCGTTAATAATTTGACCTCATGATACACAATTTCGCGTGATTTTCGTTCACTTTTTCGTGAACGACTTGACCTTTAGAAATGTTCCCAGCGGCCTGGAAGCTTTGTGAGACCGGCTGGGTATTAAATAACCTTGCTTCCTGGCGAGCATAAGACGCATGGGACAATTTAGGTGCCGTGAGAATCCCCTACGCAGCATGCGAGCCTTAAATCATAGCATCCTCTCGTCGATCTCCGTCTAGACCTGAGTAAAAGAGTAAGGCGCGGTTAAACAGGGATCTAAAGTCGCGTGATGGCACATCTGGATTTGATTCGAGAGACAAGACGGAAGTTGACGAACGGCGGATCGCCACGAGCTCCCTCCCTTGATGACCTCCCGATAAAGACGCTTCCAGAAAGCGATTGCGACGTACTTCGTGATTTATTGGTTGCCGAGAATCCCAAAACTGTCATCGAGATCGGCCTCTCCTTCGGCAACTGGGCGCTGGCAATCGGCGAGGCGCTGGTCTTGGGTCGCGGCGAACAGCAGATAATTATCGATCCGTTTCAGGATAGCGGCTTCCGCGATGCCGGTTGGGAAGCGGTCCGTGCCGCCAAGCTTGAGAGCCTCGCGACCTTGATAAGGGAACGCTCCCAGATTGCGTTGCCGCGCCTCATCGAAAACGGGATTTCAGCCGATGCGGCATTCGTCGACGGCAGCCACCTGTTTCACGACGTATTTGTGGACCTTTATTACCTGCAGACGATCGTGCGGCCGGGCGGCCTTATCGTTCTCGATAATTATTGGTCGCAAGGCGTGGCTATGGCGGCCGGCTATTTCGAGACTAATCTCGGCTGGCGGCCGCATGCGTTTGAGAGCGGCGCAACACGAGGGCTACATGCGATGCGGCTGCCGGATCCACCGCTCGTCCCAGGGTCCAAGCGGGTGGCGCCGTTTTGGCCCGTGAAATAATGCGCATATTCAGCATGTTCGTACGATCGCGAATTGGACGTTTCCCTGCGAACCGGACTGTCACGCAAATGTCATGAAGCCGTCAGACCAAGCACCTTTGGCAAAGGGTGGCATGGCGATGGATTTCTTCAGGCGGTTCACTTTCCTACTCTGCGCACCTGGCTTCGACGCGGACGATCTTGAAGGCATGCGCCTTCAGAAGATTATCGCAGCCGTCGAGGATGACGGGTTTCAGGTCGTCAAAGCGAGGCGCGTCGAGGACGCCGAGATTGCCGTCCAGACCGACGCCGCGATCGGCTGCATGGTGGTCGACTGGGGCAAGCGTGGGCTCGAGGGGAAGACGGCGGCGCTGATCAATCTGATGCGTCGCCGCGGCCTCGAGATGCCGATCGTGATCCTTGTCCGCCGCAAACGTTTCGAGGACATTCCGGTCGAGGTGCTTGATTTTATCGACGGCTACATCTTCCTCTCGGAGGAGACGCCGGAGTTCATCGCGCGCAACCTGATCAGCCGCCTCAAGCAATATGCCGAAACATTGAAGACGCCGTTCTTTGGCGCACTCGTCGATTACGCCGAGGAAGGCAATCAACTCTGGACTTGCCCGGGGCATAACGGCGGCGTCTTCTACCGCCGCAGCCCCATCGGGCGCATCTTCGTCGAGCACCTCGGCGAGGCCGTGTTCCGCGACGACCTCGACAATTCGGTTCTCGAATTGGGCGACCTGCTCACGCATGAGGGGCCGGCCCTCAAGGCTCAGAAAGAGGCGGCCGCGATCTTCGGCGCCGAGAAGACTTATTTCGTCCTGAACGGGACGTCGTCATCCAATAAGGTGGTGCTGGGGGCGCTGGTTGCGGAAGGCGACCTTGTCCTCTTCGACCGCAACAACCACAAGGCCGCCCATCATGGTGCGCTGCTGATCAGCGGCGGCATTCCGATCTACCTGGAAACGGACCGCAATTGCTACGGACTGATCGGGCCGATCTATAGCGAGGCGCTGGACGAGACGGCGATCCGGGAGAAGATCCGGCAGAACCCCCATGTGACCGATCCCGAAGCGTGGCAAAAGCCGCGACCCTTCCGCGTCGCGGTCATCGAGCAATGCACCTATGACGGAACCATCTACAGCGCGGACATGATCCTCGCCCGCATCGGCCACCTCTGCGATTATGTGCTCTTCGATGAGGCCTGGGCCGGGTTCATGAAGTTCCACCCGCTCTATGCCGGCCGCTTCGCCATGGGGTTGAAAGAGCTCGGCGAGGGTTCGCCGGGCATCATCGCGACGCAGTCGACCCACAAGCAACTCGCGAGCTTCTCCCAGGCCTCGCAGATCCATGTGAGAGACCGGCATATCAAGGGTCAGCACCGCCGGGTGGAACATCGCCGCCTCAACGAGAGCTTCCTGCAGCACGCCTCGACGTCGCCGTTTTATCCCATCTTCGCCTCGCTCGACGTCGGCGCCCAAATGATGAAGGGCCGCTCCGGGGTGATTCTCTGGGATGATACGGTGCGGCTCGGCATAGAGGTGCGCAAAAAGCTGCGCGCGATCCGCCGCGAATATGAAGAGAAGGAAGCCGACCCGGCGCGGCGTTGGTTCTTCGAACCTTTCGTTCCCGACGTCGTCGGCGTCCCCGGAGCGGGGCCCGACGATCCCGTGCGCGAGGTGCCCTGGGAAAGCCTCACCACGGACGAACTCGCCAGCGACGCCCGGTATTGGGCCCTCGCACCGGGCGCGGAATGGCACGGCTTCGCCAATGTGACGGCGGGCTTTGCCATGACCGATCCCAACAAGCTGATCGTCCTGACGCCGGGGTTTGACCGGCGAACGGGCGCTTATGCCGACCACGGCATTCCGGCACCCGTCGTCGCGCAATATCTTCGCGAGAATCGTGTCGTTGCGGAGAAGAACGATCTCAACTCGCTCCTTTTCCTCCTGACCCCTGGCGTCGAGTCGAGCAAGGCCGGTACGCTGCTCAGCGCCTTCGCGGCCTTCAAGCGTTTGCATGACGACAATGCTCTGCTTGAGGACGTCATGCCCGAGTTCGTCGCGCGCCGGCCCCTGCGCTACCGCGGCGTGCGCCTGCGCGATCTCTGCGCCGAGATGCATACCTTTTACCGCAGCGCCAACGTCAGCATGCTCCAGCAGCAGCAGTTCGCGCCCGGCCATCTGCCCGATATGGCCGCGCTGCCGCATGAAGCCGCGCAGAGCCTCGTGCGTAACAAAGTCGATTATCTGCCGATCAGCGCGATCACCGACCGTGTTGCGACCACGCTGTTCGTTGTCTATCCTCCCGGCATCGCGACGATCGTCCCGGGCGAGCGCCTCAGTGCGCGGGCCAAGCCTATGCTGGAATATCTCAAAATGTTCGAAAAAAGTGCCAATCTGTTCCCCGGCTTCGAAGCCGAGGTGCAAGGCCTCTACCGTGAGGTCGAACCGGACGGATCGATCCGCTTCTACACCTACGTGATGCAAGAGTGACCGCGCCTGTGTTGGACAAACCCGCTTCAGAGATCGTGCTGCGCCCATCGAACGACGACGACGTGCCGGCCATGCTCGACATTTACCGCCACCATATCGGGCAAGGCGTCGGCAACCTTGGTGCTTTCGAACCAACGCCGTTTGATGCCGAGGATCTGAAGGCGCGGCGCAAGAATATGCGTAAGCACAAGCTTCCGCATCTCGTTGCCGTGATCGACGGTGCTGTCGCGGGCTATGCCTACGCCGTGCTGTTCCGCAAGCGGCCCGCCTATCGATTCACGGTCAAGCATTCGATCTACGTCCACCCCGGACGTCTTAATAATGGCGTTGGCCGTGTTCTGTTGCCGGCCCTGATTCAAGCTTGCGCCGCGGCCGGCTTCCGCCAGATGATCGGATATATCGACAGCGCCAATCTTGCTTCGCTGCGGTTGCACGAGAACTGCGGCTTTCGCCAGGTTGGTTATTTGCCGTCGGTGGCGTTCAGGTTCGGAGAATGGACCGACACAGTGATGGTCCAACGGCCGATCGGCCCGGAGATGTAAGCCGCCCGGCCAAGCCGCCGTTTCCGGGCAAAGCAATTGGCTTCGAGAGGACTATTCCAAGGTCGCCCGCCGTGGACATTCCACGGCGGGCCATTCCAAGACTAGATCGCCAAGGTGATGATCTTCACGAGCACAAGGCCGCCTGCAAGGACAAGATAGCCGCGCAAAACCAACATCCAGATCTTTGTGGACTGAGACAGCGCCATGGGCCGCAAATGCGACAATGGCGGCATCCGCCACATTTCCAGTTCGCGATCGAACGTATCGACCTTCGCCTCTTGCACTTTGCGCGGCCGGAAGACACCCGACACCAATGCCGCCACTAGAGCGAGCGCGCCCCCGCCCATCATGATCGCCAGAATGACCTTTTGATCCGTCTGATCGGGGAAGAGGACCGATGACGTCAGGATGACGGACAGGATCACCAATGCCGCGATGACGCAGCCGGTAAAGAGATTGGCGGCGCGTGTATTGACCCAGGGCCCGAGAACGGCGCGGTCGTTGCAAAGGAGCAGCAAGAAGACGGTCGCGCTCGGCAGGAGGACGCCCGCCAAAGCTTGCACGGCATTGGTCAAAAGGCCGAGCGGCATATTTGGCGTGATCACGAGCGCAGCCGCGAGGACGATGAGCCCGCAATAAACGGCGTAAAAGCCCTTCGCATCCTTAACCTGGCGGTGCAGCGAGTGCCGAACGGAGAAGACATCGCCGATCGCATAAGCGGTCGCGAGCGACACGGCCGATGCGCCGATCAGGCTCGCGTCGATGAGGCCGATGGCAAAAAGCACGCCGGCCGTGCGGCCCGCAGCGGCCTCAAGACCGACCGCAACACCGCCCGCATCGGTGAAATTGCCAAACCCCGCGCGCCCCTCGAACGCCGCGGCGGAGAAGGCCATCATCGCGACGGCGCCAATGATCACGAGGACGATTCCCAGCCAGAGATCCGCCCTCTCATAGCGCATGAAGCGGGGCGTAATGCGCTTGTCGATGACATAGCTCTGCTGGAAGAAGAGCTGCCAAGGTGCAATCGTCGTCCCGACAATGCCGATGATCAGCAGCATGATGTCGCTGAGCTTTCCCTGTTTCGGCAGTTGCGGAACAATCAGATCGTGCGCGATCTGGCCAAATGGCGGATGGATCATCAGGAAGATCGGCACGAGCACGAGGCTCCCGAAGACGAGCACCATCGAAAAGCGCTCGAAGCGCCGGAAATTGCCTGTGCTCGCTGCGCCCATCACCAGCAAGGCCGAGAGCGCGACGCCGGCAATCTTGGGGAGCCCCAGGTAATCGAGCGCGAGCGAAATACCGATAAACTCGGTGACGATGGTCAGCGCATTGAGCAGAAAAAGATCGATGACGCTGAATGATCCCCAGAACTTGCCGAAGCGCTCGAAGATCAGGCGTGCGTGGCCGACGCCGGTGACCGCGCCGAGGCGCAGCACCATCTCCTGGTTGACGTAGAGAACCGGGATGAGGAGGACCAGCGTCCAGAGCAGCGAAGTGCCGTAGTTTTGCCCGGCCTGGGTATAGGTGCCGAAGGCACCGGCGTCGTTGTCGCCCACCATGACGATGAGGCCCGGCCCGAGGACGGCGAGGAGCGTCGCGAGGCGGTGGCGCCATTTCTTGCGCGGTGCGGCGTCGTGCTGGAGGATTGTGCCGAATGCGCCGGTGATATGACCGACGTGGGCGTCGTCGAGAACGGCGCTCCGGATTCCGTCTTTGTTGACATGCAGGGTCATGGCTTTGCTCCTCGCCGGCGCAAGGAGACCGCCATCTCTCAGATGACCTCTCGCCTGACCGGTCTGATCGATATTCGAATGTCGCTCTGGGGGTGCCCGCCGCCGCTGCAAAAACAATCGGCGACGGGCCTACTCGGGCCGTCTTTCATGTTTGCATTCCTCTAGCTTGCGAGACGTAATTGCGGCTCGACGTCGAAATTGCCGCCCGCGATGTCGCGCGACCACGAGCAGAACAATTGGCCCGTGGATGGATCCGCGCGCCATTGGCAGGCGAGCGCGCGGCCGCCCCGGCGATACTGCGCAGGCAGACCGGAGGCAAAACGGCGGTTCGTCAACTTGGGGCGCGGCGCAAAAGCGACCACATAGGAGAGCTTGGTCATGGCTCACCTCCGATCTTTGTCCAAGGCCGGAGGCGCGAGAGAGCGACGGGATCAGGCCCGCTCGGCGCTCCCAGCACGGGGTTCCGGCCCGTGAACATTCACAATGTTTGAGGGCAACATGCCGTGGAAACACGCCACGGTGATCTTGCCCGAGCTGCTACTACCCATGTCTTTCTAGATATTGTGAAGCGCCAGCAGGGACGAATCCGAGCTAACGATCGGCTATTGATCTTCTTGATCGTCTCTGTCAACCAAAAAATTCCCGGCTTTCGATCTCAAGCAGAGGCGAACGATGCTCTTCGTCAAGCAATTCAATCTCGCCCACCTCGTCGATCTTTCGGTCGGCATTCTCGTCGCCTTCGTCCTTGCGACCCTGATCGGCACCGAACGTCAATGGCGGCAGCGAAGCGCCGGGCTTCGGACGAATGTGCTGGTCGCGATCGGCGCCGCGGCCTTTGTTGCTTTGGGGATGCGGATCAACGGTCAAATCGGCGCGGCACAAATCACGGCCTATGTCGTGTCCGGCATCGGCTTCCTCGGCGCCGGCGTGATCTTGAAAGACGGCGCACATATTCAAGGCTTGAACACCGCCGCGACCCTTTGGTGCTCCGCCGCGGTTGGCGCTCTCTCGGGGCTTGGATTTGTCGCCGAGGCGACAGTCCTGACTGTTGCGGTTCTGGCCGGCAATACCCTGCTGCGCCCGCTGGTCAATGCGATCAACCGAGCCCCGGTGGACGAGCTACAAACCGAGGCGATTTACGAAATACATGCGGTGACCCACCCCGAAACGGTGGGCGAAGTGCGCGATCTGCTCTCAGACGCGCTCGAGAAGGCGAACTATCCGGTCCGCGAGATCGAGGTCGAGGAACGCTCGCCCGATGCGACTGAGATCATCGCCACGCTGATCAGCACGGCGGTCGATCCGGTGGAGCTGGACGCCGTCGCCGGCGAATTGGAGAAATCCGACCTTGTCTCCTTCGCCAGTTGGTCATCTAGCGCGCAAGAGTAGATTGCCGAAAGATAATGTGCGGCCACGCACGCTGGGCGCTCCTGCCTGCCGGCCTCCGATCATCACAAGAATGATCGAACGAAATCGATTCGGGGGTTGACAATAAAAATCGCCGGGCGCATCAGGCCCACGTCGGCGCTTGGACCGACGATCACCTACGAAAGAGACATGGGCTCTAGACGCTTTGGCGCTTCGACCGTGGCTGCGTCCACGCAAGATTCGCCGCTCAACATCGAAACCGTCTGCGGTTCGAGAGACCCCATGAGGGATGTCGTGCGCGCTTAAGCGCGATGGCGTCGCTCAATCTCCCGGCCGTCGACCTACGGCCAAAAGGAGATGAGCGATGGAGAAGCTCACACACCCCAATGTCGCCCGTGGAACGGGCAAGGTTGCACCCAAAATGGCCGCCCGCCGCACGGCGCGGCAAAACCCACTACTGGGAAATCCGCTGTCTCCAATCTGGCTCCTCGGCAAGGCCGCGGTCGTCGCAGTGGAGGTGGTTGAAATTCTGGGGGTGGGACTGGCCCTGCTCTGATTGGATCTGCGCTCTCCGCCACGAGATACGGAGAGCGCAGCTCGTTTCCTAATGGTGCGCGAGCAGGCGCGAAATCGAAAAGATCAAAACACCCACGAGTCCGCCCACCAGAGTTCCGTTGATACGGATATATTGAAGGTCCTTGCCGACTTGTAATTCGAGTCTATTGACGAGCGTCGCGCTATCCCAATTTTCGACGACGTGAGCAATATAGCTGCCGATCTCGGCACGTCGCGGCAAAAGAACACGCAGAGTCACGAGACGGATCTGACGGTTGAGCTTCGCCCGCCGGCTCGGATTCTCCTCCAGCCACTTGCCCAGCGCGCGCAAGGCGGTCGTCAGGAGTTCGGCTGTTGTTTTTGAAAAGCTCGTGAGATCGACGAGTTCACTGTCAATTTCCTTCCAGAGCTGCTTCATCTGGTCCAGGAAAACCGGATTTTCCAACAAATCCATCTTGAGGGTCTCTCCCTGGGCATAAAGCTCAGGATCATTCGCGAGATCGACGATAAGCTTCTTAACAACCGTATGGACCTCGGCACGCCAGGGATGATCTTGATCGTGCATCTCGCGCATCGTCGCGAGCAACCCGTTCATGACTTTATTGGTGATCTTGTCGTCGAGCCACTTCGGCACCCAGCGCGACGATTGTTCCGCGACTTTGCGCGAAATGAAATCCTTGTGGCGCAGGAGCGACGCCTCGCTGAACGCGAGCGCCTGATCGAGCAAGATCTGCGCCGCGCCCTGCGCCCAGAGAATCGCCAGCACCTTTGAGGCAAGCGGCGCCGCGGGAATCGATTTGGCACCCCGTTGCGCGGCTGAGCCAAGAAGTTCGCCAAGCTCGTTGGACGGAACTTGGTGAAGTGCATTCGGCAACAAACGCGCGGCCCATTGTCCCAGGCGCGCCGAATTCAGCGGGTCCTCGATCCAACGCGCGGCCCAAGAGATCATGTCGATTTGCGCAAGCCGCTCGTCCGCGATCTTGGTCGAGAGGAAGTTGTTGGTGATGAAACGGCCAAGCGCGGCGCCGATTCTTTTCTTATTGTTCGGCACCACGGCCGTATGCGGGATCGGAAGGCCGAACGGACGGCGGAACAGAGCCACGACGGCAAACCAATCGGCGCACGCGCCAACCATAGCGGCCTCGGCAAAGGCGCGTACATAAGGAATCCAAGGCCAAGGCGATTGCGTCACGCTGCACGCGACGAATATCACCGCCATGATCGCCAGCAACAGCGTGGCAATCGTGCGCATGCGCCGCAATTCAAAGACGCGCGGGTCTACACTATCTTTTGCGCCGCGCTGGTGTTGCGGCGAACTTTTCTCATGGTCCTGATCGCGACCCATTGTCTAAAGCCGGGTTATCTTTTTCTCTGACGGATTTCCGCTCAGCGACTGATAATAACCGCGGACGATCTCCCTGCCATAGTGGCGCTCGAGCCGCCTTATCGTGAAATGGCCATGTGCGACACGCTGAAAATGATTCATGAACAGGAAGTTTACCGTCGCGCCGCCCAGCGCGCCGGCGACCGGAAGCGCGGAGGCTGCAACCCTTTCGGACGCGACGAGACCGAAGCGCCGTATAATCTCAGCAAGCAAGCTGCTGACCGCGGGTGCTGACACGCCGGTGACGCCGCGCTCGATCAGGTGAGATGACGCGTCGGCGACGAGCTTACTCAGCATCGCCCGCGACGCATAATAACCAACTTCAAGTCCTCCTTGCGGGCGCCGCGTGCCGAGGCCAAGCACTTCGATACAGGCAAGCCTGGCCTCAAGGTTCGATAAATCTTCCCCGTGGTGACGCGCGATGTCGGCAATCTCGCGCAGCATCAGCGTCGTGGTGAGCGGCAATTCGACCGGCAAAGCCGCCAGGCCGAAGAACCCGCTGACGCCACCGTTGATGCCAGCCAATACGGAGGACGTCCGGCTCGCAGGACGCCGCCGCGGCCGCTCGCGAAGCGATCCGATCGCGAGTTTGAGGCAGGACAGGATCGTCGTTTCGACGGCTTTGTTAAGCCGCGCATTCGCCACGCGCGGCATGACGCGGAAAATGTGCTCGACGGGCCGGCCCGCATATTCCGCAAGCCTTGCCGCAAAATCCGGCCGCTCGAGATAGGTGCGAGCGATCTGAAGAGCTTTTTGATGCTCGGGCGCAATCGATTCTGATAAATCTCCGAGCGTCATTGATAACGTAAGATCGGTCGAATGCCGTTCAAACTTGCGAGGATTGCCGAGCCGTTGCTGATCAAAGCCGTCGTGACCGGGCTGATGAGGCCGCCGGGCAGCGCCAGGGCTAGGGCAAGCGTGTTCATGCCGGCGACGATGGCATAGTTCTGCTTGATCAGATCAACCGCGCCGCGCGAGATTTCAACCGCCTGAACGAGCTTACGCAGCGAATCTTCCATCAGGACGACATGCGCCGATTCGTGCGCGACCTCGGCGCCGTGCCGCATGGCTATGCCGACGTCGGCAAAGCTGAGCGCGGGAGAATCATTGATGCCGTCGCCAACCATCGCGACAACCTTGCCGCTGCGGCGCAGATCCTGGATGACATCGGCTTTGTCGGCCGGCAACATTTCGGCGACATGATGCGTAACGCCGAGGCGCCGGCTGACCGCACGGGCGACGACGTTCGAGTCACCCGTCAACATGATCGTGTTCTTGACGCCAAGCGCCGCAAGCCGGCGGATGACGGAGCGGCTCTCGGCGCGGATTTCGTCCGCGTAAGGCACGAGGCCCGCAAGCTTACCATCGACGGCTATATGAAGGCAGGACTGCCCCAGTTCGTCGAGCGCAGCGCGATCGCTTGACGCCGCATCGAGGCGAATGCCGTTCTGGCCCATGAAGCGTTCATTGCCGACATGCAGATAATAGCCGTTGACCTGCCCTTCGACACCAAGACCAAGCCGGTACTGTATCTCGCCGCACGCAGGCACGTTGACCCGCAGTTCCTTCGCCTTGCTGCGCAACGCGTCGGCGACGGGATGCGTGAGATTGGTTTCGGCCGCGGCGGCGAGGCCAAGCAGATGGCTCGTCGTAATGTGATCGCTGTAGGAAATAACGTCGCGCACGGCCGGTTTGCCGCGCGTCAGCGTCCCGGTTTTGTCGAAGACCATCGTATCGACTTGGGCGAGCCGCTCCATATGCGCGCCGCTTTTGATGATAATGCCGGCGCGCGCCGCATGGGTCATCGACGACAGCACCGCCGTCGGCGCCGCAACCCTGATCCCGGTGCCGTAATCGACAATCACGAGCGAGAGGAAGCGGTTGAAGTCCGCCGTGAGGAGCGCGGTTCCCGTCGCGAGTGCCAGCGTCGGCAGGACAAGGCGGTCTGCAAAGAGTTCCGCATGATTCTGCATTCGGGTCTCGCCTTGCGGGACGGAGTCCACAAGGCGGGCGATCTGGCCGGCCATCGTATCGCCGCCAACGCGCAGGGCGCGCACGGCGATCTGGCCGTCGTGAATGACCGTTGCCGCATAGGCGGCCTGCCCCTTGCTACGCGTCACGGGCAAGCTCTCGCCGGTGATCGTCTTTTGATCGATCAGCGCCGTCCCACTCAGAATCTCGCCGTCGACCGGAATGATCTCCCCTGGGTAGACGACGACTTCGTCGCCCGCGACAAGGTCCATCGCCGGAATGGAGACGACGCGGCCATCGCGCATCACCCAAGCGGTCTTCCCCTGGAATTCCAAAAGCTCGCTGATCGCACGCCGCGACCCCGCGGCCGTCAGGTCGCGAATCCAATCGCCGAACTTGATGAGCCAAGTGACGACCGCGCCAGCCAACGGATTGCCCTGCAACAAGGAGGCCGTGATGGCCAAGACGTCGAGAAAATCGACGTTGAGACGGCCTTCGCGGCTCCAGACGCGCCAGGCGCGTTTGGCGATCGGATAGGCGTTCCACAGCATGAGCGGCAGATTGATCGCGCGGACCAGGGGATTGGCGCTGAAGGTCAGCACGAGGGAAAGCGTCGGCAATGCCAGCGGCATCCGCTTGGACACAACTGGCTGCCTTTTGCTCCCGACCACGACGGCCGGCTTGGCGGCCGGCGTGCCGGCGGCGCCGATCAATAGCTGCAGGTCGGCGAGACTGATGTGCCGCAATTGACCCAGCAGACCCTGCAAAAGAGCCTCGAATGCCGGGTCAAAGACGATGACGAGGCTGTAGCAGTCATAATTAACGCGTGCGTTCTTGATTCCGTCCTGCTTCTGCAGCCACGCCAACATCGATTCTGCGAGCGCGCGCTTCGCGCAGAGCGCCGCGATGCGCAAACGGATCCGGCCCGGAACGTAATGGCGGACCACAAACTCCATAATGGAAAATCCTGTTCTCGACGCCCTATGAGCCGACGGCGACCAACGGCGCAGAGCCTTGGGGCTTTAACGGATGATGGTGCATCTCGATGAAATGGTTCATCGCAAAAAGGCTGAGCGTCACCCAGACGGGTGTCGCGGCGGTCGCGCCGACTTCGAAGACCGTGACGAGGATGATCCCGCCCGCAAGCAATATCTTCAGATCGACGTTATTGCCCGACGCCTGCTTGATATTGCGATCGAGATCTTTGAAAAAATTCACGACGGCGCGGGCGCTCGCCGAGTTTTGCGCGAGAAACTCGGCCTCTTCCTGGATTTCCTGGGCGAGTTTGTCGATTTCGGTGCCCGGCGCCGACGTGTCCGCCGCCGGTGGGGAATAGTGATCCCGGAAGGCGCCGTGAAATTCGTCGTGCTGGCTCGTGTCGTATTCGATCACGATGCTGCCTGTCACCGGATTCACGCTAATCTGCTCGATGCCCGGTATGACCCCGAACGTGTCGCTGATTTGCTGCAGGAGCTCGGCATTGCCCTTGGCCGAGGGCACCTTCATGCGAATGCGCCCCGGCACCTGATGCGCAATTTTAAGATCTAAACTGGTCATGCTTCAGCTAGCAGATGCCGATGCCGCGGACTTGCCTCCGACGAGTTTCGCTTCTTCCGATGCATTGGCTTCCGCCACGATATCGTGGACGTGCTCCTGGGTCTCGGCAACAAACTCCCGCGTCTTCTTGCCGAACTTATAGGCACCGCGGACGGTCGATTTGAACAGCGGGCCAAGCGCCGCGCCGATATTCGGCAAGGCCTTCGGCACAAGGGCCGCGGCAACACCCAAAACGACGCCTGGAAGCAAAGCCGCTTCAAAAACGGCGACACCGACGCCAACCACGGCGACCGTCGCGGCGGTTAGGACGATATCCGACTGATCCACCTCGGCGTCCTGGATCGGATCGCTTGGCTCTTCAGCCGCCGGGTACGCGCTCGCGACTTCCTCAACCTTCGACTTGGTCATTATCGGCCTCTCACCAAACTATTGATACGAATTCAAAATTAACCCCGGATGGGGTGCACGAAGGCTTCTATTTAGGGCTCACTTCTATCATTCCTATCATGACGGTTTGTTGACAAACGCATGACGGGCAGAGCGCAAGAGGGCTCCGTCTGAGAATTTATCGGTAAGTCACGCACATCTGAAGTATGAAGATGACCGCCGTCATCGTCAGGTCGATCATTGCCGTGACGCTTACGCTATCATCCAATTGTTAAAGAGGCTCGGCACATAGCGAAAGGCGCATAAGCCGGCATTGGCACCGGGGCTCATACGGGATCAGCATGAGTGCAATGATCGTGGATGCCCTCGGCGTACAGGTTGCGGCAACATCGGCTGCCGTGCGCACGCAGATGGCTGCCAAGAAATTTTTTTGGCTCGATATTTTCACCGGCGGGACGTCGCCTGAGATCCTCGCCGAGCTCGGTCTAGAACCGACGGATAACGCATGGGCTCTGCGGTTCGGCCAAACGGGGCGAATGACCATAGGCCGCCAGACTTTGCGCGCAGCGACCTGGCTGGCCGGACCCTCCGGCGATTTGATTGAAGTGCATCTTCTCAGCACCCAGCGCTTTGTTCTGACCGTCTGGAACGGCGATGCGTCGATCCTGGACGAAATACGGCAACAATTCGCCGAGCGCATCTGCGCCCTCGAACAAAGTCCTTACCAGGCTGCGGGCATCCTTCTGCAACTGCTGCTCGGCACGCTCGATCATGTTATCCGGGATCTCGACCTTGGTCTCGATGATTTGCGATCGCGCTTGGACAGAAACTTCGACCCCGCCGATTTTGTCGCGCAGGCCCGGCGACAGCAAAAACTTCAGTCAATCGTTGCGAATTTCAGTCGTTTCAGCAGTGCGGTTCGCACGGCGATTGTCGGCGTCGAAGTCGTCGCGGGCATGGACCTTCGTGGCGCCGAAGAACTCAATGACTACGCCGACCAGGTCGAAGACGTCGAGGAGCAGTTTCGGGAACGCCGCAGGTGGATGTCGGACATCATGCATGAATATGCGACCGTGGTCGCTCAGCGTCAGGGCGAGCAAATCAATCGGCTGACCCTCGTCTCGTTGATATTCCTTCCCGTTACGGCGCTGACCGGGTTTTTCGGAATGAATTTCAACTGGATGATTGATGCTATCGGAGGCTCCGCCGCTTTCTTCATATTGGGCGTCACGCTGCCGATTTTGTGCGTCGTGCTCACAATGGCCTGGCTCACGCACCGGGGACTCCTTCGCTTCCGGCCGCCGCCTTCTGTCCGGGCGAGATCGGCGATGACGGACGGCGATGACCGCTCAGCGGCCGCTGGATGCAAAGAGCAATCGCGTTCTTCATCGACGATCGGCTAAGATCATATCTGTTGATGCGCTCTCCCAAATGGGTCAGGTCATGAAACGATCCGCAATGGTGCAAATACCGGTGCTCGCCGGCGCCGCTGTTCTCGAAGCCGCGCTCATCCCTGGCATTTTAATCGGGGGCGTCGTCGTCTTGGCACCGAAGGCTTTATCTAAATTTTTGCGCAAACGGAGCAGGCGCCCAAGGTCCGCGATGGCGACGTCTCGCAAGGCTATCAGGCCTGGCACCGCCAGCGGCCTCTTACGCGATGTCAAAGCCCCGCCTGTTGCCCCGGTGGGATTCGCGCTCCGGCGCGCGATCCTCAAGACCGTGACCTTTCGGATCATCGTGACAAGCCTCGACTTCACCACGAATTATGTCGTCATCGGCGAACTTGCCGCCGCCGCCGGCCTATCCGCCATCGGGCTCGCCGCCGGCCCGCTGTTCTATTTTGCCCATGAAATGGTCTGGAATAGACTCGGTCCGTCGGAACTCGTTCATATCGACGGTCTCATGCGTCCTCGATCCCGCATGGTGCCGTCGCTCGGCAGCCGCGAACTGACAATCAATCGCGCCTTGGCCAAGACGATCACTTTCCGAACCATCGCAACAACCATGGACTTCTCGGCAAACTATTTTGTTGTCCGCGATGTTGCGACCGCAGCCGGACTATCGGCTTTCGGTTTTATCGTCGGCCCGTTTGTCTATTACGGACACGAAAAAGCTTGGGATTATTTGGAACGCCTGGAGAACTAGGCGCGCGACGCGGGCGATCTTCAACGGCGTGCCAAGTCTCGCTTCGCTGTCCAAGTCTCGCCTCGCTGTCATTTAGAAGAAACGGGCCTTTTTGCTTGCAAGCCGCGCACCGTCTGCCGAGCGCGGCTCGCCTGCGTTAGGTTGATGGCTTGCCCGTCAACGACTGCCACTTCTTTTCAGCCTGCACCAGGTAGCTATGCGGCGCGTTCATGAAATAGACCAGCGAAGTCGCTGTCGTGAAGCAGTAGAGTTTGTGGCTGTCCGGATCGATCCAATTCAGAGAGCAATCGGCCGGGATCAACTTTCCCGAAACAAGTCCGATCGGATCGTGGTCGTCGAAGCCGCCCGACATCTTCACAGGCGGCACAGCCCATTTCCAAGTGCCCTTATGCTCTGCGAGGGCATTGCCGATGCGCGGGTCTTGAGGGGTCAACGTCATGGCCGCGCGTGAATCCACCTCAGGATCCGGCGGCGTATCCGGTTTGACGGACTGCGCATGCGCAACCGCAACGACGAACCCGCAGCCGATAAGCGCGAATGCCATACGTTGCGCTAAACCTCCAACCCGCATGGTCATTGTTTCCTCCTCGAAGCAATGGATGCAAATTACCAATTACTATATATATGGGTAGTCACTTGAAATATATCTAGAATATTTAATGGTTGCGATAAGCGGAGCTTATGAACTCCGCCTCCCCAGGGGCGGACGCCATGAGGCTGGGTCGGCAAGCCAATGATCTACGATACGAACCTCCTGCGCACGTTTGTCGCCGTTTGCGATTCCGGCAGCTTTACCAAGGCCGCGCGTGAAGCGAATCTCACGCAGGCGGCAGTCAGCCTTCACGTCAAACGGCTCGAAGAACAAGTCGGCTCGCGTCTGATCCTGCGCAGTCCACGCAATTTGCGGCTGACGGAGCAAGGCGAAATCCTATTGTCTTATGCGCAACGGATTCTTGCGCTGAATCGGGAAGCTGAGCGCCGCTTGCGCGGCAAAGACGCCGGAGCGGTCAGAATCGGGGCGCCCGAATATTTTGATCTTCGCACATTGTCGTCGTTGCTGGCGCAGTTTGCCGAGCATTACCCCGAAATCCAACTGCAGATCGAACTCGGCATAGGTCCAGATATCGCGGCACTTCTCGACGCCGGTGAACTGGACCTTGCGATAATCAATCGCGAGATCGGCGAAGGCGACGGCGTTTCGCTGTACCGCGCGCGGCGCGTCTGGGCTGCGAACCGCACAATGCAACTCGATCCGTCCAAGCCCGTCCCTTTAGCACTCTATCCGCCGCATTGCGGATGGCGGCAGCTCGCCTTCGACCGGCTCAATGAAGCAGGCCGGGCTTGGACTGTCGTCCTGCAGAGCGCCGGCACGGCCGGCATCCTCGCCGCGCTCGATGCCGGCTTGGCGATAAGCCTATTCCCCGAACATTGCCTGCCAGAGACGTTGAAAGCTTTGGATAGTTCAGAAGGTCTCCCCGCACTTCCGGATTTCGAATTCGTTTTGCGGCGCAACCGGAACAGCCCGGAAATGGCCGAGCATCTCGCCGACATAATTTTGAGCTTTTTCCAGCTCACCTCCGCGCTGAGGCCGCGCCTGGGAATCAAGGATCAAGAGGGCGCCGATCTTTTGGTTTAATCCGCACCAAGCCAGCGCCGGGGACGCCGGGGTACGAGCCGCGATGACGTTTCGCCTTCTCATCAACGGAGATCGTCGGCGGGATCATCTGATCGCACTAGAGCGTCGGACATTTAAATTGAATCGCTCGGCGCTTTTAGGTCTTTTTCATCGCATCGGATTTGTCCGAAAACCGCTTCGCACTTTTCGGTCCGATGCTCTAGCCCGCGCGCTTTTTTTGGCTTTGGCATTCGCGCCTGCCGGGCGCGCCCATGCGGCGAGCGACGTCTGCCCGGTTATCGAGCAGGAAGCACGAAAGAACGGTTTGCCGGTCGGGTTTTTTACCCGCCTGATCTGGCGAGAAAGCCGTTTCGATCCCGATGCGATCAGCCCCGCCGGCGCGCAAGGTGTCGCTCAGTTCATGCCGGGCACGGCATCTTCGCGTGGATTGCTCGATCCATTCATGCCGGCCGAGGCGCTGCGCGAATCGGCGAGCTATCTTCATGAGCTGGTGCAAAGCTTCGGCAATTTGGGGCTCGCCGCCGCCGCTTACAATGCGGGCCCTGGCCGCCTGGCGCGCTGGCTGGCGGGACAAGCCGAATTGCCTTTGGAAACCGTCGACTATGTTTTCGCCGTCACGGGTCATGCCGTTACCGAATGGACGGCGAAGCCAATTCCTGATTTGCCGGACGAGCATTCCTGCGCCGACGTGGTCGCAAAGCTGAAAATAAAATTCCGGCCGACGCCGTTTGAATCGCCGCTGGAAAATCCAGCGTGGAAGCCCTGGGGCATTCAATTGGCCGGCAGCTGGCATCTGGGTGTTTTGCTCGCCAGCTTTGAGCGGATCAGGCGGCAGCATCCCTCGGTCATTGGGGAGACGAAACCTTATATTTTTCGCACCCATCTGCTGGGCGCGCGCCTGGCGAATTTTGCCGTACGTATCGTGAAGGATTCGCGCCAAGAGGCGGACCGATTCTGCACGCGGCTGGAAGCCGTTGGCGTCGCCTGCGCGGTGCTCCGCAATCCCCGGCCGTAGTCTGCCCTTTTCGAATGCCCGATTTAGCCGTGGCGGTAAGTTAGAAAGAGCTGCAGCAGGGTGACCAATGTCTCGGCGAGAATGAGCACGACGATGATCCCCTCAAGCCGGGCCGAGCGATCGACATCCAGAATATCGGTGAGGGCCTGGCCGGTCTCGACGATCACATTGAGCTTTCGTGTCACCGCCTGAGCGCGCTCGCTCAGTTCATATTCGTCTTCGAGTCTTGCATAGAGCCGCTCGAGGCTCGGGTAATCCCAGAGAATGTCCGGCTTCTCCTCGACCGCGACGCGGCCGGAAATGCGGTGCTGCGCGATGAGCGCCTGCCCGATCAGCTTCAACATCGAACGCCGGTTCCAAGGCGCACGGCCGGTCCGCGCGAGCGCGCCGGCGAAGGGCTCGATCGCATCGAAGACGCCACCGAGCTTGGTCTCGTCGCGTGCGAGCGACACCGATTTCGAGAGAACGTCGGCGACGACAAGAAAGCGCGCCGGAGAAAGGTCAGGGATTTCGACGGGGCCGCCGGGCCGCACACGATCATCATAAGCGGCGTCGATCTCGAGCATTGCCGTTTCTTCGTTTTTGCCGTCCGGCCGCCCGGAAATTCGTCCCGTGATCTTTTCGAGAAAGCTTGATTCCTCGCCTGGGCTCAGCCCCGCAAAAACGACGACACCGAAGCGGTAAAGCGCAATGAATTTGGTCGGCGAGAGACGCGTCGCAAGCGGCACGGTCGCGATCATATCGCCACGCTCGAATCCCGCAGCGTCGATCCGATCGCCGACATGGATCGCATGGGCGAGGACGCGCGTGTCGGGCTTCGAGGCGCCTGTCGCAGCGACCGGCCCGACATGATCAATCGCAATACTCTGCGCGTTCTCCGCCATTTTCCTTGCACCGTTCCAATTTCGCTGGGCGCCGG
Organism: Pseudomonadota bacterium; assembly: GCA_040756295.1. Classification (GTDB taxonomy): domain Bacteria; phylum Pseudomonadota; class Alphaproteobacteria; order Rhizobiales; family Beijerinckiaceae; genus Methylovirgula. The sequence continues at coordinate 305,985 of JBFLZN010000004.1, read as the reverse complement.
TGGTTCCCGTTCATCGGCTCCGCCTCCCGGCCCCTAACGCACTGTCGCCCGGAACCCGCCAGCAGGCTCGGAATTGAACAGACCCGTGTTGATCAAGACCCAGGAGGCAAGGATGGACTGGAATCGTGTTGAAGGAAACTGGAAACAGTTAAAGGGCAATATCAAGGAGAAATGGGGCCAGCTGACCGACGATGATCTCAACAAAATCGCCGGCAAACAGGAGCAATTGGAAGGCTTGATTCAAGAGCGCTACGGGATCACCAAGGATCAAGTTCGAAAAGACGTTCAGGATTGGTACAATACGCAGCGGTGGTGAGCGAGCGGAGAGTTTGTCGCTGCGTTTCCCTTCAATGCGCGAACGGAAAGCCGCACACGTGGCATGCCAACGTGACGGCCATGAACGCGGATGAGGAGATCGTGATCATCGATCCCGACACGCGCGAGATCGTCGACGTGATCCGGAGGGCTGGCGTCCAAGGCGGATATTGCCTGTCCTCATCCAGTCCTAGACCGGGCGGGACTTTCTACTGCGATTGAGCAGCGGCTTGCGCCCCGCCCGCCTTTTCAAGCGCTTTTGCGCGATCGTACCATTTTTGCGCCAAAGCAGCATCCGGGGTCAGGCCATGCACGCCCAGTTTCTGGAATTCCGCAGGATCGTAGGTTTCACCCATGGCTTGCGCGCCTTCCGCCCAGCCGGCCTCGGCGACACGTCTGAAGAAGAGCCGGGCCCCCGCGAAATAGCCGACGCGCTGCAATGTGCGGCCATGACTCATCCAGTTGCGGATTTCATCGGCGGTTGCGACAGGGCGCGGCGGCGCGGCCTGATCGTCCGCAGCCACGGCACCCGTTATCCTCAAAGCTGTGTGGACGGTATTCGCAACGCGTCCGTCCGGTCCCTTGAGTTCGATCGTCAGATCATGGGACCCGCTCACCGCTCCTTTCGGCGTGATCGTCAAGCCATCGAGATCATCGGGCGCGAGCAACCAAGCGCCGGCTTCATCGCTCCGTCCCGCCGACAAGGTCGTTCCCGCCGGAAGGCCGTGAATGATAATCTCGCAATTGTCCGGAAGAGCGCCATCGGCGTTGATCGAGAGCGCGAAGACCGCCGACTGATCCGCCTTCGTATCGACGGCGGCGGCAACCGAAAGCGTCGGCAGGCGATCCGGCAGCGAATCTTTATCGCGCGCGGGTGCGACGTCAGCGTCCGCCTTATCGACAAGGTTGGCCGCTTGAACGAGCGAGATCGGCGTTGCTGCCGGGACAGCAGACGGCTCAGTCTTGGCTTGGGCGTCGGCGGCCGCGCTCGGCGTATTCGCTTTTATTTGAGCGCTGTTTCCAAGCGAGACGATGACGCCCCATGCCGGAAGCTCCGACTTGGCCGTCACGCCGGCTTGCGTGAAATAGAGCGCAGCGCTTGCCGCGCCGGCCAGGACGACGGTTCCGATGCAAATCAAGAGCGCGCGGCGCACTAGATGATGCTTCCGAGGGCGCGCGTCCGCCACGCTCTTTTTCGGAAATGACTCGTATCGGTTCATGAACGCCTCCAGGCGACGCCTCCCCAGCGTATCTACTGGGCGTGTGCATCCTTCCACTTCAGAAACTCGCGAAACAGCGCCTCGCGTTGGGCGTTCGTTCTTACACCGCTGCCGTCGCCGCGGCCTTGAACAAAATGATCAAAGTCCTGCTGCATTGCCTCTTGCTGATGCGCGGACTGTTGAGCGTTCGCCGCATCAATCCATTCCTGCGCAGCCGGGAAGCGATGCCACCCCTCCAATGTTGCGGCGAAATTGACATCCATCCATTTCGGCTTTCGCGGCGGCTTTCGAAAATCGTCGAAATGATTGAAGAAAGCATCAACGAATCTCGCGACTTTCAAATAGCGGCTCGATCCTTTCGCCCAATCGAAAGCGATGAGCACGGCACAATTCGCAACCGTGTCGACATGCTCGTTCTCGCCGATCAAATTGGGATAGTCGGCATGAGAAAGAGTGGCCGGATAATAATCGTTGACGAGAGGATCGCTGAAGGGAATCGGAATGAGCTTTAGGCCATCGCTGCGGCTCAAAGTTCTGACGAAATTCGACGGTCTCCCGGTGATCAGAATCGTAGCGGCGATGCGGCCGTCGGCGATTGCCTTTATTGCATCGGCCTGACCCATATTGACTTCGTTGACTTTGATTCCGAGCGCTTGAAAGACGAGTTCGGATGTCAATTGCGTGCCGCTGCCGGTCTCGCCGAAATTGACCGATTGGCCGTTGAGATCGCTCAACGAATTGATGTTCTTGCCGGCGATGACATGCATCTCTTCATTGAAGAGCTTGGCAATATAGGTGATGCGATTCTTGATGTCGCCGAGTTCGCCGGTCTTGGCGAAATGGTTGAGAAGATTTGAATGGGTAATGCCCATGTCGATGCCCGAAAGCACCAGGACATCCTTGACGTTCTGCGCACTGCCCTTGCCGACGACGGGGAGCACGCGCAGATTGTCGCCATCGTCGAGAACTTCTGACAGATCGTAGACGATACCGAGCGAATCACCGTCGCGATTGCCTGAAAGGACCGTGACGACGGCATCGTTGATGCGCTCGCGCATAGACCAACCGCGATCACCGGATCCGGCATAGCTTGCAGCACTAAGCATGAGGACGCAGGCGACGGCGAATAGCACAAATGTTATTTTTGCGAAAACGCGCACAACGCCACTCCCTCTCTCCAAAAGAGTCAAACAATGCACCTCGTTCTACAAGGCGCCGCTCTTTTTAGTATGCCAACATTGAGGCAAGGATTTATGGCGAATTGGGGACTCGCGCGCTAAGACTTTGCAACTTCTCTTCATGCTTAACTGTAGCTTGTCGTTTGATCGTTCGCGCAGCACGCAGCACGTTGCCCCGTGCACGTACAATCACCGTGCCCGAACGTGGGTCGTGTACTTCGACGACGATGTCATCCCGCGATGTTCAAGCTTCGACAGTTTTTATCGAGCACGATGCGTCACATATGGCGCAAGCTCGGCATTGCGCGCGGCCCACTTTCGAAACGTCAGCGCGACTGTTGAGTATGACAAACAAACGATAAGATCATTTTCACATATCCGGCGCGCATATGGCGCGCGGCGCAGACTCAAGCGTCGGCTGTGCTTTTCGACGCGCTGCCATATGAATGGCAGGCCGGTCAAAAAGCTGATCAGATTACAATTTCGATCGCGGCCACGGCGGTGGCTCAGCGCGGCCGCATCATTTTGACCCGCGTGGCCCAATCGAGCGCGACATCATAGATGGGCGGCTCGAAATTCGAGAGCAGCGTATAGTAATTCTCGATGCTTCCATGCATCAGCTTCTTGATCAGGATGCGCCCGTCAGCGAGTCCGCAGACACAAAGCTGATTCAGCAGATCGGGCGTCGGCGACAGCTTGGTCTGTTCGTAATAGATAAGCCAACGGTCAAAGACGTCACCAAGCGATTTGCCTCTGACTTCCACGGCCACGGTATTTTCGGTATGGCCGTCCGTCGTTCGGACGCGCTCCAGATCATCCCGCGCCTCTGCAAACAATGTCATCTCCGCGCCGGATCCGACGTAGCCGACAAGGATCGCCGTTGGAAACATCTCGGCGCGCAGGTTAGGCAGGGGAAAATCCGTGATCTTGCCGATCGCGATCATTTCGTCGGCAGCAAGGTTGCGCCCGCCGGGGATCGTCATCTTGTTGACGGCCGCACGGTCGATCGACCGCCCGAGCAAGTCGGTCATGCGCCGGGCAAGTTCGGCCTGCTTCATGCCAGAATGTTGTAGAGCCTTGCGCACCCATTGATCCATGCGCGGGACCATAGCGTGCGCTTTTCGCTACGTATGTGGTTAAAATCACAACGCCCTTGACTTATGTAGCGATTATAGCTACAAAACAGCCGATGGAACCGGCAAAGTCAGTCATTTCTGCTCTCGGTGGCCCGACGGCGGTGGCACGGATTTGCGGATGTCACAGGACGCGCGTTTCGAACTGGGCGCGGCCGAAGGAAAAGGGCGGGACCGGTGGTCGCATCCCGCAAAATCATCTTCGTTCCGTCCTCGATGCGCTTCGTGCTCGAGGAATCGAGTGTTCCGCCGAGACGTTGCTGGTTTCCGCGAAAGCGATTCGCGGGACCGGGCTGCCGCCGGCAAGACATTGACGTTTGGAAACCGCCATGAACATGCAGACCCATAAAGACATGCTGGTCAGCACGGCCTTCTACAGCGCCTTGAAGGACTGGGACGAAAAGAACGCGCGGCGGAAATTTCAGCTCTTCAATCGCCGTGGCGATCTACACAAGGCTGTCTTTGCCGCTTGGTGGTTCATCGAAAACGTTTCCGAAAGCAGTCCTGACAGGGCCGACCTTTTCCTGAAAGTTCGGCACCTGGTTCGAAAAGCGCAAATGCTGGAATAGGGGTTCGTCATGGTTTTCGTCGCACCCAAGGAGGGCAAATTCGATACCCTCGACAAAATCGAGGATTATCTCCTCGCCAAATGCGACAACGGCGATCCGGGCGAGATCACCTATGCCCTGCGGATCATGGCGCGCGGCGTTGGCATCGACAGCCTGTCGCGTCGGATCGGCCTCCCCCGACAAGTTCTTCTCTCGGCCTTGAGCGACATCAATCCGGTGGGCCTCATGACGGCCTCGAAAGTCGCCGACATGCTCGGCTTTCGTCTTAATCTCGTGCGCAAGCGTCCGCGGGCTCAGGGGCCAAAGCGAGCCCGGGACTCGGCGGCAGGCGAAACGGTGTGAGGCACAGCGAGTGCCGCATTACTGCATTTTCATGCCATCCATCTTCATTCCGTCCATGCCGCTTGGCGCCATGGCGCCGAAACTATTCGCCGCCGGAAAGATGACAGCGACTTTGCCGGCTTTGGCAAAGTCGAGCGTGGCGTGGATCGCAGCGCCTGGCTTCACCGCCTGTTTCAAGCCGACGAACATGAGGTGATAGCTGCCGGGCTTGAAGGCAACCGCACCGCCGGCAGGGATCGCGAGGCCGTTCGGCAATTCGTCCATTTCCATGACGCCGCCCACCATCTTCGATTCATGGATTTCGGTCGTCGCCGAAATGTCCGAAGTGACGGACAAGAGCTTGTCGTCGGTCTTTCCGGCATTGACGATCGTCATATAGCCGACCGCCACCGTCGCGCCGCCCAGCGTCGGCCGAGTAAAAGCGTTCTCGATCTTCAACGTGCCGGCCACGACAGGCGCATTGATCTGCGGATCGGCGAGCGCGGCGCTCGCGCAGATCAGAGCCGAAGCGCAGAAAACGAGCTGGTATTTCATGATGGAGTCTCTCCGAGGGCGCGCGGCGGACAGTGACCACGCGATCTTGGCCGGTCAAGCGGACATCCAACTCGAAGCAGCCCCTACGGACGGCCTCGCGCAGCCTTGATCGCGCCGGATTACATCTTCTGTGCGGCGTTGCAAAAACAGAACAATCACATGCTTTTGAAAAATAAGCGGAATTCGTCTGCTAGTTTGGCCGTGGCCATTCTGGCCGCCGTGCCAATCCGGGACCCGCCTTGTCAGTCTGTCGAGTTGAATGCGAAGGAGGGAGGCTGCCGCAGGCCTGGGCGGAACAGCGCTTTGGTCGGCCTCGTCGCGTCAATGAGTTTCAACCTTTGGATTGGCTCTCGTCCCATCGCTTGCCTCGGACCGGCCTGGCCGCCATCGCTTGCCTTGCTGCGGCGGCGATCCTCGGCGGCTGCACGATGGGGCCTGACTATGTACGCCCGGCCTCGCCGATTTCGCCGCATTTCAAGGAAGCGAAGGGCTGGAAGATCGTCGATCCGCGCGATGCGCTTGATCGGGGCGAATGGTGGGCCGTCTATCGCGACCCGCAGCTCGCATCCCTTTTAAGTCAGGTCGAGATTTCCAACCAGACGGTCAAACAGGAGCTCGAGGCCTATCACAATGCCTTTGCGCTCATCCGCGAGGCGCAGGCCAGTTATTTCCCGACCGTCACCACCAGCTACACGGCAACCGATCAGCACCAAGGTACGTCAAACTTATCAAGCGGCTCGCTCGTCGGTCGCACGTCAACGTTTGCGACCTATAATCCAGTTGCCAATGCAACCTGGGACCTCGATGTCTGGGGCCGTATCCGCCGTCAGGTCGAGAGCCAGTCGGCTGCCGCGCAAGTCAGCGCCGCCGATTTGCAGAACGCCAAGCTCTCTGAACAGGCCGCACTTGCCACCGCCTATTTCGATCTGCGGGCCGAAGATTCCTTGAAGGTGCTGCTGGCGCAGGATGTCGTCACTTTCCAGCAGACGCTGGATATCACCCGCAACCAGTATAAGGCTGGTTTTTCAGTCACCTCCGGCGATGTCGCCGCAGCAGCGGCGCTTGTCGACTCGACCCGGGCAACCCTCATCGCCACCGGGGTTTCGCGCGCTCAATTTGAACATGACATTGCCGTTCTCATGGGTAGGCCGCCGGCGGAGCTCGCGATCTCGCCCGGCGCTCTTGCGCGGAAGATTCCCAATATTCCCGTCACCGTGCCCTCCCTTCTGTTAGAGCGGCGCCCTGACATTGCCGCTGCCGAGCGCCAGATGCAGGAAGAGAATGCCTTGATCGGAGCCGCGGTCGCCAATTTCTATCCCGACATCAGCCTCACAGGCTCGTTCGGTTACCTCGGCACAACGCCCTTGCCGATTACAGCGGCGGCCGAGACTTGGTCGGTTGCCGGCGCCGCCACCCAGACCATATTCGACGGCGGCCTGCGCGCCGCCGATCTCGCCGCAGCACGCGCGACTTATGCCCAAAACGTCGCGAGCTACCGGCAGACGGTCCTGACGGCCTTTCAGCAGGTCGAAGACGAACTCGCCGCCGTCCGGATCACGGCGAAAGAGCTCGTGGCGCAAGAGCAGGCCGTTAAGAATGAGGGCATCGCAGTCCAAGTCTATTTGAACCAATTTAAGGCGGGCACCATTGCCTTCACCACAGTGTTGACCGCGGAGCAAACCCAGTTGACCGACCAGATCAACGCTCTTCAGACGCGCCAAAGCCTGTTCATCGCCAGCGTTGCCTTGATCGAGGCCTTGGGCGGCGGCTGGGACGCCTCGCGATTGCCGAACCTGACCGGCCTCTCGAAGGTGCCGACGTTCACGCCGCCGCTTTAGAGGGGCCGGCGAGGGCTAAAATCTCACCAAGAAGTAATTTGCCTTTTTCGGTCCCGGCGAGGATTTGGATATATTAAGAGTGGATTTATTTTGCACCTGCGAAATAGGCAGGCCGGAAAGCGTGGCATCGCTTGCTGGAAAACCCGCTTCGGTAAGGCTTGGTGCGGTGACCCGTTTATAAGCCAGGACTGGGTAAGGGCGTTTCTTTCAATTGACGATCTGCGCCGCGCGGGTTGCCCATCGCTCGGACAAACCGGAATGGACGAGAAGCATATGGACGAAAAAGTCGGCGAGCGTCGACCTCACCCCGGCGAAGCCTTTCCGCCCGCGCCGACGCCTCGGCCAGCGGCAAAGCCGGGCGAGTCCGAATCCCCGTCGCGAAAAAATGAAGCCCCGCCGGCGGAGCCTGCCGTCGTGCCGGCGCCTGGCAAAACCGAGCCGGCGCCGAAGCGCCGCCGCGGCTCGTTCCTCGGCTTTCTGATCGGCCTCCTCGTCATCGGCGGCGTCGGCTATTACACCTATCGCGTCTTCGCCCCGGCCCCGACGCAGCATACGGGACGTGGGCAGCATCTTGGCGGGCCGCCGCAGTCGGTCGGCATGGCGACGGTCGGCACCGGCGATATCAAGATCATCTACGCAGGCCTCGGCACGGTGACGCCGCTCGCGACAATCACGGTGCGGACGCAGATCAACGGCCAGCTCATGGAGGTCGCCTTCAAGGAAGGCCAGCATCTCAAGAAGGGCGATCTGCTCGCCCAGATCGACGACCGGCCATATCAATTGCTGGCGCAGCAATACGAGGGCCAGTTGGCGCATGATCAAGGCCTGCTCGAACAGGCGCAGACCGATCTTGTGCGCTATCAGACGCTCGTTGCGCAGAATTCGATCGCCCGCCAGCAGGCCGAGGACCAAGCCTATATCGTCAAGCAGGATCAGGGATCCGTGCTGACGGATCAGTCCCTGATCGCGCAGCAAAAACTCAATATCACCTATTGCCATATCGTTTCGCCGGTGACGGGGCGCGTCGGCATCCGCATCGTCGATCCGGGCAATTACGTCCAGACGTCGGACGCGAACGGCCTTGCTGTCGTGACGCAATTGCAGCCGATCTCGGTGATTTTCTCGCTGCCGGAAGACCAGATCCCCGATGTCATGGCGCAGATGAAGGCGGGGCCGCTCAGCGCGACCGTCTATGATCGCGCCAACGTGCATCAATTGGGCACCGGCACCGTGACGGTGCTCGACAATCAGATCGACACGACGACCGGCATGGTGAAATTCCGCGCCGAATTCCCCAACGAAGACGAGTCGCTCTTCCCCAACCAATTCGTCAACGTGCAGGTGCTTGTGCGGACGCTGAAGAATGTCATCACCGCGCCGGTGCCGGCGATCCAGCGCGGCGCGCCCGGCACCTTTGTCTATCTCATCAATGCGAACAACACGGTCTCCGTCCACAAGGTCACGCTCGGCCCGAGCGAAGGCGGCATGGTCCAGATCACCGACGGCCTGAAGCCGGGCGATCGCGTCGTCACCGACGGCACCGACCGGCTCAACGATGGCGCCCGTGTCATTATCCCGAGCGCCGCGGCGGGGCAGCAAGGCGCAGCCGCGGGTGGTGACACGGCGCCGCCGGGCCAGGAAGGCACGCCGCCCGCTGGTGCGGCCGGCCACCACCATCATCACCACCAGCAACAACAACAGAATCCCCAGTGATCTCTGATCGCAGAGCGGAGCGGGTGGCATGAATCCGTCGCAGACATTCATTCTGCGGCCGGTCGCGACATCCTTGCTGATGGTCGCGATCGTGCTCGCCGGCGCCTTCGCCTATCGCTTCCTGCCGCTGTCGGCGCTGCCAGAGGTCGATTATCCGACGATCCAGGTGCAGACCTTCTATCCGGGCGCGAGCCCGGAGGTGATGACCTCCTCGGTCACCGCGCCGCTCGAACGCCAGCTCGGCGAAATGCCGGGCCTCAATCAGATGACCTCGGCGAGTTCCGCCGGCGCCTCGATCATCACCCTGCAATTCGACCTTGATCTCAGCCTCGATGTCGCCGAACAGGAAGTTCAGGCCGCGATCAATGCCGGCTCGAACCTTTTGCCGAGCGATCTGCCGACGCCGCCGGTCTATGCGAAGGTCAATCCCGCCGATGCGCCGATCCTGACCATCGCGATCACCTCGCCGACCCTGGCCCTCACCTCGGTCGAGGACATTGTCGAGACCCGGCTGGCGCAGAAGATTTCCCAGCAGCCGGGCGTCGGCCTCGTCAGCATCAGCGGCGGCAACCGGCCAGCGATCCGCGTGCAGTTCAATCCCCGGGCGCTCGCCGCCTACGGCCTGAATATCGACGATATCCGCACGACGATCGGCAATATGAACGTCAACACGCCGAAGGGCAGTTTTGACGGCGCCGCGCAATCCTCGACCATCGACGCCAACGACCAGCTCACCGACGCCCACCAGTTCGACAACGTGGTCGTCGCCTATCGCAACGGCAATCCAGTCCGCATGTCGGACATCGCCAAGACGATCCGCGGTCCGGAAAATACCAAGATCGCCGCCTGGGCCAACAAGACGCCGGCGATCCTGCTCAACATTCAACGCCAGCCGGGCGCCAACGTCATCCAGGTGGTGGACGGGATCAAAAAGCTCCTGCCGCAGGTCGAGGGAAGCCTGCCGGCGGGTTTGAACATCTCGATCCTCAGCGATCGCACCAATACGATCCGCGCCTCGGTCGCCGATGTCGAGTTCGAGCTGGCGCTTGCCGTTGTGCTGGTCGTGCTCGTCATCTTCGTCTTCCTGCGCAATCTGCCGGCGACGATCATCCCGAGCCTCTCGGTGCCGCTGTCGCTCGTCGGAACCATGGTGGTGATGTATCTGCTCGGCTTCAGCCTCGACAACCTGTCGCTGATGGCGCTGACGATCTCGACCGGCTTTGTCGTCGACGACGCGATCGTGATGATCGAGAACATCGCCCGCTATGTCGAAGGCGGCGAATCGCCGCTGCAAGCCGCGCTCGAAGGCTCGGCACAGATCGGCTTCACCATCATTTCGCTGACCGTCTCGCTGATCGCGGTGCTCATTCCGCTGCTCTTCATGGGCGAGGTCGTCGGCCGCCTGTTCCACGAATTTGCGATCACGCTCACGGCGACGATCATCATCTCCGCTTTCGTGTCGCTGACGCTCGTGCCGATGCTCTGCGCCAAGCTTTTGAGGCATCAGCCCGAGTCCCAGCGCAATCGCTGGGCGGTCGCGGCGGACCATGGCTTCCAATGGATCATCAATCAATATGGCCGGGCACTGCGCGTCGTCCTCGATCATCAGCCGCTGACGCTGCTGATCGCCATCGCCACGCTGGTCGTGACCGTCCTTCTTTACATCACGATCCCCAAGGGCTTCTTCCCGGTGCAGGACACCGGCATGATCCAGGCGATCACCGAGGCCAACCAGACAATTTCATTCGCGGCCATGTCCGAAAGGCAGCAGGCGCTCGCCGACGTGCTGCTGAAGGATCAGGATGTCGTCGGCTTGAGCTCGTTCATCGGCGTCGACGGCAGCAACATGACGCTGAACAGCGGCCGCTTCCTCATCAATTTGAAGCCGCGCGACGAGCGTAGCGCGACGGTGAGCGACATCATCCGGCGGCTACGGCATGAGGCCAGCGCGGTCTCGGGCATTCACGTCTATATGCAACCGGTGCAGGATCTGACGATCGATTCCACCGTCAGCCGCGCGCAATATCATTTCCTGGTCGAAAACGCCGATGGCAGCCAGCTCCAGACCTGGATTCCGCAGCTCGTCGCCAAGCTTTCAACCTTGCCGCAGATCACCAATGTCGCGAGCGACATGGCCCAGCAGGGCCGCGCGCTCGATATCACGATCGACCGGCAGACGGCGAGCCGCTTCGGCATCACGCCGGCGACCGTGGATAACGTCCTCTATGACGCGTTCGGCCAGCGCATCGTCTCGACGATCTATACGCAGTCGAACCAATACCGCGTCATCCTGGAGACGTCGCCGGATCTGCAGCACGCCCTCAGCGCCCTGAATTCCTTCTACCTGCCGTCCTCGACATCAACGACGAACGGGCAAGTGCCGCTGTCGGCGATCGTTCATGTCAGCGAACGGCCGGGACCGTTGCAGATCACCCATTTTGGCCAGTTTCCCGCGACCGACATTTCCTTCGACGTGGCGCGCACTTCCTCGCTCGGCGCGGCGGTCGAGGCGATCAATCAGGCAGAGAAGGATATCGGCCTGCCGCAAAGCTTCGTCACGATCATGCAGGGCAGCGCGGCGGCGTTCAGCGCTTCGCTCGGCAATGAGGTCATGCTCATCATCGCTGCCATCGTGACAATGTATATCGTGCTCGGTGTGCTCTACGAGAGCTTCATCCATCCGATCACGATTCTCTCCACCCTGCCCTCGGCCGGCGTCGGCGCGCTGCTGTCGCTGATCATCGCCGGCGACGATCTCGATGTGATCGCCATCATCGGCATCATTCTGCTCATCGGCATCGTCAAGAAGAACGCCATCATGATGGTCGACTTCGCCCTCGATGCGGAGCGCGACCAGGGCCTGCCGCCGCAAGAGGCGATCTATCAAGCCTGTCTCCTGCGCTTCCGGCCGATCCTCATGACGACCATGGCGGCGATCCTCGGCGCGCTGCCGCTGATGCTCGGAACCGGCACGGGCTCCGAATTGCGCCGGCCGCTTGGCGTCGCGATCGTCGGCGGCTTGATCTTCAGCCAGGTGCTGACGCTCTTCTCGACGCCGGTGATCTATCTCTATTTCGACCGCCTGGCGCGACGGCTTTCGCCCTCCGGCGGCAGCGCCCGGCTGACGCCGCGCGAGGCCGGCGAATGAGCCTCTCGTCGCCCTTCATCCGGCGGCCGGTGGCGACGACGCTGCTCACTATCGGCATTTTCATTGCCGGCGCCCTGGGCTTCACCAAATTGCCGGTCTCGCCTTTGCCGCAGGTCGATTTTCCGACGATCGCGGTGCAGGCCCTGTTGCCAGGGGCAAGCCCCGACACGGTTGCGACAAGCGTCGCCGAGCCTTTGGAGCGCCACCTCGGCCAGATCGCCGACGTGACCGAAATGTCGTCCGCGAGCGGGCTCGGCCAGACCCGCATCACCCTGCAATTCAACCTGAACCGCGACATCGACGGCGCCGCGCGCGACGTGCAGGCGGCGATCAATGCGGCCGCCGCGGATTTGCCGACGAGCCTGCGCAGCAATCCGACTTACCGCAAGATCAACCCGGCGGATGCGCCGATATTGATCCTCGCGCTCACGTCGAAGACGCTGTCGCGCGGCCAGCTCTATGATGCGGCGAGCAACGTCTTGCAGCAGCGGCTCTCGCAGCTCGCCGGCATCGGCCAGGTGATGATTGGCGGCGCCGCCCTGCCGGCGGTGCGCGTCGAGCTCAACCCGACGGCCTTGTTCAATTATGGCGTCGGGCTTGAAGATATTCGCGCCGCGCTCGCCTCCGCCAATGCCAACAGCCCCAAAGGCGCGATCGAAGACAAAGGCGTCCATTACCAGATCTATACCAACGATCAGGCAACCAAGGCCGCCGACTATAAGCCGCTGATCGTTGGCTATCGCAACGGCAATGCGATCCATCTCTCCGACCTCGGCGAGGTCGTCGACTCGGTCGAAGACCTGCGCAACGAGGGCCTTGCCAACGGCCAGCCCTCCGTGCTGGTGATCCTCTTCCGCCAGCCGGGCGCGAATATCATCGACACCGTCGATCGGGTGAAGGCCGAACTGCCGGCGCTCGAAGCGGCGATGCCGCACGATATCAACATCATCTTCGCCTCCGACCGCAGCCTGACCATTCGCGCCTCGCTGCACGACACCGAGCGCACGCTCGTCATCGCGGTTTCGCTCGTCACCCTCATCGTGTTCATCTTCCTCGGCAATCCGCGCGCCGCGGTGATTCCGGCCGTGGCGGTGCCGGTCTCGATCATCGGCACATTCGGCGCCATGTATCTGATGGGCTTCAGTCTCGACAACCTGTCGCTGATGGCGCTGACGATCGCGACGGGCTTTGTCGTCGACGACGCGATTGTCGTGCTGGAGAACATCACCCGCTATGTCGAGGCGGGTGTGCCGCGGTTCCAGGCGGCCTTGCGCGGCGCGAGCGAAGTCGGCTTCACCGTTCTTTCGATCAGCGTTTCGCTCATCGCCGTCTTCACGCCGATTCTGCTGATGGGCGGCCTGCTCGGGCGGTTGTTCCGCGAATTCGCGCTGACGCTATCGATGGCCATTCTGGTGTCGCTGGTCATCTCGCTGACGACGACGCCGATGCTCTGCTCGCTGATTCTGAAAGCGCCGGCACCTCAGCCCGAGCGGCGCCGGCGCTTGCATCCGTTCAATCTGTTGCTCCAGTTTTATGAACGTACGCTCGGCTGGGCCTTGCGCAATACCGCAACCGTCATGCTCGCGCTCGTCGCGGCGATCGCCCTGACGGTCTTTCTCTTCGGCGTCATCCCAAAGGGCTTTTTCCCCCAACAGGACACGGGCCGGCTGGTCGGCGCGATCCAGGCCGATCAGAGCATCTCGTTCCAGGCCATGCAAAAGAAGATGGCGCAGTTGATGGCGACCGTTCAAGCCGATCCCGCCGTGCAAAGCGTCGTCGGCTTCACTGGCGGCGGCAGCGGCGGCGGCCGTTCGGGCACGAATACCGGCTCCGTCTTCGTCGCTTTGAAGCCGCTGTCACAACGCACGGTCTCGGCCGATCAAGTCATGGAAAGGCTGCGCGGCAAGCTGGCGGCAATTCCCGGCGCGCGACTTTTCCTCCAGGCCGTTCAGGACATTCAGGTCGGCGGCCGGCAGAGCAACGCCCAATTCCAATATACGCTGCAGGGCGACACGCCGGAAGAACTGAACGAATGGACGCCGAAGCTCCTCGCCGTCCTGCAGAAAAGCCATGTGCTGACCGACGTGAACTCCGACCTGCAACAGGCCGGGCTCGAGACCGTCGTGCAGATCGACCGCGACACGGCCTCGCGCCTGGGCATCACGCCCGTCCAGATCGACAACACGCTTTATGATGCCTTCGGCCAGCGGCAGGTCTCGACCATCTATAGCGCGGTCAACCAATATCATGTCGTGATGGAAGTCGCGCCGCGCTACTGGCAGGACCCGGAATCGCTCAAGGGCATTTATGTCAGCACCGCCGGTGGCAATCCGAGCGGTACGCAGACGAGCAATCTCCCGGCCGGCACTGCGGCGGCGAACGTGCCGCCCGTCGGGTCCGCATCGACGACCGCCACGAGCGCCACGGCGCCGGCGATCAACACCGCCCGCGACGCGTCGATCAACGCCATCGCGGCAACCGGGCGCGGCGGCACCTCGGCCGGTTCGCCCGTCGCCACGAGTGTCGAGACCATGGTGCCGCTCATGGCTTTTGCGCATTTTGCCCATGGGCATACGCCGCTGGCAGTCAACCACGCGGGACTTTTCGTCGCTTCGACGATCTCGTTCAATATCGTACCCGGACGTTCGCTTGGCGATGCGACGACGGAAATCGAAAACGCCGTGCGCGCGATCGGCCTGCCCGCGGATATCCACGGCAGCGCGCAGGGCACCGCGGCGATGTTCCAATCCTCGCTCTCCAACGAACCGCTGTTGATCGTGGCGGCGCTCGCCGCCGTCTATATCGTGCTCGGGGTGCTCTATGAGAGCTACATTCATCCGATCACCATTCTCTCGACCCTGCCCTCGGCCGGTGTCGGCGCCCTGCTCGCGTTGCTTCTGTGCAAGACGGATTTCAGCATCATTGCGCTGATCGGCGTCATCCTGCTCATCGGCATCGTCAAGAAGAACGCGATCATGATGGTCGATTTCGCCATCGTCGCGCGGCGCGACGAGGGGATGAGCGCACATGACGCCATCTTCCAGGCCTGCGTGCTGCGCTTCCGGCCGATCATGATGACGACGGCCGCGGCCATTCTCGGCGCCGTGCCGCTGGCGTTGAGCTTCGGCGAAGGCGGCGAAATCCGCCGGCCGCTCGGCATTTCGATCGTCGGCGGCTTGATCGTCAGCCAGATGCTGACGCTCTACACGACGCCGGTCCTCTATCTGCTGCTCGACAAGGTGCAGGAATTCTTCTTAGGGCCCGCGCAACGCCCGCTGCCGCCGCCACAAGCGGCGCCAAGCCCGGCGGAATAATTTAGAGCATCGGACCGAAAAGTGCGAAGCGGTTTTCGGACAAATCCGATGCGATGAGAAAGACTTAAAAGCGCCGAGCGATTCAATTTGAACGTCCGACGCTCTAGCCCGGCGCGAGTTCCGACGCCTGCGTCTCCAAGAACCATTTGTAGGTGTCGGCAATGCCCTCATCGAGGCCGATGCGCGGCCGCCAGCCGAGCGCCGCCAGGCGGCTCGAATCGATGAGCTTGCGCGGCGTGCCGTCCGGCATCGACGTGTCGAAGGTAAGCCGGCCCTCAAAGCCGACAACGCGGCTGATCTTTTCGGCAAGCTCGCGGATCGAAAGGTCGGAGCCGGCGCCGCAATTGACCGGCTCGGCGCCGTCGTAATTGTTGAGCAGGAAGATCGTACCGTCGGCGAGATCGTCGACATGCAGGAATTCGCGTAGCGGCGTGCCGGTGCCCCAGATCACGACCTCGCTGCGGCCGGTGACTTTCGCCTCGTGAAATTTGCGCATCAGCGCCGGCAGGACGTGGCTCGTCGCGAGATTGAAATTGTCGTTCGGACCGTAAAGATTGCACGGCATGACCGAAATGTAATGGCGGCCATATTGCCGGCGATAGGCCTGGCAGAGCTTGATGCCGGCGATCTTGGCAATCGCATACCATTCGTTGGTCGGCTCGAGCGGGCCGGTCAGCAGCGCATCCTCGCTGATCGGCTGCGGCGCGAATTTCGGATAGATGCACGACGATCCAAGGAAGACGAGCCGGTCGATGCCGGCGTTATGCGCCTCATGAATGACATTCGCCTCGATGACGAGATTGTCGCGCAGAAACTCGGCCGGATAGGTGTCGTTCGCCAATATGCCGCCGACCTTGGCCGCCGCAAGGATGATTGCGTCGGGCTTCTGCTTTTCGAGAAAAGCCCGGACTGCACCCGCCTCGCGCAGATCGGCCTCGGCCCGCGACGCGGTGAGAATCTCGACATTCTCGGCTTCGAGCCGCCGCACGAGCGCGGACCCGACCATGCCGCGATGGCCCGCAACGAATATGCGTGATGGCTGCATGCCTGAACCCGCTCCCATGGACTGTTACGCCCTATATATGGCCGCGCTTCTTCATTTGAACGAGGTCGCTCGCGACCATTTCCTTGACGAGCTCTGGAAAGGTCGTCTTGTGGACCCAGCCGAGCTTGGCGCGCGCCTTGGACGAATCGCCGAGCAGAAAATCAACCTCCGTCGGACGGAAATATTCGGGATCGATCTCGACCAGAACCCGGCCGCTCTTGCGGTCGAACCCCTGCTCCTCGACGCCGTCGCCGCGCCAAGCGATCTCGATTCCGACCTCGGCGAAAGCATATTCGACGAATTCGCGCACCGAATGCGCCTCGCCCGTCGAGAGCACATAATCGTCGGGCTGCGGCTGCTGCAGGATCCGCCACATGCCCTCGACATAATCGCGCGCATGGCCCCAGTCGCGCTTGGCGTCGAGATTACCGAGGTAGAGCTTGTCCTGGAGCCCGAGCTCGATCGCCGCGACCGCACGGGTGATCTTGCGGGTGACGAAGGTCTCCGCCCGCGTCGGCCCTTCGTGATTGAAGAGAATGCCGTTCGAGGCGTGCATGCCATAGGCTTCGCGGTAATTGATCGTGATCCAATAGCCGTAGAGCTTGGCGGCGCCGTAGGGCGAGCGTGGATAGAACGGCGTCTGCTCGTTCTGCGGCACGGCCTGGACCTTGCCGTAAAGCTCCGACGTCGAGGCCTGATAGAAGCGCGTCTTCTCGGTCAATTTGAGAATGCGGATGGCTTCGAGCAGGCGCAGCGTGCCGAGCGCGTCCGAATTGGCGGTATATTCCGGCGTTTCAAAGCTCACCTGCACGTGGCTCTGCGCGGCGAGATTATAAATCTCGTCCGGCTGAACCTCCTGAACGATGCGGATCAGATTGGTCGCATCGGTCATGTCGCCATAAGACATGAAGAAGCGGACACCCGACTCGTGTGGGTCGCGATAAAGATGATCGACACGCTCCGTATTGATCAGCGACGCGCGGCGCTTGATGCCATGGACGATATAGCCTTTGTTGAGCAGGAGCTCGGCAAGAAGTGCGCCGTCCTGCCCGGTCACGCCGGTGATAAGAGCAACTTTTGGTTCTGACATCGAGGCTTCCGCGAAAAATCCGAGTGAGCGCCGCCGGCAGGAATCATGCGGCCGGCTGCTCTAGCGCGAAATTTCCGCTCTGGCCATGGGGGCGCCGGCCGCCGTCCGGCCGGCGCAGATAAACCATTGAAATAGGCTAACTTATGGCTTGAGGTAATCGTGAATGACGCGGCCGTAAGGCAGGCTCAGGTCGGCGATGAAATGATGCGCCCCGGCGATGTGCCGCACCGGGAAATCGCCAACCGGCGCATTGACATGCGACACGAGATGCAGCCGCGCGGGGCCGAGCCAGGAGCCCTTTACGGTGATGTCGGTAAGGTTATAGGCGACGAGCTGACAGATGCCATGGCCGCCATCGACGCCGGGAATGATCTTCAGATTGACCTGCGTCTTGGACAGGATCGCCGTCGTGCGCTCGCCGTTGCCGGCCATCGACTCGTGCTTGTAGCCCATCGTGCCCATGGCGACGAGCTGTTCGCCGTAATGCAGCGTGCCGGTCAGCGTATCCTTGATGATGCTGAGCTTCGGATGCGCATATTTTTTCGGGAAGCCCCAGATTTCGCGCCCGCCGGCGATCGGCGGATCGTCATCGAGATACATCTGGCTGACGAAATTCACGTCCTCGCCCTGAAACTTGCAAGGGATCACAAGGCCGCTTTCGGTGTAGCTGCCGAAGCCGGAGGAATCCGGCATGTTGATCCATTCATAGCTGACGAGCGGCTTGTCGAGCGGCTCCAGCGGTTCGGGCAATTGATGACGGATGACATCCGGATCGGTCTCGTAGGTGATGACCATATATTCGCGGTTGACGAAGCGGTACGGCCCCTTGGGATAGCTCGGCCCAGCAAGCGGCATGGACGGCAAATGCAGGATGTCTTCGGCGCGCATGGTCAAATCCTCATGCTTCGAAAAGGGGCAGAAAGCTGATGCCGCACCGTACGGCACTGTGCCGCTTCTGGCGATTTACCTTGAAAATGGTGTGACGCGGGGCGTCACATTCCTGCAATCCGGCCTCCCTAGCCTCCTAAACACGGAGGCGCACCGTGGACGCGAAGACCCCTTTTAATACACCGAAACCTGGCAAATTCTCCACCGCGCCGGCTAAGACCGGCGGCTGGCGTCCCGACCGTTGCGATCAAATCGCTCTGATCTTTCAAGGTGGTGGCGCGCTTGGCGCGTATCAGGCCGGCGTCTACGAGGCGCTGCACGAGGCCAATATCGAGCCGGATTGGGTGACGGGCGTTTCAATCGGCGCCATCAATGCCTCGATCATCGCCGGCAACCCGCGCGAAGAGCGGCTCGATAAGCTGCGCGCCTTCTGGCACAAGATCACCGACCGGCACGTCTGGGCCTATACGCCCGATGGCGACATCTATCGCCGCGCCCGCAACGCGACGAGCGCGATGATGACCATGACGCTCGGTCAGCCGGGCTTCTTCAAGCCGCACGAAATCAATCCCTGGCTCAATGCCTCGGGCGCGAAGGCCGCGACGAGCTTCTATGATTCCCAGCCGCTCGGCGACACGCTGAAGGAATTTGTCGACTTCTCGCTCATCAACGATGGCAACACGCGCTTTGCCGTCGGCGCGGTGAACGTCCAGTCGGGCAATTTCATCTATTTCGACAATCGCATTGAAATAATCGGGCCGGAGCACATCATGGCATCGGGCGCGCTGCCGCCGGCGCTGCCCATGGTGAAAATCGGCACGGATTATTACTGGGACGGCGGCATTGTCTCAAACACGCCGTTGCAGCATCTGCTCGATCAGGAGGATCTGCGCAACACGCTGGTGTTCCAGGTCGACCTCTTCTCGGCGCAGGGCGAATTGCCGCGCGACATGGCCGATGTCCTCGGCCGCCACAAAGACATCATGTATTCCTCGCGCACGCGCTACAATACCGACATGTATCAGCGCCTGCGCGGCTGGAAGAACCATACCTATGAAGCGCTGGCCAAGATTCCGGATCATCTGCTGAACGACGAGGACCGGCGTCTGCGCGACGAACTCGCCGAGATGCCGGATATCACGATCCTGCACCTGATCTATCAGCAGAAGGCCTATGAGGGCCACGCCAAGGATTACGACTTCTCGGGCACGTCCATGCGCGAGCATTGGCAGAGCGGTTACGAAGATACCAAGCGCACCTTGATGCATCATGCCTGGCTGCAGATGCCAGAGAACGGCGTCGTCGTGCATGACGTGCATCGGCTGCGCGAAATGGAGCGGCGCTAAGCGCATCGGCTCGAAAACCGCGCAGCGCCTTAGTCCGGCATACCGACGTGGAGCTTGCGGTTGCGTTCGATGATCTCAGCGCGCATCTCCCGGCGCATTTTTCCCGCCTCGAAAAGCCGGCGGTCGAGTTCCGTCTCGATCTTGAGCGGCGGCACGTCGCAAACCTGCCCGTCGGGGTTTTTCGCCACCATGGTGAAATAGCAGGAGATGACATGCCGGGAGTCCTTGGTCGTCAGATTCTCGGCAATGACTTTGATGCCGATCTCCATCGAGGATTTGCCGACGTAGTTGACGTTCGCCTTGAAGGTCGCAAGCTCTCCGACCTGCATCGCTTCCCTGAAGATCACCTGATCGAGCGAGGCGGTGACCACATAGTTTTTGCAATAGCGCGCTGCGCACGCATAGGCGACCTGATCGAGAACCTTGAGGATGGCGCCGCCATGCACATGGCCGGAGAAATTGGCCATGTCCGGCGTCATCAGGAAGGTCATGAAAAGAGATTTTTCTTGCGCGCTCATCGGTCTCATCGTCGAAGGACTATGCCGAGGCGGTCTAGAGCATCGGCGTGCCAAAACTCAAGCAGCCTTTCGTCTAAGGCGCTCTGCTGTGCCGCAATAAAAAAGCTCTCGGCCGGTTAGGAACGGCCGAGAGCAAGGCAGTCTGCACAGCAATCTTGCGCGGCGGCCCCTCGTCGCCGCACTTCTTCTCAAGAGCACCCCACCGATGCTCACCATCCAAAGAGCTTCGGGCCCCTCGCCCTAGCTCAATGCAGCCGATCCATCTGATCGAGTTCGGCCAAAATCTTCCGGCGCGCGGCCATCCGCCGGTCTTCGAGCGCCACCAGCGCAACCTGCACGCGCAGATCGCGCGGCTCCTTCCAAGCGCCGAAAACATGCGAAAGACGCTGCCGCTGCGCTTCAGCCACATCCGCCGCGGAGGTGACAACCTCTTGCAGCGTCTGCAGAACTCTCAAATTCGCTTTCGGGTCTATCATGCTCCACCCCCGTCCGTTGGTGGTGCCAAACACCGCATAATCAGGATAGACACGAATCAGATGCACAGAGAACGCGTAAAGGCCTGCGCGGCCCCAAAACGAGCGTTTTGCTGCATACCTGTTGCATGCTTGCAACCTAGGGTGAGCCCTGCCGAAGCTTCGCAAAGCGGGCGCGAAGCGGTATTTTCACGCCGGCCACACCTGAGGAGCCCTTTTGATGAAAATATCCGGACGCAATTTCATTCCTGGCACTGTCGTCGAGGTCAAGGAAGGCGCGACCACCGCCCATGTGCGCGTCGAGATCGCCAGCGGGATCATCATAACGGCCTCTATCACCAACGAGGCCGTCGCCGAGCTTGGCCTGAAGAAGGGCGAGAAAGTTCATGCCCTGATCAAGGCGTCCGACGTCATGATCGCAGTCGGCGACTGACGCAGCTCTTCGTCACGCGTTCAAATCGCGCAACGCCTGGAGATCGACGAGCCGGATTTGCCGGGCTGTCGGCATGTCGATCAGCCCCTCGCGCTCCAATTGCGAGAGCGTCCGCGAGATGGTCTCGATCGTGAGACCGAGATAGTCGGCGATGTCCTGCCGCGTCATCGCCAGGCTGACGATGTTGCGTTCCGCGGACTGATCGGCCCAATCGACAAGAAAGGCAGCGACCTTTTCGAGCGCGCTGCGGCGGCCAAGTAGGAGCACATGTTCCTGCGTCTGCGCGACACGCCGTAAGAGGTGATCGAAAAGCTGCGCGATGCCCGTGCCTTCGGCTATTGCGGCATCGACGCCGCGCCGCCGATACGCGATCAAGGTGCAGTCGGAAACCGCCTCGGCCGAGAGACTATGCTGTGCATCGCCTTCGACGCCGAAAATATCGCCAGCGCGATAGAAAGCATCAATCTGGCGCCGGCCATCGCTCAGGAATTTGCAGGTCCTGACGACGCCGGAGACGACCTTGTAAAAGGCGCTCGCGGCCGCGCCCTCTGCATAAATCTCGCGATCCTGCGCGAAATGGATAATTGTCCCAGCGACTCCGAGGCCGCCAATCGCCCGGTCTTCGGCACACTTGCCTGGCACAAACGGCGACGCCGGCGCGCGGTCCGAACGATAAGCAAGCTGCCCACCCATCTGAAGTCCTCCTCAAGGCGCTTTGAAGCGCAAAGGAAGGCTAACCGGCCGTGGGACGGCGCGAAATTGCGATAGGTCCTAGGGAGTTTTACGTAATGGCCGGCGCTCGTCAGTGGCGCAAAGCCGTGCGGATGTTTTCAAGCAGCGCGCTATCGGAGAGCGGCTTTTCGAGCACTTGCAACACGCCGACACGCGCCGCGCGATGGCGAAAGGCGGAACTGACGTCGCTCGTGATCAGAATGACCGGCACGCGGGCGCCCCTCGCCGAGAGATGCGCCAAGACTTCAAAACCGTCCATCGCCGGCATTCGGTAATCGAGGACGAGGCAGCTTGCACGATCGAGATCCGGGTGCGCCAGCAGTTCACCGCCATCCGCGCAGACGCGCACGGCAAATCCCTCCAGCTCCAGCGAAAACTTGAGCGATTCGCGCACGGCCTCATCGTCGTCGAGGACGAGGACTATATCCCGCCCCTCTTCCTTCATCGTCACGGTCCTAACCTGAAATGCCATTTCGAGATTGGACTTAAAACGCCAGAGAGACCTTGATGTAGCGCAAAGCGGCGGCGCCGCCCCGCAGCCTAGCCGGCTGGCAGCACCTTTGCCATCAGTGCCATCCGCACCAGGCTTGACAGGCTGGTTGCGCCCATCTTGGCCATGATATTGGCGCGGTGAACCTCGACGGTGCGAGGGCTCAGTTTCAGATCATAGGCGATCGTCTTGTTCGGATAGCCGGCCAAGAGACCGTCGAGCACTTCGCGCTCGCGGGGCGAAAGGTGATCGAGCTTGGCGCGGATCTCCACCCGCTCGGCGTCCCGGTCGCTTGCCGCGGCATAGGATTCGAGCGCACGGCGAATGGCATGCAACAGGACTTCATCATCGAATGGCTTCTCGATAAAGTCCGCAGCACCCGCCTTCATGGCCTCGACGGCCAATGGCACGTCGGCATGGCCGGTGATGATAATGACCGGCAGATTGACGCCGAGATCACGCAATTTGCGCAAAAGCTGCAAGCCGTCGATGCCCGGCATACGGACATCGCTGACGATGCAGCCCGGTTGCAAATTATCGAGCGCGGCAAGAAAAGCGCTGCCCGATTCATAGACGCGCACGGCAAGCCCCGCCGTCGCCAGAACGAAGGCGAGCGAATGGCGTACCGCCTCGTCGTCGTCGATGACATGGACCACGGCACTAGTCGACATCGCGGGCATCCTCATTATCAAAGGTCTTGAGCGTTAGACGGAAAATGGTGCCGCCGCCGGGATTGGACTCGACCCAGAGCCGGCCGCCATGCGATTCGATGATAGTCCGCGAAATTGAAAGCCCGACGCCCATGCCATGCCGCTTCGTCGTGACAAAAGGCTGAAACAGCTGCGCCGCAATCTCCGGCGCAATGCCAGGCCCCGTGTCAGCGACATCGATTCTGACCGTCTCATTGTCCAATCGGCACGTCGAGACTGTCAATTCGCGCCGCTCGCATTCCTGCATGGCCTCGACCGCATTGCGCATCAAATTCAGGAGAACTTGCTGAACTTGAATCTTGGAGGCAAGGATGATGGCGGCCCGCGGGTCGAAGGTGAAGGCGGCACGCACGCCCAATTCCTTGACGCCCACGAGCGCCAGCGCGCTCGCCTCTTCGATGAGACGCGGCAGGTTTTCAAGCTGCCGCGCGCTTTCGCCGCGCGCGACGAATTCGCGCAAATGGCGGATGATCTGCCCTGCCCGCAGCGCCTGCTCGGCGGCGCGCTCCAACGCTTCGCGGGCTTTGGGGATGGCATCGCTCGGGCCGGCATCGAGCAGCCGTCGGCTGCCTTTCAGATAATTGGCGATGGCTGTTAAAGGCTGATTCAATTCATGCGCAAGCGTCGAAGCCATCTCGCCGAGCGCCGTGAAGCGCGACATATGGATCAGCTCGGATTGCAGCTCCTGCAGCCGGCGCTCGGCTTGCTGGCGTTCTGTCAAATCCCGCACGAAGCCGGTGAAGAAGCGCCGTTGGCCGGAGCGCACCTCCCCCACGGAAAGCTCGATCGGAAAGGTCGCGCCATCCTTGCGGCGGCCGACAACGATCCGGCGAATGCCGATGATGTGCCTCTCGCCCGTCTGCATATAACGTTCAAGATAGCCGTCATGCTGCTCATGATAAGGCGGCGGCATCAGCATGCGCACATTCTGGCCGACGGCCTCCGCGGCCGCATAGCCAAAGAGCCGTTCGGCGGCGGCGCTGAAGGACTGGATCGTCCCCAGCGGATCGATGACGATCATGGCATCGGGCACGGTATCGAGCACGGATTGCAGATGCGCCTCACGCTCCGCAAGCGCGCTCTGCGAATATTTGATCGCGGTGATGTCGCGCGCGACCTTCGAGGCGCCGACGAGCCTGCCCCGCGCGTCGTGCAACGGCGAGACGGTGAGCGAAACATCGATGATCGCACCATCCTTGCGCTGGCGGCGCGTCTCGAAATGCTCGATCTTCTCCCCGGCCTTGAGGCGCGCAAGGGTCGAAGCGTCTTCGCCTTTCTGATTAGCGGGCTGAAGTGTCGCGATGGACTGCCCGACGATCTCCTCGGCCGTATAACCGAAGATCGTTTTCGCACCGCTGTTCCAGTCGGTGATAACACCGTCGAGCGTCGTGCCGATAATCGCATCGTCGGACGAAGCGGCGATGGCCGCGAGGCGCAAGGTCGTTTCGTTCGCCGGCATGCGGATATCGATGACAATGCCCTGCAGCGCGTCCGCGTCGACACGGCCGCGCATGCGCCGCCAGCGGTCGGTGGCATCGAGGCGAAAATCTGCTTGCCAGGCGGGATCGTCGGCGCCGGCCTGGCGGAACGAAAGATCGAAAGCCTTTCGATCGTCCGCATGCAGAAGCGCGAGGAAGTCGGGATAAACGATCTCGTCCGCCGGCGCCGCGAGGAGCGCACGCGCGCGGGCCGAAAGCCGAAAGCGGCCGGCCGCCGCGTCCCATCGCCAGAGGCCGACGCCGCCGGCTTCGACCGCCGTCAGGCTGTCTTGTTCCGAGAGGGCGCCGGCCGCCATCAAGACTCCATCAAATCCAATGTACCGGTCCGCTTATAACGCAGGACGCGATCACCGACGAATAAGTCGCACACGTTAGTTCGAGGACGGGTCCCGGTGGACCGGGAGCGGCCCAAACGCCTGCGTGACCGGCATCATTTCGATCGCGTTGATGTTGACGCGCGACGGCAAGGTCGTCACCCAATAAACCGTTTCGGCGATATCGTCCGGCGTCAGCGCATCGGCTCCGGCGTAGAGCTTGTCGGCCCGCCCGGAATCGCCGTGGAAGCGCATCGTCGAGAATTCCGTCCCCCCGACGAGGCCCGGCTCGACGTCCGTCACACGGATTTTCGTCCCGAGCAAATCGGCGCGCAAGTTCAGCGAGAATTGCCGGACGAAAGCCTTGGTCGCACCATAGACGTTGCCGCCGGGATAAGGATAGATCGCGGCGGTCGAGCCAAGATTGACGATATGCCCGCGATTGCGCGCGACCATGCCCGGCAGGGCGGCGCGCGTCGCATACATCAGGCCCTTCACATTGGTGTCGACCATCACCTCCCAATCGTCGAGGCGCGCCTGATAGGCCGGATCGAGACCGAGGGCGAGGCCCGCATTGTTCACCAGCACGTCGATGTCGGCGAAGGCAGCAGGAAGGGTCTTGAACGCCGTCTCGACGGCCTCTTGGTCGCGGACATCGAAAACGAGCGGCAGAACGCGATCGCGGCCGAGCTCATCGGCTAGCGTTTCGAGCCTGTCGCGGCGGCGTCCGGTCGCGACAATATGGTGACCCTCACGGGCGAAACGCCGGGCAATTGCGGCGCCGAAACCGGCCGTTGCGCCGGTTACGAAAATAATCATGCTCTTCCCTCACATCGATGGCCACGCGCGGCGTTCCCGAGCCGAGCGCCTGGGACCGGCTTATATTTGCGCAAAATGCGCGGCGCGGTGCAAATTCGACCGGGAGCGGCGCGGTCGATTGACGCGTGGCACGCGGAGAAAAGCATGGCTCAAGCAAGGCGCGTCAGCGCCGACCAATTCGATTTCGACGCGGCGCCATGGTTTCGCAAGACCGCGACGATTCCTGTCGCCAATGTCGCTTTTGCCAAGGGCGGCGAGGAAATCATCACGCTGCAACCGGACGCCGCCGGCAAATTTATCGAGTCGAAGAACATCGCCAAGCCCGGGGATGCGATCGTGACGCGTAGCCCAGGCGATTCCTACATCCCGAAAAAATTCAGCAACAATTTCGAGATCGATCCCCATAACCCGGCCGAATACCGATCAAAAAATTTTGGCCGTGCGATCTTTCAGGCCGGGTCCGTGGTGATCGCAGCGCCCTGGGGCGAAGATCAAACGATCATGGCCGGCGGCGTCATTTTCGAAAGTCACGCCGGCGCCGAGCCTGAAGTCTACGGCAACCAGGCGGCGAGCTTCGAGGCCGATTACGCGCGCGAAGACGCGGATGGCAGCCTGATGCCGCTCACAGCCCCCTTCGCGACGCAATTGGAATGGGCGATCGAGAAAGGCGAAAAAGCTCATGCCGCCGATATCGCCGCGCGCCTCACGTTTGCAATCGAACGCGCGGAGGGCACATCCGGGCCGAATCGAGAAGCACCGCTGGATGAGCTGCGGGCGCTCCTGCGCGCCGCCGAGGCGGCTGGCCGCTGATCAGCCCGCGGGGCACACAATGCCCCGGGCTTGGGCCGCGCGGCTTTTCCTTTGCCGCTAACTGAGATGCAGATCGGTCCGCATTGAGGATGACCTTCGGCAGCCCGCCGACGGAGGCGATGAATCGTCCCCGCCATGTCCATAGGCCGACGCGGTCTTGCCGCGGAAGACCCAATAAGCGTGGCCGAGATAAGCGAGGACGATGGGCAGCACGACCGCCATGCCAATGCCGACAAAGACGAGCGAGGCGTGATCCGCGGCGCCCTGCCAGATGGTCACCTGCCGCGGGATGACATAGGGCCATAGGCTTTCCGCAAGGCCGCCGAAGCCGAGCAAGAAAAGCACGATCGACAGGAAAAACGTCGCGGGTTCGTACTTGCCCCAAAGGCTGCGCCAGATCAGCACGACGACGACGGCCGAGCCCAGGGGAAAGAGCGAGAGCGGCAATATCTGCGGCCAGTGAAACCAACGCGCGTCGACCGCCGGCTCCGTCAGCGCCGTCCAGGCGCTGACGATCGCCATCATCACGGCGGTCAGGATCAGCGCCGAATGACCGACCTCCCGGCCGAAGACCTGCGTCGGGCCGTCGGTCTTCCAGATCAGCCAGCCGGCCCCCAGAAGCGCATAGCCGCCGACGAGTCCCAATCCGCAGAGGAACCCGAGCAAGGTCAAGAATGTGAATGTGTGACCGGCGAAGATGCCGTTGGCCATAGGGATGCCTTGAATAAAGCCGCCGAGCACGAAGCCTTGGCACATGGCAGCAATGAGCGATCCGCCGGCGAAAGCGTAATCCCAGGCGCGGCGCGAGCGGCGCGCTTGAAACCGGAACTCGAAGGCGACGCCGCGGAAGATCAGCGCGAAGAGCATCAGGATGATCGGCACATAGAAGGCCGGGAGCAGCACGGAATAGCCGACGGGAAATGCTGCGATCAGCAATGTGCCGCCGAAGACGAGCCAGGTTTCGTTGCCGTCCCAGATCGGCGCAATGCTCTCCATCATCACGTCGCGATCCTCCTCGCGCGGCGCGAAAAGAAACAGGATGCCGATGCCGAGATCGAAACCGTCGGCAAGCACATAAAGCCCGATGGCAAGGATGACGACGAGAGCGAGCGCGAGCGGCAGGTCCACCTTTAGTCTCCCGAAGCGGCTGGCGCCGTGTGCATCAGTCCCGGTGTCTCGCCGCCCAGTATCGCCGGCCCGGCGCGTTCGAGGCCGGGGCGGATCTCGTTCGGGTCTTCCGGCGTGAGCGCCTCCGGGCCTTTCAACACGGTCCGCGCGCCATACCAGAAGAGCGCGAGCAGCAGCAGGTTATAGATGATCACGAAACCGAGGAGCGAAGCCAGCACGGCTCCCGGCGCGATCGGCGCGACGGCGTCGGCGGTGCGCAAATGGCCATAAACCACATAGGGCTGACGCCCGGTCTCGGTCACCGTCCAGCCGGCAAGGACCGCGATGAAGCCGAGCGGCGTCGCGCCCATGCAGATGAGGTGAAACCAGCGCGCTGTGAATAGCCGTCCGCGCCAGCGCAGCACGGCGCCGGTGACGGCCACGCTCAACAGGACCAGCCCGACGCCGACCATCACGCGGAAGGCAAAGAAGACGATCGGCACTTCCGGCCAATCCGACGGCGGCACGGCCTTCAGGCCCTGCACTTCGCCGTCCCACGAATGCGTCAGGTAGACGCTGGCGAAATGCGGAATCGAGACTTCGAAGAAATTGCGCTCGGCCTTCATGTCGGGCCAGGCGACGATCACGGCCGGGACGCCGCGGCCGGTCTCCCAAAGGCCTTCCATCGCCGCAAGCTTGGTCGGCTGGTATTCGAGCGTGTTGCGGCCATGCAGGTCGCCGAGCACGATCTGCAGGGGCGCGAGCACCAAGGCCGTCCACATCGCCATGGAAAAGGCAACGCGCGAGACCTCCACATGCTCCCGACGCCAAAGGTGGAAAGCCGAAACGCCGGCGACGATGAAACTGCCCGTCAGATAGCTCGCGCAAACCATATGCATGAAGCGGAACGGGAACGAGGGCGTCAATATCGCGTCGCGCCAATTGGCGACGTGATAAATGCCCTGCGCGTCGACATTGTAGCCGGCCGGCGTCTGCATCCATGAGTTGGCGGCAAGAATCCAGGTGGCGCTGAAGAGCGTGCCGAAGGCAACCATGCAGCAGGCAAAGCAATGCATGCCGCGCCCGACCCTCTCCTGGCCGAACAGGACAATGCCGATGAAGCCCGCCTCCAGAAAGAAGGCGACGAGGGCCTCATACATGAACATGGGCCCAAGCACATTGCCGACCGCGCGCGAGAAGCCGCTCCAATTGGTGCCGATCTCGTAGGACAGCACGACTCCGGTCACGACGCCCATGCCGAAGCCGAGCGTGAAAATGCGGATCCAGAACCGCATCAGCACGCGGTAGACCGGTCTATCCGTCTGCCACCACAGGAAGCTCAGAAAGGCAACGTATGAGGCGATGCCGATCGTGTAAGCGGGCCAGAGAATGTGATAGCCGATGGTGAACGCAAATTGCAGGCGCGAAAGAAAGACCGCATTCATGCGAGGTTCTCCGCGCCTTGCTGACGCACCAGACGAACGGGAACGGCCTTGTAGGAGGGCGTTCCGCTCTGCGGGTCATGCGCATAAAGCGGGACGAGCGGATTGGCTTCGGGATAATAGGCGCCGCAACAGCCGTCGGGGAGCCGGTAAGGCACGACCTTCAGGCCGCCGACCGCGCGGTGGATGCCATCGGTCGCAACGGTCGTCAGCTCGACGAGATCCCCAGCCGCGACACCATGCCGGGCCATCTCTTTCTCATTGATGAAGACCACGTTGCGCTGGCCGAAGACGCCGCGATAGCGGTCCGACAGGCTGTAGAGCGTGGTATTATATTGGTCGTGGCTGCGCATGGTCGTCAGCCATAAGAAATCCGACTCGGTCGGACGCGCGTCCTCGTAAAGGCCAGGGAAGACCGCAAACTCGGCTTTGCCGGAGGGCGTGGCCCAAATGCGCTCGCGCGCCAGGGACGTCAGATGGAAGCCGCCCGGCACCCGGATCCGGGCGTTGTAGCCCTGGAAGATCGAAAACACCTGTTCGATCGCATCGCGAATGCGATCGTAATCGGCGATTAGCCATTCCCATTGCACTTTCGAGCGATTGCCGAGTGTCGCCCGCGCCAAGCTGGCGACGATGGCACTTTCGCTCTTGAGATGATCCGACGCCGGCGCATTCATGCCCCGCGACGCATGCACCATCGACATTGAATCTTCGACGGTGATGGCCTGCGGGCCGGTTTCCTGCGTGTCGATCTCCGAGCGCGCAAGGCAAGGCAAGATGAAAGCCTCCTTGCCGTGGACGAGATGACCGCGATTGAGCTTCGTCGAAATCTGGACGGTGAGATCGAGCTTTTGCATCGCCTCGGTGGTGGCGCGCGTGTCGGGTGCCGCCGCGGAGAGATTTCCACCAAGCGCGATAAAGATTTTGGCGTCGCCGCGTTGCATGGCTTCGATGGCGTCGACGACATTATGGCCGTGTTCGCGCGGCGGCTCGAAGCCGAAATAGTCACGGATGCGGTCGAGAAAGGCCGGCGTCGGCTTTTCCGTGATGCCGACTGTGCGATTGCCCTGCACATTGGAATGGCCGCGCACGGGGCACATTCCGGCGCCCGGCCGCCCGATATTCCCCCGCAGCATCGCGAGATTGGTCAGCAGGCGAACATTTTCGGTTCCGCATCGGTGCTGCGTGATGCCCATCCCATAGACAATAATTGTCTTGTCCGCTTCGAGATAAGCGCAGGCAACGCCACAAAGATCGGCGCGGCTGAGGCCGCAAACCCTTTCGATCTCCTCCCAGCTCGCCGCCTTCAGATCGGCGGCGAAGGCCTCGAACCCATGTGTGTGGCCGGCGATGAAGTCGACATCGAGCACCCGCGGCTGGTCGGCCGCGATGGCGCGCTCGTCTTCCTCGAGACAAGCCTTCATAATGCCCTTCAGAGCGGCCGCGTCGCCGCCGACGCGAACCTGGAAGATGCGCGACGAAATCGGCGTCGAGGTCATCGACGCCATTTCGATGGGATCCTGCGGCGCCTGGAACCGCTCCAGCGCGCGCTCGCTGAACGGATTGAAGCTGATGATCCGCGCCCCGCGGCGTGACGCCTTGCGCAAGCTCGTCATCATCCGCGGGCTGTTGGTGCCGGGATTCTGGCCGAAGATGAGTATGCAATCGGCAAGATCGAAATCGTCGAGCAACACGGTGCCCTTGCCGACGCCGATGCTCTGCGGCAGCCCGACGCTCGAAGCTTCGTGACACATGTTGGAACAATCGGGGAAATTGTTGGTGCCGAATTCGCGCGCAAAGAGCTGGAACAGGAAGGCGGATTCATTGGAAGCGCGGCCGGATGTGTAAAATTCCGCCCGATGCGGGCTCTCGAGTCCGCGCAGAAGTGCCCCGATCCGCGCGAAAGCGTCTTCCCAAGACACTGCAACGTATTTGTCGCTGGCCTTGTCATAGACCATCGGATGGGTCAGCCGGCCCTGCATTTCGAGATCGAAATCGTTCCAGGCTTTAAGCTCTTCGACTGTATGCGCGGCGAAGAACTCCGGCGTACACCGCTTGGCGGTCGCCTCCCACGCGACGGCCTTGGCGCCGTTCTCGCAGAACTCGAAACTGCTTGTATGTTTCGGATCAGGCCAAGCACAGCCGGGACAATCAAATCCCTCCGGCTGATTCATGCGAAGCAGAGTCGCCGCGCCGCTCGCAGCTATGCCCTGTTCAACCAGTGCCTCACTTGTGGCCTGAAGCGCGCCCCAGCCGCCAGCAGGACTCGTATAGGTCCGAACGTCGGGTTTCGTCATCCTAGAGTCCTATTGCTGGATAGGCCAAGATTTCAGCGCGACGTTCCCCATTCGTCGGCGATTTCGCGCCAAAATGCAACTCGCTGGTACAACGAACCAGTCTTCCGGGATCTACGTGCAGTTGTGACGCGCGCTTTATCGCCTTGAAAATTATCACTTCGAAGACTGGCGCGGTCTTTCGAATGTCTTTGGTGTTTTACAAAATCGCGCGAGCGAAGCACGTGGCCCATGGTTCGTGCTATATAAAAATGTACCGATGAAACTCTGGCGCAGATTTTGTTTTTCGGGCAACTTCAGCCGCGTGCACCTTTGGAAGCGGCGCAAGGGAATGATGTGCAACCAAGCGCGGTCGCACGGACATTGAATAGCCAAGGCGCCGCTTTCAGGCCAATTTGTACGCTGCAATTGGATCGTATTGCGACGGTGCTGCATCCGCCAGGCCATATCGACGCACAATGCGTCCTATGATGTTATTGCAAGATCGAAACAAATGACATGAAGACGACATCCTGACCGCAGTAATGTCCCGTGCGTTTTCGATATTAATATTGCGAAATTGAAAGACCGTCGCGTAGGTCTCCCACAATTTCATGGCCTCTGGGCGTCTCTTTCCTTCACGACCGATACTCGATGTCAGACTCGGCTCGCGGTGTCGGCCTCCGCATACATTATGCTTTGTTTCTAGAAGAGGGTCTATCCAATGTCGCATCATCTGGACTCCCCCATCGCCCGCCAAGACATTCGTTTGGATATTACGGACCTTTATGTTTTTCGCGGCGAGATCGGCACCGTCTTCGTCATCGACGTCTGCCATTCCATTGCCGGTGAAATTCCAGCCCCGGGCTATCACCCCGAGGGCATGTATGAATTCAAAGTGGATTTCAACGGCGACGCGATCGAGGAGGTGACGTATCGCATCACCTTCGAGCCGCGCGATTCAGCGGGCCATCAACATTTCGTTCTACGCCGACTCACTGGCGCAGAGGCTCGCGATCAGCACGCGAGCGGCACTTTGTTGCTCAAGGGCGTGACCGGCGAAACCGCGACCGCATCGACGGGGCTGCGCCTCTGGACGGGAAAGGCGGGCGATCCGTTTTGGATCGAGCCCGATGTCTTGCATGCCGTCGGCCATGCCTTTCAGGACGGAACGACAATCGACCTCACCGGCTGGGACCCGAAAAAGGCCAAGAATCTTTTTGCCGGCCATACGGTCTATTCCATTGTCCTTGAAATTCCGGACAGCGAACTGCTGTCGCACGCCGACGCCGGACGGCGGAAAGTCGGCGTCTGGGCGGTCGCATCGCTCGCCACAGACGCGGGCGGCTGGCGGTCGATCAATCGCGTCGGCCTGCCGATGATCCATCCGCTCTTCACGCAATATAACGAGGATCTCGGCAACCGGCTCAACGCTGGAACGCCGGCCGATGATTTCGCGGTTCACGGCGCATTCGTCACCGAAAAGATCGCCGGCGCGGTGAAGGCGAATGGCACGGCCGAAGACCCGTATGGCTATGCCGAATATGTGGCGCACCGGTTCTTCCCCAATCTCCTGCCCTACGAAATCGGCACGCATGCGGTGTTTGGTTTTGCCGGGTGGAACGGCCGTTCGCTGACCGACAATGCGCCCGATGTGATGTTCTCGCTGGCGTCGAACAGCCCGGTTCATCTCGGCATCGGCAAGGAATCGGTCACCGCCAAGCCGAGGCCGGTCTTCCCTTACGTTCCCTCGGCGGAAGGCATGAAAGGCGCGCCTTCGCCGGCTCCAATCGGCCCGTCCTGATCGACGCCAAGTCTTTCGAGGGACGCCGTATGAAGTTTCGTGGCGCATCACATCGGCCGCGTTTTCCATTTCCGCGGCTGACGCCGGCCGAGACAGCTCTGCTTGGCATGTTCTCGGCCATCGGCGCGCTTCATGTCGTCGGTTGGATCACCCTTCTCGCCTTTGTGGTTCCGCAGCATTTCAGCATCGGAACCAAGGTCTTTGGCATCGGTATCGGCATGACCGCCTACACGCTGGGGATGCGGCATGCGTTCGATGCCGACCATATTGCCGCAATCGACAATACAACGCGCAAATTGATCCAGGACGGACAAAAGCCGCTGTCCGTCGGCTTTTGGTTTTCGCTCGGTCATTCGAGCATCGTCTTCGTGCTGACGCTGTTGCTGGCCGCGGGCCTGCGCGCGCTGGCGAAGCCGCTGCTCGACGACCATTCTGCGCTTCACAATATCGCCGGCCTGACCGGCACGATCGTCTCCGGCGGATTCCTTTATCTGATCGCGCTGGTCAATCTGTTCGTCCTCATCGACATCGCCAAAGTCTTCCGCGCCATGCGCAACGGCGTTTATGATGCGGCGGCATTGGAGGCTCAGCTCGCGCAGCGCGGCATCATGAGCCGTCTTCTTCGGCCGGCCCTAAAGCTCGTCGAGCATCCTGCGCAGATGTATTTCGTCGGGCTTTTGTTCGGCCTCGGCTTTGACACCGTGACCGAGATCGCCCTGCTCGTTTTGACCGGCTCGGGGGTCGCGTCCGGCCTGCCCTGGTATGCGGTTCTCTGCTTGCCTATCCTCTTCGCCGCCGGCATGTCGCTCATGGACACACTAGACGGATCTTTGATGAATCTCGTCTACGGCTGGGCCCTCACCCAGCCGGTGCGAAAAATCTATTACAATCTCGTCATCACCGGACTTTCGATCGTGATTGCCTTCGTCATCGGCACAGTCGAGATTCTGAGCCTGCTCAGCGACAAGCTCAACTTCCGTGGCGCGTTCTGGGACTGGATTTCCGGGTTGGACCTCGGCAGTCTCGGATTAGCAATCGTCGCAATATTTATCGCGACCTGGGCCCTGGCCTTGGCGGTCTGGAAATATGGACGGATTGAATCGCGCTGGGCGCCGGCGTCGCCGAAAGGCTCGGTCGAGAACGACTGACACGCCGTTCTAACCTGCGGTCCGCAACGACCGCAGGTCAGGGATTGAAGTAATAATTGA
Organism: Pseudomonadota bacterium; assembly: GCA_040756295.1. GTDB lineage: Bacteria > Pseudomonadota > Alphaproteobacteria > Rhizobiales > Beijerinckiaceae > Methylovirgula. The sequence goes on along the minus strand of JBFLZN010000004.1, from coordinate 271,680 downwards.
ACCCGACGCGCGCGATGGCGCCAGCATAATTTGCGCTTGTGAACAGCAGCGCCGAGTTGGACTTGCCGAACGTCGTGACCGCCGGCGAGGGCTCATAATTGTTTGAGCCCAGATTGTACCACAGATATTCTGCCTTGACGCTCATGTTGGGCGAGAACATCCATTCGAGGCCACCGCCCGCCGTCCAGCCGGCCATGAGCTTATTGCTGATGCCCATCGATCCGGACGTCTTGAACCCGCTGAGCAACGCCCCCGACCATTGCTGGTCGACAAAGGTGCTGGACGTCGTCTCGCCAAAGGCGAGGCCGGCCGTTGCATAGGCGAGAATGTCCGGGTGCAGGAACATGCCCAGGCGGCCGCGCAAGGTTCCCATCCAATCGACGGCCTGGGTGTTATCGACCTGCGTCGCGAGGCCGAAAGTGCCGGCACCGGTTCCGAAAACTTGGTTCGATCCGTAGCCCTCATGGCCCCTGGCGCCGCTTCCATCGATGTCGCCTTCGATGCCGACAAGGCCCCGGTTGAGCTGGAGATTGTAACCGGCCTGCGCGCCACCGATGAAACCGCCAGGCGACGAATTCGATCGACCCGTGATCGCCTCCGCTCCGGCGGGCGCGAGGCTTGTCGTGAAGCCGCCGGCGGAAAGCTGCCGATCGAGCGCCGTCGATCCGACCACCGAATTGGTCGACGTGTGCGAGTTCAGGCCGGACGAATAACCGCTGTTCAAGCCGGCATAGAAGCCATTCCAGATCGGCACGCTGTCGTCGACCGCATCCTTCCTGTTCGGCAGAGACGAGGATTCCGGCTGGGCGCCGAAATGATAGTTCAGGCCGACCCGGACGATATGACCGTTGAAATGGGCCGAAGAACTGGAGGCGACGATATTGGTAAATCCGAGCGCGTTGGTCGTAAGCGTCCCGGACGAAAAATTCGCCGAGCCGAGGTTGTAGTAAAGATACTCGCCTTTCACGCTGAGACCCGGCGCGAACATCCATTCAAGACCGGCGCCGGCCACCCAGCCCAATCGCGTCTGCGAATAATCGCCAAGGGCAACGGACGACGATGCGAGCGCGGAGAAAGGACCAAGGCCAGCACCCGACCAAATCTGCGTGCCACGGGTTTCGGCGCTGACCTCGCCATAGGCCAAACCGCCCGTGACATAGGCCAGCAATTGCGGTGTCGCCATAATGCCGAAGCGGCCACGCACCGTGCCGAGCCAATCCAGGCTCTTTTGATCGTTGAAGGTCGTCGTGACCGTTTCCGGCACGCCAGCCGAGCTGGCAGTCGCGGTGCGCGACGAGGTCGAGAACGACGATTGACCGGCGCCCTGGATATCGGTCTCAAAGCCCGCCAACCAATGATCGTTGGTCAGATTGTAGCCGAACTGGCCGCCGCCGATCGGCGAATCGGCGAAGGCAGGCGCCGAGCCGGTAATATTGGCGGCGGAGACCGGTGCGCCGTTCGAGAAGAAGCGGACGTCGGCAGCGTTTGAAACCACGCGGCCGGTCGAGGAAATCCGCGGGCTGCCGTCGATGGTGTAGCCGGCATTCAGACCGGCATAGAAACCCGAATCGCCGAAGCTCAGCGGCATTTCCTCGGGCGGCCTTTCAAGCCCCGCCGGCGGCGCCGTGAAAGGATTTTGCTGCTCGGTCATTTGATAGAGGAACGAGGCAACCCAACCGTCTCTCGCGAAGCTCACATTGGAGGAGACGCGGGCAACTTCGAAGTTGAGCGTCTCGTTGAACGGCCAACCGATGATGCTGGCATTCGTGCGGAGGCCGCCGCCAAAGGACGTGGCGTGCACAAAGGGATTGAGGCCGGTGACATTCTCGTTGAACCGGCCGCCGCCCCAGGCGCCAAAGACATAAGGCGTCGCGATCGCCACGCCGCCCTTGATGGGGAGCGGGATCGGACGCTGCAACTCGCCGCGGGTGACGGCGCCCTCGTCGACGAAAAGCGTTCCCAGGGCAAAGCCGGACAGAACATCCGGGCCGGCCAATTGCAATTGTTCCGCCTCCATCAGCGGCTGATGGAAACTGCTTTGCGCGCGACCGAGCCCGGCGAAGACGAAATTCTCCGGCAGCGGCTGCGTGATATGCACCTCGGCAGCAAGCTTGTTGAAGTCGGGACTCGCGCCAGGCTCCGAAAGCGGAACGAGCCCCGTGCCATTCAGCCCGCCAAGGCCGTGCGTATAGACCAGCGCGCTCGCGGCTCTACCGCCGAGCGCCCAGGGGAAGTTGACGTCCCATTCGCCCGCGAGTTTTACGTCCTCATACCGGTCGTGAAAGATATTGAAGATGGGCGTCGGCCCCGGGGCGATGAAATTCGGGCCCGGACCGACATTGGCGACATTGTCCGTGAAATCGAAACCGAGTTGCGCGCGAACCGTCTGCTGGGACGATAAGATCAGAGGATAGCCCGCCCGCACCGAAGCGCGCTGCAGATCACCGTGCACGCCTTCCGTATCCGGCGCGGTCGGGGCGAATTCGCCAAAGGTTGGCGCCGGCGAGACACGCGACTGGGTATAGCTTGCGCCGACTTTGAACCCGTCCGGGCCGATGGGTACGACGCCGCCGAAGCCGAAGGCCTGCGATCTGGCCGTGCCGTTAAAGAAATTGCCGAGGTCGCCGGTCGATGACGCTTCGGCGTGGATCGTCTCGCCATATCCCAACGTATTGTTGAGGGTGAAGCTTTGGCCGTAGAGAACGGTCCCATATTGGCTCGGCAGATAATCTTCAGCGCCGAGGGTGTAGGTGAACGGCGTCAGCGTCGCCTGGACGATCAATATGACGCCGCCCGGCTCATTGCCGGGCCTTGTCCCCGTGGCACCGGTCACGCCGGGAAGTTCGCCGATCAACAGAACATGGCGCTGGATGTCCGCAAGCTTCAGATGCCTGCGGCCGATGATTCCCGCCATCCGGTCGTGCACGAGCTTACGCAGCTCCGCCGGGACGCCCGAGAGGTCGACGTCTTCGATGAATCCGTCAACGATTTCGATATGGATCTCGCCGCGCGCGAACGATCGGGGCTGGAGAACCGCACTTACAAGCGGATAGCCGGCATCGGCATAGGCTTGCTGAACGCTTGCGGCGAATTGATAGGCGTCGAAGAGATTGAGCCTCTGGCCTTGAACGTGGGCGATCAGCGCCGCCGTTTGTCCCTGCAATTCCGGGAAGTCGCCGTCGATGACGACGCGTCTTACGACGGCCCAGCGCCGTTTCGCATCGCGTGGAATCTTCTGGACCCCGGCAACCGGGACGGAGATCACCGCGTTTGAGACGCCACCGCCGCCGCCCAACCGCAGCCGATCGGGCGTCAGCGCCGCCGGCACGTTCGCTGTACGAATTTGCTGCGCAAAAGCCGGGGCCGCAAACAGGGCCCACGTGGCCAATGCAACGCACCACCTCTTACGGCTTATTCTCTTCGCGTCTGGCACAAAAATCTTCGCCACTCAGCAGCCCCGCCACCTGAGTTCGCAATGAATTAAACGTTGTAGACGGTAGCAGCTTCGCCGCCCAAAATCCCCCCGCCCACGCTCTTTGATGGGGGCTGTAGTATGGTGGCAACACCGGGCCTCGCAGCCTGAGCGGCGCCGTGGATCGGGCGGCCCGCAGCCGGCCCGCAGCCCAATAACAGAGGCTTCGACGGGCCTTATCGGCGAACGGCGCTTCGGCGCGGGCGGTTTCGCGTGTGTTTGCCTGAAGCCGGACGCGAAGCCCGCTGACGGGTTCGACCACAATTTTTCGTCGCGTGCGCTTTGCGCCACACCATAGCGTTGTCTTTGCCGCAACCGGCACGACCGCGGCGTTCCTCTCGGAGCGCGAGCCCAACGCAGCTTAAACCTTAGTTTATGACGAAATATAAAATGGTTTACAAAAATATAAACATCGCCGTTTGTTAATTAAACTTATGTAATAGCTGGTTGTAAATTCGTAAAAAAGTCAGTAAATATAGTTATTTATATGTTTTTCTTATGAACTAATATACAAGTGGAACTAAATTACTGAATTTCATTAGTATTTAGCCATGATGTGGAGCAAAGAGCCGCGTCATAGCAGCGCGAACTACTTGCAGAGCGCGCGATCTCAGCCTTTGTTTGGGAGATATTCCATGAAAAAGATTCTTCTCGTCTCAGCATTTGTCGCGCTGTCCAGCGGTGCGGCGTTCGCCGGTAGCAACATCAACAATGCTTTCGTCGGCCAGGCCGGTTTCTTCAATGCCGCGGTCGTCGAGCAGGGCGGTTCGCATAACTTCAACAACGCTTTCGTCGGCCAACTCGGCGCCGGCAACGAATCGGGCGTTTCGCAGAGCGGCTCGCACAATTTCAACAATGCGGTCACGCTGCAGTTCGGCGTGGGCAACGGCGCGATCGTTTCTCAGGATTGACCCAAGTAGAAGCGCCGTCCATCGGGCGGCGCTTCTATTTTACGCAAACCAACGCCGTGGCGTGATGTGTCCGGTACGGCGATCTGCAACGCATCGCTCAATGGAGAGTGCGGCATGAAGAAGCTCGGCAAAATTAGTGCGTTCGCGCTCGTCCAGATTGCCGCGATGTCGGCAGCCGGCGCCGCCTCGGCGGCAGGGTCGTTCTCTTTCCCCTCGGGTCAAGTGATCTACAATTTCAACACACCGAGCGTCTCGATTTACGGCGCGATCCAGATCGGCGGCACTCCGACGACGAACGTGACGCAGGGCAGCGTCAACAATATCGCCGTGGTCGGCCAAGTGGGCACGACCCCGACGACAAAAATCGTGCAAACAGGCACGTTGAATGTCGCGCATGTCACCCAGATTGGGCACACGAACAATGCGCTGACGATTCAATTCGGCAATATCGAGAGCCTGTTGGCCAACAATTGATGAGCGAAGCCATGTTGCTCAAATGCGGAACCGAATTTTTGATAGGCGCCGCGGTGCTGACCACGGCCGTCTGGCTGTACATGCAGAACGACGGAAGCGGCGCCAATTCGGCAACAATTTATCAGACTCCGGCTGGAAACGACGTCTCGGTTCAAGTGAAACATTGGGGTGGTTTCACGATCATCGAGCGTCACGATCGCAATGGGAACAACGCGACGATCATCCAGCAGGATCACGACCCAAGATTTTCTGAATGACCTAATGGCCCTCTTCCCGGTCGCCCCAACGGCCGGAAGGCGGCCCGGCGCACAGGCGGAGTGCAGCCTGTCGGGGATTTTGAGCGCTTTTTGTTGTTCCGGGAGTCCCCCCGCGCCGGGTTCGCTCTTAAAGAGCCCGGAGAGGCGGCCTTAGACAAATCGCGGCGAATAGCTTCGCCTTTCGTTTCGGATCATGGGCTTAGCGCCCGGAGAGGATGACGTAAGACGATCAGCGGGGAACCGCTTTCGACTGTCATCGCGTGGAATTTACGTTCATCTTTATTGCAATGAACTCGTTTAAGTTTCTTGCGTAATCGGCAATCGCGTTTTTGGCACCGCAGCCGCACTTGAACCGCACACTTGAACGCACTTGGCACTCTTTAAAATTTCTGCGGGGTCGAAATGGCGTTAGGACGGCTTCAGGCACTCGAATCTATCCACGTCATAGCTGTAAAATATCGGAATGCACTCTGCGGTTGACTCGATCTTGTACCTTATGCTACGCAAATCATCGTCAAAATATTATCGACGTCCTAATTACGCTACCTTTTTGTCATAGAAAAGCCACAATTTCATAAACCCGGGGGTGATTCTCATTGCAGATCAATAGCGAAGCTGCTGGTTGGGGAGTGGCGTATCGTTATGAGTTATTCTTCAGATGTATTTCAGACTCGATTTGTTTCTCCTGTTTCTCCCTCTGGTGAGAAATACCACGACAAAGCATTCCGCGAGGATATCGACAGCCGGCCAAGACTCGGTCTGATCGGCGTTAGTCAGCTCTTGCGGGAATGCCTACTGCGCGCGTTTTCGGATCGCGGCCATTTCGACATTGTCGCGTTTTCCGGTGCAGACGATCCTCGCCTGCAAAAGGACGTGGCGACTTATGATTTGCTGGTGCTTTTTACGCCCGGCGCGGAGCCACGCCGCGATATCGCGGTCGCGAAACACTCGCTCAGCCAAATCGGCGATTGTCCGCCGTTTGTGGTGCTGGCCGATTCAGAAGACGCCGATGAGGTTCTCGCGGCGTTCGAGCTCGGCGCCCGCTCATACATACCAACGAGCGTCACTCTCGACGTCATGACCGAGGCGATCAAACTCGGAATCGCCGGAGGGACATATTTTCCGACCTGCGTCCTTTCTGCTTGCGCAAATAATAGAGAGCCCAGGCAAGGCGCGTTGAACGACCTCACGCCGAGGGAAATGGCGGTCCTCGGTGCCGTTCGCGAAGGACGGCCGAACAAGGTCATCGCGCAAGAGCTCGGCATCAGCGAGAGCACGATCAAGGTGCATGTCCATCGCATAATGAAAAAGCTGAAGGTACAGAACCGCACACAAGCTGCCATTTGCACAGCTCTTTGACGGAGAGATGGGCGTTTCGATTCACCCGATGCGGGGATCGGATCGCCCGGCGGCGTAGCGTGCGGGGCTGATTTAGAGCGGCGGCCTTTTTTGATGGCCGTCGTTTTAAAACGGGGGGTAAAGCACGGCATAAATGCCGATTGCTCTCTTTCCCGTCGCTTCCGCAAAGAGTGCGTTGAGAAACGGATTTGTAGCTGTTCAATCAATTTATTTAAAAGGAATGTAATGCCATGACCAAGAGTTCGATTTCTGCTGGCTTCGGCAGCGCGGAACGGACGGAGCTGCTTAAATCAATGGGCCGTTCGCTTTCCCTTTCGCGAATGTATGGCGCGTCGAAAGGTCATGGCTCGCCCCAATGCAGGATGGCGGATAATTTGCGCGCCGCGATCAGGGCCCTGGCGACCGATCTAACCGATGATCCCTATTATTACGGCGACCAGGTCGAAACCGGACAATTCGCCGATCAAGCCGAACGCCAGTGACCCGGATTCAGCTTATCGTTTAAGTGGCGGACGCGCGTGACCAGTGGATTGTGGCCATTTTTCTTGGCCCATGCGATGGCTTGGTGCTGCGTGGTGCGCGTAATGAGTACGCAATGCGCGCCGTCTTCCACGACATAGTCATCAATCCGCGTTCCCTCGGGACGCCCTTTCGGCCGCGCCTCAACATAGACGTTCGGCATGACAACCCCATTGACTATAATTTGGACTCAAAAAAAACGACCGGCGACAAAACGCATCGCGCCGACGTCATTGGAACTGACGGACCGCGCAATGTCTCGCCATGGCTTTTATAGCACAGCCAGCATGAAATGACGCTGAGATCTTCGGCAAACATCGACAAATTTTCAGCATCTCCAAACCGCGAAATCGCGCCGGAAGGGCTGGGCAAGAAAACCAACACCGGCTAAAGCCAATCGCCCTTCCCCTCACGTCCAGCCCGCCCCGCCCCATGTCGCCTCTGTCCCGCAAGCTCATCCTGGCCGCGCCACTTCTGCTCGCGGCCTGCGCGACAAATGTCGAAACACCGCCCCCTGCGCCGCCACCTGTCACGCCTGCGCTGGGTACGGGCGCACGCGACCGCGCCGCACGCCAAGTGCATGTCGATCCGGTTGAGGCCGCCCATTTGATCTCGCAATATCGCGAGACCCAAGGGCTCGGCGCCGTCACGCCCGACCCGGCCCTGCAAAGATTGGCGCAAGCGCAGGCCGACGCGATGGCGGCGCATGATGTCCTCAGTCATACGATCACCGGCACGCTCACGGCGCGTTTCGACGCGGCGCATCTGGCGCAAGCCACTGCCGTGGAAAATGTCTCCGCCGGATATTTTTCTCTGCCCGCCGCCCTCGACGGCTGGCGCAATTCGCCGGCGCATAATGCCAACCTGATCGCGCCCAAGATGAGCCGCCTTGGCATCGCGACGGCCTATGCGCCCGGCACGCGCTATCTCGTTTTCTGGGCGCTCGATATGAGCAATTAACGCGATTGCGGACAAACCTTATGCCGCGGCAGCAAAGGTAATGAGCTTATGACCGAAATAATTCACGATCGCACCGAAAGCGATTGCAGCCGCGTGACCGATCGCCAAGGCAATGGAGAGCGGCAGGCCGCCGTTGGCGATGAGTGAGGCCAACGCGGGTGCCGCGGTGATGACGACAGCAGCCCCGGCTGCATTGACGGCTATAAAGCGGGCGATTTGCCCTGCGAGCGGAATGGGCGACGGCGGAAAAACCCAGCGGCTATAAAGCGTAAAGCCGATCATCATCCCGATGACATAGGCGATCGCCACCGCAACGTCGAACGGGAGGAATGTCGACAAGGGAAAGCGTATCAGCCAATTCACAAACGCGGCGAAGCCGCCGGCGATCAGAAATCTCAGGCCGTGGCCCGAGGATCGTTGTCTCACAAGGCTATCCATGAACCCGCGCAATCGGAACCAGTCAGAGATTTATCGGGCGCGAACCAACCCCCACGCATCCTAAACTAAAGCCGCGATGAACAGGAGGACCATCATCGCTCCATAGAGAAGGCTCGCCTTGTCTTTCAGCGCAAATGCGACGGGATCGTCGTTGAGCTCACCGCGATGGCACAGGAACCAGATTCGCGCGAGCCAGAGAAAGATGACGACCGGAAATCCCCAGAGAAAATACGGGTGTCTGTAGAAACCCTGCGGGAAAGCTTCTTCGACGAGATAAATGACCATCACGACGATTGTCGCAAGCATCGCCCCGACGCCGAGCGTCAAAACAAGTTCGCGATCATCGGCGCGATAGCCGCGTCCCGGCGTCTCCCGTAGCCCATGGGCGACCATCCGCGTGATCTCCGTCTGGCGCTTGGCGGCCGAAAGCGACAGGAAGATAAACATCGAGAAGACGAACAGCCATGGCGAGAAAACGACGTGGCTGACGACAACGCCGAGCCCGAGGCGAATCGTGAAAAGCGACGCAAGAACGAAAATATCGACGAGCGGCTCCCGCTTGAGGCGGAATGAATAAGCGAGGCTGATGCCGAGATAGAGCGCGAGCACCAAGACGCAGTCGCGACCGATGAGCGCCGCAATCCCAAACGCGCACAAAGCGGCCGCGGCGGTAAAGGAAAGCGCAAAGGCGATGGACAGATCGCCGCTGGCAATCGGCCGTGCCCTCTTCGACCAATGCCGGCGATCTTCGGAAAGATCCGATAAGTCATTGAGAACGTAATTGGCCGAGGCGAGCAGGCTCAACGCGATAAAGCCGCCGAGCGCATAGAGCCAGGCCCGCGGATCATGGGCTTTGCCGCCGAGAACGAGCGGTACGAAAACAAGCGCGTTCTTTGCCCATTGATGCAGGCGCAAGCCACGACGCAGCGTCGAAAGATCCAGCGGCTTCGTCGGCAAAACCGCGGTGAGATCGGTTCGCGTCCGGATTTCCCGTTCCATGGCCGCGGAGCGACCGACGAAAATTGCCGCGACGGCGCGGCTCCAGACGGGAAGATCGGCCTTCGAGTCGCCGGCGTAGATGAAGCCTTCGGGAAATCGCGCCGCAACCGCTTCGGCTTTGGCCGCTGCCTTGAGATTTCGGCCGTCCGACGTCGCGATGATTTCCTGTATGAACGGAAAACGGCGCTGGATTTTCTCGGCAATCGTATGATCGGCCGCCGTCGCGAGAACGATTTTGCGGCCCCGCGCCGCTTCCCTCTCAGCGAGCCCGACCAAGTCCTGGCGAGCCGGAAAGAGAGCTGCATCATCGTCCGTGACCGCATCTGCCACGCGATGTTTTGCGATGGCCCGTCCGGCAAAAATCCAGCCCGGCACTTTCCAGGCTTCCGCCGGTCGCCGTTTCAGAAACAAGAGCAGCGATTCATGAAAGGTGTCGGTGGAAAGAAGCGTTTGATCGAGGTCGATGACCAGCGGAATCGTTAGCCCATGGTCAAGCGTGACCTGACTTTCGCAGGACGCGCTGTCAAAGTCTGGCTTGGTTTCCATGAACACGTTGCGCAAAGATTTGCTCGAGCGATTGAATGGACCTTGTCGTGGAAACTTCCATTCGGGCTCGCGTCCGATCTCTTCGTGTCTTAGATGGCGGCCCGATACTTCTCAAATTATAATCAACGTTAACCCTACTGGCTTTCAACTTTGACGGAATGCCAATGTATTGCCGGCACCTTTCATCCTGAATTTACTTCGGGGTGCCAGTGTCGATGCTCGTCCCGGCGCCTGAGACCGGGCGCATTCCCGCGGCAATTCGTTTCTGTGCCGGGCGTCACTATAGACAATTCTTGCCGGGGGCTCATGTCCGAAGCGATCGCAATACGCTCGAAGAACAGCGGCGGCACGGTTGGAAGCACAAGTGTCCCGCTTGTCGCTGTCCTGACCGCGATTGGAATAACGCTGGCCGCCGCGGCGATTCTTCTCGTGATGAAGCACGTTCCGATCGGTCATTACGCCGGCGATTTTGTCGCTATTCTCGACGGCGGCTATCGAATCGCGCAGGGACAATGGCCGCATCGCGATTTTTCGGTTCCGCACGGCGCGTGGCCGCTTGTGCAGGGTTGGATTTCGCTGAAGCTCGCGGCTTTGTTCGCGCCGTTTCTCACCTATCAACTGACGCAATGGCTGACGGCGGTCCTCCCCGCGCTCTATCTCGCGAGCCGCCAGCGAAACGCCTGGCGTGCGCTTCTCGTTCTTGGAATTGTCGCCGTCGCGACGCTTTTCCCGTTCCTTTTCGGAAATGCGAGCGCGTCCGACTTCGACTATTACGGCGGCTATAACCGGCTCACCACTGCCCTGCTCTTTCTCACCTTCGTCTGGGGGGTGACGCCGCTGCGTCGCAATTGGGCGGGTGCAAGCGTCATCGCCTATTTGCTCTTTGCGATGCTCGCGACCAAAGTCACGGGCTTTGTGGTCGGCTTTTGCGCGGTTGGCTTTTTCGCAATTCTGTCGCCGGTCAAGCGAAGCCTCGCGCTGCGCGCCGCCCTGCTTCTTTTGTCGGTGATCGTCGCCCTGGAGATCACCACGCACCTGCCGAGCGCTTACGTCCACGACATCCGCGCGATGGCGGCCCTCAACAAAGGCGGGATTGCCTATGCCGCCCTCTCCGTCATTTTGAAATCCTTGCCCGGACTGTTGGCGCTCGGTGTGCTTGCGGTCCTGGTCGCGCCGCACATCGGGTATGGGTCAAAAGCCGTCCTGGCGCGTCCGCTCGTTCTCCTGCGAAGCTGGCGCGCGCCCTTGCTCGTCGTGATCATCGGCCTCGGCACTCTGGCATCCGAGAGCCAAGACACCGGCGGACTGTTGCTGATTGCAGCAACGGCTCTATTGCTTGCGCCGTTGCCGCTGGCGCGAAGCTCCGCAGCCGGCATCAATGCGGCCAAGGTCGCTCTCGCCTTCGCGATTTTGGGGCCCTGGCTGGGCGGCATTATCTACTCGGCCACCTGGATTGCGGTTCGCGACGCGCCCCAGGCAACGATCGATCCGGCCGTCGCGCGGCTTCTGCCCGGCACCGTCGTTACGCGCGAAACGATCGCTGTGGCAGGCGACCTCAACCGGATTTCGCGAGGGCCGAACCCGCCGCAAGCTTTTTTCGCCGCCGCGCCAATCTTGAATGAGGCCGCGTTCGTTGATTTGGCGCAATCCGTAGACGCCGCCGCAGACGCGGCGCGCCAGCACGGATTTGTGAATAGCGCGACGCGAGTCATGACGGTTGCGAGCCTCGATTATTTCGCGCGCCGTCTCGATGCGCGCTCCCCGGTCGGGATCAATCTCTGGCAGCAGACCGGGCGCACCTTCGGCACGCCGTCGCCGGCGGATATGCGGCACTATCTGCGCAACGTCGATGCCGCTTTCATGCGCCGCTGCAATGCCGACAAAAGCTATTCCGACCTCAATCAGCTTTTCAGGCCGGCGTTGCAGGCCGACTTCAGCGAACATGATCTGACGCCATGCTGGGAGATTTGGACGCGGATTCGATGATCTGAAAATCCGCGCCCCGGATATGCGACGCGCGTTCCGGCATAAAAATACGAACGCGCCATGTAATTGAATTGCTGCATAGTTTTCAAAGCGGCTGGTGCGGCGAAGGTTCTCGGGGACCGTGCACGAACGGCTTAGCTCTGCGCGCCAGGCGTGCGCGAAGGAAAACCTCCGCCCCTGAAGAAGACTATGGCTCCGCGTTCGTGTCGCAGCTAATCTCTCAATTCCAGGGTTTCGAAGAAAACCCGGCAAGCCGGCGATTGGGAAGCGTGGTGGCAAGTCCTGAGTGACGCCGGGCGTGGAGGAACGCATGGAGCTGGAACGCACGGTCGGATTGAGGGCGGACGGGTCGGTTTACTTGCCGGAGCGGTCCGCGGCCATAGGGTCAATTCTGCTCAAGCTTGCGGCGATGGGCGTCCGCATTCCAGAAGCGAACGGCGACGGGGAGCTGCTTCACTTGGCGGGCGATCTCTTCGCCCGCTACCGCGAGCAGACCCGGCTGCTCTCGCATCACCTCTGCGCCGTCGATGCGCGAATTCAGCGCTACATCGACAAGCTGCTCACGGAGGTTGCGGCCACCGCGCCGGTGCGCCTGCCTGCCGAGACCTTCATTCTTGATCAATATGGGCTCGCGCGCGAGCTGTCGCTGCCGGTCGACGCCGAGGCTTGGCACAACGAACTCGTCTCGAGCTACCGGCTCGACAATGGCGTTCTGCACAACCCGGTCAGCGATCGCCGCACGACGCAAGGCGTCTTTCATGTCGCCGAGGGCGGCCTGCCGATCCCGGCGGACAAGACCCGCGTGCCGCTCGCCACTTATGTTCGCCTGCTCGAAGAGGCGCTGCGGCCGCCGCCCGAACTGCTGCGCTTGCCGTTCACCGCCAACTGGTCCGAGCCGGTCGAGACCATGGTCTCGCTGCTGCTGCGGCCGCTCGTCTGCCCCGCCGTGCCGGAGGTCTCGCCCGAAAAGCGCACGGAGATTCGATTCTTTGTCCCCGGCGGATTGGTCTCGAACCTCGACTTCGTCGAGAGCATCTTCGGCAATGCCGGCGATCCCTATCTTCCGGCCAACGATGCCGCGCTCGACGTGGACCACTGGACCGGCCACAGCGGCTGCGTGATCCTCGCGCCGCATCTCACGCGACTGAAGAAAAAGGACCTCGGCCTCCCGCGCACCAGCGACGCCACCCCGGCACAGCGGGCCGCGGGCATGTGCTGGACCGACGAAAACGAGATCTACAACGAGGGCCGCGCGTTCAAGATCACCTCGCGTGACATGGACGGCGTAATGGTGACCATCCTCGCCGACAATTACTTCGGCTATTGCAAGAAGGAAGTGAAGACCCAGATCGGCTTCAGCGCCAACCTGTTCGGCGGCGCCGAAGAAGAGCATGCCGGCGGCGCGCTGGCGTTCGCGACCTTCAGCCTGGGCGACCGGTTCGTCCCCGACCTCATGCGGCTCACAAGCTCCAAGCAGCACCGGCTCGACGAGGTGCTCGCGCTCTTGGGAGACCGTGCCGAGTTCCATGCGTCGGGCTATGCCACCGACACGATCTATCCCGAAATCCACTACATGCCGGAAGACATGGAGATCGATATCCATCGCCAGGACATTACCTGGACGCGGTATGGCGAGACCCAGCACCTGAAGCTGCTGCCCGGCCAGATCTACATCCATCCGAGCGGCTACAAGGTCCGCATGGCCAAGTACGGCGGGGCGCCGAGCTGGCGGCTGATCGGCACGCTGCCCGAGGGCACGTTCTGTCACAAGCCTTGCACGGTCTCCGGCGGCGGCAAGTCGGAGATCAGCAAAAGCCTGGTGGATGCCGTATTGCCCGGGTCGTTCCATGTGCGCGACTTCGAAGAGGACATGGCGCTCGTTCAGGCAATCTTCGACCGCGACTATGGTGACGCACGTCTTCCCAACGTGCGCGACGCCAACGGCGGCGGCCCGTCGCGGCCGATCCTGTCGTCCGAGCGTTCGCTCGGCTCGGTGATCAAGCTTCTCACGCCCAATTCTGCGGAGTTCACGCCGAAGTACAACGCCTGGCTCGAGGGCATTCCGAACCATGTGCGCGCACTGGTGTTCGTCATCAAGCGCTTCTATTGCCCGGAATGGGGCAAGGATTGGCGTCAGCATTTCAGCGTCGACATCATCAACGGCGCCCCCGGACATGAGCTCAAATACGGCGGCCGCAAGCTCGTCGCCAATTATCTGCGGATCGGCCGCGAAGAGAATGGCGCCTGGCGGACTTATAAGCTGAGGCAGGACTTCGTCGCCGCCGACAAGGTCCAGATGGAGGACGACATCACCGCCACGGTGGTGGTCGCCACCGAGCGCCTCATCGGGCTGCCGAGCGAATATTATCTCGGGCATCCGAGCCTCAAACTGGCGCAGAACTGCGAATTCAGGCTCTTCCAGCGGCCCGACGATGCCATTCATCCCGGGCTCGACCGGCAGACCGAGGCGGACATGTCGAGCCCCGGATTATTCTCCTCCAACTTCCAGCCGCTCACCCGCGCCGACAATCAGCGCATCGTCGAGGACGTCGCCGTGCAAGACAGTTTCACGCGCCCGATGCGTGAACATGTGGCCCACAATGCCGCTCGCACCGACGACGGCTATTCGATCTGCTCGGCCGAGCCGAGGATCGTCGGCGGCAAGCCGACGAAGAACCCGCGCTATCTGCAATTGCGGCCCGACATGGCACGCCCGCGCGACCGCTATATCGCGGATATGGGCGCGCGGCTCTATCGGCGCCTGCCGCTCGATGCGTCGGTGCTGTTTCCGGTGATCGCCGTGCTCTCGGGCCGGCGCAACAACCGGCCGGAGGAAGGCATCCGCGCGCTCTGCGTCTACGGGCCGATCCATTACCAGGAACTGCCCGAGCTGTTCATGGATTACGTCTGCTCGGTGACAGGCACATCGCCCAGCACCACGGGCGCTGGATCCGAGGGCGCGCTCACCAAGGGGCCATTCAACGCCATCCAGACGACGGCCGATCTCAACAATGCGCTCGTCTCGATGCTGCTCACGGGCTATGGCGGCTTCAGTTCGGCGGCCGGCTTCATCGGTCCGCACTTCCGCGTGGACCACGACATCAGCCTGTTGATCCCGGAGATCTGGTGCCGGCTGTTCCCGCACGAGCGCGACCCCGAGCGGCTGATCGAGGCCGGGCATCTGGAGAAGCTCGAAGATTATAGTTTCGACGGCAAGCAGGTGCTGGCGAGCCGCCTCGGCTATCGCATCACGGCCAAGTTCGTGCACACCTATTTCGGGCGCGTCTTCGACAATCCGACGGTCGTCTTCACGGACGAGATTCTGAAGCCCGAGCTTCAGGATGCCGCTGTGTTCGCCGACGGGGTCAACAATATCGTCGAGGCGCAGCAGCGTGTCGCCGAAGGCTATTTCACCGACGGCACGATCGATGACGCCTGCCCGCCGCTGAAAGCGCTGCTCCACATCATGGCGCGCGGGAGCTACGAGGGAAAGACCGCGAGCGATCCCGAGATACGGGCGCTCTTCACCCGCGAGGCGCTACTCGCGAGCGACTGGTATCGCGAGCGCCTGACGATGAAGCAGCAGCGGGATGTCGCGCTGTGGGCGCGCCATACCCGCAACCTGCGGGAATTCCTGGCACGCGCCGGCCACCAGGACGAGGCCAACCGGCTCGGCATCGCCGACCGGTTGGAGCATGCCCGCGCCGAGCTCGAGCGGGTGAGCGCGCCGGACTATCTGGCGACGCTTGTCGGCACGATTGGCGCCGACCCGATTCATCAGCCCCCGCGCGCGGTCTCGGATTCGGAATTTGAAATCGAGGAGCGCGAGATGTCCTACGCGGGGACAGCATCATAGAGCGGGCGTCGCGCGTCAGGCGAAGCCGGAAGGCCCGCGGGACGCGCCTCGCTTGTTATTCAGCCGCCACCTGCGGCCGGCCGCCCTGACGCCGCCGATTGCCGCGCGCCGCGGGTCCGCTGGACTTTGCCTTGCCGGCAAAGCGCGGTTTCTGGCGGTGGTTACGCTGCGCCGGCTTGGGGCCGCGCGACGGCGCCGCCGCGGGCTGCTCGCCAGGCTCACTGCGCCGGTCGATGATCGGCAGCGACTGGCGCGTCAGCCGTTCGATAGCGCGCAGCAGGCCGCGCTCGCCGGAATCGCACAACGACACAGCCGTGCCCTCGCGCCCGGCACGCGCCGTGCGGCCGATCCGGTGAACATAGGTTTCCGCGACGTCGGGCAATTCATAATTCACCACATGCGTGACGCCATCGACGTCAATGCCGCGCGCGGCAATGTCGGTGGCCACGAGCGCGCGAATCTGACCCTTTCTGAAATCATCGAGCGCGCGTTGACGCTGCCCCTGGCTCTTGTTGCCATGGATGGCTGCGGCTGAAATGGCCGCCGCTTCCAGATGATCGGTCACCTTGTTGGCACCCCTCTTGGTGCGGGTGAAAATGATGGTGCGGCGAAAGTCCGGCCGGCCGAGCAGCTCAACCAGAATGCCGGGTTTGGCCGCCGCATCGACAAGGAGGATTTCCTGCGCGACGCGCTCGGCCGTCGTGGCGACGGGCGTGATCGACACATTGACCGGATCGCGCAGCATGTCCTTGGCCAGCCCGGCGATTTCGCGCGGCATCGTGGCCGAGAAGAAAAGATTCTGGCGCACCTTCGGGAGCTTCGCGACGATTTGGCGGATCGGCTCCAAAAAGCCGAGGTCGAGCATGTGGTCGGCTTCATCGAGAACGACCACCTCGGCCATGTCGAGCCGCACGCGGCCGGCACTCAGATGATCGAGCAGACGGCCGGGCGTCGCCACGAGAATGTCGAGGCCGCGCGCAAGCTGCTTGATCTGCGGGCCGTGGCCCTCGCCGCCGACGACCACGCCGACGCTGATGCGCATGAATTTGCCATAGGCCCGAAACGACTGGGCGATCTGGGCGGCGAGCTCACGGGTGGGCGCTATCACCAGCGCGCGAACGCTATGGGGCTGCGGCCGGCGCGGCGCGCGCACGATCCGGTCGAGAATCGGCAGGGCAAAGGCAGCCGTTTTGCCGGTGCCCGTCTGGGCGATTCCGAGCAAATCGCGGCCCTCAAGGAGAAAAGGGATGGACTGAGCCTGGATGGGTGTGGGGGTCGAATAGCCTTCGGCAGCAAGGGCGCGGAGGAGGACCTCGGAGAGACCGAGATCGGTAAATTGAGTCACTTTGTCTCTTTCGGAAATGGGCATCCCGGCCGCTGCGGCTCGCGCCGCGCGGAAAGCGCCCGGTTTATGCGGAGCCGGCCCCGCGTATCGGGCCGCCATGGGAAGTAAGAGAAAGAGCGCTCGACAGATCGCCGGTCCATGACCGACTTACGCGACTGGAACGCCTCGTGCTGCGATGCAGCACCCCTCAGATAGGCGAGAATGGCCGCGGGGTCAATGCTTGCCCCGCGCGGCGCCCAAACAAGAAATCGTCAGGCAAAGTGCAGCAGCCGGATCGCCACGGAGACCGCAACAGTGATGAGAAGCATCGCCGCGGCGTGATCCCAAATGCAAAGACTTGTGCTGGACACCGGGCGGCGCATGAAAACAGCGGCGCCGAACGCCCCTAGCGCCGAGAAACCGAACATTCCGCGCATCATGAGCAGGAAAAGCGCAGGCCTGTGCCGATCGATGAGTAAGGTGGGCAGACTGCACAGGACGACAAAAGCGACTTGACGGACGAATAAGTGCAGATGAAGGCGGGACTGTTTGTCTGGTTCGCGCAGCATTTTGAGCCACCGAAACCGAATAATATCCGCGAGCATGTACATTCGTCGCTTTCAGAGCCCGCATGCGGTGCAGCGGAAATCCTGGCGCGCTTTAGCCAATATGGAGGAGGGTCAACACCATCTGGATGGCGCCGCAGATCAGCGCGAAAACACCGACCGCCAAAGCGATCCGGCCGATCACCAAAGCAGGCCGATGATCCGCGACGATTTGCGCCTCGTCGTCGGCCCATTCGCGCCAATGGTCAGATTGGGAGTCCGTGGCTCCAATCGAGCGAAGCGGCTCCTGTTCTGCGGGGCGTGATTGAATTACGGAGCTATGCATGGCTCAGCTCCCGGCAACTTCGACATGCTCCAAAGATACGCTTGGGGCTCATATAAATTCGATAGGTGCTGCGCTTCGGGAAAATATACACGCCGTGCCCCAGCGCATCGTCTGCAAACAGCAATTATTCGACGTAAAGTCGATGTAGGATCACCCCGGCTCACCCATGGGAATTAACATTGTCGCATTTTTTCAATCCGGAGACCGTAGCCCGCTATGCCGAAGGCCCCGTGCGGCTGGTCCCGGGCTTTCAAGACCTGCAAAAGATGACGAGCCTGCTCCTCGCCGAACGCGTTGGGGACGACGGCCATGTGCTTGTCCTTGGCGCGGGGGGCGGGCTGGAACTGAAGGTCTTCGCCGACACGCAGCCGCATTGGCGCTTCTGCGGCGTTGATCCGTCAGCCGAGATGCTCGATTTGGCGGCACGTACGCTGGGTCCTTTGGCGTCGCGCGTCGACCTCCGCGAGGGTTACATCGACAGCGCGCCGGCCGGTCCTTTCGATGCGGCAACCTGCCTTCTGACCCTGCACTTCATTCCGGAGGCGGAACGCCGGCGCACATTGGCGGAGGTCCATCGGCGGTTGAAGCCCGGCGCCCCGTTCGTCGTCGCGCATCATAGCTTTCCGCAGCACGACGGAGAAAAAGCCAAATGGCTCGCGCGCTATGCCGCCTTTGCGATTGCGTCCGGCGTTCCAGCACCGAAGGCGGAGAGCGCGCTGATCGCAATCAATGAAAGCTTGCCGCTCCTGTCGCCCGAGCAGGACGAGGCGATCTTGCGGGATGCGGGATTTACCGACGTGGCGCTTTTCTACGCGGGTTTCACGTTCAGAGGCTGGGTCGGCACCAAGGCGTAACCGCAGATGTTCGCGCGCGCCTTCCAATCATTTTGCACTTTTCGTTGTCACCAAATTGTCGTGAGCTGTTTGTGAAGTATTAACCGCGTTTCGCACATCCATCGCGATGTGTAGCTTGTGTACTTCCGACACACCGGTGTGAATTCAACACGCTCGGCGCCGCCACGCCGCCGCGCGTCGATCACGAATTCGTTTGGCCGATTGACGAATCAGTACGCCCTCCATGAAGCTTGATTCGCGAGCGGACTGGTTCGCCCGCCTTGGGGGGCGGCACTATGAGATCGGCGGCGGGACACGATCGCGCATCCGGCGGATGCGTTCACGGCAATCCTTTTTGGATGTGCCGGCTTTTTTTTATGGGCGCCTCGGCGGCGATCCTTGCGGCCTTATCGGCAAGCCCGGCAGCGGCCCAGACCTGGACCGGAGCGACGAGCAACGACTGGACTGTCGGATCGAACTGGTCTGGCGGAACGGCTCCGGCGGGCGGCACCGTTCTTATTAATACGGTGTCCAGCCCCGTCCTCGGCCTCAACGGCGCGGCCACCGGAACAACAGGTACTTTTACGATCGGCTCCCCAGGGGCGAGCACGCTCACCATCGAGAATGGCAGCGCGCTGACGAGCACGGGCACCATCAATATCGGCACTCAGCCGACCGGCACCGCCACGGTGACCGTGACCGGCGCCGGATCGCAGTGGATTGCTAATGGGACCCTATTCGTCGCCAGCGCCGGCACGGGCATCCTGAATATCGAGAATGGCGCGACGGTCATCGCCGCGACCTCGGTGAGACTCGGTGGCGCACCTGGGCACGGTCCGGCTTTCCTCAATATCAGCGACGGCACGCTGGAGACCGCGAGGCTTACGCTCGCCGCCGGAACTCAGGCCAATTTCGATAATGCCGTCCTGCGCGCCAACGCCGCCAACGCCGCCTGGATCACCAACCTCGGAACGCTGAACATCGAGGCTGGCGGACTGACGATCGATTCGAACGGTTTCGCCATCGGCACCGCAGCGGGCCTCCAGGGCGCCGGCGGCTTGACCAAGATCGGCGCGGGCGTGCTCACGCTCTCCGGCGACAGCACCTATGCCGGCGAAACCTTGATCGACGCGGGCACGCTGGCTCTGACGGGCACGGGCTCGATCAGCAACTCCAGCCGCGTGGTGGCGAATTCGACCTTTGACATTTCCGGCCTGACCGGCGCGGGCACCGACATTCAAAGCCTCGCCGGCAGCGGCGCCGTCAATCTCGGCGCTAAGACGCTTACGCTGACCAACGACAACGATCTTTTCTCCGGCGTCATCTCCGGCACCGGCGGGTTGATCCTCTCCGGCAGCACGGAAACGCTTTCCGGCGCCAACACTTATACCGGCGGCACCACACTCACCGCCAGCACGCTGCGCGCCGGGGCTGCGGGCGCCTTCAGCGCCGGGTCGGCCTTTGTCACCGACGCGGGCACAACCCTCGACCTCAACGGCTTTAATCAGACGGTGGCATCGCTCAGCAACGCCGGCACCGTGCACATGGGCGCGACGCCCGGAACCGTCCTGACGGTGAACGGCAATTACGTCGGCAATGGCGGCACGCTTTTGATCAACACGGTGCTCGCCGGCGACACATCGGCGACCGACGAGCTTGTGGTCAATGGCAGCACCTCGGGATCGACGTCGGTGAAAGTGACCAATGTCGGCGGCCTGGGCGCGCAGACGGTCAATGGCATCAGGATCATCGATGTCGCCGGCGCGTCGAACGGCACGTTCTCGCTGCAAGGCAATTATGTGTTTCAAGGCCAGCAGGCTGTCATCGCCGGAGCCTATGCCTATACGCTGCAGAAGGACGCTGTCGGCGCGCCCGCCGATGGCGACTGGTATCTGCGCTCCAGCTTGATTTCGCCGCCTGCAAGCGATCCCGCCCCTGCCAGCCCGATCTATCAGCCGGGCGTCGCGCTCTACGAGAACTATGCCCAGGTGTTGCTCGGACTGAACGGCCTGCCGACCCTGCAACAGCGTGTCGGCGATCGCTATACGGACGGCACGGGCGCGACGACGCCATCGGGCAATGCCACGCAAACGCCGATCTGGGTCCGCGTCGAAGGTCAACATGGCGATATAGCGCCGCAGGCGACCGCCGCTTCGACCTATTCCTTCGATCAGTTCAAGGTCCAGGCGGGCATCGACGGCCCCGTGTTGGAGAACAGCACGGGCAAACTGATTTTCGGTTTCACCGCCCAGTTTGGCACCGTGGATGCGAATGTTTCGTCGTTCTACGGCAATGGGCGCATCCAAGCCAATGGCTACGGCATCAGCCCGACGCTGACGTGGTATGCAAACGACGGCTTCTATGTCGACGCCCAGGCGCAAGCGACGAAATATGTTTCCGATCTCAATTCGACGATTGTCGGCGGGATCGTGAACAATAACGACGGTTTCGGCTATGCATTCTCGGTCGAAAGCGGCAAGCGGATCGGCCTCGGCAATGGCTGGTCGATCATCCCGCAGGCGCAATTGATCTATTCGTCGGTCGATTTCACAGGCTTCGCGGACCGCTTTGGCGCGCAGGTCGGCCTCGACAACGCCAACAGTCTGCTCGGCCGCGCGGGCCTCCAGCTGAATTATCAGCGCACGTGGCGCGATGCCGAAGGGCAACTCACGAGCTCCGACATTTACGGCATCGCCAACCTGCATTACGAATTCCTGGACGGCACGGACGTGAATGTGTCCGGAACCAACTTTGTCGATTCCCTCGACCGCCTGTGGGGCAGCGTCGGCGGCGGCGGGTCCTACAGCTGGCACGGCGGCAAATATTCTCTCTACGGCGAGGTCTCCTACAATACGAGCCTGTCGAATATTGGTAAAAGCGACAGCTACCAGGGCGTCGGGGGCTTTCGGGTCGTCTGGTGACGATCAGGCCCCTCTGCCGCCACGCGAGGGGTTGATCGATGAATGAAGAGAACCATCACAAACATAGAAAAATCGAAACGCCGGGGCGTGACTGGCGGCGTATTCATCATTCGCCGCTTTTTTGGCTCGGCGCTTTGCTGTTTGTGGCCGCGATCGGCATTTACGTTTGGTCTGACGATCTCGCCTGGCGCCCGCGAATTGAACACCATTGAGTTTAAGCTATGATGGCGCGCCTTGCCTCGGCTCAAAACCTGGACCGCGATGGTTTGGGAGATTTGACATGGATAGCCAAGGGACTGACAGCCAAGAGATTGACAGCGGCGCGATTCGGGCGGCGCTCGATCGCCACTGGGCTGCCTCCGACGCAAATGATTTCGATGCGGAGCACAAGATCTACCAAGAGGACGCGGTGCTCGAATATCCGCAGTCGGGCGAGCGCATCCGCGGGCGCTGGAAGATTCAAGCCTCTCGCGCCGCGCAGCCAAACCGGAAGCGCTTCACGGTGCGGCGGATCATTGGCTCGGGCAACCTCTGGGTCACGGAATTCATCCTGACCTATGATGGGCGCCCGTCTTACACCGTGAGCATCATGGAATTCCTCGACGGGAAAGTGGCCCGCGAGACGCAATATTTTGCCGATCCGTTCGAGCCGGGGCCGTCGCGCGCGCAATGGGTCGAGAGGATCTCCTGAAAGCCGACCGCCGCCAGGATTCATATGTGCCGCTCTCGCGCGCGGAGCTGCCGGTCGATACGGCCTCCCTCGCCCGCTATCTCATCGGCAAGGTCTTGGTGCGGGAACTGCCGGAGGGGATCGCCAGCGGCCGCATTGTCGAGACCGAAGCCTATGTCATCGGCGATGCCGCGGGGCATGCCTTCGGCGGGATGACCCCGCGCAATCGATCTTTGTTTCTCGAGCCGGGGCACGCTTACGTCTATCTCGCCTACGGCGTCTCCTACATGCTCAACGTTTCGAGCGAGAAGGCCGGAATCGGCGCTGGCGTCTTGATCCGCGCGCTCGAACCGCTCGAGGGCATCCCGATCATGCGCCACAACCGCGGCGTCGAACGCTTGCGCGATTTGGCGCGCGGGCCAGGGCGGCTCGCCGCGGCCTTGCGGATTGACCGTGAGCTCGATGGGCTCGATCTTTGCCGGGAAGGCCCGTTATGGCTTGCACGCGGTGACCACGCCCAAGGCGAAATCGGGCAGAGCATCAGGATTGGCATTTCGAAGGAGGCGAGCCGCCCTCTCCGCTTTTATCTGCGCGGCAGCCCTTATGTCAGTGGTCTAAGATCGCTCAATAAATGAGCGCCCAAAACATCATTCAAGCCGGTTGGTCTGAGGAATAAATCCGGGTACGCCGGTCTCGACGACGGCGTTGAAGCGGATTCTCGCCGTGAGACCGTCGCGGATCTCCTGCATGGCATCTTCGGGCAAGGCCGAAATATCAAAGTTCTCTTCGATATGCTGACGCGATGTGGAGGTGGTCAGGAGAGCCGTACCGCGTTGCACGGCCCAAGCCAGAATAACTTGCGCAGGCGTTTTGCGGACACGGCGCGCAATGGCGGTAATGATCGGATCTTCCGTAACGCGTGGCTCCATCGCATGTCCCAGCGCCGCAAAGGCGAGGACGACAATCCCTTGCTGCCGGCAGAATTCAAGCAACTCCCACTCGGGAAGATAGGGATGAGATTCGACCTGCACCACGGCAGGTTTGATCCGCGCCATCGCAACGATCTCCTGCAATTTCTCCAGGCCGATATCCGATAAACCGATCGCCCCGCATCTGCCGTCATCCACCAGGCGCTCCAGCGCCCGCCAGGTCTCCCCCAACGTCACGCCTTTGTCGTAAATGACCTGACCCTTCTCATCCCTCGGGTCTTGTTCGTCGCCCGGCTGAAAGGCAAACGGGGTATGGATGAGATAGCAATCGACAGTGTCGAGCTGTAATCGCCGCAGACTCGCTTCGAGAGCCGGCAGGACCCGCTCGGGACGATGATTGTTGTTCCAGAGCTTTGTGGTGACGAAGACATCCTTGCGCTGAATTTGACCCTCCTTGAACACCTGCTGCATCGCCCTGCCGACCGCTTCTTCGTTGCGGTAGCGCTCTGAACAATCGAGATGTCGAAATCCCACTTCCAATGCCGTCTTCGTCGCCTGCTCGGTCAATAGAAGATCGGGAATCAGCGTGCCAAACCCGAGGGCCGGCAAGGCGCCGGATCCATGCGCGAGAGGTATCGTCGTATAGCGAAGCGAATCTGGGTCGGTCATGCTTCTACCCCTTGTCAGGCGCGATGATATCGAGGCTGCCATTGCGCATCGCCGCAGGATATAAGTATGCCCTGGGATTTCGGTTTGCGCCATGTAGGAGTTCGCAAATGCGTGCTGACATCGTTCCAGGAAGCACTTTCCCCGACTATCAACTGCCCGACCACACGCGCACACTGCGCAAGCTCAGCGAAATCCAGGGCGATGATCCGCTGATCCTCACGCTCGCGCGCGGCCATTATTGCCCCAAAGAGCATCAGCAACATCTGGAGCTTGCCGCTTTCTATCCGAAAATCGCGGTGGCCTATACGCAGATCGCGACGATCTCGACCGACGATCATCACACGTCGCAAGAGTTCCGCGCGTCCGTCGGGGCCCAGTGGCCATTTCTGTCCGATCCTGAACGTAAAGTGCAGAAGGATCTCGATATTCAGGAGTATACCGATCCCGAAAACAATCCGATGATTCCCCACACGCTTGTGCTCAAGCCGGGCCTCGTCGTCCACCGCATCTATGATGGCTACTGGTTTTGGGGCCGCCCGTCCGTCGTCGACCTCTGGCACGATTTGCGCGCGGTCACGCGCGAGATCCGGCCCGACTGGGATCTGAGCGCCCCAGGGCTGCGCGAGGCCTGGAACGCCGGCGACTATTCGCTCTTCCATGGGTGGAATAAGCGCCCGAAAACGGCTCCGGCTGACGGAAAGGAAAGATGATCGCCTGTCCGCGGTGCCTCTCCACATTTTGTCCCCGGGAGCTTGGTAAATCTTGGACCCATTCCGCAGCAGCTTGAGGCAGGAGCAACATGTCCAAAGTCAGCACGTGCCTGTGGTTCGGCAAGGACGCAGAAGCGGCCGTGCGCTTCTATGTTTCAATCGTGCCAAATTCCGCAATCGAGACGATCCTGCGCGCCCCGGCGGCTTGGCCTGGCGGCGAAGCCCAAGACGTCATCCTGATCAGCTTCACGCTTGGGGGCCAAAGTTTTCAGGCGCTCAACGGCGGCAAGTCGGCCGACTACGGATTCGCCGCTTCGATCTCGGTGATGTGCGCCGATCAAAACGAAGTCGATCGGCTATGGGCCGCGCTCACAAGCGACGGCGGATCTGAAATCATGTGCGGCTGGCTGCGCGACCGCTGGGGCATCCCCTGGCAGATTGTCCCCGAAGTTCTGCCGCGCCTGCTTGCCGATTCCGATCCCGCTGTCTCCGCGCGCGCCTTTGCGGCCATGCAAACTATGGTCAAATTGGACGGCGCCGCATTGGAGCGTGCGGCTGCTTCATGACCTCGCGCGGAGGGATCGCCAATGAGCAAAGTCCACGATATTCAAATTCGCCGGATTTACGAACCGCCGCATGCGGATGACGGCGCGAGAATCCTTGTCGACCGGCTTTGGCCGCGCGGCGTAAGCAAGGAGGACGCGAAGCTTACGCTTTGGTTGAAGGACATCGCGCCAAGCACAGAGCTTCGCGAATGGTTCGGTCACGATCCGAGCCGCTGGCACGAGTTCAGCCGGCGTTATCGCGCCGAGCTCAAGGCCAATGAAGCAGCCGTGGCAGAGATCGCCGAGTTTCTGAAGTCCCGGCGCGTCACGCTTCTTTATGGCGCGCGCGACACCGAGCATAATGAGGCGGTCGTGCTCGCGGATTATCTCCACGAGCTGCACGGAAGCCACGGGCATCACCGCTAGGGCCGAAAAATCGGGTTTCAAGCCGAAAAATCAGTTGCATATGCCTTGAATATATTTTTTCCTCTCTATTTCTTGTTCATAAGAACACGAAAGAGCTTTGGGTAGGCGACATGGCAACCAATCCCGGCCCCTGCAACAATGCCGCCATTCGGCAGGCGGCGCGGATGCTTGGCCAGCTTTACGACGATGCGCTGGCGCCGAGCGGCTTGCGCGGGACGCAATACACGCTGCTTTACGTCATCCAGGAGATGAACGCGCCAACGCTTCGCGAAATGGCCGACCAACTGGTTATGGATTTATCGGCGCTCGGACGTTCGCTAAAGCCGCTCGAACGCGACGGCCTGGTTGCAATTGTCGCCGATCCGAACGACGGACGCGCCAAACGCGCGACCTTGACAAAGGCCGGGTCCAAGACGTTGAAGCGTGCGCTGGAGCTTTGGCGCGATGCTCAGGATCGTTTCGAAAAAGCCTTTGGAACGAAACGCGCCGAGGAGCTTCGTTCGGTGTTGGAAAGCCTCTCGAGCCGCGAATTCCGCGAAGCGTTTCAAAACGGCGCCGCGCTGAGGAAGTGACGCCAAGCCATCTCGGCGCCAGCAAGCGGCCGCGCTGGGCGTCGAGGCGCATGCGCAGCCAAGGCTGCACACGCGCATCTCATTCGCGTTCAGGAAAGCGCCTCAGAAACGCGCCAGATAAGAGCTGGCACGCGAGGAATTTTCGACGGTAAAGGGCTTGCCCCCGAGGGTTTCGGCGCGATCCTTAAGCGGCGCGCCGAAAACATGATCGGCCTCGGCGTCGCTTTCGCGGCCAACGACGTAGCCGCGGCCGTCGGCGCTCTCGATGGTGAAGGCCTTGCCGCCCAGCGTCGCCGCGCGGTCCGCCAACGGATTCTCAGCCGATGCAACATTGTGCCGGCCTGCGAACACGGCGCCGTTCGTCGGCGCGTGCTCAACCTTGAACACGCGGCCGCCGAGCGTTGCGGCGCGGTCGGCCAGCGGCGTCTCCGTGGCGAAAACCGTGTGCGACGAACTCGACAGCGCGGCAGCCAAGACTGCAATCGCGACAATGCGTGAACTGATCATTTCCGTAACTCCTTATGACACAGGCACAGGCACACCCTTCGCGCCCAATGCACGAATAGTTGTATATGCATGTATTACGCTATCGAGGTGGGTTCGGCGCTTCCGCTTGTCAATGCGGGCGGCAAAGAAAATCTTTCGGAGCGCGCCGGCAGCGAACGCTTTCAGGCGGTCGGCCGTTCAATCGCGGCAAAGAGGCCGCCGCAATTGTCCGCATCTGCATGACCCTCGGATTTGAAACCAAGAATCGGAGTGCGCTGGACCCCGATTGGGGGCACCTTCGTTCTGGCTATGAATTTGGAAAAACCGGACCATGATCACAAAGTCAGCCGAAACCGCGACATTTATGCCCGCAGCGATGTCCCCGGAGGGCCGGGTTGGCGCCTTCGATTGGACGGCGCTTACGAGCGAGCTCGACAATTATGGTTGCGCCCTCCTGCCGAAGCTGCTGACGCCTGCAGCGTGCCGCGCGACCGCGGCGCTCTATCCGAACGAGAATTGCTTCCGCAGCCGCGTCATCATGGCGCGGCATGGATTCGGCTTGGGCGAGTATCGCTATTTCAGCTATCCGCTTCCGGACCTCGTCTTTGGCCTGCGCACGGCGCTCTATCCGCACCTCGCCGGCCTGGCCAACTCCTGGAACGAACGGATGGGGATTGCCCAGCGCTACCCCGGCGACCACGCCTCATTCCTCGCGCGATGCCATGCGGCCGGGCAGACGCGCCCGACGCCATTGCTGCTGCAATATGGGCTGGGCGACTACAATTGCCTCCACCAGGATCTTTACGGCGATCTCGTCTTTCCGATCCAGGTCGCGATCCTGCTATCCGAGCCCGGCGAGGATTTCACCGGCGGGGAATTCGTCCTGACCGAGCAGCGGCCGCGCATGCAAAGCCGCGCCGAGGTCGTGCCGCTTCGGCAAGGCGACGGCGTCGCGTTTGCGGTTCATAACAGACCCCTGCAGGGCTCACGGGGCAGCTACCGGGTAAACCTCCGCCACGGGGTGAGCCGTGTCCGCTCCGGCCTGCGGCATACGCTCGGGATCATCTTCCACGACGCGCGCTGATCATTTCATGCGGCCTGGGAAACGCATCCCAATTTCCGAAAAAATGTCCCCTAAGCGAACAACTTATGACCCGGGTTCTTGGACGATCTTTTCGTCTTCATCCGGGTTGGCAGGCTGCTCATCCTCGTCCCAGCCTTTGGGCTCCCATAGGCCGCCTTTCATGGTGACGATCGAGGGCTGCTCGAACCATTGATGCGGGGCGAGGATCTCGCCGCGGCGGATGTCGGGCAAAACCTGAAGGTCGAAGATCTCCTCAACCCCGGTGATGAATTCGAGAATGCCGAGCAGCCGGCCGCTCTTCGCCTCGATCGCGGCAACGCCGGCGACAAGGTCGCCCTCCTCCTCGATCGGCAAGCCTTGCGGGCCGCGCTTCTGCCGCAGCTTCGACAGGCCGACGAAGAGAATGCCGCGATAGGCGGCAAGCCCATGGGTGAAGCCCGGCAGCTTCGCCACCACCTGCCGGTCGCCCGAGACGGGATCGATCCGCAGCACCTGCCCGCGCCCGCCTTCGAGCACATAGAGGCTTCCGTCGATCACGCGCGGCGAATGCGGCATCGAGAGCCCCGCGGCGACGATCCGCCCCGACGGCACTTCCATGAGGATGCCGCCCGTCGCCATGTTGTCGCGCCAGCCATAAGGCTCATTGCTCTGCCCGAGCGCCGTCGCATAGCGCAGCTTGCCGTCGTGGAAGGCCATGCCATTCAGATGGCAGCGGTCGTCGCCGGTCAGGTCCGTGACGAAAGGCGGCTGCCAGAGCGGCGTGAAGTTGAAATAGCCGTCGATGACGCTGATGCAGGAGAAGCGCGTATTGACGGCAAGCACGATCTGCTTGTCGAAGGCCATGTCGTGCAGATCGCAATAGGCGGTGTAATAGCTCATCCGCGGCACGAAGATGGCGTCGTAATGATCGGGCTTCTTGGGATAGAGCGGCGCCAGCGTCTTGGCATTGGCGAAGACGATGAGCTCGCGGGTCGTCGCAATGGCGAGCCGATTGTTACTATAGGCAAGACCCATGGAGCGCGGCAGCAGGCAGGCGGCGAGCGTCGGCTTGCCGTCGGTGACGCCGAGCAGCGCCACGCCGGAGGGCCTACGGCTCAGAGCCAGCGAGCAGTTCAGCGTCTCCAGCACATGCAGGAACTGCCCGCGCTGGCGCAGATCGAGCAACGCAGGCTGGGGTTCTAAAGCCGATTGCAGTGTAGGCTCTTGTGCAGATTCGCCGCTTTCCATGACCACCGTAAATGTTTGAATGCGTTGCGCCCTTCAACGATATCAAGTGGCCTAAAGTCAATGTTGTGACAATCTTCGTTTTCCTTCGCTCGTAAGAATTTGCTCGCCGAGCTCATTTACGGTCCCGGCGCCCATAACTTGGACCGAACTTTAATCAAGCATAGTTGATGAGGGAGGTCCGTACCAGGATCCCGTGTTCGTCACCGAGGCTAACAAATCGTTCGTCGCAGCCGTTGTTGCCTGGACTTAGAAGGTGAGTCGCGTGGTGGCGACAATATTGTTATGGATGACCGGATTCTGCGTCACTGCGATTTGGCAACCCACGCCGACGATGAGGTTCATCGGTCGCGTTGCGCTGTCTTGGCCGATCTTGAAGCGACCGAATATAATGCCAGGTGTAAGCATGACCTGGTCCAAGCCGGCATGCTCGCCGTTCGGCCAGTGCTCGTAATTGACCTCAAGCTCCGGCCAAAAATATTGCAAGAAATGATATTGAAAGGTCGTGTTCCAGAGGATGGGGTCGCCGAAGTTGGCCATATTCGTAGTGGCGGTGGTGCCCGGTGAACCGAGCCCCCCGACGGGAATTTGCACGCTCACAGTCGACTGGATGTCAAAATCACCAAAGCCTTTACCGAACGCAATCGTCGGCTGCGCGGTTAAGACGTTGTTCGAAATTTTCCCCGGCGTGCCGAGAGGATCCGACATCTGAAAGAACGCGGTGACGATGTAATCGCCGTTGTCCTTATTGGCGGAAATCAGGCGGTACTTGACAAGAAAAGCCGGCCAATCGCCCCAGCCTTGCGCGTCTCCCTTGGGGCCGGATGCGGTTTCGTACGGCGGTGCCGCCAAAATCACTTCCAACGGCCACGCTGGGATTAACTCGACCCTCGGGCCGCCAGGGCCACCGTAGTTGAAGATGTGTTGGCCGTTCCCTTGGCTACCAGTCCCGTTTTGCTGGTCATAGAAGTCAAACCGAAACTCTTGTTCGAGTCGCGGCGTGACCGTCACTAACGGCGTCATCCAACTGGGCTGTGCCGCCTGAGTTGCCGAAACCATGTCGAGCCAGGAGACGAAGGGCGAGCCGGAAAATGCATATCCATTCGCCGACGGAACGCTCTGAGCGTGTGCACAAATCGGTACAAGCAGCATCGCTGCGCCCAGCAATGCCTCTAGGCATCGAATTTTAAATGGATTGCCGGTATTTCCCGTGTCGCGCTTCATGGGCTTCCCCCAATTGCGTCGCTCCTGAACGGACCGTCCGAGCTGTAGCGTATGATATACAGCGTCCTCTTCAATTAAATTTTAGAACGCCTCGGCGCATGGGCCATGAACGTTTGAGTGCGTGATGATTATGTCACGCGCCTCGTTGTCGGGACGCTGATGCAGGAGAAGCGTGTCGTGACGACAAGCACGATCTGCTTGTCGAAGGCCATGTCGCGCAGATCGCAATAGGCGGTGTAATAGCTCATCCGCGGCACGAAGATGGCGTCGTAATGATCGGGCTTCTTCGGATAGAGCGGCGCCAACGTCTTGGCCGACGTCTTGGCCAACGTCTTGGCATCGGCGAAGACGATGAGCTCGCGCGTCGTGGCGATAGCGAGCCTATTGTTGCGATTGGCAAGGCTCATGGAACGCGGCGGCGCGGCTTTCGCTGAAGCCGGCATTTGAACAGATCGCGGCATTGGCCGAGCACGAAACATCGGATCGCGCTTTTTGATCGCGTTTCCGCAACGCTGGCGCGCGCTTGCCGCGATCGAGATAAATAAGCACCTACTCCGCGGCGGCGAGCTCTGGACACTCTAACCGAAGACATAAAAACAGGTCGCCCGGTGGCGGGCCTTGCCGTCTTGAGCGGAGATTGAGCCTGCATGTGCGCCGTAGTTCAGCGCCATTCGAGACCGTCTTTTCCGTATAATTTCCGTACGAAAAGAGCAGACGGCCGGATCGATCGATAGGCCCCTAAAATCCTTGGCGCGCCACTCGGAATAAAACTGCGAACACTTATATTATTGAAATTTCGGTATGAATTATCCGGGCGTACGTGTGCGTTTGCGTGCGAGTCGGCATTCACAAAGACCCGAGTTTGGTCGACAGCCAGCCTTTATCGCCTCACTTCGGACGGCGGCTTTGCGCCCTTCATTGCCATTCAGGTGGACTTACGCTCGGCTTGAAAGCGGATAGGTAGGAGGCTTTCATCGGTAGCCTCGCACCTTACTTCTGCATCGGGGTTCCCGCGTTCTGCGTTCATGCGACCAGGAACTGCGACGACAGCCGGGTGAGAAATGAAAATCGCCAACGAAACGCCCATCAAACATCTTGTAAAGCACTAAAGAAGTGCTTTATAGTCTAAACATGGCAAAACGGGCCCCGGAAACCTCTCTCGTGACGTTGCGCTATGCGCTAAACCCCAATCCCACGGCCGCTCTGGCGATCGAGGCTACCTTCGCTGCCTATGACGCCATGATGGCGATTCTCGAAGAGCAAACGCCACCCGGGGCCAATCTGGTCCTCCTCCATGAACGGGCCTACGAGAAAATTCGCTCCGCCACTGATCTGCCTGCGCGCCTAGTCACCCTCGGACTTCGCGACCGCGCGCATTACGTTGCTAACGCCGCCATTCGCAGTTTGCCGCTTGACGAAAAACTGTTCGCCATTAAGGCGCCAACGGTCCTGACGATCAGTACCGTGAAGGGTCGTGTTTCGGTTCCGTATCATGTGCTCGGTTATCGCGCGGGTTGGGATGGACCGTTCGCCGCTAATTTGGTCGCTAGCGGCGACGCCTATGAAATTCATATCGCAATCAATTCGCATCCTTTCCAAGAGGAGGAGAAGATAATGGTCAGCGAAAGCATTTTGGCGCGCACAGGACGGCTTCTCGCCGGCATAGCCAATCAGGCGATCGACAATGCGGAAGGCGCCAACAAGCTGGCGATCGTCAACCAAGCGATCCGCGAAATCGACTCGGCCGCCGATGAAGCCCGAGCAGCTCTCGGCAAATCCCGCGCTGAGGAGTATCGTCTGATGAGCCGGCAGCGCGAAATGGCGTTCGAAACCGAGGCGCTTGACGGAAAAATTCGATTGGCACTCACCGAAGGGCGCGAAGATCTAGCGCGGACTGGCGTCGCGAGGCAGATCGATTTGGAATCGCAAGATGTTGTGCTCGAGCGAGCGATGGAACTCGTCAAACACGAGATCGAGGAGCATACGAAGGCCCTGCAAGCTATACTAAGCGCACGTCGGGAAGCGGGGACGCGCCTCGATGACCTGAGGAAGAGCCTGCTGCGCCATTCGCCCCGTGACTTGGCAGGCGCTCCGCGCACCGCCAAATCCGACGCCGTCGAGCGAGCGACGGCGGTAATATCGCGCGTCACCGACGTTCCGGCCAACGCTGCGTCGGGCGCACAAGAACTCGATGAACTCGACCGGTTGCACCGTGAGAAAGCGATCGCCGCACGCCTCGAGCAGATTAAGGCTGCGCGATGAACGGAGCAGTTGACGCTCTCCTGGCGCCGGACGTTCGCCCCTTCGTTATCGCAGGTGCAATCATGGTCGTGCTGGCGAGCATCGAGTTGTTGACCTCTTTGATCGGATTCTCAATCAGTCACGTCGTCGGCAAGCATTTTGACTTCGATGGCCACAGCGGCACAGGACTGGCTAGTATGCTGATTTGGATCAACGCAGGGCGAGTCCCGTTGCTGATCCTTATTTTCCTATTGCTCGGCGTTTTTTCCATCGAGGGATTCCTGTTTCAGGCAATCGCGCGCGGAGTCGTCGCGCCAATGCCGGCATGGGTAGCCTCGCTGTTAGCTCTGGGCGGCACGCCAGCGGTGGTGAGGCTCGCCAGCCGCGCGATAGCTCGCGCGATCCCGCGTGATGAGTCCTACGCGATCAACCAAGACGACTTAATCGGTCGACTCGGCGTTGTTACGATCGGCCCGCTCGATCACGGATTGCCGGGCCGCGTCCAGCTGAAGGATGCTTTCGGCAATTGGCATAATGCCGTGGCCCGCTCGAGTCCGGACTCCAAGGAACTCGCGGTCGGAACGAGCGTCTTGCTCGTCGCCCGCGATGAAAGAGGGTTCGTCGCGATCGCGGCGCCCGCAGAGTTGCTTGAACGCTAAAATTCTAACGGAGGGGCACAACGATGTATTGGGATATCGCGATACCGATCGGCATCGGCGTCATTTTAATTCTCGCAATCGGCTTTGTTTTCGCCTCGTTGTATAGACGATCAACCCGAGACGAAGCTTTTGTACGAACCGGTCTTGGTGGGCAAAAGGTCATCCTCGATGGCGGCTCGCTCGTCCTCCCGGTCTTCCATTCGGTGGCATTGGTCAATCTAAAGACACTACGGCTGGAAGTAGCGCGAGGCGGACCGGATTCATTGATCACTAAGGATCGTATGCGCGTCGACATCGGCGCCGAGTTCTACGTTCGTGTTAAGCCAGATACATCATCGATCGCCCTTGCAGCGCAAACACTGGGCAATAGGTCAAACGACACTGATCAACTGCGCCAGCTAGTCGAAGCAAAGTTCGTCGATGGACTCCGCTCGGTTGCTGCAACGATGGCTCTAGAAGAGCTCCAAGAGCAGCGGGCTGTTTTTGTCAAATCCGTACAAGAGGCGGTCGGCGCTGATATTCAGAATAACGGCCTCGAACTCGAATCGGTATCGCTAACCAAGCTCGACCAGAGCGACATTAAGCATTTCAATCCGAACAATTTTTTCGATGCGCATGGTCTGACGACCTTGACCAAAATCACTAAGGAGCGCGAACAGGAGCGCAATCAGATCGTTCGCTCGACGGAAGTGGCGATTGCGCAACAAGACCTTGTTGCGCGCCAAACGACGCTCACGATCGAAAGCACCAAGCGCGAGGCGGAATTGGCGCAGCAGCGAGATATCGCCAACAGGACCGCTGCAATGCGCGCGGAAACTGAAAAGGTCGAACAGACCGCCCGACAAAATGAAGCAGAATACCGGATCGGACAGGAATTGGCGGTCGCCAACAAGCAGACCGATGCTACCCAGGCTCGCGAAACAAAGAAAATTGAAGCCGATCTCGCGGTCAAGCGTCGAAACATCGAAGCCGAGCGAGAGCTTCAGATTGCTACTCAGGAGAGCGCGATAATTGTCGCGACCAAAAGTAAACAGCAATCCGAGGCGCAAACCATCGCGGAGACGGCGCGCGCACTGGCGATATCAGCCGAAGAGAAAGTCAAAACCGCTCAAGCCGTCGAGGTTGCCGAACGCGATAGGACCATTAATGTAACGGCGGCACGAAAGGCTGCAGAAACGAACGCGATGCCGATCACGGTCACGGCGGAAGCGGAAAGGCAAGCAGCTGATAACAAAGCTGAAGCAACCAGGGTGTTGGCCAAGGCCGACGCGGAAGCTGCGGCAACTCGGGCGGCCGGCGTCAAGGCGCTCGGTCAAGCGGAAGCCGAAGTCGCGGCCCTGAAGGCGGAAGCGCGCAATCGGCTTAGCCAAGCGATCGTTGAATTCGATCTCAGCATGGCGCGGTTAAAGGTCGTCCCCGAAGCACTCGCGGAAGCCGTCAAGCCGATCGAGAAGATCTCCGATATTCGGATTTTCGACACGGGCGGGATGTTGGGCCGCGGCGTTTCTGGAGGCCCTGGAGGCATCGGCCTCGGGGATGGGCTGGCCGGCCAACTGCTTTCGGTTTCTGCCCTCAAACCGATGATCGACAGGATCTTGGCCGAAGCGGGTTTTCCGGCTGGCCCTGATGCGCTGACGAGCCTGACCAACGTTCTCGGCGCGAAGCACGGCGACGCCCTAAACTCCTCCTCCCTGAAGGACGACGTGACGGACGTCAAAGAGGTCTCGGCGAATGTGACAAGGAATTAGGCAGCTTTTTGGATTAATTGTGCTTCGGATTGGCGCACTTCGAGGAAAGAAGCCTGCACGCTCTCAATTCGACTTTGCGGCGCGCGAGAGGTGACTTGGGGTTTCCTTGCGCGTTGCTTAAATCTAATTCGGCTTACTGCTGTCATTCTGGCAGTAGCAAGTGACTCGGCAATTGCTCGAAGCTGTCATTCTGCTTTCGACCCTTTGCTATCATTACGCGTGACCGCTTTGCGTGTCATTCGCGGCGTCTTGAGGCGTCGCCAATTGTGGACATAAATCGGTCCAATCCTAGAATTTTTGTTAGCGGGCATGCAGCGTGACGGCGGTGAAGACACGCCTAGCCCACGCGCCGAGAACTGGGTTCGCAGAAGAATACGGAATGGCGCTCCCTAGGGGACTCGAACCCCTGTTTTCGCCGTGAGAGGGCGACGTCCTAGACCGCTAGACGAAGGGAGCGGAAGGCAGTGCTTCTATCGCGCGATCCCCGCCGCCGCAAGGCCGTCCGCGCCTCAGGTCCCCGTCCCGTTCGTCATTTCGAGGCTGGCGTCCTGCGACTCGTCCTCCGGCGCGGCAAGATTGGGCGGCACCTCGCCCGTCTTCTGCGCCAAACGGACGATTGCCGCCCCGATCTCGCTCACCCCCTGCCGCAGCGAGGCATTTTCCTCCGCCTCCGAGCCCGGCTGATGTTTCGCGCGCGCCGCACGTACTTGCGAAAGCTCTGATTCGAGCGTTTCGCAGCGCCGCCGCGCTGCTTCAAGCGCACCTTCCTGTGCCGCAAACTCCGAGCGAAGCGCGTCATATTTCTCGCTCAGCGCACGCTCGGATGTGCGGATTTTCTCAACCTGCTGATCGCGCTGCGCCAGGATTTGCGCCTCGCGCTGCTTGGCGTCCTCAAGGCCGGTCTCCAGCACGCCGTTCTTGATGTTCAGCGCCCGTAGCTTGCCTTGATCCGCGTCGCGTTGCTGGCGCAACTCGTCGAGCTCTTTGGCGAGCTGCGCCACCCGGGCGCTTTCGCCATCGAACTTCTTCTGCAGCGCCGCGTGATTGCCTTCGAGCACACCGAGGTTGCTCTTGGCGACGACGAGCGCATCGTTGAGCCGTGCGGCATGGGCGGTGCGCTCGGTGAAGCGCTGCTCTGCCTCGACCAGAGTCCGGCTCACGTCGCCGAGCCGCAGTTCGAGGCCGGCGGCACGCGCATCGGCCGTTGCGTGGCTCGCGAGCCGCTCATCGGCCAGCGCGGAGAGCACCTGATGCGCCTGGCCAAGCTTGGCCAGTTCCTCCTGCTTGGTCTTATAGAGACCATCGGCGTCGTAAAGCGCCGCGGTGAGGACGCCATGTTCGCTGTTGAGGCCGGCGATCTCATGCTCGGCCGTGGACAGAGCCTCGACCGTGACGCGAATCTGCTCGCTCTGGTCGGCAATTTTTTGCTGCACTGCCGAAAATTCGGCGGCGCGGCGGCCAAGCTCGCTGCGGTCGGCCGCATGGGCCTTCGCCACTTCGGCGAGGCGCATTTCGAGGCGCCGCTGCTCGACCGCGAATTCGGCCCGCAGATGATCCCGGTCGGCAAGTATTTCTTCAACGGAAAGAGGGACTTGCGTCTCAAGCCGGCGGCGCGTCAGCCGCAGAGCCCGGCGCCAGAAGACCGGCGCGAAGGCAAGCGCAATGAGCCCTGCAACCAGGAACCCAAGCGCAAAAATCATGGCTTGTTCGATCACGCAGCTTCGCCCGCCGGGTTTCGATGAACCGGACTATGACACCTCTATCAGGGGGAATCAAAATCGAACACTTGGGCGCAAGTCGGGCGGCAAGTCGGGCCGTCGCGCAGGCAATGCGAGCCGTTAGAACGGGTTCCAGGTCGGAAAGGCGGTGAATTTCAGATAGCCGACGTTCAGCCCGAGTCTGGCGCCAAGGCCGGTGCGGACCGGCACCACCACGACATTATTGGCGGTCAGCGCGGTCATGCCGAAACCGCCGACGATATAGGCCGAGCCGTCGACGCCGGCAAAGCGTTGAAACACCGCGCGCACGGCCGGCAGACCATAAACCAGCATCATCGTGCGGTCGCCGTCGGCGCCGGCATCGAAGCCGAGCGACGGCCCTTGCCAGTAGACCTTCAGATCGCCGGCATTGCGCGTGTACATCAGCCCTTCGCCGTAGCGAAGCCCGCCGATGAAGGCACCGCCCGCTTCTTGGCCGAGGATATAGCCGTTCGGCCGGCCCCAGCGCCGCGTCGCTTCCTCAACGACTTGCGCGAGGCCGCGCGACAGCGTGCCGAAGAAGTGATGGCCGGCCTGAAGCATTTCGTCGCCGCTGAATTCGCCGGGCCGGTCGTCTTCGGTCACAGCCAGGGCTGGCTTAGGCAAGCCCAAGGTCAAGCCGGAAGCTGCGATCAACGCCAGTTTCGCCGAAAATTCCCGCCGCGAAGTAAAGCGCATAGTCATCTCCCGAATGAGGCCGCGCTGATCCGAAAGGCTACGAATCGCGCCTCGACTCTCGGCGAGCATGGTTAACGAAGGATTACGCCCTTCTTGCGCCAAGCACGGCGGGGATCGCGTCGGGATCCGCCCAAGCGACGAAAGAGCCGTTCATGAATTTGGTCGCCGTCTTGCCGTAACGCAGCGGCTGGCCATCGCGGTCGAGCACGACACCGCCAGCGGCGCGCAAGATCGCATCGCCCGCCGCCGTATCCCACTCCATGGTCGCGCCGAAGCGCGGATAAATATCGGCGGAGCCATCCGCCAGCGCACAGAATTTCAACGATGAGCCGATCATCCGCCGTTCTTTGACAGGCAGGTTTTCGAGAAACGCGGAGGTGCGCGGATCGGTATGCGACCAGCTCGTCAGCGCGACGAGGCCGTCATGCTCCGGCCGGCGGGCCTCGATTCGGGCACGCTCGGCCAGCGGCGGCAATTTTGCGCCCGGCGCGACGGGAAAAGTGACGGCATAATCACCGGCCAGCCACATCTGTTCGAGCGCCGGCGCATAGACCGCGCCGACCTTCGGCTCGCCATGCACGATGAGGCCGATATTGACGGTGAACTCGCCCTTGCCGGCGAGAAATTCGCGCGTGCCGTCGACGGGATCGACGAGAATGAAGGCGTCGCCGCCGACCGACTTCGCACCGGCCGACGCGGCTTCTTCGGAGACGACCGGCAGCTCAGGCAGCCGTGCCGCGAGCCCGGCGAGAATCACCGCTTCGCCGGCAAGGTCCGCGTCGCAAACGGGGCTTGTGTCGCCCTTCTCCCGCGCATGGCTGTCGGCATTGTAGAAGAGCATGACGGCGGCGCCGGCGGCGACCGCAAGCTCAGCGAAATCTTCCGCAATCGCCTGGTAATTCAAGTTCAGCGGTCGTGCACTTGTTTGGACAGACATCGGGTCCTGCAAGGTCAGCGGTAGCATCCGACCGCTGACGCCATGAGATATTAGCTTTGCGGCGGCTTATGGAAGACCCAAGGGCGCACGGTTGCAAACATTCTTTCCGGATGTAACAAAAAGC
This sequence comes from Pseudomonadota bacterium, assembly GCA_040756295.1. Classification (GTDB taxonomy): domain Bacteria; phylum Pseudomonadota; class Alphaproteobacteria; order Rhizobiales; family Beijerinckiaceae; genus Methylovirgula. Next base: position 233,251 of record JBFLZN010000004.1, on the reverse strand, counting down.
GTCGCGGCGCAAGTCGATTCGCCGTGGATGTCTTGCCGCAGCCTCGGGATTTATCTTGCACCTGCGAAGGGCTCGCGGCGATATACTGCGCCGCAACAGAATGGATTCGATCGGTCACTGCCGATAATTGCCCATAGCGGGGATGGCCTTCTGCGAAGCTCGCGCCAAGGGCCTTCTTTATATCCAAAGGACGGAACATGACGGAATTCGCGCTCGGCCCTCTCGACCTCGCCGCTCTCATGTGCTCGCGAGTCTGCCACGACGTGATCAGCCCGGTCGGTGCCATCGTCAACGGGCTTGAAATGCTCGACGAGGAGAAGGATCCGGAGATGCGCGGCTTCGCGCTCGATCTCGTCAAGAAGAGCGCACATACCGCCTCGGCGCGGCTGCAGTTCTGCCGGCTGGCTTTCGGTGCGGCGGGCTCGGCCGGCGCGGCGATCGACACCGGCGATGCCGAGAAGGTCACGCGCGGCCTGCTCGAAGACGATCGCACCAAGCTCGCCTGGAACGTGCCGCGCATTCTGATGGCCAAGGATAAGGTCAAACTGATCCTGAACCTTTGCCTGATCGCCGCCGCGGCCATTCCGCGCGGCGGGCTGATCACCGTGAACGTCGACACGACCGAACCCGTCCCGCGCATCGATGTCGAAGCGGCCGGCACCAACGCCCGTCTCGCCAGCCATGTCCCGCATCTGCTCGGCGGCACGCCGGAAAACAACCAGGTCGATGCGCACGGCATCCAGGCTTTCTATACCGGCCTCATCGCGCGCGCGGCACAGCTGCAATTGACGGTCGCCGCGACGAACGAGAAGGTCCGAATCGAAGCTCTTCCGACCACAACCGACGCTTTAGCTGGCGCCTCGGCGTAACCAATCCTGGCAAAGCACGAGAATAGCACGCGGCGATTGGGGTCGCGTGCAAGATGAGCTTACGCTTCCGGGCAGCAATTTATTGTTTTATGCGGGCTCCTGCGCAGAGCGGCGCAAACAACGCAAAACTTGATTCTGAATCACTTTGTTTTTTAGCCATATCCGGCTCGAAATGGGTGGCTTTTTTCAACGCTCTTTAACCCATTGCACGCGATAATTCTTGGCCGGGCCTATCCTCGGCCGGAGATTTCGCGCTTCAATGGACGACCTGCTCAGCGATTTTCTCGTCGAGACGAGCGAGAATATCGACGCCGCCGGCGAACAGCTCGTGCTGTTCGAGCGCGACCCTTCCGATCGCGAAGCCATTGTCCGCATTTTCCGGCTGTTCCACACGATCAAGGGGACCTGCGGCTTTCTCGGCCTCGGCCGGCTGGAGCATCTCACGCATGCGACGGAAACGCTGATCAGCAAGTTGCGCGCGGGCGCGCCGGCAACGGCGGAAACCGTTTCGCTGACATTGACGGCCGTCGACCGGGTCAAATTGATTCTCTCCGGCCTCGCCGAAACCGGGCGCGAGCCTGAGGGCGACGACAATGCCTTGATCGCAGCCTTGCAGGCAGATGCCGGCGGCCCGCAGACCGCGCTTCAAACGGCCACGACGGCAGCCGACGCCCAGTCGAAGGCAGACCCGATTCGCAAGGACAATCCAACAGCCTCCGCGCCCGCCTCCGGCCGCGCCGAGACCATCCGTGTCTCGGTCGGCGCGCTCGAGCGGATCATGATCCTCGTCTCCGAACTGGTGCTGACCCGCAACCAGCTCCTGGAGATTACGCGGCATCAGGACGATGCGGTCATCAAGACGCCTTTGCAGCGGCTCTCAAGCTTGACGACGGATCTGCAAGACGCGGTGATGCGCGCCCGGATGCAATCGGTCGGCCGCCTCTTCGCCAGCCTGCCGCGACTCGTGCGCGAGCTTTCCGTCGACCTCAAGAAGAAGCTGCATCTCATCACCGAAGGCGCCGACACCGAACTCGACCGCCAGCTCATCGAGCTCATTCGCGATCCGCTGACCCATCTTCTGCGCAATTGCGCCGATCACGGCATCGAGACGCCGGAGGAGCGCCTGGCGCAGGGCAAGCCGGAGGAAGGCACGATCCGCGTCGCCGCCGCGCATGAGGCGGGCTATATCACGATCGACATCTCCGACGACGGCCGCGGCCTCGATCTTCAGAAGATCCGCACCAAGGCGGTGACCAAGGGCCTTGTGTCAGCGAGCGAAGCCAAGGCGCTTTCGGATGAAGATGCCGCGCGCTTTATCTTCGCCCCGGATTTCTCGACCGCGGCGGCGGTGACGAGCATTTCCGGCCGGGGCGTCGGCATGGATATCGTCCGCGACAATATCGAGGCGATCGGCGGCGCGATCTCTTTGACGACGATGCCGGGTAAAGGCACGCGTTTCACGCTGAAGATTCCGCTGACGCTGGCGATCACGCCCGCGCTGATCGTCGAAGCCGGCGGTCATCGCTTCGCGCTGCCGCAGCATTCGGTCGTCGAAGCGGTGGGTGTCGGCGAAGCCGAGACCCATATGCTCGAAGATCTGCAGGGCAGCCTTGTTCTTCGCCTGCGCCAAGACATTCTACCCGTCGTGGCGCTGAAATCCATTCTGCAACTCGAAGCCGATGTGCCGAAGCCCGCCGCCGACGATCTCGTCATCGTCATGCGCGTCAACAACCAGGCGTTTGGCGTCCTCGTCGATGCGGTGGCGGACGTCCAGGAAATCGTCGTCAAGCCGCTCGGCAGTTCGTTATCGGACCTCCAGGTTTTCTCCGGCCACACGATCCTCGGCGATGGCTCCGTCGTGCTGATCCTCGACCCCACCGGCATTGCCGGACATATGGGTTTCGAACGTGCCAACGATTATACCGTCGGCCGCGTCGTCGAAAGCTTCGTCCCGCCGGAAGAAACTACGCGCTTCGTGCTGTTCCGCGCCGGCCCCGGCGCGCCCAAGGCACTGCCCCTCTCGCTGATCGTCCGCATTGAATCGATCCCCGCGTCCGACATCCATACGTCGGACGGCCGCCTCGTCGTCCAGCACCAGTCGCAATTGATGCCGCTCGTGCCGCTTTTTGCCGGCGCCGAAGGCCAATTGCAGGAGATCAACCCGGTTCTTGTGCTGGGCATCGGCGGCGAGAGCATGGGTCTTTTGATCGAAGAGATCATCGACGTCGTCGAGGCGCCGCTCAACATCGAGATCACCAGCGCATCGCCTGGCATCATCGGCACGGCCGAAATTCGCGGCGCGATCGCCGAGGTCCTCGATGCGAGCTATTTCCTGCGGCTCGGCCGGCCGACCGCTTATTTGCGCGGCGTGGCGCATCAATTCCGCATCTTGCTGGTCGACGACAAGCCCTTCTTCCGCGACATGCTGGCGCCGCTGATCATCGCCGCCGGCTATCGCGTCAACACCGCGGCCTCGGCCGCTGAAGCCCTCACGATGTTCGAAAAAGGCGCGCAATTCGATGCGGTCGTCACCGACACCGATATGCCGCAGATGAGCGGCTACGAACTCGCGCGGCAATTGACGCGCGAGCCGCGCCACGCCGGCCTGCCGATCGTCGCATTGGCGGCGCATGCCGCGCCGAGCGTTCTCCAGGCCGCGAAGGAAAGCGGCATGCATGGCGCGGTCGGCAAATTCGATCGCGCGGCGCTCATGAAAATGCTCGGCGAGATTCTCGAAGTGCGCCAGCTCAACAAGCTTGATCTCGAAGCAACCGTCATCGGATCGGTGGCCGCATGAGAGTAGACCCGACGCACCGCCTGACGCCCGCCGCGGACAGCGCCAACCCCGGCGCCGCCAAGACGCAGGTGCATTGCTTCATTGTCTTCGTCGGCGGCGAGCCGTTCGGCTTGCCGGTCGATTCGGTGCAGACCATTTTCGGCATCGAGGCGGTCACGCCGGTGCCGCTCGGACCGCGCGAGATCATTGGCCTCGTCAACCTGCGCGGTAAGATCGTCACCGCCGTCAGCCTGCGCCGCCGACTGAATTTGCCGGACCGGGAAGCCACGCGGTCGATGCTCGCGGTCGGCATGGATTATCGCGGCGAGAATTTTGCGCTGGTCGTCGATGAGGTCGGCGATGTTCTGCATCTCGAGCCGGAGACGCAGATTTTGTTGCCGCCCCATCTCGGCGAGCGCAGGGCAAAGTTTACCAAAGCAGCTTATCGTCTGGAAAATGGGATTCTCTCATTGCTGGACGTAGGGGCGATTTTCGAATTCCCGCGGCACATCTGATGCGAGGGTATCCGGCTATCGACAGCAAGAGATGCAAGGATAGGACGATGAAGCAGATTTTGGTCGTTGACGATTCGACCGTCATCCGAAAGGTCGCGCGTCGCATTCTCGAAGGGATGAACTTTCAGACCGTCGAGGCGGAAGACGGCCGCAAGGCGCTCAATGCCTGCACCTTTTTCATGCCCGACGCGATCCTGCTCGACTGGAACATGCCGGTCATGGACGGTTTCGAATTCCTGCAGGAACTGCGCAAAATGCCCGAGGGCCTGAAGCCGAAGGTCGTGTTCTGCACGACGGAGAATGATGTCGCCCATATCGCGCGGGCGATCCATGCGGGCGCCGACGAATATATCATGAAGCCGTTCGACAAGCAGATCCTGCAGTCCAAGCTGGAAGAAATCGGCTTACTCGATACGGCGGCCTAACATTCCTATGATTTGACTGGCGCCGGCATGAGTCAGCGAGGCGATACTTTCAATCTTAGCCCGGCTAATGGAGCGTCGGCCTTGGCATCTTTGCGGCCGCCCGCGGAGCTTGAGTTGGCGACGCGGCCCGCGGCAATCGTTATCGGCGTTTCGACGGGCGGCCCCCAGGCCCTGCCGGTCGTGCTCAACGGCCTCGCGCCGGTCATGGCGCAAGTGCCGGTCCTCATCGCGCTGCATATTCCGCCGGAGTTCACGCGCACGGTCGCCGCAAGAATCGAGGCCCAGACCGGCCTGCCGACACGGCTTGCCGAAGATGGCGAAGAGATCAGGCCTGGATATGCCTATCTGTCGCCCGGCGACCGCCACATCGGCGTCGCGCGCAAGGGCGAGACGGTGATTGTCCGGCTGCTCGACACCCCGCCGGAAAATTTCTGCAAGCCATCGGTCGATGTCCTCTTCCGTTCCGCCGTGGATACATTCGGCGCTGCGGTGATCGGCGTTGTGCTGACCGGCATGGGCAGCGACGGCCTCGCCGGCACCCGCGCGATTGTCGCGGCGGGCGGCATCGTCGTCGCGCAAGACGCCGCCTCCTCCGTCGTTTGGGGGATGCCGCGGCTCGTCGCCAACGAGGGATTGGCGCTCGCCGTTCTTCCGCTGAAGGAAATCGGCGCCTGGGTCTGCCGCCTCGTCCGCCAGTCACAATACCGCGAGAGAAAATCATGAATTCCGATTTCGAGATGCTGCGTCAATTATTGAACCGGCGATCGGGCCTCTCGCTTGATGCGGAAAAAGCCTATCTGGCGGAAAGCCGCTTGCAGCCGCTCGTCCAGCAGCTCGGCCTCTCAGGCCTCGGCGGGTTGGTCAAAATGCTGCTCTCCGGCGGTCACGAAGACCTCGAACGCGAGGTCGTCGAGGCCATGACGACCAACGAGACCTTCTTCTTCCGCGATCGCGTGCCGTTCGAGAATTTCCGCAAGGTCATCATTCCCTATCTGCTGCAGGCGCGGCGCGACAGCCGACAGATGCGCATCTGGTGCGCGGCCTGCTCCTCCGGCCAAGAGCCCTACTCGCTTGCCATGCTGCTCGACGAAGAGGCGCATCGCCTGGCCGGTTGGAAGATCGAGATTCTCGCCACCGACCTCTCCCGCAATGTCATCAATGCCGCGCGCAACGGGCTCTATTCGCAATTCGAGATTCAACGCGGCCTGCCGATCACCCAGCTTCTGCGCTATTTCCGCCAGGAGGGCGAGCGCTGGTGCGTCAACGAGCATCTTCGTTCGCGCATCCGCTTCGAGGAATTCAACCTCTTGTCGGATTATGCGCTGCTTGGCCGTTTCGACGTGATCTTCTGCCGGAACGTGCTGATTTATTTCGACGTGCCGACCAAGAAGGACGTGCTCGACCGGATGGCCAAGATCCTGGCTCCGGACGGTTTCTTCATCATGGGCGCAGCGGAAACGGTGATCGGCCTGACCGACGCACTGGTGCCGCACCCCGAGCATCGCTCGATCAGCATCCAGCGGCCCGAGGCACCGCCGGCGCGCCCGGCCCTGGCGCTCGTTGCGAGCTAAAACAAAAGCCCCGCATCAGCGGGGCTTTTCGTTTCCAGGCTCTTTCGTTCCCGGAGATGGCGTCGGCTAGGCCGAGACGAGCTCGTCGTCTTCCGACGGCTCGCGCAACACATAGCCGCGGCCCCAGACCGTCTCGATGTAATTGCGGCCGCGGCTCGCATTGGCGAGCTTCTTGCGCAGCTTACAGATAAAGACGTCGATGATCTTCAGCTCCGGCTCGTCCATGCCGCCGTAGAGATGATTGAGGAACATCTCCTTGGTGAGCGTCGTCCCCTTGCGCAGGGAGAGCAGCTCGAGCATCTGATATTCTTTGCCGGTGAGGTGGACACGATTGCCCGAGACCTCGACGGTCTTCTGGTCGAGATTGACGATCAGGTCGCCGGTGGTGATGACCGATTGGGCGTGGCCCTTCGAGCGGCGCACAATGGCATGAATGCGGGCGACGAGCTCGTCCTTATGGAAGGGCTTCGTCAGGTAATCGTCGGCGCCGAAGCCGAGGCCCTTCACCTTGTCCTCGATGCCGGCGAGACCCGAAAGGATGAGGATCGGCGTCTTCACCTTGGCGACGCGCAGCGTGCGCAGGACTTCATAGCCCGACATATCGGGAAGATTAATGTCGAGAAGGATGATGTCGTAGTCGTAGAGCTTGCCGAGATCGATGCCTTCTTCGCCGAGATCGGTCGTATAGACGTTGAAGTTCTCGGACTTGAGCATCAGCTCGATGCTTTGCGCGGTGGCGCTGTCGTCTTCTATCAGGAGCACGCGCATGTGGAGCCCTCAGCCTTCCCCTCGTCGGTCGGCGCGCGAAGCGAGTATTTCTCCCGACGCCCGTCGTTAACGAGCATTAGCGAGAAGAACCCTGCCGAACCACTTTCTTAAAGTTAATGGCCATTGGTTAACAAAATCATTCCGGACACCACAGAACCCCCGTCCGAATCAGGCACAGACACAAAATATACCCAATGATCGCCGGACGGCCAGTGGCGCGATGGTCGGGGTAAGAAAGCAGAAACTTTAATGGGTCATATTCAACGTCGTCTCGAAGAAAATTTGACTAAACACCTCGAGATCGGCTGCGTATCGGAGTTTCCAAGTTATGAAGTCGCGGGACTCGCTCATCCGTCTCAAGCGTTTCCATGTCGAGGAGCGCCGCCGGCGGCTGGCGCAGATCGAAGCCATGATCGGCGAATTCGCCCGGATGGCATCCGACCTCGACCGGGAGATTGCGCTGGAAGAACAGCGCGCCGGAATTTCCGACACCGCGCATTTCGCCTATCCGACCTATGCCCGGGCAGCCCGGACGCGGCGCGACAACCTGTTGCATTCAAGCGGCGAATTGCGCGATCAGCTCGAAGAAGCCAGAGCGCTGATGGATGAGGCCCTCGCCGACCTCGCCAAAATCACCAGCCTTGAAGGGCGCGAGAAAGCCGCCGAGCGCCACGAGGCGCCCGACCACAGCGCGGTGATCGCTGACTTTGACCTGCGCGCTGCGCGCGCCTAAATATCTCTCCTGAGCTGAGCGGAGCGTAACCAGCGTTCCCCATTCACGCGCGGACGGCCGGACATGCGGCTGGCGTCAAATCGCCGCTTATTTGGCGAAATGAGCCCTTGCATTGTGCGGTGCTTTCGGGTCTCCACGGCTGGCGCGCTGCCAGCGGACCCCGCATGCGTCACGCGCCGGCAGACCGTCTTCAGGCGGCGTTTCAGGAGAGACATGAGGCGGTTAAAGGAATTTGCCTGGCCTGTGATCGGCCTCGTCGCCTTAGCGGTGTCGATCTGGCTGCTGCACCAGCAATTCCGCGGCCAAGCCGTTGGGCCGAAAGTCCTGGCCGATCTCAAAACGCTTTCGTTTCAACAATATGGCTTGGCGATTCTGTCGACGCTGGTGGCTTACGTCGCGCTTGCCTGGTACGACCGCATCGCGCTGATGCATCTCGGCGTCAAACATATCTCCTGGGCTTTCATCGGCCTCTGCTCGTTCACGACCTATGCGCTGGCGCATAACATCGGCGCGTCGGTGGTCTCGGGCGCGATGGTGCGTTATCGGGCCTATACCACCAAAGGTCTTTCGGCAGCGCAGATCGCCCTGCTGGTCGGCCTATGCTCTTTGACCTTCGGGCTGGGCGTGCTGTTCCTCGGCGGCATCGTTCTCGTCGCGGAACCGGTGCAATTGCGGCGGCTCGGCCGCTTTTTGCCGCATGTTTTGACCGAGCCGGCGATGGCGCAGCTGATCGGGCTTGCCTGTCTCGGGCTCGTCGCCGCCTATGTGATCGGTTCGGCCTTTCGATTCAAACCCTTGATCATCGGCCGCGTGCGTCTCGAATATCCGCATCTGAACATCGCGCTGCGGCAACTCGCGGCGTCCTCGGCGGAATTAATGGGCGCCGCCGGCATTATCTATTTCGCGCTGCCGCAGCAGCATAATCCCGGCTATCTGGTGATCCTCGGGATTTTCATCGCTTCGTTTTCGGTCGCCCTGGTCTCGGAATCACCCGGCGGCCTCGGCGTTTTCGAGCTTCTCTTCATCAAGGCGATGCCGGCGATGCCGCACGACAAGGTGCTGACCGCCCTACTGGTTTTCCGGCTGCTTTATCTGGTTCTGCCGCTGCTGTTTGCGTCGGTCGTGGTGGTGATCTTCGAGCGCCGGCGGCTGTCGGAGGCCCTGCACGCCGATGCGGCGGCAAAACTTGCAGCCGGCGACCAAAAACCGGATGGAAAGGCGCGCAACGGCCCCGCGCGCATCGTAAAACTGCCCGCCGATCCCTGAGACGGCCGGTCATCCGGCCGGGCGAACTCACATGCGATATTGCTGGATACGCGTGGTGCGCAGGCCGGCGAGGCCATATTGGTCGATTGACATTTGCCAGGACAGGAATTCGTCGACCGTCAGGGTATAGCGGCTGCAGGCCTCTTCCAGCGAAATCAGGCCGCCGCGCACAGCCGCGACGACTTCAGCCTTGCGCCGAATAACCCAGCGCTTGGTCGTGACCGGCGGAAGATCTGCCACAGTGAGGGGGCTCCCGTCTGGCCCGATGACATATTTGACCCTCGGGCGGTGCAACTCGACCATTTTGGAAACTCACATACTGACTGACCCGTACCTCCCGAGAATAGACAAGCGAGCTTAAGATTCGCCTAAGCGGCATGGCGATGTTTAGGCTAAAGTTAGAACTATCCATTAGTATAAATTCTATGAATACAATAATAAAATCTTCACGAAGCCGTATCGGTCTGGGTCGATTTCTTTGCGAAACCTTAATGGGCGCCCAAAAGCAGGACAGCGACGCCACAGCTTGCAGCATGCGGCGCGCGCCCACGTCGAGCGTTGCCAAGCCGCCGCCGGGATGATTTAGAATAGTGGTGCAGTCGCGACCTGAAAGTTGCGTCAAATCCAAGCATGTCAGCCCGCCAAAGGGCGACTATATAGAGTCCGCGGCGCAATCGCCGCCAATGCCCGAATCAATCCGATCGCCCGATGAACGCCGAACCGATGAACAGCCTGGATTTGCCGAAGGCCCCCGCCAATACGCGGGTGGTCGTCGCCATGTCGGGCGGCGTCGATTCCTCGGTCGTCGCCGCCCTGCTCAAGGAGCAAGGCTATGACGTCGTCGGCGTGACGCTGCAGCTTTACGACCATGGCGCTGCGGAGCATCGCAAGGGCGCCTGCTGCGCCGGCCAGGACATTCACGACGCCCGTCAGGTCGCAGCGCGGCTCGACATCCCGCATTATGTGCTCGATTACGAGCAGCGCTTCCGCGAGAAGGTGATCGACCGGTTCGCGCAGAGCTATGCCGACGGCGAGACGCCGGTTCCCTGCATCGCCTGCAACAGCGATATCAAATTCGCCGACTTTCTCGATACGGCACGCGAGCTTGGCGCCGACATTCTGGCGACCGGCCATTATATCGCCTCGCGCCCCGATGGCGCCGGCCGCGCCCTCTATCGCGCCAAGGATACGAACCGCGACCAGAGCTATTTTCTGTTCGCGACGACGCCGGATCAGTTGAAGAGCCTGCGTTTCCCGCTCGGCGAGCTGGAGAAGCCGCAGGTGCGCGCGATCGCGCGCCGGCACGGCCTGCTCGTCGCCGACAAGGCCGACAGCCAGGACATCTGCTTCATCCATTCGGGCAAATACAGCAGCTTCATCGAGCAATTGCGGCCGGATGCGGCGCGCCCCGGCGAGATCGTCCATCTCGATGGCCGCGTGCTCGGCCAGCATGCCGGCGTCATCAATTACACCGTCGGCCAGCGCCGCGGTCTCGGGATCAGCTTCAACGATGGCGGAACCGCCGTGCCGCTCTATGTCGTGCGGCTCGACGCCGCCCATGCGCGCGTCATCGTCGGGCCGCGTGAGGCGCTTGCCACGCGACGGGTGAAATTGCGCGACATGAATTGGATCGGGGACGGCACTTTGGCCGACATCGGTCCCACGGGCCGCGAAGTCTTCGTGCGGGTGCGCTCGACCAAGGCACCGGTTGCGGGTTTCCTGCATGTGGACGCCGGCGAAGCGCGTGTCGCCTTCGCCAGTTGCGAGGATGGCGTCTCGCCCGGTCAGGCTTGCGTGCTTTATGACAGCGACCGCAGCGATGCGCGCGTGCTTGGCGGCGGCTATATCGCCGAAACGGAATCGGCCATCGCCGCCGGACACCACCCGCAAGATGCCTCCCTCGCCGCTGCCGACGGTTGATGAGCGAGCGCGGGGGCAGTCATCATTTCCTGAGATCGCATCGGCCCGGGCCATCTCCGCGGCGCGGCCAGCATCTCGCGTCGCCGCACGTCAATCGGGCGCGGCCTTTCGACAATGCCGCCGTCGCCAGCGCTTACGCGCGCTGGGCGCCGGTCTATGACCTTGCTTTCTCCGAAGCGATGCGGCCTGGCCGCAAGATTGCGGCCGCGGTGGCGAGCCGCCGCAAAGGCGCATTGGTGCTCGATGTCGGCGTCGGCACGGGGCTCGAATTGCCGATGTTCGATCCGTCGAGCCATGTGGTCGGCATCGATCTTTCCGAGCCGATGCTGCGGCGTGCGGCGCGGCGCGTTGCGACCTCGGCGCTCGATCATGTCGCCGGCCTGTCGATGATGGACGCGTGCCATCTGGCTTTTGCGGATGCGACCTTCGATGCGGTTGTTGCGCCCTATGTGCTGACCGTGCTGCCCCGGCCGGAAGCGAGTCTCGACGAATGGGTGCGCGTGCTGAAGCCCGGCGGCGAGATCGTCCTTGTCAATCACATCGGCACGACGCGCGGGCCGCTCGCTTGGGTTGAAGCCAAATTGGCCGAACGCAGCGCGGCGCTCGGCTGGCGGCCGGAATTTCCCTGGCGCATTTTGGCGGATTGGCTCGCCGGCCACGCCGGCTTGACGCTGGTGGAACGCCGGGCGCTGCCGCCCTTCGGCTTCTTCACTTTGGTGCGCATCACCAAACGTTGAACCCACGGCGCACGCTGCGGCGCACGGAATAACACTATACCCTCAAAACCTTGCAGTATAGCCGCGGACGTCTATTGTCGCCTCGACTGCAACGTTAAAATAACAACTGTCGCCAGGGAGAAACGACTTGTTCCATCAGCTTTTGGCCCCGGTGGGGGGGAGCCTCGGCTTATCGTTTGTGGCCGCAATGCTGCCGGTGCTCACGGTGCTCGTGCTGCTCGGGCTTTTGCGCCGGCCGGGCTGGCAGGCGGCCTTGGCGGGACTCATCGTCGGTCTGATCGTCGCCATCGCAATCTGGCAGATGCCGGTTCATCTCGCCTTGAACTCCGTCTTCAACGGCGCGGTCTTCGCGCTCTGGCCGGTCATGTGGATCGTGCTGAACGCGCTGCTGCTTTACAATATCGCCGTCGAATCCGGCCGCTTCGACGCGTTTCGCGCCTGGCTCATCAATCATGTGCCGCATGACCGGCGCGTCGTGCTCGTGGTGATCGGCTTTTGTTTCGGCTGCCTGCTTGAAGGCATTTCCGGATTCGGCACGCCGGTGGCCATCACCAGCTCGTTGCTGATCCTCGTCGGCTTTCCGGCGCTCGAGGCGCTGGTCTTCGTGCTGATCTTCAACACGGCGCCGGTCGCCTTCGGCGCGCTCGGCGTGCCGGTCACCGTGCTCGGCGCGGTCACCGGCCTGCCGTCGCGGACGCTCGGTGCCATGGTCGGCCGCCAATTGCCGCTCATCGCCCTGCTGCTGCCCTTCTATGTGATCGCGCTCTACGGCGGGTTGCGGTCGCTGAAAGCCTTGTGGCCGCTGCTGCTGGTCGCCGGTGGCAGTTTCGCCGTCTCGCAATTCATCTCGTCGAACTATCTCGATTATGCGCTGACCGACGTCTTCTCGGCGCTGGGTTCGCTCGCTTGCACGCTGCTTTTCCTGCAGGTCTGGCAGCCGAAGACCGACCCCGAATTCGCCATCTCCGACGCGGCCGAAGCGCAGGCGACCAGGGCCAAGCCCATCGCGCCGTGGCAAGGCTGGCTCCCTTGGCTGATCGTTTCGGCGGTCGTCATCGCCTGGACGCATTTCGGCGTCGCGACCATCGGCCAGCAATTGATCCACTGGCCGGGCCTCGACAAAGCCATTGCGATCACGCTCTACAACAACAAGCCTTATGCGGCGGTCTGGACCTTCCAGCCGCTGGCGACGGGCACGGCGATTCTGCTTGCCGCCATCATCACCGCGTTGGCGATCGGCCTGCCGGCGCGCGGCTTCGTCGCCTGCGTCGGGCATACGATCCGCCAGGCCTGGATTGCCGTCGTCACGGTCATGCTCATCCTCGGCCTCGCCTATCTCATGAATTATTCCGGCATGGCCTATACGCTCGGCAAGGCGGTGGCCTCGACGGGCCTTCTTTTCGTCTGGCTGTCGCCCTTCCTTGGCTGGATCGCGGTTTTGCTGTCGGGCAGCGACACCTCCGGCAATGCGCTCTTCGGCAATCTGCAAGTGGTCGCGGCGCGCCAGCTCAATCTGAACCCGATCCTCTTTGCCGCGACCAATTCCTCCGGCGGCGTCATCGGCAAAATGGTCTCGCCGCAAAACATCGCGACGGGCGTCGCCGTTACCAAGCTGAAGGGCCAGGAAGGCGTCGTCTTCGCGCGCACCTTCTGGCACAGCATCATCCTCACCGTCGTGCTTGGCGCGCTGGTCGCGGTCCAGCAATTCCTCATCCCGTGGATCATTCCGGCCTTGCCCCCCGGCCATTGATCGCCAAACTTGCGGAGCAGGAGAGACGGCCGCGCGGGCTCCGCGCGCCTTGACTTTGCGGCGAGCGCCGGCCTATACCGCAGGCCGCTGCGGCGCGCCCGATCTCAGGCTTCGCGCAAATCGCACCGGGGCGGAGTAGCTCAGCCGGCTAGAGCAGAGGAATCATAATCCTTGTGTCGGGGGTTCGAGTCCCTCCTCCGCTACCAAGCGAAATCAGCGCCTTAGCTAAACTTTCCGTCCGCGCCCGATAGCTAGCCAAACCATCGACCGAACCAAGCTGCACAGACCAGTAAGGCCAGGATGGCGCCCGAAGCCGCTCCGATTTGCCTTATCAACGGCGAACCAGACCGCAACGGCCACGCGACGACAAGGACAGCGAAAATCGCCAGAAATCCAAGGCCTGCGATGATCAGAATCCCGCAGAGGCTCGTCAGGCGCATGGACCAGATGATGTACCATGGGAAATCGCTTGGATCCCACGGGTTCCCGTAGAGCTGGTAATCGGTGAAGTCCCGATAAACGACCGCGCCTATCAAGGTGAGGACAAGGGCGCCAGCCACGCACATCACAATCGCGCCGACATAGGTGCCGGCAAGCGTCCAACGAAGCCACACAAACCAACGCGGCAAGGTCGGCGCGGCGACTTCCTTTTCCATCGGGCGTCCCTGTGTTGCCCTTCAACGGCTAAGCTACGCGTTGCTAATCGTCAACGAGGGGGAACGTCACCTCGAGTCCGTGCCTCACGACTCGATACCAAAGCGAGGCGTGTAGGCACTGAAACACGGCTCAAACCAGCAGCACGGCCAAGGTGATCAAAGCGCGCCAGATCCACTGATCGTTCGCATTTCCAGATCGCGCTGGCGAGCCGCGACGACTTGGTTGCGATGGTGGCTGCAAGTTTGCCTGGTGAGCCGGCGGCCGCAAATCCTCTAGAAGCGTGCCGCGATCGCGCGACGGCGCGGCCAGCAACCGTGTCTGCGCCATCACAGCATCCCGTCGCGGTTTATTCGCTCGAGCCACGCGCGAATTTTGGCATAGGCGTTGTCGATCCAAATAAGTCCCGATCTTCGGAACGGTCCCCTCGGACAATGTGCGAGAAGAAAGTCCTCGATCTTTGACACCAACCAGAGCAGAGCGCGAACCCGAAGCGGAAAACGTCGGGGCAATGTCTGGTCGTTCATTTCTTTGGCCTCCATTTCCGGGCCCGCTCGTGTGACGACGCTCATGGACTCTGCCGTTTCCAAGAAGATCTGGAATGTCCAGCAATTCGAGCATCGCGGCACCCTCTGCTTCCTTGAGAACTGCAATCGCGCACGCGCGAAACCAAATCTCCGGCTCGGCCAAAAAGCCGAACGCATCTTGAAAGCTCTGCTCGAACTGCATTTGTTGACTGCAGGAATCGCTGTGTCGCGCGCATAATGTTGACCCCGTGTCGTCGGACATGCGCATAACGGCCCCCTCATTCGACAAGATGAAAATTAGGTGAAGGGTGAAGCGCAACACGACGCCATGCCTGCGGCGTGCGCAGGCTTTGAAGCCAAAGCATTCATCGCGTAATCCCTTCGGTCGATCGTAACTGCCGGCCGCGGCAGCTTAAGTGCACGGCAGCGCCGCACCTCGGCCGATCAATCGTCAGGATCCTTCAGAACGGCCGGGACGTTGGACGCCCAGTTCGCGGCGAGCTTGCCGTCCGATTCCACCCGCCACGCCATAACGAGCTTTGGTGTCGGCAGGCGGTGGACGGCATAGGCGCGAACAGGCCGAACATCCCGGCGCGCGGGCATGAAAGCGGCCCGATTCAAATAGACATTGAGAAGAGCGGCCATGGCCACCTCCTGTGGTTCAAGCGGTTGCTCGAACCCGGGTGGCCTGACCGTATAGGCTCAGCGACGAAGCGCTGGCGCTGTTACGGCGACAGAACTGACCCGGGCGACTCCCAAACCCTTCGAAACGGTCAAAGCAGGCGATTGGCGCCTACTATGGCCCTCCGAGGGTTCGTTGCTAGATCGAGGGTTCATGTGATCCCTTACTGTGCCAATCTGGATCCGGCCCAAGCTGGCTCTAACCCAAGCGTGCCGAATCACGACGCGCAGGCCCCACGGCCTTCACTTCGTGTGCCTCTGATATATACTCCGCGGGGTATATTGCAACTATACGCGCGTATAGAAATAGAAGAGGGGCGCTATGGCGCATACAGCGGTCGAGAAGCAGAAGCTCCTAAATAGGGTTCGTCGGCTTAGGGGGCAGGTCGATGCGATCGAACGCGCCCTCATTGCGAATGAGGGTTGTAGCGACCTGATGCGCCTGATAACGGCGACCCGCGGCGCCATCAATGGAATGATGGCGGAAGTCGTCAATGGGCACATACAAACACATATGATCGACCCTAATCGCACGCCCTCAAAAGCTGAACGCGACGCGGCAATCGAATTGGTCGACGTTTTACGAACTTACATCAGGTAAACCGGCGATGGCTGTACACGACACTCCAGCTCGCGTTTCCGGCAATGACCGCGCCACCGGTGAGCGGGCGACTTCGGCCCGCCAAAATATTCCAATCAGCAGTCACCTGGCGGACATGATCGCACGCATGCGCGGTGCGTCAGGCTTTGCCCGATCTGCGGTACTTCCCGCGGCGACCGCTGTTCTGGCCTTGGTGATCTTTGTCATCGACAGCATAACCCCTTATGAGATCTCTGTAGCGACCTTTTACGTTATTGTCGTTCTCTTATCCTTGCGCTTCTGTCGCATACAGGGCGTGATAACGGTCTCGGCAATATGTATCCTGCTCACCATTGTCAGTTTCGTGTTGACCCCGGACGGCAAATTGGCGACCGGAGTCATCAACACCTCGATCAGCCTTATCGCGATTGCGGCAACGACATATCTTGCGGTCAAAATGGAATCCACCCGGCTAGCGACTGAACGAACGCAGGCGCATCTCGCGCATGTTGCTCGCGTTACGACACTTGGCGAAATTGCTGCCTCCATCGCTCATGAAGTCAACCAGCCGCTCGCCGCCATCGTTACCAATGCGAACGCGTGCACACGCTGGATGAACGCACGACCTTCAAATTTGATGGAAGCCGCCGCATCTGTTGAAAGCATCGTTGACGACGCAAACCGCGCGAGCGAAATCGTCAATCGCGTTCGAGCGCTCGCCATGCGTGCAGAGCTAAAGAAGACTCGGATAGACATGAACGCCGTAGTTCATGATGTGCTGCCGCTCACGCAAAACCGGTTCCGCGAAAGCCGCATTATTGTTCGCACCAATTTGTCCAACGATCTTCCCATCATCTTGGGCGATCGCATTCAGCTTCAGCAGGTCGTTCTGAATCTTCTGGTAAATGCAATAGACGCAATCGACGCTGCGCAAAGCGACAGCCGGGAAATTCACATCACCTCTTTCAAATCCGACCCTTGCTGCGTGACCATCACAATAGAAGACTCGGGAATCGGCATCGACCCAGCCTCCTTTACTCATCTTTTTGAGGCCTTCCACTCCACCAAGAGCGACGGGATGGGCATTGGCCTCTCGATTTGCCGCTCCATTATCGAGGCTCATGACGGGCATATCTGGGCGGTGCCCGACAAATTGCGTGGCGCCACCTTATGTTTCACCCTGCCTGGGGATTGAAAGGGAACGCCGTGCTACAAGATCAACCCATGCTCGTCGCCGACAGTGCTGTCGTCGTCATTGACGACGATCCATCGGTGCGCAAAGCATTGACCAATCTCCTTAGTTCTGTCGGACTGAGGGCTCATACATTCTCCTCAACCCAAGAGTTCCTCGCTTGGTCAATTCCGGACATGCCAATCTGTGTGGTTCTGGATGTCAGAATGCCGGGCAAGAATGGCCTCGATTTCCAACAAGAGCTCTCAAAGTCCCACGCCGAGATCCCAGTGGTGTTCATCACCGCGCACGGGGATATCCCGATGTCCGTTCGCGCCATGAAGTTCGGCGCCATTGAATTCCTTACGAAACCATTCAAGGATCAGGATCTTCTGGACGCGATCTATGCCGGTCTCGAGCGCTATCAAACGCGACGCGACGAGATGGCGGCGGTCGCAGGATTGCGCGCGAAGTATGATTCGCTCTCGGCCCGGGAACGCGCGGTCATGGACATGGTCGTCAAGGGTCAGCTCTCAAAGCAAATTGCCGCCAGGCTTCATCTAAGCGAAATCACGGTGAAGATTTGTCGCGGACAGATCATGCGGAAGTTACGGGCGAGCTCCCTGCTCGAGCTTGGTCGCATGGCCGAGAAACTAGACAGAACAAGTCAGCGCAAAAGCCAATAAAATCTCCGCCGCGCTTCAACAACAAAAGCCATTCCTAGCGCACTCGAGAGCGAAGGCATGCCGAAGTAATAAATTTGGTGCGCACCCATCGTTTGGATAGACCGCCGGCACTGAACCCCGATACCGACCGTGGTTCCTATGCAAAAATATATTTCCCTATACGTCGGTATATGGACAGAACTCCACAATCGAAAAAATCTCAACATTTGGCTTTGTCAAAGGTGGACATAGAAATCAAAATCCGCATGGTTTGCGAACGCTGGAGAGCGTTGCTGTTCAGGCGACAATAGAACGATGATGGTAAGCGCGGGGCGGGCATGCGTCGAATGGATACCGCTTCGGCAAAATCAATGCCACAGCCGCGCCTGTCCGTATCGCGATATTTCCTTCGACGCATACCCACTCTCGCGTCACTCGCACTTTTAATGACTATGCTTTGTATACGGAGCGCCGCCGCCGCGGGGGGATGCGTCGTTTCAATGCCTTCCGACTTCCCCGTCGAGGTACAGCGGGACCAGGTTGGCGAAGTATTTGATACGGATCGTGCGGACCTCGCGCGACTGGCCGCCTCGGACCAAAGCGATTATCTGCCGCTCGGCGTATACACGGCGGAACTCGGCTACAAGCTCGATCTCAAGACAAGCGTAAGAGAGATCGCGCCACACGCGTTTTGTGCAACGCTCTTTTCCACTCGCATGCATATTATACTATCGGCGCGCCTTCTTCACTTTGCTAAAGAGATCCGCACAGATCCCTGCCTGCTCCAATCAACGCGCGCCCATGTGATGCGTCACGCATTGGTCGATGATGAGGTTCTGGAGGAAAACGCCGATGATTTGCCCAAAAAGCTGAGAACGGCGATATCGGCCCTGAAGATAGAAACGGCAAATTCTGACGTTACGGCGAGAGCATTGCTCATGCGCGCAGTGGCGAAGACGGTTGAATTAGAATTTGACGCGCTCGACGACGATCGCAGAAAGTTAAACTTGGCGATCAATTCGCCATCGAATCTATTAAAGCAGCGCGAAGCCTGTCGAATGCATGCGGGAAAGAGCGAGGATCTGCGATTTGCCGACTAAGCGTCGCGGGCCGGTTTTCTATCGATAGCTTGGAAGCGCGCGCACGATGGACGAGCCGCCGGCCCGCCCTGGTGTTCCTGCTATTGCGCTCACAATCGGGAAAATTGGAAGACAAATCTGGAAAACGTGGAAGCTCTCTGGACATCGTCCCTACGCTTTCTAGGCACCTCATCTGCATCGAAGCTTTGAACGACGCTCCAACGGATCAGAGAATCCGGACACGCAAGTATATTTCCATATACACGGGTATATGATCGAAAATGTACACCGCGAGAAAAGTTTGGTGTAGATCTTCGTCAAACCTAGACAGCGAAAGGAAAATCCGGATTTCTGAAAGCACAGGATAAGCGAAGAACACCAGTTTTATCGTAGTGCGAAGTGATCTGATGATGGCGGAAGGCCGGCATCGCCGGAAAGTTCAAGGACCTGCTTTTGCGTTGGACACCATGTTGGCTGCGCCCTTGGCATCACATCTTGCTTCTCGATCGCTGCCTTCGCAGGTTCAGCGATGCGATGCAGGCGCGGCCTAGCGCCTGCCTTAAAATGACAGCGTCCAAGTCATGAAAAAGCGCCGTTATGTCTGGCTATTGCTCTGCGTCATTGCGTCCGCAATATTCGTTTTGGACACGATCGCCAATGTCGATATTTCCGTATCCGTATTATACGTGACACTCGTCATGGTCGTGCAACGAACTGGCACGGTCAGGGAGATTCTGATCGCTGGGTCTGCCTGCTTTTTATTGACCATCGCGAGCTATGGCCTCATGCCGGGGTTCAGTCTCGAAAAGCTCGACCAAGCTGGCCTCATAAATGTTTTCATAAGTCTGTTCGCCATCGCGAGCGTCACTTACCTGAGCATCAAAGTTGTAACCTCTGAGACGACGGTACGGAAAGCGCGCGACCAGGTGGCTCGCACAATGCTCGGCGTGTCGATGAACGAGCTCGCCACGTCTGTCGTGCATGAAATCAACCAGCCGCTGGGCGCAATTGGCGCCAATGTGGCGGCCGCCAAGCGTTGGCTGGATACGACACCTGCCGAGATCATCGAGGCACGGGCGGCAATGGACGCGGCGGTGCGCGATGCGCGGCGGGCGGAAGACGTAATCAGCGGCTTGCGGCGGCTGGCCTCGCCATCGCTATCGAACCGGGAGACCTTCAACCTTACAGAATTGATCAGGGAAAGCGTCGACATTTTTCGCCCTGAAATCAATGAATACAGGATCAACCTCGGCATGCATTTTTCTCAGGAGCGCATATCCATAGATGGCGACCGCACCTTGTTGCAGCAAATCATTACCAACGTCCTTTCCAACGCGATCGAAGCCATGTTGGATGATAAAATCAATGATCGCACGTTGATCGTCACCGCGAATCTCGTCGCGGAATCGGTTTCAATCGTCATCAGAGATACGGGAACCGGAATTTCTCAGGAGCATGTCGACCACATTTTCGATCCATTCTACACGACCAAACCGAAAGGATTGGGTATCGGCCTTGCAATCAGTCACTCGATCGCCGTGGCGCATGGCGGTTCGATGCGAGCGCTCCCCAACACGCCTCATGGAACTGTAATCAGTATTATGCTGCCGAAGTCAGCCGATAAAAAGTATTGACCTATGACGGAAACAGATCCAATCGTCTATGTCGTCGATGATGACTTCTCCTTCAGAGAAGCTCTCGATAGGCTGCTGCGGTCGATCGGCTATACCACTCTTTGCTTTGCGTCGATTGATGAATTTGTCAGGCACACGAGAGCCGACGCGCCCTCTTGTCTGCTACTCGATATTCGAATGCCGGGGCAAAGTTCGCTCGATTTCCAGGTCGAACTGAATAAGAAGAAGGACGGTATTCCCGTCATTTTCATCACCGGCCATGGCGACGTGCCGATGTCCGTGCGTGCGATCAAAAACGGCGCCGTGGGCTTTCTTTTGAAGCCCTTTCGCGAGCAGGAGCTGCTCGATGTCGTTCGCGAGGGGATAAATCGAGACAGGTCTCGGCGTGAGACCGAAGAAAACATGGCCGATCTGCTTGCTTGTATCAAATCGCTCTCCCAGAGAGAGCGCCAGATTCTATCCTTCGTAAACGAAGGCCGATCGAACAAAGAAATCGCGCACGAAATTGGCCTTCAAGAGATTACGATCAAAGTGCATCGGGCCAAGGCGATGAAGAAGATGAAGTCGAAATCCGTGGCCGATCTCGTCAGGAAACTTCAAAATATCGATCTTTTATCGTAGCCTCGTTCAGATAGCGGCGAGCCTCTCACGCCTCATAGATGATATGCGGAAGGAAGCGCGACAGGTTTGTCGTAACTTCTCCACGACCTTCCCGGATACCAATCCCGCAGGATTTTTGACCGACGATCCAGCTGCCGATGACCGGGCGGTTACCTTGGAAGTCAGGCAATCTTGCAAGCGCCTGATCTACGCTTCGTCCTTGATAGGTTCCCGCCGTCGTTTCGATAATTTTGCAATTCTCGACAACCGTGACATTCGCGCCCTCGCGCGATCGACACGGCTTTCTAACAAATGATCCGCCCAGATCTGGACCGCGCGCATCGTCGGAAAATCGTGCCGGCAAAAGATTGGGGTGCCCCGGCTCCATCTCCCACAAAACCGGAAGGATTGCCTTCGTCGACAGCACGGCCTTCCAAGCTGGCTCCAGAAACTTCGTCGAGGTCATCGATCGCGATCCGCCAAATTCGTCCTGGACGATCCATTCCCAGGGATAAAGCTTGAACAGGGTGTCGATCGGATGCATCGCGTTGTCCACGAACCGGACGCCCGTATCGCCTATTTCGTCAATTGGCAAAGTAATCGGTTTAAGACCGGCGATCTGCGCTGTGTGCGCAAGATATTGCACGGTGACCTCGTCCTCGATGTCGCGGAGCGACGCGAAATGCACATGGCCCCTGGCGATGCGCTTCCATTGCTCGACAAGAGAGTCATGGATGGAGTTGAATTGATCGGTCGCCTTTGGAAGAACGCCCGCTGAGATCTTGTCCTCCAGCCAACCCCATTGGAATACCGCGGCCTCGAATAAACTCGTGGGCGTATCCGCATTGTACTCCAAAAGCTTCGCCGGCCCATGGCCGTCGTAAGAGAGATCAAAGCGGCCATACAGAGTGCCGTCGCCCCGTTTCCAGCTGTCGCGGGCAAGATCCTGCAGCTCAAGGGGTAGGCCAATCGCGGCAAATACCGCCTCTTCAGCGATGGCCTTTTCGACGAGCTCCAGGCATAGCGCCGCAATCTCGTTCGTGGGCGCCTCTATATCGTCCTCGATCTCTTCGGGTGTAAAGCTGTAATAGGCGGATTCGTCCCAGTAATGGATGCCGCTTTCCTCTTCCGCAAAAGCAAATCCCGCTTGCGCGATGATCTTCTTCAAATCTGGCCGAGGTATCGAGGCAACTCGGTTCACCCATGAACTCCGCAGTGCGCGGCGGCTGACGCCCCGAAGCCGCCCCACGCAACGCGTGATCCAGGTTGAACAAGCACGTCGCAGGCAAAGAGGCCTATGGGATCGTGCGGCGCGACCGGTTGTGAAGCTTTGGTCTCTGGAGAGATCGCGAACGAGGCGATGCAAATGGTGGTAATCTCGATGATACGACTTCTCTTTTTCATGCTCCCGCTCTCGCACGAAAAGTTACCGCGGAAATCCAGCATCATCCCCCGGCGGCCGGAAAACGAATGATGGGACGCCGCTTCTCCTTTTATTAATTTCCGAGCTAGCATTTGGGATTTGCGATTGTACAGATGCTCAGCCGAACTGCGCGAGAGGGCATGCCGAATTATTTTTTTAGGCATATGCGTCGATATACGCCGAGATACTTTGGTATATTATGGACAGTTCCTCTCGACGTTGTTTGTACGATCATATGCGCGCAATCATCACAGTGCCGGCTCGTCAAAATCGACTTGCAATTTGCGCCGCTGCCGCCACGGCGCCGCGCGCAGCAGGCCGGATCGACGCTGAGCGTTTGAGGCTACTCTCGCAGAAAGACGCCTTCAAAATCCAAGATGAAATTTCGGGT
This sequence comes from Pseudomonadota bacterium, assembly GCA_040756295.1. GTDB lineage: Bacteria > Pseudomonadota > Alphaproteobacteria > Rhizobiales > Beijerinckiaceae > Methylovirgula. The sequence continues at coordinate 210,516 of JBFLZN010000004.1, read as the reverse complement.
GCAATAGAATTTCACGCGTCGGCGCCGTCTGATCGCGCGCCGGCCCCATTGTCGCGAAGGAAAATCATTCGCAAAGCTGGCACGACGAGCAAGAGCATAATGGGTCCGATCAGCATCCCGCCGACGACGACGGTGGCGAGGGGGCGCTGCACTTGGCTGCCGATGCCGGTCGAGATCGCCGCCGGAAACAAGCCGAGGCAAGCCGACAATGCGGTCATTAGCATCGGCCGCATTCTTTGTTCTGCGGCGTTATACATGGATTCCAGAACGTCCATGCCGGAGCGGTGCATTTGGTTGTAGTAAGTAATCATCAAAATGCCGTCCATCACCGAAACGCCGAAGAGCGACACGAAGCCTATCGCCGAAGATACGCTGAAATTCTGCCCCGAAACCCATAATGCCAGAACCCCGCCAGCGACCGCGAAAGGAATGCCGGTTAACGCCAGCAGGCTGTCGCGCAAAGAGTTGAACAGGCTGTAAAGCAGCACAAGGATCAGAGCGAGGCTGACCGGCACGATAAATTCAAGTCTTTTTTGCGCTCTTTGAAGATCCTCGAATTCGCCAGCCCAGATGATCCGGTATCCCCTCGGCAACTTGACGTTCTGCTTTATGCGCCGCTGCGCCTCGGCTACCGTGCCGCCGAGATCGCGGCCACGCACCGAAAACTTAATCGGAATCATGCGTTGCATCGCTTCGTGATAGATATACGAGGGGCCTGTCTCCAGTTTGATGTTCGCCAGCTCTTTAAGCGGAATGTAGGCCGTACCGCCGTTGCCAGCCACCTTGATGTTGCTGATCGCCTCGATGCTTTGACGATATTGCGGCGCGAGACGTACGACGACACTCCACTGTCGATCGCCTTCGAGCAAAGTTGTCGTAGTCGTCCCGGCCAGCGCCGCCTGGATTACGGTGTTGACATCGCCGGTGTTCAAGCCCATCCGCGCTGTCTTTTGGCGATCAATGCCGATGTTTAGATTTGGCTGCCCGAGGACATGGAACACGCCAAGATCGGCGACACCAGGTACCTGGCTCATTTGCTGTCTGATTTGCTCCGCCAATTGCTCGAGAACGGCGAGGTTCGAGCCGATCACCTTCACCGAATTCGAACCTTTGACGCCGGAGATCGCTTCGTCGACATTGTCCTGAATGTACTGCGAAAAGTTGAAGATGACGCCGGGCAAGGCGTTTTCCAATTCCGTCTGCAACTGCTTGGTCAATTTTTCCTTGGTCAAGCCGCGGGGCCATTGATCGAAGGGCTTCAGCGGCGCAAAAAGCTCGACGTTTGAAAAGGGCGAGGCGTCGCTGCCATTGTCAGGCCGGCCATGCTGCGAAACGACGGTGATGACTTCGGGATGGCGCAAAAGAATCTCACGCATCTTCCTGACGGTGGCAGTTCCTCCTTCCAAGCCCATCGTCGGCGGCATGGAGGCGCGGATCCAAAAATTGCCTTCTTCAAGGTGCGGTAAGAATTCGCTCCCGAGACGCGAGCCGATAAAAGCCGCCGTGGCAAGAAAGACAAGGCCAAAGAGGACGGTTACGCTCTTCACCCGCAGGGCCCGCCGCAGGACGGGTGAATAGAGTTTGCGAAGCCAAGAGACCAAAAGGGTTTCGGTCTCCCTGATACGCTCGGGCAACAGGACAGACGCTAATATTGGCGTGATCGTAAACGTCGCGAGAAGCGCGCCAGCAAGCGCATAGCCGTAGGTCTTCGCCATCGGGTTGAAAATCTGGCCTTCGACGCCCTGCATTGTGAACAGCGGAATGAAGGCCGCGACCGTAATCATCGTCGAGAAGAGAATTGCACGGTCGACCTGAAGCGCGCTGATAAGGACAAGGCGCAAACGGTCCGTCCATCGCGCCGCCTGCGCCTGACCGCCGCCCACAGCCAAGTCCGTTTCCTCCTGGCTTGCGGTCAACTGGTCGATTAGCGCCCGCCGAACAGCTTCAGGCTGCTGAAAATTTCGAAAGATGTTTTCGACGAGAATGACAGCTGAATCGACGATGATGCCGAAATCGACGGCACCGAGAGACAAAAGATTGGCATCCTGCCCGCGAAGCACCAGGATGATGATCGCGAAGAAAAGAGCGATTGGAATATTCGCTGCGACCACAATGGCGGAACGCAGATCGCCGAGAAAGATCCATTGGATGAAGAACACCAGCAGGCAACCAAAGACAAGATTGTGCAATATGGTGTTGGTCGTGACGTTAACGAGCGTGGTGCGATCGTAGTAAGGGACGAGCTTGACGCCGGGCGGCAGTGAGCCATCGGTGTTCAACCTCTCGATTTCGGCCTTGATTCTTGGAACGACGTCGTTGGTATGCGCGTTGCGATCCATGACGACGATAGATAGGGCGACGTCGTCGTCATGATCGCGCCCGGCTATACCCAGGCGCGGCACATAGCCGATCGTGACCTTCGCGACATCCTTGATCCTAATCGGAACATTCTTGACCTGCGTCACGACGACGTTTTCGATATCCTGGACCTTATTCCCATTCAGCAAGTCGTCATTGCCGCCGTCGTCGAACAAGCCGATGCCGCGAATATTCACGGACTGCTCACCGATCTCGATCTCGCGGCCGCCGACGTTGATATTGGCGTTGCCGAGTGCGGTAATGATTTGCGGAATCGTGACGCCAGAAATTTCTAGTTTGGCCGGATCGACTTCGACATTGAACTGCTTCGTTGTTCCGCCCCAGGAATTGACCTGCACGACGCCCGCAACGGTGAACAGCCGCCGCAGAACGACCCAGTCCTGAATCGTGCGCAGATTTGTCAGGCCGATATGTTTGGGTCCAACGAGTTGGTATCGGAACACTTCGCCGACGAGACTCGACTGCTGGATCTGCGGGACTTGATTGTTTGGAAGGCTGACGTTCTGCTGCAGGTTGAGCGCCGCCTGCTGTACGGCGCTGAAATAATCGACGCCATATTTAAAGGTGACGCGGACAAAGGAGAGGCCGTAAAACGAGGTCGAACGAATGTTATCGACGCCGGGAGTCGGATAAAGTCCGACTTCCATCGGCACGGTATAATATTTCTCCATTTCCTCGGCCGAAAGACCCGGCGCCTGTGCTGTGATTTCAAGAATCACCGGGGCCGGGTTCGGATAGGCTTCGATATTGAGCTTTTGGAAGGCGAGGAGACCTGCGGCAAGAAACGAAAGCACGCCAAGCAGGATAACCGAGCGATGCGTGAGGCCATAGGACACGACCGATTTCAGCAAGGTCTGAACCTCTGTTTTGTAAGGTGACTAAGGGGTGCAGATGAGGTCAATCCGTGGCGTTTCCCGCGGTGTCGTATGCGTTGCTCAGGAAAACGGCACCATCTACAACGACCTTCTCGTCTTGTTTCAGACCATCCAGGATTTCGTCATAGCCGTTCTGAACGGCACCTATTTTCAGCGTCCGACGTATGAATCGGCGGTCGTCCTCCGTGACCCAGGCGGTCATCGTTCCATCGCCTTCACGCACGACTGCCGCTTCCGGTACGGCCACCGCCTTGCGCGACAAGCCGACGCGGATGGTGAAATTGGCCAGCATGCCGGCGCGGAGCAGATGCTCCGGATCGCTGACCTCCATGCGCACGAAAACGCGCCGGCTGTTGGGATCGACGTTGGGACCGAGGACCAGGATCCTTCCATCGAATACTTTGTTTGGCAGGGCGACGACATGCGCTGCGACATGCTGGCCGACCGCAAGCAACGGCGCATCGCTTTCAACCACGTTGGCGAACATCCACATGGTCGAGAGATCGGCCACCGTGTAGACCGGCGGCGCGTTACCAGGCTGCACCAGCAGCCCCGGCGAAGCGGTACGGGTCGTGACGTAGCCGTCGATTGGGGATTTGATCACGAGCACCGGATCGGCCCTGCGTCCGGCGATGATGCTGTCGATCTCGGCATCCGTTTTGCCAAACATGCGCACGGCGTCGCGCGCCGTTTTCAGGGCGGATTGGGCGGTCTGCTGGTCAGATGTGGACTGATCGACCGCCTGCTGCGAGGCGCCGCCAAACGCTTTCATCTGCTGGGCGCGCTTTAGCGTAATATTTTGCAGTTTTAGGACGCCGGCGGCGGCGATCAGGGTCGATTCCGAATTGAGAAGATCGGGGCTGTCGACAGTGAATAGCACCTGACCTTTTTCGACTTTGTCGCCGATATTGGGGAAGGCGTTTATGATGCGCCCCTGGTAAGGCGTGAAGACCTGCACCAACAGGTTCTGATTGAAGTCGATGTTACCGACCGCGCCGACTTCGGGCGTGAAGGTTGCCGAGCCGACCGGCGCGATTTTGACCGAGGCGGCCTGTTCCTCGTTCAGGTCGAGCATGGCTTGGGCAGAGCTCGACGCCGCGGCGGGCGACAAGGGTACGGCGCGTGCCCCATTTGCGGCCGGCCCCTGCAGGTAGAGCTCCAGACAAACGGCTCCGATCGCCAGCAGCGCAATAATGCCCAAGAGCTTTAGGATGCGATTCATTTGCAGATCCGTAAAATGTGTTTTCGACTCTGGCTGCGATTGAGACGTTCAGAACGGCGTAAAGGTCAGTTTTGGAATCGTCGGAAGCAAAGTGGCGTTGACCGGCCCCTCTATCTTGGTGATTTCTTCCTTGGTCGGCGCCTGCGGCCCCTCCGGCGGAAGGTCTTTGAGGTTTTCGTCTTTCCACCCGCCGCCGAGCGCCATGAAGAGGCCGACGATGTCGCCGAGGCGCGCGCCCTCCGTCTGAACATGCGTCACCAGCGCTTGCAGATAGACTTGTTCGGCATTCAGCACGGTCAGCGTGCTCACCGAGCCGACGCTCAATTGTTTTTTGACGATATCGAGTTGCTTTCTGGCAACTTGTTCAGAATGCGCCGCCGCCGCGACAGCCTTCGTGTCGGCTTGCAACGAATGCAGAGCATCAGCGACATTTTGAAAGGCGGTGATCAGGCTCTGGCGATACTGGGCATCGGCCTCCTTGAGGCCCTCTTCAGCCGCCTTCTGCTTGTTTGCGAGGCTGAAGCCGTCGAACAGCGGCTGCGTCGCATCGGCGGCCAAGGTGTAGAACTGCGTGCTTGGTGTGAACAGGCTGGCCCAGGTGTAGCCTTGAACGCCCGGCGTCGCGCTCAAGGTGACGTTCGGCAGACGAGCGGCGATAGCGACACCGATCTGCGCGCTGGCCGAATGCAGATTGGCTTCGGCAGCGCGCACGTCCGGCCGCTGCCGGACGAATTGCGACGGCACGGTTACGGGAATGTCCCTCGGCAGAGTCAGGGCACGCAGGTGAAAGGTTTCGGGAACGGCGGCGGTAGAATATTCCCCCACCAGCGCGACCAGTTGATCGCGCTGTATCGCGAGCTGCTTTTCGAGGGGCGGCAGCAATTGCTCGTCCTGGGCGAGCAGCGCCTCCTGCTCCAGAACGTCGGTCTCGGCCATAGCGCCGATCGCATATTGCTTGCGCAGGATGACTAGAAGATCCCGGCCTTCTTTGAGAACGGCCCTGATGGCCTCGGCCTCGCCGCGCGTCATGGCTTCGTTGATCGCCCCCGAAGCGATATTTGAGGTCAAAGCCAGATATGCCGCCTCGAGTTGATATCTCTGTTGATCGGTCTGCGCCTCGAGCGACTCGATCGTGCGCCGGTTCCCGCCCCAAATGTCGAGCGTGTATGAGACAGAGAGCTGCTGCAAATAGAGCGCATAAGGATTGGTCGGTCCGTTGGGCGAAACGGCCTGCATGACCGGCGACTGCCCGTTCCAGCTATTGTTGGATTGTCCGCCGAGCGAAGGCAGTAAGACGCCCTTCTGCGATTCGGCGTTGTAAAAGGCGACGCGCGTTGCCGCTTCTGCAGACTGCAATCCAGGATTTCTCGCGATCGCGACCTCGATCAACCTATTCAGATTGCGATCGTGGAAAGTCTCCCACCATAGCTGCGGAACTTCCTCACTTGGCGAAAGTCGCACACCGCCGATCTTTGTGATCTGTTGCGGCGTATAGCTGTTAACGTCCGGCGCCTTTGGCGAAACGAAGTTAGGGCCAACCGCGCAGCCCCCCAAGCAGACGAGAATGCTCAATCCGACTGGACCGGCGAACACCGAGTACCAACCTGCCGGCCGAAGCAGCATGAACATGGATGAAAACGGGATCGACATCGGAAATCAGCTTCGGTCCGAAACCCGAAGGGCACGGTCGGCCGTGGTTAACCTCACGCGCGCCGAACGTGGCGTGAGAGCGAGCGACGCTGCGTGGCAGAGGAAGCGTCGTGACACAGTCAGACGCTTGATGAGCCGCCGTTCAGAGAACCCATCTCCTGCTTTCGATTTTGCCGGGGCGTTATTTGATCGACGCATGTTCGCCTCTCGCTCTCACTCAGTACTGTCAGCGCCCTCAACCATGCGAATTTTCATTTCGATGTCTAGATTTGAAGAGGACTTACGAGAGACTTTTCTTGCTATGTATATTTTCGATCATATACCGACGTATATGGCCATATATTTATGAATAGGCATTTTCTTCACTGCTCGCGGCGACACGCGAATATTTACGTCTTCGATGGTCGAAGGGCGGCACCACTGCATCCGACGTGCTCAAAATTGCGCAACCTTGCAGGGTCCAGCCGGGTCCACCTCGTTTCACGGCGTATCACCGTCTGAGCCTTTAAAATTCGATGTGCAGTCGCGCCGATATGACATTCACCGGCCCGCGCACGGTATTGAAACCAGGATTGAGGGCGAACTGGTAATCGCCGGTAAAAAAGACATGCGGCGTCAGGGCGTACGAATAGTAAGTCTCGACGACCGACTCCGGCCCGTAGCTCAACGCGCCGTCGCCGATGTTGACGCCTAAGCCACCGAGTTGCAGATATCGAATGTAGCTATTGGAAATGCCGCTGACTGCCGCCGCCAGGCCGACGGTGTCATCCGGGCGTCCCCAGGACGTCCCCTTCAGTACACCGCCCAACGAGACACTCTCGGTGATATCGGTATAGATGATTTCCGATTGCCCGTTCCACCAGCTGAGCCGAGCGAACACACCTAGGTCCTTGGTCACGGCCAATTCGGCATTGGCGACAAAGCCAAATTGTGATCGCGTCTGGCGCGACGCCGTGAGAGTCGGCGTGGTCCCGGTCGCTAAGGCTTCGGCAACCGCGTCGGAGAAGCTGCCGGCATTAAATTGCTCCTCGAAGGCCGTAAAGCGGAACACGCCGGGCATGCTGCCGATCGAGTAATTGTGCTGGATCTCGGCAATGTACTGGCCGCGCCGGCCGAGCCTGGTGTCGAAATTTTCGCCATTGGAAACATCGGGCAACAGGAAATAGCCGGCGCGAGCCGCCCAGTCCTTCTCATTCAGCTCGAGCGACGTCCCCCAAGTATACCCTTGCTGGTCGGCGGAATAATTGAACGCGCCGGCATCGACGAGCGCCCAATTCATGAATTGAACGCGGCCATCGTGCGAATAGCTGTTGTTGTCGAAGATGTCGCCAACGGCAAGCTTGCCGAACGTGAATGTCAGCCGGGAAATATCTTCCTTCTCGTCCACCTGGTTGTCGCCGTCGGGGATATCTTCCTGCTCGCCGCCCAGGCCGAAGACATGGCGAATGAACAAGCGCGCGGTATTGTAATGCGGAAAATTATAACCGGCTTTCTGGGCTTCGATGTTCGTGAAGCTGGCAAGGCCGTGCGTATCGGAAAACCCGAAGCCCTGGAACGGCTCGGGATCGTAATAGATTTCGGTGCCTTCGATGGGGTCCTTGAAACCGAAGAATCCGGTTAGGCTCCACGTATCACGCACTTCGCCCCCGGCGTAGAGGCTGTTTGGTCCTGAGTACGCGGAATGAAACGCTGGGTATCCCTGCCCGATAATCGTCGTTTGCCCATGGATACTCAAATTGTCGCGGATCGATTGCGGAAGAAGACCGCCAATCGTCGCGGGAGCGGCGGTCGTTCCGGAACCGGGAGCCGTTAGCGACGCGAAGGGATTGTCGCCGAAATGATAGTTCAACCCGGCGCGTATCGTCTGAAAGGTGAGATTGGAATTATAATGTTCGGCGGCAGCCGGCAGGTAGACACCGGTGTGAGCATAATCGAAGAAGTCATATTCGAGGCTGGCGCTCAAATTCGATGTCAAGAACGCCTCGACTCCAGCGCCCGCCGTCCAACCGGGGCGCCAGAAGTAGAGGTTGTCGTCGACATTCCCGGTTGCGTAATCCGTCGTCGTGAGCTGGTCTCGACTGTAGGCGAATCCTCCGCTGCCGTAGACGAGCCAGTCGCCGAACGTGTAACCGATGCGGCCACCTAGCGAGCCGTATATTTGAACATTGTTGTTGATGACCGACGGTCCCAGGGTGGTGATGTCCTGCTGCAGATTGCTCCGCAGGATGCCGGGAAAGGAGAAGTCGACCACGGGGCCGAACAGCAGACCGGAGGGCATTACGAAATTGTACCCGGCGTCGAGACCGGCCGTGAGGGGTCCCATTTCGTGCGCGGTATCAATATGTTCCACGCCGACCACACTTGTTTCGCCGCTCGAGGGCACGCCACCTGGAGGATCGGTGGCGAAAGCGGAGCTTCCCGCGAAAACATATCCGACATGTCCGCCGCCGTAGAAACCCTCCCAAGGGTTACCCTGCGTTAAAACCGGCGGAGCCGGAGGCGCCAGATCGGCGGCACGGGCAAACGTTGCGAACCAAATGAAAACCGCGGTCGCAGTCGCGGTTTGAGCAGCCAACCTTCTCGTCTTGAATTGCGCGGTTTTAAACAGACGATCGGCGATGGGCTCTCGCGCCGCATTCGCCTGGCGCTGCCCGAAATTCGGATGACGCGTCCGACGCAGGGAAAATTCACGATGAATCATAGGCAACCCCAAATGCAGATTGAGTATTGGGACGACGGCCAACAGCGATCTCTATGAGTCGCTCTGCTGTCGTCAGAATCGTCCGCGTGCTCGGGCGATCGCCCGCGCCGCTCATCGAAGGGGGTCGTTCATCCTCAAAGCGGCTGGCGCTTCAGGCAGCCAATTCAGCAGGAACTTTAATCCGGCTTCCGGTGCCCCAATCCGGATCCAATCCGCCGCGGCGGACTATGACGTGCAACCCCCCGGTCGTTGACTTCCAGGGGTGGACGTACATGCGTGCGAGGATATGTTTCAACTATACCTGAGTATACGGAGCCAATGTCTCACGTACCGCGATTGACAGATGAAAGTTGTCGAATCGGCCTCTGCGCGGCCGGGAAGCGTTGATGCCTACAGAGGGCTAATCGTTTGCGCTCGACGCGCGTAGAGGAGCGCTGCCAGCCGGCTTTGAAGGGCCTTCGTCCATGAACGCAGCGTCGGCGCGGAAGAACGAGTTGGCCAATGTTGCGTGTGCGCTACATTTCAGAACCGTTCCGAAGCCACGCTTCGACCCGAGGAATTTCAATGGCTTAAGCGCCAAAAGTCGTGAATTCGTCCTCCGTCACCTAGAAAAATCAACGGCTTAGCTCACTTCCCGTCTAATTTCATCTGGCAACGGCTTGACGACAAAGCCGCAGTGGTCGCCAAATCATCGAGCCAGCGACGACCGCGGTGCAGGCGTCGCGAGGAAAAAGGCAAGCGCTGAGCTAAGCTGGTCCGTGCCTCACGCCTCGAGACCAAAGCGAGACGCCCGCGATGAATACACAACCTGGTATCATGACATTGCTGGGCATCGCCGCCAGCGTCAGCCTGCTTTCGGGCTGGCGGCTTTATTTGTGCATTCTTGCAACGGGCCTGGCGATGCGCTGGCATATCGTGCCGCTGCCCGAGCATCTGCAGGCGTTGCGTGTGCTGGCGAGCCCTTGGGTGTTGGGGGCCGCCGCATTGGCGACGCTCTGTGAGTTCTTTGCCGACAAGGTGCCGTGGCTCGACTCAATCTGGGACGCAGTCCACACGGCGATCCGGCCGATCGGCGGTGCGCTGCTGGCCATGGCAATTGTCGATCCATCCGATCCCACGATGCAGGTGGTTGCTTTCATTCTTGGCGGTGGCGGCGCATTGCTGGCGCATGGCGGCAAAGCCGGGGTGCGCGCTGTGGTCAACGCGAGCCCCGAGCCTTTCAGCAATATCGCCCTTTCGACGACCGGGGATTTGGCGACCAGCGGGTTGCTCTATCTGGTCTATGCGCACCCACATGTTGCGGGCGCGGTGGCGGTAGGACTGCTCATCTTAACGGGCGGGATGTTATTCGTGGCCTGGAAAGCTGTCGGACATTTGTTTCGTCGTAAACCTGCCGGTGAGAGGCGCGGTTCATAGCTTCTTGCAAGGGCGTTTATCTGCGCCAGGACTAGAGGCGCAAACAAGAAAACCGATCGGCGGCGAGCCAAGCCGATCGAGCAAACCATCGCAATACCCGAAGCGCGCTATCCAATGACGATGCCGCTATGAAATCCATAAATCAAAACCGCGCCACTCATGATGGCGAGAAGCAATAAACCGAGAAGAACCGCCCAAAGCGCCACAAGGCTCGTGCTCGAAGGATCGGGGCGATGCGACACCCTCGGCACATGGAAAAAGGCGAACAAGGACATGGCAAAACCCTCCTTACCGCCCGTACAATTTAGCACGAAATGACAAGATTGTCGTCTTGCTTGACAATCGGCGATCGAGCTTGGCCTTCGCCGCCGTGGGTCTCACCGCAAGGCCGACGAGCCGGGGTCCTGCCGCGCGTTTATGCCCCGGCGAACCCCGCGCCCTCGCGTCTATATATCGGCCGTTTCCGACATCTATCGAGTTTATATGCGGCCATAGACATATTCACCGCCAATCCCGTCATGGAAAGGCGAGCCACGGTCAATCATCACGATCAATCGAGCCACAAAGCCGAAGAGAGCCTCGGCCAGCAGATCATTTTCGAATTCGGCGTTTGCTTCGCGACGCTGCTTGCGATTGGCGTCGCTTGCGAGCTTGTCTTCCGTTTCTCTTAAGCGCTCGACCGCGGCAGGCCTTATGACCACATCGCCCGGCGCCTAGGCTAAACCGCAAGCGCCGGCACATACCCGGAGCGCATAAAATCGAAATTCCATCCTGCTCAAATTATCGGCATATGCCCGTTTCGTACGGACGCCCCGAGGGGAAGCGCAAAGCTATTCCCTTCAGGCTATAGCTAAACATACTTACAGAACGACCGACCTCTGCTAATCTGCCTTGCGTGCGGAATGTATGGCCATACATCTTGCTTGCCTGGGTTGGTGGCGCGATGGAGGTTGCGTTGGCGGAACCGGTCGTCACGGCGGAGACGATCCGCGTCGAGCATGTGCGAATCGTCTCGTCGAAGACATTCGCGCAGGTTCAAGCAGCCCTCGAAGCGCAGGTCCCCCAGCTCGACCCGGCCGTCTTCACGGCCTTGTACAACGGCGACCTGAAACGGGCACAAGAGCTTGAACACGGCGCGCCCCTCTTCATCTTCCTGAAGCGCCATCACGGTGCGTTGCTGAGGGTACAGGGCGGCGCGCGCCATGCGCTCCAATACGACATCGGCAATCCCATAACCGCGTCGCGCATGACGGTGCATCAATTGCCCGCGGCGCTCTATGCCCCGTTGCGCGTCGTGCTTTACGAAAATGCCAACGGCAGCGCGACATTTGAATATGACAAGCCGTCGACGCTGTTCGGACAATTCGGCGACCCGAATGTCGAGAAGGTCGCGCGCGAGCTTGATACCGAATTGGCGAACGCGCTACGGCGTGCCGCCGAATAACGCGTGCTGTGGTGCGCGGCCGATGCAAATTGAAGATGAAGACGCGGAACGCGTGAGGATAGGTTTATGAAAGTTCTCTCGATCAACGGGCAATTGCATCAAGTCGACGTGCCGGATGACATGCCGCTTCTCTGGGTGCTGCGCGACGTGCTGGGCATGACGGGAACAAAATTCGGCTGCGGCATTGCCCAATGCGGCGCCTGCACCGTTCATCTGGCGGGCGAGCCGGTGCGCTCCTGTCTGCTGCCGGTCGGCGCCATCGACGGGCGGCCGGTCACGACGATCGAGGCGATCAGCCAGACGGCGAACGGCCGCAAGATCCAAGAGGCCTGGCTCGATAAGGAAGTCGTGCAATGCGGCTATTGCCAGTCGGGTCAGATCATGTCCGCCACGGCGCTGCTGAACCAGAACCCGCATCCGACCGATGCTGACATCGATGCGGCCATGTCTGGCAACATCTGCCGCTGCGGAACCTATGTGCGCATCCGCGCGGCGATCCACGCCGCGGCGTCGGCCTGAGGGAGGCGATCATGGGCTACGACAAGCCTTCACGGCGCTTCATTCTGAAAGCCAGCGCGGCGGCCGGCGGCGGTCTGCTGCTCGGCCTGCATCTGCCAAGCCTGGCGCGTGCCGGCGCGGAAACCGATGCCGCTGGCGAATTCATGCCGAACGCTTTCGTGCGCATCGATACGCGCGGCGGCATCACACTGATCTCGCCACATGCCGAGGTGGGACAAGGAATTTATACGAGCTCCGCTATGCTGATCGGCGAAGAGCTCGAAGTCGGCTTGAACCAGATCCAAATCGAAGCCGCGCCGCCAGACCTCAAGAAATATCTCGATCCCCTCCTCGGCGATCAGGCGACGGGTGGCTCGGTTTCGACGCGCGCCGATTGGGTCCGCCTGCGCGAAGCGGCAGCGGTCGCCCGGACTATGCTGATCGCCGCTGCGGCGAAGAAATGGAATGTTGATCCCGCGACCTGCCGCGCCGAGCGCGGCGTCATCCACGATGCGACCGGCCGCACGCTTGGCTACGGCGATGTCGCCGCCGATGCCGCGCAATTGCCCGTGCCCGCGAGCGTCAAGCTCAAAGACCCATCGCAGTTCAAGCTTATCGGCACAGATGCCAAGCGCGTCGATACGCCCTCGAAGGTCAATGGCAGCGCCATCTATGGCATCGATATCATGCGGCCCAACATGCGCTTCGGCACGGTGGCGATCACGCCGGTCAAGGGCGGCAAGCTCATCGGCATGGATGAAGCGGCCGCACGCCGTGTGCTCGGCGTCCGGGATGTGATCCGCACCGACGCCGGCGACGCGGTGGCCGTGATCGGCGACCATATGTGGGCCGCCAAGAAGGGCCTCGAAGCGCTCAACCCGAAATGGGATCCCGGCGAGAATGGCGACGTCACGCTTGAGACCATCGTCGCCGCGATGGACAAGGCATCGCAAAACAAGGGCGTCGTCGCCAAGAACAAAGGTGACGCCGCCACGGCGGTCAAGGGCGCGGCAACGCAGGTCTCGGCGCTCTATCAATCGCCGTTCCTTTCGCATTCGCCGATGGAGCCGCTGAATTGCACATTGCACGTTCAGCCGGACCGCGCCGAGATCTGGCTCGGCACGCAAGTGCCGGTGCGCGCGCAGAAGGCCGTCGCGGCATTCACCGGCCTGCCGCAGGACAAGGTCACGGTCTACAATCAACTCATGGGCGGCGCCTTCGGCCGGCGGCTGGATATCGATAGCGTCGAGGTCGCTGCGGCCATCGCGAAACACGTGCCCTACCCCGTCAAGCTCGTCTGGACGCGCGAGGAAGACCTGCGCCACGATTATTATCGGCCCTATTACTACGATCATGTCGCTGCGGGCCTCGATGCGGACGGCAAGGTTGTCGGCCGTACTCACCGCGTCACGGGGTCATCAATTTATGCGCGCTGGGCACCGGGGGCCTTCAAGAACGGCCTTGATATAGATGCGATCGAATGCGCGGCCGAGACACCCTACGAAATCCCGGCCGAATATGTGGACTATGTCCGCGACGAGCCGCGGGCGATGAACACCAGCTGGTGGCGCGGCGTCGGCCCGACGCACAATCTCTTCGTCGTCGAAAGCTTCATCGACGAACTGGCGTATGCCGCCAAACAGGATCCGGTCGAATTCCGCCGCGGCATGCTGAAGAACAATCCGCGCGCGTTGGCCGTTCTTAACCTGGCCGCGGAGAAATCCGGCTGGGGCAGCCCGCTGCCGCGCGGAACCGGGCGCGGTGTCGAGCTGCAATTCGCTTTCGGCAGCTATCTCTGCACCGTGCTCGAAGTGTCGGTCGGCCCGTCGGGCGAGATCAACCTTCATCGCGCCGTCGTCGCGATCGATTGCGGCATGACCGTCAATCCCGACACCGTGGAAGCGCAGATCCAGGGCGGTCTCATCCTCGGCCTCAGCACGGCGATGTATAATGAGATCACATTGACCGGCGGCGCCATCGATCAAAGCAATTTCCACGACTATCGGGCGATGCGCATCAACGAGGCGCCGAAGATCGAGGTCTATCAGATCCGCAACAGCGAAAGCCCTGGCGGCATTGGTGAGACGGGCACCGCGGCTGCGGCGCCGGCCTTGGGCAATGCGCTCTTTGCCGCAACCGGGCAGAGATTGCGCCATCCTCCCTTCGCGCGCCGCCTTGTGAGCGGCACTTAGCTGATGTGACTCAAGATTGGAGCGATTGCGCATGAAATGGCTCGGTCTTGTATTTGGCATCGTCGGGCTCGCGGGTCTCGCCGCGGCGGCATTCTTCTTCCTGCCGGCCGGTCTTACGCCGGTTACGGCAAGCGCCGCGCAACCGACCGGCACGGCGCTGATCGCGCGCGGCGAATATCTAGCCAAAGCGGCGGATTGCGAAGCCTGCCACACAAATCCCGGCGGCCATCCTTTTGCCGGCGGGCGCGCCTTCAACCTGCCCTTCGGCACCGTCTATGCGCCAAACATCACGCCCGATCACGACCACGGGATCGGCGCCTGGAGCGACGCGGAATTCGTCCGCGCCCTGCATCACGGCGTCGACCGGGAAGGCGACGACCTCTATCCGGTTTTCCCCTATGCGTCTTATGCGCTCCTGTCGGACGACGACGCGCTGGCGATCCGCGCCTATCTCGCGACGGTGAAGCCGGTTGCGGCCGACGTGCCCGACAACGATCTCAAATTTCCGTTCAATCAGCGCTATCTGATGCGGGCGTGGAAATTGCTCTTCGTTCCGGGCCACCCATACCAGCCCGATTCGTCCAAGGACGCGACCTGGAATCGCGGCGCCTATCTCGTCGAAGCGCTCGGCCATTGCGGCGAATGCCACACGCCGCGCAATGTGATGCAGGGCTTGGACAACAGCAAGAAGTTCGCCGGGGCCGAGCAAGTCGGCTGGCTCGCCTATAATCTCACCAGCGATGCCGATCATGGTCTTGGCGGCTGGAGCGATGCGCAAGTGGCGCAATATCTCTCGACCGGCCATGCCGAAGGCCATGGGCCGGCCTCCGGCCCGATGGCCGAAGCCATCGGCTATAGCCTGCGCTTCCTGACGCAGGACGATATCCACGCCATGGTCGCCTATCTGCGCAGCATCCCGCCGCAGCCGGATGGACCGCCGGCCGTCGGAAGAACCACGTCCCCCGTCGCGGAAAAGAATCCGCTGGGCGCGCGCCTGTTTGTCGAAGCTTGCGCCGGCTGTCACCTGCCGAGCGGCCATGGCCGGCAATCGGTCTGGGCGGGGCTCGAAGGCTCGCATACCACCGGCGACCCTAAGGGCACGAATCTGCTGCAAGTGCTGACGCAAGGCACGGAAATCAAGACGTCACAGGGGCTGATGTTCATGCATTCGTTCGCCAGCGCCTATACGGACGAAGAGCTCGCTGCGCTCGCCAATTACACCTGCGCGCAATTCGGCCAGCGCGAATGCCACATCACGGCGGAGCAGGTGCGCAAGGCCCGCGCCAAGGCGCCGGCCAAAACCGCGCAAGCCGGGTGATCAGCGGCCGGCGACGATCGAGATCGAATTGCCGAGAATATTCAAGGGGACGGTGACGGCGTTGCCCAGCGAATTGCCGAGCTGCTGCGCTTGGTCTGAGGAGGCGACGCGCGTCTTGCCGACGCCGGACGCCAGGACGTGTTCGAGTTCCGGCGCGACCACCGCAATCTGCGCATATTTGTTGTGATCGCTCGGATCGCGGCCTCTGACATTCGACAGATCGATGACGGTGGCGCCCAATTGCGCCAGTTCGTCGACATTTTTGACGTCGCCCAGGCGGCTCTGGCCACCGGCGAGGAATCTTGACAGGGCTAAGGCCTTATCGTCGCGCGACAGCACGATGTAATAGGGCCGTTTCAATTTGCCGAAGGCGCGCAGCTCGGACTTGAAGACATCGACGTCGATGTCGGGGGCGGCGAGAAGGACCAAGCCGATCTTTTCGGGATGTTTGAGGTCGCCTTCCAGTTTGATCTGGCGCATCGCCTCAACGAACACCCAATTGCCCATCGAATGCGCGAGAATATTGACTTGCTCGGCATTGCTCGCCGTCAAGAGGCGGATCGTATGCGCGAGCTGGTCCCGCGCCGCCGTGGCGCTGTTATTGTCGTAAAGATAATCCGTCAGTTTTCCGCCCGAGGCCCAGGTAAACAGCACCGGCACATGGTCCGTGCGCGAATCATGCACGACTTGCGTGAAGCCATAGAGCGCTTCGGCAAACATCGTGTTGAACCCATGTACGAAGAGAAAGACTTTGCGATGGCCCGGCGGGCGTTTCGCGAGTTCGGCATTGAGCGTGCGCAGGAAGGCCTGATCGCTATCGATATAGCCCGCCTGACGCACGACGAAATCGCGGCGCGGATCGCCGGGGGGCGTCTGCGGCCATTCGACCTTGCCGTCGACATGCGTCGGGGGCACCGACATGGTCGCCGAAGCATAGTCGAGCCAATCGGCACGCAGGCCGTTATAGAGCGTGCCTGGCCGAGGATCGCGCTGGCGGGTCGAGGCAATCAGGATCGTATGATCGGTCGCCTCTGGCGCCTGGTAAGCCGTCGTCGCGAGAAAGCCGCTTTCCGGCCGCGACGCGCAGCCCATCGTCAAGCTCGTGACGGCCAAAGCCAGCGCGATCAAAAGGCATCGCCGGAGCGCCGTGATCTTCAAGCCTGAGAACAATGCATCCCCTCGAATGGCATCTCGGCTGATTATCAGCCCCCGCGCCGGGCTGTACAGTTGCACAGCTCGGGCCACTGGCAACCTTGACCGCCAATTATGAAAAGATTCATGGCGTTGACGAGCGGAGCCCCTCGGCCGACAAGCCAAGTAACTGCTTTTGCTGGCTGGATATTGAGCCGCGGTGCGATCCGGCGCCCGGCAAGGCTCAGCGAACTAAAACGCCCAGTGCGGCCGAGCAATATTTCCCAATGGTGTAGCTAATTTATCACTTCGCTGACACACGCCGCGCAGATCAATCAGTCACTTTTTGCCAGGCTTTGACGCAGGCGGAAGAATCCGTCCCACGGATCCTGCGTGAGATGTTGCAGCCGTTTGCCGAAATTGCCGATCGTGAATTGGCTTGCGCTGACCACGCTGTCGAGCTCGTCCCACGTCAGCGGCGTTGATACGGCCGCGTGCGGGCGCGCCCGCGTCGAATAGGCAGCGACCGCCGTCGCGCCGCGCGCATTGCGCAGATAATCGAGATAGATGCGTCCGGGCCGCTGGGTCTTGGTCGCCGTCGCGGTATAGAGCCGCGGCTCGTCCTGCGCCATGGCCTCTGCCACGCTGTAACAAAAATCCTTGACCTGCGTCCACGTCGCGCTTGGCTTCAAGGGCGCGACGACATGCAGGCCCTTGCCACCCGTGGTCTTGACGAAACTCTTGAGCTTCGACGCCGCGAGGCGCTCGCGCACCTCGCGCGCGGCTGTAACGATCGCGCTGAACTCGACGCCTTCGCCGGGATCGAGATCGAATATCAAGCGATCGGGATGGTCGAGATCATCGGTGCGTGCGCCCCAGGGATGAATTTCGAGCGCCGCCGATTGCACGAGCGCGATCAAGCCGTCGAACGAATCGATGCCGAGAATCGGCTGCTTTTCATCCGGATCGTGGATTTGCAGGATGTGCTTGTCGAGCCCCGCCCAGGGATGCTTTTGAAAGAAGCCGCCCTGCGCGATGCCATTCGGGCAGCGCAACAGAACGAGCGGCCGGCCGATGAGGTGTTTCTCGATCCACGGCCAGACCATGGCGTAATAATCGGCGAGACCCTGCTTGGTCACGCCGACATCCGGCCAGAAGACACGATCGCGGTGCGTGAGCGTGACGGAGGCCGTGGGTGTCTTGCTATCTTTGGGCATGGCCGCGGCCCTTTCGCGGACGATGTCTTTGGGGTTCTTGTCTTCTCGTAGGCCCTTGAAGGCAGCCTGCCGCAGATTGGCGTCCGCCGTCCAGCCGCGAAACTCGATTTCGGCGACCTTGTCCGGCTTGACCCAGACGACATTGCGCCGCGCCTCGGTGGAAAGCGCCGTATCGAAGGTGGGCTTTGCCACACGCTCGCGGGATAGATCTTTGAAAAGCGCGGTCGCCATTTGGTTAGAGAATCCGGAGCCGACGCGTCCGGCATGCAGGAATTTACCGTCGTCGTAATAGCCGAGGACGAGCGAGCCGATCGCCTTGGCCGCCGTCGTCGACGGGACAAAGCCGGCGATGACGAACTCCTGCCGGTCGGCGCATTTCGCCTTCTCCCAATCGGCCATGCGCTTCGAGACGTAGAGGCTGTCGCGCTTTTTCGAGACAATGCCTTCGGCGCCGAGCCGGCAGACATGCTGCAGCATCAGATCGCCCTTCTCCGTGAAATGCTCGCTGAAGCGCAGAACGCTCGGCGTCGCCGCCTTCAAGAGGGCGTCGAGCACGCCCTTTCGCGCGACAAGCGGCACGCGCGTGAGATCGTAACCGTCGATATGAAGCAGATCGAAGGCATAATAGATCATGCCGCTCGCGTCGCCTTCGCTCAGGGCATTTTGAAGCGCCGAAAAATCCGAGATGCCGTTTTTTTCCTCAACGACGACCTCGCCATCGATCGTGCAATCCTGGACAGGCAAGGCGGCGGCCGCTGCGGCGATTGTCGGGAAACGGTCCGTCCAGTCGAGCCCGGTGCGCGTGCGCAGCCTGACTTTGCCGCCCTTCACCACCACCTCGATCCGATAGCCGTCGAATTTCACTTCATGCAGCCAGTCCGCACCAGACGGCGGCACGGCGACCAGAATCGGCAACATCGGCGAGATGAAATCGGGCTGGGCTTTCCGCTTCGCGCCTTTCGGCGGCGTGAAGGCAAAGGCGGCCTTTTTGGCCCGCGATGCAGGCCGCTTCTTTGCCGCGGGCGGATCGGATTTGACGATGCTGTCAAGTGGCGCCAAAGCCCGCGCGCGGGGCGAGCCCGGCGTTTCGATCCGCGTCTGCGCGGCTTTGCCCGAGGTCCAGCGGCGGCTTTTCTTGTCGCCGGCGATGTCCTCGATCGAACGGCCGGTCAGAACGGAATCAGGCGCCTCGCTCAAAATATCCGGATCGCCGGGCCCGCGCGCCGCTTCGTCCTCGCCCTTGATCAGCAGCCAGTTTTCGCGCTTCTCGCCCAAGCGCGGATGCATCCGCACCAAGTGCCAACGCCCTTTCAGTTTTTCGCCATGCAGGACGAAATCGAGACGGCCCTTGGCATAGCCCGCGTGCGGATCGCCTTCCGGCGTCCAGGTGCCGCGATCCCAGACAAGCACCGTGCCGGCGCCGTATTGGCCCTCGGGAATCGTGCCCTCGAACGAACCATAGTCGAGCGGATGATCCTCGACATGCACGGCAAGCCGTTTCTCGCCCGGCACCAGGCTCGGCCCGCGCGTCACGGCCCAGCTTTTGAGAACGCCGTCGAGTTCGAGCCGGAAATCATAATGCAGCCGCGTTGCGTCATGCTTTTGCACGACAAACATATGGCCGGACTTACGCCCGCGGCCCTTGGCGCCGCTCGGCTCCGACGTGACGGAAAAATTGCGCTTCTTGCGATAAGCTTCGAGCGCCACGGGAGCCTCGCCTTAACTTGCTTTGCGGACGCGCCTCTTAGCTAACGCCGATCGTGCCGGCGCCGATTTTTTCGTCGCCGCCTGCGCCTTTGTGGAAGACTTACGTGGGGCCGCTTTGCCACGTCGCGATCCGGCATCGACGCTGCGGCGCAAGGCATCCATCAGATTGATGACATTGCTCGGCGCCTTCGGCTCCGGCGGCGCTGGCAAAGGCTTGCCCGCACGTTTGGCGCGGATCAAACCGACAAGCGCGTCCTGATAGCGATCCTCGAATTTCGACGGATTGAACTTGCCGCGCTTGGTCTCGATAATATGCGCAGCGAGATCGAGCATCTCCTTCGAGAGCTTCAAATCCGGGATCGATTCGAAATAAGGCTTCTCGTCGCGCACCTCATATTTGTAATGCAGCGTCGTGGCGAGCAGGCCATTGTCGCGGGGTTCGATCATAACGATACGTTCGCGTCCCGAAAGGACGACCCGCGCCAGCCCCACCATCCCGCTTTTGCGCATCGCCTCGCGGATGACGGCAAAGGGCTCATTCGCTACCTTGTCGCCCGGCGCGAGATAATAGCTGTCGTCGTGATAGACTTCGTCGATCTCCGCGCGGGGTACGAAGGTCTCGATGTCGATCGTATGCGTGCTCTCGATCGCCTGTTCAGCGATCTCGCTTTCTTCGAGCGTGATGTAATCGTTCTTGCCGATCTCGTAACCGCGCAATGTTTCGTCGCGTTCGACGACCTCGCCCGTGACCGAATCGACATATTGCTGACGCAGCCGATGGCCCGTCTCGCGATTGATGAGATGAAAGGAAACGCGCTCGGTCGGGCTGACGGCGGGGAAAAGCGCGACGGGACAGGAAACCAGCGAAAGCTTGAGATAGCCCTTCCAATTCGCACGCGGTGCCACAGCTTCGATCCTCGAACTGGCCGGGGGCGGCGCCCTTCCGGTTAAGCCACACGCGACGCATTACACCATATAAGCCTAAGCAACGCCACGCGGATTTCGGACGCCCCGTTTGCGTTGAACCCGGGCGCGGCCGAAACGTTCCTTTACCGTAA
The DNA here is from genome assembly GCA_040756295.1 of Pseudomonadota bacterium. Taxonomy (GTDB): domain Bacteria; phylum Pseudomonadota; class Alphaproteobacteria; order Rhizobiales; family Beijerinckiaceae; genus Methylovirgula. The sequence continues at coordinate 189,708 of JBFLZN010000004.1, read as the reverse complement.
CAGCGAGCCATTGCGCGAAATTGATCGTCGTCAAGTGTCAGCTTCGGCCAAGCGCGCTCCTTGGCGGGGTGCCGTCGCCGGGCTTGCTACAAATGTTATGAGGGCAAGCTGCGGATGCGATTCGTTTGGAATGATGTTAACCATCGGTGCGGTGGGGCACACCGCAATCGGAGGCCTGCCCATTAAGGACATCCCATCAATACCAACTCATGAGGACTTGCCTTGTCTGGCGAACATCTTCTGATCATCCTTGTCGTCGGCGTCGTTGCGGGCTGGCTCGCCGGCCAGATTTTGCGCGGCACGGGCTTCGGCCTTGTCGCCGATCTCTGCATCGGCATCATCGGCGCTTTCATCGGCAATTGGCTCTTGCCGCGACTGGGAATCTACCTCGGCGCGCATCTCATCGGCCAGATCATCACGGCGACCATCGGCGCGATTGTTCTTCTGCTGATCCTGGGCTTGTTCCGACGACGCCGTTGAAATAGATTACCTCTATCCGTACCGAGCCGCGGCGCATCAAAGCGTCGCGGCTTTTAATTGCGCAGGCGAAGAAGCCGTCTGCGGAGGCGTCGAAATGTCCGACTTTTTTCAATCGGCCTTCGTCACACTTCTCGTCACTTTGGATCCGCCGGGTCTTGCGCCGATTTTCATGGCTTTGACCCTGGGCATGACCAAGGACGAGAAGCATGAAGTGGCGATCCGCGCCTCGATCATCGCCTTCACGATTCTGCTGGTTTTTGCGCTGGGCGGCACCGCCGTCATGGGGGCGCTGGGAATTTCGCTTCCGGCGTTCCGCATCGCCGGCGGTCTCCTGCTTTTCTACACCGCGTTCCAGATGATTTTCGCCGAACGCGGCCAGCGCAAGAAGGAGCTTGCGACCGACGCGGTGACCATTGACCATGTCGACAATCTCGCCGCCTTTCCGCTGGCCATCCCCCTGATGAGCGGCCCCGGCTCGATCACGGCGGTGATCCTGCTGGCGGAGCGGGCGGGCGGCAATTTGGAGGAGCAAGCCGGCCTCATCGCGATCATCGCGGCCATCATGTTGCTTTGCTATATCGTGTTCCGGCTTTCGGACCGCGTCGCGCGGCTGTTCGGCACCACGGGAACGTTGGTTCTCGGCCGCATGCTGGGCGTCATACTCGCAGCGCTTGCGGCGCAGTTCGTCATTGACGGCGTTCGCGCCGTTAATGGATGAGGCTCAGTCGCGTGCGTTGAGCGCGCCGAGCCAATTGCGATAAAGACCGATGGCGGAAGCGCGCCAAGTTCTCTCCGGCTGGATATCGTCGAGGAGGCTTGCAAGCTCGCGGTGCGGATGACGGCTCTTGCCGTCCATCGCGCGCTCGGCAAACGCAACAAGGTGCTTTTCGACGAGCGGATCGAAATAATCCTCAGGGACTGCCGGAAAGTTCGGCCGCTCGCCGCGCAAGAAGCGGGTCACATCCCGCCGGTATTCGCGCAGAAGCGATTCGGAATCATATTCCGGATGGCCCTGGAGAAAAACGAAGAGACTCTTTTGGCGCTTGGCAAAGGTGTCGACGCCGACGCGCGGCGAAGCGCTCAAAATCTCATAACCGCACGCAGACAATGCCGCTGCATCGAGGCCGTTGAGACGCGAGTGGGGAACCCGCAGGTCCGGCCCGAGACCCTGCGTGAGCGGATCATCGGCCAGGACCGCGCAATCAAAGATGCCCGAATATTTCTGTCCGACCGGGACGCGCTTGACGTCGTCCAAATGCAACACGGCAGCATGGGCCGCGAGGCAGGAAAAAATCGTCGAGCGCGTATTGTCCGCCGCCCAATCGATGATTCGCGTGAGTCTGGCCCAATAAGGCTCATCCTGCAACGATGCCGCCTTCGGCTCGCAGCCCGTGATGATGAGACCGTCGAGCTTGCCGTGCAAAAGCGTCTCGATATCGGTGTAGTGCGCGCCGATGTGCCGCGCCGCGCCTTCGCCGCGGGCAATTTCGGCTAGAGCGAAAAAGTGCATCCGAACGGGCATGTCGGCCGCATGTCCGATCAGATCCTTGAATTGCCGTTCCGTCGCCGCCAGCGTCGCATCCGGCATATTATTGACAAGGCCGATCTCGAGGCATTTCACCGCGCCGCGGGTTTCAGGCGACAGCGCGTCGGCCGGTCCCTTTCCCGGCGCCATGTCCGCCTCTTTTTGCATCTGATCGGTCACTCGGCCGCCTCGCTGCCATTGCGTTTCGCCGCAACAGCCAAAGCCTGATCCAGGTCCTCGATGATGTCGCTCGCATGTTCAATGCCGACGCTGATGCGGATCATCTCCGGCTTCACACCGGCCTTGCGCTGCTCCTCCGCCGTCATCTGCCGATGCGTGGTCGAGGCGGGATGGCAGGCGAGCGATTTCGTGTCGCCGATATTGACGAGCCGCTTGATGAGCTGCAACGCATCATAAAACGTCTTGCCCGCTTCGAAGCCGCCCTTGACGCCGAATGTCAGCAGCGACGAACCGCGGCCGCCGAGATATTTTTGCGCCAACGGATAATAGGGGCTTTCCGGGAAGCCGGCATAATTGATCCAGGCGACACGCGGATCTTTGCGCAGAAACTCCGCCACTTTGCGCGCATTCTCGACATGCCGCTCGACGCGCAGCGCGACGGTCTCGACGCCTTGCAGCAGCAGAAAGGCACTATTCGCCGACAGCACCGCGCCCGTCGTCCGCAGATAGACGCTGCGGCAGCGCTCGATGAACGCGCGCGGGCCGAAACGCTCCGCATAGACAAGGCCGTGATAGGAAGCATCCGCCTCGTTGAACATGGGGAAGCGCCGCGCCTGCTGCTGCCACGGAAAGCGGCCGGAATCGACAATGGCGCCGCCAAGCGTCGTGCCGTGCCCGCCCATGAATTTCGTCAGGGAGTGAACGACAATATCGGCGCCCTGCTCGATCGGCCGCCAGAGGATCGGCGTCGCGACCGTGTTGTCGACGACAAGCGGCACGCCATGACGGTGCGCGGCCTGCGCCAGAGCTTCGATATCGCAGATATTGCCGGCCGGATTACCGATCGTCTCGCAAAAGACGGCGCGCGTCTCATCGTCGATCAAACGCTCGATCGCGGCGGGGTCGTCGCTTTCGGCAAAGCGCACGTGGATCCCCTGCCGCGCCAGAACATGCGAAAGCAGCGTGTGTGACGTGCCATAGAGCTGCGGCACGGAAACGATGTTGCCGCCGCAATCGGCAAGGTTAACGATGGCAAAATGCACTGCCGCCTGGCCGCTCGCCACCGCCAGCGCCGCGACGCCGCCCTCAAGCGCGGCCACCCGCTTTTCCAGCACATCAACGGTCGGATTGTTGATCCGGCTGTAGCGAAAGCCCTCGACTTCAAGGTTGAACAGCGCCGCGCCATGGTCGGCGCTGTCGAATTCATAAGCGACCGTCTGATAGATCGGAACCGCCACGGCCTTGGTCGTCGGCTCGCTCGTATAGCCGCTATGGATGGCGATCGTTTCGGGCCGCAATTTCTTGGATTTACGCATCCGCCACACTCAAATCGGAACATCCGTCCCGGTCTGGGACCCGCGTGTCTCAGACCGCCATTGCTGCGCGCTCTGCACATCTCGCGGCGCAGGAAACGTGCCGGTCACCATAGGCTGCGGAAACTAAGAACTGCTTAGCCTTTGGCGCGATATGTCGGCTATAATCAAGGTCTTTCTTAATCCTTTCGTCGAGGACCTCGCGTGGCCGCACCGGCACCGGACCGTTTTTCTGCTTCGAAAGCTTGGCTCCGCGCGCTCGAACTCACGGCACGGATCGAGCGCGAGCCGCAGCGCACGCTGCCGGTCGTGATCGACGAACTCGCGGCGCGTTTTGGCAACGCACCAGCCCTTCTCTCGGATCGCGGCCGCCTGAGCTTCGGCGAATTGGCGGGGCGCGTCAACGCCATCGCCCGATGGGCGCGCACACAGGGCCTCGCCGGCAAAACCGTCTGCCTCCTCATGAACAACGCGCCGGATTATCTGGCGATCTGGCTCGGCATCACGCGCATCGGCGGCGTCGTGGCGCTCCTCAATACGAATCTGCGCGGCGCGGCGCTCGCCCATTGCATCAAAGTGGCAGCGTCGGATCATATGATCGTCGGCGCGGACCTGCAGAATGTACTCGCCGAAGCGTTGGCCGAAACGAGGATATCCGCGACAATCTGGGTTCACGGCAGCAGCACAACGCCGGGTTTCGAACGGGAGATAAAGTCTTTCGCAACGGCGCCTTTGGCAGCGGGCGAGGACGCGGGCATAGAGCTGAGCGACCGCGCGCTCTGTATTTATACATCCGGCACGACCGGCTTGCCCAAGGCGGCCAATGTCAGCCATCGCCGCATCATGACCTGGAGCTATTGGTTCGCCGGCATCTTAAACACCAGCGCCGACGATCGGACGATGAATTGCCTGCCGATGTATCACAGCGTCGGCGGTATCGTCGCCGTCGGCAGCGTGCTGGTCGGCGGCGGTTCGGCCGTTTTGCAAGAGAAATTCTCGGCGCGGCGTTTTTGGGACGATGTCGTGCGGTGGGACTGCACCTTATTTCAATATATCGGCGAGCTTTGCCGCTATCTGCTCAACGCGCCGGAGAATGCAAACGAGCACGCGCATCGCCTGCGCCTCGCCTTCGGCAACGGCTTACGCGCCGACATCTGGCGTGCCTTCCAAACGCGTTTTCATATTCCGCATATCGTCGAATTCTATGCCGCGACCGAGGGCACGTTCTCGCTGATCAATGTCGAGGGGGAGCCCGGCGCCATCGGCCGCGTGCCGCCCTTTCTTGCGCATCGATTCCCCTCCGCTTTGGTGAAATTCGACACAACGCGAGGCGCGCCAATCCGTGATGCCCAAGGCTTGTGCCTCCCTTGCGCACGCGGCGAGACAGGCGAGGCGATCGGCAAGATTGGCGCGGGAAGCGAGACCGGTGCGCGCTTCGAAGGCTATACGAACAAAGGCGACAGTGAAGCCAAAGTGCTGCGCAATGTCTTTACGCCGGGCGATGCCTGGTTTCGGACCGGCGATCTGATGCGCCAGGACGACAAAGGCTTCTTCTATTTCGTCGACCGGATCGGCGATACGTTTCGCTGGAAAGGCGAGAATGTCTCGACCTTCGAGGTTGCCGAAGTGCTCGCCGCCTGCCCCGGCGTCGCCGAGGCCACCGCTTATGGCGTGCTGATCCCGGGCGCCGACGGGCGCGCCGGCATGGCGACGCTGGTGACGGGCGAAGGCTTCGATCTTGGAATGCTTCACAAGCACATTGCGGCCCGTCTGCCGCCCTATGCGCGACCGCTTTTCCTGCGCCTGAGCCAGGAAATCGCCACGACCGACACCTTCAAGCAGAAGAAGGCGCAGCTCGCGCACGAAGGCTTCGACCCCGGCAAGATTGCGGATGCGCTCTATTTCGACGACGGGCGCGCTTATGTGCGGCTCGACGCGGCGCTGTTTGCGAAGATCAACGCCGGCACCTTGCGCCTATGATTGCTTAAGCCAATCGGCAAGCTCGGCGCCGATCGTCGTCACCGCGGCTTTCGCCGCAGGAATGACGCCGGAGAAAGCATAGAAAAGATGCGGCATGCCGGCGTGATAAGTCTCATGTAGCTCGACGCCCGCGCCGCGTAATCTTTCCGCATAGGCGGCTTCTTCGTCGCGCAGCGGATCGCACTGCGCCATATGCAGGAATGTCGGCGGAAGGCCCGCAAATTGCGCCGCGCGGAGTGGCGAAATTTTTGGATCGTCGCGCGCAACAGCATCGGCCGTGTAAAGCGCAATATCGTGGTCGAGCGTCGCCTGATCGAGAATTGCGGATGGGAATGCGCGGCGTGACGGCATCTCACCGGCAAAATCGAGAATCGGACAGAGCAGCAGCTGAAACGCCAGCGGCTTCAACGCATCCGCGGGCCATTGCGCGGCCGTGATGGCCGCCAGCGTCCCGCCCGCCGAATCGCCGCCGATGCCGACACGGTCGAGGCCGTAAGCCGTAGCCTTTTCGAAAACCCACCGGAGCGACTTCGAAGCGTCTTCGAGCCCCGTGGGAAAGGGATGTTCGGGCGCGAGCCGATAATCGACGCTGAAAATGTTGCAGCCGCTTGCCGCCGCCAGCATCCGGCAGAGTGAATCATGCGTATCGAGACTGCCGGCCACGAGCCCGCCGCCGTGAAAGAACACGATACCGGTGGCGGAAGCCGCCATCGGCCGATAGAGCCGGATCGGGCGATTGGCGTGAACGGTCTCGACCCCAACGCCGTCCGGCCCCGACCCGCCGAAACGCATCAGATTGGCGAAGGCCGCGCGCCGTTCGGCGATCCCGAGCCGTGCGGCTTCACCACCCTTCAGCGCCAGCATATCGAGAAAGCGCCCGGCGTGCGGATCGAGCGTCTCCGTCACGAACTATTATCCCTGCGGCAAGACATTTTTCGTTCGTCAAGACTATAAGAATTGTCTTAAGACTTCGCGCCGAAAATTTCCGTCTTAAGCTGAAGGATCGTCTCTTGCCCGGCCAAGTTGGCACCGCCCCGACCAAGACCTGGACTTTTTTCGAAGGCGACTGGCACGAAGGCAATGTCGCCATCATGGGGCCGCGCACGCATGGCGCCTGGCTCGGCTCGGTGGTCTTCGACGGCGCCCGCGCCTTTGAAGGCGTGACGCCCGACCTCGATCTGCATTTTGTGCGCGTCAATGACTCAGCGCAGCGCTTCTTGCTGAAACCCATTGTCTCTATTGCGACTTGGCTTGATCTCACGCAGGAAGGTTTGAAACACTTCGACCCGAAAGCCGAACTCTATATCCGCCCGATGTATTGGGCCGAGCTTGGCACGACAGGCGGCGGCGTGCGTTTCGATCCCGAATCGACGCGCTGGTGCCTCTGCCTCTACGAAGCGGCGATGCCGAAACCGAGCGGCTTATCGATCACGCTGTCGCCCTTCCGCCGGCCGACGATCGAAAGTGCGCCGGTCGATGCAAAGGCGGCCTGCAATTATCCCAACAATGCACGCGCGCTGATCGAGGCTTATCGGCGCGGGTTCGATAATTGCCTGATGCGCGACATGCTGGGCGCGATTGCCGAGCTTGGTAATGCCAATGTCTTCATGGCGAAGGACGGCATCGTCTTCACGCCCGCGCCGAACGGAACTTTCCTCGATGGGATCACGCGGCAGCGGGTGATCGCATTGCTTCGCGACGCGGGCGTCACCGTCGTCGAAAAAACGCTGAGCTACGCCGACTTCGAGCAGGCCGACGAGATATTCTCGACCGGCAATTTTTCCAAGGTGATGCCGATCACCAAGATCGACGATCGCCAGCTCCAGCCCGGCCCGTTTTTCCAAAAAGCCCGCGCGCTTTATTGGGCCTTTGCTCATAGCGGCTAAGAGCGCGCCTGCTCCCTGATCCGGTTCAAACTGATCGCCGGCGCGATCGCATCGACATCGATCTTGAGATGGATGATCGCCGGCAGACCGGACGCGCGTGCAGCGTTGAATGCCTCTGGGAATTCTTCGGTTTTTTCCACCGTCACGCCGAAACCGCCGAAGGCGCGCGCGTAAGCCGCGAAATCCGGGTTCTTGAGATCCGTTCCGACCACGCGGCCGGGAAATTCCCGCTCCTGATGCATGCGGATCGTGCCATAGCTCGCATTGTCGCAGACGATGAAGATGATCGGCAGGTCATATTGCACGGCGGTCGCGAACTCCTGCCCGTTCATCAGGAAATCGCCATCGCCGGCCAGCGACAGCACAGGCTGCTCGGGCTTGAGAAGCTTCATGGCGACCGACGCGGGTACGCCGTAACCCATCGATCCGGACGCCGGCGCGATATGCGTGCCGAAGCGGCGGAAGCGATAGAACCGATGAATCCAGGCGGCGTAATTGCCGGCGCCATTGCAAAGGATCGTCCCGGGCGGCAAGGCTTCGCGCAGCCAGACCATGATCGCGCCGAGATTGACGCCGCCCGGCTGCGGTGTCGCGACATCGCTCCAGGTGCGATAATCCTGATGCAAAGCTTCGGTGAAATCGCGCCACGCAATCGGCTTGGGCGCCGCGAGCCTGGCGAGCGCCGCGCAGAAGCGCGCCGGCGTGGCATTGATGGCAAGCTGGGGACGATAAACGCGGCCGAGCTCTTCCGCGCCCGGATGAATGTGGATGAGGTTTTTCGCGGCCGGAATATCGAAAAGCGCATAGCCCTGGCTCGGAATATCGCCGAGCCGGCCGCCAAGCGCGACGATGAGGTCGGCGGATTTGATCGCGGCAACGAGCTTCGGATTGGGCGCGATGCCGAGATCGCCGGCATAGCTCCGATGCAGCGGATCGAACAAAGGCAGGCGCCGATAGCTCGTCGCCACCGGCACGGCGAAGCGCGCCGCGAAATCCTGGATAGTCTGCCACGCCGCTTCGTTCCAGCGGCTTCCGCCGAGGATGAAAATCGGCCGTTTGGCGCGCAACAGCGCCTCGTAAAACTGCCCCATCTCAGTCTCGCCAGGGGCCGTCTCGACCGGGATGCAGGGCGGCGCATCGGCGCTGCCGACCGCTTCGTCCAGCATGTCGCGCGGCAGGCCAAGGACGATCGGCCCGGGGCGGCCGCTCGTCGCCGTATAAAACGCCCGCGAGATCAATTCCGGCACGCGCTGCGCATCGTCGATCGTGCTTGCCCATTTGCTCATGCTGCCGAAGACGGCACCGAGATCGAATTCCTGAAAGGCTTCGCGCTCGCGCATGTGGCGCTCGACCAGGCCGACGAACATGATCATCGGCGTCGAATCCTGCTGCGCGATGTGAATGCCATGCGCGGCATTGGTCGCGCCCGGCCCGCGCGTCACGAAACAAACGCCGGGGCGCCCCGTCGCCTTGCCGACAGCCTCCGCCATCATCGCGGCGCCGGCCTCCTGCCGGCAGACGATGACCTTGATGGGACTGTCGCGCAAGGCATCGAGCACGGGCAGAAAGCTTTCGCCCGGCACGCAAAAGGCATGCGTGACACCATTGCCGATGAGCTGATCGACTAAAACCTTGGCTGCGCTGCGCATCTTTATGGCCCGAACGCGACGAACTCGCTGTAAGCCAAGTCGCCAAGACGCGGCGGGTTTGGCCCCCTGAAATATTTGCGGCCCAATTTTTCCGAATAGACGCCGGGCAGTGTCGGCCGCGTGTCTTTCACGTCGAGCAGCACGGATAGGATGCCCCGCCGCAAAAGGAAGCGGCCGAGCGCCCCGGCGCAATCGATAAAGTCCGCCATATCGTGACAATAGATGAGCCGCAAAAAGGGCAACGGAAGACGTCCACCCTTGATGCTGAAAGGCGTAAGGACAAAGGGCGCATCGCCCTTGGGCATATGGCAGACAAGGCTCAGGCAGCCGAGCTCCGCATGATCCTGCAAGATTCTGCGCTCCACGTCCGGCAAATTCGTCCCCGTGGACGAAAACCGGGTGACGCCGAACCCCGTCCCCTTGAAGCTCAATGCGGGCACAGCGAAGAATTGCCCGTTGCTGAAACGCCGGAAACCCTGCGCTTCGACGACCGGCCAAGTTGGCGGCGCCGGAGTCAGATTGACGTAGGTCACCTCGCGCGACCTGAGCATTTGAAAGATCAGCAGCGACGCATAGCTGCGAAACGCCGGCTCGACATACCAGCTCGAAAGATTGCAGCGGATGTCGCGTTCGCCCCGATCGTTCAGAAATGCGTGATAAAGCGTGAGGATGACGCCGACGGGTCTGCCTTGGCTTAGCACGATATAGCCGAAGCGCGGATAGCCTTCCGGCACATCGAATGCGCCCATGCGCTTGAGCCCGCGCGTCCAATAGGATTTCTCTCGCCCGGGAAAGCCGCGCGTCAGCAGATCGGCAATCGCACCGAGATCTTCCTCGCTGATCTCCCGACAAGCGATTGTCGCAGGTCGCGCCGGCGAAAAGGCATTCACCATGAAGTCCCTAGCGAATTGTATCGCTTTTGAGTTTAATGTATTGCCGAGCGACGGCCAAGCGGAGGCGCCACATCTGTGTCCATTAGGTTAACGATATTCTCGCTGATCGAGCAGATCGCCGCCGAGCAAAAGATCAAGATACAGCCGTTGCGCGATGATCTGCTTCTGTCCGAATCCGGGCTCGATTCGCTTTGCTTCGCCATTCTCGTCGCAAGGCTCGAAGACAAACTCGGTTACGATCCCTTCGCCACATCGGGCGATGTCAGTTTTCCCGTGACCGTGGGCGATTTCGTCGGGTTCTACGAGAATGCCGCCCACTGAAGCGCAGACGTTGCGACAGGTTCTCGCCGCCGGCGCGGCGGACACCCGACGCATGCTGTGGGGCGCCAATCACGCCATCGCGCTAGCCGATCTCGTTGACGGCACGGTGCTCAACCAAACCGATGTCGCCGGCCGCTCGATTGTCCTTGCCACACACGATCAGCTTGCCGCGGCGCAGGCGCTTGTCGCGCTTGACGGCGCGGCACGGCGCATCGTCATCTGCCCGCCGGATCTGCCCTTGGCGCATCTCGCCGAGATCGCGACCGACGCGGAGGCCGATGCCATCGTCACCGATCGCGACGAAGCGGATTTCGCCGGCCATGATCTGCCGCCACGCCTCGCCTGCAAGGGTCCGCTTCGGCCACGCCAGGTGGCCACGCCGATCGCCACCGAATGGGTTCTGCTGACCTCGGGAACGACCGGCGTGCCGAAAATGGTCGTGCATTCGCTCGCGGCCTTGACTGGCGCGATCAAGCCGCCGCAGCCAGGCGACGCGCCGCCCGTCTGGGCGACATTCTATGACATCCGCCGCTACGGCGGCTTGCAGATCCTCCTGCGCGCCTTGTTCGGCAATGGCTCATTGATCCTGTCCGAGGCCGGCGAGCCTGTTGCCGATCATTTGCACCGCCTCGCCGCGCATGGCGTGACGCATATTTCCGGCACGCCGTCGCATTGGCGGCGCGCGCTGATGAGCTCGGATTGCAATGCAATCGCGCCGCGTTACGTGCGCCTCTCCGGCGAAATCGCCGACCAGGCCATTCTTGACGCGCTGAAGCGCCAATATCCGGACGCCGCGGTCGGCCACGCCTATGCCTCGACCGAGGCCGGCGTCGGCTTCGAGGTCAACGACGGGCTCGAAGGCTTTCCCGCCGACGTGCTTCGCGGCGGAGGCGATCCCGCTTTCAAAATCGTCGATGGCACATTGCGCGTCCGCTCGCGCCGCACCGCCAGCCGCTATCTTGGGCGTGCGCCGCAAGCGCTCATGGATGAAGATGGCTTCATCGACAGCGGCGACTTCGTGACCGAGCGCAACGGCCGCTATTATTTCGTTGGCCGACGCGGCGGCATCATCAATGTCGGCGGACTGAAGGTTCACCCCGAGGAGGTCGAGCAGATCATCAATCGCCACGCGGCTGTGAAAATGTCTCTCGTCAGCGCGCGGCGCAATCCGATCACCGGCGCGATCGTCGTCGCCGATGTCGTTCTGCATGAGCCGGCGACGCCGGGCGAGGCAAGCGACATTCTAAAGCAGGATATTCTCGCCTTTTGCCGCGCCGCCCTGCCCGCGCACAAAGTTCCCGCCGCGGTTAAATTCGTGTCGTCGCTCGAAATGACGCCGGCCGGAAAGCTCGTGCGGCAAAATGCATAACGTTCTCGTCACGGGTGGCAGCCGTGGCCTCGGGCTCGGCATCGCGCGGCGCCTGGCCCGGGCCGGCTATCGCGTCATCGCCGTCGCCCGGCGCGAGAGCGACGAACTCAAGCAAGCGATCGCCGAATGCCGGAAATCCGGCACCGGCGAGATCGCCTTTGTACCGTTCGATCTTGCGGAGACAGATGAAATCCACCGGCTTGCGGCACGGTTGCGCAAAGAATTCGGGCCGATCTATGCGCTCGTGAACAATGCCGGGATCGGCAGCGCCGGCGTGCTCGCGATCATGCCGGATTCCGAGATCGAGCGACTGATCCGCATCAATACGCTCTCGCCGATCCTGCTCACCAAATATATTTCGCGCGCCATGCTGGCCGACGGTGCCGGCCGCATCGTCAATGTCGCTTCGATTGTCGCGTTCAATGGCTTCAACGGGCTCTCGGCCTATGCCGCAACCAAGGCCTCGCTGATCGGCTTCACCCGTTCGCTCTCGCGTGAACTGGGCCGCGTCGGCATTACAGTGAATGCCGTGGCACCGGGTTTCGTCGCCACCGAAATGACGCACGAATTGAGTCCAGAGGATCGCGAGAGGATCGCGCGTCGTAGCGCGCTCCAGCGATTGGCTGAGATCGACGATGTCGCGAATGCCGTCGAATTTCTGCTCGGCGACGGCGCCCGCAACATCACCGGCACCGTGATGACAATTGATGCGGGCGCGACCGCCTGACGCGCGTCAGAGCGCCAGCGCCTCTTTGACCCGCAGCGGCCATTGCGCCGGATCGACACCGTGGGTGCGGAAGAGCGCGACCGCCAGCCGATCCATGCCAAAGGCGATACAGCCGGTATGCGCGACCTCGCCCGCGTGATCGCGCAGGCCCCAGGTCACGCCGAAATGGTCGCGATGATAATTGAAACTCATGCAGGCGGTCGGCGAATCCTCGGCGCGCACGGGAATGAGCAATTCGAATTTCAGCGCCTGCTGAATCTGCGCGACCGCCATCATCTGGCCGGTGCGGCCGAAGAAAGGGTCACTCGCCGGAGCAATCGAATACGGCAGGCCAAGCTCTTCGGCCATACCCTTGGCCCGCTCGATCCAGCGCTCGCGAAAGGCGCTCACCTCGTCCGCCGAGCCGATGCAGACATATTCGCGCATCCGGAAGGATTGCAGCCGGTCGATGTCCTGCGACGGCTCGTGACGAAAGCAATCGGCCGCAACATCAAAGGCATAGCCACCGCGCGGCGCCGGCCCGCGTTCAGCCGCGATCGGATAGATCGGATAACAGGCGGCAGGCGTCAGCACGAGATCGGCCGACGATAGAGCCTGCGTCCAGTCGCCGCCCTGCTCCTGCCGCGCCGCCGCGGCGCGGATATCCGCCTCGGAGCCATGCAAGGCGCACACGCAGCCGAGCAGATTCGGGAAGCTTTTCAGATAGCCGTTTTTCTCGAGGTCGCGCCGGCTCATTACGGGCGGAAAGCGCATGATTTCGGCATGCGGATCACGCGCGCGCGAAATGAAAGCGGCAAGCTTTTCGACCATCGTCTCATAGGCGCCGGTGCGGCCATAGACGCCCTCGACGCCCATCGGGCGCCACAAGGTCTCCGCCAAAGCGCCAAGCGGATCGCCCGCGGGCGTTACATTCTTGAAAGCAGCGTTCATCACTCGCTCCGCAGCGATGTTGGCACGCCGCTCATCAGCGCCGACGTCGAAACATTGGCGAGAATGCGGTCGTTGTTGATCATGATCGGCGCCGACAGAATGTCCCGCAAATGCCGTCCCAGCGTAAACTCGCCATCGTTGCGATAGCCGGCAAGGCCCGCCGCGCGCATAGCGCTCAAGACGGTCGCGACGGCGAGTTCTGAGGCATCGACTTTGGTCAACGTGATCGCCGTCTGAAAATCGAGGCTCGCGAGCGCCACCCGATCCTCCGCCACGGCCTCGAAACGCGCGAGGCTCGACGCGATCAGCGCGCGCAAATTTTGCAACGTCGAAAGCGCCTTGGTGAAATGCGCCGCGCCAGGCGGCAGCGTGCCGCCGGATTGTCGCGCCGCCTTGCGGATGAAACCCTGCGCGCGGGCGACGGCATCGGCGGCAATGCCAGCCCACACGCTTGCCCATAAGAGATGCGAAACCGGCTGCATCGTCTGCGCATGGATGCGCTCGTAAGGCTCGGGCAGGATCTGCTCGCGCGTGCCGCGTGCCTTCAAGGTGAAGCCGGCGCTGGCCGTGCCGCGCATGCCGAGCGCATTCCAGCCCGACAAAGGCTCGAGCGCGTAATCGCTCTTGGCAAAGGTCGCGAGAACCTGGTCCGAACTCGGCGCGTCTTCGGCGCGGCGCGCGGTCGTGACAATGACATCGGCTTCGGCGCCATAGGAAATGACAGTGGCCGCACGCGTCAGCGCTATGTCGGCGCCGTCCTGTTCGATCGGCGCGGCGCTGGCGCGCACATTACCGCCGTTCTGCCCTTCCGTCGTCGACGAGGCGAGAAGAAGCTGGTCGTCGGCGATCCGCCGCATCAAGCCTTTGTGCCAAGCGCTGCCGCCGGCATGGCGGATCACGCAAGCGGCGGCACTGTGATGCATGGCGAAGACCATGCCCGTCGCGGCACAGGCCTGCCCAAGCCGATAGCACGCATCGGCAATGTCGGTAAGCGCCAAAGCCTCGCCGCCGAACTCGCGCGGCACGCCAAGACCGAGCAAACGGTTCTCGCGTAGGGCTTTGATGGCTGCGGCGGGAAAGCGCGCTTCGCGATCGACGGCGGCGGCATCAGCCGCGGCAATCTTGGCAACGGATTCGACGCGTGCGGCAAGATCGGCGCCAGGTTTGATTGCGGCAATCTCGTTTTGGTCCTGACGCTGAATGTTGTGGGCCGTCATTTTCGATCCAATCCGCCGTTTGCAGCGCGCAGATAATCTCTAGCGTTTTATCGCTCTAAATTTAAGCAAAATGTCCGGCATGTCCTTCCGTAGCTCTTGTTATTCTGCCCGTAGTTAACCGACCATGCGGCGATTGCCGGACAGGACGTAAGTATTCATAATTAATGTGTACAATTTTATTTGTATTGGCGCTTTTTGATCTCTAAGGGTTTTCGCCGGATGCATGGAGATTTTGATGATTGAGCCGACCCCGGTGCGGGAGAAATTGACCAGCCTCGTCGCCGATATTTTGAAGCGCAACGGCGTCGAACGGCCCGTGGATGCTGAGGCCGATCTCATCAACCAAGGTCTGACCTCGGTCGACATGGTGCATCTGATGCTGGCGATCGAAGCCGCTTTCGATCTCGCCATTCCGCAATCGGGCCTGACGCCGGAGAATTTCCGCTCCATCGCCACGATCGAGGCGCTGCTCGGCAGACTGACCGCGCCAATCGAGACGACGACCTGAAGGTCATCCGGCGGCCTGGGTGACGAGCTTGGTGACGAGATAATCCTGGATCGCCTCGCTGCCGCCTTCGCGGCCATAGCCGCTGTCCTTGACGCCACCGAAAGGGAATTCCGGCCATGCAACCTGCGTCTGGTTGATCGCCAGCATGCCCGCCTCCAGGCGCGCCGCCAGAGCCGCACTCGTCGCCGCCGAACTTGTGAAGGCGTAAGACGCCAGCGCATAGAGCAGGCGGTTGGCCTCCGCCAAAGCCTCATCGAGATCGTCGAAAGTATTGACGAGCGCCAAAGGGCCGAACGGCTCTTCGTTCATGACCCGCGCTGAGAGCGGCACGTTGGCGAGCACCGTCGGCGCGAAGAAATAGCCCTTGTTGCCGAGCCGCTGGCCGCCGGTGCGCAATTCGGCCCCGTTGCTGACGGCGTCGGCGATCAGCGCCTCCATCGCCTCGATGCGACGCGGGTTGGCGAGCGGGCCGAGTTGCGTCTGCGGCGCCGCGCCATCACCGATTTTCAGCGCTTGCACCGCGGCGACAAAGCGGTCGAGAAATGGTTCGAAGACTTTTCGCTGCACCAGGAAACGTGTCGGCGCCGTGCAGACCTGACCGGCATTGCGGTATTTCGCGGTGACGAGGAGCCTGACCGCCAAATCCAGATCCGCGTCGTCGAAGACGATGGCGGGCGCATGGCCGCCCAGTTCCATCGTGATCCGCTTCATATGTTGGCCGGCGAGCGCGGCGAGCTTTTTGCCGACGGCGGTCGAGCCGGTGAACGACACTTTCCGGATCGTCTCGTGGGGGATCAGATATTCGGAGATTTCCCCCGGCACGCCATAGACGAGATTGACGGCGCCGGCCGGAGCGCCCGCCTCCACGATCGCGCGGATCAGCGCCGCCGGCGAGGCCGGCGTTTCCTCCGGCGCCTTGACGATGATCGAACAGCCGGCCGAGAGCGCCGCGCCGAGCTTGCGGACGATCTGATTGAGCGGAAAATTCCATGGCGCAAAAGCCGCGACCGGACCGACCGGCTCTTTCAGCACGAGATTGGTGATGTTCGGCGCCCGCGCCGGTACGATGCGGCCATAGGCGCGGCGGCCCTCTTCGGCGAACCAGTCGAGCGTGTCGGCCGCCGCCAGAACCTCGATTCGCGCCTCGGCCAGCGGTTTGCCTTGTTCGCGCGTCATAAGAAACGCGATGCGCTCCCCCCGCTCGCGCAGAAGCTCGCCCGCACGCCGCAACACCTTGCCGCGCTCAAAGGCCGAAACATCGCGCCAGATTGCAAAGCCTTTCTTGGCTGCCGCCAGCGCCAGATCGAGATCGGCGATCTCGGCTTGCGCGACCTGTCCGATCACCTCTTCGGTCGCGGGATTGATGATCGGGATCGTCCGGCCGCCGGCGCCCGCCCGCCATCGGCCATCGATCAGAAGCTGAACATCGGGATAATCTTCGGCCATCCGGTTCCTCTCGGCGTGACTGCATGCCCCAATTTATCGCGCTTGCACGCGGGAACAAATTGCGGCTCTCTTGGCTTTGTAGAAACTTGGCTTTGCAGACATTGCATCGCACCGATGGACGATATGGGCAATCTCGACGGTCTTCGCATCCTTGTTCCCGAGAGCCGCCAGCTTAACCTTTTCGCGAGCATGATCGAAGGGGATGGTGGCCGCGCGATCCGTTGCCCGCTGGTGCAGATCCTCGACCTCGACGACAGCCGCGCGGCCGAGGCGTGGATCGACAAACTGATCGACGGCGCTTTTCAAGACGTGATCTGGCTGACCGGCGAAGGGCTGCGGCGGCTGCTCGCCATGGCCAAGCGCACCGGGCGCGATGGGGCCTTCATCGCCGCGCTCGGCAAGGTCCGCTCGATCACCCGGGGGCCGAAACCGGCCCGGGCACTCTACGAAATCGGGCTTGCCCCGGGGCTCGCCGCGCCGGTCCCGACATCGCAGGGCGTGCTCGAAGCCTTGGCGCCGGAGGAGATTGCCGGCCGGCCCATCGGCGTCCAGCTCTATCCTGGCGATGGCACGGCGCCTTTGCTGGCCAATCTGCAGGCGCGCGGCGCTCTGGTGACGCCGGTCACCCCCTATCGTTATGCCTCGCAAGCCGAGACGGCGCAGGTCGTCGCCGCCATCGAAGACATGATCGCCGGCCGTATCGACGTGATCGCTTTTACGAGTTCGCCGCAGGTCGAGCGCCTGTTCACTGTCGCGCGCGACGCCGGGCTTGAACCGCAGCTGAAAGAGGCTTTCGCGCGGATCGGCGTCGCCTCCATCGGCCCTGTGGTCGAAGAAACGCTGCACCGTCTTGGCATTGCCACCCTGGTGCAGCCGGAAACCGCCTTCCATATGAAGCCGCTGGTGCGGACAATCGCGGCGTGGAACGCCGCGCGCTAAATCTCGCGGTCGCTCGGAATGACGAGGCGGAAAGTCAGGCCGGGCTGGTTATCCCTGAGATCGATGCGCGCGCGATGCAGATGCGCGACCGCCGCGACAAGGCTAAGGCCGAGGCCATTGCCGGGCGTGCAGCGGCTGCGTTCGAGGCGATAGAAGCGACGAAAAATATGCGGAAACGCCTCGGCCGGTATGCCGGGGCCATTGTCCGACACGGCGACGACCGCATCGCTTCCATTGGCGCGTACGCTCACCGTCACGAAGCCATCCCGCTTGCCGTGCTTGATCGCATTGTCGACGAGATTGGAGGTCGCATCGAAGAGGAGATCTCTGTCGCCGGTAACGACGACGCAGGGATCGCCGGCGACGGAAAGCTTGACGCCTTTTTCCTCCGCGGCCGCGTCGAATAGCTCGGCGACGTCGCGGGCAACCGCGGCAAGGTCAACAGCGGCGAAACCGGCCGTCCGGTCCGCCGATTCGATCTGCGATATCCGCATGAGGGACGAAAAAATGCGCAGGACATCGTCGAGATCGGCGATGACATCCTCGATCAGGTTTTGATCCGTTTCACCATCGCGCGGGCTGCTTGAAGCCTTTTCGAGCCGGCCACGGATGCGCGCGAGCGGCGTGCGAAGATCATGCGCGACATTGTCGGTGACTTCGCGGATCTCGCGCATGAGCGTCTCGATGCGATCGAGCATGGAATTGAGATTCTTGGCAAGCTCGTCCCATTCGTCATTGATGCCGCGTAGCCGGATGCGCGCGGCAAGGCCGCGCTCCATGATCGCGCGGCTGGTCGCGTTAATCGATTCGATCCGCCCCACCGTTCGCCGCGTGACAAGCACGCTGACGACGCCGGCGAGCAGCGCGATCAGAAGCAAGGTGAAAGCCAGGGCGGCTTCGATCTCGCGGGTGAACGAGGCGAGATCCTCTGCTTGGCGGCCGACGAGAAGATGCAAATTGCCGGGGAGCGCGCTAACCAAAATGCGGTTGGCGGCCGTATGCCCAGCCTCCGGAAGGCCGATCGTTCCCCAACCCGGCGCGCCGCTTAAGTCATGTGGCCAGCGATCGAGGTTGCCGGCAATCGGCACGAAGCCTGGATCGGCAAGCAGATAGAGTCCGCCATCAAACGCCCGATCGGCCAAGCGTGTCTTGATCGCGGTTTCAAGCGCCGTCCGGCCGCCGCGATCATAGGCGGCGCGCAACACGGCTGCTTCGCCCGCAATCGCATGATCGGACCGGCTCAGCACATAGGACGCGGTCGACCAATAGACGAAGAACAGCAGCGACAGGACAATCGCGCCAAAGCCGCCGATCGCCATCAGCGCCAGGCGAAATGTTCGCGAGCGAAACGTCTTAGCTAGGAGCACGAACGCAAAACCCCACGCCGCGTACCGTGTGGATCAAGGGATAGTCGCGTAAACTGTCAACCTTGCGCCGCACGCGGCCGACATAGACATCGATAATATTTGTCGTCGGATCGAAATGCAGATCCCAGACATGTTGGAGCAGCATCGCACGCGGCACCACATGGCCTTCGTTGCGGACGAGATATTCGAGAACCTGAAACTCGCGCGGCAATAATTCGATCTCGCGGCCGGCCCGCGTGACCGTCCGCGATACGAGATCAAGCGTGAGATCGCCAACGCGCAAAATCGTGTCCTTGACGACGGCCGAGCTGCGCCGCGCCAGCGCGTCGACACGCGCCAGCAGTTCGGTGAAAGCGAAAGGCTTGACGAGGTAATCATCGCCGCCGGCGCGCAAACCGCGAACCTTGTCGTCAACTTCGCCCAGGGCGCTGATGATCAGCGTCGGCGTGACAATGCCGCTTTCGCGCAGCCGGCGAATGATCGCAATGCCGTCTATGCTCGGCAGCATGCGGTCGATGACCATCACGGCATAATCGGGCGAGCGCCCGCGTTCGAACCCCTCTTCGCCGTTCAGTGCGAGATCGGCCTGATAGCCATTCGCATCGACGAAATCCACGATCTGTTCGGCCGTCTCACGATCATCTTCGACAATCAAAATGCGGCGCCGGTTCTCCGTCATGCTGCTTTCGATGTTCCTTCTCGTTTTCGCGATTTTGTGAAGCCGATTTTAGCACAGGCGGGCGGTGGGCAAACTGACTTCTGCGTCAGAAATTGAATCATTAGTCATTTGCTATTTCGCGCTGCTGACGGTCCATTCCCCCTGCGGATGATCGCGCGGCGCAAAAGCGCGACGCCCGCGCGCTGGGGGTGCACCGGAACAATGGAGTTGGCACCATGTTACGCAAATCGGCAATCGCGCTCATCGCAGCCGCGGCACTTTCGATCTCCGCGCCGAACGCCTGGGCGCATGGCGGCGGTGGCGGTGGTGGCGGACACGGCGGCGGGGGAGGTGGTGGCTTCGGCGGCGGCGGCCACGGCGGATTCGGCGGTGGCTTTGGTGGCCACGGCGGGTTTGGCGGTGGCTGGGGCGGCGGCGGCTTTGGCCGTCCCGGCGGCCTCGGACATTTCGCCGGTCATCCGGGGTTCCACGGCGATCATTTTCATGGCCGTTTCCGTGGCCGCTTCTTCGCACGCAACGGTTTCTTCTTCGGCGGGCCTTTCTGGTACGGCGATGATGACTATTACTACGACAATTCCTGCTACCGCGAAGTCTGGACCCGTTGGGGCTGGACCTGGGCCTGGGTCTGCAATTGAGCCAGACCGCGATGGTGACCGCCTATATCAACCGGCTCGCGACCGCCGTTCCGGAGCATGAAGTCCATGGCGCGTTCATCCGCTTTGCGAGCGCGATGCTGAAAGGCAGGCCGGCCGGCCATCTTTTCGAGCGCATGGCGGCGCGGGCGCAGATCGAACGCCGTTGGTCCTGTCTCGCGCCGCCGGAAGACGGCGCGGGAACGCTCGACGGCGAGCACTTCTATATCCCCGGACAGTTTCCCTCGACCGCCGACCGCATGGCGCGTTATGAAATCGCCGCGCCCGTGCTCGGCGGCAAAGCCGTCGGGCGCCTCGGCCTCGACGCCGCGGAACGCAACAAGATCAGCCATATCGTCGTTGCGACCTGCACCGGCTTTTCGGCACCGGGGATCGATCTCGAACTGATCGAGCGCTGTGGTCTCAATCCGTCGGTCGAGCGCACAGTCATCGGTTTCATGGGATGCCATGCGGCGATCAATGCGTTGAAGATCGCCCATCACATCGTGCGCTCGACGCCGAGCGCCAATGTTCTTGTCGTCTGTCTTGAGCTCTGCACGCTGCATTTTCAGGAGACGGACGATCTCGACCGGCTGCTCACCTTTCTGCTCTTCGGCGACGGCTGCGCGGCCGCGCTCATCAGCGCCGAGCCGACCGGCGTCGCGCTCGACAGTTTCCATGCCGAATTGGTGCAAAGGGCGTCCGACCAGATCACCTGGAACATTCGCGACGCGGGCTTTGATATGGTTTTGTCCGGCAAGGTTCCGGCGACGATCACGCATGCGCTGCGCGGCGGCTCCGATCGCGTGCTCGCCGGCAAATCCTCTGAAGCGATCGGCGTCTGGGCCGTGCACCCCGGCGGACGCTCGATCCTCGATGCCGTCGAAGGCGCGTTCTCGCTCGATCGCTCGGCGCTCGATGCATCGCGCGCCGTCCTGCGCGACTACGGCAATATGTCGTCGGCGACCATCCTGTTCGTTCTCGAACGGCTGATGCGCGATCGCGCCGCGCGCGGCGCGAACGGCTGCGCCCTTGCCTTCGGGCCGGGCCTCACGGCTGAAACCATGCTGTTCCGGATCGCGGCCTGATGACGGCGCTCGATTTTTCCCGGCGCAACGCTTTGTCCGAGCTGATGGACGACGAGGCCACGGATTTCCAGACTTTTCGCGCCTGCCTTGTCGATCTGACCAAGGTCAATCAGCTCACTTTGGCCTATCGGCCGACGCTCGGCTTCTTCAAGCAACTCACCGCAGCCCGCGGCCTGCCTTGGAACCGCCGGGTCAGCGTGGTGGATGTCGGCAGCGGCTCGGGCGATATGCTGCGCCGCGTGGATCGCTGGGCTTTGGCCCATGCCTATAAGCTCGATCTTGTCGGCGTCGACCTCAATCCCTGGTCGGCGGTGACCGCACGGCAATTGACGAACCCGCGCCGGCGCATCCGCTTCGTCACGGCGAATATTTTCGACTACCAGCCGGCGGAGCCGATCGACATTATTATCAGCTCGTTGTTCACGCACCATTTGGACGATGCTTCGCTCGTCGAATTCGTGCGCTGGATGGAGGCGAACACAAGGATCGGCTGGTTCATCAACGATCTTTACCGGCATCCGCTGGCCTATCATCTCTTCAAACACGCATCGCGCTCGCTCGGCTTTCATCATTTCGTCCAGCATGACGGCCCCGTTTCGATCGCGCGCGCCTTCAGCCCGTTCGACTGGCGCGCTCTGCTTGAGACTGCGGGCGTGACGGGTGCGGTCATCAAGAGCTATGTGCCCTTCCGGCTGTGCGTGTCGCGGATCAAATCATGGTGACGAGGCCGGTTCTGGTCATCGGTGGCGGCCTCGCGGGCGCCGGTCTGGCCGTGGCGCTTGCAAGCGCCGGCCGCGCTGTCGTCTTGATCGAGCGCGAAACGCTGCCGCATCACAAGATCTGCGGCGAATTCATCAGCGCCGAGGCGATGCTCTATCTGCGCGATCTCGATCTTGACCTCGAAAGCCTGGGCGCGGTTGGAATCGGGAGGGTTCGCCTCTTTGCGGGCGAAAGACAGGCGACGGCGGCGCTGCCATTTCCGGCCCTGAGCCTCTCCCGCTATGTCCTGGACGAGGCCCTGCTGAGCCGGGCCGCCGCTTGCGGCGTGCGAATCGTGCGCGGACATAAGGTGATCCGTGTTGCGCGCGACGACTCCTGCTGGCGCGCAACGCTCGATGACGGCAGCTCAATCGCCGCGCCCGAGATATTTCTCGCGACCGGCAAACACGATCTGCGCGGATGGAAACGCCCACCCGGCGCGCAAAATGATCTGATCGGCTTCAAGCTGCATTGGCGTCTCACTGATGCGGAAACGCAGGCGCTGCGCGCCGCCGTCGAACTATTCCTGTTCCCCGGCGGCTATGCGGGGCTCGAGCTCGTCGAAAACGGCATCGCTAATCTTTGCCTCGTCGTGCGTAAGCGCGAATTCTTCACATTTGGCCAGAGCTGGGAAACCTTCTTTGCTTTTCTCCTGAAAAGCTGCCCGTATCTGCGCCAGCGCCTCACCGATGCGCAGCCTTGCTGGCCGCGCCCGCTGGCGATCGGTGCGATCCCCTATGGCTTCGTGCAGCGCCGGGGCACCGAGGGCCTATGGCGGCTCGGCGACCAGGCCGCGTGTATCCCGTCGTTTTCCGGCGACGGCATGTCGATCGCGCTTCACTCGGCGCGGCTCGCCGCGCATTATTATCTGCAAGGCTACGATGCCGGGGCTTTCCAGTCGCGGCTGGCGCAGGATGTTGCGCATCAGGTCCAGCGTGCGACCCTGCTCTCGCAAATGCTGTTGCAGCCGCTCGGCCAAAAAGCCGGCATGGCGGCGATCCAGCGTCTCCCCGCCCTGCTGCGCGTCGTTGCGCGCACGACTCGCATTTCACGGAGCCGTCTCCTCGAAGCGCGCGCGGGCGTTCTCTGAAGCCTTGGCATGTGGCGGCGACGCCACGCGACGCGCGAATCCTCGACGGTTTCACGCCGGAATTCGCGACAGCTCGAGCCTTCGCCACATGCGCAAATGATTCGTTGCGTGCTGATAAGGCAAAACTTCCATTCAAGTATTGAGCGATTCAAAAGCTGTCACGGATGTCAGCATTACAATCATTATAACATAGGGAAATTGACGTATTCTGTAATAGAAAACTATAGCGCCCCGAGCATCGCGCCTTTGACGCGGATGTATTTGTACTCGGGGGTCACATGCGTCTCTCTACTCAATCGGCCGGCGGCCAAGCGCTTTGCCGTGCGCTATTGGCAGCGCCAGTCTTGTCTAGCGCGCTCGCGGGTCTTCCCTTCAGCACAGGAGCCGCATTGGCTCAGCCAGCCGACACGGGCGTATCGGGAGCGCTGCCGACGATCGATGTCGAAGCGCCGGCGCCATCCACCGACGTGCAGACGACGCCCATGTTGCAGCAAGTGCCGAGCCTCGCGTTGACCGGAACCAAAGTCGCGGATTTGCCCCTGAGTCTTAAGGTCGTGCCCGGCACGCTGGTAACGCAGCAGGGCGGCGCGGAACTCGGCGATGCGCTTCGCGACGTAAGCGGTACAAGTACGGGCGGCACGGATTCGATCGGAGGTTTCGACCGATTTCTGATCCGCGGCATGGATGCGCGCATTTACGAGGACGGCTTCTCCGACGGAGAGCAGGTGAACGGCCTGCCACATTCACTCAATGGCGTGCAAAGCATTGAAGTGCTGAAGGGGCCGGGATCAGCGTTGCTCGGGAGCGGTCCGCCCGGCGGTTCGATCAATATAACTCATTACCTGCCCTCCTCCACATTTGCTGGCGGTGCGGGCGTTCAATATGGGACGTTCAACACGATCAATTCGAATTACTGGTTGACCGGGCCGACGCTCGTCAATGGCCTCGACTATCGCGTCGATGCGACAATATCGCATTCGAACGGCTTTAGGGACCTCGCAAGCGACGATTACGAGATAAGGCCGGAACTGACCTGGGCGCTCGGCGACCATTTCATCACCTTTTCCGTCGACGCGCGGCATATTATCGGGACGCCTGACACCTATGGTTTGATCTATTTCGACGGTCGTCCGATCGACATTTCGCGCGACGCGAAATTTTCTACGCCGTTCGGCTACGTCGACCAGAACTACCTGAGAACAAACCTGAGCGATGCCTGGACGGTCAACAAGGTGCTCACCGTGAACAACCGCTTCTCCTATTTGCGCCGCGACGCGAGCTTTCTGCGCAACAACGATAGCGGCACGGTCGTTGGCGACATGTTCACGGGCCGTGCTATTCGCCAGCAGTACGATACGATCAATGATTTCGACTATATGCTCGAACCGGTGTGGAAGTTCGGCACCTGGGGGGCCAAGCACACTTTGGTCACGGGTTTCGAGGCGCAGCATGAGACGCTGTTCACGAACCAGTCGGTCGCTGCGCTTCCGAACATCACCGATATTTTCGCGCCGATCATTCCAGAAACCTCTGTCGGCAATCTCGACTTCACGCGCTCTGGATCGCGCGGCCTCATTGACAGCGTAATGGCGAACTACTTCGGTCTCTACGCGACCGATCAGATCGATGCCACCGACAAGCTGAAACTGCGTTTTAGCGGCCGCCAAAACTGGTGGAATTCGTCCCTAATCCCGGACGTGACGGTGCCGGGGCAACCGCCTTTCGGTCCCAATCAGCCCTTCTTGGCCGGCGAAACATTCACACGCAACGACCAGCCCTTCGATTGGAGCGCCGGCATTCTCTACAAGCTCACGCCTTTTCTTTCGCCCTATTTCGGGGTCTCGGAAAGCCATCTGGCGAATTTCAGCGCAGAGGCACCTACAGCGTCCGTTCACGCACCCGAATCTGCGTTGCAATATGAGGCAGGCGTTAAAGTTGACGCGCTCGATAACCAGTTGGAGCTTTCGATCGCGGGCTTCAATGTTGATCGACAAAACGTCTTCGTTCTCGTGAACGATGTGGCAAACTTCAGCAGCCAATATACGCGTGGCGTCGATGCGGATCTCCAATTTTCTGTCACACCTGAATGGAAAATCCTTGCCAACGGAACACTACAATCCGCTGTGACGACGAATAATCCGTCAAATGAAAATACCCTCGGCAAGGTGCCGATCGGCGTCCCCTTGCAGATCGCCAATCTCTGGACGACCTATAATCTCGAAAAACTGGAACTCCCCGATGTCGTCGTCGGATTGGGCGCGGAATATCGCGGCAAAATTTTCGGCGACCAGCTCAATACCGACGAAGTTCCGGCCTATGTGATCTTCGACGCGAATGTCACCTATTCGCAGCCGAAATGGGATGTCTCGGTCGGGATCAAGAATATCGCCGACACGCTCTACTTCACCGCCGCCAACGGCGCCGGCGCCTTTGTCGGCGACCCGCGTACTGTCTATGCCAAGGCCGATATCAAATTCTGATAGCGGCGCAAATCGCCGGAAATGATGACAAATAAGACAGTGTCTGACTCATAATTCAATTTTTTGGAGGGTCCGGCCTGTCTAAGCTTCGGCGACGCGCCGCGTCGGCGGCCGCACTGCGCCTTTCCACGCCCGTGGCGGAGCTTTCATGGCTTTTGCAATTGACGACCGCGACCAGGGCGTCGCGACATGGACCGGCTTTGCCATGATGTGCATCGGCATGTTCATGGCGCTTCTCGACACCCAGGTCGTCGTGACGTCGCTGCCAACGATCCAGCGTGCCTTGAACATTCCGCAGGATCAGATGAGCTGGATTCAGACAGCCTATTTGATCTCCGAAATCATCTCGATCCCTCTCACCGGCTTGCTGACACGCGTCCTCGGCATTCGCCGGCTGTTCGTCGCAGCCGTTTCGTTCTTCACGCTCGCCTCAATCGGCTGCGCTCACAGCGCCGGCTTCGCATCCCTGATCGCCTGGCGCATCTGCCAGGGATTTTCGGGCGGCACGTTGATCCCGGCGGTTTTCGCCGCGGTCTTCCTGCTCTTCCCCTACCGACTGCAGACTTTGGCGACAATGATCGCCAGCGTGCTTGCGGTGCTGGCGCCGACCATCGGGCCGCTCGTCGGCGGCTTCGTCACGCAGACTTACACTTGGCCCTGGCTTTTTCTCATCAATGTGGTGCCGGGCATTTTCGTAGCCATCGTCGGACTTTTCTTCCTCCCCAAGACGCCCGCGCAGCTCGACCAACTCAAGGGCCTTGATACCATCGCTTTGGTTTTGGGCGCCGGCGCGCTTGCGACGCTGGAAATTGCGATCAAGGAAGCGCCCGATCGCGGCTGGATGTCACCCCTGGTTGCCGGGCTTTTTCTCCTCTGCCTGATCGCCGCCGGGCTCTTTATCTGGCGCAGTTTGCGGGCGGCGAACCCGCTGGTCGATATCAGGACGTTCCGCGATCGCAATTTTTCGATCGGCTGCGCATTGAGTTTCGTGATCGGCATGGGGCTCTACGGCTCGATCTATCTGATGCCCGTCTTTCTCGCCTATGTGCGCGGCCATAATGCGCTGGAGATCGGCGAGATCATGCTCGTCACCGGCATTGCCCAGCTCGCTTGCGCGCCGCTGGTCGCCGCGCTGTTGCGCCGCTTCGATGCGCGATTGTTGAGCGCCATCGGCTTTCTCCTGCTGAGCCTTGGCGCCATCTTGAGCGCCGGCCAAACCCGCAGCACCGATTTCAGCGAAATGTTTGCCGGGCAACTGGTCCGCGGCTGCGCCTTCATGTTCTGCGTCTTGCCGCCGACGGAACTGGCGCTCGGCAAACTCCCGACACTATCGATCCCCGATGCCAGCGGCCTATTCAACCTGATGCGCAATCTTGGTGGCGCGGTCGGCATCGGCATCATCGATTCGATTATTTTCGGTCAGTCGCCAAAACATGCGCAAGCGCTTTACGACGGTCTCGTCGCCGGCGACGAAAAGGTGTTTACGGCGCTCGGCGTCACGCGGGATGGCGTCATGCAGGCCGCGATCGACCCTGATAAGCAGGCGGCGATGGCATCGCTCTTGAAGAAAGTCGCTTTCGCGGATGCGATCAACGACGCTTGGTTTGCCCTCTCGGTTATGACGGCCGCGATTCTCGTTGTCCTGCTTTTCGCCAAAGCCGCGCCGCCTTCGCGCGAGGCCCTGATCATCGAGTGACTTCGAATCCGGGATAGGTTAAAGGGCAAGTCTATGACCCTTGAGCAACTCCGGATCTTTGTCGCCGTCGCTGAGCGCCAGCACGTGACGCGCGCTGCGGAGGCACTCAATCTTACCCAGTCTGCGGCGAGCGCCGCAATTGCTGCGCTCGAAGCCCGGCATGGATCGAAGCTCTTCAATCGCGTCGGCCGTGGGATCGAGCTGACCGAAGCGGGCCGGATTTTTCTCGACGAGGCGCGCGCCGTGCTCGCCCGCGCCGAAGTCGCGGAATTAAAGCTCGCCGAGCTTGCCGGTCTGAAGCGCGGGCGGCTCTTGATTCAAGCCAGCCAGACAATTGCGAGCTATTGGCTGCCGCGCCACCTCGTCGAATTCCGCCACGCGCATCCAGGTATCGAGATCCGTCTGAGCGTCGGCAATACCGCCGATGCGGCGGAAGCTGTCAGCACCGGCGCAGCCGAGCTCGGCTTTATCGAGGGGCCGGTCGAAAGGCCGTTGCTCAAGGTGACCGAAGTCGCGCGCGACCAGTTGATCGTCGTTGTCGCGCCGGATCATCCTTGGGCGTCGCGCCGCAAGCTCAGCGCCGACGACCTGATCAAGACGGAATGGGTCTTGCGCGAGCCAGGCTCGGGCACACGCTCCGTTTTCGAGGATGCGCTGGCAAAGCTCGGCGTGCCGGCCGCGGCCCTGAATATTGCGCTTGAATTGCCGACGAACGAAGCGGTGCGGGCGGCTGTCGAAGCCGGCATGGGCGCCACCGCCTTGTCGGCCTCGGCCGCCGCTTCAAGTCTCGAAGCGGGCCTGTTGAGCAAAGCCGCGCTGGCCTTGCCGACGCGGTCCTTCAATCTTATCCAGCAGACCGAGCGCGAGCCCGGACATGCCGCACGCGCGCTGATCGAATCCATCACACGCAAACGGCGTGCGTCCTAGCCGCCTCACTGGTCGGTCACAGGCGAATATTCGTCGACGCTATAGACCGGGAACGGATCGCGAGTGCCATGAGCGCGCGCCGGAGCGGACGGGCTCTGTTCGACAAGACCATAATAGCGCTGCATGCGATCCGAATTGTCGTGACCGCGATGGCGATCGCCTGCGAAAGCGGGTGAAATGGCAAGGCCAGCCAGGATGATCGCCAGCGCCACACCGGCAGAGAATGACTTTGTCATGGTCTTCGTCCCTCTGTTGTGCAGACATCATTTGCTTGTCTGCGTGACCAGATGGATGCGGCATTGAGGGGCCGAAGACCAACGCGAAGTTCAGATCAAATCGTTCTGGCTTTTTGATCGATATCGATTTGGTCCGGATTTTGAAGCGCCCGCTCTTGCATTTTTCCGCCAACATGTTCACGATATGTTCTGTACCGAAATTACACGTTCCGTGGCGGGAGTCGAGTCATTTTGGGAAAGGAATTGCACAATGATCCAGAGTCCGTCGGGTGCTACTTTTAGTTTTGCGCAGCGCGAAGACCTCTTGAAGAGCATGGGCCGCTCGCTCGCATTGTCGCGCCTCTACGGCGCCTCCGCGGGTTATGATTCCCCGCAATATCGAATGGCCGAGTGTTTGCGCGACGCTATCAAGGCGCTGGCGACCGATCTGACCGATGACCCCTATTATTATGGCTCGCAGACGGTGATCCCTGTACCTTTGGCGCGCGAGCCGGATATTTAATTCTTGCCGTCGGTGGCATCACGTCTCGCTCGATTGTGGGAGCTGCAGGATTGCCAAGAAGCTGATGATGGCCGCGCCGCTTATGTAAAAGCTGACGGCCGCGAGTCCGCCATGAACCAAAAGAATTTGCGCGATATAAGGTGCGAACGAAGCGCCGAGAATGCCGCCGAGATTATATGTGGCGGAGGCACCGGTGTAGCGCACGGCCGCCGGGAACAGGCTTGGCAGAAACGCGCCCATGGGCGCGAAAAGCAGGCCCATCAGTCCGAGCTGCAGAGATAGAAAGGCCAACGCACCCGCTGTGCCGCCGCCGCCGAGCAATGGCTGCATCGTAAAGGCCGACAGCGCGGCCAATGCCGAGCCAATCAGTAAAACCGGACGGCAGCCAAAGCGGTCTGACAAATAGGCCGAGAGCGGCGTTGCGATCGCCATCACGCAGATCGCGATGCACAGAAGGCCGAGAAATTTTTCGCGCGGGATATGCGCGGTGTGCGTGCCATAGCTGAGCGCGAAGACGGTCGAAACATAGAAGATGGCGTAGCACACGACCATTGCGAGCGAGCCCAGCACCAAGTGCCGTGCATGGTCGCGCAAGAGATCGCCGAGAGGCACACGCGCCAGCGCGCCGCGGGCCGCAAGCTGCGCAAAGGCGGGAGTCTCCGAGAGCTGAATCCGCGCATAGAGCCCAAGCGCCACCAGAATCGCGCTGAGCAGGAACGGAATCCGCCAGCCCCAGGCGGCAAATTGCGCGCTCGTCTGAAACTTGAACAGCAGAAGAAAGAGGCCGTTCGCCAGGAGAAAGCCAAGCGGCGGCCCGAGTTGAGGAAACATGCCGAACCAGGCACGCCGGCCGGCTGGCGCATTTTCGGCGGCCAGGAGCGCGGCGCCGCCCCATTCACCGCCGAGACCCACGCCCTGAGCGAGGCGCAGGAGGCAGAGCGCAACGGGCGCCCAGAGACCCACAGCGGCATAGCCGGGTAGCGCCCCGATCAGCGTGGTCGAAATCCCCATCAACAGCAGCGAGCTGACCAGCGTCGACTTGCGGCCGTACCGATCGCCGAAATGGCCGAAGAGCGCGGAGCCGATGGGCCGCGCCAGAAAGGCGATGCCGAAGATGTAGAAGTCGTAGAACTCGATCGCAGTCCCGGCGAGGCTCGCCGCCATGATGCGAGCCGTGCTCGGCGACATAGGTTCCGGCGGCGTTTGTTTTGACGGCGGTGGTTGAAGGCGCGCGCTTGTCTCGACTGTCATGCTTGAAGGGCTTTCTGGGGAATCGTCGAACGCTTGGTCAGGGCTTAGCGTCCCACCAATGGCTAAACGTTGCGGCCTGGCCGTGTATCGCACCTTGATCGTCAGTCAACTGCCAGACAATACCGTTCTCGATCCAAAATCTGCGGCCCGACTTTGCGACGCGCAACCCCGTGTAACCGGTGGCGAACCCATTCTTGGTGACGGCGTCCAGCAGGCGCTGGCGTTCCAGGCGGTCGGGGGCTTCCGCCGACAGTCGCGATGGCAGCGTGAGAAATTCCTCAAAGCTATATTCGAAACAGCGTTGGGCGGTCTCGTTCGCATAGATGAAAAACGGATCAGATTCGTGGTTATGAGCGAGGACGCAGAACGGCGCCGATTTATAAAGCCAATCGCTCTGTTCCGCCTCTGGAACGTCTTGCGGCAGCAACGCATGTCCGACGATCTGGCGAAAGCTCGAGATGATGAGATCGGACAACGCGAAGCGCGACGGCACCGGCTGTTTCATGTTGGATTCGAGGGGATCGTCCTGTCTACAACGGAGAAGCCAAGCCTTGCGAGAAGTCTCGGCTTCCCATTGCCGTTATAGGTAATTCGCTGGATCTTCAATATTTGGTATATTTTACGAGACCCTTGCGGCAGGCCGAAAAGAATTCTTTCTTATCTATGCTTGCATCGTTGTCCGGATTGGCCATGTGCCAATTAACGATATAAGGCCCGGCATCAGCTTTGGCCAAAGTGTCGCCGGTTGGTACAGCATGCTTCCAGACTTCACTGCATTTGGTGGTATTCAGAACCGCGGATGGGCGGCCAGACGTCATCGTATGATGAACAGCATATGCATATCCAGGGACAAGCAGCAAAGCCGAAGCTACCAGAGTGGCATATTTAACCATCGGATCGTCTCCTACAGTTGCAACCACGTATTCATTATAGACCGGATGCTGCGAATCGTCGAACGAGATAGGCGTCGGGCGGCCAATTGCGTCGAAACTATTTTGAGTCAATGTCGATGGAGGCCTGCCCTGCGCACCGCGCGTTGCATCAAAGTCGATTGCGAAACGATGAAGGTATCGCTCGGGAAAGCCGCGCGAAATTCCCTTTCGGCGCCGGAATGATCTTCCCAAGAAAATGTGCCTCCTCCCCGGAAAGAGCACCCCCGGGATCGGCGCCGCAGTAAGTGACGCCTTCACCCGACAGGCGCTGTTCGCCCGCGGGTACGTCACCTATATGAATCCGGTCGGACAATTGCTCGATTTGCCGTGAAAAGGAGAGCCCCTGTGTCTGAAAGAGAGACGGCGGACACTATTGCCAAAGCCATCACAACCGAGCGGCAGCGGTGCATCGATCGTGTCCTCACCTACGCGGCACTTCGAGACCAGGCCGCGGTCGACTTAGATAAGGCGGACTCCGGCGACGGCGACGAGAAGCCAAGCGAAGGCGCGTCGGAGCGTGCCCGCATGCAGGCGGAGGTTGCGCGCGACATCGCATGTTTTCTCAGCGAGGAACTCAAATAAATGATTTGCCTGCACGTGTTTTTACGGAACAGGCTAAGCTCAAATTGAAGCCCATCAGTTCGCACGCTCCATCGCGCTCGGCGTCTTCGCTGCGGCCGTGGAGTCGAAAGCGGCTTGACCCGACGATTTTTGCCGCAACGTCCGGGTCACCAAAGCGACGAGTTGGGTTTCCATCGTCGTAAATCCGTCGCCGCTTCCGACGAGGCAACATTCGGGAATGCGGAAAGTCAACGCAGTCAAAAGCAGAGCTGCCCCGCCGGCCAAACCGAGATATTTCGCCGGCACGGCGCGCGCAAAACTTGCACGCAGATCGAGCGACGGAAATGGCAGGGGCGCTGCGAATTCGCCGGCGCAAATGAGCGGAATCGTCATCATATTGACCGCGACGATCCAACGGCCCCAATCGGCGCCGAACACAAACAGAGGCGCGACGGCAACGGCGCAGAGCGCGAATAATTTTGCGGTCCAAGCGGATCGATGGGCCGGAGTAGCACCTGGATCCGGAGCGATGCAAAACAGCCGGGTCGTGGCGAAAAGATAGAGAAACGACACGACCACTGCCTGCAAATAATACCAGGCTGTCCCTTTCAATACGACATGTATCGTCTCGCCGAGTTCGCGCGTCGCGCCCCAGCCGATCGCCGCGATACCACCGGCTATCTCGCCATTGCCGGAAATGAGCGCGCGGTCGGCGGGATTGAGACTCTGCCAAATTGTTTGAGCGGAATTCTTGTCGCCCTTGAAGATCAGCAGCGCCAGAAATAAGCCGACCATTGCGGTGCCATAGACGAGCGATACGCCCGTCCGCCGGTCCGGCCAGCGGATGCACGCCATCCAATAAAGAATGACGATCGAGGGGACGGTACCGATAAAGAGGAATGCCTCGTGCACAAAGCTCAACGCGATGGAGAAGATCGCGATCAGGCCGCAATTTAGAATATCGAGCAGATTTGAGAGTGTGCGGTAAGGAGTCCGACGCGCCGTAAGGTAAACGAGGCAAATGAGCGCGATATAGATATAGAAGAGCAATTCTTTGCGATAATAGAGCTCATTTCCAAGCTGCATCGACCAAAGGCCGCCGGGAATCAACAGGAGGAGCACTGCAGCGAAAGCGCCGAGCGGACGCGATAATATGAGCAAGAGTGAGGTTGCAAGAACCAGCGTGGTGAAATTCGCGAAGACGACCATATTGATGACGGGTGCGGCCGGCTCGCCTCGCGCATAAAGGCCGATTAAATAGCCGCCGAGTCCGCGCCGGACGAAGCCGGCATTATAATTGACCAGCCAGTCGGAAAATGCCCAAGGGCTCCACTTCAGCACAGCTGGAGAAATGACCGTGTGCCGATAGCACAGGTAGATGAATAAGTCGGACAGAATTGCGACGCATAGCCATTTAAGCAGGTGCGGATGCGTCAGCGACCTTGCGTGCGACATGACAGGTTTCCCTATCAAGCCCTTTAAATGCGAGGTTGGCGGCCGGGTTCCCTGCCTTGAGCTGAACCTTCGGCGCGAAAAAACCTGATGCGATTATTTGGCCATCTGCCGCATCGCCTCTTCGACAATGCGATTGGTGTCCGCTTTGCCGTTCTTAGCTACGGCAAATACCTTCCGCGCGATCATTTCCTCGCGCTTTGGATGCGTTCCTCGGGGAAGGCCGAGCCGCCGAAGGACTTCCTCGAACGCTTCGGTGATCGCCTGAACGTCTTCGGATCGAAACGCGCTGTTATCCAGTAATCGTCGTATCGGCATTTGTCACTCCGCCATGTGCCGAAAGTGCATGGCGAAGCTCCGTCTGCGCAATTAAATAAATTAAGCGGACAAGAACATTGCGTAAAAATTTTGCCGCTGTCGGAGTCACGCTCTCGCGACGGCTGGAAGACGTCGATCTCCTCGTTAAGGAAGACCACGCTGATCAGCGATCGCATCGAGCGCCTTTTTCTCTCGTTCGGTGAGCTTTTCTCTCTGTTCTTGGGTGAGTTGGCCGCTTCCGATCACGTGAAAAGCGCTGTTGGGGTCGTAGCTGCTCTGCCTCTCGTATTTCTTTCGAGATTGATCGGGCTGCGGCGACTGCACGGGCTCGCTATCATCCCCGCCGCCATAGCCTTCGATCTCGACGATGAGGATTGAGGGCGGGACGGCATGATTGCCCTGCCCGGTTGCGGTGATGGCCTTGGTGGCGGCGCCCGACGCCGCGGACGCATCGGTCATAGCGCCGATATTGGGAGCCGCGACAGTCGGAATACCTTGTGTCACACCCTGCACCTGGATGTTGAAGGCGTTGAGCACATGCAACGCCGCAATGTCGAGGTCGCCGGAGACGCGAATGCCGGCCGCGCCCGCATCCACGCTGCCGCGCGGCGTGATGAGGTGGACATTGCCGCGCGGCGAGCCGGGAATGCTTTGCAGCGTGGCGATACCGGCGCCGGTCACCTCGCCCGAGGGACTGATGGTGAAATAGCCGTCCAGATCTTCGTTAAACGCGAGCGTCGGGGGGACGGACGTCGATTTGGCGCCTTCGCCGGCATTGATGTCGCCGTTCGACGACCAGATCGTCATATCGCCGCCCTGCTCGGTGAAGATGCGGCTTTGCGCGAGCAACAGGCTCTGGTCGCTGAAGATATCGACGTCGCCGGTCTCCAGCGTGATGATGCCCTGCTGGTTCGGACCGATGATCGTGTTGCCGTTTGAATCGACGACATAGGGCGGCGCCGAAGCGCTGCCGACGAGGACTTCGCCGCCGGGGCCGAGAATATTGATGCCGCCGCCTTCCTGTGACTGCACGGTCGCGCCGCGCATGTCGAAATAACCGGTGTTGACCAATTGGTTGGCGCCGTTGGTGCCGCCGCTGAGGTTGTTCTGCGTATAGCCATAGCTTGCGGGAAACAGCGTGTTGATGGCTTCATAGCCCCGCGCATACTGGTGGTAGTACGGGCTCGCCTGGTTGTTGTAGTCAGCCCCGACCTGCGTAAGGATCGAGAAGAACTGCTGATCGATGAAAGCCTGCTGCCGGTATTGCGGCAGGGTCTCGAAAATCCTCCAAGCTTGCTCAGGGCTCAGAATGACGGGATCGTTCTGTCCAGCGCGGCTGCGCCTGTCGTCTTCGAACTGTTCGACATAGGAGACGAGTTGGGGCGTAAGGCTGTTGACACCGGGAATGGGCGGTGCCGCGGGATCGATATAGGTGTCGGCGAAACCGGCATCGTTGATGCCCTTGCCGACGCCGAACAGGATCGAGATGCTGGCGCTCTGCGGGGCCAGAAGCGCATTGTCGAGATCGCCGACGGTCTCGATGCCGGTCGAGATCGTTTCGTTCAAGCTCGAACTGTCGGCCGAGCTCCCGAACGTCAGATAAGCCGCATTTGCCGAGGTGAGGGGCCCGATATTGCGGCCCGCCTGGACATCGAAATAGCCCGGTCCGGCCAATTCCAGCGCCGGAGTGAGATAGTCCGCCGATGGGCCATTGATCACCGGGTCGTAGCCCACCACGGGATCATAGATATCGTGTCCGGCAATGATCCGCGTGACATCCGAGGCATAGAAGTTCTCGCCGAGGAAGGACAGGTTGACGATATCATTCCCGGCGTGGATGGAGGCCGGCTTGTTGGGCTCCAGAACGAGCTCGTTGTAATAAAAGCCCTGGCTGTCCACGTTGCCGTCGGTGATATTGCCGTTCAGCGCGTAGATCCGCACCGGATTGGTGTTCTGCGCATGAGAAATCGTGTGCTCATAGCGCTGGAAGCCGGTGGGGGTCGGCTCCAGCGGATCGGCATAACTAAGATTACTGCTGCCGAAGAACGACTCTTGCGTCACAGACGAGAATGACTGGGCTAACGACAGCGGCGACGGCAGCGTCGATGGATCGACATCGAGCAGACCGAAATATCTGTCATATATGGAACCGCCCGCAAGATCGTCCGCAAAGCTGATCGATTGGTCGGCCAGCAAAGTGAGCTGCCCATTGGCGGATGGATAGAGCTCGCCGGAATTGTCAATCTCGATTCCGCCGCCGAGCGCGATCATCTTGAGAGAGGCGGGCAGAACGACGCCATCAACGGACGAACCCAAAAACGGACTGTCCGACGCGGTCATGGTGTCGAGCTTCGCATTGCCGACCGTCGAGAGGATCGATAAGGACGAACTGCTGGTCGGACTTTGCGAATCGCTGTCGTTTATCCCATTGAGACTGAAGTAAGATGGGTCATAGACGCCGCCAAGATTGGCATCCTGGCGCGCCGTCACCGTCCAGTTCGTATTCTGATAGCCGAGCAGTGGCGCCATCGGCGTCAAGACATTGACAGCTCCGTTTGGTCCGTCTCCCTCGGTCGCGAGCGTGAAGGCCGAGCCGATTTCACCGCCGGCGGTCAGCGACCCGGTGCCACTCGCGACGAAATAGGCTCCCCCCAGAATATTGCCGCCGGCGCTGACCGTCAGATTGCCGCCGCCGAGCGTGTTCACGTTACCGCCGTCGAGCCCGCCGGTGATCGCGGAGTAAGTGGGGTCGGAGATATTCCAGGTCGTCGGCAGGGAAACGGAGAGCTCGCTGATATTGCCGCCCGCCCGCACGTTGACGTTGCCGCCGGCCGACATCACGCCCTGATCAAAGGCTGCGAAATTGATCGCGCTTTGCGTGACGAAGCCGAAATCATCGGTGGGATTGTTGGTTTCCATCCACTGCCACCAGAATTGGGCAATATAAGTGCCCTGCGTCCCGGTCACTGTGCCGGTTGTGTCGTAGACCTCCTCGACCCCGTTGATATTGCCGTTCGCATTGATCGTGATGTCGCCGGCATCCACCGGTTGCACGGGGCCGGTGGCGAGGAGCTCACCCTTGTAAGCGCCGGTCGTCGAGGGCCGCAACACGGAAGCCGAGGTGCCGACGCTCGTCCCCGGCGCAGGCTCGCCGCCCGTATAGACCGCGGCGGGCGCGGCGGTATCGGTCCAATCGACATCGCCGGCCGCGGCGATATCGATCGAACCCGTGCCGGTTCGCACCGTGGTCGGGAAGAGAAGCGTCTCGCCGCTGATCTCACTGGTCGGAATCGGATTCCCGTTTTCGTCCGTGCTTGCCGTATCGACAACCGCGAGATGGCCGCCGAGATCGACGTTAGCGTTCGAGGCAGGATTCACCGCAAGCGGATCAGCGCCGGCCAAATTCGCGCCGGCGACGAGACGATAGCTGGAGCTCGAGCCGCCGAGCAGCGTCGAGACATAAAGCGAGACCGGATTGCCCGCGACCGCTTCGTCGTTCGGACTATTGTTGGGACCAAAGTCCGCGACCGGCAGGTTGCCGAGATCGGGAGGGATGACAGCGAGGGGATTGCTGTACGGGGCGTAAGGCGGATAGATGAACGGGTATGAGCTATTCCATGTCTGACTCTCGACATAGTTCGCATATGTGTTCCAACCCGTAACATATTCGGCATAGTTCGACGTATACGTGGCGTAGGTGCCGTTATCGAGCGGTTGCAACAGCGGCGACGGCGTATCGGGATGGCCGTTTGTCGCGCTGAGGACCGTGTCGTTGTAAACGCTCTGCAGCCAAGTCTCATAGGCCGCAGCATAGGCCGCATAACTCGCATAGTCGGCCGGTTGCGGCGCGATCGAAGCACTGGAATCCGAACTTATGGGTTTGTAGCCCAGCCAGCCAGCGCCGTTGAAGTTTTTATCAAGCATTATAAATAGCCAGCCATAACGATTTGGATAGGTATCGTTCCCTACATCGTTGATGTAGCCTTCATAGTTCGTGTAGTACGCAGCCGTCTGGTTCTGGAGCGGCGCCTGGATGGGCTCGTAATTGGGATCGGTCGTGATATTCGCGGTGCCGCCGCCGTTGAGATAGATCGTCCCGCTCAAGTTGACGTTGACGTTGACAGCGCTGGCGATTGCCGCATTGTAGTTCTGCAGCGCTAGATCATAATCCGAATTGCCAGCTTTCTTGCCTGGATCGGCATCTGGCGCGAACGGCTGGTAGAAAACCTGCGACGTGGTTTGGAACACCGTTACGTTACCGGTCTGGAAGGCGACATAATTTATATAGTTGGGATAGTCGTTCGCATAGGTTGCATAGTCCGACGAATAGGGCGTGTAATAATCGCCATTGAGAATCGGCTGCAGCAGCGGCGGCGGTGTCAAACTCGTGGTTGTCGTGTTGAAATTCGCTGCGAGCCAAATCTGATAGGCAGCGGCGTATTGGCTATAGGTGGCGAAGTTCGCGGGCTGCGGCGCGGTGGCGGTTACTGCCTCTGTCGCGGGATTGGTGTAGTTCTGAAAACCATTTTGGTTGGCCCACGACACCAGATACGAAAACGTACCCGTCTGACCCGTCCCCCAGTCGTTGATATATTTGGTGTAGTTGTTGTAATAGGCCTGTGTCTGATTTTGTAGAGGCGCTTCCAGCGGCTCGAAATAAGGATCTCCATTTTGAGAGAGATCCGCCTGGTAGAAAGAAACAGTGATATCGATAATAGGGCCGCTCCAAAGGGCGGAGCCGTAACCTAAATTGTTCACGTTGTTATAGGCCGCTAAAGCGGCTTCGTAAGTAGACAAGGGTGCCGCGATGGGATCGGCGAGCTTCACGCCGCCGTTCTGCTGATAGAAGCCGTCGGTGATGGACGCTTCGATATTGAGATTGCCGGTCGCGAGGATCGAAAGGATCGGCGCGATGCCATTGTAGCGATAGACCAGATTGACGTTGCCAGCGCCGTCATCGGTGCCGGCGCCGAGATTCCAATTGGTCATGATCGAGATCGCGCCGCCATTGTTCTTGACGTCGGGATTTTCGAGCACGATCCCGGGCGCAATCTGGACATTGGCGATGCCGGCATAGCGGTTGCCGAATGTGTAGCCGGGATTCTCGACATAGGCCATCAGCGTGCCAGGGCCGTCGGCGGCATTGCCGTCGACATAGCCATAGAAGCTCTGATGGTCGGCGTTCGCCGTATTCGGCACGAAATAATCGTTCGCCTGATAGGTCGCGAGCGTCGCCGCATCGGTCGGCGCCGGCAGAATATCGCCCGACGCATCGGTCCAATTGCCGGCGACATATTGCGGCGCGCCGCCATTGCTGTCTTGATAATAGCCGGACGGATCGATGATGCCGTCGAAATGCTGCGCGGCATTGGTGGAATTGTCGGTCGTGCTCCAGACCGCATAAGGCTCGATCGTCACCGCACGCGCGCCGATCAGCGTGGCGCCATTGTCGATGGCGATATTCACGTCGCCATTGGCGAGCAGCGGCGCGCGGAAGCTGATCGTGCCGCCGAAGAGCGTGCCGGCGCCGCCCGAGACATCGATCACCGCCCCGGACCCGACATGGATCGTGCCGCTGTCAGCCGCCTGCACGTCCTCGTAGCCATAGGTCGCATTCAGCGTGCCGTCGGACGTACCGGTCGTGCCGATATTGACGACGCCGCCGGCCTGCGCCGGCGTCAAGCTGACGGCGTAGAGGCCGCCCTCGAGATCGACGCCGCTCTTGCCGAAGAGACCGATCTCGCCTGCGGCGGGACCGGACACGTTGATCGTGCCGTCGATCACGACATTGCCGGCGCTCGGGCTTGGCACGCTGCCGCCATTGGCGGTCAAGATAACATTCGCTGCCGTCAGATTATTGCCGGCCGAGAGCATGAGATTGCCGGCACCCGTGGTCACGGAGATCAGCTTGTTCACGCCGCTTGAAGCAAGCGTTGCCGCCAGCGCATCGAGATCGACCGCGCCGCCGGTGTTGAGCGTGAAGGAGCCGCCCTGATAGCCGGCGACCGCGCCGCCCTGCAGCACGCCCGCGAGGTTCACATTCCCCTTCGGCGCGCTCAACGTCACGGCGCCGGCCGTGCCGCCGGCAGAGGCCCCAGCAAAGTCGAGCGCGACATTCGCCGCGACATTCACATTCCCTGCATCCGCTGTCAGCGCGATGTTCCCCGCCGGCGCATAGGCCGCCGTGTCGATGAACTGCTTGACGAAGCCGGACACGTCGACATTGTCGTTCACGTCGAGATCGCCCGAGGTCGCTTCGAGCGTCACATTGCCGGCCGGCACCTGGATCAGCGTATTGTCGGCGACCGCACCGCCGATCAGCGTGATCGCCCCGCCGAAAGCACCCGCCGCCGAGGTCGTGCCAGCCGCCGGGGCAGAGTTCAACACGAGGACACCCGTCGTCTTCAGCGTCGCATTGCCGCCGGCCCCGGCGATGATCACCGGCGCCGTCAATGTCACCGGCAGCGCGCCGAAATTGAACGTGCCGCCGCCCTGGCCGACGATGCCGTTCACGGCCGTCGCAGCAACCGAACCGAAGCCGGAGAAGGCCGACGTGCTCGCCCCCTGCCCGGCCGAACCGAAGTCGATCTCGTTCCCCGTCAGGATCAGGCTGCTGGTCCCTGCAACCGGCGATGTGGGTGCCAGTGCGTCGAGATCGTTCGAAAGCGTCAGCACGCCGGCATGGATCGCGACATTGCCGGCATCGCCTGCCGCGCCATCCGTGAACGAACCGGCGCTCAATTCGAGATTGTTCGCCACATCGACATTGATATTGCCCTCGAAATCGATCGCCCCATAGCTGCGCAGGATCACCTCATTCGCGCTCGCGAACTGGGCGAGCGTGTCGGCGCCGATCACCATGCCGGAGAGGCCGGGCGCCGAGCTGCCGGGAATGAAGGTGATGAGGCCGCTATCCGCGGCGATCGCCCGGCCGCCCAAGGTCGCCGCCGGATCGACCAAAGTGTTGCCCGAGGCGTCGAGGGTCAGCCCCTGGCCGCCCGACAGCGTCACGTTCCCCTGCACCGTCAGCAGGCCCTGCGCTGTGGTGGGCAAGTCGTCGCGGGTGATCTGCAGGATGCCACCGTTGGAGACGGCAAGCAGCGCGCCATCGCCGCTGATCGCTACGGCACCCGTCGTGCCGTTGGCGTTCTGGCCGATGGTGATCGTCTCTGGCGTTTCGGCGGAGGGCCCCTTCGCCTCGATGACGCTGCCGCTTTCGACCAGCAGGCCAATCGGGGCGTTCGGATCGTCTTGCGGCGTATCCGTCTTGGTGACGAGAATGACTTCCGGACCGGTCAAAGGATCGGCCGCATCGTTCGAGACCACGACGCTGTTGGCCGCAACGTCGATCGTCTCGCCGGCACTCGTCTGGCTGCGCGTACCGCCGATCAGCAGGCTCGCCGCACCGAGTCCGTCGAGCGCATCGGCGCTGATCTGAAGATAGCCCGGCAGCGCCGCCTCGCCATTGCCGGTAATCTGAATGTCGCGCGAAGCGATATCGACCAGCGCGCCCTGGCCGCCCAAACCCGGCCGGGTCTGCAAAGTCGCACCCAGGATCAGCGCATTGGAGGCGGCGAGCGCCAATTGCCCGGCATCTTGTGGCAGGCGCGGCACGGCCGTTCCGGCCTCTGCCGCCTGGCCGGCGAAATAGCTGTTCGCATTGGTGCGCGTATATTGTGAATATTGGCCCCAGACCGCCGCGGACTGCACCAGGAACGAGGTCGTCTGCGCCGACCGTGCGCCGGTCAGGCCATCGATGAAATAGCCTTCGGCGATGCCGCTGCCGTCCGGCAGCACGGTATTCTGACTCGCCAAAGGATTGACCGATCCGGTCTGCTGCACCACGCGATAAGCGCCGGGCATGGTCGCATATTGCCCCGGCAGCAGCGTGTAGATCCCTGCGGGCAGCCCCGCCACACCCGAGAGATAGACCTGTTCTCCAACCGCAGCGCCGTCCGGCGCCATCTCCTGATCGATCGGCGCGACGGGGCTGTTATAGCCCGGGATCACTGCATAGATCGGCCGGTCATCCGGATAGAGCGGCACCTGCGTCGGCGTCGCGCCGCTGGCATAGACCGTGTTCGATTGCAGCAGCAGATTGCGCGAGCCGCCGGTGCCGGACACCCATTCCGCCGCATAGATCGTGCCGCCACCGGAGAGATCGACCGTCGCGCCGGGATCGAGCGCCACATCGTTGCCACCCAAGCTGATCGACTTCGCCGGCGGCGCTGTCAGGTTGGAAAAGCTTTCGTTGGCATCGTTGATTCCGTCGATCTGATACTGCCAATCGATCCCATCGACAGTGGTGCCGTAAGGCACGGTCGCGCCATCGAGCGAGACCGAGGTTATGCTGCCCGCGCCCAGCGTCACCGATTGCGTCGCCACCAGCGGCAAATTGTTGAACGCGCTTGCTTGGCTCGTCGTGTTGCTGACGCCGAGCACGAGCGTGCCGAGCGGCACGCGGACCGTGCCGTCCTGGACGATGTTCGTCGCATCGATCAACAGACTGCCGCCGGCCGAGAGCGGCGCCGACGATACATTCCCGTTCGATTCGATCGTCACCGTCGTCGGCAATTGGGCGCCGTTCACAATCGGGCCGACCGCGTCGATGATGAATGTGTTCGCCGTTGCTGGATAAAGCTGCGCCGCATCAAAGGTGAGATTGCCGCCGGTCAACAGTTCGCCATCCGGAAGCGCCGTCGTCGAGTAGTCGAGGTAGTAGAGCCGCGTGTCGCCGGAACTGGCGAAAGTCGCGTTGCCGAAGTTGTCCAGCGCGATCTGCCCGGTCAGATCGAGCGTGCCGGCATGGATGGAGAGCGTGCCATCGGCAGCTTCCACCACCGGGTTTTTTCCCAACGCCCCGCCGCCGAAATCCACATACGGCGCCGAAATCGACACGGCCGTTCCGCCGACGGAGCTCTGCCCGGCGGTGATCGACGGGATCGACGTCGCACCGGCCGCCAGCGCGACATATTCGGTGGCGGCCGACTCAAAGGATCGGCCGAGATTGATCGAGACATTGCCGGCGAAGCCGACAGGAACACCCCCGTTCGGGGTACTTGGGTTATTGACGAGCAAAAGGCCGGCGGCAGCGGCCGGATCGATGCCCACCACCAGGTTGTCGATCCCCGAACCGGCGAGACGGTCGACGGCGAACCGCTCATAGCCGAACGTATTGTCTGAGATCGCCTGCCCGGGTTGAAGCCCCGCCGGGACGAATGTGCCGGATTGCTGCAGGATGATCCCGCTGGCCCGCGTGATCGTCTCATGCAGGCGGT
The DNA here is from genome assembly GCA_040756295.1 of Pseudomonadota bacterium. Classification (GTDB taxonomy): domain Bacteria; phylum Pseudomonadota; class Alphaproteobacteria; order Rhizobiales; family Beijerinckiaceae; genus Methylovirgula. The sequence goes on along the minus strand of JBFLZN010000004.1, from coordinate 147,097 downwards.
TGTTCAGGTTGTTGAGGACGCTCATGATGGCGGGCGAGATCGTCAAGGTGCCGCCATCGGCCGCCGCCGCGCCGCCTTGGGCCACAAGCGTGCCGTCGTAGAGCAGCCCCCCGCCGCCGCCGAGCGTGATCGAGCCGGCATTGCTCCAGACCGGCGTCGGCAGGTAATCAAAACCTCGCAGGCCGCCACCGGCTTGCGCGATGTCGAACGTGCCCGACGCACCGGATACATCGATCACAGATCCGGCCTCGGCGATCACATAAGCGAAGCCATCGAGAACCGAGACGGATCCGCCGGCGAGCACCTCGCCGGTGCGCGGAACCCTCTGCCCCGACGCAGTCCAAACCGGCGTGGCGAAAGGATTGAGGAGGACGGTGCCGGAGGCGTCGAGAACGCTGTCCGCGCCAAGCCAGACCGAGCTCGCCAACGGCGTGCTGTCGGCCGGCGCACCGGTCAAGGAGATGCTGCCGCCGTGGGCAACGATCGTGCCGAGATCGGTAAGCTGGTCATAGGAGGTGAGCGAGACGGCGGCGCCCGGATCGGCCAGGATCGCGGCGCCCTGGCCCAGCAGCAACGTCCCCGTAACGCCCGCATAGACGGGCGGCGAAATGGCGTTGTTGCCACCGGCACCATTGTCGGTGCTCCATCCCATGTAGCCGTCCGACGTCAACGCGAAATTGGCCGCCTGACGATGATAGGGATCGAGCGATCCGACCGACACCAGCGAACCGTCGGGCAGCGCGCCGCCAGTGCCGTAGAGATTGGCGCCGGTCGGCGCTGCCATCAGCGCCGTAATGTTCGGGATGAAATTCTTCTCGCTGACCGTGACGGTCGTGCCGCTGGTGATGGTCGCATCGTAAAGCGCCGTCAAATTATAGGCGCCAAAGCCCTGGCTGGAGAAGAAGTCCGCCGGCAGGACGAGCGCATAGGACGGCGCAGACGCCGGATCGCCGCCGATCTGAATGCCGAGCGTCTGCAGCGTCAGCGTGCCGCCGCCGGAAAAGCCGAAGCCGCGCAAAGTGCCGCCGAGGGTGATGATGCCATGCGTCGGCTGATTTGGCGAAAGAAGCGGGGACGCGAAATTGCCGAAGCCGAAGGCGCTGAAAATATAGGTCTGAAGCGTGATGCTGCCGCCCTTGCCGACGGGAATGCCATTGACCGAATCGAGCGTTCCATTGGGCTCGACATAGCCGCCGCTCGAAACATCGAGCACGCTGCCCTGTTCGAGATCGATCGCGCCGGTGATATCCGTGATCGGCGTGCCTTGTGGGACCGATTGGCCTAAAGCCGGGTAAGAATTGCCGTCGGTGGTGATCGATATGCTGCCGCCGTTGATGTTCGCATCGCCGGTCTGTTGATACGAACTGAGACCAGCATCGTTCACCCATTGCCCCGCGGCGCTGAGCGTGACGCCAGGCCCAACGGTGACGTCGCCTGGCTTCGGCCCAGAGGCAAGGGCATAGGTCGTGCCGACGATGTTGATCGCCCCGCCCGGCGCGGTGAGATCGGCATTGACCTGCACGGCGGCGCCAACGAGCGAGATCTTGCCGCCCGGCTGCACGTTGAGCGGCGCGTTGATTGCGAGATTGGCGTTCGCCGCGCCGAAGCTCATCGAGGAGAACCCCGCCGCATCGAGGATCGGCGCGGAAAGGGTCGAGGTGTAGAGCACATTGTTCGGATCACTCTGCGACATGGCCTGATAGGCCGGAGTCACGAGCGGCGTATCGGCGTTGAAGTTGGGCGCGATGGCGTCGAGCTGCGTGCTCTGATCGGCGACGGCGATATTCTGCGTAAAGCTCGAAGAGGAGCTGCTGCCGACCAATAAAGAACCGCCCTTCGCCAAGTCGCTGCTCTCGACCTGATGCGGACCGCTCTCGGACGAGGCGAGAATCGCGCCATCGAGGATCATGGCGCCGGTCGAAGCGCCAGGGCCGCCGTTGGATGCGATCACCGCGTAGTTGAGCGTTCCGCCGTTGCCGCCCTGAATGTAATCAGGCTGGTAATAGCTGCCGCTGAGCAAGGGCGTCGTGAAATATTGCGTCAGCTGCGAATCCGGCTGACCATTGATATTATGATCGGCTTCGAAGCTTCCCGCGAAGCCGACGAACGTATCGTTCGGATCGGCATCGGCGATGTCGATGATATTGCCCGACGCATCGAGAAGCCGCGTCGTTGCGACCATCCCGCCGATATAATGGATGTAGCCGCCGGTCAGATTGAGGATCGAGCCCGGCGCGGTGATGACCTCACCGGCGCCGAAACTCAACGATCCGGCATTGACCAGCATCTGGTCGATCGAACGCGGCATCGCGTTCACATAGCCTTGCGCATCGATGAGCGGCGAACCGACCCAGGCCTCGCCATCGGCGCGCGTGCCGGTGATCGTGCTGTCGATGACGACAGTCCGGGTGAACAGAAAGCCGTTACGCTGCAACGGCGAATCCGCGAGGTCGTCGGAGGTCAGCGGGCCGATCGAGAGGAGCGTCGAGGAGACCGGCTCTGTCACGTCCGTCAGCCCCGAAACATCGATCACCGCGCCGCTATCGACATAGACGCGACCGATAACCTCGCCGTCGATACCGGCTGGATTTCCTGAGGCAGGAAATTGCGCCGTCGCCCCGACATTGCCGCCCGGCGCCTCCACGAGCGAGCCGCCATCGAATATCACCGTCCCGCCGGTCAAGTTTATGCTGCCCGGCTTGAAGCTGGTGTTCGCGGCTTGGGTTGACGTCGTCGTCTCGCCGTCCTCGTCCGGCAGCACCGTCGTTACCGAGCCCGGCATGAGCACCAGCGGGCCGGTCCGCTCATAAGTGTTGTTGCCGCCAGACCCCTCATCGGCCGCGATTAAGTCGATCTCGCCCGGCTGCGTGATGCTGGTGGTGACCTTGATCACGCCGGCCTGGTCCACCGTGGCGCCTAGCACCGTGACGTTGCCGGTGGTGGCCTGGAGCAGGCCGGTGTTGGTCGCCGTGAAGACGGGCGTTCCATTGGGGTTCCCAGGGGCGTAAGCGGTGCCGACGAGCCCTGGGACAAGCCACGAGTTGGCTATCTTTCCGGTCGGGGCGTTGAGAACGACTCCCATGCCGGCGGCGAGAATGACCTGGCCATCCGGCGCGAGGATCGTTCCGGCATTGGAGACGTTCGGCGCCGCAAGCATCGCATAGCCGAGCTTGAGCGCATTTATCTGGGCGCCCGCCGCGACGGTGATATTGCCCTCGCTCTCGACGTCGGCGAGCGAATCGTTTTGCGCCCCGAGAAATGGGGTGCCGGCGTTTTGCAAATCGGTGATGCCGTCCACGAAGAAGTTGGAATTCGGCGTCCCTTGGTAATTTTGCGTACCTGGTATTCCCACCGCCTGGTCATAGGCCGTACTGCCCGGCGTCATCGTATTGAGATTGGCCGGATCGCCCATGAAGGGCAACGAAGACGCCAGCAACGAATTGACGTTGACCTGGCTTCCTCCGCCAAAAACGATGCCGTTATGATTGATGATATAGACCGTGCCTTCGGCCTTGATCTGGCCGAGGATCTGGCTCGGCACGCCGGACGGATCGATGACCCGGTTCAACGCAATCCAGTTGTTGCCGGAAGACGAATTGCCGGCGGACTGATTGAAATAGAGTTCCGTGTTTGCGCCGACATTGAAGCTTGTCCAGGTCAGGATCGCTTTCTGCGCCGTCTGCCGGACCGTGACCGTTGTTAAGCCATTGCTCGTCGACTGAGTTGGCGCATTGGCGCCGGACCAGACGCTCGGATCGGGAGAACTCGAGCTATAATTCTTCGTACCATCCGGTCCGCCCGGCAGGCCAAAAGTCGGCACCAGGCCGCCCGGCGTCAGGCCGTTCGGGACAGACGGAAGACCCGGCGCAGCGCTGGTCGCCTGCTGCGCCAGCGCTCTTGCCTGCGCTTGTGTTTGCTGCATCGCCTGGACCGCCTGCACCGCCCGGTTCAGGCTGCTCATGGACTGCTGCGTCGCTTGTTGGGCCTGTTGAACTGACGCCATGGCCGCAGCCGCGGCATTCGCGCTCGCCGCAAATGCCCCGTTGCCGCCGCGCATGGTCCCAAGCGGCATGGCGCGTGTCGGCGCGCCCGATGTCAGCAACGCAAGAGCACTGACGCTGGTCAGAAGTGCCGCCTGGAAGGCTCTCGGGGCACGCGATGCAGCGGAGACAAAAAACATGGGCGAATTTCTCTGGACGATGGGACATGTCGCCCTTCACGTCCTCTTCAAAGGCCATGAGCGGGCGTCTCGACCAGAGACGATTGTCGATCGTCAAAGCTGAACCGAGCATCGCAAGAAATTTTATGACGTTTCCATGTCGGCACGACGCGCTTGGAGGTCAGGTCAGCAGGACGATTCCACCCGGTAATTCCCGCGACTTGGCGCCAGCCACTTGTTCGATCCAAACAAGGATTTCATCGATGCGCGCGATTTGAAACCGGCCGTTGATGAGCTTCGAGCCTAGCGCCGTATTGAGGAGAATAATTCTTCCCGGCCGATAACGGTTGATTTCGGCGACGACGTCGTTCAGCGGTGCGTAGCGGAAAATCAACACGCCTTGCCGCCAGGCAGACACGTCCGCCGGATTGACGCTGACCGTTTCGCCGAGGCCGCTCCGGTCATAGCGCAGCGCACGGTTCGCGCCGACAATTGCCGCACGCGCGGCGAACTCGACCCGCACTTCGCCCTCCAGGCAGGTCACGCAGACAGCAGCGCCGGATTTGCGAATATCAAAGCGCGCTTCGTTGGCAATCGTCCGGCCGGATTCCGCCACGACGGCCAAGGGCCGCGCCGACCGATGCGCGACGACGAAAGAGGCCTCGCCGGCAATCAGCGTAATTTCGTCGGCGCCGGTTGCCGGAACAACGAGGCTCGTCTGGGTATTCATCTCAACCGAGACGTCGTCCTTCAGGATGAGGCGCCGCTGCTCCCCCGTTTTTGTCCGGTAATCCGCCCTGAGTTCGGCAAGCGATGGCCATAGAGCGAAGGGCGGATCGACCATTGCGTAGGCGGCCGACGCGGCGACGAGGGCGCCGGCGCCGCCCAGCACAGCCCGGCGGCTCATCTGTGGGCGCGCGGGGTGCCAAATCGGCGGTCCTTCCTTCTCAAGGAGAACGCGGCCCGCCGGCCCGAAATCCTGCCACAAATTGATCGCTTCGGCGAACGCAGCCTCATGCGCCGAACTTTGGTTTCGCCACCGCTCGGCCGCGTCCAAATCCGTGGCCCGCGCCTCGCCCGAGACAAGTTGTGCCACCCAACGCCGCGCGTCGCGCCTAAGCATTGCTTCGCGGTGGTTGCGGTCGACCGCACTCATGCCTTGGCTCCCGGCGCCTTGCGTCCCGTCTTCTCCGTTCGAGGCGCATCTTGCTCAGGAGACGATTCTCGCGGTCCGAATGTGAACTTGCTATCGGTCAGTTCCGTCAGGCGCGCGGCGCAATAATCCTGCGCCGCTTGCAATTCGCGATAGACGAAACGCACCGAAACCCCATAGCGCGCGGCGATCTGTCGCCGCGACAATCCCTCCAGCCTGGCGGCGAGCAAAATGGCCTTCTGGCGCGGTGGCAGCTCCGCCATGATGGCCGCAAGCGCCCGGATGTTCGACCGGCTCTCGACTGTGCGCGCGGCATCTGGCGTCTCGTCGACCACCCCCAGTAACGTATGGGCGTCGGTGGTTCTCACCAGCCGGTTATCGGATCGGACATTATCGCGCGCGATGTTGACGGCGGTGCGGAACAGATAGGTATCTGGGCTTCGAACTTGGGCGAGATCGCCGCCGCGTTCCAAACGCAGCCACGTATCCTGTAATGCATCCCCCGCCAGCTCGGCCGAACCCAGATAGCGGGTCAGGCGCTTCTTGAGCTCCCCGTATCGCAGCAGCAGACGCTGCTGAAGCGCGACCCATCCCGCCTGTGTCATTGTCCAACCTTGACGGGCTCAATGTCTTCGGTCTGATCCCCCGCGCATTCCCGCATCGCTTCGGAGGTGATGACCATGACAACAGGCTGGGCAAATCCGGCGGGCGGGGCGGCATTGATCCTCGCGCCATTCACATCGCGCTCGATCGCGGCGTCAAGGCCGGAATTGCCTGTTGTGTCAAGCAGGGCTGCGTGCGTAACGACGCCTGTTGTGCCAATCCAAACGCCCACGGCAACGCGATAACCGCCCGACCACGCGCGCGCATCCGCACAAACGCTCCGCCGCAAGCCAGCCTGGATGAGGCCGTAGAATTGGTTCAGCGTCGCGCGCGGCGTTGTCGTGATGAGAAAGTTCCGGTGTCTGATCGGCTTAAGCACGAGCACGAAACCATCGGCCGCCATGTAGCGCGGGTCAAGGCCAGTTCCAGCCAAGAGCCTGCGTAAAGCTTCCTCGGGCGTAAAGATGCCTTTGACGGCAGTGGATTGGCGCCCCATCGCCAGTCCCCCCTCGTAGACGACCTGGCGTCCGGACGCCGCGCCATAAGCTTCGAGCGCCGCGGCCAGCGGTTGCGCCGGAAGATCGAAATTCATCCGGAGTCCCGGCGGGGCTTTGACGTCTTGCGTTTCGAAGATGGTTGCCGAGCCATCAGCCGCGATCACGGGATATGCAATCAAAATAAGTCCGAGGCTCAGGCAAGGTCCCGAGAAGCGATGTCCGATAGTCCTGAGGCAAGATGACAGGCCGGTAGTCTTGTTGGGAACAGCCAACAATATCGCTCCAAGGGCCACCATTAAAGATAATGTGACACTAAACGATAGGTTTGCTTATTTACAATAATGTGTCACGCGCGCCATCTCGCGCTGACATGGCGCGTCGCGCCGCGCCCCTACGTCTCCGAGTGATCGGCTAAGTTGGCGTGTTCGCTCTTTTGACCAGATACCGCTGACGAATTCCTAATCAAAGCGTCGCGCAGGGCGCTGATGTCGCCGTGCAGACGGACTAACCCCGATGGGCTAAGATCCGAGTTTTCGAGCAACGTTTCGCTGAGGCATTTTGAATCGTAATGAAGCGCCCGCGCTTTCGAAGTTAGCGTGACGACAACCCGGCGCTCGTCTTCGGGATTTCTATCGCGGCGCACGAAGCCCGCGGCCTCAAGACGTTTCACGAGCGGTGTGATGGTGCTCGATTCAAGCCCAAGCCGTTCGGCGATGGCACCGATCGGTTGTTCATCGTTTTCCCAGAGCACGCTGAGCACGAGGTATTGCGGATACGTAATCCCGAAGCCATCGAGGATCGGCTTATATAAGCGTCCCAACGCGATCGCCGTGGAATAAATGGCGAAACATAGCTGAGCATCGAGTGGAATGGGGCCTGCAAGCTTGGACAAGGTCGTCTCCAACGGGCAACAAGCCCTATTATCGCGGAATATGATATCGCAATAAAGAAAACTTGACAGGGCGAAGCTTGCTCGTTATTCATTATTTATCGCGATAATATATATCTCGATAATAAAAATGCTGCCTTCCGCCGTCGGAGCGTGTCGCCCGACACAGCGATTTAATCTGGAGACCAATCATGCTGCCATCCGTCACCGGCCGTGGCGACCTCATCCCGGACACTCTCTGGCTTCGAGGCTATTACTTTACACGCGCGGCGGTTGCCGCGGGGTGGGTTGTCCTTGCCGTCGCTGTCGGCCGGACGATGCCGCACATCGCGGGGCCGCTTCTCGTCGCTTACCCCGCTTGGGACGCTCTTGCGAACTGGGCTGACGCGAAAAGGAACGGCGGTCTCGGCCGTAACAAGAGCCAAACTCTTAATTTTGTCGCGAGCTCGATAACCGCCGTCGCGGTCGCCATTGCGGTCGGCTCAAGCATAAACGCAGCCATCTTTGTTTTTGGCATCTGGGCGGCGCTCGCGGGTATCTTCCAACTGGTGACGGCCGTCCGCCGCTGGAGATCGTACGGCGGACAATGGGCCATGGCGTTAAGCGGTGCGCAATCCGCTCTCGCCGGTGCCTTCTTCTTGCACAAGGCAAGCGGGGCGCGCCTTCCCGACATCACTGTGGTCGCGCCATATGCAGCGTTTGGTGCCTTTTACTTCCTCGTATCGTCGGTTTGGCTAACGGTGGCCATGTATCGTCGCGGCGCGGCCTCATCCACTTCTTCATAAAAAAGGAGGCGCGGCTCCGTCACATATCGACTGCCCCGGTTCGGACAACAGCTTACTGCACCCGAATGATGGATTGAGACCGCCCCGCGATCTCAATCCGTTTCAAACCATGGCGGTTCGCGACTGAGGCATCCCCTCGTCGGCCAGTCGTCGCCAAAGGGGCGCGATGCGTTCGAGCGCGGCGCGCAGATCGGCCACATCGGGCGTGAACGGCATGCGTATGTTGCGCTCGAAAGCGCCGTCAATGCCGAAGCTCGGTCCCGCAGCGATGCGGATGCCGATCGTCTCCGCTGTGGCGGCGAGCCGTGTCGCCAACGGCTGCGGCAGCTCGATCCAACAGGCGAGGCCACCCGCCGGGCTTGGGAAACGCCAATCCGGCAGAATTGCTTCGCCGGCTGATATCAGCGCATCGCGGCGGCGGCGCAGCTCCTGGCGGCGTGCCGGAAGATGCGTTTCCGCCGAGACGAGAAGCCGGGCGACGGCGAGCTGCTCGAGCACGGGCGTGCCTAAATCGACGGCATCGCGGGTGCCGGCAAGGGCGGCGATCATCCGCACTGGCGCACGGATCCAGCCGATTCTGAGCCCGCCCCAGAAGCTCTTTCCCGTCGAGCCGAGCGTGATGACATGACCACCACGATCGTAGGCCGCGAGCGGCGGCGGCGGCTCGTTCTCATACCAAAGATCGACCATCGTCTCGTCCGCGACGATCGTCGTGCGCGTGCGTTCCGCAATCGCCGCCACCGCCGCACGCGTCTCGGCGTCCATGCAGCGGCCGGTCGGGTTATGATGGTCTGGCAGCAGATAGGCGAGGCGGGGCGTCGTCTGGCCGATTGCCGCGGCGAGGCCCTCGACGTCCCAGCCGATGTCCGGAAGCGGAATGGGCACCGGCCGGCAAGCGGCGCCGCGGATCGCAGCGATGGCGAGAGGATAGGTTGGATGGTCGATGACAACACGGTCGCCGGCGCCTGTCAGATGCCGCAGCAGGAGCCCGAAGCCGGAGAGCGCGCCGTTGACCACCATGATTTCGTCTGCGCCGGTCGGCAGACCGCGCGCCGCGTAGCGGGCGGCGATTTCAGTCCTTAGTTCGAGAAGGCCGGACGGGCTGTAGCCCGTTGACGAAAGGTATGCCGGAAGCGCCGCGAGCGCTTCGACATAGGCTTGATGGATCGCGGGCCCCGCGGGGCTCGCGGCAATCGAAAAGTCTTTCTGCGTCGCCGACCGGCGGTTCGCCGATAGACCGGCCGGCAGCGTGACCAGCGAGCCCGAGCCGCGACGGCTTGCGAGATAGCCATCGGCGCGCAGCTCGGCAAACGCCGTTGCGATCGTGCCGCGGCTGAGCCCAAGTGCTGCGGCCAGTTCGCGCTCGCCGGGCAAGCGCGTCTCCAGTCCTAATCTGCCGTCAAGGATCAACAGCCGAAGCGCGGCCGCAAGCTGCCGGTATGCAGGCTCGCGCGACCCTTGGGCGAGCCAGTTCCCGAGAATCCGGAGCAGTGAGGCCGCTCCTGTCCGACGTGCAATCATTAGGCCAATTTGAGAAAAGTGGACCTTTATTATAATGCCATTTTTTTGAATAGCAGTCCAATGCTGCTGCGCCGCCTCATATTGCTCTATGCCGGTCTCGCGCTTTACGGCCTCTCCTCGGCCATGATGGTGCGGGCCGGGCTTGGCCTCGACCCATGGAATGTCCTTCACCAGGGCATCGCGCTGCACCTGCATCTGAGCTTCGGCACGGTGATCATCGCCGTCGGCGCCCTACTGATGCTGATCTGGATTCCGCTGCGCCAGCGGCCCGGCTTCGGGACGATCAGCAATGTTGCCCTGATCGGCCTCGCTGCCGACGCGGCGCTGGCGATGCTCCCGCAGCCGCATGTGCCGGCCGTGCGCATCGGGATGCTGATCGCGGCGGTCGCCCTCAACGGCATCGCGAGCGGCATGTATATCGGCGCCGGATTTGGTCCCGGTCCCCGCGACGGGCTGATGACAGGTCTCGCCGCGCGCAGCGGCTGGTCGATCCGCCTGACGCGCACCGGAATCGAAATGTGTGTGTTGGGACTCGGCTGTTTGCTCGGCGGAACGGTCGGTATCGGCACTTTGCTCTATGCATTGGGCATCGGCACAATTATCCAGGTCGCGCTTCCGGCGTTCCAGGCAATGGTGCCAAACCAACGATCGCCGCGCGTCGTTCTTGACGGTTAAGGCGCGCTGCGGCGAGCCTGCGAGGCTGGTTGTTTCTTCAGCATACAGTTGTCGCGACTTATGCCTGCTCAAATAAAGGCGATCGACATCACCATTCCTGCTTTTGCCCCAGTCCGTCGGTGATCTCGTAGAAGTCGGACTTCGACCCGACATAGATATGTTCCGAGACCCGCAGATTGGTCGGCCGGTCAAGTGTCCCCGCCGTAACATAGATCTCGGTTCCGGGATCATCAGCTTTCCAGAAGAGGTTTCCGCCACAGCGCGAGCAGAAACCCCGTTGCACGGATGCGGAGGACCGGAACCAAGTCAGTGAGTCCGAAACCGTAATGTCGAGCTCGGACACTTTGCATGCGGCCATGACCGCATAATTGCCGCTTGTTTTGGCGCATTGCGAACAGTGACATGCTATCGGCTGAGACGGAGTTCCCCTGACAACATATTGCACGCCGCCACAGAGACAGCCGCCACCAATCGACACGTCAGACCTCCTTCGCGGACCCTATTGATACAGGGTCATTCTTCTTCAAATATCGGCGTGAATTTCTTGACAAATGCGCGTTCTGAAATGACGCCGGCCTTGCGATAAATGCGGGATCGACAGTTTTTGATCGTGCCCTTGCTGATGTTGAGCTTTTGGGCAATTTGCCCCGTGCTATTCCCGGTCATGATGAGCGCAAGCACATCGCGTTCTCGCTTGGTGAACTCGCGAAGCGTGCTCGCGATCTGGTTGGCGCGGTCGGGCTCGACGTTTGCGTAAGAGCGGGGTTCGAGCACAAACATTCGCCCGGCCGGCGCCAGCGGGAAGTTCGGGTCTAGGATTTCCATCTTCAGAACGAAATCGCGCAATATGAATGTCTGCTGGCTTTCGTTCGATTGCGCTTCGGAAACGACGGCCCGGATGCTCGGATCGATTTCCGCCGCTTCGTTCCAGGATTCGTTTGCGTAGACCTCGATACCAGAGCGATCCTGAATCAGCGTGGGTCGCTTGATGAAGCCCATCACCTCGGTTTCGTTCTTGTACCGGAGCCGATTGAACAGCCAGCCGAGATGCGCGCGATGAAAACCATCGAGCGCGGGGAACATGAGCTCGGCGCGGCGAATATCCGCACGCGAGAACCTGCCCTTCTCGCGCTCCAAAAACAGTCCGAGACAGGAATGACCGACCGTGGTGAAGAACATCGCCATCTCATCGGAGATGTTCGCTGCCGCCCGAAATATCTTCGAATAAATGACGGATTCCAGGCTCGAATCCTCCAGCGCCGACAGCGTCAGGACACCGGGACATTCGCGCGTTTTCCAATAATGCGAGAACGGATCGATGTCCAAACACTCATCTTTATAGAACTGGACGATCTCTTCCGGAACGTTGTGCGTATAGAGAACATCCGGCGGCGCAACACGCGAATATCGGATGATCCAGCAAGATTCGTGTTGGATCGTCGCCCCAAAGAGGTCGACCAGCTCCCGGTGAAAACTGTCCTGCCCAATCGACATCGCAACGCGCCCCGTCCGACGAAACCATTCCTCGTCGTCGAGGCGACCAAGCGAAGCGCTTTTAATTGTGCCGGCCATTTCGCAATACCGTCGATCATCGCGCAAAGCTAATTCGGGTAAGATGTTCATGGCGTCACCGGAAACAAAAGGAGCTACCGGAAGTGTCGGAACTTCCGAGACAAGGCATAGCAAATTCTGTTCCAGGAATTCGACGACGAGGCCGTGCGAAAGCCCGTCTGTAAAGCACGAAGAGCACATTGGCTCGGGCCAATGCGCTCGCTGTCTTCGCCTCCCTGAATCGCGATGCGCTATTTTTGCAGCGCATTCTTAATCACTCTCACGCCTTGGAATTCGTTTCCGTCCCTTTTTTCTTTTACGTTCGGAGCGGATATATTCTATCCGCTCCGTCCTGTCGTATAAAAAGCTAGCCTCAAACGGCCGACGCCGCAAGTTGACTTGCCGAAATCAGAATTTCACGACGACGTCGCCACCGATCGTGACCATATCGCTCTTCGTGCCGATTGTTGAGCCACTTGGCACACCGAACGGCGTCGTGCCATTCAGCGATGTGTCGTAGCGAACTTCCGGCCGGAAGATCACGGCCTTCACGAACGGGACCGACGACGGAATCGTCGGCGTGATGTTCAGGCCAGCGGTGAATTCGAAATAAGTCGTCGGCGGGCCGCAATAGACGGTGTTGGGGAAGCCGTGCAAGGCATTCATCCAATCGAAATTGCCCGGATAGGCGCAGACATAGGTTCCGCCGCCGGAGCCATTGCCGTTATCCCGGAAGACTTCGGCGCGGCCGTTGACCTTCAGCCAATCGTAAGGCGTTTGCCAGGAGACGTAACCGACGCCACCGTAGGTCGAGCCTCCGGTAAAGTCGTTCTTGGTATAGTTGACCTGACCGATAGCCGTGATCTTATCCGTCACGGTCCAGGTGGCGTTGAGGTCGTTTTCGAAAACAAGCGACGTGTTGGCGGCGTTATTTCCCGTCAACGGAAAGTCCGCCTGGAAGTAAGGATTTTCCGGACCGATATGCGTCGTGGCCATGACGGTGACGGCGCCACCGAACAGTTTGTTCAGGCCGACGCCGCCTTCGAAGGCCGGCGCGTCGTTGTTGTCGCCGACATACGGAACAAGCGTCGCTTGGTTACCGCTGCTGATACCGGTGTAGATATCCACCGTTGGATTGATATGCGTGATCGCCAAAACACCGAAGTTAGTGAACGGCTCCGGATAGTTGAAGAGGTAGGAGTGCGAATAGAACAGGTTGGCGGACGGATCGGTGAAGGATTCTACACCTTCGATCGTCGACCATTGGCCGAGTTTCCAATCGATACCGCCGGGCGTGATCCATGGCGTATGGACCGACAAATACGCCTGCATCAGCGAGAGCTGATACTTTGAATTGATCCAATATTCGCCTTCGCCCATATTGTGGGTGAAACGGTTATCTGTACCGAACGCGCCCTGCAGCATGAAGCCGACGTCATAGCCGGCCGAACCGGTTGCGCGCTGGATCGTAAGAACCCCCGTATTCAGCATCGGCTCGTTGGCGGTCTGGTCAAACAGCCGCCCCCAGTTGAGCCCGCTGCTCGGGGCATCCGGATTGCCCATGATACCGGCATCGATTTCACCGTTGACGGTGACCGTCGACCACCAGGTCGGCGGCGGTGCGGGCGCGGCCTTTGTGTTCGGCAAGTCCGCGGCCGCGGCCGAACCCGCGATGAGAACCCCTGTTGCTATCGCAAGTGTACGCTTTGTCATCCCCTGTCCCCCATGCGTTCGTAAAATCGGCGCTTAGCCCAATCTATCGCGGGCCTCGCTCGTCCAATGGATGCGTGCGAAGCCGGAGCGGATCGTAAAAAGGCGTTTTAACGACGCGCGCCTTGACCTTCTTATTGCCGGCTTCGGCTTCGAGCTCCGTGCCATAGGCCTTGCAATTCGGATCGACGTGCACGAGCGCCAGCGACCGCATCAGGTGCTGGCTGTAAGTCGTGCTGTTGACGACGCCGACCACGCGGCCGTCGCGATAAAGCTTGGTGCCCGGCTCGATGGCCTCGTGATGATCGATCTCCACGCCAGCCTGCACCGCTCTCTTTTGATCGCGGCGGCGCGCCAGCGCATCCTTGCCGCGGAACGACGCCTTCGAGAGATCCACGGTCCAATCGACGCCCGCCTCCCAGGGCGACGTGTCGCCTTCGGGCATATCGTAAGGAAAGAACAGGAGACCGGCCTCGACCCGGACAATGTCCAGACACGCCCAGGAAACGGGCAGCGCGCCGTAGGGCTTGCCGGCTTCCAAGATGGCGTCCCACAAGAACACCGCATCTTCCGCCTTGCAGAAGACCTCATAGCCTCTTTCGCCCGAGTAACCGCCGCGGGCGATCGAGACATCCTTCCCAAAGAGCTTGGTGCGTTGATGTTGGAAATAATGCAGCGTTGACAATTTGAGCGGCGTGTGCGGCGCCAGGATGTCGAACGCCTTGGGTCCCTGCAGCGATAGGATGTGCGTATCGTGGTCCAAATGGACCCGGACGTTTTTACCTTCGGCAAAAAGCGGCAAGACATCTTCCAAGGTTCCGCCGCCATGCGAAATCCGGTAGGCGTCCGGTCCGTCGCAATAGACCAGGACATCGTCGATCAGCGCGCCGTGGTCGTCGACGATATTGCTGATCGCGGAATTGCCGGGCTTGATCTTCGAGATGTCGGACGTCAGCATCTCGTTCAGAACCGACAGAGCCTGCGGCCCGGTCACATCGATCAGCCGCAGCGAGCTGACGTCAAATAGCCCCGCCGCGTTTCGCACGGCCTCGGTCTCGACATAGGGATCTGTCGCGTAACGTTGCGGCACCGGCATATTGTTCCAAGAGGCCTCAAATGCCGTACCGAGCGCCAGATGGCGCCCGTTTAAAACCGATTGCCGCGGATATTGTGCGTGCGCCGTCATACAAAATGTCCTCTAAATGTTGAGCTTGATCGTCGTGGTCTCCGGCGATCGAGAAGGCTGGAGGCGAGCGCCGCGCGCCCGCCTCCAAGGCGATCAAAGGTGGAAGAACCAGTTTGAGATGAGCACCACCGCCAGACCTCCCGCCAAGGTCAGGTAGGGGAGGATTCCAGCCCGCTTCTGCGTCACAGCGGCGCCACCAACCCGCAGATCGTCGTCCATCTCGTGCGGGAAGCGGCCGCCATCCTGGATGTAATGGCGGAAGATAAACACCGGAACGATCATCGCCGCGGTGATCAGGCCCGCCCAGAGCGCGTACGGATTCCAGGTCTTCGCCCCGGCGCCCATGAACAGCGCGTTGCAAAATCCGAAGATCGCGCCAAGACCAAGTATCCAGCTCGGCGCTTTGAACGGACGCGGCACGTGTGCAGAGTCGATACGATGAATCCAACCCGAGTTCAGGTTAAGGAAGTTGAAGATGATGTAGCCGACGTTCGATGCGGCGAGGATGAAGAAGAAGCTCGTCGAATCGGCGCAGGCAATCGACAACAAGATTAGATTGAAACAGAGATCGGTCCACATCGCGCGGGTCGGCGCGCCGTGGCTGTTGACGTAGCTCAGATATTTCGGGAGCCAACCGTCCGCAGACCCCTGGTAAAGCGTGCGGGACGACCCCGCCATGGCTGTCATGATCGACAGGATGAGCGCGAGAATCATCAGCATCACCAGGATGCTTTCGATAAACTTGCCGCCGCCGACCATGTTGGCCATCGCTTGCGCAACGCCGGAGCCGTCGCCGATCGTGGGATCGAGCATTCCGTTCAGACCCAGCACGCCCTGGAAGGTGAAAGGCACCAGGATGAACAGGGCCAGGCACAGCAGACCGGAATAGAAGATCGCCTTGAACGTATCCTTCGAAGGATCGCGGAACTCGCTGGTGTAGCAGACGGCCGTCTCAAAGCCGTATGTCGACCATGCGGCAATGAACATTCCGCCCAGAACAAGCGTCCATCCGGAGATATTCCAGCTTCCGGGCGCCGGCGCGTTTGCAGCCGCCAGCGGCAGGAGAGGCGAAAAATTGCTCCAATCGACCTTGCCCGTCAGGATCGGGACGATACCGACGATGACCATCGGAATGATCACGGTCAGCCCGATCCACTTCTGCACGTTCGCGGTTCCGAGAATGCCGCGGTGCTGAATGGCGAAAACGATCAGCATCAGGGCCGCGCCGACAAAGAATGCCGTATTCAACGAGAGGCCGACGGGACCAAAGCTATGTGTGAACGCGGTCCAGCTTCTGATCCCGGGCGTGAGCGCCGTAACGGCCGCCGCGACCTTATCGGTCTGCGATCCGGCTATGCTGGCGCCGTGCGCCGCAAGCCAATGGGCCACTTCGGGACTGTTCGCGGCCGGGATCGGCGCAAGCGCGTTTAAGATGTAAGCGGCGGCGATGGAACAGCCCAGCGAGAGGACCGGGCTCCACGCAAACCAGTTACACCAAACGGAGAGCGGCGCGACCAATTTCGCATAGCGGACCCACGCGGCGGCGCCGTAGATCGATGCACCGCCGGATTTGTTGGGAAAAAGCCCGGCGATTTCGGCGTAGGTGTAGGACTGGATGAACCCCATGAAAATCGAGGCTGCCCAGATCAGGTAGGACAGCTTGCCCGTCGTACCGGCGATGCCGCCGATGGAAAACAAGACCAACGCCGGAACGCCGCTCGCAACCCAAAAGGCGCCCGTCCAATCAATCGATCGGTGAAGCTTTCCTTCACCCTCGCTATTCGCAATCGTGGCTTCAAGTACATCTGTCATACAACTACCCCCCTTGGGATCTCTTGTTCGTGGAATTAGATTTGACAGGCGCCGCAACCGCGGAATGAACGAGAATGCGTAGGAGAAGGCATTACAACCGGGCGCCCGCCGATATGGCGCTACCAAGCGAGGCTTCCTCTCGCCGGCTATCTGGTTCGTTCGCGGCGTCAGAGGACCAATAAACCCCGATCGAGCCTGACGACCTCTTGGCCCTTCCCTTCGTTTCCCGACATCCCTGTAGTCTTGCGTATTTCGCCGAACTTTGAGGTGATCTAAACTGCGCCGCAATAGTGACTGATGGCACCATTGGCGCCGCGCCCTGCCGGATCCGCTGCGCTCGGCTTGGATATGCAGATGGGCGGGATGAAAATGCCGGCGGAAATGTTGCGGCCGCGCCACGTAATTTGTGCCGGCGCCCGTTTGCAATTTCGGCGCCAGGCATGGCCGGGTCGCCGAATCGCGACCCGGGTCTTGTCACGCTTCTGATCCAGGTGCTGCAACGCAGCAGCAGGTCGATCAGATCAGCTCACCGAAGCTATTTGCGCCTGGAGTTCCTCGGCAATCTCCATCATATCCGCGACAATTCCATATTTCGCGACGCCAAAGATGGAGGCTTCGGGGTCTTTGTTTATGGCGACGATGGTCTCGACATGCTTCATCCCCCACTGGTGCTGCACCGACCCGGATATGCCCATCGCGATATAGAGCTTGCATTTTGCCGCCAGCTGACCCGACTGGCCGACCTGTCTTGCTTTGGGAAGCCATCCGTTATCCGCAATCGGCCTGGAACAGCCGAGCGTCGCCCCTAGGCTGTCCGCCAGTTCCAAAAACGCCTCGACACGGGCTTCATCGCCGACACCGCGCCCAATCGAAAGGATGAATGCCGAACCTGGGATATCGATTCCGCCATTGGGTGGCGGATCTTTCCAACCCAGATGCTTGCTGGGCAGCACGCCGGAACTGCTCAGCTCTATCTTGGTGACGCGCGGCGCGGCCGGTGTTGTGGGCGCGGCGAACGCGCCACTGCGCAGCGTCAGCACGACGGTCGCTTTCCCGGGGAAGTCGAGTTCGACAAACACCTTTTCCCGATAGGCGGCCCTCGTCGCGATGAGCTCCGCGCCTTCGTAACGAACGGAAAAAACATCGCTGGCGAATCCGGTGTTCAGATCGCTGGCTAGGGCCGGCGCCATGCCCCAGCCGTCGACGCTATGGGGAACCAGGACGACCGACGGCGCGCGGTCCTTGATGACCTGAGCCAAGGCTGCCTGGACAAGATGGGGTTCGAAATCTTCGGCGGCGGCATCGGCCATTGCGATAATTTCGTCGACACCGCCCACGCTGACGCCAGAAGTGTATTTCGACGGATCCGGCGCGATGAGGAGAACCGACACCTCCCCGCCCGCCCCCGACTTCAGCTGCTCGGCGGCGCCGATCGCTTCAAGAACGCCCGGCCGCAACTCACCACGGCGATGTTCCGCCAATATCAAAATGCCACTCATCAGCCCTGCACCTCTCTTATGATCTCCAGGAGACGGGACGCCTGTTCTGCCGGCGTGCCTTCGATCATCACGCTCCGGCCTCTCTCGGGAATAAACATTCTTCGCACGCGGCTGAGCGAGCCGCCCTGACCAATGAGCTCCGGCTGAAGCCCAATCTCCGATGCCTCAAGCACCTCTATGGTCTTGGCATTCGCCTGTTTGATGCTGCGCAAAGAGGCATATCGCGGCTTATTGATGCCGAGCTGAATTGTCAGGACCGCCGGCGTCTCGATTTGAAGCTTCTCGATCAGGCCGCCCTCGAGCTCGCGATCGATCACCGCGGCCTTCGCGCCCGGCTCGTACTCAAGACCTGAGACCACTGCGGCATGGTTGCGCCTTAGAATGCCGGCCAAGGCGATGCCAGTTTGGGCGTGACCATGGTCGGCGGATTGCGCGCCGCAGAGGATCAATTCGGGCTGCTCTTGCTCCGCCACTTTCGCAATGACGCGCGCGATTGCGACCTGATCGGCATCTGCCAAAGCATCGTCCCACACGCGGACGGCGCGATCCGCCCCTTTCGCCAACGCTTTGCGAAGAACATCGTCGCCCTCTTCAGTGTCGACGGTCAGGGCGACGACCTCGACGCCCGCATCGGCGAAGCGCTCCTTAATTTGAACGGCCGCCTCGAGCGAATATTCGTCGAACTCGTTGAGATCGAACTCGCAGAAATCAGGATCAACGTCGCGACCGTCCGGCCGCAATTCAAACTCGTCATCCAGCGAAGCTACGCGCTTAATCGGAACCAGGATCTTCATTTTTACACCTCATCGATTGTTTCGGTCTCGGCATAGAGCGCGATCAAAGGCACGCGGCCGCGCGTTTGCCCACGGCAAACCTCACCTGCGGCTCTGGATCGGCGGCAGAGGCCCAAAAATCCTCAATTCGAAGATTTTCATGGCTCACGGCCATCGCGCGGTTCAGCGGATAGTCGTCCTCACATAGATTGCGAAGCACGCGGCGTGGCGCCGCCTTGTTAAGAATCACGGCGCGTCGGATCGCGGCATCATCGCTACGCGCGAGAGCGGATAACAGGCTCGGGCGAGAGGTCGGATTGCGCGCGACACCGGAGAGCACGTCCGGGGAGCAATCCTTCTCAAGCAACCGCAATGACGATTTGGGGAGATCTTTCCTGTCCGC
Source organism: Pseudomonadota bacterium (assembly GCA_040756295.1). Lineage (GTDB taxonomy): Bacteria > Pseudomonadota > Alphaproteobacteria > Rhizobiales > Beijerinckiaceae > Methylovirgula. Next base: position 127,881 of record JBFLZN010000004.1, on the reverse strand, counting down.
CACCGACGCTCTAACCCATGCGACCGCATCGATCGCGATCCTTGTCAGCAAGTCTGGCGGTGTTTTCCGATTGCGCCCGAGAGCACGCCGGACGCCTTCATCGTCATCAAGCAGCAATTGATGCAAAACCCCGTCGGGCGTCATCGAATTGCGGGCCAGCCAACGACGCACCCATGCATCGGGGTCGCGCGACAGTCTTTGAATGAGTTCGTCACTGACGTCTGAGCGCCGCGCCTGCACGCGACGGACGTATTTTGATCCATCCGCACGGCTCCCCTCCCCCTCATTAGCCGGATCGGGCAACCCTCCGAGGGCCTCGGCGCGGACGGACGCATCCGAGTCTTCCACGAGCGCCAATCGAAGCGCCGTTGGCAGCGCCTCGTTCGATGCGCATTTTCGGCGAACGAGCGGGTCGTCACTCTTGTAGTTGTTTTGCAGCAAGTCAGGCGGGCAATTGGAATTGCCGAGCACCTCTGCGCGCTCGCGTCGGGATGACCTTTCGAAGATGACGCGGAGCAGATTGGCGTCGGCATGGACATGGCGGGCGATCGCCGCCCATAGCCCCGAGTCTTCGCGCGCAAACAAGGCTCTTAGAGTTTCGGACGCGGTATTCCTGTTCGAGGCGACAAGGGCGCGTATCTCGCCGTCTTCGGAAGCGGCCAGCCGATCGAGGGTGTCGGGTGTCGCATTTCGATGGTTCGCGATCGCGCGTCGCGCTTCGACCATCTGAGTTCTTGCATAGATGTAATCGAGGGTGGCAGCGTCGGCATTTGGATTTCGCGCCACTCTAAGAAAGATCGCCTCGGAGGGCTCTGCAACCAGCCGCGCCAATACACTCGACGGCGTGAACGGCAAGTTGCTCAACACGAGACGCAAGCGCGACGATTTAAGGAGGATCGCGTCTATCTCGTTCCGACGCTTGCTTTCAATCGCCCGATCGTAGGCCGGAAGAACGAGGTAGGCATCGGCGCGTCGGATACATTCATCAAGAAAGTCGTCGATGCTTCTTGGCGCCGACACCGCTAAACCGCCTCGACGAGGTTTGGTGTGTCCGGCCGCGGCAAAAACTCCATCGCCTCGGCCACCAATTCCGTCAGCTCAAGAACTTTGAAATTGCCTTCGTTGCCCGTCGTCTTCGTGGCATCCTCAAGCATCGTCATGCATTTCGGGCAATTGACGACCAGGACGTCCAAATTCGGTATTTCCGCCGCTTCCCGCACACGGTTTTCGCTGACCTTCGTCGTGCCGGGCGGATCTGGAATCCAAACGCGCCCGCCACCGCCACCGCAACAAAAGGAATTATCTCTGCTTCGGCCGAGCTCGACCAGCGACACGCCTGTTTCCGCGAGGACGGAGCGCGGCGCGGCGTACCCTTTATTGAGCCGCCCTAAATGGCATGGATCGTGGTAAGTCGCCTTGTAGCGAAGTTTGTTCGGCAGACGAATCGTCCCGGCTTCGATCAGCTCCTGCAGAAACGCGCTCGCATGGTCGACCCGGTAATCTCCGCCCAACGCCGGATATTCGTTTTTCAACGTATTGAACGTGTGCGGATCGGTCGTCACAATCCGATTGAACTTGCAAGCAGCCAGGGTCTCTATGTTCCCCTGAGCGAGCTGCTGGAAGAGACCTTCCTCGCCGACGCGCCGAATGTCATTGCCGGCCGTGGTTTCATCGTCAAATAAGATGCCGAAATTGACATTCGCCTCGTGAAGAATTCGCGCAAATGCGCGGGTCACCTTCTGACTTCTCGGATCGAAACTGGCGTAGTCCCCCACAAACCAAAGGACGTCGACGGGTTCTTTTCGGGCGTCGCGAATTTCAAATGGCAAGTCCTTGGTCCAGCGCGCGCGCTTCCTTTTGCTTTCGTTAAAGGAATTGCCGCTTTTGCTGACGGCGCCCAAGGTCTTTTGCAGCGCCGGATCCATCTCGCCTTCGTCAACGAGCGTCCTGCGCATCATATTGATCAGCGGAACGTGCTCCACCGCGACAGGACAAATCTCGGTGCACGCCCCGCACTGCCGGCAGGCCCATAAGGTGTCAGGCCGTACCTGAGCCACCCCATCTCCGATCAGCGGAATCGGCCCCCGCTTCAAATGCGGAAATATTTCGCCGAGCTGTTGATTTGCATGCTCGCGAATCGTGAGGATGAGATCGCGCGGCGATAGCGGATATCCGGACGCGCGCGCGGGGCATGCCTCATGACACCGGCCGCATTTCGTGCAAGCATCCGCCTGCAAAAGATATCGGCGACTGACGTCGGTGATTTCTTTGAAGCCGATGCGCTGATCGTCCAAATTACCAAGGGGAAGCCGTGCAACGGCCGCGCGATCCCGTATGAGCCACGAGAGCACGGCCGTAACGATGTGCTTTGCCTTGGTATAGGGAATGAGCGCAATGAAGGTGAGCGCGAGCAGTCCATGGCCCCACCAGAGGACCATCCGCAACTCCGCGGCGCCGTCCGGCGTCAGCCCCATTCCTTTCAGGGCCAGCGCGATCGCCGCGGCAACGGGCGACCACCATCGAAAGTCCCAGACGCTTGCGTCGCCTTGCAGCCACACCAGGCGCGCCGCGGACAGCAGGAACCCCGTGAGGCCGATCAGGTTCAAGGTCCACAGGAACGCCCAATCTTCGATGCGATAGTGCTCCCGGCTCCAATCGCGGTCGGTCTTTTGCCGATCGGGCCTCGTGTAATCAAGCTTGGGCGGCCGCAGCCACCCGCGCCGATACATCATATAGATGATGCCGACGAGGAGGGCGGCGCCGGCAATATTCAGCGTGAGCTTGAACAGAAGATAGAAATCGCCATACCAAAATTTGAGCTTGAGCAGCGGGCCGACAATGTCTTCCTGCAGGGTAATAATCGAAGTCCCAATAAACAGCAGGACAAACCCGTAGAAGATGCCGGTGTGCAACCATCCAGCCGCCTTGTCGCGCCGACGCACCGTGCGTTGCGACAAGACCACCTTTAGTGTGTCGGCGATATGCGCACCGATCGATCCCCAATTCGGGATTTTCGCCTTCTTGCCCGACAGATATTTGCGGGCCTGAACATAGACCCCCCAGCCGAACACGCTCACCGCCAAGGTCGCGTAGAGGTAGAACGAGATCACCATCCAGGGTGCAAAGTCCTGGAAGAGAATTCTCGTTACCGCGTGCTGGTCAATGCCGACAGGAATCATAACGCCCAATTTGAGAAAGCGATCCGCTTAGCCGCGCGGCATCTAAGAATTCCGCACCTCGGGCCGCGATACGTCGCGACCCGAGGTGGAGAGCACTGAACTGGTCAGGCAAACGGGAGCCGCTACACCGCGTAGTGGATCTCGTAATTCCCGCCCGGCTGGTAGGGGCTCCCATAGACGGCAGCCTCGCGCCGGAACGGTTTCGGCTCCTGAGGATTTTTTTCCTCAATTTCACGCGCCAGACGGTGACCGTCGAACGTGGCGTCAGCGATAAGCTTCGGCGCCCAGGCGTCACCGATAATGTAGACGCCCTTGATCCCGTTCGCGCCCCACTCGTCTTGCTTGTTCTTGAGCTGACGGAACAAGGTGTCGTTCGACGATCTTCCGGTGACGGCGATCAGCGTATCGTAATCGTGCCATTTATGGGTCGAGTTCGGCTTTCTCGGCAATTTGCCAGGCCCGAGATATTGGCGCTGATAGCCGTCGCCCCAAATGTTGTACAGCTCGACGCGTCCGTCCTCGACGCGGCTCGCCCACACATCCGAAAGAACGTTGATGTGCAACTCATGCAGCATGCGATGCATGTTGGGGAACTCGAGCGTGAAGTGCATATAGCGTCCGAGCTCAACGCCCGTCGCAATTGTCACCTCGTGTCCCGCTTGCGCCAGCTTTTGCGCCAAGCTCGGCGCCATGAAATAGGAATCGGCATTCAGGATCATGACTTTCTTGCCGATTGGCTTGGTGCCGCGGAAGACATCCTCAGGCGTCAGCACGTTGGCTGCTCTGGTCGCGTCAAGGCCGGGCACCGGCGCGTGGGTGAGGCAGTTGGTGCCATTCGCGCTCCAGTGGGCGCCCGTCGCGATGACGACTTTGTCCGCGCCATAGCCGAGAACGTCCTCGACGCTGAGGCGCTTTCTGCCCAGGGCCACCTGGCTTTCCCGGTTCTTCTTGAGCAGTTTCGCGAGCTGCACTTCGCGATAGTCGCGATGATAGCCCCACTCGCCGAGCCCGGGCAGCGTCGCGACGTCATTCACATAGCCGCCAACCTTCTCGGCGCTATCCGTAAGGTGGACAGTATAGCCGCGCTCCATGAGGACACGGGCGCATTCAGAACCAGACGGACCAGCGCCCACGACCAGAATGCTGTCGTCGGAGCCACGGGCCGGAAACTTCTCCGGATGCCAGCCGCGACGGAATTCCTCGCCGGCGGTCGCATTTTGCGTGCAGATCATCGGCGGGCCGCCGATTTCCCAGCGCGAAATGCAGACATTGCAGCCGATACAGGTGCGAATGTCGTCCAGGCGACCTTCCTTGATCTTTTGCGGCAGGAACGGGTCCGAAATCGACGGGCGCGCCGCGCCGATAACGTCGAGCTCTCCATTGCGGATGACCTCAACCATCTTCTCCGGATCGGTGAAGCGGCCGACGCCCAAGACACACTTTTTCGAGACCTGCTTGACGAACTTTTGCCAGGTCAGCTGATGCCCCTGACGATAGAAGCGCGAAGGGCCGGCGTCTTCACCCCATTCGGCGATGTCGCCGACGTTGACGTCCCAAAGATCCACCAGATCGTCCGCCAATTCGACGAACTTCACGCCATCGCGCTCGATCTCGATTCCGTCTTCGCCGAGCAGCGTATCGACGGCAAAGCGAGTTGCGATCGCGCAATCGCTCCCAACCGCCTTGCGCATCTTTTCCAGCGTCTCGATCCAGAACCGCGCGCGGTTTTCGAAGCTGCCGCCATACTTGTCTTTGCGCTTATTGTAATAGCCCGACAAGAACTGAAGCGGCAGATAGGAGTGGGCGCCGTAACAATAAATGATATCGAACCCGGCGTCGCGCGCGCGGCGCGCCGCCTCGACGTAGAATTCCTGGACCCGATTGATGTCGTCCTGGTCCATTTCATGGCAATAGGTCAGCGTTTCGAATTCGCTCGCATATTGGCTGGGCCCGCGCGCCGTCTGCCGCGTTTCCATGCAGGGCGCGTGTGCGCCGCCGTACCAAAGCTCGACGCCGGCCAGCGCGTCCCATTTGTGAATTTCGCTCGTCATGGCCGAGAGATTGCGAACATCGCCTTCGTCCCACAGACGCGCCGACACGCGATGCACGTCGTCGGATTCAGGGTGAATGGAGCAATATTCGGTATTCATCGCGGCCCAACCGCCCTCGGCTTTCAGCGAACGGTGCGCTGCCTGAAATCCGGGCTTGTCGGATCCGGCGCCGATGCAATGCGGCACCTGATAAAAGCGGTTCTTGAGTACCTTTGGGCCAATTTTTATCGGCTGAAAGAGAAGATCAAATTTGCCCTTAGGCCCGCTATCGACCGCCATTTTTTGTCCTCCCGCCACCATCTCGCAGCGCAATCGGCTCGAGCGGGCTTGCGTAAAGTTTGATTCGTGTTGATCGTTCGCCCGACGGTCTCATTACGCAGGGAGCGTTGCGCTCATCTGCTCGTCGCGCGGACAACAGCGTTTTGGTTAGACGATTTCCAAAGTGCCGGGCAATGGTGACCAATGGCACTAGTCCACGCGACACCCTGCGGCGTGAGGCGTGCCCCCGCTCAGGCTCGCAGGTCAAAAACGGAATTGTGCTGAATTAAACGGCCGGCGGATCAACAGGCCGCGCCAGCCAGCCAGAACGAAAACGGTGCCTATAGTCACACTTGCGCCGGCTTCCGTTGCCACAGATCATTCTGCGCAGGGGCTGAGGATCTGCGCGGTTCCCCAAACAGCCCCCCAACTCGTCGGAGGCCCGTCCGGGAAACCAGGACGCCTCCGACCATTTCTCGATGCGAGTTCAAGGCGCTCGCATCAACGATTCTTGTTGTATTGAAAGATGCGCGCGAAGTCCGGCATCTCGATCCCCTCCGCAAGCTTTGGGTCCGGTATGATCGCGCCTTGCGCGATGGATAAAGGCACCGCGCCGGACCAGCGATCCGAAGCGCAATCCTCTTCCTCGTCGCCGGCAAAGGTGTCGTTGATTTTCGCGGAGACTTCATCGAGACGAAGACGGATCACTTTTGTCGCCTGCCACTCCTTTTCGCTCGGTTTGCGGGCATAGTCCCAAAGGCCCGGAGCCAGCCGATCGGTGAAGACCGAAAGCACTTGGCGCTTCATCTCCTCGCTCACGAGTTCGGCGTGCCCAAAAGCCATGACAGAGCGGAACTGGACATTATGGTTCATCGCCGCACGCGCAAAGACGATCCCGTCAAGATGCGTGACCGTGAAGCAAACCGGAATGCCCGTTTGTTGCGTTTTGAGCATCCGGCTTGCCGACGACCCGTGCCAATAGACATAATCGTCGATACGCCAGTGACTCGTCGGCGTGACATAGGGCAGGCCATCGAAGACATAACCGACCTGGCAGATGATGCCCGCATCGATGATGCTATTGACCGTTTCGCGATCATATTTGCCGAGCCAGTGATAGCGACGAAGACGCGTTCTTTCAGATGGAGACGTTTCCGACATAGCTTTTCCTGTAGTTATCGCACCCCGATCTTGCAGGGTCCAAAGGTTACTTTTTCGCGCCCGGGCCGGGGCAATCGCCGACTCGATCGCCATATTGTATTTCGGTTCCGATCACTGTTCCGCTTCCGTCTCGCACGTCGATCCGGCCTCGGAAATTTGTTGGCTCCAACGCAAACATGCCCAAAGCTGATTGCGCGTCGCGACCCGCGCACTGCGCGACGAAGCCCGTCCTGTACGCGCCGCCGCACACTTGGTATTCTGGACATTGAGATACGGAAAAATTACTGAGCATGACGAAGACGGTGTGATTGAGGATTGACGCGGGGGATATGCATCTATTGACCTGCCTCACCTTACTCAGTTGCGCCCCGCTCGCGTTTCCGGTGAGCACATCGATTTTGTATAGGCCGGGGCTTAACGCGTGATTGGGCGGCGGGCTTGCAGCACGGCCTTCGAGGGAGACCACTCCCAGCGCCAAGGCGATTGCGCATTTGCAGGTGTGCCCGATCATATCTATCCCACATTCACAGCGTCAGCGCTTGGGCGGCGGCTCCGGAAAGTATTTGATGTCGAAAGGCCGGGAATATTTCAGATAGGCGATGCATGCTTGGGGACCGGTACATTCCAGTCCATGCGGCGGCGCGCTGCCGGGAAAGCTGATGAATGCCGGACCCGAGAAATTCGTACGCGTTCCATCGTAGGCAATGAGGGTGAAGGCGCCGCTCAGCCAGACGTAGACCTCGTCGGACGTGTGACTGTGATTTGGAACCTTGTACCCCGGCGGGAAGCGCAGCAGGATTTCGGCATCGCCTTTCGACAGATCACCGCGCAGCACGGCAATGTCGGCGCCTGGGGGCAGTCCCTCGAGCTTGAGCGGCGCCCACACGACCTTGGCGATGTCCACGATCGTCTGATCTTTTCCAAACGACAGCGGCTGCACGTTCGATCCGGTTGCCGCCTGTCCCGAGCCCATCCCCAATGCCGCTAAAATGCCGGCCCAGAGCAACAATCGCCGCATGGCACTCTCCTTTTATTCGTCAGACGCCCATGTTTGCAGACGCTGTGCCAACTCGCAGCCTTGCCATGACCCGCGCCTTATCAATCGCTTAGCATCGTCACGCGGGATAGGCCGGTTGCATTGCTCGCGAAAATGCGGCATGTTTTGCGAAATCTCGTGACTTTCCATGAGATCTCATATGCCGGCACTCGAAGCCAACGACATCATCGGAACGAGCTCGCTCCTGTCCCACTGTTTGGGTCGCGCGGACGCAGTTGCCGATACCGACGCAACGGTGCTGGTTCTCGGCGAGTCCGGCGTCGGCAAGGATCTGCTCGCGCGACGAATCCACGGCTTGAGCCGGCGCGCCAACGCATCATTTATCGCGGTGAACTGCGCGGCGATCCCCAGGGACTTGTTCGAGAGCGAGTTTTTCGGACATGTCAAAGGCGCATTCAGCGGCGCAACGCAAGATCGCAAAGGCCGGTTGGAAACCGCGCAAGGCGGCACTTTATTCCTGGACGAGATCGGCGAGACGCCGCCGGAGATGCAAGGGAAGCTTCTGCGCGCCTTGCAGAACATGTCGTTCGAACGCGTTGGCGATGATCGCACCCGGCATGTCGATGTTAGAGTCATAGCCGCAACCAATCGGTCACTGGCCGACGACACCTTTGCCGGCAGGTTCCGCCGCGATCTTTATTATCGGATCAGCGCATTTCCGATCGAAATGCCGGCTTTGCGAGAGCGCCCCGAGGACATCCCTGCTTTAGCGGAGCACTTCCTCACGGAGAGCAGCACGCGGCTACGCCGTCGGCGCGCCCGCCTCGCACCTGAACAGATATCGCGACTGCAAACCCACGATTGGCCGGGGAATATCCGCGAGCTTAAAAATGTCATCGAGCGCGCCGTCATCCTCGGCACGCCCTACGATTTCGACAGCATTCTTCCACCGACGTCTCACGCAACGCCACATGCCCCCGAACGGGGACCATCCCTCTCTGTCCCGGGCATAGGATTTCTGACCGCCTCGGAGTTCACAGCATTCGAGCGGAGCAATTTGATTGCAGCGCTCGAACAGGCCCATTGGCGGGTTTCAGGTCCCGGCGGCGCGGCGGAGCTCCTGGGCATGAAGCCTTCGACACTTTCATCGCGGCTCAAGGCGCTGGCCATAACCCGCCCGGCTCCCGGTTCGCTATTTGCGCGGCTCGGAGGTCAGGGCAGGATTGCCGCTTTCGCGCGAGATCTCCTCGGCCGCATGCAAGCCGACCCGCAGGTCGGCCGTCATTGGGCGGATCGAAGTCCGGTCGGGATTCACCGCGAAGAAAAGCTGTTGGTCCAGTACCTGTGCTCGGCGCTTGGGGGGCCGATCACCTATATGGGACGCTCAATGGTGGAGGCGCACATCCATCTCAAAATCACGAAGAGCGATTGGTCGGTCTTTCTCCAGCACCTCGAGGCGACGTTCGATGCGCTGGGGCTCGATACTGGGCTTCGGCGAGATCTCTTGAATACGGTGGAAACATTGAGAGCGGATGTTGTGACGGCGTGATCTAGATGCCCCAGAAGCCGGCGGAATGATCACCTGCCGGCGATGTGCATGTGGCATGCTATGTGCCATCAGTCACTATTGCTCGCGAGTTTTCGCATCGTTTACAACCCACGTGGGAGTCATCCCTTACTCTCAGAGCGTCCTCTCCTACACGCTCCCCTTGCCGGAGGCCGAGCGGGCACCCTCCTCCGACTCGCCCGTCCTCCGGTCTCTTCTTCTTAGCGCTCAGCGTGAAACTGAAGATTTTCGATCGGCAGCGGATCGACAGCGCGCCGTCGTCCCCAACCTCGCGCTGAATCTTAAGCCGCCGCAAGCTCCGCAATTTCGAAGCCGCTCTCCGCCGGCCGGCCATATGTCAATAATGACCGTTGGCATTATGGACACATGGATAAGGGGCGGATTTATTCCCGCTAAGCAACGCAGAATTGCACGCGCGTGCAGCACGTCGCGCGCCCGAGAAAATTTCGATCGGCAAACAAAAGAAGAGACGCCGATACGGCGCAATTCGCCCGCACCGGGCGTCGAAGCTTGTAGGCAGGAAACGTCAATGCTCACCCCAACAATACCGAGTCGACCGCGCTACAGCCCGTTTGCGCTCGTCCCCGAGGCGCGCGCCCACCTGATCGTTGCGGAGCGCAGCGATGCGCTCGAAAATCAACCCATTCCCGCGATCGACCCCACGCCCTTGGAGTTTTGGGCCGTCAGCGGCGATTGCCGCGCACCGGTTGGCGACTCCATCCTCAATGGCGTCCACACGAGTCATTTTCGGTCGACGTTTCACCTGCTCAGCCGATTGTCATACCGCTTGGCTATCGAAACTATCGGACTCCACCTCTATGCCATCGGCACCGAACCGTTCATCTGGGATGTCGTTAAGCTCGCGAAACAATTTGGCATGAACAGTGATGAGTATCATCTGACGCACCGCGGCTCCGAGAAGCGGCGTGTCTACTGCATACATTGCAAGACGATGACGGATGACGTCACGAACAATATCGCGATCTGCGCAGGCTGCGGCGCAAGCCTCTTGGTAAGGGACCATTTCTCTAAGAGATTGGCCGCCTTCATGGGTGTGCAAGTGGACGCTGAGGTTGCCGGCGAGGTCCCGGCAATAGAAGAGGTCTATCCATGAATGAGGCCAGGACGCTCACGCTTCGGGTTCAAAAAGCGGAACTGATTTCACCTTCACTCAAGCATGTCGTGCTGGAATCTGCGGACCGATCGCCGTTACCCTCGGTTGGTGCCGGCTCGCATATTCGGCTTTCACTGCGCGAGAACAATAAGAAGTTCCGCAACGCCTATTCCATCGCCGCCGCAGCCGGCGACCGTAGCTCTTATGAAATCATCGTGCGTCGTGTTGAGCCTTCGCGCGGCGGCTCTGCGTTTATTCATAACACGATCGATGCCGGCCAAACGATCGAAGCAAGCTACCCGGGGAATTTATTTCCGCCGTCGTTTACCGCGCAAAAGCATTTGCTGATCAGCGCCGGCATCGGCATCACGCCGTTTCTCTCATATCTGAGCTACCTCCGTCAGACGCGTGCGGAGGTACGCCTCCACCATTTCTGCCGTCTCGACGAGCTGGAGACATTTCGCCGGCTGTTGCTGCCCTTTTCGGCCGGAGAAGTCCACCTTCATCCAAATTCGACGAGGATCGACGTCGCCAACCTTCTCCAATCTCATCCGCTTGGAACGCACCTTTATGTGTGCGGCCCTGAGAAATTCATGGAAACCGTTCTAGGCGCCGCAAAGACGCTGCACTGGCCTGGCTCCAAATTGCATTCGGAATCCTTCGGCGGCGCGCACGCCGGCGGCGCGCCATTCGTGGCGGTCCTTGCGCGCAGCGGCATCGAGGTCAAGGTGGGCGAGGATCAGACGCTCCTCGAAGCGATCGAGGCGGCGGGGGTCGAGCCGCCTTCGCTGTGCCGTGGCGGCGCGTGCGGTCAATGTCTCACCGAAATCATCGATGGAATACCCGAGCACCGCGATCATTACCTTTCGCCCGAGGAGCACAAGGCCGGCCGTGCGATGATGATTTGCGTATCGCGTGCGAAAGGCAATCGCATAACGCTCGATCTCTGAACTGCACGCCGTCGAGGACATTGGCCAACGCGAGGACGCCATGAACGTCGCCTTCAAACCATCTGAAACGTTCCGTGATGATTTCACCTATCGCAACAGCGACGATGGCATCTTGCGGTTCCCGTTCCCCTTCGCCGAAGACAAATATATGTATTCGGTGAACATCGAACCCCACGTCCCCAGCGGGCCTTCGCCGGCCTATGAACATACGTTCGACGTCGACGAACATTATATCGCCGAGTGTCGCGAGCGCGCCATCGTCCTCGAACAGGATCCGAGCCGCTGCAAGGTTTTGCCGCACATGATGGCGGCGCAATGGGACACGCTTGAACTCATCATGGAGAGTTTGGCGAGGGACTATCCGCGCCACTTTTCGCTCGAAAGAGATGGCGCCCAATGGTCTTGGATAAATCGTCCGCTCGGCATCGAGCAGACTTTCACCTTTGGCGATGCCTCGACCCTGCCCTTCGAGCCTTTTGAATATATAACACGACAGGCGCAAGGCGACTTCACCTTGCAGGATCAGCGGGAGAACAATCTCTTCGTCGATGGCGGCATGGTGACGACGCAGGCCGATTGGTCGCTTGAGTTTGATATCGGCATGACCTTCCACGAGTGGCACGCCCCGGTTCCGCTCGCGCACCAGATCGGCGTTTTCGACCGGGCGCTCAAATTTCTTCTACGGCTGCAACAGGAGCAGCCGGTGCGTCGTCTCAACTGGACGATGACTGTGAACCCGCGTCTCGATACCAGCCCGGAAAATTACCCCGCCTGGGGCCCGGATCGCGCAACGGTCGATCAGGAGAACGTCGCGCAAAAGGTGCATCTTCGGGTTGAGCTTCAAACGCTCTTCCGCCTCCCGCGATCGAACGCGATCTTATTCGGCGTCAGGTGCTATCTGGCGAGTGTCGAAGAGCTCGCCAGGGTCACGAAATGGCGAAAGCGCCTCCACCGGGTGCTGCGCGACTTGCCCGAGGAACTCGAAGGCTACAAAGGCTTAAATCGTTATCGCGGGATGGTGATCAATTATCTGGCGCCGTTTGACGACGGCGCTCCGCTCAGCAAGGGGCCTCAGCCCGATCAGGCGTCCGTTTAGCACTGGCCGCGTCTATGACCCACGAGAGCCTTTATGCTCGTATGGGCGGTGCGACGGCGTTGCACCGTCTGGTCAGCAGTTTTTACGATCTGATTGAGAACGATCCGAGGTTCGAGAACCTGCACCTGTTGCACATACGCGGGCACGGCGTGACGCACTCTCGCGCCGAGCAAATCAACTTTTTGTCTGGGTTCTTGGGTGGCCCCCAACTCTACATAGAGAAGCATGGTCATTCTGACGTCCGCGAAATGCATCGACACGTTCAGATTGGGCCCGTTGAAAGGGACACTTGGCTGTCGTGCATGGCGCTTGCCCTGCAAAGTGCAGGGATAGATCGCGACGTCTCCTCCAGGTTGATGGAGCATTTCCAGGTCGTGGCGACGCTGCTTGAAACGGAAAACCGCACCTTTGGAGCAGGTCTTGAGCGAGAGCGCTGAAAATTGCGAAGACACCTTTCCGCGGAGGCGGCGATCGCCGCGACCCGTCGAACGCACGGTCGATCAGGTCGTCGGCAATCGGGTCCGCCAGCATAGGGAACGCCTTGGCATCTCCAAAGCCGAGCTGGCCAAGGCAGCCAAAGTTTCGACTGCGGTCGTGACAAAAATCGAGAGATCCACCCACTCCCCCAGTCTGAGCGTCCTGCAAGCGATCAGCCGGGCCTTGAACCGCCCCCTCTCGGCATTTATCGAGCACGAAGATCTGGACCAGCAATGCTCATATGTGCGGGCGTCCGACCAGCGGGCCATTCGCGGGAGCGGACGGCGGCGTGGATACAGCCGCCATCTCTTGGGTCATTCCTTGGAGAACGATCTGATTATCGAACCCTCTTTCGTGCACCTCGAGGCAGGGGCTGTCTCCCCGCTTCTTTCCGAGGACCAAGGACTCGAATTAATCTTCATGATCTCGGGCTCGGTCGAATACCTTCACGCAAACGAGATGTACACGCTCGGGCCAGGCGACGTCTTGCTCTTCGATACCGCTGCAGTGCACGGCCCAAAACACGTGGTGTCGCCGCCCGTCACCTATATTTCTGTTTGTATTTCGCGCCGGCTTTGAAGGCATCGCCCGGTGCCGAGGTCTCAAAAGCCCACGGCCGACTGACGCTTAGAGATTTTTCCTCTCTTCATCGGTCAGCTTTTTCTTCTGTTCATCCGTAAGGTTGCCGCTGCCGATCACGCGGAAAGTGCTATCCGGATCGTAATTGTCGTCCTGGCCTGCGTGGATGTCGGGTTTTTTGCGCTCCGGCTGCGGCTGTTGAACCGGTGCTGTTGTGTCATCTCCGCCATAGCCTTCGATTTCGACGATGAGAATCGAGGGCTGTGCGTTGGACGTGTTTTGCGCCGGCGAGGCAATGGCTTTGGTGGCGGCGCCCGCCGCGCTTGAAGCGCTGTCGAGCGCGCCGATATTGGGCGCGGCGACAGTGTTGATGCCAGTCACCGTCCCCTGCACTTGAATGTTGGCCGTGTTGACAACCTGCAGCGCCGCGACGTTGAAATTGCCCGATACGCGAATGCCCGCTTCGCCGGCGTCGACAGTGCCGAGCGGCGCGATCAGGTCGATATCGCCCGGCGGCACCCCGGGTATCGGGTTGAGCGTGGCGATGCCGGCGCCGGTCGAAGGCACGGTCGGCGAGAGCGTCACGTTCCCGTATTTGTCGTAGAGGCGCCGCGGCGGGCTATAGACCACCGTCGTCTTCGAGCCGCGGCCGGCGTTGATGTCGCCCTCCGCCGACCAGGCCAGAATATCGCCGCCGAAGGTCGTCATCACGCGGGCTTGGCCGAGCAGGATGCTCTCCAGCGAATAGATGTCGATGCTGCCACTGCCTTGGGTCACGGCGCCCGCCGAGGCACCCGGGATGATGCCGTTGGCCCCGAGCGTCGTCGCGCCGCCGGGCGTGAGGATATCGATGCCGCCGCCGAATTCCGTGTTGATGCCGGAATCCGACTGCGCGAGCATGTCGCCTCCTTCGAGCGTCATATCGATCCGCCCGGTATACGAATTGATCGTAACATCGCCGCTGAACAAGGTGATGCTCCCCGAATAGGTAATCGGGTGCCCGCTCGCATCCTGGCTCGGGAACAGCGCCGCAATCGCGTCGCGCCCGCGCAGATAGCTGCCGAGGCGGGGGCTCGCGAGCGCGCCGGTCTCCTCCCGGCCCGCGGCGGTCAGTTCGTCGAAATAGACGATGCGGTCATACACAGCCTGCTGGACGATCGGCAAAGCGTCGAAAGTGGCCAGCGCGCCGGCCTGGTTGCCGGTGTAGCCGAAGCGTGTCTGCAGCCACGCATACATCATGGCGTTGTAGGTGAACGCGGTCTGTTGCGCGGCGCCGAGACCGAGGAAATAGGCCAGCGCGTCGCCTTGGCTGCCGGTATAGCCTTGGTCCTTGAGCCAGGCATAGAGCAGCGGGTTGGAGGGATATGTCGCCCGTTGCGCTTCCGGCAGGGCATTGAAGAAGGCCAGCGCCCCGGTCTGATCGCCCTTGTAACCGGCGTCGACACGCAGCCAGGTGTAGAGATCGGCCAGCGAGGTGACCGTCTGGGGGTCCTGGATCACCTTGCCCGGCTGCGCGTCGAGCGGCAGCGATGGGTCGGCCAGATTGGCGAGGTTGAGATAGAGGTTGGCAAAATCCGTCCAGTCCGGGCCGTTCTTGCCGACGCCCGCGGCCAGAGTTACCGCGGCGCCGCTGTCGCTGGTCTGCTGGCTGACGTCGATGATCGGGCCGACGCTGGTCAGACTGCCCCTGTCGCCTGCATAGAAATTGCGGCCCGCTTGGACGTCGAGCAGCCCCGGACCGGCGATGGCGAAGCTCGAATAAATGATATCCCGGCCGGCCTGAACCATGGAGATATCGCTGGCATTGAGATCGAGGAAGAAGTTGCCCTCCGTACGGACCAGGTTAGCAGTCGTGCTGGTGGCGCTGAAGGGCGTCAGGTCGAGCGGCGTCCCCGAACTGACGATATCGCGGCCGGCGATCATCCAGACCGGCTTGGCGCCGATGTACCAGGTCAACGGCGTCTTCCCGGAGCCGGCGGGCCAAGTCAGAATTTCCCCGACCTGCAGATCGACGATGTCGCCCGTATCGGCATAGACATGGATCGGTTCGGCGTCGGACTGATGCAGGTCCGTTGTGGCCGTGTCGGCACCGAACGCAAACAGCATGCCGCCATAGCCGGTACCGGCGTCGGGATAGCCATTGGGGCTGAGGTTGCTGACGTTGCCGGCGGTGTTCCGGAAGGCCGGCTGCAACGGCGTCGCCAAGACGCTCGGATCGGCGCCGGACATGTCGATGATATTGCCGTTTCCGTAGATCGACCCGCCGGCCAGCACATTCAATTGCCCGACGGCCGACGGCGCCAATTCGAGAGGCGAGCCCGATATCGTGCCCGCGGAATTGACGAAATAGATATTTCCCTCGGCGGCGACGACGGACAAGCTGCCGGGATAGAGGACGCGCCCCAGATCGGTAGTGCCGTCATTGCCGCCGGCGGTGGCATTGCCGCCGTTGTCTTGATTCTGCAGGCTGGGCGTCAGATTGCCGCCCGCCGAGAACAGATTGACGGCGGTCGATGCGGTCCACAACGTGAACCAGCTATTTCCGCCGTTTGCCGCCGTTGTCGTCACGCCGTTGACGGTGGCGCTGTAAGGGGTGGAGTTCTGCTGGCCCACCCGGCCCGCATCGCCAACCCCGTCCAGCACCAAATTGCCGCGCGTGTCGATCGTCACGGTGCCGTCGCCAGGGATGACGTCAAGCCCGGCGGCGGCGCCGGCGGCTTCCGCCGTCCGCGGATCGGCGCTGCGCGGATCGTAGATGTCGCTCGATCCATAGCCGGGGCCGATATAGCCCACAGACGCGGCCTCGACGAACGTATCGCCGCGCAGATCGACCAGCGTGCCGGTCATGTCATTGCTCAGGGAACCAGGGTTAGACGAAATGCCGTTGATCGCCCCGCCGACCTTCAGCGTGAGGTCGCCGCCGCCGGTCTCCTTCAATGGTTGGCTGGCGTCGTCCGTCACCCGGCCCGTGCTGGCGACGACGATATCCAACCCGTCGGTGGCCGCACCCGACGTCAGGCCGGCCTTGCCGCCGACCAGGACGCTGACATTGCCACCGCCCAGCGTGCCGATGCCGGTGAAACCCGTGAGAACAGCTAAGTGATGGCCGGTCTCCACATAGGTTCCGAAATTGATCCACCATGCCGCCGGCTGGCCGACGATCCCGCCGCCCTGGCGCCATAGCCAGTCGCCAACGGCCGCGCTGTCCGGGAAAATACTCCCCCCGACACCGTCGGTCTGGAGATCCTGCGAAAGATTGCCCTGGACCGAGATGAAGACATCGCCGCCGTCCTCGGGATAATTGGCCTGGTAGAGGCTGCTGACGCCGGGCGCGTAAGTGGTGGCATTGGTCGTGCCGCGCGGCAGATTGTAGAGGTTGCTGCCGCTGGTCAGACTGGCGGCCGATTGGGCACCGGCCGTGTAGACGCCGAAAAGCGTAGCCTCGTTGAAATTGCCCCCGGCGAGAAGATCGAGATCCCCGGTGCCGGTGCGCAGAACGCTGAAGGACGGCAGGTCAAGCGACTCGCCGTCGCCATAATGCAGGTCGTCGAGAGTGAGATTGCCGCTGCCGTTCAGCGTCGCGGCGGGAAGCAGGGTCCTTGTGTCGGCGGCGCCAAGGTCGGCGCCCGACGCCAGCCGCAGCGACCAGGATTGGGTCCCGGCCGGCAACAGCGCCGCCGCCGCCCAGATCTGACCCTGGTCGCCATTGCTGTCCGTGGCGCGCAAAGCGACGCTCGGCGACGATGTCACGATGATATTTGAACCGCCCCAGATGGTATCGCCGATTTGCAGAGTCGCCGACGCCGCCAGAGTTACGGTTGCACCATTTATATAGGTGGGCAGCGGTGTGTTCGCGGGAATTGTGGCCGAGGCGGCCTCGGGCCGTGCGCCGGTCTTAAAATCGAAATTAGGGCCAAATATCGTTCCGGCGGGCAACGTGGCCGATACCCTCGTCCCCGCAGCCAAGATGGTTCCATTTGGCTCAGTGATCTGCGAGGGCAACACCATATTGGTTATCGTCACCGAGGCTGCCGACGTGAACCCGAATGGAAGGACCTGATTCTTTTGTAAGAATGCATTCGTGATCGTCAATGCGGCGTCGAAACTGATGGGATTGCCGAAATTGTCTTCCGTCGCCAGCGTACTTCCCGCCGCTAAGGTGGCCGGCGCGGTGAGCGTGATTGCGGTATTGACGGTACCGCTGGCGAGCCCGGGGAGGCTCACCGTGGTGCCCGACGGGATCGTGTCGCCGGCTTTCAGGCTGGCAGTGGACACGAGCGTCAGGCGATTCGCGAACATGTTCAGCGGCGTGCCCGCCGGCACCGTCATGGCCGTAATGGCGACCTGTTGCGGCAGCATGGTTCCCGCATTCAGGACCGAGCCCGCAGGGATCGTGAATCCCGCGGGCAGAATCGTGCCTTTGGGAATGACGGGGCCGGACGGCGGCTGGATATCGGCGGTCGTCGTCCAGCTCGCGGGCAGGACAAAGTCGGCAGCGGTCGTGACCGCGATCGAAATCGGCACATTGGCGGCAATCGCCTCCCCGGCGATCATCACATCATAAGTGAGCTTCGTGCCGCTGCCGACCGGGATCGTCGTGCCCACGCCGAGCGTCACTGCCTGCGTGGTGGTGGCACTGTTGGTCAGGGTCGTGCCCGAATGAATGGTCCAGCCATTGTCGTCCGGCGTCGACTGAGCTTTGCCGAAGCCATCGGTGATGCTGCCCAGCACATTGAGATTGCCGCTGGCGCGCAGCACCAGCGTCCCCGGCTCGCCCGAGCCATAGACGGCGGGATTGGCGCCGGGACCATAGCGATAGCCGGCCAGATTGATGTCGCCCGACAACGTCAGATTATTGCCGGTCACCGCCGAACTGTCGATTTCGACGCCAGGGCGCAGGTGGAAAGCCGAATACGCCGTCAGCCCCGCCAGCTCGCCTTGCAGTCCTGGGCTCAAGACACCGGCGGCGACGTTATTGTTGTAGGCCGCATTGATGAATTGCTGACTGCGCGCATCGATCTGGTTGAGGCCGACGAAACCGGCATCCGCGCCGGTCGCCGCCACGGGATTGGTGTCGCCATTGTCCTGCACGATGGTGCCGATGGCATCGGTCGGGAAATAGGTCCAGAACGCATTGACCGCGATGCTGGCCGCGCCCTTGATGTTCAGGGGACCCGAAGCATTGATGTTGATGTCGCCCGAGGTCTCATCAGTGCGCGAGGCATTCAGGTCGATTTCGCCACGGGCGACGCCGTCCGGCGCGCTGAGGTCCATCGCGCTGCCGCCCGCAAGAATCAGAGTTCCACTCGTCGCGGTGAGTTCAATGGTCGCCTTGTTTTTGGCGTCGATCGGTTCGCCGTAGCTGTCGACTTGCAGCACCGTACCGTGGGCGTCGAGCAGGCTGGTCGAGCCGAGGGTCAGGTCGTTTTTCGCGGCGAGGCGGATGGTTCCGGGCGTCGTGCCGCTGGCGTCGATCGTGCCGTTCACCGTCAGGCTGCCATTGTCGATCGAGATGCCGACCGAATGGGCCTTGACCGTATCGTCGACGGTCAGATCGCCCTGCTTGATGTCGAAGCTGCGCGCGCCGAAGATTTGTCCGGAATCGAGCATCGCGTTCAGGGCGGCGAAATCGCCAATTGACTGCCCCGTGACCGAGAACGAACCGCCGCTATAGTCGCCGGTGCCGGCGCCGATAAGCTGGCCGTTCAGGCTCACATCGCCGCTCGCGGCGCTGAACGACATGGAACCGGCGTTGTTGTTCACCGCCGACACATCGACCGTCGCTGTCGGCGCCATGCTGACCGAGCCAGATGTCGAGGACAGGCTGACATCGCCGCCCCAGCTATATTCCGTCACGTCGTTCATCTGGACCGCCTGGCCGGCAAGATCGAGCCGCGCCCCGGCGTCCAGGTTGATATCGTTGGTGGCGGTGGCGGTCAGTTTGCCGCTCGGCAAAAGCACGCTTGCGGCGATGTTGATCGTGTCGGCAGTGAGATCGATTTCCGCGCCAAGCGCATTCGAGGTCGCCGTCGCCGCGGCTGCGCCCGCCTGTGGCGCGATGTTGAGGGCACCCCCGGCCGTGTAAGACATGACCGAGCCTGCAGCGCCGGTCACGAGCGGCGTGACCAGATTGAGAACCCCGCCGGTGCCGGCCGTGCCATATGTGGCGCCGGGCGCCTGATAGACGGACAGCGCCTGGTTGCCGTTGGCGCTGATCTCGGCGGCCTGCAAATTCACTGTCGAGAAGCCGGAGATCAGCCGGTCGACGGTCGGGGCGGTACTGGCAATCGGAATCGCCGCCGGGGCGATGCCAAACACGATCTGGTTGGCGATGATGTCGAGCGTCCCGGCGCCCGAGCCAGGGCCGTTGATGGCGACGGCTGGGGGCGGCGCACTGACGTAGGCCACCTGGCCGGCTGATTGCTCCGACACGCCGTTCCAATAGAGGCTGCCCACGTTCAGGGTGGCGACATCGGCGGCGGTGCCGTAGCCGTAAATGGCCGGCGTGTTGAGCGTCAGCGCCAGATCCGCCTTGCCTGTGGCGGGATTGACGACGCTGAGATCGACGGTGCCGAAGATGTTGAGCGACTGCGATGCGCCCAAAATCAGCCCCTGAAGCGCCGGCGCGCCTGTCGAAATGTCCCCCTTCAACAATTGATCGAGCCTCGCCTGGCTCAGCAGCATGCCGGCCGGCACGGCGGCCCCCGCCATGACACCGGGATCGCCGAGATTGAGCGTCGATACGCTGAGGTCGAGATAGGCGGTCCCGAGGCTCGCGGTCGGATCGACGGTCACGTTGGCCGCCGTGGCGAACCCGATCGTGCCTTGCGAATAGATCTTGGCGCCCGGATCGATCGTGATCGACGCCTGTCCCGCGATATTGCCGCCGATGTCGAGAATGCCGTTCGAGACCACCAGCATGGAGGTACTGGTCGGTTCGTAGACATAGCCGCCGGTCGAATCGAAGGGCGGTGCGCCCTTGCCGATCGTGTCGATCTCCGCGCCGGACGCCACCTCGATTTGTTGCGTGGCGATCAAGAAGACCTCGGCCGCCGACAAGATCGCGCCGTCCTGCAGGGTGACGGAGCCGGCCTGAGGGCCGACGGGGCTGACGATCGCGTAACCATCCCCGCCGCTCAAGGCGCCGCCGATCATCAGGCGGCTGGCGCCAAGCGCATCGAGATCGCTGGCCCGTAACGAAATGCCGCTGAAGCCCGCGGTCGGCGCCGCGGCGACGATTTCCAAATTGCCGGTAAAGGGGCCGTTCACGACGGCCTGCCCGCCCAAGCCGCCGGCCGCAGGCTGAAACAGCACGCTTCCGTCGATGGTCAGCGCCGGCACCTGCGCGCTGGACCCGTCGGCAAAGAAGAGCGCCAGCACCTTGGCGTCGACGGGCAGGATCGGGCGCAACTGATCCAACACCGCGGCTTGGTTGACCGCAAACTGACTATAACTCGTTTCGTTGTAGGACGAATAGGTGCGCACCGCCTTGGCGGGCGTCAGCAGCAAGGTGTCGGGCACCGCATTATGGATCGCCGTATTGGCAATGCTGATCGTACCGGACGTCAGATAAGAGCCATTGGAGAGCGAGCCTTGAGCCGTTGCTGCCGTGACCGCGCCACCGATCTCGACGCGGAATGCACCCGGCAGCAGCGCATAGTTCGAAGGCAGGAGCGTGTAAGTGCCGGCGGGCAGCCCCGGCACGCCCGCCGCAATGGTGATCTGCTCGCCGGGCGTCGGGTCGCCCGCGCCGTTTTCCGCGTTCCTTGGCGCATAATTGCCGCTGTAGCCCGGGACGATCGCATAGACGCCGTCGTTGGCCGCGCTGAACCACTTGTTGGCCGGATCGGCATTGACCAGCGGCGTGCTCAGCGCGTTGACCGACCCGCCGCTGCCGGTGACGAAGCCGGCGCCGTCCAGCGTCCCACCACCGGAAAGATCGAGGGTCGCCCCCGCCGCCTCGGAAACCGATATGGCGGAAATCGTGATCCCGGTGGTCGGGTTGGCGTTGTTATCGACCGGCGTGGTGGGGAACGTTACGGTCGCACCATTATAGGTATAGGTGGTGCCGTCGGTCGTGCCGCCATAGGGCATATTGAGGCCATTGGCGCTGACCGAGGTGATGCTGCCGGGCAGGAAATCGACGGCCGCGGTGGTATCGAGCAGGCTCGAGGCAATCCCCGGGGCGTTGCCGCCGAAAATCAGCTTGCCGAGCGGCGCGCGCACCACCCCGCCCTGATTGATGGTCGTGGCGTAAAAACCCAGGCTGCCAAACGCCGAGAATGGAACGTCGGGCGTCACGCCGTCGATGCTGTCGATGGTGATGACCCCGGTGGGCGAGAGCGTGCCGCCGTAGACTCCCCTTGGATAGCCGGCGACAACCGCCGCGATCGTCCCGGTGGTCGGATAAAGCTGCGCGGCGGTGAACACCACATTGCCGATCGAGTCGAGCGCCGTCATGGTCCCCGAGCCCGAGGTCGTCACCGTCGGCGTGGTGAACCGAATATCGCCCTGGCTGACGAAATCCGCTTCGGCGAAGCCAGCATAATCGTAGGCGACCGACGCCCCGCTGGAGAGGCCGAGTGTGCCGCTCGTGCCGAGTTGCACAATGTTTTGAATGTCGATCAGGTCGGCCGCGACGGTCAGCGTCCCCGTCCCGGTCTGTTGGGTGGGCGCTCCGAGACCCGGATAGTAGCGGGCATTCGCATTATCCACGCCCGTGCTGCCGTCCAGAAGAACGTAAGGCGCGGCGATCGTCACGCTGGCGTTGGGGCTGGTGTCCCCCAGGGCGCCTTCATAAAAGGCAATGCTTTGTCCGGCCTTGAGATTGACATTGCCGTCGAACACGATCGCGGCACGCGCGAACAACGAAACATTGTCGAAACCGCCCGCGGCAATGTCGTCGGCACTGAAGTTCGCCGACCCCGCCGTCAACGACGCGTCGGTCACGCCGGGCGCGAGGTCTGCGGCCAATTGCGGCGTCCCGTCCGATTGCGTGATCGTGATGACGCGCGGAACCCGCAGGTCGTCGGGCACCACGGAGTTTGCGAAGCCGATGTGGGGGGGATAACTCGGGGTTTCCAGGATGACGCTGAGCGTGCCGCCGACCGCGCTGGGGCCGCCGCCGGCTGCTTCCATCGTCCCGTCCGCGTAGATTCCATCATAGGAGCTGAGCGCGATCGAGCCGCCATTGGTCGTCTGGTTCACCAACTGACTTGGCGTGCGCGAACTCGTCCCGGCCGCGAGATCGATCGTGGCCTGGGTGCCCGAGGCGTCGAGCACCGCGCCGGGACGAATGATGATGAAAGCGTCGGTCGAAGGAACAACGCCATTGGTATCGAACGTCGTGGGGCCAGCGCTGGCGCCGAGGGTGATCGAGCCGCCGTTCAGGACATCGCCATAGGGTCGCCCGTCAATATCGCGCGCGAGATACGACTGCCCCGATACGTCAAGCAACGCGTCACCGCCGATCCAGATCGACAATGCGCCGGTCTCGAAGTTTCCGGTGCTGTCGGTGACGGGCGGAATTTCCGCGGTATGGTCATTCACAATGGAGATCTTGCCGCCGTGTGCGGTGAGCGTTCCATCGACAGTGATTTGTCCCAAAGCTTCGAGACGGATCGACTGCCCCGGATCGACGTCGAGGGCGGCCCCCGGGCCGACGGTCAGCGTCCCTCCGGTAACGCCCGCGGTCCCGGCATTGAGGGCGGAGTTCAGCGTCAGGCTCGCGCCGGCGCGCTGGACGAGCTTTGCGTGGACCGGATCCTCCATGAAGAGCGGCGGCAGCCAGGCCGACAGGATCGTTGACGGATCGCTTCCCGTGGGGGCGCCAAAAGGCACGCTGGTCACTTGATAGACCGGTTCGACGACGCTGACGCTTGTCCCGTCGGATACGGCGACGCTGCTATTGCCGGTGATATTGTAATTGGAAAATCCGCTGGCGAAGAAATCCGGCGTCAAGAGCACCTGCCCGGGTGCCGTCGCGGTGCCCGCCGATCCGATCAGAACTTCGCTCGCTGCGAGTTTGAACGTGCCGCCGCCGTTGACGCCCAGGGCCTCGATCGCGCCGCCAAGGCTCAGCGTCGCCGCACTGGTACCGCCGGCCGATGGATCGTCGGCAATGAGAGCGACATTGCCGCCGGTGCCGCCCAGCAATGTGCCATTGGGCAGAATGGCCGCGCCGGAAGAGACGTTGATGGTGCTGCCTTGCGCGAGGCTCACCCCCTGGCTCTCGTCGATCGTAACGTTGCCGCCATTGACGAATGCGTCGCCGACGGCGAAAGCTTGATCGAGCGAGCCATTGGTCCACAGGCCTTGCGTGTCGAGCGTGACGCCTTGTTCGAGAACGGCCTGCGCCAGCCCGTTGCTATCCGTGAAGGCGATCGGTATGGCGCTCGCCGTCGAAGCCGCGCTTTGCGCGGGGGTCAGTATATTGCCGATCTTGATGCTGCCGCCCGGCGCCGTGATATTGGCGGCAATGTCGGTGTTTGCGGCGATGAGTTCGATTTGCGCGCCGGGGGCGAAGCTGAGCGGCGCGTTGACAGCGATCGAGCCGGCCGTGGCGATGCTGAGGCCGCCGAGATTTTCATCGGAGATCTGGCCGGCGTCAAAGTTGGCGGTGTTGACGGCGCTCGCGGGCAGCGGCGCGATCGATGTGACGAGGCTCGCTGGCGTGCTGGAAGGCGTGCCGAAGGTGACCGCCGTGCCGTAGCCGTTGATCAACCCGATTGAACTATATTGGCCGAGGTCCAATTGCCCCTGGAGCGGGACCGTCGCCTGCGTGAGCAGGTAGGGATCGGTGACGGTGGCGGGACGCGCGGTGTCTTGATATTGCCCCTCGATTACTTCGGCGTCGATCGTGCCGTCGAAGATCGCCGTCGGTGTCGAGAGGACGAGGCTGCCGGCGTCGCGGCCCACCGTATAGCCCTGCTCATAGAGCCTGCTTTGCCGGAATGGGCTTTCGAAATATTGCGTCAGAGCCGCGTCCGGCTGACCGCCGGCATTGTGGCGGACGACGAAGCCGTCGTAGATGCCGCTATAGTTGAGATCGGCGGGGGCGCTATTGGCGTTATAAAGAACACCGCCCGGGCCGATCAGATAGGATTGCTGAACATAGCCGCTTTGGTAGGTGACGGAACCGCCGGCGATATCGAAAACCGCCCCGGATTGTGCGACGACCCCGCCGCTCGATCCCGTCGATAAAGTGATCGAGCCGCCGATCGTGAGCCATTCGCCGATCGTATGGCCGACGTTGTTCAGCCAGCCGGAGACCTCGAAGACGCCGCCAGGCGTATAATAACGGGGGGAGGCATCGCCGCCGGTTCCCGCCGGGACGAAGGTCAGCTGGCGCTCGTCGACATAGACCGTGTCGCTGAAGAGGATGCTGGTATCGCGGTTGTTGGGATCATCGCGCAGCTCGTTGCCCTGGACGTTGACGGCGATATCGTTCGCCGAAATGGGCAGCACGATCTGGTCGCCGGCGACGTCGAGGAGCGCCCCGGTGTCGGCCTGGACCCGATTGATCGCGCTGACCGCGATTTGACCGCCCTGTGCCACCGTCTGGGAACCGTTCTGGAACCAAACGGTGCCGCCGCTCGTGATCTCGATGCGGCTCTCGTCCTCGAGATCGGCAAGGCTGGAAAGATCGTCAAATGGGTGGCCCGACTGAATGCTCGTATCCGTCGGGCGATTGCTGTCCTGGGTCGCCGAATCCGTCAGCAGCCCCGAACGCTGCGAATTGAGCGCCGTGGCGCTGGAGCTATCAAGATCGATAAAGGTGAGACTGCCGGACGTCAGCGTCACGCTGCTCTTCGGATCGGATGCCGAGGACAGCAGATGGATCGTGCCACGCACATCGACCGAGGTGGTCGAGAGCGCCACGCCGCCCTGCTCCACCGTCTCGCCCGCCAGGGTGATATCGCCGGTGTCGGCCTCGATGTAGCCGGTATTAGCGACAGTGCCGCTGCCGCCGGTCAGGCTCGAGCCTTGTTGATTGAGTTCGACGGCGATCTCATTGCCGCGCGTCGTCGACCAGCTATTGCTTGTCGTGCCATAGCCCTGGCGCAGGATGAAATTATCGCCCGCGGCAAGTTCGGTCTGGCCATCCGGCGTCGTGATCGTGCCGGCGTTGGTCACCTGCGTGCCCATCAGCAGCACGAAGCCGCCGCCGCTCGTCACCGAGGTCGGCGTCGGGGTGACGATCTCGGCGCCCTGGTCAACCACGATCGACCCGCCGGCATTGGTGAAGCTTGGGTTGTAAGTGCTGCCGGTCTGCGTCGAATAGAGGCCGTTGTTAAGGAACTGGCTGTCGGTGATCGCCGCGGTCGAGGCGACAAGCGCGCCGACATTGATCTGGCTCGCGCCGCCGAAGACGATGCCGTTGTGATTGATGACATAGACTTGGCCGTCGGCCTTGATCTGCCCGAGAATCTGGCTCGGCTGCCCGCTCGGATCGATGACCCGGTTCAACGCCACCCAGTTCGTATTGCCCTGCTGGTTGAACTTGAGCGTCGTGTTCTGGCCGACGTTGAAGGTCTGCCAGGTGAGGATCGCCTGCGGCGCGTTCTGCTGAATGGTGACATTGGTCGCGCCATTGGCGAAGCTCTGCACCGGCAAATTGGCGTTCTGCCAGAGGCTTGAGCCTAATGCGACACCTGGCGCGACTTGCAACCCGCCCGGGATAAGCCCGTTCGGCACGCCGCTCGGCGTCTGCTGCGCCACGGCCCGGGCCTGAGCCTGCGCCTGCTGCATCGATAGCTGCACGGCCTGCACCGCCTGCCGCAGAGCGGTCATCGACTGCTGCGCCATCGTCGTCGACTGCTGCGCGTTGGTCACCGCGTTCGTCATGGCAGTCGTCGTTGCCGAGAACGTCCCGCCCCTCATCGTGCCGAGTTGCATGGCGCGCCCCGGCGCGCCGCTCCCCAACAACGCGAGCGCGCTGACGCTCGTTAAAAGGACGGACTGCAAGGTGCGGAACGAACTGAGACGAACGGGCACGGGTTTTCTCTCAAGCGGACGGCGACAAACCGCGATCATGAGGAAAATCCAGTCGCGGCCGTTCCCTAGACCGGTTTCGAAAGCCAAAACCGTAAAACTTTTTTAAGAATCACCTGCCGAAAGGGCATCGAGATGAGACAAGCAATTGCGGTGTCTATGCAAATTCCCAGGCGTCTTCAAAATTTCATGCGTGCTTTTGCCAAAGCGTCGGCAGTCAGCTCAGGAGGACAATTCCGCCGGGCAAAAAACGGCTCTT
Organism: Pseudomonadota bacterium; assembly: GCA_040756295.1. Classification (GTDB taxonomy): domain Bacteria; phylum Pseudomonadota; class Alphaproteobacteria; order Rhizobiales; family Beijerinckiaceae; genus Methylovirgula. Next base: position 101,200 of record JBFLZN010000004.1, on the reverse strand, counting down.
GGCGCCAAACGCTTGATCGAGGCGAACCAGGATTTCATCCATATGATCGATTTGGAATCGACCACTGACGGGTTTCTCTCCTAAGGCGGCATTCAGAAGGATGACCCTGCCCGGCCGATAGCGATTGATTTCGTCGACGACCTCTCGCAGCGGCGTCATGCGAAAAATCAAAGCGCCTTCCTGCCAGGCAACGACCAGTTCCGGATCAATCGTGATCGCCGGTTCCAGACCGCTATCGTCGTAGCGCACCTGTTGCCCCGGTCCTGCCAGGACGACGCGTCCCTGACGCTCAACGCGAATATCGCCTTCAAGACAGGTCACGCAGACGCTTGTATCATCCCGCCGCATATTGAAGCGCGCGCCATTTGCGGTCGTTGCGCCGCTCGCGGCAAGCACCACAAGAGAATGTCGCGATGCTTTCGGCGCCGTGAAAGACGCTTCGCCGGCGATGAGTTCAATCCGATCCGTGAATTCGCCGGACGACCGCAAAGCAAGGCTGGTCTGGGTGTTCAGGCGCACCGAAACGTCACCCGATAATGCGAGCTGCTTTTGTTGACCGGTCCGGGTGCGGAAGTCTGCTCTCAATTCGTCGAACGAAGGCCAAAGATCGAAGGGCGGCCGGAAAACAGCGTAGCCTGCCGCGGCTGAAGCCGTGAGAGCGAAACCACCCAAAACGGCACGGCGGCTCAACGCCCCGGAGGCGCGAGGAAGAGGTGTGAGCCCAGGCGAAATTTCGCCGCGCTGACGCAGTTCCCGCGCCGCTGGCCCGAATTCTTTCCAAACACGGCTCGCGTCTGCATAGGCTTGCGCATGCAAAGGACTCCGCCGAAGCCAACCTTTTAGGGCTTCGGCGTCAGCGAGGGTCGCCCTGCCGGAGGCCAACTTGTGAACCCAGTCCACCGCCTCTTGCTGCATAGCGCCGAGTTCGCCAGCCCCATCCTCCATTTTGCCCATACCTGCCTCAGACCGGCCGCCGCTGCGCGCACCGCGGCGGATTCGAATTGATGCTTCTATACCTTAAGACGGTTTCGGCGGGCCTGAACCGTAATCTCATTTTGAAAGCCGCCTGAGACAATATTCGTGAGCAAGCTTCAATTCCTTCTCGACCAGGCTGAGCGAAATCCCCAGACGCTTGGCAATCTCACGCCGCGGCATGCCGTCGAGCTGGGCGGCGGCGAGAATTTCTCGCTGTCGCGCCGGCAATTCGGACATCGCCGCTTCAAGCGCCCGCAACTCCGAACGTGCTTCGGCGACACGTTCGGGGTTCGGCTCCTTCTCGTCTGCAAGATCAAGCAGGCGATCGACATCGACGGCAGACAGATGCCGACGGTCAACGGCGAGACGATCGCGCGCGATATTGAGAGCTATACGAAAAAGATAGTTGACCGGATTGCGAACCACGCCGGAGATTTCTACCTGGTTGAGACGCAACCAAGTATCCTGAATAGCCTCGCCCGCAAGCTCCGACGAGCCGAGACGCTGCGTCAGTCGCGTCTTGAGCTCATCATAGCCCTCCAATAACAACTCTCGCAAAACAACCCGATTGGTCCCGGTCATGGCGCTGCCCCGCCGGAGGGTGGAACGGAGCCGCCGGCAGCACAAGCCTGTCGGACTCCCGGCGAATTCGGCATGATGAGGATCGTGATCGGCTGCCCTACGCCGTCAGGCGGAGGCGTGCCGAACTTTATTCGCCGCAGGATTTGATCGAGATCGTTGTCGCGCCTCGCATCGCCGGTCGAGGCAAGGCGCTTTGCTTGCTGGACTTCGCCCGACGGCGCGATCCAAAGTCTGGCCGCGAGCCGATAGTTTCCCGGCAACACGTCGCGGTTGTTGCAGAAAGCGCTTTTGAGCGTCGTCTGGAGATGTCCGTAATAACGCGTCTGAATGATCAAGCGCCGCGCCTCTGCCTGCCTTTCTGCTAACGACGGGGGCGTGAGCACAAAGAAATCCGCGTCTTCGAACTGTGCCGAGAGCTCGGTCCCAACAAGAAGGATACGCAGCGCCTCCGCCGGGGCGTAAAAACCTTTGAGACTATTCGAGCGCCGCCCGATCGTGAGAGCGCCGTTGTAGAGGACTTCCCGGCCAGACAGGCGCGCGTAGGTTTCAAGCGCGGCGCTCAGCGGCTGGGAGGGAATGTCAAAGGAAACGGGCTCATTCGTGTGGCCTTGCGCATCTGCGCATCGCGGCGACCCCACGCTGATCGCGCCCCCCAGTGAAATGACAAGGCCGAGCTGCCGCCACACCCACGACGGCGTAAAAGAAGACTTCGATTTTTGAAAATGTTCGATGTGCATAACATTCTTGGGCCATCGCCGGATCACCGGCATGCCCCAGGTGAGTTTAGACGCCGCTTAAAAATATAAATAATATGACATCTATGTAACGGTCGTTGCTTCGCTCGGGAAGTTAGCCAGGCGCTCCCTCGCGCCCGCGAAGCCGAGCCACGAGCGAACCAACAAGCTTCTCGATGCTCGGGAGAGCGATATCGGGCGAAAGAAGGTCCGTATCCGGCACCCGCCAATATTCGGCCCGGCTGTCCCATAGGGGAAAGCGCTCGATCACCAGTGGACGGTGTTCGTCTTCATGCAGCGCAATGATGAGATCGGCCACTTCCAGGTCCGAATTGGTGCATTGCTCTGGCATGCGGTCGATTCCCTTGATGGGAATTTTGCGCGCGCTCAATGCCGCCTCGGCGAAGGTCGATATCGGTCCGATGTTGTGGACGCCGCGCTCAAGGGCGAGGCCGCGAGATCGTGCGCGCCAATCTAATCCGTTTCGCTCCGCCAGATGGTTGAAGAGTTCCTCGGCGAAGCGGCTTCGGTAGTAATTTCCTGTGCAGAGGAACAGAACTGTTTTCATGCTTCCATAGGCAAAATGGGACGCTGGACGCTATTCCCGCTTTGCGACGCCACCGTGATGCCGATTTGCGGGCAGACCTTCGCTGAAATAAGAACCGCCAAGGCTGTGGCGGCGATGAAGCGCCTCCCGGTTAACGAACTGTCACCGAGCGGCGATAGCCCTTGAGCCCAGACTGTCGGACGGTTTTATCGTGATGACCAAACAGGACGCAGAGTTCAACCTCGAAATCAGTCGTCGCAAGCTGCTCGCTGCCGCTGGAATCAGTGGAGGCGCGCTGGCGGCGAATTCCCTCATCGGAACCGGGGAGGCGAAAGGCGCACCATCAACGCGCCCCTCGCCCGATCCGATTGCTGTTCCCCCTGTTGCCGGCGTCCATCTGCAGTTCGGCGCGGATGCCTCTTCGGAGGTGGTGGTGTCGTGGCACAGTCTGCAGCCCGTTCGCAATCCTCGTGTCGTGCTCGGGCATCTCGACGGCGAGCTTAAGCAAAAGGTTGCGGCTGACGTCGCGAGCTATAAAGATGCGAAATCTGGCCAGATGGTCTACGCGCATCATGCGAAGCTCGCTGGATTGCAGCCGGACTTCGCTTATCTCTACGCGGCGATGCACGACGGTGCCGAGCCGGAGTTCGCCACGTTCCGAACTTCGCCGCGTGGTCGCGCGACGTTCACGTTCACCAGTTTCGGCGATCAGGGCACGCCGACGCTTGGCAAGAAATTCGTGCCGCCGGCGGGCATGACGCTCCCGAAGCCGGTCTTCGTGAACGATAATCTGGGCTCGCCCGCCGCGGGTGACACGACGCTCGGCGTCGAGCGGCTGCAGCCCTTGTTCCATTTGTTCAACGGCGACCTCTGTTACGCCAATATCGCCGAGGACCGGGTTCGGACCTGGTGGGATTTTTGGGAGAACAACAGCCGCAGCGCCCGCAAACGCCCCTGGATGCCGTCGCCCGGCAATCACGAGAACGAACTCGGCAATGGACCGATCGGATATCGCGCCTATCAAACCTACTTTTCGGTGCCAGAGGCCACCGGCCAGACGGACGTGACGCGCGGACTTTGGTATGCCTTCACTGCCGGTTCGGTGCGCGTGATCAGCATCGCCAACGACGACATCGTCTACCAGGATAGCGGCAATTCCTATGTTCGAGGCTATTCAGCCGGCGCCCAGAAGATCTGGCTGGAAAAGGAATTGGCGGCCACCCGAGCCAATCTTGATATCGACTGGATCGTCGTCTGCATGCACCAGGTCGCCATTTCGACCGCGGACCAATTCAATGGCGCGGACCTCGGAATTCGCGAGGAATGGCTGCCGTTGTTCGACAAATACGGCGTTGACCTCGTCGTCTGCGGGCACGAGCATCACTATGAACGCTCGCATCCGCTCCGCGGCCATGAATCGAACGCCACCTTGACGCCCGTCCCCGCGGCGACGGCAACCGACGTCATCGACACCAGCAAAGGTACGGTGCACATGGTGATCGGCGGCGGTGGAACCTCCGTCCCCTCGAACCGGCTGTTCTTCAACCCGCCGGCGTGTCGCGTCATCACCGCCGTCGGCGAACCCGATCCGAAAACCGGCAAGCGGCCGCCTGTTTACGTGAAAGAGCACGCGCCGTGGTCGGCGGTGCGAAACGCCGCGCATGCCTATGGATTCGCGGCATTCACCGTCGATCCCGGGGCACATCGCGGCGACATCACTTCCATCGAGGTGACGTATTACGATGTTGTAGGGCCGGACGGTCAGCTCGCCCCGTTCGAATCCTTCACGCTCAACCGCCCTCGGCGCGACTAGAGCATCGGACCGAAAAGTGCGAAGCGGTTTTCGGACAAATCCGATGCGATGAGGAAGATTTAAAAGCGCCGAGCGATTCAATTTGAACGTCCAACGCTCTAGCGTCGCACTATTCGTCTTCGAACAAATCTTTGAACTGCCGCGGCTGAGAGCGCAGATATTGATCCGGGGCGCGGACGTGTCCGCCGAGCGCGGCGGCCGCATGCCATGGCCACCGCGGATCATAGAGAATCGTTCGCGCCAAGGCGATCATATCGGCGTCGCCCGTTCCGACAATCGCCTCGGCCTGCTCGAAGCCGGTGATCAATCCTACGGCGATCACCGGCATGTTCACCGCGGATTTGACGGCACGCGCCAACGGCACCTGATAGCTCGGCCCCACCGGTATATCCTGCGCCGGATGCAGGCCGCCGCTTGAGACGTGGATCGCGTCGCAGCCTTTCCTCTCGAGCGCCTTGGCGAAAACGAGGCTTTGCTCGATGTCCCAACCTGCATCGACCCAGTCGGTGGCGGACAGTCTTACAGACACAACTTTTTCAGCGGGGAACGCGCCGCGCACCGCGTCGAAGACTTCGAGCGGGAACCGCATCCGATTTTCGAGGGACCCGCCGTATTCATCGCTCCGTTGATTGGATAATGGCGAGAGGAACTGATGCAGCAGATAGCCGTGCGCGACGTGAATTTGCACAAGATCAATGTCGAGGCGCGCCGCGCGGGCGGCCGCGGCTGCAAAAGCGTCGCGAATCCGTCTCAAGCCCTCTCGATCCAGGGCCTCCGGCAAGGCCTGTCCCTTTATGAAAGCAATCGCGGAGGGTGCGAACGTTTGCCAGCCATTTTCGCCGGTGGGGGCAATTTGCGCCCCGCCCTTCCATGGCACCTCAACCGACGCCTTGCGGCCTGCGTGGTTCAGTTGCACGCCAATTGGAATGTCGGACCAGTGTCTGATGCCCTCCAGCACGCGGCCCATCGCCGATTCGGTTTGGTCATCCCAAAGCCCGACATCGGCGTAGCTGATCCGTCCTTCCGGAAGAACTGCGGTCGCCTCGATGGTCAACAGGGCCGCTCCGGAGAGCGCGAGCTGGCCGAGATGGATCAGGTGCCAATCGTTCATGCGCCCGTCTTGCGCCGAATATTGGCACATCGGCGCAATGACAATCCGGTTGCGCAGATGCAAAGTCCGAACAGAAATCGGTTTAAAAAGCGCCGGTTGCGCCATGTCGATCTCCAAACTTGGGCCGCAGACGACGGATTATCTCAGCGAGGAAACAGGCGCGTCTCCGACCGTCGTCGATCCGAATTTCTCATAGACTATCGGTCGCAACATCTCCAGCCTCGCCGGCCAAGGTACGCGCGCTGCGGCGTTTATTTACTATCCCCCTGCGCATGATAACATCGCCAAGCTTTCGGCAGGGGCTTCGGCATCGTGTTCCGCCTCGTTGATCTTCCCGAGCTCGTTGGATTTTTCAGCTATTCGCGCGAAGATGACCAGGATTCCGGCGCAGCACTCTCTGCTTTGCGGGAACGCATTCAGAGCGAGTTGCGAAGCCAGCTTGGCCGCTCACGCAAGACATTTCGGCTCTGGCAAGACAAAGAGGCGATCGCGGCGGGTCGGCTCTGGAAAAAGGCAATAGACGCGGCTATCTCGGAGTCGGCTTTTTTTATTCCGATTATCACCCCGACGGTCGTGCGCAGTCCCTATTGCAGCGAGGAACTTGAGCGTTTTCTCGCGCGCGAAGCGGCCCTCGGGCGCAACGATCTCATCTTCCCGATTTTGTATATCGATGTGCCCGGTTTGAATGACGAGCCCGCTCAGCAAAGAGACTCTGTCCTGTCCATCCTCGCGGCGCGTCAATACGAGGATTGGCGCGAGCTTCGACATCTTGATATTGCCACGACTGAAGTGCGGCGCGCGGTCGAACGTGTCTGCACGCATATACGCAATGCCCTCTATCTTCCTTGCGAGCCGCCGGCACAGGTAACGAGCCAAAATACGACCGCGGAACACACGCGGCAGAGCGACACGGGCGAGCGCACCGATGGCACAAGAGCGGCTCAGGATGCGCGGGAGCCCGGCGCGCCTCAAAGCGAGCCCGACGCGGCCGCCGCGGTTTCCGCCTTAGATCCAGTGGACTCCACGCGGGACGGCCATATCGGGCTGTCTCGCAGGAATCTGATCGTTACGGCCGGGGTTGCCGGCGCCGCGCTGTTAGGGGCCGGCACCGCAATCTGGAGAGCGGTGCACTCCAACACGTTGGGATCGCAGCTTCGCGTATTGAATACAGACGGCGAGGTTCGTTCGGTGGCGTTTTCGCCGGATGGACGTTTTCTAGCCGCCGGCAGTTGGGACAAAATGGTCAGGATATGGGACACGCAAACTTGGCAGCTCAGAAAGGCCCTCGAAGCGGACAAACTGGAGGTCTTCGCAGTCGCGTTCACGCCCGACGGCAAAAGCCTCGTCTCCGGAGGCTGGGACGGGTCGATTAAGGTTTGGGATATCGGAACTTTACAACTCAGGCTGACCCTCGATCACGGGCAGTACGTCAATGCAATCGCCATATCCGGTCAAACGCTCGTGTCCGGCGGGACCAACTCCGGTTTTAGATCTTGGGACCTTGAAACCGGAAAACAGTCAGACTCCCTCGCTCATATGAGCGACGTCAGTGCGTTTGCATTCGCGCCTAGTGGTTCGCCCCTGGCCGTAGGATTCACCAACAGCAATAACATCGGGTTATGGAAGACCTGGACAAGCGAGCTTGTAATAGGCCCGTCGCTAAAGAGCGATGCGCCGACCTTAGGACTCGCCTTCTCGCCCGATGGTCGAATTCTTGCATCGGCGGGAGAGTTGAAGTCGATCACGCTCTGGGCTGTAGACAACACCAAGTTAGGCAGCAGCGGCAAACCGTTAAAATCTCTCACCGGGCACACCGAATGGCCTATTGCCGTCGCCTTTTCGCCGGACGGACGCCTTCTTGCCTCCGGCGGATTTGATAACACGGTCAAACTCTGGAACCCGGACACAGCACAAGTTCTGCGCACGCTATCGGGGCATTCTGGAGAGGTTGGCTCCGTTGCGTTTTCTCCGGACGGAAGCCTGCTTGCGTCCGGGGGCGACAAGACGGTCAGGCTCTGGGCCATTTCCTGACGAAGCGAGGCGCCACTTTTGACGACTTCGAGAAAGCACCGAGACATGCAACACTTCAGCGTTGAGATATTTCATGCTGTCCAAAAGTGATTTGCTGACAAGATCGAATATCGCCTCCGCGCTGGTCGCAGGTCTATCTGCGGTGATCGTGTCATTGTGGGTGTCGATTTGCGCTGCGGCCCCCGAATTCATTTGGCAAGGCGTACGAATTGCATTTTCGGAACCGATCTGGACGTGGCTGCCTTCGGCCCTTCTGGTCGGAATGATCCTCGCCTTCTTCGTCGAACCGATGATGCAATATTTGCGAGACTGTCTCGTCGATCGCGCGATGCATCGACCAATACGCAAGCGGACAGCCAACGCTTTATTTGCCGCGGCCCTCGCATTCGCGTTCGCCATCGTGTCCATTTGCCTGCACGATGCGCTGATCGCGTTCGTATCCGCCAAGCACAACGGACATATCGATAAAAGCGCCGGTCTTCTGACGGCCTTTGTGCTTGTTGCGACCTGGGCGATGGGGCCCTTCGCAGTTACGATTGCCTGGCTCGGCGCAAAACAGCGCTGGCTTGCGATCCCGCTTGGCATCGCGGGCGCTGTCGCCCCGCTTGTCGCCGAATATTTACTTGCATGGCCGGTCGGTTACCTGATCAGCGCCGCCGTGCCCTGCCTGGCGATCCTCGCCCTCGGATATCGCTACAATATCCCGTCTGATCTGCGTCGCGGCGCCGGACTGGTTATCGCTGTCGGCGCTGTTTGGCTGGCAACAGCCCTTTTCATTCAGGCGGCGACAAAGGTCTTGCACGTCGCCTCGTTTCAGCTCTACGACGCGGCCGACTTTTGGGTCGATGTGCGCTTTTATATCGGCTGGGCTCTCGGTCTTGTGCTCGCACCGGACGTCAATCTCAGCCGGCTGGAGAGAACCTGATTGCATTCGACAATTTTGAAGCCGATCGAGCCCGGCCGGCTCTGACTCTTTTCCGGAATCCCGTCCATACTGGGTTCAAGGCTCGACCGACCTGCGCCGTTCATCTGCAAGCTTCAAGGCGTCGCTCTCGCTGATCGGACCGGCGCCTAGGACTTGAACACGGTTTCGGGGATCCTGCGTGTCGTTGTCGCCATGCAGATTGTGCGGAGGGGTCTTCTTGAGCTGGTCCGGGGCGGCGCCTTCGCTACCATCGTCTCCGCCATAGCCTTCGATCTCGACAATGAGGATCGAAGCTGGCACCGCTGCGTTATTGCCCTGCCCGGTTGCAGTGATCGCCTTGGTCGCAGCACCGGATGCAGATGAAGCGCTGTCAAGCGCTCCAATATTCGGGGCCGCGACGGTTGGGACACCCTCCGTGGCGCCTTGCACCTGGATGTTGAAGGCATTGAGGACCTGCAGCGCGGCGATGTCCAGATTGCCGGAGACACGGATGCCAGCGGCGCCTGCATCGACCGTGCCGCGCGGTGCGATCAGATAGACGTTTCCGCGCGGGGCGCGGGGGATCGTCTGCAGCGTCGCGATACCGGCACCCGTCACTTCGGATTTCGCATCGAGGGTGAAATAGAAGTCTGGGTCGACCTTGTACAGCGGCGGCGGCACGTCGGAGCTCGTCTTGGCGCCCTCGCCGGCGTTGATATCGCCATTGGATGACCAGATCGTCATATCGCCGCCCTGTTCGGTGAAGATGCGGCTTTGCGCGAGCAGCAGACTCTGGTCGCTGAAAATGTCGACATCGCCCGTCTCCAGCGTGATGATACCCTGCTGGTTTGGACCGATGATTGTCTGCCCTTGGGAATTGACAACGTAAGGCGGCGCCGAGGAACTGCCGACGAGGATTTCGCCGCCGGGACCGAGGATATTGACGTTCCCGCCTTCCTGCGTCTGCACCGTGGCGCCGCGCATGTCGAAATAGCCCGTATCGACGAGTTGGTTCGCGCCATTGGTGCCGCCATTGAGGTCGTTCTGCGTATAGCCGTAGCTCGCAGGAAAGAGCACGTTGATGGCGTCATAGCCCCTTGCATATTGATGATAATACGGGCTGTCGGCGTTGTTGTAGTCGGCACCGACCTGCGTCAGGACGTTGAAGAACTCTTGGTCGATGAAGGCCTGCTGCTGATATTGCGGCAAGGTCTCGAAGGCCGCCCAGGCTTGATCGGCGGTCAATGTGACATTGGGGTTTTGCTGCCCGGCGCGCCTGAGCTGATCGTCTTCGATCTGCTCGACATAAGCCACGAGTTCGGGCGTGAGACTGCCGACGCCCGGGATTGGCGGCGCCGCCGGATCAAGGTAGGCATCGGCGAAGCCTTCATCATTGATGCCCTTACCGATACCGAACAGGACCGAGATATTGGCGCTCTGGTCCGGCAGAGCGCCGTTATAAAGATCGCCAATGGTCTGGATGCCGGTGACAGGCGAGGTGTCCTCAAGAGTCTGATAGGCCTGGTTCGCCGAGGTCAGCGGCCCGATATTGCGGCCCGCCTCGACATCGAAATAGCCGGGGCCGGCCAGCTCCAGCGCCGGCGTCAGGTAGTATGCCCATGCCGGATCGATGTGCGGCGCCGTTCCCAAGGCCGGATCGTAGATGTCGTGCCCGGCAACGATGCGCGTAACATCCGAGGCATAGAAATTCTCGCCGAGGAAGGAGAGGTTGACGATATCGCTCCCGGCGCGAATGAAGGCCGGCTTATTGGGCTCCAGGACAAGCTCGTCGTAATAGAAGCCGAGATCATCCACAGTTCCGTCCGTGATATTGCCGTTCAGCGCGTAGATCCGCACCGGATTGGCGTTCTGTGCGTGGGAGACCGTATGTTCGTAGCGCAGATCACTGCTCGGGACCAAGCCTGTTCCGGCCGCGAAGAACGTTGAAGTCGGATTAAGCGGCGAGGGCAACGTCGACGGATCGACGTCGAGCAGACCGAAATATTCACTCCCCGACCCTCCAACGACATCGTTCGCGAAGCTGATCGACTGATTGGCGAGCAAGGTCAGTTGCCCATTCACCGACGGCCAGAGTTGCCCGGCATTGTCGATGGCAATTCCACCGTCGAGCGCCGTCATGCTGAGCGACGCGGGCAAAATGGTGCCGTCGTCGAGCGAGCTGAGGGCCGGGGCGCCCTGCGCGGTCATTGTGTCGAGGTCCGCATCCCCCACGGTCGAAAGGATCGACAGGGATGAGGTGCTGCTGGGGCTTTGACCGACTCCGACACCGACGCCAGGGCTGGCGTAGCCGGGATCGTAAATGCCCCCGATATCGGCATCCTGACGGGCTGTTACCGTCCAGTCCGTATTCTGGTAGCCGAGCAGCGGCGCCATCGGCGCCGTGGCGCTGTATTTAGCCCCGAGCAATGTATACACGATCGTTGACAGGGTGAACGCCGAGCCGATCTCACCGCCGGCAGTCAACGACCCCGTGCCGTTCGAAACGAAATAGTCGCCCCCCAGAATGTTGCCGCCGGCGGTGACCGAGAGATTGCCACCCCCCAATGTATTCACCGCGTCATTGGAAATATTCCAGGTCGTCGGCAGTGAGACGGAGAGTTCGCTGATATTGCCGCCTGCGGTTACGTCGATATTGCCGCCGACCGACATCACGCCCTGATCGAAGGCGGCAAAATTTATGGATGATGACATGCCGCTGGCGGGATTGCCCGTTTGCATCCACTGCCACCAGAACTGCGCGATGAAAGCGCCCGCGGTTCCCGTCGCAGCGCCGGTGGTATCATAGACCTCCTCGTCTCCGTTGATATTGCCGCCTGCGTTGATCGTGATGTTGCCTGCATTTACAGGCTGCACGGGGCCGGTCACAACGAATTCGCCCTGGATGTCGAGGTTCAAAACCGACATCGACTCCCTCGTGATAGAAGCCGAAGTGTCGGCGGTCGTCCCCGACGCCGGCTCGCCTGCCGTATAGATAGCTGCAGGCGCCGGGCTGCCGGTCCAGTCGATATCGTCCGCGGCGGCGATATCGATCGAACCCGTGCCTGTGCGTATTGTCGTGGGGAAGTACAGTGTCTCGCCGGTGACGACGCTGTCACCCGATAATGGATTGTCATTCGCATCATTCGAGGCCGTGTCCTTGACCGCGAGATAGCCGCCCAAATTGATCGAGCCGTTCGCGGCCAGGGGATTGACCGACAGCGGATCGGCGCTCGAGAGATTCGCCCCCGCGACCAGGCGATAACTGGTGCTGGAGCCGCCAAGCAGCGTCGCGGCATAGAGCGCGATCGGATTGCCTGCGACCGGCTGGTCGTCCGGATTGTTGTCGGCCGCCGGCAGCACAATCGGCAAGGTTCCGAGACTGACCGTATTTGAGGGATCGCTGGCAGGTACGAACGGCGCATAGGGCACCGGATATGTCGAATCCCACCTCAATTCGTTGAAGTTGTTCAAATAGGCCTCAAAACCGGTGATATATTCGACATAGTCCGATGAGTAGGCGGAATAGTCGCCATTATCGATCGGCAACAATATCGGAGAAGGCGTCTGGATGAGGCCTTTGTCGGCGGTCAGTTTGGCGGGGTTGAAATTGCTTGTCAGCCAGCTTTGATAGGCGGCCGCATAAGCCGCATAGCTGGAATAATTGGCCGGCTGCGGCGCCACCAGAGTCGTGGGATCGTAGGGCGCAAAGGCGCCCCCAACGTCCTGATAAGTATTGTAAAAAGTGACGGCTCCATTGGCTGGAATATTCGGATTGCCAAATTCGGAAAGATAGTCCCCATAATTTGCGTAATAGGCATCTGTTTGATTTTGAAGCGGTGCCTGGAGCGGTTGATAATAGGGATCAGCCGCGATGTTCGCGGTTCCGCCGCCATACGCAGAAGCGATATTGATCGTGCCGTTGTAAAAATTTGGACCGACCGCTGCAACGGCTGCGTTATAATTCGTTAGCGCGTTTATATAGGCCGGGTTTCCAACCTGCTGTCCGGGATTGGCGGCTGGGGCATACGGGGCGTAGACTAACGGGCTGCCGAGACCGTTCGATATCCCGCCATTCTGAAGATTGGCGACATCATTCGCATAGGTCAGATAGTCGGCCGAATAGACCCCGTAGCTCGACGAATAAGTCGTGTAATTGCCGGCATAGATTGGCTGCAGCAACGGCGGCGGCGTGTCCGTTGTCGTCGCGCTGAAATTGTTATTCAGCCAGGTTAGATAGCTCGAAGCATATTGGGCATAGGAATTGAAATTCGCAATCTGCGGCGCGGTGGCCGTCACCGCCTCCGTCGCGGGATTGGTATAGCTCGTAACGCCGAAGAAGGTCTCATATATCGCGATGAAGCCGAATGTCGTTGAGACGGAACCGTCACCCCAATCATTGACGATATAATTCATATAATTGTTGTAGTAAGCCTGAGACTGCCCCTGCAGAGGCGCCATCAGCGGCGTGTAGTATGGGTCTGATGTGATATCGATGGGATTGCTGGTATTCCCGTTTTGGACATCACTGGCGAGGAAAACTTGGCCGGTCCAATATGTCTCTACCACGTCGACCAACGACGTCTGATAAGCGGCATTGGCGGCGTCGTAGGCCGACGGAGGCGCCTGGATCGGATCGGCTAGCCCGACGCCGCCATTCTGCTGATAGAAGCCGTCGGTGATGGAGGCCTCGATATTGAGATTGCCGCTCGCCAGCACGGAGAGGATCGGCGCGACGCCGTTGTAGCGGAAGACCTGGGTCACATGGCCCATGCCGTCATCGGTGCCCGCACCGAGGTTCCAGTTGGTCACGACGGAGATGGCGCCGCCGTTATTATTGACGTCGGGATTTTCGAGCACGATGCCGGGCGCGATCTGGACATTGGCGATACCGGCATAGCGATTGCCGAAGCTGTAGCCAGGATTCTCCACATAGGCCATCAGCGTGCCGGCGCCGTTAGCGGCGTTGCCGTCGATATAACCGTAGAAAGTTTGGTGATCAGCGTTGGCCGTATTCGGCGTGAAGTAATCGTTCGCCTGGTATGTGGCGAGCGTTGCCGCATCGGTGGGCGCCGGTAAGATGTTGCCTATGGCATCGGTCCACGTGCCGGCGACGTATTGCGGCGCGCCGCCGTTGCTATCCTGATAATAGCCGGACGGGTCGATGATGCCGTCGAAGTGCTTGGCGGCGTCGGTGTACGGGTCGGTCGTGCTCCACACCGCATAGGGCTCAATGGTGACCGTGCGTGCACCCTCGATGTTCGCGCCACCACCGTTGAAGACAATGTTCACGTCGCCGTTGGCTAACAGCGGCGCGCGGAAGGAGACTGTGCCGCCGCTGTCGGCCGAGCCGCCGGAGACATCGATCAGCGCATTGGCGCCCACGGTGATGGTGCCGCTGTCGCCGGGCTGGACGTTTTCATAGCCATAGGTGGCGTTTGTCGCACCATCCGGGGCGCCGCTGGTTCCAATGGTGACGGTGCCACCCATCTGTCCGGGAATCGAACTCGTCGCCAGCACGGTGCCTTCGATGTCGACGCCGCTCTTGCCGTAAAGCGTGACCATGCCCGCCGCTTGGCCGGAAATATCGATCGTCCCATCGATGACCAGATTGCCGTTGTTCGGGTCGGGCTGGCCATTGCCGCCGTTGGCGGTGAGATAGACGTTGCGCGCGGTCAGAGTGTTGCCGGCCGACAGGATTAGGTTGCCCTGCCCGCTGGTCACCACGATCGCGCCGGTCATGCCGTCCTGGGTGGCGAGATCCGCGATGCGGTCGAGATCGACCGCGCCGCCCGAGGTGAGCTGCAAGATGCCGCCGCGATAGCTGGGGTCGGTCACCTGGCCGGCCAGGCTGCCATCCAGGGTGACGGCGCCGGCCGCATTCAGGATGAGATCGCCGGCGTCACCGCCTTGGGCGCCGCCCGCAACATCCAGGACGGCGCCGCCGGCGACGACGATGGCACCTCGGGTGGCGGTCAACGACAGCGTGCCGCCGGGGGCATAGGTGACGGTGTCGAAGAAGGTCTTGTTGATGCCGGCGACGGAAAGGTTGGCGCCGCCATTCACGTCGAGATCGCCTGTGGTCGCTTCGAGCGTCACATTGCCCGCCGGCGCTTCGATCAGCGTGTTATCGACAACCGAGCCGCCGATGAGGGTGATCGCACCGCCGAACGCACTTGCCGCGGAAGTCGCACCCGCCGCAGGGGCTGAGTTCAGCACAAGCGCGCCCGTGGTTTTCAGCGTCGCATTGCCATCGGCGCCGGCGAGGATCACTGGCGCTGTCAACGTGACCGGCAGAGCGCCGAAGTTGAACGTGCCGGCGCCCTGGCCGACGATGCCGTTTGTGGCATTGACTGCGACAGAGCCGAAGCCGGAGAAGGCCGTCGTGCTCGCGCCCTGGCTGGCCGAACCGAAGTCGATTTCGGCGCCGTTCAGGGAGAGACTGCCGCTGCCCGCGGTCGCATTGGTGGGTGCTGTCGCGCCGAGATCATTGGCGAGCGTCAGCGTGCCGGCGCTGATCGAGACATTGCCGGCATCGCCCGCTGCACCATCCGAGAACGTGCCGCCACTCAGCTCAAGGCCGTTCTGCACATCGACGCTGACATTGCCTTCGAAATCGATGGCGCCATAGGAGCGTAGGAGCACCTCTTGCGCATTGGCGAATTGCGCGAGCGTATCGGCGCCGATCACCATGCCGGAGAGATTGGCGGAGGCCGTGTTGCCATCGACAAAGGTGATCAGACCGCTGTCGGCGGCGATCGCCCTGCCGCTCAGTACCGCGCTTGGATCGACCAAAGTATTGCCCGCGGCATCGAGCGTGAGCCCGGCGCCGCCCGCCAGCGTTACGCCGCCCTGGATGGTCAACAGCCCCTGCGAGGACGCCGGCAGATCGTTGCGGACGATGCTGAGGATGCCGTTTTGCGAAACGGCAAGCAGCGCGCCATCGCCGCTGACCGCCGCGGCACCCGTCGTGCTGTTGGCGTCCTGGCCGATGATGATCGTCTCTGGCGTTTCGGCGGCGGAACCCTTCGCCTCGATCACGCTGCCGCTTTCGACCAGCAGGCTGGTCGGAGCATTCGGATCGTCGTTCGACGGATCGGTCTTGGTAATAAGAATGATCTCCGGACCGCTCAGCGGATCGCTGGCATCGTTCGACACCACGATGCTGTTGGCGCCGACATCGATCGCCTCGCCTGAGCTGGTCTGGCTACGGATGCCGCCGATGAGCAGGCTTGCAGCACCCAATTGATCAAGCGCGTCGGCGCCGATCTGCAGATAGCCGGGCAGCGCCGCTTCGCCGTTGCCGACAATCTGGATGTCTTGCGAGGTGATATCGACCAGCGCGCCCCGCCCGCCCGCGCCTGGCTGCGTCTGCAAGGTCGCGCCAAGTGTCAGCGCGTTGGAAGCAGCAAGCGCCAATTGCCCCGCATCCCGTGGCAGCCGCGGCACCGCCGTCCCGGCCTCCGCCGCTTGGCCGGCGAAATAGCTGTTCGCATTTGTGCGTACATATTGTGAATATTGGCCCCAGACCGAAGCCGACTGCACGAGGAACGAGGTCGTCTGCGCCGAGCGCGCGCCGGTGAGGCCATCGATGAAATAGCCTTCGGCAATGCCGCTGCCATCGGGGAGCACTATATTCTGGCTTGCCACAGCATTGACCGACCCGGTCTGCTGCACCACCCGATAGGCGCCGGGCATGGTCGCATATTGCCCCGGCAACAACGTATAGATGCCAGCGGGCAGGCCGGCGACGCCCGAGAGATAGACCTGCTCTCCGACGGCAGCGCCGTCCGGCGCCATCCCCTCATCGATGGGGGCGACGGGGCTGTTATAGCCCGGGATCACCGCATAGATCGGCCGATCGTCGGGATAGAGCGGCACTTGCGTCGGCGTCGCACCGCTTTGATAGACCGTATTCGATTGCAGCAGCAGATTGCGCGAACCGCCGGTGCCCGACACCCATTCCGACGCATAGATCGTCCCGCCGCCGGAGAGGTCGACGGTTGCGCCCGGATCGAGTGATAGCGAAGTACCGGCGAGGCTGATCGACTTCGCCGGCGGCGCTGTCAGATCGGAAAAGCTTTCGTTCGCCTGGTTCGGCCCATAAATCTGGTATTGCCAATCGAGCCCATCGACGGTGGTGCCGTAAGGCACCGTCGCGCCATCGAGCGAGACGGAGGTGATGCTACCCGCGCCCAGCGTCACCGATTGCGTCGCCACCAACGGCAGGCTGTTGAACGCGCTCGCCTGGCTCGTGGCGTCGTTGACGCCAAGCACCAGCGTGCCGAGCGGCACGCGCACCGTGCCATCCTGGACGATGTTCGTCGCATCGATTAGCAGACTGCCGCCGGCCGAGAGCGGTATAGACGAAGCCGGCCCACCCGGCAGGAAGGTCACCGTCGTCGGCAATTGCGTGCCGTTCACCGTTGGACCGACCGCGTCGATGATGAATGTGTTCGCGGTGGCCGGATAGAGCTGCGCTGCCTCAAAGGTCAGATTGCCGCCCGTCACCAGTTCCCCGTCTGGGATGGATGTTTGGCTATTTACGAGGTTGTAAAGCCGGAGATCGCCGCTGCTGACAAAATCGGCATTGCCGAAGTTCTCAAGCGCGATTTGCCCGGTTAGGTCGAGTGTCCTGGCGCTGATCGAGAGCGTACCGTCGGCTACGGCCAGAACTGGTGTTCCCAGACCGCCGTCGCCACCACCAAAATCCACGTAAGGCGCTGAAATCGACACGTTCGTACCACCGACTTTGCCAACGCCGGAAGCCAGATTGGGTGGGATGCTGGTCACGCCCGCCGCCAGCGCGACATATTCGGTGCCGTCGGCAATGAACGAACGGCCCAGATTGATGGAGACATTTCCGGCAAAGCCGACAGAGCCCGCTGAATCGACCACTAGACTGTCGATCCCCGAACCATCGAGACGGTCAACGGCGAATTGTTCAAAACCAAAACTGGTTGTGTTGCCGGTGATAGCGAGGCCGGGCCGAAGATCGGCCGGCACCAATGTGCCGGATTGCTGCAGGATGATTCCGCTGGCGCTCGTGGTCGTTGAACCCTCAAGATTCTTCAGACCGTTGAGGACATCCATCTCTGCCGAGGAGAGCGTCAGAGTGCCACCATCGGCCTCCGCCGAGCCGCCCTGGGCGATGAGCGTACCGTCATAGGCTAGACCGCCAGCGCCGCCGAGCGTGATCGAGCCCGCATTGCTCCAGACCGGCGTCGGCTCATAAGCGATTCCCCGCAGCCCGCCACCGCTTTGCGCGATGTCGAATGTGCCGGACGTTCCGGAGACATTGATCACCGACCCTGCCTCGGCGACGACGTAACCGAAACCGTCGAGGACTGAGACGGAGCCGCCGTCGAAAACCTTGCCGGTGCGCGGAATAATCTCCCCGGAGGCGGTCCAAACCGGCGTGGCATAAGGATCGAGGAGGACAATGCCCGAGGCATCGAGCACGCTGCCCGCGCCAAGCCAGACCGAACTCGTCTCCGGCGTGCTGTCGGCCGGCGCGCCGGTGAGCGAGATGCTGCCGCCATGGGCGACGATCGTCCCGAGATCGGTAAGCTGATTATAGGAGGTGAGCGAAACGGACGCGCCGGGATCGGCCAAGATGGCGGCGCCCTGACCGATGAGAAGCGTTCCGGTGACACCGGCATAAACAGGCGGAGAGATGGCGAAGTTGCCGCCGGCGCCGTTGTCCGTGCTCCATCCCATGTAGCCTGCCGCCGTCAGCGAGAAATTGGCCGCCTGGCGATCGTAGGGATCGAGCGATCCAACCGACACGAGCGGGCCATCCGGCAGCGCACCGCCGGCGCCGTAGAGATTGGCTCCCGTCGGTGCGGCCATCAGCGCGTTGATGTTCGGAATAAAATTCTTTTCGCTGACCGTGACAATGGTCCCGCTCGTGACGGTCGCATCGTAGAGCGCCGTTAGATTATAGGCGCCAAAGCCCTGGCTGGAGAAGAAATCCGTCGGCAGGACGAGGTCATAGGACGGGGCCGAATCCGGATTGCCGCCGATCTGGATGCCAAGTGTCTGCAGCGTCAGCGTGCCGCCGCCGGAGAACCCGAAGCCGCGTAAAGTCCCGTCAAGCGTGATGGTGCCGTGCGTCGGCTGATCTTGCGGAAGATAGGAGACAGCGAAATTGCCGAAGCCCTCGCCGTTCTTAAACACATAGGTCTCGAGCGAGATGCTGCCGCCTTTGCCGACGGGAATGCCATCGATCGCATCGAGCGTCCCGTTTGGCTCGACATAGCCACCGCTCGATACATCGAGCACGCTGCCCTGTTCGAGATCGATGGCGCCGGTGACATCGGTAATAGTCGAGGTTAATTGCTGGCCGAACGGCGGGTATGAATTGCCGTCGGTGGTGATCGATATGCTGCCGCCATTGATGTTCGCGTCGCCCGTCTCTTGGTAAAGGCCGAGGCCGACATCGTTGACCCATTGCCCCGCCGCGCTGATCGTGACGCCGGCACCGACTGTGACGTCGCCAAGGCGCGGAGCAGCGGAAAGGGTATAGCTCGTGCCGACGATGTTGATCGCGCCGCCCGGCGCGCTGAGATCGGCATTGACCTGCACCGAGGCGCCGCTGAGTGAGATCTTGCCGCCTGGCTGCACGTTGAGCGGCGCGTCGACCGCGAGATTAGCGTTATCCGCAGCGAAGCTCATCGAGGAGAACCCCGCCGCATCGAGGAGCGGCGCGGAAAGGGTCGAGGTGTAGAGGATATTGTCCGGATCGCTCTGCGACATGGCTTCATAGACCGGCGTCACAAGCGACGTATCCACATTGAAGTCTGGCGCGATGGTGTCGAGCTGCGTGCCCTGATCGGCGACGACAATGCTCTGCGTCGCGGTCGATGCGGAGCCGATCGTCAACGAACCGCCGCTCGGCAAATCGCCGCCCTGTACCTGGTGCGGGCCGATCTCAGCTGAGGCGAGAATCTCGCCATCGAGGATCATCGCGCCGGTCGCGCCCGTCGTCTCTAAGGACACGACGCCGGGATTGGCGATGACGCTGAGAGCGCCGCCATTGCCACCCTGGATGTAATCAGACTCGTAGTAACCGCCGAGCAGGAGTGGCGCGGTATAATAGTCCGTTATGCCCCAGTGCGCATGATCCACGCTGAACTCGCCCGCGAAACCGACAAAAGTGTCGTCGGGATCCGCATCGGCGATATTGACGATATTGCCCGACGCATCGACGAGCCGTGTCGTTGCAATCGTGCCGCCGAGATAATGAATGTAGCCGCCCGTCAGATTGAGTACGGAGCCTGGCGCGGTAATGACTTCGCCGCCGGTCAAGCTCAACGTGCCGGCGTTGACCAGCATCTGATCGATGGTGCGCGGCACCTCGTTCACATAACCCTGTGCATCGATGAGCGGCGAGCCGATCCAGGCTTCACCATCGGACCGCGTACCGGTGATCGAACTGTCGATGACGACGGTCTGGCCGAGCAAGAACCCATCGCGCTGCAAGGGCGAATCCGCCAGATCGTCCGCCGTCAACGGCCCGATCGTGACAAGCGTATCTGAAACCGGCAGTTCTACGTTCGCCAAGCCGGAAACGTCGATCACCGCGCCGCTATCGACATAGATGCGGCCGGGGAGATCCCTATCGACGCTGATCGGAGCGCCGGCGGAGGGCAATTGCGCGCTCACCGATACGTCGCCGCCCGGCGTTTCCACGAGCGAACCGTCATCGAAGGTGACCGCGCCGGCGGTCATCGAAATCGACCCCGGCTTAAAGGACGTATTGGCCGCCTGATCCGACGTCGTCGTCTCGCCATCCTCGTCCGGCAACACCGTCGTCACCGAGCCCGGCAGGAGCATCAGCGGACCGGTCCGCCCATAATCGCTGCCGCCGGTCTGCTCATCCGCAGCAGTCAGAACGATCTCGCCCGAACGCGTAATGCTGGTGGTGACGGCGACGACGCCGCCCTGATTCACAGCCGCACCCACCATCGTGACATTACCGGTCGTCGCCTCGATCAGGCCGGTATTCGTCGCGGTGAAGACGGGCGTCGCATTAGGCTGCGTCGGGTTCGCAAGGTTGTACACCGATCCGGTGAGCTCGGGACTAAGCCAGGAGCTATTCGTTTCCGTCGATGCGGTTGAGAGCAGGATCGCCGAGCCGGCCGCGAGAATGACCTGACCGTTGGGTGCAAGGATGGTTCCCGCGTTGGAGACGTTGGGCGCCGCGAGAATCGCATAGCCGAGACTACCGGCCTGAATCTGGGCGCCTGCCTCGACAGTGATATTGCCCTCACCCTCAAAGTTGGCCAGCGACGTGCTTTCCGCGCCGAGAATCGAGCCGGTCGTGTTTCCGGGATCGCCGATGCCATTGGTCAGAAATTCTTTGTTGGCGTCGGCGACGGAACCCGGGACATAGCCAATGCTGCCGGGCGGCGGCGGGATCGGCGTGTCCCAGGCGGCGCTGCCCGGCACGATCTGATTGGTCAGATTTTCGCCGAGAAAATTCAGCGACGAGGCGATCAGCGAACTGACGTTGACCTGGCTTGCGCCGCCGAAAATGATTCCGTTGCGGTTGATCAGATAGACCGTGCCCACGGCCTTGATCTGCCCGAGGATTTGACTTGGAACGCCGGACGGATCGACGACCCGGTTAAGTGCGATCCAGTTATTGCCGGTCGAGGAATTGCCGGCCGACTGATTGAAGTAGAGTTCCGTGTTTGCGCCGACATTGAAGCTCGTCCAGGTCAGGATCGCTTTCTGCTGCGTCTGCTGGACTTCGACCAATGTCTGGCCATTGCTTGTCGACTGGGTTGGCGCGTTGGCGCCGAGCCAGACATTCGGATCGGGATTTTGGGCGTTATATGAGCCAAGTCCGTAGACGGGTACGAGGCCGCCCGGCGTCAGGCCATTGGGTACCGACGGAAGGCCGGGCGCCGCGCTCGTCGCCTGCTGCGCGGCGGCCCGAGCCTGCGCCTGGGCCTGCTGCATAGCCTGGACCGCCTGCACCGCCCGCGTCAGGCTGCTCATCGACTGCAGCGTTGCCTGCTGCGCTTGCTGCACGCTCGCCAACGCCGCCGCGGCGGCATTCGCGCTCGCCGCAAACGCGCCGCTCCCACCCCGCATGGTCCCAAGCGGCAAGGCCCTGGTCGGCGCGCCCGACGTCAGCAACGCGATCGCGCTGACGCTGGCAAGCAAAGTGGCATGAAACGTACGGGAAGAACGAGACGCGGCGACGCGAGGGGGCATGAAACACTCTCGGAGAAGACATCACAAGGACGATGCAGCGCGCGCTGAGATCATCCTCCGCTAAGCTGATCCTCGCCGGATGCCTCCGACCGAAAGAAAAAATGCCGCCCGCGAAAGAAATTTGGTTCGGTGACATATCCGCACCCTGAGGCGAACATTGCTCTTCCCGACCGCCGGAAACGGCAAAGAAACGCGACACCACGCCTTCGCATAAGTGTCACATTCCGGCTTCTAAGTTGTTTGCGCCGATACCACCCGGCACAGCGGAGATGCCGTTGTGCTTACGAAAGGCCACGCGAGATACCCAAGCCTTTGGGTCGATGTGACGGCCGTGTCGATTGAAGTGTAATGTTATGTCTTCTCACGCTTTTATGATGCGCTCATCAATTTTATGGGATCAACAGCGGCGGAATGTTTTCGGCCTCGCGATCGGCTTTGGGATTCTCGTTGGCGCAGTTGCGCCGGAGGCGGCCGCCGAGCAGATAAATAGCGCGTCATCGTCAATGCGCGTTAGTTTTCACATCCCCGCGCAGCCCTTGGCGCAGGCTCTTATCGCCTATGGCACAGCCACCGGTTTCGAACTTTATTACAATGCCGCATTGGCGGCGGGCCGCCGCTCGCACGCGGTGAGTCAAACGCTGCCGCCCGCCGATGCTTTACGCAGATTGCTTGAGGGGACCGGACTCGCCCCGCAAATCACCGGGCCGACGTCTTTTATTTTGATACCCGCACCGATCATTCACGCAGCCGCACCGGCCACGCCCAGACCCAACCCTTACGAATTTTATTTTGCGGATATCCAGGAGCGTATCGGCGCGGCTCTATGCCATAGCACGATGACAGGCGGGCGAGAGGAAGAAACGTTCCTGCGGGTTTGGCTCGCCTCCTCGGGCGTGATCTCCCGCGCCGAAATATTCGGTGCAAATGAGAATGGCGCGGATCAACGCGATCTTGTAAATGCCGTGCAAGGCCTTTCCGTCGCTCCGCCACCTTTGGATATGCCGCAGCCTGTCACCTTGGTCGTCTTTCCACCTGCCTCGGTTTGGAAGAACTGTCGTTCGGCCGACCAGAATCGGGCGGTTGAATGACATGATGTTGCCTCTCCGATCACGCGCGTCATGACCGAGTCAAGCCTGGAGCTCCTTCACCGTCTTCTCGTCGTGGAATACGAGTCTCTGAAGACTCAATTGGCGCGTTACCTCGGCTCGGAGGATCGCGCGCGCGACGCGCTGCAAGATACCTGGCTGCGGCTTCAGGCTGCAAAGCCGCCGGGCCCGGTAAAACGCCCCTACCCTTATCTGCTCCGCATTGCCTATAACATGGCCTTGAAACGCGCGCGTGGCGAGCGCGGCAGCGTGACCCTCGAAGAGGCGCGCGACGCCCTGAACCTCGTCGATGACGCCCCCGATCCGGAGCGCGCCGCCGAAGCCCGGTCGGAATTCGCGGCACTTGAGAAGGCGATGTCCGAGCTCACGCCGCGGCGGCGGGATATTCTGATTTCGTCGCGAGTCGAGGGGGCTACGCTGCGCGAGATCGCCACGCGACTCAATATCTCCCAGCGTCTTGTCGAAATGGAATTGAAGCTTGCGCTCATGCACTGCGGCCAAAGTCTCGGCCGTAAAATCATTCAGCGTTTCGGTCCGCGGCCCTTGGATGGATCAGATCAACAGGAGAATGACATTGACTGAGGCCGCCGAAGGATGATGGAGCCGGACGATCGCTTCGCGCCAGCAACGACGCTTGAGCACGAGGCTTACGCGTGGGTCGTGCGCTTCGTCTCCGGCGCCGCGAGCCCGGCGGATGTCGCAGCTTTGAAGGCATGGTCCACGCTGAGCCCCGCGCATGCCGCCGCCTTCGATCGCGCCAGCAAGGTCTGGCAAGCGGTCGAGCCGGTGGCGAAAAAGCTGGCCGAATTGAATCCGCCTGCCGCCCCCGGCAACACCCCCGCGCGTGGCGCCCGCCTGGGACGCCGCGCCTTTCTCGGCGGCGCATTGGCGGCTTCGGTGGTGGGCACCGCCGAACTGGTCATTCATCCACCGCTTGGGCTTTGGCCATCGTGGTCGGAGCTCACTGCCGATTATCGAACAAAGCCCGGAGAGCAGCGCCAGATAAGTCTTCCAGATCACATCGCCATCGACATGAATACACGAACAAGCATCGCGTTGCGCACTGCGAAAAGCTCAGCTCACAGAATCGAGCTGATCTCCGGCGAAGCGATTATTTCCGCGCCCCTCGCGTCCTCGGATACATTTACTGTGCTCGCCGCAGATGGGCGCATCACCGCCTCCAATGCGCGCTTCGATCTGCGCAGCGACGGCCAATCGGCCTGCGTGACAGGTATCGCCGGGAAGATCATGATCGCATGCGGCCTGACTTCAATGTCGCTCCTCGCGGGCCAACAAGTCACTTATTCCGCGCGGCGTTTTGGCGAAATCGTCACGGTCGACCCGGATAAGATTATTGCCTGGCAGAGCGGCGTTATAATCTTCGACGCGACCCCGGTGTCCGAAGTCGTCGAAGAGATCAACCGCTACCGGCCGGGCCGCGTGATTCTCACCAACGCGGCTTTAGGCCGCGAGCGGTTCAGTGCGCGGTTCCGGCTCGCCGATATCGACGGCCTCGCCGACAAGATTGCGCGGGTCTTCGGCGCGCGGACGACAATCCTCCCCGCCGGGATTGTGCTTCTCGGATAGTCAAAGTAAGCAGCGGAGATACAACCACACGGTTGGACTCGTATGCTCACGCCTCTCAGCAAAGTAGCGGTCTAAAATGACAAACTGACCATGGCTCCACTGAATCAAAAGCTACCTGTCTCACATTTATCTGAAGACAAACACCAAACGCCTGAACCTATCACTGTAGATTTCGAAAACAGATTGGCGAAACGCCTGCCCATCGTTTGAAAGCGCGCGTAAAATGCGCGGCATCGCGATAGCCCAACTGCAGCGCGATTTCGGTTATAGGAGTGGTATCCGCAGCAAGTAGCATTTTGGCACGTGAAAAAATCACCTCGGCCACGATGTGATTGAAGTTGCTCCCATGAGCTTCCAGAAGCCGTTGAAAGGAACGGCGCGGCACCTCCAGTTTGGCCGCCACCCAATCAATTCGCGGATAGCCGTCGTAGAGCGCTAGTTCGACAACAGATGCTACACTGGAAAGAATGTCATCGGGCAGATTTGAACCTGACCCAGGAGTCTTATGACCAGTCTTGGCATTAGTCAGGCGTTGAGAGTTTAGCAACGCCGCATCGAACACTATCGTTGTTGCCGAATGACCATGAGATACATTCGTGCGAAAAATTTCCTCTAGTTGGGCTCGTGGGGCGCCTTCCGGAAGAGACGTCAGCACAACCTCTGGACACCAATTTCTTCCCGCATAGGCGCGGATCGTATCGATTTGGTAGCTGATCCCCAAGAACTCGTTATGGTGACGTCCTTCAGTCTCTGGCTCGACAAACTCAATCGACCACCGAGCCGTCTTACCGTGGCGCCCAAGCTTCGTGAACGTCGAAGTCTGCAACATGGTGTGAAGTCCAGCTTGAGCGCGCTTTATGGCATCAAGCAACGTGTCAGCCGAGCAAACCCACGCACCGTAGGCACTTAGTTTCGGCGCCCGGACAACTTGCCCCAAACGCGCACCGAAATATGGATCGCCCGTGCGGCGTGCCGCGCGTTCAAGAAAACGAAATTGCTCGCGCAGCGGGATAATGAGATCAGGCTGTTCGAGTAATGCCAGAGGGAGATCAATTTCTTTCAATACGCGTGATACGGAACATCCTTGACGCCCCATAAACTCCGCGATCGGGCCCAAAGAGCTAGCGCGGGTAAACCCGGAAATACGAGGCGCCATATGTTCCCCCAAAATGTCGCCTATTGGCATGCCCCCCAAATGTCGCCTATTGGCGTGAAATGGCAAGCGGGCCTTTTCAAGGTGAGGCAGACTTAAGCCCCAAGCTATGTTCACGGACGGAACGAGAGACTGGCGCTCTTATTCACGAGCACTTTTATTTCCCGCCTGGAACCTTGATAGCTTGTCGAACGCTGGCAAAGCCAACCGAGCGTCGCATACGGAGGGCGAAGATCAGGATGTGATTGTTCTGACACGCGAGCGCTAACTGCAGATCAACTCGATCACAGAGTGCCGAATTGTCAGACGCCGATAAATAAAATTCGAATCGTTCGATGCACCTGTCAGTTACCTGAAGATTCAGCGCTGGAAATGGGCAGAGGCGAAGATTTGGAGAGGGAACGCCCATGACAGTGACAGATCCCGAAACGGTAATAGAACCTAAAACAGCAGTCGACTCCGAAGCCGTAAAACAGGAAACTCTCGCGCGATGGGACAGCCAGCAGCGCCAGGCGGTCATGCGCATCTTTGATGAAATCACTCCAGTGACGTCTGGAGACCCTGTCTTGACCGGGGGGGAGACGGAATGGACCCCGACTGGATGCAGGGTCGCGCGTGGACAAAAATTCAGCGTTTCATCAACCGGTGCAAATATCGTTGATCGCGATCACGCGGTCATCCTTCAGCCGAAATATTCGTTGTGGGTTAGGATCGGCAGGAGCGGCCCCATTAGAAAGATCATTTTCGAAACGGAAACCGTCTTCGAGGCATGGGCCGACGGGGAGGTCGAAGCTTTCTGCAAAGCGCTTTCCCTGTGGGATGGTGCGGATGGCGCTTTCATTCCGGGTCCGAGGGCAGCTTTTGAAGGCGGCATTGGCTATTCGGTCAAGCTCTCGGATGCTCCTGTCACCGTGGTGAACCCTCCGAAAAACTGGACGTTTATGGATATGTTCGGGGAGGTAACCATCTTCTCTGGCACCGGTACCGACATTCTGGTGGATACGCATGATGGAGATTGCTGCATTCTCCAAACGCCGTTGGACGTACCGCTTAATGAACTCACCCGCCTTTCCTGGTCTTGGCTCGTGGAAAAGCTGCCTTCTGAATTGCCAGAGGATCTGGCATTGACACATGACTATATCAGCGTAGCGCTCGAATTCGATAATGGTCGGGACATAACTTATCTTTGGAGCAAGGAGTTGCCGACTGATTATCACTTCACGTGCCCCCTTCCATGGTGGTGTGACCGCGAAACTCACTTGATCGTCGAGACTGGCACAGAGAACCTCGGGAAGTGGAAAGAAGAGACTCGCCGGGTCGCCGCAGATTATCGTAAGGCCATCGGCCACAAGCTGCCGGAACGGATCGTTGGTGTGTGGCTCATCGCGAACTCGGTCTTACAGCGTCTCGGCGGCAAGGCGCACTTTCGTGATATTCGGATATTCGAGGATGGCTTGCACCGCTCGCTAGTCGCTGGCAGCGGGATGCGCTGCTACGGCGTACCATGACCTGGAAATTGTGATGTCCCCTCCCAGCGCTCGAAGACGATCAGCGCACGACCATCGCGACCATGTAAACACCCGCGTCTACTGGCATATGAACCCGTCATGCTTCTCTAAATCCTGCTGAGAAAGGTTCCAGATGAGCACATTGCCTTTTGATACGCGCAATATCAGTTGGTATACTCTTAATGACATCCCACATATGGCTTTTCATGTCTGCGCTGTGGACGAGGAAAAGCGCATTGTTGATGTCCTCTTCAAGTTTGACGCAAACGCAAAAATTGTCCTGCACAGACACAAGGTTGATTACATCACGTTTGTTTTGCAAGGCGAGCTGCTTATCTATCGACCGAACGGAGAACTAAAAGAAATCCGCCCAACCGGGAGCTACGTGGCTGGCAAAGCGGATGGAGAGCCGCATACGGAGGGCGGCGGGGATCAAGATGTGATTGCGTTTTTCAGCAATCGAAACGTCGATGATCTCATTTACGAAATATTGGACGACGACTCAAACGTCGTTGCTCGGTTTGGGATTGCGGAATTCAAAGCGCTTCTTGAGGCGCAAGAACCACAGCCATCGACCCATGTTGTGCGCTTCCATGACCTTCTAGCCAGCGCGTGACGAACTCAGGTCTCAAATAGCCCCGGCTTTTAACCCATGTGTCTTCGCATTGTTCTCCGAAGCGCTGCGGAACAATTGGTCGGTTCCAGATTCGGCTCGGACTCGCAGCGACCCTCAAATGACTGGCTTCCCGCCTGAGCGCTGAATTGAACGGTGCGGCGCACACGGTCGCGAGTGACATTGTTTGAGAGGCGAGCGCGCGAGCTGCCGTCGCAGGTCTTGTCAATGGATGCCGCGCAACGCCCGCAAAAAAGGACCGCCATGTTTAGGACTGTGGCCAATCTCTCCGCCCTTCCGAGCGATGTACCCGTGCACGTCGAGATCGACGGAGTCGATCTCGTCCTTGTCCGTTCGGCGAAGGAAGTCGCGTTGTTTGAAAGCCGATGCCCCCATCAGGGAGCCATGCTTCATGAGGGCTCCGTAAAGGATGGCTTGATTGTGTGTCATGCTCACGGCTGGGCCTTCGACAGGAAGAGCGGACAGTGCCGTCATGACCCGAACAACACTCTGAGAGCAATCCCTCTACTGCTAGATGGCGATGACGTTCGCGCAGACATCGGAGCGGTAAACAAGTTACGACTTGAGCGGCAAACTTTCGACAACGACGTTGCAGAAACGAAAGCTAAGGCGCCACCCAGATCGATCGAAGATTTGCCAGGGCCAAAGCCGCTTCCAATGCTCGGTAACATGCACCAGATCGATCTTGATCAATTACATATCACGATGGAAAATTGGCAAGAGCGTTATGGTTCGTTCTTCAAATTCAAAATCATGAACAAACTCGCGATCGCAGTCGGTCGGCCCGACCTGATCGAGATGGTACTGCGTGAGCGACCGCACAACTTCCGCCGGAGCATTAACACCGAGGTCGTATTCGAGGAAATGGGCGCCCAAGGCGTTTTCTCGGTTGAAGGCGAGGTCTGGCGGCATCAACGCCGACTCCTCGTCCAGGCGCTCAGCGCCAAACAAATTCGAGCTTTCTTTCCGAAGATGCAGGACATTACCTGTCGGCTAATGCGCCGATGGCATCGCGCCGCGGGAAGCGAGGCGCCAGTCGACGTACAGTCCGACTTGAGGCGTTACACCGTCGATGTCACATCTAACCTGTCTTTCAACTATGATATTAACACGATCGAGAATGACGGCGACGCGATCCAGGATTTGCTAGAGCACGTCTTCCCCATGATTAACCGTCGAGTGAATGCAATCTTTCCATATTGGCGGTACTTTAAGCTGAAGCGCGATCGCGAGTTCGACAAAGCGATGAAAGAGCTCAAGACGAGGATCGACGAGATCATAGAGGTGAGCCGCGACCGTCTTCAGCGCGACGGCGCCGAAAATGGACCCGCCAATCTCATTGAGGCACTGCTTCTGGCACAAGAGACGCAGGGAACAATCAGCAATGCCGACATCTTCGGCAACGTGTTCACACTTCTCCTTGCCGGTGAAGACACTACGGCGAACACCCTTGTATGGATTCTCCACTTTCTCAGCCAGCACCCTGACGTCTTCGCCCGTTTGCGACAGGAAGCAGACGAGGTGTTAGGCGACCAAGATGTGCTGTCAGATATCGACGCGTCTGGTCGGCTCCGATACCATGACGCTGTGATCACAGAAGCGCTGCGTCTTAAGCCAGTGGCGCCCGTCTGGCCACTGGAAACATGCGCGGACGTTATCATGGACGATGTTGCCGTTCCCGCCGGAACCCCCCTCTTCTTACTAACTCGAGCGCCGGGTTTAACGGATTTCGATGGAACGCCGGCGACGCAGTTCGATCCTAACCGGTGGCTGACAAAGAACAGACAGGTCTCGCATTTAGAAAACGTTATGGTGCCGTTCGGGGGTGGACCGCGCCTGTGCCCAGGCCGGAGCCTCGCTCTTCTCGAAATCCGGTCCGTAGTGTCGATGGTGGCGCGTAACTTCGATCTCTCGCCCGCAACAGACGGGCCGCCGGTAGGCGAACGCTTGGCGTTCACGCTCATACCGACCAATGTCCGTGTGATCTTCAATGCGCGAAGCGATTCACATCCGTTCGAAAGCAGAAACATAGTCAGCCATGCAGGTTAAGACAGATTTGAGTACGGGGCTTGTTCCTCAAGTTCGGCACGCTCTGTTTTTGTCACAAAATGGCAAGCGCCCGCGGTGGATGAAGCGATACAGCCTGACGCACATGAGAAGTCAGCTATAGATTATCGACCAGTATACCGATCATAGTCGGAAGCTCCGGTATGGATGGTGTTCCGCAAGACCTCGAGGCTTTCAAAGTGCGCGTTATGGCTAAGGAAGTGGCCCAGGCCGAAAACTTGTGCGCCGTTTGCTTCTGAAACAAGGGTTCGGCTCAACCCCGGTTCCGAGCCCAGAGGGTGTGTCGTAGATGAAACCGTTTCCCGTGAATGTTGTGAAATCATTGCTGCGTCTATCAGCTGCCGTATCCTTGCTGGCTGTAGCCAATATCGGCGCGTTTGCTGCGACGCCGGACGATCAGGCGCACCTTGATCATGCCGTCGCTGTCGCCTTAAGCAAGAACGATGCGCTTCTTCCTCTGAACGCTGGCGATCGGGCGGCGCTGAAGGCGGCGGCGCGCAAGCGCCATCTCGATGCGCTGCGCATCTGCGGCGACCCCGGCAATATGCCGCTCTCAAACGACAAGCTTGAAGGCTACGAGAACAAGATCGCCGACATTCTTGCAAAAGCGATGGATACGCGCGTCCAATATTATTGGCGTCCCTACCTCCAGCGCGGCATGCTGCGCGAGACCTTCGGCAGCAATCAATGCGACGTGCTGATGGACATGCCGGTGGGTGGCGACGGCGCCCTCTTGAGCGAGCCAATCTATAAGACGGCCTTCGTCTTCGTTTCCCGCACCGACCGGAATTATCATTTCAAGGGCCTGGAAGATCCGGCGCTCGCCAAGCTGAAGATCGGCGTCTACGAGACCTCTGCCATCCGTCAGGTGTTCCATGAACATGGGATGGACCGCAGTCTTGTAGTCCGTAACGCCAGCTATGACGCCGACATCCATCCAATGAATGCGCCGATCTATCAGGTTCAGCAGGTGATTGACGGCGAGCTCGATGCCGCTGCGCTCTGGGGGCCGTTCGCCGGTTATTATAAGGCCGTTAAGAAAGCACCGATCACGATACAACCGGCCAATCTGATGGATAATGAGATCCCACTGGAATTCGAGATGGCCCTGGGCGTTCCGACGACGGATCGCATTCTGAAGTACAAGATCGATCTCGCGCTTCATGACAACAAAGCGGCGATTGAAAAAGTGCTGCGCGATTATGGCGTGCCGCTGGTCAAATGCAGCGACTGTATCGTCGAGGGCGACCTGCCTGCGCATGGCGAATATTCGGCGTTGCCGCCAACGCCAATCGCGGATCTTCAATCGTCTGTGACGATGAAACAGCTCAAGTCCTGGCTCGCCGATGGCGCCGATGTGAATCAGGAATTCAATAATGCGGTAACGGCCGGCTCCGTTGATCGGGTGACCTTCCTCCTTGGCAAGGGCGCCGATCCGAACAAGCCTGACGACCAAGGTGAGGTGCCGTTGATCAACGCCATTGAGACGCAGAACCTCTCACTCGTCAAACTGCTTCTCGATCACGGCGCCAAAGTCGATGAGCGCGACACGAACGATACGACCGCGTTGCTTGAATCCGTGATGCTGGACGATGTGCCAGCAATCAAGCTGCTCGCAGCGCATGGCGCTGATCTCAACGCGCCCACGTCCGACAAGGCCGTCCCGTTGGCGTTCGCCATCATCGAAAATAAGATGGAGGCGGCTCTGGCGCTTATAGAGGCTGGCGCTTCCGTCACTGCACCGAGCGGCAAGCAGGGGCTGACGCCACTCATGGTCGCAGCCGGGCGCCAGGACACCGAATTGAGCTTCCAGGCCGGACGCCACGAGATTCAAATTGTATCGAGCGACCCGCATTATCCCGACACGCTGCGGATCGCGCGCGCGCTCATTGCTCACAAGGCAGATGTCAATGCGGTCAGTACGAGCGGCGTAACCGCTCTGATGCTGGCGGCGGCACACGACAACCCACCGATCGTCGGCCTTCTACTGCAGTCGGGCGCTGATCCTTCGAAACTTTCGCCTGATAAAAAAACCGCTCTCGATCTTGCCGTCGACAACGGGAACGCATCGGTGATCAGCCTTATCCGCCTGATCCAGCAATCGAATGGTAAGTAGCGAGATTGTTCCACCTATAATGGGGCCGGACGCCCGGCGCAGCCTCAACGGGAAACCGAGATACAACGACACCGAACAAGCGTGATCTTTGGGCGGGAAACGATTGCCGCTTGATCTGACGGAGGCGCAGGGTCATGCCCGCGCCACGATTCCGCCTACCGCACACAAGCGATTAACGAGATAACCTCCGCCATACTTCACGACGGCAACGCGAACGACGGCTGGCCCGCGTCCACGGCTGGGTCTTTGACCGGAAGGACGGACTCTGCCATCGCTGCCAAAACGACACGTCTGCGCGCGATCCATATTCTACCGAAGGTCGACGAGGTTGGCGCAAACGCGAGAGTCGTCGACGAGCTGCGATCCGAACGACAAACTGCCGGGAGCAGCGCCTAGGAAAAGGGTCTGGCCGCCTCGGTATCCACTTTGATTGAAGACCGCTGCTGGTAATTGGCAGCGTACACCAGCTCGATTCCGAGCCGTTACTGTGACGATGGAATAATGACAAAAGCGATACGGTTTGTCGCCGTCGCTCGAACTCACCTGATTCAAATGGCGTTACGTGAGTGACCACGAAATTATGTCTGCCCTGCATTTCCGGGGTTGCACAAAATGGCAGCACACTCTGCTTCTGTCGCAAAATGGCAAGCGCTGCGTCGCACGAGGCGCTACAGTCTAACCCAAATGCGGAGTCAGTTATCTGAGGGCCGTCGATCAGTATACAGGACACGATGGGAAGTTCAGCCATGGATAGTTTTGTGCAAGACCCCAACGCTTCCAAAGTGCGCTCAAATCTTCCTGAGTCAGCGCATAAATCGAAAATTGTGATTGGCGTGCCTCTTTTCCTACTTCTTGCGACGATTTACGGGACGATTTGGTATTTCTGTCTGAGTACAGACAATCTTTTGCTCAAATTCGTACTTGGAATTATCACGGGCCAGGCTATCGGTTCGCTATTCGTTATCGGCCACGATGCAGCCCACGGATCGTTGACGGGCTCACCAAAGCTCGATCGCTTTATTGGAATGTTGGCGTTCCTTCCCTCGCTGCACCCGATTTGCACATGGGAAGTTGAGCACAACGCCATGCATCATTATCGGACCAATTTAAAGGGGCATGATCCGGTATACCCACCGATGACTCTCGAGGAATTTTCGGCTCTCTCGCCGTTTCAAAAGCGCCTGCATAGGTTCTACAGAAGCCTATCCGGTTTCGGCTTCTTCTATCTATTCGACATCTGGTGGCCGATGCTCATCATGCGCCGGTCGCCCCATAGCCAAAAGATCCCGATGTCGCTCGTGATCTTGGACTTTACGCCGGTCGCCCTGTTCTTCGTGTTCCAGGTCGCGATGTGCTGGTACTTTGCGAGCACGCCGGCCATGGTCGCATGGAACCTGCTGCTTGCACTGACACTTCCGTTCCTCGTGTGGAACTACGTGATGGTTTTCATCACGATCCAGAATCATACTCATCCCTCGGTGAAATGGTTTGATAATCGCGACGAGTGGAACTTTTATCGCGTCCAGGTGGCCGGCACCGTCCACACCGTTCTCCCCCCCTGGCTGGATTTCGTCTTTAACCGTGTTTTCCATCATACGGCGCATCACGTGGATCAGAAGATTCCTGTCTATCGCTTGGTGGAATCGCAGAAAAAACTGGAGGCCAACTTTAATGAGGACGTGAAGGTAGTTCTCTTCAGTCTCTCTGAATTCCGTCGGGTTCTCTACGAATGCCAGCTTTACGATTATAGGAATCACAAATGGTCGCCATTTCCTAAAACTTAAGGTCTGTGCGATGCGCAATTTTCCCGGGCACGAGCTGTTGATGTGGCCAGCGTGTCCGGGAAAGTTTCCGTGGGGATGGATTGGCTCCCCTCAAAAGCGGCAAGCTCCAAAGCGTGCCAGCTGCTCAAAATTCGAAGTCATTTGCGAGGCGATATCGTATGAATGACTTAGGGGCCGGCCCGGCGGATTGCGCCGATATCCTTCTGAGCCTCATTCTCGGCATATTGCGAGAGGTGACAGGCCTCGACGGGCGCAGTCTCACAGCCATTTCTACGTTGGCGGACATTGGCCTCGAGTCGCTTGCGGTAATGAACTTCAATGCACGCATTGCAACCGCCTTTCCCGATGTCAGCAAAACCTTTCTGTACGACTGCCGCACTGTCAGTGACGTCGCCAGCTACCTGCAGCGCAACCATCCCGACGCCGTAAGCCATTTGGTTGCGAGCCGCACCGTCACACCCGCGCCCGCTCCGGAAATCCCCGAAGATTGGCCCCATATTACTCCGATCGAGAATATGAGTCCGTCTGACACGGGGCTTGATCGCTCAATCGCCATCATCGGTATGGCCGGCCGCTTTCCGGGCGCCGCCTCGCTTCAGGAATTCTGGTGCAACCTGATGGCCGGCTGCGACAGCATTAGCGAAGTCCCGCCCGAGCGCTGGTCGCTTGAGGGCTTTTACGAGGGCCAAGGAGCTTCACGCGACGCCAGTCGCAGCTACGCCAAATGGGGCGGTTTCGTTGCCAACGCCGATCGTTTCGATGCCCAGTTCTTCGGCGTCGCCAGTCGTGAAGCGGCGCTCATGGATCCCCAAGCGCGCCTGTTCCTTGAATGCGCTTGGCACGCCCTTGAGGACGCCGCCCTGCTCGGCGAGCGTGCGGCCTCGCTTGAACGCGACGCCGCGCTCGATATAGGCGTTTTCGTCGGTCAGACCACCAATACCTACAACTTGCACGGCCCCGATCGCTGGCGTCACGGGTCGAGTGAGATTCCAACCTGCATGCCTTGGTCGACGGCCAACCGACTCTCGTTCGCGCTTAATCTTGTTGGCCCGAGTGTTGCCATCGATACCGCTTGTTCTTCGTCCCTTGTTGCTGCGCACATGGCCAGCGAAAGCCTGATCAAAGGCGAATGCAAGGCCGCCATCGTCGGCGGCGTGAACCTCTATTTGCACCCCTCGAAATATGTGCAGCTGTGCCAGCAGCAGATGCTTTCACCCACCGGCCGCTGTCGCGCCTTCTCGGCGGACGCAGACGGCTTCGTGCCGGGTGAAGGTGTGGGCGTCCTCATCCTGAAATCACTCGGAACCGCCCTGCGCGACGGCGATCGCATCCGCGCCGTTATCCGCGGCAGTGCTGTCCGACACGGCGGCCGCACCAACGGCTATACCGTGCCGAGTCCAGCCGCGCAGGCGCAGGTCGTCTCCGATGCCTTGGCAGCCGCGGGCATCGCGGGCGACACGATCTCCTACGTGGAGGCCCACGGCACCGGAACCAAGCTGGGCGATCCGATCGAGATCGAAGGTCTGAAGCAGGCGCTTGGGTCGGAGACGGAATGCACGATCGGCTCGGTCAAGTCGAATATCGGCCACCTTGAGGCAGCTGCCGGCGTGGCAAGCCTGATCAAGGTCGTGCTGCAGCTGGAACACCAGAGCATTGCGCCAAGCCTGCACGCGAGCACGCTCAATCCCGCACTCGGGCTGGAAGGCACGGGCCTCTCTTTTGCCCGCACAGCGGACGAGTGGCGCCCGGCAAAGCGGAGTAGCGTGCGCCGAGCCGGCATTAGTTCCTTTGGCGCCGGTGGCGCAAACGCTCATGTGATCGTCGAGGAAGCGCCTGTTGCGCCTCAAATGTCGGAGGCCGCAAGTCCGCTCGTATTCCTGCTGTCGGCCCGCTCACTGAGCCAGCTGAAAGATCTGGCCGCCGAACTCCGCCGCCTCGCCGCCGGTCCCGCATTCGACACGCCATCCGCCTTGGCGGCTTTGGCGTATACATTGCAATGTGGACGCCGCCATTTCGAGCATCGGTTGGCGGTCGTCGCTTCGACTCGGCGAGGCCTCCAGATGACCCTCGACGATTATTTTGCCGGAAAGACGTCTGCTGATGTGTTCTCTGGCCGCATCACGGCTGCCATCGAAAACGCTCCAGCACAAGATCCGACCATAGCAGGTCCGATTACGGCAGCCCGCTCGCGTGATTTGGCTAAGCAGTGGGTCGAAGGCGCCGCCATCTCCTGGGCGCCGCACTGGTCTGCGCCCATGGTGCCATGTGAAGCCCCGCTCTACGAATTCACCGCCGACCGGCACTGGCTAACCCCACTGGCGCAAGAACGCACTGGGGACGCGGCGGCGTCCAAATCCATTTCGATGTCCGTTCCGCACGATGCGTCCATCCTTCAGCAGCACCGCGTCAAGGGTCAGGCGGTATTCCCCGCCGCGGCCTACATCGACCTGTGCGCCGTCGAGGCGCGACGCGACGGCATCCAAGGCGCAATCGAGCTGAAGAACCCGACCTGGCAGATCCCGCTCGTCTCCGACGGCACCAATGCCAGCCTTGCGTACAGCTGCCGCATCCGCAAGAGCGGTTTGGACCGCGCGGTTGAGATCGTTTCCCGCGCGCTGGCGCAGGACGTCGAGACGTTCCACTTCCGCTGCCGCGTCGTCCCCGCTGCGAGCAAGTCCGACACGTCGGACGCGGCCCTTAAGGCGGCAGAAGCCCGTTGCGGACAGGAACAGTCGCTCAACTCCGTCTACAGCGCTTTCGCACAATGCGGCATCGACTATGGCCCGAGCTTCCAGTGCATGAAGAGCGCGCGCCTGGGTTCGAACGAGGCCATGGTCCTGCTTCGCCAGCTTGCGCCCGTTTCGGCGAGCAACGATAGCATGTTCGACATCGGCATGCTCGATGGCGTCCTTCAGAGCGCCGCGCTCGTGCTCTCGACCCGCGGACGTCCCATCTCATCGGCATTTATCCCCTTCAGCGCCGAGTCGATTCGCATTTATGGCGCCCTCGACCGCGACTGCTTCGTCCACGTCCGCCTCATCTCCGAAAGCACAAGCTCAAAGACATTCGCCTTCACGGCCTATGGCGCCGACGGCTCGGTGCGTCTGGAGATCGATGGCCTTGCGTTCCGCGTTATCGAAGCTCCGCCTGAGATGGGTGCGGAGTCGCAAGCCGCGCGCGTGCATTCCCTTTATCTGCTGGAGCCCGCGTGGGTCGCTCAAAAAGCTTCCGAAAAGCGCCCTGTGCGCTCGTTGCTGCTGTTCGACACCTCAACCGCGCTGTATGATGGATTGCGCAGCCAGATGGAGGCCGCCCCCGAGCCGAGCACACCATGGCTGGCGCTTGAAAGCGACCGCTTCATCTATCGCAACGAGTGCACCGTCGAATGGGAGCCGCGCAGCCCCAAGCACCAGGATCTTCTCTGGCGCCTCCTGATCGCGCAGGGCGGAATTCCGTCGGCGATCATGTTCAATCTTACAGGCGCTGCGCAGCGCAGTGATGATTGGAAGGCCTCCATCGGCCTTGCGCGACTGTCCACGGTTGCCGAGGTGCTGCGCGCCCTGTGCCGCCGTGAAGGGGCAACGCGTCTACACATTCAGTTGTTGATGGCGCTCGACGACGCCGCGGTTCAAGGCGCGGCCGGCCTGCTTCGCTCGCTTCAACTCGAAATTCCGACCATCTCAGCCACAGTGACCGTCGTCGACGCGGCCGTAGTTCCGCAAACTTTGGCGCACATCGCTTTAATCGAGGCCGCTGCGGCCCCCCAAGCTGGCGTGTCGGTCGTCACCCATGAAGCGTCCGAACGCCGCGTTCGCCAATTTCGCTTCATCGATAGCGCCCAATCGGCCCCGGCAGCATTCCAGCGCAGCGAAACCTTCGTGTTGACCGGAGGTATGGGATCCCTGGGTCGCGTATTTGCCACTGCCCTGGCCTCCGTTCCGGGAATGAAGCTCGCTCTGCTCGGCCGCTCGGAGCCGGGAAGTAAAACCGAGAAAGTCCTTGCCAAGCTCGAAGCGACGGGCGCTCGGGCTTCGTATTGGCCGGTGGATTGCGCCTCTCGCGAGCACCTCGCCGCATGTCTTGATCAGGTACGCCGTCGCTTCGGCCCTATCACTGGTATTGTCCACTGCGCCGGCGTCTTGCGCGATGCTTACTTCGTCCGGCAGGAGCAGACGGGGTGGGACGAAGTCCTGCGCACGAAAGGCTTCGCGGCCCACAATATTGACGAGTTGACCCGCCACGATCCGCTTAACCGCTTCGTGCTCTGCTCGTCGCTGGCCGGAACCCACGGCAACGTCGGCCAAAGCGCCTATGCCCTGGCCAACGGTTGGTTGGACGGCTTCGCCGAAGCCCGTAACCGCAAAGTCGCATCCGGCGAGCGCCGCGGCGAAACCGTCTCCATCGCTTGGCCGCTCTGGAACACCGATGAGGGCATGCAGGCCCCCGCGACGGTGGTCGAATGGCTCGCGCGCAACGGCCTTTCGTTGCTGTCCACGGATGATGGCCGTCGTGTGTTCCTCGACGCTCTGGCAAATCCGCGCCCGCTTATCGTTCCCGTCTGCGGGCAGCGCAACGCCATTGCCCGCCTGCTTGGCGTCAGCGCCGTCCCGGCCGTCGAACCGAGAAGTACGCCGCAAATCGCCAACGTTGCCACCCTCACCCCGGCGAACGCCAACGACAACGCCACGGAAGCCGTCGTCCTGTCGGTCCTAATGGAAGCTCTTGTTCGGGTCACCGGCACGCCGCGTGACCGCATCGACCCCGACTCTTCGCTAGAAGTCTTCGGACTCGACTCGATCCTGGTCGCCCAGATGAATGCTGAGCTTGAGGATCATTTCCCAAGCCTTCCCAAAACCGCGCTGTTTGAGGTTCGTAGCCTGCGTGGCCTTGCCCGCATGCTACTGACCGATCACGCGGCGGATGCGGCCCGCCTCTCCTGTCCCACACTTGAAGTTGCTCAGCAGAGAGACGAACCCGTCGCCGCAGAACCCTTTTCGGTAGCGGCCTCAAGCGAAGCCGCGCCTCTGATGGAGGCTCCCGCTTACACTGAGCCCGACAGGCCTACGACGGATTCCGGCCGCCGCGACGGTGTTGCCATCATCGGCATGGCCGGCCGTTATCCGGGCTCCGAAACGCTGGATGACTTCTGGCGGCACCTTGCCGCCGGCGACGACCTCGTGGCCGAAGTACCCGGCCGTTGGACCGACACCAGCGCGGACAAAGCGAACGGCATTTACGCCCGCTGGGGCGGCTTCGTGAAAGACGTCGACGCCTTCGATCCGCTCTTCTTCGGCATCTCGCCACGCGACGCCGAACGTATGGACCCGCAGGAGCGCCTATTCCTGCAGACGGCCTATCACGCCGTAGAGAATGCGGGTTACACGCCGGAGTCGCTTTCCGTCCCGCTCGACGGCGCAGCCCCGCGTCGCCGCGTGGCTGTGATCGCAGGCGTGATGTACGGAGAGTATCAGCACTATGGCGCCAGTAGCGGTCTGGAACGGCCCGAGGTCCTGACCAACTCGTCCTATGCCTCGATCGCCAACCGCGTGTCGTTCTGCCTCGACCTCGACGGCCCGTCGTTCGCCGTAGACAGCATGTGCTCCTCGTCGCTTACCAGCATCCACCTCGCCTGCCAGATGTTGCGGGCAGGCAGCTGCGAGATGGCGATTGCGGGCGGCGTCAACCTCTCGCTCCACCCCTATAAATATCGCCTGCTGAGCGAGATGAAATTCGCCTCTACCGACGGCAAGTGCCGCAGCTTCGGAGAGGGTGGCGATGGCTACGTGCCTGGCGAAGGCGTCGGCGCGTTCCTGCTGAAGCCGCTCGAAGCCGCCGTCCGTGACGGCGACCATATCTACGGAATCATTCGCGGCAGCGACATCAATCACGGTGGCCGCACCTCGGGCTACACCGTGCCCAACGCCGAGGCCCAAGCGAGCGTCATCCGCGGCGCCTTCCAGCAGGCCGGTGTCTCGCCCGAACGCCTAAGCTACATCGAGGCTCATGGCACCGGCACCAGTCTCGGCGATCCCATCGAGATCCGTGGCCTCGAGAAGGCGATCGCACGGGATCTCCCCGCGAGCAGGCGCTGTGCCATCGGGTCGGTCAAGGCCAACATCGGCCACCTCGAATCTGCCGCCGGCGCGGCCGCTCTTACCAAGGTGCTCCTGCAACTGAAGGAACGGCGCCTCGCTCCGTCTATTCATTCCGGCCGCCTCAATCCGAATATCGACTTCTCGAAGTCGCCGTTCGTGGTCCAGCGGGATCTCGCAGACTGGCCCAAAACAGATGGCCTGCCGCGTCTGGCAGCCGTCAGCTCAATGGGCGCGGGCGGAGCCAATGCCCACATGGTCGTGGAGGAATATGAGGCCCATGCCGTTGCCGAGACGCAGGGACAAGAACCGGAACTCTTCCTGTTCTCCTCGCGCAGCAGACCCCAGCTCGAAGCCACCCTTCACCGCGTCCTCGCCCATATCGACTGCCATATCAATGCAGACGGTACGCTAACGCGCGAGCGCTATGCGCTTGCTGACGTCGCAGCGACCTTGCGCTTTGGCCGCCAGGCTTTCGAGACCCGTCTCGCGGTCGTCGCTCACAGCTTCGGCGCTTTGCGCGCGACCCTGGATCGTTTCCTGAATATGGCAGATACAGCCGACGATTTTTTCGCGATCGACGGCGCCAACGCGTTCTACTCCACCACCAGTAGCTCCCCGCGCCATGTCGTATTCGACCCACTGGCGACCCTCCCCGCCCAAGCGCAAGGCTGGTGCCGAGGCACGCCTCTCCCTGCTGCGATGCCTCAGTCTGCCTTCCGCAAGGTGCCATTGCCCGGTTACGAGTTCCAGCAACGCCGCTTCTGGGCCGGGCCACCGCTGTCGAAGTCCGAGCCGCCCGCACAACCACACAGTCCTGAACCCAAGCCGTTAACCCCCGTGATCATCCTTGAGCGGGTCGCAAGCGGACTCCTGTCCGAGCGCGAAGCGCGCAAGCTACTTATGGCAATGAGATGAAACAGGA
Organism: Pseudomonadota bacterium; assembly: GCA_040756295.1. Lineage (GTDB taxonomy): Bacteria > Pseudomonadota > Alphaproteobacteria > Rhizobiales > Beijerinckiaceae > Methylovirgula. Next base: position 60,307 of record JBFLZN010000004.1, on the reverse strand, counting down.
GCGCGTGACATTATGAACGGGATCGGCATGTGGCCTCAATACGGCGAGACGCTTCTTCTTATTCTGGCGGCGACGCTGTCCTTTGCTCTTCCGCTCTTTGTCGCCCCAATCCATCGGGCGCGTCTGGTGCTGCGGGAAATGCCGGAGAAGACGCACCTCGCTATCTATTTGGACATGCACAAGAGCTGAGGCCGATAAATCGAGGTCCGACTCATGAAGCAATCATCAATTGCGATTATCGGCGGCGGCGCCAGCGGAATCGGCGTGGCGAAGGCGTTGCGCGAAAGGAATATCGATTTCACTCTCTTTGAGGCCACCGATAAGCTCGGCGGCAATTGGCAACCTACCGGTCCTGCATCGAAGATGTATGAATCGGCGCACCTGATCAGCTCGAAGCGCAATACCCAGTTCGCCGACTACCCCATGCCGGACGGATACCCCGCCTATCCGCGCCATACGCTCTTCTATGACTATCTCTGCAGCGCGGCCTCCTCTTATCATGTCGAAGACAATACGCGCTTCAACATGCCCGTGCAGTCCATGGTCAGAAGCATGGATGGATGGCGGCTCGGCTTTGCCGACGGCACCTCTGAGCATTTCGACCTTGTCGTCATCTGCAACGGCCTGCTGCGCCGCCCTGTAATGCCTGTTTATCCTGGCCAATTCACCGGCCAGTCGCTCCACTCGGCCGAATACAAGAGCGCGGAGCAACTGCGCGGCAAGCGAGTTCTTGTCGTCGGCAGCGGCAACTCCGGCTGCGACATCGCCGTGGACGCCGGGCAACGCGCAGCGAAGGCATTCCATTCGACGCGCCGCGGCTACTACTACATGCCCAAGTTCATCGGAGGCCTGCCGACGCAGGAATGGCTGATGAACGAAGCTCCGAAGTTCCCCGACAGCGAGGCTTATTGGAAACACGTCAAAGACACCTTCAAGCTCGCTGGCTTCGACGGGACCGACTACGGGTTGCCCGAGCCAGACCACGAGATCTACGAGTGCCATCCGATCATGAACTCGCAGATCCTTTATTATATTGGTCACGGCGACGTGTCCGCAAAGCCGGACATCATTAGAATCGATGGCACCACGGTTTCGTTTGCGGACGAATCAAAAGAAGAAATCGACGTAATAATCTGGGCGACAGGATTCGATATCGATATGTCGTTCCTGGATGGATCTGGATTTGATTGGAAACAATCATTCCACAGTCTTTTCCTCAGAATGGTTCCCGTTGAGGTCGATAACCTCCTCTTCGTCGGATACCTCAATACGCCGTCAGGTATTGGTAATCTTGCCAACATAATGGGCCGTTTCGTTTCTGCCTATGTCGCAGCTCGTGAGCGGAATGGCGAGGCTTTTAGCACGTTCTTGAAATTGAAACAGAACGGCAAAATGGTCGATCTCGGCCAGTCGCGCTTTATGAAAACCATCCGCCACGAATACGAAGTGGACCTGTGGAAGTACATAAAGGCGGTCAATTTCGTCACCAGCAAGCTGCAGGAAGATCTGCAGCGCACTTCCGAAAGACGGTTGTACGCCTGAAAGTTGCCGATCAACGTTGCAAAGAGTGAGGGCTGGTCTTGAACAAACAAAGCTTTCATTTCAGCGAGAGCATTGATGCAGAGGAGGCTCTGCGCCTCTTGAGCCGCATGCACTTCCCGGCCTCTTCCTCAGACCCCTCAGTCGGCGAAGGCGATTCTACCGACGACCAAGAGAAAAAGTCGGCCGACAACGTAGCCAGCGAGCCGTTCGAGGTCCGCGTGCAGGACGATCTTCGGGATCTCGTGATAAAGGTACTGAAGATCGACGCCGCCGATATCACGCCCAAAACCCCGCTGATGAACCTCGGTCTCGACTCGATCGCGGCAACCGAGATCGGTACCATCTTCACACGCGACTTCGGCATCACCGTGCCGCCCACCGTGTTTTTCGAATTTCAGGATTTGGAGGGCTTCGTCGGCTATCTCGTCAGCCATCATCGAGCCGAACTGGCGAAGAAGTATGGCACAGAGAGCCCGCGCAGCGCTGCCGCTTCAGCCGCAGCGCTCTCCGCTGCCGCCATTCGGACGAAGCCCGCGCAACCCCAGTCCGACTCGCTGGACGGGTCATCGGTCAATCTGTCGGAGGCCCCAAAGTCGGGGGCCGCCCCCGTCGGGGCATCATCCACGCCCGCCGGAATGTCAGCGGCAAATCAACCGTCGCTGAACGACCTTTGGAACAGCCTGGCGGCCGCTGGTTCCAGCACAACAGACGCGAAGCTCCCTGCAAAAGAGAGCCAGGATCAGGATCCGGGCGCCAGCAGCGAGGAGCTTCGCCTCGCTGAGCCATTTGTCCAGCGCGTCAAGATGGTCACGGCGCGCCGCAAGGACGGCGGCACCGTCGAGGGCGCAGTGCTCGGTGAAGGGCCACCCCTTCTGCTGATCGGCGGGCTCGTGATGCATTATTCCGTGATGTGGCGCCTACAGCTCGAGCAGCTGAGCGCCCGCTACCGCCTGATCATGCTACACGCACCTGGGTGCGGCGGCAGCAGCACTTACGAAGGCATGACGCTCGAGAGCCTTTCCGCCGACATCGCAACCCTACTCGATACGCTTGGCATCAATGCGCCCCTTCCGGTCGTAGGCTATTCATTCGGCGGCGTCCTCACCCAAGCCTTCGCTCTGGCTTTCCCTTGGCGCGTGTCTGCGATCTGCGTCGCCGTGACGACGCCGATCTCCGAGGGTGCCAACAACTTTCCTGCGCTGATGCGCGATCTGCGCAAGAGTGCCCGCTTCATGGAGCTGAACCGCAATTGGCCCATCACGGCGCTGCCTGCCTACCGGGGCATTATTCAAACGTTCGATTTCCGCCCCGAGCTGAAGCAGCTCGACATGCCAGCCCTCGTCATCGCCGCGACCGAGGACGAATACATGCCGCCGAGCCTCACGCGCATGATCGCGGAAGCTCTGCCCAAAGCGCGCTTTGTCGAAGTCCCGTTCGCCGGCCATCTGATCGGCTTTACGCACCACGAGGACTACAACCGGATGGTGCTCACGTTCCTCGACGAGGTGGAGGCGTCCGCTTGTCCGGCTGCGATGAGCACGGAGCCGGTCTCGGCGAGCGGATTCCTGCCGGCGTCGCCTGCAACTCTGAGCGCCCTCGCAGACTACGTGGTGCGCGGCGAGCAAGGCCATTGCGCAATCCTGTCTGAGGCCTCGGCCGAAGCCGCGATCCGGCTCAATAGTTTCTGTGCGGCGGGCAAGAACGATGGGGCCGAGTTCAATTGTTACTTCATGACTTCGGCCGAGGAGGCTGCGGATGCGGCTGTGCGCCTTGCCCGGCATGCGGCACGTAACGTTCGCCCGGCCAGCAGCGGGGCCGTGCTGATCATTGAGAGCGAAGGCCGCTGGCAGCGCTACTTCGATCCACTTAGCGCCGGCACGAAGGACGCCCTCGTGCCCGGCATGCACTTCGTCCGGACGTTTGCGGAAGCAACCGCGCAGGAGGTGACCTTCGGCCTCGAAGGCCTCACCGCCGTCGTCTACGTCCACAACGGCAAAACCCAGGCCGCAGACTTCGACGCCTGGCTCGCCGTCGATCATGGCGTTGCTCTCACGGTCGTAATTGACGCTGCCGACCCGTCGCGCGGGCTCGACCAGTCGATCATCCGCCGCTCGAAGCACTCGCCCGATCTGATCGTCCTCGGCGAGGGCATCTCGGGTTATCAGGCCCCCATCGGGGCTTGCCTCGTCAACAAGCGCATCCGTAACCCGTGGATGATGACGCCGAGCGAGAGCTATGTGCGTCACGTCATGACGAACTTCGGCGCCCCCCTGCGCATCACCTGCGAATACCTAGCATCTCACGCCGCCGAAACGCTCTCCGCAGCGAACCGGCAAGAGGTCGAGAAACTGAAAGGCAACCCGCAGCGAACCTATGAAACGCACCTGAAGTACGGCAACGCTGGCTACGCCAAGGTTGCGCACCTGCATGGCTTCGACGCGCGCTTCTATGAGGCCCGCAATATGACCTCGCGCCTGTCGTTCGACGGCCGCAATTCGCGCGAGATCACCGACTGCTTCGTCAACGTGGGCACAGCCCCGCGCGGCTTGAACCCTCTCGATGTCGCCGACAGCGTCGTCCCCGCCCACAAGTCCGGTCGTGATTACTGGCAGGAACTTGGCAACTTAGTGGGCGCACGAGTGCGTTTATCGCGATGCTACCCCGCCTCCAGCAACGTCACGGCGGTTGAGGCCGCACTCACTCTCGGTCTACTGGCGGCCCCGCGCCGCAAGTTGCTCTGTTTCACTGGCGGCCTTGGCTTCACGCTGCTATCCGCGGCCTCGTCATTCGACAAGGTCTTTGACATCTTCCGCAAGCCATTCCTGCCCATCTACGAACACGCGGTCTTCATTGACCCCGCCGCATCGGATGCAGCGGCACGCTTGGCCGCCGAGCTACAGAGCGGCACCATCGGCCTCGTTTGGTTCGAAACCATCCAAGTCGATGCCAACGCCAGCCGCCCTTTGCCGCCTCACCTGATCGATCTCATCAATCGCCATCGCAAAGTCGGTGGGTACCTTGTCGGAGTCGACGAGACCCAGACCAATCTCGTGACGGGGCGCTTTCTCCACAGCGAAGGCATCGTCGAGCGGCCAGACATCGTCGCGCTCGGCACCGCGCTGTGCGACTCGCTCTTCCCCGCAGGCATGGTCCTGGCAAGCGATAATGTCCATGCGGCCGCGCTGCGCACCAACGCCACGCGCGTTACCGAGCTGGAAAACCGCAGCCGCAACCAGCTTGTCGCGCACGTCGCGCTGAACAGCCTGGAGGACATCTTCTCGCGGCACCTAATGGAGCAGGCGAAGGCCAGCGGCGCCGAACTCATCGCGGGCCTGCAACGGATCGCAGATGAATTCCCACTGATCCGTGAGGTCCGCGGCGAAGCCCATCTCGTGACCATCGAGCTCGACCTTGCAGGCTACGATCCGTTCCTGCAACGCAGCTTCGGCTACCTGCTGTGGGGCGCCATGCTGCGAGACCCCATGCACGGCGTCGCCGCCGCGGTCTGTCCAATCCACAACAATTGCTTACGGTTCCTGGCTCCTCTCACGATGACGCGCTCCGATAGGGAACGTATCCTCAAAAACGTACGTCGCGCCATGATGGCGGGCGTTGCCGATATCGTGCGCAACTGTGCTGATCATGCGGCATCTCACGGCGATGAAAGAACCGCCGGCTTCCTCAACGGCCTGGCCGTCGCCGCCGACCAGGTTCCCCAACGTTCGTCAGCAAACAAAGCATTTTCAGGAGGGAATGTCCCCATGCCGACAGCAGACATCGCGACCATTCCACCCAATGGCCGCTTCACACTCGCTGCAGTTCAATACGGGGGCGGCCAGCGCCGTCTGAAAGTGTGCATCGTCGGCGCGGGTGTCGGCGGCATCTCAATGGCCAAGCAATTGAAGCAGCGCGGTATACAATTCGACTGCTTCGATCCTCGCGATCGCATCGGCGGCGTATGGGCATACGATGAAAGTGGGAAGCACACTTCTGTCTGGTACAACTTGAACATGAACACCCCACGCGGGCTGTATCAGTTCAGCGACTTCCCCATGCCGAAGTCCTATCCCGATTTCCCGAGCCACAGACAAGTCTACGAATATCTCGAGAGCTATATCGAGCATTTCGGTATCCGTGATAACTTCAACTTGAACACCGCGGTCCAGAAGGCCGATCGCCTTGCCGACGGCGCCTGGCGTGTGCATTTATCTACGGGGGAAATCCGTACCTACGACGCTCTCGTCATCGCCAACGGGCATCACAACGACCCGAACCTGCCGGCGTACGCCGACCTCTCGCAGGGAAACGCAATTCACTCGAAGCACTACCGCCGCCGCCACGACTACATGGATCAGACCGTGATGGTGGTTGGAGTCGGCAATAGTGGCTCGCAGATCGCCGTCGACGTCAGCCTCGATGCCAAGATGACCTATCTGTCCATACGTCGCGGCGTCTACGTGCTACCCCACTACCTGTTCGGCATCCGCACGGACAAGGTGATGTGGCAATTGAACTCGTGGTGGGTGAAGAAGGCGCTGCCGTACCCTCTGCACGGCTTGCTGTTTACCGGACTCTACAACCTGCTCATCGCCAAGCGCAGCCAGATGGGCATGCCGAAGCCCGATCATCTCATGATGTCGAGTCTGCCCACCCTGTCGGAGAACTTCGCCAACCGCATCGGTGACGGCAAGCTCAAGATCGTGCCGCAGGTTCGCCGCATCGATGGCCGCAAGGTCGAGTTCGTCGACGGCACCTCGATCACGGTCGACAAGATCATCTACGCCACCGGCTATAAGACCGATTTCCCCTTCCTCGATCCGAAGGTGATGAAGGTCGAGGACAACCGCATCCCACTCTACTTGCGCATTTTCTGCCCTGAGGTGAGCAACCTGATGTTCATCGGCCTGTTCCAGGCGGTGACTTGGGGCTTTCTCGACATGATGGAGCGCCAGTCGATCGTAGCTGCCGAGTATCTGGCCGGCACCTATCACTTGCCCTCCGTCCAAGAGCAGCGCGCCGACATTGAAAGCGATCGCCGCACTGTCGAGAAAGAGTTCCTGGCCACGCTCCGCAACAACTACGAGATGCACGGCCCAACCTACATGCACAAGCTCACGTTAGAGCTTCGCAACGGAGCCAAACGAGCAAAGGCTGCGGGCTTCACCGAGCCGGTCAAACCGCAGGCAGCTACCCAGGTGGCGGCAAACGTTCTGTGATGGTGCAGGCCATGGCCGAGCGAGACTATTCCCCCGTGGCGGTCGTCGGTATGCACGGCCGCTTCCCCAACGGCGCCGATCTATCGCGGTTTTTCGAGAGCCAGCTCGAAGGCCGCGATGCAATCAAAACGATCCCGGCCGAGCGCTGGGACTGGCGCAGCATCGCTGGCGAGCCGGGCGAGAACGAAGACCGCAGTTACTCCAACTGCGGCGGTTTCATCTCGCATGCGGATTGTTTCGACGCCCGCTTTTTCGGCATCCTGCCCCGCGAAGCCGAGAGCATGGATCCTCAGCAGCGCTTGTTCCTGCAAACGGCTTGGTCTGCGTTGGAAGATGCAGGCCACGCGCCGTCTGCACTCGCAGGTAGTAAGGTCGGCGTGTTTGTCGGCGTCGGCAACGCTGATTACCCCGTGCTGATGCGCCGCGACGGCGTGCCTATCGACGCTCACCGCGCCACCGGCATGGCACTGACATCAATTGCCAACCGCGTCTCGTTCCTCCTCGACCTGCACGGGCCGAGCGAGGCCATCGATACCGCCTGTTCCAGCTCACTGATCGCAATCCATCGCGCGATCAACGCCATCCACAATGGTGAGTGCGAGATGGCGATCGCGGGCGGCGTCAACCTCCTGCTCGGCCCCGAGCTGTACATCGCTTTCAGCAAGGCCGGCATGTTGAGCCGCAAGGGTCGCTGCCGCACGTTCGACGCGGATTGCGACGGCTATGTGCGCGGCGAAGGCGTGGGTGCAATTCTGCTCTGCCCGCTCGAAATCGCCGCGCGCCGCGGCGACCACATCTATGGCGTGATCCGCGGCAGTGCCGAGAACCACGGCGGCCGCGCCCATAGCTTCGTGGCTCCTAACGCTCCCGCGCAGGCCGAGGTTATTCGCTCCGCATGGCAACGCGCAGGGCTTTCCGTTGGGCGCGCGTCCTTCATCGAGACCCATGGCACCGGCACCCCGTTGGGGGATCCGATCGAGATCAATGGCCTGAAAACCGCTATTGCGGGTGAGCCGTCGGCGCCGGACCAGAAGCCAATCTATCTCCGGGCGCTAAAGAGCCACGTTGGCCACCTCGAAGCCGCAGCCGGCATCGCCGCCCTCATCTCCGCCTTAATGGCGCTGAATCGCGGCGTAGTTCCAGGCAATCTCAATCACGCGAAGGTCAATCCGCATATCGACCTCGATGGCACGCCGTTCGTGATATCCGTCGTGCCCGTCAAATTGAATCAAACCGACGAAGCTGTACCTCATCTTGCAGGCGTCAGTTCCTTCGGCTTTGGCGGCGTCAATGCGCACATCGTTCTGCAAGCCCATCGGGCCGCGCCGAAGCAGCAGCGAAACTCAGCACAGCCCCGGCTCATTGTCCTCTCGGCCAAGAACCCTGCCGCCCTGCGCGCCCGTGCCGGCCAATTGCTCGCCACGGTCTCCGAACCCGTCCAGGTGCCGGGATACGAACGCGCCATGCGCGCGCTCTGCGGGGCTCTCGGCCAACCCGCGGAAGCTCACGCCGAGACCATCAAACTTATGTCCCTCCGCCTCACGCCGAATGCTCTCGATAAGGCGCTTGCACGCGTCGGCGCGGATCTCGGCGCTATAGTCCGCTTCAAGGATGTGCGCGATTGCGTAACGCTTGGCGAGGTGGCGGAGCGGATATCCGCCTGCCCCTCGAACCAACCGGCGATCATCTCAGACGAGCCCCCTATACTAGCCTGCGGCGTCGCCGTGCCGTCGAAGCGGATGGCAGCCGCAAGCCTAGACGAAATCGCCTTCACGCTTCTGGAAGGGCGCGATCATATGCGCGAGCGCCTCGCGATCATCGCCGCGAGCAAGGAAGAACTTTTCGCGCGACTATCCAAGTTCCTTGATCCGAAGAACACGTTAACGGATCGCTGGCTGACCGGCGCGCCGCGTTCCAACGAGGCGCCGCATCCAGAGGACGGCTCTGAAGGCGAGGGCCTTCTGGCCTGGGCGCGCTGGTTCGTCGGCGCGCGTGATGCTCGTCCCCGGTGGCAAGACCTATACGACGAGCCCCCGCCGGACCGCGTCCCCTTGCCCGCCTATCCGTTCGAGTTGACGCGCATCTGGTATCAGAAGCCAGTGCATGCGCCGCTGAAAGTCGCCGCGCCTAGCTCCGCGCTGATAGTGGGTGATCCGTCGGCTGAAAGCTTGGTTACACTCTGGCACGCAGCGTGGGAACCATCACGGGAACGTCCATCGGACGGGATCATCGCGCTCGCGCGCCTCAGCGAGCATGCATTCAAGGCGTGTGGCGGCGCCGTCGCTCTCAACGACTTGCGGTTCGGGCCGCCTGCCGCTCTGAGCATGGCAGTTCCGCTCAGTGTCCGCCGCAATGGCAGCACACTGCAATGCCTCCAGGATAGCCCCGCACCTCACGTGTTGGCGGAAGCCCGCCTCATCGGCATGGTGCCGGCCAATTCGTGCACGCTGGAGACGTTGCCGGGGCTGCCCATTGATACGGCGGAGTTCCGACAAAGCCTGTCAAGGAGCGGCATTGCTCTGTCAGCTTCGATTGAAATTCCATCTGGGATCGAAGCATCTGCCGACGCGCTCTTGCTGCCGCTTGATCTGGTCTCCGACACGGACTCGCCTGACACCTTCTGGGTGCGTACGCTCGCCCTCGCCACAGCTGGTTGGCAGCATTTGGCCGGCGCAAACGGCAGCGCGATCTTGCACCCCTACCGGATTGCCTCGCTGTCTTATGAACCCCGCCACGTGAGGCAAGCCTCGCGCCTCCTTGTAGCGCAGCGCGGCACGGGACCCGTCCGCATCGTCTGCCACGATGGCCGCGGTGCCGTCGCATTGGCCATCGAAGGACTTCAGCTCAGAGCCGCCACCGCGGTTCGTACAAAGGTGGCTCCATGAAAGCGGTCGTATTCCCGGGCCAGGGAAGCCAGTTCAAGGGTATGGGCCGCGAGCTGTTCACGCGCTACCACGACACCATGCGCCAAGCCGACGCTGTGCTTGGCTACTCATTGGCTGAGCTCTGCCTCGAGGATCCGCGCGGCGAGCTCGACCGTACGGAGTTCACCCAGCCCGCCATCTACATCGCGTCATTTCTCGGCTATCGCCGCGCTGTTGAGAACGGCCTGACACCAAATGTTCTGGCAGGCCACAGCGTCGGCGAGTATGCCGCGCTGACCGCGGCGAACGTATTCGATCTCGAAACTGGTCTAGCCATCGTCCGCGAGCGAGCGCGCCTTATGGGCGAGATCATGGGTGGCGGCCTGGCAGCGGTGGTGAACCAATCGCAGGACGCAGTCCATGCGCTCATCGAGGCCTCTGGAATCAAAGGCCTAGAGATCGCTAACGTCAACAGCCCGATGCAGGTCGTCATCGGCGCCCCGCGCGACAAGCTCCGCCAATTCGTATCGTACTGCAACGGCCTCAAAATCCGCGCCATGCCTTTGCGCGTGAGCGGGCCGTTTCACACCAGCCTGATGCGTCCGGCATCCGAAAAGTTCCGCCGCTTCCTCGACGGTGTAAAATTCCGTCACCCTGAAACTCCGGTCATCGCCAACCTCACGGCCGAGCCCCATGACGTCAGCCGCATGGCCGATACGTTGGCCGGCCACATCGCCTCGCCGGTGCAGTGGACGGCGACGATCGAACGCATGCTGGATGATGGCGTGAAGGACTTCGTTGAGATCGGCGAACGTCAGGTCTTGACCCCGTTGATCGCCGACATCCGCACGCGCTACGCAAACCGCCCTTACATTGCTAGACCGACAGTCAATAAGCCTTCGGAAGCATCGCGGCCGAACGCCTACCAGGCGGCCGCAAAGGGTGCCGAGGCCTTTTGCAAGTCGTTCGGCTGTGAGCGCCCTTTGGTGGCTTGCGCGCTTGGCAATGGGGCCAGCGGACCCGAGCTGGTCGGGGCCCTCGCCCGCAGTGGCACGCTCGCTTTCCTCGACACCGACGGTGTTGAACCCGCAACGATCGAGATATCACTCGCCGCCCTCTCGAGCGATCCGGCGCTGAAAGGGCACTTCGGCGTGTCGATCACTTGCAACCCGGATCAACCCGAGAGTGCGGATCACGTTGCGGCCCTACTCGGCCGCCACGACGTTCGCCATCTCGAGTTACGGGGGTTCGACGAACCGCCATCCTTCATCGAAGCCTTCCGGCGCACGTCGTCCGATGGCGGCCGCAATTCCCGTATTATCGCACGTGTCGCCAACGCCGACGCTGCGGATAATTTCCTGAAGTCGTCGAACGAAGATCCGCATGCGAACCCCGTCGTCGATGCGCTCTGCGTCGATCTGATGGGCTGGCGCGCGTTCGAGGCGCCTGCGCTCTCCTTACTGTTCCACGTGCTCGGCCGTCGCAATGTGGCGTCCAAAGCATCCCGCGTGTTCGTTGGTGTGGGCGGCATGGCCGGCAGCCCGCAGGCGGTTCAGGCGCTTTGGGCCATGGGTATCGATTTCGTGACCGCTGGCTCGATCCTTCTTACGTCGCGCGAGGCTGCGCTGCCGGAGGCCACCCGCGCCGCGCTGCGCAAGGCGTCTTACGACAGCTTCCGCCTTATGCCCGACTGGACACACCCCGAGTTCGGCTCGCGCTCCTGGACGTTCGCGACGGAGCCCAGTTCGGCAGTCCGCATGGACAAGCTGCAGTCCTGGTATCTTGCGCCTACACCCTCTACCGGTGTGCTGGCCCAGATCCTTGGTGACGATCGCGATCTTCCAGCTGAGCTGCATTCGCTTCGTGCGCTCATTGCAGATGAGGCCCTCACCCCCCGCGAGCTGCGTCAGAGGCTGCGCGTCGCCGCAGCCGCCACGCGCCGCACATCAGCGCACCTCGAATGCGACGGATCACTTGCCCAATGGAATGCCTGGCTCAGCGGCAGCCCACATGCAGGAGGCGGTGAGCTCGCCGCGTCCCGCATCGTGACCCTGCTGCACCCTTAGCAGAAAGAGGAGAATACCAGTGCCAGTAGCAATCGACACCATCGATGCCATCGAGAAGCGCATCAGCCACTTCATCGAGACCGACCTCCGCGTACCCGCCGACGAGATCGACCCCGGCGCCAACCTCGGCAGCTTCGGCATGAGCTCGGTAGCCGCGGTTAAACTCGTCGGCCTTCTCGAGGACGAGTTCAACAAAAAGCTGTCGCCGACCATGGTCTACGATTTTCCCACCATCGCGTCGCTGGCCAAAGCCATCGCCGCCGTCGAGCCGATCCGCCGGAGCGCCTGACATGACGAGCACGATGTTCAACCGCACCATGCTGACCCCGGAGGAGATCCAAACGGCCGCTGCGAGGCTGCCGGTGCAGGGTTCTCTTGCCCTGCGCGCCTGGTCCCATCCGGACAAGACCCTCTTCACCTTTCTCGACGAGCAGGGAGAGGAGAGCGATCACTTCACTTACCTGCAGCTTTGGCAGACCGTCGAGGCCACGCGCGCGCTGCTCGAGAAGCGAAGCGCCGCGGGGGACCGCGTTATCCTGTTCTTCCCGCCGGGTCTCAAGTTCATAGCGGCCTTCCTTGGCTGCCTGCTCGCACGCCGAATCGCAGTGCCAATCAACCTGCCCACGCGGCGGCGCGTCGATCGCTGCCTGAAGATCATCGGCGACAGCGGCGTCAGACTAGCACTCGCCCCGCGCGACCAGATCAGCGGACTTCAGGCCATCTTCGAATCCTCCTCCGCCGCAACCTTGTCGTGGGCCGCGGCCGAGGATGCCGTTGCCGATCCCACCCTGAAGCCGCAGCAGGCCGATCTGCAACAAGCGCTCAACACCAATGAAATCGCCTTCCTCCAGTACACCTCGGGCTCGACCTCTAACCCCAAGGGCGTGATGGTCACCCACGCCAACATCACGTGTAACCTGCGCATGATGCGCGATATCTGGTCGCTCAACCACACGACCGACATGGTGTTCTGGCAGCCTCACCACCACGACATGGGTCTGATCCTCGGTCAGTTGCTGCCAGTCGTGTTGGGTAATCATTCAGTGCTGATGGCACCCAACACGTTCGTACGCCAGCCCTCGCTGTGGCTGCACGCCATCTCCAAATACCGCGCAGTTCTGGCGGGCGGCCCGAACTTCGCCTACGAACTCGCCAGCGAACGCTTCAACGCCGACAAGCTGGAAGGCATCGACCTCTCCTGTTGGAAGCTTGCACTCAACGGCGCCGACGTGGTGCGCTCTGCCACGCTGGAGCGTTTCTGCAACATCTACGAGCCGTATGGCTTCGCACCCGAGACGTTCATTCCCTGCTATGGACTCGCCGAGGCGACGCTGTTTGTCTCGGGCGGCCCGCCTGGGCGCCCTGTTTCCCGCACCGACCTCGACGGCGACTCGCTTGAAAATGACCGCCGCGTTGTGGCGCCAAAGAGCCAGCAAAGCCGGCGCTGCCTTGTGGGCTGCGGCGAGTCGCCGTGGGACCTAGAGGTCGCCATCGTCGATCCCACGACGTCGGAGCGTTTGCCCTCCAACGGCGTGGGCGAGATCTGGCTCAGCGGTCCTTCCATGGCTGCGGGCTATTGGCAGAACGAGCAGGCCACGGCGAACACCTTCCGCGCCACTGTCAAGGGCGAGCCGGGCAAGCACTACATGCGCACGGGTGACCTGGGCTTTGTAGGCGCCGACTATCAGGTCTACATCTGCGGCCGCCTGAAAGACCTCATCATCAGCGACGGGCGCAACCTGCACCCCGAGGATATCGAACACTCGATCGCGCTCTGTAACGAGGCGCTGCGAGCCCGAAGCTGCGCCGTCTTCTCCCACGAGGGAACCCGGAACGGCCAGCGCATCATCGCAGCCATCGAGGTCGATCGCGGTCTGGTCCGCCTGCTGCAGGACCAATCCAAAGTTCTGCGCACGGCCATCCGCACAACGGTCAGCCACGACCACGACGTTGCACTCGACGAGATCCTGTTCGTCCCGCCGAGCGCCATGTGCAAAACCACGAGCGGCAAGGTTCAGCGTAGCTTGATGCGTCAGGCTTACCTCGCTGGCGACTTAGAGGTCATCGATCATTGAAAGCGGAGATCAAACCAAAGCGCGGCCCCGTCCTCGTATCCATGTCTGGAGCAACGGCCACGCGGTCGAAACTTGTCTGCTTCCACTTCGCAGGCGGAAGCGCGCAGAGTTTTTTCCGCTGGCGGACCGCATGCCCGGGCGGTATCGGGTTTCTCGCGGCTGAAATGCCTGGGCGCGGGCGGCGCTTTAGCGAGAGCTTCGTTCCCTCGATCGCCGAGGCGGCCGAGGAATTCGCTGACACTTTGGCAAGTGAGGATGGCTCGCCATCCGTGTTCTTCGGTCATAGCCTCGGCGCCATCGTCGCCTACGAGACCGCTGCGCTACTGAAGAAGCGCGGCCATCAAGGCCCGTCCCGCCTCATCGTCTCGTCCAGCCCCTCGCCGGGCTGGCGATCTGGGGTGGTGAACTTCCCCAACCTGACCGACGCGTCGCTGATTGAATACCTGCGCTCGCTCGACGGCACGCCCGCATCCGTCATGGAGAACAAAGTCTTCATGCAGATGGCGCTGCGCATCCTCCGCAGCGACCTCGCCTTGCTCAATCAGTACGACGCCTCTCAGACACGCATCGATGCACCGGTTGACGTGATCGGCGGTTCGAGCGACGAGACGGCCCCGCTCGAATCGCTTCTGGCATGGCGCCAAACGACCGCCGGCACGTTTCGTCTCTTCATGATCGACGGCGGCCACTTTACCTTGCTCGACCAGCCGCAGGTCGTGATGGGCCTGCTCCCAGAACCCGAAATGGTACGCGGGTGAACCAGCACGTATCAACCTCCGAGGCGTACAGCGCCGAAGCTGCCGACGTGGTGCAAATTTGGATCGCGCGCAGCGACACTCCCCAGTTGCGCGATGCAACCCTCTTGCTCGACGAAGACGAGCGCGCCCGCCACGACTCTCACAAGCTCGTCGCCCATCGCAACGACTATGCCGCCGCTCATGCGCTGAAACGCATGGCGCTGGCTCTGTGCCTGCCCGGCGCCAAGCCGTCGGCGTTGAGGTTCGGCCGCCATTCCTCGGGCAAACCCTATCTGCTCGATGCCCCCCTCTATTTCAACCTCAGCCATTCACGCGGCCTCGTCGCGGTGGCTGTGTCGCTCCACGGCGAGGTCGGCATGGATATCGAGGTGCACGGCTGCGAGGCCTCGGCGCAGCTCATCGCGAGACGCACGATGACGGCGCCCGAGCAGGCCGCCATCGCAGCAGCGTCCAACCCGCTCCAGAGCTTCTACGAGCGCTGGACCATCAAGGAAGCGCTGGTGAAAGCAACCGGCCACGGCCTCGCCACCGACTTTCGCACCATCTGCACCGAATACGATTTGAAGCGCGTGCGGTCTGACCAAGGCTACGTCGGTGCCCTCAACGTCTACTGGCGTAGTGCCCTTAACCACTCCTATGCCGCAAGCCGCTTCGGTGGTTACGCACGTTTTATCGAGCACGTTGTGTAAGCAGACCGCCGGACGCGCTTCCGTCCAAAACGTAGCCAGCGGGTCGAATAAGCGATGACATTTTTATCAGCCAATCCTCTCGCCGGAACGTCCCCGACACAAGAAGTGGAGGTTCGGAGCTTGCTCGAGCGCCATGGCCTACGCGCTACGCGCCCGCGGATCAGTCTGGCCAAAATGATCTTTGGCAAAGGGAGCCGTCACGTTACCGCGGATCAGCTCGTGGCTGAAGCCAAGAAAGCCCGGGCTTTTGTTTCGCTAGCGACAGTCTACAATGTCCTTCATCTCTTTACGGACGTCGGCCTTGTAAGATGTTTTGCTGTCGAAGGAGGTAAAACAATTTTCGACACGAACATCAGAGATCACTGTCATTTTTATTTTGAGGATACAGGCGCCGTCGAAGACGAAATCGCCACAACTACGACCTTCTTTGAACAATTTCGACCGCCGGAAGGCTTTGAGATTACTGGGGTCGATGTAGTCATAAAGCTGCGAAGCGCTGCTCCTCCGTGAAGCTGCTAGCACTCATTTATTGTATGAATAGAAAATTGGACGGCACGATCCGACCAACCACTAATCCGTAGCGTTCGAGTTCCGCGACGGCCTAATTATCGCCTTGCTCGCTGCGATTCCGCTGCGTCGGCGTACGTTCGCCGCGCTTGAGATCGGGAAACAACTTACGCGCGCTGGCGCTCTTTGGGCTTTAGATATCCCCGCAGAAGACACAAAAACGCGTTGCGCTCTCGAATATTCAATCGCCCTGCACTTTGCGAAAAGCTCGACTTATATCTGAGCCGACACAGACCGCTTATCCCGGGCGCCAGGCGCCACACCGGCCTATGGGCGTCCAACAACGGCCGCCCATGGACGACCGCTCCATCTACGGCATGGTCCGCGGCAGGATTCGGATTCGGTATCAACCTTCACCGCTTCCGCCATGCCGCCGCAACGTCTTGGTCGACGCTACACGCCCGCTTTTATAAGTCAACGAGAACCCGGCCTGTTAAGGCTGAGGGGTTAAGATCGCAGGCGGAATAGCGGCCGAAGAAACCGTACCTGTTTCGGGCGACAAATGAATAGACTGCATCCCTGACGACAGGCGGAATAATCCAGAAGACCGCTGCCCAGCGCCAGCCAGGCAAATGCTCCAGAACAACGATAGCAGCGTCCGAACGACGAAAGACCTTGCCGGCAAAGACAACGGCATTCGTATCGGGTTCGGCGGGATCAATGCCGAGTGCCTCCGCCATCGCACGACCGTAAGGAGATTGGATCGCCGTAAAGCGAAAACGCCGATTCCTATCGCGTCCGACTATGAATTTCGTCCATCTGGAGCAGAGGACGCAAATGCCATCGTAAAGGACGACGCCGTCGTCGGGCCAAATCCCCGATGTCTGCTTCATCGATCCTCCAAGATTGCCAGGGAAACAAGCATAAGGACGATGGCCGGCACTGTCTTGACCAGGGCGCCAAGAGGTTCAATCCAAAGGTCCGGAGTGACGATCGCCGCGCCGATCATATAGAAAAGAGATATCGCAATGCCAGCGACGAGCCCCACACGGCAACTCCGTCTTGAGGCGATGGCGGCACCGACGCTTATATCAATTAAACTGCTGACGACGGTGATCATCATGGCCTGAAGCGTAGAAAATCCATGCGCCTCGAGAATGGCCGTTGCGGGCGCAAAAGCGGGAATGAGAGCAATGAGTCCCGAAGCAAGCCAAAAGAACACAAGGGCTGCGAGGATCGCCGCCTTGGCCAGATAGAGACGCGAAAACCATTGTTCCTGGATCGTCGGCGGC
This sequence comes from Pseudomonadota bacterium, assembly GCA_040756295.1. Lineage (GTDB taxonomy): Bacteria > Pseudomonadota > Alphaproteobacteria > Rhizobiales > Beijerinckiaceae > Methylovirgula. The sequence continues at coordinate 43,298 of JBFLZN010000004.1, read as the reverse complement.
AGGCGCATCAAAATGGCGCGAAGCGGAGTTGGCTCAATCTGGGTGGCGGCGATCCAAGACGCGGGATTCCCCACCACACCGCGTCGGAGTTCCCTAAGCGCGGTACTACGGATCGGCGGACGCCAGCCGAGACGGGCAATCAGATCTCCAGCCTTGGCGCTCAATTCCAGGAGCCATAATGGCAGGCGCAATCTCCGGGCCGGCCCGCCAAGGCGGTGTCGAAACGCCATCACCGTTTCTTCGACTGTCGACGGGTCGCGCGCCATGACATCCCACGTTTCTCGCCAGTTCCGCTGACCCGCGCTCCACGCATGGGCAACGAAGCTAATCGTACGAGCGATATCGGCGACATCCGTTATCGCGAAAGGACGTTCCGACACGTGTTGGGGCAATACGAAAGGAAGCACCGCGAGTGCCCTGAAAAGTGCGCTGCCGCCATAGGCATTGGGCGCGATAACAAATCCGGGTCTCAGGATCACGAAGGGAACGGATGATTCGGCGATGAGTCGCTCTCCGGCCCGCTTCGTGCGGCTGAATTCTGTGCTGTCTTCGTCTTCGAATCCCGGAACCGAGAGGTGAACCAGAAGCGCCTGGCGCGGCAGGCCGTTCAATGCCTTCGTTAAACGCTGGATAAACCCGCAATGTACGTTTTCAATTCGGTCGCGGCGCGAATCCTGAAGGACGCCGAGACAGTTGACGACAATGTCGATACGCCGGTCCAAAAGTAGTTCGCGGAGCTCGACATCCGAGATATCGGCGATCGGGCATACAATGGCATTATCCGAGAAGGCAGCCGTCTGTGCCGCCGTATAGCGCCGCGCCACCGGCGCGATGGGAAAACCTTCGCGCATGAGATCGAAAGCGACCGATTGACCGATGAGGCCGGAAGCACCGAGGACTGCGATGACAGGCAGATCGGTCATGATCGTCAGAATGTCGGCTTTACGATCATCAGCCAGATAATCACCATGACAGCGCCAAAACCGGGAAATCCAAAGATAAACCACAGGCGGAATAAACGGATATAAGCGTCCGGCAGAGCCGCTCCTTTGGCTGACGCTGCCCGGGCCAAATCGCGTAGACGTATTTGAATCCAGACAACTGGAAGCCAAAACGCCCCCGCCACGACATAGAGAACGATAGAGGCGGTGACCCAAGGCTGCGTGGTCGTCGCTCCGATCTGACGCAGCAACAAATATCCTGTAATCGGCTGTGCAATCACGGCCGTCGCCGTGAAGATCGTATCTGCAATCACGACGACACCGGCCGTTCGCGCGATAAAATCTGCGTTTCCGCTCCGGTGCGCCATCAGCATGAAAAATGCGATGCCGATGCCCGTTCCAAGGATAACGACCGCACCAATCACATGGATATATTTGAGGACGTAATAGGTCATCGAACGCTGCGCACGCCGATCAATTAAGCTATTGATTTTGTTGGCGCACCCGACAAGATTCGAACTTGTGACCTCTGCCTTCGGAGCAATTTAACCTGCCCTTCGATCCTTTTCGATGGGTTTCGCTCCAATGCGCTATACCACTGTAATCACTAAACAAATTGAAATCTCAGCTCGCCTGACGTACCCTCGGACACGCTCCGACTTGCGTCCGACTGCTTACGTGGTGCTTACGCGAGAATGGGAGTTTGGACGGGAGAATTCCCATGGCTAAGCTCACAAAGCGCCTCGTCGACGCCGCCGAATCCCGCGAGAAGGACTACGTCATCTGGGATGACGAGCTACCAGGTTTCGGCCTGCGTGTCTTCGCCTCCGGCAAGCGCAGCTACGTCCTTCAATACCGCGCACTGGGCCGCTCGCGCCGCTACACCATCGGCTTGCATGGCGTCTGGACCGCCGAAAGCGCGAGACAGGAGGCGAAGGTCCAGTTGGGTCGCGTAGCTCAAGGGGACAATCCCGCCGAGGAGCGCCAGCTCGACCACAAGGCCATCACCGTCAAAGAGCTCTGCACGCTCTACATCAATGACCTCAACGCGGGGCTCATCCTGGGCAAGGGCGGGCGGCCCAAGAAGCCGACGACGGTCGGGACGGACATTGGGCGCATTGAGCGCCACATCATCCCGCTCCTGGGGACGCGCCGTGTGAAGGACTTGACCAAGGCCGACATCAACAAGGTCCTGAAGGACATCATGGCCGGCAAGACGCGAGTGTCGGTCAAGACGAAAAAGCTGCGCGGCAAGGCCATCGTCCGCGGGGGCGCCGGGACGGCGACGCGCACGGTCGGCCTTCTCGGCGGCATTCTCACCTACGCTGTCGAAGCCGGGATCATCGCCATCAATCCTGCCCATGGCCTCCGGAAGCCGAAGGACAACGTCCGCACCCGCCGACTCACGGAAGCGGAGTATCGGACGCTAGGCGAGATGCTGCGCGAAGCGGAGAAGGACGAGAAGTACGCGACGACAGTGAAGATCATTCGTCAGATCGCGCTAACTGGGTGCCGCCGGAGCGAGATGATCGGCCTGATGTGGACTGAAGCAGATACCGACGGGAGCTGTCTGCGGCTGATCGACAGCAAGGAGGGCACCTCCGTCCGTCCCATCGGTCTGCCCGTCGTCGAGTTTCTCGAAGCGCGTCGGAAGACAGCTTCCGGCACCTATGTCTTCCCAGGCTACGGCGCCGACAACGCGTTCGGCAGTTTCCCCAATCATTGGGAGCAGATATTCAAAGCCTCGCCCCTCTCGGACGTCACGCCCCACGTCCTCCGGCATAGCTTCGCGAGCGTCGGCAACGATCTCGGCTTCACGGAGGTGACGATCGCGGCCTTGGTCGGGCATGCCAAGGGCTCCGTGACCAGCAAATACATCCACACGCTCGACACGGCCCTCATCATGGCTGCCGACACAATCTCGGGCTATATCCAGGGATTGCTGGATGGCATTGAGTTCAAACAGACGGCCTATGCACTGGACCGAGATTCACGGCGCGCCGCCCTCGATCGCTTCTTGACCAAAGCCGCCGCCGATCCGGCGAAGGAGACGGAGGCCGAGATTCCGCTCGCCGCATAGGGCGCGTCGGTAGGCGGCGCGTGGATCGGATCAGGGAATGCCCTTCAAAACCTTTGATGACATTCTGAAGCCCGATTCCCGCTTAGCCGACCTATGCGTTGTTGAAGGTGGCATCGCCCGGCGAATGACACTTGCCGATCATCATGGCACGATCGCGCGTATCAATCTCAGCGGCGCCGTACCTGAGGAGGTCAGATCTGCCTTCGACCGCGCTCGAAACACCGTCATTTACGCCTTCTTCGACTATGATTTGTTCGTCGTCGGTGAAGTGCAGGCCTTCGGTGCATTCGAGCTCGCGCTGAAACACCGCCTCAACGGCCATGGGGGCGCCTCGCGGGGCACGCTGCGCAATCTCGTGGACAGAGCAAGGAAGGGCGGCCACCTTCCGGCGCTCACGCCAGGCGGCAACGCTCTTTCCGATCCGATCGGAGCGCTGATCGCTTTACGCAACGGCCTGTCCCACGGCACTTCGGACATCCACTCACCCGGCATGGCGCTCGAGGTCGTGGACGCCTGCGCCTTTTGGATCAGCCACCTCTATCCGGCCACGCCATGATGCTGCCGCCCAGGCTTACGCGTCAGCGCGGGGCCACCGCACTTTGCCGCGGCCGACCCGAAGCGCCTCTACCAGGTCTGTCGGCTTGGCCAAGCGCCCCGAAAACAGACTTGGCTTCGGGTCCAGAGCGGGCTTCTTGAATGGCGCCACGCGGCGGTAGTCGGGCGTCGTCAGCCATGTACGTCCATCACCGATATCCGTGATGATCCGATAAAGACCCGCGGGCGGCACCGATGGCGCGGCAACATCGACAAGGCGCTTGTAGCGCTCAATTGACCACTTCTGGATTCCGCCGCTGAGGGCTTCGGTCCTGAAGCGCGCCCAAAGTGCGGCAGTATCCGGCGTCGGCCAATCCCCAGCGTCTGTGAACGCGGTAATTTCGTCGGATTCCAACCACGCGCGCATCTCGGCTGGCGTCACGAAAACGGGGTTCGCGGCTTGGATCGCCGCGATGGCCGCCCGCCTCGAAGGCAGGCCTGCGCGAACCAACATCGACATCATGAACTGCGGCACGCCGGTCTCCAGAGAGGCGGCGCCGCCGCCCGGGATGATGTCTGGCGACCAGCCCAAGGTCAGGCGCCTCGTTCTGATCGCTTCCAACGCCCAGACCAGTCGATAGGTAAACGCCTCCTCTACGATGCGCATGTTGTGCGGTCCGATCTGCGAAACGTCCGCACCCGACACCCACTGCTTCAGGATCGCTTTCCAATTTCCGGGCAGCGCATTCTTCTTGTCGGGAATGAATGGCCGCATAACGAGAAGCCGCTCCCCGAGCCCCGCCAGCGCATCGGCCAATTCATCGACGTCGCCCGGCAGAGACGCGGCATCAGCCCTATCGATGAGCTCGCCCAGCTCCGCCGCCATCGCGTCGATCGTCAGCCCGGCCTCGAGGCCCACGCCCATCGCAAAATGGCCTCGCCTCGCCTGGGGCGTCGTTACCGACCAGATGAGATTGGCACGCGCTTGAAACACCCGCCGGTGTCGCTCCTCCACGCCTTCACCTTCGCGCGCTATCTGTCGTGCCCACAGCGATCCCTTGAGCGCCTCGTCGAGGAGCTTCGGCAGGCCGGCCCGTTCGGCATCAAGCGCCTCCACCAATCCGAAGACCGTCGCATCAAGGCGCTCGACCAATTCCGAAAGCGGCTCCTCCTCGATGCTTTCCTCCCCCTCCCCTCCGGCCTCGTCATCCTCGTCGTCATCATCGGGTTCAAGTTCGGCATCGGGCACCTTGGCAAGCTGGGCAGCAAGTGCCGCCTCCTCGGCTGGCGATCGCCACGCCTCCCGCGCGTTGGCGAGATACTCCCAGGCGTCGGCGCGCCCAAGCACCCCCTCGCGAGCTAAGCGCTCAAGAATCTCCGCTACGATCTGGATCAGCCCGCTCTTCAAGGTCCGGGCCTTGGAAGAAGCAACCAACCCGCGCCACTCTCCGCTCCGCCAATCGACGCGATCAAACATGACATGAACGATCAGGCCTTCCACGTCGACGAACGCGCGGCCGGCGCGGCCCGCGACATTTGCAAACTCCTCGCCGGTGATCGGTTTGCCCGCTCGATAAAGTGCCGGAACGAGCAAAACCGCGGCGTTCAGATTTAGCCCCTGCGACAGCGTCGGTGACGCGACGATCACCTTGAGAACGCCCTCTGAAAGCAGCACCTCCAATTCCCGAAGAAACGGACTTGGGAGGCGTCCGTGGTGGATGGCGACACCGGCCTTCAGGCTTGCCACCGCCGGGTGGTCTTCGCCGAGCCATTCCTTGCCGACCTCGAGCGCGCGGGCGATCGACGCCTCGTCATCCAGAAGCGAGTCCAGATAGCCGCGTTTGCACAGGTCCACGACTTGCTTGCCGTACCCCTCAACCCAATTCGCTTGCGTCGAGAAGATGAGCGTCCGCTTGCCCTGAACTGCAAACTCCCAGGCGGCGAACAAAGCCAAGTGTGACGTCTTGCGCGGATAGGGCTTCTTCTCGCGGCCGCGGGGCGGCTTTTGCACGACGAATTGATCCAGGAACGGGCCGTTGTTGGTCAGGTCCAGCGTCAACCGGGCGTTCAACCCCCGCCACGCCAGCATACCGAAGCGCTGACGTGTGGGGCGCCAGTCGGATCGCACGGCATCGCCCGGCTCATCCGCCCGTATCCATGCCGTCAGGTCGTCCAGTTCGTCACCACTCGGCAGAATCGCCGACAGGCAAACGATACGGCGGTCGGCCGAATCCGCGCGCCGCAACAGACGCTGCACCAGAGTTTCATAGCGGATCTCACGCTCGCTTGGCCCGATCATGTGGCCTTCGTCGAGCACAATCAGCCCTACATCATCGATCAAACTGGGATCGCTTCTAAGCGCGAAGTCGAGCTTCTCCGGCGTCGCGATGATGATCTCGCGCGTGCGAAGCGCGTCCTCGTCACCGGCCGAGAGCCCGCTCGCCCCGTACAGCGACGACACGCTGAAACCAAGCGGTGCAAAGGTTTTGCGAAACGAACGCTCTGTCTGGGCCGAGAGCGCTCGCAATGGCGTCACAATGAGAACACGTCTCGCCGAGGAGAGTGTCATCAGTGCAGCAATCTCAGCGACTCGCGTCTTCCCGGCGCTGGTCGGTAGCGCGACGACGAGGTCGTCCTTGACGTCGGTCGACCGACGGGCCGCCTCACGTTGCGACGGCCACAGTTCCACCTCTGAGTTCTTGCGAGCAAAAAGCGACCCGATGAAGAGGCGCCGGAGGTCCGCATATTTTTCCGCCGCACCCTCGGGAGGCTCGGTCGGAAGGTTTTTATGCAACGAGTGCTGCCAAAGGTCGTCGATCAAATGCCGGCACAGATTGGTGATCCACCAGAGCGGCACATTCTCCGCGTTGTCGGCCAGGCTGACCGCCGTCGTGAGAAGCGATCGCGCCACATCGAGCGGTTCCTCCTCGCCGGTTTCCAGCGCGAAATCGAAGAAGGCCAATGCGCGGCAGATCGTGGCGTTGAGCACGATCGCAAGAATCTCATCGACATCGGCGTCCTCTCCGGTCAGCTCCGCAGCGATCCGGTCATCGCCGTGCGCCTCGTCGTTGAGCCAGCCACGAACGAAGACCCGAAGACCATCAAGGTCGCGCAGCACCAAGCGCATTACCGCCGTTTCGCCTGGCGTCAGATTCAGGTCGCCAACCGCCTCGTTGAATAGCGAATAGGCGACCGCCGAGAACCCGGCCAGATGGTACGCCGTGGCTGCGATCGTCCTGCGAAACCCACGGTCCGCCGATTCGGGATCGGCGTTTCGCACCAGGGCTTCAAATGCGTTGCCGGCACGCTCGAAGGCCTTGCTGGTCAAGTCCGATGAGCCGGCCTGCGCGCGAAGCGCCATCGCCGCTCGAAGCAGGGCAAAGCCGTGTTCGGCGAGGTCGGTATCGATGGTCGCGCCGAGCGGTGGGGCATTTTCAGGCAGAACGCCGTCGCTTCGCATCAGCGACCATGCCGCCCCACGGTACAGCAGCCGCCCCTGCACGCCATCCTGGGTCGCCCTCGTCAAGAAAGCCTGCAGTTCGTCAGTCGTCTCCAAGGTCTTCCGCCTCCTGGTACATCTCCTTGATGAAGTCCTGGTGGTCTTCGATGTGGAGATTCACGACATACTGGTCCCGGTTCGTCCCGGCGCCTTCGAGATCGTCCTTCAATGAGGCGTGAGGTCCGTTGCCCGACATCGTAAAGAGCATGTGATCGATGCGATCAGCGCGAAGGGCTTTGAGGCCGACTTCGTCTCGAAGGTCTCGGCCCAACTGCACATCGGCGTCGTCATTGCTCTCCAGCAATCGGTTCGCGACGAAGGCCAGCGAGTCCGGAGTGCATCTGCCGTTATCGCGATTGAGCACCTTGCGCGCGCGGGTGACGGTGGCCTTCCCTAGGACCTTGTTGCTCTTGGCCTCGCCCTTGAGCAGCCAGAGCTTCGAGTCGTCGCCCCCATAGCCCGCGCCGATGAAATCGTCTCCTCGCATGGCCATGTTGCGCCCGTCCTTGTAGCGCAGGCGGCGCACGGGGACGCGCAGGCCTATTTCTTCCTCGACCAGTTCGGTCGCCAATATCTCTCCGAGATCGCCCGAACGCCCCCTGTCGGTCTGGGGGAGCTGCGCACGCAGGATCTCCGCGGCAACCTCGTAACCTAGCCGCTGGACGTCATCGGCTATGCGCTCAAGCCGGTCATAGTGGGAGCGCATGGTCTCGGCGAGATCCTCACGAATCTCGTCGCGTCCGCCGTCCTTCTCGACATATGTCCAGTAGCGCTTTCGCTTGTCCTTTTCTTTAGTGGCGTCGCACCACTTCTTGAATAGCCCCATGCTGCGCTCCCCCGACCGCTTAACGCTTCGGCGACTGGTCACGGCCGCACAAGTAGGCTCCTGGTTCGCGCACCACGGACATGTTCCTAATTCGGAGGCGCAAGGCCGAGACCCTCGTACAGGGCCCTCAACTTCACCCAGGCGGCATCAAGCATCGGCTTCGCGGCATCACGGCTATAGCTATAGTCGTCATTGGTCGCGTTGGTCCGGACCACGAGACACCAATCGCCTTTGGCTATGACGTGCGCGGCATTTCGCCGACATTTCCGTTGGCGCTGGGCCTGCTCGATTCTCACGTCGACAAGAATGTCTCTGACCTTAGGCATCGTCGTTTTTTCCCTTCAGGGAATCCCTCACCTTGTCGCCCAGCATGTCGAGCGCAGCCAAGGCGCCCTCATTGTCGCCGGCATCCGGGCTTTTCCGGCTTCCCGACTTGATGCCGAGGTGCTCGTTGATCGCTTTGTTCAGCAGTGATGTGACGGCCGCCCTGTTGTCGCGCCCCGCGACGGACTTATCTCGCTGACCCACCTCGCGGCCGGCGGGTGACAATTTCAAATCCTTGAGAATGCGGGCAACGACGGAGCCGGTGCGTTCCGAGAGCCGCTTGCGCGCTCCCGCCCGTCGCGCCTGGGGCTGTACGGGAAGATCTCCGGAGCTGCTGACTCTCGAAATCTCTTCCTGCTTGCGGCGCAAGGTCTCTCTGAGCTGGTCCTTGCCGATGACATCGCGAAGCCGCAGACCGGCGCCAATCTCGTGATCCAGCATTTCATCCAGGACGCGATCGTCTTCCGGGTCGAGGAACGACCTGTTGATGAATGAACCGACGATCTCGTTGTCGACCAGCATCCCGATATCGAAGCGACGGGGTTCGCCCGAACCGTCGCCGTCGCCATTCTCATCCCCGGCCTCCAGCCACTTCTTGACCATTGCTTGGTCATCGAAGTCGAGTTCGCGAAAGTCGTCCCAATGAGCGTCGGTATTCAACCCGACGTGCGAGACCACGAAGGCATGGTTGTCAGGGTGGTCAGGCTTCGCCTCGTGGACGACGCGCATCACGCGTCCGGCGAATTGTATATAGGGCGACAGGCTCGCGAACGGACGGAAGATTGCAGCGACGCTCAGCGGCGGGTGATCGAAGCCTTCGCCCAGCATCTGCACCTGGACGATGCAATCGAGCTTGCCATTGCGCAGGTCGGCCAGCACGGCCTCCTGCTTATCGCGGTCCAACTCGCCGTAGATTTCAGCCGCCTTCAGGCCACGTTCCTCGTACAGCCCGCGCACCTGACGGGCATGGTCGACGGAACAGGCAACGGCTATGATCTGATGTCGAAAGCCGCTACGCTCCCGCAGCTCGTGGAGATACTTGATACTGGCGTCAACGATGTGGCGATTGCACTCCGGCGCCAGGGCAACGCCCCGACGGAACCACGCGTGCTCGCGAAGCGCCAACACCTCTTCCAGGGTGTGCCTCTTCGTGTCGTCACGGTAGGTGAACGACAGCTCCGAGGGCGCGACGTTGCGGGAATGTATCTGCTTGATATACCCTTTGACCATCGCTCGGGTGAACGGGTAGCGGTAGATCACCTTGCCAACCGGCCGTGTTCCATCGCCACGGAACGGCGTCGCCGTTAGGCTGACGACCTTGGCGTTGGGGAAGCGATCGAACACCTTCGCCCAGCTCGGGGCCACGTTGTGGTGCCCCTCGTCGATCATGATCATATCGAAGTAGTTCGGCGGAAACTGCGGGAGCCAACGATCGGCCGAGCTGGCCAACTGATGAATGTTGGTCACGACGAACTGGCTCGCGTTGCAGTCATGCAGATTGGCGTCCACACCATCCAGAACAGCCCGAAACGGCCCGGCCGAAAAATCGTGAAGCGCGCCCGTCCGCCGCCAAAAGTTCTTCGGATTACTGATGTCGAGTGACTCGGCGACGCCCGAACGGATCGTCAGATTGGGCGTGATGACGAGCGCGCGGCCTTTGGCGACGCCAAAGGGGAGGGTCGCGATGACGCCGGTTTTGCCGCAACCGACTGGGATCTGCAGGATCACCGGCTCGTTCGAGGCCTCGAAATGAGTCCGCACTGCGCGATGAGCACCTTGCTGCGGCTCGCGGACCTTCGGGTTCGCCTCAATATCCGCCGTCAGCGTCTGAAACATATGGTCCGGCTCGTCGGCCGCCTGTTCGGCACGCCGATACTCAAGTCGGAAGGGCTCAAGGTCCGGCCGCCGATAGAAGCGATAGCCGCTTCCGGGGCGACGCACAGGCTTGAGCCGCCCGGAGGCGTCCCAGCGCCGCAGCGTGTCTTTCGAGACGCCGACGTATTCGGCCGCTTCGGCCAAAGTTAGGAAATCAGGGGCATCATTGCGTGACATGAGGCAACATTACGCAACCTTATGCATGGAGTCAATTCCGACGCCGCTGACCCGTCCGGCCCCGCCGTTACATGACCCTGGAAAGCGTCGCTGCCGCAGGCGATCATCCGCTCGTCAGCCCGCCCGGAGTGGCGCCTGACCGACCCGGCCCACGCCGGAGATCGCGGTGATCAAGCGCCGCGGTTACACCGCGGACTGAGGCAGGATTGATGCGCGCTGATATCTTTACTGAAGAAACCATGACCCGGCCACTCTTCGAGGAGTTTGCCGGAGATCACGCTCGTGAGGACGAATGGTCCGGCCCACACGGCTTCGCCATCGGCGGTATGGGAACTACGGAACGCCGATCGACGCGGGAGACGCGCCCATTGAGTTCGAAGCCTATGTCAGCCTGTCGCACCTGCAAGCTGCCATGCTGGCGCTCAACACCGCATTGGTTTCCGCGGTCGCGGAGATCAGGCGGGCCGTCACGGACCCGTATCATGACTAGGCCCGCGCGCCCGCTCGCGATGGCGGGCAAGCCGCCGGCGATGCTCGTCAGTCAGCGAAATCGGTAAATTCCAGCGGAGCTCGCCGCGCGCCTGCTCGCTGAGACTCGGCGAGAACTCGGGCCTGCCCTGGTCGTCGAAGGTCACCAGCGCGCGGTCGAATGCGGCGTCCCACAACGCAGAGAGGAGGAGCCCGTTATGCACGTCGAGCCTTTCCGCGTCGGTCTCGCATTCCGCCCAGGGGATGATGTGAGAGGCACGAAGTAGGGCTGCGTCGGTGATGCCGGTCAGCGGACAGCGGCCCTGCCAGTAGTCCATCAGACGGGCCCGGAAAATGTCCTGGCCGATCCGCTGTACGACAAGACGTTCAGCCTCGGTGGTCCGTGGCAGATTGGCGACGCGGGTTTCGAATTCGCGCAGTGGCGCGTCAGGGAGGCTGATGCCAAGCGTGTAGACTCGATCGAGCGCGGCGTAGAGTTCGCGCAGCGTCGCAAAGGCGTAGCGGGCTTTGCCAGGACCTTGCACATCCGCTGAGGTCGGCTCGAGCTCAGCGACTACGCCAGCGTGGTCTACAGCGAGAAACCATGGCCCGTTGGCGCTCTCGGCGGCCAGATAGATAACGCCGTGCGCCGTAGTGGACGCGAATGCTCGCCATCCTGCTTCCTCGCCCAGAACACGACGAAAGCCGTTCTGCGAGGCGGCCTTCTCGCATTCCTCGCGGACCACAAAGGACTGGGGCGCTTCAATCATTGTCCGCCTATAGATCGCGCGCCATCAGACGTTCTGACCCGGGCGCTCCCTTTAGGGTCAGCCTCAGCCAAGGATCGCAGCGGAGGTCATCAGGGGGTCGGGTGGTGGTCGTCACGATGTACTGAAAAGCCGCGGTTCCTGTCATCTCCTCAAGTTCACGCGTCAGGCGGAACAACTCGTCATAGATGCTCAGGCCGAGATCCGCCTCGCGGGGGCTATCGTGGACGAGGAATGCGGGGAGGCGCGTTGCGCCCTCGATGCTCAAACAGAGGCAGGCGAGGTCGAACGCCAATACCTTCAGGGATTCGATGGCGGCGGTGCGGCGATCGCCATCGACATCGACGGTTAATTGCAGCCTATCGCCGCTCAGCGTCACGGCGCCCTTCGCATTCTCGTTGACCAGGCGACGAATGATGGCCGAGAATTTCTCGGTTATTCGGCCAAAGGTCAGGCCCTGCTTGTCGCGGAAGGCCGCAAGCCGCTCCCGTTCTTTGGTCAACCTCTCCTCGAGGTTGCGCAACCGCTTTCGCACATCATCTCGCTCAGTCGATAGCTCGGAAAAGCGCTCGACCCCCTCCTTGAGTCGTGTCGCGGCCTGCCAGGCCGACGCGCGAGTGTCGCGCACACTTTCGATGGCTTGAACGCGCTTCTCCGCCTGCTCGACCCGCTGGCGCGCGAGAGCGGCGGTAGGCTGAAGGGCCTTCAGCCTGGCTTCCAAACCATCGATCTTTTGGTTCTGATCGCCGATCTCCCGACGCTTCACGGCGAGCCGAGCCCTGCATTCCGTCTCGTTATGCAGCTTGTGGGACAGGCCGCATTTCTCCGCGAGCGCCCTATCAATCGGCACCTCACAGATCGGGCACACCTGACTGGCCGCATTCTCCGCCGCCGCTGACAGACTCGGAATTTCGCTGGAGAGCAACGTGAGAACCTGCTTCTCGGCCGGCAATTGGGCCTCCACGCGAATGCGCTCTTCGTCGGTGCGCCGCAGTTCTTCGCGGGCGTCCTGTAATGCCTTCCGGGCCTGCCCAAGTTCCGCGGTGTCACCAGTCGGAAGCTGAGCCGCCGCAGCGAGCTGCTCATCGGCAGCCTTGCGAAACAGCTCCAGAAGCAAGGGCATCTCCGGCACGGTCTGTCCGGCAAGACCGAGTTGATCGATCAATCGTTCGTGGCGTCTGCCGCGGTCCCAATCGAGATATGACGCTTCCCGCTCCGCTGTGGCGACTTCGGTTCGCAGCGCTTCCTCTGCGCGTCGTGTTTGCTGCTCCTCTTCGGTGATCGCCATAAGGAATGCCCGAAGCGCTTCACGCCGAGGCCCGGTTTCACGCCCGCTCGCCGGAAGCGGTGCATCAGAGCCGGATGCTGGCGAACGCCAGTCGAGAACGTCGTCGAAGCGGCATTCCTGATCGCGGGTAAGCCAGGCGAGGGCGATCGGCCATGCTTTTTGGTCCGGCTGGAGGCGAGCCAGCGCCGCAACGCCGGGCGTCACGATGGTCTGTTCAATGGCCCCGATTAGCGGGTCGATGCTTGTCGTCGCGCCATCGCCAGCGGCGATCTCATCGAGGTTGCCGTCGGCGATCGCCACATGCCGGCGCCGGATGCCCAGTGGTCGCACGACAGCCCAGCACACGTCGTCGAGCATTACCTCCGCGCCGACGATCCCGTTAGGAAAGGCGAGCGCGATGCGTTCACGCTGGGTTTCATCGGCGAAGCGGTGCTCGCCGAGACAGTAGCGCAGCAAACGGCAAAATAGGGTTTTGCCGCTTCCGTGACCAATGGCGCGCACGCCACCCATGTCATCGAAGCCGTCGGGGGACCAGACGATGTTGAGTCCCTGGCGAAGCTCGATGTCGCGGATCTTCTGGCCGCCCGGCGCTTCCCAAATCGCCAGACGTCGCACCCAGAGGCGCGGCCCATTCAGACCTGCCGGGACGGTTAGGCTGAGCTTCGGGGGAGCGAAGATCTCATGCTGCTGAGGCATGCGCGATCCAATCCCGAACCTCGTCCGGCATTGAGGTGACGGTCGCATTCAGGTCGAGTGCGGCCAGTGCTTCCAGCACAAATGCTGCCCGGCCGTCCGGCCAACCGGCGGTGTCGAAGGCATCAAGGGTAGGCCCTGGCGCCCACGTTCCCGCCGATAGGTTTTCAATCAGGCGCCCATTGCCGCGATGGTTGGAGACGGCGGCGCCCCAGCCTTGATTGGTGCGCGCCGTGAAGCCGACCACATTGCCGGTGCGTGGCTCCGACTCCTGCCCGACAAGGCGTCGCCACTCCCGCGCTCGTGCGTCCGGAAGAAGTGATGTCAGAAGGTGCGGCTCCAGCATCATCGCAGCAGCGAGGCGGATGGTGCGGATTGGCGCCGGACCATCGATCGCCTTCAGAATCGCGGTCAGGGCGGCGCCGGCGTCGTTTGGTTGCTGAGCTGCGCGTATCCAGGCTCCGTCGGGGAGAGTAACGAGAGCCGGCCTTTGGACGGTTGGCGCTGTAGACGCGATCTGGCCCGCGCCGAGTCCGAGATTGACGAATGTCCCATCGGCCTCCATTCGGTCCCAAGCTTCGAGCACAAGGCGTCGGGTGCGGTATTCGCCGAACTGACGGACCTCCCTTTCCTTCAGCACACGAAATGTTTCGGAGGGATAGTCGTCCCCTTTTACGTCCGCGGGATCGAGGATGTACCTTAGCTCATCGCGGTTGAGGCCATAGGCACGGGCATAGAAGGCGTCCAGGTCGGCGCGAAGATGAGTTCGACGGTCTTCATCCCATGCGAAGGGCGGACCCTCATAGCCCAGATCGCGGGCGAATGGAGCCATTTTGTGGGAGGTGTAGGTAAGCTCTCTCACTCGCGACATTACGAAAGAAAGGCGAGACGCGACATAGAACGATGGGGGCAGTATTGGGAATTGTTTAAGATAACCGTAGGTGACGTGGGTGCCGCCGATCTTTTGGCGTGCAACAAAGTCTAAGGTCATCGAATTCAGGTTTGCGCAGAACGCAGACCAAAGTGCTGCCTCCTGGTCCAAGAAAAACAGTGGTTCACTGTGACCAACGGCAGCTCGCGGAAAAATGCACGCGATCATCGTGCGTTCGTTCACCACATTGGCAATATCTCTCCATCCCATTAGCCAACCGCGGCGCCAACCAATTGCATTTAGCCAGGTTGTCACCTGGCTATCAGGCACCCAATAGCGTGGGCGAGGTTCCCAGGCCGGGTCAGATTTGGCTGCGCTGGTTGCATCGGCGGAGGCCTCACCCGCAGCATCAAAGCCTGCCCAGCGGTGATCGAACTGGTGGATCATCTTCGCTTCGTAAAGCGGCACAAAATACTCAGAGTCGTTTTCCCACTCTGCGCCCGCATGAGTGAATCCTGCTTCAGTCAGCTGCGCGGCAGTGTGAAACAGGTGACTATCGTTGGCCATGTGAAGCATTGTGGCAAATTTCACGCCCCATAGATTGCTCTCCGGGCCTTTGCCTTCGTTGATCAGCACGGGGGCATTACGGTAGATCTTCGCGGTCAGCTCCGCGTCAGATCGAGAGCGGAAGACGGGCGACGTGAAACTGTTTGGGTTGATAGCGGCAATCTGTTCAGGTGAGAGCTTGAAATTTCGTTCAGGTTCCGCGAGTTGCCCTGGCTCGGTCAGGAAGAAAGCAAAGGCAGCTTCGGGCACATCTCGTCCCACCGTGAGGAGACAGAACTTCACACGATAGTAGACGCTTGGAAAAAGGCGCTCGCGATTCTCAAAATCCGCCAGACTCACAAGTCGCTTCTCGCTCACCAAGTGCGCGAAGAACGGTGCGGTGGTGGCGTCGGTAGCGATCCCAGTGGGCAAGATCACGCCGGCTCGATTGCGAGTGAGGCTGGTAAACAATTCGGCGAAAAGCGCATACGTGTTCACGTCACCCCGCCCAGTCAGAGCAAAGCGGCCACCATTTTCGCCCGCCACACGCACGAACTCGCTGATGGCTTCGGCCTCGCGCTTCGCCGTGGAAAAGGCATCGGATAGAGCGCGCTCCGCGCTGCCTTCAGTTGCGGCGGCCAGGGCTTTGATCAATCTCTCGCGTGCCGCCTTGTTCGGGGCTCTTGCGATTTCTGGATTCCGGGCAGCAAAGAATTCCTGTTCCTGTAGTTTGACCCTTTCCCATGGAGGGTTGCCGAGGACTACATCGAAGCCACCCCGCTGCATGACATCGGGAAACTCCAACGGCCAATGGAAAGCGAGCGCCGCGCGTGCAGAGTCGACGGCGGCGCCGAACAAGGGGCCGAATGGCGGCACACCTCGTAGCCATTCCCAGAGAGTGCCCGACGTCGGCACTGTCTCGGCCCCCCGTCGCGGTAGTCCGTCGGGTCCAGAATGCTGCGCGCCCTTCGTCTTCGGTTGCAGGAAGGCCGCTACATAGAGATCGCACGCCGTCTCAAGTTGCCACGCGGAAGCGCCTTGCACAGTTAGAGCGCGCAAGCGAGCGGCCTTCACTTCTATCTGCTCAACTGTGTTCTCGGGCATCGCACGCAATTCCTCGAAATCCCGCATGAGGTCGCGTGCGCGATTGAAACCGAAGCCTTTTGCGATTTTATCCTTCTCGGCCACCTCGCGTTTGTTCTTCTGAGCGTAATGCCGGGCGACTTCTTTGTCGTCGCCGGTCAGCGGCTTATAGGCGGCATCTGGAATACCACGTTCCAGCACCTTTAGGTCGAGCACGCCCAGCAGAGAGTCACCGCAGCGGATTTGCGCGTCGAAGAAGCCAAGCGGAAGGCCCGGGTCCACCGTCTCGATCCAGAGTGCAACCTTGGTCAGCTCAACCGCCATCGGGTTGCGATCTACGCCGTGCAGACAGTTGCGAGCGACGTCACGCAGCGCATGGCGGAAATCGGCGAGCGAGGGCGTCCCCTCGGCGCGGATGCGCGCCACGCGTGTCGCTATTCGGCGGGCGGCGGCCAGAAGGAAATGGCCCGAGCCGCAAGCAGGATCGATGATGCTCAGCTTTAGCAGCGCGGCGACGGGATCGGTCGCCTCCGCCTCGGTCTTGTCCAGCACGGGATCGAGCGCGGTGTCGAGCAGCGCCTGCACCAGACTGTCCGGCGTGTAATAGGAGCCGGTGGTCTTGCGCTGGTTTCCCTTCTGCTCGGCCGCCTCGGAGGCAAAGCGCAACGTCTTGCCGTCGTCGCCGAGTTGCGGCTGAAGTTCGAGCAGGGATTCATAAACCGAGCCCAGTTCTTCTGTCTCCATCGCCCGCCAGTTCACCGGCACCATGCCGGTTTTGTCGGACAGCCAGGAAAGCCGGTAGAGCGCCTCCATGAAGGCACGGTTGCGCAGTCGCGCAGTTTCCAGATGCGGCAGCATATCGGCGGCGAACAACCCGCCCAGCGCCGGCAGGCCGAGCGCCGGCTGGCCGTGGGCCAGAGCGCGGAAGACGATCTTGATGGCCTCGAAGCGGTCGTGGTGCTTGTCCCACGAGGCCGCTCGGCCGCATTGCGCGCGCAGCGCCGCGAGGCTGTAGCCTTCGACGTAGAGCTTACGCGCTTCCGGTTTGGCGATGTCCGGGTGGAGCAGGTTCCGGTCTTCGGCCACCATCAGGAAGATCAGGCGATAGACAAGGCGCAGAAGCTCGTTGAACCATTCGGTCAGGTTGACCTCACCGGAACGCAGCCGCGCTGCGAGGTCGGGATTGGCTTCCAGGAAACCTGAACCGAGAACTTTCAGCGCCACTTCGACCTGGCTGGCCAGCCGGTCGCGTGCCGCCTCGCCTTCGCGCGCTCCGGCGTCGCGCCAGCGCTCCAGCACACAATCCGTCGCTGGCGTGCCAGCGGCGCCGAAACGGGTCCGATGGATCAGTGACCAAAGGACCGCGAAGGAGGCCGCGTCCTCGTTGGTGAAGATCGCTGCAAGGTCAGCTTCGATATAGGCGGGGCGCGTCAATGACGCGTTGTCCCGCATCAGGCGGATGACGGCGCCGTTTGTCACCAAGCCCCAAAGTGCGGCGTCGCTGTCGTTGAGATAATCCTGAAGGGCAAAGGCTGGCGATCGCGAACGATCCGTCGAGAGCGTCGGGCTGCGCCGGTCGAGCTTCTCTTCGACCGGCGGCACGACAACGACAGGCACGCGTCCGCCGGCCAGGAACGCGACAGCGCCATCCGCCGGGGCGAGATCGTCGAAGCCGAAGGTTTCAGCCAGGAAGGCGCGCACGAACCGCCGCGTTACCTCGGCCGACGGGTTGTACAGCTTCGCGAAAGCATCGAAGTGGGACTGGCCAACACGAAAGGCAGTCGAAATTTCTTCGCGGATCGTCAGCCCCTTGCGGATGCGGTAGTCCGCTTCCGTCTGCTCGGGCGCTTGACGATGATCGATGCCGGCGATCATCGCCGGCGCGATCAGGTTTCCCTCAAGCGTGAGCGAGGGCCAGGCCGACATATCGGTGACGGGTTTGCGCGCCATGGCTCAGGCCTCTCCCGGCATCAGCGCAAACAAGCCGATCACGTCCGGCGGCTGCACAGCCTCCACGGTGACTCGCGATGCGGAGCCGGACGCGGCGCGGAGCCTGGCATGATCGGCCATCAGCTCTTGTGCTCGCGAGCGCACTAGGCCGGCGATCGGCCCCGTGAGCAACACGGGCAAGTCCTCTCTCGCCTTGGCGATAAACCTGTCGCGCGCGACGGGCGCCAGATCGGCCGTGGCCGGAGCGTTCAGCAGGCCTCGGGCGGCCTCGCCAGCTGCAACGATGCGGTCACCCTGGATCGCTACCAGCGCGGCTTCTTCGGCCAAGAGCAATCGCTCCTTGCGGGCATGAACGGTGAGCTTGAACCGCACGCGCAGCAGGGCGACGCGGGTCAGTTGCTGAACGGCCGCGGTCGGCCAGGCGCCGACGCGGCCAATGCCGAGACTGGACAGGGACTCCGGATCGAGCGACGCCTCGACCAGAGCCTCTGCAAGCGTGGCGGTCAGCGGATGTGTCCTTGTCAACAGCGCAGTCCCGGAGGGTGCGGGCTCGGCGGTCGCCAGGCGCACGGATCCAGTCAGGTCCAATCCGGCCAGGCGCTCTCGTAGGCCGGCCTCAAGAGCATTGAGGTGGGCTAGAAGCACGGTCTTGCGTGTTTCCAGCGGTACGCCGAAGCGCGCCATGGCGCGTTCGACGAACATCCGCGCATCCGTCGGGGAGCCGAGGAGCGTCCGGACCTTCTCCCATTCCGGCGCGACTTCCTGCGGTTTCATCGCATTCTGCGCGAACCGGGCACGGGACCGCTTCTCATTTTCCTCGGCGTCGCGCCAACGGGCTTCCATCGCGCTCGTGCCGTCATCGAGGCGCAGATCGAGTGTCATCTGGCGGGGCACGCCCCGGCGCAGCATCATCGACGCCATCAATGCGTCGGTCACCGGGCCGCGTTCATCGGGCAGTGGAACGGTCACGCCCGTCGCTTTGCGGATCTCCTCCGCCTTGCGGAGGATCACATCCAGTACGGCGCCGTCGATCGCGCTGTCGGGCGAGAACATCATGATCGACCGGACCACTTCCGCCGGTTGGCCGAAGCGATCGACGCGTCCTTCGCGCTGCTGATGGCGGGTCGGGTTCCACGACAGATCGTAGTGGACGACGGCGTCGAAGAGCTGCTGCAGATTGATACCTTCGGAAAGGCAATCCGTGGCGACCAGGAGGCGCTGGCCTTGTTTGTCGTCGTCCGCCGGCGCCATGTCGGCTACACGGTCACGCCGTTCGTCTGGGGTCAGCACCCCCGTCACGGATTCGATGGTGAGCTTCGGGAACGCCTTGCGCAGGCCATCGCGGACATGCTCGGCCGTCGCGAGGTATCGGCAGAAGACGACGGGATTGGCCCCCTTCTTGATCAAGGGCGTCAGCGCATCCACCAAAGCAGCCAGCTTCGAATCGGACTCCGCCGCCAAGGCCTCGGCGCGGCTTACCAAGGCGAGCAGTTCCGGATGGGCCTCGAAAGCTGTGCCGGGCTCAAGATCGACGGCGTCCTCGTCATCACTATCTTCGTCATAGATCTGCGGTTCGAGACGATCGGTCTCGTTAGCAACACGGTTCCGTAGGGCGCTGAGACCCGCCGCCGGCGAAGAGCCGACACAACGCATCAGCGCCAATGTTCCCCAGAACGCCAGACGCCGTTCGCGCTGCCCGCCCGCCGCGCGAGATACGATGCCGAGACAGTAGTCCAGGACCGCTTCCTGGAATTCGAGATGTGCTTTCGACAGCCGGTACGGAAACTCGGTCGTCTCATGTTTTGGGAAGGCGCGATTTTCGTGCCATTCCCCGGAGACGAGATCGATACGGCGACGCTGCACGAAATGCCGGGCCAGGCGCTCGCGATATCGGGCGTCCTCGAAACCCATGGACGCAAACGAGGGCTCGATCAGCGAAAGCAGTCGTGCGAACGCTTCTTCGTCACCCGAATGCGGCGTCGCTGTTAGAAGAATCATCCGCCGATCCGGGTCACGCGCCAGTCCGGACAGAAGCTCGAAGCGCTGTTGCCGGCCCTGATGTGTGCCGACGCAAGCGTGCGCTTCGTCGACAATCACGAAATCCGGACAGGCGCGCGCAAAGCCTTCTCGACGCTTTTCCGCTTTGATGTAGTCGAGGCTGACGACGGTGTAGGGGTAGGCGCTGAACAGGGTCTGGGCGAGAGGCAGGCCCCTTTCCAGCCGGCTCGCCGTGCCGGACGTGACTGCGACGGCATCGATCCCGAAACGGGACTTCAGCTCCCCCACCCATTGCTCGACAAGATGCGGTGGGCAGAGCACGGAGAATGCATCGACCTCGCCTCGATCCATCAGCTCGCGCAGGATCAGGCCGGCCTCGATCGTCTTGCCGATGCCGACGTCGTCCGCGATGAGCAAACGCGGGACCGACAGACGAAGCGCCATCAACAAGGGCACGAGTTGATAGGTCCGGGGTTCGAAGGCGAGTTGCGCGGCGGACCGGAAGGGGCCCGCGCCGCGGCGCAATGTCAGACGCATCGCGTCCGCGAGCAGCGCCGCTTTCGCCTGAACAGTTGTCGTGGCGTCGGTCGGCAGATCAAAACGGGCTGGCTCGACCGGGAGAATCTCAAGCGTCGGGTCGAGGATCACCGTATCGCTCTCGCTGCCCGATAGCGGGCGAAGAGCCAGAATGCCGTCCTGCGGCGACGGCAACGCGACCCATTCGCGCCCGCGGGCACGGACCAGATCTCCGGGGGCAAAGTTCACGGTCATCGTGACGTGTCCCCAAAGATCGAGATCATTGCGTCGGGCACGCCTGCAGCGGCCGTTCCCGGCAACTCGAATAGCGTCCAGCCCTTGGATTCGGCTTCCTGGCGCGTTGCCTCTGTTAGTGGAGAGACGCAAGCGGCAACGAAGTGACTGCGCCAGGCGAAGCTCATGTCCTGCTCGGAAAAGCAAACGGGCGAGCCATCCGGGGGCGGAAGCCCGGCGTCCTTGAAGGCATTCGCCCATCCTCCACCCTCGGCCGACTCACCCGGCGCTGCGGCCAGCACCACCTGTCCGCGCGCCAGATCGACGAGCATCTGTTTCGCTTCATCGCTCGTCCGGTCGATCAGCTCGTGATCCGGCTGGTTGAAGTAGGAGAGCAAGCACCGATAACACCCGCGCACACAGGCCTCTCCATCGTGGCTGGCGAGCAGCTTGGCGTCGCCTGCCGCAATCGCTTCATCGACCTTCTCGAAATGCATCAGGCTCAGCGCTTCACGGGCCACCCTACCGAGCGCCTGCGGATCCTCGATCAGGCGACTCAAAACGCCGGCGCCGCCCTCCGTCGCTTCATAGGCCAGGACAGCGCGCCGGTTGTCGCGGGCGGGCAACGGCTCGCCGAGGACCTCGCCTTCCTCCAGTTGGAAAACGACTTCAATGCCTCTCATCAAGGCGTGCTGAACGGTGACGATCGTTTCGGGCGCATAGGCCGTCGGCTCGTTGAAGCGGAAGAGCAGCGCGTTCTTGTGGTCCCGCACGATGGGAACGATCCGAACTGGCCTCACGACGTCCGGCGGTGCATCGACATCGGGATCTTCGTCGTCCGATTTCGCCCAGTAACCGCTGCGCGGATCGATATAGAAGCCGAAGACCGTCTGGTTGGCTCGTCGCTTCAACCCTTTGTTGATCCGACTGATCTCGGCGCTGTTGGCGTATTGCAGATTGAGGATAGAGGCGTCCTCGCAGCGGAAATCGGCCTCGGTGATCTGCACTCGGCCGTCGCGTTTCGGCCAGGAAAACACTGTCTGAATATCGAAGCCTTGCCGGACGCGCTCTTCGTCATTCGCTGTGATCCGCTCGGCCGGCGCGGCCTCGACGTTGTCGATCCTGAGCGTCCGCTGCACGGGCGTCTCACCAGCCATCGGGCTGTTGCAGGCGTGGCAGCGCTCGACCTCGCCGTCGTGGCAGGCGCCACAGTTCGAGCAGATGAAAATATCCCTGGTGGCGAGTTCCGCCCCGTCACCGGTTCGCACTTCCGGCGGCAGCTTCGCTTTCATCACCCGGTAAGCGCGGCCTTCGTGATAGATCAGGCTGCGCGGCCCGAACTCCGAGATTGCCAAGAAACGCGCGCGCTGGAGGAAGGAGCCGGTTTTCCCCTCGCCAGGAATGAAGGCGTAGAGCGGCAGCCGGGGGAAATTATAGCCCGGCAGGAAGCCTTCGGTGGCGAGATAGCGGTAGGAGTAGAAATCCGAGCCGTTCGACGCTTTGCCCTGTTCGAGAATGGCGATCTGGTCGCTCGCCTGCATCTGCGAGGCCTTGATGCGACGACGGTCCGCAGCCGAGAGACCTGTGATCTCGGAGCGGGCATTGGCCTCGATCAGCTGCGTTCGGGCGGAGTTGTAAAGCTCCCGCCACCGATCGAAGGCCCGATCGAAATCCTGCGGCGCACGCTGGGCGACGGAGGAAACAAAGTCATCTGGTTCACTCATCCAGACCGGCTTGCGGCCATCCACCGAAGCAAGAATCTGATCGA
This sequence comes from Pseudomonadota bacterium, assembly GCA_040756295.1. Classification (GTDB taxonomy): domain Bacteria; phylum Pseudomonadota; class Alphaproteobacteria; order Rhizobiales; family Beijerinckiaceae; genus Methylovirgula. The sequence continues at coordinate 20,860 of JBFLZN010000004.1, read as the reverse complement.
GAACGCGCTTCATCGGCGGGCGCGTCGCGTTCGCCAGTTCAGGCCGGGCGATCACCTCATGGACCTCCGCCTTCAGCGGGTATCCCGTCTGCGTAAGGTCGAGGATTTCCGGGATGTCCGGGGACAATGCGAGCCTCGCCTCGGCAAGCCAGACGGCGTGCAGGTGCGAGCGGACGAGCTCTTCATTGGTGATGTCGAGGGCAGGAGGGCGAACGACGCCGGCCACCATCTCGTTGCGTCGTTCGAAAAAGTACTGGTCGTGAGGCGATTGGGCCGCGCAATAGGTCACGATGACAGCGGCCTGCCCGGAGCGACCCGCGCGGCCGGCGCGTTGAGCATAGTTGGCCGGCGTCGGCGGCACATTTCGCAGATAGACGGCGTTGAGCGCCGAAATATCGACGCCGAGCTCCATTGTCGGTGAACAGAACAGGGCGGGCAAAAACTGCTCCGACTCGCCTGCCGCCTTAAGGTCGGCGGCGTTTCTCGCGAGGTTCTCCCGGTCTTCCTTCTCGTGTCGGAAGCGCCACTCGCGCCATTCGCGTTGTCTCTGGGACACCTGAGCGGTGTGTTCACGGCCTTCCAGACCCCAAAAGCTGCTTTGACCAGCTTCCAGGTCGGCGGCGATTTCGTTGTAGAGATCGTGAAAGTAGCGGTTGCCCTGCGCTGCGCCGCTCCGAATGGCTTCACCGGGCACGACACGGACAGCCGATGGCGACAGGCGCCACCCCTGCAGATCCTTCTCTAGATCGACGCGCGACACCAATCCCTCCCGCGCGAGGAGGTCCATCAGGCCAGTCATGACCGTCAGGTAGTCGTTCTTGCCGAGCTTGATCCCGATGACGCTCTTGCGATTGATGAGGCGTCCAATACGGGAATTATGGCCGGCGCGGACGATCGTCTGTTCCTCCCGCAGGCCCACCTGATCCTTGCCCGGGGCCTGAAGGAACAGGGTCGTGCGGCTTCGGGGCGTCTCCTTGATGTCGATGGTCCAGGGCGCGCGCAGCAGGTTACGGGACTTCTGGGCGACACCTTCGAGAACGGTCGGGTCGAGCGCTTCCGTCCCAACGGCCAGGCCGTCGAGCATCGCGCCAAGGAGTTTCTTCAGCATCGCCTTTCGCGCGGGCGCATCGAGTGCTCCGAATTCCGGCCGGATGGCTACGAGACGTTCGGTATCTTCCACGATGTCGTCGAGGCCGATGAACTCGACGTCGATGAGCTTGAGAACTGAGAGGCTTGGATTGGTGTAGCGCCATCCCCTGCGCAGGTCCGTCCAAAGCCGATGTGCGAGAACCTTTTGAAGGGAGCGTTGAGCGTCCTCGCGGATCACGGCTCCTGCCTCGGGGTCCAGCATCCAATGGATGCGCGCATCCCGGTTGACGGCGGTGAAGCCGAGCGCCCTCACGATCCGAAGACCGAACTCGTCCTCGGTCAAGCCATCGTCGCCTGCGTCCAGGACGGCCCGCAGGATCGCGCCGCGCAGGAGGCTAACGAAAAGAAAATCGTTGAAGTGCCCCGCCTGAAGGGCGGCGTCCTGACGATTGTCCGTGAAGCCGAGTAGCTTGCGCTTGTCCGTGGGAACGCCGCTGTTGCGCCTGTTCATCCATTCGAGGGCGGTCGCGACGAGAAGCGTCGTGGCCGAGCTTCGGCCCTCGCCCGACAGGCCCGCCAGTTTTGTGCGCTCGCGCATGCTGGGATGCGGTTGGTCGAGACAGCACGGGCAGAAGCCGAACTTGCCGGGTATGAACCAGAAGCTTTTCCCCGATGAGCCGTAGCGCCCGTCCGGGGCGACCGCGACCATCTGAGGCGCTCGCCGTTTCCGATTCGCGCGGAGCCGTTCGACGCCATTGCGCTCCTCGCGCCAATCCTCGGGATAGGATTCGATCTCGCCCGTGAAGGCGTAATCCGGGTCTCCGTCGCCCGTGGGGGTTAGATAGCCCGCAGCGTCTCCTTCCTGATCATCGAGCGGCGCGTCATCGATGTTCCTTGGCAGGAACAGGGCGCCCGTTGCGTCCTCAGTCTTGGCGACGACATGAACCTCATGTCCGCACTCCCGACAAAAGCGGGTTGGATAGAGGCGATGGCCTGGCGCGCTGGGGTCTTCGAGCTGGCCTTCGAACAGAACATTTCTGGGCTTCTCGGTCAGCGTGGTGAAAACCTCGCCGGCGCCGGAGATGAACTGGTGAAGCTTGAATGCCAGAAATGCACCTGTCCCCAAGCCGCCTCGTTCTGTTTCCGGGAGGCTGATACGGGTCAGAAAAGTCTCAAGACTGCTTCGGCAAGTTTCGACCTCTACGCCGCTGTCCTTTGACAGCAGCGCTACGGCATCTCCAAAAGGAATCGGCTTCTTGCGCTTGAGTTCCTGCGCATCATCCAGGCCAATTGCCAGTTCGGTCCACACCGCCAGCGGGTGCTCTTTCAGAACCTCGTCTGTCAGATTATCCGGAAGTGCAGATGTCAGCACAGACGCGAGCTTCGGCCGTGCGTCGTCGAGTTTCAACCGATCATCCGTCGCCCGTCGAAGCGACTCATCGATGACCGATTCCGGCCCGATGGACGTGCCGAAAAGGCGGGACGCAACGTCTGCCACGGCCTGCGCGCGGTTGGCATCGGATCCTTCGCTCGCCATAGTGGCCGAGGTCCCGATGCAGATTGGCGCCTTGTCCGGCGTGCAGCGGTTGCGAAGGCGACGAACGAGGATCGCGACATCGGCGCCCTGCCGACCGCGATAGGTATGCAGCTCGTCGAGGACGATAAAGTCCAGTCCGCTTGCGTTCTCTATGACCTTGGTATCGAGGCTGTCCTGCCGCGTCAGAAGCAGCTCAGCCATCATGAAGTTGGTCAGCAGAATGTCAGGCGGGTCGTCTGCAATCCGCTGCCGGTCCTCCTGGCTTTCCTGGCCCGTATAGCGGCGCACGATCGGCTTTATCTCACTGGGCAGGCCGGACTGGGAGATGAACCTTTCGATCTCCTTGATCTGGCTGTTGGCGAGTGCGTTCATCGGATAAACGATGATCGCGCTGGTTCTGCGCGGCCTTCCGACCTTCCGTGCACGGACGATTGCATCGACGACCGGTACAAAGAAGCAAAGCGACTTGCCCGAGCCAGTTCCGGTGGTGACCACGTAGCTCTGGCCTGCCCGAGCCTTCGCGATCGACTGCGCCTGGTGGCGGTGAAATTGCACGGGCGTCGTGCCAAACCGGAATATTCTCCCGGTCGCTTCGTCAAGATCGCCGGAGGTGACGAGAGCATCGACGGTCGGCCCCTTAAGATATTGAGGGTTTAGGGACAGAAGCGAGTCCGGCCAGAAACGACCCGCATCGTACTGGCGGTTTATCTCGGCCTTCAGGTCATTAGAACGGATAGTGCTGAACGACCGTGAGAAGCGGGCATAAGAATCGATGAGGCGGTGGTCAAATTCGAACGCTTTCATTGCCGGCCTCGCTCCCCAATGTTTTTTGTTATGACATAGTTGCTGTCTTGGTTGCTGTCTTGGCCGACCTCAGCAGTTGGCAGCCGTGGGTGATCAGAGCCTTTACATGGGGATCGCCGCCCCGCGTCGGACGGCGCTGCAAACCGGGCTCTTAACGCACCTTCGTCCGGCTTCATGGCGCTTACCCCCACAAACATGATAGCGGCGCCGCCGTTAGGCGGTCGCCGAACGGCACGACATCCGTACTGTCATAGAGCACGACACCGAAGGCGAAGCGGTCTCCGCAGGCTTCGGCCAAGGCCCGCAGGCCAGCGAAATCGCCGGCCTTGACGGTAGCGCTCGCCTTCACCTCGATACCTGCGATCATCCCGTCATCGAGCTCCAGCACGATGTCCACCTCGCGCATGTCCCGATCCCGGAAATGATGAGGCGTCAGCCGCAGATCTGAGGCCGTCAGCAGCTTCAGCACCTCCGAAAATACGAAGCTCTCCAGCAGCGCGCCGAACGTCCCGCGATCCGCCCGGACCCTGTCGGAGGTGAGCCCGCGCGCGGCCGCCAGCACGCCGGAGTCGAGGAAATGCAGCTTGGGTGTCTTGACGATCCGCTTCAGTGCATTGGTGAACCAGGGCTGTACCGTCGCGATCAGGAACACCTGTTCGAGCAGGCCCACATAGCGCTGCCCTGTCTTGTGACTGACGTTGATCGCGCTGCCGAATTGCGAATAGTTGACCAACTGACCGGAATGCTCGGCCAGCAGCCGAACGAATTTCGGAAGCTCGGTCAGCTTCTCAACGTCGGCGATGTCACGCAGATCGCGGGTCAGGATCGACGTGAGATAGGAGCGTGCCCAGTCCTGCCGGCGCCGCTCATTGTCACGGCTGATCGCTTCGGGGAAGCCCCCGAGCAGGACGAGTTGGACAAGATCATCGCCGACGATCGCGTTCCGTTGGCTTTGTAGCTTCCCGTCGAAAAGGTGCTCCAGAAAGGTCGGCGCTCGCCCCTCGATTTCGGCCTTCGCCAGCGGCAGCATCTGGATGGTCTCCATCCGCCCAGCGAGGCTGTCGGCGATCCGCGGCAGGGTCAGAACATTCGCCGAGCCAGTGAGTAAAAAGCGGCCTGGGCGATAGTCCTCATCGACCGTCTTCTTGATCGCAAGCAGCAGGTCGGGCACGCGCTGGATTTCGTCGATGATGGCCCGGTCCAGGCCCCGGATGAAACCGACGGGATCGGACTGGGCTGCCTCAAGGACGGTCTGATCGTCGAGCGTGATATAAGTTCGCCCAGCGTCTTCCATTTTTCGAACGAGCGTGGTCTTGCCGGCCCGGCGCGGCCCGACCACCAGGACCACGGGCGTATCCGAAAGGGCCTCCTTCGCCCGCCGCTCCACAAACCGTTCGAACATGCCATCCCCGAGTCCCGGACGATTGGAACCGTAGCTACCGGCTAATTGGAAGTCAACGATCCGCTGATTGGAAGTACATAGATCGCCATCTAGGAGCCGGAAGGGGAAAGCCTTCCCCCTGGCCGGCGCCGTGGTCGCCGGCACACCCCCTTCTGCGGGGAGATCCCCGCAACGCCCCTTTTAGAGTGAGAGTGCGGATCGGGTTCGCCGTGACGGGTTGAGGGCTGGAGGAGAGGCCTCCGGCGCCCGTCGCGGAGACCCGCGATGTCCAAGCACCGCCACGAAGCCGGCCCCGGCCGCACCAGCCTGTACGATGAAATCACCACCAAGATCATCAGCGAGTTGGAGGCTGGGCGGCTGCCCTGGGTCCAGCCCTGGGGTACGGCCGCGGCGAAGGCGCCGCTCGCCATGCCGAAGAACGCCGCCACGGGGCGCGGCTATTCCGGCATCAACGTGCTCATTCTCTGGGGCGCTGTCGTCCAGCATGGTTATCCCTGCCAGAGCTGGCTGACTTTCCGCCAAGCGCTGGCGCTCGGCGGCCATGTACGGCGCGGCGAACACGGCACCACTGTCGTTTATGCCGACCGCTTCATCCCCGACGACGAGAAGCGACGCGCCGGCGAGACTGGCGAGGATGCACAGGCCATTCCGTTCCTGAAGCGCTTCACGGTCTTCAACGCTTCGCAATGCGAGGGGCTTCCCGACGAAGTCGCGGTCGCGGCTCCACCGCCCGAGCCGGGCCTGATCGAGCCCAAGGTGGTGGCGCTCATCAAGGCGAGCGGCATCGACTTTCGCATCGGAGGCGATCGCGCCTTCTACGTGCCCGCGCAGGACTATGTGCAGGTGCCGCCGCCCCAAGCGTTCTTCGAGTCGATCAATTGGCATCGAACCGCCCTTCACGAATGTGGGCACGCCAGCGGGGCGCCGCATCGCCTGAACCGCGACCTATCAGGCTCTTTCGGCTCGAAGAAGTACGCCTTCGAGGAGTTGGTCGCCGAAATCTCGGCGGCGTTCTGCTGCGCGGCCCTCGGCATCGTCCCGACCGTGCGGCACGCCGACTACATCGGCTCCTGGGCCGAGGTTCTACGTGAAGACAACCGCGCCATTGTCCGCGCCGCGTCTCAGGCGAGCAAGTCAGCGGACTTCCTGCTCGGCTTCGCACCGGCAAGCGACCAGCTCGTGGCCGCAACCTCCCATGACGACGTCGAAGACATGACGGCGGCGGCGTGACACCACGCCGCTTCGGTGAAGCCGCGCAGGCGCAGTCCCGCTTCTCCTGCTTTCCGGCTTTACGGCCGGAACAGAGGAAGAGGGCTGCGCCGGTCTTCGTGACGGGTTGGAGGTCGAGGGAGAGTCCCCGGCCGCCCGTCGCGGAGTATCATCCCATGGCGACTGCCGTTCACAAGATCACCCTGTCGTCCTCGCGCGACATTCCCTTCAACAAGCTGGTGCTGAGCCAGTCCAACGTCCGGCGCGTGAAGGCCGGCGTCTCGATTGAGGAGCTGGCCGAGGACATCGCCCGGCGCACGCTGCTTCAGAGCCTCAACGTCCGGCCGGTCCTCGACGCCGAGGGCGCCGAGACCGGCATGTTCGAGATTCCGGCCGGCGGCCGCCGCTATCGGGCGCTCGAGCTGTTGGTGAAGCAGAAGCGGCTGGCGAAGACCGCGCCGGTTCCGTGCGTCGTCCGCGATCCTGGCACCGACATCCTCGGCGAGGACGATTCGCTGGCCGAGAACATCCAGCGTGCGCCGCTGCATCCGCTCGACCAGTTCCGCGCCTTCCAGGCCCTGCGCGAGAAAGGACGCTCCGAGGAGGACATCGCCGCGGCGTTCTTCGTCGGCGTGAACGTCGTGAAGCAGCGCCTGCGACTGGCGTCGGTCTCGCCGACCCTGCTCGACCTCTACGCCGAGGACGGCATGTCGCTGGAGCAGTTGATGGCGTTCACCGTCACGTCCGACCATGCGCGCCAGGAGCAGGTGTGGCAGGCGATCTCCGGATCCTGGCAGAAGGAGCCCTATCAGATCCGCCGCATGCTGACGGAGAAGACGGTGCGCGCCTCGGACCGCCGGGCGGTGTTCGTCGGTCTCGATGCCTACGAGGCGGCCGGTGGGGTGGTGCTGCGCGACTTGTTCCAGTCCGACGACGGCGGGTGGCTCGAAGACGTGGCGCTGCTCGACGGCCTCTTCGCTGAGAAGCTGAAGATCGCGGCCGAGAAGATCGCGGCCGAGGGCTGGAAGTGGATCGAGGTCGCGGTCGATTTCCCCTATGGCCACACGCGCGGGCTCCGTACGTTGGAGGGAGTGGCCGCCGACCTTTCGCCCGAGGAGCAGGCGACGATCGACGCGCTCAACGCCGAACACGCCAAGCTCGAAGCCGAGTACGACGGAGCAGACGAGCTGCCCGACGAGGTGGACGAACGGCTCGGCGAAATCGAGACCGCACTCGCCGCCTTCGACAATCGTCCCGTCACTTTCGACCCCGCCGACATCGCCCGTGCCGGCGTCTTCGTCAGCATCGATTCCGAAGGCGCTCTGTCGGTCGACCGTGGCTACGTCCGGCTTGAGGATGAGGCGCCCATCGTGGAGCCCGGACAGGAAGGCGATGATGAAACCGCCGCGGCAAGCCCGGACAGCGTGGAACCCGGCACGCCGGTGATCCAGCGAGCGGTCATCACTATCGGCGGCCAACTTTCCGAACCGGAGGACGAGGACGACGACATGGTGAAGCCATTGCCGGACCGTCTTGTGACGGAGCTGACCGCGGAACGGACATTGGCTCTGCGCGACAAGCTCGCGACCACGCCGTCGGTCGCGTTCCAGGCGGTTCTGCACAAGTTTTGTCTGGATGTCTTCTCGCGCTACCTCGCATCCGGCAGCGCCATGGAGGTCGCCGTTCGCAGCGTCACCTTCCCGATCCAGGCGCAGGGTCTGAAGGATACGCCGACGGCCAAGGCGATCTCCGAACGACACAAAAGCTGGGAGGAGCGGCTGCCGAAGGATCGAGCCGATCTCTGGGACTGGCTCACCACTCTGACCGGCGACGACCAGGCCGCCCTCTTCGCGCATTGCGCCTCGTTCGGGGTCAACGCGCTCTACGAGAAGGCCGACCGCTATGGCGCCGGCATTTCGTCCCACGGTGTCGAGCAGCGCATCGGCGAGGCCAACCGCATCGCCCGGGCCGTCGGTCTCGACATGGTGGAGGCCGGATGGCGTCCGACCGTCGAGAACTATCTCGGCCGCGTGCCGAAGCGCCGCATCCTCGAAGCGGTTCGCGAAGGTGCAGGCGAGCGCGCCGCCCAGCTCATCGACCATCTGAAAAAGGGCGACATGGCCAAGGAAGCCGAGCGGCTTCTCGCCGATAGCTTCTGGCTGCCTGAGCCGTTGCGCACCGTCGATGATGACGCGCCGTCGACCGACCAAGTCGCCGACGACGGCGAGGCGCTGCCGGAATTCCTCGCCGGAGACGAGGACGAGCCTTCCGAACAGGCAGAAGACGAGCCTCAGACGATCGCGGCTGAGTAACCCGATCGCGCGGGGCGGTTTTGGCCGTCCCGCGCATCCTTTCCCCTCAACCAATCCGACAGCCCGGCCACCACGCCGGGCGCTTTTGTTTCAGGAAACCACCATGACCAACACATCCGACACCACGTCCGAATCCCAGGCTCCGCTTTCCGAATGGGAGATGAAGGCCGCGGCCCGAGCCAAGCTCGATGCCGAACTGTTCGCCCTCAACAAGACCGCGCTGCTCAACGCACTGGCGCTCGCCGGCGTCACCCGCGTCGTCGTCAGTTTCGATGGCTATGGCGACTCCGGCCAGATCGAGAATGTGGAAGCTCAGGCCGGGGACGATCCCGCCACCATGCCTGGCGCAGCCATCGAAATCGCGGAGGCCGTCGGGGACCAGATCGAGCCGAAGCGCTCGTCGGTGAGCATCTCCGACGCCGTCGAGAGCCTGGCCTATGACGTTCTCGAAAAGACGCATTGCGGCTGGGAGAATGGCGACGGCGCTTATGGCGACGTCATCTTCGATGTCGCTGAAGGCGCGATCACGCTCGATTACAACGAGCGCTACACCGCCTCCGAAAACCACACCCACACCTTCTGAGGAGGCGGCCATGGGACACTGCTATCACCACGCCCTCTCGTCGGTCAGGAAATGGGGCGGGACCGCTGAAGACTACCTGCCGCTGCACCAATGGTTCGATGAGTCGAAGGCGATCACCGCCGACTTCCGCCACCGGGCGCTGCGGCATCACGCCGAAGGCATTTTCATGCTGGAACGCTTCTTCGGCCCGACGATCACGATCTCGACCGGCCGCGTCGTGCCTGTGCGCCTGATCGGCGAACAGCACGTCGTTGAGGATCTTGGTTTCATTCCGAGCTTCGCCGACTGGGTGCGCTGCATCCGACCCGAATCCTGGATGGGCCGCGCGCAGCCGATCCACAAACTCGTCGATCCGTTCGCGGCGGTCGGCTCAGCCGCCGGAGGCTGAGATGTACGGAACCTATCTCCGCCTCGACGTCACGGTTCATGAGGGATGGCGGGCCGTCGTGCGCGCCGCCGCGCGCAAGCTGAAGCCGCGCGCCCGCCGTGATCCGGCGCTCAGAGGCGAGCGTCATCGCTTCTATCGCCAGATGCTCGCCTACCACGACCAGGCCCAGGAGATCGTTCGAGCCTGGCGCCTCTGACGCCGCATTACATGCTTCGTTTCCACCCGAAGCCCGGCCCAGCCGGGCTTTTCGCATTTCTGGAGGTCGTCATGCCAATCTTCACGATCGAAGCTACCTACCGGATTCCGATCTACCGCCAGCGCAGCTACGAAGCCGATACACTCGCGGAAGCCTGCCGCCTCGCCATCGAAGACGATGATTGGGAAGGGCAGAAGGAGGACTACGAAACCGCCGGCGAGACCTATGTCACCGGCGCTTGGGCGGGCGATGTATCGCCCTACAGCGTTCCGGCGCTCGCCGTCCCCTCGCACTACGGCGATCCTGAGCTGGCCCCCGAGGGCCGAGCACTTCGAAGTCCTGCTCGGCTTGCTCAAGATCTTCGCCCACGCACCCGAGGGTGATCCGGCGGACGATTTGGCCTGGCGACACCGCGCGCACGCCGCAATCGTCAAGGCCGAGGCGATCCTCGCCGGCGCACGCGATCCCGACGGTGACGGAGGCGCGTCATGACCGAATACATCGTCAAGGTCGCCTTCTGGCTGCGTGCCTTCGACAGCGTGACGCTCGAAGCCGCGACTGACGCCGAAGCCATCGAGAAGGCGAAGGCATCCGCACGGATCGCGATTGAATCCATCGCATACCCCGAGCACATCGACACTGACGAACGGCGCGAGGGCGTCATCGCCTACATCGACCGGATCGATCCGGTCGGTCAGGAGCCCGTCATAGAGAATGTCGAGTTCGACGACCACCATATCCACGGTCCGCCCGCCGCCTGATCCCAAATACACGCAAACCCACCCGAAGCCCGGCCCCGCGCCGGGCTTTCGCATTTTAAGGAGACTCACATGGCCGACTATTTCACCCATTTCTCGTGCCTTCTCGATGTCGGCACGCCCGAGAACGCGGCCCGCGCCCTCGACCTCTACGCCAACGCACCCGAGGACGAACATGGCCTTGGCTTCTCGGACGGCTTCGACCTTTCGATCCAGAGCGATGGCGGAGCAGAGCTTTGGATTCACGACGACTGCTCGGGCGATCCCGAGCGGGTGATCGAATTCGTCCTGCTCTGCGCGGAGCAATTCGACCTTAAAGGTCTTTGGGGGTTCGAGTACGCCAACACCTGCTCGCGTCCGCGCCTGGACGCCTTCGGCGGTGGCGCGCATGTCATCGACCTCGGCGTCCGCAAGACCATCCGTTGGGTCAGCACCAACGAATGGCTCGTCATCGCTCTCGACGGAGGCGGCCCCGATGCCTGAGATCATAGAAACCACCGTCTATCGCCTGGACGAACTTTCCGACGAGGCGAAGGACAAAGCCCGCGCATGGTATCGGCAAGTCGGCCTCGACCATGACTGGTTCGAGTTCGTCTATGACGATTTTGAACGGATCTGCGCCATCCTCGGCGTCGACCTCAAGACCGTGCCGGTTCGCCTGTACGGCGGCGCGACGCGGCAAAAGCCCTGCATCTGGTTCTCGGGCTTTTGGAGCCAGGGCGACGGCGCTTGCTTCGAGGGGCGCTACAGCCACGCGACCGGAGCACCGCGGGCGATCCGCGATCATGCGCCGAAGGACAATGAGCTCCATCGGATCGCCGATGTCCTTCAGGCAATCCAGCGCCGGAACTTCTACCAGCTCCACGCCACCGTGACGCATCGCGACCGCTACTACCACGAATACAGCATGGCGATCTCGGTCGAACGCGACAGCCCGACCCGGCAGGACATGACCGCTGACACGGAGGAAACCGTCATCGAGGCGCTGCGCGATCTCGCCCGTTGGCTCTATCGCCAGCTCGAGCGCGAATACGACTATCTCGCCTCGGACGAGTCCGTCGACGATGCCATCACCGCCAACGCTTACACCTTCACCGCAGCCGGCCACCGTTTCGGCTGATCGTCGGCATTTCGCTCTCCGAACCTTGTGACGCAGCCCACGACCCTCGGGCGTGTCTTGCCTGGACGTCGCGCTGCGCCGGTCAACGGGCAAGCCGTTTCCGCGCGGGGCGCGTGACCGTCGCCGCTCTACGCCGTCCGTCGCCGAGACCGCCCAACGGATCGGAGGCGAAGCAGATGTGCAAGGTTCTCAACAAGCGAGTGACTGGCGTCCCAGCCGGAGCCGTCTACATCGGTCGCGGCAGCAAATGGGGCAATCCGTTTCGGATTGGCCCCGACGGCGATCGGGCCGCCGTCATCTCGAAGCACCAACGCTGGCTCGCAGATCAGCACCATCTGCTGCGCGCGCTCGACGAGCTGCGCGGTCGCGACCTCGTCTGCTTCTGCGCGCCGCTCCCCTGCCACGGCGATCTCCTGCATCGGCTGGCCAACGCCAGCCGCGACGAGCGGATCGCGTGGTGGCGGGCCGTGAAGGTGGCGGCGTGATGAGAGGAAGAGGGCGGCCGGGACGGGTTTGAGCCGGTGCGGTCCGAGAGAGAGCGCCGACCGGCTCGTCCGCTCCCGCTCTCCCGAGGCTCCCTTCATGAACGACCTTTCTCCGATCGCGGCCGACCAGGCCGCGCCACTGTCGCCTGTTCCTCATCCTGACGCGGCCGGCGCGATCATCGCCGCCGCAGAGCGACTCCTACCTTACCTCGAGCGCGGCCAGCGCATCGATGCCGCGATCCTACGCGCCGCCATGGAAGCGGCCTTCGGCGCTTCCGACGCTTCTGGCGCCTGGGACTGGAAAACGGCCTACGAATCCTGCGAGGCGGCGACCGTCCTCTTCCTGCGCAAATACGGAAAGGCGCTGTTCCGCAAAGCCGACTCTCCGGTTCTGCGTCTTTCCGCCCTGGCCAAGATCACCGGCCTGCTTCCCACCCACACCCGCCGCTCGTCCGAGAGCGAGGCTTTCCAACAGTTCTCGACGCCGACCCCCCTCGGCCTGGCGGCCCTGACTGCGGCCGCCATCGGGCCGGCGGATCGCGTGCTTGAGCCGTCGGCCGGCACCGGACTCCTCGCCATCCTGGCCGAGATCGCCGGCGGCGCACTCGTCCTGAACGAGCTGGCCGAGGTCCGGAGGACGCTGCTTTCCTCTCTCTTTCCGGCCGTCACCGTCACGCGCTTCGACGCCGCGCAGATCGACGATCACCTCGATCCGGCCATCGTCCCGAGCGTCGTGCTGATGAACCCGCCCTTCTCGGCGATGGCCAATGTGGCTGGCCGTATGGCCGATGCCACCTATCGCCACATCGCCTCGGCCCTCGCGCGCCTGGCCGAGGGCGGGCGGCTGGTGGCGATCACCGGCGCGAACTTTTCCCCCGACGCTCCGGCTTGGCGCGACGCCTTCGCCCGGTTGCAGGAGCGCGGCCGCATCGTCTTCACCGCCGCGATCGATGGGGCGGTCTATGCCAAGCACGGCACGAGCATCGACACGCGGCTGATCGTCCTCGACAAGGCGCCGGCTGACGACCCGTCCGCGTTACCGGCGTCACGGGGCATGGCGCCCGACGTCGCCACGTTGCTGAGCTGGATCGCGGAGCACGTTCCGGCGCGTCTGACGCTCGCGCCCAGCCTCGCCATCCCCGTGTCGGCCGCCGCCGCACCACGGACGGTGCGCGGCTATCTCGCCCGTGTTGCAGCGGCGCAGCCGGCCAAGCCGTCTGTCGCCGATCCGGTGGCGGTCGATCTCGCCTACGAGACCATCGACTGGACGCCGCCCGAGGGCGCGCGTCTCAGCGATGCGATCTATGAGGAATACCGGCTCCAATCGATCCGGATTCCCGGAGCCCAGGCCCATCCCACCAAGCTGGTGCAATCCGCCGCCATGTCCTCGGTCGCGCCGCCGAAGCCGAGCTATCGACCGCGCCTCCCGATCAGTCTCGTCAGCGAGGCCGTCCTGTCTGACGCCCAGCTCGAGACGGTGATCTATGCCGGCGAAGCGCACGGCGACTATCTCGCCGGCGCGTGGACCGTGGACGAAACCTTCGATCTCGTCACCGCCGCCCGCGATGACGCGCCCAACGCCGTCCGTTTTCGCCGGGGTTTCATGCTGGGCGACGGCACTGGCGCCGGCAAAGGCCGCCAGTCGGCCGGCGTCATCCTGGACAACTGGCTGAAGGGCCGGCGCAAGGCGGTCTGGATCTCCAAGTCCGACAAGCTGCTCGAGGACGCGCAACGCGACTGGTCGGCCCTCGGCATGGAGCGCCTGCTCATCACGCCGCTATCGCGCTTTCCCCAGGGCAAACCGATCCGCCTTGCCGAAGGCATCCTATTTTTAACCTACGCTACGCTGCGGTCCGACGACCGCGGCGAGAAGCTTTCGCGCGTCCGCCAGATCGTTGAATGGTTGGGCTCCGACTTCGACGGACTGATCATTTTCGACGAGAGCCATGCCATGCAGAACGCCGGTGGCGGCAAGGGCGAACGCGGCGATGTCGCGCCCTCCCAGCAGGGCCGCGCGGGCTTGCGCTTGCAGCACGCGCTGCCCGACGCGCGCGTGGTCTATGTCTCGGCCACCGGCGCGACCACCGTCCACAATCTCGCCTATGCCCAGCGGCTCGGCCTCTGGGGAGGCGCGGACTTCCCCTTCGCCACCCGCGCGGAGTTCGTGGAGGCGATCGAGGATGGCGGTGTCGCCGCCCTGGAAGTGCTCGCCCGCGATCTGCGTTCGCTCGGTCTCTACACGGCCCGCTCGCTCTCCTATGACGGCGTCGAATACGAGCTGGTCGAGCACTCGCTCACCGACGAGCAGCGCCGCATCTACGACGCCTACGCCGGCGCGTTCGCCATAATCCACAACCATCTCGACGCCGCGATGCAGGCCGCCAACATCACCGGCGAGACCGGCACGTTGAACCGGCAGGCGAAGTCGGCGGCCCGCTCGGCTTTCGAGAGCGCCAAGCAGCGCTTCTTCGGCCACCTGCTGACCTCGATGAAGACGCCGACGCTGATCCGTTCGATCGATCAGGATCTGGTGGACGGCCACGCCGCCGTCATCCAGATCGTCTCGACCGGCGAGGCGTTGATGGAACGCCGGCTTGCCGAGATCCCGACGGAGGAATGGAACGACGTTCGCGTTGACATCACGCCGCGCGAGTACGTCCTGGACTATCTCGCGCATTCCTTCCCGGTGCAGCTCTACGAGCCCTTTACCGACAGCGAGGGCAATCTCTCGTCCCGGCCCGTGTTCCGGGATGGCCAGCCCGTGGAGAGCCGTGAAGCCGTCGCCCGCCGCAGCGAGCTGATCGAGCGGCTTGCTTCCCTGCCGCCGGTCCCCGGCGCGCTCGATCAGATCGTCCAGCGCTTCGGCACGGACCTCGTGGCCGAAGTGACCGGACGCTCGCGGCGCGTGGTGCGCAAGGGCGACCGCCTCGTCGTGGAGAACCGCGCCGCCTCCGCCAACCTGGCCGAGACCGCCGCCTTCATGGACGATTTGAAGCGCGTCCTCGTTTTCTCGGAAGCGGGCGGGACGGGCCGGAGCTACCACGCCGAGCTTTCGGCGCGGAACCGCCGCCTGCGCGTCCATTATCTACTCGAACCCGGCTGGAAGGCTGACGCCGCCATCCAGGGCCTCGGGCGGACGAACCGCACCAACCAGGCACAGCCGCCGCTCTTCCGGCCGATTGCCACCGACGTGAAGGCCGAGAAGCGCTTCCTCTCGACCATCGCCCGTCGCTTGGACACACTGGGCGCCATCACCCGCGGCCAGCGCCAGACCGGCGGACAGGGGTTGTTCAGGCCCGAAGACAATCTGGAATCGCACTACGCCCGCGACGCGCTGCGCCAGCTCTATCTGCTGCTGGTGCGCGGCAAGATCGAAGACTGCTCGCTCCAGATGTTTGAGGACGCCACGGGCCTCAAACTGATGGACGCGAACGGCATCAAGGACGAGCTGCCGCCGATCACGACCTTCCTCAACCGCCTCCTGGCGCTCACCATCGAGCTTCAGAGCGTTCTGTTCACGGCGTTCGAGCAGTTGTTGAACGCCAAGATCGAGGGCGCCATCACCAGCGGCGTCTATGACGTCGGCCTGGAGACGCTGCGGGCCGAGAGCTTCGTCGTCACCGATCGCCGCGCGATATACACCCATCCCGCGACGGGCGCGGAAACCCGGCTGCTCACCATCACCGAGCGCCGGCGCAATCGTCCGGTGACGCTCGATGAGGCGCTCGATCATCTCGCCGATCCCCGCGCGATGCTGCTGATCAACGAGCGCTCAGGCCGTGCCGCCGTGCAGATCCCGGCGCCGAGCATGATGCTCGACGACGGCGAGATCGAACGCCGCGTTCGGCTGATCCGGCCGATGGAGCATCATCACGCCTCGCTGAAGATGATGGATGAGAGCCGTTGGCAGGCGGCCGACCGCGAGGCTTTCGCCGCGACATGGGCTCGCGAAGTGTCGGAGGTGCCCGAGTTCGCCGACAGCACGATCCACATCGTCGCCGGCTTGCTGCTCCCAATCTGGAAGCGCCTGCCGAACGAGTCGACGCGCGTCTATCGGCTACAGACCGACGCAGGCGAACGCATCATCGGCCGCAAGGTCTCGCCGGCCTGGGCAGCGAACGCCTCGTTGACCGGGGCGACCACCCTGACGCCGGATGCGGCCTTCGCGGCGCTGATCGAGGGGCGGACCGTCCTCGACCTTGCCGACGGCCTGCAACTCCATCGGGTGCGCGTCATGGGCGCTCACCGCATCGAGCTGTCTGGCTTCGCCGACGCGATGCGCGACCGCCTGCGCGCCTACGGCCTCTTCAGCGAGATCATCTCCTGGAAGCTGCGCATGTTCGTGCCGACCGATGCGAACGGCGCCGGGGTGCTCGCGAAGGTGCTCGACCACTATCCGGTTGAGCGTATTGGCGAGCGGGCGGCTGCGTGATGGCGCGCCACGAGGCGTCCGAACTGACACAGCGTCTCGCGCGCGAGGCCGAGGCGGTGTGTCGCCATTACCTCTCTGCTGGACGGCGGGAGGGCCGTTACTGGCTGGTGGGCGATGTGCGCAACACGCCTGGCCGCTCGATGTTCGTCCGGCTCAAGGAATCGGTGAAAGGACCGGCCGGCAAGTGGATGGACGCCGCAACCGGCGAGCATGGCGACCTGCTGGACGTGATCCGCGAAAGCTGCGGCCTGATCGACTTCAAGGACGTTGCCAACGAGGCGCGAACCTTCCTCAGCCTCCCGCATCCAGAGCCAGAACCGGATCGCTCCCGATTACGCGCACCAAGCGCCCCTACCGGATCGCCGGAGGCGGCACGTCGATTGTTCGCCATGTCGGAGCCGATTTCTCGGACTCACGTAGAAACGTATCTCCGTAATCGCGGCATTACGGCTTTGCACGGAACCGGAAGCCTACGCTTCCACCCGCGCTGCTACTATCGGCCGAATGAGCACAGCCCCACCGAGACCTGGCCGGCGATGATCGCCTCCGTCACCGATCTCTCGGGCCATCTCACCGGGGCGCATCGCACCTGGCTCGATCCGGGCGGCTTCTCCGAGGCGACGCTCGGCAAGGCGCCGATCGACACCCCGAGGCGGGCGATGGGCGAACTGCTCGGTCACGCTGTTCGCTTCGGTGTGGCGGGCGAGGTGATGGCGGCTGGCGAGGGCATCGAGACGATGCTGTCGCTCAGGTGCGTGCTGCCCGCCATGCCAATGGTCGCAGCCCTCTCGGCGGCGCATCTCTCGGCCGTCTTGCTCCCGGACACATTGCGCCGGCTCTACATCGCCCGCGACGACGATCCTGCCGGTGACGGCGCGATGGCGACGTTGATCGAACGCGCGCAGGAGGCCGGCATCGAGGCGATCGTGATCTCGCCACGGCTCGGCGACTTCAACGAGGATCTCCGCTTGCTCGGGATCGACACGCTTCGGGCGGCAAGCCGCGTGCAGATCGCGGCGCCGGATGTCGCCCGCTTCATGGATCTGGCGGCATAGCCGAAACGGGGATGGTGCGCGGCAGCGTCGTCGCCATAGGGTCGGCGGTCATGCTTTCCGTCAGCGTCGGAGAGGACCACGCCCACGGCCTTCTGAGAGGGCGATCGGGCGGCAAACGGCCCGGACCCGCAACCTTGTGGGCCGACTATTTTCCGTCGGCGGCAAAGCCGCCTTTACATCGCGAGACAAAATAGTCGGCCCCCTTCGGTCCTCCGCCGAGGCTCCGGCCCGCAGCTCACGCTGCGGGTGCAGGTCCGGTCCGCCCGCCGCCTTCGTCGCCATGAAGGCCGCGATGGGCGCGGCCGATCCGACGAGGAAAGCCGCGATGACCACCGACAACGACGACGATTTCGAGCCGCACCACAGCGCATCCCCGACCGACCAAGTCCTCCACGAACTCCAGCTCTATGGCTACCGTCCCTTTCACGACGAGCCCGATCCCAGACCGCTTCCCGAAGCGAACATTCTCGCGGGCAGCATCTCCGACATCTTCGACGCCCTCGTGGTGGCGCTGGCCGACACGCGCCTCGAACCCGACCTCGAGGACCTGCTCTGGTCGACGGTGAACGTCTTCCACCGCGCCATCGACCGGATCGAGCGCGAACTCGACGATAACGAGCTGGCGCAGCAGCGCTCGCAACGGGAACAGGATGGCAGTGAGGTCAAGTCCGTCGAGCTGGAGCGCCTGACGGCGGAAGGGCAGACGCTGATCGAACGCCGCAACGCCTTCGAGCTGATGCGCGACCAGGCCGCCGACCAATTCGAGCACCACACCCACTCAGCTTGGCGGCCCCGCAACGGGTCGAAGGTCAACCATCGCAACCTCACCGCGGCGATGATCGACAGCCGCGACTTCCTGGCGGCGAAGAGGCGCGCCGACAACCAGGTGCTTCTGCCCGCGGGGCCCAAGGTGGCTCTGACCGGCGGGCTCGACTTCAACGATTACCGGCTGGTCTGGGCCAAGCTCGATCAGGTCCACGCCAAGCACCCGGACATGGTGCTGCTGCACGGCGGCTCGCCCAAGGGCGCCGAGCTGATCGCCGCCAAATGGGCCGACAACCGCAAAGTCCCGCAGATAGCCTTCAAACCTGACTGGACGAAACACGCCAAGGCCGCGCCGTTCAGGCGCAACGACTCCATACTGGAGGTCCTGCCGATCGGTGTGATGCACTTCCCCGGCACCGGCATCCAGGACAACCTCGCCGACAAGGCCAAGAAGCTCGGCATCCCGGTCTGGAAATTCGGCGGCGCGTGAGCGCCGCCTTGCCCTTTCTGCACAGTGACGCGAATCCGCAGAGGCGGATTATCGGCTTTCCGTAAAACCGCCTTTCAATCCGGTTCACCCGTGACGGCGATCCGGGCCGCACGAGCATAGTGCGCCAACTCCGTATCGTTCTCGATCAGGCCATCGAGGAGCGCCTTCATGTCGCTCTGATCGGACGCCGATTGAAAAGGCCCTGGCTGCCGCTCGATCGCCAACACCGCAATGGCGAGCGCCTTCTTCACCAGGTGCAGGTCGCGTCCCGTGAACTCCGCCATGCCGCGCACCTCGACCGTCACTTCGTCTCGAGAGCACACCTTAGCTGATCGGCCTGCCCACCGTGAGTGACGAGGTTCCAGCCGCTGGCGGCGGGCTTTCAGACGCGGCTCCCGCCGGCGGTCGCCATCCCTGCGTCTATCAGCGCTGATCCTTGGTCCGTCCGCGGGCCTGACGCCATCAACCCGCAAGGGGTCGGCTTACGCTGGAGCGTGCCGCCGCTCTGTCTTCGCCTTCGCGGTGATTGCGGCCCTCGGCCGGACACATCGGGCGCCTGTCGCGCGGGGATGGCCCCCGCCTCAGCACAGGAGCCGGATCAATGTCTCAAGCCCTCGCATTCGCCAACGGCTGGAACCTCGCCACCACCCTCATGGTCTGCGTCGTCGTCTTCCATGCTGACACTGGCAACTACGGCGTCATGCTGGCCGCCGAATATGACGGCGATCCTGCCGCCGTCGTCCACGAATTCGACCCCTTCCAATCATGAAGGGGCGAACCGCCACGAATGCTGAACCTCAGAGCGCCAGCGGGATTTCTGCTCCCGCTGACGCCCGTTTGCGGCTATATTCGTGGTCGCGCCGTGGTGGTGGTGGAAGGCGCGACCGTCAGACCTTTATCTCACGGAGCGCACCGCCATGATCATCTTCGGACCACTGCTCGTCATTGTCGCCATCGGCTTCTTCTGCTGGCTGCTGTTCAACCTCGCCGTCTTTGCACTGCCCTTTTTCGCCGGCCTGACGATCGGCGTCTGGGCCTTCCACACCGGAGCCGGCGTGCTCGGCGGCATTGCCGTGGGCCTCGTTGCCGGCGGCGTAACCTTTGGCCTTGGCCAGCTCGCGCTCGCCTTTGTGCCGTGGACTTGGCTTCGGCTTTTGATCGTCCTCCTCTACGTCGCGCCCGCCACCGTCGCCGGCTACTGCGCCACGCATGGAATCGCCCAGATGGCGATGCCTTCACCCACCTGGCAGACGATCTTCGCCATCGTGGGCGCGATCGCGGTCAGCGTCACGGCGTTCGTCCGTTTCACCGGAATGGCCGCGCCCGGGCCGGCCGGACAGGGCTTGGCGCGGGGCTGACACCGTCGCGTCGGCGGGGCTGGGTCAGATCAGGCATCCGGCACGCCCGCATTCCCCGTCATCGAAGCTGACCAGAGAGCGGCGTCGGCGGTGAATCTCGGGCCGCCATCGCAGAGTGGCCGGAGTCATGGCGGTCGTCTGGGCACTTGGATCAGATGGCGACGCCTGCGAAACCCGGTCAACGGGTCGCATGAAATGGAACGTGCAGCCTGAGCTTGGGCTTCGAAACGGAAAATCCGTTGGCGGCCAGGACAGGGCTCGGATCGCCGTCGCCTTCACCGGCCGGAGCTTGCGGCGGCTCGATAATCGCCATGTTCCCCTTGATGTCGGCTCTGTCAGGCCGAGCGCACCCAACGGCCTCTTCGATGGACTGATCTGGCCGAAGGTCGGCTAAAGCCTCGACCGCCTAAGGCGCAACAGCGGCGTCACAACTTTCTTCCCCTGCCGGCTGCGCCGTCATTCCTCGCGAAACAAGAAAGTTCCTCCTTTGCTGTCGAGCCCCTTCGGGGTGCGCCGTCGATCGCCCCCGGCCTGTCGATCACCATCGAGGCCGCAATGGTGCGGGCTCGGAAACAGAGATCAAGGAGAACCACCATGGCGACCATCGGCACCTTCAAGAAGACCGGCTCGAACGAATTCACCGGCGAAATCGTCACCCTCTCGGTCCAGGCCAAGAACGTCCGGATCGTCCCCGAAACCACCCGCTCCGGCGACAACAGCCCCAGCCATCGCGTCTATGTCGGCCGGGTCGATTATGCGTAGCGCGGGATTATGCGGAGTCGTTGGCTGGTAGCCGCGGTTTTCCCGGGCTTTTGTGGTTGCGCCGCTCCGCATAATAACGAGGGCTCTGTCCGCGGCGTCCCGCGATGTTGCGAGA
>JBFLZN010000003.1:144334-465697 GCA_040756295.1 Pseudomonadota bacterium | reverse complement strand
TGTTGGTCAGCGGCAGGCTGGCGAACTCGGTCTGCGTCGCGCTATTGGTCTTATCGCCGACGCCGAGCACGATCGTGCCCGATGGCGCGCGGATCGTTCCCGCCTGGATGATGTTCGTCGCATCGACCAGCAGGCTGCCGCCGGCCGACAGCGGCACCTGCGACGCGCCATTGCTCTGGAACGTGATCGTCGTCGCCTGCGGCCCGCTCGCGTCGAGGATGAAGCTCTCGCCGCTCGCCGGATAAAGGTCCGCCGCCGTGAACGTTAGATTGCCCGGCGTATAGAGTTCACCGGGAAAGAACGTATTGGTCGTCACGGTGGCGGTAATCGTCGAGGACAGCCTGATATCGCCGGTGGTGGTGAAGCTGGCCTGGTCGAAGTTTGCGAGACTGAACTGGTTCTCGAGATCGATGAATCCTGCCGTGATGCTCAAGGTTCCATCGGCGAGCGCGGCGGGAGGACTGGTAAGGGTCTTGCTCCCCGCGCCCCCACCTGCCCCCGCGATTGCAATGTAAGGCGCACTGATTGAGACGACCGGTGCGCCGATATCGTTCGATCCATTCGAGAGCAGCCCGTTGAGCGACGTCTCCTCGAGGACCGTCTTGGACCCGTCCGGCTCTTCTTCGCCTGCCAGCAGATTACTCAGTTCTGTTGTGCTGATCGCGGCGAGCTGCGGCGTGTTGATCTCGACGGCCCGGCCAAGCGAAAGATTGACGTTGCCAACAAAGGCCACCGGAACGGGCGGCTGCTCGATCCCTGCCGTGTTGACCGCGCCACCGACGACGAGCGTGTCGATGCCGGAGCCTTCCAGCCGATCAATTGCAAATTGCAGGACCCCGGCCGGGGCGTTGGCATCGGCACTGGTGAACGCTTCACCCGGCGTGAGTCCTGCCGGAACGAAGCTGCCGCTCTGCTCGAAGACGATCTCTTCCGCGCCCGGCATAATGAACTTCGTGCCGTCCGGCTGAACTGTCGTGATGCTACCGCCGGGATAGATGGTCGTTAAACCGTTGACGGTGACCGAAGTATTGTTGTTGACCTCGGGCTGAATGGTCAGCGTCCCGCCTTCGCCCTGTGCGGCGCCGGCCTGCGCTTCGAGCCTGCCGTCGAAGTAAAGCCCGCCGAACGCCGCCAGCGTGATCGCGCCGGCGTTGCTCCAGACCTGCTGCGGCGCATAGCTGACCTCGACCGTGCCGAGAGAGGTCGAGGCCTGTGGCTCGTCGAAGACCGCCGCCGTGCCGGACACGTCGATGACCGACCCCGCCTGCGCGACGACGGTGCCCGAATCGTCGGACAGAGTCACCGTGCCGCCATTGAGCACCTTGCCTGTCACCGGCACCCCGACCGCGCCGTCGAGCCGTTCGGGCGCGGCATTGGGATTGGCGAGCGCAACACCGGCGACGTCGAGCAAAGCGTCGGCACCGAGCCACACCGACTTGCCCGGCGACGTATAGCCCGTCGTCACTTGACCCGTTTGCGCGAAGCCGTAGCCACTGCCATCGTCGGCGCTCAGGGCGATCGCGCCGCCGGGGGCGATGATCGAGCCGAGGACCGTGACCTGCACCGGCGAGCCAAGGCCGATCGAAGCGCCCGCATCGGCAAGGATCGATGCGCCCGCCCCGATCGCGGCGGTATATTGCTCACCCGCCGTCAAGGAGCTCGCGCCGAACATGGCGCCGCCGGCCGTGAGAGTGAGATTGGTCGCCTGACGATCATAAGGATCGAGCGTGCCAAGCGTAGTGAGACCGTTGGCATTCAGATCGGCACCGGTCGGCGCGTTAGCCAAAGCCGCGACATTCGGGATGAGATTCTGCTGTGTCAGCCGGACACGCGTGCCCGGTGCGACCGTCGCGCCATAGAAGGCGTTGAGCACATAGGCGCCGAACCCCTGGCCCTCGAAGAAATCCGCCGGCAGCGTGAGATAGGACGCCGGCGCCGTCGTCGGATCGCCGCCGATCTGGATGCCCGGGGCCTGCAAGGTGAGCGTGCCGCCGCCGTCGAATCCCCAGCTCTCGATCGTCCCGTCCATGTCGATGGGACCGCCGACAAAAGCGACCTCTGACGTAACGCTGAAGTAGGTCCCCGTTTCCAGCGTGACGCTGCCGCCCTTGCCGAGCGGAATGCCGTTGCTGTTTGCGGCCAGTTCGCCAAGATCGTTCATGGCGCCGCCGCTGGAGACGTCGATCACGCTGCCCGGGCTGAGCACCAGCGTTGAACCGCCGTACGCCGCCACCAGACTAATGCTGCCGCCATTGATGAAATTGGTGGCGCCGACCGCGTTGGGCTGGTTGCTGTCGTTGACCCATTCGCCGGCCGCGTCGAGCACCGCGTCGGGGCCGAGGGTGATATTGCCGCCGCCGCCTTGTGCCGTCCCGGTCCCGGTCGCAATCGAGATCGTGCCGGAGACCGCGGTCAGATCGCCCAATATGCTGACGGGCGCCGCCGCATTGATCGTGATCGAACCGCCGGGCTGCACCGTCAGCGTGCTCCCTTGCGCGACGGTGACGGCGCCGGAACCGCCGCCCCGGTTCATGGTGATGGTGACGTTGGCAAAGCCCGCATTGCTCAGCGGCACGGCGGGGACCGTGGTCCAGGCGAGGATATTGTCCGGATCGCTGGCGCCGAGCGCATTGAGCGCCGCCGTATTGAGCGGCGTGTCGGCGCCGAAGTCGGGCGCCAGTTGATCGAGCGACGGCGCATAATCCTGAATGATCACCGAGCCGGTCTCGCCGGTCAGGCTCGTGTTATTGCCGTTGCCGGCGGTCAGCGTCGTCGCGGCGCCCAGAATGAAGGATCCGCCATCGGGCAGGTAGTTGCCGCCCGTCGAGGTTCCCGACGGCGCGCCCCCCGCCTCCTCTTGCTTCAGCCCGGGGAAGGCCTGCGCCGTCATCGCCCCGTCGAGCACCGTGGCCTGCGTGCCGAGCACGCTCAATTTGCCGGCATTGCCGCCGGCGATATAATCCGACTCGTAATAGGCGCTGCCGAGCAAGGGCGTCGTGTAATATTGCGTCAGCGCCGAATCCGGCTGACCATCGATATTATGATCGACTGAGAACTGCCCGGCGATGCGGACATAAGTGTCGTTTGGATCGGCGTTGGCGATATTGACGAGATTGCCCGACGCATCGATCAGCCTCGTCGTCGCGACCATGCCGCCGAGATAATGGATATAGCCGCCATTGAGGTTGAGCGACGAGCCCGACGCGGTCATCACCTGATTGCCGCTGAGCGTGATCGAGCCGGCGTTGGTCAACAGCGGATCGACCGTGCGCGCAATCTCTTCGACATAGCCTTCGGCATTGACCAGCGGCGTGCCGACCCAAGCCTCGCCGTCGGCGCTCACGCCGGAGATCGTGCTGTCGACGACGATCGTCTTGCCATAGAGGAAGCCGTTGCGCTGGAGTGGTGCGTCGGCGAGATCGTTGGCGGTGATCGGCCCGATGGTGACGAGCGTATCCGACATCGGCAATTCGACATCAGCAAGGCCCGACACATCGATCGTCGCGCCATTGTCGACATAGATGCGCCCCTGCACCGCATTGTCGCCGGGCGGCGTCGCGTCCAGGGCGATCGATTGCGTCAAGGCCGCGACGCTGACGCTCGCACCCGGCGCCTCGATGAGCGACCCGTTCTCGAGCCAGACCGAGCCGGCGGTGAGCGTCAGCTTGCCGGTCGTGAAGGTCGTGCTGTCGGCGGGGACGCTCTGGCCATCGTCCTCCGGCAGATTGGCGATAACGCCGGAGACATCGAGCTGCCCGGCCCGCCGGTCCGCCGGAACATACGGCGCGACATCGCCGGTTATCGTTTTGCCGTTTGCATTGATGTAGGTGGCAAGCGCCTCGTCGACGGTGGAAATCGTGATACTGCCCGGCGTGCTGACGCTGGTCGTCACATCGACCGTGCCGCCGAGGTTCACATTCGTCCCCAGTAAAGTCACATTGCCGGTCGTCGCCTGGATGAGACCGTTGTTGACGAGCGACCCGACGGGCGTCACGTCCTGGCCGCCGACTTCGACGATCCCGGTCAGTTCCGGAATCAAAAGCTGTGAGGATTGCGACGAGCTGGGCGGCAACAGGCTCACGCCGATGCCGGCGGCGAGGATCGCCTGCCCGTCCGGCGTCGCGATCGTGCCTTCATTGTCGATGCTCGGCGCCGCAATCAGGACAAAGCCACCGTCGCTCTGGGCGCCATTGGCTTGGGTTGCAATACTGGCGCCGGGCTCGATCGTAATCGGCCCCGCAGGCACCGCGCTCGACGTCGTTGTCCAGGCCCCGAGAACGAGATTGCCTTGCCCCATCGCGCTGTTCGACCCCGTCGCTTCCGGCGCGGCGATGCCGCCACCGGTCGAATTGACGAATTGCCAATTGGTGTCCGTCCCGGTTGGGAGGGCACTCGCATTCGAAGGGGTAATCGTGGGATTACCGACGACAGCATCATAGGCCGTGCTCCCCGGCGTCAGGCCGGCGATGTTCTCGCCCAAGAACCCCAGCGACGAAGCCACCAGCGTATGCACATTGACTTGGCTATTGCCGCCGAAGATGATGCCATTGGCATCGA
Organism: Pseudomonadota bacterium; assembly: GCA_040756295.1. Taxonomy (GTDB): domain Bacteria; phylum Pseudomonadota; class Alphaproteobacteria; order Rhizobiales; family Beijerinckiaceae; genus Methylovirgula. Next base: position 461,140 of record JBFLZN010000003.1, on the reverse strand, counting down.
TCAGATAGACCGTGCCTTCGGCCTTGATCTGACCCAGGATCTGGCTCGGCACGCCAGTGGGATCGATGATCCGGTTGAGCGCGATCCAAGTGTTGTTGCCGTCGGTCTGGGTGCCCGCCGATTGGTTGAAATAGACCGTCGTCTGCGCGCCGACATTGAAGCTCGTCCAGGTCAGGATAGCTTTTTGCGTCGTCTGTTGAACGGTGACGGTGGTCTGGCCGTTGCTGGTCGATTGCGTGGGCGCATTGGCCCCATACCAGACGTCAGGGTCAGGATTTTGCGGCGTTGACGCGCCCAACCCATAGGTCGGCACGAGGCCCCCCGGTGTCAGGCCATTGGGCACGCTCGCAATCCCCGGCACATAGCTTGGCCGCGCCAAAGCCCGCGCCGCCGTCTGCGCCTGCTGCATCGCCTGGACCGCCTGCACCGCCCGGGTCAGATTGCTGATCGATTGCTGGCTCGCCTGCTGCGCCTGCTGAACGGCGGCAATCGCCGCTGCTGCCGCATTTGCCGTCGCCGAAACCGAACCACTCCCCCCGCGCATGCCAGCCAGCGGAAGCGCCCGCGCCGGAGCACCTGCCGTCAGCAATGCGAGCGCGCTGACACTCGCCAAAAGGGCGGCGTGGAGCGAGCGTGCCGGACAGACGGGGGGATTACGAGAGAGCATGGCAATTCCTCTTACCGAAAACGGGCGCGCGTCGCAGGGCACCCGTCACCGGATTGGCGGTTAAGCAAATGGGGAATTGCGATGACGTGGATGATCAAAACCATATAGCCGCGTGGCGGAACAACGAAGTCGCCACGTGCGGTTCTGAACGAAACACGGCGCACGCCCCATGCTTTACAAGACGCGTCTGCCGCGATCTAAACCGCCACCTTCGGCACGGAAAAAATTAAGACAGATTTTTGACAGCGCGCCTCTATCGAGCATTCAGCTCAGGAACACGATTCCGCCCGGCAAGGCACGAACCTTGGCACCGAAGACATGCGCGATCTTGGGAACCGCTTCGTCGATTCGATCGAGACGGAAAGTCGCATCAAGCGGGAGACGCGCGAGCTCGGTGTTCAGCAAGATGATCCGACCGCGCCGATAACGATTGATTTCATCGATCACCTCCGACAGCGGTTGGTTCTCGAAGACCAGCAGGCCACGCCGCCAAGCTTCGATCGCACCGGGATCGACCGAGCCCACGCCGCTCAACGCCTGCTCGTCGTAAACGACGGTCTGCAGCGCTTGCAGTTCGGCGGTGCCGCCGCGGCACCGGACCTCGACATTGCCGCTCAGACAGGCGACCGAAATCCTGGATCCATCCCGCCGCAGATCGAACGTGGCCCGTGCGGCGCTCGCCTGTCCGCCACCGGCATTCACTGTGAAAGTCATCGCGGCCGCCGTCACCACGATCTCGCCGGCAACCAATTCGATCTGCCGCGTCCTGGCCGGCACCGTTCCGACAACGAGGCTGGTCCGCGTGTTCATCTCGACGGAAACATTGTCAGCGAGTGTGATCCGGCGCTGTTCACCAGTGTCAGTGCGGTAATCCGCCAGAAATTCGGAAAGCGACGGCCACAGCCCCAAGGGCGGATGAATGACCCCATAGGCTGCGCCAGACGCCACTGCCGCAATTCCCACGCCGCCGATAACGGCTCGCCTCGTCAGTTGCTGCCGCTTTGCCGAGAGAGCTTCCCGATAAAGCGTTTCCACATCACGCGACCGAGCCAGATTCCGAGCCGCAGCGCTGGCAACATCCCAGCGCAGAGCCGCCTCGGCGAAAGCCTGCCGATGCGTCGGGCTTACGGCACGCCAATGCCTGACCGCATCGATGTCCTCTGGGCTCACTTGGCCGGAATGAAGCCGCAGCAACAATTGCTGCGCCTCGCGCCGAAGCTCATCTGACAGGTCGGAGCGCTTATCGATATCGGCCATCATCATTCTCGTCGGCGATCCCGCAGGACCTTCCCTATTCCTTAGACGTTTCTCGCGGGGTTCGACCCGCCCGGTTCGCCAGCTTTTTATCGAGACGCTCGCTGCAATGATCGAGGGCGCGCCGCATCTCACGCTCCACCGTCCGAAGCGAGATGCCGAAACGTGCGGCGATCAATCGGTAGGATGTTTCTTCAACCGTCGCTGCTATGAAAATTGCACGCCTGAGCGGCGGCAATTCCGACAGAACGCGCTCAATGGTCTTGATCTCCGACCGGGCCGCGGCAATCCGTTCGGGATCGAGAAGACCGTCATCCGCGTGTTGGAGCGCCTCAAGCTCCGCCCGGCTCGCCCACCTCGTCTCGGCGCGCTTCTGATCCGCAGCGACATTGAGCATCATGCGATAGAGATAAGAATGCGGCCGATGCACGGGCTTGATCTCTGTCGCCCCTTCGAGTCGAAGCCAAGTTTCGTGCAGGACTTCGGTCGCGAGGTCGGCCGAACCAAAACGTCGCGCCAACCGACGCTGCAGGTCCTCATAACGGACCGCAAGAAGCTGACGCAGGAGCGACCGGGCGGTTTCGATCATCGCGCTTTGCCGCCCATCAGTTGAATGCCCGCCGCGTCTTCGCGGCCGCGATCGGACAATTGGTCAAATCCTTTGACATGTGCGGCAGAATAACCACCGCAACCGGCTGCGGCAGATCAACGGGGGGCGCCGCGCCGATATCGAGATCCGTCAGCACAGCCTCGAATGTCCTATCGTGGCTCGCGCTGCCGGTGGTATTCAATAACTTCCATTGAGATACCAAACCGTCGGCGCCAATTCGAAGCCGCAGCGCCAGCCGGTAATTGCCAGGTGCAGTTTCAGGCGCTTGGCACAGCGCGCGCAGGATCGTGCGCTGGATCGCGGCGAAATAGGCTTGGTGGGCGGAAGCAACGAGGCTCGACTGGGCATCGCGTCGCTCAGGAATCCGCATCAAGGTCACCGTCCCCGGCGTAAATTCGTCGGCAAAGAGGTGGCTTTCCGTCAGCAGAATTTTGAGCGCCTGTCGCGCTGTCATAACGCCTCTCACACGCGGGGACTGACGTCCCTCGACGTTGCGGGCATCCACCAACACCTCGATTCCGGTGATTGCGCTGAACGCGTCGAGAGCCTTTGGCAAGGCCTGAGGTGGGATGTCGAATGCGGCGGCTGTGTCCGGTCTGGCGGCCGCATCCGCGGCAAGCGCTGCATCGCTTTCACCGATGAGGAGCCTTAGGCAAAGCAAGAAGACAAGGCTCGATATTGCCCAGGAATGATACACGCCGCCGCGAGCAGAGCCCGCCCCCGAATGGCAAGCCGTGCGGTTCCCAGCAAGTCGCCGCGCGGGTGATTAAACGCCATAATATTCTAAATAAATTTAGAATATGACAGTTCTACGTAGCCTTCCAAAACCACGGTCCCCGGCGCCGATTCGCATCGCTAACCCTTTGAAAGCGATGCCATATAATTGCCAACTCCCGCTGTCTCGAGGTCACCCCTTGGACGACTAAACGACCGCTACGAGGACAAAGCCGCAGCCTCTGCTGTGCAGCGAACATCGGTGGGCAGTTCAATCCTCAGTCCTGTGATCGTGACGAAGGCTCGCTGAACTATGTGGTTTGCCTGCCGCGCCGAGCTTGCTTGCTGACTAGCGAAGATGGCGGCGGTGACTGCCGCTATAGCCGCAACCAGCGCGAGAAAGGCGTAAATTAATCCGCCAACGCTCGCGACGCGCGTTCAACGTAGTGTCTTTCTCTCATGATCCGCGGTCTTGGCATTTTGCCATTCGAAGGCTGCTTCGAAGGATTTTACAGCGGCAACCAAATCCGTAGCGTCATCCACGGATGATACTTCGTCATTGTCTCCAACCATTACCGCGCACCTTCAATGACGCTCGCGGCTGCAAGGTCACTTCCGCCGCAAGCTTCGGCGTATAGCAGAGATCGAGGAAGGACCGCGCCTTGAGCCGCGTCTGCCGGTATTCGGTGAGGTAGCGTCCGGCCTGGCGCATCAGCCGGATGGGTGGCGGCGACAGCGTCTTCCGACACCAAACTATCAGAGTCCCAAGCCTCGCTTGAATAACATGGCTCCAAGTGATTCGGTTTCGCAAACCGTGCGCGGCTGAATCGAAAAGTCGCTACTAAAGGCTCGCGCGTCGAAATCCCCTTTGAGCGTCCGGCAGTGCTCGACTCTTGTCGCGCCAGCGGAACAACTGAGAGCCAGAATTCCGAAGAAGAGCGCAATCCGGATTAGCCTCACGCGCGTCTCGCGGACGCTTACTGGCAATGTCACGTTGGTCATGGGCAAAAATCCTTCGGTCTGAAAGCCGCAGAATGCCCTTCTCGCCCCCGCACACCGGAGTCGAAATTTTTCCTGTCCACGGGAATCGCACCGTGGCCTAGAGCCGATTTTATATTTGATGGAAGTTTGAGGTTTCCGTGCCGCTACCAACTAAGTGCTTGATTTTATGGCGCGCCAGTCAGAACAAAACTGCGAACACTTATATTATTGAAATATATATGTAATTTTTGACTCCGCCTCGGCATTCCGAACGTGGGTCATGTCCGACCCTCACGTCGGGCATTCTCGTCAAGCCTCAACAACGCGGCCGAGGGCGTGATTGGTCAATCTAAACCTCTTGATGGACTCGGAAATTCCGCGGGCTAAAGTCGGAAACCGTCTTCAGAGAGAGTCCTTCTTTCCGCGCAAATCATTGACCGAGAGCATCCTCTACCGCAACGCGAGCTTCGGCCGCGCCAACACGCCGAACCGGCGCTGGTCTTTGCCCGATCTTCCGTCCAACGATGCCACTAAAATACGCCACCGTCCGCTCAAGGCCCTCGGCAAGCTCAATGGTGGGCGACCAATCGAGAACCATTTTGGCGAGCCCGATATCCGGCTGACGTTGACGTGGATCGTCGGTCGGAAGAGGCTTGAACAGAATTTTGCTCTTGGAGCGCGTCAGTCTCAGAATTTGTTCGGCAAGCTCCAAGATCGCAAACTCCTGCGGGTTCCCTACATTCAGCGGGCCAATGAAATCGCTCGGCGTTGCCATGGTTCGAACAGTCGCCTCGATGAGATCATCGACATAGCAGAAGCTCCGCGTCTGGCGCCCGTCGCCATAGATCGTTATGTCTTCTCCGCTGAGAGCCTGCATGATGAAGTTCGAAACAACACGGCCGTCATTAGGCTGCATGCGCGGGCCATAGGTGTTGAAGATGCGCACGACCTTTATTCGTAGCTTGTGTTGACGCCAATAATTGAAAAATAGGGTTTCGGCGCAGCGCTTTCCTTCGTCGTAGCAAGCTCTTACGCCGATTGGGTTGACGCGTCCCCAATAGGATTCAGGCTGTGGATGGACCTCGGGATCACCGTAGACCTCAGATGTCGACGCTTGCAAAATCTTAGCTTTTACACGTTTTGCGAGGCCAAGCATGTTGATGGCGCCATGGACACTCGTCTTTGTTGTTTGCACTGGATCGAATTGGTAATGGATCGGCGAAGCCGGACAGGCGAAATTGAAAATTTCATCGACCTCGACATAAAGCGGAAATGTAATGTCGTGCCGCATCAACTCGAATCGCGGGTTTTCGAACAAGTGCGCGATATTGGCCTTTGACCCCGTGAAGAAATTATCGACGCACAGGACGTCGTGGCCGTCGGCTAGTAGCCGCTCGCAAAGATGCGACCCAAGGAAACCAGCGCCGCCCGTCACCAAAATGCGTGTCATTTGCGTAGCCTTTTAGACGTCAAAAAAATCTCTATTGTCAGAGCGTGAACCCTACATTCATTCCTAGACAGGAAGATCGCTCATCTCCGGCGCCCGGACCCCGCGCCTGCCTGCACGGCGGAGGAGAGAGAACTACGATCACGGATAATCGTGCCGTCGCGATCGAGAAATACCGCTGTTCTTTTCACCGGAAGCGGTCCTCTTGCTGGAGATAATTTTTGACATAATCGGCGATTCCGTTCTCGAGCGAAGTGAACGGAAATTTAAGGCCGCGGCTACGCGCCTTCGACATGTCGGCTTCTGTGAAATATTGGTAGGTCTCCCGAATAGCTGCGGGCGTGTCGATGAATTCGATCTCGAATTTACGTTGCATCGCGTCGGTAATGGCCGAGGCTATGTCGAGAAAGCTGCGCGCGGTTCCCGTGCCCAGATTGAAGATGCCGCTGATGTTTGGATGATCGAGGAACCAGAGGACGGCTTTTCCGCAATCCTTGACATAGATGAAATCGCGCCGCTGTTCGCCATTGGCGATTTCGGCACGATGCGATTTGAAGAGGCGGACAGTCTCGCCACCGACGATCGCATCGAAAAGCGTGGCGATCACGCTCTTCATAGGGCCCTTGTGATATTCGTTCGGGCCATAGACGTTGAAAAAACGCAGGCCAACCCATTGCGGCGGGTGCGATTCGCCGCGCGCGACACGGTTGGAAAAAATCTCGTCGACGGCCTTTTTGCTCCAGCCATAGGCATTGAGTGGGCGCAAAGCCGAAACGGCTGCCGGCGCGTCATCGTCGCGAAAGTCTTTTTCTCTCCCGCCATAGGTCGCAGCCGAAGAGGCGTAGAGAAATGGGACGGCATGTGCTGTGCACCAGTTCCAGAGCGCCACGCTCGCTTGAATATTCAGCGAGATCAACTCGTCGGCGTCTGTGGCTGTTGTGTCCGAAATCGCGCCCATATGGATGACGGCTTGGATCTGCGCGGCTTCGACATCAAGGAATCGAATAATTTGCTCCGGGTTCACGAAAGCGGCGATATTGCGTTTAGCCAGATTGCGCCATTTGCCGCTTGTGCCGAACCAATCACAAACCGCGACCGGTCCGCGCTCTTCCGCCTCGAGGTCGACGACGAGATTGGAGCCAATAAAGCCAGCTGCGCCGGTGACCAAGATCATAAGAGAGGCTCCAGGGCGGCGGCATTTCTACGGATTAGATCGGTCGAGCTTTTTCCTGGAACTAGTTCGCAACGTAGGACTTCCCCGCCTCGGGAGAGTACGAAATTGGCGCCGACGATCTCCTGGATTGTGTAATCGGCTCCCTTCACCAAAACATCTGGCGAAATTTGTTCGATAAGAGCCAGCGGCGTCTCTTCATTGAAGATCACGAGACCGTCGACCATGCCGAGGGCGGCCAGAACTTCAGCGCGATCGGCCTCGGCATTGTAAGGCCGGTCCGGTCCTTTAAGGCCACGCACCGAGGTATCGCTATTCAATCCGACGACCAATCGATCACAGTGCTGCCGTGCAAAACGCAACAGCCGGATATGACCGAGATGGAGGACATCGAAACAGCCGTTGGTAAAGCCGACCCGCAGGCCGTCGCGTTTCCAACTGTGTACGCGTAAATCGAGCTCCGCCCGCTGGAGAATCTTGGCTGCAGCGAGTCCCCTGGTTTCTCCCCCGGCCGTGGTCAACTCGGCGATGAGGTCGCTCTGGCTCACGGTCGCTGTACCGCGCCGCCCGACGGCAATTCCCGCCGCAACGTTGGCCGCGCGCGCCGCAACTTCCAGATCATTCCCGGCTCCCAGCGCGAGCGTTAAGGTCGCGACGACCGTATCGCCAGCGCCAACCACGTCGAAAACCTCGCGTGCGGAACTCGGAATCAAAACTGGAGGCCCGTCTCGCCGGGTAAGCGCCATGCCCTTGCCGGCGCGGGTGACGAGGACTGCCTCACTGCCTGCGCGTCGCATCCCTTCCGAGGCAGCCTCAACAGCGCCGCTGTCCTCAGTTGGGTCAATTCCCGTCGCTGCCTCAATCTCCTTGGCGTTGGGCGTGATGATCGTGACCCCGTGATAGCGCGAAAGATCCCGCGATTTCGGATCAACGACGATCGGGATCCCCTTCTTGCGAGCCGCTGTCACCGCGGCGCCTATCACCTTATCGGTGAGAGCACCCTTGGCATAGTCTGAGAGCACGAGCGCGTCATGGGCCGCCACCTCCGTTTTGACTGCATCGACCACGAGTTCCTCGACGCCAGCCGGCAAGGGCGCGGCAACCTCGCGGTCGACACGCAACATATGCTGCCCCTGGGCGACGTAACGGGTTTTCTCGGTTGTCGGACGGTCATGGCAGGTGATGAAGATTGGCCGGACGTTCGGCAGCCTCCTAAGCTCGGCCGCGAGATGGCGCCCCTGCTCGTCCGCACCAACGACGCCGACCAAGGAACAGCTTGCGCCGAGCGCCGCGATATTTCGCGCCACATTAGCGGCGCCGCCGGGATAGATTTTTCGCGCCCCGGCGGAAAAGACCGGCACTGGACTCTCCGGCGAAATGCGCTGCACCGCACCGTCGACGAAGCAGTCGACCATGACGTCGCCGACGCAAAGAACCTTGACGTTGGAAAATCTTTCGACGACGAGCACGCAACCCCCGGACTTACGAAATTTTTGATTCTGTTCCTTGGACGATGTCCTCGAGCGCGAGAATGGCGCCCATAATGTGATAGAAACTGCTGGCTTTCGCGGCCTCGGGCAGGAATTCGTCGGTGGGCTGCATCGTCTCCCACCAGAGGCCCTTGGGCGAGCGATCGAGAAAGCGCCGCAGACTCGCAAGGGCAGCAGTCAGTCTTTCAAGCGCCGAGTCCTTTTCCGCGATATTTTGCGCGTGAGAAAAGGCGGCGCACCACGCTTTGATCCGTTCAGTCTGCGGCCAAAGTTTTGCAAAAGCATCGCGGACCGAGAAATCGTCGCCAAGCGCGTTTACAGCCGCTCCACGTTTCTGATCGATATCATATGTTTCGGCGATCTCGATCAACTGCACCGCTTGGTGCGCGACGTCCGGACGCTCGCGGCGCCCTACCCAGGTGAGAAGCAACCAAGCCCATTCAAACTGATGTCTGGGCTCGATCGAGTTGCTCTGACCACCTGCCAACGGTCGCCAGGGACGCAGCTCGGGATTATTTTCGGTCAATTGAGCTTTCAGATGCGTCATCACTCGCGCCCCAGATGCGAAGAAAATGGCTCGCGTCTTGGCATGAGTTTCACCTTGACGCCGTTTATCCATCGCGGCGACAGGTGTTGGGCCTCCAAAAATGCAGCCTGGTCGAGCGCGGGCTTATAGATCCGAAATGTTTTCATGACTGAAAGCGTTACGGCCGAATCAAGCGCGCTCAGATAGGACGTGTCGCCGTCGAGGAAATACGGTCCTTTCGACCAAATCTCCAATTGCTCAGCGTTGAGGAAGAAACATCCCGCGGATGGATAAGTCGTGCGCTCGAAGACGATTGTCTCGTCAACGAAAGGCATATGCAGTCGCGGCGTTTCGCTGATATCTTGATAAGAAGCCGTGGCCTCAGGCCGTAGATGATAATCGACATAAAGCTTCTGGACCGGACCATCCGGTCGTGTTTCGTAACGATTTGGCTGCAGCAACGCTTGCGAACCGAACAATCGGTCGAAAAGCCGTCGCTTGCGAAAGAACATTGGATCCGTGATGGCGATATCATCTTCGACAAAACCATAATAGTCATAGCGCCCCGCCGCATCCCGCAGCAGCTGGTGGCATTCGAACCCGAGCAATTTCGGCTCAACCGTCGTAGCATGGTGCCGGTAGAACGGTTTGAGCCAATTAAATTCGTCGAGTAGATGTGCGCCGCCGGTCGTGCAGATCACGACATTCATTTCATGTCGGACGGCCGGAGCGACCTGCCACGCCGCTGCGTGTTGATGATCGAGGCCGTAAAGATGCGCGCCGAAAGTCTGGTGCAAAGACGAAACAGTCGCAATCAACGCCTGAGCTCGCTCTTGCCTCGCAGACGGCTGATACGAACGGTTGTGCGCCTGATCGCTCATTCCGCGAAAATAATGGGGTATGACGATGAGGATGCGCATTGAAATCTAACTTCTCAAGAGATCCATAAGCGCAACTGACGCGCTGTCAAAAACATAATCCCAATCGCCCTCGCCCCGCGGCCGGAACAGCCGCATAGACGGGTACCAAGGGCTGTCAGCGCGGTCGAGCATCCAAAGCCAATGCGCCCAGTGCCCGAGCAGCACCCAGACTGGCTTACCAAGCGCGCCCGTGAGATGTGCGACGGCGCTATCCGTCATGATCACAAGATCCAGACCCGCGATCGCCGCTGCCGTATCGGCAAAATCGTTGAGATGCGGTGAAAGGTCTATGATCGGGCCGCCCCGCGGCAAGTTCGTAAGCTCGGAGCTCCTAGGGCCTTTCTGCAGACCGTAGAGTTGCACGCCCGGAAGCGCGAATGCTTGGAAAAAGCGCATAAGCGGTTGGGCACGTTCCCCGTTACGCTTAAAAGTGACGCTGCCGGACCAGACAACGCCTACCTTGAGACGCTTACCCGCTTGGGCGAAGAATGAACGGAATTTCTCCGTCCGCTCGCGCGGCGCCTGCAGATAAGAAGCAGAAGGGATCGCTGCAAAATCGGCCGTGAAGAGCCCAGGTAAACTGCAAAGATAACAATAATAATCTGCCTCCGGGAGGGGCTCATCACGTGGAACGAACCGATCGATCACTCCTATCCCCTCGATAAGCGGGATGAGCTCCCCTTGGCATTCCATGATGAGTTCACCGCCAAGCGCTTTAACGCGTGGAAGGTAACGCGCCACCCAAAGCGTGTCGCCAAACCCCTGTTCCACGACAAGCACAAGTCGCTTGCCGGCATAGGGTTGACCGGCCCAGGCCTCGCCGGGGAGTTTTTTTACAGGTAGTTGCCCCGTAAAACGGCGCATTTCGTAATCCGCCCACGCTTGGCGATAATTGCCGAGATAGAGGTAGCTGCGGCCCCGGTCCCAACGCGTCATCAGCCGTTTGGAATCGAGTGCGATAGCCCGGGAGAACGCGGCAATGGCCTCGCCATGCTGCCCGGATTCGGCAAGTGCCGTACCCAGGTTCTGATGGAATAGCGGCTCCTTACCATCGGACAGCGCCAACGCCCGCTGATGGCACGCGACGGCGCCCTTGAGATGTTTGAGCTGCGTTAGTGTATTGCCCAAATTAGTCCAGATCGCTGCCCCTCTAGGGTTGAAAGCGACCGCATCGCGATAGCACCAGAGCGCGTCGAGGTGCCGACCCATTGCTGCGAACATAACGCCACGGGCATTGCGCAGATCGGAATTGCCAGGATCTCGTGCAATCGCCTGTTGTAGAATAGCCTCGGCCTCGGCGAATTTGCCTAGATCGTGCAAGCCCGCGGCCTCCTGGAAGGCCTCTGCGGAACTTCGGAGCGAGGCGAGCCGTGCCGGCGGTTCGCTAGCGACAAAAAGAACGTCCCCTGTCAGCGTCTCCTCTTTATCGGAACCGCCAAACACCGGATTAGTCGGCATGCTGGTAATTCCCGTCGACCGGCGCACGGCCCCTTTCCACTAATGCCAAGCCGCCGCAAGAGCTTTTTGCAGCGATGGATCGTTCGGCATTTGCGTCGCCGTCTCCGGATTGAAGCTCGGGTTGGCTGCCGCGTAGCTCGCCATCGCTTGCACAAGCTGCGAAACTTGACTGTCTATTTCGAGACCGCCCGCAGTGATTTCAGAAAGCTGGTAGTTCCCTCCAAGAAGCCAGTCCGAAACAGTGACCTGCTTCGATGTGCCCACGACATTGATATTCAAATTATTGCCGGATTCAGTGAACCACAGATCTTGATCAGAGATGCCCGTGCCGAATTCAAGTTCGTTGCTGGATGACCCGTTGACGATGGTCGCCTGACCTGATTCCGTACCGAACATATAAACGCTGTTGGCGGCCTCGTTCTCAAGTGTGTCCATCCCGCTCCCAGCGATCAGAGTATTATCTGCCGACACGGAACGTAGAATGTCCGCTCCACTGCCGCCAATCAGTACGTCATACGAGCCCCTACCCTGCTCCAGAAGATCAGTGCCGCTGCCTCCGATCAGCGTATTATAGTTCCCCGATTGGGTCGCTAACGATTCTGTTCCAGCACCTCCGATCAATGTGTCATAGGAATTTATTGCTGCTCCGGGGCCTCCTATATTGACACTTTGGAAGCTGCCTACGAGCACATCGCTAATTGTCGACCCGTTTGTACTTGCGGTGCCAGTTGCAAGGTTCACTGTCATGTTGGAAACACCGCTGTATCCGAGAACATCACTCGTCCCCGCCACAAGCGTATTGCCTTGACCATTACCAAAGAGATGATCGCCGTTACCACCAATCAATGTATCATCAGAACCAAGGCCCCATAAAACGGAGTTGCTAGCCCCAATCAACGTATCACCTGAGCCAAAGGCCGCCGCATATGTAAAACCCACTAAGGTGTCGCTTACGTCCGTGCCGTTCACTCCGGCTGTCCCACCCGCAAGATTGACAGTGACATCCTTAACCGAATACGCCGCCATATCGCCGCCAGAGCCGATCAGTGTGTTACCACTGCCGTTGCTAAATAAAGTGTCCACTCCGCCGGTTGCGATCAATGTATCATGGCCACTCCCGGCGATTAGAGTATCTCGAGCGCCGGAGGCGATGAGCGTGTCGTTGCCCGCGCCGCCCTGCAAGACAACGCCTGTTCCCGACGTCGAAAGAACTTGGCTGGGAGGGGTTACATTAAGCGAGAAATTGGCTGAACTCGAAGCTTCCGAATTGTCACTCTCCGTCGCCGTAGACGTCACGGCCAGCGTGGCGACACCGGTAAAGCCGTCTGAAGGCACGGTCAGCGTCAGTCCCGTTAACTCCGCTGCCGTCAATGTCCAGCTACCGTCGGTATTCTGAGTTCCTGCGGACAATGTCGCTCCGCTCGGCAACCCGCTGATCTGGATCGACAACGCCTCTTGCCCGTCGGTCGCCGTCAAAGCCGAACTTATCGCCAATGCTATCGGCGCTCCGGGGATACCAGACACATTCTGCACCGCCAATGTTGGTGCTATGGCTGTGCCAGCAATTTTAACTGCAAGATTGGCCGAGGTGGACGCCGTCGAACCGTCAGCCTCAGTTGCAGTCGAGGTCACATTTAATGTCGCGGTCCCGGCAAAAGCCCCCGCCGGAATCGCGAGCGACAAATCTTGCAATTCCTCCGGCGTCAACGTCCAGCTTCCATCGGCGTTTCGGGTGCCCGCCGACAGCGTGGCGCCGCTCGGCAAGCCAGAAATATTGACCGATAGGCCCTCGGTCCCATCTGTCGCTGTGAGCGTCGAAGCTATGTCGAGTGCAATCGGACTTCCGGCGGCACCGGATGCATTTTCAACGGTCAAGGCAGGCGCCGTCGCTTCTCCGCCAATAGCCACCGCTAAATTGGCGGATGTAGAGGCCGTCGAGCCGTCCGTTTCCGCTGCCGTCGCCGTCACAGTCAGGGTGGCAGTTCCTGCGAAGCTGCCCGCGGGCGGCGCTACTAAAGACAATCCGGCGAGTTGGGACGCCGATAGAGTCCAACTTCCATCGGAATTGCGCGTTCCCGCCGACAAGCTCGCACCGCTGGGCAAGCCAGAGATATTTATAGCGAGATTTTCGGTTCCGTCGGTTGCCGTCAATGCTGACGTAATATTCAACGCAATCGCGCTTCCCGCGTTGCCAGAGGCATTTTGAACTGTCAAGGCCGGCGCCGTCGCCGCGCCGGCAATTGCGATCGCAAGTTTAGCCGACGTCGACGCCGTCGAACCATCCGTCTCGGTGGCGGTCGAGGTTACATTCAATGTCGCCGTGCCGGCGAAGGTCCCTGCAGGAATCGTAAGCGACAGATTCTGCAACTCATCCGACGTCAGCGTCCAACTACCATCGGCGTTCTTCGTTCCGGCCGATAACGTGGCGCCGCTCGGCACGCCTGAGATATTCAACGACAGGCTCTCGGTGCCATCCGTCGCCGTCAACGCCGAGGCAATGTCGAGAGCAATCGGGCTTCCGGCGGTGCCGGATGCCCCTTCAACCGTTAAAGTCGGCGCTGTTGCCGCTGCACCGATAGCCACCTTTAAAGTGGCAGAGGTCGAAGCGCTTGAACCGTCCGTTTCCGCTGCTGTGGCCGTCACAACTAAAGCGGCAGTACTGGAGAAGCCGCCGGCAATCGGCGCTATAAAGGACAATCCCGCGAGCTGTGCCGCACTGAGAGTCCAGCTGCCGTCCGCGTTTTGCGTGCCCGCTGACAGACTCGAACCGCTTGGTAAACCAGAAATATTGACCGACAAACTTTCTGTCCCATCGGTTGCCGTCAATGCGGATGCAATATTCAGCGCAATAGAACTGCCTGCGGCACCCGAAGCATTTTGAACCGCCAAGGTCGGCGCCGTCGCAACACCGGCGATCGTCACGGCTAAATGCGCGGAGGTCGACGCCGTCGAACCGTCTGTCTCCGTTGCGGTTGAGGTTACGTTCAATGTCGCCGCGCCAGCGAAGGTCCCTGCAGGAACGGTAAGCGACAATCCAGACAGCTGCGCCGCCGTTAGCGTCCAGCTGCCATCAGCATTCTCCGTTCCGGCTGATAACGTGGCGCCGCTCGGCACGCCCGAGATATTCAACGACAGGCTCTCGGTGCCATCCGTCGCCGTCAACGCCGAGGCAATGTCGAGAGCAATCGCCCCCCCTGCGCTGCCCGACGCGCTCTGTACCGTCAAGCTCGGCGCCGTGGCCGTTCCGGCAATCGCCACCGCCAGGTTGGCCGAGGCCGACGCTGTCGAGCCATCCTCCTCCGTGGCCGTTGACGTCACATCGAGTGTTGCAGTCCCGGCGAAGGTCCCTGCGGGAACCGTCAGCGACAACGCTGCAAGCTGCGCCGCCGTCAGTGTCCAGCTACCATCGGCGTTCTTCGTTCCGGCCGATAATGTCGCGCCGCTCGGCACGCCCGAGATATTCAACGATAGGCTCTCGGTGCCATCCGTCGCCGTCAACGCCGAAGCGATGTCGAGCGCAATCGCACTCCCCGCATTCCCGCTCGCGTTTTGCACCGTCAGCGTCGGCGCCGTTGCTGTTCCGGCAATCGCAACCGCCAGGTTGGCCGAGGCCGACGCTGTCGAGCCATCCGTCTCTGCGGCCGTCGAGGTCACATCGAGGCTTGCTGCGCCGGCAAAACTGCCGACGGGAACCGTCAGCGACAAGCCAGACAACTGCCCCACCGTCAGCGTCCAGCTGCCGTCAGCGTTCTTCGTTCCAGCCGATAATGTCGCGCCGCTCGGCAGCCCCGCGACATTCAACGACAGGCTCTCTGTCCCGTCGGTCGCTGAGAGCGCCGAAGCAATGTCGAGCGCAATTGGGCTTCCGGCGGCGCCGGACGCGCTTTGCGCTGTCAGAGTCGGCGCCGTCGCGGCACCGGCGATCGCCACCGCGAGATCGGCCGACTCTGAAACCAGAGAACCATCGGCCTCATTTGCGCTCGCCGTCACCGTTAACGTCGCCGCGCCAGCAAAACTCCCAGCCGGCGCCAGCAACGACAGACCGGAAAGCTCCGCTGGCGTCAAAGTCCAGCTGCCGTCTGGATTTTGCGCGCCAGCCGACAAACTGGCACCTTTTGGGAGGCCCGAAATATTGATCGATAGCCCCTCGGCGCCGTCGTCGCCCGTCAGCTCCGAAGTAATGTTGAGCGCAATCGCGTTTCCCGCACTTCCGGATGCATTTTGCACCGAAAGCGTCAAGTCGGGCGGCGCGACCGCGACGAGCAAGCCGGCCGAGCTTGAGGCCGCTGAACCATCCGTCTCTGTTGCCGTCGCTGCCACCGTCGCGTTGACGTTGCCGGAAAAGGAGCTTGGCGTTGTCAACGTTAAGCCCACTAATTGAGCTGATGTAAGCGTCCAGCTGCCGTCTGTGTTCTGCGTTCCCGCGGACAGCGTCGCGCCGCTCGGCAAACCAGAAATATTGATAGAGAGACCTTCGGTTCCATCTGTCGCGGTCAACGCGGAAGTAATGTCGAGGGCAATCGGCTTCCCGGATCTGCCCGATGCGTTTTCGACTGACAGCGTTGGCGCTGTTGCTGTTCCGGCTACCGAGAGAGCGAGCCCCGCGGTGCTCGACGCTTGGCTTTGGTCGTTCTGCGCGGTCGCAGTTGCCGTTACGGAGAGATTGGCCGCGCCAGCGAAGCTACCAGCCGGTACAATCAAGGTCAGTCCCGCCAGTTCCGTTGGCGTGAGCGTCCAAGTGCCATCGCTGTTCTTTGTGCCAGCCGACAAAGTCCAACCTGAGGACAAGCCAGCAATCGTCACAGAAAGCGCTTCCGACGTTCCAACGTCGGTCAACGCTGTAGAGATATTGAGTGCGATCGGCGTGCCTGCCTGGCCCTGTGCCGCTGCGGTGCTGAGGGATGGCGCGGCGGCTTTGCGGAAAACGAAATCATTCGATGCGAGTTGTGCCGCCGTCACGCCCGACAGCGTCAGGCCCAGATTGCTGCCGAGACTGACCTCCAAATAGGACTGCCCAGCGAACGAGACAGTCGAAAAATCCAGATCGGCAAACGAGGTAATGCTCGTAAGCTGAGACAGGTCGATCTTGTCCGTACCGGGATTGAAATTCTCAATCAGATTCTGCGGTTGCGCCGCTCCGCTTGTCTGAGCCGCCGAAGCGACTTCGAATGTGTCGCTTCCGCTCCCCGCAATGAGCGTATCGGCGCCGCCCCGGACATAAAGCGTTTCAGCACCGCCCGCGGCGATCAAAGTGTCCGCGCCACCACCGCCGTCCAGCGTGTCGCCCGCCCCACCGCCAATGAGAACGTTGGCCGCCGAGTTCCCGATGAGCGTATTATTGCCTGCCGCGGATCCGATGACGTTTTGAATATTGATCAGCGTATCTGCACCGCCATAGCCGTTGATGGCAGTCCCATTCGCCAGATTGACCTTCGCTCCTTGAGGATCGGTTGCAAACGAAGCAGTATTGATCCCGCCGCCACCATTCAGCGTATCGTCGCCGGCACCGCCTGCGAGAGTGTCGTTACCAGCACCGCCTAGGATGTAATTATCATCCTGATCGCCGATCAGTGTGTCGCCGTAGTTGCTGCCGATCAACGTCGTGATGTGCACAGAACCGTCGGCAGCCCGCGGTGTGACGGACGCTAGATCGACTGTGACGGAATGGGTTTCATTTTGGAAATCCGCCGTGGTTACGCCAATGAGATTGTCGTAAAGCGACAGGCTGTCGAGCGGGACATTGGTGAGATTGACGGTATCGTACCCGCCTGAACCTGTCTCAAAGGTCGCCGACGTCGTGCTTCCGGAATCCGTCAAATAGACAATATTGTTGGCCGGAATGAGCAAAAGACGGTCGCCTTCGACACCGGCTTTGAAATTATCAACCTCCCCGCCGCTCGTGTCGTTCCAGGCGCCGAAGACATAGGTGTCTGCGCCGGAGCTGCCGACGAAATCATGAAAGCCGCTCCCAGCAGCAATCAACAGATCGCCGCCGGCGCGGGCTGTCAAATTGACACCATTGCCCGCGACCTGTGCCGACGAATAACCTTCAAACGCGCCGTAAGCGGCGAGCGCCGAGCCAAGCGCCGCGTCAGCATCGCCGAGGGCCGACTCAGCCGCGTTCTCTGCGTTCTGCAAAGCATTGAACTGGTTCTGGTCAGTCGACGAATAGAAACTGTAAGAAAGCGTCGTCGTGATCGTTTCCGTATAGGTCTTTCCAAACTCGGTATAGGTCTGAACCGTAGTCGTCGATGTCGTTGGAGGCAGAATACCATTTAGAAGCGCTTGATTATTTTGCAGGATGGCCGCCGCCGAAGAGAGGTCGGAGGCCACCGAATCATACGCCGAGATTGCCGTTCCAAGGGCTGCCTCAGCGGTCGCGGCGGTTGAGCGTGCCGTCTGCGCCGAGCTCGAGTCGAAGCCGGCATTCGCATTATTAGCGGCAACGGCAGCGTTAAGCGCGGACTGCTCGTCGTTATCGGCAATGATGAGATCCTGACTCAGCGTCGCTGCCGGCGCAATATCTGCATAAGAGTCGCCGACTGCGTCGATCGCGGCGTCCATCGCCGTCGTACTGCCGACAACCGTACCTGGGGTGCCCCCGTTTAAACTATCGGCAAAATAAAACGTGCTCGGCGTCATGGCAGTGATGATTTGCGCGCCGGCAGGCACCTTTTGAAGAAGGTTTGGCGTAAAGGTGACAACGTAGGGATAGGGTGCACCGGCGGGTTGATATACGTAGGTGGTCGTGCCGGAACCAGGCACCGGCTTTCCTTGCTGCGACCAGCTGATTGCCGAGTTGAGTGTGCTTAATACCGAACCAAGCTGTCCGTTTAATGTGTTTAGCCCTTGCGACATCTGGCTCGCAACTTGTGCAGGCAAAGCGGCACTGTCAGCGTGTTCCGTATCGAGCACGACGTTCGGCGCCACAGGCACGGATCCGGTGACCGGCTGCGAACTGAAGTAAGGCAGGGCCGATATGCCCTCGGGCAATTGTTGTGCCTGGCTTGGGTTAAAGCTCGGATTCGCCGCCAGATAGGCCGCCATAAGTGAAACGAGGCTGTTGACACCGGCCGCCCCAATCTGGAGACCGCCGGACACCTCGATCGCCTGAAGTTGCGACCAAGTATCCGCGAACCAGTTATCAACCGTGATTTCGTCGTTCGTCCCTAAGACTTGAATGATCAGATTGTTGCCTGATTGGCTAAACCAGAGATCGTCCGGAACGATATTTCCGAGGTCGAGCACGCTACTTGGTGTGCTGTTCGCGGCGATACCATTCTCGATCGTAAGCTGGCCATAGCCGCGGTTGAAGTCATACGTATCGTTGCCGCCGCCGCCGATGAGCGTGTCGTTTCCACCCTCACCGTTCAGCACATTGTTGTTTCCATCGCCGATGAGCGTATCCGCGAACGACGTTCCGATAATGTTTTGGATGTCGAACAATTGGCTTCCGGTACTATCGGTGCCGGTCAGCAAATCGGCAATCACACCCGTGTTGGACCATGCGTAGGACACCGTGTTGACGCCCCCGCCGCCGTTCAACGTATCCGCGCCGCCAAAACCCTCGAGCGTATCATTGCCCAAACCGCCCGTCAGGATATTCCCCGCGGTATTGCCGATCAGCGTGTCGCCGTAATTCGAGCCGGTGATGTTCTGGATATGAACGAGCCCGTCGTAGATCGCCTGCGCTTCATCGAGACTGCGCACCCCGCCGGTCTGAACACCGGCGAAGGATATCGTGCTGACACCGACGATGTTACTGACGAGATCAAGCGCGCTGGGTGCCACCCCGGCGAGATCGACGCTCTGGCCATTGCCATAGGTGATTTCGGTCCCGCCATTGCCGTCGTTCGAGAGAGTGATGCCAGAGCCCACGCCATAGAACTGAAGTTGATCGCCAGTCGTACCGGCCTGAAAACCGTCTATGACGTCGTTGCCCGCCGAAGCGGTGAACATGAAGTCATCGTGTCCCGCGCCGGCCACGAAAGTCTCGGTCCCCTGCCCGGCGATGATCAGATCACGATTCCCGTCCGCGGTAGTCGTTCCGCCCGCGCTGCCGATATAGACGCTCCCATAATTCCCCGATTTCGCGATCGCCGCGAGAGTCTTGTCGAACGCGTCCTTGACCGAGGCGAATTCCGTGAGGCCCGCCTGCAACCCGCTGAATGAGGCCGCCGCGAGGAGCGCGTCGGTTGAGGAGGCATAGCTCAACCCGTTTGCCGCATTCCCTGTCTGATTGTAGTTCGCCGGCGCAAGCGCGCTGAGGTCATTTTGCGCGGTCGCGATCAGACCGCCCACTGCGGTCGCCGTCGCGTTGGCGGAGATGAACTCCGCAATCGCGTTGCCCCAGTCGGTTTCCGCGGTCTCTGCCGCCGACAGAGCATTTGCAATGGCCGAAGCCGTGGGCGCGGTATCGGCAATCACTGCCGCTGTCTGGGCAGCGCTCATGGCGTTTGCTGCGGTTGCAACGCCATTGGCAGCCGTCCCCACCGACGTGACTGCGCCGCCAATCGCATCGAGCGCCGTAATCACATCCTGAGGCGCGGTATTCTCGCTCAGGTATATGCCGCTCTTGTAAGTCACGAGCCCGGCGCTGTATGTTTCGCTGTAGGTCATGACCGTGTCAGGCGCGGGCAGTTCGAGAAACGGTTCGGACTCGCCGTTCTGCTCGAAATACCGGTTCACCTGGAGCGCCGTGATTGCCGATATTTCAGACGCCAAGCTGGTGGGTTCCGCGGCAATCGCAGCCGCGGCCGCGCTGGCTTGCCCAGCGGCCTGCGCCGGCAATCCAGCCGCCGCCAATTCGACGAAATCGAGCGCGGCTTGGCTCATGGTGCCGCCAGCGCTGCCCCCTGAGTCATTCGCGGTCGTTAAGCCGACGTCGTCGATCGAACGGGTCGTCCCATTGCTTAACGTATAGGACCCGGCGGAGATGACTTCATTGCCGTTGACGGTCTGATTGACCGTCGTGGAGGCAAGGCTGATCGAGGTAATACCGAGTTGAGCGAGGGTATAGAGTTCACCGGGATCCGTAACACCGTTACCGTTAGCGTCGACCCAGACTTCGACTTCATTCCAATAAAGCTTTCCCGTCGTCGGGTCGGTCAGCGACGTGGCGGCATTGAAGCTCGTAGCGCCGGCTTGCGCGAGCGTCGCAAGCGCTGCGAATCCGGATTGGTTCGCCGGCGGCGCACTGCCGTTGGCCGAGAAATATTGACCGAACCATTGCGATGCGCTGGTGATCGGCCCCCCGCTCGGGTCGAAGACCAAGATGCCGTTCGTTGGGCCGACCCAGCTCACTTGAGGATCGGTCCCGTCATCGTCGATGTCGAAATGTGCTGACGATTTCCCGGCCGGAGTCAGATTAATGCCGTTTCCATCTAGGTCCAGAACGAGAGGATTGGAAAGGTCGCCGCCGGTGTCGATAAGAGGCCCAACCGTTACCGTCCCCGGCGGCTGTGGTTGCGGCGGCTCGACCTGAACAAAAAGAACGCTCGGCAAAGTTTCAAAAGCCGTTAATGCCTGCTGCAACTGCGCTAACGTTGGATCATACACAAGGCCCAGGATCGAACTCGAGATCGTCAAGTCTGAAGTCGGCGGCAGACCTACGAAATACGGCGCCCATTGATATTGATCGGCGGAAAGGTTGAGGATCTGTGCGAGATAACCGAGCTCCTTCGCGTCGCCAGTGAACAGATCGCTATCCGCGACTAAGGTCCCGATATCACTCGATAGACCCGTGACCGATCCCGCGGCGATATTGCTGAAGTCGGTCGAGAGTGCCGATGACGTAGCCGAAGAACCGGCACTCGTTTGGCTTTGATCGATGCTGCCCAAAGCGCCAGAAATAAACGCGCCGGCATTGCCTCCGGAAAATGTCTGCCCGTCGACGGACATGGAGCTGATGGAGTCGCCCCCGCCGACATTATAGCTGGTATCAATGGTGATGCCGCCGTCCGCGGCGGTGCCGAATGCACCCGTGACCGCGCCGGCGCCCGACACGGTATAAGCGTCAGTCCAATCGCCGACAGTATCCTGGGCGGTGATATTGCCATTGCTCGCGGCGTTGATCGAAGTGCCGCTCCCAAAAAATAACGATGGCGAGCCGGCCACTTCTACCGAGCCGGAGCCGTCCGAATTCAGGATAAGCGATTGCGTCAGTCCCGCAGAGGTATCCGGAAGATCGAACGTATAGGTACCGTCCGCGGCCTGGGATCCGTTGAGGAAGGCCGGAATGGTTATGCTCGTCCCGCTCGAAGTCGCGACTGAAAAGGCACCATTATAGCTTATGTCAAAGTTGCCATTAGTGTCTTGGAAAGAGCCGTTGGCTGAGGCGACGACCGTGCTTCCAGGCGACAGCTCCAATGAACTTTGCTCACCATTTTCGCGCGGAGCGACGACGTTGATAGTGGGGAGCATTTCTCCATTTTCGTCCCCAACGTCCAGCTGATCCGTACCGCCATTGGAGCCCGACCAGCTCCCGAGCATCCACGCATCGTTACCCAGGTAAACAAGATTTTGGGAAATCTCGTTTAACAAGTTAACGGTGACGCCATCAGCGAAAGCGTAGGCCGCACTATTATTGGCATTGGTGGTTTGATTGACGATAAAAGAGGGCTGCCCTACGGGAGAGAATTGAAACGATGCGCTTGATCCGCTGGAACTAGCTTGTCGAACGGTGCTGCCATCCGCGTACGTTACCGAGCCTCCGCTACCGTTGAAATCGACGGACGCGCCCGCCGCCACGGTGATCGATTGGTTGTCGCCGTTTAGTGAAACGTTCGCGTTGCCCTCGATCGCAGCGGTCGACCCATTTCCATCTAACGCAATCGTATTGATGGACCCACCACCGTTGCCAGAGCTCGTAACACTGTTGCCCGTCCCAGATAAGACGAGCGCGATGCCACCGCTCTCAACGACGCTAACAGCATTGGTTGAACCTACAAGCGCGAACGACGCGCCGGCGCCTACGTCAATATCGCCATTGCTGACTGCAATCGAACCACCGATGCCATTAACAGTTATAGAGGAGCCAGCCGCAGCATTTATTGTGTCGTTGCTCCCATCATCAGTGATGTTCGAACTTCCCGCCACCGCGTTGACAATGGCGCCTGTACTGTCCAGTTCAATCGTGCTCGACCCAGTTCCGGTGGTAATCGAAACGTTCTGCCCCTCGGCCTGAAAACTTGTTGCATTGGCCCCACCCACGAGAACGGAATCATTTCCACCAATAAGCACGGCACTTTCTGCGCTTCCGGCCTCGATCGTGTTGCCGCCAAAAGCGTCGACAATTTCGACGGAGCCAGTCGCCCCCGCGTCGACCGTTTGGCCACCCGCCGTGAGAATTTCTAAAAGGCCATCGGAGGATTGTATAGTGATACTTCCCGCGCTTTCCGCAGACGTGTCCCCGAGTTGGGCGAGCGTCGTCGCGCTAGAAGAACTTGGATATAACGTTGGATCCACGAGATCGCTTGACCCCGTGGGTGGCGCAGAGAGAATGTTCTGAAGAATTTCCCCATTGGTTTGACCGCCGCCCGTTGGAGTCGTCGTAAAATATAGAGCGCCGACAGTTGCGGTTAAATCTGGCTGCCAAAAGCCGGGCTTTCCCCCGTTCGAAAGAAACTCGTCATAATGGGACTCTAGAACATTCGGGTTCGTGGAATACGCGGCTACAAACGCCGCTTGCTGTACTTCCGACAAGGAATTCCACCCTGCAACGGCACCCGCGCCAAAGCTGATCGCTTGTTGCGCGATCACGGTTTCAATAGCAGCGGAAACTTGCAACGTAGTTGCGGGATTGATCAGATCTTGCACAAGCTGAGGTGTATTATTAGCGTATTTCAACAGCCCAAGTGGATCATCGCCTTCAAAATTTTCCTGGTTAGAGGCGTAATAATACACCGCCTCCATGGCAGTGCCGACCTGAATCTTGGCAACGCCAACATCGTTCAAAACCGGGTTTTCTAGACGATTAAGTGTTTGAGTAATGTATCCCAATCCTTGCGTGTTTGTTATACCGCCGACTTGCACCTCCGAAAGGTCTGTTTCATAAGCTTGGTTTGTTAGCAGTGCTGTGTGGTTGCCATCGATACTTCCGGTAAGCGCAACAGCGTTCATCATTTCTTGGCCCACAGCGTCAAAAAGCGGACCATGGTTATAATCATTAGAAGCAACTTTATTCATCTCCCGGGCTATCGGAGCGGCGATAGCAAGAGAAGAGATGTTCGCAGCAGCCGCGTATTGCGAAAGGAGAGCGCTGATATTGGCGATCTGCAGCTGCACCGCGTTCGTCAGAGAGGTGACTGGCTTGCCAGCGTCTTCGGCCATTTTAGACTCCTATACGTCTAGTATTGACGCAATGCGGCTTCTATTTGCGGGATGTTTATTGGCACTGTAGGGAGGGAAAATGGAGCAGCTTGCCGTTTTGACAGATTAAACAAATCCCCCGATCTGCGTTCAACGTCTCCAGATCTCTGATATATATTTTTTCTACCAACGAGATAACAATTATCTTCAGTCAAAGAATTGTCTTCAAGATATATGCAGCGAGAATATATTATACCAACACGACGCCGTGACTTATAGCTACGAATATATATTATCGGGTATATCGACCAGTGCCCTTTTTTTATTTCATTGCCGTGCCAGTCAAAGAAATCTCCGTCGTTATCGAAATATGTAATGTCGTTTCCGATTGGCGGATCTGACGTAAAAAAAGTCGCGTTCGAAAAATATTTTTCTATGTCACCGCGCGAAGGAAGGCTTTCCGCAAAATATCGTTCTTTTTGCTCATCCGACCATCGGAACTCCTCGTCGAGATTCTCGGTTTTTACGTAAACGAAAAAATAGGAAAAAATTCCAGCACCAACAAAGATCAGCAGACACACACCTGTAATCTTCGCGAATCGTCTTAGATAATCGATTCCCTTGCTCATCGAATTTTCCCGCGTCTCGAACCACGGGAAGCGATCAACTGGTCGGCGCCCTGTTTAAAGCAACACTCGCCGCAGGCGCACGAGCGAAATGCGACTTGCGGCGCCCATGGTTCTACGCATCTTCTGCGATCAAGAAACTTCATCTCTCCCTCAACCCCTCTTGCTTGTACCGGACGAGCGGCGAAAGCAGATAGCTGATGATGCTGCGTTGACCCGTTTTGATCTCTGCCGTGACGGCCATGCCCGGTTCGAGCGGCATGTAGCCTTGTTCAGTCTCGATTCCAGATTCCTTCAACGCGACATGAACGACATAAGACGGCATGCGCGATTGATTGTCGGGATCGTCTTTTGACGGATCGTTGTTCGCGCCGTTCGACGATCCTTGGTCATTCGCATAGTTCGCATTCTGCGGCGCAACCGCGTCGTGACTTATGCTCGTGACTTTGCCGTGAAGCAGGCCATAACGTGTGAAGGTATAGGCCTCGATTTTGACCTCGACCTTTTGGCCTTTGTGCACGAAACCGACGTCGCGGTTAGCGAGCGTCGCTTCGATTTCGAGCTTCGATTCCTTTGGCACGATCACCATGAGCTGTTCGGCCGGCGTGACGATGCCGCCAATGGTGTGGACGGCCAACTGCTGCACGGTGCCGTCGACGGGCGATCTGAGAACCCGCAGGTCGCGCCTCTGCTTTGCCTTGGCGATCTCTTGAGCGTGCTCCGCAGCTTGCGTTTCCGCCTTGGCGAGATCGGCGAGGAGTTGCTCGCGATAGTTGGCGTCAGTCTCGGCGCGTTGTTTTTTCAATGAGGCGATCGTCTCATTGATCGAAAGGAGATGTTGCTGTTGCTCGTCAGCGCCGTGCTGGTTTTCGACCACCTGCTGCTCGATCTGCAGATAAGTGCTTTCGAGATCGAGCTGACGGGCCAGCAGGGCCTTGCGGATATCGCGCTGCTTGACCAGCAGTGGCAGCGTCGCAGTGAGTTTAGCGATCGTCGCCTGCGTCTCCCGCGCTTCTGCCTCTTTGCCGGCGATCTGACGGTCGATCGAGGCGATCTTGGCGGCCTCGTCCGCCGCCTGCGCCTGCATCTGGCTTTTGGCGACAAGGATCGCCGTTTGATCGGCATCGGTTCCGGAGCCATCGAAGCTCACAATCTTGTCCGCAAGCAGTGCGCTTAACCGGGCTATATCCAGTTTGTCCTGCGCCAGATCGTAGGAAAGCCGCGTCTCGTCCGCCTCGTCCTCAGTCGGATCGAGCCGGAGAAGGACATCCCCTTTTTGGACAGTTTGCCCGTCCGAGACCAGAATCGCCCTGACGACGCCAGTCTCGAACGGCTGGATGATTTTCGAGCGTCCGCTTGGAATCACCCTTCCCTGCGAAGTCGCGATAATGTCGATCTTGCTGAACGTCGCCCAGAGAATGGCGACGGCGATAAAACCGACGATGGTCGCGGCAATCGCCCGCCCCGCTGGCGAGGCGGGCGTCTCGATGATCTCAAGCGCCGCCGGCAGGAACTCAAGCTCATCGCGCGAGCGCCGCTGCGGCCCCGCGAAGGGCAGCCTGATGACGGTGGCACCTGCCTCAGATGGCTTCATTGAGACCTGCCTGGAGCCCGTAGAGATTGGCATAGCGCCCGCCGGAGCGGATCAATTCGTCATGATTGCCGTCTTCGACAAGCCTTCCCTTCTCCAGGGTCACGATCCGGTCGGCACGACGCACGGTGGATAGCCGATGCGCGATGATCAGGACGGTTCGGCCGCTGGCGATGCGGCGCATATTGTCCTGGACGATGCGCTCGCTCTCATAATCGAGGGCACTCGTCGCCTCGTCGAAGATGAGGATGCGGGGATCGCCGATCAGCGCCCGGGCGATGGCGATCCGCTGGCGCTGGCCGCCGGACAGCGAACTGCCGCGCTCGCCGACAATCGTGTCATAGCCCTGCGGCAGATCAACGATGAACTCATGTGCCCCCGCCAGCGTCGCCGCGGCAATAACCCGCTCCAGCGGCAGGCTTGGATCGATCAAGGCGATATTGTCCCTGATCGACCGGTTGAAGAGAACATTCTCCTGCAGCACGACGCCGACCTGGCGCCGGAGCCAGGCGATATCGACCATGGCGATATCGATACCGTCGACGAGGATGCGGCCGCTCTCCGGCACATAGAGCCGCTGGACGAGCTTGGTGAGGGTCGATTTGCCCGACCCTGACGGGCCGACGATGCCGACCACCTGGCCGGGTTGGATGGCAAGACTGATATCGTGGAGCACAGCCTGCGCGTCCGGCCGATAGCGGAAGCCGACATGCTCGAAGGCGATCGAACCGCGGATGGACGGCAGGCTTGCCCGCCCCGGCGTATGCAGCGGCTCGGGCGCCGTGTTGAGGATGTCGCCCAATCTTTCGATCGAGATCCGCGTCTGATGAAAATCCTGCCAAACCTGAGCCAGCCGCAGCACCGGCTGCGCAACCCGGCCCGAAAGCATATTGAAGGCGACGAGCTCACCGACCGTCATATCGCCATCGATGACGGCCTTGGCACCGAAATAGAGAATACCGGCCGTCACCAGCTTGCTGACGAACTGGACGCTTTGGCTCGCCCAATTGCTGAGCGACAGGACCTTAAAACTCGCCTTGACATAGGCGGCAAGCTGCTCTTCCCAGCGCTTTTGCATCTGCGGCTCGACCGCCATGGCCTTTAGGGTCTCGATCCCATTGATGCTCTCGACCAGGAAGGCCTGGTTCTCAGCACCGCGATCGAACTTTTCCGCGAGCCGCGTGCGAAAGAGTGGCGTGACCCCAAGCGACAGGACGACGTAGAAGGGCAGCGAGGCCACCACGATCCAGGTGAGCAGCGCCGAATAATAGAACATCACCGCCAGAAAAATGACGGTGAAGACGAGGTCGATGATGAGCGTCAAGGACGAACTCGTCAGAAAATTCCGGATGTTCTCAAGCTCCCGCACCCGGGCGACGGAATCGCCTGCGCGCCGTGCTTCGAAATACGCAACCGGCAGCGCGACAAGGTGCCGGAAGAGCCGCGCGCCCAGTTCGACATCGATCCGATTGGTTGTATGGGCGAAGACATAGGTCCGCAGCGCGGTCAGCACGCTCTCGAAGGCGGACAGTGCCAAAAGGCCGATCACCAACACATCGAGTGTCGTCAGCCCCCGGTGGACCAGCACTTTGTCGATCACGACCTGGAAGAAAAGCGGCGTGACCAGCGCAAAGATCTGCAGAAAGAACGACGCGATCACGACCTCGGCGAAGAGGCCGCGGTATTTGTGCATCGCCTGGAGAAACCAGGAGATATCAAAGCGGCGCACCAGCGCGCCGAGATCGGCGCGGCGCGTCATAAGGATGTAGCGCCCGCTGACCAGGGCTTCGAATTCGGCGCGGCCGATGATCTGCGGCCGGCCGCCCGCCTGCACCAGCGCGGTGTCCTCGGTCAACCTCGCCAGAATAATAAACCCGCCATCGCGGCATTCGGCAATGGCGGGCAAGGTTAGCTTTCGTAATTTCTTCCAGTCGGCGCTAACCAATCGCGCCTTGACCTTGAAGTCCTTGGCGCAGCGGAGGATTTCAGTGATCCCAACCTCTGCATTCCCAAACCGATGACGCAATTGCTCGGGATCGACCGCGAGGCCATGAAACCGCAGTAGCAGAACCAAGCACTGCAGCGCAGGGTCGCCCTTGAGATCAGCCGTTTCGGCCATCCCCGCTCCCCTTTTGTTGGCTGCAAACAAAACGCCACGCGGCCACGCGATCCCCCCCCCAACTGAGGACAGCCCGACACCAATATTCACCGCAACTCAAATAACTTTCGCCGGAAGAGAAATCTTCCTTCGACCCATCATCACATTCTCAGAGATACCAAGCGATCGTCGTTCGGCCTTGTTTCGAGTGCGCAGGCCGGCTGACCGCTCAACAAGTTACGACGTAGCGTGCTTGTATTACGCCGTCATTACGCCGCGCGCGAAAGATCATCGCAAGCGACGGGGCCGTTCCCGAGCGGGGCGCATCGACGCGCTGATCAGGTATCTTTGGCTCTCGTTTATTAAGACGACCTGAGCGCGCCAATTACGAATCACTCGCGCAACTTTTTTTGTTCAATCGCCTCGGCACATGCGTTCACCGTCAGGTCAAAGGAACGGCACCATTGACAACAAAACTGTAGACACTTTGTAATTGACATTTGTCATCTAACCCGAAAACATTTGAGGGATGAAACTTCTCTTCGTCCGATCCTCCGATGCAAAAGCGGTTTGACTCTTTTTTTGCTAGTGTTCTGTATTCTTCGAAGTCGTTCCTAATCGGTTCTGCAATCGGGCAACTCTTTCGATGCCGAACGCTCCAAGACGGAGTGGCCGACGCGACGGCTCAGTCTTTCAATCTCGACGCGATGGAACCCGCAATTACTCATTGATTCGTTCACAGCTGATGTTGGCGACAATTCGCCGACCTGTGGACAACGGGCGACGGGGATCCTCAGGGAACGAGGTCTTCCGGAGGACCTTTGTCGCGGCGTGATAGCAAAAAGTATCAACGCGGTCATCGATCTTGCGAAGGAGCTGGGACTGCCCAGTCGCGTGTGGCCGGGTGAAAATTGGTAGCGGCTATACTCCGCTAATCTCACTGTCGTGATGCCGCTTCAACGACCCACCGCCAAAATGCATCGAGATCGTCTTCATTGCTTTACGATTCGGATCGCCGTTTAGCGAGAATTGGCGACGAGGGCTCTCACGGCGCACTGGTCGTCTTGAGCGGAGATTGAGCGTTTTTATACGGCGCAGTTCAACGCTATTCGCGACCATCTTTTCCGTATAATTTCCGTATGGAAACGGTCGAGCGCCTTGATAGATCAGTAGATCATTGAAATCTCTGGCGCGCCCAAGGGGAATCGAACCCCTGTTTTTGCCGTGAAAGGGCAACGTCCTGGACCGCTAGACGATGGGCGCGTGCAAACTGATGCGGGGACGGGCGAGGTATAGAGAGCGCCGCCGGTCATGGCAAGCCGCATGGGCGGCCGGCGGCCGGTTATCCCGTCGCACCGCCCGGCTCCGCCGGCGCGAGATCGATGAGCCGCACTTCGATGCGCTCGCGGCCGTTCCAGCGGTTGCAGGCGAGATGTCCGGCAAGATGCAGCGCCTGGCCCCGGCCGGCCGAGAGGGCGAGGCCGAGCGGCTCCTGCGCGGCACGGAAAAGAATGCCTTCGAGACCAGCACCATCGGCCGCCTTGGCCCGCCAACGCAAATGCCCCTCCCCGACCGGCATGACATCGGTGAGCCGATGCGCCGGAAAGACGAAAACGGGCTCCGGATTGCCGGCGCCAAAGGGGCCGGCTTTTTCCAGCGCGGCATGGAGCTCGAGGCTGGCGGCCGCCGCGCTGAGCGAGGCATCGACCAACAAAGCCTCTGACGCCAACGCCGTCGCGACCGCGTTGTCCAACTCGGCTTCGAGATAGGCGGCGAAGGCGCCGAGTTGCGGCCGCGCGAGTGTGATCCCCGCCGCCATGGCATGGCCACCGCCCTTGATCAGTAGCCCCGCCTCGACCGCCTGCCGGACGATCCGGCCGAGATCGACGCCGGGAATCGAGCGGCCCGAGCCGGTGCCGGTCTCGCCCTCGAAGGTGATGGCGAAAGCCGGACGGCGAAACCTTTCCTTGAGCCGCGCCGCGACAAGGCCGACGACGCCGGGATGCCAGCCTTCGCCCGCCACGACAATGGCGGCGCTGTTGCCGGCGCGCGCCGCTGCGGCCTCCGCCTCGGCGGTAGCAATTTCGAGCGTTGCCGCTTCAACGGTCTGGCGCTCGCGGTTGAGCCGGTTCAGATCCTCGGCGATCTGGCGGGCGGCCACCGGATCGCGGCTTGCAAGCAGTTTCGCGCCCAAGGCCGCATCGCCGATACGCCCGCCCGCATTGATGCGCGGGCCGATGAGAAAGCCCAGATGATGCGCCGTCGGCGGGCCGCCCGCGCCAGCGATATCGAAGAGCGCCGCCAATCCCGGCCGGCCGCGGGCGCGCATCAAGGCGAGGCCCTTGGTCACGAAGGCGCGGTTCAGCCCCGTCAACGGCGCGACATCGGCGATGGTCGCCAAAGCAACGAGATCGAGGCCCAAGAGCAAATCCGGCGCGGGCCGCACGGCGTTCCAAAAATCCGCCGCACGCAAGGCACGGCTCGTGGCAATCAGCGTCAGGAAAACGACGCCCGCCGCGCAAAGCTGGCCAAGGCCCGAAAGATCGTCCTGCCGGTTCGGATTGACGACAAGCGCCGGCGGCAGGCTTTCGGGCGCCTGATGATGATCAAGCACGATCACATCAAGGCCAAGCCGGCGCGCTTCAATGAGCGGCGTGTGGCTCATCGTGCCGCAATCGACACAGACGAGCAGTGTCGCGCCCGCGTCCGCCAAAGCGGCGATCGCTTGCACATTCGGCCCGTAGCCCTCGAAAATCCGGTCCGGGATATGGATCAGGTGTGGCGTGCCGGCAGCGGTGAGAAAATCGCCGAGCAGCGCCGCCGAGGCCGCGCCGTCGACGTCGTAATCGCCGAAAATCGCCACCGTCTCCCCGGCTCTGACGGCTGCGGCCAGCCGCGCCGCCGCGGCATCCATATCGGCGAGCGTGGAGGGGTCCGGCAGCAGCCGGCGCAAGGTCGGATCAAGATGGTCCGCGGCGTCTTCCAAGCCGACGCCTCGCCCGGCGAGCACCCGCGCGAGCAGATCGGACACGCCGTGCATCTGAGAAATCGCCAGCGCACGCGCTTGGCCCGCCGCATCGAGCCTGGCGCGCCACGGACGGCCGAGGGCAGACTGCGTGACGCCGAGGAGCGGCCGATTCGGCGCAAAAGGAAGAGGCTGGCTCACGCCCCAATCTAACAAAGGCGGCGCGGCAAATCAGCGGTTTAACACCGCCGTCAACAGATGCTGGAAACCACGGAGCCGCCCTGTGACGGCTCCATGGCGGAGAGATTTCAAGCGTGCGAATGCGCTTCGCTGTGATGCTTGGCGGCTTCACCCGCATGATGCTCGGCCTGGACGCCATGGCCATGAGCGACATGCGCATGGTGGCCGGCGAGATGATGCTCACCTTCTTCGTGGTGCTTGGCGGCTTCGCGATGATGCTCGGCGGCCTTTTCGTGATGGCTGGCGGCGGCTTGATGATGCTCGGCTTTGTTCAGAGTGGTCATTTTCATCTCCCCATTGGTGCGGCTTGCGCCGCTTGGAAAGTCTGCCGAGCCGAGATGCAGGAGGGGTGACGTTCGGGTGACAGATTAGCGAAATTTCGTGAACTATCTCAAAGGACAAACGAAAATTTTTCACACGCCGCAGCGGCCAATTGGATTCTTTTCGGATGCGCCGCAGCATCGAAAAAATCCACTCTTCCGCATTCGCTCTTTCGACATTTTCGTTGCGCTGAGGCAACAGGCGCCGCCGATTTTAAGCTGTGCCGGGACGCCGCCGTAGTTTCGGCAGTGGCGCTGCGCTAGCTTCAGACCCTTCGCATGAAGGATCAATTTTACGCAGCGTGCCGCGCCGGCAATTATTCTTTTCGTCCGCTTGGCGGCATGCAAGCCTTTGGAAAGTTTTCTGGATTTATCGTTTCGCGAGACCTTTGCGCCACAGTCGCACGGGAAGTGCATCGATGAGCGAGGCCGACGACAAGCCAAACGCACCGCGCCCTGAAAAAGCCTCAGAGCGGGTGCGGCTTGCAGAGGCGCTGCGGGAGAACCTGCGCCGCCGCAAGGCCCAGACCCGCGCACGCGCCGCCGAGGCCAAGGTGAATTCACAACCGAAGCCGCCGGCTAAGGTTTGAGAGGGGGGCTAATGGATCGCATCCGGATCGTAGGCGGACACGCGCTTGAGGGGACGATCGCAATTTCCGGCGCCAAAAATGCCGCCTTGCCGTTGATGATCGCATCGATGCTGACGCGCGAGACGCTGACGCTCGAAAATATCCCGCGCGTCGCCGATGTCGGCATGCTGCTCCAGATTTTGAGCCACCACGGCATCGATTACAGTGTCGATGGCCGCCGCGCCGGCGATGATCCGCACGCCAGCCGCACGCTGCATCTCACCGCGCATGACATTGTCGATACCACCGCGCCCTATGATCTCGTCGCCAAGATGCGGGCAAGCTTCTGGGTCATCGCGCCGCTCGTCGCGCGCATGGGCCAGGCGCGCGTCTCCCTCCCCGGCGGCTGCGCCATCGGCACCCGGCCGGTCGATCTGCTCATCATGGTGCTGGAAAAGCTCGGCGCCGAGATCGAGATCGAATCCGGTTATGTCCGCGCCACCGCCAAACACGGCCTCGTCGGCGCCGAAATCCATTTTCCGAAAGTCACGGTCGGCGGCACCCACACGGCGCTGATGGCGGCTTCGCTGGCCAAGGGCCATACGCTCATCACCAATGCCGCCTGCGAGCCGGAGGTGAGCGACGTCGCCGCCTGCCTCGTGAAGATGGGCGCCAAAATCAAGGGCATCGGCCAATCGACGATCGAGATCGAAGGGGTCGGCGCGCTGTCGGGCACGTCGCATTCCGTCGTGCCGGACCGGATCGAGGCCGGCACTTATGCCATTGCGGTGGCGATGGCTGGCGGCGATGTCTTGCTTGAGCGTGCCTCGCCTGATCATCTCAGCGCGCCGCTCGAAACCCTCAGCCAGGCCGGGGCTGCGATCACGGTCAACAACCGCGGCATCCGGGTGCGCCGCAATGGCGCCGGCATTTCGCCGGTCGATATTGAGACCGCCCCCTTCCCCGGCTTCCCGACCGACTTGCAGGCGCAATTCATGGCGCTGATGACCAAGGCCAAGGGCAATTCGCGGATTACCGAGACGATCTTCGAAAATCGCTTCATGCATGTGCAGGAGCTTGCCCGGCTCGGCGCCCAGATCCGCCTCGACGGCGACATCGCCTATGTGAAAGGCGTGAAGGAATTGCAGGGCGCGCCGGTGATGGCGACGGATTTGCGCGCCTCGGTTTCGCTGGTCATCGCGGCGCTCGCGGCGCGGGGCGAGACCGTCGTCAACCGCGTCTATCATCTCGATCGCGGCTTCGAGCGGCTGGAGCAGAAGCTTGGCCGTTGCGGCGCGGTCGTCGAGCGCATCTCGGGATCGAACTAAGCAATTCTACGGCCTTGATCTTTAAGATCCGGGCCCTCACATGCCCCTTCAGATTATTGAAGGAGGAAATAGCGTCATGACGGCCCCGTTGCGTCTGATCGCCCTCGACGCCGAAGATCTCGCGATCATGTCTGCGCATCTGCAGGATTCGCTCGTCACCATCGGTGACATGACTTATCTGCCGCACTCCAAGCGGTTCGCGGCCGTGGCTGCCCGCTTCGACTGGATCGCCGAGGCCGAGGGCAAGAAAGAGCGCTGCGAAACCGGCTTCCATTTCGAGCGCGTGCTGAAGGTTGCGCGCCACGGCTTCTCGCAGCAGAACCCGGCGCAAAGGCTGATGCTGCTCAGCGTCACCTTCGATGAAACCGACGGACCCGCCGGCCAAGTCACCCTGACCTTCTCGGGCGGCGCGGCAATACGGCTCGATGTCGAATGTCTCGAGGCGCAGGTGCAAGACCTCGGCCCGCGTTGGACCTGCAAGGCCTGCCCCAACCATGACCTCAACGAAGTGCCGGAGAAAAGTGCGGGCAGTTCGGAAGTTCTCCATAATGGTTGAATGAATGCGCCTGTCGCGCTGAAGCGCGGGTCGATCTTCTCTTGGATTCGCGCTAGGCTCGCGCCGTGTTCGAAAGCCTCTATCAATCCTTCGCCGACAATGCCGATGCGTCACAATCCGCGGCGCGTCTTGCGGCTCTGCGCGCCGAACTCGCGCGGCAAGGATTGGACGGCTTCATTGTCCCGCGCGCCGACCGGCATCAGAACGAAAATGTGCCGGCTTCGGACGAGCGGCTTGCCTGGCTGACGGGCTTCACCGGCTCGGCCGGCCTTGCCATCGTCCTGAAGGATCGCGCGGTCATTTTCGTCGACGGCCGCTACACGATCCAGGTGCGCGAGCAGGTTGATCTCGCTGTCGTCGAACCCGTTGCGCTCGCAACGACAAGCCCCGACAAATGGCTCGAAGCCAATCTGCCGGGGGGCGCCAAGCTCGGCTACGATCCCTGGCTGCATACGCCGGCGCAAATCGAGCGGCTTGAGAAAGCGGCGAAGGCCGCCGGCGCAGAGCTCATCGCCACGGATCAAAATCCGATCGATGCGGTCTGGCCCGATCGGCCCGCGCCGCCGCACGGGATGGTCAAGCGCCATCCGCAAAAATTCGCCGGCGAATCCGCCAAGAAAAAGCTCGCGCGCATCACTGCGGCGCTCGGCAAGGCCGATGCCCTTCTCGTCAGCGATCCGCATGCCGCCGCCTGGGCCTTCAACATCCGCGGCGCCGACGTCACCTATACGCCGCTGCCGCTCGCCTTTGCCCTGATCTCGCGCGAGGGCAAACCGCGGCTTTACATCGAGGCCGCAAAGCTCGCTTCGGAGCCGCGCGCCTATCTTGAAGACTTGGCTGAGATCATCGCGCCTTCGGCGCTTGAGGCCGATCTCGGCCGCCTCGGCGCGGATACGAAACGCGTGCTCTTCGACGCCGCGACCGTGCCCGCGCGGCTGACTCATCTGCTGAAAGAGGCCGGCGGCACGCCGGATGTCGGCCAAGACCCGATCGCGCTGATGAAGGCGCGCAAGAACGACACCGAGCTTGAGGGCATGCGGGCCGCGCATCTGCGCGATGGCGCGGCCATCGTCCGTTTCCTGCGCTGGTTCGAGACCGAGGCGCCGAAAGGCAAGCTGACCGAGATCGGCGCCGCACAGGCGCTCGAAACCTTTCGCCGCGAGACCGGCAGACTGAAGGATTTGTCCTTCCCGACCATCTCGGCCGCTGGCCCCAACTCGGCGATCCCGCATTATCGCGTCACCGAGGCCAGCAACCGCAAGATCAAGCGCGGCATATTCTTGATCGATTCCGGCGGCCAATACGAAGATGGCACGACCGACATCACCCGCACGCTTGCCGTCGGCACGCCGACGCAGGAAATGCGCGATCGCTTCACCCGCGTCCTCAAGGGCCATATCGCCATTGCCCGCGCGATCTTTCCGCAAGGTACGTCCGGCGCCCAGATCGATGCGCTGGCGCGGCTGGCGCTCTGGCAGGCCGGGCTCGATTTCGATCATGGCACGGGCCACGGCGTCGGCGCCTATCTTTCGGTCCATGAGGGGCCGCAGCGCATTTCCAAGCTGAGCAATGTCGCGCTGGAGCCCGGCATGATTCTGTCGAACGAGCCCGGCTATTACAAAGCCGATCATTTCGGCATCCGCATCGAGAATCTGGTCGTCGTCACGCCGCTCAAGATCAAGGGCGCCGAGCGCGACATGCTCGGCTTCGAGACAATCACTTTCGCGCCGATCGATCTTTCGCTCGTCGAACCCAAGCTCCTCGATGCGACGGAGAAAGCCTGGCTCGACGCCTATCACGCCAAGGTCTACAAGCTCATCGCGCCAGACCTCGGACGCGACGAGCGGCAATGGCTGAAACAGGCAACGCGGCCGCTCAGCGGCGCGGCGAAGCCGGCAAAACGCCGTAAGGGCAAGCATGACCGTCGTTGAAAACGTCTCGGATACGGCCTTCTGGGTCGCGCATTATCGCGGCCTCGAAACCGCGCGGCCCGACGCGCTGTTTAAAGACCCGCTCGCCCAACGCCTCGCCGGCGCGCATGGCGAGGCGATCGCGCGGGCGATCCCCGGGAGCGTGATGACCGGCTGGATCGTTTCGATCCGCACCGTCATCATCGACAATTTTCTGCGCACGGCGATCGGGCAAGGCGTCGATCTCGTGCTCAACCTTGGCGCCGGCCTCGACACCCGCCCCTATCGGCTCGACTTCATCGACAAGGTAACTTGGGTCGAAGTCGATTATCCCGATATGATCGCCTACAAGGAGAAGCAGCTTGCGGGCGAGACGCCGCGCTGCCGGCTGGAGCGCATTAAGCTCGATCTCGCCGATGTCGCGACCCGGGAAAAATTTCTCGCGGACATGAACGCGCGCAGTCAAAACATCCTAGTGCTGACCGAAGGCGTCCTGCCCTATCTCGAGAACGAAGCCGTCGCCGCCTTGGCCGACGATTTGCGTGCCCAAAAGAACATTCGCTTTTGGATCGCCGATTACATGGCGCCGCAGGTTCAACGCTTCCGGCGCCGGATGTCGCGAACGCATCTGCGCAATGCGGCGTTCAAATTCGCGCCGGACGACTGGTTCGCGTTCTTCGGCAGCCGCGGCTGGCAGTCGATCGACATGCGTTATTATGTCGAAGAAGCCAACAGACTGAAGCGGCCGATCAAGCTGCCATTGCCCTATCGACTCGTGATGAGCGTGCGTTGGATTTTCGCCACGCGCGCGCAGCGGGAAAATTTCGGCAAGTTCGCCGGCTTCGCTTTGCTTGTGCCGAAAACCTAGAGCATCGAACCGAAAAGTGCGAAGCGGTTTTCGGACAAATCCGATGCGATGAGAAAGACTTAAAAGCGCCGAGCGATTCAGTTCGAACGTCCGACGCTTTAGTCGCGCGCCTCGGCGACAAGTTTCAGCCACGCATCTTCATCGATCGTCTCGACGCCAAGCTCCTTCGCCTTGGCGAGCTTGGAGCCCGCACCCGGCCCGGCGACGACCAGGTCGGTATTCTTCGAGACGGAGGCTGCGACTTTGGCGCCGAGCCGCTCGGCCTGGGCTTTGGCTTCGTCGCGCGTCAAGCGCTCCAGCGAGCCGGTGAACACGACGATCTTGCCGGCGACGGGGCTCGAGGCGGCAACGGCTTCCATCGGCACGACCGTGACGTATTTGAGCAGCGCATCGAGCTCGTCTTCATTGTGCTTTTCGGCAAAAAAGTCGGCAACCGCTTCCGCCACCACGGCGCCGAGCCCCTCGATATTGTCGATCTCCGCCCGCGCCTCGGAGCCTTCGCTGGCCGCTTGCGCCGTTGTGCGCAAGGCATCGAACGTGCCGAAATGGCGCGCCAGCCGGCGCGCATTGGTCTCGCCGACATGGCGGATGCCGAGCGCGAAGATGAATCGATTGAGCGGGATTTCGCGCCGCGCCTCGATGGCCGAAAAGAGATTACGCACCGAGGTCTCGCCGTAACCCTCGCGATCGGCGAGCTTCGCCTCGGCTTTTGCATCCCGCGCGGCCAAAGTGAAAATATCGTCCGGCTTGGTGATCAGTCCATCGGCATAAAATTGTTCGATCTGCTTGTCGCCGAGACCTTCGATATCGAAGGCAAGCCGCGAGACGAAATGCTTCAGCCGCTCTTTCGCCTGCGCCTTGCAGATGAGGCCGCCGGTACAGCGGCGCACGACATCGGTGCCGCCGTCGCTTGCCTCGCGGATGGCGGCCGAGCCGCAAACCGGACAGACCTGCGGAAACGCGTAAGGCTTGGCGTCCTTCGGCCGCTTCTCCAGCACGACGCCGAGGATTTGCGGAATGACATCGCCGGCCCGTTGCAGCCGCACCGTATCGCCGATGCGGATGTCCTTGCGTGCGATCTCGTCTTCGTTATGCAGCGTCGCATTGGAGACGACGACGCCGCCGACGGTGACGGGTTCGAGCCGTGCGACCGGCGTTAAAGCGCCGGTGCGGCCGACTTGGATCTCGATGTCGCGCAGCACCGTTGTCGCCTGCTCGGCCGGGAATTTGTGCGCCACGGCCCAGCGCGGCGCGCGGGAGACGAAGCCGAGCCGATCCTGCAGCGCCAGATCATCGACCTTATAGACGACGCCGTCGATGTCGTAGGGCAACGACGCGCGACGCGTCTCGATATCACGATAATGCCGCAGCAGGTCCGCCGCCGAATGACAAAGCTCGGTAAGCGTGTTGACCGGCAGGCCATAGCGCGCGAAGGCCTCGATCATGCCCATCTGCGTCGCCGCCGGCAGCGCGCTCACCTCGCCCCAGGCATAAGCAAAGAAGTGCAGCGGCCGCGACGCGGTGATCGACGAATCGAGCTGCCGCAAGGAGCCTGCGGCGGAATTGCGCGGATTGGCGAAGAGCGGCTTGCCGGCCTCGGCCTGACGCATATTGAGCGCGGCAAAATCGCTGCGTGTCATATAGACTTCGCCACGCACTTCGAGCACGGCCGGCGGCGTATGTTTCAAGACATGCGGGATTTCGCCGATCGTCTTGACATTGGCGGTGACGTCCTCGCCTTCGTAGCCGTCGCCGCGCGTCGCCGCTTGAACGAGCTTGCCATGCTCATAACGCAGCGAACACGACAGGCCGTCGATCTTGGGTTCGGCCGTCATCGCGAGCGGCGCTTCGGCGGCAAGCCCCAGAAAACGCCGGACGCGCGTGACGAATTCTTCGACCTCGGCATCGGCGAAGACGTTGCCGAGCGAGAGCATCGCCACTTTGTGGCGGACCTTGGCGAATTTCTCCGACGGCGTGGCGCCGACGCGCTGACTGAGCGATTTTTCGCTGATGAGTTCAGGATGCCCCTGCTCGAGCGCCTCATAGCGGCGGCGCAGCGCATCATAGTCCGCGTCCGATATTTCCGGCGCGTCGTCGCGATAATAGAGCGCGTCGTGATGCGCGATCTCCGCGCCGAGACGGGCGTGTTCCGCGCGCGCGGCGGCTTTATCGTCGCTGGTCTTGGGTTTCTTCACGCCGGAAATTTAGCGCATCCATTCCCGGAGGGGAATGCGGCCAGAGGGGTTGGCGAGCAGACGCGAAAACTAATATTTGGCGACGACCGGCGTCGCCGGCGCGAAGAGATCGAAATGATAATCGACGCTGGCGCGGACCGTATGGAATGACGTGCGCGTCATATAGCCGATATTCACGCCGGGCGCCGGCGAGAAGGATTTCCACCACGCGCCGACGAAACTGTAGACGTAATCGGCGCGGATCGACCAATTTTGATCGAAGGCATATTCGGCACCGGCGCCGACAATATTTTGCCGCCCGATCCGAAAGCGTGTTTCCGTCGCTGACCCGCTGAAGCCCTCGGCGTTATAATAAGATTTCGTCGTCGCGTAAGGGATGCCGCCCTGGAAGAAGATCAGCAGGCGATCGAAAGCATAGCCCACGCGTCCCTCGATACCGCCGAAGGTTTCGATCCGCGTGCCGAAAGTCGCTGGCCCCAGCGCCGTCTCCGTCGTCGACGCGCCGTTGATATCGGACCAAGCGGCATCTCCCTCGACGCCGATGACCAAATGGTCGCCGACCAGCGGCAAGTCGCTGAGTTGATAATTGTAGCCGATTTGCAAACCAACGGCACCGCCGCTTTCGGTCAAGCCACTGCGCCCGGGGGCATAGGCCGGACCATTGTTGAACGCAAATGGATACGACACATGATCGATGCCGTAACCGCCGCTCACGCCGACATAAAACCCCGTCCAGCTGAACGCGGGTGGCGGCGCAGGCGCGATCAAAGGTGATTTATCGACCGGTAAATCGGCCGCAAAAGCCGAACCGCCCGTGATGAAAATTCCAAATTGCAAAATAATCAGCGCGATATATCGAATCGACACCGACTCAATCTCAATCGCCAAACGAATCATTCAAGCACCGTCTGCTTCGCAGCTTGCGTCCAAGAATGCCGAATCATTCGGGCAAGGCAAGCTTTAGCGCAGGGATTCGCCGAAATCCCCGGCGCGAGTTGCATAAGCGCCGCATAATTGGCGCGGGTTCGAGCGAGCGAACTCAGGTCCGGCTGTTCATTAACCGTCCGGCGGCGGCGCGCGCTTCCGCGGTGATTGTCGCGCCGGCCAGCATGCGGGCAATCTCCTCCCGCCGCGCGGCCTTCGTCAGCGGCAGGACGCGGGTCGCGACCCGTTCGCCCTCGCCCACCGCGTCCTTGAGGATTCGCAGATGGCCGCCGGCTTGCGCGGCAACCTGCGGCGCATGGGTCACAGCAAGCACCTGAACCCCGCCGGCAAGCCGGGCCAGCCTTTGGCCGATGGCATCGGCCACCGCGCCGCCGGCCCCCGTATCGATTTCGTCGAAGACCAGCGTCGGCGCCGAACCGCGATCCGCCAGGACGACTTTGAGCGCCAACATGAAACGCGCCAATTCGCCGCCTGAGGCCACCTTCATCAGCGGCCCCGGCCGCGTGCCGGGATTGGTCTTTACCCAGAATTCGACCTGATCAATGCCTTCAGCGGTCACGGCCGCGGAATCTGATTGGAATTTCGCGATGAATTGCGCCGTTTCCAATTTCAGCGGCGGCAATTCCACATTGACGGCCTGTTCGAGGCTCGCGGCCGAACGCTGGCGCGCTGCGGACAAGCTCTTGGCCGTTTGCTGATAAGCCGCCGCCGCCGCGGCGACAGCCTCGCGAAGCTGAGCAAGCCGGGCCTCGCCGGCTTCGAGCCGGGCAAGATCGCCAGCGATCTTTTCCTCGAGCGACGGCAAGGCATCGACGGCAACGCTGAATTTGCGGCTCGCCGCGCGCAAAGCGAAAAGCCGTTCTTCGACGCGCTCCAATTCGCCTGGATCATGCCCCGCCAATCGCAACGCTTCATCGAGCGACTGGCGCGCGGCATCGAAGGCGGAGAGCGCCGTGTCGAGCGCGCCGACGACCGGCGCGAGCAGCTCCGGCGCCTGGACCTGACGCCGCTCCAACCGGCGCAGCGCCGAAGCAATGGCCGAGAGAGGCGCGCCTTCGCCGCCGATCGCATCAGCGGCATCGCGCAATTCGCCGCTGACTTTCTCCGCCTGCATCAGGGTTTGCCGGCGTTCGGCAAGCGCCGCCTCCTCGCCTGGCGTGGCCACGAGCTTGGCCAATTCGGCATGCGCATGGGCGAGATAATCGGCGTCACGGCGCGCCTGTTCGACTCGTGCCGCCTCGGCGGCGGCCTCCGTCTCCGCCGCGCGCAGGGTTTTATAGGCTGCGCGCACCGCCTCGCGCGCGCCGCCGAGGCCGCCGAATGCATCGAGCAAGGCCCGGTGCGCGTCCGGATTAACGAGCGCACGGTCGTCGTGCTGGCCGTGAATTTCGACCAGCTCCCGGGCGATCGCCCGCATAGCCTGCGCGCTCACCGGCTGGTCGTTGACGAAGGCGCGGGTGCGCCCGTCCTCCATCTGGACCCGCCGCAGGATGAGCGCGCCGTCGATCTCTATGTCTTGGGCTTGCGCCGCGGCCAGGGCCGGATGGTTCAAGGGCAATTCGAAGACGGCCGTGACCTGCCCTTGCGCGGCGCCCTGGCGGACCAGCGTGCCGTCGCCGCGCGCCCCGAGCGCAAGCGAGAATGCATCGAGCAGGATGGATTTTCCGGCGCCGGTCTCGCCGGTCAGCACGGTCAGGCCGCGGTCGAACTCGAGATCGAGCTTTTCGATCAGCACAATGTCGCGGATGGCGAGCTGAACGAGCATAAAACATCCTGCGCGGCCGAAGGGCCGACGCGGCTCAAGGCAAAACGGGACACCTGAACGCGCCAGAATAAATCATGAACAAGCGAGTCGGGCAAGAGCGCTATCAAGAGCACACTCAAGAGCGCTCTCATGCACTTTAGCCGAGCCAAGCACGACCGCTAGCCGACGTTGTGGAAGACCTTGGAGATCCAGGAGGAAGGATCCTCCTGCGGGTGATAGCCGCCTTCCTGCAATTTCGCATAGGCGTCCTTGTACCAAGGCGAGTCGGGGAAATTGTGCCCAAGGACGGCTGCGGCCGTCTGCGCCTCGTTGATGATGCCGAGCGCCAGATAGGCTTCCTCCAGCCGCAGCAACGCCTCTTCGGCATGGCGCGTGCTCTGATAATTCGCCAGCACGTCGCGGAAGCGGTTGATGGCGCCGGTATAATTATGCTGCTTCAGATACCAGCGGCCGATCATCATATCCTGGCCGGCGAGCTGATCGCGCGACACCTGCAGCTTGTAGCGGGCGTCGTCGGCATATTGCGACTTCGGATATTTATCGATGAGCTGCTGGAAGACGATCGACGCCTTGCGCGCCCGATCCTGGTCGCGGGTCACATCCGGAATCTGATTATAATAGGACATGGCCTCGAGATAATAGACATAATCGAGGTCCGGCGCCTGCGCGTAACGGCCGATATAACGCTGCGCCGTGCCGATCGCATCGTCGTAATTGCCGTTCTGATATTGCGTGAATGTCTCCATCAGCAGCGCTTTGCGATCCCATTGCGAGAACGAGTACTGCTTTTCGAGCGCCGCATATTTCTTCGTCGCCTTGTCGTAGTTGTGGCTGTTGATGTCGACGAGACCCTGATTGTAAAGCGTATCCGGCGGCGTATCGGGAATGACCTTGGTCTCGTATTTCTCGCCGCTGAACAAATTCATCGGATTGAACGAGCCGAGCGAATCCAGCGAGTTCGAGCAAGCCGCAATCGGCAGGGTCAGCGACAAAAGGCCGACGGCCTGCGCAAAACGGCGCAGCGGAACCAAGGCAAAATGCATGCGGGACAACTCGACCATGGTTCGATACTCGGCAGCAGGCTGAGGACGCGCCAGTTCTGGCGCGCAACGTGAGCCGCAGCTAAGTCCTCGGCCCGATAAGAGGCATTTCTGTGGCGGCGACGGAGGCTTAGTGCATTGCCGGACGGGGGCAAAGGCATTTAAGCGCGGCAAATGCCGGGTTGGAAGCCGGTGTTGCAGATCAGCAACCGGCTTGTCCACAGGTCGGGCTTGTGCTGCCGGGATAGGACCGGCCGCGCGCCATGGCGCGTGGCCGGTTCAAAAGCTCAGTTCGATTGGCGGCGCAAGAAGGCCGGAATTTCCAATTGCTCTTCCTCAAGCGAGCGCTGCGGTGCGACCCGGCCCTGATGCGTGTCATGCGCGGCCTGGACCTGCCGCGGTGCGGGCTGCGCCGCGCGCTTGCCGTATTCGGCATGAACCGAGCTCGGCTGGGCAAGACGTGGCGCCTGGGCTGGAAGTCTCGCAACCGGCTCGCGCGGCGCCTGCGCGACAGGACGCAGGTCATCATTCCGGCTGACGCCGAACGCCGCGAGGCGCTCCAGCAAAGTCTTGCGATGCGGCGCTTCGACAGGTTCGCCGCGCTGGGCGCGAATCTGTTTCTGCGCCGGCATCGGCAGATCCTCGATCTGCGGCATGCGCTGCGGCCGCAAAACCGGCGATTCCGCCGCCGGCGGAATGAAGGGGCCGGCATCGAACGCTTCCGGCTCATGCACCGGGGCCGGCGCAGGCTCGACATATTGCGGCGCCTGCGGCCGGACCGGCTGCAAATGAACGCCACGCGTCGTCGCCGCCTGAACCGGTTGGGGCGCCGGTTGTTCGACGAAAGTGATCGGCTCGTCTTCAATGTGCGGTGCGGCCTCTACGGCGACCGGACGCGCTTTGACCGGCTCGGGCGTGCGAACCTCGGTGCGGATGCGCAGCCGTTCCGCCGCCTGGGCGATGCGCTGCTCGTTGTCGCCAAGCGGCATCTGCTGCAACTCGCTGTCGATGCCGGTCGCGACGACCGACACGCGGACCATGCCGTCGAGGTTCTGATCGAAGGTCGCGCCGAGGATGATGTTGGCATCCTCATCGACTTCCTGGCGGATGCGGCTTGCCGCCTCGTCGACTTCGTAAAGCGTGAGGTCGTTGCCGCCGGTGATGGAGATGAGCAGGCCCCTGGCGCCTTTCATCGAGACTTCGTCGAGCAGCGGATTGGCGATCGCGGCTTCGGCGGCAAGCACCGCGCGCCTCTCGCCCGTCGCCTCGCCGGTGCCCATCATCGCCTTGCCCATTTCGCGCATCACCGCGCGGACGTCGGCGAAGTCGAGATTGATGAGGCCTTCCTTCACCATCAGATCGGTGATGCAGGCGACACCGGAATAAAGCACCTGGTCGGCCATCGCGAACGCATCGGCGAAGGTCGTCTTTTCGTTGGCGATGCGGAAGAGGTTCTGGTTGGGGATGACGATCAGCGTATCGACCGACTTCTGCAATTCGAGAATGCCGGCATCGGCGACGCGCATGCGCCGCACGCCTTCGAACTGGAACGGCTTGGTGACGACGCCGACGGTCAGAATGCCAAGCTCGCGGGCGGTCTGCGCGATGATCGGCGCAGCGCCCGTGCCGGTGCCGCCGCCCATGCCGGCGGTGACGAAGCACATATGCGCGCCCGACAGATGATCGCGGATTTCCTCGATCACCTCCTCCGCGGCGGCACGGCCGACCTCAGGCTGCGAACCGGCGCCGAGCCCCTCGGTGACCTGCAGGCCCATCTGGATGATCCGCTCCGCGCGCGACGACATCAGCGCCTGCGCATCGGTGTTGGCGACGATGAAATCGACGCCGATGAGGCCGGAGACGATCATGTTGTTGACGGCATTTCCACCGGCGCCGCCGACGCCGCACACCATGATGCGGGGCTTCAGTTCCCTCAGTTCTGGAGCCTTGAGATCGATCGACATTGTCTGGCCTCTTGACGTTGGAGCGCGCCTTAAGGGCGCCCGCATTGTTGTCCCTTTACGCCGAAGAACGAATCAGCCGCCGCGCTAATCCTTCTTCTCTTACCAACTAAAAACTTTCTCTCAACCACTGACCGACGCGGGCGAAATAGCCGCCTGTGCCATCCGCTGAGTCCACGCCGCGTCGA
Source organism: Pseudomonadota bacterium (assembly GCA_040756295.1). GTDB lineage: Bacteria > Pseudomonadota > Alphaproteobacteria > Rhizobiales > Beijerinckiaceae > Methylovirgula. The sequence continues at coordinate 416,428 of JBFLZN010000003.1, read as the reverse complement.
CGTGGGCGGAAATATTCGATCTTCGCCGCTTGCGGATAGACCAGAAGGCCCACCGAAGCGGAAAAGCTCGGACTCTTTGCCGATTCCGGAAGTCCTTGAATTCCAAGGGGTCTGCCAAGACGAATCTGGCCAGACAGGATGCGTTTCGTGGCTTCGGCCATGCCGGTCATCTGGCTTGCGCCGCCGGTCAAAATGAAGCGCGAGGCAGAGCTCGTGGGAAAGCCCGCCTTCTTCAGACGGTCGCGCACGAGTTCCAATATTTCTTCGACGCGTGGACGAATAATGCGCACCAGTTGCGATTTTGGCACATGGGTCGGCAGATCGCCGTCCTCGCCGGCCAGGGTCACGGCAAGCGTTTCGCGTTCGTCGGACACCGAGGCAATGCAGCCGCCGTAAAGCGTCTTCAAACGCTCGGCGTCGGCAAGGCGCGTGTTGAAGCCGCGGGCGATGTCCATCGTGACGTGATTGCCGCCGAGCGCCAAGGCATCGACATGAACCAGGCTGCCGCCGGCAAAGACGCCGACCGATGTCGTGCCGCCGCCCATGTCGATCACGGTCGTGCCAAGCTCGACCTCGTCGTCGACCAGTGCCGCTAGGCCCGCCGCATAGGGTGTCGCCACGACGGCTTCGACGGCCAGATGGCAGCGCTCGACCGCCAGCATCAGATTGCGCACCGCCGTCGCATCGCTGCTGACGATATGCATGTCGGCGGCAAGGCTGTCGCACACCATGCCTTTGGGATCGCGGACATTGCGCATGTCGCCGAGCGCGAAGCCGGTCGGCAGCGAATGCAGAACCGCCTTGCCCTGCTCCAGCGTGCGCGCGGCGCAGGCTTCGAGCACGCGATGCACGTCGCCTTCCGAGACCGCCCGCTCGCCGATGCGCACCGAGGCCTGGTAATGCTGCGAGCCGATGCGCCCGCCGGTGATGTTGACGATGACGCTTTCGACCTGGACCCCGGCCATCCGCTCGGCCGCATCGACGGCGCGGCGGATCGCGGCTTCCGCCGCTTCGAGATCGACGATCACCCCGCCCTTCAAGCCGGCCGAGCGCTGATGCCCAATGCCAAGGATGCGGCAACGATGCGTACGTCCGCGCAAAGCCTCCATGGCGTCGGTCGGATCGAGCCGCGCGATCAGACAGACGATCTTGGACGTGCCGATGTCGAGCGCCGACAGCACCGCTGTTTTACGCGCCGGAAGCGCCCGCATGCGCGGCGGGAGACTCATGTCCGTGCGCCTTTCTTTTTCGATTTTGGCGCCAGAGCGGCGGCACGTGCGGCGGCGGCGTTCTCCGTCAAGCGGACGAACATCCGGCCAGGCACGCGCAGATCAATCGACAAAATATCCTTGTCGAGAACGTGATCTTCGCGCTGCAGCTTGGCGAGCTCGGCGACGGCCGCGCTCGCGCCGATTTCAGGCAGTGCGACCTCGACCTGATTGTCGATCTGCAACGTCCAACGCCGGCCGGCGACGAGCATGCCAGCCTTGATGCGCGGCTTGAGATCGCCGGCGGCATCGAGCAGCGCCGTATATTCGTCGATCCGCGCATTGGCCCCGGCACCCACGACAAGCGGCAGATTCGCAAAGCGCCGATCGTCATACGTGTCGATGGCCGTGCCGTCTTGAGACACGATCTTGACCGTCCCGTCCATCTGCCAAAGCGCATAGGGCTTGCGCTCTTCGACATCGATGACGACGCGGCCGGGATAGAGCTTGGTAATGCTCGCATCCTTGACCATAGGCAGCGTCTTCAGCCGTGCCCGCACCGTCCGGGCATCCAGGAAGGGCAGCGAATTCTTCGGGCCGATGCCGGTCACCGCGATGATTTCCTGCTGCGTCAACGCATGCGTTCCGGAGATCGTCACCGTCCGGATGGCAAAGCCCGCGACGCGCGCGGCATAATCCGCCGCGCTCCCCTCGGCGGCAGCAAAATCGGAATATTCGCCGCCAAGCGAGGCGCCATAGAGCCCGACGCCAAGAAACAGTATCAACGCCGCGAAAGTCCCGACGCCGCGCGCGGTGACGAGCCGGATGAGCCGGTCGGCCAAGGACGGCGCGCGCCGCGCCAGCGCGCGACGGCCGTAATCGGCCGCGAACATCGGCACCGGCACGATATTGGCAACTCCAGCATAAACCGGCGCGGAGGGTTGGAAGCCTTCGAAGGCCTCCCTCACCGGTCGCAGGAGGCGTCTTCCACCATCCATTTGACAAGCTCACCGAACGTCAGGCCGGCATGTGCGGCGATTTCGGGCACAAGTGATGTGGCGGTCATGCCGGGCTGCGTGTTGACTTCCAAGATGACGAGCTCGCCCGTACCTCCGGGGCGATCGTCATAACGAAAGTCCGCACGGCTTACGCCGCGGCACCCGAGCGCCTTGTGCGCCTTGAGCGTCAACTCTTGGACAAAGTGGTAAATATTTTCTTTAAGATTTGCCGGAAGTTCGTGCAGAGACCCGCCGGCGGCATATTTCGCGTTGTAATCGTACCAGCCGCCGTCCGCGGCTTTAATTTCAATGACATCATAGGCTTTTTCGCCAATCACGGCGCAGGTCAGCTCGCGCCCTGCGACATAGCGCTCGACGAGCACCTCTTCCCCATAGGCCCAGTCCTGCCGCGTTAACTCTTGCGGGGGATGCGCCTGGTCGCCTTTGACGATGAGAACGCCGAAGGACGAGCCTTCGGCAGGCGGCTTCACCACATAGGGCGGCGGCAGGACATGCGCCTTTGCGGCGATCAGGCGGTCAACGGTGAGGCTTTCGGCAACCGGCAGGCCCGCGGCCTTCAGCACATCCTTGGCGCGGTCCTTGCGCATGGCCAGCGCCGAAGCCAGCACGCCCGAATGGGTATAGGGAATCCGCAGCATTTCGAGAACGCCTTGGATGATCCCGTCCTCGCCATAAGGCCCATGCAGGGCATTGAAGGCGACGTCAGGCTTGAGATCGGCGAGGACGCGGCCGACATCGCGGCCGACATCGACCTCGGTGACCTTGAATCCCTGCTCGGCCAGCGCCCCGGCACAAGCCGCCCCCGACCGCAGTGACACGTCTCTCTCGGCGGAGAACCCGCCGAGCAGGACGGCAACATGCTTTTTCATTTTTATATCCGCAGGTTACCAGTGAACCTTCAACTGAGGATCCCGCTGCCTGCCGCCCCCCGAACGAAGAAAATTCACCGTGACCAGAGCCTTATTCGCTCGGCTTCGACAAAAACTTGAAACCCTGTCGAGTCAAGATTTTCACCGCCGCCTGGGAAGACAGGAAAGCCTCGAAGTTTGCCGCATTGGCATTCTTCGAACTCGCGACAATCGCCACAGGATAAACGATCGGCGAGTGACTGTCGGCGGGAAAAACGTCGATCACCCGGACTTTCGGTTCCGCCTTTGCATCGGTCGCATAGACGACGCCGAACTTGGCTTCGCCGCGCGCCACGAGCGCGAGAGCATCGCGGACATTGCTGGCCTGCGCCAGTTTGGGCTCGACCGCGCTCCAGATGCCGAGCTTGGTGAAAGCCTCCTTGGCATAGATGCCCGCCGGGCAGGACGCGACCGTGCAAACCGCGATCTTGCCGTCGCCGGTCAGCTGCGCGAGATCGAAGCCCGGGCCGATCTTGAGCTTGGTGTTGTCGCCGGCCGGCTCGACAAGGACGAGTTCATTGCCAAGCAGATCGCGGCGCGTTCCCGGCGCCAGGAGATTTTTCTTCTGCAGGTAATCGATCCATTTGGTGTCGGCCGAGATGAAAAGATCGGCCGGAGCGCCCTGCTCGATCTGTTTGGCCAGCACGCCCGACGAGCCATAGGAAATGGCGACCGCCTGACCCTTGTCCTGGAGGAAAACCGGCTGGATTGCGTTGAGCGCCGTCGCAAGGCTCGCCGCCGCGAAGACAACGAGCTTGCCGCTCGTCTGTGCGTAAGCCGCGCCGCCCGGCGCCAGCGCAAGGACCCCAAGGGCGCAAAAAGCCACGATCCGCCGGATTGAAACGAACATTACATCCCCTCGAAAAGCCTTGCCCTCGAACAGCCTTGCGATTGCAGGGCCAAAACGCCGAGGCCGCGAGGGGTTTATGCAATGATTAAGGTGCGCCGTGCAATAATAAACGATACCCGGATTTATACAGCTTGTCGCGCAAAAGCCCGTCTTCCCCCATGCCCGATCCATCCGCCCATGCACCGCTGATCGAGGCCGTCAAAGTCAGCGGCGCGCAAACGAAGCCGGGCGAAGTCACCTATCGGGTCCTCGATCCGGACCCTGAGCGCGATGCGCCTGCCAAGCCGGTATCGACTTTGCGTCCCGCCGCAAAAAGCGGCGATAAGCGTGGCGAGGCGCGCCTGCGCTCCGGCAAAATTCTGGATCGCGACAACAAATTCCTCATCGACTGCCAGATCCATAATCGTTCCGCGCATGGCGCACGGCTGATCCTGGTCGCGAAGATCAAGGTGCCGCGGCGCTTTCGTCTCTTCAGCGACATCGACGGCGAGCTCGCCGAGGCTGTCGTCGCCTGGCAGCGCGGCCAGAATATCGGCGCGACATTCTCGAAGGAGAAGCCTGCGGCGCTGACGGCGGCCGAGATCACCGCCCTGCGCAAGAAGATCTACGTCGTCTGACCGCACTCAGCGGGCGACGATCAAGCCTCGTTGGGTCACGACGACCCATTGGCCGTGCCGTTCCTCGATCGCAAGGACACGGCCGACGCCCGGAACAATGGATCCGAGCGCGACACGATAGACCGCATCATCGTTGCCGATGATCAGCGCCTCGCCCTGATGCACATAATGAAGCGTATAAGCGCGAACGATCGGCTCGATCCGGCTGACCGGCGGCATGTCCGGCACCCGGATGGTTCCCGTCGCTGAATAGTCGATGCCTTTGCGATCCGCCGGCGGACTGGCTTCCGCGACCGCCGGCGGCTCTTCATAATTCGGCTGCGCAAAGATCATCAGGTGCTCGATGCCATTGAATGTCGGGCTCGGATGCGCCGTCATATAGACCGCAAAGCCCGCGCAGACGACCGCTGCGACGCAGCCCGTGCCGCCAAGCACGCCGTCGACGAGCGTGCCCCAGCCAAACCGTGTCGCCGTCTGTTGCCAGATCGGCAATGGTGCGCCGGGCAGACTGCCGTCGGCCGTTTCCCCTCTCGTATCCACCGCTTTGCGCTTTAATGTCGAAGAGGCCATCGCGTTGCCCGCCGTCCGCTAATCGCACCTAGAGCGTCGAACGTTCAAATTGAATCGCTCGACGCTTTTAAGTCTTTCTCATCGCATCGGATGTGTCCCAAAACCGCTTCGCACTTTTCGGTCCGATTATTCTTCAAACCACATCGGATGTGTCCGAAAACCGCTTCGCACTTTTCGGTCCGATGCTCTAGCCGATGAACTCGCGTGCATCCCTGAATGACGTGAAGCGCCGCAGGCCGAGCAGAGTCTCGACTTCGATCGTCCCGTCACCGAAGAGAACATAGGGCCGATCTTTCAGCCGGCCGCGCTCGACGACTTTGATGTCGGGATTCTTGCGCTGCGGTGGTGTCTCGCTTGGCCGGGCGGTGCGCTCGATCACCCGATCGAAGAATTGCTTCAACGCGCCGAAGCCGGTCTGCAGCGCGCCGAGAATCGCCAATCCGAAGCCGCTGAGGATCGTTGCTTGCGAGATCGCCGGCATGTCGAACGGCAATTTGTGGCCGATCGCCGCAACAAAAAATTGCAATGTTGGCGCACCGGACAAAAGCATCGCCCAGCCCAGCGCTACGATCATGAAGCCAATCCACGTCAGTCGATCAAAAGCCATCTTGCACCCCCAGTTCGAAAACCTGTGTTGTCCGCCGCGAAGACCGGCCTCTCAGCGAAAGACATCGCTCTTCGGAAAGAAATTCAGCTCTTGAACGAGGACGTCTTTGACGACCGGCATATGGAGCCGCTGATTGACGCGCGCCGCCAGTTTCTTGGTCAGCCCGCTCACGTCGTATCGTTCGAGATGGTGGAAATCGAGCGTCGTGTCCGAATAGATCGTCCGGAATGCCTCATCGAGAAGATAGACATCCGGCGGCACCGGCGCTTTCGAGAGATTCTGCGTGTACGTGTAACCAAGCTCGGCCACGACATAGCCCTGAACGGCGCCGTCGGCGATCATCGGCACATTGATCGGCGGGAGCTTCTTATATTCCATGGCGCCCGGAGGAGCTTCCTCGGGGACCGACGCCGCCGCATGATCGAGCTTGACGAAGGTCGTCGCGTATCCCGCCGCCGCCGTCAGCAGACAAACCCAAGCGCAACTTGCAATCAGCTTGATCATGATTGCTCATACCTGCGGTGAATCGCGGAGGAATAAGTGCCGTCCGATTCCGCGGTCTGAATGGCGCCCGCGATGAGCGCGCAGACCTGCCGCACGGCCTTCAGATGGATCTCGAGCGTCGCGAGATTGCGCTTCAGCTTGGCGCTGAGGCGCTCCAGCTCCTCGCGCATGGCCGGATCGTGCGACTCGGCGCCCAAGGCGCGCATCGCGCGGCTCAACTCCAGGAGCGCGTGGCTCTTGCGATGATTGAACTCGGAAAAATCGATCGGCCGGTATTGCTGCAGCGTCGCCGTCTCAAGATCGATGAGCCGCTCGATGCGCTCGATCGTCTGAGAGAAACCTTCACGCAGCGCGGCGGCGCGTGCTGGGTCGGTTATCGTCGGATCGCCCATCCGTTTCGGCACTTTTCTGTTCGGGAGCTCTGTCATCGCCATCGCTCATCACGAATGTTTGGCACCGCGGAGCGGCAATGGGGCGAGCGAGGCTTCGAGCTCGCCGCCGGGTCGCAGGCCGTGATGAGAATGGCTCGACTTGACGTGCTTCGGACCAATGCCGAGGTCGACGCTCTTCGACAGATTCGTCCCCAATTCTTGGGCCAGCATGGAGCGCCAAATGCCGGCGCCGGCCTGCGCGCCGAAGAACTCATCGCTGTCCGGCAGCATGTTTTCGACGAGGTTTTCGAGAAGCAGCGCGGCAATGCCCTGATAGGCTTTGGTCTCAGCCGCGTCCTTGGCTTTTTCCGGCTGCACATTGGCGAACCGTGGCTCGGCAATCGCCGGCAGCGGCGCCGCATTGGGCGCGCGGGGAATATCGACGTGGCTCAAGACGTCGCCGAATTGCGCATCGTCGACGCCGACGTTCGCGCCAAGACGCGTCAGCCGCTCGGTTGCCGCCGACGACTTCGCCGGATCGGCGGCGCGGGCGACATCGAGTAGAATATCCGAAGGCGGCTTGATCGACACGCAACCATCCTCTCTGCGCTGCAATAGGTTGCAGGCCGAAGATGGGCTACTTGGCTTACGGGAGGCTTGCGCCTTTGCGATTGAGTTCGGCTTCGATTGCGGCATCGAGTTCGCGCCGCTCCCCGGCACGGCGCGCCTGCTCGGCGACATCTTCGAGCGCGCGTTCCACCTGCCCCATGCGCCGGCGGCATTCGAGCAGAACTTTCGCCTGGTCTTCCGCCTCCTGAGCCAGACGCCGCTTGGCGCGGCCGACGGCCTGCAGCTTGTCGGCGATGGTCTTCATATAGGCGGGCGTATAGATATGATTCTCGTCGAGGTAGGAGACGAGGCGCGCCTCGGTCTGCTCGGCGTTCGCGCGCTGGTTTTGAATGGCGGCAAGCTTCAATTCGCCGATGCGGCGAATATCGTTCTGCAAGGCCAGCATCCGGCGGAGCGCGGCGTGCCTCTTTTCCATCCTAGCCGCCCGCCAGCCAACTTGCGAACCCGGCCATGAAAAGCTCGATGACCTGTTTGAAGGTGAAGTAAAGCAGGAACAATCCCCCCGCGACCGCAAATGGCGTCGCGATGAAATAGACTTGGATCTGCGGCGTCAGCTTGTTGGCGAGCCCGACGGCCAGATTGAAGATGAGGCCGAACAGGATGAAGGGGCTCGCAACCCGCAGACCGAGAAAAAACGACTTCGACAGCGTGTCGGCAACCTGGATGAGGCCGAATTGCGCGCCGAACCCCGACGCGACCGGCAGCGTATGGTAGGAGGCGACAATGCCGCGGATGACCTCGAGATGCAGATCGGTCACGAAAAGCAAGGCCGTCGCGAGAAAGGTCAGGAAGTCGGCGATCGGGGGTATCGGCTCCGAATCATCCACCGGCGCGCCAAGCGCGTTGGCGAGCCCCATCTGCATGGCGATCGACGTCCCAAGCGTCTCCAAGGCGGCAAAGAAAATGCGTCCCATCAGGCCAATCAGGCCGCCGATCAGCGTTTCCGAAACGATCAGCTTCAACAAGGCGAAGGCCGACGCATCCCTGACAAGCTTTTCGATCGCGCCGCCAAGAAACGGCGTCAGCGCGAGCGTGATGGCGACGCAGAGGAAGAGCCGCACCGGCACCGGCACGCGCGGACTGGAGAATCCAGGCATCAGCATCAGACAACCACTGATCCGGCAGAACAGGATGAACGCCGTCAGGACCGCGTTCGATCCGATCGCATTCACGAGATCGTCCCGAGCGACTTGATCTCGATGCCGCGGGCGATCTCGAGATGCGAGAGAACCGGCAGCGTCGCAAACAGCCGCTCGATCACCATGCGCACATAGGGCCGTGCCTCGGGCGTGGTGACCAGGACGAAGGCATGGCCCTTGTCCATCCGCTCGCGGATTGCGACCGACGCCTCGTTGCCGAATTGCTCGACCATGCCGGGGTCGAGGTCGAATTCGATGACATCGCCCTTCACGTCGCGCTTGAGGCTTTGGTGAAAGGCAAGATCCCAGCGATTGCCGAGGCGCAGAACCTTCAACATGCCATGGTCGAGCAGATCGCCGCAGATTTGCTGTGCGATGCGCATGCGCACATGTTCCGTCACCTGCTCGGCCCGGCGCACATGCGGCGCAATCTCGGCAATCGCCTCCAGGATCAATTGCAGATTGCGGATCGAAATGCGCTCGGCCAACAGAAGCTTCAGGACAGCCTGGAGTCCTGAATAGGAAATCTGCGACGGGCAGATGTCGTCGAGCAGCCGCTTATATTCCGGACCCAGCCGCTCGAACAGCGCGCGCATGTCCTTATAGGACAGCAATTGCGAGAGATTGTTGCGGATGACCTCGCTCAAATGGGTGAGCAGCACCGACATATTGTCGATCGCTTCAAAGCCCTGGCGTTTTAGCTCGCCCGCATAGGCCTCGGATATCCACACCGCCTTCATGCCAAAGGCCGGCTCGCGCACCTCCTCGCCGGGCAGATCTGGCCGGCGGCCGTCGCCGATGACGACAAGCAGATGGCCGATCATCATCGTGAAGGTGGCGACGACCGTGCCGTGAATCTTGATCTGATAGCTTTTGGCGGGCACCGTCAGATTGTCCGAGACTTTGATGTCGGGCACGACGAAGCCATATTGCTGCGCGAATTTGCGCCGGCTCTTGGTGACGCGATGCGCGAGCTCGCCCTGCGCCGCCAACATGCGGATCGAAAGCTGCTTGCCGAGGCACAATTCGATTTCGACGGACTTGAGCGATTCCTTGACGGATTCGCGCGCCTCCTTCTGCGCCCGCAATTCGGCCGCCGCCGCCGAAGCGCTCTCCGCCGCAGCCTGCCGCGCCAATCGCGCCGGGATCGTATAGCCGGCAAAGCCCATCAGGCCGCCCAGCAAGGCAAAGGGAAAGAACGGCAGGCCCGGCATGAGGCCAAGCGTGAACATGAGGCCAGCGGCAACAAAAAGCGCCTTGGGATATTTCACCAATTGGCCAAGCACTGCCTGCTCGGCGGAGCCGCGGGTGCCGCCCTTGGAAACGAGCAGACCGGCTGCGAGCGAGACGATCAGCGCCGGAATTTGCGTGACAAGCCCGTCGCCGACGGAAAGCTTGGTGAAGACATCGGCGGCCTGCGACAACGGCATGTCGTAGCGCGTCGCACCGATGACAATGCCGCCGAAAATATTGACCGCCAGAATGATCAGGCCGGCGATCGCATCGCCGCGCACGAATTTCGAGGCGCCGTCCATCGAGCCGAAGAAAGAGCTTTCCTCCTCAAGCTCGCGGCGCCGGCGCTGCGCTTCCTTCTCGTCGATCGTCCCGGACGACAGGTCGGCGTCGATCGCCATCTGCTTGCCGGGGATGGCGTCCAAGGTGAAACGCGCGCCGACTTCCGCAATACGCGTCGCGCCCTTGGTGATGACGACGAAATTGACCGTGATGATGATCGCGAAGACGATGAGCCCGATGACGAAATCACCGCTCATCACAAGGTTCGCGAAACCGCCGATGACATAACCGGCGGCGGTGGTTCCTTCCGGCCCGTTGGAGAGGATGAGTCTTGTCGTCGCGATGTTCAGCGACAGCCGCAACAAGGTTGCGACGAGCAGAACCGTTGGAAAGGACGAAAAGTCGAGCGGCCGCTGAATCCACAACGCGACCATCAAAATGAGCACGGCCAGCGCGATGGAAAACGCGAGCCCGATATCAATGATGAAAGGCGGGATCGGCAGGAAGAAGACGGACAGAATCGCCAGAATGCCGGTCGCAAAACCGATATCCCGCGCGCTATTTTTGCGCTCAAGCGTTAATTGCGCTTCGGCTGCGACCCCCGCCATGCCCCACCTATCCGCTCAACGCCTAATAGCCCTTTTCGACCCGCGAATAGACGTGCTCCGTGAAGAGATACATCTCGCCGCCGATGAAGGATGCCGTAACCGTCAATGCCGCCAAAACGACGATGATCTTCGGCACGAAGGTCAGCGTCGCCTCTTGAATTTGCGTCAAGGCCTGAAACAGCGCGATGACGATACCAACCAACATGGCGGCGCCGATGGAAGGCCCTGCTACGACGATAACGGTCCAGATCGCCTGGCGTGAGAGCTCGAGTGCATCCGCCTCGTTCATCGTCAGTTGATCGACAGGCCCGTCGGCAGGGTGAATGCCGTGCCGTCGCTCAACGTCGTCGTCGTCGCAGCGCTGCTGCCTGATGTCAGGTCGACGGTGTTGCCATCGCTCAGCGTCGCGGTCGTGCCGCCGCCCGAAGTCAGATTGACCGATTCGACCTTGCCGGTCGTCGTTCCCGATGTCACCGTCTGGCCGATCATCTGCTCGGCTTGCGAAAGTGCATTCGAGGTCAGCATCGTATCGAGCTTCGAATTCGTCTGGATTTGCTGCTCGACCTGCGAAAACGACGCCAATTGGCTCATATATTGCGTGGGATCGGTCGGATTGGTCGGATCCTGGTTCTGCAATTCGGCGACGAGCAATTGCAGGAACTGGTTGTAATTCACCGTCGCCGACGCCTGCGAGCTTTGCGACTGCTGCGAGTTCGATGAATTCTGCGACCCTGTGGGCGACGTCGGCGAAGTGGGATCAACGGACATGCTATTCTCCCTTAGGCTGCCGCGCCGGCCACCGGATCTTCGTCTGAGCAAAGAACAACGGCCTCGATCGGCAGCAATGTGCGAATGGTCTTCAACGCTTCGAACTTCCGGTCTTCGGTGACAAGTTGCTCGACCGTATCGAGACCGTACAATATTTTCGGATCGGCGAAGGTCTTACGATTATTGCTGATGGCTTGCGCGAACATGTCGCCCGCGGCCGGCGTATCCGCCGGGTTCATCAACATAATCTGGACGATGAAATAAAGCTGCCGCAGCGGCGTCGTCACATCGTTGACATTCATCACATGCGCTTCGAGCAAAAAGGTCGCGTCGTTGAGAAGCTCGAAGGACATTTTGCGATCGACGCGGAGAACCGCGCCGTTGATGTAAAATCTCTCGCCCGCTCGAAGTGAAATCCGCATGTCGACCTCACCTCAATCCGTCGCGGATGATCGTGCAAATCTCGATCAGGCCGCCGAAATTTTCGCTTTTGCCAAGCCGCATCCGGTTGATCTCGTTGGTGATCCAGATCCCGATCGAGATCAGCTCGGCGCGCAAGGCGTTGGGCAGATCATTTTCCGGCTTGGCCAGATCGTCGATAAAAAGATGCCAAAGCCTGTTCAGATAATTCAGCGCTTCGGCCGCTTCCATCGACTTGACGCCCTTTTGCTGGGCGAGCTCAAGCAACTCGATCGCGCGCTGCATCGCTTGGCGCTCGCGTTCGCGCGCGTCCTGCGTGCTGTCGTCCATTATCTCTTTATAAGAGAACTGGTACATGGTCTTTGATCACCCTGAAAAAACACGCGACTTGGAGATATTTCACGAAAGATATTTCACGAGGCTGAGCTGCGAAAGCTGCGACGTGAGACTGTAAGACGTCTCGATCTGCGTCTGCAGGTTCGTCACCTCGGTCGATGCCTCGTAGGGGTTGACGTTTTCGAGATTGCCGACCTGGGTCGACAGCACGTTCAACTCGACCGACATCTGATTATTGGCCGTGGTGATATCGCTCTGCGTCACGCCGACGCCGCTCTGCACGCTGGTCAAACCCGAGAGGCCCGCGTTCAGGAGATTTTCGGCATTGGTCTCAACGGTCTGAAGTGCCGAGCTGCTCAGATTCTGCGTGCCGAGACTGGAGAGCATCGTATAGGCTTGCGCGAGATCCTGAAATGCCGAGTTATTGGCGCTGACCGATGTCGAAACCGTCATCGACGGCGAAATCTCGCTGGTCGTTGTCGTGCTGCTTGCCGACGACCAATCGGACGACCAGTTCGTGCCTTGGAAAAGCGGCGCGAACTGCGTGGTCAGGAAGCTCTGCATCTGGCTCGCGGTTATGCTGCTCACGCTGGGGGAGCTTTGCGAGAAACCGAAAAACGACGAAAATGCCGAATTGACCGCAGCCTGGTTCGCCGAGCCCGATGCGCCATAGTCGGTGATGGGCGCAACCGCCGTATTGGTCCCGGCGAAAAGATAATTGCCGTTTTCCGTTGTATTGAGCCCGGAAATCAGCGATTCCAACGCACTTTGCGCCTGCTGCTGAAGCGCGCTTGCGGTCTGGTTTTGATTGGTCCCGCCGACCAAGGCGGTCAGTAGATTCTGAGCTGTCGTCTGGAAGCCGCTCAGCACATTTTGCGTCGTGCCTAAATTCGTCGCGGCGAGATTATTGGTCGAGGTGAATGTCTGCAGCAGTGCTTCCTGATTGCGCAGATTGATATCTTGTCCCGCCTGCGCCCCAAGAGCCAGCCCCACATCGGCGTAGGTGCCGGTGGAGACTTCCTGCTGCGCCTGCGCCAGATTGCTTTGCGCTGTCAGCACCGACTGCCGCAACGCCCATGTGATCGAATAAGACGAGATGAAAGAACTCATGCTGCGGTCGCCTGGTCGATTGCGTTGGCCAAATCGGCGAACATGCTGCTGATCGTGGTCAGTAGTTTCGCCGATGCGGAATAGGAATTTTCGAGGTCGAGCATCTGAGACATCTCATCGTCAAGATTGACACCCGTCGTGTTGGACAGGGCCGTCGTCGACGTCGAGAGCAAGGTGCTCTGGTAGGCGCTTTCGGATGTGACATTCTGCTGCTCGGCATCGAGCCAGCTCACCGAGGCCGCGGCATAGCCCGAGAGCGTATTGCTGGTGCTGATGCCGCCAGCGGACGAGAAGCTTTGCGTGGCCGACAGATTGGTCAAATATTGCTTAAGCTGCGTATCGAAACTGGCCTGGTTCGACGTGTTGAAGTTGAAATTGATGCCATTGCCGAGCTTCTCAGGATTGCCGCCTTGGCTGGGATCGACCGCCGCATTGACCGTGATGTTGCCAGCGAGACCCGTCAGTTGTGAAGATGTCGGCAGGGCTGTGCTGCCGCCATTGGTAAACAGACCCGCCAAAGTATTGCTCGAATTCGTCGGATCGGTCTCGGCAAAGGCACTGATGAGCCCGTTCGCCGTCTCATCGAGCTGCGCCTGGTAAGTCACCGTGACATTGTCGCGGAGCGTGGCGAGGCCGGCGAGCGTGCCGGACTGAATCGGCATGGTGGCCGAGCTCCCCGTCACCGGAATACCGTCGATATAGACGGCATTGCCCGTCGTTCCCGCCGTGTAGGTCTGCGTCGGCTGGAAGGTCACGGTGCTCGCGGTGCCGCCCTGAAACAATGCAACGCCGCTGTCGGTATAGACCGACATATCGCCGTTGGTATTCGTCGTGGTGGTTATACCGATCTGCTGCGACAGCTGGGTGAGGATCGAATTGCGCGTATCCTGCAGATCGGTAACATCGGCACCCGTGGCTGTGCCGGTGACGATCTGCTGATTGACGTTCTTAAATTGCGTCAGCAGCGAATTGATCGACGCCACCGACGAAGCCATCTGCGTGTCGGCCTGTTCGCGGACCTGCTGCACCGTATTGGTCGCATTATTCAGGGTGCTCGCCAGGTTTTGCGCCGCGTTCACCGCGGCTGCGGCAAGGCTGCTGCTCGAAGGTGTCGCCTCATATTGTTGAATCGCGTTGGTGAGGTCGGTCAGCTTTTCCGCGGGCGACGTATCGGAGCCCGGCTCGCCGACAATATTGAGCAGCGAGGTTAGCCCGCTCGAGAGCGCCGCCTGGGTCGCCGACGCCGATGTTGCACTCAATACATTGCCGAAGAGCGCCTGGTTTTGCGCATTGGTCACCGACGCGACTTCGGAGCCGCCATCGAATGTCGTTATGACATTGGCAATCTTCTGCGAAAACGAAGCGTCGTTGACCCCGCTGATATTTCGCGAGACGACGGCGGATTCCGCCGAAACCGTCGACAGGGCGGATTGGGCGATATGTGTGGCCGTCGTCAGGTTCATGGCGGCAACTCCGAAGCAAAAGAGACAGACTATTTCAACAGATTGACCAGCTCGCTCAGCATGTCGGAGCCGACCTGGAAGGCTTTCGAATTGGCCTGATAGCTATTCTGCGTGACGACCATGTTGGTGAGCTCTGTCGCGAGATCGACGGTCGAGGATTCGAGCTCCGATCCGTTGATCGATCCGAAGCCCTGCGAATTGGCGGCGCCGAGCTGAATGGCGCCGGAGTTCGCATTGGGCTCGAAGACGTCGCCCGCCATCGAGGTCATGCTGTTGACGCTCGGCACCGTGCCCAGCGGAATTTGATAGATCGGCGTGGTCACGCCGTTGGAGAACACCTCGGAAAGAACGCCGCTCTGCGAGACGGAGACGCTCTCATAGGTTCCCGGCGGATTGCCGTTCGCCGTCCCCTGCACCGATGTCGAGGACGAGACCTGCGTAAGACCGGAGAGGCTGACATTGACCGTTTGCGTGCCGCTGAGCGCGACGGAAACAGAACCGCTAGCCGGAGTCGTCAAGGCACCCGTCGTCGCATTGAAGTCTAGCGTCGTCGTCGAGAGCGGACCCGCGCTATAGGGGAACCCGCCGCCCGAGGCCGCATCGGCCGCGTTGTAGACGTCCATTTCCCAGGTATTGGCACCCGTCTTCGTCATATAGACATTGAGCGTGACCGGATTACCCAGACTGTCATAAGCTGTGACCGGAGTCATACTGGTATATGTCGAGCTCGCGCTGTTTGCCGCGGGCAGCGTTCCCGAATCGACAGAGGCCGAGGAATTCAGATTGCCCGCCAACGTCGCGGTGGTGGAGGCCACCGGCGGCGAGAGCGCCGATGTCGAAATCTGCACCGGCTTTAACTGATTCAGCGAATAGCTCGGCGGCTGCGATGAGCTCGAGCTGATCGGATAGCCCATCAGCGTAAAGCCCGAGGCGTTCACGAGATCGCCTTGCGAATTCGGCGCGAACGAGCCGGCGCGGGTCAGGAATGTCTGGCCGGCCGCATTCTGGACAACGAAGAAGCCATTGCCCTCGATCGCCATATTGGTCGGGTTCGTCGTCGAGGTCGGGTCGCCCTGCTGCGCGATATTGTAGTTGACGACGGTGGCGACACCGCCGGCATTATATTCGCTGGGGCTGAATTCGTTGAGCATATCCTCGAATTGCGTCTCGGCTTCCTTATAGCCGACCGTATTCGCATTCGCGATATTATCGGAGATCGTCGACAGCGAATTCGACTGCGCATTCATCCCCGACACACTCGCCATCAATGCACTAAAGAGGCTCATCGCCGATTCTCCCGCTCTGCTGATCAGATTAAAAGGCGAGCAACTTGTGTGGAGCTTGCGCTAACCCCATCTTTGCGCTTCGTGATTCCAAGTCGACAAACCGACGCAAAACGCGACGCCGGGAGCGGCCAATCTCCCGGCACACAAACGCGACTTGGTAAGGGAAAAACGCATCACATGACGGCGCCGGCGCAAACCCGGCGCGCCGGCTACTGAACGTCGGCGAGACGATAACCCAGATAGCGCACCGAATTGATCGGATCGTAACCGAGATGGCGGCGCAGCTTCTTGCGCAACTTGCTGATGTGGCTCTCGACGACGTTCTCCTCAACGTTGTCGTCAAAGATGCCGTAGATCGAATTGAAGATCTGTGCCTTGCTCACCCGCCGGCCGCGATTGGCGACGAGATATTCGAGAATGCGCCGCTCGCGCCGCGGCAATGGCAGGACATTGCCCTTGATCTCGGGATCGCGACCGTCGAAGAAGACGCGCATCTCGCCGACGATCGCATGGTCTTGCTCGATTTCAAGCCGGCGTCGGATTGCGCCGACACGAGCCAGGATCTCACGAACATGAATCGGCTTGCGCACGACATCATCGACACCCGCCGCGAAAAGACTGAGCGTCTGTTCGAGGGACGGCGCTTCGTTCATAGCGATGACCGGCGCGCGCGAACGCTCGCGGATCATCTTCGGTAAAATCTCGCGATCGCGACAATCACCCAACAAAAAAGCCTCGACCGCATAAAGATCTGCATCCGCGACCGTCTTGACCCATTCGCGAAATTCGTCGGTGCAGAACCTGGCTGCGGACACGCCTTCACTGCCGAAGCGACAAGCGTAGCCAGCGGTCACCATGTCCCGCTCATCCACAATCACCAGCACGGAATCGCCCCCCGAATCAGTTGTTTAGCCCGATTCGAGTGTTAGCGAAGTCTAAGGTTCCGTCAAACGCTACTGTCACGTTTTGGGACTTTCCGTGAGACGTGAATCTTTTTCGACACGCATGTGATTGAAAAGACTCAAATCGCCGTTCGATTGGCTGACTCTCGGCTGACTCTTCGCGGCCTCTTGGCGATCGATTTCGAGTCAATGACAGAAGGCGCGCGCCGACTCCGTCCATGCGCCGAAACCGCTGGCGACCATATTGGAGATCACCTCGCAGACATATTGCTTCTGCGCCGGGTCATTGTTGGGACCGGCATGATAGCGGGCCGCCGCCAGAGTCCAGCTCCCTTCCTGCTCTTTGAGGTCGCGGAGATAGCGGGCCGCATACTCGACATTGGCGTGCGGATCGAACATCTCTGCAACCGAGCGGAAATGGCTGCCGTGATAATAATGATTGATCTGCATGCAGCCGATGTCGATGAGCTTGGCGCCGCGGCGCTCGGCTTCGTCAAAGCGTTGCATCGCCTCGTCGAGCGTGTCGGGGAAGAAGGAAGGCCCTTCGATATTGAGCGCAAAGGGGCTCAGCGTGCCGCGCCGGCCGGTTTCTGTCAGGCCGACGGCATAGAGCACGCCGAGCGGCACACCATATTTCGCCGCGGCACGGGTCATTTCCCGTTCGCAGACGAGAGCCTGAGGCGCGGCGACCGCACCATTATATATAAAGGCCAGAGCCAGCAGGGCGCTGAGCTGCAGGCCGAGGCGCTTCCGGAGTCTCATAGGCGCTTTGCCGTTGTTGTTGGCGCGAAGAATCTTGCCCGCCGCCGTTTTGAGTCTGTGAGCCGCCATTCCCTTGCGCGTCGCTGCCGGAAAACTGGCCGGACGAACCTTGTTGCGTCCCCTGGTCGGCAAAGCCGGCCGCCGCGTGGTTTGCGGGCGCAAGGCTGATATCGACTCCCGAGACGGTATAGCCGGCACTGCTCAACCCTTGCGTGAGTGATTGCTTGTCTTTCTGAAGCAGATCGACGGTCGTCGACTGGTTCGCCTGGACTTCGACGGCGAGACCATCGGCCGACAGATTGAGTTTGATGTTGACCGTGCCCAGCGTCGGCGGTTCAAGCTGCAGATCGAGCGTCTTGATCGAAGGCGCCGAAGGCTGCGCCGCCGCCAGCAGTGAATTGAGGCTCGCCGAAGCGGCCGCGCTCGACGACGCGGCGGCGTCTTGGCTCGTCTGTGTTGGACTTGTCAGGGCCGAGGTCGTGACGTCCACGATCTGCTGCGCCGGTGACAAGGACACCATGGGCGCGAAATGCGTCGCCTGCGCAACGACATCGACCTTGATCGGGGCGGGCGCGTCCGATGCGGCGTCGGCCGGGTCCCGGTCCCGTGTCGAGAGATTATGCGCGAGACCCGGATCGATCGACGCCGTCGCGCCGCGCGGCTGTTGCGCCGAGGATTGCGCGGCCGGTGCCGCCGGCGCATTGGCGAAGGGCGCAACGATGATCGGCACGACCGCAGCGGGTTGCGGATTGGCATTCGGCGTCGCCGACGATGGCGCCGAATCGCTGTTCGTCTTGTGCGCTGTGTCTGAAGATTGGGATTGCGTGGACGTCGGTCGCTTGCCAATCCCCGATATGGATGGCGCGGGCGGCGCCGGTTGCTCGTCCGCAAGATCGGCCGCGGCATCGGTATCGGCTTGAACGGATGGCGGCACCGAGGCGTTGACGAGCGGTTTGGCCGTCATCGGGTTCGGGACTTGCGCCGCGGGCGCTTGTGTCTTAGCCGCGCCGCTGTTTTGCGCGTTGGAGGTAGTTTGGGTTGTCGGCAGCGGTGCGCGCGTCACCGACGGCGCCGGAACTCCTCCGCCCGCTTTCGCAGCAGCCCCGCCTGCGACAACGGCCGGATCGTCTTGTGACAGAGTCTGCAATTGCAGATTTGCAGTCGCGAGCCGCCGGCTTTGCGGTGTCAATTGCGCGGGCGCCGGTTGGCTGCCCAGCGTCTCGGCGGGGGCGGAATTGGCGGTATTTGGCAGAGAGCCGCCGAAACCCTTGAAGGTTGTCGTGCCCTTGGCGGCGGCCGCGGCCGCATCTTCCTTTGGCTGGGACAGTCCCGCCAACATGGCCGCGAAGGAGTCCGGCCGGCCCTCATGCGGCGCCGCGGAATTTTCGCCGCCTGATTTCGAGTCGGTGGCGGACGGCGGATTGGACGGCGGAAAAGCGCTTATGAGTCCACTGATATTGTTCATGGCGGTGTCGCCTCCGGACCGTCGCTTTCGGCCAGCGCCTTTTCAGCCGCGTCAATTGTCGCATTGGTGCCGGCCATGACCGATTGGAGCTGTTGCGGCACGGACTGGTCCGTCAGACTCGCCGCGGGCGTACTCGCATCGATTTGCGGCCATTCGTGAATTTGCTGCGAAACCGACAGAGCGGCATCTTTCAGCGTCGATTCTTCACGCGAAAGACGCGACGTGTTCAGCGAGCCAAGCGTGCCTTCGCCGCGTTCGTAGGTCGGCGTGAAAACCTCCGCCGCACCGTCGTAGAGCTGCGCCCGGCTGATTTCGCTCGTATCCGGCGCCGCCAGACTCTCGGCTTTGGCCGCAGCGAATTCCGCTGCCGGAATCTTGCCCAGGAGAAGCGAGGCGCGCGCGATCATCAGATAGACCTTCAGTTGATCGCTCGGCTGGAGGCTGCTCAAAGTGTCGTCGATCCGCTGCAATTCGATCGAATCGCCCGCGATCTTGAGCCGCGCGACGGCATCCGAGAAATGCTCGCGGAAATTGTCGGCATAGGTCGAATTGTGGAAACGCCGGATATAGTCGCCGGACAGGCTGATGAAGCGATCGAAATCGCCGGTTGCATTGATGAGGAAGATCTCGCGCCGTAGCGCCGCCTCCTCGACCAAGGTTCCAGGCGCCAGAACGCGGGCGATATCGAGCAGTTGGACGGCCTTCTCCGGATACTTGTCCGCGACGAGGGCCGCCTGGACCAAGGCGATGTGGCCGCCGACGATCGGCTCCAATGTGCGCGGATCGATATTGGCGAGCAGGCTTCTTGCGCGCGGCGCCTTGCCTTCGGAATAGGCCAGCGCCGCCTCGACCAGCGGTTTCTCCTGCGGCGGACATTTGCCGCTCGCGAGAACCGCTTGCGCCACCCGCGGCGCGCCGCCGCTCAGCACATAGGTGACGACGGCGCGCACGTTGCGCGGCTCGCGCCACACCGACGAATCGTAAGAAAGAAGACGCGGCGCAAGATCGGCGGCAAGTCCCGACACCGCCGCACGCGCCGAGCGATTGCCGAGCACGATCTGGTCCTGCAAAGCGTGGAGTGAACGCACGAGTTGATAGGGCGGCTTCGACGGCGCCGCGCTGGCGGCGTCCATCGCCAACACGCAAGCCAGCAAAGCGATGGCGACGGCGCCCCGTCTCATGACTTTTTCTCTTTCAGGAAGATTTCGATTCGCCGATTCTCGTCGGCCAGCGGCTTGCCCGGCACTTTCAGCCGGCGATCGGCATAGCCCTCGATGCGGACGATTCGCTTGTCGTCGACGCCGCCACGCACCAGCATGTAATAGGCCATTTGCGCGCGCGCCGATGAAAGCCGCCAATTGTCATAGATCGCCGACCGATAGGGCCGGCCGTCAGTGAAACCGCCAATGATAATGTCGCCCTTCACATTCTTGAGCACCCGGGCGATTTTATCCATCACATGCACGGTCTTCGCCTGCGGCTCCGCCGAGCCGATGGCGAACATGGCGAAATTGCTCTGATCGGTGAGGCTGATCAGGATTCCTTCATCGGTCGCCTTCACTTCGATCGCCGGCTTCGCCTCGTCTTTGCCGGCCGGGCCGATGAGCTTGGTGATCTGCTTCTGCAGATTTGCGGCCAGGGCTTGCGCATTGCTGAGCGTCGGCCCCTTCTGGACCTCGTTCTTATGCGGTCCGGGCGCAGGCGCGGGCGTCGCCGCCGGTGGCGGTGTTTCGGACGCGGCCGGTGGTGGCACGCTTTGAGTCAATGCGGCGGGTGGCGGATTGGCCGCCGCTTGAGGTGCTGCGGCGGGCGGCGAGGCAGCCGTCGCCGCAGCGGACGACTTGTCCGTTCCGGCCGCGGCCTTGAACGGATCGCTATAAGTATCGGTCGAAGCCCCGCTGGCGTCGTTGTCCGGCTGATCGAGATCGTCGGACGATGACTCGCCGCTTGAGCCCGACGCAGCGATCTCGGCGAGCACGGCATAGGGATCGCGAAACAGCGTTTCTTCGGAATGGACCGGTGGCGGCTCGGCCGTCCGCGGCTGGCCAGCATCCTCCTGCTTGACGTCGCGCGGTCCGGCGGCGCCCAAAGCGGCTCCCATGAAACCGCCATTCTTCTTCGCCGCGCCCACGACCGTCTTCGGAAAGGCGGCACCATTGGCGACCCCGTCCATCTCAGGGCCATTATTGGGATCGTGCATCCCGCGCTTGAGCGTCGACATGTCGACGAGATCGACGGGATTAAAATAACGCGCCAGCGAGGCCTTGGTTTTCTGGTTCGTCGCGTTGATGAGCCAGAGAACGAGGAACAACGCCATCATCGCCGTCATGAAATCGGCGAAAGCGATTTTCCAGGCGCCGCCATGCGGCTCGTGCGAGCCGCCGCGCGTGCGCTTAATGATCAGAAGTTCGTGTTTCTCGCCGTCAGCCACGCGCTATGCCTCCGCGCCGATGAGATCGGTCCAAGCTTTGAGCCGCGTATCGATCGACGTCTGGTCCGCGATGACGCTGACATCGACACTGTCTTGTGTGATGTAGTGAAAAGCCGCGGGCGCGCCCTGAAGCTCGGCGCGCAAAATCTCGATAAGATCGGCCGGCCCGGCGATTTGGATAGCCGTCATCTCGGCGCTGCCGACGATCGTGCGGATGTTCTCGACCAGTTTGTCGATCATCTGCCGGCGCAATGTGGCGACGATGAAAGGCCGCAGAACCCGCGCGACCGAATCGGCGAGCCCCTCTTCGATGGTGCGCATCGCGGCGGCAAGCTGTTCCAGCAGCCGGGCGCCTTCCTCGCACGCCCAAGCTTCGCGCGCCGCGTTCAGCTCGGCGTCGAAATGCGCCTGCGCGCGCGCCAATTCTTCCTCATATTCCGCCCTTGCCGCTTCCCTTGCCGCTTCGAGCCCTTCAGCCCTGCCCTCTTCCCGCGCGGCATCGATGGCGATTTGCGGATCTTCTTCCGGCTCTTCCGGCCATAGCGGCGCCAAGTCCGGTTCGAGCGGCACGTTTATGACCGGCGGTTCGACGCTCTCCAAGCCAATCTGAACCAGATAATCGGCGACCGGTCGCGGCATCATGCCGTGCTCCTCTGGCGCATCCAGAGTTTGAGGATATTGACCGCCTGCTGCTCGTCGAATTCGACGATTTGCTCAAGCCGCTTCACAGGCGCGCGCTTGGAACTGTCGGCGAGGTCCTCGATCAAATTGGGTTCGCTCGCCAATGTTGGAAACGCGGACATCGGCATGGCGTCCGGCATCGGCAGAATCGGCTCCGGCAGCATCACGCTGTCGGCGCCGAGATAGCCCGACGCGGCGGCGCTGATCGACGGCGAACCAGCCAACGCCCGGACTGCCGGCCTGACGCCGAACCAGAGCATCAGCAGAGCGACGACCAGAATGATGCCGCCGTTAACCGCGGTTCCCGTCTGCCGCAGGAGAATCTCCTGCCAGGTCGGCGGCGGCACCGGCGCGAGATCGTGGCCCGATTCGACGAAATCGACAGCCGAAATCTTGATCATGTCGCCGCGCGTCGTACTCGCGCCTGCCGCCGAGGCGACGATCTGCTGAAGATCGGCGAGTTCCTTATCGATGACGTCGGACGTGGCCTTGCCGCCGAGCGAAGCGACGAGGCTGGCGCGATTGACCAGAACCGCGACCGAAATATGCTCGACCTCGAAGCCGCCGCTGACCGTCTGAATGGTCTTCGACGAGACTTCGTAATTGGTCGTCTCTTCGCGTTTCTGATTCTCTTCGTTCGATTGTTTGCCGTTGTCCGATTGCGTTCCACTCGGCGGCAGATTTTGCGTGACGGTGGTCGGCGGCTGATTGGTCGAATTCTGCGACGTCTCGTTCGATCGCACGACACGGACCGAACGCTCGACCCGCGAATCAGGATCGAAGACAGTCTCGTTCGTCTGTTTCTTGTCGGTGTTGATCCGCGCCGCGACGCTGATCTGGAAATTGTTCAAGCCGAAGAAAGGAGTCAAAGTTCGGCTGATATTATCTTGAATTTCCTTCGAAAATGTCTTTTCGAGCGAGAGCATCTGGCCGGGCTCGCTATCGCCGGTGTCATCGCCCGAAGCGAGCAGCAAGCCGTCGGTGTCGAGCACCGTCACCTCCTCCGGCTTCATGCCCGGCACGGCCGCGGCGACAAGATGACGAATGGCTTTGGCCACCGAGACATCGTCGGGCACTTCGGTTCGCACGACGACCGAGGCAGACGGCGGCTGGCTTTCACGGCGGAACGATCCGTCGTCTGGCAGCACGAGATGGACGCGCGCGGCCTTCACGGCGCTCATCAATTGGATCGTACGCGCGAGTTCGCCTTCGAGCGCCCGGACGCGCGTAACCTGCTGCATGAAGGAGGTGAGGCCGAGCGAGCCGAGCTTGTCGAAGAGCTCATTGCCGGCGTTGGGGCTGTTCGGCAGCCCCTTCTCCGCCAGCAGCATGCGCGCTTGTGCGGTCTCGCCGTAACGGACATAGACCGCCGTGCTGTCGGCGCTGACATCGAAATCGATATTGGCTTCCTTGAGGGCCGACGCGATGCGGCTCACGTCCTCGCGATCGAGGCCGCTGTAAAGAAGCTCCTGCGTCGGCCGGCTGAGATAATAGCCCGCCATGCCGGTGACGAGAAAAACCACAAGGCCCGTCACGCCGAGGCCAATGAGCCGTCGCGTACCAAGCCTGAGAAGATTATCCCAGACGCGCTTCGCTTGATCGAGCGCCGCCATTCCCCGCCTCCGCTCCCGCTTTGTCGCAATGTGCGTTGACAAGCTTGCGCGGAGATTGCCCGAAACAAAAACGGCCGCACCTGCAACAGGCGCGGCCGCACTCGCGAAAAAGGCTTATGACTATTATTGACCGAAGAGCTTCAGGATGAGCTGGGTGTTGGAGTTGGCGATCGACAACGCCTGGACACCGAGCTGCTGCTGAACCTGCAGGGCCGAAATCTTCGTCGAAGCTTGGTTCATGTCCGCATCGACCAGCGAACCGACCGCAGAGGTCAACGAATCCGACAGATTCGAAATGAAGCTCTGCTGTTCGACCACGTTGTTCTGAGTCGCGCCGACGACGCTCGCCGCCGTCTGCACGGCCGTCGAAGCCTTCCCCAGATCCGTGATCATGTTGGCGATGCCGGCGGCGGAAGCGCCGACAACGTTGAAGTTAAGAACCGACAGACCCGAGGCCGCGCCCGTCGTGCCGAGAATGCCCGACGTCGCACCAGTTGTCGCCGTATTGAACAGGGCCGTCGTGGTGCCGGTGGCGATGGTGATGAACTGCGATCCGCTGGCCGGGTTATAAGACGACAGCAGATTCACCGTCGCGCCGGCCGTCGCCTGGAGGAAGTTGACGCCGTTGACCTGGGTCGATTGACCAAGGCTCAACAGGGACTGGATTTGATCGCCGATGTCCTGCTGGGTCTTCGCGAGATCCGCCGTATCGCCCTTGTTCACGAGATCTTGGGCGGTAATCAGATCATTATTGATATTGTTCATGATCGTGACGGTCTGCTGCAACGCGGCGTTCATCGTCGAGAGCAGCGACCCGCTTTCCGACAGCGAGCTGGAGACAGCGCCGAGAGCACCGATCTGCGTGTTCATCGACGTCGCGATCGACCAATAGGCCGCATTCTGCTGCGCCGAAGAAATTGCGAGACCGGTCGAGACCTGGTTTTCGTAGGTATTGAGGTTTTGCTGCGTCCGGTTGAGGGCGAGAAGCGCCGTCATGGCAGACGAATTTACGAGAAGATCACTTGACATTGATGTATGTCCCTAGGGTTGGCCATTCTTGGGGACATACCGGGTTTGCGCCGGTACGACAGGGCGGCCTGATGCCTTTGGAGAACGTCTCCAACCTGCCGTGCTGATGACGCTAGCGGCAAAACCTTTCCCGAAACTTAAGTGCGAGCCGCGCGCTCTACCACGGGATGCGCCCGTAACGGCCGATCAACTGCTGGTATTCGCTCTGGCTTTCGGCGGCCGCCACGGGATTGCTCGCAATCTGATACATGCCCGAGCCCTGATGGACCATGCGCCGAATCAACGGCCGCGAAGACAAATGCCGCTTCACGGCGCTGTGCGGACCGCCCTGGGTCAGGACATTGGCGATCCAAGGCCGCACCTGTGCGCAGGTCTGGAGCGTGATCGGCGCGGTCGCCTCGACGAGATGAGTCCGCCGCGCCCCGCTCGATGCCAAGCGGCCAAGCCAGTCGTTATCGACGTGCCAGCGCAGCGATTCGTCGAATGGCCCCACGCGCCGCCAAAGATCGGTCGCCATGATCCAGCCCGACGGCGTCGGAAAATCGTTTACCCTGATTGCACGCTCCTCGGGATCGACTTCCAATTGATTCGAGGAGACGAAATCGCACGCCTCAAGAGCGGTGAGAGACCAGGCGAGAAAATTCGCTTCCCACTGGTCATCATCTTCAAGGACGGCAATGAAATCATGGCTCTTGGCCGCCGCGGCGTTGGCCGCGGCGTTGATCGCCGCCGATTGGCTGCGCCCGTGGCTACGCGCAAATGTGATGTCCGGCTGCAGCCCGAGCGCCGGCGGCACCTGGGCATCGGAATCAATCCCAATGAAAAACGCCAGATGAACACCGGCGGGAATCGCTTGCGCGCGGGCCGCCGCGACCGCTTGCTCGACAAAAAGCTTGCGGCCCGTGCCGTCGGCTAATCGCGACGGGATAACCACGGCAACCGATCGATCAGCCGACTTTGGCATGATATTCCCCCGCGGGCGCTGGGGCCGAGACTGCGGCGGTCCGCGCAAGCTTCATTTCCGGCAATTGCCCGATGAATTCGTGAAAGACCTCCGCGAGGCGCTGCGGCACGAAGAGAATGTCGAGATAATAGAAGCGCGCCGGGCCGGCGGTCTTCTCATTTGCCTTGTAACGCGCGCCGATGCCGATCAGGTCAAGAACGGTGCTCCACTTCTCGACCATCTGACCGCCGCAGAGACAAAAGCCAAAATTGTCGAAGGCCGCGATGTAGGGAAAATCTTCCGCAAGCGCGAGGAGATTATTGCTCCACGCCGAGATATCCGCGCCGTCCTCGATCTGCGCCTCGACCCATAACATCGGCTTCCAGCGTTTGAGCCAGGCGAGATTCTGGCGAATCACCACATGATCGTAGCCATCGAGATCGGTTTTCACGAGATCGACGCCATCAGGCGCAAGATCCGCAAAAGTCACACGCCTTGGCTCGAGCAGGGATTGCAAATGCCCGTAGCGGCGCAGATCCCTGACATTGCCGGTGCCGTTGACCGCGGCGATATTGCCCCGATCCTCTTCGGCGCCGACGAACCCCCATACGATCTCGCTGTTGCGCACATGCGCGGCGTTTCGCTCGGAATTGAATTCCGCATATTTGTAAAATTCGAGCGAAGCATCCACGGAAATGGACTTTGTGAGCCGCACGCCGCTCAGACACATCAGGATGATCGTATCGAGAATATTGGCGCCGATATCGAGGACCGACGCGCCGCCGACGATTCGGTTAAACACCGTCAGCAACAGCGGCAGGCGCCGGTCATAGAGCGGATAGGTGCTGAGATATTGGTCGAGCTGATGCGATTGCGGCGCCAGCAATTCGAACTGGGCCGCGCCATTGCCGAGCCGCATCGTCTTCTGCGCCCGTCCATTGAGGCAATGCTCCCACGGCGTTTTATTTCTGAGCCGTGGGAATATGTGGAGCTTTCCACCGTTGCGGCCGATGTCGGCGTTGAAACTCACATGCTCACAGGTCTCCGCGCCGTCTGTATCGGTACCGATATAGACCGCGTTCAGAGCGTAGCTCAGCCGGTAGAGTCCCAAGCCGCCAAAAGCCGATTCGACGGCGATCGGCGCATGGGTTTTCTCGATCGGCACCTGCCGATCGCAGACGAGCGATTGGAAAATATCCGCCATCTGCGCGACCGGCGCGCTGCGGATGGCCTTCCAGCAATCGTCCGGGCTCCAATGCTCATGCCGCAGCGCATAGATGTCGTAGTAGACGGGGTCGGAAACGGCGAAAACGCCGGCGTTGTCGGGCGCCGCAAACAGAAATTCCACAGCCGCGGCGAAACCCTCAGGGGCGATCTCGGACGCGTTAACCTCGTCGAAATCCATCACGCAAAGAGCATCATAGCCGCTGAGCCCCTGCTCTTTCACGAACGCCATGATGCGATTGCGCAGCAAGGCGATTCGCTCGGTCCGCAGGCCGACCGATGTTTGGAGGCCGTCGAAGCACAGGACATGGGCGTTGTCGCGCCCCCTGCACCAATCGGCCAGGATCGCCTTCGTGCCATCCTGCGAATCGTTTTCGGCGAATATGAAGACGGCTTTTTCGGCCATCGCCGCGAAGCGCGCGCAATTCGCCAGCACCCGCGGCAGATGCGGCGCGCAATCGCGCGCGCAACCTGCAAAAATGATCGATCTTGCCATGGCCCCCACCTTGTTATGCGATGGCTTGCATCGTCAGCTATAGGATCGCACGAGGCTGCCGATCAGCATGTTCCAGCCGTCGATGAGAACGAAAAACAGGACTTTGATCGGCAGTGAGATAACGGAGGGCGGCAGCATCATCATGCCCATCGACATGGTCAGCGTCGAGACGATGATGTCGATCACGAGGAACGGCAGGGCGATCAGGAATCCCATCTCGAAGCCGCGCCGCAATTCGGAAATCATGAAGGCCGGGACAAGAATGCGGATCTCGACCTCGGGCGCGGGCCCTGCGCCCTGCACGGGCTTAGGCTTCAACTCCGGCGGAGCCAGATCCTCGAAGAGCCGCAGGTCCTTGTCGCGCACCTGCTTGAGCATGAATTGCCGGAACGGCTCGATGATTTTCGGAAAAGCTTCCTTCTCATCGATCTTGTTATCCATCAGCGGCGCGACACCGTCCTGCCAGGCGCGGTCGAACGTCGGCGCCATGACATAAAAGGTCATGAATAGAGCCAGGCTGATGAGCACCAGATTGGCCGGCGTGCTTTGCAAGCCGAGCCCCGAGCGCACAAAGGACAGCGCGACGATGAAACGGGTGAAGCTCGTGACCATGATCAAGAGGCCCGGCGCGACCGACAAAACCGTCAGCAGCGCGACCAATTGGATGATCCGCGCCGCGGCACTGCCGCCGCCTTGCGGAATCAACGTGTTGAGGTCCGGCGTCTGAGCCAGGGCGGCGGTTGCCGGGATGAGCAGCAGCGCCAGAGCAAGAAAGAGGCGCTTCACTGCACCACCAAGGTTTGGATGATCAATTCCCGGACGTGGCCCTGCGAGCGGATCACGGCGCGCTCGGTCAAATCCTCACGCAAATGCTGAAGGCCGCTGGCGCCGCCGATCTGGGCGAGGGTCACCGTCTTCATGAAGCCGAGAATGTCGTCGGCGATCTCCGCCGCGATCACCTCAGGCTTGATCGGCGACTTCTTGTCGACGACGATCGCCGTTTGCAGCCGCACCCAGGCGGTGGACGGATCGGCAAGGTTGGTGATGATCGGCGGCAGCGCAATCAAGGTCGCATCGGGCGACGCCCGCTGCTGCGCCGCGACAAGGTTAAACGCGTCATTCCGTGCCGAGGAAACCATCGTGAGCCCGACCGCCGCCCCAATGATGATCGCGACGATGCTCATCCCGGCCATGATCAGAAGCCAGGGAATGAGCGAGGGAAACAATTGCGGCGCCGGGGCCTCCACGGCGGCCTCTTCGCCCTCGCCGACCGGGATCGCCGCTGGCGCGGGATCTTTCTTTTTGAAAAGACCGGTTATGAGCGCGAAAATTTTCATCACATCACATGGGTTTGAAGCGATCGAAAATCTGCTGACCGACTCCCGGCTGCTGCACTTCCATGATGCGGCCGCGGCCGCCGTAGGAAATGCGCGCCTCTGCAATCTTATTATAGGCGATCGTATTGTCTTTCGATATGTCGCGTGGCCGGACGATTCCGGCAATATTTAGCACGCGCAATTCGTAATTGACGCGCACTTCCTGCGAGCCGCTGACGATCAGGTTGCCATTCGGCATGACATCGGTGACGACGGCGCCGACCGACAATTGAATCTTCTCCGAACGGTCGATCGAGCCCTGGCCTTGCTCGGTCGACGACGAGGTGAAGTCATATTGCGGGAACCATTGCGTCTGGCCGCCGCTGTTCTGCACCTGATAGTTCAGGCCGCCCTTGACTTCGGCATTCTGGTCGCGGCCGCTCGAATTGCCGAATGTCGCGCTATCGTTGATCGAGATATTGACGGTGATCACGTCGCCGATTCGCGACGCGCGCGGATCGCTGAAAATATCGGCGCGGCTCCCGTCCCAGATCGCGCCCGACGTGCTACGGCCATTTTGCGCAAAGACGGAGTTCGGCATCGGCGCCACATCCGCCGAGAGCCCCGTGCCGACCGGGCTCATCTGCGGCTCGCGGCCGATTTCCTTGAGGTCGCCGGCGCAGCCCGTCAACAGAAGCAGGCCCGCCAAAGGAAGCAATGATCGCATCAAGATTTCTTTCCGTCGCCGGAGTTGGCGCTAATCATTTTATCGGTGAGTTGTGCCGCGCGGGCCGGATCCATTTGACCAAGAATCGAGCTTGCGGTGCGGGTGTTCAATTTGCTCAGGACCGCCGCCGCCATCGTGTCGTCCATCTGCGCGAGTTCGTTGGCCGCCGCCTCGGGCTCCATTTTCGCATAAATGGCAACGATATCGGCGCTGGCTTTTTTTAAAGCTTCGTCGCGCTTGCGCAGCCAGTCCTCATATTCGGCGCGCTTGGCTTCGAGCTCGTCGATTTTCTGCTGCAGGCGCGCCTCGAGCTCTTCGAGCTTGGCCGCCTGCCAGGCGACTCGCGCCGCACCCGCCGTCGAGACATTGTTGGCGCAAAACATCCGCACTTCCGGCAGCGCGCGCAGGGCGCGCATCCGCGCCTCCGCCTTCGCGCGCGCCTCGGTCGCCTGGTGCCTGACACCCTGCGCATGGAGATCCACTGGCAGCTGCGCCTGCGCGGGAAAATCGGCCTGCGGGGCCCCTGCGGCGCCCAAATTATCGTCTGCCGCGCGAGTCTGCGCGCGCAGCCCCGTCACAGTGATGCACAAGAAGAGAAGGGCAAATGAAACGTATCGCATGTTCCCATCCGCGAGGTCGCCGGGTCACGCCCTTTCGGGCGTCACCCACATGACCTGCTGCCTTTCGCGTTCGCGAGAGTGCAAGAAGAAGCTTGTGCCGGGCTTGTTGGCGTCAGGCCTATTCGACGATGAGATCAGCCTGTAGCGCGCCGGCCGCTTTGATCGCCTGGAGGATCGCGATGATGCCGCTCGGCTTGAGGCCGATCTGGTTGAGACCGGCGACCAGGGTGCGCAGGCTCGGGCCATGCACGATGGCGATCGTTCCGTCAGGCTGGTCGACATTGACCTGCGTATTCGGCACGACGACCGTCCGGCCCTGCGAGAATGGCGCGGGTTGCGAGACTTGCGGCGTTTCCGTCACACGCACGGTGATATTGCCGTAGGTCACCGCGACGGTCGAAATCTGCACATCCTGGCTGATGACCACGGCGCCGCTGCGCGCATCCATCACGACGCGGGCCGGCATATCCGGCTCGACATCGAGCTCGCCCAGCTCGGCGATGAAGCGGGCTTTGTTGACATTCGGCGGCGCATCGACATCGATCGAGCGCTGATCGCGCTGACGCGCCGATGCCATCCCAAAATGACGTTGCGTGAAGGCGTTGATCGCATCGGTCACGCGTTCGGCGGTGGCGAAATCCGGATTCTTGAGTTCGAAGGTCAGGGCGCCGATGTCCTGCAAACTGCCGGGCACTTCGCGCTCCATCAGCGCGCCATTGGCGATTCGCCCGGCGGTGGGCACGTTTTCGGTAACGCTTTCCGCTTCGCCAGCGGCCGAATAGCCGGAGACGGCGACCTGCCCCTGCGCAATGCCATAAGTCTGGCCGTCGACGCCGTTGAGCGACGTGAGGACGAGCGTGCCGCCCATCAGCGAGGTCGCATCGCCGAGCGAGGACACCGTCACGTCGATGCGCGTGCCGGGCGTGACGAAGGGCGGCACATCGGCGGTGACGAGAACGGCCGCGACGTTGCGGGTGCGCATCGCCGTGCCGCGCACGTTGATGCCCATCCGGTCGAGCATGGATTCGAGCGCCTGCTGCGTGAAGGTCGAGTTGAGCAGCGTATCGCCAGTGTTCTGCAAACCGACGACCAGGCCATAACCGAGGAGCTGGTTATCGCGCACGCCCTGCAGCGAGGAAATATCCTTGATGCGCACGGCGGCATCCGCGCTGAAAGCCGCGACACACAAAGCCAGGACGAGACAGAGACGAAACATTATCCGCCCACCCGCACCGTTCCGTCGGTTTGCACCGTTCCTGAAATGGTCATTCCGCTATCGATGTTGCGGACCGAGATGACGTCGCCCGCGCTGCCCGCCTGCAAAGCGGCGGCGTAGGTTTCAATGACCAATCCGTCCTGTTCGAAGATCAATCTCACCTTCTGGCCATCGACGATGAGCCGCGGTTCGCCGACGGCATTGGTCGAGATCGGCAGCCCGGGCAGAAGCGTATGCCGCGCGACCTTACCGATCAGGCCCGTGGGCGTGTCGATCGCCGCGCCCCGCATCGGGCCGCCCGAACCGAAATCGCGCTCGACGATCCAGTTCTGCTTGATGACATCGCCAGGGTAGATCGTCACCGCCGGCACCGGCAGGACGTTACCGGCACAGGCCGGCGAAGCGAAGAGCGCCATGAACAAAACGGGCGCCGCAAGACGACGCCAGTTGTTGTTTCGCGCGGCGAAGCGCTGCGACTTAAAGCTCATACGTCACCCCATGTTTTTGGTGAGCGTCTGCTCCATCTGATCCGCGGCCTGGACGACCTTCGAATTCATTTCGTAGGCGCGCTGAGCGGTGATGAGATTGGTGATTTCCTTCACCGGATCGACATTCGAGGCTTCGAGGAAGCCCTGATTGATGGTGCCGAAGCCCGGATCGCCCGGGATGCCGGCGACCGCCTGGCCCGACGCTTCCGTCTGCTGGAAATTGTTGTTGCCGACCGGCAGAAGACCGCCTTCATTAGCGAAATTGGCAAGCGTCAACTGGCCGATCTGCTGCGGCTGCGTCTGGCCGGCGAGCGTCACGGAGACGACGCCGGTCTGGTTGATGGTGACGCTCAACGCATTGGTCGGCACGATCATCGAAGGGCTGACGACGTAACCGTCCTGGGTCACGATCTGGCCGTTCTGATTGGTCGAGAAATCGCCGGCGCGGGTGTAGAGCAAGGTGCCGTCCGGTGCGGTGACCTGAAACCAGCCGCGTCCGCTAATCGCGAGATCGAGCGGATTGCCCGTCGTATTGAGCGTGCCCTGAATTTGCAGACTGCGGACCGCCGCCGTCCGCACGCCAAGGCCGACCATCGCGCCTTCCGGCACGGCGCTGTTCTGGCCGCGGCTCGATGCGCCCGGCAACCGCTCCGGCTGATAAATCAGATCGGTGAACTCGGCCCGCGAGCCGCGAAAGCCGGTCGTGTTGATATTGGCGATATTGTTGGCGATGACCTCGACATTGAGGCTTTGCGCCGCCATGCCCGTCGCGGCGATGGATAGAACCGTTGATGACATTTCGCGCCTCTTAGATCGCCATACGGCTTACTTCTTGATAGGCCGAAACGACCTTGTCGCGGACCGCCACCGCGGTCTGCAGCGATTGCTGCGCATCGAGCACCGACTTCGCAACTTCCTGAACCGAGGCCTTGCCTTGCAGGCCGGAGATGGAGGTCGCTTCGCCGGCCTTCAGCTTATCGACCGCATCGCCCGTGACCTGCGCCAGGACCGAGCCGAAATCGGCCGGCGCGCCGGAGGACACCGCAGGCGTTCCCGCGCCGGTGATCGCCGGCGCAATCGAGGAAAGACTGCCGGCCGCGTCGGCCGCGACAGTCCCGAGAAGCGTGAGAGCGGGAATCATTAGCTGTTCCTCATGAGATCGACGGTCATCGTGAAAAGCTCGCGCGCCTGTTTGACGACCTGGATATTGGCGGAATAAGAGCGATTGGCTTCGCGCATGTCGGCCATCTCGGTGATGAGATTGACGTTCGGCAGCTTGACGAAGCCATTCGCATCAGCGGCCGGATTGCCGGGATCGTATTCGACGCGATAGGGCGAGCGGTCGACGCCGATAGCCTTAACCTTCACGAGGTCGGCACCGCTCGCCTGATCCATCTCATCCTCGAAGCTGACGGTCTTGCGCGTGTAGGGATTGGCGCCAGGCGTCGAGGCCGTCGATTCGGCATTGGCCAGGTTTTCCGAAATGACGCGCATCCGGGTCGAATGCGCCTCAAGGCCCGAGGTCGCGACATCGATCGCCGCTTCGATTGGATCGATCATCACGAGCCCTTCACGCTGATTGTAAACATCTGAGCGAACGACCTAACGATGGCCGTGTTCATCGAATAATCGCGGCTGACGGCATTGGCCTTGAGCATCTCGTGCTCCATGCTCACCGAATTGCCCGACGGCACGACCTCCCAGGGCGACGAATCTTTCGCCGCATCCTCGCTATTGAGCGGGTTGAGCGAAAAGTCCCGCGGATTGTCGGAGACAAGCTGCAATTGCGTTTGCTGCAGAACATCGTCAAACGGCGCCACGTCCTTGGCGACATAGCCGGGCGTATTGGCGTTGGCGACATTCTCCGCCACGGTCGCCTGGCGCACCGCGAGCCAGTGCTGCTGCGACGTCGCAAGGTCAAAAAGGTAAATAGGCTCCAAGATCGCACCCGTTCGTCAGTCCAAGAAAGCCTAGAGCCGAAATCTTGCCCCAGGCTGGCGCGGGGCCGCGCTCAGAGGGGCCGCGCCGACAGCTTCGCGTCGGCGATCGCCTCGACCAGGCGGCGCGTGTCGTTCGCCTCCCCCTGCGAGCCGGCAACGAAGTTGATCTCGGAAATCTCGACGCTCGCGTGCGCCGCCTGCAATGTAAGATTGAAGCGCACGGCGACTTCGCGATGGTGGAACTCGAGATCAAGCAGAATCGACGGCGGCCGGTCCCATTCGAGCTCGTAATCCGCCGAGCATCCGTAGGACAAAGTGCCGTGCTTGAAATAAAGCTCCATCGAAGAATTGACGATGTCGCGGATGTTGTTGAACTGCTCAAGATGAATGAACGAGACGTAATCGGCGACGTTCATCAATCGCAGTTCGGCCGCAACATCCATAATCCCGTCGGCAATGGCTTTGGCACGAAGCAAAGAATGATCGCTGGATGAATCCGCCAGCATGGCAATTCTCTCAATGTATCGGCGCGCGACGGCGCTCTCGTCTTTGAAGCGTGTGGATCAATTCCGCGACGGCACGATAAAATTCCGGGGGAATCATCCGGTCCACCTCAACACTGTCATACATGGACCTTGCGAGAGCCTTGTCTTCGATCACTGGGATATTATTTTCTTCAGCCGCCGCGCGGATTCGCAAAGCGAGATAATCCTTGCCCTTGGCGAGCACATGCGGCGCCCCGCCCTCCTCGCGCACGTAACGCAACGCCACGGCATAATGCGTCGGATTGGCAACAACCATCGTGGCGCGCGAGACGGCGGCGATCATGTTGCGCCGGCGCCGGTCCAAAGCGAGCGAGCGCATGCGCGCCTTGACCATCGGATCGCCTTCGAGCTGTTTGGCTTCGTCCTTCACCTCCTGCCGGCTCATGCGCAATTCCTTGCGCCAATTCATCCGTGACCAGACAAGATCGATCGTGACAATGAGCAGCGTCGCCACCGTAATGCCGGAGACGAACCGCATCGCCATCTGATTGATGAGATCCGGGAAGGCATTCGGATCGACGAACATCGCATCGACAAATTGCAGCTTATCCGCCTGCAGCATGGCGGTGACGACAATCGCGATGGCGAGAAACTTGGCGACGCTTTTCAGAAATTCGGTCGCGCCGCGCGAGCTGAACAAGCGATGCCAGCCCTCGGCCGGCGAAATGCGGGAAAAATCCGGACGGATGCGCTCGAACACGACCCGCGGCGGGTTCTGGGCGAAGGACGCGCCGAGCCCCGCGACGATGAGGATGACGAAGACCGGAACGAGCAATGCGCCGGCCTGCTGCGCGATGAGCCTACAGAGATCGACGGCGTCAAAGCCGGTCGACAGCCGCCAATCATTGGCATTGTCGAGCAGGCGTTCCAAGATCAGGACAATCGAGGCCGATCCCGTCTTGAGGAAGAAGGCCATGATGATCAGCAAGCCCGCCGCGAAGGCGAAGATCGAAACCTCGCGCGAGACCGGAACGTTGCCGCGCTCGATCGCGTCCCGGATTTTCTTGTCGGTAGCTTCTTCTGTTTGACTATCCCTGTCGGGTTTCTCCGCCATGTCAGCGCGTCATCCCGTCAGTAGATCTCTTCATCGTCTTCTTCTGAATTGAGCTCGATCTCGCCGCGCTCGGACATTTCGAGCGCCAGGTCCGCGATCATGCGGCGCGCCTTGACGACTTCGCGATGCGGCGCCGGGCCGCCATTCGAGAGTTCGGTCTCGACGATGCGCCGGGCACGGGACGAAAGCGTCGACAGGATCGAATTGCGGAAGCCGGCGTCGGTCCCCTTGAGCGCGAGCACAACGCGTTCTGTCGGGATCTGATCGAACAGCGCGAGCCGGGATTTCGCCGGCAGCTTGATGATGTCGTCGAAGGTGAAGAGCAGACCGCGCAAGACTTCGGCGACTTTCGGCCGCGCTTCGGCGAGGCTTTGCAGCACGTCCTCCATCTGCTCGCGCTCCATCTTGTTGATGATGTCGGCCATCCGGCCGTTATGCGCCGTGCGGTTATTGCGCGAGACGTTGATCAGAAGGTCTTCCTGCAACGTGCTTTCGATGACGCGCATGGCCGGCTCTGAAACCACTGCGATGCCGACCATGCGCCGCATGATCTCGTTGCGGAACTCGCGCGGCAGCTGGCCCATGACTTTCGCCGCGCAGACGGGCGTCACCTTCGAGAGAATCGCCGCGCCGGTCTGCGGATGCTCTTTGATGAGATAGCCGGCAAAAAGCGTCTCCGAGACGCCGGAAAGCCGCTGCCAGATCGACTGGTTGGAATTGCCCGTGACGTCCGACATGATGTCGGAGATCTCTTCCGGCGGCAGCAGCCCGGAGAGCAGATGCTCGGCGTCGCCGGGCGAGATCATCAGCCCGGCCCCCTTGATGAAATTACCGGCGAACTCTTCGATCGTGTCTTCGATGACCGGCATCGGGACGACGCCGAGCTCGGCGACCGAGCGCGTGATCTCGCGCAACTCATCCTGATCGAAATGTTTGAGCAACCGGCTCGCCAATGGCTTGCCCATGGCCAGCAACAGGGCCGCGACCTTCGCCGGCCCGTCGAGAGACCTCGGCTCCGTTGCTTCGGGCGGGGCGGCTTCCGTGGACATGGATCAGCGCTCGCTCGCCGTGTTCGGGCCGAGAACCTCCGTCAGGGAAACGCCGAAACGCGACGTATCGTCCTCGACGACGACGACTTCGCCGCGCGCCACGACGCGGCCGTTGACCACGACATCGACGGGTTCGCCGACCCGGTGGTTCAGTGGCACGACGGCGCCGCGGCCGAGTTTCATCAGATTGGCGACGGGCATGGTCGCCGAGCCGAGCACGACCTGCAGCGTGATCGGGATGCGCATGACGGCATCGATGTTGCGCCCCTCATCCGGCGACACCGCCGGGCGAGCCGGCGGGGTTTCCTCGGCGAGGTCGGCAAAGCCCTCCAAATGCGAAGCCTCGTTCTCTATCATGACCAGCGTCCCATTATTCCTTACCGCGAGCCTGCCGGGCGAAGGTTAAATCCCCCGCCGGCAGACCGGCGGAATTTTAACGATCGATGAGTCCGTCCAAAAAGTCCTGCTCGGCGTCGACGACATCATCGACGCGAAGCGTATAATTGCCTTCCGCCTGACCGAGCTGGCACCAGAACAGCGCCTCGTTATTGCACTCGAGCCGCACCCGGCTCTTCGGCGTCGATTTGAGCTGCAGGATATGACCGACCTTGAGGCCGGCGATATCGCCCAGCGTGAATCCATCTTCCTCGATGATCGCCTGCACGGTCACCTCGGCCTTGCTGACTTCGGTCTTGATCTGGCGGCTCCAGCGCGGATCGGCGGAGGCGACGTCAATGGTGTGATCGGAGGTGAGGCTCTGGCGGATCGGATTGATCGCCGCCTGCGGGATGACGATGAAAAGCTCGCCGGAGCGGCCGAGAATGCGCAGATTGAATTTGGCCAGGACCGCGAAATTGTTGCGCGGCGCGATTGCCGCGAAATCCATACGCGTCTCCATCCGCTCGAACTTGAAATGCGATTCGACGATGACCGAAAATGCCGTTTGCAGCGAGCGCGAGATGAGATCGACGGTCTTCTGCGCGACGCGCATTTCGATATTGGTCAGCGCCCGATTCTCGGTATAGGGCGCCTCGCTGCCATCGCCGCCGAACAGCGCCTCGGCCAGCGCGAAAACGAGCCGATTGTCGAGCCCGACGAGAATGCGGGCGTCCCAGGACTGCGCGTGCAGGACGGCGACGACGGCCTT
This sequence comes from Pseudomonadota bacterium, assembly GCA_040756295.1. Lineage (GTDB taxonomy): Bacteria > Pseudomonadota > Alphaproteobacteria > Rhizobiales > Beijerinckiaceae > Methylovirgula. The sequence continues at coordinate 378,851 of JBFLZN010000003.1, read as the reverse complement.
GCCTTCGGCCGTTTCGAGAATTTTGCCAAGCTTCTCGGTCTTGACCGAATTGACGCTGAAATAGGCGGGCGCCGTCGAAAGCTGGCGGGTGTTCTCGGAACATTGCATGGCCAGGCGGTCGAAGATGACGCGCAGCATCGGCATGCGTTCGATCGAAATGCCGGCCGAATCGAACAGATTTTCCGGCGAACGCGTGTGCTGGTCCGACTCGGCGTGGGGCTTCGCGCGCGCTGTCATGCTGCCTGCCGTGCGCCGCCGGAGATCGTCTCGTTTTCAACCATGTCGATCGTCGGGCGATCATGCGAGGAAATCGTCTTGCGCCCGTGTTCGAGCGCGATCTGCGGCATAGCGCCGTTCATGAACGCCAGCAGAGTCTGTTTGACGATGAAATAGACACGCAGCCGTTTTTCGCGCGTCACCTTGATCTTGTGCGCGAGCGGCGAGGTGAAACCATATGAGAGCAGGATGCCGCCAAAGGTGCCGACGAGCGCCGAGCCGATCAAGCCGCCGAGCAATTCCGGCGATTGATTGAGCGCGCCCATCGCCTTGATGACACCGAGAACGGCGGCGACAATGCCGAGCGCCGGCATCGCGTCGCTCACGGTGGTGAGCGAATAATACGGCTTCAGCCGGTCGTGCGTGATCGTCTCGATCTCCTCGTCCATCAAGGCCTCGATCTCATGCGTGCGCGCATTGCCGACGATGAGAAGCCGGACGTAGTCGCAGATGAAATGGGTCAGCTCCTTGTCCTTCAGGACGTTGGGAAAGCTGCGGAAGATCTCCGATTCGTCCGGATTGTCGACATGCGACTCGACTTCGTTGCGCGCCTTGCCGCGCAATTCCCGCATCAGCGCATAGAGCACGCCGAGCACATCGAGATAGTCGCGCTGGGTCGGCGATTTGCCCATGACGCCTTCCATCACGGCCCGACCGGTATCCTTAATGGTCGAAAGTGAATTGGCGACGATGAATGTGCCTACCGCGGCGCCGGCGATCATCAGATATTCCATCGGCTGCCAGATCACCGACAAATGGCCGCCCTCGCTGGCGTAGCCGCCGACGATGCAACTCATGGCAATCACTAAGCCAATGATAAAACTCAAGGCCGCCCCTCCGCCTTCAGGTCAGCTTTTGTCGTAAGCTTGCTGGCTTGCCCGAAGCTGAAATCCGGGCGGATCGGCCACCGCCGGCAAGGTCAGGCCCAGACAAGCCGGCGGCACGAAAAGGAGAGGGTCTTGGAAGGAGCAAACCGTGCTCACAGCCACCCAGCTTTATAATGCCGTGACCCGGACGGGTTCGAAATACGCCGGGTCGGTCGCCACCGAGCCATCCGTCAAGCAGCAGACGAAATATTTTCTCGACAATATCGGCAAGGTGACCAGCGCCAAACAGCTCGTCAACAATCCGCGCCTCTATAATTATGTGATGAATGCTTTCGGGCTCAGCAACGAGCTGAATGCCAGGGCGTTAATTACCAAGGCTCTCGAAGGCGGCAGCGCCTCCAACAGCTTCGCCGCCAGCCTCAACGATCCCCGCTATCTGGCGCTCGCCAAGGCCTTCGATTTCAAGGCGAACGGCGCCAAAACGACGAGCTCGGAAACGACGCAGCAGACGACGGTCAGCAATTTTTACGAGCAGACGGTCGAAAACAATATCGGCCAGGAAAACGAGGGCGCGCAGATGGCGCTCTATTTCAAGCGGATGGCGTCACAAATTACGAGCCCCTACAGCATCCTCGGCGATAAGACGCTGCTGAAGGTCTTCGAGACGGCCTACAATCTTCCGAAAACGCTGTCGCTCGAGAACATCGACCGGCAGGCGAAGACGGTCAGCCAGTTTCTGAACATCAGCCAATTGAAGAACCCGGCCTATCTGCAGAAATTCATCGAACGCTTCACCGCTTCCTACGACGCGCAGAATCCGACCGGCGGCACGACCGCAACGCCGACCATCGCTCTGCTCGTGCCTCAGTCGCAGACGACGGGCATCAGCCAAAGTTTGCTTATGAGCCTCGCCAATCTCAAGCTGGGAGGATCGTAGGTCAAGCAATCCGGCCCGTATGTATCCGGCCAGTTCCGGCGCCCCGGAAAGGTCAGGCCCGGACAAGCCAGCGGCAGGAAAAGGAGAGGGTCTTGGAGGGAGCAAGCCGTGCTCACAGCCACCCAGCTTTATAATGCCGTGACCCGAGCGGGTTCGAATTACGCCGGGTCGGTCGCCACCGAGCCGTCCGTCGAGCAGCAGACGAAATATTTTCTCGACAATATCGGCAGCGTGACCAGCGCCCAACAGCTCGTCAACAATTCGCGCCTCTATAACTACGTGATGAATGCCTTCGGGCTCAGCAACGAGCTGAACGCAAAGGCGTTGATTACCAAGGTTCTCGAAGGCGGCAGCGCCTCCAACAGCTTCGCCGCCAGCCTCAATGACCCCCGCTATCTGGCCCTCGCCCAAGCCTTCAACTTCCAGGCGAATGGCGCCGCCACGACGACCTCGGAAACGACGCAGCAGACGACGGTCAGCAATTTTTATGAGCAGACGCTCGAAAACAATATCGGCCAGGAAAACCAGGGCGCGCAGATGGCGCTCTATTTCAAGCGGATGGCGTCACAAATTACGAGCCCCTACAGTATCCTCGGCGATCAGACGCTGCTGAAAGTCTTCGAGACGGCCTACAATCTTCCGACGACGCTGTCGCTTGAGAACATCGATCAGCAGGCGAACACGGTCAGTCAGTATCTGAACATCAGCCAGTTGCAGAACCCGACCTATCTGCAGAAATTCATCGAACGCTTCACCGCCTCCTACGACGCGCAGAATCCGACCGGCGGCAACACCACAACGCCGACCATCGCTCTGCTTCTGCCTCAGTCGCAGACGACGGGCATCAGCCAAAGCTTGCTCATGAGCATCGCCAATCTCAAGCTGGGGGGATCGTAGCCCATGCAATCCGGCCCCTATGTTTCCCTCTCGGCCCAATTGACGCTGGAAAAGCGGCTTGAATCCCTGGCGTTGAATGTCGCCAACATGAACACGGCCGGCTATCGCGCGGCGGGCGTCAGCTTCCACACCTATATTTCACGCACCGGCGAATCGCCGGTGGCCTATGCGACGGCGGGCAAGGATTACATCACCCGCACCGAAGGGCCGCTGGAGCGCACCGACAACCCGCTCGATGTCGCCGTCCAGGGCGAAGGGTTCATGGCCATCCAGACGCCCGGCGGAATCGTCTATACGCGCGACGGGCGCATGCGCATGAAGGCAACGGGCGAACTCGAATCGCTCGCCGGGCATCCGATCCTCGATGCCGGCGGCACGCCGATCATTCTCGATCCGACCGCCGGGCCGCCGGTGATCGGCGGCGACGGCATGATCAGCCAAGGCAATCAGCAGATCGGCGCCATCGGCCTCTTTCAGATCGATCCGAGCGCCAAATTCACGCGCTACGAGAATTCCGGCGTCATCCCCGACAAGCCGGCGACGCCGATCCTCGATTTCAACACCAATGGCATCATCCAAGGCCATATCGAAGGCTCAAACGTCAATCCGATTCTCGAAATGGCCAAGCTGATTACGATCGAGCGGGCCTTCGAGAGCATCTCCGGCGGCGCCGAGAAGAACGAAAACACGTTGAAGGACGCGCTCCCGATCCTCGGCGGCACCTCGTGAGCCGCTGCGCGGGGGCAGCGCGATGACGGCATTGGCACGACTGGAAGAGGCCGTGAATTACGGCCTCGAGGAAATCGGCGATTTGCGCGTCGGCGGCGTTATCAGCGAAGTCGCCCCCTCGCATTACCGCATCGCCGGCCTGTCGCACTTCCTCAAGCTCGGCGAATGCATCGGCCTGCAACACGGCAGCCAGACCCAATTGGGCGAGGTCGTCCGTATCGACCCGTCCGGCACGACGGTCAAAAGCTTCGACGCCAGTGTCGCCGCGGGCATCGGCGACCGCGCCTATCGGATCGGCCCGCTGCATCTGTCGCCGGATGCGAGTTGGAAAGGCCGCGTCATCGATGCGCTCGGCCGGCCGATCGACGGCCAGGGCACATTGCGCCGCGGCGAGCACGCCCGCTCCATCGAATCGCCGCCGCCGCAGGCGCTCAACCGGGCGCGGGTGAAGACGCCGGTTCGCACCGGCGTGCGGGCCATCGATCTTTTCATGCCGCTCTGCGCCGGTCAGCGCATCGGCATTTTCGCCGGCTCCGGCGTCGGCAAATCGACTTTGCTCGGCATGCTCGCGGGGGCCAAGGGATTCAGCGCAGTGGTCGTCGGGCTCGTGGGCGAGCGCGGCCGCGAGGTGCGCGAATTCCTCGATGATTCGCTCGGGCAGAATCGCAAGCTTGCGGTGACCGTGGTCTCGACCGGCGACGAAAGCCCGATGATGCGGCGGCTCGCGCCCAAGACCGCGATGACCATCGCCGAATATTTTCGCGATCACGGCGAGAATGTCCTGCTGATCATCGATTCGGTGACGCGCTTTGCCCATGCGGCACGCGATGTCGCCCTCGCCGCCGGCGAGCCGGCCGTCGCGCGCGGCTATGCGCCGAGCGTCTTCAGCGATCTTCCCAAGCTCCTCGAACGCGCCGGGCCTGGCGCCGAAGGCAGCGGCTCGATCACCGGCGTCTTTTCGGTGCTGGTCGATGGCGACGATCACAACGACCCCGTGGCCGACAATATTCGCGGCACGCTTGACGGCCATATCGTGCTCGATCGCGCCATCGCCGATCTTGGCCGCTTTCCGGCCGTCAATATCCTCGCGTCGATCTCGCGCTTGGCGCAGAACGTCTGGACCAAGGAACAGCAGACGCTCGTGCTGAAACTGAAATCCATGGTTGCGCGCTACGAGGATACGCGCGACCTGCGCCTGATGGGCGGCTATCAGACCGGCCAGGACGGCGAGCTCGACCAGATCGTCACGCTGGTGCCGAAGCTCTATGATGCCTTGACGCAATCGCCGGCATCGCCGCCGTCGCGTGACGCGTTCCGCGAACTCTCCGACGCTTTGCAGGCGAAATAGCCGTGGGCGCAACATGACTTCGTAAGTCGAGAGCGACGAATCACCGCGCTTTGCAGAATCGCTGCAGCAACAATAAGTTCATCAATAAGAATATTTATTTCGTAGTAAGAAATCTACCTTATCTTCGCGGTCCTAATGTTTTCCCATTCTCACGGTGGTTGTGGTGGCTCGCCAGCCGTTCGCTGGGGCTCACATTCCGGGGGAGTGGTTAGCCTTCGTTCTGCTTTGGACGCCTGCGCAGAACCATTTGGGGGAAGAGCCGCGATGCAAGCTTTTAAGCGTCTATCGGTGACAAGCAAATTCATGGTGGTCGGTGGTGGCGCAGCGGGTATTTTACTTCTCGCAGCCTCGACGCTTGTGTTTCTGTTCACGTCGCGGATCACCGCGACATTGTCGGACCGCTATATCGAGGCAGTTGCACAATCGGCTTCCGAACACTCGGCCGGGGTTATCAATACGGTGCAGGCACGCGTTGTCATAATGGCCAACGCAATTACCAGCCTTTACGAGGCCGGCACCCGCGACCGGGCCACCATCCTAAAGGTCATAACGCCGAATGCCTTGAGCTCAGAGAGCGTTATGGCATCCTGGTTCCTTGCGGCACCGAATGCGCTCGATGGCCAGGATGCGGCCATGAAGGGTCGCGGAGATCTTGGCTCCGGCGCGAACGGCGTGTTCATCCCTTACGTGGTTCACACGGGCGACCGTACTCGGCTCGACCTGCTCGACTCCGAGGACGTGATAACCGCCTCATATACGGCGGAGTCGGCCAGAACTCGACAGTCCGCGATCGTCGAGCCCTATCTCTACATGGTGGCGGGCAAGAATGTTGCGATGATCTCGATCACGGTGCCGGTGGTGGTGAACAACAAGCTCATAGGGGTGGCTGGGATGGACATGGCCTTGTCTGACCTGACCGCAGATCTCGGGGCGCTTCGGCCGTTCGGCGACGGTCGCGTCATGTTGCTGAGCTCGGGGCTCAGTTGGGCCGCGCATTCAGATGCGGCGCTGCAGACAAAGCCGTATGACGGTGTTGGCAAGGCCGCCGTCGCTCAGGCGTTGCGTGACGGCACCGAGGTTCAAATCGACGGCATTGCCGATGCCGATGGAGCGCTCGACCGTTTCGTCTTTCCAGTAAGGCTGCCTGTGCTCAGTACCACTTGGGCGGTGGTGCTAGATGCGCCAAAAGCCACGATTGAAGCGCCCGCCCGCCGTCTCGCATTCGGTTTGGCCGTCGGAGGTCTGGTGATCCTGATCGCGGTCTTGGCCGCGCTGCTCGTCGCGGCCCGCAGCGTCGTGCGCCGGCCCTTGGCCCGGCTCGTCAAGGCGGTCGAGATGCTTGGCAGCGGGCACTACGATATCGAGGTCGAAGGTTGCGACACGGGCGATGAAGTCGGGGCGGTGGCTCGTGCTCTCGACGGGTTTCGACATGACCTTGCCGAGACGCAGCGGCTGCGCACGAGCCAGGAGAGCCAGCGCGCGCAGAGTGAGGCGGAGCGGCAGACAAACGAAGCCGTCCGAAGCGAAGCAGCCAAGGTCCAGGCGCATATCGTTAACGACTTGGCAGTCGGGCTCGAGCACCTCGCCAAGGGCGACCTGACGTTCCGGCTGAGCGAACCATTCGGCGCGGATTATGAGGTTCTGCGAAGCGACTTTAACAACGCGCTGGAGCAGTTGCAGAACGCCATGACTGTGATCGCCCGCGCAACTGATGGCATGCACTCGGGGGCGATGCAGATCAGCCAGGCTTCCGGGGATCTTTCGCGGCGGACCGAACAGCAGGCTGCTTCGCTCGAAGAGACCGCGGCTGCGCTCGACCAAGCCACCGCCTCGGTGAGTAAGGCCGCCACGAATTCCGCAGCGGCGAGCAATGCCGTGCGCGCCGCCAAGATGGATGCCGAACAATCCGGCGTGGTCATGCATGACGCCATCGCGGCGATGTCGGAGATCGAGAAATCCTCGCAACAGATCGGTCAGATCATCGGGGTGATCGACGAGATCGCATTCCAGACCAACCTCCTGGCCTTAAACGCCGGAGTCGAGGCGGCGCGCGCCGGTGAGGCCGGCCGTGGATTCGCGGTGGTGGCCTCCGAGGTGCGGGCGCTCGCCCAGCGCGCTGGCGAGGCAGCCAAGGAGATCAAGACTCTCATCTCGAGTTCCACGCAACAGGTGCAGTCTGGTGCGCAACTGATCGATTCCGCCGGATCGGCGCTCGAACGCATCGTTGCGCAGGTGAGCGGCCTCGACCTTACCATGAGGGATATGGCGACAGCCGCAGGCGAGCAGGCGGTTGGTCTTGGCGAGATCAACACGGCCGTCAACCAGATGGACCAAATGACACAGCAGAACGCTGCCATGGTCGAGGAGGCTACGGCAACAAGCCAATCACTGCTTCAAGACGCGAATGAACTCAGCCGCCTCGTCGGGCATTTTCGGCTCGGAGCCGGCATTGCCCCTGTGGAGGCAGTTGAAGCCACGCCGGCCGCCCCAGCGCGGCGTACGAAGGCCGCGCTTACAATCGCCCATAGTCGAGCCGCGACAGCACGGAATCTGTAGACTCTCGGCCCGCAATCGATGGAAGGCAGTTGGGAGGAGTTTAGAATCATGACGCAGCTAGCAGCGTCTTCGGGTGCAGACAGCGAGCTTCTCGCCTTTCAGATCCAGAATTTGGATTTCTGCGTCGAAGTTATAACGGTGAAGGAAATTCGGGGTTGGACGTTGGCAACGCCGCTACCGCATGCGCCAAAATATGTTCGGGGCGTGGTCAACCTACGCGGGGCGGTCCTTCCCATTATCGATCTCGCAGCCCGTCTCGGCTTCGAGCCCCGGGAGCCGACCATACGCAGCGTCATCATCGTCACGGAAATAGGTCAGCAAATCACGGGCCTGCTCGTCGATGCAGTCTCCGACATCCTGACGGTTTCCAGCGATATGATTCAGCCGACGCCGGATCTCGGGAGTGATGAAATTCGAAGCATCGTAAGCGGTATTGTAACGATAGACAGCCGTATGATCAGCATCTTGTCGCTTGAACATGCGTTTCCGTCGATGCAATTGGAGGCCGCAGCATGATCATGCTCGTGTGAAGGTATTTACGAATCGCGCTCAGCGGCCTGCTAGTGCGCCAGGCGTTCGAGCAGGTCGCGGACATGGACCTGGTCGGTTTTGTAATTGCCCGTCAGCGTATACATGACGAGATTAACGCCGCCGCGCAGCGCCAGTTCGTGCTGGCGCGGACCGCCGGGCATCAGCGCGTAAAGGCTGTCGCCGTTCTCGTCGGCGGCCCAGCCGGCCGCGAGGTCGTTTGAGGTGATGAGGATCGGCGAGACGCCGTCGCCGGCGCGCGCCGGCCGGGCGCCATCCGCCGGGTTTGGCGGCGGCAAAGCCTCGATCCATGTCTGGCCAGTTTCATAGCGGCCGACAAAACCGTCGATCAAATAGAACGTCTTGGTGACGACATGGTCCTGCGGGATCGGCTCCAATTGCGGAACGTCGACGCCATGCAGAAGCTGGCGCAGCCATAAGGTCTCGGGCGTCGGCGGCCCATCCGTATGCGCGGTCAAGGCGTCGCGCGTATCGAAGATGATGGTGCCGCCCTGCTTCATATAGGCCGCGATCTTGGCAACCGCCGCGGCCGAGGGCTGCGGACGGCCGGCAACGATCGGCCAATAGAGCATCGGATAGAAGGCCAGCTCGTCATGCGCCGGATCGACGCCGACCGGCGTGCCGGGGATCAGCGAGGTGCGCTGCGCCAGAATTTGCGAGAGCGTCGCGAGCCCGGCCTTGCTCTCCGCATCGACATCCGCGTCGCCGCTGATGACATAGGCAAGGCGCGTGTTGAGGGCAGATTGCAGATCGCTCTGCGACAGCGGCGCATCGGCGCGGGGCGCGGCTTTGACCTGCCCCGGCGCGGCAAAGCCTGCGGCGAGGCCGACGAGAATCAGTGCCGCGGCGGCGCGGCCGAAGCGGCGCGACAGGCCGCCCGAAAGCCAGAGCGAGGCGAGCGAGTCGGCGAGGAACAACAGGAAGGCCAAGGCCAGCAGCGCCGGACGCAAGTCGGTCGGCGCCGCGCGCCGCAACGGCTCCTGCGCAAAGCCGAGGCCGGAATAATCCGCCGCCTGCAACGTTTCGCCAGCGCCGAGCGCATTGATGGCAAGAAGCTGATCCGGCGGCCCGTAGAAGCCCGGCGGATGTTCGAGCGTTCCGGCGCCATTGAAATTGAGCGGCACGGGTTTCGCCGTCGGCGGCGGCGCGCCAAGTACGCCGAAGCCGTCGAGAATGCTGGTCGGCGGCACGGTCTCCGTCTTTTGCGCGCCTGCATTTGTCGCATCGGCCTTGGCGAGCGTCTGCGACAGGTCAACGATCTTGCGCAGCATATCGACGAAGAGACCGGAGATCGGCAGGTTCGACCAGGTCGTGTCGGCCGTCACATGGAAAAGGACGATCAGCCCCTTGCCGTCATGGGCGGCGGTGACGAGCGGCGTGCCGTCGACAAGATGCGCCCAGGTCTTGCCCGGCACATCGGCGTCGGGCTCGGCAAGCACCTGCCGGCGCACCGTCACATCTTTCGGCACGGGCAGGCCGACGAAGGGACTTTGCGCATCGAAAGGCGCGAGCCGCTTCGGCGTTTCCCAAGACAGCGCGCCGCCAAGCACGCGGCCGCCGCGCCGCAGCCGTACCGGCACGAGCTCGTCGGTTCCCGCCGCGAGCCGCGTTCCGGCGAAACGCAACAACAGGCCGCCGTCGCCGACAAATTGCTTCAGCCGCGCATCGTCGGCGTCGGAGACGGTGCCGACATCGGCGAGGATCAGGACGGCGGGATGCTGATCGAGCAAAACGCCGATTGGATCGGGCGTGCCGGGCCGCGCTTCGCGCACGTCAGCGAAAGGCGCCAAGGCTTTGCGCAGATAATAGTTCGGCGCCAGCAACGGCAGCGAGACATCGGCAGTCTCGTCGCTGACGATAGCGACGGTGCGGCGTTTCCAGCGCTCATCGAGCAAGGACACGGCGCCGGCGGAATGTTCGTCGAGAATTTCAAGCCGGGCGATATCATTGCGCAGATCGACCGGCAGATCGAAGCTCGCCTTTGTTTCGCGCGTGCCATTGGCAAAGGCAAAGCGCGTCTCGCCAATGGCGAGCCCCTTGAGGTCGAGGGCGCGGACGATTCCCTGCCCCGGCCCCGCCGCCGATGCGCGCAAAACCCGGATGTTGAGACCGTCGCTGCGGTTTTCGGGCCCGGCGAGCGCGCGGCTCGTCTGAGCGCTCGTGACGAGCGCGAGATGTGGCGCCATGCCTGCGAGCTTCTCGGCAAATTCGCGCGCATGGCCACGCGCCAGACCATCGGCGATCCAGACGATTTCGGTCTTCGGCGCGGTGTCGATCAGCTTCTTGATCGGCGCCAGCAAAGCCAGCCGATCCGGCACATAGGGCAAAGGCTTGATGGCGCGCAGATGTTCCAGCGCATGCGTTGCATCGCCGAGGCCGATTTCGCGGCTGCCCTCGGAAGTCGCCGCAAGCGCCACAAGCTGGCCGGACCGCCCTGCTGCTTCGATCCGCTCCGCCGCAGCGGCTTGCCGCATGTCCCAGGTCGGTGCCGCGGGCCATCCGTCATCGAGCACGACCAGCAAGGGCGCCTTACCGCCGGCGCCCGCCGGCAGCGGATTCAGCACCGGCCCGGCCATGGCGAGGATGATGGCCGCGGCCAGCACGAGACGCAGCGCCAGCAGCCACCAAGGCGTGCGCGCCGCGGTCTCGTCTTGCGGGCGAAGATCAAGGATGAGACGCAGCGGCGGAAACGGCACCCGGCGTGGATTGGGCGGCGTCACCCGCAGCAGATAATAAAGCACCGGCAGGCCGACGAGGGCGATCAAAACAGCCGGAAAAGCGAAAACCAGCGGGAGACCGAACATCAATGCGCAGTCCCCGGAAAATCAGCCTCAAGCCGCATCCGCAAGGCCAATAAAGCTTCGGAAGCCGGGCGGTCCGTTCGATGCGGCAAAAAACTCCAGCCGCGCTGGCGGGCGGCCTGCTCTATGGCGGCACGATGCGCGGCGAGCCGGGCGATATAGTCGCGGCGAAAGCTCTCCGCCTGCCCGACTCGCATCCGCGCCGTGGAATCGACATCGAGAAATTCGGTATGGCCCGCAAAGGGAAACGTTTCCTCGGCCGGGTCGGCGATCATGACGAGATGGCCGTGTGCGCCGCGCGAGGCGAGCGTCTTGATCCGCGCCGCAATCGCCGCCGGATCGCTCAAAAAATCCGAGATCAGCAGCGCATGGGTGCGCGGCGCCAAGACGAGATTGGGCGGCAGTTCCGCCGGCACATAGCCCGCCGTGCGCTCTTCGGCCAGCATGGTCTCGGCAAAATGCGCGATGATGCTGCGCGAAGCGAGCGGCCGCGTGAGGCCGAGCAGGCTCACCCGCTCGCCGCCGCGCACCAGAAGATCGGCCGCGGCGAGGCCAAGAACAAGCGCCCGATCGCTTTTCGGCTGGCGGGCCAAGGTGGAGACGAAGCCCATCGACGGCGACCGGTCAATCCAGATCGCCACATTATGCGCCGCCTCCCATTCGCGCTCGCGGATATAAATGCGGTCGTCGCGCGCCGAACGGCGCCAGTCGATCCCGGCCGTCGACTCGCCCGGCACGAACGGCCGGAACTGCCAAAAGGTTTCGCCGATGCCGGCGCGGCGGCGGCCATGCACGCCATGCGTGACGCTGGCGGCAACCTCCTTCGCGGCGACGATCAGGCTCGGCAGCTTGGCCGCAAGCGCCAGCGCGCCGCCTTCCGTCGCCATCGAAACCTGCTGCTCTGCGCGGTTGAGCAGACGCACATCGCTCATGATCAGGCGAGCTTCCGTGTCAGCTTCGCGATGATCCCTGGCACGGTTTCGCCCTCGGCGCGGGCGGTGAAGGTCAGCGCCATCCGGTGTTTCAGCACCGGCTCGGCCAAGGCGACGATGTCGCTGATCGACGGCGACAGGCGGCCATCGACCAAAGCCCGCGCCCGGCTCGCCAGCATCAGCGATTGCGCCGCACGCGGCCCCGGCCCCCAGGCGATATGCTGCGTGATGGTCGCATCGCCCTCGCCCGGACGCGCCGAGCGGACGAGATCGAGGATCGCCTCGACGACCTGCTCGCCGACCGGCAGGCGGCGCACGAGGCGCTGGGTCGTCAGCAGGTCTTCCGCCGTCATCGCCTGGCGCGGCTCTTGATCCTTGTCGCCGGTCGTCTCGATGAGGATCTGCTTTTCCGCCGCGCGATCGGGATAAGGCACGTCGATCTGCATCAAGAAACGGTCGAGCTGCGCTTCCGGCAAAGGATAAGTGCCCTCTTGCTCGAGCGGGTTCTGCGTCGCGAGGACATGGAAAGGCGCCGGCAGATCGTGCCGCTCGCCGGCGACCGAAACATGATGCTCCTGCATCGCCTGCAGCAGCGCCGATTGCGTGCGCGGGCTCGCGCGGTTGATTTCGTCGGCCATCAGCAATTGGGCGAAGATCGGCCCGGGCACGAAACGGAAGCTGCGGCGCCGATCGGCCGATTCCTCCAGGACTTCGGAGCCGAGAATATCGGCCGGCATCAGATCGGGCGTGAATTGCACGCGCCGGGCATTGAGGCCGAGCACTTTGCCGAGACTTTCGACCAGTTTCGTTTTGGCGAGACCGGGCACGCCGACAAGCAGGCCGTGGCCGCCGGAGAGCAGCGTGACAAGCGCCTCCTCGATCACTTGCTGCTGGCCGAAGATGACGGTGCCGAGCGCGGCGCGGGCCGCCGCGATCCTGTCGAGCGCCGCCTCCGCCGCGCGCGATACGGCCGCTTCAAGGGATGTTGTGTTCGCTTCCGCCATCGCGATCTCGCCTCAAATCAGGAAGGATGTTGTGGACCAGTTTGCCTGCGAATACCATACCGCCGCCTTGGCAAGGGCAACGGCCGGGCTCGAAAGCGCCACCGCAGCATCAGGAAAATTTGTGGCAGCACAATGCCTTGTCACGAGCACTTTATTCGGCATTGAAATAGTGCTGGCTGGCCCCGATTGCCGGACCGACCCTCAACATGACGCGGAGTTAATGTGGCGCATGAGCTATCTCGGCCAGATTCTTCAGCCTGACGAAAAAGTCCTCTTCGACGGGCATTTGCATTGGATCATCTATCGCCGGGCAATCGCTTTCCTGGTTCTCGCCGTGCTGTGCTTCGGGGCGCTGCGTTTTTTTGATGACCAGGCGGGGCTCAAATTCGCAGCCCTCAGCCTCGCCTTCATTTTCGCGGTGCTCACCTTCATCGCAGCGGCGCATGCCTGGTGGCGCAGCTTCGCGACCGAAATCGCCGTCACCTCGACGCGGGTGATCTACAAGACCGGCTTCATCCGCCGCCACACGGTCGAGATGAACATGGACAAGGTCGAGTCGGTCGACGTCGACCAATCGCTCGTCGGCCGCCTCCTCGGCTATGGCTCCGTCCAGGTGCGCGGCACCGGCGCGAGCCTGGAACGGCTCGATTACATCGCCCACCCGCTCGGGCTGCGCAACGCCATCACCTCGCGCTGAACGGCGCTCAGATCCCCGTCGGTGGCATGCCATCGGCAGAAAACGCACTGCGCGTCGCATTGCGGATCGTATCGGCCGCCTTCTCCGCCGCCTCGAAGGCGGAGCGCGTGATCTCTTGGCTCGCCTTGAGATTGGCCATCGTCGCCACATTAGTGGCTTCGATCGCCTGGTTCAAACCATTGGCGGAGCCAAGCGCGGCGCCGTCAGCCGGAAGGGCCGGCGCGGCATGGCTGGCGTCGATGATCCCGCTGCGCAATTCCGCCATGCGCGCGCCCATCAGCCGGACGTGATCATTGAAAGCCTCGAACATGGTCGCCATGAATTTCGTCTGGACGGAGACGAGATCCTCGACGGTGCGCGCGCTGCGCAAATCATCGATGAGCTTGGCATTGCGCTCGAAATTGGCCGCCGAAATCGTGCTGATGTCCTCGGCCAGCAATTGCAGCGACTTGGCGGCGACCGAATAGCCGCCCGCCGACCAGTCCAACGCGGCAGACGCCGCTTTCGCCCGCGGTTCGCGAATTTCCATGGCGCGTCCTCCTCACACGGACGCCGGCACGCCGGCGCCCTTACTTTTGTGGGAGCCTAGCGCATCGCGCGACGCAGATCGATAGCCCGTTCGGCCGGCTGGCGCGCTAACGCCGCCTGAGGCCGAAGACCAGCGAAACGAGGAGCAGGATGATCGCGATCCAGAACAGCACATGTGCCACTTCGGTCGCGGTGCCGGCGACGCCGCCGAAGCCGAGCACGCCGGCGACGATCGCTATGATGAGGAAAACCAAGGCCCAATAGAGCATATTGCCGAAGCTCATCGCGCGCTCCCTCGCCGCTCCGCACACCGGCCAGAGCCGGGCCTCGGTTCGCGCGGAGGTGGGGCTGAAATTCTGGCACCCGAGGCGCAGATTAACGGCATATGCCGCGGGCGGTTCCGTGCGGGCATAAGGCCATGATGCGCAAAGGCTATGTGCGGCGCCGAATGAAGCGGCCCGCAAACCGCCCTCAAGCGTCGGACGTTCACATTGAATCGCTCGGCGCTTTTAAGTCTTTCTCATCGCATCGGATTTGTCCGAAAACCGCTTCGCACTTTTTCGGTCCGATTATTCTTAAAACCGCATCGGATTCATCCGAAAACCGCTTCACACTTTTCGGTCCGATGCTCTAGACGGCGTCTGCGGTTTGCTGCAACGCCGCAGCGATCGCCGCCAAAGCCGCCTGGGCGCTGCCGCCATCCGGGCCGCCGGCCTGGGCGAGATCACGCCGGCCGCCGCCGCCCTTGCCGCCGAGTTTTGCGGCCGCCGCCCGCACCAGCGCCACGGCATCAAAGCGCGGCGTCAGATCCTCGGTGACGCCGACGACGACCCCGGCCTTGCCTTCCGCATCGATGCCGACAATGGCGACGACCCCGGAGCCGAGACTTTGCTTCGCCTCATCCGCCAGCGATTTCAAATCCTTCATCTCGATGCCCGACACTTCCTTGCGGAAAAATTTGACGCCATTGATCTCTTCGATCGGGGCTTCTGCCGCACCGCCGCCCATCGCCAGGCGCTTGCGCGCCTCGCTCAATTCGCGCTCGAGCTTGCGGCGCTCCTCCAGCACATGCGCGAGGCGTGTCGCGGCCTCATCTTCCGGCGCCTTGAGCAATTGCGCGAGCGCCTGAAGCCGCTGCGCTTGCTCGTTCAAGTGGCGGCGCGCGATGAGGCCGGTCTTCGCCTCGATGCGGCGCACGCCGGCGGCGACCGGCGATTCCGACATGATCGAAATAAGGCCGATGTCGCCTGTGCGGCGCACATGCGTGCCGCCGCAAAGCTCGACCGAAAAGGCCGCATTGGGACGCGCGCCGTCCGTCTCCAGCGCATCGCCCATCGAGACGACGCGCACCTGATCGCCGTATTTTTCCCCGAACAGCGCGCGGGCCCCGGATTCGATCGCCTCGTCCACATCCATCAGCCGCGTCTCGACCGGCGCGTTCTGCAGAACGACGCGATTGGCGATATCCTCGACCTCGGCGAGCTCTTCGGCGGAAATCGGTTTCGGATGGGCGAAGTCGAAGCGCAAACGATCCGGCGCGACGAGCGAGCCCTTTTGCGCGACATGATCGCCCAAAACCCGGCGCAAAGATTCATGCAGAAGATGCGTCGCCGAATGATTGGCGCGCACGGCGCCGCGCCGGGCGTGATCGACCTCAAGTTCGACGGAAAGCTCGATTGTCGCGTGGCCGCTCTCGACCTTGCCGTCATGAACGAAAAGATCGCCGAGCTTCTTATGCGTATTGGCGACGCGGAAACTGAGGTTCGGCGCGCGGATCAATCCCGTGTCGCCGACCTGGCCGCCGGATTCGCCGTAGAACGGCGTTTGATTGAGGATGATCTGGCCGCTCTCGCCGGCGGCGAGCCGCTGAACCTCATGGCCGTCCTTGAGCAGAGCTACGATAACGCCTTCGGCCGTCTCGGTCTCGTAGCCGAGAAAATCGGTCGCCCCGACGCGCTCTTTCAATCCGAACCAGATCGATTCGGTCGCCGCTTCCCCCGAACCCGCCCAGGCCTTGCGCGCCTCGGCGCGCTGCTGATCCATGGCGGTGTTGAAACCCACGACATCGACGCCCAATCCGCGGCCGCGCAAAGCGTCCTGCGTCAAGTCCAGCGGAAAGCCATAGGTGTCGTAAAGCTTGAAAGCCGCCGCGCCGGGAAGAACGCCGCCTTGCGGCAGGTTGCGCGTCTCTTCATCGAGGATCGCAAGACCGCGCGCCAGCGTGGTCAAAAAGCGCGTCTCCTCCAGCCGCAATGTCTCGACGATGAGCGCCTCGGCCCGCACGAGCTCCGGATAGGCCTGACCCATTTCGCGCACCAGCACCGGCACGAGCCGCCACATCACCGGCTCCTTCGCACCGAGGAGCTGGGCATGGCGCATGGCACGGCGCATGATGCGGCGCAGGACATAGCCGCGGCCTTCATTCGACGGCAAGACACCGTCGGCGACGAGAAACGCCGACGCACGCAAATGATCGGCGATGACGCGATGGCTCGCCTTCTGCGGCCCGTCCGGATCGACGCCCGTCGCCTGCGCGACCGCGAGCACCAAAGCGCGCATCAGATCGATGTCGTAATTCGACGGGACGCCCTGCAGCAGCGCGGCGATGCGCTCAAGTCCCATGCCGGTGTCGATCGACGGCCGCGGCAGATCGATCCGGTCGCCCGGCGCGATCTGCTCATATTGCATGAAGACGAGATTCCAGAATTCCAGAAAACGGTCGCCGTCTTCATCAGGGCTACCGGGCGGACCGCCGGCAAATTTATCGCCCTGATCGAAGAAAATCTCCGAGCACGGGCCGCAGGGCCCGGTGTCGCCCATCGACCAGAAATTATCGGAACTGGCGATGCGGATGATCTTCTCGTCGCGAAAGCCGGCGATCTTCTTCCACAGATCGAAAGCCTCGTCGTCGGTGTGATAGACCGTGACGAGCAGCTTGTCCTTCGGCAGGCCGAAGACCTCGGTTGTCAGCTTAAAGGCACGCTCGATCGCTTCGGCCTTGAAATAATCGCCGAAGGAGAAATTGCCGAGCATTTCGAAAAAGGTGTGGTGGCGCGCCGTATAGCCGACATTGTCGAGATCGTTATGCTTGCCGCCGGCGCGGACGCATTTTTGCGCCGACGCGGCGCGCGTATACGGCCGCTTCTCGATGCCGGTGAAGACATTCTTGAATTGCACCATGCCGGCATTGGTGAACATCAATGTCGGGTCATTGCGCGGGACGAGCGGCGAGGACGCGACAATCTCATGCCCGTGGCGGGCAAAATAATCGAGAAACGCGGTCCTGATCTCGTTGACGCCGTTCATCTCTGCATCCATGCGCGCGGCGAGATAAGCCGCGACTGTCTAAGCGGGAGGGAAAGCCCGTCTTCTAGCTTTCCGCCTTTCCGCTGTCGAGCGCCGGAGGCAGCCTCCGGCTCAGCCGTCGAGCGCGTCGTCTTCCGCCGCCTCGCCCGGATCGAGGATGCGCTGGGCAATCAGGCCGGAATTCTCCCGGATCGCTTGCTCGATACGGTCGGCGGTCTCCGGATTGTTCTTCAGATAGGCTTTGGCGTTCTCGCGGCCCTGGCCGAGCCTCTGGCTATCATAGGAGAACCAGGCACCGGATTTCTCGACGACACCGGCTTTGACGCCAAGGTCGATCAATTCGCCGGTTTTCGAAACGCCTGCCCCATACATGATGTCAAACTCGACCTGTTTGAAGGGCGGCGCCACCTTGTTCTTCACCACTTTCACGCGGGTCTGGTTGCCGACGACCTCGTCGCGCTCCTTGATCGAGCCGATACGGCGAATATCGAGCCGCACCGAGGCATAGAATTTCAACGCATTGCCGCCGGTCGTCGTTTCCGGGCTGCCGTACATGACGCCGATCTTCATGCGGATCTGGTTGATGAAAATGACCATGGTGTGCGACTTGGAGATCGAGGCGGTGAGCTTGCGCAGCGCCTGGCTCATCAGCCGCGCCTGAAGGCCCGGCTGGCTCTCGCCCATCTCGCCGTCGATTTCCGCACGCGGCGTCAGCGCCGCCACCGAATCGATCACCAGCACGTCGACCGAGCCGGACCGCACCAGTGTGTCGGTGATTTCGAGCGCCTGCTCGCCGGTGTCGGGCTGCGAGATCAAGAGCTCGTCGAGATTGACGCCGAGCTTGCGCGCATAGACGGGATCCAACGCATGTTCGGCATCGATGAAGGCACAGACGCCGCCGTGCTTCTGCGCCTCGGCGATGACATGCAACGTCAGCGTGGTCTTGCCGGAGGATTCCGGCCCATAGATTTCGACGACCCGGCCGCGCGGCAGGCCGCCGACGCCCAGCGCAATATCGAGGCCGAGCGAACCGGTTGAAATGGTCTCGATCTCGACCGCCTTCTGGCTCTTGCCGAGGCGCATGATCGAGCCTTTGCCGAAGGCACGCTCGATCTGGGAGACGGCGGCGTCGAGCGCCTTGGACTTGTCCACGGATGTTCCTTCCACAAGGCGGAGATTCGCTTGGCTCATTCGGATAATTCCTTCTGACATGGGCGCGCGGACAAGCGCAATGGGTTGCGACCGAGGCTCTTGTCGCCGTAACTGCCAAGCCAATGTACGCTGTTTGTTCTCACCTGCCAAGCGAAATCCGTACGATTTTTGTTCTTTCTTTTTTGTTTGGCGTGACTCAGATAAAAGCACCCGTCCTCCTGCCCCCCAGCGTCCCGGTCATGCCCCCGATCATCTCTGTCAGTCATCTCTCGAAGACCTATGCCGGCGGCCGTGCGGCGCTGAAGGACGTGAGTCTCGAAATCAACAAGGGCGAGATTTTCGCCCTGCTCGGCCCCAACGGCGCCGGCAAGACGACGCTGATCAGCATCATCTGCGGCATCGTCACGCCGACCGAGGGGAAGATCAGCGCCGCCGGCCACGACATCATCCGCGATTATCGCGCCGCCCGCGCCATGATCGGCCTCGTGCCGCAGGAATTGACCATCGATTTCTTCGAGAGCGTTTTCGCAACGGTCAGGCTCAGCCGCGGCCTCTTCGGCAAGAAGCCGGACGATGCCTATCTCGAAAGCCTCTTGCGCGATCTCTCCCTCTGGGACCGCAAGGACAGCCAGGCGCGCACGCTCTCCGGCGGCATGAAGCGGCGCCTGATGATCGCCAAGGCACTGTCGCACGAGCCGAATATCCTCTTTCTCGACGAGCCGACGGCTGGCGTCGATGTCGAATTGCGCCGCGGCATGTGGGAGCTCGTGCGCAAATTGCGCGCCGCCGGCACGACGATCATCCTCACCACGCATTATCTCGAAGAGGCCGAGGAGATGGCCGACCGCGTCGGCGTCATCCGTCAGGGCGAATTGATTCTGGTCGAAGACAAAAAGCGGCTGATGCAAAGCCTCGGCAAGAAGAAGCTGACGTTCGCGCTCAACGCGCCGCTCGCCACCCTGCCCGCGGCCCTGCAAGCCTATCCGCTGAGCCTCAGCGAGGACGGCCGCGAGCTGACTTATACCTATACGGAGAACGGCGGCTCCGCGCCGGTCGCGATCCTACTTGAAAGTCTCAATGCCGCCGGCATCGGCATTGCGGACCTGCGGACCGAGCAAAGTTCGCTCGAAGATATTTTCGTCGGCCTTATCGGGAAGAGCGCATGAATTTCCAAGCGATCCGGGCAATTTGGATCTACGAGTTCGCACGCATGCGGCGCACGATGCTGCAGAGCATCGTCTCGCCGGTGCTGTCGACGGCGCTCTATTTCGTCGTCTTCGGCTCGGCGATCGGCTCGCGCATCTCGCATGTCGGCGGGGTCAGCTACGGCGCCTTCATCGTCCCCGGCCTCATCATGCTGAACCTCTTGACGCAGAGCATCGCCAATGCGTCGTTCGGCATCTATTTTCCGCGCTTCGTCGGGACGATTTACGAGATTTTGTCGGCGCCGATCTCGGCGGTCGAGATCGTCATCGCCTATGTCGGCGCCGCCGCGGCGAAATCGATGTTCCTCGGCCTGCTGACGCTCGCCACGGCGGCGGTCTTCATCAACATCGGCATTCTGCATCCGCTCTGGATGCTGGCCTTTCTGGTCCTGACCAGCATCACCTTCAGCCTGTTCGGCTTCGTCATCGGCATCTGGGCGGACAGTTTCGAGAAGCTGCAATTGATCCCGCTGTTGATCGTGACGCCGCTGACCTTTCTCGGCGGCAGCTTTTATTCGATCGACATGCTGCCGCCGTTCTGGCGCAACGTCACGCTGGTCAACCCCGTGGTCTATCTCATCAGCGGGTTCCGCTGGAGCTTCTACGGTCTCTCCGACATCAATGTCGGCGTCAGCCTCGCCATGACCTTGTTGTTCCTGGCGCTCTGCAGCGGCATCGTCTTCTGGATCTTCAAGACGGGTTATCGGCTGAAGACCTGATCGACCCCATCATTGGCCGGCGCGGCGACGCCGCCGCAACGCACGCTAAAGAAAATATTACCTGCTCTTGTGCGGGAAAGCCGCTCAGTTTCGCTGCTTCGCACCTATATCCGACTTCAAGGGGGCTATCCCAACTTGGAGGTCGAACATGCAGTTCGTCTTGAAGTCGGCTTTGGCCGCGGCGACATGCTGCTTAGGACTCGCCCTGAGCGGTCCCTCGCAAGCGCAGGGATGGCATTACGCCTATCCGACCGAGCGCTACAGCATCTACCAGAACCCGGACGGAACCTATCCGTCTCTCGCCAATCTCTCGCGGGATGTCTGGGGCGTCCCCTGCGGCATTGAATGCACGCAGGATGCGCAGGCGCGATGGTCGGGCTACGCCTATCATCACCGCTATCGCGGATACCGTCCGTATGACGGCGAATAAGGCGTTCGAGCCCGCGCTCGCTAATTGCTGAACGCGGGCTCGACGATCTTCTTGGCCTCGGTGAGATCGCCCTGAGCATCGTATTTCAGGGCGATCACCCAATTGTAGGTGTCTTCCGGCCAGATTCCGTCGGGCAGAAGTTCGTCAGGATCGGCGCCAAGCTGATTGAGGAGCTTCGGCATTTTGCCGTGATGCCAGGCGATGAGGATGGCGCGGTTCGGCTCGCCCGCGGCAAGCCAATGCGCCAGCGCCTTGACCTCCTTATCGGGAAACGGCTGCTCGATCTTGAGACCGCTCGCCTGGCTGAAGGGCGTGACGGTGAGGCGCGGCCGGTCGCTGTCCTCCGAATCGGCGGTGGCAATGATCGCGCCGATCTTCACCGGCGCGCCGTCGAGCTGAAAATGCTGGAAATAGTCCGCATAGGCCTTGGCCCGCGCCTCGCCCGCAGGCGCAAGGCCGGGACCGCCATTATCGCCCTCGGGCTTCTCGGCATGGCGAATGATGAGCAAGGTGTCACCGGCAAGACCCGACGCATCCACGTCGTCATGATGGTGATGATGCCGCGCCAGCGCCGGCTCAAGGCCGGCGAGAAACATTGCGGCGACGATCAACCCGAGAAACGTCTTCAACTTCGGCACCGGCATCCTCCCCGCTTAAGCCCTTTGATGATGCACGGCTTCGAGATTGTTTCCATCGGGATCGATCACGAAGGCCGCATAATAGCCGGGCTCATAATCCGGACGCGGACCGGGCGCACCATTATCTTTTCCGCCGGCGGCCATGGCCGCCCTGTAGAAGGCATCGACCGCCGCGGTATTGGGCGCCGCGAAGGCGATATGGACGCTGCTTGGCTCTTCGTCGGCTTCGCCGATCCAAAGCGTCGGCCGGTCGGCGCCGAAGCCGGCGCCATCGTCAAAGCTCACAAGCTTGGCATAACCAAGCGGCCCCAGCGCCGCCTCGTAAAATTTGACCAGCTTCCTAAGCTCACCGGTGCGCAGTGCGATGTGATCGAACATGGTCATCCTTTCGTCCTGCTAAGGCTGTGCCGGCGGGACATGTCCGACATGAGTCTCGCCGGTGCGGCCGAAATAGCGCGCGCGACGGCCGGGGAAAGAGATCGGACAGCCGCCTGCGTAATCTCGGATCGATGATGAAATGATGACGCACTCAGGTCGCCGGCGCCGATCTGAGGCCGCGGCGGGTGACGATGTCGCGCAGGATGCGCGCCATGTCGCTGCGCTCCGCGGCGCTGAGATGCGAAAAAAATTCGGTTTCGTTCTGATCTGCGAGCGCGGCCAGCGCCGGCACGATGAGGCGGCCCTGCGCGGTCAGCGCCAAGGTCTGCGCGCGGCCGTCCGCGAGGCTCGCACGGCGCACCAGAAGCGATTTGGCGATGAGCCGGTCGGCGAGCTTGGTGACCGCACCGCGGGTCAAGCCAAGCTTGCCGGCAAGGCGGCTCGGCGCGACCGGCCCCACCCCATAGAGCTCGCGCAAAATCACCCATTCGGCCACGGTGACGTCGCGTTTTTCGAGCTTGCGGGCAAAGCCTTGCGAGACGTGATTGGACACGTGCCGCAGCCAATAACCGAGATGCGATGTGAGATCGGAAGCCCCGCGCGCCATGATTGCCCCTTGCGGACGAGGAAATCTGCAAAAAGTTTCCTAGTCAACAAAAATAATTCGCACGATTAATTCAACGCACGGCGCACGGCGCGCCTGCTAATGTGCGCGTTCGTTTAGCTGCATTCACATCTTGTCATGCGCGAATGTGAAGCTTGTGAATTGATCTATGTAACGGAACTGTGAGCGGTTTTGTCGTGTTAGCATTTGGCTTGGCTGGTTGACCTAAGCGCAAATGGCACCGCCAAGAACGGGGGAGTTCATGCGCGAGCAGAAAAATATGGTTCAAGAAAACGTCGCCGTCCGAGCCGGTGCGCTCGCATTGGCGGTTGGATTCAGTCTGAGCTTCAGCGTGGCGGCGCGCGCCTTCGAGGTGACGGAGGCGCAACGCGAAGCCTGCACGCCCGACGCCTTCCGCCTCTGCTCCGCGGAAATTCCAGACGGCGATCGGGTCGCCGCCTGCATGCAGGCCAATGTTGCGAATTTAAGCGCGCCCTGCCGCGCCGTCTTCCAGACGGCTCAGCCGGTGGCGGATGTCACCCGCGTGCCGCGGCATCGCGTGCGCAGGATCACGACGAGCTACGATCAGCCGCCGAGGCATCATCGCTATTATGCCCGCGAGGAAGAGCGCCGCCACAAATGGGCGCGCGATTAATCTTTCGCGTCCGCCGCAAGTAATTTGTCGTAGAACTTTACGACGAGCGGAACATTCGCGGCATATTTGACCGGCGCGGCGCTGAGCATTTGCATGTGCAGCGCCTCGAGCAGCAATTTGTGTTGTTTGGGCGACAAGGATTTGTCGCTCAGGAGATTGACGACTTCGAGCTTCGTCAGCGCCGGGACGCCGACATATTTTTTGTTCAGCGGATCAATGCCGGTCAAAATCCAGACGATGTTGATTGCGACGGTTTCGTAATCGGCATAATCGGCGAAGCCGTCTTTACGCGCCGCATCATTGAGCGCCTTCAACAGCCGCGGATCGGGCGCGGCGGCGCTCGCCGGCGCCTTGGCGAGAAGTGCATCGAGCGCCGGTCGCGCCGCGAGAAATTGCGTGATCTTTTCTTCGCTGAGGGCAATCTGGCGGATGGGCTCGGCCGTGCGGGGCACGGGCTTCGCGCCCGCCATCTGCGGCTCGCCGGCCGCCAGCACCGCCGCCATTCCGAGCCAGAGAAGAGTGCGGCCTGCCCTGCTCATCTTCGCCTCAGGCGGCCGGCGCCGCGTCTTTCACCGCTTCGATCAATTGCTTCAAGGTGAAGGGCTTCGGCAGGAAGCCGAAATCCTCGCCCTCCGGCAGATTCTTCGAAAAAGCATCTTCGGCATAGCCCGAAACGAAAATCACTTTCGCATGGATGCCGCGCTTGCGCATTTCGCCGAACATGGTCGGCCCGTCCATTTCCGGCATGACCACATCCGAGACGATGAGATCGATCTTGGAATTCTTCTCGGCCACCTCCAGCGCCTCGACGCCATTGGCGGCCTCGAGCACCGTATAGCCGCGGGCCGACAGAGCGCGGGCGCCGAAGGCGCGCACGGCCTCCTCGTCTTCAACCAGAAGGATGGTGCCGTGGCCGGTGAGATCGGTCGCGGCTTTTTTAGTGGGCTCCTTGCGGGCTTCTTCCTCGCCCTCGCTCGGCAGGTAACGCGGCAACAAAATGCGGAAGGTCGTGCCGACGCCCACGGTCGAATCGCAAAAGACATAGCCGCCCGTCTGCTTGACGGTGCCATAGACCATCGCCAGGCCGAGGCCGGTGCCTTTGCCGACCTCTTTGGTCGTGAAGAAGGGCTCGAAAATCTTGTCGCGCACATCTTCCGGGATTCCGGTTCCCGTATCGGCGACTTCGATCATCACATAATCGGCCGGCGCCAGCGATTTCTCGTTGAGCTTGGCGCAATCGGCGGCCGCCTGGTTGGCGATCCGCAATTCGATCTTGCCGCCGCTCGGCATCGCATCGCGCGCATTGACGACGAGATTGATGATCACCTGTTCGAACTGATTGAGATCGGCCTTGACGAGCCAGAGGTCGCGGCCGTGGCGCAACTCAAGCGCGTTCTTCTCGCCGACGAGCCGGCGCATCATGAACTGCAATTCGGAGAGGACATCGCCAAGCTGCAGCACCTCCGGCCGCAGCGTCTGGCGCCGCGAAAATGCGAGCAGCTGCCGCACCAGCGCCGCGGCGCGATTGGCATTCTGCTTGATCTGCATGATGTCCTGGAAGGACGGATCGGTCGGCCGATGGTTGGCGAGCAAGAGATCGGAATAGCCGATGATCGCGGTCAGCATATTGTTGAAATCATGCGCCACGCCGCCGGCGAGCTGGCCGGTGGCCTGCATCTTCTGCGATTGCGCGAAATTCTCCTTGAGCGTCTGCAGCTCCGTCGTATCGAGGGCATAGATCGTCGCCCCCGGACCGTCCGACGCGTCGGAGGCGGAGAACAGCAGACGCGCCGAGCGGTCGCCGGACAGCTGCATGTCGACCGGGGCAATATCGATTTTCGATTCCGCCGCCGCATTGATCGCGTGTTCGAGCGCCGGACGGTCGGCCTCGGAAATGCCGCCGTAAATGCTGCGTTGCGCCAGGTCCGTCGCGCGCAGCGCCTCGGGCATCAGCTTGGCGAAGGCGGCATTGGAGCGTTTGATGCGGCCGTTGCGATCGACGAGCGCCATCGCCATCGGCGCGGCGAGGAACAACCGCGCGAAACGCACTTCCGCGGCGCGCAAATCCTCTTCCGGCTCTTCGCCCGGCGCCCGGTTCAGCACCAGCGTGCGCGAGGCGCCGGCGAGCCCGTCGTGCCCGAAGGCCACCCGGTGAAGCAGCCGCACCGGCAGGCTCTGGCCGTTGCGGCGCTTGAAATCCATATCGATCTGCTCGGTGATGACATCGCCCGGCGCGCCGGCGACGCTCGACAGCAGCACCGCACCGCCGCCGGCGACGAAATCATTCAATTCAAGACCGCCCGAGCCGACCTGCGCCAGATCGTAATCGAGCCAGCCGGCGAGCGTTGCGTTCATGTAGGAGACGGCGCCCGTCGCATCGCTGGAAAAGAACCCGGCCGGCGCGTGGTCGAGAAAGTCGATCGCGTGCTGCAATTCCTGAAAGACGTTCTCGTGCCGCTCGCGCTCGCGCGTCACGTCGGCGACGGCCCAGAGCGTCGCCCTTTTGGCGCCGGAGAAATTGAGCGGCCGCACCCGCACGCGATACCAGCCGACGCCGCTCTCGCCTGTCAGCGGCGGCGAGAGCCGCAATTCCTCGGTGTTGCGCTTGCCCTCGCGCGCCGCCTGCGCCAGCCGGTAGATCGATTCGGACACGTCCGACGGCCCGGAAAAGAGCCGCTCGACGACTTTCAATTGGCTTGGATCGCGGGCGCCGGAGAGCCGCATATAGGCTTCGTTGGCGTAGAGGATCTTGCCGGCGGCATCGGTGACAATGGCGCCCTCCGGCTCGCTGTCGCAGATGAGGCGCGTCAAATCATTGCGGGCCGCCTGACCGGAAAATTGCAGGAAGCCGACCGCATAGCCGAACAGAGCGAAAATGCCGATCACCGCCAGCACGGTCAAAAGGCCGATGACCATCGTCCCGGCTTCGTCCTTCGGCAGGATGGAAAAGGCGGCGATGGGAGCGACAAGGCAGGCGGCGAAAAGCAGGACAAGACCGGGGCTGCCGGCGCGCTCCGTGCGGTCGAAGGCGGTGGTCGGCTGCTGGGTCAATTGTCACCTCGTTGTCCGGCGTCGCCACCTACATACGGCAGAACCTGATTCGGCAGAATGCGACCGGCAGCCGGGCTTTGCAACGCAAGCGCTGGGCTTTTCAGCAGGAGTTTGCCGGCGAGATATCTTGCGGTACTTGCGCAAAAGTTGCGTCACGATAAGGTCATTGTTTCACAGCCGCGCGGTCGCTTCGTTCTTAGCCGAAGGGGCGCTTCAGCCTGGCAGCGTTAACCATTTGTTAACCTCTCGCCGGACGGCCCTGCCCCGGCGTGTTAAGGTAGCGCAATTGAGGGCGATTTCGCGGTCCTGCCGGTCAAACTGGCCGGCGTCGCGAAAATGGCCTAAAGCGGCTGGAGCAGCTTAATGCGCCGCCGGCCATTCGAGGGATCAAAGAAAGCTTATGCAGGCCTTGAGTTTGCTCAACGGGAATAAGGCCCTGGCCTATGGTGCCGCCGCGATCGCCCTGATTGTCGCCGCCTTGCTGGTCCTGCTTGTCTTCCGCCTCGCCTTTGGCCGCCGCTTGCGGATGTCCAACAATCGCGGGCGGCAATTGCGGCTCGGGATCGTCGACGCTTTCGATCTCGACCGCCAGCGTCAGCTTGTCATCGTGCGCCGCGACAATACCGAGCACCTGATCATGATCGGCGGTCCCAACGATCTTGTTATCGAATCGCAGATCGTCCGGGCCGAGGCGCGTGACGGCCGCCAACGCGACAAGGACCGCGAGAAGGAGCGGCGCGAGAAGGATCACGCCGAGCCGGCGCAATTGGCCCCCGCGCAACCGCTGAAACCGGCCGCGCTCGAACCGCAATTGCCGCTGCCGCCCTTCGTTCCGGAAGCCCCCGCCGCCGAGGAGCCTGTCAGCCCGCGTCAGATGCCGCCGCTTGCACCGGCGACGACCCCGGCCCCCGCCCCGAATCAGCCCGCCGGACGCGCGCCGCTATCGCCGGTCGGCCCGCGGCGGCCGCCAGTCCGGGCAGAGGTCAAACCCACGCCCGTTGTGCCGCCGCCGGCGGCCACGACGCCCCCCGCTCCGGAGCCGGCGCCGCAACTGGAAACGCCGTCCCCCGTCAAACCACCGGTCGGTCCCGCCGTCCCGGCGCAAGGATTGGCGCGTTGGCGGCCAGGCCAAAGTCAGGTCACTGTGCAGCAGCGCTCCGGTGGTCCGACCTTCACGCAGCCGGTCCGGCCAAGCGAACCTGCACCGCCGACACCGGCCGCAACCGAAGCGAAGCCCGCCAATCCGCCCGGCCCGCCGGCAACGCCGCGCGCGCCTGACAATGCTCCGTCGAAAACCGACACCCCCGCTGGTCAGCAAACGGGGAACGAGGAGCTGATGGTCTCGCTTGAGGAAGAGATGGCGAAGCTTTTGGGACGCACGCCGGACAAGTAGCAGCGGCGGCCGCGGCGCGCCGCGGCCGTGTTCCCAGGCTTCGGCGTTTTAAGTCTTTTTCATCGCATCGGATTTGTCCGAAAACCGCTTCGCACTTTTCGGTCCGATGCTCTAATTCGCGGTGCTCGAATCGTCGCTGTTATGGTGGTGATGGCGCGGCGCGCCGACATCCACCGAATCATATTTCGACACATCGGCATCGCCGCCGCTGCCGTCGTCGGCGTCCTCATCCTTCACCTTCGGCATTTGATAGCCGGGCGGCGGCTGCGTCAGGTATTGCCGGTGCGGCTCGACCCCGACCTGCAGCTTCGAGGTGTCTTCGGGATGAGAACCGAACATCCCGTCCAAATTCCCCCAGCCTTTGGTGAAGTTGACGAGGTCGGACGGCCCATAAAAGCAGATCGGCTTGCCCGCCTGGTTGCTGCAAGTCTCGCTCTCGCCGGAGGCGTTGGGCTTCGATTTATCGGCATCGGCAACGAAGTCGCCGCTGGTGCCGTCGTTGCTTGAATCGCTGGACGGGGCCGGACGGCGCGAATCGGCTTGCGCCGCGGCGCGCGCCGACGCATCGGGATCATGCGGCCAATCGGCCGGCGTCGAAGTCGAGGCTTGCGGCTTTGGCAGATCCATCTTCGGCGGCACGACCAGCGCCGGCCGCGGCCGGTAATCGATCGTGCCGTCATCGGGCGACGATTGCTGCTTATGGCCGAGGCCGACCCAGCCCAGCATCGAATTCCACATATCGCCATCGGCATGGGCCGGACCCGCGACCAGCAAAGCCGCGAGCGCGGCGCTGCCGGTCAGAGCGACAAAGCTGCGGGGTTTACGTGAATCGAAGGGCAAGGCACTCTCCTTCGCCGCATTCGGCAAACTTCCATTTTGCTGTAGTTCACGGCGATTTGTGGGCAATCTGCCCCGCCCCCGCCCTATCGGTCGCGCGGTTTTTCCGCGAGCCCCTCGAGAACCAGCAATCCGACACCGATGCAGATCGCAACATCGGCGAGATTGAACACATACCAGGAAAAACCGCCGACATGAAAGTGATAAAAATCAGCGACATAGCCATAGGCTAACCGATCGGCGGCATTGCCCAGCGCGCCGCCTATGATAAGCCCAAGGGCAAAGGCCGTCAGCGCCAGCCGGGTCCGCCAGAGCCACAATGTCAGGCAGGCCGTCGCCACGACGGCGATCGCAAGCAACGCCCAGCGGCCGAAAGCCGAGTTGGTCGTGAGCAGCGAATAGGAAATCCCCGGGTTTTTCAGGAAAACGACGTCGAAAAACGGCGTCAGTTGGACCGGCTGGTGCGCGGCGATGTCGTAGCCGAAGATCAGCCAGAGCTTGTTGGCCTGATCCAGCACCAGAATGGCGAGCGCCGTCATGAGACCGATCGCCCGCACGCGGCCGGGCGAGGTCCGGGCTTTGACCGCCGGCACGGCGCTATCGGCCCGCGCGATCATGGCCAGCGTCCCAGCGCGGTCAGCTCGCGCAGCGCCTGCGCGTCGCGCGGCGTGACATCGGGGAAATCCGCATCGCTGCCGATGAGCGGCGAGATTTTCCACGAGCGCGCGCATTTGCGGCCCTGGGCCAGCGCCGGCACCACGGCGACGCCCGCAACATCCGGCAGGCGAAAGGCCTCAGCCGGTCCCTCCCCGGCTTCGACAACGATGTCGGAGGTGATGCAGACCTCGGCGAAGTCGATGCCGTCGAGCGCGGCGCGCAAGTCGGCATTGTCGATGTAAACCAGCGGCGCGGCTTCGAGCGATGACCCGATGCGCTTCTGGCCGCGCTCGATCTCCAGCGCGCCGGTGACAACGGACCGGACGCGGCGGATTTTCTCCCATTTCGCCGCCAGCGCCTCGTCGCGCCAATCGGCCGGTATCTCGGGGAACGGTTCGAGATGGATCGAGACCGCATCGCGATAGCGCGCGAGCCACGCCTCCTCGCAGGTAAAGGCCAGGATCGGCGCGAGCCACAGCGTCACGGCGCGGAAGATATGCTCGATCGCCGCGAGCGCCGCATGGCGCTTCAAGCTCGACGGCGGATCGCAATAAAGCGTGTCCTTGCGGATATCGAAATAGAAGGCGGACAGATCGGTGTTGAGGAAGGCCGAGAGACGCGCGACGACGCGCTTATAGTCGAAGCGCGCATAGGCTTCGCGGATCTCGGTGTCGAGCTCGGCCAGCCGATGCAGCATCAGCCGCTCGAGCTCTGGCATGTCGGCAAATCGGACCTTCTGCGCAGCTTCGTCGTAATGCGCGAGCGAGCCGAGCATCCAGCGGATCGTGTTGCGCAATTTGCGATAGGTCTCGACGAAGGTCTTCAAGATTTCCGAACCGATGCGCAGATCGTCGGAATAATCCGAAGCTGCCACCCAGAAGCGCAGGATGTCGGCGCCCGAATCTTTGATGACGGTCTGCGGGGCCACGACATTGCCGACGGACTTGGCCATCTTCTGGCCCTTCTCGTCGAGCACGAAACCATGCGTCAGCACGGCATCGAAAGGCGCGCGCCCGCGCGTGCCGCTGCTCTCCAGCAGCGAAGACTGGAACCAGCCGCGGTGCTGGTCCGAGCCTTCGAGGTACATCACTTCGTCACGACCGCCGTCGCGGATGCGCTTGATGCCGGCAAGACCGGGAAAGGCCTTCGCATCTTCCAACGTGAAGGCATGGGTCGAGCCTGAATCGAACCAGACGTCGAGCACGTCGTCGATCTTGTCGAAATCCTCCGGCTTGTAATCCGGCGCAAGAAAGCGCGCCGCGGCGTCCGGCGCGAACCAGGCGTCGGCGCCTTCCTGTTCGAACGCCTCGGCAATCCGCGCATTCACGTTCGCATCGACAAGGATGTCGCTCGTATCTTTGTGAACGAAAATGGCGATCGGCACGCCCCAGGCGCGCTGGCGCGAAACGACCCAATCCGGCCGGTTCTCGACCATGCTGGTGATGCGGTTTTCGCCTTGCGCCGGATACCATTGCGTGCGCTCGATCTCTTCGAGCGCGGTTTCGCGCAGCGAGGGGCCGCCGTTGCCGCCACGCCCACCCGCCGCGCCCGAGGTCACGTCGATCGGCTTGTCCATCGCAATGAACCATTGTGGCGTGTTGCGGAAGATCAATGGCTTCTTCGAGCGCCAGGAATGCGGATATTGATGCTTGAGGCGGCCGCGGGCGATCAGCGCGCCGGCTTCGATCAGCGCCTTGATGACCGCATCGTTGGCATCGCCCTTGTTGCCTTTGTCATCGATGACGCGCTTGCCGGTGAAGCCCGGCGCTTCCTTGGTCAGAAAGCCGTCGGCATCGACCGTATAAGGAATGCGCGTGTCGATCCCGCGTGCGGTGAGCTCGCGGCCGTGCGCCATCCAGATGTCGAAGTCATCGCGGCCGTGGCTCGGCGCGGTATGGACGAAGCCCGTGCCGGTATCATCCGTTACATGCTCGCCATCGAACAAAGGCACGTCGAACTCATAGCCGAGCAGCGTGCGCGCCAACGGATGCGAGGCCGTCAGCCCCCGCAAGTCCTCGGCATAGACCGGCGTGATTTTCTCGTAGCCTTCGACCTTCGCGGCTTTGAAGACGCTATCGGCGAGCGCATCCGCCAGGATGAACGTCGCGCCGACCCGCGCCCAATTGTTTTCCGGCGCCGCCGTCACGCGATAGAGACCATAGGCGATCTTGCCGGAATAGCTGATCGCGCGGTTGGCGGGGATCGTCCAAGGCGTCGTCGTCCAGATGACGACCTTCGCCTCTTCGAGCAGCCTGCGCTTCTCACCGACGCCAAGGTCCGCGCCGACGACGCGCACATCTTTGACCGCCTTCACCGGAAAGGCGACCCAGACCGTGTCAGAGATATGGTCTTCATATTCGACTTCGGCTTCGGCCAGCGCCGTCTTTTCAACGACGCTCCACATCACCGGCTTCGAGCCGCGATAGAGCGTGCCGTTCGCGGCGAATTTCATGATCTCGCGGGCGATCTGCGCCTCGGCCGGAAAGCTCATGGTCACATAGGGATGGTCCCAATCGCCGGTGACGCCGAGCCGCTTGAATTCCTCCCGCTGCACATCGATCCAATGCGCCGCGAAGGCGCGGCACTGGCGGCGGAATTCGATGATCGGCACCTCGTCCTTGTTCTTGCCCTTGGCGCGGTATTCTTCCTCGATCTTCCATTCGATCGGCAGGCCGTGGCAATCCCAGCCCGGCACATAGTTCGAATCCTTGCCCGCCATCTGCTGCGAGCGGGCGACAAGGTCCTTCAGGATTTTATTGAGCGCATGGCCGATGTGGATGTTGCCGTTGGCGTAAGGCGGCCCATCATGCACGACGAATTTCGGCCGCCCCTGCCCGGCCTCGCGCAGGCGCTGATAAAGCCCGATCTCGCGCCAGCGGGCGAGCAGCTCCGGCTCCTTCTGCGGCAGGCCGGCACGCATCGGAAAATCGGTCTGCGGCAGATAGAGGCTTTTTGAATAATCCGGGCCTTCGGCCTTCTTGGCCGCCCGCGTCTGTTCATTCATCTCTGCAAGGCCTGATCGGGGTGCGGCAGGGCCGCGGAAAAAAAGCGTCGCCCGGCGGCGCGAGGTCAAACGCCGGCCGGGCCCATAATTCGGGCCGCGGATGAAGCTTTTCTGAACATCACGCCTTCTAGACCATTCCCGGCGGCATGCAAACCGCTTGGCCGTCAGCCGATCTTGCGCGATGCGCGCCAGAGCCGCCATTGGCGGCGCCATTGCGGCACCTCGACCAGCGTCACGAGTGGATCGTAGCCCGGCTTCTCCATCTGGCGCAAATAGACGTCGCAAAGCGCCGCCGGCAGAAAGGCCGCCGCCGCGGCGCCAGCCTTGGCGGCCGGGTCCGCCGCCAGCGCCGCCAGATGGTCGCGCGCCAGCGCCCGCAGCCGCGCCAGCGCCGCATCGAGCGCCGGGCCGCCGGCGCGCAGATCAGGCTCCGGATAAAGCGCGCGCGGCACATAGGTCTGCCCTGCCGCGACCTGCCACGGCAGACCGCGCAAGAGGCCGGTCAAAGCATAGGCGATGCCCGCGTGGCGGGAGGCTTGCGCCACATCGGCCGTGGGATCGAGGATCATCGCCGCGAGCCGGAACAGATGGCCCGCCGTCGCCTCGGCATAGGCTTCGAGCGCGGCAAGGCTCGGCATCGGCGCGTCATAAAGATCAAACAGCCGCGCATCGATCAGGCTGACGAGCTTTTCGCGCGGCAGGTTAAAGCGGGAGAGCGTATCGACAAGGGCCGCCGCCACCGGCGCGTCGCCAGCACCCGCCTCGCCGTTGAGGACGTCGCGCCACCATTGAAAGCGGATCTCGCCCAGGATGGGCTCGCGCGCCCGCTGGCGGACACCGGCGATCTCGTCGCTGAAGGCATAGAGCGCCATGATATGCGGCCGCACCGCCGCAGGCAGAAAAAGACAGGCGAGCCAGCGATCCTTGTCGTCGCGACGCAGCAGCGCGTCGCAATAGGCATAATCGGCCGCGAGGTCCATTGCCATTAGGCCACGGCAATGAGCGCCGCCGCGACGCGGCGGTTTTCACCCAACAGGATCGAATAGGTGCGCGCCGCGGCGCCGGTCGCCATCGGTTCAGCGCGAATGCCGGCCCCACGCAAAGCTTCGCGCAGATCCTTGGCGAGCGGGCGCAGCTCGTCGCCGGTGCCGATGAGCAGATGCTCGATATCGCCGCGCGGTTCGGTGAAGACCTGCGCCAGGGCCACGGCCGAAAGCTCCTCCGGCCCCGTCACATCCCAGGCATAAATGCCGGAGGGCAGCGCCAGGATCGAGCCGCGATGCGATATGCCGCCGAAGCGAAAACCGTAACTGCCATAGCCTTCGATGAGGTGCCGGCCTGGCAAAAAGCCTGAATATTTTGGGCCGGACATGGAAGAATCCCAAAATCCTTTCCACCGTCATGCCCGGCCTTGTGCCGGGCATTCACGCGGCGACATCGCTACTTAATTGCAATCGTTGCGGCAACGTCCCGGCGTGGATGGCCGGGACAAGCCCGGCCATGACACGCGATCAAAGTTCGCGCCCGACGCGTGGAGCTTATGCGGTCTTCACGGCACCGGGCTTGGCTTTCGAATCCTTCGCGTCTTTCGCATCGGTCGGCGCCGGCTCGGCGCTCACATTGCGCAAGCCGAGATAGATCAGCATCGGCGAGCAGATGAAGACTGAGGAATAGGTGGCAACGCAAATGCCCCAGATCATCGCCAGCGAGAACGAGCGGATGACCTCGCCGCCGAAAATGACGAGCGAAAGCAGCGCCAGGAACACGGTCGTGGCGGTCATGATCGTGCGCGGCAAAACGGCATTGACCGACACATCGATCAATTGGTCGGTCGGCATCTTGCGATATTTCTTCAGCATTTCGCGGATGCGGTCGAGCACCACGACGGTCTCATTCAGCGAATAGCCGACGATGGTCAGGATCGCCGCGATCGACGTCGTGTTGAACTCGAGCCGCGTCAGCGAGAAGAAGCCGACCGTCAGCAAGAGATCGTGCATGGTCGCGATAATGGCGCCGACGGCGAACTGCCATTCAAAGCGGAACCAGAGATAGCACAGGACGGCGAGGATCGAGATGACGACGCCGAGCGTACCGGATTGCACCAATTCGCCGGAGACGCGCGGGCCGACGACCTCGACGCGGCGGAAATCATATTGACCGCCGAGGGCGTTTTTGACCGCCGCAACGGTCTGCTCCTGCGCCGCCGCGCCCTCCTTCGGCACGCCGAAGCGCAGCAGCACGTCCGACGGGCTGCCGAAGCCCTGCACCTCGATGTCGCCGCTGGTCAGCTTGCGCATCTCGGAGCGGATGCTGGCGATATCGGCGGTGCCGGTTTTGGCGCGCAGCTCCATCAGCGTGCCGCCGGAGAAATCGATGCCGAAATTCATGCCGAGCGTCAGGAACAGCACGACCGACACGATCGACATCAAAGCCGAGAACGGATAGCTCACGCGGCGGAACCGCATGAACGGGAACTTGGTATTCTCCGGGGCGAGGCGCAGAAGCTTCATCACAAAACCTTAGATCGGCAGCTTCGTCGGCCGCTTATACTGATACCATAGCGCGATCATCATCCGCGTCATCGTCACCGCGGTGACGATGGTGGTCAGAATGCCAAGCGCGAGCGAGACGGCAAAGCCGCGCACCGGACCGGTGCCAAGAAAGTAAAGGATCGCCGCGGCGACGAACATCGTCACGTTCGAGTCGACGATGGTCGCAAAAGCCCGCTTGAAGCCGGCATCGAGCGCCGAGATGATCGAGCGCCCGGCATGCGATTCCTCGCGGATACGCTCGTAGATCAGCACGTTGGAATCGACCGCCATGCCGATGGTCAGCACGATGCCGGCGATGCCAGGCAGCGTCAGCGTCGCACCGAGCAGAATGAGGCCGGCGAAGATGAAGGCGATGTGCACCAGGAGCGCGATATTGGCGAAAATGCCGAACGTGCCGTAGGTGATCAGCATATAGACAAGCACCAGCGCCGCGCCGACGAAGGCGGCGCGCTTACCGGCGTCGATCGAATCCTGGCCGAGGCCCGGGCCGACGGTGCGCTCTTCGACGATCGTGAGCTTCGCCGGCAAGGCGCCGGCCCGCAGCAGGATCGCCAGGTTATTGGCGGTCTCGACGGTGAAATGGCCGGAGATCTGGCCGGAGCCGCCGGTGATCGGGCCGAGAATGCGCGGCGCCGAGATCACCTTGCCGTCGAGCACGATGGCAAACGGACGGCCGACATTGGAAGACGTCACCTCGCCGAAACGTTCGCCGCCGCGGATGTTGAAGCGGAATTCGACGATCGGCTCGCCGGTGCGTTGGTCGAAGCCCGGCTGCGCATCGGTCAGATCCTCGCCCTGGACCATGACCTGCTTTTCGACCGGCAATTTGCCCGGCTCCTCGGTCTGGTCGAGATTTTCATAGTCGTTGGGGTCTTCCCCCGGCTGGGCAACGAGGCGGAATTCGAGCTTCGCCGTCGTGCCGAGAATCTCTTTGAGCTTCTCGGGATTTTGCAGACCCGGCACTTCGACCAGAATGCGATCGTCGCCCTGGCGTTGGATGTTGGGCTCCGTCGTGCCCAAGGCGTCAACGCGGCGGCGCAAGACTTCGATCGATTGATCGACGGCGCGGCGGACCTTGTCCTGGATCGCGCCATCCGTCACGAGAAGCTGGATCGTGCCATTGCCCTGATCCTTGACGTCGATCCCCTGCACGGCCGGGCCGCCCAGCATTGAGCCGCCGACCGGCGCGCCGAGCTGATTGAGCTTCGGCGTGATCTTTTCGGCGTCGGCCTGGTCGAGCAGATGGAATTGCACGCCGCGCGCCAGCATGGCGACGCCGCCGCTGATCGGGATTTTCTGCTCGCGCAGGAGACGGCGCGTGTCATCGCGCAGGTTCTGCACCTCGGTCTTCAGCACCGAGGCCGAATCGACTTCGAGCAGCACATGCGAGCCGCCCTGCAGATCGAGGCCGAGCACGATGGAGCGCACCGGCATCCAGCTCGGCAGATGCGCGTTCAGCGCCGCGCGTGTGCCGGGCGAGAGCAGGCTCGGCAGGATGACGAGAAGCGCCAGCGCCGTCGCCGACAAGATCGAAACAACTTTCCAGGTCGCAAAGCGCAGCATGCGTGGCCAATCGTCTTTTCAGGTTGGGGCGCGAACCGCGCTCTCAGGCGGCGGGATCCTTGACCGGCTCGCCCTTGGACCGCACGTCGGAAATCATCGCCCGCGCCACGCGCACTTTGATGTTCGGCGCAACCTCGAGTTCGAGTTCATTGTCGTCGACGACACGGGCGATCTTGCCGATGAGGCCACCGTTCATCACCACCGTATCGCCGCGGCGGACGTTCTTGATCATGTCGGCGTGCACCCGCGCCGTCTTCTGCTGCGGCCGAATCACCAGAAAATACATGATGATGACGATGAGCGCGAAAGGCGCGATAAAGCTGAATATATCCGAGGCGCCGCCGGGCGCGCCGCCGAATGCCTGGGCGAAAGCCGGGGTGAACAAGTTCTTCTCCTTCAGGGGCTTGCGCCCTCTACGGCGGGCATGTCGCCCTAATTTGCGGCCGGACTATAGCCAGCGCGGGCGCGAAAGCAATGGCGCCCCGCTGGACGCAGGCGACACCTTTCATTACATCCCCGTCACCCTTTGGGATGGGAGAGACATGACGAGCCCCAGCGATGCCGGCGCCTCAAGCCAGGCGCCAGACCTTGACGCAACCCTAAAACGGATCGCCGACGCCCTCGAACGCCTCGCGCCCCCGCCCTCTTCGCCGCCGAGTTTCACCCGCGCCGATGCCTTCGTCTGGCAGGCCAAAGGCGGGTTGCTGCATCCCGTCGTCAAGGTCAACCGGGTCGAGATGACCCTGCTGCGCGGCATCGACCAGGTGCGCGACATCCTGGTCGAGAACACCGAGCGCTTCGCCAAGGGCTATGCCGCCAACAATGCGCTGCTCTGGGGCGCGCGCGGCATGGGCAAATCCTCGCTGGTCAAGGCGGTTCACGCCGACATCAATCAGCGGCTCGCCAAGACGGACGGCTACCGGCCGATGAAGCTCATCGAAATCCACCGCGAGGATATCGAGCATCTGCCGGACCTGATGACCCTGCTGCGCGATGCGCCCTTTCGCTTCCTGATTTTCTGCGACGATCTCTCCTTCGACGCCGATGACACGAGCTATAAATCGCTGAAGACCGTGCTCGAAGGCGGCATCGAGGGGCGGCCCGCCAATGTCATCCTCTATGCCACCTCGAACCGCCGCCACCTGCTCGCCCGCGAAATGATCGAGAACGAGCGCTCGACCGCGCTCAACCCCGGCGAGGCGGTGGAAGAGAAGGTCTCGCTGTCCGACCGGTTCGGCCTCTGGCTCGGCTTCCACAAATGCACGCAGTATGACTACCTCGCCATGGTCTTCGGCTATATCGAACATTATGGCTTGCAGGTCGATCGGGCCAAGACCTCGGCCGAGGCGCTCGAATGGGCGACGACCCGCGGCGCCCGCTCCGGCCGCACCGCCTGGCAATTCATCCAGGACCTTGTCGGCCGCGCCGGCAAGACGACGAATTAAGCCTGACGGAAAAAAGAAGCGCGCCATGAGGGCGCGCTTCGCGTTGCGTGAATCGTCTTGGCTTATTCGCCGGCGACGGCGCTCATGTCCTGATAGCGTGCATGCGCCTGATCGAGGTCTTCCTTGATCTTGCCGGTTGCCGTCGGGGTGCGGCGGTAGAAGGCGACGATCCAGATCGCGCCGACCGCGAGATAGGCCAGGAAGACATAGGGGAAGTAGCTCACCGGCGGCGGCGGCACCGGATAGACGCTGCCGATTGCGGGAACCGCCAGCAGCAGCAGCGAGGCGGCGCAGCCGGCGATGTCGAGCGGCTTCAGCTCGCCGATCTTCTTGAGATAGACGGGCGCCGCGGCGCTGACGAGGCCATAGGCGACGACGAAGCCGAAGGCCGCGCAGGTGCCGGCATCGTTGAAGATATCGAGCGGCGCGACATGGCCGAGGATCGCCAGCGTCGGGATGATGAACGAGACCAGCGCCATGATCGTCACCGCGATATGCGGCGTTTCGTTGGTGTCATGTGCGGAGGCCGTGGCCGGCGGCAGAATGCCGTGGCGGCCGAGCGCATAGATGATGCGCCCGCCGGCGCTGACACAGGACAGGTTCAGCGCGAAGAAGCTCAGCATCGCGCCTGCCGACAGCGGGATCTGCAAGATCGGCATTTTGACCATTTGCGCCAGGACATTCAGCGGCTGGTCGATCTTGTCGAGCGTCATCGAATAGCCGCGCGTGCCCAGCACTTCGACATAGGTGACGAAGACGAAGAAAATGCCGGCGATGATCAGGCTGACATAGATCGACGCCGGGACGGTCTTCAACGGATTCTTGGCTTCGTCGCCGAAAGCGGTCGCCGCCTCGAAGCCGACGAGCGAGAAGACCGCGACGACGACGCCAAGGCCGATGCTCGACCAGGGGATCGTCTTGGTATCGAACTGTGCACTGTCGATCGCAAAGCCATGATGGCCGAGCACGATGAACGACAAGAACAGAATGAACGCCATCGACAAGGCTTCGCAGATCAGCATGGCGCGTGCCGACAGATTGACGTTCTTCCAGGCGCAGAACCAGGAGATCGCGACGCAGACCGCAAACAAGAGGATCGGCGGCGCGTTGATGCCGATCATCGACAGGAGCTTGCCGGCGAAGATCGTGAAGCCCGTGACGCCGGCGATGGCGATGCCGATATAGGCCCAGATGAGCGCCCAGCCGCCGATGGCGCCGGCCGTGAGGCCGAGGCCGCGGCAGATATAGGCGTACATCGAGCCGGAGGATGTGGAGCGCTTGGCGAATTGGTTGAGGTTATAGGCGACGAACAGGAGCATGACGGTGCCGAGCGCATAGGAGAGCCAGCTCCAATCGCCGGTATTCGAATACATGACGGGGACAATAAGCGCCGCGGTCATCGTCGGTGAGATGAGCGCGACATTCTGCGCGAGCAGTTCGGTGAAGCCCAAACAATTGGCCTTCAGCTTTCCGGAGGTCGTCGGTGTTGCCATGGCGACAAACTTTCGAAAGAGGGTTGATGCCTCTTGCGGCCAGCGATCACGAGCCTCCCACTCTCGCGACTTCGGGTCGCAATTGAGCTGAGGCTAGGAGCCGCTTGGCCCGCCCTGAACATCCAGTTCCTAACTGCACGCTGGTCCAGCAGCCCTGGGCCAAGGGCGATTTTCGCGCCGCTTGCCCGCTTCCCCGGGCAAGGCGGCCTTCGGAGCGGAAAACGGCCCTTTCTTTAGGCTCCCGCCGCCTCAATCCGCGCCACGATGAAACATCTTTTTGCAGCCGCCGCAGGGCTTTGCCGGCGTGGGCCAGTCACGTTTCCACGCCTGGGCCACAAGCACAAATTTTGCTTGTCAGGAATGAACCTGGCCTATCAAGCCGGGCACGAAACCTGCAAGCTCAGGGGCCAGAATGCTGCGTCCGTGGAATCCCAATCTCATCGTCCGCGCCGAAGGGCCGGGCAGCCTCAGCGTTCGCATCGCCCAGGCGATCATCGAGGAAATCCAGCGCGGCCGGCTGACCGCCGGCGACAGCCTGCCGGGCACCCGCGATCTCGCCAAAGACCTCGAGGTCAACCGCAAGACCGTCGTCCAGGCCTATGACGAGCTTGCCGCGCAAGGCTGGGTGACGACGGATCAGCGGCGCGGCACCTTCATCGCCCGCAATATCCGCGACGGCGCACCGAAAAAGGCGGAGCCCGAACCGGCGCAGACCTTCGCCGAGCCGCGCGGCCATGCGGTGAAGCCGCCCCTGCTCTGGCCGCGCCAGGGCAAGGCCGGTTTCGATGACGGCGTGCCGGACCAGCGGCTCATTCCGACGACGGCGATTGCCCAGGCTTACGCGGGCGCGGCGCGCGCCGCCTCGCGCCAGCGGCTGCTTGGCTATGGCGATCCGCGCGGCACGGAGGCGCTGCGCCAATCGATCTCGAAAATGCTCAACATGACGCGCGGCCTCAACACGACGCCGGACAATATCTGCGTCACGCGCGGCAGCCAGATGGCGCTTTACGTCATCGCCCATAGCATCGTCGCCAAAGACGATACCGTGATCTTCGAGGAGCTGACCTATCCGCCGGCGGTCCAGGCCTTCACGCTTGCCGGCGCCAAAGTCCAGGCGGCGAAGCTCGGCCCCGAGGGCATCGACCTCAACCATCTTGAATCGATCTGCCGCCGCACCCGCGTGCGCGCGCTTTATCTGACGCCGGGGCACCAGTTCCCCACGACCGTCGTGCTGCGCCCGAGCGCGCGGCT
Source organism: Pseudomonadota bacterium (assembly GCA_040756295.1). Lineage (GTDB taxonomy): Bacteria > Pseudomonadota > Alphaproteobacteria > Rhizobiales > Beijerinckiaceae > Methylovirgula. Next base: position 338,437 of record JBFLZN010000003.1, on the reverse strand, counting down.
GCGGCTGCGGGCGCTCGCCGCGCAATTCGGCTTCATCGTCATCGAGGACGATTACGACCACGAATTCCAGTTCGATCACCAGCCGATGTTTCCGCTGGCGAGCAACGACCACGCCGGCCAGATCATCTATGTCGGCTCGTTTTCGAAAGTGCTCTCGCCGAGCCTGCGCGTCGGCTATGTCGTCGGATCCTCGCGGCTGACGCAGGAATTCGGCAATTGGATCGGCGCCATCGACCGCCAGGGCGATCCGATCACCGAGCTGGCCATCGTCGAACTGATCGAGTCCGGGCAATTGCGCCGCCACATCAAGCGCGTCCATGCCGTGTTCGACAAGCGCCGCACCACCTTCGCCAACGCATTGCAGGACGAGCTGGGCGATCTTGCGAGCTTCGACGTGCCGACCGGCGGCCTCGCCTTCTGGCTGCGCTTCGCCGACGATTTCGATCTCGCCCGATTGGAGGCGCGCTGGCCGCAAGGCGCGCCGCTGACGAGCGCGCAATGCGCGATCAACGGCAAGGCCAAGCCCGCCGCGCGCCTCGGCTTCGCCAGCCTCGACGGGCACGAAATGCAGGTCACGATCGAGCGGCTGAGGGATGCGGTCGAACGGACGTGACGCGCCGCGACTTGTCGCCGGTCTCGCCCGCTTGCTAATTTGAGCCGTCATATCCGCACCGAATCGAGACGGCCCTCTTCGTGACTTTGCTCAAGACTCTCCGCAACGAATGGGGTTTGCTCGTCAGCGTCGCGACGGTGGCCGTCTTCTGGCGATGGGGCAATGTGCTTTTCGCCGAGCTTCCAAATCCGCTCTGGTTCGCCTTCATCTTTCTCTGGCTGTTCATCGTCATTCTGGGCTCGGCGCTCGCCGTCGTGCGCCATGCCGACGTGCTAGCCGAGCGGCTGGGCGAGCCTTACGGCACGCTGATCCTCACGCTCTCCGTCACCGCGATCGAGGTGATGAGCATTTCGGCGGTGATGCTGCACGGCGCCAATAATCCGACGCTGGTGCGCGACACGCTCTTCGCCGTCGTGATGATCATCCTCAACGGCATGGTCGGCCTGTCGCTGCTCATCGGCGGCCTGCGTCATCGCGAGCAGCATTACAATCTGCAGGGCGCCAATGCGTTTCTCGGCGTCATCATCCCGCTCGCCGTCTTCAGCCTGATCTTGCCCAATTTCACGCTGACGACGCCGGGCCCGCGACTGTCGCGGCATCAGGAAATTTTCCTGATGATCATGTCGGCGGGCCTCTATTGCGCTTTCCTGACGATCCAGACCGGGCGGCATCGCGGCTTCTTCACCCTTGGCGACGAACCGGCGGAGCGCGCCGCCAAGGCGCGTGAGCCGATCGCGCCGCATGCGCTGCTGCTTTTCGCTTACATGATCCCGGTCGTCTCGCTCGCCGAAAAGCTCGCGCACCCGATCGATTATCTCGTCGAGACCTTGCATTTTCCCGATGCCTGGGGCGGCCTCATCATTGCGCTGCTCGTCGCAACGCCGGAGGCGATCGGCGCCGCGAAAGCGGCGTTGCGCAATCATCTGCAAAGATCGATGAATATCTTCCTCGGCTCGGTGCTGGCGACCATCGGGCTCACCGTGCCGGCGATGATCATCATGAGCCATATCACCGGCCGCAGCATCGATCTCGGCCTAGAACATACGGATTTTGTCCTGCTGCTGTTGACGCTCGCCGTGAGCGTCGTCACGTTTGCGAGCGGCCGGACGAATATTTTGCAGGGCATCGTGCATCTGCTTCTGTTTGCGTCCTATGTGCTGCTGCTGGTCGAAGGATAGAATTCTTTAGACGCGTGAATTTTGAGAAAACCGATTTCAGATCGGGTTTTGTTGCGCGGCGTCGAATTGGCGAACAAAAACAATGCGGCGCCGATTCCGGTGGATCGGCGCCGCTGCTAAAAACTGATCTCGTACAAAGGTCTGCCTAAAAATTCCCGCTGAAAGACATCGCTGGCCGCCAACGTCCGGACGCTTAAAATATCGGGCGTCCGCCCCTTTGTGGCACCTTGGACTTGGGCCTTGCTTCGGTCATATGGAGTATGAAACTATTTTTAGGCGCCGGTTGCGGATATGCTCCGCGAAAACGCGGCAAAACGGGTGATGTGACATTCGAATGAAATGGCGGTTTGCTTTGTGTTGAATTGACTCTGGTCAATCGGCGGACGGCCGCAAATGGGAAGGCAGAGCGATGGTCGACGTTGATCTCCGTTCACTCTCCGATGCGGTCAATCTGTTTTACGAAGCCGCGATCACACCGGAAATTTGGCCGGAAGCACTCAAGACATTGTCGGATTCGTTCGGCGCCACCGGCAGTTTGTTCCTCTATCCAAATCCAAGGGGCGAGCCGTGGCACGCGTGTTCGCCGGGATTGGAGGAAAGCGTCGACGTTTTCTTTCGCGAGGGCTGGTACAGCCAGAACTACCGCCAAGGCGGTCGCGAATTCATGCTTCGAAAGAAGGTGAAGACCTTCACCGAATCCGATCTCCTCACCGCTCGGCAATTGGATCACCAGGCGATCCAGGCAGAATTTTTCAACCGCTTTGGCTTGCGCGCCTTCGTCGGTTTCTATGCCGGTCAGCTTCAAGCCTCGATCGAATGCGGCGACCGGCCGGTGAGCGACCAACAAATGGCGAGCCTGCATAAAGTTTTGCCGCAGCTCGATCAGGCGGCGCGTCTGGCGACGGCGCTTGGCTTCGCCCGCAATCAAGGTTCGCTCGACGCCTTCAGCGCCATGCACACGGGTGCCGCGCTGCTGGATTACAAAGGCCGGGTCATGATGATGAATCCGGAAGGCGAACGGTTGCTCAAGAGCGCCGCACGCATCACCGACGGGTTGATCGCACCCTATGATCGCACCGCCGCCGCGCCGCTGATGCGGATGATCGGCGATGCCATCCACCCCGAACTTCAGCTTGGCAGGCAGGTCCACGACACGGTGATTCTGAAGCGGCCGGTCGGGTCGTGGCTTTTGTTGCGCATCGCGCCGGTCATCGCGCCGCGCGTCGACATGTTTCAGCCGGCGAAAGCCATGCTCACAATCATCGACCCGAGCGAGCGTCCGAATATCGGCCATGAGTGTCTGATCGGCGCGCTCGGCCTCACGCCGGCGGAAGCACGCGTCGCCAAAGGGCTCGCCAGCGGCGCGACGCTCGCCGAGATCGCCGATGCGTCGAACCTCTCGATGAAGACCGTGCGCACGCAATTGCGATCGATCTTCGCCAAGACGGAAACCCATCGTCAGTCGGACCTCATCGCCCTGCTCACGCGCATATTCCTGACGTCGCGGTGAATCCGACCTACGACGTGGCGGGCGCTTCGCCCGGATGCGATCCGGCTCTTTGCGGCAAGACGAGAATGCAGCCGATAATGAAGACCGCGAGAACCGCGGTCGCGAGCGGACGGCTGAAGGCAAGGCCGCCATGGCTCAACGGCTTGTCGAGGAAGTCGCCGACCGTCGCGCCGAGCGGGCGTGTGAGGATGAACGCCGCCCAGAACAAAAACACGCGCGACACTTTGGTCCAGTAATAAAGCCCCGCAAGTCCCGCGAGCGCGGCGCCGAAGACAAGCGCGCCGCCGGCATAGCCGAGGCCGGTATCCGCCATCCAATCGCCCAGCGCCGTGCCGAGCGTCTGCGAAAAGGTGATCGCCGCCCAGTAGAAGGCCTCGACCTTCGGCTTGTTCACCGTCTCGACGGCGATCGAGCCCTGCGTCCAATACCAGAGCGCAAGCACCGCGATCAGACACGCAAACAGCAGCGTCGAACCACCCGCATAGCCGATGCCCAAAGAGCGATCGGCGAAATCCGCCATGGTCGTACCGGCGGTCGTCGAGGCGACGATCGTTGCCCAATAAAGCCAGGGGTGAAATTTCTTGGCCGCGATCTGCAGCACGACAAGGACGAGCAGCGCAGCGAGAAACAGCGCCGTGCCGGCGAGATAGCCCCAATTCAGCGTCATCGTCACCGTGTCGCCGCCGGTTTCGCCGAGCGTCGTGGCGGCAATCTTGATGATCCAGAAGACGAGCGTAACGGCGGGCACCTTGCTCGCCACGTTGGCCATATCGCGCGTATTCATTCGGCAGCCTCTGCAATTGCGGTCTCGGACACAAAGCGCATCGCTTCGCGCAGCACCGTGCCCGTGGCCCCATGCTTCACTGCCTGCGTGGCAAGATGACGGCGAAACGCGCGCGCGCCCGGCAGGCCGTTGAACAGCCCCAGCACATGACGCGTCATCGCCGAGAGCGGAACCCCCTCGGCCAATCGCGCTTCGACATAGGGCATGAAAGCTTCGAGCGCGTCATGCCGGCTCGTGAAGGGCGCCGCCTCGCCGAAGAAAACCGGATCGACCGCAAGCAGCAAAGCCGGATCCTGATAGGCGGCGCGGCCGATCATCACGCCATCGACATGGGCAAGCTCCGCCTGCATCTGCGCGACATCGACGAGGCCGCCATTGAGCACGATCGGCACGTCCGGATATTCGCGTTTCAAGGCGCGCACACGCGCATAATCGAGCGGCGGAATGCTGCGGTTCTCGCGCGGCGACAGCCCTTTCAACCAGGCCTTGCGCGCATGGACGATCAGCAGATCGGCCCCGGCGGCGATCACCTGCCCCGCGAAGACCGACAAGATTTCCGCCGGCTGGTCGTCGACGCCGATCCGGCATTTGACGGTCACGGGAACGTGAACGCGCGCCTTCATCGCGGCGACGCAGTCGGCGACGAGGTCCGGCTCGCGCATGAGACAGGCGCCGAAGGCGCCGTTCTGCACCCGCTCGGAGGGGCAGCCGACGTTCAGATTGATCTCGTCATAGCCAAAATCCGCCGCGATCGCCGCCGCCTCCGCAAGCGCGGCGGGCTCCGAGCCACCAAGCTGCAGGGCGACAGGATGCTCGCACGGTTCAAAGCCAAGTAGCCGCTGGCGGTCGCCATGTAGGATCGCCGCGGCGGTCACCATTTCCGTATAGAGGCGCGCGCGGCGCGACAGCAGACGGTGGAAGACGCGGCAATGCCGGTCAGTCCAGTCCATCATAGGGGCGACGGAAAATCTCCAGCTGTTGATATTGTTAGATTTTCCTGTTTTTTCAGGCATTTATCTTTACCATTGAGCTGTCCGTCGATGCGCTCGTCGATATCAAGCCGAGCGTTTCAAAGCCAATTATGGCGCCCTGTTGCTGCAAACGTGGTCGCCACAGCGCGAAACGCAACACGATCAGGACGAAATCATGGGCGCCAGCCTATCGCACAGTCCGACCCCTCAGCGGCCTTCCTCGCCCGTTGTGGCCGCATGGGGATGATAGTGTCGCACCGCGCCGCCATGGCGATAATGCCGCTGCATGCAACAGAAAAAGACGGGAAAGTTCAACCGAGCCGAGGCGGGCTCGGCAAAGGCAAGCAATGAAAAAACAAGGATTGCGATGCGCATGAACGGCTGCCTGAGCGGGCAGCTTCGTTCATCGCTTCGAAAAACGCAACCGCAGGTCAGCGAATCTCGCACGTCCGCGCCCGGTCCTGACCGTGCAGAAATTATGCGACCTTAGAGTTTGATCTGCAAAGGAGCGGCGCGGCGTCCTAACGCAAGCGCGCCAACATATTGTAGAGCCGAGACAGTACGCCGACTGAAGATGCCGGCTCGGCCTTTTCGACTTTGTAATATCCGCCGCCAGCGAACGGCGCTCCATTGGCATCGCAGTAATGGAAGCGACGATAATTCAAGGCGATCCGAGTTTCGCCGGCTGTTATTAAAATTTGGCCAGCAACGAATTCTATGCGGTCAATCGGTTTCCGCAGTTCGGGACCCGCCACGTCAAGTGCAGCGCGTAACAAATTTGCGGTTTCGTGGTAGGGCGCCAGCGCCATGAGCGTCATCCGGTTTTGGCAACGAAAGAACGAAGGCCACGATGCGCACTGAAGCGTCCCTTTTGTTACCAAGAGGTAGTTTCATCCGGCGCTTAGGAAAACGCAATCGCCGGGCGCGAATGGGATGGCCGCCTCTCGATCTTTTTGTTTCTCGACGCCCGCAGCCAAGCTATGCTTCCGCGCATGAGCAGCTATGTATTCATCAGCTATTCGGACCAGGATAAGCTTGTAGCGGATGCGGTCTGCGCAGCACTTGAACGAGATGGCCTGCGTTGCTGGATTCCGTGGCGGGATATTTGTCCTGGTGAGGACTGGGTTGCGGCGATGGCAAATGCCATCGACAAATGCGGTGCGATGGTTCTGATTTTGTCACACAACGCCAATCAATCGATCAACGTCGCTCGCGATGTCGAGCGCGCGATCGGCCGAGGGGTTGTCATCATCCCTCTGCGCGTCGAGAACGTTTTACCTTCCGGATCCCTGGCTTCTTATCTTAACAGCGCTCATTGGCTCGACGCTTTCCCGCCGCCGGTCGATCAATACTTCGATAGGTTGGCGAACGCTTTAAAAGGCATTCTGTCGAGGATGCATGCGCACACGCCCCGTGACGAGGCGGTGCCCAGGGCGCGTGAGACTTTACCGCCAGCACCGCCGTCACCAAACGTAAGGTTACCAGAGCCGGGCAGATCGCTTTCCGACGGTGAGCTTCTGCTTGCGGCTCGGGCGCGGCGTATGGCGAAAAGGATCCGCGAGGAGCCTTATTACAGAGAGCCGTATTCGCCTGCGCCACCCCGGGCCCATGCTTATCCGGACCCACCAGCACCTCGACCGGAACGGGCGCGAGGTGCACCTCCTAGCAACACCCTTCCCTTTGTGGTCGGCATGATCGGCGGCGCGGCTCTGGCACTCGCTGCCGGTGCCCTCGTCTTTCGCCACGAAATTGGTGCATTCCTCGGTTGGCTGACGCAGACGGTGTTTCACACCTCGATGACGCCAACACCGGGGATGGCAGCGACCGGGGAGACGCTGCTCGACGTCAGCGCCTATGCGCCGCCGCGGGCACGACGCGGCAGTCGGTTCCTCGTTCAAATCTTTCTTTATGACACCGACGATGATCCTTCGACCATCAATGCGGCAGCAGAAGCTGCTGACGCCAGTGCGACGCGACGGGGCGTTGCAACGCTTGAAGTGGAGATCGCGCGCAGCGAACGCTTGGACATAGCCTTGTCCGGTAGCGGCGTCGAAATCGATCAGCCGCTGCAAAGTCTAATCTGGCGCGGTAGATCGCGCTCTTGCAGCTTCGAAGTTCGGGTGCCGGAAAATTATGCCGAATCGGCCGCGCTATTGACGGTGCGCGTGTTCCGCGCCGCCGTGCCGATCGGACAATTGCGCTTCTCAGTTGCCATAGAGACGATTGCTGCCGCTGCGCGGCCCCAGCCCACGGGCGATGAAGCAAAACGCTATCGTCGTGCCTTCTTGTCTTATGCGTCTGCAGACCGTGCCGAGGTCATCAAGCGGGCGCAGGCTTTGCGCGCGGCCCAGATCACGTTTTTTAACGATCTGCTCTCGCTCGAACCCGGTGAGGAGTGGGAGACGCGCCTTTATCAAGAGATCGAAAGCTGCGATCTTTTCCTGCTGTTCTGGTCGCACGCGGCGCGAGAGTCAGTTTGGGTGAAAAAGGAGATCGATCACGCGCTCGCCTGCGAGCGGAGAGATTCAAACGGCAGCCCGGAAATCCTTCCCATCTTGCTCGAGGGGCCGCCTCCTGCGCCGCCGCCCGCTACTCTGGCCGATCGCCATTTTAACGATCCCCTGCTTTACGTCATCGCGGCGCTCGACAAACTTTCCGCGGCGCATCCAGCGCTTTAACGGCGTTGCCCTGCCACCCTAGTTAAAGCCGCTGCACCGGCATGGCGGCAGACCGGCTATTTCGCCGGCAGGGATCGGACGAACGCCAGCGCGGCGTTGATCAGCTGACGGCGCAGACCATCGTCGCCAAAAGCCGCCGGCCCGACGCGGACCCAGCCGGCCATGCGCCGGCCGCGGGAGATCATGGGAACGATGTCCGGGATTTGCAGGGCCCAGCCGTCCTGATCCTTGCCGAGCCGCGCCAGCATCCCGTCATCGCGCGCGGCGCAGAGCAGATTGCCATTTAAAAGCCAGGCCAGACCGCCGAACATGGGCCGTTCCGTCAACCCTGGCTCTGTCGTCAAGTCTTCTTTCAGAAGCGCCTCAAGACCCTCATCGCGTGCCACCGGGTGCCCCTTGCAAGCCAAAAGCGACGGCTGAGCTTAGTTTCGGTTTTCAACAAGTTAGCGCGTCTTTGGGCGTCAGGCATATATCGGCCGACGCGCTTCTCCGCCAATATGGCGACGCGGCTTGCGGCCTGGCATATCGGCTGCTGCCTTCCCTACGGAAGCGAGGGATTCAAGCTTGAGCGTGCCATTTCCGAACATTGGCGCGCCACAAAGGCTCGGGACCTTGAGGTAATGGGGAAGAGAATGAGACAAAGCGCGACGCGCGAGCTTTTGGACTATTGGAATCGCCTGCGCGGCGACCGGCCGGCGCCTGATCGCGCCGAGATCGATCTCGCGGCGATTCGCGGCTCGCTCAGCGATCTTTTCATGCTCGACCTCGACGCGGCGCATCAGTTCCCGTTCCTCATGGCGGGGCGGCGTTTCAACGCCTTTTTCTGCATCGAGCAATTGGGCCGTTCCTTTCTCAGCCTGTGGCAGCCGCAGGATGCGCGCAATATCGCCGCCGCCCTGATGACCGCGGTCGATGCCGCCTGCCCGGTTCTCGCCGCCGCCAGCGCGCATCCCGAAGGCTATCGCGACGCTGACATCGAAATTCTTTTCGTGCCGTTGCGGCATGGCGGCTTGGCCCAGACGCGTATTCTCGGCATGGCAGCACCGGCGGTCCAACCACCTTGGGTTGGATTGCTCCCGGTTCCGCACTTCAACCTGCGCGCGCTACGCGCCGTCGAAGCTGATTCGGATTGGATGAATATGAGCAAGGCGTCCGCGCTGGCGTTTGCGGCAAAAGCCCGCGCAGCCGAACGGCCTGCGGATATTCGCGGCCACTTGCGCGTTTTCGAAGGCGGGAAGTAATATTACAGCGTCAAAGTTTCGTTTTCTCGATCTTGCGATAAGATAGCCTTAACCCGCGGCGCTTCATGATCCGGTTATACCGGCTTGTACCTGTCGGACCCCTGGGAATGTGATGACAGCCAAGCTCAAGACAATCCCGAGATTTTCGGAACGCCGCCGGCATTCCCGCGTCGAGGTCGTTTTGCTTGGGCGCTACATGCTTCAAGACAAGCGTGAGTTTCCCTGCCAGACCGTCAACATGTCGCCGGGCGGTCTCGCCATTGACGCGCCGGTGCGTGGCGCTCTCGGCGAGCAGGTCGTCGTTTATCTCGATCAGATCGGCCGCGTCGAAGGCAAGATCGTCCGCCACACCGAGCGCGGCTTCGCGATCCAGATGACCATGCCTTTCGCCAAGCGCGAAAAGATCGCCAATCAGCTCACCTGGCTCGTCAATCGCGACACGCTCGGCATGCCCGAGGATCGCCGCCACGAGCGCATCATTCCGAACCGCCGCCATTCGATCCTCTATATCGACGGCGACCGCGAACATATCGTGCAATTGATCGACATTTCGATTTCCGGCGCCGGCGTTTCGACCTCGATCAAGCCGGCGATCGGCACCAGAGTTAAGCTTGGCCAGACGGACGGCCAGGTCGTCCGCATCTTCGAAGGCGGCGTTGCCGTCCGCTTTGATCAGGCAATCCCCGCCGAGCGTTTCGACGAGAACATCAAACTTTGACGGGTTCCGGCCTCGCGCCGGCAAGCGCAAGCCCGCGCGCGTAGCGCCGTGCATTGGCGACATAGGCCGCCGCACTCTCGCGCAATTGGGCGACTTCCGAATCTTTCAATTCCCGCAGCACGCGCGCGGGAGACCCGATGATCAGCGAATTGTCCGGATAGGCTTTGCCTTCGGTCAGCAGCGACTTGGCGCCGACGAGGCAATTGCGCCCCACATTGACGCCGTTGAGCAGCGTCGCCCCCATGCCGATCAGCGTATTGGCGCCGATGAGGCAGCCATGCAGGATCGCCTGATGGCCGATCGTGCAGCCCTCGCCGATCTCCAGCGGATAGCCGAGATCGGTATGCAGCACCGCGCCATCCTGAATATTGGTCCGTGTGCCGACCGCGATCTTCTCATTGTCGCCGCGCAGCACGGCGCCGAACCAGATCGAGACCTCGGCGGCGAGCTGCACCTGGCCGATGATCTGCGCATCAGGTGCGATCCAGGCGCTCGCCGAGACGCGCGGCACAAGACCGTCCACCGCATAGAGGGGCATGTCTTTCCTCGCAGCTTTAAATTGCGTTCAGGTTGACGTGTGGCGTCAAAAATCTTCGAGATCGAAATCCAGGATCGCAACTTGCAATGTGAAGCTGTGGCCCTTGGGATCGTCTTGCGAGATCACGCCGAGATAATCGTCGCCGGAATTCAGCTCGACCGAATCGTTCTTTTTGGGGCGCGGCACGATGCGCAATTTATCGTTCTCGAAGAGCCGGCGCAGATAGTCTTGTAAAACAGGACGTTCGACGGGGATCTTCATCTCCAGCGCGAAGGAGCGATCGCCATCTTCGTCATCGACCCCGATCGAGGCGATGACACGTTCGCCGAGATGAAGCTCGGCGTCGTCGGGATTGCGCTTGGCCGGGGCAACTTTCAGGCTTTGATTGCCGAAAGCCTGTCGCAAAAAACCCTGCAATTTGTGCAGTTCGACCTTATCCAAACGTCAGCGCTCCGATGCATCTTACGAGGCCGCGGTACGACCTGCGTGCCCCTTGCCAGAAATCGCTAGGCCCTGCAAGTCTGGCTCAACCCCGCGCCGCCTTGGCGGCAAGGATCTGATCCATCGACAGCGCTGGCTCGGCGCAGCCGGCATCGCCGACGACCTGGGCCGGCACGCCGGCAACCGTCGTCTTCGGCGGCACCGGACGCAGGACGACCGATCCCGTCGCGACCCGCGCGCAATGGCCGACCTCGATATTGCCGAGAATCTTGGCGCCCGCGCCAATCAACACGCCGTGGCGGATTTTCGGATGCCGGTCGCCGGCTTCCTTGCCGGTCCCGCCCAGAGTGACATCCTGCAGCATCGAGACATTGTCCTCGACGACCGCCGTCGAGCCGACGACGAGACCTGTCGCATGATCGAGGAATATGCCCTTGCCGATTCGCGCCGCGGGATGAATGTCGGTCTGGAAGACCTCGGACGAGCGGCTCTGCAGATAAAGCGCGAAATCGTAGCGGCCTTCGTTCCACAGCGCATGCGCCAGCCGGTGCGTCGCAAGCGCATGAAAGCCCTTGAAATAAAGCAGCGGCTCAATCACCCGCATGCAGCAGGGATCGCGGTCGACAAAGGCGATGAGATCGGCGCGGAAGGCGGCGCCGATCGCCGGCAGCCGCGCGACGATATCGGCATAGGTCTGGCGGATTTGTTCGATCGAGACGGTGTCGTTGCCGAGGCGGCTTGCGACCCGGTAGATGACCGCGGCCTCTAAGCTCGGCTGCTCCAGGACGATGGTCGTGACCCAAGGCGCGATGCCGAGGTCACGGCTGATGAGATCCTCGGCTTCGCGTTGCATGCGGGCGAAGATGGCATCCGGCCGTTCACGGCTGGCGCTGGCCAAGGACGATTTTGCCGAACTCACCCGGACCTCCGAAGAAAATTGATCTCTTCTACCATGATTTTCGAGACGATTGCAGCGCAATCAGCCCGGTCTAGGCGCGTTCGAGAAAAGCCAGCGCCGCCTTTTTGAAGGCAGTGTCGCCGACGCTGCGGTTATGGTCGCGATCAGGGATCGCCAGCCCCTCCCCGACCGGAAACAGCGCGGCAAGGGGCTGCGGCGCGCCGGCAATATCGTCCTTGGTGCCGACCGCCACCAGCACCGGCGCCACGATCGAGGCCAGTTCCACTGGGCCGAACTTGCGCCGCGCGCCGCGGGCGCAGGCGGCGAGCGCCGGCAAATCGCTCTTCGTCGCCTCGGCAAAGGCGCGGAAGACCTTGCCGAGACCCTCGTCGAGGCTCGCGAGCGACGGCGCTTCGAGCGCCTCTGCGATCGGCTCGCCCAGCCCCGCCGTCTCGAACATTTTTTCGCCGAGGCCGCCGAAAATGAAGGCCCCGGCGCGCGCCGGATAGGTCAGCGCAAAGACCGTCGCAATGCGAGCGCCGAGCGAATAGCCCATGATGTCGGCCCGCGCGATCCCCAGGTGATCGAGCAGGTTGCGCGCATCGGCGGCCATGAGCCGGAGATCATAATCTTCGGGGCGATAGAGCTTCTCGCTGCGGCCATGGCCGCGATTGTCGAAAGCGATGACGCGCCGGCCGGCCCCGTTCAGGGTTTTGAGCCAATGCGGAAAGACCCAATTCACCGCATGGTTCGAGGCAAAGCCGTGGATGAGCAGCACGGGGCGGCCGGTCTCGCCCTCCGCCGGTGGCGCGTCGAGATAGGCGATCCGCACGCCCTCAGACGAAAATTCCTGCATCGGCATCAAATCGGCGGGCGGCGGCATGTTGTGAGACTGTGGACCTCGTCCCTCTATTCGAATAAAGCGGTTGCGACCAGAGCAGGATGCGCAAGGCCGATATGGCTTTTCGCACCCATCACGCTCTGATTGATGCGATTTACAGCAGTCGATCGCGGTTATCTGGGACTTTCCGATGGCACACCACGGCACCCCGCATTTCCATAATCAGCCCGGCGTGGCACGCGTCCGCATCGGTGCCAAGGAATTCATGTGCACCGGCGCTCTGCCGCCCTTCGATCATCCGCATATTTTCATCGATATGGGCGATTCCGACGACGTCATCTGCCCCTATTGCTCGACGCATTATGTCTATGACGCGAGCCTCGCGCCCGGCGCCTGCGAGCCGGCCGAATGCGCCTTCCCCGATAAGGCGACCGCCGCCTGACGCCTTTGTCCGAACGGCCGGACGCCCCGCATGCCCTGATTGCCGGCGCCGGGGTCGGCGGATTGACGGCCGCAATTGCGCTGGCGCGGCGCGGCTGGCGGGTCACTCTGCTGGAGCGCCGCGACGGCCAGGAAGAGATCGGCGCCGGCCTGCAGCTTGCGCCGAACGCCAGCGCCATTCTTCGCGATCTCGGCCTTCTGCCGGCGCTGCTTGAATCAGGGCTCGCGCCGGACGCCGTCCGTATCCGCCGTGGCCGCGACGGCGCCGAGCTTGCGCGCCTGCCCCTGACGGATGCCGAAGCGCGCTGGGGCGCCCCCTATCTCGCCGTCCATCGCGCCGACCTCGTCGCCGCCTTGCACGGGGCGGCGCTCAACGAAGCCAATGTCAGCTTTCATCCGCAAACGGCGCTGGCCGGATTCGATCAGACGCCGGCCGGCGTGCAGGCGGCCTGCCTGCGCGGGCCGATGCGACTGAGTTTTTCGGCCGATTGCCTGATCGGCGCCGATGGCATGCGCTCGTTCGTCCGCGCCCGCGACGCGGCGTTGCGCGGCCAACCGGACGATCTGCCGAAGCTCGCGCATTATGTCGCCTGGCGCACGCTCGTCCCCGCCGACCGCGTCGCGGCCGACATGCGCCTGCCGGAAAGCTCTTTGTGGCTTGGCCCCGGCGCGCATCTTGTCCATTACCCGTTGCGCGGCGGCTCGCTGATCAATGTCGTGGCGGTGGTCGATGCGAAACAGCGGCTCGACGAGAAGGCCGATCTCTGGTCGCAAGCCGGCGATCCCGCCTGGATCGCGGCGCGGTTCGCCCGCTGGGCGCCGCAGATCCGCGCGCTGATCGCCGCCGCCGCGGACTGGCGCATCTGGCCGCTGGTCGAACGCACGGCGCGGCCCTCTTGGAGCAACGGCCGCATTGCGCTGCTCGGCGATGCGGCGCATGCCATGCTGCCCTTCCTCGCACAAGGCGCGGCGCAAGCCATCGAGGATGCCGCGGCGCTGGCGGCCAATCTTGCGCCGGGCGCCGATGTCGTAGGTGGGCTCGCCGCCTATAGTGCCGCCCGCGCGGCCCGCGCGGCCCGCGTACAGAGCGAATCGCGCCGCCAGGCGCGCCGCTACCATCTCGGCGCGCCGGCCTCGCTCGTCCGCGACATGGTCCTGCGCGGGCTCGGCCCCGCGCGGCTGACCGCGCGTTATGACTGGCTTTACGGGGTGCGAGCCCCCAGCCCAAAGTGAAGTCCGCGACGCGCTTACCCCCAGCCTGACCCCCACGCGGCGTCATCCAGGCGATTTTCTCGCCCGATGTGTCGAGACAAACACGCGCCCGCGTGCCATTCTCCGGTGCGCATGGTCAAAGCATTTCCTGCGAATCATGCGCATCGAACAACGCGGATTGGAGAATGAACGCGCGCGCCGCGATGCCCGAGTTCGACTCGCCTGACTTGCGCACCGCGCATGTCATCGTCGTCGCCAATGAAAAAGGCGGCACCGGCAAGTCGACTCTCTCGATCCACATCAGCGTCGCGCTGCTGAAAGCCGGCTTTCGCGTTGCAACGATCGATCTCGACACGCGCCAGCGGACTCTGACGCGCTTCTTCGAAAATCGCGCCTCCTGGGCCGTCAATGCGCCCTGGAATGTCGAACTGCCGCGCCACCATGCGCTCGATCGCGGCAATTCCGACAATGTACGCGACAATGAGACGTGGGAATTCGGCGCCTTCGCCACCGCCATTGCGGAAGTCGAGCACGAATACGAATTCGTGGTGATCGACACGCCGGCAAGCGATTCCTACCTGATGCGGCTGGCCCATTCGCTGGCCGATACGCTGGTTTCGCCGATGAATGACTCTTTCATCGATGTCGATGTCTTTTCGCGCGTGCACCATGATCGCGCCCAGCGCGGCCAGGTCGCCCAATATGCCGATCTCGTGCTCGAAGCGCGCCGCAAGCGCAAATTGGTCGATCAGGGCATTATCGATTGGATCATCGTGCGCAATCGAATGTCCTCGACCCAGTCGAACAATGCCAAGCAGATCGCCGCGAGCCTGTCGCGGCTCGCCGGCCAGTTGAAATTCCGGCCGGCCGAGGGGCTTCACGACCGCGTGATCTTCCGCGAATTGTTCCCGATCGGCCTCACCGCGCTCGACCCGATCGAGGAAGCCATGCGCGGCAGCAATCTCTCCGCCTCGCAGGTTTCGGCGCGGCGCGAGGTCGAATCTTTGGTCGAGACCCTGCAATTACCAGAGCGCAGCCGTGGCTTGGCGCATCTGCAGGCGCGACACGATTGGTTTGACCGGATTTCCCGCTATTATCGTGATCTCCGGGATTAGGGCCTGCCACGATAAAAACGCAAAGCCTTCGTTCTTGCGGAGAATGAAAGCCGGGCCAGCCGCTGCGGCAGCGCCGCGCTCAAAGGACCAAACGGAGCGAAACTTGAAAATTTCCCTCGCCTGCGCTGCCCTCTTGTTCGCAGCCGCGATGCCCGCCGCGGTCTCCGCTGAAGATTCGCCCAATGTCAGCATCGGCACTTTGTTCATCGAAGGTGCCTTCACCCGCCCGACCGCGACGGGCGCCAAAGACGCCGAAGGCTATTTGTCGATCATCAATGAAGGCAGCGTGCCGGACCGGCTCGTCTCCATCGACTCGGATATTTCCGACAAGGCCGAACTGCGCCAGTCGAAGAAGGTGGACGGGAAAGTCGAGACACACGCCGTGCCTGACGGAATCGAAATTCCGGCCGGTGGCACGATCAACCTTGCGCCGGGCGGCGATCACATCACGTTCACCAACATCCACCACCCGTTGAAGTCAGGCGACATCATCCACGCCACGCTCGGCTTCGAGAACGCCGGCCAGATCGATATCGGCTTCCACGCCACGCCGAGCCTCAACGCCAAGGCGCCGAGCAGCGACGACGACGACGATCAATAAGCGCAACGCTGAAATTGCGATGCTCTAATTGCGAGCTTCCATGCCGCGCGAGATTACTAACACGGTAGATACAAACTAGCTCAACGGACACGGCGCCGGCGGTGTTGTTGTAATAAGCGTCGCCGTCGCTCCGGAGTTCGTCGCCTGAACTATCGCGTTCGCTCCGGGCGTTGTACTTGTCACGACAGGGCTTGCTGTTCCCTTGGTTCCATTCTGCGCGGGCTGAGCGTTTGCAGTTGTTTTAGCGATTCCGTTTAGAGCGGACGTCACTGTTCCAGCATCGGCATAGGCCTGCAAATCGGACAAGACAAGTCCAGCTGGATACGTTGTTGCCGGGCAACTCATACGAGATAAGATCGTTTGTTTAACAGACGCCCGCTGAGTGTCCATCTGTTGCTCGATCGCCTGAATAGTTTGCGTGTACAAGAGATCCTTGTTCACGGCAGCATTGGCGAGGCCAACGGCCGCGGAGCTCGCCGACAAAATCTTCGTAGTTTGGCTGACGGGAATAACGCCGCCAACTGCAGCCAAACCAATTTGAGTTAGATCGATGCCTAACGATCCAAAAGAATCATCTTGCGTAAGCAATATTTTATAGGCCGCATAATTCCGATCGATCAGAAACATCTTCATCGCAATATAATTATTGCGACAGGCTAAGTATTGAGGGTCGACCGAAACGAGGCAAGCGGTGTTGCCTTCCGCTTCCGCCGCTATTTGAGTTAACTCAGCCGGTGGGACCGCAACGTCAACAT
This sequence comes from Pseudomonadota bacterium, assembly GCA_040756295.1. Taxonomy (GTDB): domain Bacteria; phylum Pseudomonadota; class Alphaproteobacteria; order Rhizobiales; family Beijerinckiaceae; genus Methylovirgula. The sequence goes on along the minus strand of JBFLZN010000003.1, from coordinate 321,902 downwards.
TGCCAATTATCGACGGCCCACATCCAGAGACCACCAAATACATACCGCACAATGCAACTGGCCCGAACAAAGCGTGACGCATCGCAGCACCAAAACAAACTATGCAATGTCTACAAGGTGGCATCAAAGCACCGCTTTGGCTGTCACAAAGAAACCACAAGTGTTTATGTTTTCATCCGCCGCTTAGGTATGCCAGCCACGGGCTCAATTATGCCGGAGTTGCGCAAGGACGGCTCGATTCGCGATCCTTGATTATACCCGGATAAACCCGCGCCCTGGTCGCTCGAAACCAACGGAAAGGCTAAAGCTTCAAAATATTGAAGGTCTAAGTTCGAACCCCCTGTAACGGGATAAAGGCCGCCGCGCGTTCGGTAGCGCGCCTTCGCAAATATCTCGCGTTGGTGCGGGCGGCTGGAATCGAACCGGCCGCCCGCAATTTTTTAGACCAGATACTTTCGGACCACATACTTTCGCGTGAAAGCCAATCGCGCACGCGAGTACGCGCCGTCACATAACATCTCGAACAAGTTCCCGTGCGTGATCTGCCGATTGCGACGCCGCTATCAACTGCGCGTCACAAAATGAGAGCAGCATCATCGACAAATAAGTTTGCCTGTCCAAGAGGGCAGCGGGAGGAAGAAATGTCGAAGGTGTTTGGCGAAGGAATCTATTCCGCATACCGTCAGAATGATGTTCTGCATGTCACCGCGACCGGGCGCAAACCGGACCTTCAAACGAAGGTCAGTCTCGAACAGCTTCCCTTTCTGATATTTCCGCCGCGCCTCGGCCTCTTCTTCGAGACGGAGGGTATTGTCAGCCCCGTCGTAACGCCGTTTGAAATCGAAAAGGCTTTTCCGAATTATCCGCGCAAAGCCGCCGTCGTCAGCATTACGGATAAAAACGGAACGCATGCGATCGACATCGTCGAACGCGCGCCGCAAATTTCGTCGCTGACGATCACCAATCCGGAAGAAGCCGATTTCGTCGTTTATCAGCAGGTCGGCACGAGCCATTTCCTCATCGCCAAGAGCGGCGAGATCGTCCCGGCGATTTATTTCCGCGCCTTCGGGCCGGACACCTACGCGCATTGCCAAGCCTATATTGCGAAACATTCCGCCGCGCAGCTCGCCGTCGAGATCGTGCCGGATTCGTTCAAGGCGTGGATCGACACGCAGCCCGGCGAGGAGGCGCATTCAAGATTCATCGTGATGGTCGATGCCTTCGTCGAAGTCGATTGGAAGGTGAGCCTCGTGCCGGCCACGCCGCAAGGCATCAATCCGCTGATCAAGCTTCTGAAATTCGATATCCAATTGCCCCCCGGCCCCGCGCATAGCAACGCGATCTGGAAGCAGACCTTCCGCTATGAGGAAACGCCGGCGGGCGAAGCTTATACGGATGTCACGCTCGAAGATGGCGGCCGCGGCTTCACGACGAAGGTGGAGACGGTCTCCTAAATCGCCGGTATCGGGCGAAGCGCGATCACGGTCGCTGGTGCGGGCGGCCGGGGTCGAACCGGCACAGCTCTTTCGAGCCGAAGGATTTTAAGTCCTTTGCGTCTACCAATTTCGCCACGCCCGCATCATATTGATTTATATATGCAAGTTTCTTTTTCTGCGTTCCAAACTTCCTCACGAGTCTTAGCGTATAGGAACGGAATAGTCCGTGATTCCTTCGTCCTGCCAAAATCGGCGCGTGACCTTTATATTATTTTTCGTGCCCCGGCACCCGCTTGCCGCGCTCTCAATCCCGCCTTTGGTGATCAAAGATGAAATGTCCGCATTGTGCGATCGAGTTTCACGATAACTGGAATTCACAGCGCGTCATGCTAGTTGGCGCGCAAGGACTCATGACTACGGAACCTGAAGGCCGCGGTTTTTGGCAGCTTCTGCATACAGTCTGCGCGGCGTGCAAGCGAGCGATCTTTCGCTTGGAGCTGTCCAGCGGTCCGGGACAAGCGCTGTTGAGCAGGCAGGTCTATCCGATCGGCTCAAGCCGCGGTCCGACGCCTGCAGCCGTCCCCCGCGATATTGCTGGCGATTATGAAGAAGCTTGCAACGTCCTGGTGATCAGCCCAAAGGCTTCTGCTGCGCTTTCGCGCCGCTGCTTGCAAAACATGCTGCACGCCAATGGTTACAGAGACCGCGATCTTGCGAAAGAAATTGATCAGCTGCTGAACGAACCGGACCGCTCTAAGGCGATACCGACTAAACTGCGGACGACCATTGATGCTATCCGTAACTTCGGCAACTTCTCAGCGCACCCGATCGACGACAAGACATCGCTGCAAATTATTGATGTCGATCCTGAAGAAGCCGAATGGTGTCTTGAGGTCGTGGAAGAAATGTTCGACCACTTTTATGTCGGCCCCGCAGAAGCAGCAGCGAAGAAAGCAGCGTTGGATGCAAAACTCGCTGCGGCGGGCAAGCCGCTGTCAAAGTAGCCCCTATATCCCGGCGTCCCGGCATTGACGGCAGCTCGAGGCGAACGGAGCCCCAGTGACCGCAGCGCGCGCAAACGAATTGGCGCGCCTGACAATACAGGTGGTCAGCGTGTCGTCCGTGCTCCAACTCAAAAAAGACTAGACCTCTGCCTTTAAGCGTGAAATCTTGCATCTGAGAACAGACCATGAACCGACGGATAGGGCAATGCGGGAGGATGGAAAATTAGATCGTACCGATGTTTTGCTGAGAGAGACCTACAAGTTCTTTGAAGCAATGGGGCTTCACAAGGGTCTTATGAACGAGATTTACAAAGCCCGGAGCGATTGGGAATTCATACTCAAGATCGACGCATTGCTTGAGGCTGCGACCAAACAAATAATCAAAAGCGCGCTTAAGCTGAAAATCGGCAATACTTTCGGGGGCGCAGAAGCTCTGTCCGAGTTTGTGGACGGACTGCCGATGAATGGCAAAACCTCACTCATGCATTTGTTGAAAGCGTGCGGTTGTCCTTTGAACCAGTGTGATTTCATTGAAGCTGTTCGACGCGTCAGAAATTCCTATGCCCACAACATCAAGCAGGCAGACCTGCCATTAATTGAACTGATTAAGCAGCGGCGAGACAGGTCGCATACCATCAAAAATATCTGCGACATCGAGAATTATGTGGAGGGCGACTTAATCGAGCAGTTCGAAAATGACGGGCAGTTTTTCCGGTTTTGCATTGTTGATGCGACAATGCAAATTTTAATAGCCGCATATCACGTCGCGTTGAAATGATCGGACGCTTTAACGACCATGGCAATCATCAAGCCCGCCTTAAGTGCCGAAAAGATATTCGTGCACGCGACGCGTTTCCACAAAAGCTTTGAGCAGTTGCTAAATTCGGTGAGGCCCGAGGACGGCGGCAAAACCCCGGATCAAGAGATCGGCGTCGTCGCTCATCCGGCAATGGTCCTTTCCGCCTTTGCGAGCGAGCTATATCTGAAATGCCTGCTTTGCGTCGAAACAGGCGAGACGCCACGCGACCACAACTTAAAACGGCTCTTTGATAAACTTGCCGAAAACACAAGGCGCGATGTGGAAGACCTTTGGGACATCGATATCCGGCAACACGACAAACGCCAGCTTATCGGCAGGCTCAGGACACTACCAAAGGGCAAGGACATGCGGTTCGATTTGCGCTCCGCACTAGAATTAGGGGCAGAGGCTTTCATAAAGCTAAGATACTATTACGAAGAAGAAGACACGTACTTTCTGCTACTTCACTTCCCAATCGTTCTGCGCGTGGCCATTTTAAAGCTATTTCCGCTGTGGGATGAAATATTACCACCCCCCTCGAAAAACTTACTTCGTCCGTAAAGTGTGTCCGATCCAAAGTGCCGGTGCTTTGGATGCAATCATCATCTCCCCCCGGCAATCGGCGCCTGGAAGGCAAGGCCGAGGTCCCAGGGGAAATAGATCCAGGTGTCCTGCGAGACCTCGGTCATGAATGTATCGACATGCGGGCGCCCCTGGGGCTTGGCATAGACGGTCGCGAGATGCGCCTTCGGCAGAAGCGCGCGCACGACGCGGGCCGTGGCACCCGTATCGACCAGATCGTCGATCACCAGCACGCCGGCGCCCTGCCCGCTGAGCAGCGCCGGCGCGATGGCTTTGACGATCTTCGGCGGCCCCTGCTGGATCGTATGGTCGTAGCTGACGACCGAAACCGATTCGACAATCCGCAGATCGAGCTCGCGCGCGACAATGGCCGCCGGCACCAGGCCGCCGCGAGCGATGCCGACGACCGCCGCATAAGGCCCCGTTTCGGCAAGCCGCCAGGCGAGCGCGCGCGCATCGCGATGAAACTGGTCCCAGGAGACGTGATAGGCTTTTTGCGGTGCGTCTGTCATGTGATCGTATATTTGTCGCGGCCGGTTGCGCGCAGATGCGCGATGATGTTCTCGACTGCCGCCACGGCGCCGGCAATCTGCGCCGGGTCCTTGCCGCGCACGACGATCTCATTGGCGAACTTGCCGTCGACGATCGACGGATAAGAGCCGATGGACAGCTCCGGATTCTCGGCGGCGACGACGCCGAGCTCGGCCGCATAGGCGCCTTCCGGAATATTGCCGACGGCGATGCTTCTCGCGAGCGTGGGCAGTCCCGTCACGAGGCTCGGCGCGACGGCGCCGAGCATGGCCTGCATGATCGCCGGCACGCCGGCCATGACGATGACATTGCCGATCTTGAAGCCCGGCGCCTTGGAGATCGAATTCTCGACGAGATCGGCGCCGAGCGGAATGCGCGCCATGCGCCGGCGCGCCGCGTTGAGATCGTCCGGCTTGATCCGCTGCAGCAGAAGCGCGATGGCGCGTGGGTCTTCGATGACCGCCACGCCGAAAGCCGCGGCGACCGCATCGACCGTCATGTCATCATGTGTCGGGCCGAGGCCGCCGGTGGTGAAGACATAGGTATAGCGATGCCGCAACGCGTTGAGGGCATCGACTATCTCGGGAATGACGTCGGGGACGACGCGGACCTCGCGCAGATCGATGCCCCGCTCGGTCAGAAAATCGGCGACGAAGCCGATGTTCTTGTCCTTGGTGCGGCCGCTCAGGATTTCGTCGCCGATGACGAGAAGCGCCGCGGTGACCGGCTCAGGCATTGCAAAGTCTCCGCATCGGGACCCTATGGCCAAGGCCTAGGTTGACCCAGGCGCATCATGCCCCGCCAACAAGCCTCTCGTCGAGAGCGGCGGTCTTCACCAATGCGAAAATTGGCTGGCCCCCGTCGAGGCCAAGGTCGAGCCCAAGCCGGTCGAGCGCCCGCCGCGTCGTCATCGCCAGCAGCGTCCCGTCGCCATCAAGCGCAATATGCGCGATGGCCAGCGGGCCGAGCGCCTCGACTTCGGCCAGCCGGCCCTTGAGCGCGCCCTGGATGCTCAAGCCCTGCGGCGGCGCGACCGACAGCGTCACGTCAGTCGCCTTGATGACGACGCGAAGCTTGGTGCCCTCGCCGCTGTGCGCGCCGGCAAGCCAGATCGTCCCGGCGGGATGGATCAGCTCGGTCAAGCCATAGGTCTCATCCCGCTTGCCGACACGCATGGCGAGAACGCTGGCGCGATCGATGCGCGTATCGTCGCTGAGCGCCGACGGCAGCACGTCGGCGGGGTCGCCGATTGCCATCACGTGCCCGCGCTCTAGAACGACAACGCGGCTCGCCAGCCGCGAGACCTCTTCAATATCGTGCGAGACATAGACGATCGGAATCTTGAACTCATCGCGCAGCCGCTCGATGAGCGGCAGGATTTCGAGCCGGCGCTCCAGATCGAGCGCGGCCAGCGGCTCGTCCATCAGCAGAAGCTGCGGACACGACAGCAAGGCGCGGCCGATGGCGACGCGCTGACGCTCGCCGCCGGAGAGCTTCGCCGGCGTGCGGCCAAGAAGATGGCCGATCCCGAGCGTTTCGACCACCGCGTCAAAGCCGATCGCGCGGGCGCGGCGCGCGGCGAACCAGCGGCCGAAGAGGAGATTCTGCCGCACGCCCAGATGCGGAAAAAGCTGCGAATCCTGAAACACGATGCCGATGCGCCGGCGATAGGCGGGCAGAAAAATCCGCCTCTCCGTATCGGCGAGAACGCGCCCGTCGAGAATGACATGGCCATGATCCGGCCGGTCGAGGCCGGCGATCAGGCCGATCGTCAGCGATTTGCCGGCGCCGGAGCGGCCGAACAAAGCAATGATGCCGTCATCGTTGCGGAAGGCGACCTTGAGATCGAAGCCGCCGATCCGGCGCGCGACATCGACGTCGATCATCCGCGCGCCAGACGTTTTTCGCCGCGCGCCTGAATGATCTCCGACGCGACGATGGCGACGGCGGCAATCAGCAGCGAGACCAAAGTCAGATGCAGCGCGCTCGCATCGCCGCCCGGCTCTTGCGTATAGGTATAGATCAGCGCCGAGATCGTCTGGGTCTCGCCGGGAATGTTGGAGACGAAGGTGATCGTCGCGCCGAACTCGCCGAGCGCGCGCGCGAAGGACAGAGTCGCGCCGACGATGATCCCGGGAAAAGCCAGCGGCAGGCTGACGAGAAGAAAGCGGAAGACCGGGTTCGCCCCCAAAGTGCTCGCCGCCTTTTCGAGATTGGGATCGATCGCCTCGAAGGACAGGCGCATCGCCCGCACCATCAGCGGAAAGCCCATGATCGCACAGGCGAGCGCCGCGCCGGTCCAGCGGAACGAGAGCACGATCCCGAGGTCGGCCAAAGCCTGACCGAACACGCCACGGCGGCCGAAGCCGATGAGCAGGAGATAGCCGGTGACGACCGGCGGCATGACAAGCGGCAGATAGATGAGCGCCGTGACCAGCGTCTTGCCGGGAAAATGCCAGCGCGCCAAAGCATAAGCGACGAGAATGCCGAACGGCAGGCTGCCGAGCAGCGCGACAATGGCGATCCGCAGCGACAGAAAAACCGCGGTCCAATCATCCGGGCCGAGGAAGTCGTGCAATGCTATATTCTCCCGAATATGGCAAAGTCCGGCTTCTCCGCCGATCTCGCGCGCCTGTCAAGAAGTGCGCGCGTAGAGGGCTAGAGCATCGGACCGAAAAGTGCGCAGCGGTTTTCGGACAAATCCGATGCGGTGAGAAAGACTTAAAAGCGCCAATAGGTCTTGACGAAGAAGAGGCAGGTGATCGCGACCGTGATGCAAAGCGTCACGATGCGGGTCACATGCGATGGCGTGACCCGGCCAAGCCGCGCGCCGCCAACGCCGCCGATCAGCGAGCCCGCGAGCATCGCCAGCGTCTGCGGCCACAGCACCGCGCGGGCAAACAGAAAGACGATGATCGCGACGGTATTGGCGGCGGTGATGAGCAAGGTCCGCGGCCCATGCAGCGCTTTGATGTCGGTCTCGCCAAAGAGGCACCAGACGGCGAGCATCATGATGCTGGCGGCGCCGCCGAAATAGCCGCCATAAGCGCCGAGCACGAATTGCGCCACCAAGACCCAGCGCGAGCCATGGTAGCGGCCTTCGAGCGCTTCGGCGACGCGGCGCCCGAACGCCAGCGCCACGGTCGCGAGCAGCAGGAGCCAGGGCAGCAATAGGGTGAATGAGCTCGATGGCGTGAAGAGCAGCAACAGGCTGCCGATCAAGCCGCCGACCAGGGTCACGATCATCAGCGGCCAGCGGCCGATGCCGCAGATCGATCGAAACGAATGCGGATAGACGAGCGTGCTGGCGAAAGTCCCCGGCCAGAGCGCGATGGTGCTCGACGTATTGGCGAGAACCGAGGGCATGCCCGTCGCGATCATCGCGGGCACGGATACGAACGAGCCGCCGCCCGCCAGCGCGTTCATGAGCCCCGCGCAAAAGCCGGCGGCGAAAAGAAAGGACAGGATCGAGAACGTCAATGGCGGGTGACTGAGAGCGTGGAGCCGAGCGCGGCGTCACCGAGACCTACAGGATTTTCAGTCCTTCGCAACAAGCCCGACCCGCTCGATTTCCCATTCGAGCTTGACGCCGCTCGTTTCAAAAACGCGGCGGCGAACCTCCTCCCCAAGGGATTCGATATCGCTGGCGCTGGCGGCGCCGCGATTGATTAGAAAATTGCAATGCAGCTCTGACACCTGCGCATCGCCGATCACAAAGCCGCGACAGCCGGCAGCATCGATCAACTGCCAGGCTTTCCCGCCCGGCGGATTCTTGAAGGTCGAGCCGCCAGTGCGCGTATTGACCGGCTGCGTCTCCTGGCGCGACTTGGTGATCTCCGCCATCTGCGCTTCGATCTCGGTGCGATCGCCGGCTTTGCCCTCGTAAAGCGCCGATGTGAAGATGAGGTCGTGCGGCACAGCCGCGTGGCGGTAAGTAAAACCCATCTCCGCATTGGTGAAGACGTGCAACCGGCCCTTGCGATCGACGGCGCGGCAGGAAATGAGGACGTCCTTCGTCTCCGAACCATAAGCCCCGGCATTCATCCGCAGCGCACCGCCAACCGCGCCCGGAATGCCGCGATAAAAGGCAAGCCCGGCGATCCCCGCCTCGGCCGCCGCCGTCGCGAGCTTCACATCGAGGATGCGGGCGCCGGCCTCGATGCGCAGACCATCGATACGCAGATCGTGAAAGCCTTTGCCGAGCCGTATGACGACGCCTTCAATGCCGCCGTCGCGCACCAGAAGGTTGGAGCCGACACCGACGATTGTGACGGCAATCTCGGGATCAAGCCGTTCGAGAAAATAGGCGAGGTCTTCCGCATCGGCCGGCGTGAAGAGAACCTGCGCCGGGCCGCCGGTGCGAAACCAGCAAAGGTCGGCCATGCGAACATTGGCGTCGAGACGGCCACGCAGATCCGGCATCGCCTTGCGCAAATGGGCCGCGGGATCAGGAAACATCATGCGGCATCGCCGGCCGCCAATTGTCCCGGCAGCGCATAGGCCCATTGGGTGATGTTGCCGGCGCCGAGGAAGATCACATAATCGCCGGGCTTGGCGAGGCCGCGGACAATCTCGGCAATCTGGCCCGGCCCGCTTAATGCCAAAGCCTGGCGATGGCCGTGCGCCTTCAAGGCTGCGACGAGATGATCGCGATCGGCGCCTTCGATCGGCGCTTCGCCGGCGGCATAGACATCCGCGACGATGACCACATCGGCGTCGTTGAAACAGGTCGCGAATTCGTTGAACAACGAATGGAGCCGCGTATAGCGGTGCGGCTGCATGATGGCGATCACCTGCCCCTTTGTCGAGGCGCGGGCAGCGCGCAGCACGGCGGCGATCTCGACCGGGTGATGGCCGTAATCGTCGAAAATGCGCGCACCGTTCCATTCGCCGGTCGGCGTGAAGCGCCGCTTGACGCCGCCAAAATTGGCGAGCGCGGCGCGGATCGTCTCGGCGCTCATGCCGAGCTGATGCGCCACGGCGATGGCCGCCGTCGCATTGAGCGCATTGTGATGGCCGGGCATCGGCAGGCCCATGTTCTCGAGCCGCACTTCGCCGCCATTTTTGCGATCATGAATGATGACATCGAAGCGCGACCGGCCGCCGGCGAGATCGACATCGACAAGCCGTGCATCGGCCTGCGGATTCTCGCCATAGGTGATGACACGCCGATCCTCGATCTGGCCGACAAGTTCCTGCACCGTCGGATGGTCGAGACACATCACGGCGAAGCCATAGAACGGCAGGTTCTCGATGAAGGACAGGAACGCGTTCTTGATCGCGTCGAAGGTCCCGAAATGATCGAGATGCTCGGGATCGACATTGGTGATGATGGCGATATCGGCCGGCAGTTTCAGGAACGTGCCATCGCTCTCGTCGGCCTCGACGACCATCCAATCGCCGGCGCCGAGCCGCGCATTGGTGCCATAGGCGTTGATGATGCCGCCGTTGATCACTGTCGGATCGAACTTGCCAGCGTCGAGCAATGTCGCGACCAGCGATGTGGTCGTTGTCTTGCCGTGCGTGCCGGCGATCGCCACGCATTGCTTGAGCCGCATCAGCTCGGCCAGCATTTCGGCACGGCGCACGACCGGCAGGCGCTTCTCGCGCGCGGCGACGAGCTCGGGATTGTCGCGCTTGATCGCCGTCGAGACGACGACGACTTCGGCCTTGCCGAGATGCGCCGCCTTGTGACCGATATGGATGGTCGCGCCCTTCCCGCGCAGGCGCAGAACATTGGCGTTTTCGCTCGCGTCCGAGCCTTGGACTTTATAGCCAAGGTTGATCAGCACTTCGGCAATGCCCGACATGCCGATGCCACCGATGCCGACGAAATGGATGGGGCCCAGCTCGCGCGGCAGCTTCATGCTTTTTCGTTTCCGAGAGCGATATTCATTACGAGATCAGCGAGCCTTTTGGCGGCGTCATGGATTCCCGCTTTTTGGGCCGCCGCGGCGCGCGATGCAAGGCCCTGGGGATTTTGTCGCGCGCCACGCAGCGCATTTGCAAGCCATTGCGGCGTGAAATCGCTCTCGCGCACCACTTGCGTCGCCCCTGTCGCGGCTAGCTCGGCCGCATTTGCCGCCTGGTCCTGATCGAGTGCATGCGGGAACGGCACCAGGATCGACGGCCGCCCGATGACCGCCAATTCCGAGACCGTCGAGGCGCCGGCCCGCGCAATGACCAGCGAGGCGGCGGCGACGCGCGCCGGAAGATCGGAAAAGAACGGCAGGACGTCGGCTTCGACGCCAAGATCCGCATAAGCCTGTGTCACGCGCTCGAGATCCTCGCCGCGCGCCTGCTGGGTGATCTTGAGACCCAAGCGTTCCGACGGCGTGAGAAGCGCGATCGCCGGCGGCACGATGTCGGCCATGACACGGGCGCCTTGCGAGCCGCCGGTGACGAGGAGATCGAATGTGCCATCCGGAATGCGATAGGGCGTATCCGCGGCGGCGAGCACGCTGGGGCGCACCGGATTGCCGGTATGATAGCTATGCGCATTGATCCCGGCACCGAGCCCTTCGAGCGTCGGAAAGCCATGCGCCACGGCGTCGACGCGCGCGGCGAGAAAGCGATTGGCGCGGCCCATCACCGCATTCTGCTCATGCAGCACCGTCGGCACACGCAACAATGTCGCGGCGAAAACCGGCGGCACGCTGGGATAGCCGCCGAAGCCGACGACCGCCGCCGGCCGTTTGCGGCCGATCAGCCAAAGCGCGACGCAGGTTCCACCGAGCAGCGTGAACACCGCCTTCACGCGCGAGAGAGCACTGCCGCCGCTTGGCGTCGCAGAAGGAATTTGATGCACGGCGCGCGCCGAAAAATCTCCGTCGTAGCGCTTGCCGCGTGCGTCGGTGACAAGTTCGACGGCGGCGCCGCGCGCCAACAATTCCTGCGCCAGCGCCTCGGCGGGAAAAAGATGGCCGCCGGTGCCGCCCGCCGCGACGAGAACGGGCCCCGACGTCATGCCGGCTCCGCCTCGGTTTCGCGGAAGACGATTTCGGCCCGCGGCCGCTTGCGCATCACGGCGATCATGAAGCCCATGCCGAGCGCCAGCGAGATCACCGACGAGCCGCCGTAGGAGATGAACGGCAGAGTCATGCCCTTCGCCGGCATAAGATGCAGATTGACCGCCATATTGATCGCGCTCTGGATGCCGAACAACATGATCAGGCCCGCGCCGGCAAGCCGGCAGAACTGGTCTTCATTGCGCGAGGCGAGGGTCAGGCCGCGCACGACAATGAACATGAAGACCGCGACGATCACGAGACAGGCGATGATGCCGAATTCCTCCGCCGTCACGGCAAAGATGAAGTCGGTATGGGCGTCCGGCAGAATGCGCTTCAGCGTGCCCTCACCCGGCCCCTTGCCGGTCCAGCCGCCGGCAAAGAAGCTTTGCAGGGCGGTATCGACCTGGAACGTGTCGGCGACGCCGCCGGTTGCGCCGGGATCGATGAATTTCAGGATGCGCGCCCGCACATGCGGCACGAATTTATAGGCGAGCAGCACGCCGCCCATGCCGACGCCGCCGACGCCCAAAACCCAGATCCAGCGCAGCCCGGCAATGAAGAACAGGCCGACCCAGACCAGCGAGACCAGCATCGTCTGGCCGAAGTCCGGCTGCAGGATGAGCGGGATGATCGTCGCGGGCAGCAGCAGCAGCGCGATCAGATTGCCGGGCAGACGGTCGCGACCGCCTTCGGAGAACGCCCAGGCGGCGAGGACGACGAAGCCCGGCTTCATGAATTCCGACGGCTGAATGCCGAAAATCCAGCGCCGCGCGCCCTTCACCTCCTCGCCGAAGAGAAGTGCCGCGAAAATCAGCGCCATCGAGACGAGGAAGACGATGAGCGCCACGCGGCGCACATGCCGCGGCGACAGCAGCGAAGCGGCGAAAAACACGGCGAGCGAGGGGATGAGGAACATCACCTGCTTGTTGACGAAGTGGAAGGTCGGCAGGCCGAGCCGCTCGGCCACCGCCGGGCTTGCCGCCATGGTCAGGACCAGACCGAAAATGACGAGCGTGCCGAGCGCGGCGATCAGCCAGCGGTCGATCGTCCACCACCAATTTGCCAGGGCCGAGCGTTCGACGCGCGAGACCATGATCTTCCCCCGTTAGATCACGATGATTTTGGATCACCCACCGGTCGCCTTAATCGGGCATTTCAAGCGGTCAAGGATCCAAAATCATAAACGTGATCGATTCTAATAGTTTAGAGCGGGATTCTCGCGAAAAACCGGTGTCCACTTTTTCGCATCCCGCTCTAGGCTTGCTCCGCGAGCTTGGCCAGAACAACCTCCCGAAACTTGTCGCCGCGCTTCTCGAAATTCGGGAACTGGTCGAACGAGGCGCAGGCGGGCGACAGCAGCACGATAGGCGAAGACGTCGCGCTGGCTTCGGCGTCGCGAGTCGCGCTGTCGACCGCGCGCTCGATGGTGCCGCAAAATTCATAAGGAATCGCTTCACCGACGACCTTGGCGAAAGGCTCGGCCGCCTCGCCGATCAGATAGGCCTTGGCCACCTTGTGGAACAGAGGCTTGAGCGGGCCGATGCCGCCCTCCTTGGCGCGCCCGCCGAGGATCCAATAGATATCGTCAAGGCTCAGCAGCGCCTTCTCCGCGGCATCGGCATTGGTCGCCTTGGAATCGTTGATATAGAGGACCTTGCCGCGCCGGCCGATCTCCTCCATCCGGTGCGCCAGCCCCGGAAAGGTCGCAAGGCCCTTCTGGACCAGTTCGAGGTCGAAGGCATGCGGCCCGAGGGCCGCGACCGCCGCCGCGGCATTCTGCCCGTTATGGGTGCCGCGCAACGAGGCAATGCCGGCGAGATCGGCGATCGGCGCGGCGACGCCGCCTTTCTTGCCGATAAGCCACGTTCCCTCGAGCACAATCCCGTCGGGAATATCTGGATGGTGGATCGAGATCGGCACGACCGAGCGGCCCTGCCCGCGCAGCTTCTGGGCGATGCCGGCGCTGATCTCGTCGTCGACGCCGACGATGGCGACATCGGCCTTGGCGACGAGCCGCTCCTTGATCTCGGCATAATGTTCCATCGTCCCATGCCGGTCGAGATGATCGACGGTGATGTTCAGCAGAAGGCCGAAGGACGGATTGAGCGACGGCGCGAGATCGATCTGGAACGACGAACACTCGATCACATGCACGCGCTGCTGCGACGGCGGATTGAGCGCGAGGACCGGAATGCCGATATTGCCGCCGACTTCGACCTCATAGCCGAAGGTTTGATAAAGGTGCGCGACGAGCGCCGTCGTCGTCGATTTGCCGTTGGTGCCGGTGATGGCGACAAGCGTCGCCGTGGGCGCGATATGGGCGCGTTCGCGCACGAAAAGCTCGATATCGCCGATGATCTCGACGCCGGCTGCCTTTGCCTTGACGACGATCCAATGCGGATAGGGATCGGTCAGCGGCACGCCGGGCGCCAGCACGAGCGAATCGTAGCCGGTGAGATCGGCGGTCACGAAATCTTCGAGCTTGAGGCCGGCCGCTGCCGCCTTCTCACGGCCGGGGCGATGATCGTCCCAGACGTGGACATCGGCGCCGCCGGCGACAAGCGCCTGCGCACTCACAAGGCCCGAGGCGCCGAGGCCGAAGACCGCAACGCGCTTGCCGGCGAAAGACGTAATGGGCGTCATCAGCGCAACTTCAATGTCGAGAGGCCGACCAGCGCGAGCACGAAAGCGATGATCCAGAACCGCACCACGACCTGCGGCTCGGACCAGCCAAGCTGCTCGAAATGATGGTGAATCGGCGCCATTTTGAACACGCGCTTGCCGGTCAATTTGAACGATATGACCTGGACGATAACCGACAAAGCCTCAACCACAAAAAGGCCCCCGACAATGGCGAGGACGATCTCGTGCTTGATCACCACGGCGACGGTGCCAAGCAGGCCGCCCAGCGCCAGGGAGCCGGTGTCGCCCATGAAAATCTGCGCCGGCGGCGCATTGAACCAGAGAAAGCCGAGGCCGGCGCCGATCAAGGCGCCGCAGACCACGGCAAGCTCGCCGGTGCCCGGCACGTAATTGATGCGCAGATATTCCGAATAGATCGCATTGCCGACGACATAGGCGATGATGCCGAAGGCCGCTGCGGCGATCATCACCGGCACGATGGCGAGGCCGTCGAGGCCGTCGGTGAGATTGACCGCATTGCCGGCGCCGACAATGATCAGCGGCGCGAAAATCAAGAAGCCATAACCGAGATCGATCACATAGCCCTTGACCGCCGGCAGCGACAGCTCGGTCGTGTGGCCGACGCCCACTTTCATCATCGCGAAACAGGCGACGAGCGCGATCAGTCCTTCGAGCAAAAGCCGCAACCGGCCGGAAAAGCCCTTGTGCGTCTGCTTGGTGACCTTGAGATAATCGTCATAGAAGCCGATCAGGCCGAAGCCGACCGTCACCAGCAGGACGATCCAGACATAGCGATTGGCGAGATTGGCCCAGACCAGCGTCGAGACGATGAGGCCCGACAGGATCATCAGGCCGCCCATGGTGGGCGTGCCCTTCTTGGTCAAAAGATGCGATTGCGGCCCGTCCTCGCGGATCGGCTGGCCCTTGCCTTGTTTGAGTCGCAGCGCCGCAATGATGCTCGGCCCGAAGAAGAAGACGAAGAAAAGCGCCGTCGCCGTTGCGCCCGCGGTGCGAAACGTAATGTAGCGGAAAAGATTGAGCGGCGTGAAAACATGCGTGAAATTGGCGAGCCAAAACAACATTCGCGGGATCCTATGCCTCGGCGGTCTCGCCTGAATAACGGGTTTTGAGCGCCGCGACGATGGCGCTCGTCCGGCTCGCGTTCGATCCTTTGACGATGACAAGGTCGCCGGCACGCACGGCGGCGGCGACACTCTCTTCAAGCTCTGCCGCATTCTCGCGCCAGACGCCGCGCTTCTCCGCCGGCAGAGCTAAAAAGAGATTTTTCATCAATGGGCCCGCGGTGAAAACGAGATCGATCCGATTCGCCAGAATATCCTCCGCCAGCGCGGCATGAAGCGCCGGGCCGAGGGCGCCGAGTTCGAGCATGTCGCCGAGAATGGCGATGCGCCGCCCCGCCCTGAGGCTGCCGAGCAGGGCCAAAGCCGCGCCGACCGAGGCCGGATTGGCATTATAGCTTTCGTCGATCAAGGTGAAGGGCCCGTCCGCCGCCTCGAGGACAAAGCGCCGGCCGCGGCCCGCCGGCACCTCGAAGCTCGCAAGCGAGGCGGCCGCCGCCTCGAGATCGAGGCCGAAGGCCTGCGCGGTCAAGAGCACCGCCAAAGAATCGAGCGCGACATGGCGGCCCGGCGCGCCGAGGCGATAGACGATCTGGCGTCCGGCGATCCGCGCGGTGACGGTCGCACCGGTGTCGCGGACAACGAGCTCGACAAGCCGCGCATCGGCATGAGAATCCGCGCCGAAGGTCGCGATATGCCCCGCCCCGGCCGCACGCGCCGCGGCGTCGAGCCGCTCGTAATATTGATTATCGGCGTTGAGGATGGCGACGCCGCCCGGCACAAGACCGGTGAAGATCTCCGCTTTGGCGTCGGCGATCGCCTCGACCGAATCGAAGAATTCGAGATGCACCGGCGCGACGGTGGTGATGATCGCGACATGCGGCCGCGCCATGCCGGTCAGCGGCAGGATTTCGCCGGCGTGATTCATGCCGATCTCGATGACGCCGAAACGCGTGTCGCGCGGCATCCGCGCCAAGGTCAGCGGCACGCCCCAATGATTGTTATACGACGCCGCCGATGCATGCGTGGCGCCCTCTTGCGACAACACATGACGCAAGGCTTCCTTGGTCGTCGTCTTGCCGACAGAGCCCGTCACAGCAACGATGCGGGCCGCGGTGCGCGCGCGGGCCGCGATGGCGAGCCCTTCGAGCGCATGCAGCACATCCCGCACGACATAAAGCGGGCCGGTCTCTTTCAATTGATCGGCGTGGTCTTCATCGACGACGGCCGCCGCGGCGCCTTTCGCGAAGGCATCGGCGACATGATCGTGGCCGTTGTTGCGCTCGCCCTTGATGGCGAAGAAAAGATCGCCCGGCATGAGCGTGCGCGTATCGATCGAAATGCCGAAGATCGGCTGCGGCATCGCGCCGCTGAGCCGCGCGCGCAGCGGCGCAAACAGACCGAGCGGCGTCCACAAAGGCTCGATATAGGCCTCCGGCGCATGCTCCTGCGACACGTCAAAACTCATGCCGCGGAAACTCCCAAGACTGCGCGGATGCTCTGCTGGTCCGAAAACGGCAGGATTTTGTCACCGACGATCTGGCCCGTTTCATGGCCCTTGCCGGCGACAAGCAACACGTCGCCCTCTTGAAGTCGAGCGATGCCGGCCGCAATCGCCTGCGCCCTGTCGCCGATCTCATCGATCTTGGCGCCCGGCACCCCGCGCGCGCCGGCAAGGATTTCGGCGCGGATTTGCGGCGGATTTTCCGAGCGCGGATTGTCGTCGGTAACGATGACGTCGTCGGCGAGCCGCGCCGCAAGCTCGCCCATGATCGGCCGCTTGCCTTTGTCGCGATCGCCGCCGCAGCCGAAGACCACCACCAGCTTGTGCCGCGCCAAGGGCCGCAAAGTCCGCAGGACTTTGTCGAGCGCATCGGGCTTGTGCGCGTAATCGACGAAGATCGGCGCATTGTTGCGGCGGCCGACGAGTTCGAGCCGGCCGGAGGCGCCCTCCAGCGTTTCCAGCGCGGCGAAGACAGGCTCGGGCGCTTCGCCCGCCGCCAGAACGAGACCCGCCGCAACCAGCGCATTCTGCACCTGGAAGTCACCCGCGAGCGGCAGGCGCACGGAATATGTGCGGCCATCGTGCTGCAACGCGAGCGCAGTCGCGAAATTCTCCGGCTCGACGTTCAACAATCGGATCGCCTCGCCCGCTTCTCCAATTGTGAAAAGTTGCAAGCCCCGAGCCGTCGCAGCGGCGATGACTTTCGCCGCGACATCGCTATCCGCATTGATGACAGCCGCCTGCCCCGGCACCAGCAGCGTGTCGAACAGGCGCAGCTTCGCCGCGAGATAGGAGTCCATATCGGGATGATAATCGAGATGATCGCGCGAGAGGTTGGTGAAGGCGCCGGCCTTGAGCCGCACGCCGTCGAGCCGGCGCTGATCGAGGCCATGCGACGACGCCTCGAAGGCGAGATGGCTGACGCCGTCTTGCGCCAGTTCGTCGAGCGTCTTGTGCAGCGAGATCGGGTCGGGCGTCGTCAGCGAGCCATAGACCTCGCCGGACGGCGCGACGAGGCCGATCGTCCCAAGCGAGGCGGCGCGATGGCCGAGCGCGAGCCAGATTTGCCGGGTGAAGGCCGCGACCGAGCTTTTGCCGCTCGTGCCGGTGATCGCGACAATCGTCTCGGGTTGGCGCCGATAGAAGCGCGCCGCAGCGAGCGCCAGGGCGCGGCGTGCATCAGGCACTTCGACGAAGGCGGCGGGCGCAACGTCAACGGCGCGCTGGCCGATGATCGCGACGGCGCCGCGCGCCACGGCCTGGGTGGCATAGGCGGCGCCATCGGCCTTGCTGCCGGGCAAGGCGAAAAAGGCGAAATTTTCGCCGACGCTGCGGCTGTCGGCGCTGATCCCGGCGATCTCGCGCGCCGCCAAAGGCGCGGCCAGCGCCGCCCCGGGCAGGAGATCGCCGAGACGCATCAATGACTTCCGGTCACGACCGCGGAATTGGCGGCGGAATAGCCAAGCTGCGCCAGCAACGGGAAAGGCTCGCTCGGCGGCGTGAAGCGGGGCTCGATGCCCAGCAGCGGCCCGAGGCGCGCGACGATCTTGCCGGCGACGGCGCCCGAGTTCCACGCGGCCGTGTGGAAGCCATAAGTTCCGGGAATTGCCTGCGGCTCGTCCAACATCACGAAGAAAAGATACTTTGGCTTGTCGGCCGGGACAATCGCCATGAATGTCGTCAAGACCTTGTCATGCGAATAATGGCCATGTTCGATCTTGTCGGCGGTGCCGGTTTTGCCGCCGACGAAATAGCCGTCGATATTGGCGTTTTTGGCGGTGCCGACCTGGGCATTCAGCCGCATCAGATAGCGCAGGCTCTCGGAGGTCTCGGGTTTGACGACCTGCGGCGCATCGAGCTTCGCCTCCGCCTCGCTGCGCTTCAGAAAGGTCGGATTGATCATCAGCCCGCCATTGACGAGCGCGCCGACCGCCATCAGCGCCTGCAAGGGCGCGACATTGAGACCCTGGCCGAAGGCGATCGTCATCGTATTCAGCTCGCTCCAATTCTTCGGCACGAGCGGTGGCGCGGATTCGGGCAATTCGGTGCGCAGACGCGTCAATTGCCCCATCTTGCGCAGGAAGGCCTTGTGGCCGTCGACGCCGACCATCATCGCCATGCGCGCCGTGCCGATGTTCGACGAATAAGTGAAGACTTCCGGCACCGCCAGGAAACGATGCTGCGGCTCGAAATCGTGAATGGTGAAGCGGCCGTAGCGCAGCGAGTCGCGCGCATCGATCTTGCTGTTGAGCGTCACCTTGCCGGCATCGAGCGCCATGGCGATCGAGAGAGCCTTGAAGGTCGAGCCCATCTCATAGACGCCGACGGTGAGCCTGTTGATCCGGTGCGGATCGAGCGCATCGACCGGATTGTTGGGATCGAAATCCGGCAGCGAGGCCATGGCGATGATTTCGCCGGTGTTGACATTGAGGATTGCCGCGGCGCCGGCCTTGGCCTTGAATTTGGCGATGCCCTTGGCGAGTTCGTCACGCACGGCATAGGTCGCATTGAGGTCGAGCGAGGTGACGATCGGCTTTAGATTGGTGGTCGTCAGATTGAAGCCGGCGCTCTGCAACGCCGAGAGGCCCTGGCCGTCGATATACTTCTCGAGGCCGGAAATGCCGACGCCGTCGATATTGGCATAGCCCAGCACATGCGCGGCGATCGGGCCGTTGGGATAGACGCGCTTATTCTCTTGCTGGAAGCCGATGCCGGGCAGACCCAAATGATAGACGGCCTGCTGCTCGGCCGGCGTCACGGCGCGCTTGATCCACACAAAGCCCTTGCGGGAGCTGAGCTTGTCGGTCAGTTCGCGGGCCTTGAGATCGGGGAAGATCGCAGTCAATTGATCGACCGCCTCATCGCGGTCGATGATCCGCCGCGGCTCGGCGAAAACCGACGTGACCTTGATGTCCGTCGCCAGCACGGCGCCGTTGCGGTCGAGAATATCCGGCCGCGCCGCCGCGACCGTGTCCGAGGCCGCCTCATGCGTCTGGCGCAATTCCGGATGCATCGCGAAATAGATGAGCTTGCCGCCGATGACGCAATAGACGAGCGCAAAACCGCAAGCGATCAGGCGAATGCGCCGCGTGCTCTTGTCGAGCTTCGTCGTCAGCAGAGCGGCGAGCAGACCACGGCGCGGCTTTGCGGGGCGCGGTGGCGCGGCGTCGGCATCGTCCGGCAGGGGTTCGTCGATCTCGGTCATGGCTTAGTGCGGCCCAGGCTTGATCTGTCCGGTCGGCGTCGTGTCGACGGGCGCGGCGTTTTGCAGGCCGAGCGCATCAAGCTCCTGGCCGATATCGTCATGCGGCGGCCCTTTGTCGGGCAAGCCGCTCGCCGGCACGATTTGGGTCACTGTCGGCTCCTGCAGCTTCAGGAACTGGTCGGCCAAAGACGCGATGCGCTCGGGCCGCGAGACATGTTCCCATTCCGCCCGCAGCGTGCCGATCTGATCGTCCTCCTGCTGGAGCTTTTCGTGCAATTGCACGATTTTCTCGGCGCGATAGATCGTCTGGTATTTCACCGAATAGGCGAAGATCGCGGTGCCGACCAAGGCGACGATGGCGAGAACGTTGAGGAGCCGGATCATCAGCCCTTTCTCCTGCTTTGCTGAGGCAGATGCGCGAGCGCGACAAGCGCCGCATCGAGAGATAGCGCCGGCGCCGCGGTGCGTTCGGCAAAACGCAGCTTGGCCGAACGCGCGCGCGGATTCTCCGCCGTCTCAGTCGCGGAAGCCTCGACCGGCTGCTTGCCGATGAGCGTGAAGCTCGGCGCGGGCTTTAGCGGCTCGCCGGGCAAAGGCCGCGACTTGGCCTCGCCGCGGCCGGAGCGCGCCGCGAAGAATTGCTTGACGATGCGGTCTTCGAGCGAATGGAAGCTCACGACGGCAAGCCGGCCGCCCGGCTTTAGCAGATGTTCCGCCGCCGAAAGGCCGGCGACGAGTTCGCCGAGTTCGTCGTTCACGGCGATACGCAGCGCCTGAAAGCTGCGCGTCGCCGGATGAATCGCGCCCGGCCGCGCGGGAACCACGCGCGAGATCAGCGACGCAAGCTCAGCCGTCGTCGTGATCGGTGCTTCGGCCCGCGCGGCAACAATGGCCTTGGCGATGCGCCGCGCCGCGCGCTCTTCGCCGAAATGATAGAAAATATCGGCGAGCACCGCCTCGTCGGCTTGGTTGACGAGATCGGTGGCGCTCTCGCCCCGCCCGCTCATCCGCATATCGAGCGGACCCTCATTGCGGAACGAAAAGCCGCGCCCGGCCTCGTCGAGCTGCATCGACGAAACGCCGATGTCGAAGACAATGCCGTCGAGGGCCGCGACGCCCTGCGCTTTTGCGACCTGATCAAGCTCGGAGAATTGCGCCTCGACAAGCGTCAACCGGCCGGCCGCAGCCTCGACCAGGTCGAAGCCGCCGGCAATGGCGCGCGGATCGCGATCGAGCGCCAAAACCTTGGTGTCGGAGGTTGCAAGGATCGCCGCGGAATAGCCGCCGGCGCCGAAGGTCGCATCGAGATAAAGGCCGCCCGCGTGAGGCGCCAGGGCTTGCAGAACCTCCGCACGAAGCACGGGAATGTGGCGGGCCAGTCCGCCAGCGGCGACGTGCTGAAGATCGCCGCGGCCCGAATTCATTCCCGTGCTCCATGTGGCGGCGGCGGCCCGTTCGGCGCCGCGGATTGGGTTCCAAGCTGTTTCCGTAAAATGCGCGATCGAGCTTTGGCCTCCTCGAAATGCGCCTGAAAACGGCTCGGCTCCCAGATCTGAAACCTGTCTCCCTTTCCTAGGAAGGTCACTTCCTGCGTGATGTGCGTCAAAGCCTTGATCGTCTCTGAGAGAACGACGCGGCCCTCCGCATCCACTTTCAAAATCTCGCTGGCGCCGAAAAGTGCCGTCGAGAGATGGTCCCGTTCTTCCGAATACGGCGCGTGCCGCACCAAAAGCTGATCGATTTCCCGCAACAAGGCGTTGCCGCCGCAATCGACAGCCTCGCCTTCCAAGGCCGGATGCACAAAGAGCCCGTCGAACCCGTCGCGTGCCAAAACCGCCCTGAATGGCGCCGGGATCGACACGCGTCCCTTCGCATCCAGTCGATTGGTGAAACACGAGACGAACCGGTCCAAGCCCCCGCCTCCGCCACCTCAAACGCCACGCCGCAAAACAATCCCAGGCCGGCTCGCCGCCCCCGGCCGCCCAAACGCCAAGCGGCGCAGCGAGCCTCAACCATGGGATGATTTGGGATAACATGGGATATTGACCGGGTCAATTGGGGTCGTTGCGCCGCGCCATGGGCGCGCGAGGACGATTCAGGATTCAACCCGATTAGAAAATGTTAGGGTTAACGTCCCGTTGAAACGGCAGAATCCGGCTTAAAGCCGACGCGATGCCGACGCGGACAGGCTGATTTCGGGGTTTTGTCGGGCGGGCTTGATCTTGCCGGCGATCTTCCGAAAGCCGTGGCGCGCCCTATTCCAAGGCGTCGCGGCGCATTTCCTCGGCGAAAAGCTTTTCGACGAGGTCCGGCGTGATCACCACATGGCTGCCTTCGAGCGAGGCCGCGAGCATGAGCCATTGCCAGATGCGCACGAAGGCGGCCTCGGGCGTTATGCCGTCGGCGTTCGCCAGCCGCACCGGCTGCGCCAGCCAGAGTTCGAGATAGGGCGCGGCCAGCCGCAACTTCTGCCGCAGGACCGCTTCGGTACAGGCCGGAATTTCGCAGATCGTTCTGGTCTTGGCGGCGTTCTTGCCGCGGCCGAGAACCGTCGCGCGCGACGCCACCCGCGCGCCGCTGCGCGCCGTCTTGAGCGGCAGCGTGGGCGGCGGCAATGGCGGCAGCAAAGCCCGCTTGCTCACCCGCGCCGTCTTGATCGGGACGGACTTGCGCGCCGTGATCTTCTTGGCCGCGACCGTTTTTGCGACGGACTTTGCGGGTTTCGAAACGGCTTTCTTGGCCATGATTTTTTTTGAAATGGCTTTTTTCGAAGAAACTTTTTTCGAAACGGTTTTCTTCGCGGCGCGCTTCTTCTGTCCCGCGCGTGACGCAGGCGCTTTCTTTCCGCGCTTCGGTTTATCCTCGGTCATTCCCGTCCCCAGCCGAGAGCGCCATCATGCGCCGGCGCGTTCGATTTGCAAGGGCATCGGGCCGCCGTTTGCCCAATCCAAGAGTTCGACCGTGTGGACAACCGGGATATTCGTCCCGCTCGCGATCTGCATCAGGCAGCCGATATTGCCGAGCGCGATGATGTCGGGCCGCACCGACTCGATATTGGCGATCTTCCGCGCGCGCAGCCGCTCGGCGAAATAAGGTTGCATAATATTGTATGTGCCCGCCGAGCCGCAGCAGATATGGCCTTCCGGAACCTCGCGCAGGCGAAAGCCCGCGGCCTTCAACAGGCGCTTCGGCTGATCGGTGATCTTCTGGCCATGTTGCAGCGAACAGGCCGCATGATAAGCGACGGTCTTGTCATGTTGCTGCGTCAGTGCGAGGCCGAGCCCGGCGGCATATTCGCAAATGTCTTTCGCGAGGCGCGAGACCTCCGCCGCCTTCTCGGCATAGGCCGGATCGTCGCGCAGCATGAAGCCATAATCCTTCAGCGTCGTCCCGCAGCCCGACGCCGTGACGAGAATGGCATCGAGGCCGCCCTCGGCTTTGATCTTCAACCAGGCATCGATATCGGCGCGGGCGAAATCGAGCGCCTGCGGCGTCTTGCCCATGTGATGCACCAGCGCGCCGCAGCAGCCTTCGTCCTCGGCCTGGATGACTTCGATGCCGTTGCGGGTGAGCAAACGGATCGCCGCCGCATTGATGCGCGGATTGAGCGCCTCCTGCGCACAGCCTTTCATCAGCGCGACACGGCCACGCTTCATGCCCTGCGCCGGCGAGACCGAAGGCGTCGGCGCCGAGGCCGGCAGCCTCGGTGGCGCAAGCGCCAGCATGGCGACGATGCGATCGATCAAGCGCGGCGTTTTCCGCGGCGCGCCGGCGGCGCGCTTCAATAGGTTAGCGAACGGCCGCAACAGGCCGGCGCCACGCAGCGCCAGCGCGAAGCGGCGCGGATAGGGCAGGATCGCCGCCAGCAGGCTGCGCATCGCCCGGTCCGTCATGGGCCGCCGATAGGTCTCCTCGATATGCGCACGGGCATGATCGACGAGGTGCATGTAATGCACGCCCGAGGGACAGGTCGTCATGCAAGAGAGGCAAGAAAGGCAGCGATCGACATGGGTGACGATGTCGGCCGGCGCCGCCCTGCCCTGCTCGAACATCTCTTTGATCAGGTAGATGCGGCCGCGCGGACTGTCGAGCTCGTCGCCTTCGAGCACATAGGTCGGACAGGTCGCGGTGCAGAAGCCGCAATGGACACAGGAGCGCAAAATCTTTTCCGACACCGCCATATGGCTGTCGGCAAGCTGCGTTTCCGTGAAAACAGTTTGCATGATCAGATACCCGCATACATGCGGCCGGGATTGAGAATGCCGTCCGGATCGAAACTTGATTTGATGTCCCGCGTCAGCTTCAGCAAGGGCGGCGCCAACGGCTCGAACACATCGACCTTGCGCCGCACATCCTCCGGCGCGCGCACCAAAGTCGCATGGCCGATCGTCTGGCCGTTGCCCGCGTCTTTCAAGGCGCCGCGGATCACCGCCGCGCCAGCATCGCCCGCCGCCGGCACCGAGAGCCAGACGAGGCCGCCGCCCCAGTCGTAATAATAGCGCGCCGTGATTTGCCGCAAGATGAGATCGACGATTTTTGGCGCTCGCGTCGGCTGCACCGAGAGATGCCAGACTGCGGCATCGGGCGGCGACACCAAGGGTACGACATTGCGGATCGCGCGCCACAGCGCGCCGGCATAATCGGGCGCCAAAGCTTCGCCCTCGCCGAAGGGCGACAGCGCGCGGCGCAGCGCCGAGAGGCGTTCGTCGACCGAAGCTTGCGGGCCTTCGAGGCGAAACAGAGTGAGCGGCTCCGGCGTCGCAAGCCCCGCCGGCAAATGCGCCGCGCTGCCGACCGAAAGCGGCGTGCCGAGCGCCGCGCACAGCGCGGCGATCGCTTTGCCGTCGGCAAGGCCATAGAGCGCCAAAGCGCCTGAGACTGGCGGCTGCGGGAGAACCTTGAAGGTCGCCTCGGTGATCACGCCGAGCGTGCCGTGACTGCCGCAGAGAAGCTTCACCAGATCGAGGCCGGTGACGTTCTTCATCACCCGGCCGCCGGTCTTGACGATCTCGCCGCGGCCATTGACGAAGCGCAAGCCGATCAGCAGATCCCTTGCAGCACCGACGGACAGGCGCCGCGGGCCGGAAATATTGCAGGCCGCCACGCCGCCGATCGTCGGCTCGCCGTGGCCGCCATAAAGCGCGCGATGGTCCATCGGCTCGAACGGCAAAGCCTGGTTCTTTTCGCTGAGCGCCGCTTCGATCTCGGTGAGTGGCGTGCCGGCGCGGGCGGCAATGACAAGCTCCGAGGGCTCGTAAAGTGTGATGCCGGCGAGGCCGCGCGTCGAAAGCGCCGTGTCGGCGTCGACCGGCCGTCCGAGACCTGTGCGGCTCTCGCCACCCTTGATCGCGATGGTCCGCCGCCCGGCGCGGGCCGCGCTCACGGCTTCGGCGGTCTCGGCCTCGGTTTGGGGAATAACGGCATTCATAGGCGATGAGCTAGCACGGAAGCCAGTGTCTGTCGCCGTTAGGCCGCCACCCGGCCTTCCAGCGGAAAAACCTTGGCCGGGTTCAGCCGCCATGCGGGATCGAAAGCCGCGCGCACGCGCATCTGCTGCGCCAGATCGACGGGGCTGAACTGATAGGGCATCAGTTCGCGCTTCTCGATGCCGACGCCATGCTCGCCGGTGAGACAGCCGCCGACTTCGACGCAGAGCTTCAGGATTTCCTCGCCGGCTTTTTCCGCCTTCGCCTGCTCCGCCGGATCGTTAATATTGTAGAGCACGAGCGGATGCAGATTGCCGTCGCCGGCATGGAAGACATTGGCGACACGCAGGCCAAGCTCGGCGACGATCTCATTCAGCCGGTGCAGCACCTGCGGCAGGCGCCCGGTCGGAATGGTGCCGTCCATGCAGATATAATCGGCGACGCGGCCGGTCGCGCCGAAGGCGGATTTGCGGCCCTTCCAGATCGCCGCCGTCTCCATCGCGGATTTCGATTCCTTCACGACGCTGACGCCATAGTCTTTGGCGATCGCGACGATCTTGCTGAGTTCCGCATCGATCTCCGCCGGCGAGCCTTCCGACTCGATGATGAGCAGCGCACCGGCATCGAGCGGATAGCCGGCATGGGCGAAGTCCTCGCAAATCTCGATGGCGAGCTTGTCCATGAATTCGATCGCCACGGGAATGATGCCGGCGCCGATGATCGCCGCGACGCAGCCACCCGCCGCCTCGCTCGTCGGAAAGCCGAAGAGCACCGGCCGCGCATCTTCCGGCATCGGCAGAATGCGCAACGTCGCCTCGGTCACAATGCCGAGCTGGCCCTCGGAGCCGACGACGAGGCCAAGCAGATCGAGGCCCGGACTATCAAGATAGCCACCGCCGATCTCGACCATTGTGCCGTCGACCAGCACCATTTTGACGCCGAGCACATTGTTGGTCGTCACACCATATTTGAGGCAATGCGCGCCGCCGGAATTCATGCCGATATTGCCGGCAATCGTGCAGGCAAGCTGCGATGACGGGTCGGGCGCATAAAAGAAACGTTCGGCCATGACCGCGTTCGAGATCGAAAGATTGGTCACGCCGGACTGCACCCGGATCGTGCGATTGGCATAATCGATGTCGAGGATGCGCGCCATTTTGGCGACGCCGACGACCACGGCATCCTCTTGCGGGATGGCGCCGCCAGCGAGCGACGTGCCGGCGCCGCGCGCCACCACGTTCACGCCCTCTTGATGCAGATAGGCCATGACGGCCGCGAGCTCTTCGGTCGAGCGCGGCAGAACGACGGCGAGCGGCATGCGCCGGTAAGCCGTCAGCGCATCGGTCTCGAAGGCGCGCCGCTCGTCCTCGGTGGTGATGAGTGCCTCCGGCGGAAGCAGCGCCGCGAGGCCGGCGATGATCGCCTCGCGCCTTGCAAGGATCGACGGATCGGGCTTGGGAAATTGAATGCCGGTCATGCCCGACCATGCGCCGGGCGGCATGGGACCGCAAGAGCCTTCCGGCTTGTGGCCAGGTTTGGCGAATCTCGCTACCGTCCACGCACGCTCAAGCTGCAGGCCGCGGACAATAACGCATGGCGCATGAGGACGGCACCAAGATCATCTATGCGCGGACGGCGGACGCCGCCGCCATGTTGGCAAACGTAAAACGGGCGATGACGATCACCGCCGCGCTCAACCGCCTGATGTTCGATGACGCCGATGAAATTCGCGCCTTGTTCAGCGAGCTCATCGGCAAAAAGGTCGATGAGAGCTTTCTCCTGATCCCGCCCTTCTATACAGCCGGCGGCAATGAAATCCGCGTCGGGCGCAATGTCTTCGTCAATCAGAACTGCACGTTCTATGATCTTGGCGGCCTCGACATCGCCGATGATGTGATGATCGGGCCGAACGTGAGCCTCCTCACGGCAAGCCATCCCCTTCAACCTTCACAGCGCCGCGCCGCGACAATCGGCAAGCCCATATTGATCGAGAGAAATGTCTGGATCGCCGCGGGCGCAACGATCATCGGCGGTGTGACGGTCGGCGAAAACGCGGTTGTAGCCGCGGCTTCGGTCGTCACTAAGGACGTTCCGCCGAATACCCTTGTTGGCGGAAATCCGGCGCGGGTCATTCGCGCAATCGACGAGTGAAGGCGCCGGTCAAGCTCAGATATCAAGCCCAGGTCTTGAACGGCGCCTTGGACAGGCTGGCGTTGAAATAGCGCGGATCGTGCGACACCTCTTCAAGAAGCCAGTCGGGCCGTTCGAACCTCTCGCCTTCGCGCTTAAGTTCAATCTCGGCCACGAGAAGACCTTCGTTGTCGCCGTGGAAGACATCGATCTGCCAAAGGTGTCCGCCGAAGTTTTGCTCGTAGCGCGTCTTGTCGATCGCGCCTGGGAGGCACAGCGTGTCGAGCATCAGGTTCGCGTCGTCGAGCGGAATGGCATATTCGAATTCCGCGCGGCTGACGTGTCCCGGCCCCTTGATCGTGATGTAAGCATCGGGACCGGCGGTCCGGATACGGACGACCCGGTCTTTCTCAACTGAGAGATAGCCTTGGCGGATCAGGACGCCCGCCCCGTGTGGCCGCCAGCGCGCCTTATCGACCAAAAACTTGTGCTCGATCTCCTGGCCCATCTTTCCCTCACCATGTTGACGCGGCCGGCGCCGGACCGATAGTTGGCCCTATGGACGTTCCGCATCAGCCGCGCATCGGCCTTTTCGTCACCTGCCTCGTCGATCTCTTCCGCCCCTCGATCGGCTGGGCAGCGGTCAAGCTGCTCGAAGATGCGGGCTGCCGCGTCGAGGTGCCGGCGCAAACCTGTTGCGGCCAGCCGGCCTATAATTCCGGCGACCGGCGGCTCGCCAAAGACCTCGCACGGCCGGTGATCGAAGCCTTCGCGGCCTATGATTATATCGTCGTTCCCTCCGGCTCCTGCGCCGGCATGCTGGCCAAACATTATCCGGCGCTTTTCGCCGACGACGAATTTGCCGCCAAGGCCGACGCCTTCGCCGCCAAGGTCTACGAGCTTTCAGACTTTCTTGTCACGGTCTTGAAGGTCAGCACCATCGACGCCGAATTTCCCCGCCGCGTGACCTTTCACGACGCCTGCTCCGGCCTGCGCGAGCTTGGCATTGCCGATCAGCCGCGCAAACTGCTTGGCACGGTGCGCGGGCTCGATCTCATCGAGATGCAAGACCACACCCGCTGCTGCGGCTTCGGCGGCACGTTTGCGGTGAAATATGGCGAGATCTCCGCCGCGATTGTCGAGGAAAAGGCCGAAGCCGCTGAGAAGAGCGGCGCGCCGGTTCTCCTCGCAGGCGATCTCGGCTGCCTGATGAACATCGCCGGACGGCTGGCGCGCAGGGGCAGCGCCATCGAGGTCCGCCATTTCGCCGAAGTGCTCGCCGGCATGGCCGACACGCCGGCGATCGGTGCGCCGGGGAAGCGATGAGCGCGCCGCTGAACAGCGCGGATTTCGCCGCCAATGCGCATCGTGCCTTGGGCGACGCGCATTTGCAGCAGGCGCTGCATGTCTCGCGCGATGGCTTCATCGCCAAGCGCGCCAAGGCCGTCGCGCGGCTGCCGGAATTCGAGGCCCTGCGCGATGCCGCACGCGATATCAAGGCGCATACGCTCGCAAATCTCGATCTTTATCTCGAAGCTTATGAGGCGAAGGTTCTGGCCGCGGGCGGCGCGGTGCATTACGCCGCAACGACCCAAGCCGCCAATGCCATCGTGCTCGACATCTGCCGCCGCCATGGCGCGAAAAGCATCGCCAAGGGCAAGTCGATGATCGGCGAGGAGATGGGCCTCAATGCCGTGCTCGAAGCCCAAGGCATCACGCCGGTCGAGACCGACCTTGGCGAATATGTCATCCAGCTCCGCCACGAAATGCCCTCGCATATCATCGCGCCGGCGGTGCATCTCACCAGGGACCAGATCGCCGCCGACTTCCACCGCGCCCACAAAGCTCTGCCGCCCGAGCGCGACCTGAGCGAACCCGCCGCGCTCCTGACCGAGGCGCGCAACATCCTGCGCGAAAAATTCCTCGCCGCCGATATCGGCATCACCGGTGCGAATTTCCTTATCGCCGAAACCGGCACGTCGATCATCGTCACCAACGAAGGCAACGGCGACCTGTCGCAGAGCCTGCCGAAGGTCCATATCGTCCTCGCCTCGATCGAAAAGCTCGTGCCGACTCTGGAAGATGCGGGCACGCTGCTGCGCGTGCTGGCGCGCTCGGGGACGGGACAGGACATGTCGGTCTATACGACGCTCTCGACCGGCCCGCGCCGGCCGGGCGACCCCGACGGGCCGGACGAATATCATGTCATCCTGCTCGACAATGGCCGCACGAAAATGCTCGGCGGCGATTTCGCCGAGATGCTCCGCTGCATCCGCTGCGGCGCCTGCTTGAACCATTGCCCGGTCTATCAATCGATCGGCGGCCACGCCTATGGCTCGATCTATCCCGGGCCGATGGGATCGGTGCTGACGCCGGGTCTCTTCGGCCTCGATCATTCGGCCGACCTGCCGAATGCCTCGACGCTTTGCGGGGCCTGCGAAAGCGTTTGCCCGGTGCGCATTCCGCTGCCGAAATTGCTGCGCCAATGGCGCGAGCGCGGCTTCGCGCGGCATTTAGGGCCCGAGACGCAAAGGCTCGGCCTCGCGGTCTGGGGCTTTTTCGCCATGCGGCCGCGGCTCTATGGCCGCGCGGCGCAGATCGGGATGCGTGGACTCGCGCTTTTAGGCAGACGGGGCCGCTTCCGCAGCCTGCCGTTCGCCACTAGCTGGACCACCAGCCGCGACTTCCCGGCGCCGCAAGGCGAGACGTTCCAGGCGCAATTCGCCGCTGCGCGGAAAAAGCCATGAGCGATCGCGCGAAAATCTTCGCCGACATCCGCCGGGCGCTGGGCGTCACCGGCGCGGAAGAAGCCCGCCGCCGCGCGGTCGAGGCGCGGTTGGCCGATCCACCCGAAAGCGTGATCCCTGCGCGCGGCCAAACGCCCGATCCCGTCGCCCTCTTCCGCACCGAAGCGGAGCGCGTCTTCGCGACGGTCGAAATGGTTGGCGCGGCCGCGGATATTCCGGCGCACATCGCTGATTTTCTGCAGGCGAAAAATCTGCCGCCGCGGCTGCGCAAGGGCGCTGACCCTTATCTCGCGGCCCTGCCCTGGCACACGACGGCGCTGAGGCTCGACGAAGGCCGCGCGGAGGGCGCCGACCAGGTCGGCCTTGCCCACGCCTTTGCCGGCATCGCCGAGACCGGCACGCTCGCGCTGGTTTCGGGCCCGGACAATCCGACGACGCTCAACTTTCTGCCGGAGACGCATATCGTCATCGTCGAAGCGCAAAAAATCGTCGGCGATTACGAGACGTTCTGGTGCGAATTGCGCGCCGCCTATGGGCCGGGCGGCATGCCGCGCACGGTGAATTTCATCACCGGCCCGTCGCGCTCGGCCGACATCGAGCAGACGTTGCTGCTTGGCGCGCATGGTCCACGCGCGCTGCATATTCTCATAGTCGGAACCGCGGTGCCCTAGACCTCAGGGCGTCTGGCGGACGGCCATGTCCGCCGTCTTGTCCGTTGCGGTGCGCGTCGAAACGCCCGGCATCATCCGTTTAAGCGTCTGGTCGCGCCGCACATAATGATGCGCAAGGGCGGCCAGGGCATGGAACAGGGCCACAGCCAGCAGGGCGTTCGCCGCGAGCCCATGCAGATCGGTCAGCGGCTCGCGCCAAGACCGCTCGCCCAATTGCGGCAGATGCACGAGACCGAAGATCGAGACGCCGTGGACGAAGGCATTGGCAATGCCGAGCGTGACAACCACGATCAGCAGCGCATAGAGCAGATAATGCGTCGCCTGCGCGATGATCTGCAGCACGCCGCCCGACGCGGGCGGCAAACGCGTGCCGCCGGTGCTGCGCCAGACGATGCGCGCGACGAGGACGGCGGCGAGGATGAAACCGAGGACGAAATGCAGCGACCAATAGGCCCTATGCGGCGCACCCTTGGGAATGAAATCGTCGGTCTGACCGATGACCCAGAGGACCACCACGAGCACCGCCGTGGCCCAATGCAGCACGATCGTCCTGGTGTCGTAACGCATCGCAACCCCCTCGCTGAACGATGGAGGCATAATGGGGCTTCTTGAAGCTTTAGCGTCAAAGCCGAACAAAGGCAGATTAAAAGACCGCGGCGCGAAACGCCCTTCTATTCCGCCAAAACCCGCGCTGGCGGAAAGGCGACTTCGACGAACGTGCCTTCGTCCCTTTTGCTCTTGATGGTGAAATAGGCGCGGTTCGCCTCGACCAAAGCCTTGGTCAGCGGCAGGCCGAGGCCGGTGCCGTTCGTCTGGCGTGAGGTCGCAATCTGCCGGAACGGTTCGAGCGCGGTTTCGATCTCCTTCTCCGACATGCCGATGCCGGTGTCGCGGATGCGGATCACCGCATTGCCCGTGTCGGTCAGTGCCGAGGAGATGATGACCTGGCCACCCGGCTCGTTGAATTTCACCCCGTTCGAGAGAAGATTGAGCAGGATCTGGCGCAGCGAGCGTTCGTCGGCGACGATCTTCGGCAAATGCGGCGCGAGCGACAGCCGCATGATGACCCGTGCCTGATTGGCCTGCGGCTGCATGATCGCCACCGCCTCCGAGATCGCCCGGTTGATGTCGACCGAGACGAACTGGAGATCCATCTTGCCCGCCTCGATCTTCGACAGATCGAGGAGATCGTTGACGAGGCTCATCACATGCGTGCCGGAGGTGTGGATGTCGCGCAGATAATCGCGATAGCGTTCGTTGCCGACGGGGCCGAACCGTTCCTCCAGAATGACTTCAGCAAAACCGATGATCGCATTGAGCGGCGTACGGATTTCGTGGCTCACCTTGGCGAGGAAATCGGATTTCAGCGCGCTCGCCCGCTCGGCCTCCTGACGCGCCGCCTGGAGCTCTTCCTCGACTTTCTTCCAATGCGTCATGTCCCTGAAAAGGGCGCAGAATTTCTGCTGCGCGGGATCGCTTTTGGCGGGCCCGACGCGGCTCAGCGTCATGAAAATCGGGATCAGGCCGCCCTGTTTGGCGCGGCCGGTGATTTCGCGGCCGTCATTCAAAAGGATGGCGACGCCGTCCGCCTTCATGCCCGCGAAATAATCGCTGACCTTGGCCTGGCTGTCGGCGTCGATGAGCACGGTCAGCGGCTGCCCGACGACCTCGCTCTGGTCGTAGCCGAAGAGCGCCTCGCCCGAACGGTTGAGTGAAACGATGTGGCCGTGCGGATCGATGATGGCGAGGCCGTCCGTCGCGGTGTCGAGAATGGCGGAGAGCTCGCGCGCCTCGCCCTTCTGCGTGCGCAGGTCCGCCTCGAGTTGCGCCGTCTGCTGCGCCTTGTCGTCGCGGCGCAAGGTCAGCAAGGTCGCCGGCAGATGGTCCCATTCGATCGCCTGCAGCCGGGCCCGCGCCGAAAACGTATCGCCCGACGCGGTGCGCACGCCGATCACGTCGCTGCCGGTCGGCGTCAGATTGAACATCCGCGCCATGCCGCCGGCGGCATGAAAAGCGTCCTCATCGGCAAAGCCCGTTTGGTCGAGCAAGGTGCGATTGGCATAAATCGCGACATTGTCGCGGCTGACCAGGATGCCGAGAGGCAGCCGGTCGAGGATCGCCGCCGCATTGGCGCCAAGCACCGGGCCGGCCGCAAGCGGCAGCTCCGGCTCGGCTTCGGCCGGCGGCGCGTCTTCGGCAAGCACGTCGCCGATCGCGCGAAAGGCCGTCGCCTCGTCGTGCGACAGCAAGCCTTCCCCGTCCTCGGCCAAGACCGGCTCGGACTTGGGCGGCTCGGACTTGATGGGCTCAGACTCGGGCGGCTCGGACACGGCCTTCGGCACGAAGGGCAGCACGACCGGCACAACTGGATGCAGCGACACCACATTGTCGGCCGGCGGCGCAGCCTCGGGCGCAAGCGCCGGCGCCGCTTCGTCATGGGCGGATTCAGGAGCTGCCGTTTGGGCTGGGGATACGTCCGGCGTTTCGGCAGGCGGCACATCCGCTTCCGGCACGGGTTTGGAGGCACCGGCCGCAACGTCTTCCATGAACGCGCGCACCGCGCTGTCCGTCAGCCGATCGACGTGGATGACGCCGAAGCCGCGATAGCCGTCGAAGTTCCGCTCGCGATCGAAGGCCGGCAGGCCGCCGAGCCCGACCGGAACCGCCGCGGCGGCGCCGGCGATCGGCCAGAGAACTTCCACACCGCTGAAGGTCTCGTGCCGCGCGAAGGCGCGCGCCAGCGGCCCGTCCGGCGCGCGGTCGAGATATTTGGCCACATCGCCGAAATCGCGGCCGAGGATATTGGCGGCGTCCTTGCCGACCACTTCGGCGAGCGGCGGCGTGAGCTCGGTGACCTTGTCGGCGGCATCGGTGCGCCAGAGAAAGCGCACATTGGTCCGCGTGCCGATCCGCATTGCGAGCAATTTGCGCACGTCGTCCATGGTCAGAACCCGCTGTGGCACTTCCTCGGCCGGCACCTCGGCCGATGGTGGGGCGGCTTGCAGCCGCGCGAGCAGCGTGCCGACGCCGAGGGTCGCCGCGACAAAAAGCGATCCGTGCGTTGCATCGGCGATGCGGCGGCTGAGGAAAGTGATCGTCTCGCCGCCCGGCGCCAGGGTAAAACCGAGCCGCTCCAGCCGCGGCGCGCCATCAAGCGCCAGCGACTGCGCCTGGGCGGCGATGCGCTTGGCGCCCTCATCGGTGCCGCCAAAAAGGCGCGCCGTCAGCACCGCCAGATCCTCGGCCTGAAACAGGGTCAGCAGCGTCTGGCTGGCGGCGATGATTCGGTGGCCTGCCTCCGAAGGCGCGGCAACGAAGAAGGGGATCGCCTCGTCGCGCAGGGACAAAGCCCGCAGTGCAGTCTCAATTGCCTGAGGGTTGATCCCAGGCTCGCTGATATAGGCCATCATCGCGGCAGAGGCTCTCTTCCGGTCGCAGCATCGGCCCCCTCCGCCGCCACGGATAGCCTTAACGAAGTCCTAAAGCCTTGCCGCGCTATGGTCCATAAGTCGCTAGCATTTCTGCCCAAGTTGATCGATTCTTGCTTAACGCGCGGCCGGACAAAGGGTACACAGGGTCCGCGCGGGGGTTGCCAGCGGCACGGAGCAGACCTGCGCCGGCAAGCCTTGCAATGCCGAGGCGATCTAAATAGTTTGCGCCGCGAAAACGTCACGCCGCCATAGCTCAGCTGGTTAGAGCGCTAGATTGTGGATCTAGAGGTCCCCCGTTCGAACCGGGGTGGCGGTACCACCAACGCGAACGGCCATGTCCCTCGATTCCAAAGTCGAAGCACCGCCGCCTTTCGGGGCGGCGAAGGCAGAGACGACCCTTTTCGCCCTGCTCGTCACGCTGAGCGTCACGCATCTCTTGAACGATACCGTTCAATCGCTGCTGCCGGCGGTCTATCCGCTTCTCAAAGCCTCGTTCCGGCTGAGCTTCAGCCAGATCGGCCTGATTACGCTTGCCTTTCAGCTCACTGGCTCGCTGCTGCAGCCGGTCATCGGGCTTTATACGGACAAGAATCCGAAGCCCTATTCGCTGCCCGTCGGCATGAGCGTGACGCTCTGCGGCCTGCTGCTCTTGGCGTTCGCCGGGCATTTCTACACCGTGCTCATCGCCGCGTCGCTGATCGGCGTCGGCTCCTCGGTGTTCCATCCGGAATCCTCGCGCGTCGCGCGGCTCGCGTCGGGTGGCCAGCACGGCCTGGCGCAATCTTTGTTCCAGGTCGGCGGCAACACCGGCGCGGCGATCGGCCCGCTGCTCGCAGCGCTCTTCATCGTGCCCTTCGGGCAGCACGCCATCGCCTGGCTCGCTCTGCTGCCGCTGCTGGCGATCTTCCTGCTCTATAACGTCAGCCGCTGGTATGCGGCCAAGATCGCCGCGACGCCGAAGCGCGCAAAGGCGATCGTCGCCAGCCACGGGCTGACGCGCAAGCATGTCGCGGCCTCGCTCGCGATCCTGCTGGCGCTGATGTTCTCGAAATTCGTCTATCTCGCGAGTTTCACCAGCTATTACACGTTCTTCCTGATCCAGAAGTTTCACGTGCCCGTGCAGACGGCGCAGATCTGCCTGTTCGTCTTCCTTGGCGCTTCGGCGCTTGGCACCTTCCTCGGCGGCCCGATCGGCGACAGGATTGGCCGGCGTTATGTGATCTGGGTGTCGATCCTTGGCATCCTGCCCTTCACGCTCGTGCTGCCCTATGCCAATCTGCCGGTGACCATCGCGCTGAGTTTCATCATCGGCTTCGTGCTGTCCTCGGCCTTCGCGGCGATCATCGTTTATGCGCAAGAGCTCATGCCCGAACGCGTCGGCGCTGTAGCCGGACTGTTCTTCGGTCTGGCGTTCGGCATCGCCGGCCTTGGCGCGGCGCTGCTCGGCGTGCTCGCGGATGCGACCAGCATCACCTTCGTCTATCACTTGACGGCGTTTTTGCCGCTGATCGGCATTCTCGCCTATTTCCTGCCGCGCAACCTCTAGGCGCTGAGCCGAACCGGAAAACCCAATGCGGCTTCCGGTTCGCCCCGCCCTGATCAAAAAACCTGAGCATTGCCCGCGATGTCGTGATTTGGGGCCGATAGACTTTTCAGGCCGCGCGGCGCACAAATCCGCCGGGCGCCGGTTTTCGCGGCGGGATCCTGGAGAAGAACATGGCAGCGGCCGCCTTCTTGGCTTTACTCTTGAGCGGGCACCAGCCCGCGATCGGCCCGACACATTATCAGCCGCATCAGCCGCCGCTGGCGAGCATCGACCTCGTGGTGGACAGCAACAGCGTGCGCGTTCTCGACACCCGCAATGTCAGCGTCGCGCTGCGCAGCTCCGAATATTTCGATCTCGATATTTCGCACGCCTTCCACATCGCCTGCACGCTGCCGCCCAATTACGGGCTGTGGCGCGTGCGCGCCTGGGCCGACACGGTCTATAATCTGCTGCCGGTGACGATCGTCGAATATAAATATTACGATCCGACCTATGTCGAACTCGAGATTGAGCCGTCAACCTTCATCGATACGGTCGACGAGAACGGCGTCGGCCCGCATCACGTGCATATCGATTTCTACGCGCGCGACTGAAGCGCCCGTTCGGCATATTTCTGCCGCAGCGGACGCAGCACGAAGACCGCAAGCAACGCGGTCACGATATTGAGCCCGGCGGCGATCAAAAACACCACATGCCAGCTCCCCGTCCATTCGGTGAGCTTGCTCGAAAACGGCACGAGCAAAGCCGCCGTGCCCTTCGCCGTATAAAGCAGGCCGGCATTGGTGGTGGCGAATTTGGCGCCGAACGAGTCCGTGCAGGTCGCCGGAAACAGCGAATAGATTTCGCCCCAGCCGAAGAACACGAGCCCGCTCAAGAGCACGAACAGGCCGGGCGTGTGGCCGTATTTGCTCAAAGCGAGAATGGCGAGGCCCTCGACGCCGAAGGCGAGGAACATCGTATTTTCACGGCCGATCCGATCCGAGACCCAGCCGAAAAACGGCCGCGTGAGACCGTTCAATGTGCGATCGAGCGCCAGCGCGAAGGTCAACGCCGGCAGCGTGAGGCTCAGAAAGCTGACCGGCACTTTGGCAACGCCGAAATCCTTGGCGATCGGCGCGAGTTGCGCGGTCGCCATGAGGCCGCCCGCCGCCATCATCACGAACATCGCATAGAGCAGCCAGAACAGCGGCGTGCGGAGAATTTCGCGCGGCGCATATTGGCGGCGCTTTTCTTCCACCTCGCTCGCGGGCGCTTCCGGCGCATCAGCCTTCCCGGGCGAGCGCAGCAGCAGCGCGCAGAGACAGACCGCGATGCCCTGCATCAGGCCGAAATAGAGGAAGGCATTCTGGTAGCCATGCGTTGCGATGACATTGGAGATCGGCACGATCGTCAGTGCCGAGCCGATGCCGAAACCCGCCGCCGTCAGGCCAGCCGCAAGGCCGCGCTGATCCGGAAACCATTTCATCGCATTGCCGACGCATGTCCCATAGATCGCGCCGGCGCCGATGCCGCCGATGGCCTGCGCAATATAGAGCCCGGTCAGACTGGTGACCTGCGAGTTCAGCACCCAGGCGATGCCGACGAGTACGCCGCCGAAGGCGATCAGCGGCCGCGGACCGAAGAGATCCTCGAAATAGCCTTCGAAGGGAACGAGCCAGGTTTCGAAGACAACGAAAACAGTGAAGGCCACCTGGATCGACGCCGGCTTCCAACCGAAGGCCGCATGCAACGGGCCGACGAACAGCGTCCAGCCATATTGCAGATTGGCGATCATCGTCATGCAGACGATGCCGAGGAAGAGTTGCGTCCAACGATACTTGCTACGGCTCTCCGAAATAACGACGTCTTCCCCCGCAGCAACACTCATTTCTGCACTCGTCCTTTTTGTGGCGGGCGAATTTGGCGAGAGAAACTTAGATCGGCAAGAAATTTTTCCGGGACGGAACAAAAAACACGGTCATTTGCGATGTATTGCAACGCAACAAAGATGAGCTTACTTGTGTTGCCCTTGCGAATGACTGAGCTCAGGGCGCGCTCAACTCGCCCGTTGCGATCCTTGCTTGCGAGGGTGGACAAGAGCAGTGGAATTGCGGCATGGACACGCCAGATATCGCCGGGCGTAGCCGCCGACCGTCGCGAAAATTTGTGCTGAAGGGTTCCGTTTGATGAGAATATGCGTAATTGGCGCCGGCGCGATTGGCGGCCTGCTGGCGGCGCGGCTCGCCCATGCCGGCGAAGAGGTGAGCGTCATCGCCCGCGGTCCGCATCTCGCGGCGATCAACGCCGAAGGTCTGCGGCTGATCGAAGACGGCCAGGAGATCGTCGCCAAGGTCAAAGCCTCGAACCGGATTGCCGATGTCGGCGAACAAGATCTCGTGATCCTCGGCATGAAGGCGCATCAGGTCGCCGCCGTCGTGGGCGATTTGCCGGCGATCTATGGTCCGCAGACAGCGGTGCTGACGGCGCAGAACGGCATTCCGTGGTGGTATTTCTTCAAGCACGGCGGCCCGCACGAAGGCGCGCGGCTGGAGAGCGTCGATCCCGGCGGCATCATTGCCGACAATCTGCCGATCGACCGGGTTCTCGCCAGCGTCGTCTATCCGGCCGCGGAGATCGAGCGCCCGGGCGTCATCCGCCATATCGAGGGCTACCGTTTCTCGCTCGCCGAGATCGACGGCAAAGCGACCGAGCGGATCGAGCAGATCGCGGCCATTTTCACGCGCGCCGGTTTCAAGGCGCCGGTTGTCGCCGACATCCGCGCCGAGCTCTGGACCAAGCTCTGGGGCAATGCGACCTTCAACCCGATCAGCGCCTTGACCCATGCGACACTGGAGGACATCTGCCGCTTCCCGCTGACGCGCACGCTGGCCGAAGATGTGATGCGCGAGGTCAAGGCGATTGGCGAGGCGCTCGGCATCCGCTTCCGCATTCCGCTCGAAAAGCGCATCGCCGGGGCCGAGGCCGTCGGTGCGCACAAAACCTCGATGCTGCAGGATGTCGAAACCGGCCGCGCGCTCGAAGCCGATGCCCTGCTCGGCTCGGTGATCGAGCTTGGCCGCATCGTCAACGTGCCCTCGCCGCATCTCGATTCGCTCTATGCGGTCGTCAAGCTTCTTGGTGAAACGCTGGCCCGCCAAAAGGGCCGCCTCGTCGTCGAGCCGGCTTAGACCGGCGCTTTATTGGGGAATAAAATGAGTTCGATCCGGACCCTGCAAGACCTGCTCGCTGTCGGGCGCGGCGATGCCGCTGCCATTCGGGCGCCCGGCGCGCGGGACCTGACTTACGACGCCTTCCGTAAGCTCGTCGCCGGCACGATCGCGACGCTGAACGGCTTCGGCATCGGCCGCAACGATCGCATCGCCATCGTCCTGCCGAATGGGCCGGACATGGCGACGACCTTCGTCGCCATCGCCACAGGCGCGACCGCCGCGCCGCTGAACCCGGCCTACAAGGCCGACGAGTTCGAGTTCTACATGAGCGATCTCGGCGCTAAGGCGCTGATCGTCGAAGCCGGCAGCAAGTCGCCGGCAATCGAGGTCGCGCAGAAGCTCGGCATCACGGTCTTAACCCTCACGCCTGATGCGAATGGCGTGGCCGGCACCTTTACGCTTTCCGGCGGCACAGCGAAGGCCGCGGCCAATCCGGGCGCCGGCGGCAGCGACGATGTCGCGCTCATCCTGCATACGTCAGGCACGACGTCGCGGCCGAAGATCGTGCCGCTGACGCAGGCCAATGTCACCGCCTCGGCACGGAATATCGCGACCAGCCTCGAATTTTCCGAGGCCGATCGCGGCCTCAACATCATGCCGCTGTTTCACATTCACGGGCTCATCGCCGGCCTGCTGGCGCCGCTGTCGCGCGGCGGCCAGATTTTCTGCACGCCCGGATTCAACGCGCTGAAATTCTTCGCTTGGATGGAGGAAAGCAAGCCGACCTGGTACACGGCGGTGCCGACCATGCATCAGGCGATCCTGTCGCGCGCCGGCCACAACAAGGAGACCATTGCGCGCTATCCGCTGCGCTTCCTGCGCTCCTCGTCGGCATCGATGCCGCCGCAATTGATCGGCGAGCTCGAGGCGGCGTTCAATGCGCCGCTGATCGAAGCCTATGGCATGACCGAAGCCTCGCATCAGATGGCCTCCAATCCTTTGCGTGGCACGCGCAAGCCCGGCGCCGTCGGCCTGCCGGCAGGTCCGGAGATCGGCATCATGGACGAAGATGGCAATCTGCTCGGCATCGGCGAGATTGGCGAGGTCGTCATCCGCGGCGACAATGTCACCAAGGGTTACGAGAACAACCCGAAAGCCAACGACAGCGCCTTCACCAATGGCTGGTTCCGCACCGGCGACCAGGGCATGATCGACGCCGAAGGCCATCTAAGCCTCACCGGCCGCATCAAGGAGATCATCATCCGCGGCGGCGAAAAGATTTCGCCGCGCGAAGTGGATGAAGCCCTGCTCGATCATCCGGCGGTGGAACAGGTCGTCACCTTCGCCCTGCCGCACGACAAGCTCGGCGAAGAGGTCGCCGCCGCGGTCGTTTTGCGCGAGGGGCAAAGCGCGACGGAATCGGAATTGCGCGACTTTTTGTCGGCACGGCTCGCGGCGTTCAAGACACCGCGGAAAATCATCTTCCTCGCCGAAATTCCGAAGGGCGCGACCGGCAAATTGCAGCGCATCGGATTGGCGCAGAAACTTGGCCTCGCCTGATCCTCTCGCCTCATCCCTAAGCAAGCCGGGACGCCCTCAGGCGTCCCGATCCGTTGCGCTAACAGTTCGTGACGGATCGCGTATGCGTCTCGCCGGTGTCCTCGTCCCGCACCGTCTTGCTGCGTGTTTCGCAGCCGGTGCCCCGACCGTCTCGCCCGACGTGAACGCCGACGACACCCGGCACGCCGATATAAGCGCCGCCATGCGGATGCGAGTCGTAATGCTCCGTATGCCGCGTCGTCACCGTCGTGTCGTCGTCCTGCGCGACCGCAGCGGAGACCCAAAAGATCGCGCTTGCGGCAAGCGCGAGCTTACCTATCGTTTGCATTTTCCTCTCCCTCGTTGAAGACCGCGGGAGCGGCCGTGTCAGCAACTGTGTCGGCGAAATCCGGTTCCCAAACAAAGCATCGGACCGAAAAGTGCGAAGCGGTTTTCGGACAAATCCGATGCGATGAGAAAGACTTAAAAGCGCCGAGCGACTCAACTTGAATGTTCGACGCTCTAGAGTCGCCCGAGGAGCACGAGGATGATGACAATGAGCAGGATGAGGCCGATGCCGCCCGAGGGGTAATAACCCCAGCCGGAGGAATACGGCCAACTCGGCAGGCCGCCGATCAAAAGTAATATCAGAATGATGATCAATATCGTCGAAAGCATAGCGCTCCTCCACCCAAGCTTTGCGTGGTGCTTGGGCGGGGCTAACGGCGAAGGCAGCTAGGGGTTCCCGCTGCGCTGCACGGTGCTCGACCGCGCCGCGATCAACAGCGAAGCGCGCGGGCTTACGCTTTCGCGTCCGGCAGATTGAGCCGGATGTGCAATTCGCGCAATTGTTTCGGCGTGACCGGCGACGGCGCGCCCATCAACAGGTCTTCGGCCTTCTGGTTCATCGGGAAGACGACGACCTCGCGCAGGTTCTCCTCGCCCGCCAGCAGCATGACGATGCGATCAACGCCCGGCGCAATGCCGCCATGCGGCGGGGCGCCATATTGGAACGCGCGATACATGCCGCCGAATTTTTGCTCAAGCACCTCCTCGCCATAGCCGGCGAGCGCGAAGGCTTTCTTCATGACGTCGGGGCGATGATTACGGATGGCGCCGGAGGACAGCTCGATGCCATTGCAAACGATGTCGTACTGAAAGGCCTTGATCCCGAGAATCGTATCCCGATCCTTGGCATCGAGCGCGATGAAGTCGTCATGCGCAAAATTCGGCATCGAGAACGGATTGTGCGAGAAGTCGATCTTGCCGTCTTCCTCGTTCCATTCATACATCGGGAAATCGACGATCCAGCAAAATTCGAAGACATTCGTCTTCGAAAGCCCGAGTTCGCTGCCGATCTTGAGGCGCGCAGCCCCGGCGAGCTTCGCCGCCTTCGCCTCCTGATCGCAGACGAAGAAGACCGCATCGCCGGCGCCGACGCCAGCTTGTGCGGCGATCGCCCGCTGCACCTCAGGCGGCAGGAATTTCGCGATCGGCCCCTTGCCGGAGAGCCCGCCCTCACCCGTCTCGAAGATGACATAGCCCAGCCCCGGCGCGCCTTCGCCGCGCGCCCAATCATTGAGCTTGTCGAAGAAAGAACGCGGCTGTGCGCCGGCGCCCGGCGCCGGGATGGCGCGGACGATGCCGCCGCCCTCGATGACGTTCTTGAAGGCGTTAAATGTGACGTCATCGCGCGCGAACTCAGCGGTGACATCGGCAATGATCAGCGGATTGCGCAGATCCGGCTTGTCCGAGCCATATTTCAGCATGGCTTCGGCATAGGGGATCAGCGGAAATTTCTGCGTGACCGGCTTGCCCTCGCCGAATTCCTCGAAAATGCCGCGCAGGACCGGCTCGATCGCCGCGAACACATCCGCCTGCGTGACGAAGCTCATCTCGCAATCGAGCTGATAGAATTCGCCGGGGCTGCGGTCGGCGCGTGCGTCCTCGTCGCGGAAACAGGGCGCGATCTGGAAATAGCGGTCGAAGCCCGCGACCATGAGAAGCTGTTTGAACTGCTGCGGCGCCTGCGGCAGCGCATAGAACTTGCCGGGGTGCAGCCGCGACGGCACGAGGAAATCGCGCGCCCCTTCCGGACTGGAGGCGGTCAGGATCGGCGTCTGGAACTCGA
This sequence comes from Pseudomonadota bacterium, assembly GCA_040756295.1. Classification (GTDB taxonomy): domain Bacteria; phylum Pseudomonadota; class Alphaproteobacteria; order Rhizobiales; family Beijerinckiaceae; genus Methylovirgula. The sequence continues at coordinate 279,339 of JBFLZN010000003.1, read as the reverse complement.
AGAAGCCTTGCGCCTTCATCCGCGCGCGGAGGCTGTCGATGACCGCGCCGCGCAGCATGATGTTCTTGTGCAGCTTCTCGCGGCGCAGATCGAGGAAGCGATATTTGAGCCGCATCTCCTCGGGATATTGCTGATCGCCGAAGACGGGCAGCGGCAATTCCGCTGCCGGGCCAAGCACCTCGATGGCCGTGACATAGACCTCGATGAAGCCGGTCGGCATGTCCGCGTTTTCGGTGCCGGCCGGACGCTTACGAACCGTGCCGTCAATGCGCACGACCCATTCGGCGCGCAGCTTCTCGGCCAGCGGGAAGGCCGGCGAATCCGGGTCAACGACGCATTGCGTGATGCCGTAATGATCGCGGAGATCGATGAACAGCACGCCGCCATGATCGCGGATACGGTGACACCAGCCGGAAAGCCTGATTTCGGCGCCGGCCTGCGTCTCGCGCAGATCGCCGCAAGTGTGGGTGCGATAGCGATGCATGTCCTGTCACATCAAACGCGCGGCTCAGCGCGGGGCTTATCTGTTGAACGCGTTATAGCCGTCGCCGAAGCCACGCAAGCTCATTGGAATGGCAACCTCGTCGCCTGCGGCATCCTGAAACACGATCTTGCCGTCGGTCTGGAGGCTGCTCCAATGCACAATCGCCGACGGATTCAATTCGCCGCCGGCAATGCAGGCGCCCGGAATGCAGCGCTGCCATTGGAGCTCCAGGCCCCATTTGTCGTCCTTATCCGTCCGGATATGCACCGTGCTCGGGAACGAGACATTGACCGGCAGACTGACGATAATGTTCACTGGATCGCTCAGGTGCCGGCGGCCGATCGAGATCACGGCGATAATCTTATTGCTTGAGGTCTGAATCGTTTGAGCGAGGGCACAGAGCGGCTCCGCCCCCTCTTCATGCGCGGCCTGGCAGTGCAGGGTCCAGGACCCGAAGGCCTTGGCAGTCAGGTGCGGCGTGGCCTGATCGCCCGACGACGGCTTGTCCGCCTGCGCCAGGGCCGGCGCCGCAAGACCGGTGATCAGAACCAAAGCGGGGAAAAAAGACCTGATAGACATGGGGACCGGGCGCTCCGACATTTTGGCGGCGCCTTCCATATACGAGAAAGCGGCGGATCGATAGGGCTTAACCCAAGGCTGGAAGCGGAGCCGCCTTTCCAGTATCAAGCCTTGATGAGCCTGATTACCAAGAATCAAGACCTGGCGGACGCCTGCCGCCGGCTTTCGGACCACCCCTTCATCACCGTCGATACCGAATTTCTACGCGAGACGACCTTCTGGCCGCAGCTCTGCGTGGTTCAGATCGCCTCGCCCGACGAAGCCGTCGCCGTCGACGCGCTGGCCGAAGGCCTTGATCTTTCGCCTGTTTTTGCCTTGATGGCGGATCCGAAGGTGATCAAGGTCTTCCATGCCGCCCGGCAGGACATTGAAATCATTTGGAATTTGGCGAGACTCATCCCGGCGCCGCTGTTCGACACGCAGGTCGCCGCCATGGTCTGCGGCTATGGCGAGCAGATCGCCTATGGCGAGCTGGTCCAGGCCGTCTGCAAGGTAACGCTCGACAAATCCTCGCGCTTTACCGACTGGTCGCGGCGGCCTTTGTCGGAGGCGCAGGTCAATTACGCCATCGCCGACGTGACCTATCTGCGCGACATCTATCTCAATCTGCACAAAAGGCTCGAATCGAGCGGCCGCCTCTCCTGGCTCGACGACGAAATGGCTCAGCTCACGTCTGCCGATGTCTATGAGCAGCATCCCGAACGGGCCTGGGAGCGGTTTCGTGGCCGCGCCCGCCGGCCGCGCGACCTCGCCGTCCTGATGGAACTCGCCGCCTGGCGCGAGGCGGAGGCGCAGAGCCGCGACGTGCCGCGCGGCCGCGTGCTGAAGGACGATGTGCTGATCGAGATCGCCACCGCGGCGCCCAAAACGGCCGACGACCTCGGCAATCTGCGCGCCTTCCCGCGCGGCATGGAACGCTCGCGCGCCGGCACGGACATTCTCGCCGCCATCCAGCGCGGCCTTGCCCGCGACCCCAAAACGCTGCCGAAAATCGAACGCGAGCGCCGCAACGGCAATGGCGCCACCGTCGAGCTTCTGAAAGTGCTGCTGCGTCAGGTGAGCGAAGCGCATGCGGTCGCGGCAAAAATGATCGCCACGGTGGAAGACCTCGAGGCGCTTGCGTCCAACCCGCGCGCCAAGATTGCGGCGCTCAGCGGCTGGCGGCGCGCGATTTTCGGCGAGAAGGCGCTGGAACTCATTGACGGGCGTCTGGCGCTGACGCTCGAAAAGGGGAAGGTGATCACCCTCGAATGGCAGGACGCGCCGGACGCTGAAACGGCAACGGCGTCTCCCTGAACGAGCCTGCCCTATTCGGCAGCTCTCCGCTTCGGATTGGCGGCCGTCCTTTCAAGCCGTCTCGACCGCGCCGTTGCCGGCCTTGACCGGAACTCCGGTCAGGATCACCGGCTCCCGTCCGATCAATTTGGCGAGCTGCTTCAGCCGATTGCTCAACCGCTCACTGACGAGATCGGACAGATCCGGCGGCAGTGCGAGGACCAATCTGCCCTTGGCGGCGGCGGCAAGCGGCACCCGCGGCAGAACGTCGGCCATGCCGGCGGAGACGACATAGGCCACCCGCATGACGCCGGCGAGCAGCCGGGCCCGGTCGAGCAGCCGCGGCGAGACATGCGCGCGGATCTGCGGGTTCACATCGGCGTCGAGACCGAGATAGCGGTAGGACATGGCAAGCGCCAGGAAACACCGGCCCGGATGATCGATGCCGGTGAAAGCGCCGTTGACCACGATATTGAGGCTCTGCTCGCTGCGATAATCGGGATGCGCGCGCCAGTTGACATCGGCGAGCAGACAGGCCGCATGGCGAAGCCTTTTATCCTCCAGGTTTTCCTCAAGCCGCAACGAGTCCATGAAGCGGTCGCTCCATTGCCGCAGGTCCTCGGCATGGCGCGGCGAACGCGAATAAGCGTCGTTGAACACCTGGGCGCCGAAGATCAGGGGATCGAGCCGCTGCTCGGCGCTCGACAATTGCTCATAGAGCAGACCTTCGCGCACGCCGGTGGCGGAAATCGTCACTTGTTTCGGCTGTGCCTTGCGGATGATCTCGTCGAGCACGATCGCGCCATAGGCAAGAAGCGGACGGCGCGCCGGAGTCACGGCTTCGACCGCAATCAGCGCCTCGGCATTGACGCGTTCGACGAGCCCGGCGAAATCTGAGGCTTCGCGCGCCGGAATATTGTAGCCGTGCATGATGCTGAGCAGATAATTGCGCTGGCGCATGTGCAGCTTGGCAAGCGCGCGCCAGGTGCCGCCGACGGCATAAAGCGTGCGGCCGCGCAATTTGGCGAGGAGCTTGGCATCCTCCAGCGCTTCCTGGGCGATGCGCGTCGCATTGCGCAGGGATTGGTTGGACGCATCCATCAGCGACAGACCGCCGAGCGGCAGCGTAATGCCCTTGCCGACTTTCGCGCCCTTGATGTCGATGAGTTCGAGCGAGCCGCCGCCAAGATCGGCGACGACGCCGTCAGGCTCGTGAAAGCCGGAGATGACGCCAAGCGCCGAGAGCTCCGCCTCGCGCCGGCCGGAGAGCAGGCTGACCGGCGCACCGATCGCCGCGCTCGCTTCCGCGACAAAGGCCGGGCCGTTGGTCGCATCGCGCGCAGCAGCGGTCGCGAAAGCATAGACCTGCTGCACATTCATGATCTTGATCAGCGCCTTGTAGCGCCTGAGCGAGGCCAAGGCCTTGGCCATGCTCGCCTCGGCAAGTTCGCCCGTCTTGGCGACGCCGTGACCCAGGGCGCAGAGCGCCTTTTCGTTGAAGATCGGTGTCGGTGCCCGCGTCAGCCCGTCATAGCCGACGAGGCGCACCGAATTCGAACCGATATCGACGACGGCGACGGGACCCTTGATCTCTGGGCGCATTGGCGTCGCCGTGAACAATTTTGGCATCAGAAGATTCACCGGCCCTCCAACCGTTTTAACAGCGTCTTAGGCGCCGATTCCTCCAATGACTTGCCGCGCCCCGAGAGGCTCGGATTGGTCATGAAATAGGAATGGGCGTTGAACGGCTCCTCCTTGCCGGCATTGATCCGTGTACTCGATCCGTCCGGCAGCACGCGATAGCTTTGTTGATTGTCGATGAGATTGGCGATCATGATCTGATCGAGCACCTGGCTATGGCAGGTGGGATTGGTGATCGGCACCAGCGCCTCGACGCGGCGGTCGAGATTACGCGGCATGAGATCGGCGGACGAAATATAGACCGCGGCCTTGGCATGCGGCAGGCCATGTCCACTGCCAAAAGCGTAGACGCGCGCATGTTCGAGAAAGCGGCCGATGATCGATTTCACGCGGATATTGTCGGAGAGGCCGGGCACGCCCGGCCGCAGGCAGCAAATGCCGCGCACCACGAGATCGATCTTCACGCCGGCCTGGCTCGCCGCATAGAACGCGTCGATCATCTCGGGATCGACGAGGGCATTGCACTTGGCCCAGATCGCTGCGGGCTTGCCAGCGCGGGCAAATTCCGCCTCCTTGGCGACATGATCGAGCAGCCGCTTCTTCAGATTGATCGGCGAGATCGACATGCGCTCCAATTGCGCCGGCTCGGCATAGCCGGTGATGTAATTGAAGATGCGCGACACGTCGCTGGCGATCGCCGGGTCGGCGGTGAAGAAGGAAATGTCGGTGTATATCTTCGCCGTCACCGGATGATAATTGCCGGTGCCGAGGTGGCAGTAGGTGACGAGCGAGGCGCCCTCGCGCCGCACGACCATGGACAGCTTGGCGTGCGTCTTGAGCGCAATGAAGCCGAAGACCACTTGCGCGCCGGCGCGTTCGAGATCGAGCGCCCAGCGGATGTTCGCTTCTTCATCGAAACGTGCCTTCAATTCGACAAGCGCGGTGACGGATTTGCCCGCCTCGGCCGCCTCGATCAGCGCCCGCACGATGGGGCTGTCGGCCGAGGTGCGATAAAGCGTCTGCTTGATCGCCACGACCGAAGGATCCGCCGCCGCCTGCTTCAGGAATTGCACGACGACGTCGAAGGATTCGTACGGATGGTGGACGACGAGGTCCTTCTGCTTGATGGCCAGAAAGCAGTCGCCACCGTTCTCGCGCACCCGCTCGGGAAAGCGCGGGTTGTAAGGCTTGAACTTCAGATCTGGCCGATCGACGTTGATCAGGACCGAAAGATCGTTCTGCGCCAGCATGCCGTCGAGAACGAAAATCTCGTCGATCGCGATATCGAGTTCCTCGGCGACGAAATTGCGCAATTGCTCCGGCATATGCGAATCGACTTCGAGCCGGATGACCGAACCGCGGCGGCGGCGCTTCAACGCTGTCTGGAAGAGAAGCACCAGATCTTCGGCCTCTTCCTCGACCTCGATATCGCTGTCACGGATGACCCGGAACACGCCAGAGCCGCGGACTAGATAGCCGGGAAACAGCGCTTGCGTGAACATGCTGACGAGCGTCTCAATCGCGATGAAACGCTGGTTATTGCCGGAGGGCGGCAATTGAACGAAGCGATCGGCCTTGCCCGGCAAGCGGATGAGCGCCTTTAAATGCCGGTTCTCGCGCGGCTCGACCAATTCGAGCGCTATGGTGAAGCCGAGATTGGGGATGAATGGGAAGGGATGCGCCGGATCGACGGCGAGCGGCGTCAGCAGCGGGAACACATGCTGCAGGAAATATTGCTCGAGCCAAACGATATCCGCCGGGTCGAGCTCCTGCGCGTCGAGCAGGACCACGGCATTGGCCTTCAATTCCTTGCGCAATTCGCCCCAGCGGCGCTGCTGCTCGGCGGCGAGCAGGCCGACGCGCTCGCGAACTTTCACCAATTGCTCGGCGGGCGTCAGGCCGTCCTCGGACGGCGTCGAAACGCCGGCGCGCACCTGCCCGCGCAGGCCCGCGACGCGCACCATGAAGAATTCATCGAGATTGTTGGCCGAGATCGACAGGAAGCGCAATTGCTCGAGCAGCGGATGATTGCGGTTCGAAGCCTCCTGCAGAACGCGGCGGTTGAACTCAAGCCAGGACAATTCGCGGTTGATGAACCGCTCGGGCGAATTGACGAGTTCAGGATGCGAGCCGGTGACTTTAGCGAGATCGTCCATAATCGGAATTGAGGCGGCGGGGGAAGATTCTCCGGTCAGAGCCGGATCGACAGGTGGCGGAACCTCTACAGGCGTTTCGGTTTCGGCAGCTTTCAATTCATCGCCATTGGACACGGCACTCTCCCTTCGCTTTGTCCGGCGACGCTGCCTCCCGCGGATGACGATACCATGACTTTGGTCCGGCTTCGACGCGCCGGCCAAATGGTTCACATCTTTTCGATGTCGCCTAAAACTTTATAAATTAAGGACTTTCCGATGCGACGAAGCGTTGCCGCAAACGCGAAGCTATTGCTGAGCAACGCCTCGCGCCCGAATCATTCGTCGCCGTGCGCGCGTTCGTCGATGGTGATCGTATTGATATGCGAGAAATCGACGGAGACCGGCTGTTTTTCTCGCGCGGCGGCAAGCTGGAACGTCTTGATGACGTGCTCGAGCCGCCGAAACGCCTCCTTATAGGCTTCGCTCTCGTCCGAAATCCCCAAAGGCGCGAGGCAGAATTCGATGATCTCGCGCGGCCGGTTCAGCTTGGTTGTCATGGCAATCTCCTAATGCCTGTCAGGCGCGAAAGCCGCCTTGAAACGTGAATTCATTCTGCGGATTGCGTCCGCTCGGCATCTCGCGCGCCCGCATGCGCTCCGGCAGAAGGCTCGGGTCGCCCTTTCGGCCAACGGCGATCGCCGCCTCCGGCCGATAATCCTCCGGCATGTTCAACGCCGCCGCCGAGCCCTCGACATCAAAACCACCCATCGCATGCGCCGCCCAGCCGCGCCGGTGCGCTTCGAGCGCAAACAAAGCCCAGGCCGCACCGGTGTCGAAGGAATGGCTGCGCGTCGGCACCGGCTTTTCGCCGCCTGGCAGAACCGAAGTGGTCTTCGACGCGATAATGAGGAGCGCGCCGGCATTCTTTGCCCAGGTCCGATTGAACTCGTTGAGCAGGCCCAAAAACGTGTCGAATTCCGGCGTGCCGTGCAGCGCATAGAAGAAGCGCCACGGCTGCAGATTGGACGACGACGGCGCCCAGCGCGCCGCTTCGAACAGGCTGCGCAATTCAGACTCAGGAACCTTCTCGCCGGTGAAGGCACGCGGCGACCAGCGATCAAGAAATTGCGGATCGATCGGATAGTCGGCTACACGCGGATTGGTTTCGCTCACGTCAATTCCTCATCATTCCCGTCTTAAACACGGCCGCCTTTTAAAGGATTTGCGGCACGGGCAACAGCGATTTGCGTACCTTTGACAAACGAGGTCACGTCCGGTCGGGACGCGATACACCCGGCTCGCAGCGGGGCAACGTGCGCCGGCGGCGCCAAGCGCCAAAAAGCCTTTGCCGCAAAGGCACGATCGTCTCGGGGACCGGATCGTAGCCGAAAGTCCCCCAGGGATGGCAGCGGCAGAGCCGCGCCGTGCCCAACAGGCCGCCCGCCCAAAGGCCGTGGCGCTGGATGGCCTCGTCCATATAGGCCGAGCAGCTTGGCTCATGCCGGCAATGGCGGCCGATGAAGGCTGAAAGGCTGAGCTGATAGGCGCGAATCAGAAGATGCGCCGCGCGGCGCGGCGCCAGACGCAAAACACCGAGGCGCGCGTCAGGCGGCATCCGGCGAGGCCTTTTGCCGCGCTTCGATCTGTTCGGCGGCATCGAGCGTCGCTTCGAACGTCAGCAGCGTCGAGGCATGGCGCGCCTTGTAGTCGCGCACCGGCTCCAGAACCGCGAGCTCGGCCCATTTGCCGTCCGGCGGCGTCCCGTTTTCTTTCAGCATGGCGCGGACCTTGTCGCGCAATTGGCGCAACTCCGGTGCCGTGGCACCGATGACATGACGCGCCATGATCGAGGACGACGCCTGGCCGAGCGCGCAAGCCTTGACGTCGTGCGCGAAATCCGTGACCCGGCCATTCTCCATTTTGAGATCGACGATCACGGTCGAACCGCAAAGCTTCGAATGGGCGCGCGCCGTGGCATCCGGCGCCGCGAGGCGCCCCTGGCGCGGGATATTTGCCGCAAGCTCGAGGATCTTTGCGTTGTAAACGTCGTTCAACATGGAACCGTTTGTCCCCGCAGGCCTAGATGACGGGGCCTCCCAAACCCTATATAGGGACTGGAGAAGCCATGCTTCTATATAGGAAATCAGGGCTCAGCGACGAGATTTGGCACCTTTGGGTCACACTGCCTCAGGAACGCCGAAAGATACCTTGTTTACCTGAGGTTTATCCCTAAGTCAGAGGTTATGCCATTGGAGGCACCACATGGATGACGTGGTTAAGTCCTTGCTCGAACGCCAACTTCCCAAAACTCCTGCTACGCCCATCGTCCGCCCCACCCGCGAGGAAGCCGAGGCCGCGGTGCGGACGCTTCTGGCTTGGTCCGGCGACGACCCGAACCGGGAAGGCTTGCGCGACACGCCGACCCGCGTCGTCAAAGCCTATGAAGAGCTTTTCTCCGGCTACAAGAGCGACGGGCAGGACGTGCTTTCGCGGGTGTTCGAGGAAGTCCAGGGCTACGACGATCTGGTTCTCGTCCGCGACATTCCGTTCTATTCGCATTGCGAGCACCATATGGTGCCCTTCCTCGGCAAGGCGCACATCGGCTATTACGTCGGTGACGAGGGCGTCGTCGGCCTGTCGAAGCTCGCCCGGCTCGTCGACGTCTATGCCCGCCGCCTGCAGACGCAGGAAGCGCTGACCGCGCAGATCATCGCTGCCATCGAGAAGTATCTGCGCCCGCGCGGCGCCGCCGTCATGCTCGAAGCCGAACATCTCTGCATGTCCATGCGCGGCGTGATGAAACAGGGCGCCTCGACGGTGACCAACCAGTTCACCGGCGTCTTCCGCGACGATCCGGCCGAACAGGTGCGGTTCCTGTCGCTGATCCGGAACAAATAGGACGTCCATGGGCCCCTTCCCGCCCCCCGGCGGCAAGGCCGAGCTTGAAGAAGGCGATGTCTTCACGCCGCGCTTCGATGCCGACGGCCTGATCGGCTGCATCGCCCTCGACGCCGAGGACGGCGCGGTGCTGATGTTCGCGCATATGAATGCCGAGGCTTTGCGGCTGACGCTCGAAACCGGGATCGCGCATTATTGGTCGCGCTCGCGCCAAAAGCTCTGGCGCAAGGGCGATACCTCCGGCCAGCAGCAGAAGGTCGTCGAGATCCGCACCGATTGCGATCAGGATGTCTTGTTGATGAAAGTCGTGCCGGGCGGCGACGGCGGCGCCTGCCATACCGGACGCCGCTCATGCTTTTATCGCACCTTGAAGCTCGGCCCCGGCGCGACGAAGCTCGCCTTCGATCCGCCGGGAGCTTAGCTGCGGCTTATTCAAAAGTTTGAGCGCGTTCCGATCGCAAAACCGGGTTCCACTTTTGCGGAACGCACTCTAGAGCGTCGCATCGGATTGTCCGAAAACCGCTCCGCACTTTTCGGTCCGATGCTCTAGACCGCCGAAATATATTCGCGCAGCGCCGACTGTTCCCGCTCCATTTCGGCGAGGCGGAATTTGACCACATCGCCGATAGAGATGAGCCCGTCGAGCCGTCCGTTCTTCATGATCGGCATGTGACGGAAGCGGCCGTTATTCATCTTCTCGACCGTCGCCAACAAGGTCTCGCTCTCGCCGGTGGTCACGACCTCCGTCGTCATATGCGACGACGCCGGATCATCCAGCGCGCTCGCCCCGCCGAGGCCGATCGCTCGCACAATATCCCGCTCGGACAAAATGCCGAGCAATTGGCCGTGTGCGTCGGAAATAACCACGGCGCCAATGCGCCGTGCGGCAAGAATTTCGCAAATTTCCAGCAAGGTTCTGTGCGGCTGCGCGGTCACGACCTCACGACCCTTCATCGCCAGGATTCGCGCGATTGTCATATCGACCTCCTCCTCTGGCATTCCTACCCGCGAGCATCATCGTACGGATCATGCTCGTACCATCGCTCTTTGCGGCGATTGGTGGCGATAAGGATGCACGTCTTCGGCGGCGGACGCAACAATCAAGACGGCCTTCTGAGCTCTCGCCGGAAGCCGCTCGTTTTCATTGGCTTAACGCAGTTAACGGCAACGCGGCACGAATTGCGTTCAGTCTTTAGCAAGCGCAGCAGCGTCATTGTGCGGCGCGTTCTGCGGCGGATCGAATAAAGCAAAGGCGATAAGGCCGAACAAGAATCCCCCGACATGCGCCTGCCATGCGACGGCGCCGCCGCCCAAGCTTGCCGGGCCGGAGACCATCGCGAACAAAAAATTCGTCACGAACCAGAAGATGAGAAAGGTCATCGCCTGGCTGTTGGTGAACACGGCGCCAAGCGAAAGCGCCGGCTGTGCATGCTGCGGCTTTTCCTGGCGTGGATCGCCCCACCCGAGCGAAGCGCCGAGCGCCGCGCCCGGCTGAAAAATGAAGCGTATCGCGGCCGCCATGGTGGCTGAATCGATCGCCGAAGCACCGATCACCGGCTGCAGATCGTTAAGATGCGTAACGAGATGAGCAACCGCACCGGCGACGGCACCACCGATGCAGAAGGCAATGAAACGCTGATTGCCAAATCGCCGCGCAACCGGCGCGCCGAAGGCTACGAGCCAAAGCGCATTGAAGCCGACATGCGCCCAGCTCGCGTGGAGAAGCGCATAGGTCAGCGGCGTCCACCAGAGCGGGCCGCCATTGTTGAGGAAGGCGCGGTCGATCTCGCCCTGCATCGGATCGGCCTGTTGCGCCGCAGCGATGACATTCTTGATGCGGCTCGGATCGAAGAAATACGTGAAGCGCCCCGGCACGAAGCCGAAATGGACGATCGTCCAGATATCCTGTTCGAGCGGCAGAAGCTGACGCAAGAGGTGGATGGCGAGCATCAGCCCGATCAGCGCGACCAGCACGAAGGGGACGTTGAAAATTCTCTGACGGTCTGGCTGCTGCACGCGCGTTCCATTCCGGCGCTTGGCGCCTATTGCCTGGCGCCTATTCCACGTCCTCGACCTCTGCCGGGCCGCCGCCATAGACCTTTTGCGCCAGCGCCGCTTCCATGAAGGGCTCGAGATCGCCGTCGAGCACATCCGACGGCGTGCCCGAGGTGACGCCGGTGCGCAGATCCTTCACGAGCTGATAGGGCTGCAGCACATAAGAGCGGATCTGATGGCCCCAGCCGATATCGGTCTTGGCGGCTTCGGTCGCATTGGCCGCCGCCTCGCGTATTTCCATCTCGCGCTCATAGAGCCGCGCGCGCAGCATGTTCCAGGCCGTGGCGCGGTTCTTGTGCTGCGAACGCTCGCTCTGGCAGGCAACGACGATGCCGGTCGGCATATGGGTGATGCGCACGGCGGAATCGGTGGTGTTGACGTGCTGGCCGCCGGCGCCGGACGAACGATAGGTGTCGATCCGGCAATCGGATTCCTTCACGTCGATCTCGATGCGATCATCGATAACCGGATAGACCCAGACGGAGGCGAAGCTCGTGTGCCGACGCGCATTGGAATCGAACGGCGAGATGCGCACCAGCCGGTGCACGCCCGATTCCGTCTTCGCCCAGCCATGCGCATTGTGACCCTTGATCAGCAAGGTGGCGGACTTGATGCCGGCTTCGTCGCCGGCGGTTTCTTCGATGATCTCGACCTTGAATTTGTTGCGCTCGGCCCAGCGCGCATACATGCGAAACAGCATCCGCGCCCAATCGCAGCTTTCGGTGCCGCCGGCGCCGGAATGGACTTCGATGTAAGTATCGTTCTGATCGACTTCGCCGGAGAGCAGAGCCTCGATCTGCTTGCGCTCGACCTCCTGCTTGAGGCTGTTGAGCTGCGCCAGGCCCTCCTTCTCGGCCGCGGCATCGTTCTCGGCCTCGGCCAATTCGATCAGCGTCACCCCATCTTCGAGCTCGGCTTCGAAGCGCGCCATGGCGCCAAGCCGATCCTCAAGCTCGGTGCGCTCGCGCATGATTTTCTGCGCGGCTTCGGCATCGTTCCAGAAATTCGGGTGTTCGGCCTTGGCGTTCAGTTCCGCAAGCCGGCGCGTCGCGGCATCGACGTCAAAGATGCCTCCTCAGCAATCCCATGGATTGCTTGATCGATTGAGTGAGCGATTCGGCTTCGGCACGCATGACGGCGGGGACTCTCCAGAGGCAAGGCGGCGGAAAATAGGGGCGCCGCCCAATGATGTAAATGGGCGCGGCCGCGACAAATTAATAGAGACCGCCCGTCCCCTGCCCCAGATTCTGGTCCGCATTCGGGTCGACCGTCATCACTGTCGGCGTCTGCGAGCCATAGCTGAACGTCGTCGGCGGCGCCGTGCCCGGCTTGAAGGCTTCGAGGATCGTGCCAGGGCCGGTCGAGCGCAGGCCTGATCTCAGATCGACCGAGATGAGCTTGATGCCGGGCGGCACGCGGAACGGCACGTCCGGCTTATCTTTCAGCGCGACCTTCATGAAGTCGCGGAAGATCGGCGCGGTATAGAGCGCCGCCTGGGCGGAATCGCCGAGCGAGCGCGGATGGTCATACCCCATGAAGACGCCGACGGTGAGATCCGGCGAATAGCCGACGAACCAGAGATCCTTGGCGTCATTGGTCGTGCCGGTCTTGCCGGCGAGATGCTTGCCGACGGCGCGGATCGCCTGGCCGGTGCCGCGCTCGATGACGCCTTCCATGATCGACGTGATCTGATAGGCGGTCATCGGATCGATCACCTGCTCGCGCTTGTCGACGATCGTCGGCTCGTCCTGATTGTGCCAGTCGGCGACGTCGCAATTCTGGCAGATGCGCTCGTCGTGGCGGTAGATCGTATGGCCCCAGCGGTCCTGGATGCGGTCGATCAGCGTCGCCTTGATCCGCTTGCCGCCGTTGCACAGCATCGCATAGGCAGTGGTCATCCGCATCAGCGTCGTCTCGCCCGCCCCGAGCGAGTTCGAGAGATAAAGCGGCAGGTTGTCATAGATGCCGAAGCGGCGCGCATAATCGGCGATCAGCGGCATGCCGACGTCGCGCGCGAGGCGCACCGTCATCTGGTTGATCGAATGTTCGATGGCATAGCGCAACGTGTGCGGGCCGCTCGACTTGCCCTCGAAATTCTCCGGCGTCCAGATGCCGAGACCGGGGCCCTGGTCGATCGAGATCGGCTCGTCAAGCTCGATCGACGACGGCGTATAGCCATTGTCGATCGCCGCCGCATACACAAAAGGCTTGAACGACGAGCCCGGCTGCCTGAAGGCCTGCGTCGCGCGGTTGAACTCCGACTGGTCGAAGGAAAAGCCGCCGACCATGGCGAGCACGCGGCCGGTCACCGGGTCCATGACGACCATGGCGCCTTCGACCTGCGGAATCTGCCGCAGCCGGTATTGGCCGGGCTGGTCCGGAATGGGCTCGACATAGACGACATCGCCGGTCGAGAGCATGGAAGGGCCGCGCCGGTGCGCCCATTTCAGTCCGACTGGCAGCAAGAGGCCCGTTTCGCGGGTGGCGGCGATCTCGCCGGACGGCGATTTCTGCGGCTGCAAGCCGATGCGCAGAGACTCATTATCGCCACTGAGGACCACGGCAAGCCGCCAGGGTGCGACGTCGCGCAGCGCCCGGACGGCGAAGAGCGGTGGGCCCCAATCCTGGCCGATCTCGATATGTTTCAGCGGCCCATGGAAGCCGTGCGCCTCGTCATAGCGGACAAGGCCGTCAACCAGCGCATGGCGGGCGATCATCTGCACTTGCGGGTTGAACGTGGCGCGGACCGACAGGCCGCCCTCGTAAAGCTTCTTCTCGCCGTAGCGTTCGAGCAATTCGCGGCGCACTTCCTCGGTGAAGAAGCCGGCAAAATAAGTATCGGGCGAGACCTCGCGGAAATTCACGCCGAGCGGTTCGGCCTTTGCCTTGGCGCCATCGGCCGGCGCGACATAGCCGTTCTCGACCATGCGGTCGATGACCCAGTTGCGCCGCGCCGTCGCCCGCTCGCGCTCTTTATAGGGATCGTAATTGTTCGGGCCTTTCGGCAGCGCCGCGAGATAGGCGGCTTCCGCGACCGTCAGCTCGTTGACCGACTTGTTGAAATAATTCAGCGCCGCAGCGGCGATGCCGTAATTGCCTTTGCCGAGGAAGATTTCGTTCAAATAGAGTTCGAGGATCTTCTCTTTCGAATAGGCGGCCTCGATCCGGAACGACAGCAGCGCTTCTCTGATCTTGCGCTCGATGTCGCGCTTCGGCGACAGGAAGAAGTTCTTGGCAACCTGCTGGGTGATGGTCGAGGCGCCCTGCATGTGGCGCGTACCCTGGGCGAAGACGAGCGCGGCGCGCGCCATGCCTTCGAAATCGACGCCGCCGTGATGATAAAAATTCTTGTCCTCGGCCGAGATGAACGCCTCTTTCACCAGTGGCGGAATGGCCGAGCTCGGCAGATAGAGCCGCCGCTGATGCGAATATTCGGCAAGCACCGAGCCGTCCGCCGCATGGATGCGGGTCATTACCGGCGGCTCGTAATTCTTGAGCTGGGTGTAGTCCGGCAAATCCTGCTCGAATTTCCAGATCACGATGCCGGCCGCGCTCGCTCCGACGATGAAGACGATCGTCAGGCTCGTGAAGATGAAACCGAGAAGTCGGGCGATATAGCGCATATAGGGTTCAGCCCTCTCGATCCGCGGCGGCGGCCTGCTCTTGCCCTGTCGGGACGAAATTCCTGCGACAGGATCAGCCGACCGGCGGATGCGGGCCCGAGCATTAGGCCCGGATGTGGTGCGGTGCTTTTGTGTTGATAGTTGGGCGCGGGCGCTGCGCCAAGAGGCGAGTTGGGGGCGAGTTCGGGCCTCGACGGGCGGCGAGCTGCCGCAGCGCGTTATTTTACCGCCGCCGTGGGCGTCGAATCGAGCGGAACGGCGGGAGCCGCCGCATCGGCCGACGCCTTTTCCGGCAGAACCCCCTTGGCGGTGAAAAAAGCGTCGATTGCGCCTGCGACCTTGTTGGTGGTCGTGCCGCGCCACCGCGCAGAGGTGAGCGCGCTCCCGTCGGCGGCATTCGACAAATAGCCGAGTTCGATCAGGACCGAGGGCACATCCGGCGCCTTCAGCACCCGAAATCCGGCTGAGCGCTCGGGATTCTTGTTCAGCCGCGCCGCGACCTGCCAATAATTGACCAGGGTACGGGCAAAGACATGACTGTACGTGCGGGTCTCCTGCCGCGTCAGATCGAACAGAATGTCCGAGACGCCGCTGTCGTCGTCCTTGCTTTCGACGCCGGCAACGGCATCGGCCTGGTTTTCCTTTTCCGCCGTCCGCGCCGCTTCGGCGTCGGAGGCATGTTCGGAACAGGTATAGACGGTGGCGCCGGACACGCTCGACGCATCCGAAATCGTATCGGCATGGATCGACACGAAGAGCGAGGCGCCGGCGTCGCGGGCGATCTTCACCCGGTCGCCGAGGGCGACAAAGACATCGCTGTCGCGCGTCATGATCACTTTATAATGGCCGCTGGCACGCAGCTTGTCGGCCAATTCGCGGGCGAAAGCGAAGACGATGTTCTTTTCGACCAGGCCGCGCACCATGGCGCCGCTGTCGATGCCGCCATGCCCCGGATCGACGACGACGATCGGCAGCCCGTTGCCGGAAGCGGCCTCGGCCGGTGCTGCGGCCGGCGTATCCGCCTCGGCCGCCTGCAGGTCGTGGCGGGCGGCGGCGAGGAAACTGGCGCGATCGCTCCTGCCGAGGGCAACGATCAGGCGCGTCCCGTCACGGTCGGAGACGGACGTAGCGCGCAAAACCCGGGCCGGCGCTGTCAAATCGATCACGATGCGCGATTTGCCCGGCGCGAAAAGCCCGAATCGATAGGAGGCAACGAGGCCGCCGGGCTTGTCCGCGCCGGCACGGCGATGCCGGACTTGGCCGGCGTCCGCCGGCGCCGGGGCGAATTCGACCTGTGGCAATTCGACAACAATGCGGTCTGGTGCGGCCAGCACGAAGGACGTGGCTTTGACCGGCGCCGACAGCGCGAAGCTCAGCTCCGCCCGCTCGGCGGCGTTATCGAGGTGCGGCGGCCGGGCATAGACGGGACCCGCCGGCCGTTTGCCGGCGATCTCGCGCAGGCCGACGAGGCCCTGATGCTGCGCCAAAGCGCGATCCACAGGGGCGAGCGAGGGCGCGGCGGCCAGCAGCAGGGCGGCGCCTAACAGCCGCCCGCGCCCAAACAATCCGGTTAAAATCGCGCTCATGGCAGAGGTTAACCCCGGACGACCCCACGGCCGCTCCTCTTATCGGACTCAGAATGAAACACCGCGGTTAACGTTGCCTGACCATGCCAGAACTGCGGCCTGGCTACAGTTGCGCACAGGCAACAGAATTTAGAAAACTTGCCAAAGACCGATACGACCCGATACAAGAAAGCGTTCGTGTCCGGTGCATCTTGAATCGGACATTGCGGGTTCGGCAGCCGCCCTTCGGGCGCGGCGCCGGAAGTGAGCGCGCCAGACGGCGCCGGTTTTCATCGTCCCCCCGCATTGCGAACGAAATGTTTTCGATGGCCCGCGTCAGCGCGGCCAATGCGCAGGTAACGAAGAACATGGTCTGCCCTTCCAAGGGAGCAATTCGGACCACCAAATTGACAATTGGCAGCGTGTGCCCCGGCATTCGGACGCGCGCTGATGTTTGCGTTCCGGCAGCGCACCGGGATCGGCTCAACGCTCAAGCCCGGCGCGTCGACAAGTTCTGGCTCACGGATCGAGCTGCGTATCATCTCTCTTACCCTTGGCGTCCGGCGCCCTTCGCGCCGCCCTGCCACGCTCAGGCTTCGCTTGCGAAGCCTCGCGGCAGCGGCGCCTCGCGCGTCACGCCCTTACGAGTTTCACATGCCCAACAAAATGCTTATCGATGCCTCGCACCCCGAGGAGACCCGGGTTGTCGTGACACGCGGCAACCGTGTCGAAGAGTTTGATTTCGAATCCGCCGACAAAAGGCAGCTTCGCGGCAATATCTATCTGGCGAAGGTCACCCGCGTAGAGCCTTCGCTCCAGGCCGCGTTCGTCGACTATGGCGGCAACCGGCACGGCTTTCTCGCCTTCTCGGAAATTCATCCGGATTATTATCAGATCCCCGTCTCCGATCGGCAGGAGCTTCTCGAAGAAGACGCTCATGCGCATCGCGAGGAGGAGGAAAATCACCGGCCGCGCCGCTCGCGCCGGCATCAGCGCGCCGAAAAGCGCCGCGGCAATGATGAAAGGCTGGCCGACAAGGCGCCGGCCGAGCTCGAAGGGCACGTCGCCGACGAATCTCGGGCGGCCGAAATCGAATCGGCGGCGGGCGAGACCGCGACCGACGGCTTCGCCGAGCCGCTGGTCATCGAAATCAGCGCCGAGCATTTTGAAGCGGAGGCCGCGCCCGCCGCAGACTCTGCGCCGGCCGAATCTGCGCCCGTTTCCGCCGAAGACGCGCCGGCAAATGACGAACATCCCTCGACCGACGACGCCGAGCCGCATGTGCTTGCGGCCGATCCGGCCGGTTTCGCCATTGTCGACGATTCCGCGCCCGTCGCGGAAAGGACCGTCGAAGGCGAGATCGAGGCGCGCGAGCGCAAGCATGCGGCGCCCGACGAACTCGAGGAAGACGACGAGGACGAAGACGACGAGGAAGAGGAACACGTCGAGCAGCTCGGCGGCGATGCGATGGAAGAAGTGCCCGTGCGGATGCACCGGCCGCGCCGCCAATATAAAATCCAGGAGGTGATCAAGCGCCGCCAGGTTCTGCTCGTCCAGGTCGTCAAGGAAGAGCGCGGCAACAAGGGCGCGGCGCTGACGACCTATCTGTCGCTGGCCGGCCGCTATTCGGTGCTGATGCCGAACACGGCGCGCGGCGGCGGCATTTCCCGCAAGATTACCGACGCCGGCGATCGCCAGCGGCTGAAGTCGATCGCCCAGGATCTCGAAGTGCCGGAAGGCATGGGCGTGATCCTGCGCACCGCCGGCGCCTCGCGCACCAAGGCGGAGGTGAAGCGCGATTTCGAATATCTCCTGCGCATGTGGGAGCAAGTGCGCGAGATGACGCTGAAATCGACCGCGCCGACCCTCGTCTATGAGGAAGGCTCGCTCATCAAGCGCGCCATCCGCGACCTCTACAACAAGGATATCGACGAGGTGATCGTCGCCGGCGATAACGGCTATCGCGAGGCCAAGGAATTCATGCGCATGCTCATGCCGAGCCATGCCAAGAACGTCCAGCCCTATCGCGACGCGCAGCCGATCTTCGCCAAATCGGGCGTCGAGGCACAGCTCGATGCGATGTTCACCAACCATGTCACGCTGAAGTCGGGCGGCTATCTCGTCATCAACCAGACGGAAGCGCTTGTCGCCATCGATGTGAACTCCGGCCGCGCCACGCGCGAGCACGACATCGAGGACACGGCGCTACGCACCAATCTCGAAGCCGCCGACGAGATCGCCCGGCAGTTGCGCTTGCGCGACCTCGCCGGCCTCATCGTCGTCGATTTCATCGACATGGAAGAGAGCCGCAACAACCGCTCCGTCGAGCGGCGGATGAAGGAGGCGCTGAAGAACGACCGCGCCCGCATCCAGATCGGCCGCATCTCGCATTTCGGCCTGCTCGAAATGTCGCGCCAGCGGATCAGAACCGGCGTGCTCGAAGGCTCGACCATCATCTGCCCGCATTGCGCCGGCGTCGGCACGGTGCGCTCGACCTCGTCGATCGCGCTGCATGTCCTGCGCCTGCTCGAAGACGCGCTGATCAAGAGCGCGTCGCACAACATCACGGTGCGGACGCGGACCGAGGTCGCGCTTTATATCTTGAACCAGAAGCGCGCCAATCTGCGCGATCTCGAGCGGCGCTTCGGCGTCGCGATTACGATCGCCGCCGACGATTCGCTGACCGGCACCGCCTATCATGCGATGGAGCGTGGCGAGCCGGCCGTCGGCGTGCCGGAGCTGCCGCAGCCTGTCCCCGCCCCCGCGCTCGAGGCGCCGGAGGATGAGGAGGATTTGGACGCGGCCGATGCCGAAGCCGGCGAAGCCGAAGATGAAGCAGCTGGCGAGAGCGCGGCCGGCGAGGAAGACGGCGGGCGCCGCAACAAGCGCCGCCGCCGCCGGCGGCGTGGGCGCGGCGGTGATCGCGAAGCCTCGGGGATCCCCGCCAACGCACCGCAGCCGTCGGATGATGGCCTTGCCTATGTCGCCTCGATCGATGGCCAGCCCAACGCAGAAACCGCAGAGGCCGGCGAAGCCGAAGGCGACGAGGAGCGCAGCGAACTTCTGCCGGCACGTGGCGATGAGCGGCCACGGCGCCGGCGTTCGCGCCGCAGAGGTCGCGGCGGTGGCGAGCGGCAAGAGGCGCAGGCCGCCGCGTCGGACAATCATGACGGCGAACCGGCGGACGAGTTCGCTGCGGACGAGCCCAGTGAGCCGTTCGCGCATGAACCGCCGTCACACGATGCGGTGCAGGAAGCGCCGCACCCCGTCGAGGCCGAGACTGCGCCGCGCGCGACGCGTCATGACCCGCATCATGAACATGACCAGCATCATGAGGAAGCCCCGGCCCCGGCTGCGTTTGAACCCCAATCGCAGATCGTCGAACCGGTGGAGCCGGACCCGGATCGGCCGAAGCGGACCGGCTGGTGGCAGCGTGCCAAGGCGAGCCTTGGCGGCTGATTTGACGGCTAAATAAGGGTCTTAATCAGCGGCGCCGGTTGTTTATCGGCGCCGTTTTCGCATCTGCCTCACAGGGCAAAGTCTGGCGAAATTCGCTCGAAGCGACGTTCAAATTGGATCGCTCGGCGCTTTTAAGTTTTTCTCATCGCATCGGATTTGTCCGAAAACCGCTTCGCACTTTTCGGCCCGATGATTCTTAAAACCGCATCGGATTCATCCGAAAACCGCTTCGCACTTTTCGGTCCGATGCTCAGCTTCCTTCGACCGCCTCGGCAACGAGCCAGGTGTGCCAATCATGCGACGAGCCGTAGAAGGCGTTGCGATCGACATAGCCCCGGATGCCGGGCACGTGGCCTTGGGCGGTATGCTGCCAGAAGTTCCAATGCCGCCCGGCGTATTTGACGTCGGGATAGCATTTCACGCTGCGCACCCACATCGGATAATCGATAAAGGCGCCGTCGGCGAGCACGTCGCGATAGAAGTCGACGGAGGTGTAGATGATCGGCTTCTTGCCATAGGCGTGTTCCATGGCATCGAGCATGGTCTTCATCATCGCCAGCGCCTGCTCGCGCGGAATATGTATCGGACAGGTCTGCGAGACGGGGTTCCATTCGACGTCGAGCACCGGCGGCAGCGCCTGCGGATCGCTCGGCACGTGCTGGACGAACCAGGCGGCCTG
The DNA here is from genome assembly GCA_040756295.1 of Pseudomonadota bacterium. Classification (GTDB taxonomy): domain Bacteria; phylum Pseudomonadota; class Alphaproteobacteria; order Rhizobiales; family Beijerinckiaceae; genus Methylovirgula. The sequence goes on along the minus strand of JBFLZN010000003.1, from coordinate 258,946 downwards.
CTCCTGTGCCGGGCGGCACCAATAGGCGAAATGATAGGCGCCGCGGGGAATGCCCGCGGCTTTCGCCTCCATCCAGTTCTGATCGAATTTGGCGTCGATGCGGTCGCCGCCTTCCGTTGCCTTGATCCAGGCGAAACGCACGCCGGAATCGCGCACGCTGTTCCAATCGATGTCGCCCTGGTAGCGCGACACGTCGATGCCGTGGATCTCGAAATCGGAAGCCGTCGGATAGACTTCGGTATCGGGGACGGAGCCGGAGCAGCCGGCAAGCATGAGGGCGGCGCCAAGGCAAAAGACGGCGCTCAGGACCGACGGCCCAAAGGCCGCCATCCCCCGCCGGCAGGTTGCCGGAATTCCACCCCTCGGCACAACAGGACGTCGGATCATTCTGTCGATTTATCCGATGCCGGGTAACGACCCGTTAACACGCCGCAAAGCCTGTGCGGCCTGACCCAGGCTTTGCCCCTCTGCCGCAGCCTTTTGTGGCGCGATCTTGCGGCAATGAAAAGGCAAAGCCAGGGTTAAGAACCGGATAATGCTCCGACCGAGCTTAAGCTCGGCTTGCGGCAGGCGCGAGCGCCGGCGCTTCCGCGGGTTCGGCCCGGCGCAAATCCGGCGCCGTCGCCTCGCCGGCCAGCGCCGCGAGCGCCGCCTCGAGCGAAAGGCTGACCTGATCCGGCGCGCCGAGCCGGCGCACGGAGACGGTGCGCTCCTGCGCCTCGCGCTTGCCGACAACGAGCAGCACCGGAATCTTGGCGAGCGAATGTTCGCGCACCTTGTAGGTGATCTTCTCGTTGCGCAGGTCGAATTCGACACGCAGGCCCAGTTTGCGCGCGGCGGTCACGACGTCATAGGCGTAATCGTCGGCGTCCTGGGTGATGGTCGCGACGACGATCTGCACCGGCGACAGCCAGAGCGGCAGATGCCCGGCATAATGCTCGATCAAAATGCCGGTAAAGCGCTCGAGCGAGCCGAAGCTCGCGCGATGGATCATGACCGGCGTCTTCTTCTCGCTGTCGGCGCCGATGTAGAAGGCGCCGAAACGGCCCGGCAGATTGAAATCGACCTGCGTCGTGCCGCATTGCCATTCGCGGCCGATGGCATCGCGCAGCGTATATTCGAGCTTCGGCCCATAGAAGGCGCCCTCACCGGGGCTGATCTGCGTCTTCAGGCCCCGCGCGGTCAGGACATCGAGCACCTGCTGCAAGGCCGCCTCCGCCTTGTCCCAGGCTTCATCCGAGCCGACGCGCTTGTCCGGCCGCGTCGAGAGTTTCACGACGACGTCGCTAAAGCCGAAGTCGTGGTAGATCGACAGGATGAGATCGTTGATCTTCAGCGCCTCATCCATGATCTGGTCTTCGGTGCAGAAGATATGCGCGTCGTCCTGCGTGAAGGCGCGCACGCGCATGATGCCATGGATGGCGCCGGACGGCTCATAGCGATGCACGATACCGAATTCGGCAATCTTCAGAGGCAGATCGCGATAGGACTTCAGGCCGTTCTTGAAGATTTGAATGTGACCCGGGCAGTTCATCGGCTTCAACGCGAAGACGCGCTCGTCCTCGGTGATCGTCGTGAACATGTTCTCGCGATAGGTCTGCCAATGGCCGGACGTCTCCCACAGCGCGCGATCGAGCACTTGCGGCGTGTTGACCTCGACATAGCCCGCCGCCTGCTGGCGCCGGCGCATGTAGGAAATCAGCGTCTGGAACAGCGTCCAGCCCTTCGGATGCCAGAAGACCGTGCCCGGCCCTTCCTCCTGGAAATGGAACAGATCCATCTCGCGCCCGAGCCGGCGATGGTCGCGCCGCTCTGCCTCCTCGATCTGCTTCAGATAGGCCTCAAGCTCGGCCTGTTTCGCAAAGGCCGTCGCATAGATGCGCTGGAGCATCGGCTTGTTGGAATCGCCGCGCCAATAGGCGCCGGCGACCTTCATCAGCTTGAAGGCGTTGCCGATCTTGCCTGTCGAGGTCATATGCGGGCCGCGGCAGAGATCGAGCCACTCGCCCTGCTTATAGATTTTGAGGTCCTGATCTTCCGGGATCGCGTCGACGAGCTCGACCTTGAAGGCCTCGCCATGTTCCTCGAACCAGGCTTTCGCCTGATCGCGCGACCAGACTTCCTTGGTGAACGGCTTATCCCGCGCGATGATCTCCGCCATTTTCTTCTCGATGGCGGGGAAATCCTCCGGCGTGAACGGCGCATTGCGGAAGAAGTCGTAATAGAAGCCGTTCTCGATCACCGGGCCGATCGTGACCTGCGTGCCGGGATAAAGCGATTGCACCGCCTCGGCCAGCACATGCGCGGCATCGTGGCGGATGAGTTCCAGCGCGCGCGGGTCCTCCCGGTCGATGAACTCGAGTTTGACGTCATGCTCGATCGGGTCGGCGAGATCGGCGAGCTGGCCGTTCAGCACCATCGCGACGGTGCGCTTGGCGAGCGAGGGCGAAATGCCCTTGGCGATCTCGCTGCCGCGGATACCGGCCGGAAACTGGCGCGACGCGCCATCGGGAAATGTCACGGAAATCATCGTCTGTCCTTCCGCTCACTCGCCGATACCAATCGGCGTAAGCATGAGAAATTGGTCCACAGAGTGGGTCGTGTGCCAAGCGGTGCGAAACATTGGCGCGGCAGGATGGTCGGAGTGGCGGGATTCGAACCCACGACCCCTAGTCCCCCAGACTAGTGCGCTAACCGGGCTGCGCTACACTCCGACGCCACAAGGGCGTTGATCTCTTAGAAATATTCGGCGCGCGGCGCAACCACCAAAAGCCGCCGCCCTGGAACATAAGAGACACGAAATGCAAAGTTCGGGACGCAAAGTCCCGAAAAAGTCCGCAACCGCGTTCTTCGTACGTTCAGGGCGGCGCCCGAGCCGCCCTTTTTATTCAATCGGAGCGTCCGCGACGGTCGCGATTGGTCACATTTCACCCTTCAGTAAACGCGACGGTGGACCACAACGCCGCGATGATAGCCATAGCCATATCGATGAACACCGACCGCTCCGCGGGCCCCGACGCAACCGGCACGGTAAACGCCGTGCGCGCAAACGATTGCGCTCGCATTGTCGGGGACGGAGAAGGCCAAAACGATTCCGATCGTAAGAGCTGACGCGAAACGCTTCATCGCAACCTCCCGATCTTGTTGCTGACCGGCCGATATATAGCCGCTGCTTGTAGCAATTTGATGTATCGCGATAAGCGGCGGCTTGGCCAAATCGGAGCGATCTGACGGAGGATCCTCACGACAAGCGGACGTCGCGTTGCGGAGGCCGCTTCGACACTTTGCGCAAGTGCGTCCTTTGAGAAGAGATCGATGATTGGCCGCTACCCCGAAGCGGCTTGACTTTAGAAGTATGGTGGCGACTAATTCGTAAGATATTGGGCGGCCGGACTCGGCTCCGCCAAAGAACGTTTAAATAGCAACACGCGCCGCGGTGCCCTGAAAAAGGGTCGGCCATTTGTCCGCTTACCGCCACCTGCGTACGTTGATGACGCTAAAGTTAAAGCACTTTGCATACAAATTAGTTTGGAGACGCCCATGCGAGCCAATCATTGGTTGACGAGCTGTGGTATCGTGGCCATCGGCATGTTTTCGGCTCCGCTGGCTGTTGCGCAGCAGATCACAGGCGTGCCAGGCGCCCCCAATGCCACGACAACGATCGATGGGCATGTATTGCCACCGCCTCCACAAAAATTTGGCGGCGAAATCGAACTCAACGCCGCACAATCGAAACCTTATTGGCCGCTGCGCGTGGTGCCCCCGAAGGGAGCGCCGAACATTCTCCTGATCTTGACCGATGATGTCGGCTTCGCCGCGCCGTCGACATTCGGCGGCGTGATTCCGACGCCGACTCTCGACCGGATCGGCGAGGATGGCCTTCGCTACACCAATTTCCACACCACCGCGCTGTGCTCGCCGACGCGGGCCGCCTTGATTACCGGTCGCAACCATCATTCGGTGGGCTTTGGCGTGGTTTCCGAGCAATCGACCGGCTTTCCCGGTTACAACAGCATCATTCCAAAGGATTGCGCGACCATCGGCCGTATCCTCGAAGAGAACGGCTATCGCACGGCGTGGTTCGGTAAGGACCATAACACGCCAACCTATGAAGCAAGCCAAGCCGGGCCATTCAATCAATGGCCGATTGGAATGGGCTTCGAATATTTTTACGGATTCATTGGCGGCGACACCAGCCAATGGCAGCCCAATCTCTTCCGCAACACGACGGCGATCTACCCCTATATCGGCCACCCGGAGTGGAATTTGACCACGGCAATGGCGGACGACGCCATTCATTGGCTCAACCAATTGAATGATATCGATCCCTCGATGCCGTTCTTCGTTTTCTACGCGCCCGGGGGCACGCACGCGCCGCATCATCCGACGCAAGAGTGGATCAAGAAGATCAGCGACCTGCATTTGTTCGACAAGGGCTGGAATGCGCTGCGTGATCAGATCTTCGCCAACCAGAAGCGGCTGGGCGTCATTCCGCAGGACGCGAAACTAACGCCTTGGCCCGACAAGCTTTTGAAGAATTGGGACCAGACAACAGACGACGAGAAGAAGCTTTATATCCGTCAAGCGGATGTTTATGCGGCTTATCTTGCCTACACCGATCATGAGATCGGCCGCGTGATTCAGGCCATTGAGGACATGGGCAAGCTGAATAACACGCTCATTATCTACATCAGCGGCGACAATGGCGCGAGCGCCGAAGGCGGAATGGATGGAACGCCAAGCGAGACGCTGGCGTTCAACGGCGTCAATTTGCCGGTCGCCGCCCAGCTGAAATTTTACGATGCGTGGGGCACCGACCGGACCTATCCGCACTTCGCAACCCCGTGGTCCTGGGCTTTCGACACGCCCTACAAATGGATGAAACAAATCCCGTCCTTCTTCGGCGGAACACGCAACGGCATGGCGATCTCTTGGCCGGCGCGGATCAAAGATACGGGCGGGGTTCGCTGGCAGTTTCATCACGTGATCGACATCGTGCCGACATTGCTTGAAGTGACCGGCATCCCCGCGCCCGACATGGTCGACGGCATCGCCCAAAAGCCGATCGAAGGCACGAGCCTCGCCTATACATTCGAGAAGGCGAATGCCGACGCGCCGACGCCGCATCACATCCAGTATTTTGAAATGATGGGCGTGCAGGGGCTTTATGACGACGGGTGGATGCTGAGTGGCGTTCCCAAACGGCCGCCATGGGCGATTCTGGGACAAGCGATCCTCGATCCCGCCACGGCCTATAAGTTCGAACTCTACGATGTCCGGAAGGATTGGACGCAATATACCGACGTCGCGGCTGCGAATCCTGAAAAGGTGAAGGAGATGACGGATTTGATGTTTGGCGAGTTTGCCAAACACCAGGTTCTGCCGCTCGATGCTTCGGTTGCGACGCGCCTAGCGTCGCCGCGCCCATCATTGAGCGCAGGCCGTCGCGTTTTTGAATATTCGGGCGACCCGGTCACGGGCATTCCCGACAATGCCGCGCCGCGGCTGCTGAACACGAGCTATATGATCAAAGCCATTATCGACGTGCCTCCGGCGGGAGCGGAAGGCGCGATCGTATCCGAAGGCGGCCGCTTCGGCGGGTATGGACTCTATCTTCTCAAGGGCAAACCCGTGTTCACCTGGAACCTGCTCGATCTCAAGCGGGTGAAATGGGAAGGCCCGGATGCTCTTTCGCCGGGCAAACATACGCTGGAGTATGATTTCAAATATGACGGGCTTGGTTTCGCGACGCTTGCATTCAACAGCCTAAGCGGTCTTGGTCGGCCGGGCACCGGGACCTTCAAAGTCGACGACAAAGTCGTTTCCGTCCAAACCCTGGATCATACGATTCCCCTCCTCTTGCCGATCGATGAGACCTTCGACGTTGGCTCGAAGACGGGAACGCCAATCGATGATCAGGATTATCAGGTGCCCTTCGCGTTTACGGGTAAAATCGACAAGCTCACCATCTCGGTCGAACCGCCGATCCTAACCGATGCGGATAAGCAGAAATTACTGGAAGCCCAACACGCGGCGCAGGACGCCAACTGAGGTGATCGGCACTTATTTGAACGTCGTATGAACCCAGTGCCGCGGATGCATGTGGTGAAACGTGTGGCACATATCCCCGCGTGGAATCGAGTCGGCGGGGCAGCGACGGGGCCGCTCAGGCGGGGACGCGGCCTGGGCTAAGACCGGTCCCGCGGAGCCGACGAACACGACGAAGAGGAGCGCCAGTTCTTTACGCATGAAAACCTCTCATGGTCCGGCACGTCCGTCCGCCGCCGCTATTGCGGATTGGCCGGCCGGCGGGCATTGCCGAGCAGCCGCTCGCATTCATTGAGCTCGACGAGCAGCGTCTCCAAAACCTTGTAATCGGCGGCCCCGAGCGGCGCCGGCTCGCGATCGGACGGCGACGCAACATAGCTCTCCTCGAAGCTTTCGTAGGCAAAGCTTTGCACGGAAGCCGCGGATGCAGGCCGCGGCCGGTCTGGCTCCGCCAAGGCATTTGGCAGCGCAACCTCGACCGGCAGCTCCTCCTCCGGCACGATCTCGGCGTCGCCGCGCCACGCGGCCACCACGCCGCGCACGCCCTGCTCCTTGAGGATTTTCTGCACGCCCTTGATCGTATAGCCCTCGCCATAGAGAAGCTGACGAATGGCCCGCAGCAGAGCGATATCTTCGCGCCGATAATAGCGGCGACCACCGCCACGCTTCAGCGGGCGGATTTGCGTGAACCGCGTCTCCCAAAAACGCAGGACATGTTGCGGCAAATCGAGATCTTCAGCGACCTCGCTGATAGTCCTGAACGCGTCGGCGGTCTTTTCCATTGTCCCGATCGCTCCAAATCCCGGCGGCGTCTTTACGCCTGTCGCGCAGCAATAAAAGCGCACTTCAACGAAGCGGCCTAGCGCGAATCACACCGTGTGTAGCGAATCAGGTTACTCGGAATCGGGCTTGGCGGGAACGCCGTTGATCCGGGCTTTCAGTAGATTTGAGGATTTGAATACGAGGACACGCCGTTCTTTGATCGGCACTTCGACGCCGGTCTTGGGATTGCGGCCGACGCGCTGGCCCTTGTGGCGCACGCTGAACGCGCCGAACGATGAGAGCCGCACGGATTCGCCGGCGATCAAGCGCTCGGTGATTTCATCGAGGACTTGTTCGACAAGCGCAGCGGATTCTTTGCGCGACAAGCCGACCTGCTGATAGACGGCCTCGGCAAGATTGACGCGTGTGACCGTTCGCGCGTCCGAATTTTTTTCATTGGCGATCACGCCCGGCAAATTCTCCGAGAGCGGAATCGTTGATGACAATTCACTTTTGCCCATTTTTCGAACTCGATAATTTTTGAATGTGATGACTTGGTATCAGCGGCGATAATGATGGAGTCAGTTAGCAATCACACAAACTCATTGCAGAAAAAAGCGGCGCAAAAAAAGCGCCATTCCGGACCAGAGAAAATTCTCCTAAACATTTGATTGGTCCCTGCAATCCCCCCGCACGCACAACGGCGCTTGCACCTTATAATTGCTTAAACTTGGCGCAAAACATAAGTCAACGCAATAGATTGAAAAGATTGGCCCTGCGCCCGCAATGGCGGCAATAAAGTTCGCCGATGTTGCGGACGCGCCGCATCTACCAGCGCACAAGCGCCGCGCCCCAGGTGAAACCACCGCCCATCGCTTCGAGCATCACGAGATCGCCGGGCTTGATACGGCCGTCGGCGCGCGCTGCAGCGAGCGCCAGCGGTACCGAAGCCGCGGATGTGTTGCCGTGAAAGGCGACGGTCTTCACGACTTTGTGTGGCGCGATGTTGAGCTTCTCGGCCGAAGCATCGATGATCCGCGCATTGGCCTGATGCGGCACGAACCAGTCGAGGTCTTCCGCCGTCGTCCCCGTGGCCGCGAAAGCTGCATCGACCACATCAGTAATCATGGTTACGGCTAGCCTGAAAACGTCGCGCCCTTCCATGCGCACATGGCCGGCTGTTTGGGTCGAAGACGGGCCACCGTCGGTATAGAGCTTCGAAAGATGCCGGCCGTCGGAGCGCAGATGCGCCGTCAAGACGCCGCGATCCGCCGTCGTGCCTTCGCCTGGCTGCGCTTCGAGGATCATCGCCGCCGCGCCATCGCCGAACAGCACGCAGGTGCTGCGATCCTTCCAGTCGAGCAGACGCGAGAAAGTCTCGGCGCCGATCACGAGCGCGCGCTTGTGCGAACCGGCGGTGAGAAACTTGTCGGCCGTCGTCACTGCGAAGATGAAACCCGAACAGACCGCCTGCAGATCGAAGGCGACGCCGCCGGTCATGCCGAGCGCAGCCTGAACCTGCGTCGCGACGGAAGGAAACGTGTAGTCCGGCGTCGTTGTCGCGACGATCAGGAGATCGATGTCGTTGGCTTCGAGCCCCGCGTCGGCAAGCGCCGCGCGCGCCGCATGGGTCGCAAGGGTCGAGGTGCGCTCATCTTCGGCGGCGATATGGCGGAGCTTGATGCCGGTGCGCTGGGTGATCCAGGCATCGCTGGTGTCGAGCATTTTCTCGAGATCGGCATTGCTCAAGATCCGCTTTGGAAGATACGACCCGAGGCCAATGACGACGGAGCGGAGAACGGCATTTTGCGGTCGGGTCAACAGCTTTTCCTATCCAAATAGCCCAGCGCTATCTTGCAGTTCGAGGCGGCCCGGCCGGAATGATCAAAAATCATGAACCTGATCGATTCTAAGGGCTTAGAGCGAAATTGCGGGAAAAACCGGTAGCCGCTTTTCGGCTCCTGCACTAGAGCATTTTTCGCCCGGCAGAAGCGTGAGGCCGCCGCCTGCCCCGCTTACGAGCGCACTGTATCCTCCGGATCGGCGATCCGGACCGGCGCGGGCTCGGCGCGTTCGGTCAGGGAATCCTGGATTTTGTGCAAAAGCTCGTCGCGCACCATCTCGTAGCCGATTTCGAGCGCCCGGGCGGTGCCGACCGCATCGGAGCCGCCGTGGCTCTTGATCACCACGCCCTCGAGCCCGAGCAGGATGCCGCCATTGACGCGGCGCGGGTCCATCTTGTTGGACAGCGCGCCGAACGCCTGCCGCGCCAGCAGATAGCCAAGCTTCGAGGCAATGCTGCCGCGCACCGCTTCGCGCAGATAGGCGCTGATCTGCTTCGCCGTGCCTTCCGCCGTCTTCAGCGCGATGTTGCCGGCAAACCCCTCCGTCACCACGACATCGACGGCGCCCCGGCCGATGTCGTCGCCTTCGACGAAGCCGCGATAATCGAAATCGGCCGATTGGGTCTCGCGCAAAATCCGCGAGGCGGCTTTGACCTCTTCGATGCCCTTCACCTCTTCGACGCCGATATTGAGCAGGCCGACCGTCGGCCGCGGCAGCGAGAAGACGATGCGCGCCATCGCCGAGCCCATGATCGCGAGATCGACCAGATGCTGCGCATCGGCGCCGATCGACGCGCCGACGTCGAGCACGATCGACTCGCCGCGCAGCGTCGGCCAAAGCACGGCAATAGCTGGCCGGTCGATCGCCGGGATCATGTGCAGGCAGACCTTTGCCATGGCCATCAACGCGCCGGTATTGCCGGCCGAAAAGGCGGCATCGGCCTCGCCGCGCTTGACCGCTTCGAGCGCCTGCCACATCGAGGACGTGCGCCGGCCGTTGCGCAAAGCCTGGCTCGGCTTGTCGTCCATGCGGATTTCAACATCCGTGTGCTGCAGGGTCGAGACCGCCGCCAGACGCGGATTGGCGGCGAGCAGTGGCTTCAGCCGCGCCTGATCGCCGAAGAAGACGAACCTGAGATCGGCATGCCGGGCGAGCGCCAGCGCAGCGCCGGGCAGGATCACCTCCGGCCCGTGATCGCCGCCCATGGCATCGATCGCGATGCGCACCGATTGCGTCATAAAAGCTCCTCGTCCCTCGAGCCGGCCGCGAAAGACTGCGCGGCTTTTCGCGAAAAGCGTGCTCTCCGGTTCCTCAATCCGGCCATTTTGCTTTCGTTTTGACGGTTCCGTCAAAACGCAAAATGGCCCTGCCAGACCCTCAAGCTGCGGCCTGATCCGCTAAGCCAAAGCAGGCCGCCCCGCAAGCGCAGCAAAATCAAGATTGATCGGTGAGCTTTTTCAAGACGTCGAAGGGCCGCTCCGTCGCGTCGTGCGGGTCGGAGACCGGGGCAAATTCCGCCCCCGGCTTGTGTGGATAGGGATCGAGGCCGAGCGCGAGGAATTCGGCCGCCAGAGCCCCAAGGTCGATCGTCCCGTCCTCGATCGGATCGGGCGGATCGCGATCGGCGGGCTGGGCCCCGATGAGCTCATTGGCTTCGGCGGCAGCCTTGGCCGCGACCGAAGCCTCGGCGAAATCGACATCGACCTCTTCGACGAGATCGCTGTCGAACGGCTCCAGCGTCAGGACGCAGATCTGGGTGATCTTGGCGCGCACCGTGCCGGTGACATTGAAGCGCGCGAGGCCCTGCCGCGCGACGTGAAAATCCGCATCGAGCGCCGCAAGCGCGGCGAGACCGTCGGCCTTGGCCAAGGCGTCCCGTGTCGGCGCATCGGCGCTCAGCGTGACGTCGAGCCCCTGCTCCGGCACTTCCTCGACAAGCACGGGATGCGAGAAGATTTTTGGCGGCGCGTGGGGGTAGCTTTTACTCATCACAGCACCTCTCTTGCGTTCACGGCGGCCTCGTCGCCGAATATAGGGCCTTCGAGAAATTGTGCGAGCGGCATTTGCTGCAAAGCGGTATCAAGGCGGGCAACGTAGCGCGCAAGCTGCGCACCGTCGCGCTGGCCGGCGAAAACATTGCGCGACAGCGTCGTGGCAAGCTCTGTGAGCCGCGTCTCCTCCGGCTGCGCGAGCGCCGCGTTATACGCGTTGGCACGGCCGAGAAACGCTTCGGCAAGATCGCGCATCCGCCGCGGGACGCCAATGTCGCTGACACCCATTTCGCGCAAGCCGACATCGAAATGGCGAAACAGCGCATCGGCGAGTTCCTGCGCAATGTCCGGTCCCGGCGGCGGCAATTGCTGCAGGCGCCGCAGCACCAAAGATGCATGCAAAGCGATCGCTTCGAAGCGCCCGTCGAGATCATCGGCGATGCCGTAAGCCGTGAACAAAACCGGGTCGCGCGCGGCGGTCACGACCTCGCCGTGCAGCCGCTCGATCAGCCGGGTATTGCGTCTGCCCCGGAAAAGCCCAAAAATCATGACTTTAGAATCCCCAGATGCGACTTGAGCGGGGCGAGTCGCGATCTTGATTTCCGCCTAGGCGAGAGATAGGCATCGCTTGGCTCCGCATAATCAAGAATTGCCAGTCAATGCGCATTTGGCAACAGAGGGCCGGAGTTTCGACGAATGAATTTAAAAAGGGCGGCCGCACAAAAACAACAGACGGCCGCGCCCCAGCGCAGAACAAAAGCCTCGAGCCTCGTTCTCCGGCTCGGCCTCTGTGCGGCCCTGGCGACGAGCCTCGCCGGCTGTCTCGGCTATGACGGCGACATCGCCCATGGCTATCAGCTCGACCCGAGCCTGCTCAATCAGATCAAGATCGGCTCGTCGGCCGAACAAGTGCTGGTCGTGATGGGCACACCGTCGACGACATCGACGGTCGGCGGCAGCGCCTGGTATTACATCAGCCAGGGGACCGACCGCCAATATGCCTTTATGGACCAGAAAGTCGTCAATCAGCATGTCCTGGCGATCTATTTCGACAAGGACAAGAAGGTGACGCGGCTGGCCAATTACGGCATAAAAGACGGCAAGATTTTCGATTTCGTCTCGCGGACGACGCCGACGGGCGGCGCCGATTCAAGCGTCTTGAGCGGCATGTTCAAATCGCTCCTACGATTTAACTGAGCCTCGCACGAAAAAAATGGCCGGATCGCTCCGGCCATTTTCTTTTTCCGAAAACCGCTGCGCACTTTTCGGTCCGATGGCTTCCTTAAAACCGCATCGGATTCGTCCGAAAACCGCTGCGCACTTTTCGGTCCGATGCTTTAGTGCGCGAGGATGGCGAGCAGCAGCAGCGCGACGATATTGGTGATCTTGATCGCCGGATTGACCGCGGGGCCCGCCGTATCCTTGTAGGGATCGCCGACCGTATCGCCGGTGACGGAGGCCTTATGCGCCTCGCTGCCCTTCAGATGCTTGACGCCGTCCTTATCGACGAAGCCATCCTCGAAGCTCTTCTTGGCATTGTCCCAGGCACCGCCGCCCGAGGTCATCGCCACCGCCACGAACAGGCCGTTGACGATGACGCCGAGAAGCGAGGCGCCGAGCGCGGCGAACGCCGAGGCCTTCGAGCCGGAGATGAGCAGCACGCCGAAATAAACGACGAGCGGCGCCAGCACCGGCAGCAGCGACGGCACGATCATCTCCTTGATCGCCGACCGCGTCAGCATGTCGACGGCGCGGCCATAATCCGGCCGGTCGGTGCCCGCCATGATGCCGGGCTTGTCGCGGAACTGACGGCGCACTTCCTCGACGACGGAGCCCGCGGCGCGGCCGACGGCGGTCATGGCGATGCCGCCGAAGAGATAGGGAATAATGCCGCCGAAGATCAGCCCCGCCACAACATAAGGATTCGAGAGGTCGAAATTGACCGTGCCGATATCCTTGAAATAGGCGACGCCGCTTTCGGCGAAATGTTTGATGTCGTTCGTGTAGGCGGCGAAGAGCACGAGCGCGCCGAGGCCCGCCGAGCCGATCGCATAGCCTTTGGTGACGGCCTTGGTTGTATTGCCGACCGCATCAAGCGCATCGGTCGAATGACGCACTTCCTTCGGCAGGCCGGACATTTCGGCAATGCCGCCGGCATTGTCGGTGACCGGGCCGAACGCGTCGAGCGCGACGATCATGCCGGCAAGGCCGAGCATGGTCGTCACCGCAATGGCGATGCCGAAGAGGCCGGCGAGCTGCGAGGCGAAGATGATGCCGCCGACGATCACCAGCGCCGGCAGCGCCGTGGCTTCGAGCGAAACCGCAAGGCCCTGGATGACATTGGTGCCGTGTCCCGTCACTGAGGCTTGGGCGATGGAGACGACCGGCCGCTTGCCGGTGCCCGTGTAATATTCGGTGATGACGACGATGAGCCCCGTCACCAACAGGCCGAGCAGGCCGCAGATGAAGAGATGCAGCCCGGTGATCGTCAGGCCGTTGACGCTGCCGATCGCGCCCCAACCGACAGAAAACTGCGTCGCGATGGCAAGGCCGACGATCGACAGGAGGCCGGTGGCGATCAGGCCCTTGTAAAGCGCGCCCATGATCGAATTGGTCGGCCCGAGCTTGACGAAGAACGTGCCGGCGATCGAGGTGACGATGCAGGCGGCGCAGATGGCGAGCGGATAAAGCATGGTCCGCGCCAGCGAGCCCGTGCTGGCAAAGAAGATCGCCGCGAGCACCATGGTCGCGACGACCGTCACGACATAGGTCTCGAACAAATCGGCGGCCATGCCGGCGCAATCGCCGACATTGTCGCCGACATTGTCGGCAATCGTCGCCGGATTGCGCGGATCGTCTTCCGGAATGCCGGCCTCGACTTTGCCCACGAGATCGGCGCCGACATCGGCGCCCTTGGTGAAGATGCCGCCGCCGAGACGGGCGAAAATCGAAATGAGCGAGGCGCCGAAGCCGAGCGCGACAAGCGCATCGACGACTTCGCGGCTGTTGACCTCAAGCTTCAGCGGACCGGTCAGAATCCAGAAATAGACCGAGACGCCGAGCAGCGCGAGACCGGCAACGAGCATGCCCGTGACAGCGCCCGCCTTGAAGGAAATATCGAGGCCCGCGCCGAGCGACTTCGCCGCCGCCTGTGCGGTGCGGACATTGGCGCGCACGGACACGTTCATGCCGATGAAACCGGCGGCGCCCGACAGCAAGGCGCCGATCAGAAAGCCGATCGCAACCGTCCAGGACAAGAGAAGGCCGAGGATGATGAAGATGACGACGCCGACAATCGCAATGGTCGAATATTGCCGTTTCAGATAGGCCTGCGCGCCTTCGGCGATCGCCGCGGCGATCTCCTGCATGCGTGGCGAGCCCGGGTCCGCCTTCAGAAGTTCCGTCGCGGTCCTAATTCCATATGCGACGGCCAAGACCCCCGCAGCGATGATGATCCAGATTGCAAGCATCGATTTCCGCCCTTCGTTTTATGATCGCTGCCGGATTTTTATCCGGCTTATTTCTCTTGTGCGGGAGGACAATTGCAAAGGCCCGGCCGGACGGCCGCCGCCATTCCAGATCACCCCCGTGCGGGCGGCACGCCACCCGCACCGCACCATGATCGAAAGCGCGACGTTTCGCAATCCTGCGAAGGGAGAACAGCCGATGTCCGGCTTGGCTTTAAAAGTGACGATACGACAATGACTTGAACGCCACAGGCCGGCCCCCCGCCTCGCGGAAAGTTGGGGGATTTGTGCCCTGCCCGGCGATGCCGATGCGGTGGACCGCGATTCCGGCGGCGGCCGCAGATCGCTCGAAGGCGGCGGCCTTGTCTGCCGCCACGGCGGCAAGGATCTCATAATCATCGCCGCCACTGACGAGCGTTTCCATCAATCCGGCATCCTGCGCCAGCGCCTCTTGCGCCGCGGCCGAGAGCGGCACATCGGCCAGAGCGATCTCCGCCGTCAGGCCGCTCGCCTGCAGCATTTTGGCGAGATCGCCGGCCAATCCATCCGATATGTCCATGGCCGCATGCGCCGAACCGAGCAGTGCCGTGCGCAGCCCAAGCCGCGGCTGCGGCAGGAGATAACGCTCGCGGAGAAAAACCTGCGCCGCAGCGCTGAGCCCATGGCTCCAATCCGGCACCGGCAGGCCGCGCAGCCTCAGCCCCAGCGCCGCATCGCCGATCGTCCCCGACACATAGAGGAAATCATCTACCGCAACATTGGCGCGCAGCAGCCTTGTGCCGGCCGGCACGCTGCCCAACACGGTGACGGACAGCGTCAACGCCGCTGGGCTTTTCACCGTGTCGCCGCCGATCAGCGGGCATCGATAGGCCGCGGCATCGTCGCCGAGGCCCGTCGCAAAAGCCGCGAGCCAATCCGGCGTCCAGTCGTCCGGCAGCGCCAGGCCCAGCAGGAAGCCAAGCGGCACAGCGCCCTTGGCGGCAAGATCGGAGAGGTTGACGCGCAGCGCCTTGCGGGCGATCGCGCCGGGCGGATCATCGGCAAAGAAATGCACGCCGGCGCACAGCATGTCCTTGCTGACGACGAGGTCCTGCCCCGGCGGCGGCGCAAAAGCGGCGGCATCGTCCAATAGGCCAAGCGCCGCGGGACCGGCGAGCGGGGCAAAATATCTCTGGATGATCTCGTCTTCGCTCAGGCGGGCATTTCGCGACATTCGGGTTATCCTTTGTCGGCGCCGTCATTGCAGGGAGCCGAAGATGACAATCCAGCCTGTTGGATTGCTTCGCTTCGCTCGCAATGACGCCTAAGCCCGCTCCTGAAATTCCTCGGCCCGGTATTGCCGCGCCAAAGTGTCGAGCACGGCATTGATCATGCCGGCCTCGTCGCGCTCGAAAAAGGCGCCGGCGACATCGACATATTCCTTGATGACGACGCGAGCCGGCACATCCTTGCGCCGGAACAATTCGTAGCTGCCGGCGCGCAAAATGGCGCGCATCACGGCATCGACGCGCACCAGCGGCCAACCCTTCGCCAGCGTGCGGTCGATGGCGCGATCGATCGGGCCCTGATCGGCGAGGACACCGGCGAGAATATCGCGGAAGAAGGCGATCTCCGCCTCCTCATATTGCGCGCCCTCGATCTCATTGCCGATCCAGAACGATTCGAACTCGCTCTGCGTTTCCGCGAGGCCCTTGCCCGAGACCTCCATCTGATAGAGCGCCTGGACGGCGGCGAGCCGTGCGGCGGCGCGTTGCGGGGCGAGTGCCATCAGAGCGTCCCTTGCCCGGTTTGCAGGCGATAAAGCGCCAGCGCCGCGCGGGCCGCATCGCCGCCTTTGTCGCCGCGCTTGGGATCGGCGCGCACCAGAGCCTGCTCCATGTTTTCGACGGTCAGGATAGCATTGCCGAAGGGTAATTTCTCGTCCATCGCGAGATCCATCAAAGCGCGCGCACTTTCGCCGGCCACAATATCAAAATGCGCCGTCTCGCCACGGATAACACAGCCGAGCGCGATCAGGCCATGAAACGGCGCCCCGGCGGTGCGCGCCATGTCGAGCGCAATCTTCGCCGCAATCGGAATTTCAAGCGCGCCAGGCACCTGCCAACAGATGTAGCGCGCGTCGGCCGCCTTCAGCGCCGCAAGCGCGCCATCGAGCAAATGCGCCGCAACGGCCTCGTAATAGCGCGCCTCGACGACGAGAAAACGCGCGCCATTGACGCTCGGCTCCGCTTCGGATGGCTTCGGACGCTGCGTTTCGGCCATTTTCACCCTCGTTATCGCAAGCGGCTGACTAACAAGCCGCGGCGCCCACGGCAAGCGCCGGCTCCGAGGTGTGGCGAAATGGCTAAAAGTTGAAATCGACCTGGATGACGCCCGCATCGGCCGGGCGCCCACCCGCCAAAGTGATCGCCGGGCCGGCGAGCTGATGCAGATATTCGCCGAAGACCGTGACAGTGCTGACCGGACGCCATTGCGCCGTCGCAATCAAATTCGTGCCGATATAGCTCGCTTTGTCGTTGGCGGACAATGTCGCCGTCAGCGGCGTCGTGCGCGAGATGTAAACGGCATCGTTGACGGAGGCCCGCCAGAGCACTTCCGGGCCCAGGCGAAAGGCAAAATTGCCCGTCGGATTGAGCACCAGCGCCGGATAGGCCTCGATCACGTTCTCCAGCGTATTCAAGCCGATGTAATTCAGCAAAGTCGGCCGCGGGAATGGCGCGCTGAACGTGCCGATGGTTTTGCCGCCGTCGCTGCCGCTGAAATAGCTCCCCTGGAATTGCAGGCCCGGCTGCCACACGACCGGCTCGAATGTGTAAAGCACCCGCGTCGACGTGCCGAAGGCCGAAATCTGCTCATTGTTGAACGTGCCGAACTGATAGGCGAAATCGCTGTCGAACTTGAACGGGCCGTAGTCGCCCCAGAGACGGCCGCCGAGCGTATCGCGGTCCTCGTTGCCGGTCAGCTTCAAATATTGCGCACCGAGATTGCGCCGGTAGAAATAATACTCATCGACATGGAAGATGTTCGGGATCAGCGCTTCGCTGGCATAGACCGCGCTGAAAACACCGTTATGCGTGTCGAAGTCGGAAAACGCGTCGAGCTGCGAGACGACAGGCCGCGAATAGATGACGTCGAGCGTGACGTTGTTCTGAACATCGCTGTGAATGCGCACGGCATCATGGGTCGTGCGCACATTGGAACTGTCATTCACCCAGACGAAGCGGGCTGAGCCCAGCGCAATCTCCTGCCGGCCGATGCGGGCCGTGACTTGCGCCGGACCGACGGGCTCGTTCAATTCGACAAAACCCTGCTGAAGCCGTCCGTAATCCTTGTCCGTCGTGCTCGGATTGATCTTACCGAACGAGTCGAAGCGGCCGACTTGCGCGAAGATCGCCAAATGGCGGTCGATATGCAGATAGAAATCGACGAGTGCGCGCTGCAGATCATAGGCATTGCGCGTCGGCGACCGCAGCGCATAAGCCTCGTTGTTCTGCGCCCAGGCCTGCTCGCGGAATTCGCCGCCGAGCGAGAGATAGGCCTCGCCGCCGAGCGCGATGTAATGCAGGGCGTCGAGCGGCCCTGTCCGCTTCGCCGGATCGGCGAGATAGCTGTAATCGATGTCATAGAATTCGAGCGGGCCGCCGCCTTTGCCGAGCGAAAAATATTGCGCCTTCGCGGACTGCCCGAAAGGCAGCGCAAGAAGCAGAGCGGCAATCAGCCATGGCTTGAGGAAGCGCCGCGTGTTGCGCGCGCCCCGCAATTGAATCTGCAAATAGTCCCCCGAATAGCGATTTCGTCTACAAATAGGCTTCGAATAAAAGATTGTTTATTAAAATGTATTTTAATCCGCGCGGGGGACGCCTCTCATAGAGGCTGGCTGCGGCTGAGGCCAATCTGCCGCTGATAAGCAAGGAGATCGAGACACGGCGCCACGCCGGTCAAGCCCGTCAACAGTCCATGAACCTGGCCGCGGTGATGCGTCTGATGATTGAAAAATTGCGCCAGCGCCGTGCCAAGAGATTGTTCGATCTCGGCCGGCTGGGCGATGGCGCGATAGAAGACCCGCCGCGCGAGCTGCGCTTCATCGAGACGTTCAACGAACGCCGAAATGCGCGCATCATCTTGCACGCGAGCGGCATAGAGATCGGCAAAGGATTCATGCAGGATCGCATCGAGTTGTTGCGTCGTCTCGCCCTCGCCGGTGAAGCGCTGCATCCAGATGCGATCGACGACGAGCAGATGATTGAGCGTGCCGTGGACCGACTTGAAGAAAGCACCACGGTCGGCGCGATAATCGGTATCGCTGAGCTTCGCCGCCTGGTCGTAGACAAGCGCGTTCGCCCAGGCATTGTACCCCGCAAACATCCGCCAATGCGCCAGCATGAATGATCCTCACATCGCTTCGGCAAGGCGCGCGGCATAGCGCGCCATGAGATCGACTTCGAGATTGACCGCGTCGCCTGCCCGTCGCGCGCCCCAGGTTGTCACGCTCAACGTATGCGGGATGAGCAGGACGGAAAATTCCTTACCGTCGACGCTGTTGACCGTCAGCGACGTGCCATCGAGCGTCACAGAGCCTTTCTCGGCAATGAATCGCGCCAGTACCGCCGGCGCCGCAAGGACGAAGCGGCTCATGCCGTCGAAAGGCTCAACCGAAACGATATTGGCAACGCCGTCGATATGACCGGTCACGAGATGACCGCCAAGTTCGTCGCCGATCTTCAGTGACCGTTCGAGATTGAGCCTGGTGCCGATGCGCCACGCGCCCGCCGTGGTCCGCTCGAGCGTCTCGGCGCCGACATCGACGTCATACCAGCTGTGCCCGTTCGCGCTGCCGCGCGCGACAACGGTGAGGCACGGGCCGCCTGTCGCGATCGACGCGCCGATCTCGATCGTCTGCGCCGGATAAGCGCAGGAAATGCGCATCCGCTTCAGCGCGCCCTCCGGCACGACGGATTCGACCGTGCCGACGTCTGTGATGATCCCGGTGAACATTCAGGTGATCCGTTCGTATTCCACCAAACTGTCTTCGCCCGCATGGCCGCGGTCGAATTCGCGATAAAGCTTCGCATCCTTGAGGGCGGCGCGGCTTCCGGCGTCGAGTGCCGGCAGGCCCGCTTGGCCAAGCGCGTGCGGACTTTGGAATATCATGATCTCGTCAGTGAGGCGCTGCCCAATCAGCGCCGCCGCGAGATGGGGTCCGCCTTCGCAGAAAATGCGCGTCAGCCCGCGCGCGCCGAGCAAATTGAGCGCCGCAGGGAGCGAAACATGACCGGCCGCATCGGCTTTGACGCGGACGATCTCGACGCCAAGCGCTGCAAGCCGCGCTTCGGCCTCGTGCGAAGCGTCGTCAGCCGCGATGACCAGCGTCGGATATTTTTCCGCCGTCGCGGCGAGCTCGGCCGACAGCGGCAGCCGCAAATGCGAATCGAGCACGATGCGCAAGGGCTTATAATCCTCAAGGCCCGGCAGCCGCACCGTCAATTGCGGATTGTCGGCGAGTGCCGTGCCGGCACCGACCATCACGGCATCGTGCAAGGCACGCAGCATATGCACGCGCCCGTTCGCGGCCTCGCCCGTGATCTTGAGGCGCGGCGCACCGGGCGGCCCGGCGGCAAAGCCGTCGGCCGTTTCGGCGAGTTTGAGGGTCAGCATCGGCCGCCCCTCGGTCACGCGCAGGATATGGCCGAGATTGGCACGCCGCGCGGCGTCAGTGAGGATGCCGGCTTCGACCTCGATCCCCGCCGCGCTGAGCCGCGCATGGCCCTGCCCGGCAACGCGCGGATCAGGATCTTCGAGCGCGGAGACGACGCGGGCAATCCCCGCGGCGATGACGGCATCGGCGCAAGGCGGCGTGCGGCCGAAATGGCTGCAGGGTTCGAGCGTCACATAGAGCGTGGCGCCGCGGGCCGCGACGCCTGCTTCTTTTAACGCGAGCACTTCGGCATGCGGCCGCCCGCCAGGCGCCGTCGCGCCCCGGCCGATGACGATGCCGTCCTTGACGATGAGCGCACCGACGGCGGGATTGGGCGCGACGCGCCCGAGGCCGCGGCGGGCAAAATTCAGCGCCGCAGCCATGAAGCGCTGATCGTCGCCTGTCATGCGAACGCTCGCGCACGCAACATCATGCGCGCGTCGATAATTTCGGCTTGGGCGGCGGCGGCTCGTCGGGATCGTCGGCCTGCGCCAATTCGTCGATCAACGTATGGAAATCGCGCGCCTCGCGGAAATTGCGATAGACCGAGGCAAAGCGCACATAGGCCACGCTGTCGAGCGAGCGCAGGCCCTCCATCACCAATTCGCCAATCTTGTCGCTATGGACTTCCGCGTCGCCCTGGCTCTCGAGCTGGCGGACGATGCCGGAAACCATGCGCTCGATCCGCTCGGCATCGACCGGCCGCTTGCGCAGCGCGACCTCGACCGAGCGCATCAGCTTGTCACGATCGAAAGGCACCCGCCGGCCGGTTTTCTTGATGACCGTCAGCTCGCGCAATTGCACGCGCTCGAACGTGGTGAAACGGCCGCCGCAATCGGGGCAGACGCGCCGCCGGCGGATGGATGCTGCATCCTCCGTCGGCCGCGAATCCTTCACCTGCGTTTCAAGACTGCCGCAATACGGGCACCGCATCGGCGATCCTCAATAGATCGGGAACCGGTGCGTCAGCTCCGCGACCTGCGCTTTCACCGCGGCCTCGACCGCGCCGTTCTCGGCTTCGCCGTTCTTAGCGAGACCGTCGAGCGTCTCAATGATCAATTCACCGATCTTCTTGAACTCGGCGACGCCAAAGCCGCGCGATGTGCCGGCCGGCGTCCCGAGACGGATGCCGGAGGTGACCATCGGGCTCGCCGTATCAAACGGCACGCCGTTCTTGTTGCAGGTGATGTGGGCGCGGCCAAGCGCCTGTTCGGCGGCCTTGCCGGTGAGGTTCTTCGGCCGCAGATCGACCAGCATCAGATGGTTGTCGGTGCCGCCCGAGGTGATGGCATAGCCGCCGCCAACGAGCGTCGCCGCAAGCGCCTTGGCATTCTCGACGACCTGACGCGCATAGACTTTGAAGTCCGGCTTCAGCGCCTCGCCGAAGGCCACGGCCTTGCCGGCGATCACATGCATCAGCGGGCCGCCCTGCAAGCCGGGGAAGACCGCCGAATTGATCTTCTTGGCGATGTCCGCATCGTTGGTGAGCACGAGGCCGCCGCGCGGGCCGCGCAAGGTCTTATGCGTCGTCGAGGTGACGACATGCGCATGCGGGAACGGCGACGGATGCACGCCGCCCGCCACGAGGCCGGCGAAATGCGCCATATCGACAAAGAAATAGGCGCCGACGGAATCGGCGATCTGGCGGAACTTCTCGAAATCCCAGAAGCGCGGATAGCCCGAGCCGCCGGCGATGATCAGCTTCGGCTTATGCTCTTGGGCGAGCTTAGCCACCTGCTCCATGTCGATGCGGTTGTCGTCCTTGCGCACGCCGTAGGAAACCGGCTTGAACCAGCGGCCGGAGAGATTGACCGGCGAGCCATGCGTCAGATGTCCGCCCGCGGCGAGGTCGAGGCCGAGGAACGTATCGCCCGGCTGCAACAGCGCGAGAAACACGGCCTGGTTGGCCTGGCTGCCGGAATTCGGCTGCACATTGGCGAATTTGCAATCGAAGAGCCGGGTGATGCGCTCGATCGCCAGCGTCTCGACGACGTCAACATACTGACAGCCGCCGTAATAGCGCCGGCCCGGATAGCCCTCGGCATATTTGTTGGTCAGGACCGAGCCCTGGGCCTCAAGCACCGCCTTCGAGACGATGTTTTCAGAGGCGATCAGCTCGATCTCATGCTGCTGACGGCCAAGCTCCTTGTCGATCGCGGCGGCGATCTCGGGATCAGCCGTGTGCAACGAGGCGGAGAAAAACGGATTATGAGCCGCGTGGGTGCGGGCGTCGGCATCTGAACTGGTCATAAGCACGCTTCCTGAAAGACGATTGGCAAGAATACGCCGCGGCGGCGCGCGGCCTGGCCGATGGCCTTACCATGACATATTCATTGCGGGAAGGCGCTTCGACGGGCTGCGACAAGAGCACCCGCGAGGGGTGCGTGCGCCGATTGCTGCGGCGCACGCAAAGGGGAAACGGCGCTTATTGCTCGTCCATCTCCGGCAGCGCGGCGCGATCGACGCCGGGCTGGGACTGGGACGGCGCCACATGCGACTGCGACAAAGCCTGCTCTTCTTTCAGAAGCTGCGACGGCTCCATCTCCTCGGAGGCGACCGAGCCCAGGCCATCGCGCTGGTAGATGTCGTCGCGGAACTGGACGATCCCGTCGGGCGTCGCCCAGGCGGTGATATAGACCCAATAGACCGGAACCGGCGGATCGAGCTTCACCTTCACCTGCTGGCCGGAATTGATCACGTCGTTGATGTGCTGGCGGTCCCAACCGGGCGTATATTTCAGCAGCCAGGCCACATAGTCGCGCACGTCCTGCACGCGGATGCAGCCCGAGGAAATGTAGCGGAAATCGTCACCGAACAGGCCACGCTCGGCCGTATCGTGCATGTAGACGCCATAGGGATTGGGAATATTGATCCGCACCACGCCGAGCGCGTTGACGTCCGAGCCCGGGTCCTGGCGGAACATGTAATTGACCGCCTGATCCGTATTCCAGTCGATCGCGCTGGGCTGAACCTCGTTGCCGGCCTTGTCGAAGATGCGGATCTTGTGCTCGGTCAGATAGTTCGGGTCCGCCTGCATGCGCGGGATCAGATCCTTGCGGGTGATCGAGGCCGGGACGGTCCAGAATGGGTTGAAATCGATGTCCGTCGCCTTGGTCATCATGACCGGCGACTGGCGCTCGAAGCGGCCGACGCCGGCGACGTGATGGGTCGCGACGACGCCGTTTTCGACGGTTTCGACCGCCGCGGCCGGAATATTGGCCATGACGAAACGGTTGCCGAGATTGCCCGAGAAGGCCTTGAGCCGGACGATATTGATCTGCAATTGGCGCAGCCGCACGTCGGCCGGCACATTCATGGTGGAGAACGTGTCCTTGTCGACAATGCCCGTTTCCAGGAGACCGTGACGGGCCTGGAAATGCCGGACGGCGGCATCGACGAAGGAATCGAAGACCGGGGAATCGCCGGCATTGGCGTCAAGGTCGCCGGAGGCGGCGAGCCGGCGCCGCAAGATCGACACTTCATCGCCCTGGGAGCCGAGCCGCAGCACGCGATGCGCCGGCACCATGGGCCAGCCGCCGGCCGAGACCAGCGCCTGGTAGCGCGAGATCGCCTGTTCGGTCGCGTCGAAAGTCGCCTGGGACAGGACCGGGGTCGTGGAGCGGTGGACGGCGAGATGCTCGTCGGCGTCATAGCCTTGGGCCCATTCGGCCTGACCGAAGCCGTCATCGCCCGCCGCGGCCTGGCCGGCCAGCCCTAGGACCAGAGCCAGCCCCGCCGCCGCACCCGAAAGCCCGAAGCTCAAAAACCGAAAAGGAAATCCTGGCAAAGCACTCTCCAAGCCGTCTGCTGCGTCCGCCGTCAGGGAGCATGGCGCGCCCGCGCCCGTGGCCCGCCCCTTTGGCCCACCCAAAGCCGAGCCAAATCACTTCCCCCAAAAGGCACCAAATGGGCGGCGTTTTTGTGGCGTGCGGCGCCAAAGCCGCCCCAAAACAAAAGCGGCGCCCCGGTCCCCGGCGCGGGGGACCAGAGCGCCGCTTTTCACCGGAACGAGGACTGTTCCGAAACGCGGCGTGGATTGGATGAGCTTACAGGCGGAAACGGATCTGGTCGGTCCAGAAGCGCTCCAGCCGATTGAGCGAATTGTTGAGGCGGCTGAACTCGTCGACGGAAATGCCGCCGATCTGCTCGACCGTCTGCACATGCTTCTCGTAGAGAGCGGCGACGACATCATGCACCTCTTTGCCCTTCGGCGTGAGGCTGATGCGAACCGAGCGCCGGTCAAGCCGCGAACGGGCATGATGAAGATAGTTCATCTCGACGAGCTTCTTGACGTTGTAAGAAACGTTCGAGCCGAGATAGTAGCCGCGCGTGCGCAACTCGCCCGCGGTCAGCTCCTTGTCGCCGATATTATAAAGCAGCAACGCTTGCACGGAATTCACATCGCAGCGACCGCGCCGATCGAACTCATCTTTGATGACGTCGAGCAGGCGACGATGCAGACGCTCGACCAGCGTGAGCGCCTCGATATAGACCGGCTTCACGTCGCTTCGATTGCTTCGCGCCGGCACCACTTCAGATTTCATAACGCTGTTCATGACTCATCCCTTCCAAGCAACGAGCCTCCTCTACGCCGCGGGCTCAATGAGCAATGAGCTATAAGTAGCGCCAATGAAAACGAGTTTAAGTAACAAACTGAATCAGAGGTTTAGCGATTGGGGTGAATCAATCTTGAAATAAATTCGATTTTTACGATGCCGCTCGGCTGACGGTGGTTTTCTTAACTTACGAATGTCTTACGCGGAAACCACAAATTTGAATGACCCCGAGGGAGCTCTGGCGCGGCGGCAGCGTAAACCTTAACGCAAACGCCTGATTTTTAGCGGCCGTTAAGCCTGTGCGTTATGTCGCGCGATGGCACACCGCTTCGCGCCACGCCAAGGTCGCGCAAAAATTGGAAAGAATGCGATAAGCATGAGTGCGATTGAGCCGCTTAATTTCGCGCAGTTTTTTTTCGACAAAAAGCACGCGCCCGAAATTCACTCGGCATATTGGGCGTTGGCGCGGCCGGCATTGAACGTGAGAAAGAAATAGAGAAGGATCAGGACGAGATCGATCGCGACCCAGACCATCGAGATCGAATTCTTGATTGCGAGAGCGATGAAGATTTGCGAGCTCGCCGCAAAAAGCCAGAGCGCGCCGCCCCAGGGCGTCGCAAGCCAGAGGCCGACCGCGGCGACAAGATCGGCAATCGCAAAGAAAATCACCGCTGCCGCCATTGCCGCGGGCAAGGCCTCAAGTATCGATCGCTCCGGCAGCAGAACGAGCGCCCATTCCGCCAGGCCCTGGCAAATCCACAAGCCCGCCAGCACGCGCATGAAGATGACCAGCATCAGGCCCCATTGCGCCTGCGCGGCGGCGCCGCGTGGCCTTGCGCCGAGCTTGATGGCAGCGCCCGGTTCCGGCGCGCGTTCCTCGCGTTCGCTGCGCGTCAAAAACTTCATGCGGTGTCCCTTGGAAAGGTGAGATCCTCGTCGCCGAGCGGCGCGAAAAAAGCATCGATCTTAGCGGTGCTCAAATCATCGAGCGCGGCCGGCCGCCAATCGGCAATGTCACCTTTGTCGACCAGCGTCACGCGAACCCCTTCATAGAAATCATGACTCTGCAGAATTCTCGCCGCAATCCGGAACTCCATCTTCAACGCCTCGGCGAAATCGAGCGCACCGCCAATTTGCATCTGCTTCAACGCAATGGCAACGCTCGATGGCGAGCGCGCATGAAGCGTGGCCAATGTGTCTTCCGCAAAAGCCGAGCCGCGATGCGCCGCATCGGCGAGCGCGGCGAATATGCGTTTCGCGCCCGAGAAAGCAAAGGCGCGGGAGATCAGCTCGCGCTCCTTCAATAGGCCGGACGGCGGTGGGGCAACGCTTTCCGCCGCGATCGCCTGTGCCGCATCTTCACCATCCGCGAATGTCTCGATCAGCCTGTCGAAACGCGCCGATGGCACATGCGCATTGGCAAGACCGAGCGCCAGAACGTCACCAAGATCGATGCGCGCGCCCGTCATCGCCAGATAGGTGCCGATCTTGTCCGCCAGACGCGGCAGAAAAAAGGTCGCGCCGATATCCGGAAAAAAACCGATCGCGGTCTCCGGCATGGCGAATGTAATGCTGTCGCCGGCGACGCGATGCGCGCCGTTCACCGAAATGCCGGCGCCGCCGCCCATCACAATGCCGTCCATCAGCGCGACATAGGGCTTCGGATAGGTCTTGATCCGGTAGCAATTGCGGTATTCGTCGCGCAGAAAGGCGCGCTGCGCGTCATGCTGGCCGTCTTTGCCCAGTTCATAGACCCGGCGGATGTCGGCGCCGGCACAGAAGGCGCGGGCGCTCGTGCTGCGCACGGCGACGGTACGGATCGCCGGATCGCCGGCAAACTCGTCCAACACGCCGGCCATCGCCGTAACCATGTCGTGCGTCAGCGCATTCAGCGCTTTGGGGCGGTCGAGCGTGATGAGGCCGCAATGGCCGATCTTCGTGCTGATGATCTCGGGGGCGCTCATGCCGCCCGATTAACCGCGCCGGAGCGCCGGCGTCAATGCGTCCGTGCGGCCGCCTGCCATGCACCGGCAGCGGCGAAGAAAATGGCCGCGCCAAGCGCCTTTGTGCTAAGAGAACGGCGCAATTCAAGGAGTTCGCGATGTCCGCGCCGCTGCGCCCGAAGCCCGAAACCGAACCTCTCGCGACCAAGCTCGATCTCTCCTTGCGGCTGCGCCGCAACCGCAAAGCGGATTGGTCGCGCCGGCTGGTGCGCGAGCATGAGCTTTCGGTCAATGATCTGATCTGGCCGATCTTCCTGATCGAGGGCGAACACAAGACGCAAGCCGTGGCCTCGATGCCGGGCGTCGAGCGTTTTTCGATCGATGTCGCGGTGCGCGAGGCGGAAGCCGCCGCGAGAATAGGCATTCCGGCGCTGGCGCTGTTTCCGAACACCGATCCGGCTGTGCGCGACGCCGAAGGCAGCGAGGCGTTGAACGAGCAAAACCTCGTCTGCCGCGCGACGCGGGCGATCAAGCGCGAGGTGCCGGAGATCGGCATCATCACCGATGTCGCGCTCGATCCTTATACGAGCCACGGCCACGACGGCATTTTGCGCGGCAATGACATCGTCAATGATGCAACGGTCGGCGTGCTCGTCGCGCAGGCGGTCAATCAGGCGCAGGCGGGGGCCGACGTCATCGCGCCATCCGACATGATGGACGGCCGCGTCGGCGCCATCCGCGCCGGCCTCGACGCGCACGGCTTCGAGAACGTGCAGATCATGTCCTATGCGGCGAAATATGCCTCGGCCTTTTACGGCCCGTTCCGCGAAGCGGTCGGCACCAATGTGACGCTCGCCGGCGACAAGCGCACCTATCAGATGGATCCCGCCAATTCCGACGAGGCGCTGCGCGAAGTGGCGATCGATCTCGACGAAGGCGCCGACATGCTGATCGTCAAGCCCGGCCTGCCCTATCTCGATATTCTCGCGCGGGTGAAAGAGAATTTCGGCGTGCCGACCTTCGCCTACCAGGTGTCGGGCGAATATGCGATGATCATGGCCGCCGTGCAGAACGGCTGGCTCGACGGCGAACGCGCCATGCTCGAAAGCCTCATCGCCTTCAAGCGCGCCGGCGCCGACGGCGTGCTCACCTATTTCGCGCCGCGCGTGGCGAAGAAATTGCGCGAGACGCTGTAGGCTCTCAATCGCCCTCTTCGGCGATCCGCCGGCCAAGCAGTGCAAAGGCCGCCGCCAGCAGGCAGCCGCCGACGATGCCGAAGGTCAGGTCCTTCAGCAGGGTCACGCCGAAGGTGACGATGAGCACGGCCGCCGGCTGCCATTGGCGCAGCAGGCGGAGAAATTCGCCCTTCTCCGCCATGTTCCAGCAGACGACGACCAGCACGCCGGCGAGAGCCGATAGAGGCACAAAGCTCGCGAGCGGCGCCGCCACCAGCATGAACGATAGAAGAAAGCCCGCATGCATCATGCCGGACAGCGGGGTGCGCGCGCCGGCGCGGATATTGGTCGCGGTGCGCGCGATCGTGCCCGTCACGCTGATCCCGCCGAAGAGCGCCGAGACCATATTGGCGATGCCCTGCGCGACGAGCTCCATATTGGCGCGATGCTTGCGGCCAGTCATGCCGTCGGCGACCTTGGCCGACAGCAGGCTCTCGATACCGCCGAGCAGCGTGAACGAAAGAGCCGCCGGAAAAACCTCAGCGACGAGATGCGGCGAGAGCTTCGGCAGCGCCGGGGCGAGAAGGCCGTGCGGCAGCGCGCCGAAGCGGGTGCCGATCGTCTCGACCGGCAAATGCAAAAGCCAGCCGAGGAGCGAGGCCAGCGCAACGGCGATCAACATGCCGGGCCAGGCCGGCCGGGCGCGCTTGATGAGGAAGATCAGCGCCGCCGATCCGAGGCCGACGCCCAAAGCGGCAAGGTTCAACGTCGGCATCGCCTGAGAGAGCACCGCGAGCTTCGGGATCAGCGGTCCCGGCTCCGGCACCGCGAGCTTGAAGCCGCCAAGCTCCTTGAGCTGGCTCGCCAGGATCGTGACGGCAATGCCGGCGGTGAAACCGACCGTCACCGGATGCGGAATATGCCGGATCAGCGTGCCGAGCCGCAAAGCGCCGAGCAGCGTCAGCAAGCCCCCGGAGATCAGGACGGTCAGCAGCAGGCCGTCGACGCCGAATTTGGCAACAG
Organism: Pseudomonadota bacterium; assembly: GCA_040756295.1. Classification (GTDB taxonomy): domain Bacteria; phylum Pseudomonadota; class Alphaproteobacteria; order Rhizobiales; family Beijerinckiaceae; genus Methylovirgula. Next base: position 230,441 of record JBFLZN010000003.1, on the reverse strand, counting down.
TCGCCGCGACCAGCACGATGAAGGCGCCGGCCGGACCGCCGATCTGGAACCGGCTGCCGCCAAGCGTCGAAACGACGAAGCCGCCGATGATCGAGGTATAGAGGCCGCGCGCCGGCGACACGCCCGAAGCCACGGCGATGGCCATCGAAAGCGGCAGAGCGACGATCGCGACGGTCAGCGCGGCGAGCACATCGCGGCGGAAGGCATCGAGGCTATAGCCCTCGTCCAGCACGGTTATCAGCTTCGGCCGATAAAGGTGTGCGGTGGCAGTTCCGTCAGGCATGGGTGGGCAGTCGAAGAATTCCGCAGAGAAAACGAAAGCCTTAACCGGTTGATGAAAATCGACAAAGCGCGCCGATTGTCTCATCGTAATAATACGTAGTCGGCATCCCCCGCCTGCCCTTTCCTATAAGCGCGGCCGAAACCGCGGACCCGGCCGGAACTCCGGTTCGTTGTCGGCGTTCCCGTTTAGGCTTAGTCAATTTCCAACGGGCGGGGCGGACGAGCCGCCTCGGATTTGGTGCGAGACTTAAGCCGGAAGGAGAAACAGAATGCCTTTGAAAACCTCGACGCTCGGCCTTATCGGCGCGGCAGTGAGCGGCCTGACCGCCTTGATGACCTCAACGGTGCATGTCAACGCCGCAACCCTCAACGAGCTTGATAATGTCATGCAGACACAGGGCTATGCCGACCTGCTGACGCCGGTGCCGAACGCCGTCGCGATGCTACGGGCGGACGATCTGACGAATAGCGCGAAGACGAATAACGAGACCGAGGCCGCCGACGAGAACGCCACGGTGCAGCTCGCCCAATATCATCACCATCACCACCACCATCATCATCACCACCATCACCATCATCATTGGTGGCATCACCACTGGCATCATCACCATTATTGATTGATTTGCGAGACGGCATGCCAGCGATGAACGGCATGCCGTCTTTCTTGCGTTGCGAGCCTATTCCGTCGCGGAGCGGCGGCTTTTTGTCTTCGCCGCGCCGAGGATCAGCCGGTAGGTGCCGTCGAAAACCGTATTCGATGCGGACGTCCATTGGGTCTCGGCGGACAAGGTGCTGCGGCTCTTGTAGATACGGCGCGATTGCATTTCGCGCTCGGCGGCTTCTTCCGCAGACATTTCCTCCAGCTCCAATTTGCATTCTTCCGGGATGACGAGCGCTTGGGCGAAAGGCTCGCCGCCGCGAAAGATATGCGTCTGGCCTTCGGCGGGCGTCTTGAAGACGAGAAAAAACGTCATCGGCCACCAATTGCGGATCAGCGCGGGCACGGCGATCGGGACCGTGCCGGTCGTGTCCGTATAAAACCGCGGATGCGGCTCAAATCGCACGGCCAAGCCCGGTCCGACCTTGAGATCGAGCAGAAGCTGAAAAGTGTAATAAATGCGCCCGAAGTTCCGAAACGGCGGCCACATGATGTCCGGCTGCGGCGGGGCCCCGATATCGCCCTCGAAGATCGGCTGGCCGCCGCGCGTCGTCACGCGAAGTTCGTGATCGTAGGGGTAGAAAATCTCGATCCCGTATTGCGCCCCCTCGGTGAAGGGGAGGCAGTGCCAGGCATATTCATGGGAACCATCGGCGCGCGGCTCCTTCTCGCCGCCCCAACCCGGCACTTCGAGCCGGGTCTGGCGCGGCCGAAGCCCTGGATCGATAAGACGATATTTGACCTTCTGCATGGAAATCGACCTGTTCAAATCGTTTCGCGGACAAGAACGCCGGACGGCGCCCAACCGAGAACGTCGCAGCAAGGCCGATGTTCCGCGAGGATGGGCATCCGCCTGACTGGGAGGGGTCTCCGGCCCCCGGGGCGTCCCGCCTATTCGTGACAGCCGCCCTTGTGTTGCCATGGATCGAGGGCCACATTCTGGCAGCCAATCCCGCAGCGGGAGCCCAAGTCATGAGCCAGACCGATCAGTTTCAGACCGCGTCGCAGCCGATTTTCCATAGTCTTGCTTTGCCGCCGGAGGCGCTGGCGGGTGTGCGGACGCGGCGGATTCTGGCCCTCGGCGTCGATTTCCTCGTGGTTTCGGTGATCGCATTCGCCCTGTGGCTGGTGCTGCTGGTCTTGACGCTCGGCCTGTCGCTGGTCGTCCTGCCGCCGCTCTTCCCCTTCGTCGCCTTCTTCTACAACGGGTTGACGGTCTCCGGGTCGCGGATGGCGACGCCCGGCATGCAGCTTATGGATCTCGAAATCCGCCGCACCGACGGCACGCGCGTGCCGTTCCTTTATGCGGCGGTGCACGCCGTGCTCTTCTATGTGAGCTGGATGTTTCCGCCGATCCTGCTTGTTTCGCTTTTGGCGGACGACAAGCGTTGCCTGCACGACATGCTGGCCGGCGTCGTCGTGACCCGGCGCGTGCGGAATTTTTCCTGACATTTTTCTAGGCATGGGGCGGCTGAGGCGTTAGCCTTCCTGTGCGGGCTGCTTCGCCGGCCTGCGCGGCCCGACGCCGCTGAACCGAGGCTCTGAGAGGCAGGTTTGACGCGAGAACTGCGCGACGCGCCGCAATTTTATCTCACTTCGCCTTCGCCTTGCCCCTACCTGCCGAAGCGGGAAGAGCGCAAGGTCTTCACCCACCTTGTGGGCCGCCGTGCGACCGCGCTGAACGATACGCTGACCCAATCGGGGTTCCGCCGCTCGCAGACCATTGCCTATCGTCCCGCCTGCGAAAATTGCCGGGCCTGTGTCTCCGTGCGCGTGAAGGTCGACGAATTCGAACCGTCACGCAATATGCGCCGCGTGCTCAACGCCAATCACGATCTCATCGCCGCCGTCATGCGCACCGAGCCGACGAGCGAGCAATATTCGCTCTTCCGCGGCTATCTCGACGCCCGCCATGGCGACGGCGGCATGGCCGACATGACCGTGCTCGACTATTCGATGATGATCGAAGACAGCCATGTCGAAAGCCGACTGATCGAATATCGCGTCGTCAATCCGGCTGAGAACAATCCGCTCCTCGGCGTCTGCCTCACCGACTTCCTCGCCGATGGGCTCTCGATGGTCTATTCCTTCTACGAGCCTGACGAAGAGAAGCGCTCGCTCGGCACTTACATCATCCTCGACCACATCGAGCGCGCCCGCAGGCTCGGCCTGCCGCATGTCTATCTCGGCTATTGGGTCGAGGGCTCGAAGAAGATGGCCTATAAAGCGCGTTTCATGCCGCAGGAGCGGCTCGGCATGGACGGCTGGCAGCGGGTCGGCTAGCGCATCCACATCGGACCGAAAACACATCGGACCGAAAAGTGCGAAGCGGTTTTCGGACGAATCCGATGTGCCAAAAAAGTGCGAAGCGGCTCTCTAGCGCCGCTGCAAGATGATCAAAACGCCCTCGACGGGCTGCGCCGCTTCCAGCCGAAGCGTTGTCGCTTGCATCTCGATAAACGTGAAATCCGCCGCCGCGATGGTCTCGATATAGCTGACGGCATGGGCAAAGCGCCCCGACGGCAGAACCCGGAAACCCGTCTCAATCGTTTCGGCATTGAAGGCGAAGAGCCCGCCCGGTTCGAGCACGCGCGCAATTCTTTGAAAGAGCGCCGTGAGATCGCCGAAATAAATGGCGGAATCAGCCGCCATGACGAGATCGAAATCCGTGTTCGCGTGATCGAGGAAATCGCCGGCTTCCGCCTCGATCAGATCGTCATAGAGCGCGCGGGCGCCCGCCTTTTCCAGCATCCGGCGGGACAGGTCGACGCCGGTGAGACGATCGCCAATCTGCTTCAGGAACGGCGCGCAAAGCCCGGTGCCGCAACCGAGATCGAGGATATTGGCGAAGCGCCGCCCGGTCTTTGCCAGCAAAGCGTGAAGCTTCTCCGGCACGCGATAGCCGAGCGTCTCGACGAGCTTTGATTCGAACGTCTCGGCGAAACCGTCGAAATGCGCGACGAGATAATCGTCCGGCGCGCGGGCGACCGCCTCGCTGCGCAGGGCCGCAAGCAGATAGCGCTGCGTTGCATCGTCCGGATTGCGGGCACGCCGCCATTGGCCGAGTTTGATGGCCGCCTCGGTGTAGCCAAAACCGCTGAGGAACTGAAAGGCGATGGTCGTGACCTTATCGAGGTCGCGCGCATGCGGCCCCGCCACCTCGCCATAGACCGCGACCGCCGCTTCGGCGCCATCGCGGATCGTGGTTTCAATGAGCCGCAGCTGCGCCAGTTTCTCGATGACAATGGCGTCGCAATCCGGAAAGCTCGCCGCGACCTGCAGGGCCGCGACAGCCTGGCCAAAATCGCCGAGCAGGAAGAGCGCCTGCCCGAGGCAGACATAAAGGCCCATATTGTAGCCGCCATCGGCAACGGATTGGCGCAGCCATTTGACGGCATCCGTGAAGCGGCGGCGTTGAAATGCGATCACGCCGAGGCCAAAAGCCGCTTCCGACAGATGCGCATCAAGTGCGAGCGCGGTGAGATAATGCGATTCCGCGGCCGGCTCGTCGCCGAGATTGCTCTCGATCGCGGCGAGCAGCAGCCAGGCTTGCGGCTGCGCCGTGTCGATGTCGAGCGACGCGCGCTGCGCCACGCGGGCCTCCGCCTGCCGGCCGGCGCGATAAAAGGCACCGGCGAGCTCGTTCCAGAGGATCGTGTCCCGCGGCGCCAAAGCTAATGCAGCTTTGAGAAAGCCAAGCGCGGGATCGGTTTGCCCCTGCGTCAGAAGCGACAGGCCCAAGTGCCGCAAGGCATCCTGCGGCTGCGCGTAGCGGACGCACAGCCGATCGAGACTCGGATTGGCCGCACGCCACGTCACAAGCGCCGCGCCGATTGCCGACGGTTCTGGCAGTTCGATCTGCATCCGACCTCCATGCGCATGTGCGCGCCTTGAAGGTCTAAGCCCAAGAGCTTGCCCCGGACTGTCCCGCCTCAGCCAAATTTGTTGTTCTTGGGAAAGCCCTTGGGCGGCAAGCGGCCGGCCTCGGCGCGATTGCCGATCCAGTCGCGCAGATCGCGCATGGCGACGCTGAATGTGCGGCCGGCCGAGTCCTGCCAGGTCAGGCCCTCCGACTTGCCAAAGACTTTGGCATCGGAAATACCGCCCTCGCGATAGCGTTGCAGCCGCACGCCCTTGCCGCGCGTCATCTCCGGCATCTGCTCGATCGGGAAAACCAGCAGCTTGCGGTTCTGGCCGATGACCGCGACATGGTCGCCAACCGCCGGCGTCACGATCGAGGCTTCCGCCGGCAGATCGCGGTTGAGCAGAATCTTGCCCTTGCGCGTGCCGCCCACCATTTCATCGCACGGCGCGATGAAGCCGCGCCCGTCGCTCGAAGCGACAAGCATCTTTTCGCCCGCGACATAAGGGAAGACCGAGACGATGTCCTCGCCCTCGCCGATGTCGGCCATCAGCCGCAACGGCTCGCCCTGCCCGCGCCCGCCCGGCAGTTTCGAGGCTTCGAGTGTGAAAATGCGGCCGTCGGTGGCAAAGACGAGAATCTTCTCGGTCGTCTCGGTGAAGAAGCTTTGCTTCAACCGGTCGTCGCCCTTGAATTGCAGGCTCGACAAATCCTCGACATGGCCTTTGAGGGCGCGAATCCAGCCCTTCTCGGAAACCACCACGGTGATCGGCTCGCGCTCGATCATGGCGGTCGCAAGATCGAAATCGGCGACTTCCGGCGCGTCGGCGAATTGCGTGCGGCGCTTGCCGAGCGCCGTATCCTGGCCGAACTTCTTCTTCAAATCGCGCAGTTCGACGCCGATCACCTTCCATTGCTTGGCCTCGTCGGCCAGCAATTTGTCGATGTCGTCCTTTTCCTTGGTCAGTTCGTCGAACTCGCGGCGCAGCTCCATTTCTTCGAGCCGGCGCAGGCTGCGCAACCGCGTATCGAGAATGTAATTGGCCTGCACCTCGGTGAGCGCGAAGGCGGCGATGAGCGCCGTCTTCGGTTCGTCCTCCTCGCGGATGATGCGGATCACCTCGTCGAGATTGAGGAAGACAATGCGCATGCCGGCGAGGACTTCAAGCCGGTGCGCAATTTCGGTGAGGCGGAAACGCGAGCGCCGCTGCAACACCACGCGGCGATGGTCGAGCCATTGCCGCAGCGCCTCTTTCAGCGAGACGACACGCGGCACGACGCCATCGACGAGCACGTTCATGTTCATCGGGAAGCGGCTTTCAAGCTCCGTCGTCTTGAAGAGCTGTTCCATCATCAGCTCCGCATCGACGGTGCGGGCGCGCGGCTCGATGACGATGCGCACATCCTCGGCCGATTCGTCGCGGATGTCGGCGACGAGCGGGAGTTTCTTCTCGGCCAGAAGCTCGGCAATCTTCTCGATCAGTCGCGATTTCTGCACCATGTAAGGGATTTGCGTGACCACGATATTATAGGTGCCGCGGGTGCCCTCTTCGCGCGCCCATTTGGCGCGCACCCGGAAAGAGCCGCGACCGGTCCGATAGGTCTCGGCGATCTGCTCTTTCGAATCGACAATGATGCCGCCGGTCGGGAAATCCGGCCCCGGCACGAATTTCATCAGGTCCGCATCGCTCGCGGTCTTATGCGCGATCAAATGCAGGCAGGCATCGCAAAGCTCGGCGACATTGTGCGGCGGGATCGAGGTCGCCATGCCGACCGCAATGCCCTGCGAGCCATTGGCGAGCAGATTGGGAAAGGCCGCCGGCAGCACGACCGGCTCGGTCTGATCGCCGGAATAATTGTCGCGGAAATCGACCGCGTCCTCGTTGATGCCTTCGAGCAACAGCCGTGCGACTTCGGTCATCCGCGCTTCGGTGTAGCGATAGGCGGCGGCGCCATCGCCATCGATATTGCCAAAATTGCCCTGCCCGTCGACCAGCGGATAACGCGAGGAAAAATCCTGTGCCAGGCGCACCAGCGCCTCATAGATCGCCTGGTCGCCATGCGGGTGGAACGAGCCCATCACGTCGCCGACGATTTTGGCGCATTTCTTGAAGGCGGTGCCGGGGTCGAGCCGCAGGATGCGCATCCCGTAAAGGATGCGCCGGTGCACCGGCTTCAACCCGTCGCGCGCATCCGGCAGCGCCCGGCCCATGATGGTCGAGAGCGCATAGGCGAGGTAGCGCTCCTCCAGCGCTTCGCGCAGATTGACGGGCTCAGGCTCGCGCACGGGGGACGGCGGAGCGACATTTTTGGCCATGAGATTGCCTTTTCAGGGTCTGTCCGGCCCGCTTACAAAGCGGGAACGATTGTCTAGTGGATGAATTGAGTCGCCGCAAATTAAGTCGTCGCACATTGCTTGGCCGTACGAAGGCGGACGCTGTTGCGTTGCTGCACTAGCCGCACGGGGGCGGGCCACCTTAAAAGGAAGCCGCGATTCGCAGCCGACCGGTGCGCCACCGCACTGTGTTTGGCCCGCGTGCGCGGTTTTATGAAGGCTGGCGGCTTCGGGTGACAAGAGCGTGATGGGCAAAGTCGTTCTGTTCCTGGGTGTGGTCATTGGCGCGGCGATCTTCGTGGTCGCGCTGATCGGCGCGCCCGCCGGCGAAAGTCTCGCCGCCCGCGAAGCCCAGCCTGGCGTCTCGGCCAGTTGCCATATCGAGGAATTCGCCCTCGATGAAGGCTATGGCATCAGCCGCAAGATCGCCCGCCACGTCTGCGGCGGCGTGGAATAAAATTCAGCCCAATTTGCCGAGTTCCGCCAGATAGGCATGCCGCGCCTGCGGCATTTCGAGCCCGCGCGGCGTAAAGACATCCCGCTCCAGAAAATAGCCGGTGAGCCGGAATCCCTCGGCAATCTCCGCCGCACCGGCCTCGGCCTCCGCATCCTGCAGGTAACCTGGCAGCGGCAACAGCCTTTCATGATAGGGCGCACCGGCGGCGCGCGAGACGGCGCGGCCGCTTTTTGGCGAAACATAGATCAGGTCTTCGTTCGTTCCGGTCGCCGCACAGCTGGCGAGATCGAGGCCGAAGCCAAGCTCGCCGAGAATGGCGAGCTCGAAGCGCACCAGCGCCGCCGGCGTCACGTGCTTATCGTCAAGATGGTCGGCAATGAGTAAGGCCGTCTCATAAAGCGCCGGATACGGGTCGCGCTCGGCGAGCAGGCGCAGCAGCGCGGCAAGGTGGTTGAGACCATGCAGCGCCAACGCGCTCGCCATCAGATTGGCGGCCCGCGGCTTCGTCACTTCGACGGCATAGAGCCCCAGATGTTCGTCGAGCCGCGCCCGCCAGACGAGATCGACGCTATTGCCCGGCTGCAAGAGCGGCTGCCAGCGCTTGGAGCGGCCGCCGCGCACCAAGCCGAGATGACGGCCATGCGCCGGCGTCATCGCTTCGAGAATGACACTTGTCTCGCCGTATTTTTTGAGGCCGAGAATCAGGCCTTCGTCGTGCCATTCCATCCGGCGCTCAGGCCTCGTCGACGTCGTGGCGGTACCCCACGCCATGCACGGTGCGGATGATGCGCGGCGCCGCCGGATCGATCTCGATCTTCTTGCGCAAGGCCGAAACATATTGGTCGAGCGCGCGGCTGTTGGGCATATAATCGCGCCCCCAGGCGAGATCGAACAATTCGTCGCGCGAGACGGCCTGACCGCGCCGCTCGTAGAGCGCCGCCAGGATCGCTACTTCGCGATTGGTAAGATCGATTTTGTGATCGCCGCGAAAGGCGCGCATCGCCTTGGGGTCGATGACGATGTCGCCCATATGGATGCGCCCTTCGCCATCATTCGCCGGCGCGGGCGCCTGCACTTTGGTCCGCCGCAGCGCCGCCTTGATGCGCGCGACAAGCTCGCGGGCGCTGAAGGGCTTGGCGATATAATCATCGGCGCCGATTTCGAGGCCGCGCACGCGGTCGCCTTCCTCGCCCCGCGCGGACAAGAGCAGGATCGGCACGGCCGGATCGAGCTTGCGCACCTCGCGCAACAGGCTCAGCCCATCCATCACCGGCATCATCACGTCGAACACGCAGATCTCCGGCTTTTCCTCGCGGAACAAGGCCAGCGCCTTGGCGCCGTCGCCAGCGACGCGGCAGGTGAACCCTTCAAGCGTCAGAAGATCGACGATGCCGTCACGCAAATGCTGATCGTCCTCGGCGATCAAGATGGACATTTGGCCTCCTCCTTGGCCGATTCGTTGATCTTCATCGTGGCCGTCACCTTGAGCCCCGGATCGGCATTGTCGATTGTTACCTGTCCGCCATTTGCCTCGGCAAGTTCGCGCACCACGACAAGGCCAAGGCCGAAGCCGTCCTTGGCGCCGCTGCCCGGCTGGACCAAGGCCGTCAATTTCGCCTGTACGCTCGGATCGAGCCCGCGGCCGAAGTCGCGCACCGTCAAGGTCAGCATTCCGTCCGCCTCGCCTGTCGCGACTTGGATCCGGCCTGGCGCATATTTATTGGCATTGTCGATGAGGTTGATCAGTATGCGCTCGAAGCTCATCCGATCGAAAAATCCGGCGCGAGAGGCATTATGCGCGACCTCGATGGTCGAGCCGCCGGCGGCAAAAAGATTTTCATAGCGCGCGATGGTCGCGTCGACGACGGCATCGGGCACCGCTTCTTCGAGCCGCACCGGCGCCGGCGCGGCGGTACGGCCATAGACGATCGTATTATCGGCGAGCAGCGCGAGCCGCTCGACCTCCGCCCGCATCACCGCGCCATAACGGCCGACCGCCGCCGCATCATCGCTGCGGCGCAGGATGAGATCGGTATAGAGCCGCAGATTGGCGATCGGCGTGCGCAGATCATGCGAGAGTTTCGCCGTCATTTCGCTGCGGAATGTGCTCTCGACAAGCCGCGCCCGCTGATTGCGATACATGTACCAGATGAGCAGAAGCCAGCAGCCGATCAAGGGTACGGTGATGGCGATGAGCGGCAGCAAGCCATGATACACTTTGGCCGGGGTCGAAGTCTCCATGCGCCAGCCGCGCATCGAGCCGGAAAGATCCGAGATGGCCGATGTGCTGAGATTGGTCGGCCCATGGCTCCACAGGGCGCGGCCGACCGGGTCGCGCAAGATCAACAGCCGGTCGTTGAGCTTGGCGCTCGCCTCGTCGAGCGCCTCCTCCAGCACGGGATCGAGCGTGATCTCGTCGAAGATGACGCAGACATCGCGCGTCTCGCTGAGGCGCTGGCAGCGGACGTAGGAGATCAGCGTCTCGCCGACGGTCCAGATGCCGACTTTCGGCGCCGCGCCCGGCGCATCGATCTGCCCCCGCAGCGTTGACAGCAGACCGCCATAGCGCTGCAGGAAATCGTTCTCCGATTCGAGCGTGCCGGTGGCGATCGGGATGACATGGCCGTCGCGGTCATGCACGAGCATGAAGCGCACTTCATTGACGAAGCTCGCGACGCGCAGATTGCGCAGCATGTCCGGGCCGCCTTTGGCGAGCGCCGCGGCGATCTGCGCGAGGGCGCGGTCGGCCTTCGATTCAAGCGTCGCGCTCGCGACATCGCCGAGATCGGCGGCCTGCCGCGCCGCCTGCGCCGCCTCGCGTGTGCGGGTGACGGCATAATCGGCGTCGAACAGGTAAAAGGCGAAAATGCCGAAGATGGCCAGCGGCAGCGCCAGCAGAATCGCAAACCACAGCAGCGCGCGCGCCGCGGCAGGCTGCTGCGCGCGGCCCTGGCTGAAGGCACGGCGCCGGGACATATCGAGGCTCATGCCGAATCTTTAGAGCATCGGACCGAAAAGTGCGAAGCGGTTTTCGGACAAATCCGATGCGATGAGAAAGACTTAAAAGCGCCGAGCGATTCAATTTGAACGTCCGAATCTCCCAGCATTTTCCGCGCGACGGCGGCGCGGCCGGCGCTCTTGTTGCACTGCAAAATAATCGGCGCAAAAATAATCGACCTGCCTGACAAAATTCTTACATCGATCTTGCCAATCTCTGACCAAACCGGCGGCCGATGACCTATCTTTGCTTTGTAAGTTTCGAGGCTGCCTTCGGCGGCTTGAAGGTCTGATAGGAGAGAACCATGGCTTGGACGACCCCCACGATCTGCGAAGTCTGCGTCGGCATGGAAGTCACCGCTTACGAGTCGAGCGAGTTCTAATTACGCCGCTGGCTGATAGCCGGCGTGATGATCGAGAAGTTTCGGCGGCGGAGTTTTCTCCGCCGCTTTTTTATATCCCGGCGCAAGGCTTCTGCCTCAGCCGTCTCAATTTTTCGGGAATTCGAGCCCCATGGCGCGATAGCGCTCCGGATCGTCGGCCCAGTTCTCGCGCACTTTGACGAACAGGAAGAGGTGGACCGTCTGCTCGGCCGCCTCGGATATGTCCTTGCGCGCCGCCGTGCCGATGGCCTTGATCGTGCGCCCGCCCTCGCCCAGGACGATCTTACGGTGCGCCTCGCGGGTGACATAGATCGTCTGCTCGACCCGCGCCGAGCCGTCCGGCCGCTCTTCCCAGGATTGCGTTTCGACCGTCGATTGATAGGGCAATTCGTCGTGCAGCCGCTCGAAGATTTTTTCGCGCGTGATCTCGGCAGCCAAAGCCCGGATCGGCGCTTCGGAAATCTGGTCCTCCGGATAAAGCCAGGGGCCGGTCGGCATCATCGCGCCGAGATGCTCTTTGAGCGTCGCAACGCCGTCGCCCGTCGCCGCCGAAACCATGAACGTCTCGGCGAAGGCGAGCTTGTCGTTCACCGTGGCGGCGAGTTCGAGGAGGCTCGGCCGGGCGACGACATCGATCTTGTTCAGGATCAGCACGCGCTTGGCTTTGACGTTTTCGAGCGCGCGGAGAATTTCGAGAACCTCGTCATCGAGGCCTTTGCGGGCATCGACAAGCAGAGCGACGACATCGGCATCGGCCGCCCCGCCCCAGGCGGAGGCGACCATGGCGCGGTCGAGCCGCCGGCGCGGTGCGAAAATACCGGGCGTATCGACGAAAACGATCTGCGCCTCGCCTTGCAGTGCAATGCCGCGCACGAGCATCCGCGTCGTCTGCACCTTGCGCGAGACGATCGAGATCTTGGCGCCGACAAGCTGATTGAGCAGCGTCGACTTGCCGGCATTCGGCGCGCCGATCAGCGCGACGAAACCGCAGCGTCTTTGCGCTTCGGCGCCTTCAGGCTCGCTCATCGCCGATCCCTTCGCGACTGAGGAAGGCAAGCGCCGCGGCCTGCTCGGCGCTGCGCTTCGAGCCGCCTTTTGCCGTCGCCGCCGCGAAACCTGTCACGACGACTTCGACGGTGAATTCCGGCGCATGATGCGGCCCGGTGCGGCCGATTTCACGATAGAGTGGCGTCTCGAGCCCACGTGCCTGGGCCCATTCCTGCAAGGCGGTCTTGGGATCGCGCAAGGGCCGGCGCGGCGCCCGCATCCGCGGCGCGAACGCCTCGCCGACGACAATCTTTGCCGCGGCATAGCCGCCATCGAGAAACACGGCGCCGATCAAAGATTCGCAGACATCGGCAAGAATCGCATCCTTGGTGGTGCCGCCGGCCTGGCGCTCGCTGTCGCCGAGCCGGACATGACTTTCGAGGCCCCATTCGCGCGCGACCTCGGCGCAGCTTTCGCGCCGCACGAGATCGGCGAGCCGGCGCGACAATTCTCCCTCGTCGGCAGCGGGAAAGCTCTCGTAAAGCATCTCGGCCACGACGAGGCCAAGCACCCGGTCACCGAGAAATTCGAGGCGCTGATAGCTGTCGTTGCGCGCCGGCGTGGCGCTGACATGGGTCAGCGCCAGTTGCACGAGCGCGCGATTGGCGAATTTATGCCCGAGGCTCGCTTCGAGCGCGGCGAGGTCGCCGAGCTTGGCGGCCATTATCTGACGGGTTTGAACAGCCGGTCCCAACGCACGGTCCACGGCCATTCCCAGAAGGCCCAGGCCGGCGTATCCGGCCTGATGGAAAAGAAGATCATCTCGGCGCGGCCGACGAGGTCTTGCGACGGCACATAGCCGACGCCGCCCTGGTCCGGCGGGACGCGGCTGTCGGTCGAATTGTCGCGGTTGTCGCCCATCATGAAGTAATTGTCAGGCGGCACTTTGTAGAGGCCAGTATTGTCGTAGAAGCCGGTGTCGCCCTCGATCTCGATGATCGTATGCTTCACGCCGCCCGGCAAAGTCTCCGCATAGGTCGGCACTTCGCGGACATGGCCGAACAGGTCTTCCGTCTTGACCTTGGCAATAGCCTCACGCGGCACCATCGTGCCGTTGATGTAAAGCCGCCCGTCCTTCATCTGGATCGTGTCGCCGGGCAGGCCGATGACGCGCTTGATGTAATCGGTCTGGCCATCGCGCGGAAGTTTGAAGACGACCACATCGCCGCGCTTCGGCGGCGAGCTGAAAATCCGGCCGTTGAACAAGGGCGGGCTGAACGGCAGCGAGTGATTCGAATAGCCGTAGGAATATTTGGAGACGAACAGGAAATCGCCGATCAGCAGGGTCGGGATCATCGAGCCGGACGGGATGTTGAACGGCTGGAACAGCAGGGTCCGCACGACAAGCGCGATCAGGCCCGCCTGGATGATGACTTTGAAAAACTCGCCGAAAGCGCCGGACTTCTTGCCCTGCTCCATTGTACCGTAGCCTTTTTCATCCGTCGTCGTCATAGGGCCGTTTCTTTCAGCTCGCCTTCGAGCGCAGGCACTCGGGAGCCGGGCTCCTTAGCATGCGCCCGGGAGAGGGTGAAGTGTCGGTTTCGTCATGAAAAGCACGCGCGCGGAAGCTTTGGCCCTGCCCTCTCGCTTGGCGGGTAATCAGGGCGGTTCCGTGTTCGCGGCCGAATTTTTCACCGCCTCGATGATCACCTGCGCCTGCGCGAAAGGATATTCATCGGTCAAAGTCAAATGGATAACGCCGTCGTGACCGGCCGGGACCAGGCGCGCCAGCCGCACCGCCGCCCCGCCCGTCAGCAGCAGGCTGGGCTTGCCGGAGGGGAGATTGACGACCCCCATGTCGCGCCAAAAGACGCCCCGGGCGAGGCCCGTCCCCAGCGCCTTGGCACAGGCCTCCTTGGCGGCAAATCGTTTGGCATAGGAGGCGGCGCGGGCGGCGCGCCCGTCCGATTTGTCGCGCTCCACCTCCGTGAAACACCGCAGGACGAAGCGCTCGCCGTGCCTCTCCAGAAGTTGCTCGATACGGCGGATGTCGCAAAGGTCGATGCCGAAGCCGAGGATCATAGAACGAGCGCCCCAGCCCGGCCGGCGGCCATCGCGGCATGCATCTTATGGATCGCGGCTTCGAGGCCGACGAAGATCGCCTCGGCGATGAGGAAATGGCCGATATTGAGCTCGACGATCTGCGGCAGCGCCGAAATCAGCCGCGCCGTCTCATAATCGAGGCCGTGGCCGGCATGGCATTCGATGCCGAGCGCCGCGGCCTTCGCCGCCGCCGCCTTCAACCGGGCGAATTCGGCCTCGGCCTGCGCATGGTCGCCGCCGGCGACGGCATTGCACCAGGCGCCGGTATGCAGTTCGACCGCCGGGGCACCGATCGAGCGCGCCGCCTCGATCGCATCGCTCTCCGGCTCGATGAACAGCGCGACGACAATCCCGGCGCGGCACAATTCGGCGGTGAAGGGCTTCAGATGATCATGACCGCCGATCACGTCGAGGCCGCCTTCGGTCGTGCGCTCCTCGCGCCGCTCGGGCACGAGACAGGCGGCGTGCGGCCTGGTCTTCAACGCGATATCGAGCATTTCACCCGTCGCGGCCATTTCGAAATTCAGCGGTTTGGCAATATGCGCCTTGAGCCGCGCCATGTCGTCGTCGCGGATATGGCGGCGATCCTCGCGCAAATGCGCGGTGATGCCGTCGGCCCCGGCTTCGATCGCCACCTGAGCGGCGCGCAGCGGATCGGGCAAGGCGCCGCCGCGCGCATTCCGCAAGGTCGCCACATGATCGATATTGACGCCGAGCCGCGGAACCCGTGCGCTCATCCGTTCACCCGTTCGACTTTGCTCACAACGGGTTTGGTGCGCAGTTCGGTGATCAGCCCGTTCAGATGTTTCAGATCGGGGATTTCGAGATCGACGGTGATCTCGCGAAAGTCGGGCGAGACCGCATTGATGGAAATCGTGTCGATATTGGCCCCCATTTCGCCGATCGTGCTCGCGATAAGCCCCAAAGTGCCGGGCTCGTTGATCGCAGTGACGAGAATGCGCGCAGGGAACAGATTGAGCTTGCCGGCGTCAAGGTCCCAGCGCACGTCGAGCCAGCGCTCGGGCTGATCGTCGAAGGCGGTCAAATCGGGTGATTGGATCGGATAGATGGTGATGTGCTCGCCCGGCGTCAGGATCGCGACGATGCGGTCGCCCGGCACCGCGCCGCCATTTGGCGCGAAGCGCACCGGCAGGTCGCCGCGCAGGCCATAGATCGGCATCGGCCGGCTGTCGGATTCGCCACGCTCCGGAAATTTAAACACCAGGCTCGAGGCCTTCGGCAGGCCGAACCAGCCGGATTCGCTCGGCGGCGGCAAAGGCGGCTGCGGCCCCAATTTCCGCTCCTCGGAAAAATCCGGATAGACCGCCTTCACCACATCGCCGGAGAAAATCTCGCCGCGGCCGACAGCGGCCAGAACATCATCGACGCTGACGCGGGCGAGCCGCGGCAGCGCGGCTTTCAGCTTGTCGTCGGCGAAAGGCTTGCCGGCGCGCTCGAAGGCGCGCACGACGATCTGCCGGCCAAGACCGGTATATTGCGCACGCACGGCATCGCGCGTCGCGCGGCGGATCGCGGCGCGCGCCTTGCCGGTCATCACCAGGCTCTCCCAGACCGGCGGCGGCACCTGGCCTTCGGCGCGAATGATTTCGACCTCGTCACCGTTTTCGAGCGGCGCGGCGAGCGGTGCGGCGCGGCCATTGATCTTGGCGCCGACGCAAGAATTGCCGATCTTCGTATGCACCGCATAAGCGAAATCGATCGGCGTCGCACCGCGCGGCAGCGCGATGAGCTGCCCCTTGGGCGTGAAGCAGAAGACCTGATCGTGAAAGAGCTCGAGCTTGGTGTGCTCCAAGAACTCCTCCGGCGAATCGCCTTCCGCCAGCAGGTCGATGGTGCGCTGCAGCCATTGATAGGCGCGGCTTTCGCTCGCCAAGGTCTCGCGATCATCGACCTTGCCGTCCTTATAGAGCGCATGCGCGGCGATGCCGTAGCGCGCGATCTTGTGCATCTCGAAGGTGCGCACCTGAAGCTCGACGCGCTGGCGTCCCGGCCCGACGACGGTCGTATGAATCGAGCGGTAATCGTTCTCCTTCGGCGTCGAGATATAGTCCTTGAACCGGCCGGGCACCGCCGGCCATTTGGTGTGAACGACGCCGATGACGCGATAGCATTCCTCGAGCGTGTTCACATAGACGCGGAAGCCGAAGATATCCGACAATTGCTCGAAGGCGACGGACTTGCGCTCCATCTTGCGCCACACCGAATAGGGCTGTTTCTGGCGCCCTTCGACCGTCGCTTCGATGCCCTGCGCCGAGAGAAGATCGCGCAATTCCTGCTCGACCTTGGCGATGATCTTGCCGTTCTTCTTCTTCAGTTCGTTGAGACGCCGGCTGATCGAGGCGCTGGCTTCGGGCATGAGGTGCCGGAAAGCCAGATCCTCCAGCTCGTCGCGCATGTTCTGCATGCCCATGCGGCCGGCGAGCGGCGCATAAATGTCGAGCGTCTCTTGCGCGATGCGCTCGCGCTTCTCCGGCGGCACGAATTGCAGCGTGCGCATGTTGTGCAGCCGGTCGGCGAGCTTGACGAGCAGCACGCGCACGTCGTCGGCGACCGCAAGCAGCAGCTTGCGGAAATTCTCCGCCTGCACCGCGCGCTTGGAGACGAGGTCGAGCCGTTTAAGCTTCGTCAGCCCTTCGACGAGACGGCCGATGTCCGGACCGAATAATTTGTCGATCTCTTCGCGCGTCGAGTCGGTGTCTTCGATCGTATCGTGCAGCACCGCGGCGACGATCGTCGCATCGTCAAGCTTAAGGTCGGTGAGAATGGCCGCGACTTCAAGCGGATGGGAAAAGTAGGGATCGCCGGATGCGCGTTTCTGGACCCCATGCGCCTTCATTGCATAGACATAGGCGCGGTCCAGCAATTCCTCGTCGGCGTGCGGATTGTAGCGCCGGACGCGATCGACGAGCTCGTATTGCCGCATCATGGTTCGGGTCGGTCCCATGAAGTCCAGCGCGGCGGCACCGTTTGGCGCGGCCGCGCTCCTGGTCAAAGCCGTTTCAGCATCTCGCGCGTGGCAACCCACTCTGCGAAGATTGCCAGTTATGTGCGCTTCGGCCCTTGGGCCGACAACTCAATCGCTATCGTCTTCCGTCTCCGCCGGCGGCACGAGGCCTTCGAGGCCGCGGAGCAGATCTTCTTCGGTCATGCGATCGAATTGTACATCGCCCGGCGCGTCGGATTGAACCTTCTCGACGGCCGGCGTCAGCGCAGGCACAGCCTCGGCTTCCGGTTCGTCGACTTCGACGTGCTTCTGCAGCGAATGAATAAAATCTTCTTTCAGATCTTCCGGCGTAAGCGTTGCCTCGGCAATTTCGCGCAGCGCAACGACGGCGTTCTTGTCGTTGTCGCGATCGACAGTGATCGACGAACCCGATGCGATCATCCGTGCGCGATGTGCAGCAATCAACACGAGATCAAATCGATTTTCGACCTTATCAATACAATCCTCAACCGTGACGCGTGCCATATGTTCAACTCTCCTTGAAGTCCGGCCGGGGGGGTTGAAGTGCGGCCGTAAGGGTCTAGGTTTTTTTACAAAATACGTAGAGTCTCATCAACCGCTTAAGCCCCGTCAGGCCATTTCAGCGCAGTATACGGCTTTGCTTAAAACAGGCGAATCTGACTTATATGACAAGTTGTCAGTCAATTTCAATGGGACGGGGTTGACGCGAGGGGCCTTAGAAACCACATCTAGGGATTATCCGCCTACGGACGGCTAACCGTACCGGCACCAAAGTTAATTATGTCGCGTGGCGTGCCGCTCCAGTGAAGTTGCAACCAAAAACCAAGAAGCAAGAGATACCTTAATGGCAGATCAGGAACGTATTGCGCTCTTCATTGACGGCGCAAACCTCTACGCAACCGCGAAGTCCCTCGGCTTTGATATTGATTACAAGCGGCTGCTCAAGGAGTTCCAAAACCGGGGGAAGCTCGTCCGCGCCTTTTATTATACGGCGCTGGTCGAGGACCAAGAGTACTCGTCGATCCGTCCGCTGATCGACTGGCTTGATTACAATGGCTATTCGGTCGTCACCAAGCCGACGAAGGAATTCGTCGACTCGCTGGGGCGCCGCAAAGTGAAGGGCAACATGGACATCGAGCTTGCCGTCGATGCCATGGAAATGGCCGAGCATCTCGACCATATCGTGCTGTTCTCCGGCGACGGCGACTTCCGCTCGCTGGTCGAAGCAGTGCAGCGTAAAGGCGTGCGTGTCTCGGTCGTCTCGACCAACACGACGCAGCCGGCGATGGTTGCCGACGAATTGCGCCGCCAGGCCGACGAATTCATCGACCTCGTCCATCTCTCCTCGAAGATCGGGCGCGATCCCAATGAGCGCCCCGAGCGTGCGCAGAAATTCCATCAGGATCGGCGCCAGACCAGCACCGTTCCGGCCGGTTACGACGAGGATATCCTCGACGATTAAGTCCAAGACGGCGGCGCCAATCGGTGCCGCCGGTCACATATGTGTGCCCGTTGGATTTCTTCACGGCCGCGTTTCCCTTTCAGAGTGGATGTTTTAGGACTGCCCTGTGAGCGTCCTAAAACCAGATTTAACGTCCGTGGCGGGGCCAGATGCGCCCGACCACGATTGTCCGCTTTGTCCGCGGCTCGTCGGCTTCCGCACCGACAATCGTATCGCGCATCCAGATTGGTTCAACGGCCCGGTGCCGACCTTCGGCGCGCGTGAGGCCCGGCTCTTGATCGTCGGGCTGGCGCCCGGCCTGCGCGGCGCCAACCGGACAGGCCGTCCGTTCACCGGCGATTTCGCCGGCGATCTGCTCTATGCGACTTTGCTCGATTGCGGCCTCGCGACCGGCGTTTACGCGCAGCGGCGCGACGACACGCTGCGCCTCGTCGATTGCGCGATTTCGAATGCGGTGCGCTGTGTGCCGCCGCAGAACAAGCCGCTGCCGGACGAGATCGCCCATTGCCGCAGCTTCCTCGCCGCAACGATTGCGGCCATGCCCCATCTCACCGCAATGGTCGCGCTCGGCCGCATCGCCCATGATTCGGTC
The DNA here is from genome assembly GCA_040756295.1 of Pseudomonadota bacterium. GTDB lineage: Bacteria > Pseudomonadota > Alphaproteobacteria > Rhizobiales > Beijerinckiaceae > Methylovirgula. The sequence continues at coordinate 211,337 of JBFLZN010000003.1, read as the reverse complement.
GTGCGGGCCATGGGCGAAAAACTTTCCGCCTATCCCTTCGCGCATGGCCGCAGGCACCAGTTCGGCAAGACACGGCGGTTCGTTCTTTTCGACAGCTATCATTGCTCGCGCTACAACACGAACACGGGCGTCCTGACGGCGGACATGTTTACCGCGCTCTTCAAGGAGGTCTCTGCCGAACTCAAGGCTTCGCGTAGCTCATGAATTCGAGCAGCGAACCGTCCGGGTCGCGGAAATAGACGCTCACCGCATCGCCCTTGGCGCCGCGCGTCGCGACCGGACCGAGCTCGATCGGCACGCCCTGCGCGTTCAGATGCGCGATCGCTTCCTCGAGCGGCCCCGGCCATTCGAAGCAAAGATCGCTGCCGCCGGGCGCGACCGGCACCCGCGCCACCGCCTTCGCGACAACGCCCGGGCCGTGGCAGTTCAGGAGAAAATCGCCGAACTTATAGGCAAAGCCCTTCTGCCTTGGCACCACCTCGGCGCCCATCACCGCGGCATAGAAATGATTCGAGCGCGCCCAGTCGGAGACATGGATGACGCAATGATCGATCTTGAGTCTTGGCATTGCGTTCAACCGCGGTCGCGCAGCAACCGGCTCTTTTCCCGGTTCCAGTCACGCTGTTTCTCAGTTTCGCGCTTATCGTGCAATTTCTTGCCGCGCCCGAGCGCGAGCTCAAGCTTGGCGCGGCCGCGCGCGTTAAAGTAAATCTTCAACGGCACGAGCGTCATGCCCTCGCGTTCGAGCCCCTTTGCGAGACGGGTGATTTCGCGAGTGTTCAGAAGCAGTTTGCGCGCACGCTTCGGTTCGTGGTTGAAGCGATTGGCCTGCAGATATTCGGGGATCGTCGCGTTGACGAGATAGAGCTCGCCGGCTTTGTCGAGGCTCGCATAGCTCTCGCCGATCGACGCCTTGCCGGTGCGCAAAGACTTGACCTCCGTCCCGGTCAGCACCATCCCGGCCTCGAACGTCTCACCGATCTCATAGTCGAAGCGGGCGCGGCGGTTATCCGCCACGACCTTGAAGCCGGTCTCTTTCTTTTCAGCCAATGCGGTCGCCCGTTAGTTCGGCAGCAGTCCGGCGTGCCGCATGGCGGCGGCCACCGCATCTTGCGCGGCGGGCGTGGCCGGCAGCATCGGCAGGCGCAATTCGTTGGCGATCTTGCCGAGCAGCGAGAGGGCATATTTCGGCCCCGCCGGATTGGGATCGACGAACAGCGCCGCATGCAGCCGCGTCAGCCGGTCCAAAATCGCCAGGGCGGCCTTGAAGTCGCCCTTGAGGCCGGCCTCCTGAAAATCGGCGCTGAGCCTTGGCGCGACATTCGAGGTCACGGAAATGCAGCCGTCGCCGCCATGCGCCAGAACCGCCAGCGCGGTCATGTCCTCGCCCGAGAGCTGGATGAAATCGGGGCCGAGCGCATCACGCTGCAAGGCGGTGCGCGCCACATTGCCGGTCGCGTCCTTGACGCCGGCGATGTTCTTCAACTCGAAGAGCCGCTTCATCGTATCGATCGAGATATCGACGACCGAGCGCGGCGGGATGTTGTAGAGGATGATCGGAATGCCGATCGCGTCGTTGATCGCCTTGTAATGACGATAAAGCCCCTCCTGAGAGGGCTTATTGTAATAGGGCGCGACGACGAGCACGCCATTGGCGCCGACCTTCTCGGCATGGCGGGCGAGATCGATCGCTTCTTCGGTATTGTTCGAGCCGGCGCCGGCCAGGATCGGCACGCGGCCGCGCGCCTCGGCGACACAGGCTTCGACGACCTGCTTGTGCTCCGCATGGCTGAGCGTCGGGCTTTCCCCCGTCGTGCCGACGGGCGCAAGGCCGTGGGTGCCGTTGACGATCTGCCAGTCGACCAGGGCGCGAAAGGCGCCTTCGTCGAACTGCCCCGCTGCGAACGGCGTCACCAAAGCGGTGATCGAGCCCTTGAAAGCAGCCTTCTTGCCCATTTGGGCGGTTCCTTCTTCGATTATGTGGAATGCCTTAGTTTTGCACCTGTCTCTTCCGACAATTGGCCGGTCAAGTCCATGTGCGTGTTGCCGCTCGTTTGCGCAAGGCCCATGAGGCCGGTGCGCGAATGCCCGGCAAGCCATTGATTATAAATGTCCGAAGATCGTTTTGTCCTGCTCGTGCCGGTGTGCGCGGAAAGGATTCACGGTTGTTAACGAATCGGCCGACACGATGACAAAGCCCCGCGAGACCGGCCGGCCGAAGGCGCGCGCCAGTGCAAAGCCGCGCAAGGCCCGCAAAGCCGTTCGGCGTCCGGCGTTTCGCGTTCCCTGGTTCATGGGCGGACTCGGGCTTTGCCTTGTCGCCACGGTGGCGGCGATTTCGATTCTGCCGGCGCCCGATTTCAATCGCAGCGCGCCGGCGCGGGCGCATATGGCCTCCTGGCTTGGCGGCCTCTTCAACGATGCGACGGGACAGTTCGAGCACTTTTTCAAATCCGGCCGCGCCTATGCGCCGCCCTCGACTCACAATGAAACGGCGGCGAGCCCGCCGGTCGATCCGATCGTCGCGCTTGGGCTCAACCCGACCGGGCTGCGCGAAGCCCTGCCCTATTACAAGGCCGGCGATCTGAGCCAAGGCGATGTGCAGGCCGCACGTGCGACGGATCCGATCATCCGCACGGCGCTCGAATGGGTCGCCTTGCGCGATTCGCGCGACGCCGGGCAGGACCGCTACGATGCCTTTCTCGAGATGCATCCCGACTGGCCGGCGCGCGATTTCGTCATCCACCGCATCGAGGACGGATTTTATCAAGGCCATGCCGATCCGGCTCTGATCGACAATTTCTTTGCGGCGGCCGCGCCGCAGACGGCGCTCGGCAAGCTCGCCAAAGCGCGTGCGCTCAGAGGCGAAGGCAAGGATGCCGAAGCGCAGGCCGTGGTGCGCGACGTCTGGCGGCGTTCGCAACTCTCGCCGTCGCTCGAGACGCATGTGCGCGCCGAATTCGGCACCTACCTTTCGAGCGCCGATTACAAGGCCCGCGCCGACCGCCTGCTCTATGAAGGCGACAACGCTGGCGGCCTGCGCAATGCGATCCTGGTCAATCCGGATTATGTCGTGCTCGCCCGATTGCACGCGGCCATCAACGATGAGGCGGCCGACGACAAAATGTTCGACGCCGTCCCCCCCGACATGCGCAGCGACCCGGCGTTTCTCTTCGCCCGCATCCACCGGCTGCGCCACCAGGACAAAGACAGTGCCGCCGCGGCGCTGATGCTGGCGGCGCCGCGCGACCCTGCCCTTCTCGTCGATGGCGATGCCTGGTGGACGGAGCGCCGGCTCCTGGCGCGCAAACTGCTCGACGCGGGCGACCTTGCGGCCGCCTACCGGATTTGCGCCGAACATTCGGCGGAGTCGACGGAAGCGCGGATCGACGCGGAATTCCACGCCGGCTGGATCGCCTTGCGCTTCCTCAACGATCCGGTGCGAGGGGCGAAACATTTCGCCACCGCCGCGACATTGGCGCAGACGCCGATCTCGATCGCCCGCATCTCTTACTGGCAAGGCCGCACGGCGGAAGTTTCGCAGGCCGACGATGCCGATCTGCGCGCCAAGGCGTTTTATGAAAAGGCCGCCGAGCATGCGGCGACCTATTACGGTCAATTGGCGCGCGCCCGGCTCGGCCTTCGCGCCATCCCGCTCCCCCGCGTTGCGACGCCGGCCGCGCGAGGCACGGCGCGCGACGAGGCGGTGCGGATCGTCGAATTATTTTTCACCCTCGGCGAAAAAGATCTGGCGATGGCACTGGCAAGCTGCGCCGCGCAACACCTGACCGACCCCGCCGAGATCGCGGCCCTGGCCGATGTGGTCACGGCGCAACGCGACGCCCATGAGGCGCTTGTGATCGGCAAGGTTCTCGCCCAGCGCGGCATTTTGATCGACGCGCTCGCCTTCCCGACCTATGGCATCCCGGCTTACACGCCGGCGGAAAATTCGGCCCCGCCGGCGCTCGTCTATGCCATCGCGCGGCAGGAAAGCGAATTCGATATGCATGCCGTCTCCGGCGCCGGCGCGCGCGGCATCATGCAGATGATCGTCGCGACAGCGAAGCGCACCGCCGATCACATCAAGATGGATTTCGATGCCGACCGGCTTTTGAGCGATGCCGCCTTCAGCGCCAAGCTCGGCGCGGCGCATCTCGGCCAATTGCTGGTCGAACAGCGCGGCTCGCCGATCCTCGTTTTCGCCGCCTATAATGCCGGTGGACGCCATGTGAAGGAATGGATCGACGCTTATGGCGATCCGCGGACGCCGGGCGTCGATGCGATTGATTGGGTCGAGCGCATCCCCTTCACCGAGACGCGCAATTATGTGCAGCGGGTGATGGAGAACTGGATCATGTATCAGGCGAGCTTCGCCGCGCGCCAATCGGCCAAGGCCGAGCCCGGCACGCTCGACACCGCCAAGACGACGCCGGTCAGGATCGATTCGATGATCGAAGCGTCGGCCGGTCTATGAGGCGGCGCGGACCTGCGGCAGCGCCAGCTCATTCAGCGTCCGCAAAAGCTCCGCGGGCATAAACGGCTTATCGAGAAACCGCACGCCGGGCGGCAGCGCCCGCGGCCGGCACCCGGACACGATCAGCACATTGAGCTCCGGCCGCTGCGAGATCAGAACCCGGGCCAAATCGACGCCGTTGAGCACGCCCGGCATTTCGACATCGGTGATGACGAGATCGATCGCCGGCTCCCGCCGCATCAAGCGCAACGCTTCCGTCGCGGACTCTGCGAGGCTCGTCGCAAAGCCCGCCTCTTCAAGCACATCGGCCAGCATCTCGCGCATGAGCCATTCGTCGTCGACAATGAGGACGCGGCGGCGGGACGGGTTAAAAGTGCTCATGGCGGGTAAATGGCTAAAAATTGAGATAAGTTCCCGATGTGCGCCGACATGGTAAAGGAAGTGTATCTAACCGGTGACACCATGACCCATGCCGCCACCCCTTATGTCGATTGCTTCGTCAGCGCTGCAGACGGCCTGCGGCTGCATCTGCGCGATTACGGCAGCGCCCTCGACCCGGGGCTGCCTGTCGTCTGCCTACCGGGCCTTGCCCGCAATGCGGCCGATTTCGGCCCGCTGGCCGAGGCCTTGGCGGCGGGCGCAGCCGGCCGCAAGCGCCGCGTCGTCGCGCTCGATTACCGTGGCCGCGGCGAATCGGACTTCGACCGGGACTGGCAGCACTATGACCTGAGGGTTGAGAGCGCCGACATTCTCGCGCAATTGGCGGCCGTCGAAATCCATCAGGCGATCTTCATCGGCACGTCGCGCGGCGGCCTGCATGCGATGGCGCTGGCCGCGGTGCGGCCGGCGCTGGTGCGCGGCGCGGTGCTCAACGATGTCGGTCCGGTCATCGAACCGCACGGGATGAACCGCATCCGCCAATATCTGCGCCATCCCGCCGCGCCGAATTCGCTCAACGATGCCCTCGATTATGTGCGCAAGGCGATGAGCGCGCAGTTTCCGGCGCTGTCCGAGGCCGATTTCGAATTTTATGCGCGCGCGTCGTTTCAAAAGGCGGACGGCACGTTCGGCGCGACCTTCGATCCCAATCTGGTGAAACCGCTCGAGGCGCTGCAGCTCGACGAGCCGCTGCCGCAATCCTGGAGCCTGTTCGAAGCGCTTGCCGATGTGCCCCTGCTCGCGATCCGGGGCAGCAATTCCGATGTCCTGTCGGCAGAGACCTTTGCCGAAATGGCCCGCCGCCACAGGAATTGCGCCACTTATGTCGTTGAAGGACAGGGCCATCCGCCTTTGCTGACGGACGATGCGGCGATCGCCCGCATCGCCGCCTTCGTCAGCGAGGCGGAACGGGCTTAGGCTTGGAAATCGGGGCCCCGCCACCCCCGGGCGCCTTGCCAGATGCGCGGGCCTCGGGCATATGGTCCGGCACCGCACTTGGAGACGTGGCCGAGAGGCTGAAGGCGGCGGTTTGCTAAACCGTTATAGGGTTGTAAAGCCCTATCGAGGGTTCGAATCCCTCCGTCTCCGCCAGAAATCCTTGCAAGGTCTTGAAAACACGGCTCTTTTTAGAGCCAGCTTTTCAGACCCCCGTTCTCCCCCTCGATTGTCATTGCGCCGGTCCCGAGGCCGCGTCCCGCGATTCCAAAATCCGCTCCAAGTCCGACTCGGACTTGCGCCATCAGCCTTGTGATCGAGCGTATGGCTCCCCGATCCGCAGCGATTGCCTGCTGCGCAATATCGAGGAGCAGAGATGCCAAAGCCCATACAGCCATTCGAACTTAAAAACTTTCGCGCGAAGTTCGGCACGCAGGAATTCTTTGCCAACGTGACCAAGCCATATTTCTCGCTGCGCCTGCGCCCGTTCGAAAAATTGCAGCCGATACCGTTGCGCGATCTGCGAGCGCTATTTCTGAAAGGTGGCCGCGATCTCGGATTGCTTACGATGCAAGGTGTCATAGCGCCGGTAACATTCCCAAATGAGAACGGCATCGCGACGCTAGATACAATGGTGGATGACTTTTATGACTCGACGCATAATGAAGACGCCCATTATTTCGCGCGTTCATTCACGCAAGTAACAGTAGACCGCGAAATCCATGCGTTCACAAACACCTTGATAGAGTCGTCATACGTTCTGGACTTAACTAACATCCGGAATGTCTGCGAAATGGCACTGACCAAGTTCGTTGACATCGCCAAACTCAAGCTTTTGGTTTATCCGCCTTGCGCCATTTATTTAGGCGCGCACCATCTGAAAGGCCTTCGTGTCCGGTGGGGCAACGATGAGATATCGCATGCGATCCAAAATGTCGCAGACGACAATGCCGTCTGGGATTTCGAGCTGAATGAAGGTGATGCGGCAGACATTGGTGGCACGGTCGATATGTTCATCAATCAGATCGCGCGATTCCTTGGTGATGATAAGAACAAGCGGCCTCTCCTGTATCGGGCCGAGGAAGACTGATCACATCGCCCTGCCCGGTCTCACGGCTGAGCGGGGCTTTTTGTTCGCGCCACGCGGAAAGTCCGTTTCGGACTTAGATTCGATAGTCCATCGCCCACCCTTCCTTATTCATCGTAGCGTCCCGATACTCTTCCCGAAGGCAGACGCGCAATCGAGCCGTCCGCCGCTGGGAGACAATCACGAGGATGCATAGGCAACGGAATGACGAGCAGCCTTTGGACGGCGCGTTGCTCGTGAGTATCAGACGGACCGCCGCCGCGCTCGGCACCGGCGAAACGTATGTCCGGCGATTGTTGAAGGAAAAGAAGCTTGAGGGCCGTAAACTCGGGCGGCGCCATCTCGTTACCGTCGCCAGCATCAAGGCGCTGGCCGAGGGTGACGACAAGCCAGAGCCGACGCCATGAACGGGCGGCGGAATCTCGTGTTGCCCGCGACCTTTTTCGAGGACGCCTTGGCGGCGCTCGAAACCGATGAGCCCGAGTGCGTCCGCTATGTCGCGACGAAGGCCCGCGCGATGATGGAGCGGGCCGCGCGGCTCGATGACAAGGCGCTGGCCGCCGAAGCAGCGATGATCGCGGCGCTCGCTGCCGAGAAACTAGAGACAATGCCAGATGCAGCCTAAGTCCATCAGCGCTGTTCTCCGGCAGGCTTCGGTTGCCCGCAAGTACGCGAGACTGGCCGACCGGCGCGGCCTGCCCTGCGCCTCGGGAGAGGCTTCTAGGCCCTGGCGTGTGTAGAGGTTACGCGCTGTTAATGCACCCGGCGCGTCGGCGCGATGTGTACGTATTTTTGTTTCTAGGAAATTCGGTGTCCTATTCCTAAATTAGAAAAAACAAGAAAAATAAGTGGACCCGGACACAGGCAGGATAGCTCGGGGACCGGTGGAGAAATAACAGCAAGACCGGATTGCAGGGATGGCGGCACAACCGTCCGGGGCCTGCTAAGCGAGTTTGAGTTTTCCTCGCTGCGTGCAGAGAAACATGCACGTTAAAGAACAGAATTCAAATTACAACAATCTATCGATTTGGCGGAGCGCACCGCGCGCTCGCTGATCGCAACTTATGAAAGTTGGATATCATGTCAGCTATTGATGAATACATATTCAAAGACGAAATCGCCGCCGAACTGCATATCACTCGACGCACACTCGACAAGATGATTCGCAGAGGCGAGATCGGCCCGTTTTTGAAATTCGGCGGACGAGAAATTATGGAGCGCCGCGCATTCGCGGAATGGCTGCGCAATCTTCCGATTTCCAAACCATATCCGCGCGTGACCGCTTACGCCTAAAACAAAAGAAACCCCGCGCCGCTTAGGTCGCGACACGGGGCAAGGAGATCACACAATTATGAATCCGAATTGCTCTCTATATATAAGACGGTCGTTTGAGAATTCCGAAAAATATTTTCCGTACACCCTCGCCGCCCCTAACCGGGGAACGCGGTCATGAGCCGCGCGAGCAGTTGGGTTTTCGACTCGTCCAGCGGGCCGCCGACCGAACGCAGCCATGCTGCTTCGTCTCTCCATCCCGGCGAACTAATGTCGCTCGATTACCTCTTGGCAGCTTTCCGCGAAGAAGGAATCGAAGCCCAGATCATCAACAACAACGTCGCGGTGCGCGGTCCCGGTCATACGAAAGGGCCGCTGGAACTTGTCATCGCGCCAGCCGACTCCGACCTCGGCTATATGTTCCACAGCTTCGCTGGCGACGCGGCGAGCGAATGCATCGGTTACATCGAGCGGACGCTTTATGCCTTCGCCCATCGCGAGATGATGGCGGCGCAAGATTATTGGCGCGGTCAGAATGCGGCGGCGATTACCGCTGCGCTCAAAGCCGAGGGCGTGGCATCCAGCGCGGCCAAGCCATCTCTGCCCCCGGAAGCCGCCAAGGAGGCGGAGTATGGGAAAGCGGCCTATCTCTGGCGGCGCGCTAGCTCGGCCCTGTCGCCCGAAGCCGAGGCCTATTTCGCCTCGCGCGGCTTGACGGTCCCGCCCGAGATGATTGGCCGGATCATCAAGACCCAGGCGGACGGTCGCTGGTATGCCGAAGATGGCACGGCGGTCGATCAGCACAAGCTGCGATACCATCCTTCCCCAACCCTGCTCTTTGCAGCACGGGATGCAGCGACGGATGATGGCAGCGCCGTCCAGATTCTACGCATGCCCTGGAAGGGCAAAGGGCCGAGCCGCAAGATTCGCGGCGTCTTGAAGGGTGCGGCGATAAAGCTGACCCCGCATGCGGAGGCAATGGCCGCCCGATCCTTGACGGTCGGCGAAGGCTTTGAGTCGTGCCTCGCCGCTCTCATGCTCGGCTTCGAAAACGTTTGGTGCCTCATCAACGCGGATGGCATCGCCAATCTGCCGGTGATCGATGGCATCGATTCGCTCGTGATCCTTGGCGAGCATGACGAAGCCAATCGGAAGGCGCGAGAGCAATGTTTCTTGCGCTGGTATCAGGCTGGCCGGTCCGTGAAAATTGAAATGCCGACGAAGCCAGGCGCTAAGGACTTCAATGATGAGCTAATCGAGCGACTTTGCGGAGGGGCATCATGACCGATGACAATAGGACCCCGGAAGCCGCCAAAGCACTGCGGGAGGCCTATGGCAACACGCCGTCAGGGGAAGAAACCGTCATCTTGAAATGCGCGGCAGATATCGAACCAGAAAACCCTGATTGGATTTGGAAATATTTTCTGGCGCGAGGCAAGATCCATTTGCTGGCTGGTCCAATGCAGTCCGGTAAATCCAATATCGCGTTTTCACTCGCTGCCATTCTCTCCAAGGGCGGAGAGTGGCCTGACAAAACCAAAGCGGATGCCGCGAATACAATTATCTGGTCTGGCGAGGATGATGATGGCGACACTATCGTTCCGCGACTGATCGCGGCAGGTGCTGATCTATCGCGAATCTTCATCATCTCGGAAGTGAGCGCGGACGGAACGAAACGGTTATTTGATCCTTCAACTGATCTGGCGAAGGTCGCTCAGGTCATCGACAGGCTCGATGGAGGGGCGGCGCTCGTCATTATTGATCCGTTTGTATCGGCGCTCGAACATAAGAAGAATTCGCATAACAATGCCGAGGCTAGGCAAGGTCTTCAGCACGTCAAGAATTTCGTGGAGAAGACCAACTGCGCCGTCCTCGGTATCCATCACTTCTCGAAGGGTACGCAAGGACAGGATGCGTTAGAACGTGTCACAGGTTCAATCGCCTTTTCTGCCCTTGCTCGAATGGTATTCGTTACCGCGATAAAAATGGATGAAGAGGAAGAAGGGCCGCCTAGATCATTTGTCCGAGCAAAATCTAGTATCGGTCAAACAGGCGACGGATTCGGTTACAATTTGCTTCCGACCATCCTTCAGGAAAGCAATGTGGAAACTGTTTATGTTGAATGGCAAGGCGCGATCAAAGGCGATGCGCAGACGCTAATAGATAAGGCAGAACGCAAGCCCGAGAGCAAAAAGCGAGATGCGCCCGAGCGCAAAAAGGCGACCTCATTCCTGATGAGCGTTCTCAAAGGCGGGGCGATGAAGTCGGAGGACCTAAAGGCAAAGGCTGAGGCAGCAAATTTCTCGTGGGAAACGATGAAGGATGCAATCGGCGAACTGAAATCGGCTGGCGCCGTAAACTCTAAAAAAGAGCCAGGGGTCAAACACGGCAAGTGGTGGTACGCGCTCGGCGATGACTTCCCTACGACTTGGAAATGGTCAGCAGAGGAAGACGAGGCCGAGAAGGCCTAGTTGACCCTCGAAGGCCTAGTTGACCTCTAAAAAGCTCTTACTCTCTTAAAGACAAGGCCGAGAAGGCTTAGTTGGTAAATATATATATATATCATATAGTTATATATATTATTGTTATAAGGCCTAGATTACCTAGTTGGTTCAATTATGCCAACTAGGCCTTCTCGGCCTTCTAGTTTTGAGGCGGGGCCGAATTCGCTGCGCTGGCTCGTTTTCCGAGCTTGTCGATAAGCCTCTAGCGAGGCCCTAGGATCGGCCTGCGGCCACCGCCTCCCCTCGATATTGCCTGACCAAGAATATGCTGTGAGCGGCCATTGCCATGCGTTTTCGCCGCTAAATCCAATTTGGAGAATCTAAGTTATGATTGACAGACTTTATGGGCCTTTCGCCCGCATCCACTTCCCTTATTGCTTTATGCCCATCGATGTCGAAGGCCTGCGGCACTGCTACTTGCCGGTCAGTCGGAACTACAAGCCGATTGGGTCGGCAGATTCTGAGTTCGCTATCTATGAAGAGTACCCAGAGCACTTCGTCTACTTCTGGCGGGATATCGCGCCGCTCACTGCTCTTTGGCGGGGCAATCCGCTTTGGCTCTACAATGATGGGCCTGCCAGCCGGGAAGACTATTTCGAGCGGCTTGCTCGCATAGAGCAGATGATGCGGGAACCATCGCGGCGCGAACTTGAACGAGCGCGGCAAAATGCCGAAGCCTCGAAATTGTCGCGAGCGCAGGAACGGGCGGCAGCTAGATCGAAGCTCAGCGCCTAATGTTCACGGGTCCTTCCGGAGGGCCACCCTCCCAGGCGGGTAACGCGCAAGCGCATCATCCTTCTACACAATGGGTTTTGAAAACCCGTTCTGATTCCGAACAATAGAGGATAACTCATTTGAATAATCGATTAATGACGCAACGCGAATTCGCCAAGCTGAAAGGCGTCAGCGAGCGCACCATCAATGTGTGGATCCACAAAGGCTATGCCATCAAAGATGAAAGCTCCGGCCTTATCGACGTAGCTGCATCGAACGCCTCACTCGCTGCCAATCATCCTGGCGGAGGCGTTCCCGTCGAATTTTTGCGGGAGCCGAGCACTCATCCCTCGCTCGTGACCGTCCATAAGGACTGGCTCGCTGAAGCTCTCGACGGTCTCATTGACACTGTCGTGGCGGCCATGAACGAAGCATGGAAATCCAAAGAGCATCTTGTCCCTCGTGAGGTCGCGAGCATCCTCGCGAAAGAAGTCGAAGCGATAATGGCCGCATTAGAATGACCAAGCATAGCGTTGAAGAGTTCACCGCCGCTGTGGCGGCGCTAGCTAAGTTACGAAGCGAAAATGAAAACGCATTCGCACCGATCATCGACCTTCTCAACGACATTGTAGACCGAGTCGAGGCCCTTGAAGATCAAAACGCACAAAGGCATCCTGGGCCGCCTTCGGGCTACATCGTGCTCAAGGCTGTGGGCACATACGGCTTTCATCCCGAAAAGATCAGACGCCTAGCGGCGCGCGGCAAGATCGGATCGCAGCGCGCAGGGTCCCGCTGGTTCATTCACGAAGGCGAGCTCAAGGTGCTCGCTAAGAAGGCTGGTTTCTCATAACCGGCTGAGAGTTTACCCCGAGGATTCGAGAGGTAGCTTTCCTCTAACGACTCTCTTACCTCTATCCTTGAGGCCGAGCGTTTCATCCAAAAGGCGCTCCTTCTCAAACTCCATTGTAGCAAATGAAATTTTCTCCTGTTGGGGTGAGCGCCCTTAAACGGCGCTCCCTTCGGAGGCTCTATTTTTTAGGAACGGACAATGACACGCATTAATCCGGCCTTCAGTGCCGCAATCAATGAAGCCAGAGTGCTTCAATTGAACGAAGCCACGGCCCGCGCAACGAAGGCCGAAACCGAACTCGCCAGGCGCGATTTTGCCGCGCGGAAGGCAGCAGAGGCAAAGCGTAAGGCCGACGAGCGCGATGCGCGCGAACGCGAAGCCAGCAAAAAGCGTCGCGCCGCGCGATATGCGCAAATCGAAAAGATCACGAATGATGCGTTCGCCGCGAACGGCAGCATGATTGTGCTGATCGCTCAAATAGCTGCCGTAGCTGCAAAGGCCAATCTCTCGGCAGACGAGGCTATGGAAGTCGTTGCCAACGCTGCGAAGGCATCCGGTGTCGACTTAGATTCAAAGCTAATGGCGGAACAAGTTATCAACGCTGGCAAGAAATGTCGCGTACCCGCGACCGACAAACCCGGATTGAAAGGCGATAAGACCGATGACCCGGACGCGCCCGAGGATGACAATAGCGATGTTGGCGATCACGTCCCTGATGACCCAAAGAAAAAGAAAAGCAAGAAGACGGGCAAAAGCGATGATGACAAGCGCGACGATGACTCAGTGAAGTCTGACGCGAATACGATCCTTAGCAACTGGCTAGAACGCGCAGCGCAGAAGGATCAGGAACAGAAAGCGAAGTGCAAAGTGATCGCGGATTTAGTTGTGGCCGCAGGCGATAAGCGTCGCGGTCGATAAAGAATTTGAAGAAGGAAACCATTCGCAATGACCAACTCAACATCTATTCTGGAATCCCTCGCCGCAGAAGTCGCGGCACTGAAGGCGCAAAACGCTTCCCTCGAAAAACGGCTAGCCGCCTTAGAACCAAAGGCTATAGCCGAAGGCAAGCCTCTGGAACCTGGTACCAAGGTCCACACGATACCGACTGGCATTCCTGATGACTTCGAAATGCCAACAGATCAGGAGTTTGCGAAGCTCGAAAAAGCTGTCGTCAAAGCGTTTCCGCATTTGATCGAACGCGAATACGAGCCGGAAACATTTTCCAAAGGCTTCAAAGCGGCCTTCGTCGGTTTGGCCGCTATGCGCCGACTCGATGAACCGCAGTCCAAGTGGTACCCCGTCGCTTACAAAGAGGAGTGCGAAACTCGGGCAAAGCGTGCGGGCCTCTTTAGCGATATTAACTGGTATGCTTTCATTGCCGCCGTTGTCGCGCACGGAGATGTTTGTTACGCGACGAAAATGGAGCTTGGCGTACCGCAGTATATCGAACTTGGACTCCGCAAGGATGACTTCGGGCGGCCAGCACGCGGCGCGACTTGGCGCAACAGCTTGACCGGCGTGTTTATGAAGCCCGGTCAAAACTTCCCGAAGGAAGCGAAGGCTGCGTAATTCAGTTTTCGGCGATGACAAGGTCCGCTTTCCCGCCAAGGACGTGAACCTCAATCGCGCCAAGGCTGGTACAAGACCTTCAGAAAATGGTTATGCATGGTTTCCGAGGTGCGGCCTAGCGCGTTCCTGGTTTCCGCGCTGTGGCCCTGGCCGGGGTGCCTTCGTCGTCTTCCCCTGGCAGTGCGGCGGTTCGAGGTCTTTTCTATTCCATCTCGGATCGCCGCCGAAGTTGGGGCTGCTATCTAGCCCAAAGAGGAAGGACCGATGCAGCCCGGAGGTACGGCGCATCGGTCCCTTCGCCTTTAACTTCGGAACCGACAACAACGTAACCCATTGTCTACACTTGCAAATTAGCGCTTAAGTTTGGGTCAAGATTTTGAAACTACCTTGTGAACTCAAGGTGCAGAATCCCGATTGTCTTGTTGACGCCGCTTCAATACATTCAGCCCCGTCGTTGACGGGCGATAGGGGAGGCCCTCTATGACTGAGCAAACTTTTAAAAAACTTGAGCAGAGTGTTGAGAGCGTGAGCGCTTTGGTGAATGCGCAGTTGGATGAGCACCCGGAAGTGCGCCTCGTCCTACAGATCGTCGAACAGGCTCGTTCGCTCGCGGCGCCGTCTATTCCTGTCGAATTGGACATGGCCAGCGATTGGACGGTCACACCGACGGTCTCACAGCTTCCGGTGTTATGATCGAGTCCTCTGCCGACTCAAATAGCTTAATCTTGATCATTTCGGGCGTGAGCTGGATATTCATTTGCAGCTCTGCGCGCAGGTAATATTCCCAGATCAGCGCCCAAAGATCGTCGGTTCTGTCTAAGATATCGACATCCAATTCAAGGTCTTTCTGCGCTCGTTGCGCGTTTATGAAATGGCCGTGAATTGGGAAGAGCTTTTTCGAAAGTAATTTTCCGGCAATCTCTCGGGCCTTGGCCTCCCTTTGAGCGACGTCTGCGATCCTCTCCGTTAGCATGTACTTTGTGAGTAGTCGCGTGGCCGTGTCTTCGGCGAAATGAATAAGGTTCTCCATCTCCTGAATGAATGGGACATTGAGACCAGTCAATTGAGTCAGGAAGCCCACGGTCGGTTCATTCTTCTTTACTGCCTCCGCAATTTTCTCCATCAGCTTTTCCCGCGCCTCGACATATGCCCAAGCGGATATGAATTGCGTCACGCCGGAGTTAACAACTGGTACCTGTGGATCGATAGGCCCAAGCTCCGAGCAATAACCCATAATAATTTTGTCAGCCCCGAGCGCGAAAACGGTTGCGGCACTCTTCGCAATGTTTGGAACGATAACGCGCAATACTTGGCTATGACGCGGCAGATGGTCTCTGCACATCTCAACCATCTTTTCGACGATTGATCCGTCTCCGCCGGGGCCGTGCAAAATGACGTTCAATTGATCCGCGTGCTTTACCGACGCGAGAATAGAGGCTAGCGACGCGATATCGGCTGACGACATCATCGCCTTCGCGTGACCAAACCGAATGATGTAGCTGATTAGCTTATTCTCGGCTTTGTATTTCTCTGTAAGTTTCTTTTCTATTTTTTTGATGAGCTCTTGCCGTTTGCTGAGCTGATCCTGATTGATGTTGAGCTCGCCGATTATGGTGGCGAGCAGACGATCTCTCCCGAATTTTTCACTTGCATGCTGTGCATCGTCCGCAGGTTCGGTCATTATTTTTCTCACGTTATCAATGAAGCAAAATCACCCCAGCATGACGCTGGCAGAAGACAAATGCCAGTCGCGCTCAGGGTTTATCGACCGGGAAATAGCCGGTAACGATTTTTTGAACCACCGACGGAGGCCGCTCACCAGGCACTTGGCATTTGGCCTTCTCTATTTCTTTTTCGCGGACTTCCGGCCGGGTGACTCCATCCCGAGACTTTCGCGAAGCTGCGCTTTCAGGTCCACAGGACGATGGTACTTTTCGAGAAAATCGGCGAATGCCTCGTTCGCTAGTTGCTGAAAACTGCGTCGCCGCTCCTGCCGAAGCAGATTAATCGTCGCCCATGTTTTCGCCGTCGAACTTAACGAGCTTTACCGACCATTACATCGCTCCAAATTCAAGCCCTTCTCCAAGAACCAGCGAGTTCCAATTTACTACGCACTTTTTGTCGATCATGATTTCAATTAGTCTTTGGCAAAGCGATAAGCCGTCTCGCAAATCATTGCGTGCGTTCGGCTTGGTAGAAAACTCACCAGAATGAACGGCCGTGGATCGAAGATTGTAGAGCGAACGAAGGAGATTGAATGCCTGCTCGCGCTGTTTGGCAGATGATCCGACGAGCCAAGCACCCCGCATCGCCAATCGAAAACTTAGCTCACCTTCTTTTTGCTCGTGTAACAATAACGCTTCTAAAGCGATGCCTAAATCAATTGCACGGTCTGTTGGGTCGCGCTCCCGTCCGGCGCGATTCAGGCGATCTAGTGGGATTCGCAAATACTTGGTTCGAACAGTTTCGTCCAATGCGAAGTATGCATTTCCTAATTCGCACGCTTCCCTCTCCTCCAATCTCGCCTCATGTTGCAAAAGGCTCTCCGCTCCAATTTGCCAGCCCGCACCTAAGCCGGAAGAAAAGAGAAGGTCCTGCGGTTGCACCCAAAACATTCGCACGTTTGGATATGCGCCAAGGACACTCATCAAGAGCATCGCCTCCTCAACCTTGTCTTGAGCCTCCCGAATGGATGGCGAAGCTGGACGTTCGGAAGGAAAATAAATTACTGGTCCAAAATCAAAGTCCGTTGTTATGGCTGTTGGGACGATCGACCTGGATGGAGGCATCGCACCTGGCTGGCAAAGCGCTGCCCCTCGTTGGTAGAACGGTGGCAAAGATTCCATCCGCCTTACTATGACATCTGGCCCCAGCTTTACTTCGTTCACAACGCTGACACCTGAAACGCCAAGCACGGCAGTTGCGCGTATCTTGTTTGTGCGAAGAAACTCCACGAAGGCTCGACAGGTTTCCTCCACATTTCCTGTTGAGATTGAGCGAGCTAGGATAGTTCGAGCGATAGTTTGGAGATCGGTTGAAATCCCACCAACCCCATTAGCGACAAACGCTCCATCCAAACGTGCCATGCCTGGAATTTTGCGAAGCTCCTCTACGTAGGCATCCATAGCCTCTTGCTCAATTCCAACCTCCAGTTGCGTTCTAAGATAAGCGGCGTCTGATCCTGGGGGATAAGGATGGGGCGGAGCTTGTACAGGTCCACCCGATCTAATCGCGTTTTGAACGGCGGCTATGAGCGAGTCTACATCAACCTGATCCAAAACATCCTCCACCGATCTCAGGCTAAAGCAAATTGACTTCTACCGCCTCGATGATCGAAGGGTCATCCTCCCCCTCGCCCGATTTATTGACCCGCGCTGATACGCGCCATTCCCTAAGCGCCTCCTCCGCAGCCGGTCCCAACTCCTCTTGCGTCATGGATCCATCTAGCCAGCGCTCGAAGTCCTCGGGGCGCAAGATCACCGGCATACGATTGTGATAAGCGTTCATCCATTGCGAAACGCCACTGGTCAGGATCGTGGCCGATAGCATGTCCTCGCCCGTCTCGGGGTTTCGCCAGCGATCATAGAGCCCCGCGAACGCGATCAACGGCGAGCCGTCCGCAGCCGTGAAATAATGCGGCAGGCGTTCGGACTTAGGCCCTGTCCATTCAAAGAAACCGGATGCGGGAACGATGAGCCTTCGGCCTCTCCTCCATGCGTCGCGGAACATCGGCTTCGTCGCGACTTCTTCCGACCGGGCATTAAAGCTCGTCGGCGCTTCCTTAAGTGTCTTCTTCCACCATCCGGGGACCAGGCCCCATCGCATGCGCAAAAGCTCGCGCTGGCCCTCCCCGTTGAGCCTAACCACGTCGATATCGGTTGTCGGGGCAACATTGTATCGAGGGCGCAGATTGAGCGGAGCGCCAATGATGCTCAGAAAGGCTTGAACCTCCTGCCAGCTATATTTTTGGGTGAAGCGACCGCACACGAGGCACTTATGCAGTTTGCGCCGATGAAAATGCGCTCTCATTTTTCCAAAAAAGAAAAACTGAAAGCAACGCACTCAAGATCGCTTGCCCAATTTGCGGAATCCAAAAAGCCTGGAATTGAGCTTTGTGAAGTAGCAGGTCGCCTAAAAAAACGATTGTTAGAATTAGAAACAGGATGGACACCGCTTTGCCTGAATACGATTTTATCAGCGAGTCACATGCAAATTTCGCGGCTGCCATGCCGACGCCCGTTCCGATAAGGGCCGCGATGAAACCGAATATGCTCGCCAAGAATCCCCAGTCTCGATATTCCCATGCGAGCGCGAAGCCCACTACAGTTGCCGCTATCAGATAAATTATCAGTGCCAGGATGATCGCCGCGACAGACCGAAGAATGAACATGTTTGCCCCTCGTTTTTGGCGCCCCTCAATTGCCAATAATGACTCGACTTCCTATCCCAGTCATGGAATCTTGGCCGGAACATATCGTGAACGACATGGGCGAGAAATGCAAGCACGCAAGGAGCGACCCTCCCCAGCGAATGATGATGATTTGCTCGACGAAGGGGTAAAAGAAATTCTGGCCGAGCACGGTGGCGATGCACGGGCCGCCATTCGCTCCCTATTGCAAGCCGTCTCCTACCTGGAAAAGGCCCGCGACCGGGCGGTGGCTATGGTCTCCTACGGATACGCCCGAGGGAGGCTCAACTAGGTGTGCCCGATACGCTCGCGACCTACCCCTATGTCATCGTCCGCATGGCCTGCTCTATGTGCTCCCGGCGCGGGCAGTACCGCCTAGCCCGTCTGGCGGCGAAGTACGGGGCTGATATTGATATGGGAGACCTCCTCGAATACCTGGCAGGCGACTGCAAGTGGTGGCGTCCCCGCCATCCGTATCACAAGGGTTGTGGGGCATACTTCATCGACCTAGGACCGGGAAAGCCGCCGCCCGATTTGCCTCCGGGTGTAGTTTTGTTTCGGCCTAGGAAGGCGGGATACAAATAAACAAGCTGGGTATAGGCGAGCCTTAAACTGGACGGACCTCCTCAGAGTCCATACGGTCTGGAGCCTCTTTGTTACCATGCGATGCGAATCCAAAAATGATCAAGCGACCTCTCAGGCTGCGCGATTTCCTAGATACATCCAACGCGCCTTCTCACACAAACCTCCCGTGGGTTCATACGACGATTGCCGCAAACCTCCTCGACATAATGGCTGACGGTTGTTTGACACCGGTGCCTTGCAATGTCTTCAAAGGCGAAAATCTATGTTATCTTTTTGCGGGTCGCCCAGCATACAAATTCAGCTCAGAGGGTGAGGCTTCACATTGGCAGCTGCCTGTCGTTTTCGTAATTCGTTTTGACCGCGAGCCAAATTTCAAACGCATATATCCCTTCGACTCCGGGGCGTTCAATCGAAAGATGCTGCCTGACTATATCACGCTTTTTGATCGTGAACGCTTTCGCATCGACAACGACCCTGGAAATGTTGGCAAAGTCATATCTGTCTTCTTTGAAAACGACACCCGCTATTTGAAACGCAGACCTGCCTCTCGCGATACACTTGGGAAGGTTCACAATTTTGAGCCGCGCCACCAAGAGATTGAAGCGCTCATCCGCTTATACGGTGAGCATTCCGCAGCAGCTTTTGACGATAGAGCAGCGACAATAGAGGCGCAGCTAGATCACGCCATTAACTTCGCCGACCACAACTTGCTTGGCATAGTTATGCCGGAAGAATACGCACGCGACGAGGATTTTATCGCAGAAGTGAAAAAAGTTGCGCGACGCGTTCGGACCTATGATGTCTTCCCCCTCAACGTAAATTGCTACTTCGGCCAAATTTATTCCGAAGTGAATCGCATATATAAGGATGAGGGACTCCTACGTTGAACAAACGCTCCCAAGCAAGGCTAACGGGGGTCATTCGGCTAACCGATGTCCCGCACTCGATAGGAATACCTGTTTTTCAAGCTCCGCGCGCAAATTGCGCTTTTATTCCTGAAACAGACACCCGCTTAAAGATTACTCGTTTTACGGAGTTCTACAACGAGGCTGGCTACAACATGCTGCAAAGCCCAAGCGGCTTACCATCAAACGACTCCTACTCAATAGGAGATTCGGCACCCGTTCCCTTCTGGCTAAACGGCCAATTGAGAGTCATCGCGTCTGATACCGAAGAATTCGATCTATTGAAGCTTGGTACAATGGATGACGCGGGAACGAAATTTTTTGATCACTTAGTTAGCCTGTTAATGAGCGCCCGGAGGGGCGAGCTTTCGGATCGGATGGAAAGATGGTCCGCTGAAGATCACATCTCTTCATATGCTGACGTCTACCTCCAAGCGCCTGATAAATCCAAATATTGGATATCTCGTTATCGTGTCGCTCTCGCGAACTCCCGGAAATCAGCTTCGCCAAAGGCGCCCATCTTCGAACAGTTGCGTAGAGTTGCTGATACTTGGTTTGAGCGATTTGCTTTGAAGTCCGACTACGGTCGAATGCGCATCATGCTAGGCCAAGCTTCGGACGAAATTTACACAGATCGCGAAATCAAGGCTTACCTTTTTGCGTTTTGCTTGAATCAATGGGCCAATAAATCTTTTGCTCAGCTAGAACGGGCTTGCTCTAAGGATAAAGACTTTTACTCAGACTTTCCGAACGGATTGTATTACGAGATGCGATATAATGTCGTGCCTCCGTCCGCGCCCTTTAAGTATGTCGTCCCGAGAGACATACTTTCCGACTTCCTCGCGATCTTGAGCAGGTCGAGGGAGACACAAGACTTCTCGAATGCTGTTCGCTTGGCACGCATCCTTTTCGGCAAATTTGATTGTCCAAGATCGCTGGACGATTTTCTCCGAGACACCCAACAATCTATTTTTGCGCATTATCAAAATGCGTCGGAGTTGGAGCAATCGCTATCTCCTCGACGTAACATGAGCGAATGGCTTTCTGCGGCTCGCCTTGTAGTTCGCTTCTTCGACATCATGTGCGACATCGATGCTGTCCAATATGGAGACAGGCGATTCGCCAAGGAAAAGCCTGATCTTTTTGCGATTGATGTGGAGTACATAGAGAACCTACGCAGGCACATTAGAAGGGTATAAGTAGGCTGATAGGTGTGTCCATGGGTAGAACGGGTTTTCTAGACTACCTCAAAGAGTTTATCGGCGGCGTCTCACTCGCGCTATCCGGTCCCTTCTCTGTCCCCTTGGCTATCGCTGGAGTTTTGGCGACTAACCAAACAGCTAAACAAGTCTTGTTCGGAACCGCCGCGATCTGCTTCATCGTCGGGTCATATGAGGTCTGGAAACGCGAGAGACTTAGAGCAAATGCTGCAGCTCCTCGTTTCAAGATTTCATTCGTCGAAGGGCAAGCCGGTTACGATGATTCATTTGGCCCAGCCGGAATGCGCAGACTGAGCATTTCCGTGAGAAACGAAGGCAACACGGCGCTTACAAACTGCCAAGTGTTTATGGATGCGATAGAGCCTGATGTAGATCGACAGAGAATGGGCGGTAGGATGAATCACGATCCTTTCGTTCTGAATGGAACCGAGGAGAGATTCATTCCGCTAGTTTCATTCGAACAAAATCCGGCAACTACTGCGGGGGTGATCTATCTCCCAAGGCGCCATAACGATTTCACTTCCGGGCACCGGATATTCGACGCGGCTCTGGGGCCGTACACCATCACCCTACGCGCGACCGCTGCGGAATGCGGAGCTTACGAGAAGCGGTTTCGTTTTTGGGTCGATGCGAACAGAAGGCTTCATCTGGCGGATGCTTGACTGAAAACGCGCGAGGCGGGGGAAGTAAATGAATGATACTGAGGTGCAGCCTTTGGACCCGGAAGAGTCTCGCCGCCTGATAAATTTCTATCGCGATGTAACGGAGATAATCAAAAATAGAATCCTTTTTTATTTTCCATTCTACACCGTCTTCCTTTACTTCATAATGAACAAAAGCGATTTCGTGCAGAAGATGGACCCTGGCGTGCGATGGCTTTGCGTCGCGACTTTCCTCACGGGTGTGGTGTATGCGTCGCTCGTGATTCGACTCCTAAACAATCTCCAGGCTGCGCGAATGACGCTCAGCGAAAATGAAGAAACGAACGGCAAGACTTGGATCTCGATGAATGACTGGGATCGCCGGAAGTTTCGGAAGCGAGCGTCCAAAATAACTATTCAAGCCCGCAGAGAGGGTACCACTTTCGTTGTTATGATGTTCCTGCTTTATGCAACCGCCGGAGTACTTCTACTTCATATCTATTTCAGCGAATTTGAGCGGAGCTTTAAAGCGTGGCTTACTTCGCACCACCTGCTTTAGTCCCCGTGTTTCAAAGTTCGCCTAGCTTCCGAAGGGCAGCGATGTCATTTTGTATCGTTCGCGCCGAAAGGCTGAACAAGTCTTTATTCTTGCCGCTCACATTTTTCTTCGTGCGAGGATAGTTTGGGTTTTTATCAAGCCTGTCTAGAAGCTTCGCCACAAGGCTAGCGGCAATCTCAGGGTATGCTTTGATCTGATCGTTTGCATTCCGGCCTTTCGTTTTGCGTTCCTCCGCGACAATTTCTTTGATTGTCTGACGACGAATCGTACGGCGCTTTGCCGCGTCCGCTGCCGATTTGAGGGAAGCCTTTTTGGTGTTGTGCTTATGCAAGCGGCTCGCGAGAAGAAGCACCGCCGATTTCGCGAAGAGAACCGCCATCATAGCGTCGTCCTCCTCTGCTTCAATGATCTTTCCGATTAGATCATCCGCCAATGCTACATCGTCCGGAATCATGTTCCGCGTTTCATGCCCGAGGACCCCTATCAAATCCTCCGCACACCACAGCGCTTGATCGTGTTTCGACCCTTGAAGGTCGATTTGCTTTTCCGCGCTCGCCTTTAATGCAGCGGCAAATCTATCGCGCTTCTTCATGCCGCCACCTTCTTTCGTGCCGGCGCTTTGTTATCGCAGTATGCGGCCCAATCTCGCATGAGCGGACGGCGCTTGTCGAGCAAATCGCTACGCTGATAGGCGCGCTTCACTTTATTCGGGATGACATGGCCCAAGGCGGCTTCGCTAACTTCGTCCGCGTGCTTTGTTGCTTCCGAAGCCCAAACCTTAAAGGTGGAGCGGAAGCCGTGAGGCGTTGCATCGACGGTCAGGCGACGCATGACCATGCCCAGCGACATATCGGAAAGCGGCTTGCCCTCGATTTGGCCGGGGAAGATGTATTCGCTGCTTTGTATCATCTCCACTTTGCGCAGGACGGCTATCGCAGCGGCGGAGAGGGCCACGCGATGATCGCTGATCTTTGTCTTGGTCCGCTCCTTCGGAATCGTCCAGACAGCATTCGCATAATCGATTTCCGTCCGCTTCGCGCCAAGGCATTCGTTCGTCCGCACGGCGGTCAGAATTAAAAACTCCAGCGCCAGCGCGCCGACTGTTTCGAGCTTGCGCAGCTTAACGAGGAACGCGGGGAGCTCATCGTAAGGCAACGAGCGCTGATGCCCTCGCCTGCCCGCCCGGAGCTTCGTCGGCTTCGCGAGCAATTGCGCCAGGTTGCCCTTCCACGCGGCGGGATTGGGCAGCGTCCGCCAGCCGCGCGCTCGCGCATGGTCAAATACGGCTTCGATCCGTCCCCGCGTGCGGGAAGCGGTCTCGGGCTTTTTCGTCCAGATCGGCGCGAGCATCGCGCGAATGGTTTCCGTGTCGATATCCGCGACCGGCAAATGCCAGATCGGCGCGGCATAGGTGCGCAAGGTCGAATGCCACTGAGCGCGGTGCTTCGGATTCGACCATTCGGCCTGCTTGGCCTTCAAGTGCGCTTCGGCGGCTTCGCCGAAGGTCCGGCGATTCGCCGATAGCTTTTCCTCCGTCGCCTTTACAACCCTGGATTGTTCGAGAGGATCGATTCCGTCTTCAATCAACGCGCGCCATTCGGCGGCCTTCACCCGTGCGGCATCGACTGAGACCGCAGGGAAACCGCCGAAACCCGCTTCCCGCGTGCGCCCGTCCTTGGACCAAATGAAGCTCCAGGACTTCGTGCCTTTGTCTGACACATTGAGAATCAGTCCGCCGCCATCCCTATGCCGGCCAACCGTGGTCAGGGAGGCGATATCCTCCGCGTCCAGCCGCTTTATCTTCCGGCCTGTCGAGTCGGCCTCCTCGGCCACGAGCTTCTTGGTGATATCCCGCCGCAAAAGGCCGAGGACGTAGGGGTCAGAATCGGCAATGCGGAGAAGATCGGCGCGCAGCCGGTCGAATAGCTCGCGCGCGGCGGATTTCTCATTGGCTTTAAGGCCGTTCGGTTGGCCACATAAACTCTCCGTCGAACGAAGGGGACCCCCTTAATCCCCCTTTCTCGGAAAGCTCGAAGCTAGACCTTTCGACGGGCGAAGGAAAGCGCCTTTTCCCCTCTAGAGAGTGAGGAAATCGATTAGAAAACATCACATTGGGTCGTCCAAGCCCAGGATCAAAGGTAGATGGTTTAGCGACAGACGAAGGTAGACGTAACCGTACGATAGAGCGGTAAGCGGCCTCCGTCTCCGCCATCACCGCGCCGGCTGAAAATCACGCGGATTCGCCCGTTCGTCTTGTCGGGCGGACTGGCCGAATTTGGACGATTGCTGATCCTGGCCCGCCGCCGTCGAAGCTCTCGCCATTCCAGCAGAGAGAAGCCCGTGCGCGGTTGGCGGCCGGTGACGCGCTGGTCGATATCGCCAGAACCTGTGGCGTCAGTCACACGACAATATCGCGGCTCAGGTAGCCGCCGGAAAATCCCCGGCGCGCACGTTTTCCTCTGGTTGGCGGTGACAGCCCGGGGGGCGGAAATGCGTGCCGAAGCTTAGTCCTATCGGTGTGGCGAATAAGTGACACTCATCGGCGAATTGCCTGCAACAAGTCAAATGACATGACGTGCTTACCCGCGCGACGATAGCCTAACCGTCGCTGATGGTTTCCGTGGGAGGGGGGCTTCCTATGATTCGTTCCGCGCTTTTGACAGGAATCGCAATATTCGCTCTCGGTTCCGCCGCGTTTGCTGCTGACCTTCCATCCACCAAGGCGCCGCCGGTCTATGCACCGCCGCCGCCGGCTTTGAATTGGTCGGGTCTATATGTCGGCGGCAACGCCGGTTACGGGTGGACGTCTGGAGACGGCAACGAATTTTGTATCGACCCCACAGGCGTCCTCAATGGGTCAACGTGTCAGGTGCTGCCGCCTGGCACCTCGGGAGTAGCTTCGGCTCATGGCGCCCTCGTGGGCGGTCAACTTGGATACAATTGGCAATCCGGCGCCTTCGTTTACGGAATTGAGACCGATCTCGATGCCGCCTTTATTCGCAGCTCCACTTTCGCGAACGGACCATTCGGCTTCGCTGGGGGCGGTGCCCCGGCGACGCCGGCCGGCATCTCTACGAGCAACCTCGATATCAGATCCATTGGCACCGTGCGCGCGCGCCTGGGCTATGCCTTCGCCGACCGCCTATTGGCATACGTCACCGGCGGCCTCGCCTACGGCGACGTTACCGCAAACTCGCTTTTTACGGCACCGAACGTAGGTACCACCTATGCGGGATCAAGCTCATCCTGGCGCGCCGGCTGGACGGTCGGCGGCGGTCTTGAATATGCGATCGACAACAATTGGAGCGTAAAAGTCGAGGGCCTCTATTACGATCTCGGGTCAATTACCACGCTCGGCAGCGAGGCACCCCTCGTGTTCGCTCCGACCGGGTATCAGCACAACGTGCGATTTGACGTCAATGGAGCGCTCGTGCGCGCCGGTATCAACTACAAGTTCGACATGTTCGCGCCGCCAACACCTGTCGCCGCAAAATACTGATGCAGCGACGCCGTCTCATCTTCGGCAGGGTCGGCGGTTGTTCGGGCATTCCGGCGCGCCGCAACCAACGCGGCCCATGTTGTCCCCGGCAGCAGATCGTAGCTTCGAACTTGTCGAGTTGGTCGCAGCGCGCGCAATGTCTCGAAGGTCAATCCGAGCGTGCTTGATAGCGGCCCAAGGAGACCGCTTGCGGCATAACTTGTTTCCCTTCCCGCGCCATCACCAAGAGCTCATGGCGCGGGAAATTTGAAAGTTACTACCGAATAAGCTGCGCGCGCAGACGCGTAAATTCGGCATCGCTGATCGACCCTGCTTTCCTCAGCCGATCGAGCTTATCGATTTCATCCGCGACGCTGAAGCCAACCACACGCCGAATTTCTTCGCGGGCGGCTTGCTCCTGCTGAATATTGCGCTCCGCCATGCCTCTTCCTTGCGAGATGAGATAAACAAAGACCCCGATGTACGGAAGCAAGATCAAGGCGATGATCCAAAGTGCCTTCCCCCAGCCGGAAATGTCGTGGCGCCGGAAAAGATCGCTGGTGATCGAAATGAGCAGCCAGAACCACATGATGAAGATGAATATCGAAAGGACATCCGTCAGGAAATTTCGATAGGTGAATCCTTCCCGAAAAAAGAACATTGCGATCCCTCCCAGTGCGTTGGCGTTTAACGAACCCCCCGCAGAAGTCGGTGACCTTAGCGTGTGTATCGCCACGCATTTCGGTCGCAAGGACCAATCATGACGCTCGGTCATTGATACGACGCTGAGCGATTCGCGCGTCGTACTTGTTTTGAGAATGGTAGATCATGCTGCAGGAAATTTGAAGCTGACACCGCCAGCGTAAGCGGTGCATTGTGCGCCTTTCGGCGCGCCGCTCTTTTCAAGCCAGGCATTTAGCCCACGCGCTTCAAGTCAGATGGATGGATCGACTGATACAATTCTAATGGAAGTAGCTATTTTGCCCCGCGTCGTCGCGTGACGTTCGACGCTCTGCCCCGCGCAGGGCATCAATCTTCTTCTGTATATCGCGAGGACTGTCGCCCTCGTATCCCAACCCGTCCGAAAAGCCCCAGCTGTCGGTCGGCGTGCTGCGCCAAACCTTCCAGGTGCTATGCCCTAAAAAGAGTAGAAACGCCGCGAGGATCAGACCGTGCCAGAATGTCATCTGGGCGTGATGCTTGAGAACTGCATCCGCGGCTGACATGAGGATCAGGAGCAGCATGAGCGGCAGCAAGGCACGCCTGAAATAAAAATGCTTCGGGGCGGACGCGAGAAGCTTGTCGCGCACGCTTTCAAGCCGCCGGATTTCATCTTCGCGTTGTTTTTCCGTCATGCAATTTGGATTCATGACAAAGGAAACCAACAAAGCGGATGTGAGTTGCGCGCGGCTCGTGCTCGCAGGCGCCAGCGCCCGCAACGCCTAGAGCGCCACCGTGGATTTTAATCACGAAAAAATTGATCGCGCTGAGGAGCTATTTGCAATGGCCGGTTTGGGTTACCCTGCCGCTCGCAAATAAATGGAGGCGGATATGATTAAGCTGCTCTCTGCTCTTGCCCTGGCCTTCGCGATCGCGACCCCTGCTGAGGCCATAACGCCTGTGACCGATTTAACGCCCGCGGTTACCATTCATTCGAACGGCATGATTTCGAAAGTCGCTTGGGGATGCGGCCCGGGACGGACGCGGGTTCGCGGTGTCTGTGTTCGCAGGAGCACAATCCGTCGCGCCCGCCGGTGTCTGCGTTGGCACAGGGGCGTCTGCGTCCGCTGGTTCTGACGCGGAAAAAAGCGAGGGACCGGCGCGCGTTCATGTGTGGTCGCCAGTCCGCCTTTCGGTCATCGGCGCAACGGCCTTGTCGCCGTTGAGATAGGTGCTGCGCGACAAATTCGAGAAAATTCGGCGGCGACTTTGGGGAGGAAGCCAGAGTCGCCGCGCGCTTTGGCGAAAAGCCGAAGACGGCTTTCTCGCGACTACCAATCCCAATGATGGTGATGATGGTGGTGGTGGTGATGGTGATGGTAGTAAGGACCCCATCCATAACCCCAGCCCCAATGATGGTGGTGGTGATGATGGTGATGGTGGTGATGATGGTAGTAATAGCCATCGCCGCCGTAATATTGCGCGGTCTGAACTAACGGCTTCGCCGGAGCCGGCTTGGCGTCGATTTCTTTCAGCAAGGCTGCGGCATTTGGAATCGGTTCCAGAAGCTCTGCATAGGAACTCGGGTTCATAACATCGTCGACGGTTTTCGCGGCAACCGGCGCAGCCACCGCAAATGGCAGCGCGGAAATGGCGCTAACAAGCGTAACTGTTTTTTTGT
The DNA here is from genome assembly GCA_040756295.1 of Pseudomonadota bacterium. GTDB lineage: Bacteria > Pseudomonadota > Alphaproteobacteria > Rhizobiales > Beijerinckiaceae > Methylovirgula. The sequence continues at coordinate 183,356 of JBFLZN010000003.1, read as the reverse complement.
CCATATGGCCTCTCTACTCTTGTCCTCTTAACGTTACGAGCATCTCCCGTTGCGCGTGAACCGGGGCTGAATAATCGTGAGTAGCAGCCTTGTGCATGCTACCGTTAAGCTGCATGTCATCGAGCTGAATGAGAAACAAATCGAGCGGCAGCATTGCAAAGCCGCGAGATTTTCCGAGCTGTCGAAACCGCCCTCGTCGCGCCGAAAAATCACCGCATGTTTGCACAGGGTATGTCGCAAAAGGGCGCGAGAAGATCGCTGGCAGCAACGTCGCCCGCATCACAGACGTAACGCTCCATACGCGCGCGTTAAGCGCAAAGCGACGCTGAGCGTTCGGATGGAATGCGCTTCCGTCAAACGCGCATTCCATCCCACATCACATCAGGCGACGGCTCGGTGTTTACCAGCCGTAACCACCGTAAGGACCAGGGCCATATCCGTATCCACCATATCCGTATCCATACGGATATCCGCCATAGGGGCCCGGCCCATAATAGCCATAGTCAGGATACGACCCGGCCGCGATCGCGCCGCCGATAAGACCGCCGACAGCCGCGCCGAACGCCGCGGCGCCAGCATCGCCGTGACCGTAATGACGATAGGCGTAATGACGGTGGGCATAGTGATGGTGAACCGGCGCCGCCGAGGCGCTGACCACGATGCCGCTTGTAAAGACGGCGGCAAGCCCAACCCGGGCTGCTCTCCTCGAAAACTCTGTCAACATAACGGGCATCCTTTTCTGCCTCCCGTCCCATCTATATAAGCGGCCTTGGCAAGAAAACGCGCCTGAAAACGCACATGAAAACGCACCTGGGCCGAAGCAGTTTCAAGGCGACGCCAACAAATCCCGCCCTACGACAGTGAAGTTGAAACAGTGAAGTTGAATGAGCGGTGAAGGGATCCTGCGACAGAGTTTCAGAATTTTCGTGCCCGAAACAAAAAAGCCGCCCCGAGGGGCGGCTTCTTTTTTCGAGGCGCAGACGCCTCAGCGCCGCTCGCCCAAGCCGATGCCGAGAATGCCAGCACGGCGACGCAGCGCCCCGACAGTACGCTTCATCTCTCGTGAGATTTTCGCGACGGGCGTCCGCGCCTTCGAATGCGCCTTGAGCGCGCGGACATCGTCTTTGGTCCACGGCTTGACGACCCGGCGCGCTGACTTGGCGGGTGCTGACTTGGCAGTTGCCGCCTTGGTACGTGTCGTCTTCTTGACCGCGACCTTCTTCGTAGCTCTCTTTGCCATCTGGTTCTCCCAATCAAAAGAAAGAAGTATATGTGGTCGCAATAGCTTAGAATAAGATTAACGACATCGCGGTGTACTTCGCCGTCAATCTTGCGCCTTGAAGCCGGCAATCATCTCGCTGAACGTCGCGGCGAACCGGATAGCGTACCCCCAGTCGGCGGATTCAGCTTCCTCGATCGTCGGTCTTCCTTCGTCGGAAACCTCGTGATCAAGAAAGAAAATCTGTCCAAAACGGTCGGGCCGCACAGCGAGCGCGAGCGCGTTGCCGCCCCGATCCGTCATGATCGACAGCAAGCCCTCGGGAATGGCGTTCTCTGCGGCGCTTCGAACACGCTCCTCCAGCGAATAGGAGTTCTCTGTCCTCAAGCCGGCAACACGGCCCAGATATTCGGCGCCATCTTCTTCACCGCTCAACGAGAAGGTCACTGTCTTGCTGAGCCGACCGCCCGGCGTCTTCGCCAAGAAGGCTCGGTAATCGTCGGGAAGCGTGAGCCCCGTCGCTGCTTCGAACGCCGTGACGACTTGCGATCCCGGCGCCGGCAATCCGCTGTCGTCGATAAGCCGCACGAATGCATCGATGTCCATGTAAACCTCCGGTACTGTCTTCGATCGATTTGAATACAAGCGCCTGTCGATGACAGAAAATCGACTTCATCTGGATCATTCGCGGCGGATGCGGCCGGGCTCAAGGCTGCAGTGGCCAATTTGGCTGGGGCTCGGCTTCAGCGCTTTAACGAGACCGGCGGGTACGGTTGACAACCGCGTTCAGTTCTCCGATACTTAGCGTGGACGTGCAAAATCCACGGCCCGGTTGGTAGTCCGGGTGGCCTTTGCGCTCGTTCTGGCTGTTGCAAGCCCGCAGATTGGGTGACCCGGCCTCCAGCGCGTCCTTTCCATCAACGGGAAAGGTGCGTCCAATGAAACTCAATCACGTCAATCTCACGAGCCTCGACATTCAGGCCGACCGGGCCATGTTCGAGCGCTATTTCGGCCTGCACTGCCTTGCCGCCCGCGGCAAGGGGCTGGTCGTGATGCAGGACGACGACGGCATGGTGTTCGTCCTGAACAATTTTCCACGCAAGCGCGGCAGCTTCGCCTACCCTGAAGATTCCGATGTGATGCATATCGGCTTTCTCCAAGAAACGCGTAAAGCGGTCGATGCAATCCACGCGCGCCTCGTCGCCGACGGCTGGGATGTGCCGGCGCCGCGCAATTACCATGGCGCGTGGACCTTTTATTTTAAGGCGAAGGGCGGTTATTACATCGAGGTGGCGGGGCCGACGCAGATCGATCAAGACGTCGAAGCCGATGCCCACAATGGCGCAAAAGAATTTGAGCAGGTGATCGGATAAAGGATAAGGGCGATGACGGGTCGAGACATAGATGAGACGCCTGGACCCTATGCCTCGCCCGCCTGCTCCCTGCATGAAATTGATCCAGCCTATGCAGGGCTGACAGTGCCGTCCGCCTCTGAGACGCCTAAAAAAGCCCGGCCGCGATCCAGTCCCGATGGGTCGCGACCTTCCACGCGCCCGCGTCCGGCTCAGGCGAAAAAGCGTAGTCCGAAATAGGAGATCAGGGCGCCTAAAACGCAGGGGGGCGACGCATGGATGTTTTAGGTCCAACCGCTTTCGTCTTTGCCTGTATTTGCGCCGGCATTCTCACGGGCGTCGTCCTGCCCGGACAACATTGGGACAGCGATACAAAGGATGTGGTGAGGCTCGGCACGGGCCTCATCGCGACGATGGCGTCGCTGGTTCTCGGCCTTCTCATCGGCTCGGCGAAGGAATCCTACGACGTCAAAAGCGGTCAGGTCAGGCAATTGACCGCCGATATTGTTTTGCTCGACGAGATTCTGACGCAATACGGTTCGGACGCGCGACCGGCAAGAACCGCCTTACGACAAGCCATCGCGCCAATGGTTGAAAAGATCTGGCACGAAAACACCTCTGGCGCCGTACCGAAGACCTTTCATGCGACCGCCGTCAGTTTAAATGCTTTTTTGTCGGTTGAGCAGTTAACGCCGAAGAACGACGTCCAACGCGAGTTGAAATCGCGCGCTGTTCAACTGACCACTGATATGGGCCAAACACGGCTTCTGCTCTTCGAGCAATCGAGCAATCCAATTCCGACGCCGTTCCTTGCCGTGCTGGCGTTCTGGCTCGTGATTCTTTTTGCCAGCTTCAGTCTCTTTGCAAAGCCCAATCCGACAATCATTTGCGTGCTGCTGCTTTTCGGCTTGTCGGCGACAGGGGCTATCTTTCTGATCCTCGAATTGAGCGACCCATTTACCGGTCTCATCAAGATATCGAGCGAGCCGCTACGCCAGGCTCTCGCGGCCCTGTGACCGGCGTGAAAAAGGCGGCTCCGAAGAGCCGCCTTCTGACCGGACACGCCGGATGATCGGGTTAGTAGTAACCGTAGGGATAATAGCCGCAGCCACCACCCCAGCCGTAGCCGTAATAGCCGTAGGGGCCGTAAGGATAGCAGCCGGAATAGCCGGCCCAGCCATAGCCGCCCCAACCCCAGCCACGTCCCCAACGGCCGCCATGGAAACCATGGCCCCAGCCGCCGCGCGCGAAGCCGCCATGGAAGCCGCCGCCACCAAAACCGCCGCCGTGGAAACCGCCACCGCCACCGTGGAAGCCGCCACCGCCAAAGCCACCGCCACCATGGCCGAAAGCCAAAGCGGTGCCGGGCGCCGCAGCCATGCCCGCAGCGATCGTCAAAGCGGTCGCACCTGCGACCAATGTGTTCCTCAAGGTACTCCGCATCACACGTTCCTTTCCCAATCGCGGACGCCGCAACATTTGCGTTGGCAGCGTCTTCGCTGATGAGCCCGATATGGGGTCGTGGAACGGAAATCCCGATGCGAAAGCCGGGTTGCCTTTTACAATAAAATTTTACCCCCGGGTCGCGCGAAGTTGAGCCGCCAAGCGGAACAGACGCTGACGCGCGAGGCGCGAACCGTCACACGGAATGTCCGACAAGCGCCCCCACGCCCGCGGTGACCGCCATGGCGAGCGCGCCCCAGAAAGCGACGCGGACCGTCGGCTTGAGAACGCCTGCGCCGCCAAGTCTCGCGCCGAGCGCGCCCAAGGCCGCGAGCGCGGCAATCGAGATCACCGGAATCAAAACCAATACGGCGTGCGGGGGGCTCAGCACCGCCGTAACCAAGGGGACCGCAGCGCCGGCGGCAAAGGTGAATGCCGAAGCGACCGCCGCTTGAAGCGGGCGCGCCTCTGTCACTTCGTTGATCCCCAATTCATCCCGTGCATGGGCCGCGAGAGCATCCTTCGCCATCAATTGCTCGGCGACCTGCTGGGCGAGCTCAAGAGAGAGGCCGCGCTTGACATAAATTTGCGCCAGCTCGTTTCTCTCGAAGCTCGGGTTACTTGCCAGTTCAGCGCTTTCGCGTTGGAGATCGGCCTTCTCGGCGTCGCTTTGGGATTTGACCGAGACAAATTCGCCCGCCGCCATCGACATGGCACCGGCCACCAAGCCTGCAAGACCCGCAAGGAAAATCTGTCCCGGCGAGGTCGCGGCCGCGGCGACGCCCAACATGAGGCTGCCGGTCGAGATGATGCCGTCGTTCGCCCCAAGCACGGCGGCGCGCAACCAACCGATCCTGGAAATGAGATGTCGCTCGGGGGGAACTTGAGTCAACTGCGCCTCCCAACAGACATGGAATAGAATGCATTTGACTTGCGTTCATGAACGTTTAGTGGCGGCAAGGCCCGACGCATGGAAGGTCTTTATGACGATTGCAACGAAAACCGTTACCGTCAACGACAAGATGCAGCGTGGCTACATCTATCGCCTCACCGCGACGGCGGGCCGCAATTTCGATCCGGAATTCCGCCCGGAGCTGACGCCGAAAGAGATGTTTGCCCTCGGTGTCTTTGGCGGCAAGTACATGACCGATTGTGGTGACGAATTTCCGGCGAGTTGGTTCGCGCGCGCGAAACTCTCCCCTCTCGGGTCCGACCCTGCGCTGAATTATTTCGGCGTCGATGCAAGCCAGCCGTTGTCAGTCTGGCGGGACAAGGGCTGGATTCATCCCGACGATCCACGCGGCTGGTTCCAATGGTATTGCCGGTATTACATGGGGCGCCGCATGGCGGCCGAAGATGCGCGCCAGATCAAGCGCTGGAAGGCGATCCGGCGACATATCGCTCAGATCCGGCGACATTGCGAACCGGGCGACCCGATGTGTCGTCCCCGCCAACGCCAGGCTTTGCTGCACTGGGCCTACGACAGCCGCAAGATTTAGGCGCCGAAGATCTGGAGCAGAAGATTTGTTGCTCTGCGGCGTGAGAACGCCATTTCCTAAAAAGTACGCCGTTGCGAACCAACGCTCCCATCACGTTCTTGATGGATGTCTCGGAAGCATTGCTACGCGCGATACGTCGCGTCAGCCAATCCATTGACTGTAATACTTGGATTCCGCTTCCGAATAAATTGAAGCCGCCAGCCAAGATTCTTCAGCACATGTGTCAAATGACATAGACGGCGCCTGGTAAAAGGCGCAGACTCCAGCATCGCCGTAAGGGGAACTTCGTGGCCTGCGGTGCCTGAGAGACTGATTGCGCTCCCGCCTCATATCGAACCAGGGGAGCGTGCCGATGAACTGGTACGGAAATACCCAGACACATGAATGGGGCCCGACGATCACCTCGGCGCTGTCTGCGGCTTATAGCGATGCTTTGCTGCGCGCGCACGACCTCGGGCTCGAAAAGGACAAAAGCGGCAGGTCAGCATCGGATATGATCGCGCAATATATCGTCGCCGGCGCCAAGCGCGGCGTCTATGATCCGAAGGTTCTTGCGGACGGCGCGCTCCGATATTTGCAGCGCTGAAGCCTAAATCTGCCGCAAAGCGTTCGTCGTGCGACCCCACCGTCAGCTTGGCTGCGAAGGGCAAGCGTCGATTGAGCGATCCCGCATACCATGCCGCTCGACAGCTTTATGGTGGCGCCCGCCAAGTCCCTATTGCCCCGCTCAAGGGTGACTCCGCGCTGTCATCGAGATTTAATTGCCGGATGAGATGTCGGGTATCGTTCACGGGGGAGGAACGCATGTCACGCCGCATGACCAAGCTGATCCTTATTCTCGCGGCGCCTTTCGCCGGATCTTTCATGCCCCCCGCACTGGCCCAGTCTGCCGGCAGCGAGGCTGCCTTCATCAGTTCCGGTCAAACCGCGACGCTTGACTGCGGCGGCGGCAAGGCGGCGATCATGGGCAGCGACAACAATCTCACCATCACCGGCCATTGCACCGATCTCGAACTCGCCGGGTCCAACAATAAAATCAAAATCGAATTTGGCCCCGCGGCGAAGATCAGTTTCGTCGGTTCGAGCAATTCGATCACGTGGACGAGCGCCGATGGCAAGCCGCCAAGTGTCAGCTATGTTGGCGCGGGCAATACGATGGTCCCGTCGATCCCGTGAATCTAGACGAGAAGATCGCGAAGCGGCTTGACGCCTGACGAGTCGGGAAAGATCTGGTCCGCCAGCGTCGCGCTCGACAAGCCTAAATGATCTGCCAACAGGCCTTTGAGAACGCTGCGGACATCGACGGTCGGATTGAGATCCCGCGCTTCATAAAGCTGAGACGGCTTAAGCCCCGGCCAATCGGCGATCACGCGTCCGCCTTTGATCGCGCCGCCAGCCAATAGGACGACGGTCCCGGTGCCGTGGTCCGTCCCGATCGTTCCGTTGATATGGACGGTGCGGCCGAATTCAGTGACTGCGACGATCGCCGTATCCTTCCAATGCGCGCCGAGACCCTGCTCGAACTCGACAAAGGCATCGTCGAGACCGGCAAGAAGAGTCGCGAGCCGGCCGGTGGCGCCGCCTTCGGCGACGTGCGTATCCCATCCGTCGAACTCGAGCGCCGCCACCCGCGGACCGTCATCCTGCGCGATGAGCCGGGCAGCGCCGCGCGCGGCGAGCGCCATGCCGCGCGCACCGCCGAAATTGGCTTTCGGTTTCATCATGGCGCCATTCACACCGTCATCGGTCGCCATCTTCTCGGCGGTCATCCCTTCCTCGAGCGCCTGTGCCAGCGCGGGGTCGCGATGCCGGTAGAGGTCGAGAACCCGCGAACCGAGATCATCGTCCGGCTCCTGCGAGGATGCGGGCGCCCAGCCAAGGATCGGCGCGGCGCCGCGTATCACCAGCGGCGTGGTGAAACCGACGGCCAGCCCATTTTGGCGCGCGATGCGCTCTCCCGCCGGGAGAGACGCCAGCGCCCGGTTCAGCCAACCCGTGGCGACATGGCCCGGGCCGGGATAGCCGCTTTCCAAAACATCCTGGCCATCAAAATGCGAGCGATCCCGATAGCCGGTGGCGGCCGCATGAACCACGGCCGCTTGCTTTGCGCCATAGAGCCTTGCGAAATTCGGCATCGCTGGATTGAGCGCAAAGAAACTGTCGAGCGGCAAAGCCGGATGCGGTCCGGAGAGCGACAATGCGAGTTTGCCATGAAGGGCGGCATAATCGGGATCGCCGATCGGACCGACCGTCGCCAGACCGTCGAGCGCGCCGCGCAGAATGATGACGATCAGACGCGGATCGCGCCCCGCCGCGGCATACGCGAAACGCGGCATATGGGCCCAGGCGAAAAGTGCACCGCCGGCAAGGAGCGTGGCGCGCCGGGACAGCAACGGGCCTGCACATGATCTCTTCATCGCGTCACCTGCCTAGCGTCATCTGCGTTGAAATTCCGGCGCCATGAACAAAAGCGCCAAAGCCTGTTGCTTCGACTCGGCGCGCGCGATGGCTTGCTTCGTTTCCTCAAAGGCCGTGGGCCCGAGAATGGCCGCGGCAAGATCATCCGGATCGCCGATATCGGTGAGACGCCGCGCGGCCTGCCGCGCGATCTCGAGCCGCGCGTTGAGCCCTTCGGGCGATGCCTCATCCGAAACCAGGTCGGAAAAGCCGTTCGGCCCCGGCGGTTGCCAAAGCGGGGCGCCGAGCACATGAAGCCAGCCGATCGATTGCCGCGGATCTTGATTGGGATCGGCGCCGGTCGCCCTTCGGATCGCAGCGACATATTCGAACGGCGCGCGCATTTTCGTCATCGGCGTCGACCAGCTCTCCGGCATGTCGATCAAGGTCAATGCGAGCGCGCGCAAATCGCCGTCCCTGTCCAGGAAGACGCTTGTCAGCTTGGCGACGGCGGCGGGCGGCGGATCATCGGCGATGAAATGACGCGCAAGCTTCACTGCGATATGCCGGGCGGTCGACGGATGACGCGCGAGATCGTTGAGCACCGCTTCGGCCTGCCCCATGCCGCCGGCCGGATAGACCTTACCCAAAAAGGTCTCATCGCCCGGTTCGTGCGCATTGGCATTGAAGACAAAACTGCCCGGCTCGCCGAGGCGGCCTTCCCGCCCGGCCAAAGTCCAGCCCGTCAGAATACGGGCGAAGCCGGTCACGTCGGCTTGCGTATAGCCGCTGCCGACGCCGAGCGTATGCAATTCCAGAATTTCGCGGGCAAGGTTCTCGTTGAGACCGCGGCCGCGGTTGCGCCCGACGCGCGAGTGCGGCCCGACAGATTGCGGATTGTCGAGATAGAGCAACATCACGGGATGGCGCTCGACCGCGATCAGCATGTCGGCGAAACGCGAAAATACGAAGGGACGGATCGCCTCGCGCTCGAACGCGCCGGCCGCCGCCCGCACGATGTTATTCTTAGCAATGGAGACGCAGAAATGGTTTGACCAGAAATAGACAAACCTTTCGACAAAGCCGGCCTCGGCCGTCGTCGCTTTTCGAAGCCGCGCTTGTGCCTCGGCGCGAAACAATTGGCTTTCGATCGACGGGTCCGGTTTCTGCGGGGCGTTTTCTTGCGTCGGGGCGGCAGCAGGCGGTGGGGTGGCGGCCATGGTGTCGGCCTGCGCCGCGATCGCGGCCGCCAGACGGTTCCGATCAAGCTTGCGCTGATAACCGGCCGCCATCGCGGCCTCGATGCACGCCGTGCTGGTGAGAAGGTTCGAATTTGCCGAGTCGTCGTAAGAAACGAGCGCGATATCAGGCTGCCGCAGCTCCGACTTTAGAAAGCCGCGCGGATCATCGCCGGCCTTTGCGAAATCGCCGGGCCGCGCGCCCAACCCGAAGCGGTTGAAAGCAATCAGCGCCGCATCATTATTCGCTGCCGTCACGCGAGGCTCCAATCTGCTCAAGCCACATCACGAAGAGCCGAATCCGCCCTGCCCGCAGCATGCGCGCGTGCGCGGCGAGGTTCGTTCACGCATTAAACGGGCGAGACCGCGCGATCCGTCGCCGCCGGCACCATTTTTCGCGATCGTTCCAGAGAGGACGACGGCGGCGTTTGTCGCGCCGGCCGAAGGCGATTAAAGACGTAACGATAAAATTGACGAAGGAAACGGACGTGGACATCAAGCGCAACGGATCGCGGCCCACCAATGTCGGATCAGCCGATTATTTTACCGGCTCTGTGCAAGTCGAGCCGCTTTTCCAGGCGCCGGCGCCGGCAAGCGTCCGCGGCGCCAGCGTGACGTTCGCGCCGGGGGCCCGCACCGCCTGGCATACGCATCCCCTCGGGCAGACGTTGATTGTGACGGCTGGTCTTGGATGGGCGCAACGCCTCGGCGGTCCGGTCGAGGAGATTCGGCCGGGCGATGTCGTTCAATTTGCGCCGGGCGAAAAGCATTGGCATGGGGCGACGCGAACGACGCCAATGACCCATATCGCTATTCAGGAGGCTCTCGACGGCGAGGTCGTCACATGGATGGAACAGGTGAGCGACGCGCAATATCAGCGATAGAGCATCGGACCGAAAAGTGCGAAGCGGTTTTCGGACAAATCCGATGCGATGAGAAAGACTTAAAAGCGTCGAGCGATTCGACGCTCTAGAGCGTCACGGCGCCTTTCATCGACGCCCACGAGGCTCCCCTTGAGGCTCGCCCTTCAAGACGCAGATCACCAGCACAATGGCCGCGAGGATCAGGGCGTAGATCAAGTAAGACACGAGCGAATGCGCCGGCGAAAACAGGAATGCGCCGGCCGCAAGCAAGGCGACGAAGAGCAAAAGCACGAGCCAGCCCTCCCACACCAAGGGCAGTCCCCACCCCCAGCCATAGCGCTTCGCCCTGAACCAATATCTCGGCATCGCAAATGCCTCATGCGCTGATGGCAGGCACCTTAAGGCGCCCGATGGGGTCATTCCAGCCCCCGCTTCGCCCCGGAAAAATCTCGCCGGCCGGGCGACGGATTTCCGCAAAATATCCGTTTAACGACCTGAACCGCCCATTTTCCCACGGCCGTGCTGCACGGAGCCCAGTGCATGCTTCGTTATTCGATCATCCCCGTCGCTTTGGTTCTGTTGTGCGGAACGCTGTCGATATGGAGCTCCATGTCCTCGCAGGAATCACTGGCCGATGCATTTGCCGATTCGTTCGCGCCGGTCGGGGCCGGAAATGCCGGGACATTTCCGGCACCGCTCGGAGAAAAGCCCGGCTTGAGCGCCCCGGCGGCCGCTCCGGTAGACCTCGGCAAATTCACCGGGCTGCGCGCCGATGCGCGCGCCATCCTGGCGCCGCCAAAGCTCTTGAATCGCATCGACACCGGCCAAGAGCCGATGCCTTTTTCGGGCGCCCCACACCAAAGCGGTGCACCGACAAATGACGATACTCGAAGCCGATGATGCCCCATAATGTTCGGGGATCATCGATACATGGGCTCAGATCCGGACGAGGACCTCGTGCGTCGTGTCGCATCGGGTGACGAGGCGGCGATACAAAGCCTGATCGGACGCAAGCTGCCGCGCGTGCTTGCGCTGGCGACCCGTATGTTGGGCGATCCTGCCGAAGCCGAGGACGTCGCGCAGGACGTGTTCCTGCGGGTCTGGCGCAATGCCTCCCGCTGGCAATCGCGGACGGCCCGATTTGATACCTGGATGCATCGCGTCGCGCTCAACCTTTGCTATGATCGGCTGCGCCGCCGCAAAGAAGCGCCGAGCAACACGGCGCTCGAACTCGTCGATAGCCGCGGCATCGATGTCGAGCCGACCGAAGACGCCGGCCGGCGCGTGGAGCAAGCCCTGCAAGGGATTGCAGAACGTCAGCGCGAGGCGATCATTCTGACCTATTATCAGGGCATGTCGAACATCGAAGCGGCGGCGGTCATGGAGGTCAGCGTTGACGCGCTGGAAAGTTTACTTGCACGGGGTCGGCGCGCGCTGCGCGCGATCCTAGCGAAGGACGCAGACAATGGGTGAGACTATCGCGATGAATCCCGAACGTTTCGCCGCTCTGGCCGACGCCTTCGGCGCGCAAATCGGCCGTTGGCCGGACGCCGAGCGCGCGGCCGCGGCGGTCTTTGCCGAGACCGCGCAGGGCAAGGAAATCCTGAGCCGCGCAGATGAGCTCGATGCCTTGCTCGATTCTCACTGGGTGCCACCGCCGTCTGCGAACCTGCGCGCGCAGGTCCTCCGGCAAGCGACGGAAAAATTCAAAAAGAAATACGTCGTGCGGTGGCAGGTCGGTCTTGCCGGCGTCGGTTTCGCCGGTGTGATCGCCGGAATGATCATGGCGACGCTGCTTGATTTTTCGCTCAAGCATAACAGCGCCGGCGTGGAGACAACCGCTTTTGGTGATGTGACATCGGATTCAATGTCGCTCCAGGAAGAGGATTAAATCGTGCCCGGTTCCCGTGTTCCTCTCGCCATCTCAATCGTCCTCAATGTGTTTCTGCTTGGGGCGCTGATCGGTGGCACCGTGTGGTTGGAGCTGAGCAAGCCCCGCCCCGCCGGCACTTTGCAGGCGGTGATCCAGCAACTTCCGGAACCGGAGCTGAGCGATCTCCACCACGCGTTGCGCGATGTGCGACGCGATCTTCGTCAAACGATGCTCGAAGGCCGGCAAGCCCGACGCGACGCGGCCGATCTGTTGCAACAGCCGAAACTCGATACGGTGGCGCTTCTCGCCGCGCTTGATCGCGCGCGCACCGCCGATATCGCCATTCGCACCAAGCTCGAACAACGCATTGTCGAATTTGCCGCGACGAGCTCGCCGCAGATACGGCAATTGTTGGCTGAAGGCCTCGTCCGAAATTTCCAAAATCGACATTAAGATTTGGACAGGCAGCGACGGATCGTCCGACTCCCCCCGTTTAAGAACGCGTGATGGCGATCGCCATACGGCACGCCTTGTTACTCAAATTGTCGGGAGAGCGGCATGAGACGTTCGCTTCGAATTGCGAGCCTGGTCGGTTTGGTCATCGTCGGAACGATGGCTTCGATAGATGTTTCTTCGGCAATGCCGGCAAGCACCGCGCTGCCTGTCATCCACGCACAGGTGGAACAGGTGGCTTGGGGCTGTGGCCCGGGATGGCATCCCAATCCCTGGGGACGTTGTGTTCCCAATGGTCCCGGCTGGGGCTGGGGTTGGCATCGTCCTTGGGGCGGCGGATGGGGCTGGCATCGCTGGGGCTGGCACCGTTGGGGCTGGCATCGCTGGTGAGGACTCTTCAGCGAATTAAAGCGAGCGCGCCAGCGCGGCGCTCGCGTTCTGCACTCTCAAATCGAACTCAGGAGAAATTAGGTGCATAGACTGATCCTATCTTGTTCGGCCGCGGCAGCGTTGATGTTCGCCGCTTCAAACGTTGAAGCCATGCCGATGTCCGCCAACACCGCGAGCGCATCGTCGGCGCCGATCATTCTGACATCGGGCGGCTGCGGCCCCGCATTTCACCGTGGTCCGTACGGCGGCTGCCGGCCAAACGGGCCCGGATGGGGTGGCCCTGGCCCCTATTGGCGTGGACCGGGCTGGCGCTTCTACAACGGCTGCTGGCGCGGACCTTACGGGCGCGTGCACTGCCGCTGATCAAGCCGCGAACGAATAAGCTTCACGAGGCCGCCGCGTCAGGCGGCCTCACACATCAGACGGCAACCGGCATCACGCGGCTCGAAGGCATCGCCTTCTGCGATCGCTTCAGGAATGCGAGATTCAAGCCGATGTGTTCCTTCTCGCCGACGGCGAGAATGTTTTCCTTCATCGCCTCGAAGGCCTCTTTCATTTCCACGACGGCGGCATCGAGGATGTGCGCCAGCGATTCTTTCTCCGCACTGGGCGCCCTTTTATAGGCTTGCAACGAGGCATAGGCGCTGGACGCAGCTGAAGTCACCCGCGAGAGACCCGGCCGCAAGGAAGGAAAGTAGAAGCCGATCAACATTTTCAATCGCGAGAAATGTTGCCCCACCGCTTCGGTTACCTCGGGGCCGACGTCGTTCTCGCGCGCCAGACAGTAATTAATCAAAGAATAACTATCCGCGAAGAAATTGTTCAAGATCTCTTCGAGCTGTTCCGCCGTACAGTAAACGTCCTCCGCCTTTCTCACTCTGAAGGAAAGACGTTCTTTGCTTATGTTCAATCTGTGCGTGACAAATCCGGCGCACGTCGCGCTCAACAGAATTGTCAGCAGAAGCAAGGCGAACTCCATGACGCCCCCCTCTCAATGCGTTTGGGAAATAAGTTTCAAGCAAAATGGTTAAAATTCTAACCAACCGCCAAGCCGCCGCTTTAACTTTTCGAACCGATCTGGATTTGACGAAAAGTTGCGGGCTGGTCCCATCGCCGTCTGCGCCACTTTGAAAAGCGCTCCACAGAGGTCCGCGGCTAAGCCAAACCGGCCTCCTCATCGTCCGGCTCATCAAGCAGGGCGCAAAGCTGGGCAATTTTTCCGCTGGGAAGCGGGCGGCCTTCGTTGATCAACGCCTCGTCGTTGTTGATCCACGCCCATGCTTCTGCCAGTTCGGCAGGCGTCGCACCGGTTGCGATAATTTCTGCGATTTTGTTTTCGTCGGTCGGGCCGAGGACAGCGATCACATCATGGGCGGTCATGGGCATCGCATGATCTCCATTCGCCTTACGCGTCCATAGAACGTTTGACGCCGCGGATTTGTTCTGCGTGCAGCCATCGCCTTCGCACTGCAACGATGTCCACCTATTGCAGCTGCGCCGCAGCAAAGCCATCTAAGCCGCTAGGAATTTAAGCGTCAGCTTCGCGTTCGTTAAACGAGTCTGCCGTAGCCTCGATTCATTATTTTGAGGTCCCGCCATGTTCTGGGACGCATTTTTGAACCCGGCCAGAGAATTGCTCTCGAACGACATTTCCGAATGGATTGTCGCGGCGATTTTTACGGCATTTGTGGTCACGAAGATGGGGTCGATCGCTTTCGGGTCGTCATTCGAACTTCGCCAAGAGCTCCATTTCGGAATTGCCCTATTTTTGGTGCTGTTTGGCGCGTTCTATCTTCCCTGATCTCTTCCGCTGCGTGACCGAACCGGCTTTCTGCTTGACAAGCCTCGGCACCGCCATTCTCTAGTCCTGCGCCGCCGTGTGACGCGGCCGGCGGGAAGGCCTGGAGGCTGGAAATCGATGGGACAGTGCCGCCATACACATTCGGTCCGCGATGTCACGCCCAGCGCGCGCGGTTGCGAGGAATGTCTCAAGACCGGAAGCCATTGGGTTCACCTGCGAATTTGCCGGACATGCGGGCATGTCGGATGTTGCGATCAATCGCCGGGCAAACATGCCACCGCGCACTTTCACGCGACGCATCATCCGATCATCGAGGGCTATGATCCGCCCGAAGGTTGGGGCTGGTGTTACGTCGACGAGGTCTTTGTCGACCTCGCCGATCAGACACCGCAGCTTGGCCCCATCCCGCGTTATGTCTGATGAGCCCTTCGCGTCCTTCGAAATTCGGCTCAGGTTATGACGGTGCGATGCCGACCGATCCGTATGACCGGCCGGCGCAAACTTTTCCCAAATTATCGCCGGAGATGACCGAGCGGATAAAGCCCTATGGGAAGCCGGATAGCTTTGACGGCGGGGCCTATCTTTTTCACGTCGGCGACCGGAACGTCGATTTCTTCCTCATTCTCGAGGGCGCCGTCGACATTCTGGAAAGCAACGGCCATGGGGGGCACGTTCTCGTCACGACCCATGAGGCCAACGAATTCACCGGCGAGCTGGATCATTTAAGCGGCCGCGCCGTGTTTGTTTGCGCCCGCGCCGCGGCGCCGACCAAAGTCATCCGGGTGAGCCCGGATTCGTTTCGCAGAATGGCGAGCGGCGAACCGGATATCGGCGAGATCATTTTACGCGCGTTCATCTTGCGGCGCGTTGGCCTGATCCAGCATGCGGAAGGCGGCACCATTCTCGTCGGCAGCCCGCATTTGGGCGATACGCTGCGCATTCAAAGCTTCCTGACGCGCAACGCCTGTCCGCATCGCTTTCTCGACACGGAGTCCGATCCTGACGCGGCGCCGGCGCTGGAATCGTTTCATCTCGATCGCCGCAGCCTGCCCGTCGTCATCATCAACGGCCAAAAAGTGCTGCAGAAGCCGACGAACAGCGAATTGGCCGATACGCTGGGGATCACCGAGCAGCTCGATCCGGATCGCATCTACGATGTCGTTGTCGTCGGCGCCGGGCCGGCGGGTTTGGCGGCCGCCGTCTACGCGGCGTCCGAGGGTCTCGACACCGTCGTGATCGAAGCGATGGCGCCCGGCGGACAGGCCGGCACCAGTTCCAAAATCGAGAATTACCTCGGCTTTCCGACCGGCATTTCCGGCCAAGCCTTGTCCGGACGCGCGCAGGTGCAGGCCCAGAAATTTGGCGCGCGTCTTGCAATTGCGAGAGCCGCGACGAGCCTTGACTGCGGTTTTCCGTTCCGCGTCCATCTTGAAGGCGGGAGCGTGGTGACGACACGGACGGTCGTCGTGGCCACGGGCGCGCGCTATCGGCGCCTCGATGTCCCGAATTTGATGCGCTTCGAGGGGCAAGGCATTCATTATGCCGCCACGTCGATCGAAGGCAAGCTCTGCGAAGATTGCGATATCATCGTCGTGGGCGGCGGAAACTCGGCCGGCCAGGCGGCGGTTTATCTCTCAGGCAAGGCGCGTCATGTTCACATGCTGGTACGCCGCGACTGCCTTGCAGAGACCATGTCGGATTATCTCGTCAGGCGCATCGAGGAATCGCCCCGGATCACGCTGCACGCCCGTTGCGCGGTCACGGCCCTGATCGGCGATAAATATCTCGAGGCGGTGCGGTGGTGCGAGGACGGCGGCGGTGAAACACAAGTTTCGACGTCAAACCTCTTCCTGATGATCGGCGCGGTGCCGAATACGGATTGGCTCAACGGCTGCGTTGCTCTCGACGCGAACGGCTTTGTCCAGACCGGGCACACGACCCCCGGCGAGCCGGTCACCAGCCCCTATTCGACGAGCGTCCCCGGCATTTTCGCCGTGGGCGACGTGCGGGCGGATTCGATTAAAAGGGTGGCCTCCGGCGTCGGCGAAGGATCGGTCGTGGTGCATGCGATCCACAAATGGCTCGCGAGATCGGCCGAGGCGGCGCATGGGGCGCGCTAACCATGTCGCCGAAGAGAGACGAGGCGCGATGATCAAAAGCTACAGCGACCACGCCGCCAACGAGAGGACTTTCCTCGCCTGGGTGCGAACCGCCATCGCCGTTGTGGCCTTCGGCTTCCTGATCGAGCGCTTCGACCTGTTTTTGCGCTTTGCCGCGCGCGATATGCCGCATGTGGCGCAACCCGCACATGCAGGCGCCGCCAATTTCATCGGGATCTTATTTGTCGTCATCGGGCTGGCGATGATCGTCATCGCGACCCTGCGATTCTTTCGCACGGAAAAAGAAATCGACGCGCCGGACCTCAAACAGGCGCCAAGCGACCGCCTCGACTTGACGCTATCGATCCTGCTGGCGCTTCTGGGCTTTGCCCTGCTGCTCTATCTGGTCAGCGCCATCTTGCAGGCGGGTTAGCCACTCCCATCACGGCCGCGCTAAGATGCGTGGCAATATCATCAAAGGACAAAAGAATGCCCAACCAAACAGAGCTTAAGGCCCATGTCGACGTCGCAAAGCTGAATGTCGTTTTGGAAGCTTGGGTCAACGGCGCGCTGTCGGGGACTTCGACGCTTTCGCCGGCCCAGACCGACGCCCTCATTCGGGATCTTGGCAAAAGTCGCGCGCTTCTTGTCCAGCCTGTGGCATCGGATCCGGATGAAAATGCGGTCGAACCAGTCATCGATCCAGCCTGGCAGACACCCGACGTCCGCTATTCCGAAGGCCGCATGCTTCTCGTCCGCGATCCCGGACTGGGCTGGCTATCCTATATTTTCCCCGACAACGAGGCAGCAGATCTCGCGCAATGGCTGACGAAAAACCTGCCGCTGGCGCAAGAATAAGCTTTGCCGCTAATCGACCGAGCCGCTCGATGCGTCAGGCGCGTCTTGCGGCTCGGCAACACCAATGCCGCCGTGGTCGGGCGGTTCGGGCGCACGCTCGGGCTCGGCCTCGTCTTGGCGGGTTTCGGCAGCGACTTGCGCGCGAATGCCGCGGCTCGCCATGAGCATTTCGGCGAGGAAGGCGCTTAAAGCGCCGATGGTGAAGACAAGCGCCGCGCCGAAGGCCAGAAACATCAGCACCGACCCCGCCGCATTCCGCAGCGTGCTGACGAAAAGCAGAAGCGCGGCAACGCTGGTCGAAACGCCCGCCAAAGCCCCCAGAACGACCGCGGCGTCGAGCGCGTTCGAACGACGGCGCAGATAGCCAAGCTTGACGAGGATCTGCGCGGTTTCGGCTTTGGACGCCCTGTCCAAGGCATCGGTCAGGAGATCGACCTTGTCCGCCACCCGCGCCAATCGGGTCGCGAAAACGGCCAGCAGCGAGGCAACGCCGGACAGCAGAAAGACGGGCGTGAGCGCGACCTGGATGACGTGAACGATGTCATCGAGCGATTGCGGCGATTGGAATGACTGGAACATGGCTCTCCGGAATTATGGGCGCCAGTTCGGCGGCGCCACTTCGAATTTGCTGAATTCGAAGCCCGGCGCAACCGTGCAGCCGACGAGCGTCCATTCGCCCTGCGATTGCGCACTCTGCCAGGCATGCGGCGGCACGACGATCTGCGGCGCTTCGCCGCTGAAGAGATCAGGCCCGAGAACATGCGTGGAGACTTTCTCGGCCGTCTTGATCGACAGATGTAATGGCGCACCAGCATACCAATGCCAGATTTCGGCGGCATCGACCCGATGCCAATGCGACCTTTGTCCCCGCGCCAGCAGATAATAAATTGCTGTCGAGGCGGCACGGCCCTCGACAGCCTGCGCGTCGCGGAACGTCTCGCGAAAATAGCCGCCCTCGGGATGCGGCGCGAGCCGCAAGACCTTGATGATCTCTTCGGCGGACCGCATTGAGATTATTGCTGCCCGACCGGCACGAAGGCGCCGCGCGGCAGGCCGCTCGAAGCAAGCACGGGAAGCTGCCCCACACCCCAACCGCCGCCGAGCGCTTTGATCAGTCGCACATTGGCCTCCATCCGCCGGCGCTGAATGTCGACTTCGTTGACCTCGTTGGAAAGCGCCGTCGTTTGCGCCGTGATGACCTGAAGATAAGCCACTTCGCCGCCGATGTAGAGCGTGGTGAAAGTCTTGAGCGACTGGTTCGCCGCGACCACCGCGTCGCGCTGCTGCCTTGCCTCGCGGCCCAGGATGCGCAGGGTGGACAGATTGTCCTCAACATCCTGAAATGCGGACAGCGTCGTCTGCCGATAGCTCGCGACATTCTGTGCATAAGCGGCACGGACGGCATCCGATTGCGCACGGATCGCGCCGCCGTCAAAGATGGGTTGCGACAGCGTCGTTCCGACCGACCAGAGCAAGCTCGGCCAGACGAACCAATTGGCCGGCGTCGTGCCTTCAAAACCCGCGAGCGCCGCGAGATTCACATCCGGATAAAAAGCGGCGTCGGCAATGCCGATCTGCTGATTGGCTTCGGCGACGCGCCGCTCCGCCGCGGCGATGTCGGGCCGGCGTTGCAGAAGCTCGGACGGCAGCATGGCCGGCGCGGCACGCGGTTTGAGCTGGCCAAAGGGCGCCGGCGGAATGCTGAGCGCCGCCGGCGGCTCGCCGATCAGCACGGCAATGGCATGTTCGAATTGCGCGCGGGTCACGCCGATGTCCGTAGCCTGAACCTTGGTCGTGTCGAGCTGAGTGCGCGCCTGCTCGACGTCGGATTCCGGCGCCAGGCCGCCGGACTGGCGCTTCAGCGTCAAATCCAACGCATGCGCATAGGCTTTGACCGTTTCATCCAAGAGACGCTGCTGCGCATCCTGGGCGCGCAAGTCGATATAATCGAGCGCGAGCTCGGCATGCAGGCTGAGCCCCGCCGTCGAGAGATCGGCGGCCGTCGCCTGCGATTCCTCGCGCGCCGCCTCGACCCCGCGCCGCACCTTGCCCCAGAAATCGACCTCGTAGTTAAGATCGAACGGCATTTCGAAATCGCCGAGCGGCGGCGGATTCTTGTTCAGGACATAAGGCTGGTTGCCGGATTCCTTGATCGAGGCCGCGCTGAGCCCGGCACTGACGCTCGGAAATTCGGCGGCGCGCGCGACGCGGATCAGCGCGCGCGATTGCGCAAAGCGCGCTTCGGCCTCGCGCAAGCTCTGGTTGGCATCGCCAAGCTGTTCCTCAAGCCGGTTGAGCTCGGGATCGCCGAAGACTTCCCACCATTTGCCGCGCTCGAAAGCGTCGCCCGGCGTCGCGCGCACCCAGGTGCCGGCGGTCTTGTCATCGACCGGCCGCGTCGCCTCTTTGAATTTCGGCGTGACCGGAACGGCCGGCGTCACATAATCCGGTCCCACCATGCATCCGCCCAGCAAAAATCCGAACGCCGCGACTCCCCCCCACGCGTGACGCATCAAGACGCTCCGGCCGGCTTACGATC
The DNA here is from genome assembly GCA_040756295.1 of Pseudomonadota bacterium. GTDB lineage: Bacteria > Pseudomonadota > Alphaproteobacteria > Rhizobiales > Beijerinckiaceae > Methylovirgula. Next base: position 163,332 of record JBFLZN010000003.1, on the reverse strand, counting down.
AGTTACAACATGGACGGCGACACCGCTGATCAGCGAATCCGATGGATTGATGATAACCTGGTCTTTGCCGGTGAGGCCCGAAAGCACCTCGACCCGATCGCCGTAATCACGGCCGATTTTGATCGGCACCAATTCCACCTTGCCGTCACGCACGACCCCGACACGCAAGCCTTCACTGCGGAACAGCAACGTATTGGATGGGATCGTCACGCTTTCCGGATGGGCAAGCAGATCGAAATGCACGAACGTATAGGCCCCAGGTAGAAGCTTGCCTTCGGAATTGTCGACATCGACCTCGACGAGCAGCGTGCGAGATTGTTGATTGATGGCCTTATCGGTGCGCACCAGCGTACCTGGAAAGGTCTGGTTCGGATATTCATCGAGCGTGATCTTAGGCTTTTCGCCCACATGAATCTGGGGCGTATAAACTTCCGGAACGGCCACATAGATTCGCAGGACATTGGTCGCCTGCTCGCGGAACAACTCGCTGTTGCGCGTTCCCGACCCCGAGGTGATGAGATCGCCGAGGTCCGTGTTGCGCGCGGTGATCACCCCGTCGAAGGGCGCATAGATCTTTTCGTAGGATTGCAGCTCCTCGAGCCGGGCGACGTCGGCTTCACGCGAAGAGACGATCGCCTTGTCAGCTGCCAGCGCACCGGCGGCGTTATCGCGCTCCTGCGTCGAGACCGACTGCGACTTCAGGAGGTCCTCGGTCCGGTGCGCCGTGATGGAGGCCAATTTGGAATTGGCTTGCGCTGTCACAAGATCAGCCCGCGCTTGACGCAATTGGTCGTCCAGTTCCGGCGTCTCGACCTCGGCGAGCAATTCGCCCTTTTTTACCTGCGCACCGATATCGACATACCATTTCTTCAGGTAGCCGTTGGCGCGCGAATAGATCGGCGTGTCGGTGAAGGAGGTTGTCTGGCCGGGCAGAACCAGGCCCTCACCCGGTGCGTTCTGCTGCGGCAGGACGACATGGACATTCGGCACAGACGACGTGATCGTCTCCTGTGCCAAACTGGCCTGCGCCGAGGTCCGCGAATGGATGCCGTAATAAATACCGCCGAGGAGCAAGAGCAGCGCCACGAGAAGCACGGCCAGCCGCCCTCCCGACCCGCGCTTCTGCGCGACATCTATTTCCGGCGCCCCCTGAAGAGGCGCGGTGTGATTCAAATTTTCGGTTTTCTCGAGCATTAGGCCACTAAGCTCCCGTGCCCTGCATGTTCACCCGGCGGCTCGGGCCGCACCGGCCCCGATCCACTTCTGCGGTTATGCAGCAATGCAAAAACAGTCGGTACAAATATGAGAGTGGCGACAGTCGCGAGCATCAGGCCGCCGATCACCGCGCGACCGAGGGGCGCATTCTGCTCGCCGCCCTCACCTAGCCCCAACGCCATCGGCACCATGCCGATGATCATCGCCAAGGCCGTCATCAAAACCGGTCTGAACCGGGTGAACCCGGCCTCGACCGCGGCCTGCAAAGCATCACCATGTTCCGCCAGCTTCTCGCGCGCGAAGGCAATGACCAGAATAGAGTTGGCGGTCGCGACACCCATGCACATGATGGCTCCCATCAGCGCCGGCACCGAAAGCGTCGTCCCGGTAAAGAACAGAAAAAGAACGATGCCTGCTAGCGCCGCCGGAAGAGCGGTGATGATGATAAAGGCATCCGACCAGGACTGGAAGTTGACGACGATCAGCAGGTAGACGAACAGGATCGAGAAGGCGAGCCCCTCGAAAAGATCGGTATAGGAGGCTTGCATCGTCGCGAGCTGGCCACGGATTGAGACGAAGCTGCCACGCGGCAGAAGCTTCCGGTCCCCATCGACGATTTGCTGCACGTCGCGCCCCACGGCGCCGAGATCGCGGCCGCGGATATTGGCGTAAATGTCGACGACCCGGCGGATATTATAATGATCGACCGCCGCCATTTCCTGCGAGCGTGTAATGGTTGCGACATCCGCCAGGATCGCTGGCGCACGTTGTCCCGGCCCCGTGATCGGTAGGTTTTGCAGATCCTGCAGGGACTGGATGTCATATTGCGGCGCCATGGCCGCCAGATTGTAGTTCACGCCGGTCTTGAAATTGAGAAAGAACAGCGGCGAGGTCTGAAAGCTGCCGCTCAATGTTTCGAGGACGCTGCTCGCGACATCGCTTTCGGTGAGACCGTTCTGCTGCGCCTTGGTGCGATCGACCGCGATCTGGAAGATCGGATAATCGAATTCCTGCTGGATATGGGCATCGACGATGCCGCTCACGGCACGGACACGCTCAAGCATATGGTCGGCGACGATGCGATTTTTCTGGATATCGGCCCCGGTGATCTGAATATCGATCGGCGCCGGCAGGCCGAAATTGAGGATCTGCGTGATCATATCGGCCGGCAAGGTATAGAAGGTGACCGAGGGAAATTCCTTCGCCACGGCCAGCCTGATCTTCTGAACATAATCATCCGTCGGATGATGGTCCTCGCTCAGCTGGACCATAATGTCCGCATCGGCCGCCCCGATCACGCCTGTGGATGTGTGCGTGAGGTTGATGCCGCTGTAAGGCAGCCCGATATTGTCAAGAATCGAGACGAGTTCGTGCGGCGGGATGATGTCCCGAATCCGGTCCTCGACGAGATCGGCGAGCCGCGCGGTATCCTCGATACGCGTGCCGGTTTTCGCCCGCATATGCAAGGTGAACTGGCCGCTGTCGGTGTTGGGGAAGAAATCCTGGCCGAGCCAAGGCGCCAGCAAGAAAACCGCAAGCACGCAGCCGAGGAAGCTCACGATGAATAATTTTCGGTTCGCCACGACGGATGCGAGCAAATCCCGATAGCCGAGACGCAGTTTCTCGAACCTCGTTTCGAATCCTTGCTGGAATAATTTCAACGGATTGCGTGTGCGCCGGCCGGAATTTGCATGTTTCTCGGTCGTCAGGAGATACATGGCCATCGTCGGCACAAGCGTGCGCGACAATATATAAGAGGCGATCATGGCGAAGACGACGGCTTCGGCCAATGGGATGAACAGATAGCGCGCAACGCCGTGCAACAGGAACATCGGCACGAAGACGATGCAGATCGACAGGGTCGAGACCAGGGCCGGCACGGCGATCTGGGCGGCGCCGTAGAGGATGGAGTCGCGCTGAGGGTGCCCCTCCTCCATGAAGCGCTCGATATTCTCGATCGTCACCGTCGCGTCGTCGACCAGAATACCGACCGCGAGGGCCAGGCCGCCGAGGGTCATGATGTTGATGGTCTGGCCGATGAAGCTCAGCACCATCACGGAGGTCAGGATCGACAGCGGGATCGACACCGCGATGATGAGCGTCGAGCGCCAACTGCCCAGGAACAGCAGGATCATCATCGCCGTGAGGCCGGCGGCGATCACCGCTTCGCGGATGACGCCGAAGACCGACGCCTTCACGAAAACCGACTGATCGCCCAGAGGCTGGATTTTCAATTGCGGCGGCAACGTTTGGGCGACGCGCGGCAGCAGATCCTTGATGCCGTTGACGACACTGATGGTCGACGCATTGCCGGCTTTGACAATGCTCACCAGCACGCCGCGCTGGCCATTTTGGCGGACGACATTGGTTTGCGGCGCGAAGCCCATGCTCACGGTCGCGACATCCCGCAGATAAATGGTCGCGTTCCCGATTGTCTTAATCGGGATGTTGTTGAGCGCATCCGTCAGCCTTGGCGTGCCGTTGATATGCACGTCGTATTCGAATTCGGAAATCTTCGTCGTGCCCGACGGCAACACGGTATATTGCTGCTGGACGACAGACAGCACGTTGGCCGGCGAAAGCCCCTTGGCTTGCAGTTGCTGGGGATCGAAGTTGATGATCGCCTCGGACTGCTTGCCGCCATAAGGATAAGGAACGACGGCCCCGGGAACCGTGACCAATTGGGGGCGGAGGAAATTCAGGGCAAGATCGTTGAGCTGCTGCTCCGACAAGCCTTCGCCGGACAGGCCAAGCTGGAGAATAGGCACGCTCGAAGCACTGAAATCGAGGACGAGCGGCGGCAGGCTGCCGGTCGGCAATTGCCTCAGAGTCGTCTGGGAAATCGCCGTTACCTGCGCATTGGCGGTATCGAGGCTGGCCCCCTGCTGCAGATAGATTTTGACCACAGCCAGGCCGTTATAGGTCGTCGATTCGATGCGATCGATGTTGTCGACGGTCGTCGTCAGAACACGCTCAAAGCTTCCGGTGATCCGGCCTTCCATTTCCTCCGGGTTCAGGCCGGTGTAGGTCCAGACCACGGCGATGGCCGGGATATTGATGTTGGGGAAAATGTCCGTCGGCGTCCCAAGGATCACCACCGGGCTCAGAATCAGGATCAGGAGCGCCAGCACGATGAAGGTATAAGGCCGATCGAGCGCGAGGCGGACGATCCACATTCAGAGCACTCCTCGTTTCGGGCCCAAGGCCCGATCGCCCATCGGCGCGGCAACGACGCGGTTCTCAAGACCTGGAAGAGGCGGCGTTAGCATCGCAACAAGTCCCGGCACCTCGGGGTTTTGCGACGCATACTCGGCAGCCGTGATGGCTGTGTTCCGCCAATTAATTAACCCGATGGCCCGTCTTATGGCGTAGATTACTGACGTGATTCAAGGCAGATAGCCTGAAATGTCATCGCAAGCGCGTGATCGGTCTTAAAGTTTCGGTGAAGATTCAACGGGACGGCCCAAAGGCCCGCGCCGGGCGCACAGCAGCATCGCAAAACCATCTCACCTCAGCCACGATCAGGGCATAGATTTCCCCGATGCGGCGCTGATCGAAACGCCGGAACAGAATGTCCAGGACCCGTTTGCAGGAATGATGCGCGCCACACGATTCCGCTTTGCCCTCGGCCTCGCGACCGCCCTGGCGCTGATGGCCGCGGACAATGGCGCCGTGCAGGCGGCGATCAATTTGGCACAAGATGACTCGCTGGCGCCGCTGCCGCCACAACGGCCCGCGGTCTTGTCCCCGGCACGGCCGGCACCGCCGGCGGGAGAGCCTTCGCCGGATTCGGCCAGCGCGGCGAGCATCGTGCCGAGCCTGCCAGCGACGCCGCAATCACCGGACGAGCCAATCAAGGCCGGCGCGTTCAATGAAGGACCGGGGACAATGTTGAAATTGCCGCCGGCCTCACACGCCCGCATGCATCAATGCGCGGTCGAATGGCAGAATATGAAGCTGACGGGGACGGCCCAGGAAAAAATCTGGTTCAATTTCGCGCTGAGCTGCCTGACGCGATAAAGCGCGCAAGCGCCCCTCGCAGGCCAAACCGGGGCGCATTTCTAATGAATAAAGCGACGGACGAAGACGGAACGGCCAGGGCACTTCTGCCAATCTGGGCTTAGCGCACGGCCTCGCGCATGACGCGAACCGAGGCCATCTGGCCGTTACCGTCCTCCTGTTTCAATGAGTCTAGACCGGCTCCGGAGCCGCTGGCGCAGGGGCCTTTGGCTTGCGGGGGGAAGACTTGCGCGCCTTTTTGGCGGAAGCCTTCTTGCCCGGCGACTTGCGGGCCGACGTACGGGCCTTTTTCGCCGCGGTCTTCGTCGCGCGCTTGGCAACCTTCTTGGTGGCCTTCTTCACGCTCTTCTTGGTGGCCGTCTTCCGCACGGCCTTCTTAGCAGTCTTCTTCGCCGCGCTCTTCTTCGCGGGTTTACGCTTGGTGGTAGCCTTCACCATGATCAAGTTCCCTCTGCTATTCTGTCGGCATGCGTTTCTTTGCCGACAAGAGGCGTAAATAGCGTAGCGCGGTTAATCAGTCGTGCAAGAGGGGCTTGCGCGTAAGAGGCCGAATCGCGCGTCGATTCTGCGCCGTTTGTCTTAGCAAGACGTTGCCCTTCGCAACGCGTAGCGAGCCTTCAAACGCATCTTTGCACGCCGTTCGCGGGCTTCGCATCGACGCATTGAAAGGCACTGCGTTGAGGTGCTTCGACAAGCCTTCAAAGGCTGTATGCATCGTCGTTATCGAAATGCATCCATTTCTTAGCACTGAAGCAAAGTTATTGTTTTTCTTGAATCAATTTGCATTCTGAAAGACCACGCGCATACATCGGCACGGATCATCCTGCGGCTTTCGCATGGGTTCGTTCGACGGCGATGAAGCCGATTGAAGCCGCACATCGAGGTGCTTTTCATCGCCATCGAAGCACAGTTCCGCGCGACCTTCGTCGGCCTTCGTCGAAGTCAATCCATGCAGCAAAATCGCCCGCAAAAATTTTTTTGTGGGACTCGAAAAAAATTGCGCAAAAAGGGCTCTCGCGCTGCTTTGCAAAGCCTCGAAACGCGATTCCCGCGATTCGCCGATTGATTCGGAGCGGTGTTTCAGATGCCGAGTTTGGTCTTCAGAAGCTCGTTGACCGCCTGCGGATTGGCCTTGCCGCCGGTCTGTTTCATCACCTGACCGACGAACCATCCGAGCATTGAAGGCTTGGCCAGAGCTTGCGCGACCTTGTCGGGATTGGCGGCGATGATCGCATCGACCGCGGTCTCAATGGCGCCGAGATCGGTGACCTGTTTCATGCCACGCGCCTCGACGATGGCGCGCGGATCGCCGGCCTTTTCCTCTTCGATGAGGATCAAAAGCAGGTCTTTGGCGATCTTGCCCGAGATGGTGCCGTCGGCGATGAGATCGACGAGGCTAGCGATCTGCTCGGGCTTCAGATGCGTCTGCGGCACGGCAAGGCCGACCGAATTGGCATAGGCCGACACGTCGCCCATGATCCAATTGGCGACCGCTTTCGGATCGCGCTTGCCCCCGCCATGCGCGACGGCGGCCTCGTAATAATCCGCCGTTTCCTTGTCGGCGACGAGCACGCCGGCATCATAGGCCGGCAGGCCGTAATCGGCGATGAAACGGGCACGCTTGGCATCGGGCAGCTCCGGCAGATGCGCGGCAAGCGCATCGACAAAGGCCTGATCGAATTCGAGCGGCAGCAGGTCCGGGTCCGGGAAATAGCGGTAGTCATGCGCTTCTTCCTTCGAGCGCATGGACCGCGTCTCGCCCTTGTTGGGATCGAAGAGCCGCGTCTCCTGATCGATCTTGCCGCCGTCTTCGAGGATGCCGATCTGCCGCCGCGCTTCGGTTTCGATGGCCTGGCCGATGAAGCGGATCGAGTTGACGTTCTTGATCTCGCAGCGCGTGCCGAGACCCTCGCCCGGCCGCCGCACCGACACATTGACGTCGGCGCGCAGCGAGCCCTGTTCCATATTGCCGTCGCAGGTGCCAAGGTAGCGCAGGATCGTCCGCAGCTTGCTGACATAGGCCTTGGCCTCGTCGGCAGAGCGCATGTCGGGCTTCGAGACGATTTCCATCAGCGCGACGCCGGAGCGGTTGAGATCGACGAAGGATTCCGTCGCCGACTGGTCGTGCAGCGATTTGCCGGCGTCCTGTTCGAGATGCAGCCGCTCGATCCCGACCTCGATGCGCTCGGTCGGCGTGACGTCGACCGTCACGATGCCTTCGCCGACGATCGGGCTCTTGTACTGGGAAATCTGATAGCCCTGCGGCAGGTCGGGATAGAAATAATTCTTCCGGTCGAAGCTCGAACGCAGGTTGATCTTGGCCTTGAGGCCGAGGCCGCTGCGGATCGCCTGGGCGACGCATTCCTCATTGATGACCGGCAGCATGCCCGGCATCGCCGCATCGACCAGCGAGACATGGCTGTTCGGCTCGCCGCCGAATTCGGTCGAGGCGCCGGAAAAGAGCTTCGATTTGGAGACGACCTGGGCATGGACCTCCATGCCGATCACAATCTCCCAATCGCCGGTCGCGCCTTTGATGAGTTTGGACGAGGTCTGCGTGCTCATGATCTGCTCTTGCCGTCTGTGGTCGTTGGCGGTCGCTATTGCGCCACCAGAGAATTCAGCCAAATGGCGTGATGCGCCGTCTCGTAGAGATAGCAATCGACATAAAGGACGCCGGCGCCGGTGCCGCCCGCCATCTGCAAGCTCGCGACCGCGCATTTCTTGCTGCGGAAGGCAAGCCATGTCCGTTCCATGTCGCGGATCAGATCGGCGCCCTTGATGGTCTTGTCGCCGTTGCCGTCGGCGTCGCTGTCGCCGAAGGCGCTGAGCACGGCCTTATAGGCCATGTTCAATTGCTCGTCCCAGACCATGGCTTCGCGATTGGCGCAATCCTTCATGCCATAGGTCGATTGGCCGCCGGGCGCATCGAGGCAAGGCGCCTGCACTACACCGATGCACCCTTCAGGCGCCGATTTGGTCGTTTTGGCATTGCTCAGGCATTGGGTGAGCGCCGCGCGATCTTTACTGGTCACCTGCCCCGGATTGGCCGCTTGCTCCTGATTGGCCGCCGGCTCCTGAGCGCGGGCGATGCCGGCGCAGGCACAGGCGAAGATCAAGCAAACGATCATGCCAAGGTCGGGTCGCATGGTCATGCCCACCATTTTGGCGGCAGCGCGATCTTCGGCGCCGCCTGTTCGATGGCTGATGCGACCGAGAACAGCGTTTCTTCGTCGAAGGCGCGCCCGATCAATTGTAAGGCGAGCGGCAAGCCCTCGGACGAAAGCCCCGCGGGCACCGCAATGCCCGGCAGGCCCGCCATGTTCACCGTCACGGTGAAGACGTCGTTCAAATACATTTCGACCGGATCGCCGCTGCCCTTCTCGCCTTGGCCGAACGCCGCGGATGGGGTCGCCGGCGTCAGGATCGCATCGACGCCGTCGGCGAAAGCGGTTTCGAAGTCGCGCTTGATGAGCGTGCGGATCTTCTGCGCCCGCACATAATAGGCGTCGTAATAGCCGGCCGAGAGCACGTAAGTGCCGATCATGATGCGCCGGCGCACTTCCTTGCCGAAGCCTGCGGCGCGGGTGTTTTCGTAAAGCTCGATAATATCCTTGCCAGGCACGCGCAGCCCGTAGCGCACGCCGTCATAGCGGGCGAGATTGGACGAGGCCTCGGCGGGCGCGACGATATAATAGGCCGGCAGCGCATAGCGCGTGTGCGGCAGCGAAATCTCGACAATCTTGGCGCCCGCGGCTTTCAGCCAGGCAACGCCATCGTCCCAGAGCTTGGCGATCTCCGCCGGCATGCCGTCGAGACGATATTCTTTCGGGATGCCGATCGTCTTGCCCTTGATCGACGTGCCGATCGACGCCTCATAGTCCGGCACCGGCCGGTTCACGGACGTTGAATCCTTCGGATCGTAGCCGGCCATCGAACGCAGCAGGATTGCCGCGTCGCGGACATCGCGCGCAATCGGGCCGGCCTGATCGAGCGACGAGGCGAAGGCGACAATGCCCCAGCGCGAACAGCGGCCATAGGTCGGCTTGATGCCGACGGTGCCGGTGAAAGCCGCCGGCTGGCGGATCGAGCCGCCGGTGTCGGTTGCCGTCGCGCCATAGCAGAGCCGCGCTGCGACCGCCGCCGCCGAACCGCCGGACGAGCCGCCCGGCACGATCTTCACATTCGAGCCGGGCCGCTGCCACGGCGACACGACCGGGCCGAAATAGGAGGTCTCGTTCGACGAGCCCATGGCGAATTCGTCGAGATTGAGCTTGCCGAGCATCACCGCGCCGTCGCGCCACAGATTGGCCGAGACGGTCGATTCATAGGTCGGCACGAAACCTTCGAGAATGTGGCTCGCCGCCGTCGTTTGCACACCGTCGGTGCAATAAAGATCCTTGATGCCGAGCGGAATGCCTTCGAGCGGCCGCGCCGCGCCAGCTGCGAGCCGCTTGTCGGCCTCAGCCGCCATCGTCAGCGCCAAGTCCGGGGTCTCGACGATGAAGCAATTGAGCGCCCGGCCCTGCTCGACGGCCGCGATCTGCGCCTTCGCCAGCTCGACGGCGGAAAGCTTTTTCTTCGCCAGTGCGTCGCGCGCTGCGGCCAGGGTGAGTTCGGTCAAATCGGTCAAGTCGGCTCTCTAAATCTGTGTCGGACCAAGGAAGGCGCTATTCCACGACCTTCGGCACGACGAAGAAATGGTCTTCGCTCGCCGGTGCATTGGCGACGATCTTATCGGCGATATGGCCGTCATTGACGACATCCTGCCGCTCGTAAAGCTGCATCGGCATCACCGAGGTCATCGCCTCGACGCCGGTCACGTCGACGCTGCTCAATTCCTCGACGAAGGCGAGGATCGAATTCAGCTCGTCCGCCAGATGCGGCACCTCCGCCTCGGCGAGCTTGATCCGGGCCAGATGCGCAATGCGGCGGACGGTCGCCTGATCGACAGCCATGATGTCTCCTGAGCTACGCTCCTAAGCAAGGGCCGAGCCTATAGCATCCGGCCGCCGCTTCCGGCAACGAAGGCCCGTCAAACCTCGAGCGTCTCGCCGATGGCCGGCACGAAAACCCTCGGCTTGCCGCCGAGCGCCGCAACGAATTCGCTCGGATTCTGCGCCAGCACGTCGAACGTCCCGTAATGGCAGGGAATCACGGTCTCGAAGTCGAAATAGCGATGCACCGCCTCAGCTGCGATCTTGCCGCCCATGGTGAAACGGTCGCCCACGGGAACGATGCCGATTTTCGGCCGATAGAGCTCATGGACCAGCGCCATATCCGAGAAAATGGCGGTATCGCCCATATGATAGACGACAGGCCCCGCCTCCGGCGCGATGACGATCCCCATCGGATTGCCGAGATAGACCGGCTTGCCATCGACGATCGTGCTGGAGGAATGGAACGCCGGGGTGAAGCTCACCCTGAAATCGTCGAGCGCGATCGTGCCGCCGGGATTGCCGGGATTGATGTTGGAGGCGCCCTGCCCGGCGAGGTAAACGCAGACCTCGAAGCTCGAAAGAAGCTGCGCGCCGGTCGCCTTGGCGATCTCGACCGTGTCGCCGACATGGTCATCGTGTCCGTGCGTCAGAAGGATATGGGTCGTGCCGGCGGTGACGGCGGCAAAGTCGAGCTGGAATTTCGGATTGCCGCGCAAAAACGGATCGACGAGGATGACCGAGGATCGGGTTTCGATCCGGAACGCCGAATGTCCGAGCCAGGTGATTTTCATGGGTCACTCCAGAACAAGATGCACGCTGCGACGCGGCGCCGGGCGCCTGCGGGGATATAATCCACGCCGGCGCGGACATAGCCCAATCCGCGCCGCACGGCCACAGCCGCGGCCCGCGTCCCGCGCATGAGCGTCATCGAAATCACTCTCGACAGTTTGGCCACGCGGCTCGCGCGCGGGCAAAGATTGATGGGCCTTGACCTCGGCACGAAAACCATCGGCCTCGCCCTCTCCGATGTCGAACGGCGGCTTGCGACGCCGCTCGAAACTTTGAGGCGCGGCAAATTTTCCGCCGACGCCGCGATCTTGCTTCAGCGCGCGGAAAAATTCGACGTCGCCGGCTTTGTCATCGGCCTGCCGCTCAATATGGATGGCAGCGAAGGCCCGCGCGTGCAGGCGACGCGCGCCTTCGTCCGCAATCTCGGCCGGCTGACCCCGATCCCCTTCATCTACTGGGACGAGCGGCTTTCGACCGCCGCCGTCACCCGCGCCCTGATCGAGCAGGACGCATCGCGGGCGAAACGCGCCGAAGTCGTCGACCGGATGGCGGCCGCCTACATCCTGCAAGGCGCACTCGACCGGCTGAATAATCTCTAGCCCAAATCTCTAGAGCGTCGGGCGTTCAAATTGAATCGCTCGGCGCTTTTAAATCTTTCTCATCGCATCGGATTTGTCCGAAAACCGCTTCGCACTTTTCGGTCCGATGCTCTAGGCCATGCCCAGCACGAGATCGTGCGCCGACGCCAGCGGAAACATGGCCTCGACCCGCGTGCCACGCCCGGTCAGCGGCGTCACGTCAAGCTTGCCGCCGCAGGCTTGAACGCGCTCGTTCATGCCGGTGAGGCCAAGGCCCCGCGTCGCCGTCTCGCGAATGCCGATGCCATCGTCCTCGACGACGACCCGCAACGCTTCGGCCGCGCCTTCGCCTTCGAGCGGGACATAATCGACGCTGACCCGCGCCTTGCTCGCCCGCGCATGGCGGAAAACATTGGTGAGGCTTTCCTGCACCACGCGATAGGCGGCAAGTTCGACCGCCTCGCCGACAAGGTCGAAATCATCGGTGAGCGCGAGCGAGATCTCGAGCTCGGGATGCGCCGCGCGCCACGAGCCGACAAGCGTGCGCAGCGCTTCGGCAAGGCCCAATTCGTCAAGGCCCGGCGGCCGCAGCCGTTGCAGCAGCCGGCGCAACAAAGTCTGGATCGCTTCCGCCTGTTCGCCGATCGCGGCGACATTCTGCCGGATGACGGCAGGCGCGGGAGCGCCTTCGCTCAATGCGCTGACATTGGCGCGGATGCAAAACAAAGGCGGTCCCATCTCGTCGTGAAGATCGCGGGCGATCTGCCCGCGCTCCTCGTCCTGCAACCGCATCATCTGATGCATGAGCCGGTGGTTCTCGGCGCTGACCTTGGCAAGGTTGGCGGCAAGCCCGTTGATCTTGGCGCCGATGTCGACGAACTCCGGCGGCCCGCGCGGCACCAGCTTGATATCGGTGTCGCCACGCGCCAGCCGCGTGATGGCGCGGCCGACATCGGCAATCGGCGCGATGGCGCGGCCGACGAGGATGAGAGTGAGCACGAAAAGGCAGATGCCGAACGCGAGCGTCGTTGCGGCGATGGACCAGACTTCGGTCCAGATTTCCGCGACCTCGCCGGTCGGATTTGCGGCGATGACAATGTCGCCGTAGTTGCGGCCGTGGATCGTCGCCGGAACGATCGTGACGCTCGGGCGCTGCTGGAAGAGGCTCACGAACCAGCCCGGCACGCCGTCCGCCCGGCTCGTATACGACGCGAGAGGCTGTGTCCGCGCCTGAACGTCATCGGTAGCAACCGTGATGCGCACATGCCGCAAATTCTGCAATTGCGCGAGGAGCCGCCGCAGCGGCGGCTCGGGATCGGGCGTCTCTTGCAAGCTCGCCAGCGCCGTCTCGACCAGCTCGCGCGCCAGAGTCTCGTCGCTTTCGCTTTCGGCCGCGACGCGCGGCCCGGCATTCCAGCCGATCAAAGCGAAATTGACGAGCAGCGAGAGAAACAGCAGCGCGCTGAGCAGCAGATTCAAACGCCAGCGCAAAGAAAGCCTTCGCATCGTCACGCCCCACCTCTGCCGCGCCGCGACCTCGCCGCCGCGCCCAACCCCTGCAAGTTCAAAAGTTCACCCATAAATCGGGAAGTTCTCCATAGTACCAATGAAATTTTCTACGACACAAAGGATTATATGCTCGCGCTGCAGCAGTAACTATCTATGATATCAGGTAAAATCATTGACAGCGAGGGATCAAAAATTGAAAAATAGGCCCTCATCACTGCACGAGTCGGAGAAGATGCAGATCTTAATCGTCGATGATCATCCGGTCATTCTCTCCGGGTGCCGGGCAATGCTTTCGCCCTATTCTGATATCGAAGTGATCGATGCGCTGGATTCGACGCTGGCCTATGACAAGTATGTCGAGACACGGCCGGATGTGGCGGTCATCGACGTCAATCTGCCGGGCATGTCGGGCTTTGCGCTGACGCGGCGGATCCTCGATTTCGATCCGCAGGCGCGCATTATCATCTTCACGATGAACGATGATCCGATCTTCGCGGCGCGCGCGATCGAGAACGGCGCCAAGGGCTATATCGGCAAATGCGAGGACCCTGCCCGCTTCGTCGCCGCGATCCGCGCCGTCGCCACGGGCCAGACTTTCCTGCTGCCGGAAATGGCGCAGAAACTGGCTTTTCTCGATCCCGGCCGGCGCGACTTCCTCACCGGGCTGAATGCGCGCGAATTGGAGATTTTGCGGCTGCTGCGCAGCGGCAAGAGCATGGCCGAGATCGCCGGCATCATCAACGTGTCGTACAAGACCGTCGCCAATTCCTGCGCCGTGCTGAAACGCAAGCTCGGGGCCCGCACGCCGCTCGATCTCGTGCGTATCGCCGTCGAAAACAAGCTGGCTTAAAGAAAGGACGCGGCCGCCGAAACGGCCGCGCCATTGAGCTTACTAACTAGTCGCTTAGATCAAAATCTATTCGAGCACGAGGTTGCGCGGCGTGCCGGCAACCCAGGCCTCGATATTGTCGACAAGCTGGTTCGACAGCCCCGTCATCGCCTCGACGCTGGCCCAGGCGACATGCGGCGTGATCAAGAGGTTCGGCAGATCGGCATCGAGCAGGACATTGCCGTTCTTCGGCGGCTCGACCGTCAGCACATCGAAGCCGGCGCCGGCGATCTCGCCGGACTTCAGCGCCTCGGCCAGTGCCTTTTCGTCAACGAGGCCGCCACGTGCGGTGTTGATGAGGATCGCGTCCTTCTTCATTTTCTTCAGCTCGGCGGCGCCGATGACATTGCGCGTCTGCTCCGTCAGCGGGCAATGCAGCGAGATGACGTCGCTTTCCCGCAAGATCGTGTCGAGATCGACCTTGCCGGGGAAATCATAGACGTCGGTGGCAATCACCTTCATGCCCAGCGCTTGCGCGCGCGCGCCGACCGACTTGCCGAGCGCGCCATAGCCGATGAGACCGAGCGTCGAGCCGGAGATGTCGTGGATCGGATGATCGAAATAGCAGAATTGGTTGATCGTCTGCCATTTGCCGCGGCGCACGTCCTGCACATAGGGGATGAGGTTGCGGCGCAACGCGAAGATCAGCGCCAAAGTATGTTCCGGCACCGTATTGTCGGCGTAATTGCGGATGTTCGAAACCGGGATGTTGTGCGCCTTGCAATAGGCCTTGTCCACGACATCGGTGCCGGTCGCCGCAACGGCGATCAATTTCAGCTTCGGCAGTTTCTCAAGGCTCGCCGCGCGCAACGGGACCTTATTGATGATGGCGATATCGGCATCGGCAAGACGCTCGACGACCTGATCGGCGACCGTCTCCTCGTATTCCTTATAGCTATGCGGAAAATTCGGCTTCCGCACCGGCACGCCAAGGGTCGCACGGTCCAGGAAAACAATGTTGTAATGCTTTGTCTCGGCCACGAGCGCCTCTCCTTTTTGTCCTTTCCTTATGGGCGCGGCCTGAGAACGTCAACCCGGGCCACTTGTCGGCCATTTGCCGTCAGTTTGCGTCCCATTCGCAGATGCGAGAGCCATGATGGCGCTGTTCGAGATCGACGTGGAGATGCGCCGCATGCGCCGCGTCCGCGCCCGGCCCGAGCACGGTGGTGAAGCGCGCACAGGCGGTGGCCTTCATCCGCGCCAGAAAGGCCGGCTTTTGCGGCGCGTCTTTCCGGATCAGGATCGTTTGCCCGTTGCGCAATACGATCCCGCGCACATCGAGGGCATTGCCCTTGGCGTGTTCGCTGAGCTTGCCGCCGGGAACATGATTGCGGGTGCGGCATTCATAGCCGTTCGAGCCGAGAATTTTGGCGAGGCCGCCAGCCGGTTGGACCGCCGGGGCGACATCCTCGCGGAACCAGGCGCCGAGCGTCTCGGCGAGGTCGCAGCGGATCAATGACGGCGGCTCGAACGGCACTTTCGTGCCGTCGGCCAGCAGAACGGCCGACAAAGTGACAGGCGCAGCGATGCCGCAGCCATTTGCGTCCGTGACTGGCGGCGCTGCGGCGACAACAAGCGTTTTGCTGGCGAGGACGCGTGGACAGGCGGGGTCCGGCGTTGGTGGCATCGGCGTGCTGATCGGCACCGGCGGTGTGACCGGCGGCGTCTCCACAGTCGGCGTCTCTACAGGCGCCGTCTTGGCGGGCGGCGGCTTGGGCGCGGCGAGATCGACGGGGCGCGGCAGCGGCGACGGCGTACTTACCGTTGGCTCGGCTGGCGGCACCGTGGGCGTGGTAAGACCGGCGGGGCGCGGCGGCGGCAACGGCGTACTTGCCGTTGGCGCGGGCGGCGTCAGCGCGGGCGCGGCGAGATCGACAGGACGCCGCGGCGGCAGCGGGATCAGCAGCGCACGCCGCGCCAAGGCTGTGCCGGCCGACAATTCAAAACAGAAAAGAATGAGGACGTAAGCTGGACGCCATTGCATCCAGCTTGAACGCAACAAAAGCCCGAAGGCTGCTTCACTTAAATTTGTTGCAACAGGGCTTCGGCGCTCGACACTTCGGCCTTACCGGAGGCCGGTTCGATATTGAGCTTTGTCACGACGCCGTCATCGACGAGCATGGCGTAGCGCTGCGACCGCAGGCCAAGCCCTCGCTCCGTCAAATCGAGCGTCAGCCCGATGGCCTTGGCAAAGGTGGCGCTTCCGTCGGCGAGAAAAATAAAGTCGTCGTTTGCGGCGCCGAGGGATTTCGCCCAGGCATTCATGACGAAAACATCGTTGACGGCGGTGACTGCGATGACAGCGACGCCCTTGTCGCGGAACTCATCTGCCTTCTCGATAAAGCCCGGCACGTGATTGAGCGTGCACGTCGGCGTGAAAGCGCCCGGCACGCCAACGAGCACAATCTTGCGCCCTTTGAAAATCTCGTCCGTCGTGCGCGGCTGCACGCCCTCGGCCGTCATCACCGTAAAGGCGACGTGCGGCAGTGCCTCACCAATTTGAATTGCCATATCCTGTCCCCGTCTTGGTGGCAGCTAACTAGCGTCTGCTCGTCCGCATCGCAAGCCGACAAGCGCAACGCCACCGGCGCCGCCGCAAGATTAAGCTTCATTTAGGGCGGAACAACCCGCCGCCGGCAGGCATTCCAGACGCAGCCGGACAACGCCGGCATCAAAGTAATCCATTGAGACAATGGGAGAAACCTATGGCACATTCGACCTCGAACCGAGGCTTCGCTTCGATGGACGAAGAGAAGCAACGCGAGATCGCACGCAAGGGCGGCGCGAGCGTTCCGGCCGAAGAGCGCAGCTTTTCGCGCGACCACGAACTCGCCTCCGAGGCCGGCCGCAAAGGCGGCGCTAGTGTTCCGGATGAGAAGCGCAGCTTCTCGCAGGACCATGAGCTGGCAGCGGAAGCAGGACGGAAGGGCGGCCATGTGTCGGGCGGCAATTTCGCCAACGATCCGCAGCGCGCGTCCGAGGCGGGCCGGAAAGGCGGCCAGGCATCCGGCGGCAATTTTGCAAACGATCGCGAGCGTGCCTCGGAGGCCGGCCGGCACGGTGGCCAGGCTTCGCATGGCGGCCGTCACTAAAATCTGAGCGCGGATCGTGTTGCCGCACAGGCAGCCGGGATCAAGGTCTCGGCTGCTGCCGCTTCATGTAAACGTCGTGTCGTAAGGGTCTCGCTGGCGCTCATGCGGCGAATGTACGCCTCGATCGCGTCGAGAAACGCGCAGCCCTATTTGGGACCGGCGGACGATGCCTGCGCCGGCAGATCAAGGTCCAAAGCGAAGACATAAGATTGCTGCGCCGTCGTCAGTGTCAGTTGTGTCGGGACACGCGCGCGCAGCCCCTTCAAAGGCTGCTGCGTCGCAATGAGCGAAAACCGCCGGTCTGCAAGCTTTTTGGTTTCGATGTCCCAGCCATCCGGCGCTTCGGCGAAAAGATCGATCGGCAGCGCCGCGCCGTTCCAGGTCAAAATCCAGCGCGGCGGCTGCGCAGCGGGGTCCGCGGTAATCACAATTTCTTTCTCGACGGCGGCTTTCGTGAGTGGACTCGGCACGCGTCCCGCCGCCTGCGCGATCAATTTTTCCGCCGTGCTTGTGCCTTTTTGCGGCAGTTGAAGCGTCGCGACGCTTTTTGCCGGCAAACAAATGTTGTCGCAGACGGCATAATCGAGCGAGAGCCGCAGACGCACCGGCTTTGCCGGATCGCGCGCAGCGACGGCGATGGGAAAGGTGACGCCGCCGCGATAGCCAAAGGCGTCGAGGCCTTGCTCGTTGATCCGCTGCGGGGCCGGATAAGCCACCGCAGCCGACGCGAGATTTTCCGACCCTTGGAAGGAAAAAGTCGGCGGCACGCCGGCATCGCCCGGCGCGCGCCAATAGGTGATCGCCGACTGGGCAAGCTTTATCTCCGCGGCGGCCGCATAAAGACCATTGCGATGCGGCGTGCCAGCGATCAGCCGCATTTGTGCCTTATCACTGCCCGACCCTGCCCAGAGGCTGGTAAACGGATCTGACTTCGCTGCGAGCGCGACAAGGCCGAAACCTATCCCGAGGCAAAGCCGGCCCCAAAAAAGAGGATGGTCAAAGCAGCGCGCCTGCGCCAACATAAGCGCGGAACACCAGGAACGAAGATTGCGTAAGATTGTGGCAACCACCTGTGCGTCTTCCTTTTCATCAATTTTCGCACTGGCGAGAGATGAAATTGTGGCCTTCGGAACCCATTTGTTCCCTCTCAAGCAAGGGTCTCATGATGGCAACGACGAAACAGAAGGGCAAAGACAGCGAATATCTTGACGGGCAGTTCCTGCTTGCCATGCCCGGCATGGCCGACGACCGCTTCGCCCGCAGTGTCGTCTATTTATGCGCGCATTCCGACGAAGGGGCGATGGGCATCGTCATCAACCGCCGCGCGCCGAGCCTGAATTTCTCCGAGCTTCTGATTCAACTCGAGGTCATCAAGCCGGACGAGGCAATCCGCCTGCCGATGCAGGCCGGCGCCGTCCCGGTTTTGCGCGGCGGCCCGGTCGAGGCCGGACGCGGCTTCGTCTTGCATTCGAACGATTTCTATATCGACAATTCAACCCTGCCGATTGATGGCGGCGTGTCACTGACCGCGACGATCGACATCTTGCGGGCAATCGCCAAGGGCGCGGGCCCGGATCGGGCGATCCTCGCGCTTGGCTATGCCGGCTGGTCGCCCGGCCAGTTGGAAGACGAGATGCAAAACAACGGCTGGCTCACCTGCCCCGCCGATGCCGCGCTCATCTTCGAGACGCCACTTGAATCGCGTTACGACGTCGCGATGCGCAAGATCGGCATCGATCCGGCCTTTCTCTCGACCGAGGCCGGGCGCGCGTAGGCAGCACGTCGCGTCAGGAAAGCCCTGTCGAACGGCTCTAGAGCGTCGGACGTTCAATTGAATCGCTCGACGTTTTTAAGTCTTTCTCACCGCATCGGATTTGTCCGAAAACCGCTTCGCACTTTTCGGTCCGATGATTCTTAAACCGCATCGGATTTGTCCGAAAACCGCTTCGCACTTTTCGGTCCGATG
>JBFLZN010000003.1:0-144234 GCA_040756295.1 Pseudomonadota bacterium | reverse complement strand
CTCGACGTTTTTAAGTCTTTCTCACCGCATCGGATTTGTCCGAAAACCGCTTCGCACTTTTCGGTCCGATGATTCTTAAACCGCATCGGATTTGTCCGAAAACCGCTTCGCACTTTTCGGTCCGATGATTCTTAAACCGCATCGGATTTGTCCGAAAACCGCTTCGCACTTTTCGGTCCGATGCTCTACGCTGCAGCCTGCGCCGCGCCGACGAGCTTGCGCGCCTCGCCGGCGCTCATCGGATGGCCGAAAATATAGCCCTGCGCGAATTCGCAACCGAGTTGATAAAGCTCGATCGCATCGGACTCGGTCTCGGCGCCTTCGGCGACAATATCCATGCCGAGATCATGCGCCAGCGTCACGATGGAGCGCAGGATGACCGGCCGCGCGCCCTTGCGGTTATGATGCACGAAAGAACGGTCGATCTTGATCGTGTCGAAGGGGAAACGCTGCAAATAGGCGAGCGAGGAATAGCCGGTGCCGAAATCGTCGAGCGAGAGGCCGGCGCCGAACTCGTGAATCCGGCTCAAGATCTGCGCCGCATATTCCGGGTTTTCCATCACCAGGCTTTCGGTCAATTCGAGCTTCAGCGTGCCGCGCGCGACCTTCCAGCGCGAGAGCACGGCGCGCACGTCCTGCAACAGATCGTGGCGCAGCAATTGCCGTGACGAGATATTGACGCTGGCAAAGAGCGGCGGATCGAGATCGAGCGCCGCCTGCCAGGCGGAGAGCTCGCGCGCCGTGCGCTCCATTGCGAAAATGCCGAGATCGACAATGCTGCCGGTCTCTTCCGCGACGGGGATGAATTCCGCCGGGCTGAGGCGGCCAAGCCGCGGATGATCCCAGCGCAGCAGCGCCTCGAAGCCGGCGACGGTGCGGTCCTCGAGCCGGATGATCGGCTGAAACAGGATTTGCATTTCGCCGCGATCGAGCGCGCGGCGCAGATCGGCCTCGAGCGTCAGCCGGTCGGAGCGCACCGTCCGCATCGATGGGCGGAAGACTTCGATGCGATTGCCGCCGATGCGCTTGCCATGGCGCACGGCGATCTCGGCATCGTTCAGCATGTCCTCGCGGTTGGCATGCAATTGCGGATCGAACAGCGCCAGACCGATCGAGGCCGTGAGCGGCACTTCGGTTTCGCCGAACGCGACCGGCGTCGAAACCGCACGGCGCACGACATTGGCGATGGCGATGATATGATCGGTCTCGCTTTCCGAAATCACCACGGCGGCGAATTGGTCGCTGCTCAGCCGCGCGAGCGTATCCTGCGGCTTCAAAATGCGGCCGAGGCGGCGCGCGACGGTCAGCAGGATCGAATCGCCCGCCGAAAAGCCGATCGTCTCGTTGATTTGCTTGAAGCGGTCGATGTCGATGCAGATGACGGTCGGGCGGATTTGCGCGTCGGTCTGGGAAAGTTTGAGCGCCGCGTCGAGCCGGTCGAAGAACAATTCGCGGTTCGGCAGGCCGGTCAGATTGTCGTGCACCGCATCATGCAGAAGCCGCGTCTGGGCGGTCTTCTGCTCGGTGATGTCGGACAGCGTTCCGATGACGCGGATCACCTCGCCTTCGGGGCCGACAACCGGGCGCGCCTTGAGCAGATACCAGAAATAATGCCCGTCGGCGGCGCGCAAGCGGAATTCCTGATTGATGCGGCCGCGTCTTTGTTCGAGCATCGTGTCGAGGCTCGCGCGATAGCGGTCGCGCTCGAACGGATGCAGGATTTCCAGCCATTTCGACGCCGGGCCTTCGAGCTCGCCGCGATAAAGGCCGAGCTGGGTTTCAACCTCCGGGCTGACGAAGACGCGGTCCGAAGCGACGTCCCAGTCGAAGATCGTATCGCCGCAGCCGGTCAGCGCCAGGGCCTTGCGCTCGGAATCGTTGATCGCGCCATAACCCAGGCCGCCGCTGGCGAAGGCGTTCTGCATGACGGTGAAACCGATCAGCATGACGATGAGCACGAGGCCGCCGATCAGCGCCGGCGAAACGAGATCGTTGGTGAGCGTGCCGGTGACCGTAAAGCCCGCGGCGATCACCCAGACGAGCAGCAGGAACCAGGTCGGGATCAGCATCACCGCGCGGTCATAACCGTGCGTCGAAAGATAAAGAACGAGGATGAAGCCCACCGCGGCAATGGTCGCGAGCGAAATGCGCGCGACGCCGGCGGCGATCGGCGCGTCGAAGACCGCAAGCCCGATCAAGGCGAGAAGAAAGGCGAGCCAGCCGATCGCGACATGCGAGGCGCGCACATGCCAGCGATTGAGGTTGAGATAGGCGAAAAGGAAGACCAGCAGCGTTGCCGCGAGCGACGTTTCGGCACCTGCGCGCCAGATGCGGTCGGCCTGCTCCGACGTGTCGAAAATCTTATCCCAGAAGCCGAAATCGATGCAGACATAGGCAAGCACCGCCCAAGCAAGCGCGGCGGCCGCCGGAAAGATCACGGCGCCTTTGACGACAAAGACGATGGTCAGAAAGAGCGCCAGCAGGCCGGCAACGCCAATGACGATGCCCTTATAGAGCGACAGGCTATTGAGCTTGTCCTTATAAGCGTCAGGCTGCCAGAGATAGAGTTGTGGCAGGCCGGCGGAACGCAATTCCGCGACATAGGTCACGGTCGTGCCGGGATCGATCGTCAACCGGAAGACATCGGCGTCGGCACTTTCAATGCGCTCCGGCGGAAAGCTCTGGCTCGCGGTGATCGCGGAAATGCGCGAGGCGCCGAGATCCGGCCAGATGACGCCCGAGCCGACCAGCCGAAAATGCGGCGCAACGACCAGGCGCTCGATCTGCTCGTCGGTGTCGTTCGTCAGCGCGAAGACGATCCAATTGGGATGCGAGCCGGGCTCAAGCGCGCGCACTTCGATGCGTCGCACGATCCCATCCGAGCCCGGCGCGGTTGAGACCAGCAGCCGGTCGCCCTGCGCGCCGTAGTTCTCGACAGCCTTGGTGAGATCGATCGCGGTGGCGTCAAGCGGGATGCGCACCGATTCGATGGCGCGGGCCGGTGCGATCCCCAGAACCAAAAACGCGAGAACGAGCAATGCCGGGCATTGACGCATCAAAATTCTTACGCGTGAAGCCGCCGACATTTTTCTCCACTCAGCCGCGATCGCGGCGTGCGACCCGCAAAGGCAGCGGGTCGGTTTCCAGAAGTGCGTAAAGCAGATGATCTTGCCAGAGCCCATTGATCCGCAAATAGGCCCGCGCGAACCCCTCCCGCTTGAAGCCGACACGTTCGAGGAGCCTGATCGACGCCTCGTTATGCGGCAGACACGCCGCTTCGATCCGATGCAGATGCAGCGACGTGAAGGCATAGCCCGTCATCGCCCGCACGGCCCGCGACATGAATCCTTTGCCCGCGTAAGGCATGCCCATCCAATAGCCGAGCGTCGCCGATTGCGCGACGCCACGCTTCACTTGCCCAAGCGTCAAGCCACCGACGAGCGTTTCATCGTCGCGAAAGATGAGGAATGGATAGGCCTCATCATTCGTCATTTCCTGCAGATTGCGTCGCAGCCTGCGGCGGAACGCGGTGCGGGTCAAGTCGTCGCCGGGCCAAGTCGGCTCCCATGGCGTGAGAAAGGCACGGCTTTTTTCGCGCAACTCGGCCCAGGCTTCATAATCGCGCGGCTCCGCCGGGCGCAGGAGGATGCCTTCGCCGCGGATGAAATTGCTGATCTCGCTCGGGCCGCCGAGCCGGAACAGAGCCACCCGATCCTCCTCAGGTCCCGCCGATGAGTTCGCGGACGCGATCCGGCGTGTGAACTTTCGTGACCGGCCCGACGGCTGCGACCGTCGGGGCCGAGCGCAAGGCGACCGCGCCAGCGGCGCGAATTTCCGCAACCGTCAAAGCATCGATCTTTTCGAGAATTTCCTGGCGCGTCAGCACGCGGCCAAAGGCCAGCATCTGGCGGGCGATCTGCTCCGACCGCGCGGTCGGCGATTCGAGCGCGGCGAGTTGCGAAACCTTCATCTGCGCCTTGGCGCGATTGATCTCGACCTCCGACAAATCGTTTGCCGCCGCGGCAATGCATTCGAGCGCCACCGGGACAAGCTCGCGCACCTGCTGCTTGCTCGTCGCCGCATAGAAGCCGAAGAGGCCCGTGTCGGCATAGCCCCAATGGAAGGAATTGACCGCATAAGCCAGGCCGCGCTTTTCGCGCACTTCCTGGAAGAGCCGCGAGGACATGCCGCCGCCAACCGCATTGGCGAAAACGCTCAACGCATAAAAGGCCGATGCGGCATAGGAGAGCCCCTCGAAACCGATCACGAGATGCGCCTGTTCGAGGCGCCGGCTCACCCGCGCCTCGCCACCGACATAACGCGCCGGCGCGGCATCCTCGGCCGGCTGTGCCGGCATCGCCGCAAACCGTGCCGCGGCGGCGTCGACGATCTGCGCGTGATCGAGGGCGCCGGCGGCGCCGACCGCCGTCACGCCGCTGCGATAATGCTGCGCGAGATAATTGGCGATCATCGACCGATCGAAGGCTTTGACATGCTCCGGCGTGCCGAGGATCGGCCAGCCGATCGGCTGTTCAGGAAAAGCCGCTGCATTGAAGAGATCGAAGACAAGATCGTCGGGCGTGTCTTCGACCGCGCCGATCTCCTGAATGATGACCTCTTTCTCGCGCTCAAGCTCCTCCTTGTCGAAGACGCTTTCGGTCAGGATGTCGGCGAGAATGTCGAGGGCGAGGCCGGCATCGCCGGCGAGCACATGCGCATAATAAGCGGTCTGCTCAACGCTTGTTGCAGCATTGAGGTCGCCGCCAGCGTTTTCAATCTCTTCGGCGATGTCGCGCGCCGAGCGCCGCCGCGTGCCTTTGAAGGCCATATGTTCGAGAAGATGCGAGAGGCCGCGCTCACGCGGCCGCTCGTGCCGCGAGCCCGCCGCCACCCAGACGCCGAGCGAGACAGTTTCAAGATGCGGCATTTTATCGGTGACGATGCGCAGGCCTGACGGGAGAGTCGTGACCTCGACGCTCATGATGCCGCCCTCCGCGACACGCCCCTTTCGCCGCGCAGACGCGCGCGGATAAAGCCTTCGACCGCGCTTTGATCGTTCGGCAGCACGTCGAAATGTTCCGGCCGCTGATCGAGATCGGCGAGATGCGGCGGCAGGCGCGGATGCTGGCCGGTCGCGCGCGCGATCGCGGCGGGGAATTTCGCCGGATGCGCCGTGCCGAGCACAATCGCCGGAATATGCGGGCGCGCGCCAAGCGCAACACGGGCAGCCTTGACGCCAACAGCGGTATGCGGGTCGATCAATCTCTCGGTCTCGCGCCACACGCGCGCGATCTCCTCACTCGTTTGTGTCTCATCGACGCGTTCGGCATCGAACTCGGCGCGGACCGCCGCAAGCGGGGCAGCGTCGAGCGAAAAACCACCGGATTGCTGCAGGGAATTCATCAGCCTGCTTACGGTCGTCGCGTCGCGGCCGCAGGCCTCGAACAAAAGCCGCTCGAAATTCGAGGACACCTGAATGTCCATTGAGGGCGATTGTGTGGCCTCGACACGGCCGATCTCGTAACGGCCGCTGTTCAACGTTCTAACAAGAATATCATTTGCATTGGTGGCAATGACGAGCCGCTCGATCGGCAGGCCCATTTTCTTCGCCACCCAGCCCGCGAGAATGTCGCCGAAATTGCCCGTCGGCACGGCGAAGGAGACGGGCCTCTGCGGCGCGCCGAGCGCCACCGCGCTCGTGAAATAATAGACGACCTGCGCCACCACGCGCGCCCAATTGATCGAATTCACGCCGGCGAGCGAATAGTCCTGGCGGAAGCGTTTGTTGGCGAAAAGCCCTTTCACCATGTTCTGAGCGTCGTCGAATGTGCCCTCAAGCGCAATCGTATGGACATTATCGGCCGCAACGGTCGTCATCTGCCGGCGCTGCACGTCGGAGACGCGGCCGTTTGGATAAAGGATGAAGACATCGACCTCGGGAAGGCCTTGAAAAGCCGCGATGGCGGCGGCACCCGTGTCGCCCGAGGTGGCGCCGACAATCGTCGCGCGCTGGCCGCGGGCCGCAAGCACGTGCTGCATCAGCCGGCCGAGCAATTGCATGGCCAGATCCTTGAAGGCCAAGGTCGGGCCGTGAAACAATTCGAGCAGGAACAGATTATCGCCAAGCTGCGACAGCGGCGCGACCGCGATGTGGTCGAAACCGGCATAAGCATCGGCCAGCATCGCCCGCAGCGCGGCGCGATCGAGCGTTCCGGCGACGAACGGCCAGATCACCGCTTCGGCCACGGCTGCATAGGGCTGCCCGGCAAAGCCCGCTATCTCGGCCGGCGTGAGCTGCGGATAGGATTGCGGCAGATACAGGCCGCCGTCGTCGGCGAGGCCGGCGATCAGCGCATCGGTAAAGGACAATGAGGGCGCGGTGCCCCGCGTCGAGATATATTTCACGTTCGGGCCCGAACTTTTCACGATTCCGGAGATGATCTAGCACAAAATCCCGGCAGCGGGGATTTTTGCTGGCCCGAAACTTAACGCCAAGGTGGCGCTTAAGCCTTTGCCTTGGCTCGCCTTTCGCGCAACGCCCCGAAAATATAAGTGCCGACGACGATCCACAGGCCGCCAGCAAGGCCGAACCACGTCATCGCATATTCCATGTGGTTATTGGGAATATCGACATTGGTCAGGCCGCCTTCCGGCCAGCCGCCGGCAATCTTTGTCTTGTCCGCATCGACGACGAACGGGGCAACATGCGCGAGGCCGAAATGCGCCGCGATCGGCGCCGGGTCGCGGCTGAAATAAAGGCCGTGCGACGGGTCGTCGGCCGGCGTGAAGAGATTGCGCGGCTGCGGCGGCCGCATCAGGCCGGTCAGCGCCACCTCGCCCGCGACCTCGCTCTGCGGACGCGTGGATTTCGCCGCCAGCGACGCAGGCACGAAGCCGCGATTGACGATGACCGCATCGCCCGAAGCAAGGACCAAAGGCGTCAGCACCAGATAGCCCGGGCCGAGGTCGCGTGGACCCTCGGTCTCAAAGACCAGCACTTCATGCGCATTGTCGAAATGGCCGCGGAGGGAGATGCGGCGATAATCGTAATCGTCGGCTTTGAGGCCCCCCCAATCGGCGGGCGCCGGCATCGGTTGCGCCGCCGCGGTGCTGCGCGCCGTGATCCGGGCGATCAGCGCCTGTTTCCAGGCCAGGCGATGCAATTGCCAGACGCCGAGCGAGACCAGCAGGCCCGTCACGGCAAAGGCAAAGAGCAAGGGCACGACGAGCCCCTTGCGCGCCGGGGCCTCAGCCATTGCGCGCCTGGTTCTCGAGGCGGCCCTGCTCGGCCTTATTGCGATATTGCAGCGACAGCAGAACGCCCTTCAAAGGCCGCAGAAGGCCGAGGCAAACAAGAATCGTCAGCGGCGGAAAGACGGCGAAATAGACCCAATAGGGCGGCTCGTAGGCGACTTCGAGGAAGAGCGCGAGGCCGACGATGATGAAGCCCGCAAACAGCATGACGAAAACGGCAGGGCCATCGCCCGCATCGGCAAATCCATAGCTGAGGCCGCAGGCTTGGCAGCCCGGCGCAACCGTCAGCAATCCGGAAAACATCTTGCCCTGCCCGCAGCGGGGGCAACGGCCGGCGATGCCGCGCCAAATCGCCGAGGATAAGGATTGCGGATGCGCACCGCCGGAGTCGAGACTGCTCATGGCGGGCTTATTGCGCCCGGCATGGGCCGGGCGCAAGCGTTAAGCGTGGCTCAATGTTCGAACGGCCCGCCCCAAGATCCCCAGACATAAATGCAGGAGAAGAGGAACAGCCACACCACGTCGACGAAATGCCAATACCAGGCGGCGAATTCGAAGCCGAGATGACGCTGGGGCGTGAACTGCCCGGCGAGCGCCCGCAGCAGGCACACGATCAGGAAGATCGTGCCGATGATGACGTGGAAGCCGTGGAAGCCCGTCGCCATGAAGAAGGTCGCGCCGTAGATCGAGCCCTTAAAGGCGAAGGGGGCGTGGGCATATTCATAGGCCTGGACGGCGGTGAACGAGAGGCCGAGCAGCACCGTCAGAATGAGGCCGTTCACCAATCCCTTGCGGTCGTTGTTGAGCAGCGCGTGATGCGCCCAGGTGACCGTCGTGCCCGAGGTCAACAGGATGAGCGTATTGAGCAGCGGGAAGTGCCAGGGATCGATCGATTCGATACCCTTCGGCGGCCAGTGACCGCCGGTGAACGCCGTGCGCGCATATTCGATTGTCGCGTTGGGAAACAGAGCCGCATCGAAGAAGGCCCAGAACCAGGCGACGAAGAACATCACCTCGGAGGCGATGAAAAGGATCATGCCATAGCGCAGGCCAAGCGCGACGACGGGCGTATGGACGCCGGGGGTCTGCGCCTCCTTGATGACGTCGAGCCACCAATTGGCCATGACGAAAAGCACGCAGATGAGGCCGGCGCCGAAAACATAGCTGCCCGGCGTGACCGAACCGATCGGGATCGCCTTCATCCACATGATGGCGCCGACCGCCATGATGAAAGCGCCGAAGGCGCCGACAATCGGCCACGGGCTCGGATCGACGAGATGATATGGATGGGGTGGCTTGGCGTGCGCGTCAGACATTTCGTTCCCTCTCGTCTCTGCGGGGCTTTAACACCCCCGCGGCCCCCTTGTCCGTGCCGCGTTTCTTCATCCCGATGCGTTAAAGCCGCGGCGACGGACTGACCGCCTGGGCCGTAGTGACACGCGGATCGCGCACCCCATAAAAGGTGTACGACAGCGAAACCTCGTTGATATCGTTCATCGTCTCATCCTTCTCCAAGGCCGGATCGAGGAAGAAGACGACCGGCATTTCGACCGTCTGATGCGGGGCGAAATGCTGCTCGCTGAAGCAGAAGCAGGCGATCTTATCGAAATAGGCGCCGACCTGGCCGGGCGCCACATTGTAGACGGCGCGAGCGGCGACTTCGCGGTCGCTGCGGTTCGTCACCTTGAAGAAGACGGTCGCGGTCTGGCCCGTGCGCACCGAGACGCCCAGCACCTCCGGCGCGAAATCGAGCGCAAGCCCCGGCGCGACATTGGCGTCGAGATGCACCGTAAGCACGCGCTTGCCCTCTTCCTTCGGCGCGACGCGGCGCACTTGCGTCGTGCCGGCAAAGCCGGTCGCCGCGCAAAAGGCGCGATAGAGCGGCACGGCCGCAAACGACATGCCAAGCATGCCGACGACGACAGCCATAACGGAAAACGCGACGAGCCCTTGGCGCGGGCTTTTCGGGCGGCGTGGCAAGGGGGGTGGCAAGGGAGTCTGGGGCGCAGCCGACATTCTCGATCCTATATCGGCGGCTTGGTCACGCCAGGACCGATCTTGACGATCGTCACGACATAAAACAGCACCACCAGCGCGCCAATGACGAGGCCGATGGCGATATTACGCAAACGGCGGCTGCGGGCCTGCTCGGGTGTCAGTGTCACGCCTTTGGGATCGATCTCGTAAGACATCATCGCAGAGCTCCGATCACGAAGAGCACGCGCTCGACCAGCAATTCGGCGAACAGCACATAGAGATAGATGATCGAAAACCAGAAAAGCCGCATCGCGGTCTTGTTTGCCGCGTCGCCCTCGCGCACGCGGAAGACGAGAACGGCACGGCGGACGAATTCCACGCCGAGCACGAGGCTGACAATTCCATAGACGATCGAGGCGAAGCCGAAGGCATAGGGCAGCAGGCCGATGGCGGCGAGAATCACGCTATAGACGAGGATCTCGAGCCGGGTGTGATCGGCGCCCTTGACGTTCGGCATCATCGGCACGCCGGCGTTGCCGTAGTCGCCGGTGCGCGCCAGCGCCAAGGCCCAGAAATGCGGCGGCGTCCAAGCGAAAATCAAGCCGAAGAGCACGAGCGGTGCGAGACCGACATGGCCTGTCGCCGCGGCATAACCGACGATCGGCGGCAGCGCGCCGGCGGCCCCGCCGATGACAATGTTCTGCGGCGTCGAGCGCTTCAGCCACATCGTATAGATGACGACATAGAAGAAGATGGTGAAGGCCAAGAGCCCGGCGGCCAAAGCATTGGCGACGAGATACAGCGTCACCACGGCGAAGCACGAAAGCACCAGGCCGAAGGTCAAGGTTTCGGAGCGCGTGATGCGGCCGGTCGGAATCGGCCTTTTGCTGGTGCGCCGCATCAGCGCGTCGATGTCGGCATCGTACCACATATTGAGCGCGCCGGATGCGCCGGCACCGACTGCGATGCAAAGCAGCGACGAGAGACCGATGACGAAATTCACCGGATGCGGCGCAAGCAGAATGCCGGCCAGCGCCGTGACGACGACAAGCTGCATCACCCGCGGCTTGACGAGCGCCAGATAATCCCGCGGCTCGGCGACCGAAATCGCCGCGAACCCGGATGCCCCTGCACTGCTATCGTCGATAACGCTCATGCCTGTCTGATCTTACCCAGGAATGGAAGCGGCGCTCGCGCGCCGCCCCGTTGATCAATGATCCGTGCCGACAATACGCGGCAGAACCTCGTAGGAATGGAACGGCGGCGGCGAAGAAACCGTCCACTCGAGCGTCGTCGCGCCAACACCCCACGGATTATTGCCGGCGATGCGCTTCTTCGCGAAGGCATCGAAGATGATGTAGAGGAACAGGATGACGCTGAGACCGGAGAGATAGGCGCCGTACGACGACACCTCGTTCCACAGCCGGTACGCATCGGGATAATCGACGTAGCGGCGCGGCATGCCCGCAAGACCGAGGAAGTGCTGCGGGAAGAAGGTGACGTTCACGCCGATGAACATCATCCAGAAGTGAATCTTGCCGAGCGTCTCGTTGTACATGTAGCCGCTCATCTTCGGGAACCAGTAATAGAAGCCCGCGAAGATGGCGAAGACCGCGCCGAGCGACAGCACGTAGTGGAAGTGCGCCACCACGTAATAGGTCTCGTGCAGGGCGCGATCGATGCCGGCATTGGCCAGCACGACGCCGGTCACGCCGCCGACGGTGAACAGGAAGATGAAGCCTGTCGCCCACAGCATCGGCACGCGGAACGAGATCGAACCGCCCCACATGGTCGCAATCCACGAGAAGACCTTGATGCCGGTCGGCACCGCGATCACCATCGTCGCGAAGACGAAATAGCGCTGCGTGTCGAGCGACAGGCCGACCGTGTACATGTGATGCGCCCAGACGACGAAGCCAACGACGCCGATCGCGACCATGGCATAGGCCATGCCGAGATAGCCGAAGATCGGCTTCTTCGAGAAGGTCGAGATGACGTGGCTGACGATGCCGAAGCCCGGCAGGATCAGAATGTAGACTTCGGGATGGCCGAAGAACCAGAACAAGTGCTGGAACAAAAGCGGATCGCCGCCGCCTTCCGGCTTGAAGAAGGTCGTGCCGAAGTTACGGTCGGTCAGCAGCATGGTGATCGCGCCGGCGAGCACCGGCAGCGACAGGACGAGCAGGAAGGCCGTCACCAGAACCGACCAGGCGAACAGCGGCATGCGATGCAGGGTCATGCCCGGCGCGCGCATGTTGAAGATCGTGGTGATGAAATTGATCGCGCCGAGGATCGACGAGGCACCCGCGAGATGGATCGACAGAATGACGAAATCCATTGCCGGGCCTGGATGGCCCTGCTCCGACAACGGTGGATAAAGCACCCAGCCGCCGCCAAATCCCTTCATGCCCGGCGCGCCCTCCATGAAGAAGGAGATGAAGAAAAGCGCGAACGAGGCCGGCAGCAGCCAGAACGAAATATTGTTCATGCGCGGGAAGGCCATATCCGGCGCGCCGATCATCAGCGGCACGAACCAATTGCCGAAGCCGCCGATCAGCGCCGGCATCACGACGAAGAAGATCATCGTCAGGCCGTGCGCGGTGATGAACACGTTATAGAGGTTCTTGGCGTAATCGGTCGCCATGTCCGGCGGGGCGCCGTCGAGGATCCGCGCCAGAAGCGGGAAAACCTGAAGCCCCGGCTCCTGCAATTCGGCACGCATGGCAATCGACAGCGCTGCGCCGAAGACGCCGGCCACGATCGCGAAGATGATATAGAGCGTGCCAATGTCTTTATGATTGGTCGAATAGAGGAAACGCCGCCATCCAGTCGGATGACCATGCGCATCGTGGGCGGTCGCGGTCGTGCTCATCGTTTTTCCCTCGGGAATCCTCGATTATTATTGGCTTATGCGGCGCAAGGCCTAGTTTCTCGCCACGGCGGGCGCGGCTTCCGCATAATGCGGAAGCGCATTGGCCGAGAACTTCTTCTTGGCGTCAACGACCCAGGCGGCATAGTCGGCGTCGCTCACCACGCGGAAGGCGATCGGCATATAGGCGTGGTCCTCGCCGCAGAGCTTCGAGCACTGGCCGTAATACAAGCCGAGCTTGGTGGCGCGGAACCAGGTCTGGTTCAAGCGGCCGGGGACGGCGTCGATACGCGCGCCGAAGGACGGCACGGTGAAGGAATGGATGACGTCGGTCGCGGTGACCTGCACGAGAATGGTCTTGTTGACCGGCACCACCGCTTCATTGTCGACCGAGAGCTGACGCAGGTCGCCCGGCTTCAGGTCTTTGTCCGCCTTGATGTAGGAATCAAAGTCGAAACCTTCGGCGGGATAGGCATAGGACCAATACCATTGATGGCCGGTGACCTTAATCGTCATATCGGTCTTCGGGATCACCAATTCATGGTCGAGCAGGCGAAAGGACGGGATCGCGATAAAGACCAGAATCAGCACCGGGACGATCGTCCAGGCGACTTCGAGCGCCGTGTTATGCGTCAGCGTCGAGGGGGTCGGATTGGCCTTCTCGTTGAAGCGGAAGACCACGATCAGCAGCAGCGCACCGACGAAAATGCTGACGGCGAAAATGATCGGCGTCAGAATGCCATTATAGAAGGTGCGGATTTCGTCCATGATCGGCGTCGCGGAGTCCTGGAAGCCGATCTGGCCTGGAACCGCATGCCCCAATTGGGCGAAAACCGGGCCGGCCAAAGTGACCGAAAGTAAAAGCGCGCCCAAGAGTGCGAACACGCCGCGATGCTTCAGCCAATGGCCAGAATTCTGCGGAAATCTCATGAAATTTCGTCGCTCCCCTCACACCACTTTATGTCTCGTCTCGCTGCCGCCCCGTGGCGCGAGCGGTGGTTGAAAACGTTCCAAACCACAAAGATTTATTTCGTGCAACACGACTTTTCGCAAGCCATAACGCAATTTGCCGGGAGAACGTCGCGAACACCTGCAACGGCGGCGGGATGTCGAGATGTCGCAGCCAACCGACGCTTGCCGCCGCTGCACGCCGCCCGTCATGGCTCGAAAATTGCGTGACTTCTGGGCGACGGCCGGTTTTCGCGAGCGCGGCCTTAGCCCCGCCAGATTTGCATCCCTCAGATGATCGGTTAATGAAAACGCTCCGGTTTGCGCCGCGATCCCGATTCGATTGCGGCACAGGCGGCGTGTCGGTCCGTAGTGGGGGCCGTCGCGCGGCGGGGATTCGCGGGCCGCACGAGAACAGAGCATGATCGACTTGACCGGACTACGCCGCTTCGCCGCCGGGCTGCCGTTTCTCTGTCTTCTCTCTTCTTTATTGGGACTCGCCGCGCCGCACGCGGCCAGCGCCCAAGGTGTTGTCAAATCCCGGCACGGCGACTGGGAAATCCGCTGCGAGACGCCGCCCGGCGCCGCGCATGAGCAATGCGCCTTGCTGCAAAGCGTCGCCGCCGAAGACCGCCCGAACATCAACCTCGTCGTCATCGTCCTTAAGACGGCGGACGGCAAAAGCAAGCTTCTGCGGGTGATCGCGCCGCTTGGCGTGCTGCTGCCTTCCGGCCTCGGGCTCAAGATCGACAATACCGACGTCGGCCGCGCCGGCTTTGTGCGCTGCCTGCCGACGGGCTGCGTCGCCGAGGTCGTCATGGACGACAAACTGATCGGCGAGCTGCGCAGCGGTCATAATGCCACCTTCATCATCTTTCAGACCCCCGAGGAAGGCATTGGCATTCCGCTGGCGCTGAGCGGCTTCGGCGAGGGATTCGATGCCTTGCCGTAACGGCGCTGCGGCGGACGCCGCGTCGGCCGGACGTGAAAAGTTGCAGACTTTTCCGAAAGGTTTATTCCGTAAGCACATAAAAGCGTCGCGTCGCGGGATTGGAGCGGGGGAAATGCGGGAGCACGGTCAAGAGAAGGTGGGGATCGGACGGACGCGGCGGGCACCGTCACGCGGCCGCACGATCCTTCTCCTTGGCGCGGTCGCCCTCGCCGGCTGCAGCAGAACGGCCGGCAGTTTCGATACGGACGACAGCGGCCAAACGAAAATGAACAATCTCTGGGCCCTGGTGCAATTCAAGCCCATTCCGTCGCAGCCGCAACCCTTTGCGCCGGTCAAATGCCCGGAGATCAGCATTCAGGACGGCACGGCCGAAGATCGCGTCTATGGCCCGGGCGACGACCGGACGAACGCGAATGTTCGCTACCAGTTTTCGATCATCAATTTCGCCCGCGATTGCCAAGTCGTCGACAAGCAATACCAGATGAAGATCGGCGTCGAAGGCCGGGTCCTGCTGGGTCCCGCCGGCACGCCAGGCACCTATCCCGCGCCGGTTCGCGTCGTCATTGTCAGCCGCTCCGATGGGTCGGCAACCGTCAGCAAGCTCTATCAAGTGCCGGCGGGCGTCGCCGAGGGCCAGACGGAAGGACCGTTTACGGTCGTCACCGACCCGCTCAGCGTGCCGGTCACGGGCCAATATTCCGACCAGGACTATGTCATCAAGATCGGCTTTGATTCGCAGGCGAATGCCGGCACCGCGCGCGTGCCGCACCACCGCCATCATGCGGCCGCCGCGGACGCCGGAAGCAACTGACGCGCTTGCCGCGCCGCTTGCACATCGCGGTTGAACGCTTTTCCATCGCTGGCCGCTTTGTCATTTCGCGCGGCGCCAAGACCGAAGCTGTCGTCGTGGTGGCCACGCTCGACGAGGGCCGCTTTCGCGGCCGTGGCGAATGCGTGCCCTATGCGCGTTATGGCGAAAGCATCGAAAACGTCGTGGCGCAGATCGAAAGCCTGCGGCCAGCCCTCGAAGCCGGACTTGACCCCGGACTTGGCCGCGACGAATTGCAAGGGCTTTTGCCGCACGGCGCCGCCCGCAATGCGCTCGATTGCGCACTCTGGGACCTCGAGGCCAAGGCCACCGGCATGCCGGTGTTCCGGCTTGCCGGCCTCGCACCGCCCGCGCCGGTCGCAACCGCCTATACACTCTCGCTCGACACGCCCGAAGCCATGGCGGCGGCCGCCAAAGCGGCGCAGCGCCCGCTCCTCAAGCTCAAATTGGGCGGCGACGGCGACGCGGAACGGCTTGCCGCCGTGCGCGCCGCGGCGCCCGCGGCCAAACTCATCGTCGATGCCAATGAAGCCTGGTCGCCGGACGATCTCGCCGCCCATTTCGCCGCTTGTGCGGCGCATGGCGTCGCGCTGATCGAACAGCCCCTGCCGGCCGGCAGGGATGCGATCTTGGCGGAAATCCCCCACCCGGTGCCGCTCTGCGCCGACGAAAGCCTGCATGACCGCCGCGATCTCGCCGATCTTCGCGGGCGCTACGAGGCGATCAACATCAAGCTCGACAAGGCCGGTGGGCTGACCGAGGCGCTGGCGCTCGCCGCGGACGCCGAGCGGCTCGGCTTTCAGCGCATGATCGGCTGCATGGTGGCAAGTTCGCTGGCCATGGCCCCTGCCCTCCTGCTCGCCAGCGGCGCCGACTATGTCGATCTCGACGGCCCGCTGCTTCTGGCGCGCGACCGGCCGGAGGGACTGCGCTATGACGGCGCTTGCGTCCATCCGCCGACGCCGGCGTTGTGGGGATGACAGGCAGCGTCAAAATTGCTTCATGAGGGCTGGCTAGCGATTCGCTAACCTTTGGAGGACGTGCGCGTGCTGCAGGGCAGCAAGACCACATTGCGCCATCGCCTCGCGGACCTGTTCGACGACGACGCGCCGCGCACGCTCACCGTCCGCATCTTCAATGCCGCGCTCGCCATTCTGATCATCGTCAATGTCACGGCGGTCATTCTCGAATCCGTCGATTGGCTACGCATCCGCTACCCCTTCACGTTCGTTGCCATCGAACGCGTCGCGACAGCGATTTTCGCGGCCGAATATGTTCTGCGCGTCTGGACGTCGGTCGATTATCGCTGCGGCCGCTTTCGCAATCCGCTCTGGGGGCGGCTGCGCTATATGCACGGCTTCTTCCCGCTCATCGATCTGATCGCCGTGCTGCCCGCCTTCCTCGGCTACTTCGGCGCGGCGGACCTGCGCGTGTTGCGGCTGCTGCGCCTGCTGCGGATGATCAAGCTGACGCGGCATTCGGCGGTCTTCGGCCTGCTTTGGGCGGTGCTGCGCGAAGAATCGCGCGCCATCGCGGCCCTGATCTTCGTCTTGTTCCTGACGCTGACGGTCAGCGGCGCGCTGATGTATATGATTGAAGGCGACGTCCAACCCACCGTCTTTTCATCCATCCCCGCCTCGATGTGGTGGGCGATCGAGACGGTCACGACTGTCGGCTATGGCGACATGGTGCCGGTGACATTTCCGGGCCGTGTCCTCGGCGGCATTATCTCGATCATCGGCATCGGCACGCTGGCGCTGTTTTCCGGCCTCATTACAGCGGGCTATCTCAATCAATTGAGACTGCGCCGCACGCCCAAACACCTTGCCGACGATGAATCCATCTGTCCGCATTGCGGCGGCCTGCTGCGTCATACGCGCGCCAAAACGAGTTAGGGCGAGCGAAACATCGTCTTATCCGATCAGGTTATTCCATCGCCGCGGCTTTCAGGATGCACACCATCACCGCCGCGGCGGGTCTGTCGCCGCGATTGCGGATGACATGCGGCCGGTCGCAGCGATAGCGCAAAGTCTCGCCGGCTTTCGCGTGCTCGACGATGCCGGCGACTTCGACCTCGAGTTCGCCGTCCGTCACCGACAGACATTCGACCGAGCCGCGCTGGTGCGGATCGGACGCCAGCGCCCCGCCCGGCTCGGCATGAAAGCCGTACCATTGCAGCCATTCGACGGTCTTGATCCAGCCGAAGATTTCGAGCCGGCACCGGCCGTCGTCGGAGACGAGGATCGGCGTGTCGCCGCGGGTCGATTTTTCGAGAAAGGGCTCGTCCTCGCTGACTTGCAGCATGCCCTCGATCGACATGTCGAGCGCCTGCGCCAGGCGCCAGATCGTGGCCAGCGTCGGATTGGTTTCGTTGCGTTCGATCTGACTGATGATCGACTTGGCGACGCCCGATTGTTCGGACAGTTCGGAAAGCGAGAGATTATAGGCCTTGCGCAGGCGCTGCACCGTCTTGCCAAGCTGCCCGGAGACGGCGAGCGCGCCCGCCTCCAATGCCTTGGCCTTGTCGCGACCCTCAATCCCCACGCGTGCCTCCGGGAGTTTCAACCATCCCGGATATTAAACGATTTTGTTTGAAATATCGAACGAGCTCTAGTGTTGGACCAGACGGTGCCAGGCCGACTCGGCGCCTTCCTTGATATGCTGGAACCGCGTATCCGCCTCGTCCCAATTGACGATCGGGCAGCCGACGCCGCCGGCGGGACAGACGGGCGAACGGCCGGAATCGAGCACATAGGCTGCGCCGATGGTCAACAGAATCCCGATGATGATTCCAAGCACGAGCTGCATCGCTCCCTCCCCTCATGGCTGCGGCGGACGGCTGCCCCGGAAACCCCGCGGCGGCGGCGAAGTTCCCGCTGAAAGAATGTTTAGCTGAAGAGCGCGACTTTTTCGGCGGTCGAGAGCCGGTCGAGCCGCTTCAGCGCGCCGGGCTCGGCGCGCGGCGCCACAGCAGCGACTTGCGGCGCGGGCCGCACAGGCGGCGGATCGGGCGCGCGAACCACTTGCGGCGCTGGCGGCGGCAAAGGCACGGGCAAAGGCGCGGTCTTGGCTTCGGCCTTCGGCGCCTCCGCCTTCACCGCGTCGGCTTTCAGGGCGTCGGCTTTCACTTGTGGCGCGCTGCGAAACAGGCCGCCGATGGCCCGCACCTGCGTTTCGATATCGCGGCAATAGTGCTCGGCGACGCCGTCGGCGCGCATGTCCGCGACAAGATTTTCAAGCGTCTGCGACACATCCCTCAGGCGCTGGACGATGAGCCGGATCGACGGATCGGCTGGCAGATGCTGCTCGCGCACGGTCTGCTCCAGCCGGGCGAGACCGTCGAGCATCTGGCGCACCTCATCGACGCGGCTGCGGCGGGTATATTCGGCAAGAAACCAGCGCCCGCGCACGGTCTCGACGACCGCGGCTTCGATTGCCTCGTAATCGCCTTCGCTGATGCCTTCGGGCTGGGTGATGGTCATGCCTGCGATGGTCTCGCCAAAGCTTCGAATCAGGATAGGTAAGTCTGCGCGGCAGGCCGGTAAAATCAAGGCGGCGGAATGTCGAAATCCCGCCGCCTTGTTTTCAGTGGATCGATCCGCGCCCGGCTCATTGCCAGAATCGGACGCGGAAGACGCAGAGTTTAGCGCTGCGAAAACTCGTGCAATTGCGGCGTGAAGGAGACGCCGCGCAGCACTTCGCCGAAACCGGCGGTGCGGACGGTCTTGAAGCTTTCGCTCGACGGCAAAGCCGTCGCGGACAGCTTGTCGGTAATGGCGACGAGCTTGTTCGGATCGGCGCCTTGGTCGCCGTTGCCGCTCACCGTCGAGGTGATCGCCCAAATGGTTGCGGTGCCATCCGGATTGACCTTGCCGGTGATGTTGCGCAGACCGTCAGTCGCGGGCGACCACGGCAGGCCCGTCGCGGCATTGTTGCCGGTCGGATAGCCATGCACCGTATAAGGCACGCCGAGGTTGAGGCCGGCCGTCAGCGTATAGGCCAATTGCCAGCTGCCGTTGCTGAAGACCCACTTTTGCAGGCCGGCCGTGGTTTGTGCAGCCGCCGCCGTGAAGCTTCCGCCGCTAAACGTCGTCGTGCCATTGCCCTCGTCGGAGACATAGAGCGTCGTGGCATTGGCGAACCACACCCCGAATGGGAAGCGCGTGGCGCTCTTCGCCAAATTGGTCGGGAAGCCCTGCAGGACGCACATGTTGTAAGGCGTCACGCCCTGGCTCTGCAGATTTGCGGCATTGTAGCTGATCGGCGCGGTCGGCAAGGTCGCGCCGGCGCGCGGAACACCGGTCCCATTCGGGCAGGCCAGAGGCTTGCCGTTTCCATCGAAGCCCGTGGTGTCGATGAAATAGACGGTGTTGACGCCGTTACCGCCGCTGCCTTTGGTCGTATAGACGACATTATTGAAGACCGTCAGGCCGCGGAAATTGTCGTCCTTGCCGACCTTGTCCGCCTTCAAACCAAGCTGAGTCACGCTGAAGCTGCCGACGGGCGTCGGCAGACCGGGGTTTTGCGCCACTTCCGGCTCGTTCGACGCGGTGAGGATCTGCGCGCCGGCGCCGAGGATGACGCCGTTCGGCTGCGGATTGGAGCCGTTGCCGGCATTGCCCGCCGTGTAAACGAGCGGGACCGAGCCGCTGTTGTTCAGGATCGCGGCGCGACCGTTGTTGCCGCTGTAGGCATTCGTCTTGGTGAAACGGAACCGGCCGAACGCGTCAACCTGGGCCACGACGCGGTCGTATTGCCCCGGCACGGGATTCGTCGGATCGACGACACCGGGCGTGTTCGAATTGGAGACGTCGACCGCATCCAAGGGCGCAAGATAGCCCATGAAGGTCACATAGCGGCCATCGCTCGACAGATTGAGCGCATCTTCCGACTTCGACGAGAAGCTGCCGACCATGAAATCGCCGGCCCGGCCGAAACCGTGCCGCTGCTGGCCATTCGGCACTTCGAGCGAATTGATGAAATGTCCGCCGAGATCCGTCTGATCGAGGAAGATCGTCGCGGTGATGCCGAACGACCCGTCGGTCAGCGCATTGTTCCAGACGAGGGGATAAGCGCCGTTGTTGGTTGCGGCAACGCAATTGGAGGCGGTGCAATTCGGCGGCAGCGGCTGGCCGACCTGAATGTTGTTGGGATTGTTGTCGTAAACGACGCGGCTGACGATCAGATTGCCCGGCAGAAAGCCGCCGAAGCCGCCGAAACCGGGCGCGCCGAAACCGAAATTGCCGTCGCCGGCCAAAGCGGTGTGCGTGCTGAACAGCGACGACGTGAGCATTGCGACCGCAGCAAGCGATCTTTTGGTGTGATGATGCAAAAACATAGCTCCTCCCAAAAACCTCTGGAAAAAGAGGCGGGCTAAAAAAGTTCGATTGAGGCGATGCCCGGCGTGAAAGCCTCTGCCGGGCCGCGCGATATGCCGGGATTTGTGTGACGCCCATGCGAACAAGATTTTGAAAGCGTGTGACTGGCGCGCTCGTCGCGCCGCGCTGCTTTGCGCTTGCCGTATCGCCGTCATATCCGCCGCAAGCTGCACGGCCTTCCGGACAAGCTCAGGCCCGCAGGCGCCCTTCGCCGGCGCGCGGCAGCGGGGCGCACTCGGGGCCTTTTATCGGACAAAGGTGTACCTACATCTATGTCCAACGAAAGGACTTCGATGTTCGACTCCCATCCCACATTTCTCTTGAACGATCGTTTGGACGATACGCCAGAGAGCCTCGCGCCCGCTGAGAGCGCGCCGGCCACCGCGCCCGAGCGCGACGATGGCGTGCTTCTCGACGCCTATTCGCGCACCGTCGCGGGCGTCGTCGAGCGCGTCGGCCCGGCGGTCGTGCGGATCGACATCCGCCGCGGCGACGGCAAGCACGGCGGCTCGGGTTCCGGCGTCATCGTCTCGCCCGACGGGCTGATCCTGACGAACAGCCATGTCGTGCAGGGCGGCAAGCGCGCCGAGATCACGACGCTCGACGGCCGCAACCTGTCGGCGCGCGTGCTGGGCGATGATCCCGACACCGACCTCGCGCTCGTGCGCGTCGATGCCGACACCACCCTGCCCTTCGCGGCGCTTGGCGATTCGAAGTCGCTGAAGCGCGGCGAGATCGCGATCGCCATCGGCAATCCGCTCGGCTTCGATGCGACGGTCACGGCCGGCATCATCTCGGCGCTGGGCCGCTCGCTGCGCTCGAAATCGGGCCGGCTGATCGATGACGTGATCCAGACCGACGCGGCGCTGAACCCCGGCAATTCCGGCGGCCCGCTCGTGTCGTCGAGCGGCGAGGTCATCGGCATCAATACGGCGATGATCGTCGGCGCGCAGGGCATCTGTTTCGCCGTCGCGGCAAACACGGCGCGCTTCGTGCTCGGCGAGATCATCCGTCATGGCCGCGTGCGCCGCGCCGCGCTCGGCGTCGGCGGCGGCACGATTCCGCTGCCGCGCCGGATCGCGTTGCGCCTTGGCCTCGAGCAATCGACGGGCGCGGTGATCACCGCTGTCGAACAGGGCGGCCCGGCCGATGAAGCGGGTCTGCTGACCGGCGATATCATCCTCGCCGTGTCCGGCACGCCGGTGACCGGCGTCGACGATCTTGTGCGCCTGCTCGACGCCGACAAGATCGGCTCGACCGTGCCGCTCGATGTGCTGCGCCGCTCGGACAAGCGCCGCTACTGGGTGGCGCTCAGAGAAAGGTAATCGGGGGCGCTTCGGCGCCCCTTTTTCAGCCTGAAAATTGCGCCTTCACCGTCGGCTGAGCAATTCGCTTGCGTTTGGAACAAAAACAGAACATTATCTCGCGGTCGAGGGGGGCAAGCCGATGTCGCAGGCCGAAAAGCTCATCGCTGACTTGATCGAAAATATCCATGAAGTCGAACGCACGCGGCATGTCGGCCGCCACAATCGGCTATTTTCCCAACGCCGCAAAATATTAGGCGCGATTGATGCCGAGGCGGACGGGCCCGGCGCGCTCTACCGACTCCTGTCGCATCCCGATGCGAAAGTTCGGGACGTGATCGCACATATTTATCTCTTCAGCGGTCAGCATAAGCAGGAGAGCTTGGCCGTTATGCAGGAGCTCGCCGAACGTCACGACCAGTTGGGAAAAAATGCGCGTCGTTTTCTTGAAGAACGCCTCTTCGAACGTAAACCGGAGCCGTCGCTACCGCACGAGCCGCGAAAGTTTCCGTTTGAAGCCGTGCCCGACGGCATCAGCGGACGAATGGCGGAAAAACTCATAACCGAGGCTGGTTTCGGTGAAGCGGTTTGTGCCTTGTTGCGGCCCGCGATCAGGTTATGGCCGGTCCCCGCGTCGCCTAAACCGACAGCCTCGCGCCTCGGCGGTCTTCCTGCTGTGCCCGCAGATTTCGGATGGCCGGCATATAAGGGCGAGCCTTTCTGGTTTTTGGGCCAGATCAATTGTGCGGAACTCGGTGCACGCGCCGAAGCCTTCGGATTGCCTCGGACCGGGCTTTTGTCTTTTTTTGGCGACGGCGATGATGTCACCGGGTGCTCGCCGGCTGGCGGCGGCAAAATCTATTATTTCGCCGACACGCGAGCGCTTTCACCGGCGCGTTTGCCGCTTGATGATTTCGAACCGCAGATTTCCTGCGGCTTGACCTTCTTTGAGACATTCGAACTGCCGCATTTCTACGAGCCAGCAGTCGAGGCGCGCAATTTCCCCGAAGCTCAGGAAGCAACGTACATCGATCTGCGACTTAATATTGCGAGCTTGGGCAAGCCCCATCTTTGGGAGGGGCGCACGGAGATCAGCAAGCTGATGAGCGGCTATGAAATCAGCAAGCTTTTTGGCTGTCCTGATCGAATCCAAATCAATGACGTGGAGTCGCCCGGGCGCTGGGGAGCCAAACTGCTATTTCAGCTCGGCTATTATACAAACGGCGAGGAACGGCACGGTTGGGGCCCGGGTGGCCTGATTTATTTTACGCTGGCGCCGCACGACCTCAAGGCCCGGCGCTTCGATCGCGCCGAGCTCTCGATGCAGGCGAGTTAAAGGCTGTCCTCAAAGTTCTCCACCGGCTCGCCGGCGCCTTCCCAGCCGAGAATGCCGCCTGGATAGTGCGCGCGGATGTCGTCGCGCCCCGCTTGCTGCGCGAGGCCGAGCGCCGCGATCGAACGCCGGCCGGAGCGGCAGGAAAAGACGATCCTTTTCCCCGCTTCCGGCGGCGGCAAAGCATCGGGATCGAAGCTCTGCAATGGGTTCAGCGTCGAACCCGGAATATGGCCGGCCGCATATTCATGCGGCTCGCGCACGTCGATGAGAACGACGGACCCGTCAGCAAGCCCGGCTTTCAAATCCTTGAGGCTCACGTCTTCGACGATAATCTTTGTTGCCGCTTCGGCCATCGTGATGATCCCGGTCTGGGCGCTTTGGGCGCCTTGCTGGTTATATTAACACATATAAAACGTAAATATTTTCAATCTACGTTTTATGAAACGAGAATTATAGGCGCCGCACGCCCTGCGGGCAAGCAAGCCGTCTCATCAATTTTCGTGCAGCCGCGTGAAATTCAATGGCTTGACGCCATCCAGACGGTCTCGCAAGAACGCCCGCGCCGAGGGAGCATCAATTGCGCCGCCAATATTATCTGCTCGATGTCTTTACCGACCGCCCGCTTGCCGGCAATCCGCTGGCCGTGGTGGTCGACTGCGACGGGCTCGACGCGGGTGCGATGCAGAAGATCGCCGCCGAGTTCAATCTCTCCGAAACAATCTTCATCCTGCCGCCGCACGACCCGGTCAACACGGCGCGGCTGCGCATCTTCACGCCTAAGGCCGAATTGCCCTTCGCCGGCCATCCGACGATCGGCGCTGCCGTCCTCATCGGCGAATTGCGCGCTGCAAGCCTGATGCGCAGCGAGGATGTGCGCATCGTGCTGGAGGAGCCCGTCGGCAGCGTCACCTGTCTCGCGCGCCACCGCCCCGGCCGCGCGCGGCAGGCGGAATTCGCTTTGCCGAAATTGCCGGCACGCATCGGCGCGGCGCAGCCCGGCGACAAGATCGCGGCAGCGCTCGGCCTTGCGCCGGATACCATCGGCTTTGACCGGTATCTGCCGGCGATCTTCTCCGCCGGCACGCCCTTCACCTGTGTGCCGGTCGCGAGCCGCGCGGCGCTCAATGCAGCGCGGCCGCAGCTCGATCTCTTCGCCGACGCCTTCGCCCCGCCCGAAACAGCGCACGCTTATCTCTATACGCGCGGCGATAGCGATGACTTCGAGGCGCGCATGTTTGCGCCGACGCTCGGCGTCTTCGAGGACCCTGCGACCGGCGCCGCGGCCGCCGCCTTCGCCGGCGTGCTGATGCAATTCGAGGACGTGCCTGACGGCCATCACGCGCTGACGATCCTGCAGGGCGCGGCGCTCGGCCGGCCGAGCACGATCGTGCTTTCGCTCGACGTCGAGGACGGCGCGTTGACCGCCGCGGCGATCGGCGGCGCCGCGGTGATCGTCGCCGATGGAAAGCTCGATCTGTGAGCCGCACGCCGCGCATCGAAAAGGTGGCGTCGATCGACATTCGCCTGCGGTCATACGCGTGGGATTTCGTCGCCGACCGCGCAAAAGAGATCGAAGCCAATTGGCAAAGGCGGGTCGAAGCCAATCCCCGGCTCTACAACGGCAAGGTGCTGCTGATGCGCGATGTCGCGCTTCATGCGGGCTCAGGCGGCGCGCGGCTTCACGGCGCGTGCTTCGTCGCCGACTACAAGACCTTTCAGGCCTGGCAAGATCTCGGCCGGCCGGGCGATGTCAGAAATCTTTTCGCGCTAGCGGCGCTGCGCACGGCCGACGGCGCTTATCTTCTCGGCGAAATGGCGGCATGGACGGCGAATGCCGGGCGAATCTATTTCCCCGGCGGCACACCGGATTTGGACGATCTCGACGGCGACACGCTGGACCTCGACGGCAGCGCCTGGCGTGAGCTCGCTGAAGAAACCGGCCTCAAGGCACAGGACGTCACGCCCTTGCCGGGATGGACGGTCGTTTTCGACGGCGCGTCGATCGCCTGCATGAAAGAGCTGCACAGTGCTTTATCCGCCGTCGAACTCGTGACCCGGATCTCTCACTTTCTGGCGCAGGAGAAAAACCCGGAGTTTGCACGCCTCGTGCCGGTCTTCGGCCCGGCCGATATCAACGCACACATGCCGGTGTTCATGCAGAGCTACCTGCGGCGGGCTTTCAACGCGGACTAAAGCGTCGGACGTTCAAATTGAATCGCCCGGCGTTTCTTTATCTTCGCATCGGAATCTTCGCATCGGATTCATCCGAAAACCGCTTCGCACTTTTCGGTCCGATATTTCGTTCTTTAACCGCATCGGATTCATCCGAAAACCGCTTCGCACTTTTCGGTCCGATATCTCATTCTTTAAACGCATCGGATTTGTCCGAAAACCGCTTCGCACTTTTCGGTCCGATGCTCTAGGTATGATAGCCGTGCCGCACCTCCGATTGGCGGATCAGGCTCATCGCTTCCCCCTCATGGCCTGCGGCGCAGGCCGCCGCGGCGCGCGAGAGTTCGCGTTCGATCTGCATATAGACGGAATCGTTGACATTGCCGGTGCGGTGATCGGCACCGACGACGGCCTGGTAATGATCGAGCCGCTCCGTGCAAGGTGCGCCAGGCGGCAAACTCTCCTGCGCCCTGACCGCGCCGATGAAAATGAGCGTGATCCCCAATGCCATTCGCCAAGCCCGCATTTCGCCCTCCGCAAATCCTTCCGTCGAAAGATAGCGCGATTTGGCTGCTGGCGGTCAAGCGAACCCTGGATCGTCCTGCGGCTCGCCCGCCGGCGGAGTCGATCTGAATGCGAGCGGCAGTTTGAGATCATGGATGACCCGGGCGACGAGGCGTTCGCGATTCCGCTCCCCTGCTTTGGCAAGCTCGACGATCTTGGTGGCCAACATGAAAGCCGTCCCGTCCGACGGGTCCGGAAGATCGATCACCGCCAGCACATCGTGATAGGCTGCCGCCAAAAGCTCGGACTCCTCCGGCGGGAACGACGCATCTCGAAGCAAAGCGAGAGGGTTCACGGCTTCATACCTCCGTGTCGCAACGGCTTTAATTTGCGTTTGATACAGGCGAGATCGGTTGGT
Source organism: Pseudomonadota bacterium (assembly GCA_040756295.1). Taxonomy (GTDB): domain Bacteria; phylum Pseudomonadota; class Alphaproteobacteria; order Rhizobiales; family Beijerinckiaceae; genus Methylovirgula. Next base: position 118,293 of record JBFLZN010000003.1, on the reverse strand, counting down.
GAACGGAAACAGCGGCGGCGTTCTGTCCTCTAGATCGTCTTACGCAAGCTTGACGCTAAAGCCACCGCTACGGTTGCGCAACAACAAAAATGCCCGCCATGGACGAAAGTCCACGAGGCGGCGTCCCTGAATTTCGCGCCATCTTCGGCGCGATTATCCGCGCCGCGGCGGCGCCGGCCGGCGCGCAGTTGACAACCAGCCTGGTACTTTTCATTTTGCAGATCGGCGATGGGGTTCCGCCGTATAACCGCCCTCGGGGCTGATGACTCCTGCAAAAACGTCTTTGCGGCGGCAGGAGATCTATGCGCAGCGCGGTTCCGAATACTCCCTTTTCATTCTCTCGGCGCGGCGTCCAGCCGCCCGCTTTCCTTCACAAAAAGGCAGGCCAGGCATGTGGGCTTATGTGACGATCGCGATCGGCGGCGTTTTCGGCTGCTGGGCGCGTTATGCGATGACCAATTCGATTCAGACCTGGCTCGGACGCGGCTTTCCCTACGCGACCTTGTCGGTCAATATCGTCGCCTGTCTGCTCATCGGCTTTTTGTTCACGGTAATCATGGAACGGATCGTCGTCGCGCCGACGATCCGGCTCGGCATCTTGACCGGCTTCATCGGCGGCTTCTCGACCTTCTCGACCTTCGCCATGGAAACATTTCTGCTCGCCGAACAAGGCGCCTGGGGCCGCAGTGCGCTCTATGTCTTCCTTTCGTTGCTGCTCGGATTTACGGCAACCGTCGTGGGCGTCTTCGTGGCGCGCGCAATCTGAAGAGGCATTATGGCAAACGACATCACCATCGTGCGCATTTACCTGCGCGAAGCCGATCGGGGCCGGCGCGAATCCCTGATGAATGAAATTTTGAAGGTGCTGCATGACCAGCATCGCGTGAAGGGCGTCACTGTGTTTCGCGGCGTCGCCGGCTTCGGCGAGACGGACGAAGTGCATGGCGCCGACCTGCTGCACATCCTGGCCAGCCTGCCGCTCGTCATTGAATTTTTCGATACGCCGGCGCGCGTCGAGGCGGCTATCGAAATTTTGAACGGTTTACTGCCGGCGGAGCATATTGTTTCATGGGCGGCAACGCAGCGCTGATGCAACTTTCAGCAATCTGTGGCGTTTATACTGTCGGTGAAATTCACTTCGGGGGAGAGGAATTTGATCATTATCTCGACGTCACAATTGCGCGCGGCCCGTGGCTTGCTTGGCTGGTCACAGGAAAAGCTGGCGGAAAAGGCGCATATCCCGTTCGTCAGCCTGCTCGATTATGAGACCGGCGCCCGCAAAATGCTGGATACGACGGCCGCCAACCTGAAGCACGAGCTGGAACGTTCCGGCGTCATCTTCGCCGACGACGAGACCGGCGTCAGCCTTTTGCCGCCGCCGACCGTCGTGCCGCTCGAAAGCTTGAATTCCAGCAACGACGAATAGATTAGCCGGCCGCCTCAGCGGTGAATTTGGCGAGGACCTTCGTCAGGCCCTCGCGGGCGGGCTCGGTCAGTGCGCCGAGATTATATCGTGCGGCGAGCCAATCGACATCGTTATAGGTGAGGTTGGCATTGCCGGCTTCGTCCTCCCACGCGAGGACCCGCAAAGGCAAATCGAGGCCGATCAATTGATTGGCCTGCATCAACGGCGTGCCGCCCTTGGGATTGCCGAAGATCAATAGTTCAGTCGGCCGAAGCGCGAGCCCGACGGAGGCCGCGCCGCCGGCATGATCGACGCGAGCGAAGATCGTGATCCCGGCGGCTTTGAGCGCCGTTTCCAAACGGTCGAGCGTTTGTTTGACCGAATAATTGCTTGGAACCGTGATCAATCCGTTCGACATGGCTGACCTCAGGGCTGCGCCCAGGGCATGCGCGTCAGCCGCTGGGCAAGAAAATCCATCAAGACTTGCACGCGCGCCGGCCGCATCGGACTCGGCGGCGTGACGAGATGCAGCGCCGCCGGCGACGCCGACCAGTCCTTTAGCACGACTTCGAGCCGGCCCTCATCGATATCGCGCCAGACAAGAAATTCGGGCTGCAAGGCGATGCCGATGCCCGCGCAAAGCGCCGGCTGCAAGACATCCGCATTGTTGGCGCGCACCGGCCCTGAAACCGCAACGCTATATTCGCCCTGCTTCGGATGCGAAAAGTGCCAGACGTCGCGGCTGCGCTGATAGGTGTAGAGCAGCGCGGTATGCGCCGCGAGATCCTTCGGATGTTGCGGACGGCCGCGCACTTCGAAATAGCTTGGCGCGCCGACGAGCAGAATGCGCACCCGGCAGAGCCGCCGCGCGAGCAGGCTTGAATCCGGCAGATCGGAAATCCGCAAAGCGAGATCGAAACCGTCGCTGACGATGTCGACGATCTGATCGCTGAGGCTCAATTCGACGGAGACCTGCGGATGGAGGCGGCAGAAATCCGGCAGCAGCGGCGCGAGATGGACGATGCCGAAGGTCATCGGCGCGGCGACCCGCACAAGGCCGCGCGGCTCGGCCGATTGCGCCGTCGCCTCGGCCTCGACCGCCTCGCCTTCCGCCAGGATCCGGCTCGCCCGGTCGAGCGCTGCCCGGCCCGCTTCGCTCAGCGACATGCGGCGCGAGGTGCGGTGGAACAGGCTCGTGCCGAGCCGCGCTTCGAGCCGCCCGACCGCCTTCGAGACGGTCGCCTTCGACAGGCCGAGTTCGGCCGCCGCCCGGGCGAAGGAGCCGACCTCCGCCACTTTGGCAAACACCGCCCAGGCCTCGAAATCCGGGAGCTTCGACATATCAAATCCGGAAACAGTCCATTTCCATCATTTCTATTTCAGATTTGATCGCAAGGATCAATATTCCTCTCAACAGCGGTCGCATCGACCCGAGGAGGATTGAATCATGATCGAACGCAGACCTTTTGAATCGCTCGGCGGCGCCAATCATGGCTGGCTCGATGCCAAGCATCATTTTTCCTTCGCCGACTATGCCGACGACAAGCGCATGAGCTGGGGCGCGCTGCGTGTCTGGAACGACGACACGATCGCGCCGCACACCGGCTTTCCGCCGCATCCGCATCGCGACATGGAGATCATCACCTATGTCCGCGAAGGCGCTATCACGCACCAGGACAATCTCGGCAACAAGGGCCGCACCGAGGCCGGCGATGTCCAGGTGATGAGCGCCGGCACCGGCATCCGTCACGCGGAATATAATCTTGAGCCGGGCACGACGCGGATTTTCCAGATCTGGATCCTGCCGCGCGAACAGGGGCTCGGTCCGTCCTGGGGCGCAAAGCCCTTCCCGAAGGATGATCGCGCCGGTCAGTTCGTAACCCTCGCAAGCGGCTTCGCCGAAGATAGCGATGCCTTGCCGATCCGCGCCGATGCGCGCGTCGTCGGTGCGACGCTCAAGGCCGGGCAGACGGTCGATTATCCGCTCGGCGAAACGCGCCACGCCTATCTCGTGCCGTCCAAGGGCCAGGTCGAAGTCAACGACGTGAAACTCAACACCCGCGACGGCGCCGCGGTCTTTGGCGAGAAGGTCTTGCGCGTCAAAGCGCTTGAGGATGCCGAGGTCGTGCTCGTCGACGCGGCCTAAACAACAATCTGCGGCCGCCCCGAAAGGGCGGCCGTTTTCGTTCAACCAACCAGCGAGGCAAACATGGCAAAGGTTCTGGTGCTCTATTATTCCGCTTACGGTCATATCGAGAAAATGGCCGAGGCTGTCGCCGAGGGCGCGCGCGAGGTCGGCGCGAAAGTCGACATCAGGCGCGTGCCGGAGCTTGTCCCGCCGGAGGTCGCGAAAGCCTCGCATTTCAAGCTCGATCAGGCAGCACCTGTGGCGACCATCGCCGAGCTCGCCGATTACGACGCGATCATCCTCGGCACGGGCACGCGCTTCGGCCGTCTCTCATCGCAGATGGCAAGCTTTCTCGATCAAGCCGGCGGCCTCTGGGCGAGCGGCGCCTTGAACGGCAAAGTCGGCGGCGCCTTCAGCTCGACCGCGACCCAGCACGGCGGCCAGGAGACGACATTGTTGTCGCTCATCGCCAACCTTCTGCATTTCGGCCTGATCGTCGTCGGCCTGCCCTATAGTTTCCAGGGCCAGATGCGGCTCGATGAAATCACCGGCGGCTCCCCTTACGGTGCGACGACCATTGCCGGCGGCGACGGCTCGCGCCAGCCAAGCGAAAATGATTTGGCCGGAGCCCGTTTCCAGGGCCGGCATGTCGCGGAGATCGCGACGAAACTGTTCGGCTGACACAATTTCGCGCACGTGGCGCGGGCTGGCTTCGTACAGACGACAAAAATTCGGCTATACTCCGGGGTCGGAAAGCCCGGCCCCGGAGATTTGCATGAAAATGCCGCTCCTTGCGACCCTGTTCGTCAACGCCGACTCATCCGCATCCGGCGATACGCCGCGATTGCGCGACCTGATCCTTGATCTGCACGCCGGCACGATCTCCGCCACGTCCGTTCTCGACCGGCTCGATCCCGCCTTCGCCGATGAAATTCGTGCCTTCGTCGCCCACCGCGGCCTGGCGGCGGAACATTTCATCGCCAATGCGCTGCTCGCCTTCGCGCTCGATGTCGCCGACCAATCCTGGCGGCAAGGGATCAAGGCGCGGCAGCCGCATGCCGAAGACCCGGAAGCCGACCTCATTGCCGACCTGATGACCGAGATCATGCGCCAGCGGCTCGATCGCGAAGTCTCTCTCGCCTGGCCGGCCGCGGCCCGCGAATCGCATGTGACATTCGGACGCCGCCGCGGCTAACGCACCGAGGTTCGCGCGGCGCGCGTTTGATTTTGTTGCCGTTTTGCAGCGAAGTCACAGGGCATGATGGGTTCGGTGGAGAACGGCTGGTCTGTCATATGGCGGTCACCGTCTTCCTTTTTGGTAATCCGGACGGCGTGGTGATTTGGATTTGCCGGGGGTGGTTATGGCCAATCTTCCGACGCCGGAACCGACCGATCAGCGGATGATGCAAGCTACCCTTCGCATGGCCTGGGCCGAGAGATTGCGCAGCGCCGATCTCGCCGCGGTGCATCTGATTTCCCGTTCGGCGCGGCCGAAGATCGGCCGCCTCTCGGCCATCACGATCAGCAAGCTTGGCAATAGCTGGCTCTATCTGATCATCGTGCCGATCATTTTCAGCGGCCTCGGCCGCGAGGGCTTTCGCGTCATCTTCCTCGGGGCGCTGAATGCCGGCCTGCTCCACCTGATGTTCCCGATCATCAAGCGCAAGATCGGCCGGCCGCGGCCCTATCAGGTCGATCCCAAGCTGCAATCCCTGCTCGGCGTGCTCGACGAACATTCCTTCCCGAGCGGCCATACGATGACGCTCTCCGGCGTGCTGACCCCTGTCGTGCTGGTCTGGCCGGGGGCGATCCTCTCTGCGATTGTGCTGCTGCTCCTGATGGCCTGGTCGCGCATCGCCACCGCGCACCATTATCCGAGCGATACGTTCGCCGGCGCCATTCTCGGCATCGTGCTCGCCTATCCGCTGTCGATCCTGGTTCTGGCTCTCTGGTAAGCCTCAGATCGCGACCGGCGCGCGCGCGATCCCTTTTCTCTCAAGCTCGTAGGCCACGCGCAGGACAAGATCTTCGCGCCAGGGCGGCCCGATGATCTGCACGCCGATCGGCAGATGTTCGCCCGGCGTCCACAGCGGCACGGTCACGGCCGGCAGACCAATGAAGGAAATCGGCTGCGTATAGATGCCGAGATTGGCGCGCACCGGCACCTCAGCGCCGTCGATCTCGATCGTCTTTTGGCCCGAAAGCGGCGCCCGGCACGGCGTCGCCGGCGTGAGGATAATATCGACATCGGCGAAAAGGGCGTTGACGCGGTCGCGGAACCAGGCGCGCAGCTTTTGCGCGCGCAGAACGGCCTCGGCCGGGATCATCGCCCCGGCGAACAGCCGGTCGCGCACCGCAGCATCGAAATCCTGCGGCCTTTGGCGCAATCTTGCGAGATGAAAGGCAGCGCCTTCGGCGGCGCTGATGACGAAAGCCGCTGCGCGGGCCGCCGCGGCCGACGGCAAAACGATCTCACGCGTCACGCCAAGTGCAGACGCGACAATATCGACGGCGGCAAAACAGTCCGCCCGGCCGCCGCAACGAAAATAATCGCCGGCCACAGCGACACGCAGGCCGGCGGCGCCTTGCGCCAGCAAGGGCGTTACGGGCTCGACCTCGCGCGGCGCCTGCGCCGGGTCGGCCGCGTCCCTGCCCTGCATCGCGTCATAGGCAAGCGCGAGATCGGCGGCGGCGCGGGCCAGCACACCGACATGATCGAGACTTGCGACGAAAGGAAAGACGCCGCTGCGCGACAGCCGGCCATAGGTCGGCTTGAGGCCGAAGAGACCGCAGAGCGATGCCGGCACACGAACCGAGCCATTGGTGTCGGAGCCGAGCGCGAAAGCGACCATGCCCGAAGCGACCGCGGCGGCCGAGCCGCCCGACGAGCCGCCAGTCATATGGCGTTGATCGTGCGGATTGAGCGAATTGCCATCGTGCACGTTCTCGCCGGTGAAGCCATAGGCATATTCGTCCATGTCGAGCGCACCGAGGAGGACAGCGCCCGCCGCCTCAAGCTTCTCGACAACGAAAGCATCGGCATGCGCCGGCGCATTGTCGCGATTGATCTTCGAGCCTGCGCGCGTGACGACGCCGGCAATGTCGTAAAGGTTCTTCACCGCATAGGGCACACCGGCGAGCGGGCCACGCGGCGCTGCATCAAGCGCCGACGCTTTCGCCAAGGCGCGATCGCGCGTAATGTCGGTGAAGGCGTTGAGCTGCGGATTGCGCGCATCGACCTGTGCCAAGGCCGCCGCGGTGACGGCGCGGGCGGCAGCCTGTCCGGTTGAAACCGCCGTCGCGATTTGGCCCGCGGAAGCGCGCAAAACGTCAAGCGTCATGCTCACGCCCGGAACACCGGCGCCGGCTCGACAAGATCGTCGAGCGGAACCTCGGCGACGATGGCGATCTGCCGCGCGATCAGGCGCAGATTGGCGAGAATTTCGCCGCGGTCGGCGCGCGCGACCGGCAAGTCGAGCAAAGCCGCCATGGCTTCGCACCAGGCGGAAAGCGATGCATCATCAATCATAACGAGGGCTGTTTCATCGCTTTGATCGCATCGGATTAGTCCGAAAACCGCTTCGCACTTTTCGGTCCGATGCTCAACAGCCTATTCCGCCGCGATTTTCAAGGCATCGCGGATCGTCGTACGAAAATCGTCGATCGGCGCGAGCTTGCCCTCGGATTCGATGTGCCAGAAGGTCCAGCCGTTGCAGGCCGGCAGGCCCTGCGCGAGCGCGCCAACTTTGTGGATCGAACCGATGATGGCAAGTTCCGAGCTTGCGCCGGCAAGCGCCAGAGTCCCGTCGGCGCGAACCAAGGCCCGATGGCGCTGCTTCTCATCGACGAGCACCGCGCCGGGGGCGATGAGGCCCGCTTCGACGACGGAGGCAAAAGCGACGCGCGGCTGCGACCTTTTGCTCGGCGCGGCGCTGATCGCTTCGTCGGGATAGGGCGTGATGTCGGCAATGCGCGCGCGCGCCGCCGCAGCATAAGTCGCATCGCGCTCGATGCCGACGAAACTGCGGCCGAATCTCTTGGCAACCGCCCCCGTCGTGCCGGTGCCGAAAAACGGATCGAGGACGAGATCGCCCGGTTGCGAAGCGGCCTGGAGCACCCGCGCGAGCAGAGCCTCGGGCTTCTGCGTCGGATGCGTCTTGTTGCCGCTTGTATCTTTCAGCCGTTCGGCGCCGGTGCAGATCGGCAAAAACCAATCCGAGCGCACTTGGCAATCTTCATTGCCGGCCTTCAGCGCCTCGTAATTGAACGTGTAGTTTTTGGCGCTGGCGCCTTTGGCGGCCCAGATCAATGTCTCATGCGCATTGGTGAAACGGCGGCCGCGGAAGTTCGGCATCGGATTGGCCTTGCGCCAGACGATGTCGTTCAAAATCCAGAAGCCGAGATCCTGAAGGATCGTGCCGACGCGAAAAATATTGTGGTAGGAGCCGATGACGAAGATCGTCGCATTGTCCTTCATCACCCGCCGGACGCCCGTGAGCCAATCGCGGGTGAAGCGATCATAGTCGCCGAAGCTTGCGAACTTGTCCCAATCATCATCGACCGCATCGACCAGGCTCTGGTCCGGCCGCGAGAGGGATTGTTCAAGCTGCAGATTATAAGGCGGATCGGCAAAGACGAGATCGACGCTCGCCTCGGGGAGGCTCGCTAATCTCTCAAGACAATCGCCGACAAGAATCTCGTTGACGGGAAGGACGTAGTTCTGGGCTACCGGGGAAGCAACGGCCGGGACAAGCCTGCGCGAGTGCTCAGTACGCAAGACCTTTAGCTGAGACTTCGTGGCGGCAGTCCCGGCACGTGCGATACGCATAGACACTCACCGGATACGCGACGAACAACGACAATTTGCGCGAAGCCGGTAAAATCCGCGTTTAGGATGATGACGCGAACCTGTCCCTTTTCTGAACGATTTGATTAAAAGAAACTTGCAGCCGGGCTTAAGCGGCCGGTGCCGCCTTGAAGGGCGAGAAGCTCAAACGGTGATAGGGGCACGGGCCGTGTTTGGCGATCGCGGCGAGATGCTCCGGCGTCGCATAGCCGACATGGCGGCTGAATCCATAGACCGGAAAAAGGCCGCACAACCGCGCCATCAAGCGGTCGCGCGTGACTTTGGCGACGATCGAGGCCGCGGCGATCGACAGCGAGCGGGCATCGCCGCCGACGATCGTCTCGCCGGCGCAGCAGAGCGCCTTGGGCAGGTCATTGCCGTCGACGAGCACATAATGCGGCGCAACGGCGAGCGCCGCGAGGGCGCGGCGCATCGCCGCGAGACTCGCTTGCCGGATATTGACGGCATCGATCTCGGCCGCGCTTACGAAAGCGACGGACACCGCCAGCGCATGGCACATGATGTCTTCGTAAGCCGATTCGCGCTCTTCAGCGGTCAGCGCTTTCGAATCATTGACGCCCTTCGGCAAGCGCGCGGGATTAAGGATCACGGCCGCCGCCGCAACGGGGCCGGCCAGCGGGCCACGCCCGACCTCATCCATGCCGGCGACCGGCCAGACGGATTTCTTGACCAATTGCCGCTCATAGCGGAAATGCGGCGAAGACGGTTTCTGCGCCATGCCAGAACCCAGTGGGCGCCCCCGCCCGAACGCGGCTCTTAGACCAAGGATTACAAGCCGCGCAATCCTTTCCACGCCGATGCTCACAGCAATTCGAGCTGCAATTGCTCGTTTTGGCGCTTCGGCGGCGTGAAAAGATCGTGCCGCAGCCGCGTCCGCGTCTTGGCGAAACCGAGCTTTGCGGCCGCCGCCTCGAACCTGCGGCCGATCATCCAGGCATAGGGCCCCGCCCCGGTCATCCGCTTGCCGAATTGCGAATCGTAGATCTTGCCGTCGCGGGTCGAGCGGATGAGCGAAAGGACATGGCGCGCCTTGCTCGGATAATGCGCCAACAGCCACTCACTGAAGAGATCGCTCAATTCAAGCGGCAGGCGCAGCATGACATAGCCCGCCTCGCGGACGCCGGCGGCCTGAGCCCGCTCCAATATGGTCTCGATCTCGGCATCGTTCAGCGCCGGTATCACCGGCGCGACCATGACGCAGGTCGGCACGCCCGCCTCGGCCAATGCCTTGAGGGTCGCAAGCCGTTTTTCCGGCGTAGCGGCGCGGGGTTCGAGGCGCCTCGCCAGCACCGGATCGAGACTCGTCACCGACAGAGCCACTTTGACGAGGCCCTTTTTCGCCATCGGCGCCAGGAGGTCGAGATCGCGCAGCACCAAAGCCGATTTGGTGACAATGCCGACGGGATGATTGGTGCGCGCCAAAACTTCGAGCACCTGCCGCATGACCCGATGCTGACGCTCGATCGGCTGATAGGGGTCGGTATTGGTGCCGATGGCGATCGTGCGTGGCTGATAATTCTTCGCCGCCAATTCGCGCTCGAGCAGCGCCGCGGCGTCCGCCTTGGCGAACAATTTCGTCTCGAAATCGAGCCCCGGCGACAGGCCCATATAGGCGTGCGTCGGCCGCGCGAAACAATAGACGCAGCCATGCTCGCAGCCGCGATAGGGATTGATCGAACGGTCAAAGGAAATGTCGGGCGATTCATTGCGGGTGATGATCGTCTTCGCCCGCTCCAGCGTCACCGAAGTCTTGAGCGGCGGCGGCTCGTCTTCGGCGAGCCAGCCGTCATCGACCGGCGCATAGTCCAAAGGCTCGAAACGACCGCTCGCATTGGATTGCGCGCCACGGCCCCGCCGCGGCATAAGTGGCCGCGCATCCTCGACCCTGGGGGCGGGATCGAAGATGCGCGGCGGCCGAAGCGAGGGCGACACCGCTTGGGCTACACGGCGGCTACCCTCGCCAGGAACTGGAGATTTCGCTTGCGCCTTAGCGGCTGCGTGCGAGGAAACTTTGACTGCCATTTGCGACGACTTCATGTAAGAACATGATGAGAACATTTAAAGAACATAACGTGCCTTGTCAATCGGCGACGGCCGGAATTCCGAAGAGGTTGAGCACCCCGCGATGATGTCCCTGATCGTTCTCTGCCCGCCCTCGGCCGCCGCGGGTGCTCGTGAATCGCAGGCCGCCGAGGCCCAGGCCGCGGAATCTATGGTGCGCACGCTGTCGGCCTTTGTCGGCGCGGCGGTGCGCGGCCTGGTGCGCGAGGCGGTGCTCGTCGGGCCGCCGCAGATCAAACTCGGCTATATCGCCGATCACGCCGGCTGCGCCTTCGTCGAAGCAAAGTCCGAGGCTGATGGAATCGCCGCGGCCTTTCCCCTGGCGCGGGCGGCGCATCTCTTCATCGTCCGCGCCGGCTATGTGCCGGAGACGGGTTTCGCCGAGGCGATCGAGGATCTTTTGCGCTTTGGCAAGGCCGAGACGCGCGGCTGGCTCCTCCGCGGCGAGCCGGCGCGGCCGATCGAGAAAATCCTGACGCATCTCGTTCAGCCGGCGGCGCTTCTGGCGCCGCGCCGGCTTTGCCTCAACGTGAAAGCACCAAGCTTCGGGATTCTCGCCAAGGCCGTGCGGGCGCGGCCGGCGAGTAGGATCAGGCTGCGGCGGGTGATCTAGCCGCCGCAGCAAGCTGCTAAAGTTTCAACTTCACAAGCCCGGCCGGAAAGTCTGCAGCCTTTCCGGGTCCTGCGCTATTGCGCGAAGGTGTTGCAGGAATCGATCTGGCCTGATTTCAGACCCGTCTCGAGCCATTGCACGCGCTGCGCCGCCGTGCCGTGGGTGAAGGAATCTGGCACGGCATAGCCGCGCGCCGCCTTCTGCAACCGGTCGTCGCCGATCGCCTGCGCGGTCGCCACGGCCTTTTCGACATCGCCCTGATCGAGGATGTGATATTTCGCCTGGGCATTATTGGCCCACACGCCGGCGAGACAATCGGCCATCAATTCGATGCGCACCGACAGCGCATTGGCCTGCGCCTGATCGTCGGCATTCTGCTCGGCCGCGTTGACCTTCGACAGGATGCCAAGTTGATCCTGGATGTGGTGGCCGATCTCATGCGCGATCACATAGGCATAGGCGAAATCGCCGCCGCCGCCGTATTTGCTCTGCATGTCGCGGAAGAAGGACGTATCGAGATAGACCTTCTTATCCTGCGGGCAATAGAACGGCCCCATCGACGCTGCGGCACCGCCGCAGCCCGAGCGCGTAAACCCGTTATAGAGCACGAGTTTCGGCGGCACATATTGGATGCCCTTTTGCGCCGGCAGAACCTGCGACCAGACGTCTTCGGTCTGCGCCAGAATGGCGGCGACGAACTGGCCGATCTGATCCTTCGGCACGCCGGCTTCGGTCGAAGCCTGTTGCGTCGGCTGCGAGGGCGAAAGCTGGCCGCCTTGCTGGACGCTGTGGCCGGCGTTCTGCACCATTTCGGCGCCGCCGATCAGAACGCGCGGATCGATGCCGAGCGCCCAGCCGATCAGGCCCAGGATGATGATTGCGCCGAGGCTGAGATGGCCGGCGCCAAGACCGCCCGGCAGGCTGAGGCCGCCACCGCCTGATGGATCACCGGCATTGTCATCGCCACGCCGGTCCTCAACATTGTCCGACCTGCGAAAATTCTGCCATTCCATGCGCGCCGTCTCCTCATTTTTCGCAGCATTCTAGCACGTTCCATGCGGGCGCGAAGCCGCGCTGTGCGCCAGATGACAGCACCGGGCCTAGCCCAAGCTTTTGACGATTTTCTGATGCACGCGTGCGGGCCTGTCAGATGTCGCGCAGCTTCTTGGCAAGCTCGCGCAAATCCTGCCAGGCGAACTTCTTATGCGACGGCTGGCGCAGCAGATAGGCCGGGTGCAACATCGCCATGGCCGGGATGATCGTGCCGCCGCGATCATAATCCATCCAGCGGCCGCGGCTGCGCATGATGCCCTCTTTGACGCCGAGCAATGTCTGCATCGAGGGCGCGCCGAGGCAGATCAGAATTTTCGGCGCGATAAGCTCGATCTGCCGGCGGGTGAACGGCAGGCAGGCGCCCGTCTCGAGCGGCGTCGGCGTGCGATTGCCGGGCGGGCGCCAAGGCACGACATTGGCGATATAGACGCTCGTGCGGTCGAGCCCGATCGAAGCCAGCATCTTGTCGAGCAATTGCCCGGCGCGGCCGACGAAGGGCCGGCCGATGCGGTCCTCGTCCGCCCCCGGCGCCTCGCCGACGAACATGACATCGGCCTGCGGATTGCCGTCGGCGAAGACGAGCTGGGTCGCGGTCGCCTTAAGGCCACAGCCATCAAAGGCCAGAAGCTCTGCCCGCAAATCGTCGAGCGTCTGCGCCCTGGCAACGTCCGGCGCGCCCTGTTCGATACGCGCCGGCGGCGCGGTCAGCGGCGGCGGGGCCGCCGCAGCGCGTCGCGCGATCGGGGGTGGCGGCGCTTTCGCCGGGCTTTGCGCTTCGGCGAAACGGTCGTGCGGCACATCATCGACGGCAATATCGACGCCCATGTCGGCATACCAGCGCAGAAGCTGGGCCAGCGACTCGGGCGACGCATCGTCAGACATGGTTATGCTCTAAGGCGATCTGCGGCCGGCTTACATGCTGGGCCGCTTGCGGACCATAAGCCGCAACGAACACGCGCACGGCTTCCTCGACATGATGACGAATGATCTCTTCGGTCAATTCCTCATAATCGGGGGCGACAAGCTTGATGATGTGACGGTTGGCGACGACGGAGCCGAGAAAGATTCTCGCGGCAACCATCGGCTCGTCACACCGCAACATGCCTTGCCGCGTGGCATATTCCAGATAGTTCGAAAGGTCGTTGAGCAAATGGCTCGGGCCCTGCTCGAAGAAAATGCGGCCGAGCTCGGGCGTGCGCTGCGCTTCGGAAATGACAATCCGAAACAGACAGACCGGATCGTCGTTGATCAGTTTGCTCAAGAGGTTGAAGCCGAGCTCTTTCAGCACTTCGCGCGGATCGTTGCGCTGGCCGATCTCGCGCTCGACCTTGCCGTAGACCTTCTCGGCCCGGGCGCGCACGACTTCGGAGAACAGCCCTTCCTTGCTGCCGAAATGGCGATAGAGCGTCTCCTTCGAGGCGCCGGCACGCGAGGCAACGATCTGCATTGTCGTGTCGTTAAAGCCGAGCTCTAGAAAAACCCGCTCGGCTACTGCTGCAATTTCGTCACGCCGCTTCTCGCCGCGTGGGATTCGCCGGTCCCTCAACATATTCTTTTCGGTCCTTCGGTTGACATTGGCTGATGGCAACCATATACGAACTCATCAGTTCGGTTAAGTCTGAATTTTGACAAATCTTCATCGGGACGCGCCGCCGCCGGGCCTGATGGGATGGATGTGTTTTCGCTCCAAACCACATGTTGCACTGCCATGGCCAAATCGCGCACCGATACCGATCTCCCCGTCGCTGAGGAAGGCTCCACACAGGGCGCGCCGCCGAAAGCTGCCCCCGTGCCCGAGTCAAAACCCGCCGCGCCGCCGGCGAAAAAGCGGCGCCGGCCGCTCACCTGGATCATCCTGCTGGCGCTGTTCGGCGGCCTCGGCTTCACCGCCTACGAATATTGGCTCGCCAACCGCGATTACCAGGACACGGACGACGCCTTCATTGACGGCCGGGCGGTGACGATCGCGCCGCGGGTCTCCGGCAATGTCATCTCGCTCGACGTCTCCGACAATCAATTCGTCAAGAAAGGCCAGGCGCTGATCCACATCGATCCGAGCCAATATGTGATCGATGTCGAAAATGCGAAGGCCAACCTGGCGACGGCGGAAGGGCAATATGCCGGCTTCCAATATGCCGCCGAGGTGGCGAAGAAGAATTTCCCGGCGCAGCTCGACGCGGCCAAGGCGCAATTAGCCTCCGCCCAGGCGCAGCTGGTGCGCGCCCAGGCCGACTACGACCGGCAGAAGTCCCTGCCCGCCCGGGCGACGACGCAGCAGGAGGTCGATGCCGCGACCGCGGCTCTGCGCCAGGCGGAGGCACAAGTGGCCAATGCCCAGGCGCAGGTGGAACAGGCCCTCCCCGTGCAGCAGCGGATCGGCGAGACGGTCGCGCAGGTCGCCCAATTCCACGGCGAGATCGACCAGGCGAAAGCCCGGCTCGACCAGGCTTTGCTTAATCTCTCCTGGACCGTCGTGCAGGCGCCGCAGGACGGCTGGATCACCAAGCGCAATGTCGAGGTCGGCACTTATGTGACGCCGGGCCAGCAGATCTTTTCGCTGGTGTCGCCGGAGGTCTGGGTGACGGCGAATTTCAAGGAGAGCCAGCTCGCCAACATGCGCGCCGGCCAGCCGGTCGAGATCGGCGTCGATGCCTATCCCGACTTGCACTTGAAGGGCCATGTGGACTCGATCCAGCTCGGCACCGGCTCGCGCTTCACCGCCTTCCCGCCGGAAAATGCCACGGGCAATTTCGTCAAGATCGTCCAGCGCGTGCCGGTGAAGATCGTCATCGACTCCGGGCTTGATCCGAAGCGGCCGCTGTCGCTCGGCCTGTCGGTCGAGCCGCGCGTGAAGGTCCAATGAGCGCAGAAGAGACGCTGCGGCTGCCGGCCGGCGCAGCGCCGCCGACGGCGCCTGCTGCACCGGAAGCCCTGCCGCCGAAGCCGGCGGCACAGGATCCTTTCAGCCTCGGCTGGGCCCCGAAGCATAATCCCTGGGCGGTCGCGATCGTCGTGACGCTCGCCGCCTTCATGGAAATTCTCGACACGACGATCGTCAATGTCGCCCTGCCGCATATCGCCGGCAGCCTGTCGTCGAGCAATGACGAAGCGACCTGGGCGCTCACCTCTTATCTCGTCGCCAACGGCATCGTGCTGACGATTTCCGGCTGGCTCGGCAGCCTGCTCGGACGCAAGCGCTATTTTATCATCTGCCTGGCGATGTTCACCGTCTGCTCGTTCCTCTGCGGCATTGCCGCGAGCCTGCCGCAGCTCATTCTGTTCCGGCTGCTGCAAGGCTTCTTCGGCGGTGGCCTGCAGCCCAACCAGCAAGCGATCATTCTCGATTATTTCCCGCCGGCCAAACGCGGCGCCGCCTTCGGCCTCACCGCGATTGCCACCATCGTCGGCCCGGTGCTTGGCCCGACGCTCGGCGGCATCATCACCGATTCCGTCTCCTGGCGCTGGATCTTCTTCGTCAACGTGCCGGTCGGTATCGCCGCGGTCATCCTCGTCTATATCCTTGTGCAGGATCCGCCCTGGGTGAAACGCCAGCCACGCCCGATCGACGGCATCGGCCTCGCCCTCATCGCGCTCGGCCTCGGTTGCCTCGAAGTGATGATGGACCGCGGCGAGGATGCCGACTGGTTCGGCTCGAACTTCATCGTCATTATGGCGATGCTGTCGGTCACCGGCCTCGTCGGCGCGGCCGTCTGGCTCTCCGTCGCCAAAAAGCCGATCATCAACTTGGCGATCTTCAAGGACAAGAATTTCGCCGGCGGTTGCGTGATGATCGGCGCTGTCGGTGCGATTCTTTATGCCTCGTCGGTGCTCATCCCTCAGTTCGCCCAGCAGGTGCTCGGCTATACCGCGACATGGGCAGGCATGATCCTCTCGCCCGGCGGCATCATCATCATCATGCTCATCCCCCTCGTCGGGCGGCTGATGAACGTGATGCAGACCCGCTATATCGTGGCGATCGGCTTTTTCCTGCTCGGCGTGTCCTTTATCTTTTCGTCGAAGCTGGTGCTCGATATCACCTATCTGCGGCTGGTGATGATCCGCTCGTCGCAGACCGTTGGCCTTGCTTTCCTCTTCGTGCCGATCAGCACCATTACCTATTCGACGCTGCCGCGCGAATTGAACGGCGACGCCACGGCGCTGTTCTCGATGTTCCGCAACGTCGCCGGGTCGATCGGCATCGCCAGTTCGACCGCGCTGATCCAGCAGCGATCGCAAGTGCATCAGACCTACCTGTCGCAATGGGCTAATCCGTTCTGGCAACCGTTCAACAATCTCGTTGCGCAGTACCAGGCCTCGCTCCAGGCGCTGGGCCATTCGGCGACGGTGGCGCATCAGATGGCGCTCGGCCATGCCTATCAGGACTTCATCGCCCAAGTGTCCGTGCTGGCCTATTCCGACGTGTTCAAAGGCTGTTCCATCGTCGCTTTTGCGCTCGTGCCGCTGTGCTTCATGCTGTCGCCGATCAAGGGTGGCCGCGGCGGCGGAGGCGGCCACTAGCACCAGACACAAACGCGATGCGGATCGAGCAGACGGAGCGCCGTGAGGCACGCGAGACACACAGACCGACAAAAAGTCGGCGGATCGCGCGAAACGCCATTTGGCCGTGCGGTAATTCGTTTAAATAAAAGCACTACGGGGGTGTTGGCGTGAGAAGTTTGCGGTTGATCACCGGCCTGTCGGTGGCGGTGCTGCTGTCCGGCTGCACCCTGGGGCCGAATTTCGTGCCCCCCAACCCCGGCCTGCCGCCGACCTCCTTTTTCGCCGGCGCCACGCACAAGCCTGTCGTTTCGACACGCGTATCCGTCGAGCCGGTCAATCCCGACTGGTGGGCTTTGTTTCGCGACCGCAGGTTGACCGCGCTCGAACGACGCGTCGCCGGCACCAATCTCGATGTGCAGACAGCGACGCTGCGGCTTGTCGAGAGCCGCTATCAACGCGGCGTCACCGCCTCGTCGCTGTTCCCCACGCTCGATGTCAACGGCTCCTACAAGCGCTATCAGATCAGCAACAGCGTCATCGAGGGTGTCGCCGGCAATCAGCTTCCGGCCAGCGCGCTCGCGCCGTTCAGCCTGTGGCAACAGGGCTTCGACGCGTCTTGGGAACTCGATATCTGGGGCCATGTCCGCCGCCAGGTCGAAGCGGCCGATGCCGACAGCGATGTCGCGGCCGACCAGCGGCGCGGCGCGCTTGTCTCGGCGCTGGCGGAAGTCGCGCGCGACTATGTGCAGTTGCGTGGGATTCAGGAACAGATCCGGATCGCTCGCAACAACGTCAAGACCGAGACCGATATTCTCGACATCACCAAGGAGCGGCAGAAGACCGGCGTCGTCACCGGCCTTGATGTCGAGAACGCCGCGGCGCAGGTCGATTCCTTGAAGGCGACCATCCCGGATCTCCAGCGCCAGGAATCCGAGGCCATCAATGCCATTAGCCTGCTGCTCGACGAGCCGCCGGGCGGTCTCGCCGCCGAACTCGTCGCGCCGGGTGCGATCCCGCCGCCGCCGCCGCGCATCCCCGTCGGTATCTCTTCCGATCTCGCGCGCCGGCGTCCGGACATTCGCCAGGCCGAAGCGCAATTGCACGAGGCGACCGCCGACATCGGCGTTGCGGTCGCGTCCTTCTATCCGACCGTCACGCTCAATGGCACCGTCGGATTTCAGGCACTCGATCTGAAGAATCTTTGGAAGGGTTCGTCGCTCGAATATAATTTCGGCCCGGGCGTGACCATGCCTCTGTTCGAAGGCGGCAAGCTGACCTCGACGCTCAATCTGCGCACCGCGCAGCAGCAGGAAGCCTGGATCAATTATCACCAGACGGTGCTGAAGGCTTGGCACGACGTCGTCAACGCGCTCGTCGCCTATCGCACCGAGACAGCGCGGCATCGCGAATTGCTGCAACAGGTCGATCATGCCGGCAAGGCGCTCGACCTCGCCCGCAGCCGCTATCGCGACGGCGTCGAGCAGTTCGTCACCGTGCTCGATGCCGAGCGCACGCTCCTCTCGGCGCAGCAACAGGGCGCGCAGAGCGCGACCAATGTCGCGGTCGATATCGTCGCGCTCTACAAGGCGCTGGGTGGCGGCTGGGAATATAACTTCCCCCCCGAGCCGCATCCGCCGCTCACGGCAGCGCTGCCGGGCCTCTGATCCGCATCAAAGCCGGCGCGATGTTCTCACCGAGAATGCCGCGCCGCTTCTCGCGAAGGCTCTATTCGAAGGCGACGGAGAGACCGCGGCGCTCGCATTCCTCGGTGATGCCGGCGGCAATCCTCTGCAGCTCTTCGACCGAGATTTCCTCATCCTCGTGCGGCGAATCCCAGGTCAAAATCTCGTCCAACCGGATGACGAAATCGGCCGGATGCTCGACGTTCGGCAAATCCTGCACGGTAAAGATCGTCAGCCGCCGCTCGCCGCTCAAAATGCGGAACGCGCCCTCGGTCAGTTCCACGGTCAATCGCGCGCGGCCGGTCAAGACGCGATCTCGGTGCGAACCGGACAAACCCAACTCACCATCCGCTACTCCTCACTGCGGCGACGATCTTGCGCATCACGCTTGGCAAAGCCTCGGCGTCGATGTCCTTCACCCAGCGGCATCCTTGTGGCGCCTTTGCGCCGCGTCCGACATCTGCGACGAAAATATCGAGCGTTAAATTAAAATGCGTGAATTGATGCGTAACGCGGCTATCGAGACGCCGATAATCGGCCAACATCGGGGCATCGCGCAAGGCGTCCGCTAAGTTGTAGTCGACGACCCATAAGGTGCCCGGCACTTCGCTCATGCCGCCGAGCAGGCCGTGCGCGGGCCGCGTGCGCAGCAGAACATCATCGCCGCGGCGCAAAAAGAAGGCCGCACCGCACCGCGCCGGACGCGCCGGCTTGGCGGCTTTGCGCGGCCAATCCTCCGGCGTCAGCCGTGCCGCCGCCTGACAGAAATCCTTGAGCGGGCACAGCGGGCAGACAGGCCGGCGCGGCGTGCAGACCGTCGCGCCAAGGTCCATCAAAGCCTGGGTGAAATCGCCCGGCCGCGCCCGCGCAAGCAGCGCCGCCGCATGTTCTTTGATGAGCGGCTTGGCCGCCGGCAGCGGCGTGTCGGTGGCATGGAGCCGCGCCATGACGCGCTCGATATTGCCGTCGACGGCGACGGCCGGCTCGCCGAAGGCAATCGCGGCAATCGCCGCCGCGGTATAGGGGCCGATGCCCGGCAAGTGCCGGAGCTCCGCTTCCGTCGCCGGAAATTGCCCGCCATATTGCGCGACGACCGCCTTGGCGCAGGCATGGAGATTGCGCGCCCGCGCATAATAGCCAAGCCCGGCCCATTGCTGCATGACGGCCTCGACCGGCGCGGCGGCGAGCGCGGCGACATCCGGCCAGCGGCTGCGAAACGCGGCGAAATAGGGCTTTACCGCCGCCACCGTGGTCTGCTGCAGCATGATTTCGGAGAGCCAGACGAGATAGGGATCGGCGCTTGCGCCCGACGGCGCGCGCCAGGGCAGATCGCGGCGATGCCGGTCGTACCAGGCGAGAAGCGCCGCAGCCGGGCCATCTGGCTCAAGCGGCACAGGGGGCTTACGTCGCACGGTCTGAGGCATGATCCCTCTATCAGCAGGATTCGGGCCGCCAAGTCTATATTGGTATATTCGCCGGATGCGCCCTTCGATTCTCGATCCGTTGTTCGCGCCGGCGACGAGCCTGCCCGGCGTCGGGCCCAAGGTCGGCAAGCTGCTCGATAAATTGCTCGGCGACAGCGGCGCGCGCGTCGTCGATCTTCTGTTCCACCTGCCGACCGGCACGATCGACCGGCGCCGGCGCGCCAAGATCGCCGACGCGCCGTTCGACCAGATCGTCATGATCGAAGCCGACGTCATTGAACACCGGGCGCCGCCGCCACGCTCGCGCGCGCCTCACAAAGTTCTGGTGGAAGATGAGACCGGCGACGTCCTGCTCGTCTTTTTTCTCGCCAATCCGGCCTGGATCGAGAAAAGCCTGCCGGTCGGAGCGCGGCGCTTCATTTCCGGCAAGCTCGAGCTTTGGGACGGCCATCGCCAGATGGTGCATCCCGATCGCGTCGTCGATGCCGAAGGCCTGGCGAGCATGCCCCTGGTCGAACCCGTCTACGGCCTGACCGAAGGTCTCGCGCCGCGGGCGCTGGCGAAATTTATCGGCGGGGCGCTGGCGCGTTTGCCGAAACTGCCGGATTGGCTCGCAGAAAGCCGCGCCAAGCCCCCGGCTCTGCCAAGCTTCGGCGAAGCGCTCGAGACCCTGCATCATCCGCCTGAGCCGGAGGCCATCGCCCCGACAGCGCCGGCGCGGCTGCGGCTCGCCTTCGACGAATTGCTGGCGCATCAATTGGCGCTCGCCCTGACCCGCGCGCATCTGCGCCGCACCGCCGGGCACAGCAGCAAGGGTGATGGATCGCGCAGCGGGCCGATCCGCGCCGCCCTGCCCTTTGCCTTGACCGCTGCGCAGGAGACTGCGCTCGTCGAAATCCGCGCCGATCTCGCGGCGCCCGTGCGCATGTTGCGCCTGTTGCAAGGCGATGTCGGCTCGGGCAAGACCGTCGTCGCTTTGCTCGCCATGGCCGAGGTCGTCGAAGCCGGGCGGCAGGCCGCGCTGATGGCGCCGACCGAAGTGCTCGCCCGTCAGCATTTCGAATCGCTGCAAAAACATGCCGCGCCGGCAAAGCTCAATATCGCTTTGCTGACCGGCCGCGATTCAAGCGCCGAGCGCGCCCGCACCCTCACCGCACTTGCCGAAGGCCGGATCGATATCGTGATCGGCACGCATGCCTTGTTTCAGGAGAGCGTCGCCTTTCGCGACCTCGGCCTTGCGGTCGTCGACGAGCAGCATCGTTTCGGCGTGCATCAACGGCTCGCGCTCGGCGCCAAGGGCACGGGGACCGATATTCTTGTCATGACAGCTACGCCGATTCCGCGCACGCTGGTCCTCACGTATTTTGGCGACATGGACGTCTCGACCCTGCGCGAGAAGCCGCCCGGCCGCCAGCCGATCGAAACCCGCGCCTTGCCGCTCGACCGGATCGGCGATGTCGTGGCGCGATTGCAGAGCGCCATCGCGCAAGGCGCCCGCGCCTATTGGATCTGCCCGCTTGTCGCGGAAAGCGAGGAGCTTGATGTGGCCGCGGTCGAAGAACGCTACGCGGCGCTGACGCAGATTTTCGGCGTGCAAGTGGGCCTGGTGCACGGCAAGATGAAAGGCATCGATCGCGACAAGGCCATGGCCGCCTTCGCCCGCGGCGATACCCAAGTGCTCGTCGCGACGACCGTGGTCGAAGTCGGCGTCGATGTACCGGAAGCCTCGATCATCGTCATCGAACATGCCGAGCGTTTCGGCCTCGCGCAATTGCATCAATTGCGCGGACGCGTCGGCCGCGGCCGGGCCAAATCCACCTGCCTGTTGCTCTACAAAGCACCGCTCGGCGAAATCGCCAAGGCCCGCATCGAGATCATGCGCGAGACGGAAGACGGCTTTCGCATCGCCGAGGAGGATTTGCGCCTGCGCGGCGGCGGCGATGTGATCGGCACGCAGCAATCGGGCCTCCCCGGCTTCCGCCTCGTGCAACTCGATGTTCATGCCGATCTCTTGAAGCTCGCCCGCGCCGAGGCCCAGGCGATCGTCGCCGCCAATCCGAAACTCGAAGGCGCGCAAGGCAAAGCGCTGCTCGTGCTGTTGCATCTCTTCGAGCGCGAGGCGGCGGTGAAATTGCTGCAGGCGGGATAGCGATGACAGACTCCGATTACGCCGTGGCCGGTGCCAATCTGATCGCACCCTATGTCGCAGCCGATCTTTTTGCCGGCGGCGTTCTCGTCGCGCAAAACGGCGTGCCCTTGCTGCGCGACGGCTTCGGCCTCGCCGACCGCGAGTGGTCGATCGCGCATCGCCCGACCGGCAAATTCCGCCTCGGCTCACTGACCAAGCAATTCACCGCGACACTTGTCCTGCAATTGATGGAACGCGGTCAGCTCGCGCTCGACGACAGGATCGCACAGCATTTTCCCGACGCGCCCGCAACCTGGGCGGATGTGACGCTGTTCCATCTGCTCACGCATACATCGGGCATCCCGAGCTATACGTCGCTGCCGCATTTCTTCGCGCAAGAGGCGCGGCGCGACCGCAGCCCACGCGAGATCATCGCGCTGACCGAAAAAATGCCGCTCGAATTTCCGCCCGGCAGCGCCTTCAAATATAACAACGGCGGCTATGTCATCCTCGGCCATATCATCGAGCTGATCACAGGCCGGCGCTACGAATCCATTTTGCAAGACAACATTCTCGATCCGCTCGGTCTAAAAAATACCGGCTACGAGCATGACGCGGCAATCATTCCGGAACGGGTGCCGGGCTATCGCTTCAAGAACGGGCAGATCGAGAAAGCGGGCTTTCTGGCGATGAGCGTGCCGCATGCGGCCGGCTCGATTTACGCGACGCTCGACGATCTGCTCATCTGGCAGCGGGCGCTTGTCGCGGCAAAGCCCTTCAGCCCCGCCTCCGCCGCGTTGATGTTCAAGGATCACGGCCACGGCTATGGCTTCGGCTGGGGCATCCAAGAACAGTTCGGCCGCCGCCAGTTCGTCCATGCCGGCGGCATCAATGGTTTCAGCGTCGTCGTGAGTTATTACCCGGACGACGATCTTTTCGTCGCCGTGCTCGCCAATATCCAGGCGGCGCCGGTGCAGAAGATCGCCCGCGATCTCGCCGCGCTTCATTTCGGCCTTGATGAGGAAAAATCGACGCTCGTGCTCGATGCGGCGCTGCTGGCCGATTATGTCGGCATCTACCGGCTGGCGTCGGGGCGCCCGCTGCGCGTCACGCAGGACGGGGCGCGGCTCTTTGCCGAGACCGGCGACTACGGCCGCCAGGATTTGCGCGCGATCGACGACCAGACATTCGCCGGGCGGCTTGTCGATTGGGAATTGCGCTTTGCCGCCGACGGCGTCGAACAGGCGCAAAGCGTGATCTTGGTTCGCGATGGAACGGAGATGAAAGGCGTGCGCGAGGCTTAGAGCATCGGACCGAAAAGTACGCAGCGGTTTTCGGATGAATCCGATGCGGTTTTAAGAATAATCGGACCGAAAAGTGCGCAGCGGTTTTCGGACAAATGACGCTCTAGAGCGGGATGCGAAAAAGTGTCCGCGGTTTTTCGCAAAAATCCCGCTCTACACTACGAGAATCGATCACGTTTATGATCTCGGATCGGTTCGATCAGAAATCATCGTGATCTAGTGCTCGCGCAATTCCTCTTCGACCTCGATGTTGTCGTCGGCCAATTCTTCGCCAGCCTCGCCACCGAGGCGGCCACGGCGGCCGGGGCCGTTCGAGGGCCGCAATTCGCGCGGCAACGGGAAGAACACGCTTTCATCGGCCGTCGAGACGATCTCGACGTCGAGCTCGAAGCGTGCCGCGAAGGCATCCATGATCTCTTCGACCAGCACTTCCGGCGCCGAGGCGCCGGCGGTAATGCCGACCGATTTCACGGTCTTGAACAAATCCCAATCGACATCGTCGGCGCGCAGGACGAGACGCGCGAGCTTGCATCCGGAGCGCTCGGCGACTTCGCGCAGGCGCTGCGAATTCGACGAATTGGACGAGCCGACGACAATCATCGCATCGACGATCGGCGCAATGCGCTTCACCGCCTCCTGGCGATTGGTCGTCGCATAGCAGATGTCTTCCTTATAGGGGCCGATGATCTGCGGAAAGCGGCGCGTCAACGCATCGACCATGTGACGCGTATCGTCGATCGAAAGCGTCGTCTGCGTGACGTAAGCCAGGTTGCTCTCATCGACGCCGGTCAGGTTTTGGACGTCTTCCGGCGTCTGCACCAGAACGATCGAGCCCTTCGGCAATTGGCCGAGCGTGCCGACAACTTCGGGGTGACCGGCATGGCCGACGAGGATCACCTGCCGGCCGCGGCGGTAATGCGCCTCGGCCTCGCGATGCACTTTGGTGACGAGCGGACAGGTCGCATCGAGCGCGAAAATCTTGCGCGCCTCGGCATCCGCCGGGACCGATTTCGGCACGCCATGGGCCGAGAAGATGACCGGCTGCTGCGTATCGGGGATTTCGTCGAGCTCTTCGACGAAAATGGCGCCCTTGGCCTTCAGCCCCTCGACGACATATTTGTTATGGACGATCTCGTGGCGGACATAGACCGGCGCGCCGTAGATGCGCAAAGCCTGCTCGACCGCGTCGATGGCGCGCACGACCCCGGCGCAAAAGCCGCGCGGGGCGCAGAGGAAAATCTGCAGCTTGGGCTTGCTTATCGCCTCAGGCTCCGAGAGCACGGTCTCTGGCATCGATGCTTCCCATCAAGTGTTTGGGCAAGTAATTAGGATTGTTGATCAATCCCTGCCGGCACGAGGCGGCGACGGCCGCACCGCAGCATTCTCTGCCTGCTTGTGGGCTGGGCGCTGCGCCCTGTCAAGAGATAGGCGGCGCGGCGCTTTTGCCCAGGGTTCAACGTCTCTCGACGAAGAAGTCGCGCAGCAAGGCTGCGGCCTCGCTCTCGCGGATGTTCCCGTAATGGTCCGGCGCATGATGGCAGGTCGGCTGGGCGAAAAAGCGCGGCCCGTGCTCGACGGCGCCGCCCTTCGGGTCCGGTGCGCCCCAATAGAGCCGGCGCAGGCGGGCGAAGGAGATCGCCGCCGCGCACATGGCGCAGGGCTCGAGCGTCACATAGAGGTCGCAGCCGACGAGCCGCTCCGAGCCCAGCGCCTCGCAAGCGGCACGGATCGCCAGGATTTCGGCATGTGCCGTCGGGTCCTTCAATTCGAGCGTGCGGTTGCCGGCGCGGGCGAGGATAAGGCCCTCGCGCAGCACGATGGCGCCGACCGGCACTTCGCCGCGCCCGCCGGCGGCGCGCGCCTCGTCCAAGGCCAGCGCCATGGCATCGATGCGGATGACGATCTGCTCCATCCCGCGTTTGTCTGACAGATCAAATCCGCTTGCAACTGTGCCACCGCCAAAGTTGCACGCGAGCTAGCAGCGATCGAACGCCAGCCTCACGGCAGCTCCCGCCACAACGGGGTCTGTCGTCGCCGGAATGACGACGTTTTTATCGGGTGGAAGATATGTAAAATATTCGGGCTGCGCGTCGCGCTTGTGCGGTTGGATCGAGATCGTCCCTTCGCACCGTTCCACCCGACACCAATCCATATTTTTATAGAGTTCGCGCTTGGTCTTATAGCCCTGCCGGCGCATGAAATCCTTCTGCCAGTTTTGATAACATCGTACGTATCTTTCGGCTTCGAAAAACTCCATCTCATCGCGCGGCAAGATGAATCGGCTCCGATCAAGCGCCTCCAAGAGCGCCCGCCCGAGCGCATCGTCGCTCGCATCCGGTGGGAGATAGATGGCGTAGCACTCGTTGTCGCGCTGGACCATCCGATATCCAGACAATGGCTCGACCGAAATAAGTCGGTCCGTCCGACTGATCTCCGCCCATTGGGTGAAGGGTAAACGCTCATCCCGCATCATTCTCTGATCCTCGTGATCACTGTTCGAATACCATGCTCTTTGCCGTAAACGATCGCTGCATGGAGATAACGCCATTGCGTCGGCGACGTATATTCTGGAACGGCGAGCTGTATTGTCTTCGACTTTATCTTTCCCGGATCGAGGTCTATGCTCATATTTTTTCGATTCACATATTTAGTGGCTTGATTGATGTAACGTTTCATCTTTCCATAGATCTTTCGCGGATTTTTGATGTAGGTCACGCTCAGCGTGTTCAATGTCTTATCGCTGATGGCTTCGCCCGTATCCGGATTAAATTGGTCGAACGTTTTTGAGTGTGTGTGCAATCCTCGCGCGCCCGGATTTACTTTCTCATTGTAGACTTCCCAGTCTTCTCCCTGATCTTCGATTTTTCCGTTCCATCGTATTCCGACCTCAGCGGCGTCACCCTGTCCCTCGATCTCTCTGGGCACATGTCGCGGCAGGAGCGGTACGTCTTCGGGAGCCGGCTCTGCCTCGGGGCTGATGCGCAGCGGATCATTCCCCGAGGAGAAGACCGCGCCGACGACGTCCAGCATCGATCGCGGCAAAGGGCCAACCTTGACGATGCCGCTGTTGATTGCGCCCTGGTATAAAGTCAGAGCAGCGGAGAGCAGATTCGCTTGCGCTGCTAATGGCTTGTAGTTGTAGGCGAGCCAGAACGAGAGACGGTTCTGAAGGAAAGAATATTCCGCAAGCGCATGCTCACGCTCGTCGGCCGAAAAGTTTTTACCTTCCCGCCCCAACCGATCGCCAAACTGAATGACCTGCTTTGCAAATTCGACCGGCCCCAGATCGTCGTATTCTTTCTCGAACGTCTGTTCGGGAGAGTCTGAGACTTGAGACTCGTGCTCTTCAGACCCGTCCTCTTCAGATTCGTCCTCTTTGTCTGAAGTCACAATGGCGACGGGCGTCACCGATACACCTCGGTCCGCCGGGCGCTGCTTGGGTACGTCTTCTTTGGGATTGCCTTGAGCAGCCGCGCCGTCGCGCGTCCAACGGCCATGCCAGTCCCTCGGCTCGTTGGAATCGTATTTGGCAAGTTCGTTCGCCGCATCCGAAAGCCGCGCGGCTGCTTCCTTGCTGAGTTCCGGGGTTCGCGTCTGGACCGCGGCGATCGCGGCTCTTGCCAAATCTCCAGAGTCGAGCGCGCGCGCAATCGCACCAAGGCCCGATCGCAGCCGCGTTGGATCTGCGCCATAGGCTGCCATCGTCAACGAGGCGATTTCAGCTTCTGGCCGGGATCGAAAGCCCACTCTTGTTCTGTAGAGCAACGGGACGCCTGCAAGCGACACGCCGGCATCGGTAAAGCTTAATCCCAATCCACCGGGCTCATTCGTCAACCGAAAGGTTCGAGTCATATGGCGGGCTCGCTTAGAGATCAGTAATTTTACCGCATACTATGTTCTTTATTTGTTCTTGTCAAGCTGACGATCTATGGCTCGCGCCGGCAAAGGACGTGAATTGATCTCGCCGCAAAATCTGCGCTGGCCGGCACGGGTAAGTAAGCCGCCGTTTCAATTCCAAAATCAGCGTGAACTTCCGCCGCGGTCTGCTATCAAGCGCCATGCCTCACGAAAAAGACCGTCCCCGCCGGCCAAAGCGCGTTGCTCCGCAGGCGACTCCGCTTGCCGAAAAGAAAGGCGAGCGGATCGCGAAGGTGATCGCGCGCGCCGGGCTCTGCTCGCGCCGCGACGCGGAGGACTGGATCGCGCAGGGCCGCGTCTCGCTCAACGGCGCTGTGCTGACCTCGCCCGCGACGAATGTCGGGCCGCAGGACAAAGTCGAAGTTGACGGCAAGCCGCTCGCGCAGCGCCCGCGCACGCGCCTCTTTCTCTTTCATAAGCCGCGCGGCCTCGTCACCACCAACAAGGACCCCGAAGGCCGCCAGACGATCTTCACCTACCTTGCCGCGCATCATGCCGAAGCGCCGCGGCTCGTCAGTGTCGGCCGGCTCGATATCAACACCGAAGGCCTGTTGCTGCTCACCAATGACGGCGGGCTCGCGCGGGTGCTTGAGCTGCCCTCGACCGGCTGGGCGCGCCGCTATCGCGTCCGCGCCAATGGCACGACGGATCAGGCGCAACTCGATACGCTGAAGCACGGCCTGACGCTCGACGGCATCCATTATGCCGGGATCGAGGCGACGCTCGACCGCGTGCAAGGCGCCAATGTCTGGCTGACGATGAGCCTGCGCGAAGGCAAGAACCGCGAGATCAAGCGCGTGCTTGAACATCTGGGCCTTGCGGTGAACCGGCTCATCCGCCTCTCCTTCGGGCCGTTCCAACTCGGCGATCTGAAAGACGGCGGCCTCGAAGAAGTGCGCAGCCGCGTGCTGCGCGACCAATTGGGCGAGACCTTGCTGCGCGAATCCGGCGCCGATCTCGATGCGCCGCTCGCCGTCGAGGCCGAGACGCAAGACGAAAGACCGCTGCGCAAACGGCCGCCCGTGGCGCGCGGAAAAATGCGCGCACACCGCCCGGCGCCGGAGCGGGAGCCGGAGCCCGAGAAGCCGCGCCATCGTCCCCTGCCCGGCCCGCGCAAACATATCTCCGCGATGCGGGCGCAGGACGACGATGCCCGCGCGCCGCGCCAGCGGATCGAGCGCGCGACGACCGAAGACCGCAAGGGCCGCAGCGTCGCGGTCGAGCGCCGCGTCGCGGCCAAACCCGTGCGATAGGCGTAGGGCCCGCGCCCCGCCGCCTAACCGGCAGGACAGAGACCGGCAAGATCGAACAAGCCGGCACGACCAAGCAAGCCCGCGAGACCGAATGCGCCCCGCAAACCCGCCCGTCCCGGCAGCCCGGGCCGGCCGCGCGTGCGCTAAATGCGGATCGTTGCCGGCCGATTGGGCGGCCGCACCATCAGCGCGCCGTCCGATGATACGATCCGGCCGACCTCCGACCGGCTGCGCGAAACGATCTTCAACATCTTAGCGCATGCCTATGGCGATCCCGTCGTAGATGCCGCGGTGATCGACCTTTTTGCCGGCACCGGCGCGATGGGGCTCGAAGCTCTGTCGCGTGGCGCGCGCAAGGCGCTCTTTGTCGAAGACGCGGCGAAGGCGCGCGCGCTCATCCGCGCCAATGTCGATGCTTTGGGCCTCGGCGGCGAGACGCGCATCTTCCGCCGCGATGCGCGCAAGCTCGGCGATGCGCCGCCCGGCGAAAAATTCAGCCTCGCCTTTCTCGATCCGCCCTATGGGCAGCATTTGGGCGAACAAGCGCTGATGGCGCTACGCGAAGGCCAATGGCTGACGCCGGAGGCGCTTGTCATCGTCGAAGAAAGCCTCGATGCCGAGGTCGAGATGCCGACCGGCTACCGGCTTCTCGAAACGCGCGGCTATGGCACGACGAAAATCATGTTCGTGCGCGCCCACC
Organism: Pseudomonadota bacterium; assembly: GCA_040756295.1. Classification (GTDB taxonomy): domain Bacteria; phylum Pseudomonadota; class Alphaproteobacteria; order Rhizobiales; family Beijerinckiaceae; genus Methylovirgula. The sequence continues at coordinate 89,257 of JBFLZN010000003.1, read as the reverse complement.
CCGCACATTGAGCGAGACGTGCGCTTAGATCACGATGATTTCGGATCGAATTGATCCGAAATCATAAACGTGATCGATTCTAAAAGTTTAGAGCGAGATTTTTCGCGAAAAACCGCTGACACTTTTTCGCATCCCGCTCTAGTCTTCGACGAGTGATTTGAGCTGCGCCAACGCCTCGTCCCATTGGTTCGAGACAAGCTCAAGATAGGCTTGCAGATCCTTCAGCGGCTCGGGCCGCAGCTCGAACAGGTTTTCGCGGCCGACGCGCACGCTGCGCGCGACGCCGGCATTTTCTAGAACGCGCAGATGTTTGGTGATCGCCTGACGCGTCAAAGCCGAGCCTTCGGCGAGCCGCGCGATCGATTGCGGCGGGCCGCCGGCGAGTTTGCCCATCAGCGCGAGGCGCGTTTCGTCGCCCAGCGCCGCGAAGGCCAGGGCACGATCTTCAAGCGCCGAGCGCCGTTTCGCTGTGACCCGTGACATAGTTCTCGATATTGGCGAGCTGGCCGGCCCAGCCGCTTTCATGCATCCGGAAGGCCTCGGCCCGGCGATGCTCAGGAATGGCATCAAAGCCCGATTCGCGCACGCGGAGAAGCGTGGCGCCGGCCTGCGGCGTCAGCCGGAATTCGACCAAGGTCGGCGTCTCGCGGCTGTAGTCGACATCGGGATCGATCGCGTAAGGATGCCACGTATAGGCGAAGAGCGTTTCCGGCTCGATCTTCTGCGCCGTGATCTGGAAGCGGATATGCTCGTAGCCCGGATATTTATTGCGGCCGTGGGTGACCTTGCCGACAACGAATGGGTCATCAAGCTCGACACGAAACCAGGTGCCGAACTCGCGATAATCGGTCAGCGCCCGCCAGACGCGCGACAATGGCGCTTTCAGCGCGATCTGCTTTTCGATGAAATCCGTCATAGGCAACCTCCTGGTTGCCTTTAAATAAACCACAGCGGCTCGATACGCAACCATTTTGTTGCGTATCACGGACTGAGCTATTTGCCCTTCAGCGCCCGCCAGCCGATGTCGCGGCGGCAGAAGCCGCCCGGCCAGTCGATCGCCTCGACACCGGCATAGGCGCGGGTGCGCGCCTCAGTGAGGCTCGCGCCGAGGCCGGTGACATTGAGAACCCGGCCGCCGTCGGCGAGGAGGCGCAGGCCGTCCTGCCGCGTTCCCGCCTGGGTGATGATCACGCCCGGCAATGCCGCGGCTTTGTCGAGGCCGCGGATTTCGCTGCCCTTCTTCGGCGTCCCCGGATAGCCCTCGGCGGCGAGCACGACCGTCAGCGCGTGCTGGGCCGAAAAGGAAAAGCTTTCCCGCTCCAGCTGGCCTTCGGCGCAGGCGAGCATCAGCGCGAGCAGATCGCCTTCGAGGCGCGGCAGGATCGCCTGCGTTTCCGGATCGCCGAAGCGGACATTGAATTCGATCAACTTCGGCCCCTCGCGCGTCAGCATCAGCCCGGCGAAGAGGACGCCCTGGAACGGCATGCCCATCTCGGCCATGCCGCGCAAAGCCGGCTCGACGATCTCCGCCATCACCCGTGCCGTCAGCGCCGCGTCCATGACGGGGGCCGGCGAATAGGCGCCCATGCCGCCGGTGTTCGGGCCGGTATCGCCCTCGCCGACGCGCTTATGGTCCTGCGCCGAGGCGAAAGCCCGCGCCGTGCGGCCATCGCAGAGCGCAAAAAACGAGACTTCCTCGCCGTCGAGAAAATCTTCGATGACGAGCGTTTGTCCGGCCGCGCCGAACAGGCCGCCGAGCATTTGATCGACCGCCGCCTCGGCCTCCGCCACGCTTTGCGCGACGACGACGCCTTTGCCCGAGGCAAGCCCATCCGCCTTGACGACGATCGGCGCGCCATGGGCGCGGATATAATCCTTGGCGGTGTCGGCATCGGTGAATTGCGCCGCCGCCGCCGTCGGAATCGCAAAGGCGGCGCAAAGATCCTTGGTGAAGCCTTTCGAGCCCTCAAGCTGCGCGGCGGCGCGGCGCGGCCCGAAGGCCTTGATGCCGGCTTCAGTCAAAGCATCGACAAGGCCGGCGACAAGCGGCGCCTCCGGCCCCACCACGACGAAGCCGATCGCCATCATGCGGCAGAAATCCACGACCGCGCCGGCATCGGCAGCATCCAGCGCGACGCAGGTCGCAACCGCCGCGATGCCGGGATTACCCGGCGCGGCAAAGAGCCGGTCGAGATGCGGGCTTTGGGCGATTTGATTGGCGAGCGCATGTTCGCGGCCGCCGGAGCCGAGGAGAAGGACGTTCACGGCCGATCCTTAGCCGTGACGCGCGGCGGTGGCTAGCATCTATCGCCGCCCGAACAGCCGCTCGATATCGGCGAGCTTCAGTTCGACATAAGTCGGCCGGCCGTGATTGCATTGGCCGGAGCCGGGCGTGCGCTCCATCTCGCGCAGGAGCGCGTTCATCTCCTCGGGCAGCAGCCGCCGGCCGGCGCGCACCGAATTGTGACAGGCGAGCGTCGCCAGCACATGATCGAGCCGGCGCTCCAGCGGCAAAGCCGCGCCCTCATCTTCCGCGAGAACGTCAGCGAGATCGCGCAACAATCTGTCGCCGTCGAGATTTTTCAGGATGCTCGGCTGCTCGCGCAGCAGGATCGCGCCGGGGCCGAAAGCTTCGATCACAAGGCCGAAATCGGCGAGCAAGGGCGCCGCGTCCGCGAGGCGATGCACCGCAGCTTCATCCATTTCGACGACGAGCGGCACGAGCAGAACCTGGCGTTCGATGCCGCCCGCCGCCCGCGCCGCCTTCATCCGCTCATAGACGAGCCGCTCATGCGCCGCATGCTGATCGACGACGACAATGCCGTCGCTTGTCTGGGCGATGATATAGGTCTCGTGGATTTGCGCCCGCGCCGCGCCAAGCGGCGTGTCCACCTCCTCGGGAGCAGCCGCTGGGGCGCGGGCGTCGGCGCTCGGCGCGATGCCGGCGAAACGCGCTTGCGCCCCGTCGGCAAACCCCGGCGCGGCAAAGCCCGGAGTGGCCACCGAAGTCTCCGGTGTCCAACGCGCCGGCCGCGGCGATGACCAATTGGTCGCCCCACCGCCGCCCGGACGGCGGGCCAGCAGATCGAGCGCCGCCGCGCCGGTGCTCGGCGTTGCGCGATGACCGGCGCCTTCGAGCGTTTGCTTCAACGCGCCGATCACGAGGCCGCGGACGAGGCCGGGATCGCGGAAGCGCACTTCGGCCTTCGCCGGGTGCACATTGACATCGACCTCGCGCGGATCGCAGCCGATGAACAGCGCCAGCGCCGGATAGCGCCCGGCCGGTAGATAATCGGCATAGGCGCCGCGCGCCGCCCCGGCGAACAGTTTGTCGCGCACCGGCCGGCCGTTGACGAAGAAATATTGGCCATTGGCATTGGCGCGATGCCAGGTCGGCAGGCCGGCGAAGCCCCAGAGCGTCACGCCCTCCCGCATCGCCTCCAGCGGCAGCGCGTTCGCCTGAAAATCCTTGCCGAGGATTTGCGTCAGTCGCTGCAGCAGCCCGGCCGCGCCCGCCGCACAAGGCGCATAGTCGAAGCCCGAAACATCGGGGCCGGACAAAGCAAAGCGCACGGCCGGATGGGCCATCGCGAGCCGTTGCAAGGCATCGGTGACGGCCTGGGATTCGGTGCGGTCGGTTTTCAGGAATTTGAGCCGCGCCGGCGTCGCGGCGAAAAGCTCGCGCACTTCGACGCGCGTGCCCTGCGGCTGCGCCGCCGGGGCGAGCTTATGTTTCAGCCCCTGATCGACGCGGATATGGCTGCCCTCGCGCGCCGCTTCGCTGCGGGAGAAAATATCGAGCGTCGCGACCGAGCCGATCGAGGGCAGCGCCTCGCCGCGGAAGCCCAAAGTGCCGATTTGCGAGAGATCGCCGTCCGGCAATTTCGACGTCGCGTGGCGCTCGACGGCGAGATCGAGATCGCCGGCGCTCATGCCCTGGCCATTGTCGACGACGCGGATGAGCCGCCGCCCGCCAGCCTCGATCGCGACCTCGATCCGCGTCGCGCCGGCATCGAGCGCGTTCTCGACAAGCTCCTTCACCGCGGCGGCCGGCCGCTCGATCACTTCGCCGGCGGCGATGCGATCGACGAGGACAGGATCGAGACGGCGGACGGGCATGGTTCCCCGAATCGCGAGGGGTAAAGCGCGATCTTACAGCCCGACCGGCCGGCCCGCGACCGTGACCAGCAGCGAACCGTCGCCGAATAGGCGCTTGGCCGCCCGCTTGGCGTCCTCGAGCGTCACCGCCTCGATGAGCTTGTTGCGGGCGTCGAGATAGTCGACGCCATAGCCCTCGGCTTGCAGGCGCACGAGATGCGCGGCGATCTTGGTCGAGGAATCGAAGCGCAGGGCATAAGAGCCGATGAGATATTTCTTGGCCTTGTCGAGCTCCTCGGGGCTCGGGCCCGAGTCGGCGATGCTGCGGATCTCGGCCTGGATCACCTCAAGCGATTCGGCGGCGCGCTCGTTCTTGGTCGAGGTGCCGCCAAAGAGCATCGCCGCGTGATCCTGCGCCGCGAGCTGCGAATAGACGGAATAGGCGAGCCCGCGCTTCTCGCGCACTTCGCGGAAGAGCCGCGCCGAGAAGACGCCGCCGCCAAGCACGTGATTGACCACGGTCGCGGGAATGAAATCGGCATCGCTGCGGGCGATCCCCTGGCGGCCAAAGCGGATCGTCGATTGCGGCAGATCGATCGTGGTGACCTCCCGCCGCCCCTCCCCGGCGAAAAGCACATCCGGCACCGGCAGGAGCGAGGCCTTTTGCGGCAGCGTGCCGAAGACGTCGTCGAGATAGGCGGCAAGCGTCGGGGCGTCGATGGCGCCGACGACGGCGATCTTCAGATTATCGCGGCCGAAATTGGCGGCGCGGAAATCCGCAATATGCGGCCGCGACAGCGACGCAACCGTCTCGAGATCGCCGCGCACCGGCGCGCCATAGGGGTGGCCGGCATAGGCGATCCGGCGGAAGGTGCGGTTGGCGACGTAATCGGGATCGTTGATCTCGCGCTTCAAGCCGGCGGCGATCTGGCTTTTCACCCGCTCTAGGGGTTCGGGATCAAGCCGGGCTTCGGCGATGGCGAGGCCAAGCAGCTCAAAGGCTTTGGCCTTGTTGCGTGCCAGGGTCTGCAAACGGCCCTGGAACAGGTCGCGGTCGGCCGAGAAGCTCAGCTCGATCGCGTTCTCCTCGAGGATGCGATGGAACGCCTCGGCATCATAAGGCCCGGCGCCTTCGTCGAGGAGGCCCGCAAGCAGCGTGGCCACACCCGGCAGCGACGCCGGGTCCTGCGACGCGCCGCCGAGAAAGGCGAGTTCGAGCGCCACCAGCGGCACGGTATAATCTTCGACAAGCCAAGCCTTGATGCCGCCCGGCGAGACGACCTGCTGGACCGTCGCGGCGCGGGAGTTCGACGGCTTCGGTTCTGTCTTGAGCGTCTCGGTCATTTGGATGTCCTGTCCGGCCCGATCCGGAAAAGCTGCAGACTTTTCCGGCAAGATCGGCGCCTTTGTTGAAGACTAAGCAGCGCGCCCGACGGGCAGCAGAAAACCGGTGACGCCGCGCTGATGATCGAGCCAATGCGCCGCCTTCACCAACTGATCGGCGGTCACGGCCTCGATGCGCTCGGGCCAGCTCTGAATGTCCTCGAGGGAAAGTCCGGTCGCGAGCGAGGCGCCGTACCATTGCGCCATCGCCACCTGATTGTCCTGCGCATAGATCGTCTCGGCGACGAGCCGCGACTTGGCGCGTTCGATATCGGCCGCATCGACGCCTTTTTCGGCAAGGCCGGCGACGATGGCGGCGACCTCCTGATCCAGCGTCTCCAGCGAGACGCCCGGCGCCGGCATGCCGTAGAGATAGAAGCGCGTCTCGTCGAGCGCCGTCCCGCCGTAATAGGCGCCGATCGAGACGGCGAGTTTCTTTTCGACGACGAGGGTGCGGAAGAGGAGGCTCGTCTGGCCGCCGCCGAGATAATGCGCCAGCACTTCGAGCGCCTCGGCCTCGCCTGGCGCCGTCCTGTAGGACGGGACGAGGAAGCAGGTCTGGTAGGAGGGCTGTTCGACCTTTTCGTCGGCGAGCGTCACCAGCCGATGCGCATGCGGCCTCGGCTCGCGCACCCGCTGGCGCTGCGGCGCATCGCCCCGCGCCGGGATCTTGCCATAGACCTCCCCCGCAAGCGCCACGACCGCCGGAGGCTCGACATCGCCGGCGACGACGAGAATGGCGTTTTCCGGCGTATAGAAGCGTTCGTAATAGGCGAGCGCATCGGCGCGGCCGAGGCCGGCGATATCGTCGGGCCAGCCGATCACCGGCAGGCCATAGGGATGGCGCGTGAACAGCGCCGACTGGACCGCCTCGTTCAGAAGATCGCCGGGATCGGAATCGGTCCGCATCCGGCGCTCTTCGAGCACGACATCGCGCTCCGGCGCGACCACCTCGTCGGTCAGGACGAGGTTCTGCATCCGGTCGGCCTCGTAATCCATGCAGGTGCGCAGGTGTTCGTTCGGCACGCGCTGGAAATAGGCGGTGTAATCGTTCGACGTGAAGGCGTTCTCCTGGCCGCCGACATCGGCGATGAGCTCGGAGAATTCGCCCGCCGGATGCGCCTTCGTCCCCTTGAACATCAGATGTTCGAGAAAATGCGCGATGCCCGACTTGCCGGCCGGATCGTCGGCCGAGCCATTGCGATACCAGACCATATGGGTGACGACCGGGGCGCGGTGGTCGGGGATGACGACGATCTCAAGACCGTTGGAAAGTTTGGCGCTGGTCACCGCGGGGCCGCCTCGATTGGCAGGCGCCGACGCCGAGGGCGTGAGCGGCACGGTCTGGCTCGACTTTGACATTCATCAGCTTTCTTGAGAGGGCGAATGGCGAAGCTCGTGCTGCGCCCGGTGGCCCCGAGGCTACCCCTGCCCGATATAGGAAGCAATTTGGCGGGGCGTAAGGCGACGGCCAAGCCCTGATCGCCCGGCGCTTTTAAATCTTTCGCATCGGATTTGTCCGAAAACCGCTGCGCACTTTTCGGTCCGATTATTCTTAAAACCGCATCGGATTCATCCGAAAACCGCTGCGCACTTTTCGGTCCGATGCTTTAGCCGTCGCGATAGACCTTCTCGCGCCGCTCGTGGCGCTCCTGCGCCTCGATCGAGAAGGTCGCGATCGGCCGCGCATCGAGACGCTTGAGCGAAATCGGTTCGCCCGTCTCCTCGCAATAGCCGTAGCTGCCGTCTTCGATCCGCCCCAGCGCCGCATCGATCTTGGAGATCAGTTTGCGCTGCCGGTCACGGGCCCGCAATTCGATCGAGCGGTCGGTTTCCGACGACGCGCGATCGGCAAGATCGGGAAGGTTCTCGTTATCGTTCTGCAGAACGACGAGCGTTTCGCGGCTTTCCCGCAGAATATCGTCCTTCCATGAGAGCAGTTTGCGACGAAAGTAATCGCGCTGCCGTTCGTTCATGAAAGGCTCGTCGTCCGACGGGCGATAATCCACATCGATTACATCATTCGGCACGTTCAGAATCTCCGCACCTCAAACGAAATCGCTGGCCTTATAACGACATGTATCCGGCGAGACAATAAGTTCGTTGCGCCGGCGCGCCGTTTTCAACGCCGAAGCGAGGATGACATTGATGCGCTGCATCACGCCGCGGCCGGGGATTCGAGCGCTTTGCGCAGATTATCGCTGATCTTGTCGAGGAACCCGGTGGTCGAGAGCCACTTCTGGCTGTCGCCGACCAGCAGCGCCAGGTCCTTGGTCATGAAGCCCGATTCGACCGTGTCAACGCAGACCTTTTCCAAAGTGGCCGCGAACCGGGCGAGTTCGGCATTGTCATCGAGCTTGGCGCGATGGGTGAGCCCCCGCGTCCAGGCGAAAATCGAGGCGATCGAATTGGTCGAGGTCTCGCGGCCCTTCTGATGTTCGCGGAAATGCCGGGTCACGGTGCCGTGCGCGGCTTCGGCCTCGACGGTCTGCCCGTCGGGCGTCAAAAGAACCGAGGTCATGAGACCGAGCGAGCCAAACCCCTGGGCGACCGTGTCCGACTGCACGTCGCCGTCATAGTTCTTGCAGGCCCAGACATACCCGCCCGACCATTTGAGCGCCGAGGCGACCATGTCGTCGATCAGCCGGTGCTCATAGGTGATCTTCGCGGCGACATAATCGGGCTTGAACTCGTTCTCGTAGACCTCCTGGAAGATGTCCTTGAAGCGGCCGTCATAGGCTTTCAGGATCGTATTCTTGGTCGAGAGAAAGACCGGGAACTTGCGCAGCAGGCCGTAGTTCAGCGAGGCGCGGGCGAAGTCGCGAATCGAATCGTCGAGATTGTACATCGCCATCGCGACGCCGCCGCCGGGGAAGTTGAAGACCTCCTTCTCGATGACCTTGCCGTCGTCGCCCTCGAACTTGATGGTCAGCCGGCCCTTGCCCGGCACCCTGAAATCGGTCGCGCGATATTGATCGCCAAAGGCGTGGCGGCCGACGACGATCGGCGCCGTCCAGCCCGGCACGAGGCGCGGCACATTGCGGCAGATGATCGGCTCGCGGAAGATGACGCCGCCCAAAATGTTGCGGATCGTGCCGTTCGGCGACTTCCACATCTCCTTCAGATTGAATTCGACGACCCGCGCCTCGTCCGGCGTGATCGTCGCGCATTTGACGCCGACGCCGTGCTTTTTGATCGCATTGGCGGCATCGACCGTGACCTGATCGTTGGTGGCGTCGCGATTCTCGATCGAGAGATCGTAATAATCGAGATGAATATCGAGATAGGGATGGATGAGCTTGTCGCGGATCAGGTGCCAAATGATCCGGGTCATCTCGTCGCCATCAAGTTCAACGACGGGATTTGCGACCTTGATCTTGTTCATGGCAAAACCTTTGGCATTGCGGAGGGAGCGCGGCCCCTATAGCACCCAGGAATGAGGGCGAAAAGCGGTGCGGACCTAGACCATTTGCCGGGGTCTGCCCAAGGCCTGCCCAAGAAAAATTTGCCTCCGCGCGCCGCGCGACGGCACGGCGAGCGCCCGACGGCGGGCGCTCGCCCAATGAGGGCGAGATCGCCTATGGAGAGGCGATGACTGGCGCTGGCACAAATCATACCATTCCGAGCCTTGCGGGCGGTCCGGCGATCATTCTGGTGCGGCCGCAGCTTGCTGTGAACATCGGCATGTGCGCGCGGGCCATGGCCAATTTCGGCCTTTCGGATCTGCGCCTCGTCAATCCGCGCGAAGGCTGGCCGCGCACCGGGGCCCTGCGCAAGGGCGCCTATGCCGCCGCCGCCGGCGCTGTGCATCTCCTCGAACAGGCGAAGCTTTATGCGAGCCTCGAAGAGGCCGTGGCCGATCTCAACGGGACGTTTGCGACGACGGCCAGGGAGCGCGGCCAATTGAAGCCGGTCCTGGCGGCCGATACGGCGATGACCGAGGCCGCCGCAAGGCTTTCATCCGGCGAAAAGCTTGGCATTCTCTTTGGGCCGGAACGCACCGGCCTTGACAATGAGGAAGTCGCGCTCGCCGACAAGATCGTGAGCTTTCCGGTCAATCCCGCCTATGCCTCGCTCAATCTCGCCCAGGCCGTGCTTCTCGTCGGCTATGAATGGATGAAGGCGGCGCATGGCACAGCGCCGCCGTTCCAGCCGGCGGAGCGCTCCCCCGCCGCACCGCGCGAAATGATCCTCTCCTTCTTCGATTACCTCGAAGGCGAACTCGAACGCGTGGGCTTCTTCAAGCCGCTGGCGAAACGCCCGGTGATGCAGAACAATCTGCGCAATATGTTTCACCGGATGAGCATGTCGGAGCAGGATGTGCGCAGCTTCCGCGGGATGATCGTGCGGCTCATTGAAGGGCCGCGCGCCGACAAGCCCAAGAAAAAGCCTCAGCCGCCGTCCGACGACAAAGGTTGAGCCAAAGATTCGAGCGATTTGCCCTCCGCGGCGACGCCGAAACGCGCCTGCACCAGCCCTGCCCCGACCATCAGCGCCGTGCCGATCAAATAGCCGATCAGCACCATGCCGCGCTGTTTCGTTTCGATGAGCGCGCCGAAGACGACGGGCGCGGCGACGCCGCCAATCCCGGTGCCGATGGCAAAAAAGACCGCGATCGCCAGCGCGCGGATTTCGACCGGGAAAATTTCGCTGACCGTCAAATAGGCCGCGCTTGCGGCGGCCGAGGCGAAGAAAAAGACGATCATCCAGGCGATTGTCTGCGTCCTTGCGTCGAGCACCCCGGCGGCGAAAAGAACAGCCGAGACCGCAAGCAGCACACCGGCGATGATATAGGTCGCGGCGATCATCGTCTTACGGCCGATCCGGTCAAAGAGCGGCCCGAGCAGCAACGGCCCCAGCACATTGCCGGCGGCAAAAGGAAAGACATAAAGACCGACGCTTTGATGCGGGACGTTATAGAATGTCGACAGCACCAGCGCATAGGTGAAGAAGATCGCATTGTAGAAGAAGCTTTGCGCGCCCATCAGCGCGAGGCCGACGAGCGCGCGGTGACGATAGGTCACGAACAAAGCCCGGAAAACCTCGCCGAGCGGCGTATGCGTGCGCGGTCTGAGCCTGAGCGGCTTCAGCGTCTCGGGCTTATCGAGCGCAATGTTGCGCGCCGAAAATTCGGCTTCGATTTCGCCGACGATCGCCTCGGCCTTTTTCTCCTGGCCATGGATGGCGAGCCAGCGTGGACTTTCGGGAACGAAGGTCCGCAGCGCGAGAATGCCGAGCGCCAGGACCGCGCCGATGAAGAAGGCGGCCCGCCAGCCGGTGTCGGCGCCAAAATAGGCCGGGTTGAGCAGCAGGATCGAGGCGGCCGCACCGATCGCGCCGCCGATCCAGAACGAGCCGTTGATCGCCATGTCGATGCGGCCGCGCAGCCGCGCCGGGGTGAATTCCTGAATCGTCGAATTGATCGCGCTATATTCGCCGCCGATCCCCGCGCCGGTCAGAAACCGGAACAGGCAGAAGCTCGCGAGATTGAAGCTGAACGCGGTCGCCGCCGTCGCCGCCGCATAAAGCCCGAGCGTGATGAAGAAGAGCTTCTTGCGGCCGTAGCGGTCGGTGAGCCAGCCGAACGCGAGCGCGCCAACGACCGCACCGGCGAGATAGAAGCCCGAGACGAGGCCGACATCCGAATCGCTGAAACGCAGCGTCGGACTGGCGATAAGCGCACCGGCCAGCGACCCGGCCAGCGTGACTTCGAGGCCGTCGAGGATCCAGGTGATGCCAAGCGCGACGATGAGCCGGAGATGAAAGGCGCCGAAGGGCAGCCGGTCGAGCCGCGCCGGCACGCGCGTCTCGATAAAAGCTTCGCCCGACGCCGGTGCTCTTTCGCCCGCCATGAGCCCCTCCCGACGAACTCAACGCACATTGCGCCAAAAAGCCTCAAATCGGACCGCCGCGGCCGCCAACTGTTGCATTCGCGCCGCGCTGCGGGGAAATCGGTCGATCTCAGCAATGGAAAAGGCTAGGAACGGGAACCTGCGGCCTTGGTGCCGCCGCATCCAGCCCCCCATCTAGGCGCCATGCCGCAACCCCGCGTTCTCATTTTCGATTCCGGATTGGGCGGCCTGACCGTTCTCGCCGAGGTGATGCGCCAGCGGCCGGACGTGCAATGCCTTTATGCGGCGGATGACGCAGGTTTTCCTTATGGTCGGCTGAGCGGACCCGCGCTGATCGCCCGGGTCGGCACCGTGATCGGCGCGCTCGTCGCGGATCATGCGCCGGATGCGATCGTCATCGCCTGCAACACGGCCTCGACCTTGGTGCTGCCGCATCTGCGCGCCGCCTATCCGCATATTCCCGTCATCGGCACCGTGCCGGCGGTGAAGCCCGCAGCGACCCAATCGCGCTCGAACCTGATTTCCGTGCTTGCGACGCCGGGCACCGTCGCGCGCGATTACACGCACGATCTCGTGCGCACCTATGCCGCCCATTGCGACGTGACGCTTGTCGGCTCGACCAAGCTCGCGGGGCTGGCCGAGGCGTTCATGAAGGGCGAGACCGTATCCGACGCCGCGATCACCGCGGAAATCGCGCCGAGCTTCGTCGAAAGAGAGAGCCAGCGCACCGATTGCATCGTGCTCGCCTGCACGCACTACCCGCTGCTGCTCGCGCAGTTCGAGCGGCTGGCGCCCTGGCCCGTCGCCTGGATCGATCCGGCCGAAGCGATCGCCCGGCGCCTCGATCACGTCCTGCGCCAGGACCTCGGCCAGGACCTGGGCCTTGTGCCGGAGGCGATTGAGGCTGGACCGCATGCGGCTTTGTTCACCAGCGGCGGTGCGCCGAGCCCGGCGCTTGCCGCCGCGTTGGCGGAGCGCGGCATCGGCAGGATCGTCGAACATTCGATCCCGATGGCGGTCGCCTAAAGCATCGGACCGAAAAGTGCGAAGCGGTTTTCGGACAAATCTGATGAGAAAGCCTTAAAGTGCCAGGCTAGCTCTTGAGACTCTGCCGCGCTGCGGCCTCGTCCTTGCCGATCTGCGCGACCAGGGCATCGACGGAGTCGAATTTCATCTCGTCGCGGAGGAAATGCACGAAGGCGACTTCGAGGACCTTGCCGTAAAGATCGCCGGAAAAATCGAAAATATAGACTTCGAGCAAGGGGGCGCCGTTGTCGAACATCGGCCGTGTGCCGAAGCTCGCGACGCCGCCATGCCAGGTCTCGTCGATCCGCACCCGCACCGCATAAATCCCATGCCGCAGCCGGACCGAATGATGCAGCCGCAAATTCGCGGTCGGAAAGCCGAGGTCGCGGCCGCGCTTGGCGCCATGCACCACCTCGGCGATGACAAAATAAGGATGGCCGAGCAGGACTTGCGCACGATCGACATCGCCGGCTTCGAGCGCCGTTCGTGTCTCGGTCGAGGAAGCCGGAACAATCGAGCCGCTTGAATCGGCGGCGATACGCGGGACGATCTCGACCGCAAAGCCGTACCGCGCCCCGGCTTCGGCGAGAAACGCGGGCGTTCCCGCCCGGCCCTTGCCAAAATGAAAATCGTAGCCCGCGACGACGCCGCCGACCTGCAGCCGCCGTACCAGTATATCGCGGACGAAATCCTCCGCCGGCATGGCGGCGAGCGCGGCATCGAAACTCAGCACGATCATCCCGTCGATGCCGATGCGCTCGAGCGCGACCGCTTTGGTTTCCTGGGGGGTCAGCCGGAAAATCGTATCGGTTTTAAAAAAGAAGTCGGCCGGATGCGGCTCGAAGGTCAGCACGGCGCAGGGGCGCCCGAGCCGCGCGGCGATCGCCTCGGCACGTTTCAGGACCGCGACATGGCCGCGATGCACGCCATCGAAATTTCCGATCGCCACCACCGCGCCTTCGAGCCCGGGCGGCGGCATTTGCGGATCAACCGCGACAATAAAGCGCGAAGGCGAAGGCAACGCGGATGGATCAGCCATGGCGACCAGAAAAGGCGGAGCCTGCCGCCGAGCGGGCGGACCCTGCCGCGCCCGCCGTCATCCGTCAAGCGCGGGCCTCCGGCAGTTCTCCACAGCCTCGTCGAAAATTGATTTACTTTCTCCACCCGAGATTTGCGGGCGGTAAAGGGTTTTCCGGGGCATTAAATTAACGGAATGGCAAGTGGGGATACGTTTAATTGCCGCGGCGTCAGCGAAGCGGTTTTGCCTCGGACGCTGCACCTTTTTATTAACCGACCGTTGCCCGGCCGGAGGCACTTAATGATTGTGGAACCGTCAATGCCGATCCTCATCGTCGACGACTACAAGACGATGGTGCGGATCATCCGTAATCTGCTCGGCCAAATCGGCTTCACCAATGTCGATGATGCGTCGAGCGGCGCGGAAGCCCTGGAGAAGATCCACGACAAGCCCTATGGGCTGATCATCTCCGATTGGAACATGGAGCCGATGACCGGCTTCCAGCTTCTGCAGAAGGTCCGTGAGGACAAGGACCTCGGTGAGGTTCCTTTCATCATGGTCACTGCGGAATCGAAGACCGATAACGTGATCGCCGCGCGCAAGGCGGGCGTCAGTCACTATATCGTCAAGCCCTTCAACGCGACGACGCTCAAAGCCAAGATCGATTCGGTCTTCACCACGGCCGCCGTCGCTTAAATCATCTTCACCACAGCAATTCCGCCGCGGCCACCGTCGGCGCAAAGCCGAGGGTGTCGAAGAACTGATGGAAGGCAGCGGCATTCAACGGGCCGTTGCCGTTTTCCGCGTGCAATTCGGCGCGGTGAATTCCGCTCGTGACGAAGAGGGTGGCAAAGCCTTGCGCTTGGCCACCCTTGATATCCGTATGCGCCGAATCGCCGATGGCCAGCACGCGGCCGTGATCGATCGTGCCGCGCGCCTCGGCGGCAAGCGCCAGAGCCCGCCTATAGATCTCCGCAAATGGCTTGCCGGCCTGGATGACACGACCGCCCATCGCCTCGTAGCTCTCCGCCAAAGCGCCGGCGCAATAGACGAGCTTGTCACCCATTTCGACGACGATATCGGGATTGGCGCAGATGAATTCCGCCTCGTGACCACGCAGCAGCCGCAGGCGCGCCTCGTAATCCGCCGGCGCCTCCCGCTCGGCATGTTCAAGACCGATGCAGACGATATAGGCGGCTTCCGCCAGGCCGACGAACCGCAGCTTGCGATCCATCGCCGCTTCCGCCTCGGAGAACAACGCCGTGTCTTCCTCCGGTCCGATATAGGCAATCGGCTTGCCCTCGCGCTCGCGGATCAAGGAGATCGTCACGTCGCCGGAAGTGACGATGCCGTCATAGGCGTCGCGCGGCACGTTCAGACGATCAAGAAATGCGGCGACGCGCGCCCGCGGGCGCGGCGCATTGGTGATGAGAACGACGCTGCCGCCCTTTTCGCGAAAGCGCCGCAGCGCATCGGTGGCTTTCTCATATTGGATGACGCCGTTATGAACGACGCCCCAGACATCGCAAAGGATCACGTCATAGTCCGCCGCGATATCGCGCAGATCGCTGACGAAACGCGGCGACGGCTGCGGCACTTTGGGTAAAGACATCATGTCTCGCTATGGCTGGCGCAGCGGATCGGAACACCGAACCGCTGCGATGAAAAAGATGTAAGCATTCCGCGACGACTCCAATAGGAATATCCGCGGCTCTAACGGTCGTGCGGGCGTCGATGCCGCCGGGCGCGGAATTCGCGCGTTTTCGCCGCGACCGCCGGCTGCAAAGCCTTGCGGTAATCGTCGCGCTTGGCATGGATCGAGGCGATGACGAGGCCCATGGGAATGCCCATATCGACCAGCGCGGCTTCTGACAATTGGAGGCTCGCCTCGACCGTCTCGGGCACGGCGTCGGTGACGCCGAGCTCATAAAGCTCGCGCGCATGGTCCGCGTCGCGGGCGCGCGCAACGATGGTCAGATCCTTGTTGAGCTGCCGCGCGGCGGCGACGATGTCGCCCGAGCCCTGCGCCGCGCCGATCGTCACGATCAGGGCCCGCGCCTTGGCAATGCCGCAACGGGCGAGGAATTCCGGCCGCGCCGCATTGCCCCAATAAATGTCGACGCCTCTTTGGCGGAATTGCCGGACGAGGCCGGCGTTGGTTTCGACCGCAAGAAAGTCGATCGCATGCGCGTTCAGCATCTCGCCGACCACCTGGCCGACACGGCCATAGCCGACGATGATCGCTTTCGCGGGTGCATCCTCCGCCTCGCGCGGCAAGCGCTCGAGATCGGCATCGGCTTCGGGCTTCGGCCGCGGCAGCAGGCCGGCAAGCGTCCCCATCGGCGGAATGACGAACATCGACAAAGTCACCGCCACCAAAGCGTCGCCGCCGATCTGGGCGCCGAGCGCGCGGCTCGCGATGGCGCTGGCGATGACCACCAAGGCAAATTCGCCACCCGGCGCCAGCATCAATGCTGTTTCCACGGCCGCATTACGGCCGAAGCGGAACAACCGCCCCGCGACATAGACCGTCACCGCCTTGACGGCGATGAAGGCGGCCGCGAGGCCCAAGGTGCGCGCCGGCGCCGAGAAGATCAGCGACAGGTCGAGGCTCGCGCCGACGGAGAGAAAGAACAGGCCGAGGAGCAGGCCCTGAAACGGTTCGATCGTGACTTCGATCTGGCGGCGATATTCCGTCTCGGCCAGCAGCAGGCCGGCGATCAGCGCGCCAAGTCCCATCGAAAGGCCGCTCGCGGCGGAGATGACGCCGGTGCCGACGATGACGAAGAGACAGGCGGCCATGAAAAAGTCCGGCGCCCCCGTCGAGGCGACGAGATGAAACAAGGGCCGCAAAATCAGCCGCCCGGCAAGCACGACGACACCGAGGCCGAAACACGCCGGCAGGACCGTGTAGAGCAGCACCACGTCGAACTTGTCGTGATGCGCGCCGAGGATCGTCACCAGAAACAGCAATGGCGCGACCATCAGGTCCTGGAACAGCAGAACCGAGAAGATCGTGCGCCCCGCCGACGTGCCAAGCCTTTTGCGATCGGCAAGAACCGGCAGGACAATCGCAGTTGACGACATGGCCAGCGCCAGGCCGAGGATGACGGACGAGGCCAGAGTATGATGCTGGACGAGCGCGATGCTGCCGAGCACCAGCGCGGCGCTGAACATCTGCACAGTGCCGAAACCAAAGACCAGCCGGCGCAAATGCAGGAGCCGCTCGAAGCTTAATTCGAGGCCGATCATGAACAGAAGAAAGACGACGCCGAGTTCGGCCGCCGGCGCGATCTCCTCAAGATTGTCGAAGGTGAAATGCGAGATCCAGGCCGGCAGCGGGCCGCGCTGCGCGAGCGCGCCGAGACCGAAAGGTCCAAGGCAAAAGCCGGCGGCGAGAAAACCGAGGACGGGACTGATCCGCAGACGCCGGAACACCGGCGCAACAATCGCCGCGGTGCCGAGAAACAGCAGAATGCTCTTATAATGCTCGGGCGAAAAATGTTCAGGCGCGGCCTGCATGAAACTCCTGCTGGATAATGTCTATGGTTGGTAGGACGCCGCGACAAGCACGACGATGATGGCTGGGAGCAAGACCGACGCCAGGCCGAAAGCATGCGTCGCAAAGGCGGATATGACGCAGCCAAGCGCAAAGCACGCCATGCGCGCGGCAATGCCATGGGCTTTGACCGTCGCCGCGCCAGGCGGCGGCGGACTTAAAGTACGCCACAGAGCCACGAAGAGTTTCGCGGCATTGGTCGTCATCACCGCCGATGTCGCGCCAAGACTGGGCTCAACCTGATGCGCGGCGTTCTGCACCGCCATCGCCAATACCAGCATCATGGCGAGCCAAGCATCATAGGCGGGTGTGCGCAAGAGCAATTCAAGGCCGCCGGCGCCGACAAGCAGCAGGGCTTCCAGGGCCAGGACAATGCGGATTTTGTGGCGCGTGCGATCATAGATGAAGGTTGCCAACGGCACGCCGATGAAGAACACCGGCAGCGCGATGAGCTTCAGCCAATCGACTCCTCTGACGCCATGCACCATGGCAATGGCGAAGACGACGAAATTGCCGGTGATATGGGCCGAAAAAAGCTCGGAGACGCGCAGGAATGTGGCGGTATCGACGGAGCCCGCGACATAGGCGAGCAGGATGCCGCTCAGCGCGGTGATCAGATGTCGCAGGGGCGGCATTGTGGCTCCATCCCAGCGGGATGGCCCAGCGCGCCAGACTCGTCAAGGTTCAAGCGCGTCAAGGTTACCAGGGGAGAGGGAGACCATGCCCTTCCCTTTCGCGACGCAAGCCGCCATCTTTATGACATGACGATAAATACCACCAATGCGCCCGAATTCACGGTCGGGGAACTGGCCGGGGCGCTGAAGCGCACGATTGAAGACAATTTCGGCTTCGTCCGCTTGCGCGGCGAAATCTCGAATTATCGCGGCCCGCATTCCTCCGGCCATGCTTATTTCAGCCTGAAAGACCCGACGGCGCGAATCGATGCCGTGATCTGGAAAGGCACGCTGGCGCGCTTGAAGGTAAAGCCCGAGGAGGGCCTCGAGGTCATAGCCTCGGGCAAGGTGACAACCTATCCCGGCAAGTCGGCCTATCAGATCGTCGTCGACAATCTCGAGCCTGCGGGCCTCGGCGCGCTGATGGCGCTTCTCGAAGAGCGCCGCCGCAAGCTTGCCGCGGAAGGTCTCTTCGACGCGGCGCGCAAGCAGCTCATTCCCTATCTGCCAGTGACGATCGGCGTCGTAACCTCGCCGACGGGCGCGGTGATCCGCGACATTCTGCACCGCATCAGCGACCGGTTTCCGCGGCATGTGCTCATCTGGCCGGTTCGGGTGCAGGGCGAGACCTGCGCGGCCGAAGTCGCCGCCGCCATCGAAGGGCTGAACGCGCTGCCCGGCGCCAGCTTGCAGCGGCCGGATGTCATCATCGTCGCGCGCGGCGGCGGTTCGCTCGAAGATCTGTGGGGCTTCAACGAAGAGATCGTCGTGCGCGCCGCGGCGGCGAGCCTCATTCCGGTCATTTCCGCCATCGGCCACGAGACCGATTGGACGCTGCTCGATCATGTCGCCGATCTGCGCGCGCCGACACCGACCGGCGCGGCGGAAAAAGCCGTGCCGGTGCGCAGCGAGCTTCTCGCCGCGCTCGGCGATTTGAGTCGTCGCCACGCCGCCGCTGCCTCACGCTTTCTCGCCCAACAGCGTGCTGATTGGCGCGCCCTCACCCGCGCATTGCCCCGCGGCGATGTCGTGCTCGCGGGTCCCCGCCAGACCTACGATCAACTCGAGACGCGACTCGGCACGATCATCGCCGGCACCTTCGACCGCCGCCACATTGCGCTGGCGCGCCTGGCGCATCGGTTGGCGACGCAATCGCCGCAGGCCAAACTGGCCCGCGAAACTCAAAAGCTCGAAGCACTGAAACACCGGCTTCAGCGCGCCCGTGCCTTGACGGCGCAGGCGCAGCGCGAGCGGCTCACGCATCTCAGCGTGCGCCTCAGCACGGCCTTGGCCGGACGGGCGCGGCTAGAAAAGCAGAAGACTTTGACGGCGCATGGGCGCCTGGAGGGTTTGAACTTGCGCCTGGGCCGCGCGGTAGTCGCGACAAAGGAACGACGGAGCCAAAGGCTTGCGACGCAAGGCCAGCTTCTCGCCTCGCTCGGCTACCGTCAAGTCTTGGCCCGCGGCTTCGCCCTGGTGCGCGACAGCGACGGACGGCCGTTGCATCGTGCGTCGGACGTCGCCGACGGCGCCCGGCTCGATCTCGAATTCGCCGACGGCCATCGCACCGCGACCGCCGGCGATGCCCCGGCGAAAGCCGCGCCATCGAAAGCCGTGCGCGCGCCGAAGACGGCGCAAGGGTCGTTGTTTTGAGTCTGTTGGCGCTCTTTGCTGACGTGCATGGCAATCGCGAAGCGCTCGACGCCTGCCTCGCGGACGCGAAACAACGCGGGGCGGACAGGCTCGTTTTTCTAGGCGATCTCGTCGGCTATGGCGCCGATCCTGCCTATGTCGTCGATCTGGCCGCCGAGAAACAGCACGCCGGCGCCATCGTCATTCTTGGCAACCACGATGCCGCCGTCTTAAGCGGCTGCGACAGCATGAATGATGTGGCGCGCGCGTCGATCGAATGGACGCGGCGGCGGCTCGACAAGAGCCGGCAAAGCTTTCTCGCCGGCCTGCCGCTGACGGCCGAATGGGGCGAGGCGCTTTTCGTCCATGCCGATGCGGCCGAGCCAAAACGCTGGACCTATGTGACGAGTTCGGTCGAGGCGCAGCGCTCGATGCGGGCGACCGACAAGCGCCTGATCTTCTGCGGCCATGTCCACCGCCCTCAGCTCTATCACACCGGCGCCTACGGCCTGCCGAGCGCCGATATTCCGACGACGGGCGCGCCGATTGCCCTTGGCGGACCGGCCAAATGGCTGGCGGTGCTCGGCTCGGTCGGCCAGCCGCGCGACGAGAATCCCGCCGCCGCCTATGCGCTCTATGACGACCTGGCCGATCGCCTGACCTTTGCCCGGGTTTCCTACGATATCGCCGAAACGGCCCGGAAAATCCGTGCCGCCGGGCTGCCGGACATCCTGGCATCGCGGCTTTTCGTCGGGCGCTAAAGCATCGGACCGAAAAGTGCGAAGCGGTTTTCGGACAAATCCGATGCGATGAGAAAGGCTTAGAAGCGCCAAGCGATTCAATTTGAACGTCCGACGCTCCAGCAACCAGCCTCCCGCACGCCTTTAAGGTTTTCGCCATGGATTTGACCGAAAACCGCGTCCTATGTTGCCGTCTGGTAAGGCAAATCGCGAAATCTTGCCGCCGACCGCATCCGTCTCTGTGGAAATTCCAGCCGGGCTAGGCTATTTTCTATGGATAGCCACCCACCTCGTCCCCGATGAACCGTTACGAACGCCAACCCCTGTCCGCCGGCGAAGCGGAAATTGAATATCTCGATGGCGATATTCGTGTCCTGCGCGCGGGCGCTTTCGTGCGCTGCGCCGCCACGGGCGTGCCGATTCCTCTGGAAGACCTGCGCTATTGGAACGTCGATCTGCAGGAGCCTTACGCCAGCTATCACGCCAAATTGCAGCGCATGGGCCTGAAGCCGGCAAAATAATCGCGCCACACGCGGCCTTGAGCGCCGGACGTTCGAATTGAATCGCTCGGCGCTTTGGCGCTTTTAAGTCTTTCTCATCGCATCGGATTTGTCCGAAAACCGCTTCGCACTTTTCGGTCCGATGCTCTAAGGCTGCAAATACGGGCTCTCGATTGAAAGCTGGGCGACATGCGGCTCGATGGCGGCCATGATCCGATCGCAGGCGCCGCCGAGGCCCTGCGCCGTCTCGCTTGCCGCCCGCGCCATCAACCGCAGCTTACCGGAATCGGCGAGAAGGATCGCCACGACGCGGGCGATCGTATCGGCGTCGGCGACCGTCACGGCGCCGTGGGCGCCATCGAGCGCATGGTACACTTCGGCGAAATTGCCGACATGCGGCCCATGCAAAATGGCGCACCCGAGCTTCGCCGCCTCGATCGGGTTCTGCCCGCCACCCGGCGCCGGCGACAAAGACTTGCCTAAAAAGACGATGCCGCCCAAGCGGTAGAAGAGCCCGAGCTCGCCGGTCGTGTCCGCGACGTAGATATCCGGCAGAGGATCGTCTTCCATTTCGGTCGATCGCCGCGCCACGATGAGGCCGCGCGCAGCGGCAAGGTTCGCGATCGATGCGCCGCGTTTGGCCTGTCGCGGCACGATGATGGTCAAGAGATCCGGAACGATCTGCGCCAGCGTCTGATGCGCGGCGAGCAGGATTTCCTCTTCGCCGCGATGCGTCGAGGCCGCCACCCAGACCGGCCGCGCGCCGATGCGCGCCGCGAACGAGGCAAGGCTTTGCCGGTCGGCCGGCGGCGCGATGACGTCATATCTCAGATTGCCGGCGACTTTGACATGCCGCACGCCGAGCAGCGCGAAGCGCTCGGCGTCCGCGTCGCTTTGGGCCAGGCACAGATCGACCGCCTCAAGCAAGGCTGCGACGAAGCCCGGAAACCAGCGCCAGCGCTGAAACGAGCGCTCCGAAATGCGCGCATTGATCAGCAAAAGCGGAATGTTGCGACGCTTGATGGCGAGAAACAGATTGGGCCAGATTTCGGAATCGGCGATGAGCGCGAGATTGGGCTGCCAATGATCGAGGAAGCGGGCCAGAAATTGCGGTACGTCGAGCGGCAGAAATTGATGCAGCGCACCGGCCGGCAAGCGCGGCGCAATCACGGCGCCGGCCGAACTCGTGCCCGTCGAAACGAGGATCGCGAAGCCGCGGGCGGCAAGCCGCTCGATCAACGGCAAGAGGGCCAAGCTCTCGCCGACGCTCGCGCCATGCAGCCAAGCCAAAGGCCCATCCGGCCGCGCTTCGCTGGCCAGCCCGAGTCTCTCGCCGATCCGCTCGTCCTCGTCGCGGCGCAAGGTGCGCCGGCAATAAAGCATCACCGGACTGAGCGGCGCGAAGGCCGCGCTGGCGGCCTGATAAACAGGCAAAATTGGAAAGGCTTTGATCAAGGGACGAGACGGCCGGATTGATACAAGCGGGGCGCCAATCAGCCCCAATGAACAGGCGGATCACGCCGCAATCAAGCTCCCCGAGGTTGCAAATATACTGCGGGAATTTTACGGCGGGAGCCCGCGCGCCGGCCCGTTATAAGCTGATTTATGTCGCCGAAAGGCGAACATTTGATGTCGCGCCGCAAGAATTGAGGCGCAAGCAGCAAGGCCTCAGCTTTTCGGCGGCTCGATCGGCTCCAGCAGCCGATGCAGATGGGCTACGAAATAGCGCATATGGGCATTGTCGACGGTCGCCTGCGAGCGCGCCTTCCAGGCCTTATAGGCGGATTGATAATCTGGAAAAATGCCGACGATATCGATCGCGTCGAGATCGCGGAATTCGGTGCTCTCGAGATCGACGAGTTCACCACCGAAGACGAGATGAAGAAGTTGCTTATCCGACATGAAACGCCCGCCGCTGGAGATGACCGACGGTGCTCTAGCAAAAAACAGGCAAAGCCAAAAGCTCAGGGCGTCGCGGCGAGGCCCACCGCCGTCGTGAGCTCTGCCAGCAAAGCCACCGGTCCGGCGGCCAATTCGCCATGCATTGTGTGGACACGGTTATAGAGCAACTGGCGCCCGCGCAGATTGATCAGCCGCCCGCCGGCTTCGGTGATGATCAGATCGCAGGCCGCAACGTCCCAATCATGCGCATTGGCGGAAATGAGTGCGGCATCAAGCGCGCCGGAGGCAACTTTGGCCACACGCACCGCCAGCGACGGGATTTTCGGCGTCAATTCAAATTCGAGCCCGGCGTTGCGCAAGCGTTGCGCAAAGCCGAACGGGCCGCCGACATGCGCTTCGGCATCGAGGTGCTCGCGCCGCGAAACGTGGATTGACTGATCATTGAGCCGCGCCCCGGCGTCCTTGACCGCGACATAGGTCTCGCCCAGCGCCGGCGCATGGACAACGCCGAAGATCGGCCGGTGATTACGCACGAGCGCGATCGACACCGCCCAAATTGGATTGCCCGTCGCGAAACTGCGCGTGCCGTCGATCGGGTCGACAATCAGCACGATCTCCTGGTCGCGCCGCCCCGGCAGATCGGCGG
This sequence comes from Pseudomonadota bacterium, assembly GCA_040756295.1. Lineage (GTDB taxonomy): Bacteria > Pseudomonadota > Alphaproteobacteria > Rhizobiales > Beijerinckiaceae > Methylovirgula. The sequence continues at coordinate 66,227 of JBFLZN010000003.1, read as the reverse complement.
ATTCTTCCGAGAGCCAGCCCGCTTCGGGCAAAAGTTCGCGCAGGCGTTCTTCGAGAAAGCGGTTGACCGCAAGGTCGGCCTCGGTGACGAGCGAGCCATCCGGCTTCTTATGCACATCGGCGATCGTTTTTGCGCCGAGGCGGAAATAATCACGCGCGACCTCGCCTGCGGCCCGGGCGGTCTCGGTCAGAGCGCCAACAAGCGCGTGGTCATGCGACAGTCTCTCCAAATCCACAATCCGCCAATGAGGCACGACAAGTTTTGCCGCGCCGCTATTCTTGCTGATAACCCTGTTCAGAACCGGCGCATCCATGCCCGAAGCCTCGATCTGGAGGACGTGCGCGCCGTATGAACTGTGGTCGCGCTGAATTGCTGCGACGCTGCAGTCTTTGCGAGAAAGGGAGCAAATTTCAGGCCGCCTCACGCCCAGACCGCCACGCCTCCGCTAAAGATAGGTGGCGGGTGTGAGCTTTTCATTAAAATTGCGCCTTCCCCGCCAAGACGCAAGCAAGCATGAACATAGAAACACTCATTTAAATCAGTATTTTACTCTCTCTTTCAGCGATCTTCCGGCAGACTTTCCTCAACCCCGCGCGAAACGCTGGCCGAGAGGGAAGACCATCATGCCGAAACTCGATCGCGACCCCGAAGCCCTCGCCTATCATGAGCCCGACCGGCGCGCCGACGGCGGCACGCGCACTGTGCGGCTGAGCCGTCGCGGCGTGCGCATCGAGCGTGCGCTCAGCGGCGTGAAAATGCGCCTGGCCGTCCCGATCGAGGCCTATCGCGGCGTCGTCCTCGCCCGCGAGGATCGGCTTGAACGCGGGTTCTATCGCCTGACCCTCGACCACGCCGACGCCGATCTTTCGGTCACCTTGTCGCGCGCCGTCGATATTTCGGCGCTGGTCGATCTGTGGAGCGATTGGGCGCGGTTTTTCGCCAAGCCCGCCTTGCTCGACGAGAAGATCGGCACCGAGCCGGAGACGCACGGCCTCCGCAAGCTGCGCCGCCAATCTCGCGCCAAGCGCCGCGTCCGCATCCGCCCGCGCAGCCGCGCCGCCCGCCTCCCCGGCGCGGCGAAAATCTTTAGCGCCGAGCAAGAGTTATTTTCGCGCGAATAGACGTTACATCTGCTGATAGGTGCGGTGCATATAGAGCAGCGCTTCCGTCTTCGGCGCGACCTCGACGGCCTCGACGCGGCCGATCAGGATCAGATGCGTCGACATTTCCTTCGCCTCGACCAGACGGCAGTCGAAGGCGGCGAGCGCGGAAGTGAGCACTGGCGCGCCGGTCGCAAGCTTGCCCCAGGTCGCGGCGGCAAAGCGCTCCTCAAGCGTATGTTCGGTGCGGCCGGCGAAAATGTCGGAAAGGTCCTGATGCGCGCTGGCCAGCGTATTGATGCAGAACACCCCGTTCTCGATGAGAAGCGGCGCCGCATGTGATGTCTTGTTGAGGCAGAAGAGCATGGTCGGCGGCTCGGCCGTGACCGAGGTCACGGCGCTGGCGGTTACGCCGGCGAAACCCGCTGGGCCCCCCGTCGTCACGATATGAACCGCCGAGCCCACGCGGCTCATCGCCTCGCGAAAGCGCTCCGGCGCGACGGAAAATGTCTCGTTGTTCACTGCGTCCATGCAAACCCGCACCCGGCGGATCATCCTCTTAAGGCGGGCAGACAGCCACGCCCGCTTCGGATAAATAGTAGATCAAAATCAATAAGCAAAGCTTGGCGGAGGACGGCGAAAATGCGGAGCTTTTGTCTGCTGTTGGCGCTCGCTGCGCTTGCGGGTCCGGCGCGGGCCGATATCCGCATCGGGCTTGCGGCACCGCTCAGCGGCCCCGACGCGGTGTTCGGCACGGAATTGCGCAATGGCGTCGAACAGGCGGTCGCCGATCTCAACGCCAAGGGCGGCGTCCTCGGCCAGCAGCTCGCTATCGTGGCGGGCGATGATCGCGGCGACCTGAAACTGGGAATTTCCGTCGCCAACCGGTTCGTCGCCGACAAGATTTCTTTCGTCGTCGGGCATTTCTATTCGAGCATCACGCTGGCGGCGTCGGAGATCTATGCCAACCATGGGATTCTCGACATCACGCCGTCGGCGACCAATCCGCAGATCACCGAACGCGGCCTCGATCTGATGTTTCGCACCTGCGGGCGCGACGATCAGCAGAGCGCTGTCGCCGCCAAATACCTCGCCGCAAAAGCCGGAAAAAGGATCGCGATCCTTTACGACAATACCGCTTATGGCAAAGGGCTCGCCGACGATCTGCGGGCGCGGCTTGCCAAAGCCGGCATCCCCGATGCGCTCTATGCCGGCATCGACAAAGGCACGAAGGATTACGCCAAGATCGTCAGCCGGATCAAAAATGCCGCTGCGGATTTCGTCGCCTGGAGCGGCGACGGCACCGATGCCGGCCTGCTGGTGAAAGAGATGCGCGCCGAGGGCGTCAAAGCGGTGCTGATCGGCAGCGATTCCATCGCCTCGGATGAATTCGTGCTCGCCGGCGGCGACGCCATCGAAGGGAGCCTGATGACCTTTCCACCCGATCCGCGTCAACGGCCGGCGGCAGCGCAGGTCCTCAAGGAATTTCGCGCCCGAAACGTCGATCCGGAGGTCTTCACGCTCTACGCTTATGCGGCCGTGCAAGTGCTGGCAGAGGCAGCGCAAACGGCGGGCAAGTTCGACCCCGCCGCCATGGCGCGGGCGATCCATTCGGGGCGCCCGTTCGCGACGGTCCTCGGCAGACTGACCTATGACGCGAAGGGCGACGTCACGCGGCCGGACTATGCGATCTTCGTCTGGAAGCGCGGCTATGAGGATGAGCTCGAATATGGCGAGCTGACGCAGTGATGAGGCGATATTGGATCAGCCGATCTTGGCGAGGCCCGGAAAGGCCTGCAGCAGCCAGAAGGACAGGTTCTGCATCGTGCCGGTGAGAAAGGCGATGCCGGTTGCGATGAGCAGGACACCGACGACGCGCTCGACCGCGCCGAAATGGGCGCGGAATTTCTTCAGAAATCCGAGGAAGGGGCCAAGCGCCGCTGCCGCCAGCAGAAAGGGAATGCCGAGGCCGAGCGAATAGATCGCCAGAAGCCCGGCGCCCCGCGCCGCGGTCGCCTCTGACGCGGCAATCGCCAGAATCGCAGCAAGGATCGGCCCGATGCAGGGTGTCCAGCCGAAGGCGAAGGCGAGCCCCATGACATAAGCGCCCCAGAGGCCGAGCGGCTTTTTCACATCGAGCCGCTTTTCCCGATAAAGCAGGCCAAGCCGGAAAATGCCGAGGAAATGCAGCCCCATGGCGATGATGGCGAGGCCCGCCAGCAGCGACAGAGTGGCAATATGCGCGCGCAGAACCTGGCCGAAGAAAGAGGCGGTTGCGCCCAGCGCCACGAAGACCGTGGAAAAGCCAAGGACAAATAAGAGCGCGGCGAAAAAGATGTCGCGCCGGGCACGGGCGACCTTTTCGGTCGCCACATCCTCGATCGTCGTGCCGGCGATGAAGGTGAGATAGGGCGGAACCAGCGGCAGGACGCAGGGGCTGAGAAAAGAGAGCAGCCCGGCCGCCGCGGCCGCTGAGAGTGTCACGTCACTTGCCATCGGGCGTTCCTAGACCGAAAGCCCGGCCCGGGAAAGGCGGCTTTATCAAACCCGCGTGAGGCGATAAGGCGGAACAATCCCGGCCGTTCCATCACGCGCCGCCGTGATCCCGCCTAGCCGGCAACACATTCACAAGAGAAATCATCTAGGAAGGACAAACCTTCAAACCACCATGCCAAGCCTTGACCCTCATCGCGCCCGCCCTGCCCGCCGCGCTCCACTCGCCAGCCCCTGAGCCGCTGGCATGAGGGTGCTTGCCGCCTTTTTCTTCAACATTCTCTGCAATTTCGCGATCGGGCTGCTGGTGGCGAAATTCCTCGGGCCGGCGGAATACGGCCGGTTCGCGCTGGCCTTCGCCGTGACGATCGCGGTGCAGTGCGCCTTTTTCGACTGTCTGCGCCTCGGCGCGACGCGGTTCTATTCCGAGCGCGTCCGCACCGAGGATCCGACGCTGCGGGCGACACTCGACACGGCCTTCATCTTCATCGCGCTCGCGATGGGCATGGCGGCAAGCCTGATGTTCCTCTCCGGCGTGCATTTCACGCTCTCGAACGGCTTGATCGCCCTGGCGCTGATCGCGGCGGTCTCGAACGGCGTCTTCGACTATAACACCGCGCTCGTGCGCGCCCGCTTCCACGACCGGCTCTATACGCGGCTCATCCTGGTCAAGAACGCGCTCGCCTTGCTGCTGACTGGCGGCGGCGCCTTTATCTTCGCCTCCGCCAAAATGGCGCTCATCGGCAGCATTCTCAGCATCTCCGGCGCCGTCATCACCGCCCGCGCGGCGCTGCGCGACCACGGCGCGACGCGCCAGCACGCGAGTTTGGCCATCGCCAAATCGATCTTCGCCTATTCGCTGCCGATCGTTCTCGCCAACGTGCTTTATCTCTCGATTCCGCTCGCCAATCGCGCGATCGTCACAGCGCTCTACGGTTTCTCCGAGACCGGCCAGTTTTCGCTCGCCTATGACCTTGGCAGCAAGGCGATCCAGGCCATCGGCTCGACGCTCGATGTCGTGCTCTTCCAGATCGCCGTCGCGCTGCACGATCAGCACGGCCCGAGCAAGGCCAAAAACCAGGTGGCGCGCAATATGGCGATCGTCATCGCCGTCGTCCTGCCGGCCTGCACCGGCATTTGGCTGACCCTGCCCTCGATCGAACATGTCATCGTGCCCGTCGCCTTCCGCGGGCCGTTTGCCAAACTCCTGACGCTGATGATGGCGGGCCTGTTCAGCTCGGCGCTGATCCTGTTCGGCATTAGCCCGATCTTCCAGATCGCCAAGCGCACGGCGCCGCTGATCGCCGCGGCGGTCATCGCCTGCATCGTCGATCCGATCCTGATCATCGCTCTGCCGAAGAGTCCCGACGCCTCGAGCCTCGCCATCGCCCAGAGCGGCGCCTATATCGCCGCGCTTGTCGCGCTCATTGTCATGGCAAGTTTTTCCAAGCCGCAATGGCCGCGCCTGCGCGACCTCGCCCTCACCGCGCTCGCCACCGCCGCCATGGCGGCCGCGCTGCTGCCGCTGCGCGAGCACAATCCCGGCTTCGTGACCCTCGCCGCACAGGTCGCGGCCGGGCTGCTGATCTACAGCCTCTTCGTTTATTTCTTCGACATCGCCAATATGCGCGAGATCATGATCGCGCGGCTGCGGCCGATCCTGGCGCGATGGCAAGCCTCGTCGTGACGGACGGCGGCCGCCAAAACCCTACTGGAGTTGCCCCCGCCAAACCAGACACGGGCTGGGTTGATGCGGGGTCGACAGGTGTGGTTTTGTCACGAGAAGGCAACCGGGGGAGCAAAGAGGCCACTACCGAACGACCCGCTCGCACGGTCGGTTTCCAGAAAGAACACCATGACGTCGTTGGGATCGGTTCCGGCGATCGCGAGGTTTTCTACAAGGCTTTTGACGAGCGTTCGTTTCCGCTCGATTTCCGTACCCGACGACACCAGAACCTCGATAATGAGCATCTGGCCTGTGCGCGGCTTGGACAGCCCCGGATATTGCGGGTCCACTTTGAGGTGGCCCGGTTCGAGTTCAACAAAGCGCTGGAACAGATCGTCCGCCGGGTAGCCGGCGGCAACGCTGGCGGCGTGGATCGCATTTGACAGACCTTCGATCTCCTCGGGAAGCCGTCCGGCCATCATGGTAACAGTAAACAGCGGCATGGGGCCTCCTGCGCGTGGGATCATTCGGCATAGGCGCATGCCTAGGCTTAAGCCTAGGCCCTCACGGTTGCGCCACGTGTCCGGTCGAAATGGGGGCCGCTCCACCTACCGCCGCCGTGTGCCCCGGCGCGTCGTCTTCTTCGCGGCCGCCTTCTTGACCGGCCGCCGCGCCACTTTGCGCGCGGTTTTCTTGATCGCAGTTTTCTTCACCGCAGTTTTCTTGGACGAGGCCTTCTTGGCCGGGGCCTTGCGCACCGGCTTTCTGACGGCCTTCTTCACCGGACGCCGTTTCACCGCGGCCTTGCGCACCGGGCTCTTCTTGACGGCGGCTTTGCGTGTCACGCGCTTTTTGACGGCGACTTTGCGCGCCGTTTTCTTGACCGCCGCCTTTTTCACCGCCCGCTTCTTCACCGCCGCCTTGCGCGCGGCTTTCTTGGCAGGGGTCTTCTTGGCGGGGGCTTTCTTGGCCGCAGCCTTGCGGGCTGGCCGGGCCACCGGGGCCGGCGCTTTCGGTTCCTCGGCTTTGGGCTTCGGTGCCGGGCGCGGCCGCGGTTTCGGCGGCTCGACATGCGCGGGTTCGGGCGCCGGTGGTTCATCATGCGACACGGCCGCCGGCGCGGGCTTTGGCTTGGGCGCGCGAGGCTTGCGCGGCTTCTTCGGCGGCGCGGCCGGGGTCTCTCCCGCTGGGGCCTCGGAGTTCGACGCCTCGGCGGCGCCGAGCAGGAATTCGAGCACCGCGTCGTTGAAGGCTTCCGCCGCCTCGACGGGCGACAGATGCGCCGCCTCCAGCGCCACCGTCTTGGCGCCTGGAATTGCATTTCCCACCAGAGCGCCGACACCCGGCGGCGTCATCGGATCGTGCTTGCCGACGAGGACCAGGACGGGGTGCCGGATCGCGTGCAGATCCTCGCGGAAATTGGCATCGCGGACGGCGGACGCCATCCCGGCATAGCCCTCGGCGCTCATCGCCGCCAACGCCCGTTCGAAACGCTGCACCTCGTCCGGATGCTGCTCGCGATATTGGCGGGTGAACCAATTCTCGACCAACACCGGCGCGACCGCCTCGGTGCCCTTCTCCTTCACGGTGCGGATGCGCTCGTTCCAGAAATCGTGACTGCCGATCTGCGCCGCGATATTGGCGAGAACCGCCCGGTCGATCCGCTCCGGCGCATGGCGCAGCAGCCAGAGACCGATGAGGCCGCCGGCCGACAGGCCGACGAAATGCGCCTTGTCGATGTCCAGCGCATCGAGGATCGCGAGCGCGTCCTTGCCAAGCTGGTCGACCGTATAAGGCCCTTCGCTGACACGGCTGCCGCCATGGCCGCGCGCATCATAGCGCACCAGCCGGAAATGCGGCGCCAGCGCCGCAATCTGCCGATCGAAGGCATGAAGATTGGTTCCAAGCGAATGCGCCAGCAAGATCACCGGAGCATTCGCCGCGCCGTCGACGACGACATTGAAAGCGTCACCATCGATGATCGTCTCGGTCATTGCCGCTTACTCCCGCATGCGCCGCGTGGGGCCCGACAATCGCCGGCGCGCATGCTAGACTAGCTCGCTTGTTGACCGCTGCAAGTGACTGCGACGTTGTATGCACTGAACTCGGCGCAAAATTTTTTTGCGAACCGGCACGGTTTGGTATCAACACGCGCAGCGTAGACGCGAAATATCATTTCAATATCAATACCTTGCTTGATATCGAAAGCGCGCCGGTCAAGCCTTCGGGATATTGTCGAAATCGTCGAGCCATATTCGCGCATTGCCGTCGGACGGCGCGCGCCAATCGCTGCGCGGCGACAGTGAACCGCCGGCAACGACCTTCGGACCATTCGGCAGGGCCGAACGTTTGAACTGGCTGAAGCCGAAAAAGCGGCGGACAAAGATTTCGAGCCAATGGCGGATTTGCACAAGATCATAGGCGTGGCGCCGGTCTTGCGGGAAATCCTGCGGCCATGCGCCTTTGGTGACATCGCCCCACGCGGCTTCGGCCAGGAAGGCGATCTTCGCCGGCCGGAAGCCATGGCGCAGGAGATAGAAGAGGTTGAAGTCCTGCAGTTCGTAGGGCCCGATGACGGCCTCCGTGCTCTGCACCGCCCCATCGGCGCCGGCCGGCACGAGCTCCGGCGTGATCTCGGTTTGCAGGATGGCATCGAGGGTCGCAAGAACCTCGGGCGCGAATTGCTTGGTCGCGATGCACCAGCGGATCAGATATTGAATCAATGTCTTGGGGACGCCGGCATTGATCGCGTAATGGGACATCTGGTCGCCGACGCCATAGGTGGCCCAGCCCAAAGCGAGTTCCGAGAGATCGCCGGTGCCGAGCACCAGGCCGCCATGCAGATTGGCGAGACGGAACAGATAATCCGTGCGCAGGCCGGCCTGAACATTTTCGAAGGTCACGTCGAAGACGTTTTTGCCGGTGCCATAAGGATGGCCGATGTTGGTCAGCATCAGCCGCGCGGTCTCGCTGATGTCGAGCTCCTTGCCGGTGACGCCGAGCACTTTCATCAAGGCGAAGGCATTGCTTTTCGTCGCCTCGCTTGTCGCAAAGCCCGGCATGGTGAAGGCGAGGATATTGCTGCGCGGCTTGCCAAGCCGGTCCATCGCCTTGGCGGCGACGATCAACGCGTGGGTTGAATCGAGACCGCCGGAAACGCCGATGACGACCTTGTCGATCTTTGTCGCGGCCAGACGCTGCTCGAGCGCGCTCACCTGGATGTTATAGGCTTCGTAGCAATCCTGGGCGAGGCGCGCTCTGTCGGCGGGAACGAAGGGAAAGCGCGCGACATTGCGCTCAAGGCCGATATTTCCCTTGGGTGGCGCGAGACGAAAAGGGATGCGCCGGAAATCCTCGGGCTCGACTCCCGTGACGCGGCGATTGTCGTCGAACGATCCTTGCCGCAATCGCTCTTGCGCGATGAGTTCGAGATCGATGTCGGCGAGCGCGAATTGCGCCGCGTCGACAAAGCGCGGCGATTCGGCCAGGATCGCACCATTCTCGGCGATGATCGTCTGGCCATCCCAGGCGAGATCGGTTGTCGATTCGCCCTTCCCCGCCGCGGAATAGAGATAGGCGGCAAGACAGCGCTCCGATTGCGATTGGACCAGCAACCGCCGCGTCTCGCCCTTGCCGATGGTGATGTTGCTCGCCGAAAGGTTGGCGAGCACGGTCGCGCCGGCCAGCGCCGCCAGCGAAGACGGCGGCACCGGCACCCAAAGATCCTCGCAAATCTCGGCATGGATGATGAGGCCGGCGACATCTTCCGCGACGAACAGAAGATCGGGCCCGAACGGCGCGCTATGGCGGCCGATGCTGATCTCGCCGCCATCCGTCGCATCGCCGGAGGCGAAATGGCGACGCTCGTAGAACTCGCGATAATTCGGCAGATGAATCTTCGGCACGACGCCGAGGAGCTGGCCGCGATGGATCGCCAGCACGCAATTATAAAGCCGCCCCGCGTGGCGCAGCGGCGCGCCGACGAGGATGAGCGGCATCAGATCGACGGACGCGTTGACGAGCCGATCGACGGCGCGCACGAGAGCTTCGTGCAATGCGTCCTGCAACAGAAGATCGTCGATCGCATAGCCAGACAAAGCGAGCTCGGGAAAAACCGCGAGCCCTGCGGCCTTTGCATCGACCTCGGCGAGGACGGCGAGAATGGCTTCAGCGTTGGCGGCGGGGTCGGCGAGATGGCACACGGTCGTACAGGCTGCGACGCGTGCGAAGCCTTGGCCATAGATCGATCGAAAGTCCATCTGCGTCATTTGTCTCAAGCATGGGTCGGCGGGTGGTATTTATCCAGCAAGAATAGAACATTCCCGCGCAGGAACCATTCCTATTTGAACGCGTTTTTTGGTGTTCGGCGAAACGACGTTAATTGTCACAGTGCTTTCGCGCACTGTCGCTAGTCAGAGTTCATCTAGCGTTCAGACGGCAAGCCGCAGATTCAAGACTATGCGGCTGTATCCGCGTTGCCAAATCTGATTTGGCCAATTTCATTGCGGATTCAATCGCACTGGATACAACGACATGGTCTGCGGGCGCCTTCCACTTTTCAGCTTGTGGACATTCTAGGTAGAGGAGACCGAGGTGCGTTTACTTCTTTCAAGCCTTACGGCGACAGCATTGGCCGCGAGTGCGATGGTTCCGGTCGCACAGGCCGTGCCGGTCGTCGACCAATCAGCCGTTGAGCGCTCCGCCGACGGCCTCGCTGCCATCGAGAAGACCCAGTTCTTCTGGGGCGGCCAGAATTATTGCTGGTATCCCGACGGCTGGCACGGCCCGGGCTGGTATTGGTGCGGCTATGGGTGGCGCCGCGGCTTCGGCTGGGGCGGCGGCTATGGCTGGCATGGCTGGCACGGCGGCGGCTGGGGCGGCGGCGGTTGGCACGGCGGCGGCTGGCACGGTGGTGGCTGGCATGGCGGCGGTGGCGGCTGGCACGGCGGTGGCGGCGGCTGGCATGGCGGCGGCGGCTTCCATGGCGGCGGTTTCCATGGCGGTGGCGGCCACGGCCGGCGCTGATCGATCCCTCCAGGGAAAACGAAAATCGGCGGCTTCGGCCGCCGATTTTTTTTGGTCCTGTGGCTTTTCTGGCTCAACCGCGGCAGCAAAAGTTCGTTAACCTTTTGGAGGCGGAATTAACCATTACGACGGCTGCATTACGGCCGATTCGCCAACCTTCCGAGGGAGGGTCGCAGAATGGCAGAACGGGGCGACCGCGAACGGGCGCAGGTTTCAAGCGCATTCATTAAACAATTATCGGGCTACGGCCTGACGACGGCCGAAATCCTCTATCGCATGCCGGACCATCCGCTGGTTCTGCAGAGCTTTCTCTGGCAGGACTACGATCTCGCGCCGGAATTTCCGATCCTGATGAAATTTCTCGCCTTCTGGCGAGAGAAGCTCGACGGCCCGCTTTACAGCGTGCGCATCGGCCATTCGGCGCTCATCAAGCCGGCCGAGATTCGCAGCTTCGGAGCGGAATTCCGCCTGCACTGATCGCGATCAGGCGACCGACCGCGTCGAGGGCAGCCGTAGCTTTTGCGTGGCTTCGTCGGCCAGTCGCTGCCCGATCTCGCCCGCGGACATCGGCCGCGCGAACAAAAAGCCCTGCAACTCGTCGCAACCGATCGCGCGCAAGAACCGAGCCTGTTCCTCCGTCTCGATGCCTTCCGCAGTCACGACGAGCCCGAGCGAGCGGCCGAGATCGACGATCGAGCGCACGATGATCGCGCTCTCGCCGGAGAATTCCATCGATTCGAGGAAGGAGCGGTCGATCTTGATCTTGTCGAAAGCGAAGCGGCGCAGATAGATCAAGCTCGAATAGCCGGTGCCGAAATCGTCGAGCACCATGTGCACGCCGAGCGCCCGCAGGTCGATCATCGAATGTTCGGCGAGGTCGGCGTCGGCGATGACCACCCCTTCGGTCAGTTCAAGCTCAACGCGTTGCGCCTCGATCCCCGACTCGGCCAGAATGCGATTGACGGACGCGACGAAATCCTTCTGGCGAAACTGGATCGGCGAGACATTGATAGCGACCTTCACGCCCGGCCAGCGGCTGGCATCGGCGCAGGCGCGGCGTAGCGCCCATTCGCCAAGCAGAACGATGAGGCCGCGCTCTTCCGCAAGTGGAATGAAACTATCGGCCGAGAGCAGACCATAGGTCTTGTGCTGCCAGCGCGCCAAGGCCTCGACGCAGATGGTTTTGCCGTCGCTCGCCGAGACGATCGGTTGATAAAGGAGATCGAGCTCGTTGTTTTCGATCGCCGTGCGCAATTCGTCTTCCGCACTCTGGCGCAGGCGCAATTCCTCGCCCATTTGCGCTTCGAAAAAGGCGAAGCGATTGCGGCCCGCCTGTTTCGAGCGGTAAAGCGCAAGATCGGCGAGCCGCATCAGCTCCTGGCGATCGGTTGCATTCTGCGGGCAGAGCGCGATGCCGATCGAAACGCCGATGAAAATCTGCTGGCCGCGAATGTCGAACGGCATGCTCATGGCATCGAGGATGCGCTGCGCCAGCCGCGCACAGTCGCGCGGCTCGGTGACATCCGCCTGGATCAAGGCGAATTCGTCGCCGCCCAATCTGGCGAAATGATCGCAGGCGCGCAGCACTTGGGCGAGCCGGCGCGTCACCGCCACGATCAGCTTGTCGCCGACGTCATGGCCGAACGTGTCGTTAGCTTGTTTGAAGTGATCGAGATCGAGATAGAACAGCGCAAATTGATGGCGGCCGCGTTTGCAACGCGAGGCCTCGGCATCGACAAGCTCATTGAACAGAAAGCGGTTGGGCAGGCCCGAAAGCACGTCGCGGCCGGCGACCTGCCGGGCCTTTGCCTCGCTGCTGCGCAGGCCGTCGAGCACACGATAGGCCATCCAGCCCATGAGGAAGCGGAAGAGGAGGATGACGGCGATCAGCCAGAGGTTCGACAAAACCGCCGTCGCCAGAAACCCAAGCGAAAAAAATGAGGCATGCGTGGTGAGGAGCTGGAAGCCAAGCCGCACGCCGAGCGCCAGCATCAGCGCCATCGTCACGAAATTGGCGAGGATCCAAAGCTGGAGGGCCGGCAGATCGAGTTCGCCGATCGTCACCTTCAGCTTGGTCAGAAAGCCGGAACGCATCGAGATTCCAAACGGCATGATCCGGCCCCGCTCCGGCGATTATCTCCGCGTCGCCGGACGGTCGGCGCAGGTCTAGCGTTACGAAGCTACTCTACGGGAGTTAACTTAGTGTTGGAAATCACACGGATTTCAAGCACCGCCGCCCCCACAACTCACGCGTGCCCATCTCACTTTTGAATCAAATAAGCTGCAAGCCCTTGAAGCTGGCATAGCCCTCGCGGCCGATGATCAAATGATCGTGTACGGCGACATTCAGCGATTTGCCGAGCGACACGATCTGGCGGGTGAGCTGGATGTCGGCCTGCGACGGCGACGGATCGCCCGACGGGTGGTTGTGCAGGAACCCACGACCGCCACGTAACGCATTGAAGATAAATGGAAAGAACGGGCTCGCGGAGCGGTTGAGGGCGGCAACTGAGATCGGGAGATAATGCCTCTTCGTGACGGTCACGCCTGATCCCGATCATTCAAACGCGGTCGCTGTGAAGCACGGCAGGTGACCAAGTTCTTCTGATCCCAGGCATCGAGCGCGTCAACGGGATAGAGCACGGCTTTCCCGATCTTGATAAAGGTGGGGCCGATCCTCATCGCCCGCCAGTTCCGCAGCGTACCGATTGATATGCTGCCGCGATAACGTTCTGCGACTTCCTCTGCTGTCAGGTATTTTTGCTCGTCCACAGCTTCCACCTTTCCATGCGACGGCTGCAGCGGGTAGACGGCCACGATCTGCCCGCTTCATCAGCACGCTTCAGCACGCTCTCGCACCACGAAACATGCAGACGCACGCCACGATGTAAGCTGCTATTGTTGAATGAAAGAGGAGAGATGGAGGTGTCGTGGTCACGGATAGCAGCGGCTATGAATCGGACAATTCGTACCGGCAACCACTTTCATTTGTGATCGATGTTACCCCAAGCGTAAATGTAGATGACCCGGCAACGTCCGCAGTGGCGGCCGGCGCCCCTGCCTTGGCGCGGATGCGCTCCGGATGTTGTCCCATGAAATGTGGGACATCGACCAAGACGCCAAACCATTCAGCAGCGATCAAATACTAATTCAGCGAAGGAGCGATTAGTTCATCTGTCCAAATCGGGCGGAGCTTCGTTACATGCCCGCTTCGAAGGCCGACTGTTGAAGGAACTTGGATTCTGTACGCGCCGAGGCCTTGTCTCTTGATAATGTGACGTTATTTTGCGGGCGTGTGCCGCAAGCGGCGTAAGATCGCGCCCTCTGCCGCAGAGCGCACGGGCACAATCCTGGAGCTCTAATGACCGAGACAGCCGAGACGTTGAAGCCCCTCCTGTGGGAACCCAAGAATCTGGTGCGGGCGATTGAAGCAGCGGGCGTCACGCTCTGGTCGTGGAACGTCGACACCGACGCATTGGCGATGGACGACCACGCCTATGATCTGTGGGGTATCCCACGCGGCATCGACGTCCAGTTTGAGGATCTCTCTGCGCATATTCATCCTGCCGATCGTGACAGAGTACGCGCGGCCTTCAACGCGACGCGCGCGATCCTCGGTCCATATGAGATCGATTTTCGGATCATGATCGGCGACGAACTCAAATGGATCTCGGCCCGCGGACAAGGCAATGATGCCGGAATGGTCAAGGGGATCATGTTCGGCATTTTCATCGATGTGACAGGGCGTAAGCAGGCCGAGGAAGGCCGTGAACTCCTCGCGGGCGAGATGAGTCATCGGGTCAAGAATCTTCTTGCGATTGCCTCCGGTCTTACCGCCATCACGTCGCGCTCCACCACAACCACCAATGACATGGCTCACGAACTAACGCTCAGACTGACGGCCTTGGGGCGGGCGCACGACCTTGTCCGGCCGGTCCCCGGCCAGACTGAGGCGGCTTCGGCGCTTCTCGGCGATCTGCTGACCGTGCTGCTGGCGCCGTATGACGATCTCGGCGCGTTCAGCGGGCGCATTCGGGTGTCCGTGCCTCGAATGCGCGTCGGCGAATCGGCGACAACCATATTGGCGATGGTCGTCCACGAGCTGGCGACGAACTCCCTCAAACACGGTGCCTTGTCTGTCGACACGGGGATTCTTGATGTCTCCTGTTCGGCGCACGACGAAGCGGTCACCGTGGTTTGGACGGAAAGCGGCGGGCCGAAAGTCAAGCCGCCGACGGGCCCTGGAGGCTATGGGAGCAAGCTCGTCGAGCGCAGCGTCACTGGGCATCTGCGCGGGTCGATAGACTACGATTGGGCTGAAGACGGCGTCGTGGTTACCTTGATCGTCAACCCGGAACGCCTGGCCGCCTAGGCTGGCCGGGGCCGTTGAAGGCCTCCGACCCCGCCCGGTCTTTGATATCCTGCCGAAAGCTCCGCGGAGCTGGGCCTGAGGTGAACCAACGTGGTTCCCAGCAACGGGTTGAAGGGCTGCGCGTGTAGCACCGCTCTGGCGTGAGCGATGAGATCGGCCGGCGGTCTATTCTCAGGTTCGCTCATTGTTTGCTTGTGCCCGATGCAGGAAATCCCGGACTGACGAGACGTCAAAATGAAACATACGGGATTCGAGGACGCGGCCATTCTTCATCTTATATACGCTCGTCGCCGGCATATCGAATTGCTCGCCGCTCTGAGCGTTCAAGCCGCGTTGCCGCCAAAGGACGATGACTTGATCATTTTCGGCAATGAAAATCGGTTCGAGATCTTGAAGCGCCGAATCCTGTACTGGACCCCAGGCGGCGCCGTACCCTTGTGCGTGTGCCGCGATGCCAGAGATTCCAGTATATTCTCCGCCATAGGGAAGGCTCGGGGCCTCGTGGATGACGGCATTCTCGTCATACCGACTCACATACGCCGCCCATCTTTCGGCGGCTTGCGTCGGGTCGCCACGCGCAGCGACCGCCGCAAACATCGCTCGCACTGTAGCGAGGTTGTCCTGAATGCCCTGATTGGGCGGTTGAGGCATGTCATGCTCCATTTGTTTGTTTCCAACCTGCTAGAGCAAACCGTAGCCAGGCCCCCTGACATTGCCTGCTCAAAGAGCTGACGAATGGGACGAGCCGAGTGTGACACGTTCATGCATACTTCGGCTAAGCAACTTCCTAGTTGTTACTGCGCCGCTGGAACATATCGGCAGAGCGAAAGCGGTCGACAAAGGGTTTGCTATGGTCGGTTCTCCTTTGTCAAAAGAGCGCGAACCTCGCGTGCACCATCAGTAGTGTGACGATGGCGGTCACCACGACCAGATACGGCCCAATTATCGTCGTCGGTTCGATCGGTGTGCGGAAAGTCGTGAGGCCCCAGACCAATGCGCCCCCATCATTGCGCCTGTGAAGAGCAATGTAGGCAATCCGACCTTGAGGAACCCGACCAGAACGGTCACCGTCGTCAACGCACATGCCTTCGCCAGTCCGATCCGCGCGGATGCAGCACCTGGGAAATCTCCCAGCGGATCAGATGGAAAGACGTGCATCGCCTTCCACCACGCGTGCAGCAGCTTCGGGTTCGGGTCGCCGCTCTCTTGGCGATCATGGTCACCCAGTCGGCGCCTGGTCGTCGAGCAGGCCCAATTCCAGTTCCTGGAGGCGTCGCTCGTCGGCTATAAACTCAATTCGAGCGATCCGTCCATCAGACACCTCGAACGTCATAACCAGTCGCAACCGCCCGGCGGGAGCGACCGCAATGCCGGCTTGGCCGTTGATCAGTATGACGCTAGCCGCGAGTGCCTGAGCAGCGCCGAGCTTGGCACGCTTTGCAACGGTCTCTGCACCGCGAACAATCATCGGTATCTCCCGACCAAGCAGCATAGGATCTATGGTCATCTCGACGTCGGGATCGAGGAGTTTCAGAAGTTCGGTGAAATCGCCTTTTCTCGATGCCGCGAAGAACGCGCTGACGACGCGGTGCTGTTGTGTCGCTCGGACAGCCTCAGTATCGTCGACCCCCTGCACGCGACGACGCGCCCTGCTTGCCAGTTGCCGTGCTGCTGCGGGAGTTCGGTCGATAATCGCGGCAATGTCGTCGAACGAGATGCCAAACAGGTCGTGCAGGACGAAGGCCAGGCGCTCAGCGGGCTGGAGGCGCTCCAAGACCACCAACAAACCAATCCCAATCGACTCGGCGAGCAGTGCCTCCCGTTCGGGATCGACACCGGACCGTGTGTCGGCATGTTCTTGCGCGCTAGACGACTCCAAGACCTCCTCGCGACGGCGCTTCCGGGTTCGAAGCATGTCGAGCGCGATCCGAGATACAACCGTGGTCAGCCATCCGCCCATGTTATCGATGCGATCCCGCCCACTAGATTGAAGACGCAACCATGCCTCCTGCAGCGCGTCGTCAGCATCGCTCGCTGAGCCCAGCATCCGATACGCAACCCCGCGCAGTCGCTCACGCTCCGCTTCAAATTGCGCCAACAAGGGATCGGTCTTCGTCATGTCCTGTATTAAATCCGTCTCGGTCATCAATACATGACGAATGAGCGGCGCGCTTTGTGACGTCGGTACCGTGGTAGGCAGGCCCCAAACGATCAAAACCAAGCCCGTCAAGGCCGCCGGCGATGTCACATTCGGCTTCGATCGTTCGTCATAAACCGATAGGCCATCAAGATTGATAGCCGGACAGACTTTAGAAGGATTTTGAATGACTGCGCCGGGCGATCGACTGTTTGCTATCCTGTGGCGTCCCGGAGTTAGCTGGAAGCCGGACCGGCCGGTGACTGAGCAGGATCTTGGCCGTCATCGCGCATACTTTGCGGACCTCAGCGCATCAGGCATTGTGGCGGCCGCAGGCCCCTTTCTTGACGAGGAAGGTGGCGGTCTAGCCCTGCTGAAAGTCAAGGATATGGCAGAAGCGATCCAGGTCATGCAGGGGGATCCGGCAATCGAGGATCAGGTATTCGAAGGCCAAGTCAGACCGTTCTATGTCGTGTTCCCGGCACGAGATGATGGTTGAAACAGCGCCTCCCTCTCGATTGAATCTTCGAACGGCGGCGCCTGCCCTGCTGGCCGCTTCTGCCGGTGCGGCCGCTATCTGGGCTGCGGCGTTTGGACTTCTACCGCCGCTCAGCGGGATGACCGCTCCGGAGCTGCGGCTACTCTTCGCGATCAAATGCGCAGCGATCTCGCTGCTTTTCACGCTTGTTTTGGGGATCGAGGCCGTTGCCCATGAGCGCTTGCTCTCGGACGCATTCGATCCGCTGGCCGGACGAGAGACCAAGCGGCTTAGGATCAACCAGCGCTTCATCCAGAACACGTTGGAGCAGAGCGTCCTCTTCCTAGCCGGGCTTCTCGCGCTTTCCTTCTACTGCGCGTCGGGAAGTTCGATGAGGGCGGTCGTCGCGTGTACGGTCGTCTGGACGCTTAGTCGTCTCGTGTTTTGGGTCGGCTACCACATTGCTCCGGAACACCGGGTCGCCGGCCTTATCGGCACTGCGCAAAGCCTGGCCGTATTGATCTATGTTTGCGTAAGCTTTGGCTACGAGATCGCGGGCGTGATCGGCGCCACCGCGCCTCTCGCCCTGTTTTTCATTGCGGAAGGTGCGATCTTCATCGCGGTCAAGCGCCGATGAGCGCGAGGCCCCTTCGCTACGTACTGATCCTGAATGCGCTCGGCTGCGTCATAGCCGCTGTATTCCTGGTCGGCTTTCCTTCTGCGATACCCGCGCTGATCGGGATCAGCATCCACCCTGACCAGTACATGATTTGCCGACTGCTTGGCGCATCCGAACTGGCGATAGCCGTGGCATGTTTGACCGCGATCCGCCGACCGTCACGAGAGAGCTACGATCTGTGCATCGTCGTGTTGGTTGTTCTTCACGCGGGATCGATCACGGCTGGGGCCGCGGAAATTGTTGATCATTTTAACGCTGTCGTCGTGGCGAACATTGTTGTGCGCGCGGTGATCATCGCGCTGCTCCTGGCACTGGCTTGGAGCCGTCCGACGGTGCTCTGACGATGTCGCCTGTCACATTTTTGGTGCTGGATCGTCGGTGGAACAATGGGACTTACAAACACTTGCACGAACGGACATTTCCGCCGCTTTGGAGGCGCCCATTGTTCGACTTGACGCCGTCGGCGGTCGCGATGGTGCGCGCCATATTCGGCATGGGCACGCTCACGATGGTCATGGCCGCCTAGCAGGCGGGGACGCGAATGCCAGCTATGAGGCGGGCAGGCCTCGATTAGAAGGCAGCGACACACGTCGTCGATCTAGGGCGTGAACCCATAAACTTGTAGCGGCCAACGGACGTCCGCCTTGCTGCCGAGAACGGACTCAAGTCGGACATGGCCCCCATGTCCGAAAAGCGCCATAAGCGGCCTGAACCCGTGCGCTCTACTGAGAATCGTGATAAGCTCACCATATGGCGGAAGCAATTCACACTTCGACCTCAACTCTCGTTTGGTCGAAAGTCCTATGGCTTGTCGCCGCCGCAGCACTTGCATTCGCAGTCCCTGCGATTTTTTCGATCGGGCTGCGCTGGGATCGGCAGCACTTCTTGATCCCTTACATTGGCTGTATTGGACTTTTTCTCGCCGTGTATTTCAGGGCCCATCCCGTCTCGCTGCGTCAGTGGATCGGCTACTGGCCATACGCGATCGCTGGCACGGCGTTCGCAAGCGTTCTGTTGCTTATGAACATCGCCAGTCAACCCTCGTCGGCTGTGCCTGACGGTTGGCTGCTAGCGCTAGCTCTTGGATGGATTGGGCTAGCCTACGGCACTATCGACGGTCTTTTGTTGAACGTGTTCCCAGTACTCATCGTGCAGGGCGCTTCGTTCTACGACGCGGAACCGTCGTCTCGGTCGAGGCTTATTCAGGGATTGATTGCACTTTTAGCCAGCCTGGCGCTGACCGTCATCTATCACTTGGGCTACACTGAGTTCCGGGGCGCAGCGATCGTGTACGCAATGGTGGGTAACGCGATGGTCACTGCGACATATCTCGTGACTGGCAGTCCTTTGGCAGCAGTTGTGACACACGTCATCATGCATTCGGCAGCGGTGCTCCATGGGACGGAAACCACGCTGCAAGTCCCGCCGCACTACTGACAAAATACTCACTGCCCAGACTGCTACGGGTCATAAGCGTCAATTTTAGCATTTTTGGGATATGTCCGCTTACGGGGTAATCTCAGAAGTGCCGGTCCTCTGTTTTTGCCGGTTGAAGACGTCGGGTTGGACGTGATTCAAGCATCCAACCCGGAGCCTCGAATCATGCGCTACGAAATCAGCGACTACGAATGGACCGCCATCAAACCGATGCTACCCAACAAGCCGCGCGGCGTTCGGCGGGTAAATGACCGTCGCGTGCTCAATGGCATCTTTTGGTTTCTGCGCTCAGGCGCTCCCTGGCGCGACCTGCCAGAGACCTATGGTCCCCGCACCACCTGTTACAATCGCTTCGTTCGGTGGCGGCGGGCTGGCATCTGGGACCAGATCATGGATGCGCTTGCCGCCGGTCATGATGCGGCGGTGCAGATGATCGATACTTCCGTCGTGCGCGTGCACCAGCACGGTGCCAGTTTCGCGGGCAACAATCATCAGGATATGGGTCGCTCGCGGGGTGGCCTGACCAGCAAGATTCACGCGGTCGTGGACACCAATGGCTTGCCGGTCCATCTCGCCCTCACGCCCGGTGAAGCGCACGACAACCGGCTGTGCTCGGTTCTCCTCAGCGCCTTGCTTCCACAAACGATGTTGCTCGCGGATCGCGGGTATGACGCCGACTGGATCAGGGAGCTTGCTCGCCAGCAAGGAGCATGGGCGAATAATCCGCCGAAACGAAATCGCAAAGACCCGATCTGCTTCAGCCCGTATCTGTATCGCGCACGCAACCTGATCGAAAGGTTCTTCAACAAGATCAAGCAATGTAGGCGTATCGCGACCCGATCCGACAAGCTTGCAGCCAACTATTTGGCATTCATCAAACTCGCATCAATCCGGATTTGGCTACGCGCTAGTGAGTCCACGGCCTAAACGCATCCCTACCGTCTTCGGTGACTGATGGGAAGGTTAGGTCGATGACTGAAGTGGAACGCGAGATCACCGACGGGAATTCAGCCAGCCGCAGGTCAACGAGTTCTGGAAATGCCGGTTCGCTGTCACAATCCATCATCTTCGTGCGTCAGTTGGCTGAGCCGCTCGCTCGCTATTTTTGGCGTGCTGACTGACTCGCAACAGCGCAAGTGGAGACCAGCGATGAAGTACGTTCTTTTGATTTATCAACCTGACGCATTCGATCCAAAGTCGTTGCCACCCGAGGAACACAAGGCAATCGCCGAGCAATATCAATCAGTGACCTCAACGTCCCAAGTCACGCCCGGGCTGCCTCTTGGGCTTCCGCAAGACGCTATGACAGTACGGGTTAAAAACGGCGAGACCCAAGTAACCGACGGGCCTTATGTGGATATAGCTGGTGCCGTGGGCGGATACCTCATTTTCGACGCTGACACCAAAGAAGAAGCTGTTGCACTGGCAGCCCGCGTGCCTGCGGCCCGTTTAGGCGGAGCTGTAGAAGTTCGGCCGGCACAAGCTTACTGGTGAGGAAGGCACCTCCTGCGTTCTTCAATCGAAAGGGTGAGGATGAATGAGGGGTCTCATCCTTCGGTGCGCCCTACGTGATTCTAACCGCGGCTGCAGCGACGAAATCGCCGATCGACATTGACCCGGCCGAAACGGCGAAGCTGATCTTTGGCTTTGAAGCGTCACCCCTTGTGGGAAGTCTAGTCGCTACCTATGTCTGCGCCGCGGGCCGGGCCCCTCTGGCGACCCTGATGGTCGTGATGTCGGACCGCATCGAGTGCGCTCGATGCCCGGGTCCGATTCACCGCTCCCGCTCGAGCCGCGCTCCCTGACAGGGAGGTGGCGTGTGGAATTTCTATATTTCGAATGGCTCGGCAAGCCCGCGTGGATGTGGCTGGGCTTCCTGTCGATCGTCGGCGTGCTGCTGGCGCTCGATCTCGGCGTCCTGCACCGCAAGCAGAAAGAGATCGGCGTCGGCGAGAGCCTAGCGCTCTCAGCGGGCTATCTTGCGCTCGGTGTCGGATTTGCGGGGCTTGTCTGGTGGCAGCTCGGCGAGACGGCCGGCATCCAGTATCTCACCGGCTTCGTCGTCGAGAAAAGCCTGGCGCTCGACAATGTCTTCGTCATCGCGCTGATCTTCGGCTTTTTCGCCGTGCCGCGCCAGTATCAGCACCGCGTGCTGTTCTGGGGCATTCTCGGCGTCATCGTGCTGCGTGCGATCATGATCGGCATTGGAGCGACGCTGGTCGCCGAATTCGCTTGGGTGCTCTATGTGTTCGCTGCCTTCCTGATCCTGACCGGCATCAAGATGCTGGCCCTGGGAGACAAGGAAACCGACCTCTCGAAGAACCCGGTTCTCAAGCTCATCCGCCGCCGCTTACGGGTCACCGACGACCTCCACGGCGAGCGTTTCGTCGTGAAGCTGCCCGACCCGAAGACGGGGCGGCTTGTACGCTACATGACGCCGCTGTTCCTCGCGCTGATCTTGATCGAGATCGCCGACGTGATCTTCGCGGTGGATTCGGTGCCGGCGATCTTCGCGATCACTACCGATCCCTACATCGTCTATACCTCCAATATCTTCGCGATCCTGGGGCTGCGCGCGCTGTATTTCGCGCTCGCCGCTGTTCTGCATCGGTTCGCCTACCTCAAGCAGGCCCTGGCCGTGCTGCTGATCTTCATCGGCTCGAAGATTTTCGTCGCCGATCTGCTCGGGCTGGAGAAGTTCCCGGCCGTTTGGTCGCTCGGCGCCACCTTCGCGATTCTCGCTTCTGGTATCGCCTATTCGCTGTGGCGCACCCGCGATGCCCTCCCTTCCGTGAAAGAAGAGTCCTGATGCCTTTGTTGCTGTGCCCCAGCGGAGGCCCCGCGAGGCCAAGCTCAATCTGGGCGCACACGTTCAATCCCGGGCCGCCGCCGCGCTCCGACAGTTGGCGCGGTTGGGACGATGATGACGACGAATATCGGCGCAAGAAACGGCGCTCGAGCATCTTCGACATCTTCGACTAATCCAGTGCACCCAAGCCAAGCCACAAAGCCCATGAGGAAAGGAAAAAACATGCCGTATCGACGCTCGCTTCGCCGCTTCTCCAAACGCTCCTGGGAAGACTTCGGCGACGAGGTTCATCGGGCGCAGAACGAACATCTCATGGAAGGCATCGTCGCGGGGTGTGCGCTGGTCGCCTACGCCGATGGCTGGGTAACGACGGAGGAGCATGACCGGATGCTCGGGTTGATCCGTGGATTTGAGCCGATCGCTGCGTTCGGGCTAGACGATGTCACCGCGACTTTCGAAAATCTGACCGAGCGGTTCGCTACGGACCAGAAGGGTGGCGAGGCGGCCGCGTTCGAGGCGGTCGCACGTGTCAAGGGCGCACAGCGGTATCCGGCACTGCTCGTCGAGGCCTGCTGCGCGATCGCCGATGCCGATGGCGGGTTCGACGCCGAAGAACGGGCGGCCGCCATCCGGATCTGCGAAGTTCTTGGACTCGAACCTGCCGACTTCGGGCTGGCCGACGCGCCTTAACAAGGCGATGCGGTCGTAAGCTGACGCAGATCGGCTTCCACAGCTACGTTCATCCGTGCATGCGGGCGTGGACTGCCGCTGTCTGAGTATCTCATGATTACACCGTCCGAACGTGCTTTGGTCGCGTCGTTGAGGCTCAGCGGTAGATAGTTATATAAAACAGAACAAAACCTTGAGTTCTTTGAACTAACTGAAAGTCACCGCTACCGCTACTTTAGTGAGACGATGGTTCGCAACGGCAGAGCGGAGCGGCTGGTCCCATGCAGATCGCAGTACAGAAGATCGGGTTGCAGGCTGCGGGGACGCTTCATGGATGACCCTGGCCAATCCGCGCCGAGTCCTTCTCAGGCCGTCCCGTCGGTGCAGGGCAAGTCGGGGCTGCCGAGCCGGCATACGACGGTAGGTCCGGAGCGTGCACCGCATCGCTCGTTCCTCTACGCCATGGGCTTGTCGGCCCGCGAGATCGCTCAGCCCTTCGTCGGCGTCGTCACGACCTGGAATGAGGCGGCGCCCTGCAACATCTCGCTGTCCCGCCAGGCGCAGGTGGTGAAGAAGGGCGTCGCGGCCGCGGGCGGCACGCCGCGCGAGTTCACCACCATCACGGTCACTGACGGGATCGCGATGGGGCACGCCGGCATGAAGGCCTCGCTCGTCAGCCGCGAGGTCATCGCCGACTCGGTCGAGCTCTCCGTGCGCGGTCATTGCTACGACGCCCTGGTCGGGCTCGCCGGGTGCGACAAGACCCTGCCGGGGCTGATGATGGCGATGCTGCGCCTCAACGTGCCCTCGGTATTCCTCTACGGCGGCTCCATCCTGCCGGGACGGTTCCGCGGCAAAGACGTCACGGTGCTCGACGTATTCGAGGCGGTGGGGGCCAACGCCGCCGGAACGATGAGCGATGCGGACCTCGCCGAACTCGAAACGCTGGCATGCCCGTCAGCAGGCTCGTGCGGCGGCCAATATACCGCCAACAGCATGGCCTATGTGTCGGAGGCGATCGGTCTCGCGCTGCCGGGTTCGGCCAGCACACCGGCGCCATACGAGTCGCGTGACCGGTTCGCGGACGCGTCCGGTCGCGCGGTGATGGCGCTGCTCGATCGGGGCTTGCGGCCGCGCGACATCGTCACGCGCAAGTCGCTCGAGAATGCAGCCGCTGTGGTCGCGGCGACCGGCGGATCGACCAACGCCGCGCTCCATCTGCCGGCGATGGCGCATGAGGCCGGCATCGCCTTCGATATCTTCGACGTCGCCGCGGTGTTTCGGCGCACGCCTTTGATCGCGGATCTGAAACCGGGCGGACGCTATCTCGCCAAGCACGTGCACGACATCGGCGGCGTGCCGGTGGTGCTGAAGGCGCTGCTCGACGGCGGCTTCCTGCACGGCGAATGCCTGACGGTCACGGGCCGCACCCTGGCCGAGAACCTGGAATCCGTGCATCTGCCCGACGGCCAGGACGTCGTCCATCCGACGACACGGCCGCTGTCACCGACCGGCGGCCTCGTCGGCCTTTCGGGAAATCTCGCGCCCGAAGGCGCGATCGTGAAGGTGGCGGGTCTGCGCAGGCTCACCTTCAGCGGACCGGCGCGGGTGTTCGACCGGGAGGAGGATGCTTTCGCAGCGGTGATGCAGCGAAGCTATGAGCAGGGTGAGGTGCTCGTCATCCGCTATGAGGGGCCACGCGGCGGGCCCGGCATGCGCGAGATGCTGTCCACCACCTCGGCGATCTATGGCCAGGGCATGGGGGAGGACGTGGTCTTGATCACCGACGGCCGCTTCTCTGGCGCGACGCGGGGCCTGTGCGTCGGGCATGTCGGGCCGGAAGCTGCGGTCGGCGGCCCGATCGCGCTGATTGAGGACGGCGACATGATCGAGATCGACACCGAGCGCGGAACACTGTCTGTGCGGCTCGATCCTAAAGAGCTGGCGGCGCGCCGCGAGCGGTGGCAGCCGCGCCGGCATGCCTTCCAGTCAGGAGCGCTGTGGCGCTACGCGCAGACTGTCGGACCCGCCGGCAAGGGGGCGGTGACTCATCCCGGAGCGGCTGCGGAAGAGCATGTCTATGCCGATATCTGAGCCAGGCGCCACAGCCGAGAACATGGAGTCGTCCGCCGCGCAGCGCCTGATCCTTCGCCAGCCCGACGACTGGCATGTGCATCTGCGCGACGGCGCGATGCTCGCCGCGGTCGTCAACGAGACCGCCCGTCAGTTCGCCAGGGCGATCGTCATGCCCAACCTCGATCCGCCGGTGACGACGGTGGCCGCGGCGCAAGCGTATCGCGAGCGCATCCAGGCTGCCGTCACGCCGGGTCTCGCCTTCACGCCACTGATAACGGCCTATCTGACCGACGACATCGACCCGGCGGAAATCGAGCGCGGATTCAAGTCGGGCGTGTTCACCGCGGCGAAGCTCTACCCTGCCCATGCGACGACCAACGCCGCGCACGGCGTGACCGACGTGGCTCGCATCTTCGGCGCCCTCGACGTCATGCAGCGCCTGGGGATGCCGTTGCTGCTTCACGGGGAGGTCACGGACCACGACGTCGACGTTTTCGACCGTGAGGCCGTGTTCATCGACCGCGTGCTTGCGAAGGTGGTTGCAGGATTCCCCGGGCTGAAGATCGTCCTCGAACACATCACCACCGCCGAAGCCGTGGTCTTCGTCGAGGCCGCCGGGCCGAACGTCGGCGCCACGATCACGCCGCACCACCTGATGATCAACCGCAACGCGATGTTCGAGGGCGGCATCAGACCGCATCTCTACTGCCTGCCGGTTGCGAAACGCGAGCGGCATCGTCTGGCGCTGCGACGCGCGGCGACCTCGGGAAACCCGAAGTTCTTCCTCGGCACCGATTCAGCGCCGCACGCGGTCCGTGACAAGGAGTCCGCCTGCGGCTGCGCCGGCATCTTCAACGCGCCCGTCGCCCTGCAGAGTTACGTGACAGTGTTTGACGAGGAAGGGGCGCTGGACCGGTTCGAAGCTTTCGCGTCGGAACATGGTCCCCGCTTCTACGACCTGCCGCTCAACACGGGCTTGATCGTGCTCGAACGGACACCGTGGCGGGCCCCATTGGTCTTCGCCGCCGCCGGCGACCAGGTCGTGCCGTTCCAGGCCGGCGCGTCCATGGCCTGGACGTATCGGGGACTGATCGATGCGCCGACATGAGCCAGCCGCAACCGACGAACCACGTCCTTACGCAGGTCGCAGCGCCGTGCTCGCCACCATGCATCGCAAGGAAGATGCGATCGCCCCGGCCCTGAACACGACACTTGGTCTTGTCGTTGTACCCGCGTCCGGTCTCGATACCGATCAGCTCGGGACGTTCTCCGGCGAAATCGCCCGACAGGGGACGATGCTCGAGGTCGCGGTGCGCAAGGCGAGGCTGGGCATGCAGGGCGCCGGATTACCGCTGGGGCTCGCCAGCGAAGGCTCGTTCGGTCCCCATCCGGCGATCCCGTTCTTCGCGGCTGGCATGGAACTCCTGGTGTTCGTCGATGACGAGAGGGGGATCGTCGTCAGTGAAAGCCTGATCGCCGACGCGACCAACTTCGGCCACCTCGTTGTCTCGCCTGGCGACGCCCTTGACCCGTTTCTCGAACGGGTTGGCTTCCCGAGCCACGCCTTGATCGTGCGGGCAAATGAGGGTTCGGTGACAGCCGCTCTCGCCAAAGGCATCACCGACCGGGAAAGCCTCGCGCGCGCGATCACGGCGGCCTCTGCCGCATCCTCGGATGGCCGGGCGCGCCTGGAGACGGACATGCGCGCCCATCTCAATCCGACGCGGATGAAGAGCCTCGCCGCGCTGGCGGATCGTCTCGCTCGCCGGCTCGCGACATCATGTCCTGCGTGTGCCGCGCCCGGTTTCGGCCGTACGGGATCGCGCGTCGGCTTGACGTGCGAGGCGTGCGGTACGCCCACCGAGATGGTCCTCGCCGAGGAATATGGTTGTTCCGCGTGCGATTGTCGTGAGGAGCGGCCTCGGTCCGACGGGTTGATCCGTGCGCCGGCGCAGTATTGTCCGGAGTGCAATCCATGAGGCACCGGGGCGCTTGTTCCGCTTCGAGACCGTCGTCGCGTCGGCGTGCTGCTCGGAGGGGTCAGTGGCGCAAAGGGCGGACCTCGTGGCCAGCTTTGGTCACGCCCGCCGAGGCCCGAACCGCTCCGCCGATCTCGGTGGTGGACTGTCCCGCGTGACAGACGGTCTGCGAGCTCACGACGCGGCGCTGGAGCGACTGCGCGCGCTGCACCCGCAGCTGATCGATCTTTCGCTCGTTCGCATGGAACGTCTCTGCGCGAAGCTCGGATGCCCTGAACGTCGTCTGCCACCCGTGATTCATGTCGCGGGGACCAACGGCAAAGGGTCGACTATCGCGTTCCTGCGCGCCATCGTCGAGTCTGGTGGCTTGCGCACGCACGTCTATACCTCACCGCACCTCGTCCGTTTCGCGGAGCGGATACGGCTGGCCGGGGAACTGATTTCTGAGGATCATCTGGCTGAGGTGCTGGCGCGGATTGAAACGGCGAACGAGGGTGAGCCGATCACCTTCTTCGAGATCACGACGGCGGCGGCGTTGCTGGCGTTCGCGGAGACGCCCGCCGATCTCTGCCTGGTAGAGGTGGGTCTGGGCGGGCGTTATGACGCAACCAACGTCATCGAGCGTCCGGCGATCACGGCGATCACGGCCGTCGCGCTCGACCATTGTGAGTTTCTCGGAGAAGGGATCGCCGAGATCGCGGGGGAGAAGGCCGGCATCATCAAACCCGGAGTTCCCTGCGTTTCCGCTCGCCAGGTCGAAAGCGCCTCGGTCGTGATCAGGCAAGCGGCCGAGAGCGCACGAGCGCCGCTTATGCTGGCTGGCCGGGATTTCGATTCATGGGCGGAAGGCGGCCGCATCCGCTATCAGGACGCTGCCGGAGTCATGGACTTGCCCCAGGGTCGTTTGATGGGCGCGCATCAGGTCGCCAATGCCGGGCTCGCGGTCGCCGTGGCCCGCAAGTTCGGCCTGCTGGACCCAGCCTTGGCTGAGGGGATGAGATGCGCCTCGTGGCCCGCCCGGATGCAGTCCTTGACGGCAGGCCCGCTGGCCGCACGAGCGTTAGCGCGAGGCGCCGATCTCTGGCTCGACGGCGCCCATAATCCGCACGCCTTCGAATCGCTGGCCCGATCGCTTCGCGACCTAAGAGCGAGCGATGGGCGGCCGTTGGCGGTCATTCTCGGCGTCCTCGCCAACAAAGACCTTGAAGGCATCTTCGCGGCGTTGTGTCCGATCCGTCCCCTAAAGCTGCTCGTGGTGGCATTTGATGCGAGCGCGGCGGCCGATCCGGCGATCCTGTTGGACGTGGCGCGGCGTGCGGGGCTTTACGCGGAGGCTCGGCCGGATGTCTCAACGGCTCTCGATGCGGCGCTTTCGGACGACGGGCCGCCGCCGCATGTGGTCATCTGCGGTTCGCTCTATCTCGCCGGAGAGGTCTTGGCGCTGGATTCAGAAACCTGGCCAAATTGAAAAGCTGACGGCGTCATAGGCAGCCCCCGAACTAAGCGACGGTATCACTTTCCGTTTGCCGCCCGCATGAGCAACTCCCCGAGCAAGGGATTCGGAAAGCGGCGTTTCTGGGTGATCGCGTAGAACGTCTCGCTGAGGTTCGGGACGGGACAGACCTCCACGAGCAGGCCGGCAGCGAGCTCGTCGCGCACCACGATTGGCGGCACGAGCGCCAGTCCATCGCTGTCGCGAGCCAGTAGCCGCAACATGGCCATGTCGTCCACTTCGGCAAATATAATCGGGCGCACACCGGCGAGTTCGAGGATCCGGTCGAACCCGATGCGGATCTCGCTGTCGAGACTCGGTAACAGGATGGGTTGCGACCGCAGGTCTTCCGGGAAGCGGAACGCGATCGGTGTGGCACGGGGGCGCCTTACCAGTGCGACCGGCTGCTGAGCGAGCAAATGGCTGCGAAGATCGGACCGCGCATCGTGCTGCGGCGCGCTGTTGGCGAGCACGACATCGATCGTGTGTGCCTCGAGCTGAGCGAGGAGATCGCGCATGGTGCCCGAGCGTATGATCAGTTCGACGTCGGCCCGGCCTACGAGTGGGCTCAGGAACTCTAGCTGGAAGTTGCGCGAGAGCGTGGTCAACGCACCCACCCGGAATGCCTGCCGCCGATCCACCGGCCGGCCTTTCATCGTGCTCACCAGCTCGTCCCCGGCCTGGAAGACGGTGTCAGCATAGTCGAGGGCGATCCGACCGGCCTCGGTGAGGACGAGGCGTTTTCCGGCTCGGTCGAACAGCGGATGGCCGAGCTGTAGTTCGAGCTTGCCGAGCTGAACCGAGAGCGCCGATTGCGACAGGTTGAGGCGATCAGCGGCGCGGGTAAGGCTGCCCTCATGAGCGACCGCCCAGAAATAGCGCAGGTGGTGATAGTTGAGAGTGGCCATGGCAGAGAAGTTTATGAAACAGAACGATATGTTGCAATCTTTGTATTTTATCGAAGCGCGGCGGGGATGGTAGATAAAACAGATTTGTTCACCGCCAACAAAAATGGTTCTGCCATGAGGTCACTGGCATGAAGTGTGGGCTCCGCGGTCTCTTCCTGGACTTCGATGGTACGATCGCGGAAACCGAGCGCATCGGGCAACGTGTCGCCTACAATCGCGCCTTTGCCGAATTGAGGCTCGACTGGTTTTGGGACGAGGCGCTGTATGGCGAACTTCTCGCCGTGGCCGGCGGCAAGGAACGCCTGCGCTTTTATCTCGAACGCCATCGGCCTGAGCTTCTCGATGACGCCGACACTTCCGCCCTGATCGCTGAGATCCATCGTGCGAAAATCCGGCACTTCGCCGAGATCGCTCCAGCGATTCCGCTTCGGCCAGGCCTGTTGCGGCTGGTGCGGGAGGCGAACGCCGCCGGCGTCATGGTCGCGATCGCGACGACAGCGTCCAAGCCTGGCGTCGAGGCGCTGTTAAGCCAAGACCTGCACTTACCCGCCATGATCAACCTGATCGCGGCCAACGAAGCGGTCGAGCGCAAGAAGCCCGAGCCCGATATCTATGTATGGGCGCTCGCGCGCCTAGGGCTTGAGGCCGCCGACTGCGTCGCAATCGAGGATTCGAATGTCGGCCTACGCGCGGCGCTGGCGGCTCAACTGCAAACAATCGTCACGGTGAGCGACTACACGGCGCGGGAAGATTTTGCCGGCGCAACGGCTGTGCTCTCGAATCTGGGGGAGCCCAATGCACCCGCGCTTTCGTTGCACGGTGCCCGACCAGAAGCCGGAATTGTTGACTTGGCGTTCCTGGAGGAAATCCTGAATGCCGCGGGCCGCCAAGCTGGGGTGTAAACGTCGGCACCGTCGGGCAAGTCGAGACGTCGTTGGAATCCGCAAGCCGTCACCGACCGAGGCCGCAAGAGCCGCGCGCCTCCATCGCATCCTTCTCAGCCATTTCCTTCGCTCGACACGACCGAGCCGGAGCTGGCAACCCGTCACGGCTCGGGCCAAGCGATCCCGGGGAGCGCCGGTCGCGGTCTAGTCCCGCGCGACCCAATCCGGCGGAATTGCTGAACCCGTTGCCCTTTCCTACGGTCGGACCTGCATCCCGCTGCCGTGAAAGGCGGGCGGTTTGCCGGATCACAGTTTTACGAAAGAGAACGATCTCTTGTAATCTTTGTATTTTATCGAAGTCGTCGCGCACGATATTGCAGGGGTAGCTACTTCTTGGAGGCACCCATGTCTGCATCGCTGCTATGGCTCCTTGGCCTCGGTCCACTCGCCCTAACGGCCGTCGGCATGGCACCGGTGGCCACAGTCGCGCGGCAACGCATCGCCGGGACCGCCTTTGCGGCAGGTCCGGCGGCCGCCTTCGCGCTCGCATTAGCGCTGACGGCGGCAGTCGCTGTCGCGTTTCACGGACCGCTGACGACGGGTACGCTCGGCATCAGCGGCGTCGGGCTGGGGATCTATATCGATGCATTGAGCGTGATCATGTTCGCGCTCGTCGCCTTCGTCGGCCTGATCGTCATCCTCTATAGCCGCAACTATCTCGACGGCGATCCCGGGCAGGGCCGTTTCACCCGCTGGCTGTGCCTGACGCTGGCGGCGGTGCTGCTGCTAATCGTCTCGGGCAATCTTTTCCAGTTCGCGCTTGGGTGGATCGCAACCAGCCTCGGGCTCAACAAGTTGCTGTTGTTCTATCCCGAGCGGCAGGCGGCGGTGCTCGCGGCTCGCAAGAAATTCCTCGCCAGCCGCCTCGGCGATCTCTGCCTGATCGCCGCGATGGTGCTGCTGCACCAGGCGTTCGGCAGCCTCGACTATGCGGTCCTCTTCGCGGGCGCGGAGGCGATGCGCGTCGGCGGAGACATTCCGACTGCCATCCACGCGGTCGCGGTGCTGCTGGTCGTCGCCGCGCTGCTGAAGTCGGCACAGTTCCCGCTGCATGGCTGGCTCACCGAGGTCATGGAGACGCCGACGCCCGTGTCGGCGCTGCTCCATGCCGGTGTGATCAATGCCGGCGGCTTCCTCGTGCTGCGCTTCGCCGATGTCATCTCGCTCTCAGCGCCATCGATGGAAGTCCTGGTCATCGTCGGCGGCGCGACCGCGCTGTTCGGGTCGGTCGTCATGCTCACCCAGACCAGCGTCAAGGTTTCGCTGGCCTATTCGACCATCGCCCAGATGGGGTTCATGATGCTGCAATGCGGCCTCGGCGCGTTCGCCGCCGCGCTGCTGCACATCGTCGCCCACTCGCTCTACAAGGCACACGCCTTCCTCTCGTCGGGCAGCGTGATTGACCTCGCGCGGGCGTCGTGGTCGCCGAGCCCGGGCGGCAAGCCGCACTCGGCCCGGATGGCGATGATCGTCGGTCTGGTGCTGGCGGCGGCGCTGGTCGTGGGCACGCTGTTCGGGGCGACGATCACCGTCCAGCCCGGTGTGTTCGCGCTCGGCGCGGTGGTGATGCTGGGTCTCGCTCACCTCATCACCCAGGCCTTCGACGAGCGGCCGAGCCTCTATGTGGTCGCCCGGACGGTCGCGCTCGCCGTCGTGGTGTCGCTCGCCTATTTCGGGCTGCAATGGGCGGTGGAGCATGTGCTCGCCGGGTCGCTGCCCCCGGTGCAGGCGCTGCGCGGCCCTCTCGACCTCGTCATCGTCGCCCTGGTCGTCCTCGCCTTTGCCGCCGTGACCGTCTTCCAGAGCGTCTTGCCGGGCAAGGCTGATGCCCCGCGCTGGCAGGCCATCTACGTCCATCTCGCCAACGGCCTCTATGTCAACACGCTCGCCAATCGGCTGGTGCTGCGGTTCTGGCCCAGCCCGCCGCCGCCCACTGCGATCGTTTCCTCGACTACTGTCAGCGGAGTTCCCTCATGAGCCATGTCGTCGCCGTCGCGTTCGACCCGCCAAGCCCGGCCTGTGATGTGGAGCCATCGATCAGCCGGCAACGGCCGGCGATCGACGCCGCCATCGACCGGGCGTGCAACAAGATCGCGCCGCTTTGGCCGCTCAAGCACTTCGTCGCGGTGAATCCGTTCTTAGGCTTCAGCGACCAGAGCTTTTCGGCGACGAGCGCAACGCTGCGCCGTGTCGCCGGCGTCGACATGCTGATGCCGCGCAATTTCTACCGCGAAGCGCTGGCGGCGGGACGGATCGAGGATCGCGATCTGGAGGCGGCGATCGCCGCGACGTCCGGTCATGCGGCGCCGGCGAGCGATGCCGCCGCGCTGCGCCAGTCGGCGACGCGAGAGCCAGTGACGAAGAGGCCAAAAGCGGTGGTTGCGACTGTCGCCGAAGTTCTCGACGGCCTGGCGGCGGGCGACCGTCAGGCCTCGCGCACGGCCTTCATGATCGACGAGATCTCGAAGTGGTGCGCGGCTTATTTCGACGAAGGTCAGGCGGCCTGGAAGCTGCCGTCGCGGGCGCTGCCGCCTTACGCCGCCTGGCGCGCGGCGATGCGGTTCGACCGCAACCCCGAGACGATGGGGATCAAGGGCTTCCGCAAGGCTGTCGCCGCCATGCCCGACGATCCGCGCG
Source organism: Pseudomonadota bacterium (assembly GCA_040756295.1). Lineage (GTDB taxonomy): Bacteria > Pseudomonadota > Alphaproteobacteria > Rhizobiales > Beijerinckiaceae > Methylovirgula. Next base: position 33,326 of record JBFLZN010000003.1, on the reverse strand, counting down.
AGGCGATCGTCGCGGTCGTCGGCGCGCTCGGCATCCCCGATCGCGCGGTCGAGGATTATCTGCACCGCGCGCTGATCGATATCGGCGGCTGGGCCGCCTATGCGCGCTACCGCGTCTGGGACAACGCGCTTTACGGGCGCGACGACGACACCCTGGTGCAGTTGCTGGCGATCCGGGTGGTGTGGGGCTATGCTCTGTTCCTCGAACGCGCGGACCCCGCCTTCAGAATTGCGTGGTCGAAGGCGATGGCTGAGGCCACCGCGCTGCCGGAGGACGAGCGCCTTGGCGACGATCCGGAGCTGGTCATCGATCTGATGCTGCACGAAGCCTATGAGGCCGCGTATCAGCGTCAGTTACTGGCGCGGCTCGGGCAGCACCTCGCCTCCCCCGCGCCCTCGAAGGGCGCGCGTAAGGCGTTCCAGGCGGCGTTCTGCATCGACGTGCGCTCCGAGGTCTATCGGCGCGCGCTGGAGACCGTCTGCCCCGAGGCCGAGACGATCGGCTTCGCCGGCTTCTTCGGCTTCCCGATCGAGTATGTGCCGATCGGCCGCGACACCGGCGGAGCGCAATGTCCGGTGCTGCTCAAGCCGGCCTTCGTCGTCTGCGAGGCGGTCGCCGGCGCTTCCGAGCCCGAGGAGGCGGAGATCCTCAATCGGCGCCTGCTGCGCCGTCGCGCCGCCAAGGCGTGGAAGGCGTTCAAGCTCTCGGCAGTGTCGTCCTTCACCTATGTCGAGACGGCGGGCGTGCTGTTCGCCGGCAAGCTCGTCGGCGACAGCGCGCGCCTGACCCGGACGGTCAGCGATCCCAACACCGATGGCCTCGACAAGAGCGTCATCGGTCGGATCGGTCCACGTCTGGAACCCCGTGCGGTGGGCGGCCGGCTGACCGGCTTCGACGACGCGCAGCGCGTCGCCATGGCCGAGGCCGTCTTGCGCGCCATGTCGATGACGAAAGACTTCGCGCGGCTGGTCCTGCTCACCGGGCACGGCAGCACGACCGTCAACAATCCCCATGCCTCGGGGCTCGATTGCGGCGCGTGCGGCGGCCACACCGGCGAGGCGAATGCCCGCGTCGCCGCCGCCATTCTCAACGATCGGGGCGTGCGCACCGGCCTCGCCGGCAAGGGGATCGATATCCCCGAGGACACCTGGTTCCTGGGCTGTCTGCACGACACCACGACCGACGAGGTCCGCATTTTCGACGCGGACGATCTCCCCGCAACCCACGCCGCCGATCTGGCCGCTCTGCGCAGGGCGCTGGCGAAGGCTTCGTCGCTGGCGCGCGCCGAGCGCGCGCTGGGGCTTGGGATCGACAAGACGGCGGACGTCGATCGTTCGGTGAAGGAGCGCAGCCGCGACTGGGCGCAGGTCCGTCCCGAATGGGGGCTCGCCGGCAACGCCGCGTTCGTCGCCGCGCCGCGGGCGCGGACGCGCGGGCTCGATCTCGGGGGCCGCGCTTTCCTGCACGACTACGATTGGCGCCAGGACGACGGGTTCGGCGTGCTCGAACTGATCATGACCGCGCCGATGGTCGTCGCGAGCTGGATCAACCTGCAATATTACGGCTCGACCGTGAACAACCGCGCGTTCGGCAGCGGCAACAAGGTGCTTCACAATGTGGTCGGGCAGCTGGGGGTGCTGGAGGGCAATTCCGGCGACCTCAAGGTGGGATTGCCCTGGCAGTCGGTTCATGACGGCGAGCACTTCGTGCACGAGCCGCTGCGGCTCAACGTTTTCATCGCAGCCCCCGAAGACGCGCTGAACGGCGTCATCGAGAAACACGCGGGCGTTCGCCATCTCGTCGACAACGGCTGGGTTCACCTCTTCCGTCTGGCCGACGAAGGCCGGATGATTCGCCGCTACGTCGGCGGTCTTCAATGGGAAGCCGCCGCATGACCGCACGGCTGTCCCACCTCGCTAGACTGGAATCTGAGGCGATCCATATCCTGCGCGAAGCCGTCGCCGGAGCCCGCAAGCCTGTGATGCTGTTCTCGGCGGGCAAGGACTCGACCGTGCTCGCACACATCGCGTTGCGCGCCTTCTTCCCGGGAAGGCCGCCGTTCCCCCTGCTCCATATCGATTCGACCTGGGAGTTCCGGTCGCTGCTCGACTTCCGCGACGCCTTCGCACGCGAACACGGGTTTGAGCTGATCGTCCATGCCAATGAGGAGGGGCGTGCCGCCGGCCTCAACCCGTTCGATCATGGCGACCGCTATACACTGGAGATGCGCACCGAGCCGCTCAAGGCCGCGCTTGACCGGGGCGGCTATGACATCATCTTCGGCGGGGCGCGCCGCGACGAGGAGAAGTCACGGGCCAAAGAGCGCGTGTTTTCCGTTCGGAGCGCCGGCCATGTCTGGGAACCCCGCCAACAGCGTCCCGAGCTCTGGAATATCTACAACACGCGGCTCGGCAAGGATCAGTCGGCGCGGGTGTTCCCGCTGTCGAACTGGACCGAAACGGACGTCTGGACGTATGCGCTCGTTCACGACATCGCGCTGGCGCCGCTCTACTTCGCGGCGCCCAGGCCCGTCGTGGAGAGGGGCGGCGGGCTGATCGTCGTCGATGACGAACCCCGCATGCGACTGCGGGCCGGTGAAACCGTCGAAACGAAGACCGTGCGCTTTCGAACGCTTGGCTGCTGGCCGGTGACGGCGGCGGTCGAATCGGACGCGACGGGCCTTCGCTCCGTCGTGCAGGAGACTTTGGCTGCCAGGGGATCGGAACGTCAGGGCCGGATCAGCGACAGCGAAGACGGCGGCTCGCTCGAACAGAAGAAGCGAGAGGGGTATTTCTAAACATGCCCGCCGCCTCGCGCCCCTACGACGATGAACTGGCCGTGCTCGCGACGATGCACGCCAAGGAGCGGGTGATCGCGCCGCTGCTGGAGCGATCGCTCGGTCTGCGCGTCAGGGTAAGCAGCGGCATCGACACCGACCGCTTTGGCACCTTCAGCCGTGACGTCGAGCGTGCCGGCTCGCAGCTCGATGCCGCGCGGGCCAAGATCACGGCGGCGTTCGCGGAAGCGCCCGACGCCCGGGTCGCGCTCGCGAGTGAGGGCAGCTTCGGCCCGCACCCTTACATCCCGTTCGCGCCGCTCGCCCGCGAGATCGTCGTGCTCGCCGATCGCGCCCGCGGGCTTGAGCTCATCGGTCGTCATGCGGGCCTGAACACCAACTTCAGTCACGCGGTTGTTTCGGACGTGGCGGCGGCGCGCGCATTCGCCGAGCGGGTCCAGTTCCCCGCTCACGGCGTGATCGTCATCGGATGTACCGAGGGTCAGCCCGCGCCTCAGCGCGCGCTGATCAAAGATATCGGCAGCGCGGCGGATCTCGACAACGCGGTGACGCGGGTGGTCGGCGTATGTGGTGCGGCCTTCGTCGAAACCGACATGCGCGCCCATCGCAATCCGACACGTATGCGCGCGATCAAAGCCGCCGCCATCGACCTGGTCCGCCGGTTTCGCAGCCCGTGTCCGGTGTGCGGGGCGCCCGGGTTCGCGGTCACCGAGCGGCTTTCCGGTCTGCCCTGTTCGTGGTGCGGCGGGCCAACCTTGGCGATCAGGGCGAGCGTGCGTTCGTGCACGGCCTGCGGCCACCGGATCGAGCGCCCGGTTGCAGCGACAACGGCGGAACCAGGTCAATGCGGCGATTGCAACCCGTGACTGTCAGGTAAGCGAGGAGGTTCACATGGCAGAAGGAGGAAAGCGCCGCGACGGCCCAGAAGATGCCGATTCGATGATCGAATGGGTTTTGGCGAACCCTCGCATGAGCCTGTGGCTCAAGAACGCCCTGCGGAGCGCCCTTGACCAAGACCCCTTCGATGTTCTCAACGACCTCGAAATATTGAAACACCTGTCGGCGGCACGATGCCGATCGGCGCTGAACTCCTATTACGCTGAGCACGACTGCGGCGCCGTCGAGTCCGTCGATAAGGACTGACAGTGCACGCGGGCTACGGGCGCAACAGCTAAAGAAGCTGACTAAACACCTTTGACGATTCCTTTTCACCGCTTGAAGGAAGGTGCTTTATGTTTGAACCGTCGCGACGCATGCTCGGGGTAAGCGCTTTGTCTGCGTTGGCTATTCCCGCATTGTCGTGGGCGGGCGAGACTGCGGCCATCAGGTCAGCTACACGCGCTTTCGAACTGACATTTCTGAAGGCTCAGGATGGCGACACCACGTCGCTTGCGCGCTTCATCACGCTCAATTGGTTCGAGATGGACCGGATTGCGGTCGAGCGCGGAATTATCACCGAGTACCGCATGCTCATATCGAACGAGGCGGACCAGCCTTGGGACGTACTCGTCATCGTCGGGTATCCCTCAGAGGCGGGATACTCCGGCGTCACCGCGGAATTCGAGGCAATCAGGACAGCCCACGCGACCGCGACTGTCGATGGCAAGACGCTTGGCCAGCTTGGCGCGATCGTAAGTAGTCGGCGGCTGATCCCGGGATGAGCACGCACACAGACACAGCGACGACCTCAAGCCAACGTGGCGATCTCAGGACGCGATCGGTTATGCGTCGGACCTCATCGAAGGTGTGAGCCTGCGCCTCGCGAGATGAATGGAGGCGACATAAGGATGGAGCTTCGACACCTTCGCTACATGGTTGCGGCCGCCGAGCGGGGGAGCTTCCGGCGGGCGGCAAAAGCCATGGGGGTCCACGAGTCCGCCATCAGTCGCCGCGTGCGTGACCTTGAGGATGAGATCGGCGCGGCACTGTTTGTCCGCCATCACGGGGGCGTTCAACTCACCCATGCAGGCAGTCAGTTTCTCATCCGTGCGCGCAAGGCCCTAAGGCATATTGGTCATGCAGCGATGGATGCTGGATCGCACGGGCGTGGAGAGGCTGGAGCTGTTCGGATCGGCATATTTTCTTCTCTTGCTTCCGGATTCCTCGCTGACTTGCTTCGCGCCTTCATCGCGGCACATCCGGCCATCCGACCCGATCTTGTCGAAGGCGGCCCGTCTGCGCACATCAACGCTGTTCAGCGTCATGACCTCGACGTGGCATTCCTCACTGGCCAACCGAGTGCGGAGGGCTGTGATTTGGCACAACTATGGACGGAACGGGTTTATGTGGCGATCCCGGATGGTGATGAGTTGTCGAAGAAGCCGGTTATTTCGTGGGCGGCCCTTTACGAGCGACATTTCATCATCAGCGACACCGATCCCGGACCTGAAATCCATGACTATCTGGTCAAGCACCTCGCTGACCTCGGGCGTCATCCGAGCATCGAAAGCTATCGCGTCGGCCGAGATAATCTGATGCACCTCGTGGCCCTTGGGCGAGGTCTGACTTTGACAAGCGAAGCGACCATAGCGACGCGCTTCCCCGGTGTTGTTTACCGGCCGCTATCGGACGATCTCCTCACGTTCTGCGCCGTGTGGTCTCCCCGGAACGACAATCCGGCCTTGAGACGATTGCTCAGCCTCGCCAAGTCGCTTTCAGCGACCCAAAGGATCACCAGGTCACCCATCGAGGCCTAAGACTTGCGCTTCCAGGACGAAGTCGTCGAATGCGGTTCATCTACCTGTTGTCCGACGCGCTTTTGCGAATGCTCGATCGGTCGCCATGAACCGCTCGATCATCGGTGAAATCAGCTTGATCGGATCACCGACAGGCCGACCCGTCTCGCGCGCGAGCACCTCGGCGTAGGCGACCAGGTTCCGATGGACGGTCGCCGGCAGTTCGATCGACACCTTAGTCGGCTTGTCGTCGTCGAGGGCTCCCAGCTTTAACTTTGCCATGGTCAACCTCCATAGGGTTCGAGGACAAGGTCGCGGGTTACGATGACCCGCACGGGGAATCCCGGTCGGATCGTAAGCGTCGGCGCGACGTTGAGCTGACGACGAACGATCTGCTGGCCGGTATCATTAATGGTGTCCTGACCGCCGTTGCGGATTGCCTGAATCAAGCGATCTTCATCGTTGGTGGCGAGTTCGGCGCCCAGGCTGAGGAGGGTGGACAGACCGGCGGCTTTGGCCAGATCCCACCAGTGGTAGTCCACGCCGTCCTGTAGCCCGGCATAACCCTCAGCGTCCGCTCCGGGCTGGCGCTCCAGCACGATCGAGCGACCGTTCGGGAAGATCAGGCGGTTCCAGACGAGCAGCACCCGGCTCTGCCCAAACCCGACATTGTTGTCGTACTGGCCAACGATGCGCGTGCCCTGAGGCACAAGCAGAATCCGGCCGGTCGGACTGTCGTAGACGTTCTCGGTCACCTGGGCGGTGATCTGGCCGGGAAGATCGGAGCGGATGCCGGTGATGAGCGCGGCGGAGATGATGGCGCCCGCCTGCAGGACGTTTGGCGACGCTGGCGCGGCAATACGATCCGGGGCGACGGTGCGCCGATCGGCGGCGGCATTCAGAAAGGCGAGCTGCCGATCCTGAGCGGTGGGCGTGGCGGGCTGTGGCGCGAGGCCGAGGCTGCTGAGATCAGGCGCCGGTGGGGGCGTGGCAGCGGCAGTGCCGGGTGCCGGCGATGACAGCGGACGGCCCTCCGTACCGGCAAAGAGCTTGGCGGTGCGGGCGGTCTCGATCTCCTGGAGACGCCGCTGCTCCTCGGCGCTGAGGCCGGGGTTCGGTGTGGCGATGCCGGGCGCCGGCACCGGTTGGCCGCGGGTCTGCGCGTCCAGGATGGGTCGACCGAGATCGCCGGGGAGCGGCGGTCCCAGCTGCGGTACCCGACTGTAGTCGCGCGGGAGGCCGGCCAAGCCGTCCGCGGTCGAGCGGTTGTCGGTCGAATAGAGCTCCTCGGCGGTTTTGCCGCCGTCGCGGGTCTGAAGCGCGTAGATCAGCGCGCTGCCGAGCCCGACGCTCGCGACCAGCCCGATGCCGGCGAGCACCTTGCGTGACAGCCGCGTCACCCGCGGCGCTTCGGCGCGCAGGCGCATGGTCGAGGCAGCTTCCTGGGCGGCCCCTGTCAGCGGAGCCGCCTCGTCGTCTTTCGGGGCCGGCGGCTCGCTCACGATGTCGGCCTCCCGTCGGTGCGGGTGATCCGCACGCGCCTCTGGCGATCGCCGGCGCCGAAGCGCAGCTCGGCGGCCGCGAACAGGCGATCGACAATCATGTAGTTACTACGGACGCGGTAGTTCACGAGTTCGGACGTGTCGCCCTCTGGGCCGACAACGAACAGCGGCGGCATCTCGCCCTGGGCGATGCCCCGCGGGAACTCGATGAACACCTGCCGCCCATCGTCATAGGCGCGCAGCGGCCGCCAGGGCGCGCGGTCGCCCTCGATGGCGTAGCGGAAGTTGATGTTGGCGAGGTCGACGCCGGTGGCGACCGGCCGCGCCGCCTCGGCCTGCGCGTTCTGCCGGCGGAGCGCGATCAGCTGATCCTGCGGATACTGCCAGGAAACCGACGCCATATAGGTCCGCTCGGTGGAGCGCAGCTCCATATGGTAGGTGCGCAGGTTGGTGTTGATGACGAGGTTCGTCATCAGGTCGGCGCGGGTCGGCTTCACCAGGATGTGGACCTGTTGGGTCGCGCCGGAGCCGCTCTGGGTGTCGCCGATGATCCAGCGCACCGTGTCGCCGGCGGCGACCGGCCCTGAGCCGACGAGCTGTTCGCCGGGCTGGAGCGCGATATCGGTGATCTGCCCGACGGCGGTATAGACCTGATATAGCGCGCCCTGTGTCCACGGATAGACTTGCATGGCGTTGATGAAGCCGTCGCGCACTGGCTGCACCCGTGCGGCGGCATTGGCCTGGTTGATCCGCGCGGCGGGATCGGTCGGCTCAGGGGTCCGGCGCCGTTCCTCGACCGGCTTCATCTGGCCGGGCAGCGGCAGCGGCCGTGGCAGCTCAACGACCTGGACCGGCGCGGGTGGATCGACCGTCTGTACCGCGGGCGCGGCATCATCATAGGAGATCTCGGGCGGCTTTTGCGCGGTGGCGCAGCCGGCGAGCGTGGTTGCCGAGAGCAGCAAAGCCGCGAATGTGGACGTGCGGCAAGCCGGGTTTCCGGCTTTACGGAAAGACGGCTTCATTGCCCAAGCTCCCGTGACCAGTTGATGGCGTTGACGTAGATGCCGAGCGGGTTGGCGCGCAGCCGGTCGGCATTGCGCGGGACCTGCACGACGATGGTGAGGATGGCGGTCCAGCGGCTCGTCTCGGCGAGCTGGCCGTTCTCGTAGCGCCGCTCGGTCCAGGCGACGCGGAACGAGTCCGGCGACGCCCGGATCACGCTCGAGACGTCGATCGCGACTTGGATCCGCCCGACCTTGGTGAAGGGGTCGTTGGAGCGTGCATAGTCGTTGAGCGCCGCGGCGCCGCGATCGGTGGTGAAATCGTAGGCGCGCAGCCAATTCTGGCGGACGATGATCGGGTCGGCGGGGATCGAGCGGACCTGCTCGATGAAGCGCGCGAGATGGAAGGCGATCTGGGGATCGGTGGGACGATAGTCCGCGACCGCGGGCGCGATCGCCTGCGCCTGGCCGAGCCGGTCGACCTGCACCACCCAGGGCACGACCGTGCCGCGCGCCGATTGCCAGACAAGCGCGGCCGCGAACCCGGCAGACAGGATCAGCGAGCCGAAGGCCATCAGCCGCCAGTTCCTGGCCTGGACGCGGGCGCCGCCGATCCGGTCATCCCAGACCTGGGCGGCGCGCTGGTAGGGCGTCTCGGGCTCGGGTGTCTTGCCGTAGTGTGTGGAAGGTCTTTTGAACATCAGCGGTCGCTTTCGGAGAGGTTGATGGAGGCGCCGCCGCCATGGCTGTCGCCGCTGCGCACCGCATGCGCGGCGGCCGTCACGCCGTGGCTGAGGGCTTGGGAGCGTTTCATGCGGCGAGCCCAGGCGGGCGGCGCGTCACCGGCCGCCGACGGGGCTGCGTCCGTCGCGCCGCCGCCGGTCGAGCCCATGGTCGACGAACCGCCCGTCGCCTCGAACGCGGTCTTGCCGCCCTCCGAGAAGCTCGACTTCATGCTGGCGGCGGCAAGGCGAAGCGGCGAGGTCGCCGCACTCCCTGCGGCGCGGGCGACGCCGCCAAGGCCGGAGGCCACACCGGCCGCGCCCGACTGACCGGCCGCACCGAGGCGGTAGGCGGTGGATGCGCCGCCCGCCATCGCGGCGCCGCCCCGCGCGGCGGCGGCCGCGCCGCCGGCCACGGCTCCGACACCACCGGCGGCCAGACCGGCCGCGGCGCCGCCGGCAGCGATCATGCCGCCGGCCGCGAGCCCGGTCCCGACCGCTGCGCCGGCGCCGAGCTGGGGCCCGCCGGACACGAGGCCGTTGGCGATGCCGGGCCCGAAGATGCCGAGGCCGAGCAGCGACAGTGCGGCGAGCACGATGGCCATGGCCTCGTCAATGGTCGGATTGGCGCCGCCGAAACCGGCGGTGAACTCGGAGAACAGCGTCGAGCCGATACCGATGATGACGGAGAGCACCAGGACCTTGATGCCCGACGAGATGACGTTGCCGAGCACCCGCTCGGCCATGAATGCGCTCTTGCCGAACAGGCCGAAGGGGATGAGCACGAAGCCGGCGAGCGTCGTCAGCTTGAACTCGATCAGGGTGACGAAGAGCTGGATGGCGAGGATGAAGAAGGCGAGCAGCACCAGCGCCCAGGCGAGGAACATGCAGGCGATCTGAATGAAATTCTCGAAGAACGACCAGTAGCCCATCAGGCTGGAGATTGAATCGAGCAGCGGTCGCCCGGCATCCAGCCCGGTCTGCGCGACCTTGCCGGGGCGCAGCAGATCGGCGGTCGTGAAACCGGTGCCGGAGGCCTTCAGGCCGAGGCCGGCGAAGCTCTCGAAGACGATCCTCGCGAGGTTGTTCCAGTTGCCGATGATGTAGGCGAACACGCCGACGAACAGGGTCTTCTTGACCAGACGCGCCATGATGTCGTCGTCGGCGCCCCAGCTCCAGAACAGGGCGGCGAGCGTCACGTCGATGACGATCAAGGTGGTCGCGATGAAGGCGACCTCGCCACTCAAGAGGCCGAACCCGCTGTCGATGTAGCGGGTGAAGACCTCGAGGAAATGGTCGATGACGCCGGTGCCGCCCATGATGCTATCGAGCCTCGTCCAGCAGCGGCGCCATCGCCTTGGCGGCCGGATCGTCCGGCATGGCGCCCTCGCGGGCCGCGTCGGCCGGCGCCGCTGGAATCTCGATCGCACGGGTGGCGCGCACCCCCGGCCGCGCGCCACGGGCGAGGAACCGCTCGCGGCTTTCCGCCCAGGCGGAGAGGCAGGCCGGATCGCGCGGACCGGCTTCGCCGAGGCGCTGGCACCGGATCAGCTCGGCGCGCAGCGGATCGGCCGCCGCCGCGACGGCGGGGCCTGCGAATGGCGTGGCCGGTTCTTCCTCTTTCCGGGTCATCTCGATCGCCGTCGCGGTGACCGCGACAGCGACGAAGACGATGGCCCCGATCCGCGCGAAAAGCTTGCCGTCCATGAGCTCGCCCTCAGTTGCCGCTCGGGAACATCCGGGCGTTGCCGGGCTGATAGCCGACGCCGGGGGTCAGGAATCGCCGGCGCTGCTCGCGTCCCTGTTCGGCAGCCGCCGCGCGTTCGGCTTCCGAGAGCGATTGCGCGCGGCCGTTGGCGGCGACGACGGCGGTGAGATCGGCGAGCTGTTGGGCCTGGAGCGCGAGGAGCTGGTTGCCGGCCTGGGCCGCCTGCAACGCGCCGGTAGCGCCCTGGCTCTGGCCAACCAGCGCGGACATCTGCGTGCGGTTGGTGTCGATGTTGCCGACGACGCCCGCCTGCACCCGCATCGCGTCCTGCAAACCGCCAACCGTGTTCTGCCAGCGCTCGCGGGCCTGGGCGACGAGCTGGGCGTCGGACGCGGAGAGTGAGGCGTTGCCGTAGGTCGACTGGAAGGCGCGGTCGACCTGCTGGACGTCGAAGGCGATGTTTTGCGCCTGATTCAGGAGCTGCTGGGTCCGCTGCACGGACTGTTGAAGCTGCTGCAACGAGGAGTAGGGGAGGCTGGCCAGATTGCGCGCCTGATTGATCAGCGATTGCGCTTCGTTCTGCAGCGAGGTGATCTGGTTGTTGATCTGCTGCAGGGCGCGCGCCGCCTGAAGGACGTTCTGTGCGTAGTTGGTCGGATCGTAGACCACCCACTGCGCGGAGGCCGGGGTGGTGAGGACCGGCGACAATGCGACGGGCACGGCGAGGATGCTGGCGGCCAAAAAGGCCGCGCGCGAGCGACGAAGGATCATGGTCGGGTCTCCAGGTTGGTGAGGTCGGGGATCAGGTCGGCGGCCCAGCCGACGCCGCGCAGGCGCAGCCATTCGGCGAGGAAGGCGTCGCGGCCGTGCTCGGCGAGGACGCGCTCGATGGCGGCCTGGTCGGTCTTGGAGGATGCGGCGCAGAGCGCCAGCGCGACCTCGCCGAGGCCGAGCTCGAACAGCCGGTTGCCGCGGCGGGACTGGCAGTAATAGTCGCGCTTGGGCATGGCCCTGGCGAGGATCTCGATCTGCCGGTCGTTGAGGCCGAAGCGCCGGTAGATCGCGGTGATCTGCGGCTCGATCGCCCGCTCGTTCGGCAGCAGGAGCCGGGTCTGGCAGCTCTCGATGATGGCGGGCGCGATGGCCGATCCATCAATGTCCGACAGCGACTGCGTGGCGAAGACGACCGAGGCGTTCTTTTTCCGGAGCGTCTTCAACCATTCCCGGAGCTGGCCGGCAAATCCCTCATCATCGAGCGCCAGCCAGCCTTCATCGACGATCAGCAAGGTCGGGCTGCCGTCGAGGCGGTCCTCGATGCGGTGGAACAGATAGGCGAGCACGGCCGGCGCCGCGCCGGTGCCGATCAGGCCCTCGGTCTCGAACGCCTGCACCGACGCTTGCCCGAGATGCTCGCTCTCGGCGTCGAGCAGGCGACCATAGGCGCCGCCGACGCAGTAGGGTCGGAGCGCCTGCTTGAGGTCGTTCGATTGCAAGAGGACGGCGAGCCCGGTGAGCGTGCGCTCGACCACTGGCGCGCTCGCCAGCGACGTCAAGGCCGTCCAGAGATGTTCCTTCACCTCGGGCGAGATCGTCACGCCCTCGCGCAGCAGTATCGCGACGATCCAGTCGGCGGCCCAGGCGCGCTCGGGCACCTCGTGGATGCGGGCGAGCGGCTGCAACGACACGCTGTCGGCCGCGGCTTCGGTCAAGCCGCCTCCCAGATCGTGCCAGTCGCCACCACAAGCGAGCGCGGTCGCACGGATCGAGCCGCCGAAGTCGAAGGCGAAGACCTGCGAACCCGGGTAGCGCCGGAACTGCAGCGCCATCAACGCGAGCAGGACGGACTTGCCGGCCCCGGTCGGGCCGACCACCAGGGTGTGGCCGACGTCGCCGACGTGAAGGGAAAACCGGAACGGGGTGGAGCCTTCGGTCTTGCCGAACAGCAAGGGGGGCGCACCGAAATGCTCATCCCGTTCCGGCCCCGCCCACACCGCTGACAAGGGGATCATGTGGGCGAGATTGAGTGTCGAGATCGGCGGCTGCCGCACGTTCGCGTAGACGTGGCCCGGCAGGGAGCCGAGCCAGGCGTCCACCGCGTTGACCGTCTCGGGCATCGCGGTGAAGTCGCGACCCTGAATGACCTTCTCGACCAGGCGCAGCTTTTCGGCCGCGACGCGCGGATCGGCGTCCCAAACGGCGACGGTCGCCGTCACATAGGCTTGGCCGGCATAGTCGGCGCCGAGCTCCTGCAGCGCGAGATCGGCGTCGGCAGCCTTGTTGGCGGCGTCGGTGTCGACCAGGGCGGAAGCCTCGTTGGTCATCACCTCCTTCAGGATCGCGGCGATCGACTTTCGCTTGGAGAACCATTGCCGCCGGATCTTGGTCAGCAGCTTGGTGGCGTCGGTCTTGTCGAGCAGCACCGCGCGGGTCGACCAGCGATAGGGAAAGGCGAGGCGGTTGAGATCGTCGAGCAGGCCGGGCGTGGTCGCCGTCGGAAAGCCGACGATGGTGAGGACGCGCAGGTGCGCCTCGCCAAGCCGCGGCTCGAGGCCGCCGGTCAGCGCCTGGTCGGCCAGCAAGGCGTCGAGATACATCGGCGTCTCGGGCACGCGCACACGGTGGCGATTGGTCGAGACGGCCGAATGGAGGTAGGTCAGCGTCTCGCTGTCATCAAGCCAGACGCATTCCGGCATGAAGCTCTCGACGAGCTGGAGCACGCGGTTGGTGCGGTCGACGAAGCCACGCAGGGCTTCCCAGGGGTCGACGCCCTTCTCGGCCTTGCCCTCGTAGAGCCAGCTCTCGGCGCGCGCGGCGTCTTCGGCCGGGGGCAGGAAGACGAAGGTGAGGAAGTAGCTGGACTCGAAGTGGGAGGCGTCTTCCTCGAAGTCGGCCTTGCGCTCGGCGTCGACCAGCGCGGACGCGGCCTCAGGAAAGCGGCTCGCGGGATAGGCGCCGACGCCGTGCCGCTGCGCCTCGACGAAGATCGCCCAGCCGGAGCCCAGCCGACGGAAGGCGTTGTTGAGCCGGCCGGCGACGGCGACCAACTCGGCCGGCACCGCGGAGTCAAGGTCGGGCCCGCGAAAGCGAGCGGTGCGCTGGAAGCTGCCGTCCTTATTGAGGACGGTGCCTTCGCCCACCAGCGCCGCCCAGGGCAGGAAGTCGGCGAGGCGGGTGGAGGTCCGGCGATATTCGGCGAGGTTCATCATCGGCCTGCCTTCAGACGCTCAGGAAGCCGGGGATGCGCAGGTGGCGGCGCACCACGTCCACGAACTGCGGATCGCGCTTGGCCGCCCAGACGGCGGCGAGGTGTCCGACCGCCCAGAGGCCTAAGCCCACCAGCCAGAGGCGCAGGCCGAGGCCGAGCGCCGCCGCCAGCGTGCCGTTGAGGATGGCGATCGAGCGCGGTGCGCCGCCGAGCAGGATGTGCTCCGTCAAGGCGCGGTGCACCGGCACGCTGAAGCCAGGCACTTCGCCGGCGCTGTCGGCAAGGCCCGTCATCAAACGAGCGCCCCGCCGCCGAAGGAGAAGAACGACAGAAAGAAGCTCGAGGCAGCGAACGCGATTGAGAGGCCGAAGACGATCTGGATCAGCCGGCGGAAGCCGCCGCTCGTGTCGCCGAAGGCGAGCGTCAGGCCGGTGACGATGATTATGATCACTGCGATGATCTTCGCGACCGGTCCTTCGATGGACTGCAGGATCTGATTGAGTGGTTGCTCCCATGGCATGGACGAGCCGGAGGCGTGGGCGGCGGGCGCGAACGCGACGCTGAAAAGCGCGAGACTGACTGCCGTTGCGAGGCGGCGACGGAGGGTCAAGGACCGGCGGATCATGCGGGATCTCCTGAGAGCGGATAGGTTGCGGGGGTGACGTGGTAGTCGCCGTCGGGGCGGAGGCCTTCGATCCGGGCGAGTTCGGCCAGGCGGCGGTTGGACCCGCGGCCGCTCAGCACCGCGACCAGATCGATGGTCTCGGCGATCAGGGCGCGCGGGACGGTGACGACGGCTTCCTGGATGAGCTGCTCAAGGCGGCGTAGCGCGCCGAGCGCGGTGCCGGCGTGGATCGTGCCGATGCCGCCAGGGTGGCCGGTGCCCCAGGCCTTCAAGAGATCAAGCGCCTCGGACCCGCGCACCTCACCGATGGGGATACGGTCTGGGCGCAGGCGCAGCGACGAGCGGACCAGCTCAGAGAGGGTGGCGACGCCATCCTTGGTGCGCATCGCGACCAGGTTTGGGGCCGCGCATTGCAGCTCGCGCGTGTCCTCGATCAGGACGACGCGGTCGGAGGTCTTTGAGATCTCGGCGAGCAAGGCGTTGGTGAGCGTGGTCTTGCCGGTCGAGGTGCCGCCGGCGACGAGGATGTTGCGCCGATCGGCCACGGCGCGACGAAGGACGTCGGCCTGATCCGCCGACATGATCGCGGACGCTACGTAGTCCTGCAGCGTAAAGACCGCGACGGCGGGCTTGCGGATCGCGAAGGCCGGCGCCGCCACGACGGGCGGCAACAGCCCCTCGAACCGCTCTCCGGTTTCGGGCAGCTCGGCTGACACGCGTGGCGCGCCGGCATGAACCTCGGCGCCGACATGGTGCGCGACCAGGCGCACAATGCGCTCGCCGTCGGCGGCGGACAGGCGCTCTCCCGTATCGGAGAGGCCCTCCGACAAGCGGTCGATCCAGAGCCGCCCGTCGGGGTTGAGCATCACCTCGACGACTGTGGGGTCTTCCAGGAATCCGGCGATGGCGGGGCCAAGCGCGGTGCGCAGCATGCGCGCGCCGCGTAAGTTCGCCTCGGATTGCTGGTGAGAAGCCGCCATGTCGTCCCCGTTCGTGAAGGGACCGCGGACGAGCGGCCCTGGATCGGGGATGAGTAGAAGAGGCAGAAATGTGGGCGCGGCAACAAGGGAATGCGTTCGTAGAACCGTAGCGTAGAAATACAGGGAAAAGGCGGACCTACGGAAATAGCTTGCGATCCTTCGCCAGGCAGAGTTCCCAACTTCGGAGGGCGTCCAATTGCGTTACAGAGATAAGTTCAGATGCGCTGCAGCTCTCGAAACCCCGTACTCGATGACTTCAGCGATCATATCTCAAAGAGCTTCTGGGCACTCTCATGGCCAGGATCGCTTGTTAGAGAGACCGTCTGCCAGTGGGTGCGATTACGTCGGAATCGGTCGTGGTTCGGGGCGCGATCTATCGACCTTAGGGCGCGGCACGTGCAAACATTGCAGGCATGATTGAACGCGAGACATGCCTCACCGGCTGGCACAGCGGAAAGTGCAGAGCCAATGGCATAGACATTCACTATCTGAGATCGGGTGAAGACAAGCCACCGCTCATCGCCCTGCACGGGCTGATGGGCAGCGGCGCGTGTTTGTCGCCGCTCGCACACACCTTGCGGAACAGCTTCGATGTGATCCTGCCAGATGCACGGGGGCATGGGGGATCAAGTGCCGATGGAGATGGATACTCATATGCCCAACTGGCCGACGATGTCGTAGGCCTAATCAAAGAGCTGCAGCTGAACGCTCCGATTTTGCTGGGTCATTCGATGGGCGGCATGACCGATGCCCTGATCGGCAACCGGGCGGGATTGACGTTTACGTCGGTGGTCCTCGTCGACCCCACATTCATCGACCCCGATTGGCAACGAGAGGTTTTCGAAAGCGGCGTCGGCGACGAGCATCGGCAGTCACTGACGCTGGCAAGATCTGACTTACTTGCTCAAGCGAGCGTCAGAAGCCCGCATCGGTCTCGCGAGATGGTCGAGCTTCTGGTCGACGCAAAGCTTCGAACGAGCGTCAATGCGTTTCAGGTACTCACGCCTCCTAATCCAGAATACCGGGAGCTGATTAGAAACATTGATGTCCCAATACTCCTTGTGCTTGGCGATAGAGGGATCGTATCCCTCGACACAGCCCGTGAACTGCAAAGCCTCAATCCATCACTATGCTTTGAGCTAATCCGCGATGCCGGCCACGGACTTCCGTACGACGAGCCAGAACGTTTGGGTGTCATTGTTGAATCATTCTTGCGAACTCGTTGCTTCCAGGGTTGATCCTGCTTGCGGGGTAATGATCGTGAGGGAATCCATTCTGTACAGGAATCCGGCGTTGGCGGGACCGAGCGCGGTGTGCAGCATGCGCGCGCCGCGTAAGCTCGCTCGGATCGCTGGTGAGACGGCGCCATGTCGTCCCCGTTCGTGAAGGGACCGCGGATGACCGTCGCGCCGACGGTGCTGGAAGTTCTGGCATGCAGGTGGTAGACGTCCAGCGTCGAGAAGGACCAGAGCGGCATCGGTAAGCCCGCTCCCTCGCAAGAGGCTCCGTACCGCTCCGAGGCGGACCCGCGACAAGCAACCGGCGCGCGCCGCCGGGGCTTGGCGTGTGAGGTTTTTTTGTTGTCGCACGCAGCAGGTTCCGGTGGACGCGCCCAGCAAGGAGCGAGTCCGATGCCGATCATCCAGTCCAACATTGGGATAATTACGCAGATCAATGTGTTCACCGTGCCGAACGGCGATCAGCAGCAATTGATCGATTACCTGGCCAAAGCCGCCCACGTCGCCCGCGAGGTTGATGGCTGGCTATCGGCGAGCCTCCACCGCAGTTTGGATGGCACCCGCGTCGTCAATTATGCGCAGAGCGCCGATCGTGACGCCGCCCGGCGGGTGTTCGAACATCTCAAACGCAAGGGACTGATCGAGGGCAACAGGGCGTACGGGGAAGCGCATCCGGGCCTCTACGAAGTCGTCTTCACTTTGGATCGCTGAGGGATCGGGGGACGTCCGCCATTCGAACGTAGCGGGCGCCTCTACCCGTTTTCGGGCGCGAGGCTTTGAGAAAACGTGGTGACCATGCGCCCGGCCGACACGCTGTTGCGAGGCTCGTCAAGACCATCGATCCACGAGGTCCACGACCTTGCGGTTGAACTCTATGGGTTGCTCGAACGGCACGTTATGGGCTGACCGCTCGAACCACGTGAGAGATTTTTCTGGTGCGCGCAGCCTTTCGAAATAGGCGGCTGCGAGCTCAGCCGGACACTGTCGATCTTTGCTGCCCAACAGGAAGGCGATGGGTACCTGTACCTCCGGGACGAGGGTTGGCAAATCCAGAGTTCGCACTTCCGGCCACATCGCGCGCAAGGAAAACTCGTTGGCCGCGATCAACTGTCGAATCTCGCCGATCCCGGTTTCGCCTTTCAGGAGGGCGCTGACGACCAACCCAACTTTGCCGAAGCCGGGTGCGAAGTAGCCGCCGAAGGTCTCCACCCAGCGATTCTTGACCATCAGGGCCGGAACCTCGTACGGCGGCTTGCCGATGGCACGTAGCTCGGACACCGCCTTGCTATTCCCTCGCCGCTGAGCCTCACTCAAGGCGAAAGCATAGCTTGCGGCCTCCTGAGCCGCCTGATCCGCCACCTGGCCGACCCCGATAAAGCCAGCTACGGATTTCGGGTGATCGCGCGCATAGAGCAAGCCGAGCGCCGAACCCCACGAATGCCCGAGCAGAACGATGGGGACTCTCAATCGGCTTCGAAGGTGATCGATGATAACCTCCAGGTCTCGCACGAACTGCGCGACCGTCATGTTCGGCGGCGGATTGTCTGGGTCGTAGGATCGGCCGGCTCCTCTCTGATCCCAATAAGCGACGCGGAACCGCTGCTCTAGGTCGCGATTGAAGTGACGGAACAGCAGCGTTTCACTGCCGCCTGGACCCCCGTGTAGGATCAGCAGCACGGGGCCAACGCTCGGTGTGCCTTTGACGGCCAGCCATTGCGGAACGCCGTTTACATTGAGCCACTCGCCGCCGACCTGATGATCGTTGTTGCTTTGGGCGACAGCACAGGCAGCTAGAACGCTCAGGCCCAAGCCTCCAGCTAAGGCGGACCGACGCGTCAAGCGCACCTGACGAAGCCCCCCATGCCGGGTCGTCATTCCTGACCCTCCTTGGTTATGGCGTTCGCCGGCCGTGACGATGATGCCGTCTTGTCTCTGACCTTTTCATAAGCGGCCTGCAACATGTCGGCGACCGAACTGCCAGCGGACCCAGACACCCCATTCAGATGCAAATCGCGGAGCTCGGACATGAACTGTACCCACATATCCGGCCCGCCCTCTGCGAGGAGGTTCGCGCGGATACTGAGTTCCTCCGATACCGGGAGGTGACGGCTGCCCCAGGCGCCGAGCAGCGCGAATATCGGGACCAGCTCGATCGCCTTTTCCGTGAGGCTATAGGTCGTCCTCTGTTTGTGGGTTGGGTCGTTCGTGTTGGTGATCAAACCCTCTTCAAGCAGCATCTTCAGACGGTCGGCTAGGATGTTGGAGGAGATCCCTTCCTCCGACTGGGTCAGCAGTTCGCGGAAATGACGACGGCCCCCGAACATCATGTCCCGAAGGATGATCAAGCTCCACTTGTCCCCGAAGACCTCAACCGAAAGGTTGATCGGGCATCCCGACCGCTGCGCTGTCGCCATCAGACGCTCCAAAAAATCGGCTTGCTTCGACCGCTAAGTGATATCATAATGGAACCGGTTGTGAAACACAACACGTCTGTCACAGGAGCAAACCATGACGAACCCGACCATCGAGCAAGCCTGGCTGCAACGCCTTATTGGCGACTGGACCTACGAGTTCAGCACCGCCGACAGCTCCGACCATCCCGGAGCCACCGCGAACGGGACAGAGAAGGTTCGGCCAGTCGGGGACGTCTGGATCGTGGCTGAGAATGAGGGCGTGGGTTCGGACGGCAGCGTCTCGCATTCGATCACGACCATAGGCTTTGAGCCCGACAAGGGCCGATTTTCAGGTTCGGTCGTTGGGACGATGGCTCCCGTTCTTTTCATCTACGACGGCGCGCTCAGTGACGACGGAACATCGCTCGTGCTCGAAACCGAAGGCCCGGCGATGACGGAAGATCGAGTTACGGACAAGTATCGCGACATCTTCCGCGTGATCGACGACGCTAACCGCGAGACGATCGCTGAGGTGCTCGGCGAGGATGGGCAGTGGCGCGGGTTTATGAGCACCCGGTACAAGCGGGCGGCGTGATGGCTGCTGGCGGCGCGATCCGAACTTCAACCGAACAGTCCACAGGGCAGCTCTGAATCGCGACCGGGGAGAGACGTGGCCATGACCATTATCGCGAGCAGTCCGGCTGAGATCTCGGATCTGATCGCCGCGCGCACAAATGGCCTGGTCCGGCCCTTCATCGCCGCCCTTGATGGACGCAGCGGGGCGGGCAAGTCGACGCTTGCCCGAGCGCTTGCGGAGAAGCTCGACGCCGCCGTCATCGAGGGTGACGATTTCTATGCGGGCGGAATCGAGCTTCGGAGCGACAACCCCGCGTCGCGGGCCGCCGCCTGTATCGACTGGACCCGGCAACGCCCCGTGCTGGAGGCCTTGGCAGCGGGACGAGAGGCGAGTTGGCGGGCGTTCGACTGGGACGCTTTCGATGGACGGCTGCGCGATGAGCCGACGCGGATCGTCCCAAGGCCGATCGTGATCCTGGAAGGGGTCTACGCCGCGCGCCCGGAACTGGCCGACCTGCTCGATGTGCGCGTCGCGCTCTTGGCGCCGGACGATGTGCGCCTGGCGCGGTTGGCCGCTCGGGAAGGAGCGATCGGACCTTGGGAGCGGCAGTGGCATGAAGCTGAGGATTTCTACTTCAAGAGCTTGATGCCCCCTGATGCGTTTGACGTGGCCATTAATCTCACCCCCTGAGCCCCAGCGTCGCAAACTTGGTCGCGTAGCCGAGGTGGTCTCGGCACTCATCAATTGCCGCCTGCAGGAACGTCCTCCGAGATTTCCTGTCGCAGCTTCGGCCCCTTGGCGATTCGCCGGCCGAGGGCCGCGACGAACGCATCGTAGCGCTCGCCGGCCTGTGCGCGGGCGGCGGCTTGGGCCGGCTCAGGCAAGGGTGGATTGGTCGTGAGCCAGAAGCGCACGAAGACCGCCAGTGTCTCGACCGAGATACCGAGGTCGCGTTCCATGCGCGTCATGCGCCGATCGAGTTGATCGAGCCGCTTGGTCGTGGCCGCCTCCTGCCGCTCGGCGGCGTCGGGAGACAGGAAGGACGCGATGGCCGCCTCCGCGACGAGAGAGCGCGAACGATCCCGGCGCGCGGCATAATCCGCCAGCGCCTTCATGACCTCCGGGTCGAGGTAGACGGACAAGCGCTGTTTTTTCGAGCTTGATGCCATCGCCGCCTCTCACAGCTCCATGCCGTCGTTGGGATCGAGCGACACCTGCCGGGCCACGCCCTGCACGAGCCGGTTCATCCGGCTGATCCGGGCGCTGTCGTCTTCGGCGTCATCATCGAGATCTGCCGCAAACTCGTTCTCGATCGGGACCTTCTTCTCGACCGCCCGGGCGGGGTTCAATTCGGGCTGGTGGCGGCGCTCCGATCCCGTCGGATCCTCACCGTCAGTCCCGCCCAGCTCGACCGCTGGTTCGGTTTGCGGCGACGGCGGCAACGGCAAGGCGCTCCAATCGTCGGGGTTTGCCTCAGGCGACTTCGCCAACGAGGGCGGTGGCAGGATGCGCTCCTGGAAGCGCCGGTCCTCGAAATAACGCGCCTTCTTTGCGCGGATCGGTGGCGTCCCCGCCACCATGACGATCTCATCGGCCGGTGGGAGCTGCATCACCTCGCCGGGGGTGAGCAGCGGCCGCGCCGTTTCCGAGCGCGAGACCATCAAATGACCGAGCCAGGGCGAGAGGCGGTGCCCAGCATAGTTCTTCATCGCCCGCATCTCGGTCGCGGTGCCGAGCGCGTCGGAGACCCGCTTGGCGGTGCGCTCGTCGTTCGTCGCGAAGCTGACGCGGACATGGCAGTTGTCGAGGATCGAGTTGTTCGGCCCGTAAGCCTTCTCGATCTGGTTCAAGGACTGCGCGATCAGGAAGCTCTTCAGGCCGTAGCCGGCCATGAAAGCCAAGGCGCTTTCGAAGAAGTCCAGGCGGCCGAGCGCGGGAAACTCGTCGAGCATCAGGAGCAGCCGATGGCGTCCGCCCTTGGCCTGCAGGTCCTCAGTCAGCCGTCGGCCGACCTGGTTGAGAATGAGGCGGATCAGCGGCTTGGTGCGCGCGATGTCGGAGGGCGGCACCACCAGGTAGAGCGTGGTCGGTCGGTTCCCCCCGACGATGTCGGTGATGCGCCAGTCGCAACGGCGCGTGACTGCGGCGACGACGGGGTCGCGGTAGAGGCCGAGGAACGACATCGCGGTCGAGAGCACGCCCGATCGTTCGTTGTCCGATTTGTTGAGCAGCTCGCGCGCGGCGCTGGCGATGACCGGATGGGGACCGGCCTCGCCGAGATGCGCGGTCTTCATCATGGCCGCCAAGGTCGATTCGATCGGTCGCTTCGGGTCGGAGAGGAAGGCGGCGACACCGGCCAGCGTCTTGTCGGCTTCGGCATAGAGGACATGGAGGATGGCGCCGACGAGGAGCGCGTGGCTGGTCTTCTCCCAGTGGTTCCGTTTCTCCAGGCTTCCTTCCGGATCGACCAGGATGTCGGCGATGTTCTGGACGTCGCGGACCTCCCACTCGCCGCGGCGGACCTCGAGCAGAGGATTGTAGGCGGCCGACTTGGCATTGGTGGGATCGAACAGCAGCACCCGGCCGTGCCGGGCGCGGAAGCCGGCGGTGAGCTGCCAGTTCTCCCCCTTGATGTCGTGGACGATCGCGGAACCCGGCCAGGTCAGCAGCGACGGAACGACGAGGCCGACGCCCTTGCCGGACCGGGTCGGGGCGAAGCAGAGCACATGCTCGGGCCCATCATGCCGGAGATAGGCGCGGTCGAGCTTGCCGAGCACCACGCCATCGGGTCCGAGCAGGCCGGCGGACCTCACCTCGTCCGGGCGCGCCCATCGCGCGGAACCGTAGGTCTCGACGTTCTTGGCCTCGCGCGCCCGCCACACCGACATGCCGATCGCGACCGCGATCGAGATGAAGCCACCCGACGCGGCGATATAGGCGCCTTCGACGAAGATCGGCGGCGCGTAGGCATCGTAGAAATACCACCACCAGAAGAAGGCCGGTGGGTGGTAGATGGGCCAGCCGAACAGGTCGAACCAGGGTGGACCAAGCTGCGGCTGGAAGCCGAGCCGCCAAGCCGTCCACTGCGTGGCCGCCCAGGTCGTGGTGAGCACGATCAGGAAGACGACGAGGATCTGGCCCCAGAGAATCTTAGTCGCGGACACCTGCTCTGCTCCTTCCGGGAAGGGAAGTCGTTCGCAGAACGGGGGCATTTCAAGAACAATCAGAGCCGCATCGCACCCTGGCGCGTGAATACAGGGGGTGGCGTAGATCGGCTGCAAGCGGTCGGACAGGCCCGTCGGCAGCTGTGTGGGCTTTCGCCTGCGATGCAACACATGTTGCAGAACGCCGGCGACTCGTTTATCTTGCAACACATGTTGCAGACATGGCTCGTTCTATCCCTGCAGCTGCCGGCGGCGCCGTCGAGTGCACGCGTAGCAGCATGGCGGCGCCTCAAGCTGGCTGGAGCGGCGGGCCTGACGAACGGGACTTGGGTTCTGCCGCATACTCTGGAGCATCAACGGGTGTTCAGCGAGGTGGGCAGTTCCGTGAGAGCACAGGGTGGCCAAGCCTTTCTGTTCGCGGCCGAGACGCTCAGCTCGGACGAGGATACGTCGGTCCGAACGCGGTTCGTGGACGATCGGGCGCGCGAGTATGACGAGCTGGCGGAGCAGACCCGCGCCTTTCTTGACGAGATGAAGCGGGAAACCGCGTTGGAGAAGTTCACCTTCGCGGAGTTAGAGGAGGTCGAGGAGGATTTTCAGAAGCTAGAAAGCTGGCTTGGCAAAGTGCGCCACCGCGATTTCTTCGCTGGGGATCGGCTGCAAAAAGCGGCGGCCGAAATCGAGCGCTGCCGGGCGGCGCTGGCCCAATTTGCGGCCGAGGTTTATGCCCGCGAAGGCGTGACCGGCGGCGCCGATGACTGAATCGAAGCCGAAGCCGGGCTGGCGCGACATTCCGAGACCGATTTGGGCTCTCGGGTTCGTCTCGATGCTGATGGATATCTCGTCAGAGATGATTCACGCCCTGCTGCCCGTCTATCTGGTGACGATCATGGGCGCCTCGATGGTTACGGTCGGCGTCATCGAGGGCATTGCCGAGGCGACCGCGTCGATCGTGAAAATCTTCTCGGGCGCGATCTCCGACTGGTTCGGCAAGCGCAAGTTGCTCGCCGTCATCGGATATGGTCTGGCGGCCCTGACCAGGCCTATCTTCCCCCTTGCGTCCTCCGTGAGCTGGCTGGTGGTCGCTCGCTTCATCGATCGGATGGGCAAGGGCATCCGGGGCGCGCCACGTGATGCTCTCGTCGCGGACATTGCGCCACCGCACCTGCGGGGCGCCAGCTTTGGGCTGCGCCAGTCGCTTGACACGATTGGCGCATTTTTGGGGCCTCTGGCAGCGATCGGCCTCATGTGGCTCATGGCCAACGACTTCCGGAGCGTGTTCTGGGTGGCGGCGATCCCGGCCATTCTCGCTGTCGGGTTGCTCGTGTTCGCCGTGCATGAACCGGGACGGCCTGCGGGGCTTCGCCAAGTGCGCTTCCCGCTGAGCCCGTCGGAGTTGCGGCGGTTGGGTTCCGCGTACTGGCTCGTCGTCGCCGTTGCGACCGTGTTTGCCTTGGCGCGTTTCAGCGAGGCGTTCCTGATCCTGCGTGCTCAGGCGGTCGGCGTGCCGATCGTGCTCGTCCCGATGGTGCTGGTGGTGATGAACGTCGTCTACGCGCTCGCGGCCTATCCGGCAGGTGCGCTCTCCGACCGTTTCAATCGCCTCACCATTCTCATCATGGGCTTCGCACTCTTGATCGCGGCCGACCTGACCCTCGCATTCTCGGGTGGCCTGCTCGGGGTGACCCTGGGCGTGGTGCTATGGGGCCTGCATATGGGGTTCACCCAAGGACTGCTGGCGACGCTGGTGGCGGATACCGCGCCGCCTGAGCTGCGGGGCACGGCCTTCGGCGTCTTCAATTTGCTGGGAGGATTGGCGCTGCTCGCCGCGAGCATTATTGCCGGCGTCCTGTGGGACCAGCTCGGTGCGCAGGCGACGTTCCTCGCCGGGGCGGGATTGACGGTCCTTGCGCTTTTGGGATTGGGACTCGTGCGCTGGCGCCTTCCTGATTTAGCGGCGCCTCACCCATCTTAAAATGCCGCCAGCGACGCGGTATGGTTAGAGACCCAATCCTCGGTTCCGGCCGAAGCTCCAGTCGATGCCGCCATCGCTTCGCGCGAGACCGGAAACATGGCGGCCGAGCTGCTTTTCGAGGGATGGGGACCAAGGCACGAGCTGGAAGCCGAGCCCGTCGTCGATCATCGCGAACCGGCCCGACGCGAGCGTGAAGCGTTGCCGATAAGCGCCGGCGACATACTCCCCGGCCGAGGCGCGGGTCCGCGGGCGTCCGGTTTCGGCGGCCAACTGTTTGCCGAGGGCGTCCAGCTCCCGCTGGCGGAGCGTCTCGATCAGCCCGGGCCGGAAGCTGACGCCGCGGGCCTGGCGTTCGGCGAGGCCTTGCCGGATCAGATGGTCGGCGCGGCGGTCCATTGCGTGGCGAACCTCCGCGCCGAAGCCGCCACCGCCGAGCGCGACCGGCTCGCGCGCGATCGCCTGCCGGTCCAGCCAGGTGGCGCCGCTCGCGGTGATCTGCAGTTCGATCGCCAGGTCCGAGCGGACCGCTAACGCGACGCGTCGCTGACCCCGCGCGTCGTCGAATTTGCGGAGCTCGACGATCGAGCCCGGCGCACTGTCGCCGGCGGCGTCGAGGTCGGGCAGTCTGACGTGGTGCGTGCGGCCGTCGACGCCGTCGATCACGGCGAAGGCCGTGCCCTTCAGCTCGTCGTCGAGGCCGCGGGCGACCAGCCGGCCGACGACGGGATCGTCGAGGCTCTCGCCGGCCAGCACGTAGCTCGCGGCCCCGCGCTCGATGCCTCGCTCCGAGAGCCCACGGTGGATGCGCTTGATGACGTCGCCGCGCTCGCCGAGTTCGCGCAGCGTCGCCTCTGCCTTCTCTGACACGGACCACTGGCCGGGCCCGATCTGGTCGGCGAGTCCCAGCGACTCCAGCTTGCGCAGCCGTCCGACCTTGAGGGCATGGAATTCGTCGGGCTGGCGGTCTGGATGCGGTGCGAGGTCGATGACGCCGGTCCGGTCGCTGTCGCGCGCGAGCTGGCGATCGAGATTGGTCCAGCGCTCCGCTGTGATCTGGCGTTCGAGCGTGCGGCGGATGTCCTGCTCAGTCCGGACGCCGAGCTCCTGGGTGATCAGCTCGCGCGCGCGGTCACGCATGCCCTCTTTGATGTAGTCACGGGAGATGACGAGGTTCTCGCCGTCGTCGCGCACGCCGCGGACGATGAGGTGAACGTGCGGGTGTTCGGTGTTCCAATGGTCGACGCCGACCCACTCGAGCTTCGTCCCGAGATCCTTCTCCATCTGGTCGACGAGCTCGCGGGTGAAGCCTCTGAGGTCGGACATCTCGACAGCGTCGTCGGGCGAGACGATGAAGCGGAAATGATGGCGGTCCTCTTCGCAGCGCTCCGCGAAGGCCTTGGGATCGACGTCCTCGCTTCCGGGGCCGAACAGTCGGGCCTTCTCTCCATCTCGGGTGACGCCTTCGCGGCGCAGATAGCCGAGGTGGGTGGCAAGCGGCGCGCCGCGTCCGGCATGGCGGACGACCCGCGCCTTGATCACGGCGCCGCGCGAGCGTGATGTGATGAGGCGATTGGCTTGGACCGAGGCGCGCTGACCGCGGCCGAAGCGCGAGCGATGGCCGAGTCCGATCGCGCCCTTGCGCGAGACCGATCCGCCGGCGCGCTGGGCGGCGGCCAGCGCCTGGGCGATGAAGGGCCGCGCCCGTTGCGCGCCGGTCGAGCGGATGCGGCCAGGCCGGATGCGGAACTCGTCCTCGCCGCTCATTGTGCCGAGCCCGCGCATCGCGCGAACGCGCTGATTTGCCGAGGAAAATGCCGAAGTCGCAGGCTGCGCCGCTCAGGAGCACCTCGCGAATTTGCCGCGTAAGCCCCTGAAAAAGCACGACCGATCCGAAGCGCACATCGCGCTCCTTTATCCTGCCATCGTCCGGTCGTGTTGCCTGCCTCTACCCTCAACGCACACCATGACGCGCTTGAGCACGCTATCGTGCGATCAGGAACCGGGCTGCTCATGGCGCATTCCTTTGGCCCGAACGCGGGACAAACAGCCCGCCCGACTGCGGCTCGATGGCGGAAACATCGCGCACGGACGATGTCGTCATCGCGGCATCGGAAGCGCGCTCGGCCGGTACGGGAACGGGTATCGATATGCGCTCAGCTTGCGCGATGAACAGCGGCGCGCGTGTCCAGGCGAGTGCATCGGCCGCGGCGGCCACGATCGGCCAAGTCGCATCGCCGCTGGTCACCGACGGCGCGACGATGGCGACATAGGCGCGCGTTTCCGCGGGCAGCGCCCGGCCCTTCAGCGAGTCCTCGTAACGACCAGGACCGGCATTGTAGGCCGCGATCCAGCCGGGCGATCCGTAGCGATCGAACAGCTCGCGGATGTAGCCGGCGCCGGCGATGATGTTGTCATGCGGATCATAAGGATCAGCGCCGAGACGGTGGCGAAGGCGCAAGCCTGCCCAAGTGGGCGGCATGATCTGCATCAGGCCCATCGCGCCCTTCGGCGAAAGGGCGCGTGGATCGCCTGCACTTTCGGCACGCATCACCGCCCTGATCCATGCGATCGGAACGCCGAAGCGCCGCGAAGCCTCGGCGATATGATCGCCATAGGGATCGCGTGGCGACGGTCGATCGGCGCCCAAGTCCTGCGCCATCGTGATCGCCGGCATGATGCTCGCGAGGCTAAGGCCGGAAAGGAGGAGGAGAGCCATGCGCCGGGCAGCGCAGCGCGGCCCGGACGCAATCGAACGGCTCCTCGGTTGACGAGAGCCAAGCATCGCTCAGTCCTTCTCGCCGCGATCGCGCGGACGCGACCAATGCAGCGACCAGGCCGAGCCGCCATCGTCGTCGCGGAACATGTTGGCGCGGATCGGGTGCGGGAATGTCGGATCGTCGATCAGCAGCGCGACGTATTCGCCGGCCTTCTCTCCGGAGCGTTTCCATCCGGCGCCGATCTCCGCGCCCGGCTCATTGTTCATGCCGTCGAAGACATGCACGCGATACTGCGGTGCGTTCTCAACCTCGGTCGGTTCGGCTGCGATGATTATGACGTCCTGGTTCAAAACCAGCGTCGTCAGATGCCCGACGAAGCCGGTCTCGTCGCGCGTGAATTCGCCAATCTGGGGCATGTCAGTCTCCTTCGCGGTGGGGATTGGGACAGCCATCGGCGAGCACCGCTCCCGCCGAATGGGAAGGCGGTCAGCGTGTCGGCGCACGCCATTCGAAGCGGCCGGTGCCGTCTTCATCGGTCCACAGTGGGACGGCACGGCCGATGATCTGGTCGGTCGAGATCAGGCCGAAGTAGCGGCCGTCGAGGCTGTCGCGGACCTGCCAGTTCATGAGGAAGACTTCGCCAGTCTGGACCCGGCGGCAGCCTTGCCAGACGGGAAGATCGCGGCCTGCGCGATCGCGCTCCAGTGCCGCACCGACCTCCACACCATCGACGGTGATAGTGAGGTTCGAACGGCAAACGGTCTGCCCGGAGACGGCGAGGATGCGCTTCATCAGCGGCACGCCCTTGGGCAGGTAGCCGCGCTCGGCGAGGAATGTCGCGAGCGGCTCGGGCGCATCGACCGCAACGAGATCGGTAACGTCGAGCGGCCCGTCGAAGTCGATCGAATAGAACCCGATGGGCGCGCTCGCCGATGCGTTCCAGATCAGCTTGATGGGCATCGGCGTGAGGCCGGGATAGCCGACGCTGAGCGCGGCGAGCGTCGTCGCCAGGAGAAGTCCGGCGCGGCTCACGACTCGGCCTTTCGGCGCAGCAGGAATGCGCGATGATGGTCGAGCGTGTAGGTGCGCGGCTCGTGTCCAGCAGCGAGCCGGTTGTGGACGTGACGCCAATGATCGGGCGAAACCGCTTCGGGATCGATGCCGATGCGCTCGATGGCGTCGATCGCCTGCAGCACGCGCTCGACCCTGGGCCAGCTCTCGACCTTCAGCAGGATTTCGCCGCCAGGACGAACGAAAGGCAGCGTCTGGTACGTCTCGCCGCGCGCAACCGAGCGCACGACGTCGATGCGCGAGATGATCGTTCCGAAGTCATTCGAGGCCCAGCGCACGAAGGCGAAGACCGCGCCGGGGCGAAAAGACAGGACACGCCGACGGCGATCGAGAATCTGTTCGTGGGCGTGCGTGCCGAAGCGGATCCAGTTCTCGATCTTCTTCTCAACCCAGGTCAGTTCGACATGGGTGAGATTGTCTTGGTGGCGTGCGGTCGGCGTCGGGCCGCCGCGCGCGCGGGGGGCCGCGGCGCCGGTCATGAGGGGTCTCCTTCGATGTGTGGGAATTCGCGCGCGAGCATCTCGCGCAGCATGTCGGCAACGGTAACGCCGCGCCGGAAGGCAGCGATCTTGATCCGTCCACGTAAGGCGGGCGTGACGTCGATCGTCATGCGGGCGGTGAAGGCTTCATCGTCCGGCGCGCGCGGCGCGGTGGCATCTGCGGCCTTGATCCAGGCCTCTTGATTGGTCGGACGTGCCGCAAAGCCGCGCCGTTCGGATCGCTCGCTCATGGTGAGATCCTTTCGAGCTCGGTGACGAGCGCCGCGATCTCGCGCGCGGCGGGTCCGTCGTCGTCGATCTCGAAAGCGAGCCGGCCCGATTGCGCGGCGTCGGCGTAGATGACGCGCTGTCCGATCGCCGTGCGCAGCACTGGCGGATCGTGGTCGGCGAGCGTCTCGGCCGTCTCGCGGGCGATCACGGTGCGCGCGCCGCAGCGATTGAGGACGAAGCGAGCGCGAAGCTCCGGCCGATAGATGCGCGCCTCCGACAGGAGCGCCAGCATCTCGGCCGAGGCCCAACCATCGAGCGGCGACGGCTGCACGGGGATCAGCACGAGGTCGGCGGCGAGCAGCGCGGATCGCATCAGCCCGGCGACGCGCGGCGGCCCGTCGATCACCACATGATCGACATCGCGCGCCAGCTCGGGCGCCTCACGGTGGAGCGTGTCGCGCGCCAGGCCGACGACGCCGAACAGGCGCGGCGCGTGCTCGCGGGCGCGTTGCTGCGACCAGTCGAGCGCCGAACCCTGGGGGTCCGCATCGACGAGCGTGACCCGCTTTCCCCTACCGGCCCATTCGCCGGCTAGGTGCAGCGCCAGCGTCGTCTTGCCGACGCCGCCCTTCTGGTTGAGGAAGGCCACGATCATCGGCGGCCTCCCGGGCGTGGACCGAAGGGAAGCTGCGGAGGGCCGGAGGTCCCGTTTCTCGCCGCGCCAGCGTTGGTAAGAGCGGCGCTGCTGGTGCGCCGCTTGCCAGCGGCGCTTAGCGCGTTCGCGGCCTGCCGGACGAGGTTTTCCACCTCTCGCGCGCGCTCTTCAAAGTTAGATTCTCTGTTAGATTCTAAGTTAGCGAGGCGATTTTCGGTTCTGCTGTCGTGGGTTAGGCCGTGTTTCGGTTCCCGTTGGCACGAGGGGCCGGTTCCTGATGGCACGCGCTTTCGGGTTCCCGATGGCACGAAGCCTTTCACAGCTTTTCCACAGGGCGGCGTCCGCTCGAAAGCGAGCAACGTTCGGCCGCCGGCCTCGATCTCGAGGAACAGCGTGTAGCCGGGAAGCGGCTGGCGACGGATGATGTCGCGCAGCTCGAAGGCGAAGCGTTTGTACGGTGACAAC
This sequence comes from Pseudomonadota bacterium, assembly GCA_040756295.1. Lineage (GTDB taxonomy): Bacteria > Pseudomonadota > Alphaproteobacteria > Rhizobiales > Beijerinckiaceae > Methylovirgula. The sequence continues at coordinate 3,146 of JBFLZN010000003.1, read as the reverse complement.
GCGCCGGATTTCTGGTGGAGGTGGCGAAAGTCGAATCGCCAGCCATTGCGCTGGCGCCCGCCGTGCTTGCGCACCAGGCGATAGAGCCAGCGATCGAGCCCGCCTGTGAGATCGAAATAGGCCCGGTCGATCGTCAGCACGAGCGCATCGTCGAGAACGGCCTGATAAAACCAGTCCGGGACGATCATCTCGATCCCGTCCGGCTTGCCGTTGCGGTTGGTGCGCTCCTTCCACTCGTTGATCCACGAGAAGCGATGACGCCGGCCCTCGGCGGATTGGCGGATCGAGGTGCAGACCGTCGTGGATTGCAGACGATCGAGCGCGGCCTTCAAGCGCTGATAGTCGCGTAAGGACGTGCCGCGGCCGATGAATTTGAGAATTTCATAGGGCGTGGCGACCATCAGGCGCGACGTGCGCAGGCCGGCGTCACGCGCCTCGACGATCTGGCTCGCCGCCCAGATCAGGATGTCGGCGTCCCAAATGGTCGCCATGCCGTGATCGGGCACGGCCTCGACGCGGATCGACACATTGCCGGCGGCGAAGTCGATCGGCGCGACGCGGTGCGATTTGGAGAGGGAGAAAAACGGATAGGCCATGAGATCCTGTGCGTCTCGTGCTGCGAACTCGCCGGGGAGCGCACGGAACAGATCGAGCTGCCCGCGCTCCGAGAGGGACTGGTGTCGCGCCGCCATTCGGGAATCCGGGGGCGATCAGCGCGCGTATCGTCCGGCATGTGCCGGCGGCGCAGGCGTATGGCGCTTGGCCGGAAGCACGCTGCCGCGCGGATCGGAGGTGGAGGTGACGGCGCCGCGCTCGGCCCAGGCCTCAAGATCGTCGACCGCATAAACGACGCGACCGCCGAGCTTGCGATAGGCCGGACCCGTTCCGTAAGTCCGATGCTTTTCGAGGGTGCGGGCCGATAGGCTGAGGAATTCGGCGGCTTCCTTGGTGCGCAGGTAGCGCGGCGGGAGAACGGCGAGATCAGGTCGCATGGGAGGGCCTCCGTGGGTTCGTTGGGGCCGCCGGGAAGCGGCGGGTAACGAAGGCCACGTTGGCGAAGCAGGGCCGGCGAGATGCAGGGCGAATTCAGGGGGGCCTAAATTCGCCCACCAAGAGTCGGATGGAGATCGGCTAAAGTTGCCGCCGATGACGAAGCAACGTGCGATACCCACCCACCATCATCGCGCGGGCATCTCGAAGCAGGGCTTTGGTGGCGTGGCGGGCGGAAGATGCCTGCCAGTCGTCGCGACCGAGAGCGCCGATCCGAAATATGACCTGCGCAATTTCTTGCTGGGTCGCGCCCGCGCGATGACCGTCGAAGGCCTGCAGCATCCGGCACAGCCGAGCACGTTGCTGCCGTGTCAGTCGGGTGTCGGGCGGTATGGCGCGGCCATGGAGGGCGGAGAGCAAGCGGGCGACCGATTGGAGCCGGTCGAAGCCTTCCAGGCCGAGCGGGATGAAGGCGCCAAGAGATTTGGCGGGTCGTGTCTCGGACGGATGAACAAGCGCTACGCGCTGACCGTTTCCGAGATCGAGAACCAGATGGGTCTCGCTGCCGACATCGACGCTTACGGCGGCGTCGATCGTCGGTTGGGGATCAGCGCTTGCGGACGGAATATCCGGAGGTGGGCCAAGAACGATGGCGCTTGTGTCTTCCTGGGGAAGCCAGATCACCTGCGCTTCGGGAGGTGCCTGCATCGGGTCTACGGGGAAATCGCAACCCCCACCGCTGCCCGATCCCGTCGGTCAGCGTGCGCAGATCACTTTCGCTGTCGCCGAGCGCTTGAAAATCCCTGTCGTAGGTTTCGTTGCGGCGCAGCCATTCCCACGCGACGTCGGACGCGGTCATGTCGGCGACGTGCGCATAGCGTTCCGATGAACGCCAGCCGGAAGCATCTGGTGTCATCGCGATCCTCCCTAGTCTTTGAATTTGTGGGAGAGTCAGGATTCCCGGCTGGGTTGTTCAGTGGAAGTCAGAGGGCCGGCAAAGGGTGGTGCCGAAACGGCATCGCGGCGATCACTGTGCGGAGCGGACCAAGTCTCGATAGCCGTGCTCGGTCATCCACTGCGCGCGGGCGAGATGCGTGTCATGGACCTGGCGGCACCGCTGCGGCTCACGTGCCGTATCGAGGCCAAAGAGAATCTGGACGGCTTCGCGCCAATCAGCTCCGTCGCGCGAGGAATCGAGCAGGCGCAGATAGAGAACCATATGCTCGCGGTCATAGGCCGTGAGGGTCTGGCTGATCGGAGGCGCATCGAGAAACGGCGGCATCGCGGATTCCATCAGGCGACTATATTCGCGCGGAAAGCATTCGTTAACACTCGTGCCCGGCATTACTGTGACAACGTGCGATGGATGGTGTGCGCCACGCGATCACGGCGCTGCTAACGCCTCGTCGGCCGGTCGTCCCGCTCATGGAGCAGCAGCACTCCTTCGCCCTTGTCGGTGGAAAGCAGGACGATACCGGCTGTTTCAAGCGCCCTTCGCACCTGATCGCGCGTCGACTCGTACACCTCTAATCCACTTTCGGACTCAAGGCGCTTGAGCGCGGTTAGCGATGTCCGGGCCTTGTCAGCGAGCGTCTCCTGTGTCCACCCCAGCAACGCGCGTGCGGCCCGCGATTGTCGGGCGGTGATCATGCATGATCACCTCCCACCGACGGACACACGCTTGCCAGAACTACGACTATAATAGTCGTTCTTTGCGCCCATTGCGAGGGTAATCGGCGTCTCAGGGCTGGCGGTGCCCTCGCCGGGCGGCCGAAGTGATTCGCGCTAGCAGTGGAAAGGCCCCGGCCTGTTCGGCCGGGGCCTTGCTCGGGGCTCAGTCGCCGCGGCGGGTCGGGCGGGACCAGATCAGCGAGTGGGTGTCGCCGTCCTCGTCGTCGAAGAGGTTGGCGTAGATGGGGGCGTTGAAGCTCGGATCGTCGAGCTTGAGGCCCAGATAGTCGCGGCCCTCGTTGGAGCGCTTGGACCAGGCGGCGCCGATTTCGGCTTTATGCGGTGCACCGCATAACGCCGATTATGCGTAGCGCGGGATTATGCGGAGTGGTTGGCTGGTAGCCGCGGTTTTCCCGGGCTTTGTGGCTGCGCCGCTCCGCATAATCCCGTGGAGAGAAGCTGCGGCGCCTAGCACGAGGTGAGGC
>JBFLZN010000002.1:267500-814429 GCA_040756295.1 Pseudomonadota bacterium | reverse complement strand
TTACGCGGTGCTTACGCGAAGAATTTTCGAAATTGGCCAGCTTGTCGACAGGCTCCTAACCTACTGAAACTCGTTACCTTTTTCCGCTTCCTTTCAGGCCGAAACCCCTTGACATCCGCCTTCGGAGAGCAATCAGGCCAATTTCCTGCAAGTTCTCAGACGGCCATTTTAAGTCGTAATATATTGTTCTTAAAAAATTTTCGAAGATTTAGAACTTCACGCAATATCCGACAATTTCATTGATTTTCACGCTCGCGTGCTTACTATGTGCTTACTTTTTTCAGGCCTTACATGATTGATAAGACAGATCAATGCCCAATTCGAAGCTCACTAAGACAGTCGTCGAAAACGCTTCGTCAAAATTAACGGACTACTTTATCTGGGACACAGACCTAAAAGGCTTCGGCGTTAAGATCGCTAAAGGCGGTAGAAAAAGCTACGTTTGCCAATATCGGACGCCGGGCGGCCGGGCGGGCGAATCTCGCCGCTTGAGCATCGGCGCTCACGGCGCCCCCTGGACCGTCGATCTCGCCCGCGCCGAAGCTAAAAAGATACTGGGGCGCGCCGCAAACGGCGAGGATCCCGCGGCCGATAAGCAAGAGCTGAAAGCCCAGCTGACAGTCGGGCAGCTTTGCGAGCAATATCTCGCCCACGGGTGCGCGACCAAAAAGGCAAGCACAATTGCTACGGATAAGGGCCGTATCGAACGGCACATCAAGCCTCTTCTGGGTCGTAAGCGGGTGCCAGATGTCACGCGCGCCGACATCAAGCGATTTTTGCAAGATGTCGCTCAGGGAAAAACCGCAATAGACGCCAAAACAAAGTCTCGGGGGCGCGCGATCGTCCGCGGTGGAAAGGGCACTGCGACGCGAACTGTCGGATTGTTGGGCGGCATTTTCTCGTACGCCGTAGACTGCGGGCTGATCGAGGCTAATCCCGTTGTCGGGATCAAACGTTTTCCCGACAAAAAGGGCGATCGATATCTGAGCAATAATGAACTCGCGGCACTCGGTGCTGCAATCCGGCTATCAAGATCGGCCGGCGAGAATTCGACCGCCCTGTCGATCTTGGAACTTCTGATATTCACCGGCGCTCGGAGAGGCGAGATAGAAGCGCTTCGCTGGTCGGAAGTTGACTTCGATTCTAGCAGCTTAAGGCTAGGCGATTCGAAAACGGGTCAAAAGACGATTGCGATAAACGCTGAGGCCCTGCGTTTGCTGAAAGCGCTTATTCCTTCGGATCGTCAAAAACACGTTTCGAGCAACGAATTCGTTTTTCCCGCTTACCGCGGCAACGGTTATTACCGAGGTACGCCCCACGTTTGGGAACGCGTTCGCGCGGCGGCAGGGCTTCAGGATGTGCGCATTCATGATCTGCGTCATAGCTTTGCAAGTGTCGCCGTTTCGATGGGTGCGAGCCTACCGATGATCGGCGCACTCCTCGGTCATGCCGACAGCGCCACAACGCAGCGTTACGCCCATTTTCACGATGATCCTCTGCGAGCGGCGAGCGAATTAATCGGCAATCGCATCGCGACAGTGTTTAATTCCCACTGTTAGTGTTGGGCATGCTTAAGCTGCGGCGCCGGTACATGACATCCGTCGCCCTCAGCATCATTTCGCAATCGTCCCTTCCACCGAAACCACGGTGAAACCCTAAGATAGCACAATCTCTGGTTGTTCAGCAGCTCTTAATGCCCTTGACTTTCTCAAATATGTTTCATATTTATATTTTGTGAAACCGATATGGAACAAACGCTATGGCCGCCCGTGTCATCCAGTTTCGCAACCCGGCAACGCCGATTGCCCAATTCATTCGTGTCGGAGAGGCGCATAAAAAGTTCGGAGAGCTTCACGCTGCGGGGCGTTTGCCGGCAAAACGTGTAGTGATCGAGGGTTCGCGGCTTCTCATTCAGAAGGATCTTATTGCTGCCCTAAAGCGTGACGGCATCGAGATCGTACTTGACCCACAGACTGCCGAACTTGCCGCGCGAGGGCGGTTTTCCGGAGCCGTGAGGCACGCGCCATGGGCGACCGCTGCGGTTGGGCAGCCACTTGGGCCAGAGCATTTTGTCGCAAACGCGCGCACAGATGTGATCGGGCAGATTGCGCGCTTCGCGGTGGCACAGGGCGTAGATACTGTTCTTGCTCCGACGCACTTTCTCGCCGACCCCGATTATAACGAATGGTTGCGGGTCGATCGAGATGCCTGCGTTACACTGAGACGTGCGCTCGATCGCGAAGGTGGAGCAAATATCGCCATCGATTATCCGGTGATTCATTCGCATGTGGCGATCCACGAAGCGGCCGTCCGCAGCGAGGTGATCGACGCCCTTATGGACCTCCCGTACGATAATCTCTGGTTGCGGATGTCCGGCCTAGGCCATGAAGCGCGTCCTCAAACCACTCGGCAATTCATCCTGTCGTTGCAGAGTATGCATAATCTTGGGTGCCCAATCGTCATTGACCATCTGGACGGCCTACTTGGCCAAGCCGTCCTTGCTTTCGGCGGTGCCTCGGGCTTGGCTCATGGCATCATGGAGCGCAATCAATTCGACGCGCGTTCATGGCACAAAGACCCCAGGCCCAAGGACGAAGACGGCGATTTTGGACGCACGACCTATGTTCCCATTCCCGTCCTTGGTAGAGCGTTGAAACGCAACGAACTTGAACTTCTGTCCGCGGCCAGAGGTGGTAAACGTGCTGTAGGCTGTCAGGACATTTGCTGCGCTGACGGTGTGGCCAACATGATCGCCGACACTCGTCAGCATGCCGCAAGGCAGGCGTTTGCAGCTGTAGAAGTTTTCGCACCCATCCCAGATCATAACCGTGAGCAGTTCTTTCTGGAAAAGCCGTTACGCGAAACCGAGCGGGTGGCTCGTACCGTGAAGGACTTGAAGCCCCCTCCTAAGGAGGCGGAGCGGCTTGGAATTGGCCAGGAGGCAATGGTGAACCTGTTCAAGCGACTGACCGAACACCATGGTCGGATCGTGAAACTAGGCGACACTTTAGCCTTGATGCACGAAGCGCGTGGCAAAGGAGCACCTCGTGCCAAGTCGGCGGCCGGACCACGTCATTCTCTCAACACACACAATATTGAAGAAAAGCGATGAGCAATATGCAGGGGGCAGTTCCAAGATTTCTTGATGAGATTGGCAAAGCAGGAGGCCTCAAAGGCACCGATATCGCTAACATTATGGATGTGTCCAAAGCGACTGTGTCGCGTTGGCGCGCTGGCGATATCAAGCCTCAGCCGCGCAATGAGTTGATTCTCTCTGATTTGCACTATGTGGTAACGCGACTTACCGATTATTATTCCGCCGACGAAATCCGTACCTGGCTTTACGCTCGCCATCCTCAACTGAACGGCGAGCGCGCTATTGACTTAATCCATCAGGATCGAGCAATCGAGGTGCTCAAGATCATTGATCGTCTCGATAACGAGGTCTTTCTTTAAGCTATGGTCCATGCCCGGCGACGCAGAGACAGCGCACTCATCGATGCGATAGAGGCACATAAGCCAATTGAGTTTGAGGGCGGCGTCTGGCGCGTTGTAAGAGATGGCCGCTCGCCGCTGGCCTGCGGCAGCGCGGGCGGGCGTTGGGATGACGGAACCTTTGACGTGCTTTACACCTCTCAAGAGCGCGATGGCGCGATCGCGGAGATGCATTTTCACCTAAGTCGGGGCCAGCCAATATTTCCATCGAAAGTACGCTACCGCCTTCATGAACTGCACGCGTCGCTGTCGCGAGCCCTTAAGCTGGTGGATATGCAAGCCTTAGCGGCTTTGGGTTTGGATACGGCGCGGTACGGGCAATTGTCCTACGAACGGATGGGCGAAGAATATCCTCGATCACAGGATATCGCCGAGGTAGCGCATTTCTTGGAGTTTGATGGCCTCATCGTGCCCAGCGCCCGATGGCCATGCCTAAATACCGTACTTTTTTGCGACCGGGTTCCCCCCAGCAGAATGGATACCGTCGCCGATCACGGGCTTGTCGATTGGGACGATTGGGCGACACGGAACGTAAAGTAGTCAGTAGACATTGGCGGCGCCCCACACAGAAGATAGGCATACCCCGCCGATAGTGCAGATGAGCATTCCACCGCGCGCCGCGCAAACTCTATACTGGCATCCTTGCACAGCAGTTCACTCGCGACGCTCGCCTATCGTATATCGGACGACACTGATGGCGCCGTCCGGCCATTCGTCGCCGTCGCCGATCTTGGAATCCGCTCCACCTCCGCTTCCCCCCGATGTCACTGGCCATACCGCGTCAAGGCCGATGTCCAGGTTAAAGTTTATGACATGATCGCGTCCTCGCCGGCTACCCGGTTGACTTCCTCGAACCGGACGACGAAAGGTCACGTCAATTAGCTCCTGAATGGTCTCTGACCACGAGTCGCGGCCGTATGGGACCGCCGGACGCCCAAATTGAGCTCGACCGCCCAGCATGCCCGCAAGCAGCTGACCTAATGACACCGCACCGTGTATCGGTGGATTGGGAGCAAACTTCGTATTTGTGATAAGATATTGTGCCCAGCCTCCGCGCGGTGGCTGATCAATACCAGCGTACTCGCCACCCCAAGAACTTGTCCCCGGACCCAAAGTTAGATCGCGGGCATGAGGCTTGTAGAAGCCAGCATTAAAGGTGAAAGGGGGCCATCCTGACAATAGCTCAAACTGCACTCGCTCATTGCCGCTATTTAGCCGGAGATGACCGGGCGGGTCGTGGAGTTTGGCTTGAACCAGGACGGCGCGGCGCCGCTCTTCCGGCTTTTGAGCCGACGGGTCATCCATTACCACTAATAGATCCGCGAGTTCGCAGCAGCCCGGACGAGCGCCCGTTGGACGACTGAAAGTCACTTTCGGCGCAGCGTGGCAGAACACAGATTGCAAGTGGAGTTTACCGTGAATAAGGCGAGAGCTACGCCAGCCCCGCGCCACGCCACGCATGCCCTGCAAGACGACGGCTTCCACCGCTCGCACCTCATCCAGTTTTTTGAGACCTGCGGCCGCGCGGACGAGGCTGGAGACTATGGCGTGGTCGGCGATATCCGCTAATTGCGCGAAAGTAGAATCGGTAAGTTGGTCAAGCATGATGACTGGGAATCAACGCTACGGGAAGCTACCGCGTGTTTAATGTGCTTTCCCTTTGATAGGGTCAAAGGGAAAATATCTGCCTTCGGCGCAAGGTAGCGGCTACCAAATTGACTCCCGCTGGAGCGGACCCCCAAAATACTTCGGTCCCGAAAAGGCATAGTGCGTTTTTCTGGATTTGCACAATGAAGACCACTATGGCCAAGCGGAGCAGACCAACTAAAATCGTCGAGTCACTTGCGATACCGGATTGGATTCCGCCATCGGTCGCAGATTTGGTCAATCAGCTACAAAAAGAGCTGCCGAAACAAAAAGACCTAAAACTCTCTCGCGAAATTCTCGAACGGCTCGCGAGCGCGCCTTCCATGCAACTCGTTTGGAGGGAGCTTTTTAGACTTAAGCGCGCGGAAGACGATGCCGGTTCGCTCATTTACTTCCATCCCGCTTTCACCGCTCGCCCTCTGCATATCGAAATGGATCAGCTTCGCGGCAGGAAGGGGAAAAAGGCAACGGAGCAACTTCAATATGTGAGGGCGTCAATATATGCGAAAGAGGTCTTTCATCCTCCAAGAGAAAAAGCCAGATGGCCCGATCAAGACGCAGCCGCTCGAATCTTGATGTATCAAGCTTACAAGTTATCGTTCGAGTGCGAGCCGCTCTATAAGAAAGATAGGCTAGATCGGCGTCGCGCCCTTAGGCAATGCTGCGAGACACTTTTTGAGATTGAGGAATGTCTTGAGCTGCACGGCCTTGAAGAGCAAGCGGTTGCAGCAAGCAAATTGCAATCAGCGATTCGTTGGGCATCAAGATTATCAGCGAGCAAGGAAGGCAACAGTTTCTGGGGTGAGTTTGAACGCGCTCAAGCCGACGACCGTCAAAAAGTCTTCTGCTTGCTCTTAAAGGACGTGACCATCGAGTTCTTCGGATATCCGCTTTACGGAACAATCGCGAACATCGCGAAGGCGGTATTTGATAGGCAAGACATTACGGGTAGACAGGTTCGTGAATGGCTCCGCAATGATCCGACCAAGCAACAGGATTAATCAGCTCCAGGCCAGACCGTAAGTCGCTGATATTAAACATTTTTTTGATTTTCGCTGTTGAACCATGGTTTTAGCGAGGGTCTTTAAGGCCCGCTAAAAACCAAAATGGGCTAAGGGCAATAATCGAAATACCTAGTGTGAGTCGCTGTTTTAGGGACTTCACTATGGTTTCCGTCGAATCTGAATCCATCGCCACTCGCGGCATACGGGCGTGCACTACGCACCCAGGTTGCCATAACCCCACCAGCAACGCGTCGCCCTCTTTGGGTGAAAGCGTTCTGCTTACCGAAAATCAGTTGGCGATACGTCATCAGCGTAGCGTCAAGACGATCCGGAATCTCCGCGTCAAAGGCGGATACGTCCCATTCCTTAAGATCGGGCGGCATGTCCGGTATCGGCTGATAGACATTCTCGCTTACGAAGGACGGTGCCTGCGCCAGTCAACCTCAGACAAAGGGGGCGCTGACGCCAATGAATAGGAGTCAGCTCAACAAAATCCTAAGCCGGATATTGCTCTCACCTCGGGGCTCTGAGCTCTACGGAGACGGATGGCCATATTGGATTCAGGGTCAACGGCCCGCCAAGCCCAGCAAATTTGCTCACGAAGCGGAAAATGAACGCGAAATCCTCGTAAAAAGGCTTCGTCGGCCCAGCATCTGCAATGACGAAACGGAGAAACTCGCCGCAAAGTTGGACGGCTGCAGTGCCGAGCATAGATGCCTCAGTGGGGCTTGCCCTGTCTGCGGACGAGCAGTCCAGAAGCTGTTCGTCAAGCTGGCCAACACGCTGCTGAAATCGGACGAGAGGACCTACTCTACGAGTTCAATAGTGCCTCGCGAGGGGCGCTTCAGGCTCCCGTCGACCAAGCGAGATCTCTTCAGGCGTATCCGTAAAGCCATAGAGCTCGCGTGCGACGACGCCGGCATTGAGGTCCTAATTGGCGGCTTTGACCCCGGCGTCAACGAGCACATCAACGGGGCCTTTGCACCCCATGGCCAGACCCAGCTCTGGGCACTCGGACCTCAATTGCAGATGCTCTCTGGCCAGAAGATTCTGCGAAAAACCTTTCCTGCCAAAGGAGCCAACCGCAGGACGGTCCGGATCAAAGAGTTCGATGGGCAGCTAAATGGTATCGCCTACGCACTGAAGTCCGATTTCTTCAGGCGTCTGAGTCTTCCCAAGTTGCGTGACGACGCCGGCAACGTCCTGAGGCGACGAGATACGCGAAATAGAGATCTTCGCGTCTCGCAGCAGTGCGATCTCGCTCTTGCTCTAGACCGCGCCGGGTTGGGCGCAAGGCTCTTCTTGCGCGGTGTCGAAATCCAGACGGATGACGCTGGGCCGCGCCTGGTGTTGGTCGCTCGGGCACGCAGGGCGCGTATGACTAAAGCCCGCGATCGACCGCCCTCCTGATCAAGGCATGGCATCAGTTCGCCCACGACCGATCAGCCTACAAAAAATGTGAACTGCATTCGCTTCGCACGCAACTGCCGCGAGCAACGACCGCTCGCGTGCCTTCCGTGCCCCGCCTGCCCCACCACTAGTACAAGGGATAATTGCCATGGACAGGACCAAAAAAACCATTCGCACCGAACGCCACAGTCAGAAAGATGGGTCACGTGCCGAACGTGCCCACGTGCCCCAGGGGCCGCGATCGCCGTTTGTGCGTAAAATCGCGAACCTCGAGCATGAGGAGACCGGTGACGGCTTCGATGTATTTCAGTTCGTCAAGGTAAACGGCCGCGACGGAGAATGCGCGGTTCCGCGCGAAGACGCATTAGATAGTAAAAGGGTAAAATCCCATCTTGAAAAAAAGAACGCGCATCTGCCGAACGGTTCCGAAGATGCTTCGTCCTTGATAGCGGCCGCGATTCAAAACCCACCTGCAGAATTTCAGCTCCAGGCGGCCACGGCGGGTTGGCGTCGCGAGGAACAAGCGTTCATCTGCTTGGATCGCGTCATCAAGTTCGGCACTTCGCCGATCGCTGTCTGCCCACCGGCAAAGTCGCGCGAGCGATTTTCTAGCCGGAGCTTGGGGACGCTAGAGAGCTGGCAACAAGATGTCGCCGACGTCGCGCAATTTTCGACCGTCGCCACGCTGATGACGGGCGCTGCTTTTGCCGCGCCGTTACTGTCGATGCTGAATTACTCGCCGTTTATTTTCAATCTTTACGGTGCTTCGAAGTCGGGTAAGACCACGGCCATTCTGCTCGCGGCAGCGATCACCGGGCTCGCGGAGGAAAACGCCTTACCTAACTGGAACTCTACCGATGCGGGGCTTCTTCAGCTCTTCCGCGCGTTTAATGATTCGGTGGTGCCGGTAAATGAGCTTGGCCTCTTGAGGGGAAAGAAAGCCGACCGCAGTGAGCGCGTGCGGGAGATGGTCTATGCATTTGGCGAGGGACGCGATCGTCTGCGGCATTCCGAATCTTCATTTGGCACGCAAGGCAAGAGCTCGACATTCAAGGGTATTCTTCTCTCTACTTCTGAGACATCCTTTAGGGAGCTCCGAGGGGTCGATCGTGATGACGGCGAATTGGCCCGCGCCCATGACATCCCGGCTCTTATGAAAGGATCGAAGACAATTTTTGATCGACAGCCCGGGAACCAATCCGCCAGTAAAAGCCGGACCAAGCTCAACGAATTTCGGCAGGCAATCACTCAGAATTCCGCTATCGCGTTCGATAAATACATCAAGTGGCTGGCCAAAGCCGAGGGCGTAGAGAATAAAGCACACGTCTACATCGAGGACCTTATGGATAGACTCCATCTTCCGACCGGTGATGGGGCACTTCAGCACGCTGCTAAAAACTTCGCAGTTTGTTTTGCAGGCGCGGCTCTGGCCATCGAGTCTGAGGTTCTGCCATGGGAGGTTGACTCAACGCGATCAGTTATCGTCGAGGCTTTCGAAGAGTTCAGGAAGGTCAACGGGCGCCCGCTAGATGCCCGTCGCAAAGCCAAATCGATTCTGAAATCGAAGCTCAAGGAGCTCGATCTGCCCACGGTAAGCAAGATAAAGAAGCTTCCTGGCGATGGCGTCATTCTAAAATCCGGACCGCAAAGGCGGTATGTGATTCCATCGAGCCGCTTCGACGAGCTTTTTGAAACGGAGATGCTCGCTCGCGAGGCTCTCGTCGCCCTGGAGGAAGCGGGTTGCCTGCAAAAAACGAAGGGCGCGGGGTCAGCAACGACTGCAAACAAAAAATGGGCTGAGATCTTCGTCAAGTTGCCAGACTCAACGAACTTCCGCGCCATCAAGTTCAAGCCGCTTCCTAAGAAAAAGAAAAAGAAGAGCCCTTTGACCAAATCTTGAGCGCTCAGGGGGCGCCACTAGGGTGCCCCCTACACTGCCAGCTGCGAGTGTCGTCTCACCAAGCCGCTCATAGTGTAGATCACGAAAAACGCACTGACGACTTTCATTCTTGAGTTGCTACCGCCGCCGGTCAGGCCCGCTATCGGACGCAAAGCATTAAATCGGCCGTCTCTGAAAGTGCTCAGTCGTCCGTACAAATATGACCGCAAGCTAGTAGTCAGTTCCATGGATCCCTTTGTTATCGTACTGACTGTCACGTCTGCCACTACATTCAGCACCGCGCCGATATGTTTCTGAAAGTTGTTGTCGGTAAGACATCTTCGTTAATCCGCCCAGCGAGTTCTTCCGACCGAGATGCCCACAAGTTGGCGTACAGACGCATGGGAAGATGTGAAAGCGGAGTCGGGTCCCAGCCCGCGCGCTCGTGGACGACCCTCCCGTCCACGAGCCACACGATGCGGCCGGGTCGCCAATCGATAGCGTAGAGGTGGGAGTCCAAGGTGGCGTCGAAGCCGAGCCCAATGCGGCATGGCGAGCCCCGATAGCCAAAGCCAATCGACGCTCCGTCGTCGCCGGAATTGAAGTAGACGTTGACCGCCATGCCTCGCGGATCGCCCCGATGAGTCCGATATCGATTTCCTACCGCGGCGTATCCCGATGGAGAAAAAACCCGTGACGAGACCGGAACCACGTGCGACCAGTATTTCTGCCTCGAATCGCCCGTGCTCAAACGAGCGTTCGGAAGCGAAGGCGCCGGAACGGTACGGTCTGTTTCCAGCGGCGGTTTGCTAATGATGAGATGCGCGCCGCCCTGATCGTGCAGGAGCCCTTCTCGCGCGAACGACGCCAGGTTGCCCCGAAAGGTCTCAACGAGACCGGGGAATGAGAAGGTTGCGGTTGTCATAGCCGCATGAACCAGGCGCTTTCCTGCGACCGGCACAGCCCGTCCGGAGGGGCACGGCGACTGCCAACCACTCCGTGAAGGAAGGACCCAGGGCGAATCGTCCAATGGCCACATGCCTGTTCGAAATCGAGGCATGGATAACAAAATTTTGAACACGATATTTTTGGAAATATGATCTGAATCTGAGGAGCATCTAAAAGAACTGCTTTCCCGGTGGGGCATGGAGGAAAGTAACCCAGACTTGGCGCAGATAACCTTCTTCCTAACGAAGGAAGGTGCGACCATGGCGTCGGTGATCGACGAAGAGACTGACCTCGCGGCCAAGGCGGAATTTCAATCTTTTGACTTCGAAATAGACGAGGCCTTATGCCGCTTCATCTATTTCGAAACGGTCTCGGCTCGAAAGAATCCGCCGTGGCTGGACTTCATCAACGGGCAACTTGGAGACGCGCCGATCAGCTTCAGCACGACAAGTATGAGCCCAAATGGGATTCTTCTGATCTCGGTTGATGAGCGCTTGTTCGCGGCGGTATTTGGGCGGAGCGCGACTGGCTGCCTCAACAAGAAGGTGCTCGAACCGGATTTTGGCATCAAAACTGCTATGAATATGTGCGGCAACGAGGAAATTCGGCAAACTCGCAGTCAAAGCAACACAATCACGCCAACCCATATTGACCGTCAGGCCAGCAAACCGTCTGACAGCTTCGTCTTCGGCCTCAGCGAGGCCGAAGACCTTCGTTACATCTCCGCTCACATAAAGGGGAATAGAAACGCCACACTGCAGGGCCGCGACAATCTCACGATCAAAGTGATCGGCGAAGAGAAGCTCAGCTGGGAGACGATCATCGCACAGTGCCGAGAGTTCCTTGAGCGCTTCGGCGCGCGAGATTATATTGATCTATTCCCAAACTACCGAAATTTCCAACCCGCTTCGGATGAAGAAACCACGCAGCTTGACGGCATATTGATCGAGGCACTGAAGGCACGTGATTACGGCAAGGTCGAGCTGTGTATCCCGGAGTTTCTAGCAGAAGAGGATTATAGCTTCTCCTATTCTAACAAAGCCGAGCGAGAAAACACCATCTACTCCTTTCTCGTGCCGGAGCAGCTCGAGACTGTGTTCAACAAGCCCGAAGATATCACGGTCGATCGGCTTCGGAACAAGAGGATTTACGCCTATTCGGCGGTGGAAGATCGAGTCTTGGGGTATCGGCGCTGGCCGATCTATAATTGTCTGATTTACGAACACGAGCTCGACGGACGCTACTTCATTCTGAACGACGGTCGCTGGGTTGAGGTCGATCCGGATTTTTATGAATCGATTGTAACGTTCATCGCCGACCGGGTGCGGGCAGAAGAGCCTGAGGGCTGGTATCTCAATATTGATATCAGTGACGACGTCGCGAAGAAAAATAGCGAGGCGATTTTCAACGCTGAAGTAGTCGCACGTCGGCCGATATGCGTACTGTTCGACTGCGCGAAGCTGCAAATTGGCGCTGGGCGTAAGGACAAGGAGTTCTGCGATATCCTAGATATGCAGGAAGACGGCGTCGTGAGAATCATCAATGCCAAGCAGTATAAGGATGCGTCGTCCGTCAACTACCTGTTTTCTCAGGCCAAATTCTACTGCGAGGCTTTTCTGAACGACGAGACATTTCTCAAGGAAATCCGGCTCTTCATCGAAAATAACCCATGCGGGCATCGGCAAGTATATCTGGATTACATCAAACCGGAGCTCGAAAATAATCATGGCCAAGATTACATTCTCTGCCTCTGGCTCCTCTATGATAAGGGCAAGCCGGCGCCAAAGAAGATCGATATACCGCTGATCGCCCAATATGAGTTAAAGCTGATGCACGACCATCTGCGAAAGATCTGTAAGTTTCGTGATATTATCATTCGCTTTATTCCGGTGAAGACCACGCGGTACACACAATCACGAAAGAACAAGAAGACTGCTTAAGACCCTGGCCTCCATTTTTGACGTTCACCTACGCTTGCATGAACGGCAGCTTTCTGACCCACGCTTTTAAAGTCACTGAGCCAAATCCTACGAGCCCACCTCAAGTATGTCTCGCATTGCGTGGCCAAATGTAGCTCCACTTAATTGTTTGAGATGCATGATTCTGCTATCCATCAGCAGAGGCGATTTGACTATGTGCACAAACTCCTTCGAGGCGACTTATCACAAAGGTAATAAATGGCGACACCCGATCTGAGGCTTCTGCCATTGATAGAGTCCATTATCGCCGCCGGCGCAGATTGGCTTGCGTTCGAGATCGTAGAAGGACTCCGACTCGGCTTTATGCCCGAGGAAACCGAAGACTTTCTGCGCGATATCCGCGCCGACGTACGAACCGCTACACAAATCGAACTAAAGTCGATCGCGCCCCGATATGAAAGCGATATGTCTGAGCCGATTGATGGAGACGTTCAGATTGAATGGGCGATTCGATACGTTACTAAGCGTCTCAGTGATGCTCTTTCAATGCTTGATGTATCGATAGGTGCGCTCAATGAGATTGTGAGCACCGGCGTCGAAGATGGCCCGCGTCTGATCAGCACTGCCGAATATTCTGGAATTTCAGTTCAAATTGATAACGACGAAACATTTTCCTCTCAGTACAGTCTGGAAGAGGCTAGAACAGCCTTAATTAGCCTAGATTCTGCGCTGCGTGTCTGGAGACGTTCAGTGAGATCCTCGGGTGGATTTGAATGATTCAAGAAATCCAGAAAGCACTTAGCGCTATTCTTGGCGGCGTTCCGCTCCTTCGTAATGCAAATGGTGCCGGGCGCGTCTTTGAATTGTTTATTATGACCGGAATAGCGGAAAGACTGCGAGGCAAAGGCTTTGAGGTTTGGTTACAGAGATCTGACGGGACGCACATTCGGCCGAATGATGCTGATAGACGTTTTATTCAACGAGGGGGAGCACCTAGCGGGATACAGGCGGCCTCCAAAGGTGCAAACAACGCGAGCACGATCGGTTTCAGAAAGATCAGTAGCGGCTCGACATGGGAAATTTGGAACGGTATTCAATTTGAGGGGCGTAGTGGAGCAATTCACGAGTTAGACATCTCAATCGTTCCGCAAATAGTCGGAAATCGGCTTCGGCAAAACGGTGGCTATCCGTTCGGACGACCGCGCGTAGCCATCGAGTGTAAAGATGTTGGTAAACCGGGCAGCATTGACGACACTCGAGCGTTTGTGGCTCGGCTTTACGATCTCACGGTGCTTAACTGGCACCAAAATTATATCCGCTTTCCGCCACCCACTCAGGGCATCTATCCTGGTACAGATACTCTAAACGATTCTTTTTACATAGCCCAGCGATCTTTTTGGATCGAAAACCGTCACGCCTTTAACGCGATTGCGCGCCGCACGGGTTTTACGCGCGGCTCCGCTGGGCTCTTTCGCTACTACGCAATTGAGCCGCATGGTGCTGTAACCGCGGGAAGCTCCCAAGCTGACGCGCTGTTGGACGCTGTGGTGAATTGGGTTGACTCACGCTTTCCATAGGAGCGTAGAATTCGGGTTGGATAACCGGATCGCGGTTGTCCAACGCAATCCCCTATCGGAATTTGGCCGCCTTCGTTCTTGCGCTTCATGGTGCACATTAAGAAAAATGCACTGGGCGATTCGCGAACGAAAAGGCCTCAAAGACTTGTAGTTCGGAAGAATGATCTCGACCTGCCGGAATCGAGTCGCGCAGAACTTTGGGCGGCACGGCCGCCGTCAGGCGGGCGCCCCGGTGCCTGGCGAGTTCATAAGTCTGGGGACGTAAAGCACCTGACCAGGATAGATTCGGTCGGCATTGCCATTCAGGAGTTGCCAATTGCTTTTTAGGATTTCGTCGTACTTCGACGGGTCGCCGTACGCCCGCTTTGCGATCGTCGACAACACGTCGCGAAGCACTACTTTGTAAAACTCCCCAGGCGTCGGTGCGGCGGTCGGCGGATTCGGATGCGCATCCGGATCGTAGTTCGGTTCGTCGCTTTTTTGCGTTGCAATCAAGTGATCCAGCGCAGGCTTGACGTCGGCGAGCGTGGGCGGCCGATACGCTTTTTTCTCGGGTAAACTGTCGGCGTCAGCTCGCCAACGTGTAATTGCCGACGGGTCGATTTGCGTGACACGCGATGGCCCGGGAACTCTCGGGCGGCAATACAAATTCATAAGAAAATCGCCGATTTTATCTTTCCAGTTTGGTTTATATCCCTCCAAATTATTCAGTGGCGATAGCGGGTCGGGGAACAGACTGTTGATCTGAGAACCGGGGGTCACGTCCAGCTCCAAACCCGCGTCTCGCGCGCCGGTGATGACCCAGTCGAGCGCCTCGTCGGACAGGCCACGTACCGGTCCGCCCCCGCCGACCGAACCGTGGCCTCCGGGGAACCAGTGCTGCTGATATGGCGCCTCCTTGCTTTCAGAGTTAAATCCCAGTGACGCATTGAGGTATTCAGAGTTCGACCAGAGGGTCGGAGCGAAAACCACACGGTCTTCGTCAATCGCGAGCGCATGCCGTGCCTTGACGACAAGGTCGCTTAGATCGGCGTCGAAAAACTGTCCGATGCCCAGCCACTTATTGATGTCGATCCAAGGAGCCAAAAGGCCTTGCGCGATGCCAACCGATTCGACCGTGTCCCACAGACCCAGATACCGAATTTTCAGAATAGGATTAGACCCGCTCACGTAGCCGTGTTGATTCCGGCACCGCCAATCGTCCTCTGCCTTGTCCATGCAGACCTGTGGCGCGTGCTCCAAGCGAAACTTCAGAAATTTCGACGCGTCATGATCTTCGTTCTTTTTTCGCTTCTTGTATGTGCTAACAGCCAAATAGATCTGTTCCGCATCAGCTCTACGTAAAATTCCAACACTGCGGATCATTCCGATGAATGCGCGCGCGGTGAACGCCCCTCTCGAAAATCCGAATACAAAGATGTCGTCGCCAACCTCGTAATTGAGGACGAGAAACGTGTATGCCGCTTGGATAGTGCCCATTACTCCAAAGCCGAATACGCCGCCGACATAGCGCGTCGCGAATGCCGTACCCACGCCCTGGTCGTAATGTATGATCTGACTCGTATCATCCGCGCCACGCGGCTCGATGCTTTGCGCCGTTAGCACGACGTTCGTGGGGTAAACCCAGGGATTTCCGAGCTGATCCCAAGTCCCGTCAAAGCAGAAAACGATGCGTTTCGCCTTTTGCGCCATGACGCTTCTCCCCCCGCAGGCATGTGCCGCTCAGCTGCGCATTTGAAGGGTATTTTTCGAACTGACAATACCACGGAGCCCCGTAGCGGTCGAATTCGATATTGAGAGGAGATCCGCCAGATCTGTTGTCCGAGTATCTAGCCATTCATTACTCGGCGGCACACGATGCTATCCGTGCCATCCCGTCTGAGGTGTCGAATATGGATCGAGACACGCGGAAGCAAGATGGACCTCTTCTGCTCATTTCGACGCGTATCCATCGAAGGCCGAACGAATCAATATGCACAGACTTATGTCCGCTCCCGGTCGCCCGGTTGCGTGCGAGGCAACCCGCTGCGCGACCTCAGCTGTCCGGTACCAGAAGAAGTCATCCTTTGCCCCGATAAAGCCGCGCCAGCTAACCATACCGAGATGTCGTGGTTTCAAAGTCTCCCAAGTTGTGCCGCCCGCGGACACCTACAAGGTAAGAAATTCAGTCGCCAGGTAGATGCCGCTTCGCGTTCGTCTGGCGCGGGCCGCTGCTAATGCCTAGGAACGATCATTTAGGAACGATCATATTGAAAATTTTATCGGGCAACCCTGCCGCAACGCAGACGACAACCGTCGCCGTCAAAGCGATAAAGAAAGAATCCAAGAAAGTAGCGAGCGAGATGCGATTCCGATCCCAAAACTTCGACTTGAGGTACCACAAAATGAATACCAGCAACCCACTCAGCACGATTGGGATGAGAAAGGTCAAATCGTAGCTCTTTAGAGCGTAATTCAGTGGCTCAAACCACTCCTGCGGCAGCAATGGAAAAATATTTGAGAAAATCAATATCAAGATAAACAGCGCGTAGATCGAGATCGCTTTCGGTACGCTGCCCCTGACGAAATGGTCCACCGCAGCGGCTATAGCGCCCATGACGGCGCCCGTAACCACAGAACTAAAACTTGCTCCCCGCATCGCGACAGCCAGGAAAATAATTACAAGGATCGCGAACTTTCGGGTCTTCAGCAGATCCTCAGGTTTCCGATCTGTGAGAGCAGCATTCGGCGGCATGGTCCACCCTAACCACAAAATGGGGATTGATATCTCGGTTGAGTCAATAATGCTCGAAATAATGGGGAAATTTTGCCCACCTTCAACCATTTCCTAACCCATTGTAGTAAATAAAGTTTCAACAAGGCTACCGGACTCCGACCGTCCAGACCGTCTGTTGGAAAAACTTGGGCATTGCCTCGCTCTGGGCTTCCTCGAGATCGCTGAAGCTTATTTGTAACTCCCCCTGCGACGTCGGCGCGGTGACTTCAAAAGAGAAACATCCCGGAGCGTTTTTCTTTTTTTGATAGTTGGCGAGCAACATCCGCAACTGTGTGTATTGGGTCATACGTGCTCTCCCGGCTTTCAGGGCTTGCCTGTTAGGGAGCAACCAATCCGAAACGTAGGGAACCCGTTCAAGGTAAGGGGCGAGACCAAAACGATTCGTTAGCGCCTCAGGAAGCCCAGACGCAATTTCGCGCGAATGCATCAAGAAAAGTCGCGCCCTATGTTCATCATCCGATCTGACTGGATGGCGACATCCTCCGCCGTTTCCGTTGTCGTAAAAGATGTGGAACTCATCGCTCAGTATAGTGTCAGATTCGCTGAACCGACGCCCGAAGCGGTGATAGCTATCGTACGTATCGTAGTCGATAGTCCTCTCAGTGCCGGCACCGGGCGTCCATCGATCGTCGCCTCTCGATACCGTCAGATGAAAGTATTTACGATCCCGCCTCAAGCACGCGAACCGCGTAGCCTCTCTTTCCAAATTCACGCCGACGGGGTCCGTGGCAATCCTTGGCGACAGGCCCATCGTCTTAATTTGAACGGCGACCACACTATTGGTCACAGCCGAAGGCATTGTTCGAAAGGAAAATATATAATGCTGATTTTGAGACAGGAGGCTGGAGCTCAGAGCCGCGTCCGAGAGACATGAGGTCGAGTTACAATCATCAGACGCAACGTACAGATGCCCCTCGAGCATACTTGGCATATATGCTTCGCAATCAGCGCCCGCGTTGCATTTGACGAACGTGAGCGAAGAAAGCATCACTCCCACGATAGCGGATCGTAACAAGCGAATCCCCTCCCACTTGCGAGACACGATTATTGAATACCGCCAAGGTTACGATTTTTTATCCTGCAGCGTGCACGTAAGTCAAAAATGAATCGCCCGTCCCGCGCACAGATTCTCCTCGCGAAACAGCGTTTCTCTTCGCTCAACCCAAAGCCTGACATGTGACAGCAGCGCGAGACATGTGACAAACATTTTTGCGCTGTCGGGCGTCAAAATCGGATCTCACTGTCAATGTGATTCGGCGGCGCAGACTTGTAGAGTTACCCCAACACCAAAACAGAAAATTGAAGGACACGGTGCTCGAACACCAGATTCTCGTTGCGCCTCTCCGAAGTTAATGTCTAGGTTACGCTCGTTTCGACTACCACCGCGTCTGATGAGGGAGAGCGCGATGGCGGATCTAATTGGCATTGATTGTAAGCTCGATTGCACAGGTGAGATCGACGCGATCAAGCGGGCAAGTCTCGTTTTTGTGGGCCGCTACTACCGATGGCCAAAATCAAGGTTTAAGCCACTCACACACAACGAGGCAGTTGCACTATCTGGCGCGGGCCTCTTCATAGTCGCCCTCTGGGAGTGGATCTCCAACACCATTTCGAACTTTTCCTACCACCACGGATACGACCAAGGTACGAGCGCTTACCATCAAGGCATGTTGGCTCACCAGCCATCTGGAACTCCCATTTATTTTGCCGTCGACCATGATTTCAGTGCGGCACAGATTGCGGGCCCCGTCGGCGACTACTTCAAAGGGATCGCTGATGCCTTTGTGGCGATGGGAGCCGGCAAAAGCTCCTATGATGTCGGCGTTTACGGCTCGGGACGATCATGTGACTGGCTCATAAATCGAAGCCTCGCGAAACGCAGTTGGCTTGCAGAGTCGACCAAATGGAGCGGGACGAGCGCCTACACATCGTGGGACATAAAGCAATCGCTAAGCAAGGCACCCATTGGTGGGCTTTCGTCGGGCGACAAGGGAGATTTTGACTCCGATTCCGCTCGAGAATCGTACGGAGGCTTTCAGGTCTCCTCTTAGCTCTTCCGGCCTCAAGCACGATCACGACTTCTACCGTCCGCTGCCTGATTTTCCGCTCCATGTATGGAGAGCTCCCATGCATTCACGCGTCGCCATTGCACTTCTACTTTTTGCCCTCTGTGATTCCACCGGTTTCGCTGCCGGAAATCATCACCCGATCCGCTCGCACCAGAACGCTTACCGTCGTTCGAATATTTACCTGAAGAAGGCGTTGTCTCACGGCGGAAGTGACAACAACGGCTTTCTCCTAGACGGCGGCGCTGTAATTACGCCGCCCAAACCGGGCGCCGCTCCGGTCCAGGCAAACAAACTCTACAGTCTTCAGGTGGACTGTAAGCTATACCCAATAACGGCCAGTTCTTTCCTGGGGGTGGACGACGTCCTTAGTCTGAACGAAGTGCTCACATTGAGCACCTCGCCGTATTCCACCTCGATAGCACCCAACAATCTCGTCGCGCTCATCCCCATCGACCTCCGGGTGTTGTCACGAAGCAATCCAACGGATTTTCGCACTTCAACATGCTCCCAGAAATATCTTGTCACAGGTCATCAATTATACCTCTCGGTTGTCTTCTCGCACTTCAATACAAAAACGCCGGGGGCATTCCTGCAATTTCTTAGCGGAGCACTGGGAATCGCACCGCCTGTGATCGGAGTGATACCACCATTTTCCGCGGCGGAATCCGCTGCAAAACAAGCGAGCGGTCTCATCGGTAGTTACTCTCCCTTCCTCGCCGCCCTTTCGACGCAGCCGGAGTCTATCGATTCGAAAAAACTCGCAGTCGGCACTTTCCAAATTCATGCGTCTAACAAGGACGACGAATTCGCACCAATGACGCCGACCGCGTATACGTCGGTAACGGTCACGCCCGTCGCCTCCTTGATCGACGCTCTAAATACGCCTGAGTTTTATACGATCTTCGAGTCACAGTACATCGCACCGAATGTCGCGCTCATTCAAAAGGATCAAACAACGTGCGTAGGCATTGGACGTCAACTGAAGATATCCGCGGGGTTATCACAGAAGGATGTGGGGCGCATTCTCGCCGAGGCGATCTACGATAGCGGCATTTCTATGGACAAAGCGGCGTCCTGCCTAACCGACGAATTTGGTTCTACTGTTATAGGCGATCAGTTTTGGAAAGATCATGTGGGCGTCAACGCCCTCACGGCAGCTGATTTTCCGGCGCTTAAGCCTCAGCGCGACGAAGAGCCGTTTCGACCTTACAATCGCAAGCGTCTCGAGGGGCTACTTGCAGTGGTTTCGCTTTATATCAGAGAAAAGGATAAAGCGAGGCAAGGCGACGACGCAAAGCTGCTGACTGGATTCCTAGATGAGAAAAAAGTCGAGTTATCTGACTTTACGGGCGCCTTCTCAGATAAGGATGCGAACAGTGCACCGTTTTCTCCACACGACGTCGCCACGAAAGACCTCATCGACGATTTGGCGGAATATTCCTTCGTTGGTTGCCCGGACACACCTGACACCTACAACGACAGCTCGCTGCGCCCGGCCGCGGCGGACTTCCTCGTTGCGCCGAAACCACGTGCGGCTGGCGCGCTACAGATCACCGATCTAGTCTTGGTGCGAGTCTGGTGGCGGGGATCGGTCGACGAACCGAAGATTACCGAGATGACGATATCGCGAGAAGAAGACGTGATCGCAAAGATATTGAAAGACGACCAGAACGTGTGCGACGCTGATTTTAAGGTCTCGACGCCCAGCGGCGATCCTCAAAAGTAATCAACCCGGTCGGTCTGCCCTGCGCCCATTGTGGGCCGCGGGCCCCCGTGCCTCACATACTTTTGCGCGCTTTAGCCTTGACAACGGATTAAGAGCCACACATCCTGCCGCATATTTCTATATTTATTTCGGAGAGCCGCATGAAGTCGGCTGTGTGCACTCTATTTGCGTTTGTGTTGCTGCTAGCCACCGCCGACGCAGAGGGCACATCTAATAGCGACACGCATGTAGATTCCTCGTGGAGCGAGGCCGCAAATGTTCCGAGTCGTGCAGACTTGTTTTTGGTTCTTCAAGAAATACGAGCGAAGGAAGCCGGTACTCCTCTTCAGTCCTACGCTTTTAGAAAAAAGTTTGTATTCCCCAATCAGGTTTTGAATGATCCTGACCGCAACAACGCGCCTCGGACCCTGGGCTTTTACCACTTTGGCATCGACATAAACTACGGCACCAGTCCGAAACTCGACTTTTCGTCACTCCATGATCAAGGCGTCGAATTTGTCTACGCGCGTGCGACAGTCGGCCAAAGGAAATTTGACAAGGAATTCGCGGGATTTTGGCGAGGTTTGAAGGAGATAAAATCGGGAGCAAACGGTCCCGTATACCGAGGGGCTTATCATTTTTTAATGCCGGGACCGTCTGGCCAAGTGCAGGCTGAAAACTTTATTGCATATGTGAAATACACCGGCGGGGATAGCGGCATTCTTCCGGATGATCTTCCGCCCGCGGTCGACCTCGAATGGACGACTAGCGATCCGACAAAGGATAAATGGAAAGGGCACGATCCGGACGAGATTGTTGATACGGCACTTTCATTCCTTAAGCGCGTTGACGCGCAATGGCATCGATCCGCGATCGTCTATACAAATGCGGGCTGGTGGTCAGAAAGGACCCAAGGTTTTCCGGGAAAGACGGGGGTCATCAATCGAATTCAGAAAGCTGGGTTCCGGCTCTGGATTTCGGACTATCGCCCTCACGACCTTGGCGAGGAGAAGCCGAAGACACCGGCTGGGATGAGCTGGACGCTTTGGCAATTCTCCGCCTCCGCGCAGTTGGACCATGGGTATCCAGGGTCGATCTGTCACAATACGCGAGAATGCTTGGACGCCAGCGTATTCGAAGGCACCCCGGATCAATTTCGATCGGCATTTGGACTCACACACTAAGAAGTGGTCGGGATCGACTTTTAGACGGGTCCATCCGATGAACGACAAGTCAGTAAAAAAGGATCGCGGAATTCGCGACGCAGTAACGACGCTGCTGCCGATCGCATTGCTGTCGCTCTTCTGGAGCATTGCGGCATACGGGGAAGGCTTCGGACAAGATTCTACGTGTCAGAGTGGCCCAGCCAAGGGTCTATCGTTCCCGTCAGAACGGGCATCTTTGTGCCGGACCTTCTTCGCCAACAGCACCAATGGGAATGCGATAGATACGAAAGTCGCGAAATACATATATTTCGACGGGAATCCGGTCGGCAAAACTCGTAGTTTTGCTCTTGTTGTTGCCGTTGGCAAAAGCCCCGACGCTAGTTCCGGAAACGACATCGACTCGGCTGAAATGGACTTTCAGCATCTCATCAATTTTCTGGTGAACGATGAAGGCTTCGACCTCGTAGTCGGACTAAAAGACCAGGATGCGACCGGGGATAACATCAACTACCTTCTGAGGAACTTTTTCTATCATCAGCTCAATAAGCTCAATACTCGTTCAAGGTTTCTGTTCGCGTTTTCCGGTCACGGTGTCCCCGGACCAAATGAGGACTCGCAAAACAGCTTAATATTGTGGGGCGGGACTGGCGACCCTGACGATCCGAACACGCTAAGCACCAAGGATCTTGATGACGATTTGAGGAACATAAAGGAAAAAGCCTGGCAAACATTGGTATTAATAAACTCGTGTTTTTCAGGTGGATATTTCAAAGAACTCACGGGGGATCACGGGGGAAGCCCGGCGGGGTTTTCGCAATCCGGTGCTTGGGCGATGACCTCTACAGATGCAGGTGATCTCTCCTACGCAGACCCGCTTGTAACAAATGGAGGAAGCATCTTCTTTGACTC
Organism: Pseudomonadota bacterium; assembly: GCA_040756295.1. GTDB lineage: Bacteria > Pseudomonadota > Alphaproteobacteria > Rhizobiales > Beijerinckiaceae > Methylovirgula. The sequence continues at coordinate 791,925 of JBFLZN010000002.1, read as the reverse complement.
GCTCATTGACGCGGTGCGATCTCCGCATAACGGTGGAGTCCCTCCCGGCAATTCGCGACCGGACATCGTGCGATTTGCGGGTGTGCTAGACTCGATCAGCGATTATATTTGGAACATCAATCTGGAAAAGAGCCAGGTCAAAAAATTGCACGAACCGTGGATCGGGCCGATTCTCAACCATGGCTCATCCGGAGGCGCTCTCTTTTTTACAGTTCCCCCCGCTTCCGCTGCCAACGGCGCAACTGGATTATCTCCGCCGACAACAATTCAGTTACCCAACGGCGTGGTTATTGGTTTTCCACCTAATACCACCGGAGACATAAGCAAGGGCCTCGGTCTGGACATTGACAATTGGTGCGGCGCTGTCGGTTGCGCTGTGGCATATCATCGAACGATCGCCGCCGTTTTGCCGAAGACTTTGGCGCCGCCTCCAACCCTGGTGGAAAAGTACGGCGTGCATGGATTGGACTTCTCTGCTTTCAATTCGACGATAGATCTAAAATTTTTGGCTGCAAGCGGAAGGGTGCAGTTTGCTTACGTTAAGGCTACTCAGGGAGCAAATAAGCTAGACGCAAAAGTCAGAGAGAACCTTCTCTCGGCTGCCCAGAGTGGGCGAGTGAACCCAAAATTTAAATATGGGATCTATCACGTGTTTATGCCTTGCGATGACGCGCAGGCACAGTTCGACAACTTGAAGGCCGTGTACAATAAGAATGACTTTCCATTACCCGTCGCGATCGACACCGAGTTTGTTTACTACGCGACCGTGGGCCCGAGTCGGTACGTGCTCGGGAGTTGTGCGAAGCCGCCTTCAGTCGCTGAGATCAGGGAGCGGCTGAAGCAGTTTGTCCAACTGATCATGGCCGATAGCGGGCGAAAACCGATTTTATACGCTCCTGCTTCCGCCATTTCCGGTAGCGAGCTATTCGACGCGGATTTGAGGAGCCTTCCTTTGTGGGTGGCTGACTACACCCCATCGTCGATCCAGACCGGCAGACCTCACGCGGACCAATGGACGTTTTGGCAGTATGGCGAGGGGTCTCTCGGCACGCACACTTCAGGTCGCGAGCAGGTCGATCTTAACGTCTTCAACGGCTCAGAAGACCAGTTCCAGGCGCTCATAGCACATCAGTAAAGTGCAGATTGAGACAAACGCACTGATGCAATTCGCGGCGAAGGCCGCGCGAGGCCCAACGTTACGTCACTTATTTCTGCTTTCCGATCAGCGCGAAAATAAACAGCAACATTGCCAACGTGAAGTGGATGCTGAGCGTCGTAATGACGGTCACGACTTTATTCTGTGCCTGCCGCCCGCTCGCCCAGACCTGACCCCGCCTCGGGTAGAAGTAATTTACCCAAAGAGCAATTGAGCCCGGCATGAAGAAAACGAGCCAAATAACCCAGCCCAAGAAAGTCCTCGGCCAGGGATCACGAGAGTTTTCGTACTGATTCCGGTAGGCAATACGCCACATCGATCACCTCGTACCAACGAACGGGACGATAAGCGCTAGAACGGCGACGCCCGTTGCAATCTTCAGTGCATTGCCGAAGCTGTCGTGCCGAGCAAGCATGTCAAAGGGAATGGCGAGCAGCCAAAACACGGCCACGTTGATGAAGAGCCGAACCATGACTTCCTCACTTCTTTCGCGGCTTACGATAGTTCGTGTTCGACTTTACGTTGACGGTCCTTGTTAGGCCCGTCTTCTTGCTCTTGATCTTACGCGTATGCCTCTTGGTGTGTATTTGCTTGACGATTGCCATGCTTTCCCCCCTGCCGACATGAGTCGCGATTATCTAGGCCAGACAATCGTCAGCCGTATTATTACTACGACTAAATGCTCAGTCAAATGTGTTTTTCGTATTCATGATCGATGGAAGTAGAAGCGGGCGGCCGCCACACTTGGTGCATGACCCCGCCACGCTCCCGCCCTAGCGCGCCTAAGACGAAGGAACAGACCCACAAGGCGTTTGGACGGCGACTGAAGTCGCTACGCCAATCGCAGGGCTGGAATCAGGAAGATTTCGCGTCGCAAATCGAGATGAGCGTCGATGCCGTTTCGAGCATGGAGCGTGGCAAGACTTTCGCGTCTCTCGATACGCTGAGCAAAATCGCGGCCGCTCTAAAAACAGACATCGCGACGCTCTTTGAGTTCGAAGAGCATTATGCAAACGTCCGTACGATCCAGGTTCTTTTGAAGAACCAACCTCCCGAGGTGATAGAAGCGGCTGAGCACCAAATTCGAGCCTTGGTCGATTTGGCCAAGCGCCTCCAACACTAGCAATGCCAGATCACGATAAAGCAACTTATAATATATATTAACTATACACTGTATATTATTATATATATATTTATATTACTTTTCGATATACTGATCGACAATTTTTATTGACATTAATATATATATGATATATTTTTGATATGGCAGACTTTGTTCTGTTCGCAGCGAGCAATTACTCCTGACTCGCTACGTTCCCCGATCGAAATACTTCCAAATATATACCCGCGGCGCCCGGGGACCGCCATCTATGGAGAACCCATCATGTCTGAACGACGAAAGCCCACCTCGGGCCCCGCAAACGTGCCTGCCGTAATTATTGTTAACAATCGCGATTTTCCGACGCGATACGCTGCTTGGTTCGGAGCAAAGCAGGCCAAAGCAGCGAAGGAAGCCGCCGTAAAAGCTCAATTCCACACAATTACAGTCAATCGCTCCGACGTTGAGAAAATCGCGACGCGTTTCTCTGAAGGCACGCTCGAAGATGGAAAGCTTCTATTGGCGCCGGTGGCCGATAACCTCGCATCTGAGCTCGACGCTCTAATCGTAGCGCGGCAGACGGCCAACGCCGAGGCCAAAGAAAGCGAGCCGGCGACGGTCGATCAAGCCTCAGATTCCAGCGCGGCCGAAGACAGAGCTCTTTCCGGAATCTGGGACACCCTTCGACCCGGAGAATTCGTTCTTGCCGCAGACCTTGATCGTCAAGGCGCGCCGGAAGCTTGGTACGAAGCGCAGATCGTAAGCCATGACGGGGGCGAGTTCATGCTGCGTTGGCGGGATTTCCCACGTGAAGGCATCATCACACGAACACGACGACATATCGCACTCCTTCATCCGGCGAACTGACCGGATGACTTCGAAAGGGCGCCCACGAGGCGCCCTTTCGATTCTTGGCTCACTATTTTCAAGGAACACTGACCATGAATCAGGAAAACGTATCAACGCAGACCGCCGAAATCCGTCGTTTAAACGATCAGCTGAGAAAGACCTTCGTCGGCGGGGCGATCATGATCACCCCTACTGTCGAATCCCTTCCTCCCGATCAGCGTGCTGGCCTCTTGGCCGCCATTAGAAGCTTTGATGCGTTTCCATCAGAGGATGACCCCTACGGCGAGCACGACTTCGGCGCCGTCGACTTCGGCAGCAATAAGTTCTTTTTCAAAATCGATTATTACGACCGTTCGATGGAAGGCGCATCGCCTGACCCGACCGATCCTCGGTGCACGACGCGCGTGCTCACGATCATGCGCACCGACGAATATTGAGCGCCGAGCCAAACCTCCCTGCCCTCTCTTCCATTCTCAATTCCTAGGTTTCAAGGAAAGCGTCATGCCTGGACGTCAAGCCAAGATTATCACGCCTGCCATGCTTCGCCGCATGCTATCGTATGTCGGTAGAACCGAATACACCGCACGCGATCGCGTGATCATTCTTCTCTCTGTTAAAGCCGGCCTCCGGGCATGCGAAATCGCTCGCCTCGACTGGTCAATGATCTTGGATGCACGCGGCCAAATCGGCGCATTTATTGACGTCAGAGATGCGATCGCCAAAAAGCGTGGCGGCCGCCGCGTTCCCCTGCACAGAGATCTCAGAGCGGCGTTGATCAAATTGAAAGGCCGAAATTCTCCGATAGGCCCCGTCATCCGTTCGGTCCGCGGTGGTGCTATGCAAGCGAACAGTATCGTCAACTGGTTCGTCCTGCTGTTCAAGGCGCTTGAGTTCGAAGGCTGTTCTTCGCACTCCGGCCGTCGAACCTTCATTACGAACGCTGCGCGCAACGCGTACCGAACGGGCTGCAGTCTCAGAGACGTGCAATTGCTTGCCGGCCACAAATCAATCGAAGTAACGCAGGCTTATATTGACGGGCACACGAACGGCCAGCGCCGGCTTGTCACCTTCATATGAAGGCTCCTGCCCACTTCCGCTATCCAAATATCCAAGACAAATCAGGCGAGAGCGGCCCAGCGACCTGGCTATAGTGTACATGTGCAAAAGTGCACCGACGCTAAGTCGAGCCGCGAACGAGTCGGCGGTCAAGATGCCCATCGCAGCAGGTCAGCTTCGAATCCTGAATCCGGTCTAATTTCTGATCGCTCGTTTTTCCGTATCTGTCAGACCTAGCATATCGGTCTCATCAAGCTTCGAATAGCCGAGGATTTGTACGTTACCGTTTGGATCATAACTCGCGTGCTGCCCATCGCTTTTCCTGCGCTGGTCCGGCTGTGGTTGCTGCACCGGCGCGCTCTCGCCATCGTCCCCGCCATAACCTTCAATTTCGACGATTAGGATCGAGGCTGGCGCGGGGGCGTTATTGCCTTGCCCGACGGCGGTGATCGCCTTCGTGGCGGCACCGGACGCGGATGAAGCACTGTCGAGAGCTCCGATATTCGGAGCGGCGACGGTGGGAACCCCTTCTGTGACGCCTTGCACTTGGATGTTGAAGGCGTTGAGGACCTGAAGCGCGGCGATGTCGAGATTGCCCGACACGCGGATGCCGGCGGCGCCTGCGTCGACCGTGCCGCGCGGCGCAATGAGATATACGTTGCCCCGTGGCGCGCTGGGGATGGTCTGGAGGGTTGCGATACCGGCGCCGGTGACCTGCGATTTCGCATCGACGGTGAAGTAGGCGTCCGGATCTTCCTTAAACTCTGGCGGCGGAACAGCCGATGTCGTCTTGGCGCCCTCGCCGGCGTTGATGTCGCCGTTCGACGACCAGATCGTCATGTCGCCGCCCTGTTCGGTGAAGATGCGGCTCTGGGCGAGCAGCAAGCTCTGATCGCTGAAGATATCAACATCGCCGGTCTCAAGTGTGAGGATACCCTGCTGGTTAGGCCCGACGACCACGTCTCCGTTTGCATTGACGACGAAAGGTGGCGCTGAGGCGCTGCCAACCAGGATCTCCCCACCAGGCCCAAGGATATTGACGTTGCCGCCTTCCTGCGTCTGCACCGTGGCGCCGCGCATGTCGAAATAACCGGTCGAGACGAGCGAATTCGCGCCGTTCGTGCCGCCATTCAGATTGTTCTGCGTATAGCCGTAGCTCGCTGGGAAGAGCGTGTTAATCGCCTCATAGCCCCGTGCGTACTGATGATAATAAGGGCTTGCAGAATTATTGTAGTCAGCGCCGACCTGCGTCAGCACGTTGAAGAACGCTTGATCGATGAAGGCCTGCTGCTGATATTGCGGCAAGGTCTGGAACACTGCCCACGCTTGCTCTGGCGTGAGTTGATTTATCGTCCCGGATTCGCCGGCGCGCGTCAGCTGGTCCCGCTCGATCTGTTCAACGTAAGAGACAAGGTCCGGCGTCAGGCTCGTAATGCCAGGTATCGCGGCTGCCATCGGGTCGATGTAAGCATCGGCAAAGCCGGTGTCGTTGATACCTTTACTGACACCAAATAGAATCGAGATACTGGCGCTTTCATCGGGCAGAGCAGCATTATCCAGATCGCCAATAGTCTCGATACCAGTTTGAGCTCCCGAAGCGCCAGGCTGAAGCCCAAAACTTTCCACCTGATTGGCTAAGTTTGCCGAAGTAAGCGGCCCGATATTGCGACCCGCCTGGACATCGAAATAGCCAGGGCCAGCTAATTCGAGTGCAGGCGTGAGATACAGGGCCCAGCTCGGATCGATAAAGGCCGCCCTTCCCAATATGGGGTCATAGATATCGCGTCCGGCTACGACCTTCGTGACGTCCGAAGCATAGAAATTCTCGCCGAGAAAGGACAGGTTGACGATATCATTACCGGCTTGGATGAACGTCGGTTTGTTAGGTTCAAGTGTGAGCTCGTTATAATAGAAGCCAAGGCTGTCCTCAGTACCATCGATGATGTTGCCGTTTAGCGCATAGATTCGTGCAGGATTATCGTTTTGAGCGTGAGAAATCGTGTGTTGAAAACGCTCTGTACCACTCGGTGTAGGCTGCAACGGGTCCGCGTCTGTACTGCCTGAGTAGGATACAGGCTCTGGCTTGGTTGGCGTCGGCAGCGACGATGGGGCGGTGTCAATGAGGCCAAAATATTCCTGATAGACAGAGCCCCCGGCTGACTCGTTCGCAAAGCTTATCGATTGATCGGCTAGCAAGGTAAGTTGTCCATTAACCGAAGGATAGAGCTCGCCAGAATTGTCAATTTGGATACTGCCGCCAAGCGCAGTGATGTTGAGCGACGCCGGCAGAAGAACGCCGTCCACCGACGAGCCTAAAAACGCCGCGCCTGAAGCGGTCATCGTATCGAGTTCGGCACTCCCCGTCGAAAGGATAGACAATGACGAATTGCTGCTGGGACTTTGGAAGTCGCCCTGGGTCATCTCGCTCAACTTGAAGTAAGAAGGATCGTAGACACCTCCGATATCGGCGTTCTGACGCGCGGTCACTGTCCAGTTTGTATTTTGGTAGCCGAGCAGTGGCGCCATCGATGTCGTGACATCAACGCCTCCGGTTGTTCCCTCTACCGTCGTCGACAAATTGAAGTCGGAGGCGATTTCGCCGCCTGCCGTCAGTGATCCCGTACCATTGGCGACGAAATATGTACCGCTCAAGATATCGCCGCCGGCGGTTACAGACAGGTTACCGCCCCCTAACGTATTCACGACGCCATTTGAAATGTTCCATGTAGTCGGCAGAGAAACGGACAGCTCGTCGATATTGCCATTCGCCTTGACGGTCACGTTGCCGCCCGCCGACATGACTCCTTGATCGAAAGCCGCAAAATTGATCGAACTCTGCGTAACCTGGCCGGAACTGTTTGTGACGTTGCCGGTTTCCATCCATTGCCACCAGAACTGCGCGATATATGTGCCCGCGGTTCCGGTCACAGCGCCGGTCGTGTCGTAGACCTGTTCGATGCCGTTGATATTCCCGCCGGCGCTGATCGAGATATCGCCTGCGTCCACCGGCATGACCGGGCCGGTGACCAATAATTCGCCCTGGAACACGCTAGTGGTTGGTGGCTGCAGCAAGGAAACAGAAGTGTCCGCTGTCGTTCCCGGCGCAGGCTCACCGGCCGTATAAACTGACGCGGGCGCCGCAGAATCGGTCCAATCGACATCGCCCGCCGCGGCGATGTCGATCGAACCGGTGCCCGTCCGCACCGTTGTCGGAAACAGAAGAGTCCGTCCTGTAATGTCGCCGTCGGGGGCATTTTGGCTCGCGCTGTCGACGACCGCGAAATGTCCGCCGAGGTCGATGCTGCCGTCAGATCCTGTGCTCACAGCGAGCGGATTTGCACTGGCGAGATCGGCGCCCGCAACGATTCGGTAAGAAGAGCTAGATCCGCCAAGAAGAGTCGCCGATGCGAAAGCCGCGGGATCGTCCAGCGAGGGCATGTTTGACGGGGTGTTATTGCCCACAGCGCCGTTTCCGGCATCTCCGACAGGCGCGAACGGGGCATAAAACAGCTGAGGGCCGGAGCTATACGCTGTACCCGTCGCGTAACCGTAAACGTAAGTATAATAAGCAGGATAATCCTGTGCGTACAGTTTGTAATCCGTCGAATAGGCGTCGTAATTTGCGTAACCGTTTGGAAGGCTATCGGGAGGCGCGCTCCCTACAGCCTCACCCGGTGCCAGAAGCGGTGGCGGGGTTGCCGTGGTGATGTTTCCGTCGTTGAAATTGTTCGTCAGCCAGGACTGATAATAAGCTGCATATGCGGCATAGGTACCAAAGGAAGCGGGATTTGGTACAGATGCAACAGCGTTCGGCGTATAAGGCTGATAGCCCTCAAAATCACCTGTATTGTAGTCGGCGGCCCAGCTGTTGCTGGAACCATTCCCCACATCCGCGATATAGAGGCTGTAGTTCAGGTAATAGGCATCCGATTGACCAGGCGACGGCGCCTGGACCGCCTGCCAGTACGGATCGCTGGTAATTTTAGTGCCATTAAAGCCATTGGACGCTTCGTAAATCGTCCCGCTTTGCCATAAAGGATCGTCGGAGCTGAGGATTGCGTCGTCGTCCAGATAACTGACTGCGGTATTGTAGGCGCTCAGCTCGCTGCCATAGTTTGGCGGCGAAGGCGCTAAAGTTGCACCGGGGTTCTGCTGGTAGAACCCATCGGTGATCGATGCGTCGATCTTGAGATCGTTACCGGCGAGGATTGAGATAACCGGCGCCACGATCTGACCATTGAAATCATAGCGGTAGGCGAGCGAGGTCGGGCTGGCGCCGGCCGCAAGGTTCCAATTGGTGAGGACGGAGATATTGCCACTATTGACGCCGCTGGCTGCTGGATTGACGAGTTCGATGCCGGGACGGACTTGAAGGACGCCTTGGAGATTGTTGGATTGCGCGAAGGTCTGAAGAGACGCCAGCGCGGCAGATGAGAGCGGCAGGTTCTCGATGAAGCCCATCAGGGTGCCGGGCGTTGTACCGTCACTCTGATAACCGTAGAAGCCGGTGTGATCGGCGTTGGCGTTTGTCGGTGTGAAGTAGTCGTTTTCGAGATAGGTCTGCAATTGAGCGCTGGTCGGCGCCGGCAATGGATTGCCGTCTTCGTCGGTCCAGGTGCCGGCAACGAGGTTGCCATTGCTGTCGTACCAACCCGCGGGATCGACGATGCCGTCGAAATGCTCGCTGCCGCCCGCCTGTTGCGCGGGTGTGGTGCCGCTATCTGTCGTGCTCCAGACCGCATAGGGCTCGATCGCGACGGCGCTGGGCGCCGTGAAGAGCGCGCCCGGCGAGATGTAGATATTGACGTTGCCGTCTTCGGTCAGTGGCGCGCGCAGCAGGATCACTCCGCCAACGCCGTTGATCGACCAAGCATAGTCGCTGAAGCCGGCCCCGGAGGCGCTCGTCACGTTTACGACGAGCGCCCCAGTCGTCGAATTGTACGAGACAACGGCGCCCCCCATGTAATCGCCGTTTTTGCGGTCGATCACATCAATCGTGTCGCCTGCGGCCAAACCGAGATTGGGTTGCGTTTGGAGATTTTGGTCCCCAAGGCCGATCGTCATCGTGCTTTGCGAAATGCCATACTGGCCGCCCCAATTCTCGATCTTCGCGTTGGGACCGATAGTGATCGTGCCCGAGCTCGCACTCGAAACATTCTCGTAGCCATAGGCCGTATTCAGCGTACCGTCGGGCGTGCCCGTCGTGCCGATAGTGACATTACCGCCGACCTGCGCCGGCGTCGTGCTGATCGCCAGCAACGTCCCTTCGACATCGACGCCGCTCTTGCCGTAGAGACCGATCTCGCCCGCGGCCGGCCCGGAGACATTGATCGTGCCGTCGATGATTACATTGCCGTCGGCCGCGCCCGGCGCGCCGCCACCGTCGGCGGTCAGCGAAACATTCGCCGCCGTCAGACTATTGTTGGCCGAGAGCACCAGATTGCCGCTTTCCGTATCGACCGAAATGAGCTTATTGACACCGCTCGACGCCAGCGTCGCCGCCAGTGTATCGAGATCGACGGCGCCGCCGGTATTGAGCGTGAAAGAGCCGCCCTGGTAGCCAGCAGCGGCACCGCCCTGCAGTACTCCAGAAAGATTCACCACACCTTGCGGTGCGCTCAGTGTCAGCGCGCCGGCCGCGCCGCCGCCTTGCGCGCCCGCGAAGTCGAGCGCGGCATCTGACGCGACATTGATCGTACCAGCGTCTGCGGTGAGCGTAATATTACCCGCTGGCGCGTAGGCCGCGGTATCGAAGAATTGCTTAGCAAAGCCCGACACATTGATCTCGTCATTGACATCGAGATCGCCCGTGGTGGCTTCGAGCGTGACGTTGCCCGATAACACCTGGATCAGCGTGTTGTCGGAAACCGCGCCACCGATAAGCGTAATCGCCCCGCCGAAAGCGCCCGCTGCTGAAGTCGCACCCGCGGCAGGCGCCGAATTCAGGACCAATGCGCCTGTCGTCTTCAGCGTTGCATTGCCATCGGCGCCAGCGATAATCACCGGCGCCGTCAAGGTGACAGACAATGCGCCAAAGTTGAACGTGCCGAGGCCCTGGCCGACGATGCCGTTCGTTGCATTGGCCGAAACCGAACCGAAGCCGGAAAACGCTGACGCGCTCGCGCCCTGGCTCGCTGACCCGAAATCGATCTCATCCGCTGTCAGCATCAGGCTGCCGGGCCCCGAGACTGATGATGTCGGGGCCGCGACGCCGAGATCATTGGCCAGCGTCAGCGTGCCAGCATGGATCGATACGTCGCCGGCATCGCCTGCCGCACCACTCGTGAACGAACCGGCGCTGAGTTCGAGATCATTAGCCACATCGACGTTGACGTTGCCCTCGAAATCGATTGCGCCATAGGAGCGTAAGATCACCTCATCCGCATCGGCGAGTTGCGCCAGCGTATTGGGGCCAATCACCATGCCGGAGAGGCCGGGCGCCGCGCTGCCGGGGATGAAGGTGATGAGCCCGCTATCCGCCGCGATCGCCTGGCCGCCCAAAGTCGCAGTCGGATCAACCAAAGTGTTGCCCGAGGCGTCAAGCGTCAGCCCGGCGCCACCCGATAGCGTCACGCCGCCCTGGATGGTCAACAGGCCCTGCGAGGACGCCGGCAGATCGTTGCGGACGATGCTGAGGATGCCGTTTTGCGAAACGGCAAGCAGCGCGCCATCGCCGCTGACCGCCGCGGCACCCGTCGTGCTGTTGGCGTCCTGGCCGATGATGATCGTCTCTGGCGTCTCAGCCGAGGAACCCTTCGCCTCGATCACGCTGCCGCTTTCGACCAGCAGGCCGGTCGGCGCATTCGGATCGCCGTTCGACGGATCGGTCTTGGTAACAAGAAGGATCTCGGGACCGCTCAGCGGATCGCTAGCATCGTTCGAGACCACGATGCTGTTGGCGCCAACATCGATCGCCTCACCGGAACTGGTCTGGCTGCGGATGCCGCCGATGAGCAAGCTTGCAGCGCCCAATTGATCAAGCGCATCGGCACCGATCTGCAGATAGCCCGGCAGCGCCGCTTCGCCATTGCCGACAATCTGGATGTCCTGCGAGGTGATATCGACCAGCGCGCCCTGCCCGCCCGCGCCCGGCTGTGTCTGTAAGGTCGCGCCAAACGTCAGCGCGTTGGAGGCAGCGAGCGCCAATTGCCCAGCATCCTGCGGCAGGCGCGGCACCGCCGTGCCGGCCTCGGCCGCCTGGCTGGCGAAATAGCTGTTCGCATTGGTAATCGTGTATTGCGAATATTGCCCCCAGGCGGCCGCCGACTGCACCAGGAACGACGTCGTCTCCGCCGAATGCGCGCCGGTCAGGCCATCGATGAAATAGCCTTCGGCGATGCCGCTGCCGTCCGGCAGCACGACATTCTGGCTTGCCACGGCATTGACCGATCCGGTCTGCTGCACCACCCGATAGGCGCCGGGCATCGTCGCATATTGCCCGGGCAACAGCGTGTAGATGCCGGCCGGCAATCCCGCCACGCCGGAGAGATAGACCTGCTCTCCGACCGCGCTGCCATCCGGCGCCATCTCCTGATCGACCGGCGCCACCGGGCTGTTATAGCCTGGGATCACGGCATAGATCGGCCGGTCGTCAGGATAGAGCGGCACCTGCGTCGGTGTGGAGGCGCTCTGATAGACCGTGTTCGATTGCAGCAGCAGGTTGCGCGAGCCGCCGGTGCCCGACACCCATTCGGCGGCATAGATCGTGCCGCCGCCCGAGAGATCGACCGTCGCGCCGGGATCAAGCGCCACGGAACTGCCGGCAAGGCTGATCGACTTTGCCGGTGGCGCGGTCAGGTTAGAGAACGTATTGTTGTCACTTGGCGGCCCATAAATCTGGTATTGCCAGTCGAGCCCATCGACCGTGGTCCCATATGGCACTGTCGCGCCATCGAGCGAGACGGACGTGATACTTCCTGGGCCAAGCGTCACCGATTGCGTCGCGACGAGCGGCAGGCTGTTGAACTCGCTCGCCTGACTCGTCGTGTCGTTGACACCGAGCACCAGCGTGCCGAGCGGCACGCGCACGGTGCCATCCTGCACGATATTCGTTGCATCGATCAGCAGACTGCCGCCGGCCGAGAGCGGAACGGACGAAGCCGCGCCGCCCGGCAGGAAGGTCACCGTCGTCGGAAGCTGGCTACCGTTTACGGTCTGGCCGACCGCATCGATAATGAACGTGTTCGCGGTCGCCGGATAAAGCTGCGCCGCCTGGAAGGTGAGATTGCCGCCGGTGACCAGTTCGCCATCCGGGATCGAGGTCGTCCCATAGCTCAGCGTATAAAGGCGCGTATCGCCACTGCTGACGAAGTCGGCATTGCCGAAATTTTCGAGATCGATCTGCCCGGTCAGATCGAGCGTTCCGGCGTGGATCGCAAGGCTACCGTCGGCCACGGCCAAAGCTGGTGTGCCCGAAGCCGCGCCACCGAAATCCACGTACGGCGCGGAGATCGACACGGTTGTTCCGCCGACGGACGTCTGCCCTGCCGAGATAGATGTGGCTCCCGCCGCCAGCGCGACATATTCGGTTGCATCCGATATGAATGATCGGCCGAGGCTTATTGAGATGCTTCCCGCGAACCCAACGGCGACGGGTCTATCCGTTGGTGCCGCGGTAGATAGGCTGAAGGCGACCGGATCGCCGCCAATAACCAAACCGTCGATGCCTGAACCCTCGAGTCGATCGACAGCAAATTGCTCGTAACCCAGTGTACCGGCCGTGATCTCGTCACCAGGTTCAAGCCCCGCCGGCACAAACGTGCCAGATTGCTGCAGGATGATTCCATCCGCTACCGTGTTTGGGATTTCAGTACCATCGGGCAGCGTCAAGACTCTTGAGTAAGGAACTGCCATCGCTGCTGCCGAAAGCGTCAACGTGCCCCCATCGGCCTCCGGCGCGCCGGCATGAGCGACGAGTGTCCCGTCATAAAGTAGGCCGCCGACCCCGCCGAGCGTGATCGACCCGGCATTACTCCAGACTGGCGTTGGCGCGTAAGCGATTCCATCGAGCCCGCCGCCGCTCTGGGCGGTATCGAACGTGTTCGCCGTGCCGGAGACGTTGATGATCGATCCGGCCTCAGCGATGACATAGCCAAAGCCGTCGAGAACCGAGACGGAGCCACCGTCGAGGATATTGCCGGTACGCGGAACAATCTCCCCGGATGCGGTCCACACTGGCGTGGCATAGGGATCGAGGAGCGTAACGCCCGACGCATCGAGAACGCTATCGGCGCCAAGCCAGACCGAACTCGTCAGTGACGTACCGCCGACGGGAGCCCCGGTCAGAGAGATACTGCCCCCGTGCGCGACGATCGTGCCAAGATCGGTGAGCTGACCATGAGATGTCAGCGAAACTGCTGCGCCCGCGTCCGCCAGAATGGACGCATCCTGACCGAGGAGAAGAGTTCCGCTGACCCCTGGATAAACAACCGGGGTAACGACAACTTGGCTGACGGTGGCGTCCTTCGCATCCCAGGCCAGGTATCCCGCCGCTGTCAGAGAAAAATCGGCGGCTTGGCGCTGATAGGGATCGAGCGATCCGACCGACACCAGAGACCCATCGGGCAATGCGCCCCCTGCGCCATAGAGATTGGTTCCGCTTGGCGCCGCGAGTAGCGCATCAGCATTCGGAATGAAGTTCTTTTCGCTGACGGTGACGACCGTTCCGCTGGTGACCGTCGCGTCATACAGCGCGGTCAAATTATAAGCGCCGAAGCCCTGGCTCGAGAAAAAGTCGGCCGGCAACACGAGGTCATAAGATGGCGCCGAGGCCGGATCGCCGCCGATCTGAATCCCCAGGGTTTGCAGCGTTAAAGTGCCGCCGCCGGAAAAGCCAAAGCCACGCAACGTACCGTCGAGCGTGATCGTACCACGGGTCGGCTGATCCGTTGGTGTTAATGGACCTCCAGCGCTGCCAAAGGGGGTGTTGCCGAATACATATGTTTGAAGCGAGATGCTCCCGCCTTTGCCAACTGGAATGCCGCCGACCGCGTCGATGGTTCCGTCCGGCTCGACATAACCGCCGCTCGAAACATCGAGCAAGCTGCCCCGTTCAAGATCGATCGCGCCAGTGACGTCGATGGGCGGCAACGGGGCAAAATTGTCGAACGCCTGGAATGAATTTTCCTCGGTTGTGATCGAAATGCTGCCGCCGTTGATGTTCGCGTCGCCGCTCTGCTGGTACGGACCAAGACCGGCGTCGTTCACCCACTGCCCTGCGGCACTGATGGTGACCCCAGCTCCGACCGTGACGTCACCCGCAAAAGACAGGTTAGGCAGGGCGCCGGTGGGGCTTAGTTCTATAAAATAGCTCTTTCCGACAATGCCGATTGTTCCGCCTGGCGCCGTTAGATCGGCATTGACCTGCACCGCGCCGCCATCCAGCGAAATCGATCCGCCCGGCTTCACATTGAGCGCCGCGTTGACCGCGATGTTCTGAGAACCGCTGAAGCTCATCGAGGAGAATCCAGCGGCATCGAGAATCGGCGCAGATATCGTCGACGTGTAAAGTACATTGCTCGGATCGCTTAGAGCCATCGCCTGATCGGCCGGCGTCAAAAGCGACGTATCTGCGTTGAAATCAGGCGCGATCGCATCAAGCTGTGTTGCTTGATCGCCAATGATGAAATTCTGCGTCGTGGCCGACGAGGAATTGCTGCCGATCGTCAAAGAACCGCCGCTGGGCAAATTGCCGCCCTGCACCTGATGCGGGCCGATCTCGGACGACGCGAGAATTTCCCCATCGAGGATCATGGCGCCCGTGGACGCGCTCGTCTGGAATGATGCATAGCCGTCGACGGCGTAGATATTGAGCGCGCCGCCGTTGCCGCCCTGAATGTAATCAGGCTGGTAATAACCGCCGAGAAGCAGGGGCGTGGTGTAATAATCCGTTATGCCCCAATGCGCGTGATCTATGCTGAACTCGCCGGCAAAGCCGACAAACGTGTCGTCGGGATCCGCATCGGCGATATCGACGATATTGCCCGACGCATCGATGAGCCGCGTCGTCGCGATCGTGCCGCCGAGATAATGGATGTAGCCGCCGGTCAGATTGAGCACAGAACCCGGCGCGGTGATGACTTCGCCGCCGTTCAAGCTCAACGTGCCGGCATTGACGAGCATCTGGTCGATGGTGCGCGGCACATCGCTCACATAACCCTGGGCGTCGATGAGCGGCGAGCCGACCCAGGCTTCGCCATCGGACCGCGTGCCGGTGATCGAACTGTCGATGAGGACGGTCTGGCCGAGCAAGAACCCATCGCGCTGCAAGGGCGAATCCGCCAGATCGTCCGCCGTCAGCGGCCCGATCGTGACAAGCGTATCGGAGACCGGCAATTGCACATCCGCCATGCCGGAGACGTCGATCACCGCCCCGCTATCGACATAGATACGACCGGGGACATCGCCATCAACGCTAACTAACGCTAAGCTTCCTGCCGTGGTGACGGATACGTTCGCCCCCGGCGCCTCGACAAGCGCGCCACTATCGAAATCGACCGCGCCGGCGGTCATCGAAATCGTTCCAGGCTTAAAGGACGTATTGGCT
Source organism: Pseudomonadota bacterium (assembly GCA_040756295.1). Lineage (GTDB taxonomy): Bacteria > Pseudomonadota > Alphaproteobacteria > Rhizobiales > Beijerinckiaceae > Methylovirgula. The sequence continues at coordinate 776,220 of JBFLZN010000002.1, read as the reverse complement.
GCCTGATCCGACGTCGTCGTCTCGCCATCCTCTTCTGGCAGGATGGCTGTTACCGAGCCTGGCGCGAAGACGATCGGTCCGGTCCGCCGACCGCTTGTGGCAATTTGGCCTTGGACTTCATCCTCCGCGGTCAGATCGATCTCGCCTGGCCGTGTGATGCTCGTCGTGACCTCAGCCACCCCTGCCTGGTTTATTGCGGCACCCAAAATCGTGACGTTGCCCGTCGTCGCTTCGATGAGGCCGGTATTCGTCGCTGTAAAAACTGGAGTCGGATCGGACGCGCCAAGCCCCAGGAAGCCTTCTAGCATTGGGCTAAGCCACGAATTGCTGGCCTCTGGGGAAGGGATGGGGAGTTGGAGCTGCATGCCAGCAGCAAGAATCACTTGCCCTCCCAGCGCAAGAATCGTTCCCGCGTTAGAGACGTCCGGCGCCGCGAGCAACGCATAACCGAGATTGCCGGCCTCGATCTGGGCGCCCGCTTCGACAGTAATATTGCCATCACTCTCAACGTCGGCGAGGGACGCTTTTGTCGAGCCAAGAAACGGGGTGTTAGTGTTTGCAGGATCGGTGATGCCGTTCGTCAGAAATTCTTTGTTGGCGTCCGCGACGGTACCGGGGACATAGCCAGTGCTGTCCGGCGGCGGTGGGGTCGGCGTGTCCCAGGCGACGCTGCCGGGCACTGATTGGTTGGTCAGATTTTCGCCGAGGAAATTCAGCGACGAGGCGATCAGCGAACTGACGTTGACCTGGCTTGCCCCACCGAAAATTATCCCATTGCGGTTAATCAGATAGACCGTGCCCTCGGCCTTGATCTGGCCGAGGATCTGACTTGGAACGCCCGAGGGATCGACGACCCGGTTGAGCACAATCCAGTCATTGCCGGTTGAGGAATTGCCGGCCGACTGATTGAAGTAAAGCTCCGTGTTCGCGCCGACATTGAAGCTCGTCCAGGTCAGGATCGCTTTCTGCGTCGTCTGCTGGACCGTGACCGTCGTCTGGCCATTGCTTGTCGACTGGGTTGGCGCGTTGGCCCCGAGCCAGACGTTCGGATCGGGATTTTGAGCGTCATATGAGCCAAGGCCATAGACGGGTACAAGGCCGCCTGGCGTCAGGCCATTAGGAACGGACGGCAGGCCTGGCACGGCGCTCGTAGACTGCTGCGCCAGGGTTCTCGCCTGTGTCTGGGCCTGCTGCATCGCCTGAACCGCCTGGACGGCACGGTTCAGATCGTTCATCGACTGCTGCGTTGCCTGTTGCGCCTGCTGAACACTCGCCATAGCCGCGGCCGCGGCATTGGCGGTCGCCGCAAATGCCCCGCTCCCGCCCCGCATGGTTCCAAGCGGGATGGCGCGCGCTGGTGCCCCCGTCATCACCAAAGCCAGCGCGCTGACCCCGCAGAGCAAACCCACCCGGCTCTTGCGGCCGCGGCTTCGACGAACAGCCTGGATCTTACGGCTATGCATGATCAACTTCCTGCCAATGGGTTTTCGCTTGCGTGATGGATTGAGCGACACCAGCGACAAGTCCCCGAACGAACTCTCGCCATCTGTCTAGCGATTGCTCATTCCGAGGCCTCTCGCCAGTCCCGGTCTCTCATGCTGTTAGTCGGAAGCGTGAGCCCAAAAGCCGCAAACTTTTTTGAAAATCGCTATGATTTTGGCAGTCAAAATCACAGGCTGACTGCGCATAAGTCAGCTGAGCAGTACGACGCCAGCGGGCAACACGTTGATTTTGGCGCCAAACGCCTGCCGGAAATAGTCGACGACCGCGTCGATCTGATCGAGGCGGAACCCTGCGACGACTCTACGCTCACCCAGAACGCGATTGAGCAGGATGATCCGACCGTGTCGATAGCGATTGACCTCATCGACGACGCGGGCGAGCGGCACATCTCTGAAAAGCAGCAGGCCGCGTTGCCAAGCCGTGGCGACCGAGGGGTCCGTAGCGACGATGGGGCCGAGGCCACGGTCACCGTAGGTCGCCTGCTGTCCTTCGTGGAGCGTTAGAGTTTGCGAATTATATGAAATGTCCACGGCACCCTCAGAGCAAGTCACGCAGACGCCAGTGTTTTCGTAACGTACGTTGAATTTCGCCTGCACAGCGCGGCTTTGTCCGCCCGCTGCAGAAACAACAACCGTACGCATTGACGATCCGACCGAGACCGCCAGCTGACCCGAGAGGAGTTCCAACGAATAAAGTTGCCCCTTTGCGACGGGAGCGCTGAGACTCGTCTGGGTGTCCATTTCGACGGTGACACCCGATCCGATCGCGACCTGACGCTGTTCTCCCGTGCCGGTGTGATATGGGGCCATCAGTTCCGAAACGGCTGGCCAGAGATGGTACGGCGGGCGGAAGGCGAGATAGGCGGCACCGGCGGCTGTCGCGCCAGCGAGGAGCGCGCGACGTCCTATCGGGGGGGTGAGCAGTGACCGCACCACGGGATGCGGTTCGGCCGCACGAGCCACGTCACCAAGTACATCCCAGAGTAGGTTGGCTTCGGCCAGAGCACTACGGTGATCGGCGCTTTGCTCGCGCCAGCTTTCAAAGGTCTCAAGGTCGGCCTGCGTGGCCGAACCGGACGTCAGACGCCGTAACCAGTCCAGCGCTTCGAGCCGGATACGTTTCGTCTCGGTTTCAGGCTTGCTAGATGCGGCCATGACCCGGCTGGGCTTTTTCGAGTCAGACATGGAGCGTCAAGATGGTTGCGGCCTCTTCTTCTATCTCTATGACGGTTCCAGGCGGCCAGAACCGCGCTCGATCGTGTTCACTTTTCTCGGGATTTCCTGTTCGGAGGCTTCCTATCGAGCCGCCTGGCGAAGAAGGCAAAAGCCTGCTTCAACTCGCGATCAACGGTGTCAACGGAAATATTCAGTCGCTGGGCGATTTCGCAATGTGGAAGCTCTTCGAGGCGGGCGGCGAGGAAAATCGCCCGGCGACGGGAAGGCAGCTCGTCGAGCGCGGCGAGCAGCGCCCGCCATTCCTGCTGAGCCTGGAGTATAACTTGGGGATCAAGTTCATGATCATAGCGGCGCCGCACGGCTTCGACCGCCGCCTTGTCTGCAAGCCGGCGATCTTTTTCCTGCGCGTCAGCGGCGACATTTAACGCCGCGCGGTAAAGATAAGCTTCCGGGTTATGGATGCCACCACCCGGATCGGCTGCACCCAGACGAAGATAGGTTTCGTGCAGGATCTCCACGGCAAAGTCGGCCGATCCAAAACGTCGCACGAGCCGTTCGCGTAGCTTGAGATAATCGCGGACCAGTAATTCGCGCAGTTTCATGAAAGGTCCGCTCGGAGTTCAACGCGCTGGTACAAGAGTGTCACCGACTGGGTGGGCAGACAGCCGCACCCTTTGACGTAGGCAAAATGGCGAGTTTCACTGGCTGAGGAAGACCAGCCGGCGCGGGCACCCCGACGTTCAGGCGTTGCAAGGCGTTTCCGATCGCCATATCGAGCCTTGGATTTCCCGTCGAGTCCGCAAATTCGATCCGCGTCGCTGCGCCCGCGGTATTCAGCCACAAGCGCATGACCAAGCGATAATGCGTCGGGCGTGTGTCATCCCGTTGACATAATACGCTCGTCACCGCCCACTGCAGCGCCGCGGCATATTCAATAAAGCGCGGGAGCCGCCGGGGTTGCGGGGCCAGAGGCATGTCGACCAGTGTATAGGCATCCGATCCGATGGGGTGCGCATCAAGGCCCGTCGCCGTCAGGAGCGAGCGTATCGCACTGTCCGGTGAGAAGCGACCCCGAAGCGCTGTGGACCTGCGTCCAGCGATAAGTGCGCTGTCCGTGAGAATCGCGACATGCGTGACGCCCATAAAGCGTTCGAGCGCCTTTGCAAGTGGCTGAGCTGGAATGTCAAAAGACATCAAGCCTGGCCCCTTACCAAGGTCCCCCGCCGCGGTCACATTTCTCGAACTGACAAGCAGGGCGGCGAAACATATCGCGAAAACAAAGTCGCGGATCATGTGCGAGGCCGATAGGCTTGGTATTCACTGAGGACGAGCGTAGCGCCCCATCCCCGGAAGTCAACGCGATCACCGACGCAGATATCTCATGGGACTTCCCCTCCGATCGCGCTGAAAATGGCGCCCGCGGCGGAAGGCAAAATGAACAACGCCGGTCGCCGTCTCCGGCTCCTTCTAAGGTCTAGAGCAGCTGATAGTGCAGATGCGCAAAAATACCATATGGCTTGGGTGCATCGAAGCGTTTAGATTGGTCTTAATATTCGAAAATCAGTTAGGGGCCGGAACCAACGGTCGCCAGCCGACCCGCGACGATCCGCTCAGAAACAATCTCGTTTCGGATGACAAGCGAGCCGACCGAGGACCCGGAGCACAAACCACCACGGGAGGCGGCTGCTGAGGCGCGAAAGCCGTCCCGTCTGCGACAGCTTTTGGCAATCACCTGGGTCGTCTTGGCCTTTTTTGTCGCAATATACGAAGGACGGGATGTTATTGCGGCCATCCGTAACGTGGATCTCGCTGCCGGCAAAGCGATCGGAAGCGTTTCAATTGTCGGACTCTCCGATGCCTTTCTTGATCGATTTGAGCAATGCCAATACCAGTACCTCGTGTTTTGTCAGCCGCGCCCCTCTCCCGTCTGCGATGTTTTCTGCGGCGAAGAAGGCGGCCTTCCGGTTCTCGCGTGGGATGGCTTGAAGATCCTGCCGCGTCTGCCCGACGCCATATGGCACGTCCTAAAGACTCGGTTTGAGCTAGGGCAGTTTGCCGAGTTCGTCTTGACGTTGATCTTTGTCGGGCTCTGTGTTTTCGGCTGGATCGGCGCTCTCTCGGACAGATCGGAATACGGCACTCTGGGATCGATATTCGTTTTTCTTATTTCGATTACTTTCGTGCCGCTAGTGATCTCCCTCGCCTTCTGGACCATACAAGAAGCGCTCCTCCTCTTGAGCAGCGCCATAGGACTAACGCTTCAGGCGCTGCTTTTGATCGCTGTCGTGCCCGGTTTGGCGGCACTTAGCGTCGGTTCCGCGCTCGTTGAAGCCGGGAAAAAGATTTTCGAATTTGTCAGGCATCCGTTCGCGTAAATTTTGCGGGGACCTCGACGGAGAGAGGAGAGGTTCAGAGCGGCGTATAGTGCGGATTCGGAAAAGTGCACCAAGCGCTCGGCGGCGTTCGCCAGCGGCCCTCGTGACTGCGAAGCCGCCTGCTCCGCGGTGTCCGGCGGCGTATCAAAATCCGTAGCGTTCAAGTTCCACGATGGCCTGATAATCGCCTTCCTCGCCGCGTTTCCGTTGCGTCGGCGCACGTTCGCCGCGCTTGAGATCGGAAAACAGCTCACGCGCGCAGGCGCCCTTTGGGCTTTAGATATCTCCGCAGAAGACACAAAAACGGGTTGCGCTCTCAAATATTCAATCGCCCCTGCACTGTGCGAGAAGCTCGACTTGTATCTGATCCGATATAGGCCGCTCATACCGGGCGCCCAGCGCCACACCGGTCTATGGGCGTCCAACAAGGGCCACCCTATGGATCACGGATCCATCTACGACATGGTCCGCGGCAGGACCCGATAGGAATTCGGATTCGGCATCAACCTTCACCGCTTCCACCATGCCGCCGCAACGTTAGGACAAGCCAGTCGCCGGAATCTTGAACGCCGCCAATTACGCGCAGCCGGCGACGAATCTATCGCCAACCGCACCTCAAACTATGTTGGTATCGCAGCCAGAACACGAACGGATAGGGATTACCGCGTAGCGTTTTTCAGCAGTGAAGCAGGTAGCTTTTTACTCGCATCGAGAACTTCAATTCCCATCAGACGCCCATTCAGATCAAAATTTAAATGTATCTGCCCGTTCACCTCAGCGGGATTACACTCATATGAGAATCCGAAGCTAGCCGCCCCCTCTCTTTCCGTCAGATCAATGTAGGCTGCGTCCGCAGATGCGTCGTATCGGAGTTCCATGCCGTCCTACCTATTTGTAAGATTGAATAGATAGTTTGAGGGATTCGATAGGTTTATCACCGTGGTGATCCCATTGCCAACTCCAACAAATGTAGTGGACAGCGGGTCGTAATAGCCAGTCCGAGCGTCTCCATTCTGATTATAGCTGAACGAATTGCCGCTCTGCAGCGCCTCAGATATATCTTCCAGTGAGATGTTTCTGACAGTGGCCTGCAGCGCGGCATGCTCCGTTAGGTCAACCCCCTGAATATTAACGGTGGCTTGCCCGGACGAGTCGACGGTTATTATAATCCCAGAAGATGATCCGCCTCCCCCGCCTCCGAGCGAACCGGCGCCACCGATTCCGTTGCCGCCACCCCCGCCATCACCGCTATCTCCGGCTTCGGCATCTATGCCCACGATTGAACCAATTCCGCCACCGCCACTCTCTGCCGCCTCCGGTGCCTCAGCATTCACGTCTGATTGCGAGGTATCCGTGCTCAGAGTAGTAGGTACAAAACCGCTCTCCTCGCTATTGCTTTCCTCGCTAGTCGGCTCATCCGGCGCCAGCCCCGAGACGTCGACCTGGTTTAGCGGATCGTTGCCGACATAAGCATATAGGTTGACGCCGCCTTGAGTCCCGCTTGGGTCGGTCTGCATAAAGCGACCAAGCATCGGCGAATAGATGCGGGCACGGAAGTCGTAAAGCCCATTGGTCTCGGCATCGATGCGAGCGCCGGTGTAACGGAAGCTACCGGCAGTCGTGCTGCTTTCGCCGTATGGTAGGAAGCCAGCCTTTGTTAGCGCACCGGAGCTTGCGTTCAGAGAGGCAACAATTGAGCCTTGGGTGTCGGGGATGAAGGTCGAGCGGGTCGACCCCGCCAAGTTGTTTTGATTGAACGCTTCGTTTGGGCCCAATCCGAATGCATACCAGTCCTGGATTGTGCCGTCAGTGCCGCTGTAATCCAGCACGGCCCGCTGTTGCGGGTCCTGCACGAGGACAGTCGTCGCGCCGTTGACTGACTTTTCCTTGCGCCAACCCCGCGCGTCATAAGCGTAGGCGGCGGTATTGCCCGCGCCGCTCGCAGAAATTAGTCGGCCCTCAGGATCATAAGAATAAGTGAATGTGCCATCATAGGTAAGGTTGCCGTTGGGATCGTAAGTCGGCGTAACCGAGGCAACCGCGGTGTATTGGTCGAGATTATTGGCTGAATATGAAACGTTCGTACTTGCGGTGGGGTACGACCAATATGAGCTGTCGTTGGTGGTCTGACTGATCCGCCGGTTGGTAGCGTCATAGCCATAATTGAAGGTGGCGCTGCTGGCAGTCGACGGCGGCGCCTGAGCTTGAACCGGGCTGAAGCTCGTGGCAATCAGCCGATTTAGCTGATCATAGCTGTAGCTTGTGGTCGAGACAAAATCTGCCGTCGGAACAGCAATCGCGGGACTGTTGTCGCTCATGCCGATCAAATGGCTGGCGAGGTCGTAGGCATAAGACACTGTCGGCTCGGAGGGCGCGGCCTTGATCACCAGCCGGTTCAATGTGTCATAGCCGAAGCCGATTGTGGAACCGGCCCGTGTTTGGCGCGACAGGACATTGCCGTCGGCGTCGTAGTTTAAAATCTGCGTGCTGTTGTCCGGAAACGTGGTCGTCGAAAGCCGATCGAAACCATCGGGCGTGTACGTCGTGGTCTTCCCGTTCGCGTTGGTCAGACTACCGACGACACCGTCGGGCGTATATGTCTCCTGCGAAAGCGGTGCGCTCTGAATGGCGAGGTTCGAAACCGATATTTGCCGGCCGAGGGCGTCATACCCATAGCTCGTGACCCGGCCGAGCGGATCGGTGACGCTCGAAAGGCGGTCGTCAGCATCATAGGCGTTGACCGTCACATTTCCATTTGCGTCGGTCGTTGTCGCTATCTTTCCGGTCGGCGTATAGCTCGTCTTGACCGTGTGTAAGATGTTGCAATTTGCCGATTGCTGCGTTTGAAGGAGCTGGCCGACAGGATCGTAGGCGAAGGTGGTAACGAGCCCGCCCCGCGTATCAGGCGTCGCGGGTGAAATCGTCTCTATGCGGCGCCGGTTAGCGTCATAGCCCTGTATCGTAACGTTTCCATTTGGGTCTGTCACAGAAACGGGATCGCCGAAAGCGTTGTAGGCCGTCTTGCTGGTCTGGTTGAGGTGGCCTGCGCCGCAGCAATCATGCGTAACAGCAATTGAATTTCCGTACCCGTCGTAACTCGAACTGGTCACGATCCCGAGCGGATCGGTCGCAGTAAGCACCTGCCCGATACTGTTATATGTGAAACTGCGCGTCGCGTTGAAATGTCCGGCACCGCCAAAATCCGAGACGATATTGAGCAGGTTTCCCGTAGCTGGGTCGTAGCCCATCGTCGTCACGAGCCCAAGCGGGTCGGTAACGGAAGTCGGCTTGTTGTAGATGGCGTCGTAAGTGAAAGCGGTTGTCAGAGGCGCCAGCGGCGAATCAGGCTTGGCCGTACGCGTAGTCGACGCAATGTTATTGGCCCAGGGATTTGAGCTCTCGACATAGGTGTAATCCGTGCTGCCGCCTTCGGGTAAGGTCGTAAGAACCAGCCGATCGAGCCCGTCGTACTGATTAGTCGTGACGTTCACGAGGCCGTCTTGCTGCTCCGTATCGCCGAATACGTCGCCGAAGCTCGGGCTCAACACCTTGGCATCAGACAGAATCTTTCCGTCCGGTGTCTGGTAGGTGATATCTCGATTACCTAGCGGATCGACGGTCTCGGTTCGCGATCCAGCGAAATAGAACAGCGACGCCGCCCCATTGGCATTGGCTTGCTGGACCACACGACCTAGCGGATCGTACCAATTCGTAACAAATGGGGTGTTCGGTCTAGTCGGGTAGAAGATTTGCGTTAAATGTCCCGCAGTATCGTAGACCCCAGTCGTATCGTAGGCATACGTTGTCGTATCGCCGAGCGGATCGGTCATGCCGGTCAAATTGTCGCCCGAGTAGGTAAAGTTTACCGACCTCGAGCCGTCTGAGACAGACGAAATATGCGTGCCCGAATAAGACAGATTTAGTTGCCGACCGATATTGTTCGCCACACTTGTCAAAGCACCGGCCGAATTATAGGTGAAGTTCGCCTGCATGCCGTTTGGCGAGGTCCAGGACGAAATGGGCAACGTGAGATCGTCACCGGGAGCAGTAGCGAACGCCATTTCGCTGCCGTCTTTGTTCCTATAGCTGAAAGAAGTCGGGTTTCCCGTTCCAGTGCCCGCGGCGGTCAGAAGAGCCGAGGATCTGAAGGGAGAATTATAACTTATCGCTGTAGCGCCATCCGTGTGTGGAAGGGCGATATATTCTTCCGTCGCGCTCGGTCGCGATATCACCGCAGCATTGTTCGTGAGTTGGTCCGTGAACCAATTATCTACTATCCAGGCAAGCGTCATGGAGCTCGCGGTTTGAGGTGAGTTATTGAGCAGATCTTGGGACACGTAAATCGCGGCAATGGCCGAGGCGGCGCTTATCGGTGAATTTTCGCCCATGCCCGCGTATGGGTCACTGTCCACCTTAGCCGAGAGGCTGTAATCATGAGTCCAGCCGTTGCCCAAACCGACATCCGTCAGGCTTGATGACGAAAGATAGGTTCTGCTGAAAGATAACGCGTATGGAAACGTTCCGCCGCCTACCTCCAAATCCTTATTGTTGTAGATTTCCGTTCCCGTAACAAGATCGATAGGCTCTTCGATCGTGGTCGGGTCCGGCGGCGGTTGCGCGTCAACAAAATCGGGTACGTCTGGATCTTCTGCAGGTGGATCCAAGGTTTCGTCCGTATTGTCCACCTGCTCTTCTGTGTCTATATCGGTGCCGCTGAAACCGCCGCTCAAGCCGCCACTAATCTTTTGCGTCATCGTTATGGAATTGCTGGACGAGTTGATGATCGTGTAGCCCGCACCTTTCCAAAGACCGACAGACATAGCTCCGTTAATTGGCGCTAATACTTGGCTTCTTCCCGTCGGGGACGGGTTCGCCGGCGGGGGACTGCTCCCAGTCACCGCGTCATCGATCGCAGCCAGATCCGCCGACGAATAAGCGGTGCCGGATTGCTGAAGCAATGGCCTGATCGTATTGATATAATTGCTTTGCCCCGCAGATGTCGTGCCGTCTGCGAAGAACGTCTTGGCGCCGGTCGAAGCGTTTTGATCGACAAGCCGTATTGTTGAGGCCGCCATCATATTTGGCGTCGGTGCCTGGGTCTGTTCAAGCACGGCCGACTCAAGTGAACTCGAAATTCCGGTATTCGAATAAAAGGAGCTTATGATCGGGCCGGGAAATGGACAGGGTGAGGTGGGGTAACAGGTCTCTTGGCCACTCGAGACCACATTCATCGGTAGATCGACATAGGGACCCTGGCTGCCTGTGTTCTGAATGGACGTTTGCGCGGTGATTCCAACCCCATGATGGTATTGCGTCGTTACTTCGCCGATTGCATCGCTAATCGCCATCTGCGTGGCATTTTCGGCGAGCCAGTTATAGCTGATGATGGCGAGACTTTCGCCAAGGACCGATTCCGAGGCAGGATCTACGCCGGGAGCGGCAAGTGCTTGCGAAAGAAGCTGCTGATGCTTTGCCACCATGCCGCGGCCCACGCGTCCCCAACCTGCGCTGATCAAGTAAGAACCACCAGCCTTCACCGTTAGCGATTGCGCCTGGTTATCTCCCGTCCACGCGTAAGGATGCGTTATGTCGGCATAGATTCCCCAGGATTGTCCGGATGAGGTTGACGGTCCAATATTGGTACCGCTCGTGGGTGCTGCACCGTTGATGCGTAGGGTGGGGATATAGTTGCCAGAAATGTTTGGATCGGGCACGGAGAATACAGTGATCCGTTGACCGTAAGTCTGATCCGAATAAAAGACGACAGTCTGTGAGGTTGCTGACGCGCAAGGTTCCTGGGCAGTAACACCTGGCATGGAGATCGCCAGGCAGGTCCGATATGCGTCGGGGACGCTCGCGCCCCAATTTTGAGGAAAGCCCGAGGGCTGGTTGGCCGCGAGATAAGGGAGACTCGTTTGTCGAATAGGCGAGCCCGCTAAGGGGACAATAGTCTTGCCGCCAATAATATCGTTAAGCGTGGCGGTTGGATTATTGGCGCGGATATAGGAAATGAGATTGTTTGCGTAGGACGCGAGATCGGAGCGCACTTTAGCGCGGTTGATATTCGAAATAGAGACAGCATCAGTCGTGCCCCCGGCATCAGAGACAAACTGCGCTTGGCTATAGCCGAGAATGGTGCTGAGATTTGCAAGACCAGCTGAGACGAGGTGCTGCTTGAAGCTCGGATCGAAGACGTAATTCGTGCCGTTGATGGTAACTTGCACCCAGACATGAGCAACGTCGAGGCACGCAATCGTGCCGTCGTTGTTCACCCAAACGGTGCTGCCAGTCGGTATTCCACCGTTGTCTAGCATATTCGCGATGGCGGTCCCATCGTTCTTAACGCCGAGCCATCCTGGCGCAGAAGCGACCGGTAGTATCGTACCGGTTTCGGGGCACTTTTCCGCAGTCGGACCAGTGACCGTGATATAGCCATACTGGAAGCTAGTCTGGGTGATTCCAGCAGCATTCAGCAGCGCAACAAAGAGTTGCGCCTGATCAATGTCATTGCCGCGCTGGTCGAGCAGCGTACCCAATGCACCTTTGTTACTCCCGAACAAAGGTTCATATTCGATATTGTTGTAGACATATTCGTATATGAGATCGAGATCGCACTTGAGGGAGCTGGCGAGGGCTGAAATTTCGACCGGCTGCGAAGACCCGCTGGCGCAACCAATTGCTGTGGAACTAAGAACGGTCCCGGCAACGACCGCTGCGGCATTTGCCCTTCGCGGCAATGCCGGGCCCACATTGCCAGTGTGAGGCGCGGTCCTTATGCGAGCGCGCAAAATCTTATCCGCGGCGTCGATCGTAACCGGCTTGGCCCTGGAAAACACGAGTGCCGTAGCCGGCCCTATCGAGAACACTGCCAGCAGGACGAATAAAATTCCAAATTTTAAAAACCTAAAGTTGTACATGGCGCCGCTCGCTTCACGGAAATTTCATCGCGCAGGCTCAATGCGTGGCGCTTGTCCACAAACTCGCGCCCCAGCAATTCGATGTACAAGGGCTGCTGCTGCCGGTCCACGCAAGCGAAGATGTGTTCACGTTCACGATCTGCTGCGTCCTGTTTCCGTTCGCGTCATAGCTGTAGATGATGATGACGCCGGTATCGTAGCTCGCCGTCAGGATGCGGCCGAGGGCATCGTAAGTGTAAACGACTGATCCGTTTGCCGCATGAGCTGCAGTCATAGTCAGGGTGGCAAACACGATGGAGATGAATGCGCGATGGTGTCGACGATGTCGTGACAGTGTCATGGTACACCTGAGATAATTATTGCGCCGAACGACGATATCTTAGGTGGGCAATGGTATCGTTTAAATGACACGTTCGTACATTGCGTTTGGTTTTATACATCTCGCCGAGTTGTATGTCGGTACGTTTCCAACCAACAGTTCGTGTACGTGGGGGAGTCGACGATGCTGCGCACTCTATCGCTCGGGCTAATCATCCTTTTCGCAACTACGGTGCAAGCGTTCGCGGCCTGCACTCTGCCTTACACCTTAACGAACGGACAGACCGCCGACGCTTCGCAAGTCATGGCGAATCTAAATGCGGTTGTTAATTGTGTCAGTAGTTCGACCAATTTCACTGGCGGCTATCTCAATAAATTTCGTAACGGAACGATGGATGTTTGGCAGCGCGGAGCGGGCCCGATCTCCGTTACGACAGCTGGCGCCTACACCGCAGACGGTTGGATCGTGATCCCAGCGGCCGCGGGTATAACCGCGCAACAGGCTACCGGCCGTGGGCCAACCGTCTACAGTCTGAAAGTCATCGGCGCAGCGGGGGTTACGGACGCAACCGTTAAACAGCGCATCGAGAGCGTGATCGCAGCTCCGCTCGCGGGCGTGGCGGTCACGGTGCAGGCGGAGATTTACAATAATACCGGCGCCGCGATTACGCCGACGTTGACCGTAAAGCACGCGAGCGGCGCAGATGCCTGGACAAGTCCGATTACGGATGTGAATGCCGTCAGCTTGCAGCCCTGCCCGAACGGATCCTGGACGCAGGTCGCTTACACGTTCACGGCTAGCAGCAGCTCCGGCAATGGTCTGGAAATCTCCTTTGACTTTGGAAATAATTTCGGCTCGACAACCAGCAGCGTTCAGATTTCTGAAGCGGACGTCCGGGCGACACCGGGTACTGCGGTAGGGCTGAATAACACGCCGCCGGCGCCAGAATTGAGGCCGATCTCGGCGGAAATACCATTCTGTCAGCGCTATTTTCAGTCGAGCTATCCCTACGGAACTGCGCCCGGCACTGCCAACCAAACAAACTCCTCATTCGGTCACGTCGCGATCGACGTGTTTGATTTTTATGATCTGGGCGAGACGACGTTCCAAGTGCAAATGCGAACCCAACCAACAATCCAATTCTACAATGCTTCCACGGGTTCCGCGGCTGGCACTTATTACGACCTAAACAACGGCACGATTTCCGGCACTGCGCAGATCAGAAACGGCACACTGACTACCTATGGCTTCAATCAATACACGCCGTCGCAAGGCTTAACGGTAGGGTCGGTGTATCTCATTCATTGGACCGTTTCCTCTGAACTTTGATCGCAAGCTCTGAAGTGCGCTCCGCACCTCTCGTGAGATCGTACGTCGGTACATTTCCAAACAAGGCTCTGTCCACGTGGTGAGGTCTACAAATGTTGCGTGCACTATCTTTTGGGCTATTCATCCTTTTTGCAACTGCCGTGCAGGCCTTCGCCGCTTGCACCTTGCCTTACACTTTGGCTAACGGACAGACCGCCGACGCGTCCCAAGTGATGGCAAATTTCACGGCCATCAACAATTGTTTGAGCGCGGGGGCGAATTTCACTGGCGGATATCTGAATAAGTTCCGCAACGGAACGATGGATGTTTGGCAGCGCGGCACATCAGGCACAGCAACGACAACTGTGAGTCCCTCGACGCAGACGGCCGCCGACGGCTGGTATGTGATGCCCGCAGGCGGCAACGTTCCTTGGTCCCAGGCATCAGGTCGCGGACCTACTCTCTACAGCCTTAAAGTCAACGGCGGGGCCACTATCGGAGATATCGCCATCAAGCAGCGTATCGAGAGCTTTGTCGCTGCACCATTAGAAGGCCAGACTGTTACTGTGCAGGCGGAGATTTACAATAACACAGGCGCCACGATTACGCCGGCGCTGACCGTAAAGCACGCGGGCGCCGCGGATGCCTGGACAAGCTCGACCACGGATGTGAATGCCGTCAGCCTGCAGCCCTGCCCTAACGGATCCTGGACGCAGGTCGCCTATACGTTCACGGCTAGCAGCAGCTCCGGCAATGGCCTGGAAATCACCTTTGATTTTGGAAATAATTTCAGCTTGACGAGCAGCAGCGTTCAGATTTCCGAAGCTGATGTCCGCTCGACACCGGGCGCTACGGTAGGTTTGAACAACACGCCGCCGGCGCCAGAATTGCGACCAATCTCAGTGGAATTGCCATTCTGTCAGCGCTATTTTGAAATCTCAACTGGATTGCCCGGCTATCCGACTCCTAATTCTGGGTCATCTGCCAATACCTGGTCACCCTCAACCGTGTGGACGTTCGCCGTGCAAATGCGGGCTAGTCCGACAATAACGATCAGCGGCTGGCGTACTCCCGCAACCCCGCAATGGCAGGACTACGTGGGCGTTTCTGGAAGCAATTTGCGCGTCTGGAATTCTGGCGATGCCACGAAGGAAGTCACCATCGATAACAACGCTATCAACGTGACATGGACGAATGGCGCGCAGCCATTCGTTAACGCGACCGCTTCCGCGGAACTTTAGATTGACCACCGCCCTGGCGTCGACCGCCTTCGCGAGCAGACTCCTCTTGAGCAACTGACCCTGCCGAAGATAGCGGTCATATGCAATGCTCTGCGGGCAAGCCGTCAACTTGGGGCTGTTCAGCTGTCCCTTCGACTCTGCTGGCCAACCTCCGAATGTTACCCGCAGCCACCACGTCGGCCCGAATTGGTGCCAGATTTGTCGGCTGGAGGTCGCGGTAGCACCAAGTCCGGTCTTAGTGGCACGAGCGCCCAAAACAGCCGTTCCGCCCTTCGGCCCCAACCAGCCACGTCGATCCACTGCCGATCGAATCTTGATTTTCTCGAAGACGCTTCATCCGGCGCGAATCTCTACGCGACTGGACGCCGAAGAGCTCAATAGGATTGCGAGAGACACTCTATGGCTTCTGCGCCTCGATAGTGTAGGTTACGAAAAGTGCATCGAGTAAAGTCGTCACTCGCTTGCGCGCCGACTCGGCGCTCCGCTAAGACAAATCGCAATCTAATGTTGAATTCGCCTCTGCGATCGTCTTAAATTCCTGCAGGAATGAAGGGCGATGCTGTGTCAGATAACGGATCACGCGCGCGTTCTCGAGAAGTTTAGCAATATACGCCTTGATAACCGTCAACTGAAGATGCTCCCGGCCATATGTATCTTGAATCGAAGAAATCGATTCCTGGAGCCGGGCGAGTTCTCTTTCCATCCTTGCCATGGCTGCTGGAGTTACGCCCTTTATATTCTTAGGCTTGTGATCTTCGATGAGCTGTGTCTGAGGCGTTCCGGCGAGAATCGCCGACGCATACGCCACCGAGAAGTTGTTCGCGTTGATAAGCAACTCGGCCGCTTCGATCTGGCGCATAGGCCGCATCTTTTTCAATACCTCAAACATCGCCATTGGGCATTGCTTATCTTTCAATAAGGCAGCAGCTTCCGCGCATATACCGTCGAGAAGCTTCGCACGACGGCGAACGGAGATGACGTTTAAACTTAGCGCTTTAGCGATCTTGTGGTCGGGGACACCTCTCGCGATGGCCCGGACCACCATGGCATGCTCCTGGACGACGGAAAGCCGGCTGATGCGCTTGTTATAAGTGAATGCTTCGTCATCAATTGAGACTAGGCAGTCGACTTCAGAAATACCGAGATCCTTCAATATCTCGATCCGAATGTGCCCATCGAGAATTGAGAACAATGCACCTGTCCGCGACACGACAGGAGGTTCGACGAGACCGACTTCCCGAATCGAGGCCGCGATCTGCTGATATTTGGCAGTCGTCTTGACCCAAGGTGGTTGCGATTTCAAGGGCAGCAACGCGGACACCGGTAGTCTCACATATTTATCCTCAAAGCCTTGAAGAAGACGAAATGGGCTTTCGTTCGAAGTCATGCTTCGATCCTTCTATGGCTAACGCGATCAGCCAGCTCCCGTGGCATGTCGGCCAACCCTTCCGCTCTAAGCAGATTCAAAAAGTTTTCGTCGTCATGCAACGAGCGCATCGCTTCCACAATAAACAGCAGCCTAGTTTGAGTGATTTCGGCTTTCTTGACCAGCAGGCGCTGGCGATCCGCTTCGCGCCGATAGACCCGGATCAAAGCTTCCGTCGACGAGGGCTTTTTCGAAGGCGAAGAGCGTCCAAGCGCTTGGCTCTCCAACTTGGGACCCAAACGCCGTCGCCGGTCGAGCAATCGGCGCAGCTTTATCAATTTGCTGCCCGAGATTTTGCCTTCTGTATATGCTTGGGCTAGCAAACCCTGTAGTTCGCTGTCGTCGGCGCGCGAGATCTCCACCGCGACACTGAGCGGAATTGTACCTGCCTCTACTGCAACCAACAAACGCTGCTCGCCTCTTGCAAATAATCCCGAGATCATATTGACCCATTCATAGCTGAGGCCAACCTTCGCGGCGATCTGCTGATCGGTATAGCCGCGCCTCGCCAATCCCTGGATATCTTGAAGTAAATCAATTGCGCGATGCTGACGACGAGCGCAGTTCTCGACGAGACTCATCACAAGGCAGTCAGCTTCTGCAGCGTCGATCACGATCGCTGGAATATGAGTTTGCCCGAGCTTAGTGCAGGCCTCCAGACGCCCCTGGCCGCAGACAAGGCCGTAAGCCGGCTCCCCGTCCTCCCCGACCGAGCGATTAACGGTAATCGGGCGCTTTAAACCAACGAGCCTTATGCTTTCGATCATCTCTTCGAAGTTGCGCTTATTTCGAACTCTTGGATTGAGAACGGTGATCCGATCGATAGGAATCACCTCGACATCCTTCGTTTCAGTGGTCATGCCGCCTCCATGATAGGGATGCGCGCCGCCAAGGCATATAGGAAATCCAAATTGTCGAACCGGTATCCGTCGAGCGATAACCCGTTGCGTTCTCTCAGCCGCACGTTAGATCCGGTCATATCGATACGAGGAAGCAGGTAGTAATCGCGTCGGCGACGATTGCTTTGGTCCATGCGAATGGCGATAATGATGTCGGGCGCCAATTCGGCATCGAAACGGATCCGCCAGCGCGGGCGCCCTACCGTTGGCTGAACGCACCGAGCGATCACCACGGAAGCAGTGAATTCCTCATTGACAGTCAGCAGATCTGTCTCCAGATCGAAAAAGGCGTGACCGCCGACGTCTTGAATTCCCGCGACGACCTCTTGCACGAGATATGGATAGAGACGGCGTAGCTCACGATTTTCCTCAACAAACCGATAGTCCCGATCGGGCTGATAGCCGACGAGCTTGTAGGCTCGCGGAAGACCCCCGAAGCGCCGGGCAAGGGCACTGCTCGATAACATTGTTTCGCGTTCGTCAATAATCAGGCCTGACAGGGTCCCAACTTCGATCAGTAGCTCGCGCAACAACGCCAGAAGCTCGCCGTTGCTCAAGCGGCGCGAACGTTCTTTAATAATTGTCGCGGCTGCATAGTGGAGTTGCCGATCCACGATCGGCTCAAAGATCCGCTCGACACGAATCCACCGATCGGGGGCATTGACGACACGTTTCTGTTTCAGTTTCGTCGAGACGCGATTGGAGACGTTGTCTCCGACATATTTCGGATTGGTCAGAACCCCACGGACTGTCACCCGAGTCCACTGCCGGCGGCGGTACGTAAGAATTTTCTCTTGGTTCAGGATTGCGGCGATCTCACTCTCTCTTCGCCGCTCGTCAACGAACATCTTGTATATTCGCCTGACGGTTTCCACTTCGCGTGGTGGCCCGGGGACGAGAATAACGCGATCGGTCTGCAGGCTTTTACGATCGCCGAAGGCGAGTTCGCCCTTTCGGTTGCCGCACTCATCAACGAGCATGCGCCTCAGGCCGAAACCCGCCATGCCGCCCTGTCGAAAACCCTTCTTGATCAACAGGGCCTTGCCAGCAGAGACTTTTTCCGAGAGCTCTCGGCTAAACTCGCCAGCCATCAATCTCTTGATCGACTTAACGACGTTCGAGCTTAGACTTCCGTCGTTCTCGAATTGCTCAGCGCAATAGTGGAGTTGGATACCCGCTCGTGAGCATATATGTTCATAATAGCCCGACTCATCAGCATCCTGGAAACGGCCCCATCGGCTGATGTCATAGATTATAACCGCTTCGAAATCGGCGCGACCAGATTCAATATCTGCCATAAGGCGGCGGTGGCCGGGGCGATTGTCAGCCCTCAAACCACTTCTGCCAGCGTCGTCATAGACCCTGATGACTTCGAAGCCGCGCTGCTCGGCATAGCCCATGATCGCTGCTAACTGATTTTCCGGGGAGAACTCCTGTAAATCGGTCGACATCCGCACATACGCAACCGCGCGAATCTGCCCCTCGTGACTCCCGCTCCGGTTCGCGCGGCCGCCATATGAACTTGTCACCATTCGATCTGAACCGTCGTTACTCAGACTTGGCGCTTGCCGTGCGTGAACTCATTGAAGCGGCTGGAGGTCGAAATGTCTTTTCCTGAAAAGGGCAAGGTTTTGCCGAAAAGGCTCCGGCAGGACGGTCGCTTCGCTCTGCTTGTAGCGCGCGTCCTACGCCGATCCCTGGGAGAGCGATCGTCGGCAATTAAAGTGGTCGCACGTTGGACTGGCGCCGGGGAAAGGACTGTCAAGAATTGGTTTTCCGGACAGAACGCCCCTTCAGGCGATCATTTTCTGGAGTTGGTGCGAAATTGCCCGGACATGCTGGATGAATTCCTCGCGGCCGCCGGCCAGACCGAACGATTGTCGGGCATAAACGTCCGCAGGGCACGGCTGGCCCTCGTGAGTGCATTGGTCAATCTTGATAAATTGATGGAAGGCGAGTCTGGCTTGGCGACACCCTACGTTTCCCAAAGTGTCAAGCCGTAGATCAGTGGGCTGCAGGTTTCACTGCAACCGAGCCCGTGAAAAAACCGGATCGACAACAATTCGAGCATTCCTTCGTCGGCGCCGTATCGCATGGTGCATGATACTAAGCTGACACCCGGCGTCGCGGCGGTCGAAGCACGAAAACTTGTCGAGGAATCCGATCAAGCGCTAAATTTACGAGCTCGGAACGCTGCGCGGTTCCAATCTTGACGCGCGCGCCTATAAGCCGGATGAATTGCGCCGGTGTTGGATGCGGAGCAAGGCGATGAGCAAAGTTGCGGCGTGTCTTCGTGCAGGGACCGCGCTTCTTCTTGTAACAGTTTTGTGTAATTCGGTCCGTGCCGACGAGGCGCCCCCGGTCAGCCCCGACAAGCCCGCACCCTTTGTCACGCCGTCGCGTGTTTCCGCGACCATCGAGTTCGGCATTCCGGCGCTTGCTCAAGCGGTCGAGCGCGACGTGCCGCGGCGGCTTGCAACCTTCGACGAGCGCATCCAATGCGTTCACCGGCGCGTGCTGTTCTTTCGCGTCCGGGCGAATTGCGACATCGAGGGCTATATCGAGCGCACCGGGCCTGTCTCGCTTTATGGCCGCGGCGATGCGATCATCGGCTCGACGCCGATCTATGGCACAGTGAGCGGGCAGGGCGCGAACCGGTTCACCCGACGCATTCATGGCGCGGCCGAGGCCGGCGTTGTGGTCGAGGCGGAGGCGCGGCCGGAGCTGCGGCGCGACTGGTCGCTCGATCTTCACTTGAGCGATAGCTACCATTGGACCGAGCCGCCGATTCTTCACGTGCTCGGCCGCGACATTTCGCTCGCCCGTTATGTCGAGCCGCGCATTCGCGAACAGCTCGCGCGGGTGCGGGCGCGCGCCGTCGAGGCGGCGCGGCGGCTCGATCTGCGGGGCAAGGCGGCAACCGCTTGGCGCCATGCCTTCGATCCGATCGAGCTTGCCGACAATCCGCCGGTCTGGCTGCAATTGACGCCGCAGACCGCCGCCTTCGCCGGCGTGCGCGCCGACCGCCGCGTGTTGTGGGGCGCGCTCGAATTGCAGGGCACTGCCGCGACCGCCATGGGCGCCGCGCCGGCGCCTGTGGCCGCAACGCCTTTGCCGCCGCTTGGCCGCGATGTCGCGGCGCCGGGCAAGTTCGAAGTCATCCTGCCGGTTACGATCGGCTACGACTTCTTGAGTCAGAAGATCAAAGATGCGGCGGCGGCGTCCTTGAAGGGCAATGTCACGCTCCGCGATGTCAAAATCTATCCGTCGAATGGCAAGATCATCATCGGCTTGAAAATTGCCCGGGCGGCCAATACGGCGCCCGATGCCGGCGCGTGGTTTTATCTCTCGGCGACGCCGCAGGTCGACAGCACTACGCAGGCATTGCAGTTTCCTGACTTGGCGGCGCTCGCGGCGAAAGCCGAGGCTATGGCGCAGGCGAATGGGAACACCGATCTGGTCGATCGGCTGCGCCAGGCGAAAATCTTGTATCAGCAAGCCTATCAAAAGCTGCTCGCCACGGCGAACAAGAACCTGACGCGGCCGTTGAAAGGCGGCTTTCGCATGGTCGGCCATCTTGATTCGGCCAAGCTCGATCACGTCTCCCTGTTGCAGGATGGCGTCAGCATCGCGCTACGCATGAGCGGCGATCTCAAAATTCTTTATGGCCTATGATGCGCCGCGCGTGGTTGGCGGCCATCTTCCTCGCGCTCGTAGCGCCTGCTGTGGCGCAAAGCGCCTTCTATGATGCGCCGCGCATTGATGCCGTTGGCAAGCCCGGTGCACTGGTGCGCTCGCAGGCGATGGCAGGCGCGCCGCTGGGTGCCGCCGCCTGGCGCGTGCTCTATCGCTCGACGAGTTTCGACGGCAAGCCGATCCTCGTGTCCGGCGTCGTCATCGTGCCGCAAGGCGCGCCGCCGCCGGGCGGACGGCCGATCGTCGCCTGGGCGCATCCGACGACCGGCATCGTGCCACATTGTGCGCCCTCGCTGGCGCTCTTCTTCTTTCAGCAGGTGCAGGGCCTGCGGACGATGGTGCGCGACGGCTATGTCGTCGCGGCGACGGATTATCCCGGCCTCGGCACGCCGGGGCCACATCCCTATCTCGTCGGCCTCAGCGAGGCGCGCGCCGTCGTCGACAGCGTGCGCGTTGCGCGGACGATGCCGGGTGCAGGCGGCGGCAACCGCTATGTCGTCTGGGGCCATTCGCAAGGCGGCCATGCGGCGCTCTTCACCGGCCTGATCTCCAAGAGCTATGCGCCGGAGCTCACGCTGCTTGGCGTCGCTGCCGCGGCCCCGGCAAGCGAGCTCGGCGCGCTGATGGATGACGATCTCGACAGCCCCGCCGGCAAGAACATTACCGCCATGACGCTCTGGTCCTGGCAGCGCGTCTATGATGCGCCGATGTCGAAGGTAGTCGATCCGCGTGCCATGCCGGCGATCGACCGGCTGGCACAGGAATGTATCGAAGGGCCGTGGGACTTGAGCGCGCGCAAGCGGACGGAAAAGCCGCTGGAGCATCACTTCCTCACTGTTGCGCATCCGGACGATGTCGAGCCCTGGCGCGCGCTGCTGGCGAAGAATACGCCCGGCCCGGTGCCGGCGGACATTCCGGTCTTCCTCGCCCAGGGCCTCGATGATGAAGTCATCTGGCCGAAGGTGACGCAGGCTTATTTCGATACGCTCTGCAAAAGCGGCAGCAAGGCGCGACTCTTTCTGATGCCGGGCGTCGGCCATGGCGCGGCGGCGATGAAAAGCGCGCTCGACGCCATCACCTGGATGACTGCCCGCTTCGCCGGCGAAACGCCGCCGAGCGATTGCGGCAAGTAAGCTGCGTCGCAGCCTGACCTCGCGTCGTGCACACTACGAGCTTTCGAAGCTGAGCTAGCCGTAAGCGGCGACAGCTACCGAGCTATCGCTGCCCCGTGCTTACTGCGTGCTTACTACAGCGGAAAGACGCTCGCATCGCATCGTATAAGCCGTTGATTTTGTTGGCGCACCCGACAAGATTCGAACTTGTGACCTCTGCCTTCGGAGGGCAGCGCTCTATCCAGCTGAGCTACGGGTGCAAAATAGGCGGCCGGTCGGGCGCCGGGCCCCAACACGGCGAACTTCTAGCTGATCCAGCGCGCCGCCACAATGCGGGGCGGCCTTTTTCCAGGCCACATTCCAGCGCCGTCCGGGTGCTTAGCGCACCCAGCCGCATGCCGGCGATGCCAATTCCCTTTGTGAACGGGGCTTTTAGTGCAAAGTCTCGGTTCTCTCGACGCTTTTCAATTTGGCAATTTCGTCCTTGAGCTGCAGCTTGCGCCGCTTCAACTCGGCCAGTCTGACTTCGTCGACGGAAGGATAGCCCCACTCGCGCGCGATATCGCGATCGAGGGCTTCGTGACGGCGTTCAAGCTCAGCGAGATGGCTTTCCAAAGACATGCCTTGCTCCTTCTGGGAGACGCATTCCACGAAGATAGTGTGACACAGGTTTGGCCGGCGACAAGAGGTTTGCGAACCGGCACGGTGCAAAAATTTGGCGTCAAGCCGCAGGGCGATGCCTCGCTAAAGCTTTGTTAACACACGCCGTGAGCTTGGCCGGGCACGCCTTCAAAGCCCGGTGAAAAGGCGTGGCGTAAGCCAGGCGCAAGCGTTATTTCGTTGGAAAATAGCGTCGTTAGAAGTCTCATGTGTGTTGCGGCACATTCTGTATTTTGCCGCTTTTTTAGGTATCAATCACCTTGAAGGGGGCCGTGGGGTCGATCCATGAATTTCAAGATGAAAACTGGCGTTCTCGCGCTTTTCTCGCTCGCCGCCCTTGCGGTCTGTTGCACGGCCGCTTCGGCGCAATGGCGCTACTACAACGGCTATCAGGCCAATCCGCCGGATTATTCCTATCCGCCCTATCCGGGCGGCGGCCAGCCGTCTCAGAATTACGGCGAGCCGCAAGCCGAGCCGCCGGGGTCCTACGTGCCGCCGGATCAGCGGGCCTATGCCAGCCCGACACAACGTGTCTCCCCCGATTCCGCGCCCTATAATCCGCCGCCGGACGATGATCGGGCCGCTGTGGGTAAACATACGCGGCAGGAAGTCGATTATCCGAGCCAGGAAAAGCCCGGCACGATCATCGTCGATACATCGTCAAAGCACCTCTATCTGATCGAGGGCAATGGCAGGGCGCTGCAATATGGCATCGGCGTCGGCCGCGAGGGCTTTGCCTGGAAGGGCGTCGCCGAAGTTCACAGCAAGCAGGAATGGCCGCGGTGGTTCCCGCCGTCGGACATGCTGCAGCGGCGGCCGGACTTGCCGGAGGAAATGGACGGCGGCCTTGGCAATCCGCTGGGCGCGCGGGCGCTTTACCTCTGGGAGAACGGCAAGGACACGCTTTATCGGATTCACGGCACCAACGAGCCGGATTCGATCGGCCAGGCGGTCTCCTCGGGCTGCATCCGGATGATGAACGGCGACGTAATGGACCTTTACCAACGCGTTCCGATCGGCACCAAGGTCATCGTGCTGTAACAGGTCATCGCCCTGTTAAAAACGTTAAGGCCTTTCGCCCCTCGCGGCGGAAGGCCTTTTTCTTGCCTGCCTGCGCCGCATGTTCTTGACCTTCGCGACCATCTCGCCTTTATGGCGCGCGACCCCTGCGCCCCTCATCCTGGAGACTGACGATGCAGAATTGGCCGATCCACGGCACGATTACCGGCCCAATTGTCATGATCGGCTTCGGCTCGATCGGGCGCGGCACCCTGCCCTTGATCGAGCGGCATTTTCACTTCGACAAAACCCGTTTCACCGTGATCGACCCGGTCGATAAAGACCGGCATCTGCTCGACGAACGCGGCATCGCCTTCGTCCAGAAGGCCGTGACGCGGGAAAATTTCGTCGATCTCCTGAAGCCGCTGCTGACCAACGGCCCCGGCCAGCCTTTCATCGTAAATCTTTCGGTCGAGGTTTCCTCCGCCGCGATCATGCGGCTCGCGCATGAGGTCGGCGCGCTTTATGTCGACACGGTGTGCGAGCCTTGGCCGGGCTTCTATGACGATCCGCGGCTGACGCAATCGCAGCGCTCGAATTATGCTTTGCGCCAGGAAGTGCTCGACCAACGCGATGCGCTCGGCGCGGGCCCGACCGCCGTCTCCTGCTGCGGCGCCAATCCCGGCATGGTCTCATGGTTCGTCAAACAGGCGCTGCTGAATGTCGCCAATGATGTCGGCATCAAGGTTCCCGAGCCGAAGACCCGCGAGGATTGGGCGCGGCTGGCGCGCGGCCTCGGCATCAAGGGCATCCATATTGCCGAGCGCGACACGCAGCGCGCCAAGACTCCGAAGCCGATGAATGTCTTCGTCAATACCTGGTCGGTCGAGGGCTTTGTCTCGGAAGGGCTGCAGCCGGCCGAGCTTGGCTGGGGCACGCACGAGAAGAAGCTTCCGCCGGAAGGCCGCCGCCATGAATACGGTCCGGACTGCGCCATCTATCTGCTGCGGCCGGGCGCCGGCACGCGCGTGCGCTCCTGGACGCCGACGCCGGGCCCGCAGCACGGCTTTCTGGTCACGCATAACGAATCGATCTCGATCGCCGACTATCTGACGCTGCGCGAGGAGGGCGAGGTCGTCTACCGGCCGACCGTCCATTACGCCTACCGGCCGGCCGACGATGCCGTCCTGTCGCTCGACGAAATGGCCGGCGCGCAATGGCGCCAGCAGCCCGATTGGCACATTCTCGACGAGAACGAGATCGTCGACGGCATCGACGAGCTCGGCGTGCTGCTCTATGGCCATGCCAAGAACGCCTATTGGTATGGCTCGCAGCTTTCGGTCGAGGAAACGCGCCGCATCGCCCCCTATCAGAACGCGACCGGCCTACAGGTGAGCTCCGCCGTGCTCGCCGGCATGGTCTGGGCGCTGGAAAATCCGCGCGCCGGCATTGTCGAGGCCGACGAGATGGATTTCCATCGCTGCCTCGAAGTGCAATCGCCCTATCTGCAGCCGGTGATCGGCACCTACACCGATTGGACGCCGCTCAAGGACCGCGCCAAACTCTTTGCCGAAGATCTCGACAAGGACGATCCCTGGCAATTCTCCAACATCATCGTGCGGTAAACGTGGCCGCCCGCGTCAGAGAGCTTTGATGAAGCTCTCTGGCGTGCCGTCTTCGGGATTGACGAAGATGATGTCTTTCGGATCGCGCCGGGGCGTGTCGACCGAAAGAAAGACGACGGGCTCCTCGTGCATCTTGGGCAGCGCGTGGACAACGCCCTTCTTGAAGAAGAGCAATTGGCCGGGCTCGAACGCGCCGCCATTCTGCGGATTATCGAGCCAGAACGTGCCTCTGCCAGACAGAACATAGAGATATTCGTCGCAGGTCGCGTGATAATGCGCCGGCGTTGGCCGGTAGACGCGGAAAATACGCGCGCTCGCGGCCTCTTCATTGGTCAGGTAAGTATCAAGCAGAAGCGTGTCCGCATTCGGCGGGAACGAGTCTGCGATCTTCTTGACGTCGAACCAGCCAAAGGCCGCCGGAGCTTTCTGCATTTTCAATATCCTCGTTCGCGCCCCACGCAGGCCATTTGGGGTCTCGCGCGCGAGAAATAAATCTGCCGCGACCATTTGCGCTTTGAGGAATTATTCCGCCGCGAGCTTCACCGGCTGCGGCACCGTCTCGTCACGGAAGCGGGCGAGAAGCGCCGCTTCATCGACTTTCGTCTTCTCGATCGTTTGCAATTTCACGTGACCGAAGCCGCGGATTTTGTCCGGCAGCGACGCCAGCGCAATCGCGCATTCGTAATTTTCCGGCGCCAGCTTCACAACGATTTCATCAAGCAGGCTCTCAAAATCAGTGCGCAATTTGCGTTCCATGCGCCGCTCCTGGCTCCAGCCGAAAAGATCGAGCGGCGTGCCGCGCAGGACTTTCAGCGGTGCCAGGATTTTGAAGAGGCCCATCATCCACGGTCCAAACGTCCATTTGGGCGCCGGGCCGCGCTTGCGTGCAAAGATCGGCGGCGCGAGATGGAAGGTGATTTGCGTCGTGCCATCGAAAGCAGCCGCGATGTTCTGCATGAATGTGCCATCGCTATAGAGCCGCGCGACTTCATATTCGTCTTTCACCGCCATCAGCTTGAACAAGCTCTTCGCCACCGCGGTGGCGAGGCGCGTCTCGCCTTGCGCAACACGCTGCTCGGCGTCGGCGATGCGCTTCACCGCCTGCGCATAGGTCTCGGCATAGGCGGCATTCTGATAGGCGGCGAGAAAGGTCTGGCGGCGCGCGAAAAGCTCGGCGAAGGACGTTGAGATGAAGCGCGAGGAATTGCGCTCCACGGAGGGCCGGAGCAGCGTGGCGACGCGCTCATGCGCAGCGGCTTCGCGCCGGCCCCAAAGAAAGGCGCGTTTGTTCATCGCCACCGATTCGCCGACGATCTCGATGGCGCGCAGGAGCGCCTCTTCCGACAGGGGCAGAAGCCCGCGCTGCCAGGCAAAGCCGACGAGGAAGATGTTCGCGGCGACGGAGGTGCCGACGAGCGCCGTCGCGAGCGTCGTCGCGTCGCAGAAAGCGGCGCGGCCACCCGCGGCCTTTTCGATCGCTTGTTTGACCGTTGCAACCGGCAGCGTGAAATCCGGATCGCGGGTGAAATCGCCCGGATAGGTTTCGGCATTGTTGATGACGACGCCGGTCTCGCCGGGGCGGATCGCCGCGAGCACCTTGGCGCTTCCCGAGACGACAAGGTCGCAGCCGAAGACAAGATCGGCGCCGCCGGCGGCGATGCCGATCGCATGGATCTGTTCGGGCTTTGCGGCGATCTTGATGTGGCTGTGGACGGCGCCGCCTTTTTGCGCGAGGCCGGCCATATCGGTCGAACCGCAGCTTTTGCCCTCAAGATGCGCGGCCATCGCCAAGAAGGCGCCGATGGTCACGACACCGGTGCCGCCGACGCCGGCGATGAGAATGGAGAAGGGCTTATCGCCAAGCGCCGGAATTTCCGGCTGCGGCAGTGCCGGAAAATCATCCTCGGCCGCCGGCTGCATGCCGGCGACTTTCGGCTTGGCGCCATGCACGGTCACCATGGCCGGGCAGAAGCCGTTGAGGCAGGAAAAATCCTTGTTGCAGCTCGATTGGTCGATCGCGCGCTTGCGGCCGAATTCGGTGTCGAGCGGCTGCACCGACACGCAATTCGAGGCAACGCCGCAATCGCCGCAGCCTTCGCAAACAAGATCGTTGATAAAGACGCGCTTATCGGGATCGGGGAATTCGTGGCGCTTGCGGCGGCGGCGTTTCTCTGCCGCGCAGGTCTGGTCATAAACGAGGATCGTCGTGCCGGGGACGGCAGCAAGATCGCGCTGCACGGGATCGAGGTCTTCGCGCGGATGGACGGCGACCTCACCCGGCCAATCGGCCATGGCGCGATATTTTTCCGGCGCGTCGGTCACGACGGCGATTTGCTTTGCGCCTTCCGCCATGACCTGGCGGACGAGCTTCGGCACCGTCAGATCGCCTTCGAGTGCCTGGCCGCCGGTCATCGCCACGGCGTCGTTGAAGAGAATCTTGAAGGTGATGTTGGTGCCGGCGGCAATAGCCCAACGGATCGCCAGCACGCCCGAATGATTGTAAGTGCCGTCGCCGAGATTCTGGATGATGTGCCCGCGCGTCGAAAACAGCGCCTCGCCAATCCAGTTGGCGCCCTCGCCGCCCATATGCGTATAGCCTTCGGTCGCCCTGTCCATGCGCTGGACCATGTAATGGCAGCCGATGCCGGCATAGGCGCGCATGCCTTCCGGCACTTTCGTCGACGTGTTGTGCGGGCAGCCGGAGCAGAAATAGGGCGTGCGCGTCGCCGCGTCTTTCAACGTCGAAAGGCCGCGTTGCAAAGTTTCGAGATAGGCGATGCGATTTTCGAGTTCGGCGCTCGGATGATAATCGAGCAGCCGGCGGCCGATGGCGATGGCGATATCGTTGGCATCGAGCGCGCCGGCCACCGGAAACAGCGGACGGCCCTTCTCGTCCTTCTTGCCGATGCAGACCGGCTGATGCGCGCTGCCGTAAAGCTCATCGCGCAATTGGTTTTCGATGAGCGAGCGCTTCTCCTCGACGACCATGATCTTGTCGAGACCCTGCGCGAATGTGCGCAAGCCCTGCGGCTCCAACGGCCAGGGACAGCCGATCTTATAGAGACGCAAGCCAAGCGCATTGGCGCGCACCTCGTCGATGCCGAGTTCGTCCAGCGCCTGGCGGACGTCGAGATAGGATTTGCCCGCCGCGACTATGCCGAGCTTGGCATCGGGACCGCCGGAGGTGACGATCTGGTTCAATTTGTTGGCGCGCAGCCAGGCGAGGACGGCCGGAAGCTTTTCGTTCTGAAGCCGCCTTTCCTGCTCGAGCACCGGATCGTGCGGACGGATGTTGAGGCCGCCCGACGGCAGGAAGAAATCCGGCGGCACGACGGGCCGCACGCGATCGAGCGAAGCATCGATCGAGGCGGTCGATTCGACCGTGTCCTTCAGGCATTTGAGTCCGACCCAGCAGCCGGAATAGCGGCTCAACGCATAGCCATAGAGACCGTAGTCGACGAGTTCCTGCACGCCCGCCGGCGCCAGGATCGGCATCATCATCGCGACGAAGGTGAATTCGGACTGATGCGCGGTGCTCGAAGATTCGGCCGTGTGATCGTCGCCCATCAAGGCGAGCACGCCGCCGAAGCGCGACGTGCCGGCGAGATTGACATGGCGGAAGACGTCGCCCGAGCGATCGACACCCGGTCCCTTGCCGTACCAAAGCCCGAAAACGCCGTCGAAGCGGCCCTCGCCGCGCATCTCGGCCTGTTGCGCGCCCCAAAGCGCGGTCGCGGCGAGATCCTCGTTGAGGCCCGGCTCAAAAAGGATGTCGCGCCCGGTCAGCACCTTCTTGGCGCGCAGGAAATTGAGATCGAGGCCGCCGAGCGGCGAGCCGCGATAGCCGGAGATAAAGCCCGCGGTTTTCACCCCGGCGCGGCGGTCAAGCTCGGACTGCATCAGCAGCAGGCGGACGATCGCCTGCGGCCCGGAAACGAAAATGCGGTCTTGAGCCAGATCATATTTGTCCGCGAGCGAGAGCGGTAAGGTGGTGCGCTGTTTTTTGTCGGCGTCCGCCATATGTGCCTTTGCCCGGGCCGGGACGTCCGGCCTGCCCCCAGCGGGATAGAACGGGTATAAAGCAGGCGGGCCGATCGTCCAACCCTCGCGGCGGCCGGCGCCGTGCCATGTCCACTTTATCTAAGTAAATGATTGTAACCGCGTTTTGCGAAGCTGGCGGGATTCGCTCTGGCACCAAATTGAAGCCCTCCGCCTCGCTTTGGCCAGAGTTTGGCCGGCTAGGTGGGTCAGGCGATTCCCCCTAAGCCCCTGATCGAGAAAGATGCGCGCCCTCAAGAGGCTGAAATTGAGCCTTCTGGCTCTTCTCCTGAGCGCAGCCCCGGCCGCCGCGCATCCGCATGTCTGGGTGACCGCGCACGAAGACGTGATCTTCCAACCGGATGGCAAGATCGCCGGGATCCGCAATTCATGGGTCTTCGACGATATGTATTCGGCTTTCGCGGTCCAGGGCCTCGCCAAGGACGGCCAGCTCGCCACCAAAGAACAGCTTGCGCCGCTCGCCAAGACCAATGTCGATTCACTGGCGGAGTTCGGTTATTTCACCTTCGCCAAAAATGCAGGGGATAAAGTCGAATTCGGGCCGCCGAAGGATTATTCGCTGGAGGAACGGCCGGACAAGCTCGTGGTGCTGAGCTTCACCGTGCCGCTGAAGGACCCGCTCACCCCCGGCAAGGCCTTCACTTTCTCGGTCTATGACCCAACTTTCTTCGTCGACTTCAGTTTGGCGAAGACCGATCCGGTGGCGCTTGTCAGCGCACCGAAGGGCTGTTCGATCAGCGTGCTCGGCGCCAATCCGCTCGATGTCCAGGACGCCAAACAATTGTCGGAAGCCTTCTATCAAAACCTGTCGCCCGGGGCGAACTTCGGCATGAAGCTCGCCGACCGGGTGATCGTCGCCTGTCCATAGCGCCGGATGCGTCGAGGAAAGTTGATGTTGCGAAATGTGAAGCCCAGCGCCGCCGTGCTCGCGTCTCTGATGCTGCTCGCCGCTGCGGGAACCGCGCTGGCGCAGGGATTCCATCATCCATTCGCGGTCGGCGCCGATGAAGGCGCGGTCGGCAATGCCTCCGGCCTCACCGCTTGGATCATCGGAGAGGAAAGCCGTTTCTCGCTCGCCCTCGTCGGCGCCATGCGCGCTGTGCGGGAGAGCCAGTACGCCTTTCTCGGCCTCGCCACTTTGAGCTTTCTCTATGGCGTGTTTCACGCCGCCGGCCCCGGCCACGGCAAGGCGGTGATCACCTCCTACATGATCTCCAACGAACGCGCGCTGAAGCGCGGCATCGTGATCGCGTTCCTGGCGGCTTTCTTACAGGGCGTCGTCGCCATCGCTCTGGTCGGCAGTGCGGCGCTCATCTTCAACGCCACTGCGGCGCGCATGAATGCCGCGGCGCGCTATCTCGAATATGCCGCCTATGCCGGCATCATTGGGCTCGGTCTCGTCCTGCTCTACACCAAGAGCGTGGCGCTTGTGGCGAGCATCCGCCAGGCCTGGGCTGCGCGGGCGCTGCCGGTCTTTGCCGGCGCGCCCTCCAAGCTTGTCTTTGCGCCAGGCGGCAACGGCAATTTCCTCGCCGACGACGGCGCCGATCATGTCCATGGCCCGGATTGCGGCCATTTCCACGCCCCCGACCCGCGCCAGCTCGGCGCCGGTTTTTCCTGGAAATCCGCGGCCGTCACCATCGTGACCGCCGGGGCGCGGCCCTGCTCCGGCGCCATTCTGATCCTCGTCTTTTCGATCGCGCAGGGTCTGTTCACGGCCGGCATCTTCTCGGTCTTCGCCATGGCGCTCGGCACCGCCATCACCACGTCGGCGCTCGCCAGTTTCGCCGTCTTCGCGAAAAAGATCGCCGTGCGCTTTTCCGGCCGCGGCTCTCCCCGCGCCGAGATCATCGGCCGCCTGATCGAGGTCGGCGCAGCGCTTTGCGTCCTCGTCTTCGGGACTTTGCTTCTGCTCGCGAGCTTTTCCGGCCTGACCGTGGCCTAGGCCACGCCGAGCCGGCTTTAAGCCTCTTTTCCCTTAACTTCGCGGTGAAAAGGCGTAGATAGGCAAAGAGAGGCAGATTCAATGGCTCTTTGGCGGACGCGCCAGGCGCGCGACCATAAGCTCCGGGCGAGAATAGGCTGGCTGGTCTTGGTACTGCCGGTCTTGGCGCTGGCCGCGCTCATGCTCTGGCTCGGCGCGCCCGCGGCGCAAGCCCAGGGCTTCAATCCCTTCAGTTGGTTCCAGCAGTCATTCCATCCGCAGCAGCGCTACGAAGAATATGTGCCGCCGCGGCCACGCCGGCATTACGTCTATCATCCGCATGTCTCGGCATCGGTCGCGAGCAAAACGCCGAAGCCGCCGGCTGTGCCGCCGACCTTCTTCGTGGCCGTTCTCGGCGATTCGCTTGGCCAATTGCTCGGCCAGGGCCTGACCACCGCTTTAAGCGACAGGCCGGAGATCGAGGTTCTGCGCGATGCGAAAGAAGATTCCGGCCTCGTCCGCGACGATTATTACGATTGGCCGAAGGCCGCGCACGATCTCGTCACGAGCGGCCAGAAGATCAACGTCGCCGTCATGATGATCGGCAGCAACGATCACCAGACGCTGCATGATGCCAACGGCAGCTATGACCCCGGCACGCCGCAATATGAGCAGATCTACACATCGCGGATCGAGGCCGTGGCGAAGATTTTCCACGATGCGAAAATCCCGCTGCTGTGGGTCGGCCTGCCGATCATGAAGAGCGACCGCTTCTCCGCCGAAATGGCGGCGCTGAACGACATGTACCGCCAATACGCGAGCCGGAACGGCGCGACTTACGTCGACATCTGGGAAGATTTCGTCGACGACAACGGCCAGTTCAGTTCCGTCGGGCCGGACGTCGACGGCCAAGTCGTGCGGCTGCGCGCGATGGACGGCATCCATTTCACCAAGGCGGGCGGGCTGAAACTTGCAAGCTTCGTCCAGCCGCAGATTCGCGACATCCTCAACGGCGCGGTGCCGCAAGACGATGCGGCGCTGGCAAAGATCGAGACGACGGCACCGGCCGGCACCAATTCGCCGGCTGCGAACGCGGCGGTTACGCCGGTCAAACCGCCGGTCGGCCCGGTGCTGCCCCTCACCGGGCCGGTCCTCGCCCCCGGCGGCCAGCTTGCGACCCTCACCGCAGCGCCCGCCAAGACGGACACCGCAAGCCTCGTCGAGCAAGCTTTCGTCAACGGCAAGGTCTCGGCGTCGAAGCCGGGGCGGGCCGATGATTTCGCCTGGCCGCGAACCGAGCTTGTCAGCGCGCCACCGCCGTCACTAAAGCCGGCGCCGGCCCTCGTGACGACAACGCCGGCAAAAACCCCCAACGCCCCCGCGCCGCCGACGAAAGGCCCGGCGTCACCGCCTGCCGCGACCGCCCATTAAGGGCCAGACATCGCGACGGAACAAAACGCACATCCGCCTGAACCGCCGCATGGCTTTATCCCCACGCGGCATTTTCTTGTCGGGGGTGTGTTATGTTGAAACTCCACACAATTGCGCTTTCTGCTTTGCTTGTTTCGGCCGGTGCCAGCGGTGCGCTGGCCCAAGATCTTCCTTTCCCGTTCAATCTTTTTTCTGGCGCGTCGTCGTCGCAACCGGCGCAGGCGCAACCGGCGAGTCTCTCGCCGAACGTCGTCGCCGACGCCAAGCCGACGAAAACCATGGTCGATGATCCGACCGGCGCGGCGAAAGGCTCGATCACGGTCGATACCCAATCCAAATATCTTTACCTCTCGCTCGGCGACGGCAAGGCGCTGCGCTACGGGGTCGGCGTCGGCCGCGAAGGCTTCGGCTGGACCGGCCATGTGCATGTCGCTCGCCTCGCCGAATGGCCGGACTGGACGCCGCCCGATGTCATGCTGAAGCGCCGGCCGGACCTGCCGCACTACATGGCAGGCGGCATCGGCAATCCGCTCGGCGCCCGCGCGCTCTATCTCTTCAATACGCAAGGCGACACGGGCTTCCGCATCCATGGGACCAACGAGCCCGATACGATCGGCCAGGCGGTCTCCTCCGGCTGCATCCGCATGCTGAACGTGGACGTCGAAGACCTTTACGACCGCGTCAAGGTCGGCACCCAGGTCAACGTGATCTGATCAACGTGATCTAAACCGCGCGCCTGCATTCGGAAGATTTGCAGGCGGACCGCAAAATGCTTTATCCCGATGGGCGATCGGCACCGGCCGGCATTAACTTGCCGGCCGCAGCGTTTCGGGACGGCGGCGATGGCGGAAAAGTTGAGCGATGAGGAGCGCGCGGCCTTGCGCGCGGAGCTCGAGCGCCTGCGTCAGGAACATCGCGACCTTGATTCGGCGATCGAGGCGCTGGCTGAAATCGCCGCCTCCGATCAATTGCAAATCCAGCGGCTGAAGAAACGCAAACTGGTCCTGCGCGACAAGATCGACCGGATCGAGGACACGCTGACCCCCGACATCATCGCGTAATTGCGGCAGCTTCGCGCAAGCCCAAGCCGATAAAGGGCGAAGGCTATGCTCTGGAATTGCGCCCGGCGCCGGCCGGGACGCTTCGAGGCCCGCCATGACCCTCATCGAAGCCACGCCCTCGGGCGATCTCTCCGAAGCCGCGCTGCTCGAAAGCGCGATCGAATTCCACGGCAGCCGGCAATATGGCATCGCCCGCCAGCTTTACGCGCAAGTCCTCGAACAAAATCCCAATCACGAGGTCGCCTGGCACAATCTCGGCCTTGTCGAGCATGTGACCGGGCGGCATGCCCAGGCGGCGCAATATATCGGCAAGGCGATCGACCTGAAGCCCGATTATGCCCACGCCTATGCCAATCTCACCGCCGTCCTGCGCGAAACGCGGCAGTTCGAGGCGGCACGCGAAACCGCCGAACGCGCCATCCGTCTCGATCCAGGCTTCGCTCCGTCGCACAACAACCTCGGCAATGTGTTCGAAGATATGGGCGAGCTGGAATTGGCGCTCGCCGCCTATGCTGAGGCTTGCCGGGTCGATCCCTTCTTCGTCGAAGCGCATGCGAACGCGGCGGAAATCCTGCGCCGCCTTGGCCGTCATGAAGAAGCGCTGGCGCTCTGTGCCGCCGCCGCGGCCAAACGGCCGGAAGCGGCCGCCCCGCATTTTATCGCCGGCAATGTGTTGCGCGATCTTCTGCGCGTCGATGACGCCTGTACCGAATTTGAGCAGGCGGTCGCGTTGCGCCCCGATTTTGTCGAAGCCTACAGCAATCTCGGCAACATGCTGCAGCATCGCAATGATTTCTCCGGCGCCGTGGCGGCTTATCAAAAGGCGCTGGCGATCAACGCCAATATGGCGGAAGTCCATTGCAATCTCGGCACGGCGTATGAATCCCTGTTTCGCGTCGACGATGCGCTGAACGCCTATGGACGCGCGGTCGCGCTCAATCCATCGCTCGTCGGTACGCGATTGCAGATGCTCTATATCCGCCGCGCCTTCTGCGACTGGACCGGCCATGACGCCGAGGAAAGCGCCGTCCTTGCCGCCGTCGCCGCCTATGAAGGCACGGTTCCGCCGTTCAGCACGCTCAGCCTGAACTCCGGCCACGCCCTGCAATTGCACGTGGCGCGCAACTGGACCAAGGCGCTCCGCGCCAAGCCCAGTTTCGATCATCGCCGGCCGGCGGCGAACGAGCGCGGGCGCAAATTGCGGATCGGCTACCTGTCGTCCGACTTCTTCCGCCACGCGACCGCCATGCTCATGGCCGGGCTCTTCGAAGCGCACGACAAATCCCGCGTCGAGATCATCGCCTATTCGTATGGCGCCGGCGACGGCAGCGAATTGCGCCATCGGCTCGATAAAGCCTTCGACCGCTTTGTCGATCTCACCCGCGTCGACGACCGGACCGCGGCGCGGCGCATCCATGACGACAAGGTCGATATTCTTGTCGAGCTCAAGGGCTATACGCAATTCTCGCGCAGCGAGATCGCGGCGCATCGCCCGGCGCCCATCCAGGTGAATTTCCTCGGCTATCCAGGCACGATGGGCGCCGATTTCATCGACTATGTGATTGCCGATCCGATCACCTTGCCGATGGATCAGCAGCCCTTCTACGACGAGAAGATCGTCCATCTGCCGGACAGCTATCAGCCGAACGACCGGTGCCGCCCGATCGATGACCGCACGCCGACGCGGGCCGAATGCGGCCTGCCGGAGCAAGGCTTCGTCTTCTGCTGCTTCAACAACAGCTACAAGGTCACGCCGCAATTTTTCGCCATCTGGATGCGGCTCCTCGCCGCCGTCCCCGGCAGCGTGCTGTGGCTGCTCGACGCCAACGATCGGGTTAAGGCCAACCTCCGCAAGGAGGCGGCAGCGCATGGCATCGATCCCGAGCGGCTCGTCTTCGCGGTGCGGCGCGGCCTCAGCGGCCATCTCGCCCGGCATCGCCTGGCCGATCTCTTCCTCGATACCTTGCCCTATAACGCCCATACGACGACGAGCGACGCGCTCTGGGCCGGCCTGCCGGTCATCACGGTGCTTGGCGATACATTCGCCGGCCGCGTCGCCGCGAGTCTGCTCAATGCCGTCGGCCTGCCCGAGCTCGTGACGCAATCCTTGCAAGATTACGAGGCTCTGGCGCTGAAGCTTGCCCGCACTCCCGATGCGCTTGCCGCCGTGCGGCGCAAGCTTTTCGTCAATCGGCCGGCCGCGCCCTTGTTCGACGCGGCGCGTTTTGCGCGCCATATCGAGGCCGCCTATGCGCGGATGTGGGAGATCTGGGCGGATGGCGAGGCGCCGCAGGCGTTCGCCGTGACGCCGATCGCACGCCAGACATCCGCGGCACCCGCGCCGGTGCAGCCGATCGCGCGCCGCGCTTATGAGACCTGTCCGCTCTGCGGCAATCGCGAGCACAAAGCCATCCTCGGCGCCGATTGCAGCCGTGATCCGGCGTATCGTGCCGGCATGCCGTCGCAAGTCCGCTGGCATGTGTGCGAAGATTGCGACCATGTCTTCACTGAGGGCTATTTCGAGGCGGCGTTGGCACCGGCCGCCGGCACCGCCTTCGGCCACGAGATGGAAGCCGGCCGGCGCGCCGTTGCGCCGCTCGTTGCTGCCGTCGCCCGCCATGTCGGCTTGCGCAATTGCGACGCGGCCTGGCTCGATGCCGGTTTCGGCACCGGATCGCTGCTGCTCACCGCGGCCGAATTCGGCTTCGAGACGGTCGGCCTCGAAAGCCGCGCCGCGCCTGTCATGGCGCTGCGCCAGCTCGGGCTTGAAGCGCATCAGGCAGAGATCGGA
Source organism: Pseudomonadota bacterium (assembly GCA_040756295.1). Taxonomy (GTDB): domain Bacteria; phylum Pseudomonadota; class Alphaproteobacteria; order Rhizobiales; family Beijerinckiaceae; genus Methylovirgula. Next base: position 739,699 of record JBFLZN010000002.1, on the reverse strand, counting down.
AATTTCGACGCGCCGGGCCGTTTCGGCGTTGTCAGTCTCGACGATCAACTGCCGCGCCAGATCGATCCGGCGGCAACGCTCGCCGCCGCGCATCGGCTGCTGCAGGCGGACGGCCTCTTGGTGCTGAGCCTGCCGAACATGGACGCCATGCCGTTCAATCTGCTCCACGCCCAGGCGGCCAATCCCTATTGGAGCGAGATCGCCCGCTACCATATGTTCGGCCGCGCGCGACTTTACGCGCTGCTGCGCGAACTGGGCTTCGAGCCGCTTGAATATCAGGTCAGCGCGCAGCTTCGCATCGGCATGGACGTGATCGCGCGCCGCATTGGCTGATCGTCGCCCGCGGCTCACACGGCGACATCGGCCTTGATGGCGGCGTGCGGGTTATAGCCCTCGACCTCGAAATCCTCGATCCGGTAATCGTCGATGCTCGCCGGCTTGCGCAGAAGCCGCAAGGTCGGCCACGGGCGCGGCGTGCGCTCGAGCTGCAGCAGCGCTTGCTCGATATGATTGAGATAAAGGTGCACGTCGCCGCCGACCCAGACGAATTCGCCGGGCGTCAGACCCGCCTGCTGGGCGATCATGGCGAGCAGCGCACTGCCGCCGACCCAATTGAACGGACATCCTAACAACAGGTCGCCCGAACGCTGATAAAGCAGGCAGCTCAGCCGGCCGTCCTGCGTGCAATGGAATTGATAGACCATATGGCACGGCGGCAGCGACATCTCGGCCAGTTCGCCGACGTTCCATGCGTGGAACAGCATCCGCCGGCTCGCGGGATTGGTCTTCAGCGTCTCGATCAAAGTGGCGATCTGATCATGCTCCTTGCCGTCGGGGCCGAGCCAGCGGCGCCATTGCTTGCCATAGACCGGCCCGAGATCCCCCCAGCGCGCCGCGAATTGATCGTCGGCGAGAATCCTTTGCTCGAAATCGCTTTGCGAGATCGCCTCGCCCGTCGCCTTGCGATAACGATCGAGCGGCCAATCGGTCCAGATGTGGACATTGCTTTCGAGGAGCGGCCGGATATTGGTTTTGCCGGTCAGGAACCAGAGCATTTCCTTGATCGCGGTTTTCCAATAGACGCGCTTGGTGGTGAGGATCGGCACGGTTCCGCCGGCGAGGTTGAAACGCGTCAGCGCGCCGAAGATCGAGAGCGTGCCGACGCCGGTCCGATCGATCCGCCGGTCGCCATGCGCCAGCACCTCGGCGAGAAGATCGAGATATTGATATTCGGGATGGCGCATCGTTCAGCTCCCGGCCATGCTCGCGGAGAGAAAGGCGATCAGATTGTTCGCCGCGTGAAAGAGCATCGAGGTTCCGGCGCTGCCGGTGCGTTCGCGTAAGCCCGCGAGCACAAGGCCGAGCGGAAAGACGGCCAGCGCGTAAAGATGCGTCGATTCGTAGTGCGCCAGGCCGAACAGCAGCGCCGAAACCACGATCGCCGGCCACCTGCCCCAGCTTTGGCGCAGGCTCGTAAAAATCCAGCCGCGGAAATAGGTCTCTTCGGCGACCGGCGCCATGATCGCCGCCATGACGAGCAGCAGCCCGGCGGCGACGGGATCGCGCGGGATCAGAAGCCATGTATTGGACTTCGGATAGAAATAGCCAAGCGCCGCGCTTGAGACCAAACCATAGACAAGCCCCACGGCCGCAAGGATCCAGAGAACCTTGTCACGCACCGGCCAGAGCGGCGGCCGCCAGGCGATGAGATCGCGCCAATGCTTGCCGCCACGCCAAAGCGCGACGAGAACGATGGCGATGAGCGCCGCGGCATAGAAAAATGTTCCGAGCCCGAGTGGCGCGACGCCGAATTCGTTATTGGCCTCGAGCGCGGCGAGGATCGCGGCGGCGCTCGCCTTGGCGGCGGCCTGGCCATGCAGGATGACGATGGCGAGATAGGCGCTGCCGGCGGTCGCGGCCATCAGCACGACCGCAATCGCAATCGCCACGACGGTGCTCACGCAGAGGCCGATCGTGCCATAGGGCGCAGGTTTTTTCTCGGCGGTGGCGGCGTCCATCGGACTTCCGTTTGCGGCATTCGAAGTCATATCTGCGCGCATCGCATTCTCTTAGCCGGCGCGAAAGTGGCGAAGCGGTCGCATCCCCAGTTTCGCAAATGACCTAAAGCTTCGGGGAAAACTTCGGACTTCGCCCGCCCCCTCGTGCCGGGACTTTCTAATTCACCCGTCTCTGCCTATATTCGGGCCGCTGCCTTGTGCAGCTATGGCGATAAACGGCATCGCAATAAGCTCTTCGGACCCGGGGGCGGTACCCGGCGCCTCCACCAGAGCGCGTTAACGGCGCGTTCCGGCGGGGGCGAAATAGGTTCGACGGGGAGTGTAAAGGGTGTTCTTTTGCTCGGCATGGTTCCACCGTCATCGGGCCGAACCTATAGTTGCCAACGACAACTATGCTCCGGTTGCCCTTGCCGCGTAATGCGGTAATGGTACCGATTAAAAGCCCTTGGGGTTAGCCCCTCAAGGCGGGGTTCGGAGGCACCTGGCAACAGAAGCCTCCACTTCCCCGAGGCGGGATATTGGAATGGCGACCGATCTGATCCGCTACGATCTTCTGGTGCAGGATGCGCTGCGCTCGGTGTTGCGCCGCGTGCTGGCCGATACCGCTCACGACGGTTTGCCGGGCAACCACCATTTTGTCATCGCCTTCCGCACCGATGCGCCCGGCGTGCGCGTGCCGAACAAATTGCGGGAAAGATATCCGCAGGAGATGACCATCGTCCTGCAGCACGAATTCTGGGACTTAACCGTCGGCGAACAGACGTTCGAGGTTCGGCTGCATTTCGACCGCAAGCCGGAAACCCTGGTGATTCCCTTTGATGCGGTCACCGGCTTCTTCGATCCTTCGGTCGAATTCGGCCTGAAATTCGAGATGGCCACTGAACCGGCCGGCGCCGCACCCGCCGTTGCCGCGCCACAAGCGCCCGCGCCAGCGCCGCGCCCGGCGCCGCCAGAAAAAACCAAGCCGCGCGGCAGCGGCAGCGAACCGGCCGAGATCAATCCGAAACAATCGGAGCCGGCCGAGGCCGCAAAACCCGCCGACACCAAAGCCCCGGCCAAAAGCGGATCGAAGCCCGAGGGCGCGCAACCGGAGGCACCGGCAAAGGTCGTGTCCATCGACGCCTTCCGCAAGAAATGAGCGAGATCGTGAATCTGCGCCGGGCGCGCAAGGCCAAGGCGCGCGCCACTGCGGCCGACCAGGCGGCGCAGAACCGGCTGCGCTTCGGCACAAGCAAGGCCGAGCGCACCCTTAACGCTGCGACCGAAGAGCTCGAACGGCGACGCCTCGACGCGCATCGCCGCGACCGCGAACCCGGTTCGGACAATGCTTGAGGCGGCCGCGACGGCCATCGCCAAACATTCGCTGACGATCGCCGGTCACCGCACCAGCATTTCGCTCGAACAGGCTTTCTGGGATGCCTTGCGCGACATCGCGCGCGGGCGCGGCTTGTCGCTCGCAGCCCTGATCGGCGAGATCGATGCGCGGCGCGGCGCCGCCAATCTCTCATCCGCCGTTCGCGTGTTCGTCTTGGAGACAGCGGCCTCCCGCATGGCGCGGGAAACAAGCGCAACGACTCAATAGCGCCCGGCGGCGCTCGGATCGGCGGGAACCAGGACCGGCGGTGCGGCGGGTGCGGGCAGCACGGTCGCGGGCGGCGCCGGCAATTGCGGTGATGACGGCGCCGGATTGATCGGCAAAGGCTGCGCCTTTTGCTTTTCCACGGCGAGCAATTGCCGCAACCGTTCGATCGCCGCGTCGCGCGCGCGGGCGCGCTCGGCGTCGTGCGCCACATCCTGGCTCGCTTGCAGCCTGTCGTCTTCCGCGCGGCGCAGCGCTTGCAGCCGGTTCAACGCGACGGCATGTTCATGCACATCGAATTCCTGTGCCTCGATGCGCGCCGTCTCGCGCGCAATGGCGCGCGCCGCGAGCGCATTGACGAAGCTCGATGCATCGAGATTGCGCACGGGATGATCGAGCGCGCCGCTCCATTCGATGGCGACCTGCGGCGGCGCGCCGGTCCAATTCCGTGGCAGAGCGGTAAGCGTAAGGACGCTGCTTTGATCGAGCGCGAGGCTGCGCAGATCGAGCGAGCCCTGCGTCTTTTGCGTCACCCCGGCATTGCCCAAGACCGGCGTCGCCGCCTTGCCGGTGAGGCGCAATACGCCGGCCGCCAATCCGGCATCGAAATCCGCCGTATCGACCGCCAGCGCATGCCGATCGAACGCGTCCGACAAAGCCCGATCGATCTCGGTCTCGTCGATGCTGAGCCGCTCTTCCTCGACATCGCTCAGGATCTGCGCCAAGGCGCTCGGATCGCTGCGCATCAGCAGGAGATCACGAAATCCGAGCGTGCCGGACCCGGCGAGCCCGGTCACCAGCGCGCCGGCGCTCTGGCCCGTGCCGGCGAAATCGAATTTGCCTGAGACGCGCGCGCGCGCCGTCGGCAAGTTGAGCGCATAATCGGCAAGGCTCAAATGCCCCGCCGCCGCGGCGGTTGCGCCGTCGCGCTGCAAGGTGAGATCGGCCAAGAGCCGCCCCTCGCCAAGCTTCGCCGAAAAATGCTGCAAGCCGATCTGCCCGCCCGCCAGAGAGAGATCGAAATCCGCATCACGCGCAATGATCGTCGGCGCGATATTGAACGCACCGGCATGCAATGCGACGAGCGCCGGCGGCAATGTGACCGGCGGGGCAAACGGCGCCTCCGACCAGAGCCCGCCGGGTTTGACCGGATGCGGCGACCCGAGCGCCAATTGCAGCAAGGCGCCGAGGGAAAGCGTATCGGTTTGCAACGTGCCGGTCAGGCCGCGATCGCCGCCATAGCTCAGCGAGCCGGCGATTTTATTGCCGCCACAGGTGCCGGACAGTTCCTTGAGCGCGAGGCCGTCGCTGTCCATTTGCACGCCGGCGCTGAGATCGAGCGGCAAAACATTTTGCAGATTGGGATTGGCGAGGCCGAGGGCACGCAAGAGCCCGGCGAGATCGGCGCTGACGATCTTGAGCGTGCCGGAGGCGCGCGGCGCCTTCTCCACCCGCACGATATCGCCTTGGAAATCGAGGCTCGCACCGGCCAAAGCCGCCGAGATGCGCGCATTGAGATGATCGAGCGCACCATGTGCCGTTGCGGCGATCGTCGCCGCGCCGAGCCGCTTGCCCGGAAATGTGCTGAAGCCCAATTGCCGCAACATGGCGCGCGCATCGGGCGATTCGGCATGGACCGAAATATCGAGATTATTGCCCGGCGCCGGCGTTGCGCTGGCGAGGAACTGCGTCGTGCCGGCCGTGCCGGCGGCGCTGAAGCCGGTCAGATTGGCTTTTGCCGCGCCGGCATCGCCTTTGAGCGCCAGCGACAGATGCATCGGCGAGAATTCGCTGCTATGCGCGGCGACGAATTCCGTCTCCGCACTTGGCGCAAGATGCGCGACAAGACTGGCGATTTCGCCAACGTGCTGCGCGTCGAGTTGCAGCGCCAGTTCGCCGCCCGCGTCGCGCCAATGGCCGCTCGCCGTCACATTGGCGCCGTCGAAGCCGCTGATCGCGAGGCTTTTGAGCTCGGACGCGGGACCCGTCTTGGCGAAGTCGAATTGGATTTGCCCGGTTTCGATCGCGCCGGCCTTGGAGCCCGCGAGCTTCACCGATCGCGCATCGAAGCGCAGGACGAGATCCATATCGCCCGTCTGCGCCAGCAGGCTCGGAAGGTCCGGCAGGCCCGGCAGTTCGAGCCGCTGCGCCGAAAGATCGGCGAACAGTCGCGCCCGCTCGGCACCGATCTTCTTCGTATAGGCGAGCGTGCCGGTCAGCACCGAGCCGTTCAAGTGCAGCATCAGGCCGCTGCCGACGGCGCCGACCTGCGAAATATTCGCTTCGCCGTCGAGCGAAATGGATTCCGGCGGCAGATCGGGGCGCGCCAGCTCCGGCAGGCTTGCCGAGAGCCAATCCTGAAAGCGCGAGACATCGTCGGCGCCGGCATCGACATGGCCGGTGAAGACCGGCGCATCGCCGGTCTCCAAGCGGCCATTCAGCGCAACATGCGAGCCGCCGGGTCCCTCCGCCGAGAAGCGCACGCCATTCGCTTGCGGCCCCGCCGCAGAAACCATCCCCGAAACATCCGTCAACGCGTCGCCGCCCAGAATGATCGTGTGGGCCGAAAGATCGAGTGACAGCGGCAGGCCAAACCAAGTCACGCTTGGCCCGGCCGCAATCGCGGCAAGGGCTGACTGCATCCGCCGCATCGGCGCCGGCGCATCCTTGGCCGTCAACAGCCGGTCGAGATCGAGCTGCTGGGCCTTCAATTTGATCGCCGCGCGCGGCGATGCGCCAAGATCGAAGTCGGCGCTGCCGTCAAGGCTTGCGGTCAGATCATCGCCGAACTGGACCTCGAGATTGGCGATCTGGGCCTTGCGCAGCCCGGCCTCGAGCGTGCCGCTCGCTTGCCAGGGCAGGTCAAAAATCCTGGCGCCGGAAAGATGCAGCGCGCCGGTCACATCCGGCAGGGCAAATTCGGCGGCCGATGAATGGAAGATCAGGCTGCCGTCGAGATCGGCGCTCGGATGCAGCGCGTTCTGATCGAAGACCAGCTTGACCGGCAGTTTCGCGCCGTCACGCGCCCCAGTCGAAAAGCGGAACGCCGTCGGCACGGCGCTCATGTCGAAATGGCCGTCGCCGCGGAACGGCCCGGTCAAGGCATCGGCTTCGGCCGAAAGGTTGATGTTATCGAAATGATAGGCGCGCTTCGCCGCCGGATCGTCGAGGACAAGGCTGCCGTCGGTGACCGAGATGCGCTCGAACGTCATCTGGCCGGTGAAGCCATGCCGCGGCCGCCATTGCGGCAAAGCATCGTTTTGGAGCCGCAGCCGGATTTGCGGCGCAACGAACCGCGCCTCGACGAAATCGACTTCGCCGCGCAGCAGCGCCGTCGGCGCGAGTTCGAGATGCAGTTCCGCGACCTTGACGTCGGTCCCCGACGCAGGCGCGGCGAGCTCGACATCGCCCAGCTGCAGATAGGGCGTCGGCAGCAGCTTGAGATCGATGCCGCCGCGGATTTTGACCTGCGCGCCGGTGAGGTTCGAAAGCTGCGCCTCGACCAGACTGCGCTCGGCGTCCCAATTGATGAAATAGGGGACCGCCAGCGCGGCGGTCAAAATCACGATCAGGACGATGGCGAGGATGGTCAGTATTTCGCGCAAGATATTTCGCCTGGGCGCACGGCAGCGCGGGTTTGCCCGCAGTCCCTAAGACTCTGCCGGCGCCCAGACAATAGAACTTTTGATGGTCCTGTGCGTGACGCCGGATTAGAGGTAGGGCCCGGGCTCCGCCGAGAGCGCCGCCTTGATATGGCGGGAGGGGTCGTCGGACAGGACCTCCTCGCGGCCGGAGGCGACGGCGTCGAGGATCGCCGCAGCGACCTGTTCCGGCGAGACCTTCGGCGCCTCGACGCCCGAGGCCATGTCGGTGTCGATCAGCCCGGCATGGACGCCGATGACGAGCGTCCCCTGCTCTTTCAGCTCATGCCGCAGGCCGTTGGTCAGCGCCCAGGCGGCCGATTTCGAGGCGCAATAAGCGGCAAGCGAGGGATAGGTGATCCAGCTCAAGACCGACAGCATGTTGACGAGCGCGCCGCCGCCGTTCTTGGCGAGGATCGGAGCGAAAGCATTGGCGACGCGCAAAGTGCCAAAATAATTGGTTTCCATCACGCTCCGGGCGATCTCCAGCGACGGGTCGGCGGCGAGCGAGGAAAACGGCGCGATGCCGGCATTGTTAATGACGAGGTTAACGTCGCCGAGGGCCTTGGCGGCGGCCGCGACATCAGCCGCGCTGGTGACATCAAGCTTGACCGGCTCGACGCCGGCGACATGGATTTTTCCGGGGTCACGCGCCCCGGCGTAGATTTTCTTGGCGCCCCTGGCCTTCAATTGCTCGACCAGGACCTTGCCCAGGCCGCGATTGGCGCCGGTGACCAGCGCGACAGAACCCTCGATATTCATCGCTCTCTCCGTTCAACTAGATGCATATGCACCTATGCCGGCGGAGATAGGCCTGATTTTGGCGAGTTCAAGCCGGCAGCGGGGTGTTGAGACATCTTTCGCGCGAAGATATGTAAGATGAATGTTCACTTATTGTTCTTTACGGAATTCGGCTCTTCGCCTACGCTTTTTCCGTCAGCCAAGGGAAAAAGCGGGTGCAATCTGCTGCGACTCTCCGCAAACAGTTCGAGGGCTATCGCCTTCAAGGCGCGATCACGCGTGAAACGACAATAACCGACGCCGGCTTGGTCGTCGGTGCCGGAACTTCGCTGATGCGCATGCGGAAGGATCGGTTCGGCCGTCCGCAGCTTGCGCTGGCTGAGGATCGAGAACGCGCGATTGCGTTATATTGCGTCGCCTTTCAGCATCGACCGCCGCCCGATTTTCTGCGCCACCTTGCGAGCGCGTCCGGCAATTGGCCTCATGACAAAGCTCTCGCAAATCTGCGTTTGGTGTTCGCGCAATTGCCGAGGCTCGCGAACGAAGCCGATGCCTGGCGTCTCCATCTCGCGGCGGCGCTTCTCGACGAAGAATTTTCACCAAGCCGCTTGCTGAGCGAACTGGGCTTCGCGCCCTTTGACTTCCGGAAATATGATCCCGAGCAGCCTCGCGTTCCCGCCGGCAACGGCCGTCAAAGCGGCGAATGGGGGTCAACCGGCGGTGCTGCCAGCGCTCCCAAAGTGCCGGCTCCCCGCGCCACAGCTTCTGCCGACGGCTCCGCGTCGCACGATGCAAAGACCGGGCAGAGCAGCGTTTCGCCCGCGTTATTTACAGCGGGCGCTGCTACGCGAACCTCCAGCCCCCTTCTGAGGCGCATCGCTCCCCTGGCACTTAGAGGACTGACGGAATTCGCAAGTAAAGTTTTCGAACCGTTGGTTTTCTTTGACGCCATTTTTATTCCCTCGCCGAATGACGGTATCCGCTCGGAAGGAACATTGCCGGGGTCGCCGGGCATAGGCTACAGCGCCGATCACGATACCGGTACGCTCGAACTTTCGACCCGAGACACCCATGGCCACGCAACGACGGTTCGCGCTCAGTTGCGAAACGGCGTCTATGTCGATGTTTCCACGGGAACGCCGCTCGGCCGCGACCTTAACGGCGTGCTTTATATCGATCGTGACGCGGCAACTGCAGCTTTAAGCGCCGCCAAAGGTCATGCGGATGAAGATGCGCAAGCCGCACTCGCATCTAAAGATGATGAGCCGAAACTCTGTCCGGCCCACACCCAAGACAATCCAGGCGCGACGAACAACGCCAACGCCGTTAGATACGCACAATATGTCAGCCAAAAAATCGTCAACCCACAGCGTCATCCGCCCCTAGCACCGGGCCTCGCCTTCGGACTCTACAATCCCAGGACTGGAAAGATCGTCAACCTCGACGATTGCCAGGACACAACGGGCAATATGCAAGAATACAAAGCATTTCATGCCTGGTGGTTGAACAATGAGAAATTAATGAAGAAGATGAGTGCGAAATTTATTCAGCAAGCCGCCAGTCAGATTCAAGCAAATGACTTCCGCAATTTGCAAACCGGAATCTTTCGGCCGATCGACTGGCATTTCAAGGATCGAGAAAGCGCCGAATTCGCTTTGAAATTGTTTGGCCAAGCAGGCTTTCTACCCAAGATCCGTATCTTTTATACCCCCGAGGGAACGGGCACGTCAGAAATCATATGGAGTGGCTTCTAATGAGCAGTCAAAATTCGAAACTCCGTATAAGAAATTTCTTTGCCACACAGGCCATTTGGGGACCGCGGCGCGAGACGCCCGCGGCGCTCGCCGACCGGTTCCTCAACCTGCTTGACCGCCTGAAGGCGGTCGATCCTGTCTTCGGCGGCTGGCTCTGGACCGACCAAGACGATGAAACCGTTGCATTTGAGGAGATCAGGCGTGATTTGCCTGCGGCGATCGACGCAAAGATCACGCGGGACGACGATGGCGACCCTGAACCGATCTATGGTTACAGGTTTTACGTCTATAATTCGATCGAGCATCAGCCCCGCGGGCTGAGCATTGACGTGCATGGTGGTTGCTGGTCTGATTCGGACCTCATCACCAACGATGTGGGGATTTCAACGGCCTGGTACGTTGATCCGGATCCGGCCATCATCACCTTCCCGATCTTTAAGGGCGCCGTCCTGGCCACGGCCGAAACTTTCGACGCCATCTGGAGCACGGCCTATTCCGATGACCTCATGGAGCTCGGGCGGAGCCCGTCTTATTACCGTCTCGCATGGATTTCCTATGTCGGGCCGCGCTTCGTGCATTTGATCACGCCGCCATCGAGCGCGATTGTTGAGCGCAGGCCCAATGGCGGCTTGTTGATGGCGGCAACCGACGAGACTTTTTCTGTTTCAAACCCGGCGCATCTCGCCGCGGCGAGGGACATCTTGGCGGCCGTCGCGCCGCTCGCCGCGCTGCCCTGGCCGCCGGATGCCGAACCGGCAGACGCTGGTTAAAGGCACAAATCTTCTCGGCGCGGCCCAAGCGGCCGCGCCTAACCCCGCCTTGATCAGTTCTTTTCCTTGTCGACCAGCTTGTTGGCGCCGATCCACGGCATCATGGCGCGCAGCTTGGCGCCGACCTGCTCGATCGGATGCGCCTGCGAGCGGGCGCGGCTCGCCTTGAACGAGGTCTGGTTGACCTTGTTCTCCAGCATCCAATCGCGGGTGAAGCGGCCGGTCTGGATGTCTTGGAGGATTTTCTTCATCTCGGCCTTGGTCGCCGGGGTGATGACGCGCGGGCCCGAAACATATTCGCCATATTCGGCGGTGTTCGAGATCGAATAATTCATATTGGCGATGCCGCCCTCATAGATGAGGTCGACGATCAGCTTCACTTCGTGCAGGCATTCGAAATAGGCCATTTCCGGCGCATAGCCGGCCTCGACCAGCGTCTCGAAACCATTGCGGATCAGTTCGACCAAGCCGCCGCAGAGCACCGCCTGCTCGCCGAAGAGATCGGTCTCGCATTCCTCGCGGAACGTCGTCTCGATGATGCCGGCGCGGCCGCCGCCGATGGCCGAGGCATAGGACAGCGCGAGATCATGCGCATTGCCGGTCGCATCCTGCGCCACAGCGATGAGACAAGGGACGCCGCCGCCGCGCTTATATTCGGAGCGCACCGTATGGCCGGGGCCCTTCGGCGCCACCATCAGCACGTCGAGGTCCTTGCGCGGCTCGATGAGATTGAAATGAATCGAGAGCCCGTGCGCGAAGAGCAGCGCCGCGCCTTCCTTGAGGTTGTCGGCGAGAGCATCGCGATAGATGTCGCTCTGCAATTCGTCCGGCGTCAGCACCATGACGACATCGGCGACCTTGGCGGCCTCGGCGACGGACTTGACGGTCAGGCCTTCGGCGGTGGCCTTCTTGGCCGAGGCCGAGCCTTCGCGCAGCGCCACGATGACATCCTTGACGCCCGAATCGCGCAAGTTCAGCGCATGAGCATGGCCCTGGCTGCCATAGCCGATGATAGCGACCTTCTTGCCCTTGATGAGATTGAGGTCCGCATCACGATCATAATAAACGCGCATGGTTTTTCCCGGTTTGTGGGCCGCGCTGCGGCCATTGGAGTTGATAAAGAACTAAGTCGGTTCCTTGCCGCGTGTCATCGCGGCAACGCCGGTGCGGGCGACTTCGACGAGGCCCAGCGGCCGCATCGCTTCGGCGAATTCGTCGATCTTCTTCGCCGTGCCAGTCAATTCGAAAATGAAGGACTCGGGGGTCGTGTCGATCACATCGGCACGGAAGACTTCGCCGAGCCGCAAGGCTTCTTCCCGCGCGACGCCGGTGCCCGCGACCTTGATCATCGCGAGCTCCCGGTCGATCGCATGGCCGCTGAGCGTCAGGTCCTTGACGTTGTGCACCGGGACGAGCCGGTTCAACTGATGGCCGATCTGCTCGATCGCCGCCGCCGGCCCCGAGGTGACGATGGTGATGCGCGACAGATGTTCGGCATGCGCGACCTCGGCCACCGTCAGGCTTTCGATGTTGTAGCCGCGGCCGGAGAAGAGGCCGACGACGCGCGCGAGCACGCCCGGCTCGTTGTCGACGAGGATCGACAGCGTATGCGTCTCGACATTCTCGGTGCCGAGCGCAGAAGAATAAGGTGAAAGCGGCGCGGTCGGGGCGTTCATCTCGGCCATCTCTAATCTTAAACGAGGATTTTGCCGGCGGCGTCGATCACATCGCTGATCGCCTCGTCCGTATCCGGCAGGATCATCTCATTATGCGCCTTGCCCGACGGGATCATCGGCAGGCAATTCTCGGTCTTGTCGATCAGGCAATCGAACACGACCATGTTCGGCGTCTCGATCATCTCGGCAATGGCGGCATCGAGATCGGCGGGGTCGGAACAGCGGATGCCGTGGCCACCGAAGGATTCGGCGAGCTTGACGAAATCCGGCAGCGCCGCGGAATAGCTCTCCGAGTAGCGCCCGCCATGCAACAGCTCCTGCCATTGCCGGACCATGCCGAGATATTCATTGTTGAGGATGAAGACCTTCACCGGCAGGCGATATTGCGCCGCGGTCGAAAGCTCTTGAATGTTCATCAGGATCGAGCCCTCGCCGGCAATATCGACGACGAGCGCATGCGGATGCGCCATCTGCACGCCGATGGCGGCCGGCAGGCCATAGCCCATCGTGCCGAGGCCGCCGCTGGTCATCCAGTGGTTCGGCTCGTCGAAATGGAAATGCTGCGCGGCCCACATCTGATGCTGGCCGACTTCGGTCGTGATGTAGGTGTCGCGATTGCGCGCCGCCGCATAGAGCCGTTCGATGGCATATTGCGGCTTGATGACCTTGCTTGAGTTCTTATAGCTGAGCGATTTGCGCGCCCGCCATTTGTCGATCTGCGCCCACCAATTCGCCAGCGCCGCGCCGTCCGCCTGGCAGCCGCGCGCCTTCCAGCGCGCCAGCAGCGCCGCGACCACATGCGCGCAATCGCCGATGATGCCGAGATCGACCTTGACGTTCTTGTTGATCGACGACGGATCGATATCGATATGGATTTTCTTCGACCCGGGCGAGAACTGATCGAGCCGCCCGGTGATGCGGTCGTCGAAACGCGCGCCGACAGCGATGATCAAATCGCAATCGTGCATCACATTATTGGCTTCGTAGGTGCCGTGCATGCCGAGCATGCCGAGCCATTTCGGATCATGCGCCGGAAAGGCGCCGAGGCCCATCAAGGTCGAGGTCACCGGATAGCCGGTCACGGCGACGAGATCGCGCAATAGCCGCGAGGCCTCGGGCCCCGAATTGATGACGCCGCCGCCGGTATAGAACACCGGCCGTTTGGCGGCGGCCATCAGGCTCACCGCTTCCTCGATCTTCTCCGGATCGCCTTCGAGGCGCGGATGATAGGTTTTGTGCTCGACGTTCTTGGGGCCGAAATATTCGCCGCGGGCGAATTGCACATCCTTCGGAATGTCGATGACCACCGGGCCCGGCCGGCCATGCTGGGCGACATAGAAGGCTTCGTGCAGGACGCGCGGCAAATCCTCGATCGAGCGGACGAGATAATTATGCTTGGTGCAATGGCGGGTGATGCCGACCGTATCGCATTCCTGGAAGGCGTCGGAGCCGATCAGATGCGTCGGCACCTGGCCGGTGATGCAGATGACCGGGATCGAATCCATCAAGGCATCGGTGAGGCCGGTGATGGAATTGGTGGCGCCGGGGCCGGAGGTGACGAGCATGACGCCGGGGCGGCCGGTCGAGCGGGCATAGCCTTCGGCGGCATGCGCCGCGCCCTGCTCGTGGCGCACCAGCACATGGCGCAGATCGGTCTGGTGGTAGAGGACGTCGTAGATCGGCAGGACGGCGCCGCCGGGATAGCCAAACAGCGTATCGACGCCCTGATCCTTCAAGGCTTCGACCACCATTTCCGCGCCGGTCATTATGCGTGCCATGTCGTCCTCCGCGTGCTTTCTGCGGGATTTAGGAAATTTGGGCAATAAAAAAGGCCCCTGAGGGCCTCGGGCAGCGCCAGATGCGAGAAGCGGAGCCTAACTCCGTCCCGTCTCCAGCGCCCAGCTTACGATAAGGTTTGTCCGCACGTCCGGCTCCCTGATTTCAAGCGACATTTAGACGAAGGCTGGAGAATATGCAACCGGCCGCCGAGATGGGGCGGCCGGTCGCCTCAGCATGGCCGCTATGCGCTTTGCACAAGCGCCGCCAGCCGCTCGATGCTCTGCTCCCAGCCGGCGGCCATGCCGGCAATCATGCCGACCGCGACGGGCGCAAGGCCGATGGCACGGGTGTGGAGCGTCATCTCGGTGGCGCCATCGCGCTCGACGAAGGTCACGGTCGTGAGCCCATCGATCAATTGGCGGCCCTCGGCATCGACCGGATAATTGGTGAAGACGAGACGCTCCGGCGGCGCGATCTCATGGAATTCGCCACGCATCGGATAATCCGTGCCGTCCGGCGCGCGCATGACGATATGGATCGCGCCACCGGGCTTCAAATCGATCTCGCAGACCGGATTGGTGAAGCCGTGCGGCCCCCACCATTTCGCCAATTGCTTGGGATCGGTCCAGGCCTGCCAGACGAGCGCCCGCGGCGCGGCGAATCTCCGCGTGATCGTCAGCTCGCGCCGGTAGGGATCGATCTGCGGCAGATGCGCCGCGAGCCGATCGAGATTCTGCTCGAGCCCCGGCACCGAGACCGGTTTGATCTTTTCCAGATCGTCGAGCGATTCGAAGACCTGCTTGAAGACGAGCTTGGTCTTGCCGCCCGCGTCCTCGAAGATCATCGTGACGCTGTGTTTGGGAAAGGACACGTGCTCGAAGACGACGCGTTCCATCCAATCGATGGCGACGAACACATTGTCGTTCTTGTAATCCGTCCCGTCGGGCCCGTGCATGATGAAGCGCCAGGCGCCGCCGGGCCGCAGGTTGAATTCATGGAACGTGCAGGTGAAGCCGTTCGGCCCCCACCAATGTTTCAAATGATCCGGATCGGTGAAGGCGCGCCAGACGAGCGCCCGCGGCGCATCGAAAATGCGTGTGGCGGTCACTTCGCGGCCATGGATTTCGATGGCTTTATTGTCCGTCATTGCGTCCCTCCTTCTCTTGCAACTCACGCTCTTGCAACTCACGCAGATAATCGTCGAGCCGGTCGAAACTCTCGCTCCAGAAGCGCCGGTAGTGCTCGATCCACTCGGCCACTTCCTTCAAGCGCGCCGCCTCGAGCTTGCACGGCCGGCGCTGCGCCGCACGGCTGCGCGAAATGAGACCGGCGCGCTCAAGCACTTTGATGTGTTTTGAAATGGCCGGCTGGCTCAGCGAAAACGGCTCGGCGAGTTCGTTGACGGA
Organism: Pseudomonadota bacterium; assembly: GCA_040756295.1. Classification (GTDB taxonomy): domain Bacteria; phylum Pseudomonadota; class Alphaproteobacteria; order Rhizobiales; family Beijerinckiaceae; genus Methylovirgula. The sequence goes on along the minus strand of JBFLZN010000002.1, from coordinate 724,335 downwards.
GGCCTCGCCCAAGGCGAGCCGAGCCAGCATGGCACGACGGGTCGGGTCGGCGAGCGCGGAGAACGTATCGGTCAGATGATCGGGAGCCATTTATATCGCCATTAGGTTATATACCTAAATGGCTATATACGGCGCGCGATCGAGCCCGTCAAGAGGAATGAGCCTTGGCCAAGATCCCCGCTGTGAAAGCTTTGTTTTTCGATGTGTTCGGCACGCTGGTCGATTTCCGCACCGGGGTCGCGCGCGAAGCCGAAAGGCTGCTGGCGCCGCACGGCGCAAAATTCGACTGGGGCGGTTTCGCCGATGCCTGGCGCGGCGAATACCAGGCCGGGATGGAGGCGATCCGCTCGGGGCGCGAAGGCTATGTGCGGCTCGATGTGGTTCACCGCCGCAACCTCGATCGCATTCTGCCCCGCTTCGGGCTCGCCGATCTCGACGAGGCGACGCGGGCCGAATTGAACCTCGCCTGGCACCGGCTCGACGCGTGGCCCGACGTGCCGCCGGCGCTCCGACGTCTGCGCACCCGCTTTCGGCTCGCGCCGCTTTCGAATGGCAATATCGCGCTGCAGGCCGATCTCGCCCGGCACAATGATTTTCGCTGGGACGCGATCCTCGGCGCCGATCTCTCGCGCGATTACAAGCCGAAGCCGCGGCTTTATCTCGATGCCGCCGAGGCCTTCGGCCTCGCCCCGCAAGATTGCATGATGGTTGCCTGCCACTCTTCCGATCTCGCCGCCGCGGCGGAGCTTGGCTTGCGGACCGCGCATATCGCGCGGCCGGATGAGCACGGACCGGGCAAAGGCGAAAGCGCGCCGAACGTGCCGGTCGACATGGCCGCGGCCGATCTCATCGCTTTGGCCGACACGCTCGAAGGCTGAACGACTCAGAGCGCGTTGCGGCCCTGCTGATCGAGCGCGTCGAACGCCTCGTTGCTGAGATCGAGCGACGCTGCGGCGACATTCTCGACAAGATGTTCGGGATTGGCCGTGCCGGCGATCGGCAGCATGATCTTCGAGCGCTTCAATACCCAGGCGAGCGCGACCTGGCTCGCCGTCGCGTGGAGCTTCTTCGCGGTCTGCATGAGCGCTGAACCCTCATGCGCCAGCGCGCCAGCGGCGAGCGGTGCCCAGGGAATGAAGCCGATATTATTTTCCTCGCAATAGACGAGCACGTCCTCGCTCGAGCGGTTGACGATGTTGAAGCGGTTTTGCACCGTCGCGACCGGAAAATATTTGTGCGCCGCCTCGATGTCGTCGACGCCGACATCGCAAAGACCGACATGGCGGATGAAGCCTTCCTTGCGCATGGCGGCGATCACCGAAAACTGCTCGTCGCGCGGCACCGCCGGATCGATCCGATGCAATTGCCAGAGATCGATGCGCTCGACGCCCAGGCGCCGCAGGCTCATCATCACGCATTGGCGCAGATATTCCGGCCGGCCGAGCGGCCGCCAGGTCTCGGGACCGGGCCGCGTCAGCCCGCCCTTGGTCGCGACGAGAATGTGATCGTAAGGATGCAGCACCTCGCGAATCAGGTCCTCGCTGACGAACGGGCCATAGGCATCGGCCGTGTCGATGAAATTGATGCCAAGCTCCGGCAACAGGCGCAGCGTCTGGCGCGCCGCTTCGGGATCCAAAGGATCGCCCCAGATGCTTTTGCCCGTGAGCCGCATGGCGCCGAAGCCAAAGCGGTTGACGGTGAAATCGCCGCCGATCTGGAATTGACCGGCGCTGGCGGCGGAAACCTTTTGGGACATGTTTCTTCCTATTCCAATTCGCCGCGTGATGCGGCGTCTTTTAGCGCGCTTGGCGAGGCTTTGGAACGAGGCGCGCAGTCGCTGTGGGGCGGCTATAGGCGCAGCTTCTGTTTGCGCCGATGTGACGGCGCCCCGCGGCGAAATGCGGCGCGCTTGCGCCGCAGCCCCCCTTCGTCTAGGACCACGCCTTTCTTTCCGGCCGTGCCCGCAGGTTTTCATGTCCGCTCCCAAACTTGTCGCCATTGTCATGGGCAGCCAGTCCGATTGGAAGACGATGCACCACGCGGCCGAGACGCTCGACAAGCTTGGCGTCGGCTATTCGGCGGAAATCGTCTCCGCGCATCGCACGCCCGACCGGCTGGTCAAATTCGCCAAAGGCGCCGAGGCGGCGGGCTTCAAGGTGATCATCGCCGGGGCCGGCGGCGCGGCGCATCTGCCGGGCATGACCGCTGCCATGACACCGCTGCCGGTTCTCGGCGTGCCGGTCGAGACCAAGGCGCTGTCCGGCCAGGACTCGCTCTATTCTATTGTGCAGATGCCGGCCGGCGTGCCGGTCGGCTGCCTTGCCATCGGCGAAGCCGGCGCCGTCAATGCGGCACTGCTCGCCGCCGCGATCCTCGCCCTTGAGGACAAGGCGCTGGCCGCGCGGCTTGTCGATTGGCGTGCGGCACAGACCGCCGCCGTCGCCAAACATCCCGAGTAACACCGATGGCAGAGCGGCTCGTGCCGGGCGATACGGTCGGGATTCTCGGCGGCGGCCAATTGGGCCGGATGCTCGCCGCGGCCGCGGCGCGGCTTGGCCTCAAGACGCACATTTTTGCGCCCGAGGCCGATAGCCCCGCTTTCGACGTTTGCGCGGCGAAAACGCTCGCCGCCTATGACAACGAAGCGGCGCTGCGGGCCTTCGCCCAAGCCGTCGATGTCGTCACCTATGAATTCGAAAACATCCCGGCGTGGACGGCGGAGCTCTTGACGGCGCTGCGCCCGGTGCGGCCCGGCGCCGCGGCGCTCGCGGCGAGCCAGGACCGGCTGACGGAAAAGGATTTTCTGAACGAACTCGGGATTGCCACGGCGCCTTATCGCTCGGTCGAAGACGCGGGGGCCTTGGCCCGCGCCGTCGGCGAGCTCGGCCGGCCATCGATCTTGAAGACGCGCCGATTGGGCTACGACGGCAAGGGCCAGGTGACGATTCGCGAAGGCTCGGACCTTGGCGCGATTTTTCGCGGCTTTGGCGGTGCGCCCTCGATTCTCGAAGGCTACGTTCCCTTTACAAAGGAAATCTCGGTCATCGCCGCGCGCGGCCTCGATGGCGCCTTCGCCGCCTATGACGTGACCGAGAACGTCCACGCCAATCACATTCTCAGCGTCAGCCGCGCCCCGGCCAAGATCGACGCCGCCTGCGCTGCGGCGGCGATCGCCACGGCACACAAGATCGCCGATGCGCTCGATTATGTCGGCATCCTCGCCGTCGAGCTTTTCGTGACCGACGAGCCGGACGAGAATGGCCGCCCGGTGCAGACAATCCGCGTCAATGAGATCGCGCCGCGCGTCCACAATTCCGGCCATTGGACGCTCGACGGCGCGATCTGCTCGCAGTTCGAGCAGCACATCCGCGCCATCGCCGGCTGGCCCTTGGGGACGACCCGCCACCACGGCGCCGCGGTCGAAATGCACAATCTGATCGGCGACGATATCAACGCCTACGACGACATCCTGCGCGAGCCCGGCGCCTGCCTCCACCTCTATGGCAAGGCGGAGGCCCGGCCCGGTCGCAAAATGGGTCATGTGACACGGGTGCTGGATCGCGACGGCTGAAGCCGTCTTTCCCTGGACAAGGCCGGTCGACTCTGCTATCTGCCGGGCTTCGGATCGTGGCGCTTTTGCGCCCGCGATTCTATTCCCGAAAGTTTTAATTCCAACATTGCCGAGGCCAAAGGCCGTCGGCGCAAGACAAGGATCGCCGCGTGCAAGTTCTGGTTCGAGACAATAACGTTGACCAGGCCCTCAAGGCGCTGAAGAAGAAGATGCAGCGCGAAGGGATTTTCCGCGAGATGAAGCTTCGCGGCCATTACGAGAAGCCCTCCGAGAAGCGGGCGCGTGAAAAGGCCGAAGCCGTGCGCCGGGCGCGCAAATTGGCGCGGAAGAAGTTGCAGCGTGAAGGTCTGTTGCCGGTGAAGCCGAAGCCGACGGTCGGGGCGCGCTAAGCCGCGCGGTGCCGGGGCGCACTGCCCATCGGCTACGCTTGGGTTTTTCAAGAGTGAAGCAAAGGGCTGGCGGGATTGGTCGCAATCTCGCCCGATTGCCGGGGCCTAAAGGCCCTAGGGCGGATGCGAAAAGCGAATACCGGGTTTTTCGCGCAAATCCGCTCCAAGTGGTAAGAATGGGTCACGTTCAGATCTTGGAGCGGTTCGGTCCAAAATCATCGTGATCTGGCGCATCGTCTGATCGTACCGTTTCCGAGAGTCCCACGCGTGGCAGGAACGGACTGATCCGGGACCTGAATTCGATGACATTGATTCGACGCCCTTCCGCGCTCGCGACCCTTTTGCTGGCGACACTCGGCCTTGCCGCCTGTGAAAACGGCAGTTCGCTGGGGCCGACGGGGACCGGCGTCGCCGAAGTCTCGCAGGAATCGGCGCAGGATTCACAGACAAACATTGCCTCGCTGACCGATGTCATCCAGCGCAATCCGAGCAGCCCGGAAGCCTATAATACGCGCGGCGTCGCCTATGCGCGGACCGGCCAGTATGATGCGGCGATCGCCGATTTCACCCAGGCGATCAGGCTGAACCCGAATGATGCCGCAGCGCTGACCAATCGCGCCCTCGCCTATCGCCAGACGCAGCACGACGATCTCGCCCTGGCCGATTTCAATCAGGCGATCATCGCCAATCCGAACCACGCGCCCGCCTATATCGGCCGCGCCAATCTGTTGCGCGTCCAGGACAAGCTTGACCAGGCGCGCGCCGATCTCGACACCGCGATCCGGCTCAACCCCGAGAATGCCCAGGCCTATCACGCGCGCGGCCTGATCTTTCAGCGCCAGGGCAATTATCAGGCGGCAATCACCGATTTCGACAATGCGATCGATCGCGATCCCTTCGTCGGCGCGCCGTACGAAGCACGTGGCGAGAGCCTGATCTCCGTCGGCCAGCCGGCCAAGGCAGTCGAGGATTTCAACGCCGCGCTGAACGTCAACAACAAGGACGCGAATGCCTGGGCGGGCCTCGGCCTTGCCTATGAGAAGCTCGGCAATCGCGCCAAGGCGGCCGAGTCCTACGGCCGCGCGCTGGCCTTCGATCCCAACAACAGGATCGCCCACGACGGCCAGGCACGGGTCGGCGGCGCGTAAGATTATTGCGACGTGTGCCGCACCCGCCAGCGGCGCGGCGTTTCGCCCGTCCAGCGGCGGAAAGCGCGCGAGAAATGCGCCGGGTCGGAATAGCCGAGCTCCAAGGCGATCGCGGTGGCGGCCCGTCCTGCCGCGAGTTTGTCGCGGGCCTGCGTCAGCCGCACGCCATCCGCCAATTGCTCGAAGGTGACGTCGCGCGCCGCAAGCCGGCGCTGAAACGTGCGCCGCGATAGGCTGAGCCGGGCGGCGATCTGGTCAATCCCGATGCCGCCCTCCAGCAGGCCGAGCCGGATCATATGTTCGGCAATGCCGACGAATTCGCGCTCGCCGGGGATTTCCTCGTCCGGCTTACTTGGCGGGGCGCGGCGCGCGGGATTGGGCGCGTCGAGAAGCTCGGCCGGAAAGACGACCGTCGCACTCTCGCCGCGCGTGACGCTGGCGGCGAAAACGTCTTCGATCGTGCCGCGGCCTTGCAAGAGACCGGGGACGAGGATCGCGTCCGGCGTCCAGCGCGGCCCGGCAAAATGGCGCAGAAGATTGAGCATATAGCCGATGGCGAGGATCTCATTGCGTTGCCGCCCGACGATAATCGGCGCCGTGATGCGATAGCTCCACCGCGCAAAGCCGTCGCGCACGACGAGATCCATCTGCGTCGCGGCTTGAAGCAGGCTGGCGAACTTCTGATATCCGGCGTTGATCGCCCATCCGAGCGTGTCGAACGACAACACCAATTGGCCGTAAGGGCCGAGCCCGGCAATGCCGCCCGCGGTCGATAGCCGGGCGGCCAGCGCATCATCGCCGATTTCGCGCGCCGCATTTTCGACAAGCCGAAGCTGATCGCTCAGGAGGATGAAGCTGTCCGGCCGCGCGACGAGCTCAAACGGCAGTTCGCTCGAGCGAAAGACGCGCGACACCGAACCGCCGGCGGCTTCGATCACATCCGCGATCGGCCCGATCGTACTTGCGCGCGTAAGGGCATGCGTTCCCATGGAAGGCTCCGCCGTCTTGCGAATTTACGCCGGCCAAACCCCAAGTCCAGCACTGGCACCAAATGGCAAGTCCCGCGCCGGCAGTCGCGCTAGATCGCGGCATCGGCCCATAGAGGCTGCAGCAGGGAGAAAAGCCAATGACACGCCATGCGTTCGACGACCGCAATATCACTTGGCGCAAGCTCGAGGGCTTCGACCAGATTTCCTATTACATCTACGAAGTCGACGAGAAAAACGGCACGGTCGACCTGCTGATCAAATTCGTCCCCAACGAGAAGATCATGCTGCACCAGCATAAAGCCTCCTACCGCACCTTCGTCGTGCAGGGCGAATTGCGGATCTTCCGGCCGGACGGCACATTGAAGGAAGTGCGCCCCGTGGGCAGCTATGTGATCAGCGGTGCCGATGGCGAGCCGCATACCGAGAGCGCCGGGGACGAAGAGGCGATCGTGCTCTTCAGCAACCGCAATATCGATAGCGGAATCTACGAATTCCTCGACGACGCGCGCAACCCCGTCGCAACGCTCGGCATCGCCGACATCAGGGCGCTGTTCGAGGCCCAGAAAGGATGAGCCCAACCATTCATGCGCCCCGGCGGGATTGCGTGACTCAAGCAAAAACAGCAAGCCGCCGCGCAGGTCATTGCGAACCGAAGTTGAAGCAATCCAGTCGCAAAGACGAAAACGATTCCTGGATTGCGTCGCTTCGCTCGCAATGACGCTCAACGCATTTCCGGCCTATAGCTAACCGAGCGACTTCAAAATGCTCTCGACCATTTTCTTGGCGTCGCCGAACAGCATCATCGTATTCGGCTTGAAGAAGAGTTCGTTCTCGACACCGGCATAGCCCGAGCCCATGCCGCGCTTGATGAAGAGCACGGTCTTGGCCTTTTCGACATCGAGGATCGGCATGCCGTAGATCGGCGATTTCGGATCGGTCTTGGCGGCGGGGTTCGTCACGTCATTGGCGCCGATGACGAAGGCGACATCGGTCTGGGCGAATTCGGCGTTGATGTCTTCAAGCTCGAAGACCTCGTCGTAAGGCACATTGGCCTCGGCGAGCAGCACGTTCATATGGCCGGGCATGCGGCCCGCGACCGGATGGATCGCATATTTGACGTCGACGCCTTCCTTCTTCAGCCGGTCGGCCATTTCGCGCAAAGCGTGCTGCGCCTGCGCCACCGCCATGCCGTAGCCCGGCACGATGATCACCTTGCCGGCATTCTCCAGGATGAAGGCCGCGTCCTCGGCCGAGCCCTGCTTGACCGGCCGCGTCTCGACATGGCCGCCGGCGGGTCCCGCCGTCTCGCCGCCGAAGCCGCCAAGGATCACCGAAATGAACGAGCGGTTCATGCCCTTGCACATGATGTAGGACAGGATCGCGCCCGAGGAGCCGACCAGCGCGCCGGTGACGATGAGCGCCAGATTGCCGAGCGTGAAGCCGATGCCCGCCGCCGCCCAGCCGGAATAGGAATTCAGCATCGAGACGACGACCGGCATGTCGGCGCCGCCGATCGGAATGATGATCAAGAGCCCGATGACGAACGAGACAATGGCGATCAGCCAGAACAGCAGAGGGTTCTGGCTAATTACGAAGACCACGACCAGAACGACAAGCAGAACCGCCAGCAGCAGGTTGATCGCATGGCGCTGCGGCAAGAGGATCGGCGCCCCGGACATGCGCCCGTCGAGCTTCAGGAACGCGATGACCGAGCCGGTGAAGGTGATGGCGCCGATGGCGACGCCGATCGACATTTCGATCAGGCTTTGCGTATGGATGTCGCCCGGCGTGCCGATGCCGAAAGCCTGCGGCGCATAGAGCGCGCCGGCGGCGACGAAGACCGCGGCGAGGCCGACCAAGGCATGGAACGAGGCGACGAGTTGCGGCATCGCGGTCATCGCCACGGTGCGCGCCCGCCAAGCGCCGATGCCGCCGCCGATGGCGACGCCGACTGCAACGAAGATCCACGCCGAGAGCCCCGCCGGCACCCGGTAGAGCAAGGTCGTGAAAATGGCGATCGCCATGCCGACGATGCCGAAAAGATTGCCGCGCCGCGAGGTCGACGGCGACGACAGGCCGCGCAAGGCGAGAATGAAGAGAACGCCGGAGGCGAGATAAAGCAGGGCTGCGAGATTGCCGGACATGGCCTCAGCCCTTCTTCTTGTACATGGACAGCATCCGCTCGGTGACGAGGAAGCCGCCGAATATGTTCACGCAGGCAAGGGTCAGCGCGATGAAGCCGAAGATGCGCGCGAGGATCGAGCCGTCATCGCCGGGTGTCGAGACATCGACGCCGACCGACAGCAGCGCGCCGACGACGATCACCGACGAGATCGCGTTCGTCACCGACATCAGCGGCGTGTGCAGCGCCGGCGTCACCGACCAGACGACGTAATAGCCGACGAAGACCGCGAGGACGAAAATCGCGAAGCGGAAGACGAAAGGATCGACCCCGCCGCCCGTTGCGGCATGGGCCGCAGCGCCGGCGACATGGGCGAGTTGATCGGCATAGGCTTGCGCGGTGTCCGCGGCATGCTGCGCGGCCGCCGCCGCGGCTTGGGCCTTATCGGCGAGCTGCTGAGGCGTATCACTCATGTCTTAGACTCCCCGACGCGATCAGGCGGGCTTCTGGAAATTCGGATGGACGAGGGCGCCGTCCTTGGTCAGCAAGGTCGCCTTGACGATCTCATCGTCCCAATTGACGGCGAGCGCCTTGTTCGGCTTGTCGACGAAGGTCTCGACCAACGCGAGCAGGTTGCGCGCATAAAGCGAGGAGGCCGTCGCGGCGAGCCGGCCGGCGACATTGAGATAGCCGAGAATGGTGACGCCATTGCCGGTTACGACCTTCTCGCCCGGCTGGGTCAGCGCCGTATTGCCGCCGCGCTCGGCGGCGAGATCGACGATGACTGCGCCCGGCCGCATCGAGGCGATCATCTCTTCGGTGATCAGCTTCGGCGCCGGACGGCCGGGGATCAGCGCCGTGGTGATGACGATGTCCTGCTTGGCGATATGCGAAGCCGTCAGCGCCTTCTGCTTCTCCTGATAGGCAGCCGACATTTCCTTGGCATAGCCGCCGGCGGTCTCCGCCTGTTTGAATTCCTCGTCCTCGACGGCGATGAATTTGGCGCCGAGGGATTCGACCTGCTCTTTCGTCGCCGGCCGCACGTCGGTTGCGGTGACGATGGCGCCGAGGCGGCGCGCTGTCGCGATCGCCTGCAATCCGGCGACGCCGACACCCATGATGAAGGCTTTCGCCGCCGGCACGGTGCCTGCGGCGGTCATCATCATCGGCAAGGCGCGGCCATATTCGGCCGCGGCATCGACGACCGCGCGATAGCCGGCGAGATTGGCCTGGCTTGAGAGCACGTCCATCACCTGGGCGCGGGTGATGCGCGGCATCAGCTCCATGGCAATGGCGCTGACACCGGTGTCGGCCAGTTGCTGCAGCGCCTCGGTATGGCCATAGGGATCGAGGATGGCGAGCAGCAGCGCGCCCTTCTTGGCGCCGGCGAGCTCGCCGCCGCCGGGCCGCCGCACCCGCAGAATGATATCGGCATCGGCGATGGCCGCCGCGGCATCCGGCGCGATCGTCGCCCCTGCAGCGGCGTAATCGCTATCGGGAATCGATGATTTGCGGCCGGCGCCGGTCTCGACCGTGACGCTGGCCCCGAGGGCGAGCAGCTTTTTGACCGTCTCGGGCGTCGCCGCCACCCTCGATTCGGCGGGATCGGTTTCAGCAGGCACGGCTATACGCATGGACAGGCTTCCCATCGAATAACCAAGACATCCTGCGTCCGCAGGACGGCCCGGCACAACCCGGGCGAATCTGGAAGACCAAAGCAACCCTCGACGTCAAAAAAATGTGACGCCCAAGCCGAGCCGGCCTTGGCCAAAACTGCGCGAGCGCCGATTTTCGGCGCGATCTAGAGGGTGGTGATGGCGAGGATGATGAGGATACAGATGACGGCGATGGCGCCGTATTTCATCCCGCTGGTGAACAGCCGGTAGGTCTGTACGTGTTCGGCGAAATCGACGTCCGAAGTTTCCGCACTGGCGGTATGGCTGGCCATGGTACCTCCCTGTTATCGGCTTTTCGTATCCGTCATTCACTGCGATCGGCGGGCGCCGTCAAGTGGCTTAACGGCCGGACCGGCTCAAAATGATCAAAATCCGCGCACACCGGCCCCGGGTTTGACCTTTGTCAGAGGCCAAAGGACTTTGTTTGCGGTAGAATGACGGGGTCGGTTTGCTGCGTCTTGCCCCAATCCAGGAGATCAACCATGAGCCTTAACCCCACGCTTGACGGAGTAGAGCAGCGGGTCGTCGCGGCGCTGAAGCGCCATACGACTTATTTCCTGATCGAGGGCATCGTCTTGATCATTCTGGGCGCCGCGGCGATCGCCGTGCCGCTGATCGCGACCCTGGCGTTCACCATATTCTTCGGCTGGCTGCTGCTCATCAGCGGCGGCGTTGGCCTCGTCTCGACCTTCTCGCTGCGGCCGGCGCCCGGTTTCTGGTGGTCGCTGCTCTCGGCGATCCTCGCCATCGCTGTCGGCTTTCTGCTCATCGCCAAGCCGGGCCACGGCGCGGTCTCGCTGACCCTGCTGCTCATCGTCTTCTTCATCATCGAGGGCTTTTCGTCGATCATCTTCGCCACCGAATATCGCCAGAACCTTCCCGGCCGCTGGGGCTGGATGGTGATGAGCGGCGTCGTCGATCTGATCCTCGCGGTGCTGATCTTCCTGCAACTGCCGAGTTCGGCCTTCTGGGCGATCGGCCTGTTGCTCGGCATCAACTTGGTCTTCGGCGGCGCGACTCTGGTCGTCCTGGCGCTCGACGCCAAGAAGGTCCTGCCGCCGACCTAAAGCATGGTCCGGCTTTTTCGCTTCGAGCAGGCTCGTAGAGAACGAAGGCGAAGATGGCGTTTTTGACGCGCGCCCGAACCTGGCTTTTGGCGCGCCTCGCAGAGTGGCGGGTGCAGTTGCGCCTCTCCTTGCGCATCACGGTCGCCGCCGCTCTGACCTATGCCATTTCGCAATGGCTCCATCTGCCCTGGGCGCTCTGGGCGGTGCTGACCGCGGTGATCGTGACGCAGATGAGCGTCGGCAAATCGCTGATTGCGACGGTCGACTATATGATCGGCACGCTCGGCGGCGGCATCTACAGCGGCATCGTCGGCTTGCTCCTGCCACATGATACAAACCTCGAGATCATGTTGACTCTGGCCGTCGCAGTCGGGCCGCTGTCGCTGCTTGCAAGCTCCAATTCCCGCTTCGCCGCGGCGCCCTTCACCGCCGTGATGGTGCTGCTGCTGCCGACCGTCACGCATGCGAGCCCGCTGCAATCGGCATTCTACCGGGTGATCGAAGTCGCCGTCGGCTGCCTGACCGCGCTCGCCGTTTCCTTGCTCGTTCTGCCGCAGCGCGCTCACAGCCTCGTCTATGACGCCGCCGCGAAGATCTTGCTTCGCATGGCCGATCTTTTGCCCGTCCTCGTCGCCGATCTGAAGGCCCACCGGCCGGATTCGCCGGCGCAGAAGCTGCAGAGCCATGTTGGCGAGGGGTTCCGGAAGCTCGCCGCGGTCAATATCGAGGCGGCGCGGGAGCGCTCGGCCTATCTCAATTCGGATCCCGATCCCCAGCCGTTGATCGATGTGACGCTGAGGCTGCGCCACGACATCGTCCTGATGGGCCGCGCCGCGGTCGAGCCGCTGCCGCCTTTGGTGCTCGAGCGCCTCGATGCGCCGATCGAACAATTCTGCCTCGCGGCGCGGGAATTTCTCATCGCTTGTGCTGCGGCGCTGACCGCACGCATCGAACCGGCGCCGCTCGATGCGCTCGATCAAGCGCTCGCAGATTTCGCCGCGGCTTTCGCCGGTATCCGTCGCGATCATTTGTTGCAAAATGTCGCGACCGACACGGTGGAACGCGTCTTTGCGCTCGGCTTCTGCTTCGAGCAAATGCGCGCTGATCTTGCCTTGCTGGGAACGACCACTGACAAAATCAAGCGCGGACCTCGATCAACGGATACAAAAAAAGCCGACGCGAAATTGGAGGAAATCGCCTAGAACTTTCACGCTGGCCTCGCCCCCGCGAGCCCGCGCCCCAGATATGACGGCGATCCGACATATGACGGCGATCCGACATGGTGCGGTCGCCGGTTCGTGCCGAAGAGGAGTAGAGAATGTCCACCAAATCGAGCTCGCAGGCCAAGAACCACGAAGGCGTACCACCGGCATTGGCGACGCCCACGGGCTTCGGCGCCAATGCGGTGCGTGACATTGCCGCCGCGCTGAACCTCGCCCTCGCCGACGTTTTCGCGCTCTACCTCAAGACCAAGAATTTCCACTGGCACATGAGCGGCCCGCATTTCCGCGACTATCATCTGCTGCTCGACGAACAATCGGATCAGATTTTTGCGATGACCGATGTCCTCGCCGAACGCGTCCGCAAGATTGGCGGCGTGACGCTTCATTCGATCGGCGAGATCGCCCGCAATCAGCGCATCCTCGACAACGATGCGCCTTTCGTCGATCCGCAGGACATGCTGGCGGAGTTGCGCGAGGACAATGGCGAACTCGCCAAACATCTGCGCGCCGCGCACGAAGTCGCCGAGGAGCACGGCGATGTGGGGACGACGAGCCAACTCGAAGTCTATATCGACGAGACCGAACGGCGGACCTGGTTCCTCGCCGAAGCGAGCCGCATCGCGCCGCACTCGGCCTGAACACCGCCCCTAGAACTGAAGACGGCATAGAAAAAGAGCGTTTCCCGAAAGCGGGAAACGCTCAAGGTATGGGGGCAATCCGAACCGCATGACCCGGATTGTTCGCACCGGCGTCTGTCGTACACCGCCGCGAATATTCACCCGCTCGACCTTAAAGGCCGGCGGCGCGAAGGAAAGTTCCGATTTTGCCGGCCGATCCGGGAAACATTGCCAAGCCGTAGGGCCAAAGCGGCTTCTCCGCATTTAACGGAGCCGTGCTATTGTGCGCCGCATGTCGAGGATCTTCGTGCCTCGTGCCGCAGCGGCGCGATCGATTTGTGCCATAACCTGCGGCAATTCGATCAATTTCGACATATCCGCCTCGAATCCCAGGGCAAAACTCGATTCGGCCCGAAATCTGCTTCTTGATCCGACGCCGGGTTTCACCCATCTTGTCTAGTCTGTGTCAGTTTTGCGACGCAGCACAACGCGTGAAGCGGCGGCGCCGAGAGCGAATCCGCATGATCGACTGGTCCAAGCTCATTCGCGATGTCAGTCCGGTGCGGGTCCGCACCGGGGTCGCGGTGAGTTTCGCCCTTTGCCTTGTGGTTCTTGCCGGCCCCCTGCAGGCACAGTCCTGGTCGCCCGGCAAATCGGCACAGATCGATCAGATCGTCGCCCATTTCCGCGAGCTGAATGGCGCCGATGACGCGACTTTGCCGAGCCTCAGCCTGTCGATCGGTCTTGACGGCCATTTGGTGGCATCGAAGGGCTATGGCGCCAGCGACGGCAAGCCGGTCAACGGCCACACGCTTTATGAGATCGGCTCGATCACCAAACAATTCACCGCCGCCGCGGCCCTCGAAATGATCAAGAGCGGCGCCGTATTGGCCCGTTCGCACGCCAAACTCGCGCTCGACACGCCGCTGTCGGTCGTCTTCGGCGCCGACCCCTACTGGAAAGCGCAGCCGTGGCTCACTGTCGGCCGGCTGCTGACGATGCGGTCCAACCTGCCCAACTTCACCCGCCGGCCGCCGGATGGAACCGACCCCTGGCAGCCGATCAGTGCCGATGTCCTCTTCCACGATATCGAAAGCCAGCCGCCTTCGACCGCCTCTGACGATTTCGACTACAGCAACACCAATTACTTCCTGCTGGCCGAGCTGATCGAGCAATCCGTTCTACCCGGTGAGACCCGGCCCGAGACCTATCACGAGCTCCTGCGCAAACACATTTTCGAACCCGCCGGCATGGCCGAGACGCGCTTCATCGACGAGAAGCAGGGCTCTTCCGATCCCGACATTTCGATCTGGCCGGCAAAGCCCGTGGCGGCGGCGCTCAGCGACCAGACGGCGACCTGGGCGCTGCCGGATTATGGCCGCCGCCGGCGCCCGGCCTTCACCCACCCGGACTGGCTGAAGGGCAGCGCCGATGCCGCCAGCAGCGCGGTCGACCTCTTCGCCTGGGACAAGGCCCTGATGGACCCTAAAATCGTCCCGCCGGACGTCCGCGATACGATGCTCGCCGGCCAGGCCCGGGTCTCGCCGACGATCTATTACGGCATGGGCTGGTTCTCCGAGCAGAGGGACGACGAGGCGATCTATAGTCATTCGGGCGCCGTCCCCGGCTATACGTCGTATAATGAGATCGTCCGCCGCAAGGACGGCCACTGGCTCTCCGTTTCGATTCTCAGCAACAGCGACCAGCTCGATGGGCTGAACGACCTTGCCGACAGCATCGCCTATGTCATCACTGAGTAGACTCCGGCCTCTTTACCCCACCGACGAATGGGGGAAGACCTGCGGCCGGTTAACCTGCTATAAGGCGGCCAGATAAAATGTCGCCCCTGCCGGGAAACTTCCGGAAATTGCGGGTCGCTGGTGAGGATTCGTCGTTGCCGCTGCGCCTTTTGCTTGTCCGTTCGATTGCGTTGATTTTTTTGGCGACGCTGGCGCTGAGCAGTTTGCTGGTTTTCTGGCGCACTTACGAGAAGGTCGAGGCGGACATGACCGGCGCGCTTGCCGCCGGGCAGCGTGCCGTCGCCAATGCCGCTGACGAGACGGACGGGATCACCCAGCCAAGCTGGCGGCTCGAGCATATGGTCGCCAATTTCAACGGCGACCGGAATATCCGCGCCACGCTGCAAAGGGCCGACAACAGCCAGGTGAGCTCGCTGCTGCCGCCGCCGGCGCATCCGGTGCCGCCGTTCCTGTTCAAGGTTCTCGCCGGACCGCCGCAGAGCGCGACCGTCGATCTGCCGCCGGCCTTGAAGAGCGCCGGCACGCTGCGGCTTGAAACCGATGCGCGCAACGACATCGCCGGGCTTTGGGACGATGCGAAAAACCTGCTGGTCCTGCTGGCGATCTTTGCCGGCACCTGCCTGCTTGTCCTTTATTTCATGCTGGGACGCGCGCTGCGGCCGCTGGAAGAGCTGACCCACGCCTTCGCGCGGATCGGCAACGGCGACTATCGCACGCGCGTGCCGATCTTCGCGCCGCTCGAACTCGCCAAGCTGAGCGCCGGGTTCAATGAGATGGCCGTGCGCCTTTCGGAAATGGAGCATCGCAACCATCGCCTGCACGAACAGCTCGAGACCGTGCAGGAGGAAGAGCGCATCGAGCTCGCGCGCAATCTGCACGACGATGTCAGCCCGCTGCTGTTTTCCGTCGATGTCGATGCCATGACCATTCGGGAACTGGCGCAGAGCAAGGATTATCCGGCGATCGTCGAGCGCTCGCACGCCATTCGCGGCGCGGTCGCCGAAATGAAGCGCAATGTCAAAGCCATTCTCGGCCAATTGCGGCCCTCGGGTCTGCACGCGCTCGGCCTCGCCAGCGCCGTCGACAATCTGATCTCCTATTGGAAGACGCGGCGCCCGGAGATCACCTTCCGCGTCCAGATGCCGGACAAGAGCTGGGGGCCGCGCATCGATGGCGCGCTTTACAGCATCGTCCGCGAAAGCCTGAACAATGCGGTCAAGCATTCGCAGCCGTCGCATATTGAGGTTTCAATCGAAGAGACCTACGAAAGCGGCTTTATCGTCGCGCGGATCGCTGACGATGGCTGCGGCTTCGATGCCAATAATGCCTCGGGGGGGTTTGGGTTGATCGGAATGAAGGAACGCGCCACCTTGCTGGGCGGCGCCTTGACCGTCCAAAACCGCCGCGACAAATCCGGCGTCGTCGTCTCCGTCCGCTTGCCGTTGCCGAGTGAGGAAGAGGACGAATTCGTTCAGGAGATCGCGGCGCAATGAAAATCCTCGTCATCGACGATCATGGCATCGTGCGCGAGGGCGTGCGCCGGCTGCTCGGCACCATTCCGGGCTCCGAAGTCGTCGAAGCCGGCACCGCCCAGCAGGGCTTGTCGAAGCTGCGCAGCGAAGTGCCGGACGTCATCGTGCTCGACATCAATCTCAACGGCAGCAGCGGGCTTGAATTGCTGCAGCGCCTGAAGAACGAGAACAAGACGACCCGTATCGTCATGTTCACCATGTACTCCGAGGCCGGCTATGTCTCGCGCGCGCTGCGCGGCGGCGCTTCGGGCTATGTCAGCAAGAGCGCGCCGGCCGACGAACTGGTGACGGCTGTCAAACGCGTCGCGGCGGGTCAGCGTTATGTCGATCGCGAAGCCGCCAACGAACTCGTCTTCTCGGCCTCGAACGAAGAAGACCCGCTGCAGAAGTTGAGCAATCGCGAGATGGAGATTTTGCGTCTGCTCGGCGAGGGCAAGAGCTTGCTCGAAATCGCCAACACCTTCGGCATCGCCTATAAGACGGTGGCGAATTCCTGCTCGCGGCTCAAGGAAAAGCTCGGTCTCGAACGCACGACCGACTTGATCCGCTTTTCGCTGCAGAACCGTCAGGCTTGATGCTCAGCGCCAGCGGCGCTGCGCATTGACGGGCGCCGGCGCCTTCACCAGCGGCAGGCACACGTCGAAGACAAACGCGCCGGTGAGATAGCCCGCCTGCAGGCAGATGGCGAAGAGAAGCGCGCTGAGAAGCCCGTTCATCAAGGTGAAATGCGCCGTATGCGCGTAGAGCGCGACGCCGATGAGGCCCAGGAAGGTCGCAACGCTCAAGATGAGAAACTGATAGCGCCCGGCGAGCGCCACCCCGAAAGCAAAGGAGATAAGCCCAATCTGGATCATCAGAGCCTCCACCCCCAGGATGCCCCGCATCGCGATAACAAGAAGTTAACGCATGGTTTCACCAGGGGATAACGGCGGCGGGCCGCCGCCGTTCCATCACGATCCAATCTAAGCCGCGAGGCTGATGCGAGCCTTGTTGGCCGGGCGCGCCGCCGCAGGCTCTTTTCCGACCAGTGTTGCAGTTCCGCAGCGCCGAATTAGGATAAGGGAGAATGGTGCGGCTGGAGTGTCCGATCTTGCGCTTACCCCCTCTTCTTCTGCCTGCGTTTTCCGTGCTTGCCGGCGTCTTGTTGGCGAGCCTCCCCGCGGCAGCATCCCTGGACCGGGTTCCGGTCCTCAACGTCGAAAAATCCTGCCGGGCAGCGCAGAATTATGGGACGACCGACCCGAAAGAGACCTTTCGCAACTGCATGCTGGACGAAAAGGAAGCGCGTCAGCAGCTCAGTCAGAAATGGTCGAAGTTCAAGGCTGCGAGCCGCCGCAGTTGCATCCCGCCGCACCCGATCCCGAGCTATGTCGAGATGCTGACCTGCCTGGAAATGGATCAGGACAGCCTCCTGCCCTACCAGGGCGGGGGCGCCGCACCGGCCGGGAGCCTGCCGAGCGGGTATGTTCACGATTCGGCGCAGCCCCGCCCGGCTCCATCCCCAGGGCCGCGGCCGGCCGGCAGCTTCCGCTGAGTCGTTGAGCCGCAGCGAAATGAGCGCTGCGGCCGCCAACCGCGGACGAAATTTATCTCTTTTTTAAACTTTGGATTTTCGCCGACTCGCGAACCGCGTGCGATGCGAAATTTTTAGCTTTGCCATTGCGCATGTCTGTCGCCGATTTGCCACATGGCTTCGGGAAATGCGCTCCAAGGTCGCACTGCCTATCGACCCTTTTGGGAAAATCTCTAGGATCGGTCCCCGGAATATTCGACTCATAAAAGTTATAACAGGGGGACATTAATGGTGAAATCTCCATCCGAGTCTCGCCGCAGCGGCCGCCTTGCGCGGATGGTCGTATTTGCGGCGGCGGCGGCGATGAGCATGACTGTGGTCAGTCAGGCTCGCGCAGACGTGACCGATCAGCTTCTTGATCAATTGCGCGCCAAGGGCGTTCTGACCCGCGGTGAGTATTCGAAGCTGAAGTCCCGCCATGCGGCGGAAAAGGCGGACATGGCCCGCCCGCACCACTATTCACGGGATGGCGTCGTCGTCGTTCCGGATGACCGCTACTTGACCCGCCTCGACAAGGGCATCGGCTTCCACATCCCGGGCCTCGTCACCAAGGAAGGTGAAACTGGCGCGATCGATGTGAAGATCTCCGGCGACCTGATCTTCGGCGCGGCTGAAACCTTTGATCGGCGCGGCACCGCGGACGTCGCTTCGGGTCTGGTCACCGCCAGCCCGAACCAGCCCTATAACTCGATCCAGGCTGGTCTGCTTCCGAGCGCCATCGTGCTGAGCATCGCCACCAATCAGATGGGCTATGACCTCGGCTTCACGATCGGCGCTTATACCGGCGGCACCAATACGTTCCCCGCCGCGACCAACGCCAACGGCAATGGTTCGCCGATCGCGCTCGGCACCCCCGGCATCGACCTTCGTCAGGTTTTCGGCACCGTCGGCACACCGACCTTCGGCTCGGTCAAGATCGGCCGCGACCTCGGCCTGTTCGGTTCGGACGCCATCCTGAACGACGCGACGCTGCTCGGCATGGGCTCGCCGCTGACCACGAACGCGCCGCGTAACACCACGCTCGGCCGTATCGGTATCGGCTATGTGTATGCGGACTGGATCCCGCAGATCACCTATACGACGCCGGACTTCAACGGCTTCACGGCGTCGATCGGCGCTTTCACGCCTTTGAATGCGTTTAACTTCGCTGGCACAACGCCGATCACGGCGACTTTCGCCAACTATTCTTCGACTCTGACTGGCCAGGAACTCCCGCAGGTTCAGGCTCAGATCAAGTGGAAGGGTAACATTGCGCCGGGCGCGGCTTTGACCGTGTCGGGTGACGCCCTGTGGCAGCAGCATAAGCAGGACGACTTCACCGGTTCGATCGGCGATTCTCTCCTGGTCAACGGCGCGTCGGTTAACAGCTGGGGTGTCGACGGCTTCGGCAAGTTGGACATCGATGGCTTCAGCTTCGTGGCCTATGGCTACTATGGCAAGGGCCTCGGCACGACGGGCTTCTTCTTTGACGGCTTCGACTTCGCCGGCAATGCCCGTACCTCCTACGGCGGTTATGCCCAGGCGTCCTACACCTGGGATAAGTTCACCTTCGGCGCGAGCTGGGGCGTGAGCGCGCTCAATGCCACCGGTTTCGATTGGGCCACCGGCGCTGCGCCGACCTTGGTCCACGACAACGAGAGCGTCATCGGCTTCCTGCGCTATCAGCTGACGCCTTGGATGGCGCTGCAGGCTGAATACGGCCACACCTGGGCGACGAACCAGGCCGGCCAGCAGGTCTCGGAAGACGATATCTGGCTCGGCACGGCTTGGTTCTTCTAAGCCGCTCTTAAGAGCCTGAATTCAGCGCCGGACGGGCAACCGTCCGGCGCTTTTCTTTTGCCCGGATTTTATGGTCTGCCTTGTGCCCAAGTGCTTGGCGCGAAAGGGGCAAGCTGTCATCAAAGTGCCACCCGACTCGGCCAAGGACATGATTTCTCATGGGGAGTCGGAACCGTGGCGAAGAAGCATCTCGACAGCATCGCGGTCCGGACACTTTTCCTGTCCGATCTGCATTTGGGAACAAAGGGTTGCCAGGCAGGGCTCCTGCTCGACTTCCTCAAGCATTGCGACGTCGATACGATCTACCTCGTCGGCGACGTGGTCGACGGCTGGCGGCTGAAACAGGGCTGGTATTGGCCGGAATCGCACAACAACGTCGTTCGCAAGCTGTTGAAACGCGTCCACAAAGGCGTCAAGATCATCTATATTCCTGGCAACCATGATGAATTCATGCGCGATTACGTCGGGCATAATTTCGGCGGCATCGACGTCATGGATACGGCGATCCACGAGGCGGCGGACGGCAAGCGCTTCCTCGTCATGCATGGCGACCAGTTCGATCTCGTCGTCCGGCATGCGCCGTGGCTTGCCGTGCTCGGCGATGGGGCTTACGAATTGGCGCTCTGGATCAACACCTATCTGAACATGATCCGCCGCCGGTTTGGGCTCGATTACTGGTCTCTGTCGTCCTGGGCGAAATTGAAGGTGAAGAGCGCGGTCAACCATATCGGCCGGTTCGAATCGGCGCTGTCCGGCGAAGCGCGCCGGCGTGATGCCTATGGCGTCATTTGCGGCCATATTCACCATGCTGTCATCCACGACGACTTTGGCGTGCGCTATATGAACACCGGCGATTGGGTCGAGAGTTGCACCGCCCTGGTCGAGCATTTCGACGGCCGGTTTGAGATCATCCACTGGGCCGACAAAGTGCGCGAAGCCAAAGAGGCTCTCGCCGCCGCGCAGCAACAGCCTGAAATCGAGGCGTCCGCGGCGTGACCAAGCTCCTGATTGCCACCGATGCCTGGGGGCCGCAGATCAATGGCGTGGTCCGTTCTCTCGAAAATATCGCCGCCCATGCGGCGGGCTTCGGTGTCAATGTCCGGTTTTTGACCCCGACGGATTTCTGGACCCTGCCCCTGCCCGGCTATCACGAGATTCGTCTGGCGCTGGCCAATCCGCGCAAGGTTGCGGGCTTCATCGCCGATTTCAACCCGGACTTCATCCATATCGCGACGGAGGGGCCGATCGGCCTCGCCACACGGCGCGCCTGCCTGCACGGCCGGCGCACGTTCACGACGAGCTATCACACCCGCTTTCCGGAATATGTCGCCGCGCGGCTGCCTATACCGATGCGGGTGAGCTATGCCGCCTTGCGCCGGTTCCACAGCGCCGCCGCCGGCACGATGGTCAGCTCCCCGAGCCTCGAAAACATCCTGGCCGGGCACGGTTTTCGCAACCTGATGCGCTGGTCGCGCGGCGTCGATGGCACCTTGTTCCGGCCGCGGCCGGAGAATGCGCTGGCCGGCCTGCCAGGCCCGATCTTTCTCTTCGTCGGCCGGGTTGCGGTCGAGAAGAATATCGAGGCGTTCCTGAAGCTCGATCTGCCGGGCTCGAAGGTCATCGTCGGCGACGGGCCGCTGCAGGCGCGGCTTGCCGCCGCCTATCCTGAGGCGCATTTCCTCGGCGCGCGCAGCGGCGAGGCCTTGGCGCAGGTCTATTCCTCGGCCGATGTCTTCGTCTTCCCGAGCCGCACCGACACGTTCGGCATCGTCCTGCTCGAAGCTTTGGCCTCGGGTGTCCCGGTCGCGGCCTTTCCGGTCACCGGCCCGCTCGATGTGATCGGTGATTCCGGCACCGGTGTCCTGAGCCACGACCTGCGCGAGGCCGCCCTACGGGCGCTCGACATTTCGCGCGAGCATTGCCGGAAATACGCGGCCAAGTTCACCTGGAAGGAAAGCGCCCGCCAGTTCTTCGACAATATCAGGGTGGCGCAGAACCAGAGTGCGCCGATCAAGCTCGCCAATCTCGCCGAACCGGCCTGAACACAGAGCATCGGACCGAAAAGTGCGAAGCGGTTTTCGGACCAATCCGATGCGATGAGAAAGACTAAAAAAGCGCCGAGCGATTCAATTTGAACGTCCGACGCCCTAACCTCCAGTTTTATCGCCCGAGGCCAACGGCCTCGCCTATTTCCCCGACAGATCGAGCGCGCCGGTCAGATCGCCGAGCTTGGGCTCGCCCGCTTTGGCCATGGCATCGTCGCGCGTCTTCAATCCCGCCAATTCCGGCAATTGGAAACGCCGCGTGATCAGCCGCAGGATCGAGGTCGTATCATAGAGCGTGTGATCGACGGTGCCGCGTTTGGCAAAAGGCGAGATGATCAGCGTTGGCACCCGCGTGCCAGGGCCGAAACGGTCGCCCTTCGGCGGCGCGGCATGGTCCCAGAAGCCGCCGTTCTCATCGTAAGTGATGATCACGACCATATGCGGCCATTGCGGGCTTTTCTCCAAATGCCCGACGAGATCGAAGAGATGCTTGTCGCCCGCGAGCACATCGGCATAGCCCGGATGTTCGTCGAGATTGCCGGGCGGCTTGTAGAAGGTCACCGGCGGCAGCGCGCCGGCATCGATATCTTTGATGAGGAGCTCACCGGCAAGGCCCGCATCGCGCAGATGTTCGGTGCGCGCTGGCGTGCCCGGCGCGAGGAATTTGAAATAGTTGAACGGCTGATGATGGAAGATGAGCGCCTTCACCGTCTTCGGGTCTTTGGCCGCCAGCGCCGCGCCCCAGCCGCCCCCATACCAGGCCCAGCCGATTTTCTTGTCGTCGAGCAGATCGCCGATCGTGGCCTCGGTCTGCGGCGGCAAGGTCGTCGCGGCATGCCCGTCGGCCAGTGCCGGATCGCCGCCCGGCTCCGGCGCATTGGCGCTCGGCTGGTATGGCGGCTGCATGGTGTTGACGGCGTAGAAATCCGGCGTCAGCGCCCCGTCGTTGACGAAATTCGGAATTCCGCACAGAGCCGAAGCCGGTGAGCCGGGTACGGTCTTCAAGGCGACGCCATCGGCCGTGACGGCCGAGATCTGGTCCCTGGCGAGGCTCTGGGCGGCATGCGGATAGACCGGCGCGCAGGCACAGATCAGCTCGAAATGGTTGAGGAACGAGCCGCCGAACGCGCCCATGAAGAAATTGTCGGCCAGCACATATGTCTTGGCGATCTGCCACAGTGGCAGTTTCGACCCGTCATAATGGCCCATGACGAGGCCGCCCGCATCGCTATAGGCGGCAAAGAGATCGTTCTTGCCGCCGTCGATCTGCATTTGATTCTGATAGAAGCGATGCACGAGATCGCGCGTCTTGACGCCGAGCGGTAGATTGAAGCCCTTCGGATCGTCGATGGCGAAAGGCGCGTTGGGCAAGCCCTTCGTCTTTTCCTGCGGGATCGGCGGCGTCACATGCTTGCCGGTCAGGCCGCCCCAGATCGGCGGCAAGGTCGCAAGCAGCTTGCCGTCGCGGTCGCGCTGCTCGAACTGCGCCGGGGCAAGATGGGCAAGGCCATTGGCACCGGGAAAATCGCCGTAGAGCGCATCGAAGCTGCGGTTCTCGGCATAGAGGACGACGATCGTCTCGATCTTATCGAGACCGTCGGCGGCGCGCGCCGGTATAGCCGCCTGCGCCAGAACGCCGATCATTGCGCCCGCCAAGCTCACCGCGCTGATTGCCTTCATAATCATCTCCCCGAATTCCTGGCCGAATTTAACACCGGCACCGTGTGACGCGCATTTGACGTTGCCGTCATTTGATCTTTCGCGCCGCTTCTGGTTCGAGAAGGGACAGCATCATTGGATGGGGCGCGGACGCCCTGCCGCCCCAGGGTAAAGCTTATTCATGATTTCGACCCTTTCGGTCGTCCTGCCGATTTTCGCGGTGATCTTCGCGGGCTGGCTGGTGCGCCGTCTCGATCTCCTTGGGCCGACCGCGACCGGAGAGATCAACCGCTACGTCGTCTATCTGGCCTTGCCGGCGCTGCTTTTCGACGTGATCGCGCATGCCGGTGGGCATGAGATCTGGCAGCCGGGTTTCATCGCCGCCTTCGGGCTTGCCGCCTTCGTCTGCTTCGCGCTGACGGTCGCCGTTCGCCTCTGCCAGCAAAGCTCTCTCGCCGACGCCGCCATTGACGGGCTGAACGGCGCCTATGCCAACACCGGCTATATGGGCTTTCCGCTGGCGCTCGCGGCCTTCGGCAACGATTCGCTGGCGCCGGTGCTGATCGCGACGATCCTGACCGTCTGTCTCGTTTTCGCCCTGGCGATCGTCCTGATCGAAATCGGCCTGCAAAAGGAAAAAGACCGCCTCAAGCTCGTGTTGCGGGTCGCAGGCACGCTGGCGCGCAATCCGCTTCTCGTTGCGCCGGCGCTTGCCGCGATCGTGCGCCTCGCCGGCTTCAGCCTGCCGCTGCCGGTCGAATCCTTCGTCAAATTACTCGGCCAGTCGGCGCCGCCCTGCGCGCTCGTCGCCTTAGGCTTGTTTTTGGCGGAAGGCCGCACGCAGGGCGAAAGCCGCACCAGCGTCACAGCCGCGCTTGTCGGGATCAAACTCCTGCTGCAGCCTTTGCTCACCTGGCTGTTGGCAGTTTTCGTTTTCCATTTGCCGGCGTTCCAGGCGCAGGTCGCGACCCTCATCGCGGCGCTGCCGACCGGCACCGGCTCGTTCATGCTGGCAGAATTTTACAAACGCGATGCCGCGACGACATCGCGCGTCATTCTCGTCTCGACCCTGCTTTCGATCGTGACCTTATCGGTCTACTTGGCAGCACGGCATTAGAGCGTCGGACGTTTAAATTGAATCGCTCGGCGCTTTTAGGCCTTTCTCGTCGCATCGAATTTGTCCGAAAACCGCTTCGCACTTTTCGGTTCGATGCTCTAGTTTTCGCCGAGCCATTCCTCGCCGGAAAGGTCGCGGCGCGCCCGTTCGAGCTCCTCCGTATAGCGGCGCAGCACATGCGCTTCGGTCAGGAGGCCGATCGGTCTGCGGCCCGCATCCACCACGGCCAGCGCCTCGCTTTGCGTGCGGTCGAAAATGTCGGCCGCTTCCTTGATGTTCAAGTCCGGCCGCAAGAGCGTCTCGGGCTCGCGCATGAGTCCCGCGAGCTGCGGCGGATGGGTCTCGGCCGCGGCGAGATGTGCGTCGATCACGGAGATGAGGCCGAGATAGCGCCCGCCGGCATCGACGGCGGCGACCCAATTCGTCGCGCCGAGCGGAAACTGGGTTTTGAAGTCGCTGAGGCTCTGGTCGGCGGAGGTGACCGCGAGATCGCCGCGCATCATGCGGCCAACCGTCAAGGCGCGCATCCAGCCGATATCTTGCGCGCTGCGGATCGATTCGCCGCGCAGATGCAGCCGCCACGTTGCGAAGGAATAACCGAACGACCGGCGCACGACGACCGAGACGAGCGCCGCAACCATCAAGATGACGAGCGACAGCGGGAAATCGCCCGTCGTTTCGAGCGCGAGAAAGCTCATCGTCAGCGGCGCGCCAACGACGGCGACGGCAACCGCGGCCATGCCGACGACAGTATAAGTGGCGGCATCCGGCGCCAGGCCCGGCAGAAGCAGCGGCAGCACAATGCTGGCGATCTTGCCCGTCAACCCGCCGATATAGAGCGAGGCGAAGAACAGGCCGCCGCGAAAGCCGGAGCCGATCGAAATGGCGGAGGCGAGCGATTTCACCGTGACGATGACAAGCAGCATCGTCAGCCCTGGCCCCGCGTTATGAAAAAGCGTGCGCAAGGCGCCATGGCCCGACGCCAGAACATGCGGCGTGATCAGAGCCAGGCCGCCGACCAAAAGGCCGCCGATGATCGGCTGCAGCGCCGCCGGCAAATGGCTGCGCTTGAACAGGCTTTCGATGAAGGTGACGCCGCGCATGACGCCGATGCCAATCGCGGCACAGACCAAAGCCAGCACGACGAAGGCGCCGAAATCGACCGCCGAAATCGGCGCCGCCGGCACGAAATGGCCGACGAAATTGGCGTCGATCCCCAGCGCACGCGACGTCAGGACGGCACTGATCGCGGCGGCAATGACCGGCGCCAAACCGAACGACGTGTACGTGCCGATGATGAGCTCGAACCCGTAGAAGGCGCCTGTCAGCGGCGCCTGAAACGCCGCGGCAATGGCCCCGGCCGCGCCGCAGCCGACGAGCGTGCGCATGTCGCTGCGACGCATGCGAAACAGCCTGCCGCAAATCGACCCGAAGCCCGCACCGATCTGCGTATAGCCTGCCTCAAGCCCGACCGAGGCGCCAAAGCCCGAGGAAACGATGGTCTGCGCGGTGATGAGAAGGCTGTCGATCAGCGACATGCGGCCGCCGTGCAAGGCGTTGGCCTCGATCGGATCGACCGGCCGGCGCGGCCGCCAACGCTTGATGAAAATACCGCTCAGGCCCAGAATCGCGCCGCCCAAGGCCGGCACGAAGGCCATAAAAGGCGAGCTCAATTCGCCCGCGCCGCTGAGGCGCACATTGGCCGGCACGCCGAAACAAATCTGATGGATGACCTGGACGGCATCGGAGGTGAGCGCCACAAGGCACGCGGCCATTGCACCGACCACGATCGCCAGGATGATGAGCGCCGGCTCGCTTCGCCGCACCAGGCCGCGCCAGCGCGCGATCGGACCAATGGGGCCGGATTTTTCGCCTGATGTCTCACTTTGCGCCGAAGCGGCAAGGTTCATCGCCTGCCTCGCCAGAGCGGGATGCGAAAGCGAATAGAGGTTTTCGCCTAAAGTCCCGCCCCAATCTTAGGGGAGTCGACCGGCCATATGGCGCAGCCGCGGCTCAAAGGCAAACGAACTGGGCAAACGAACCTTGGGCAAACGAACCGCGATCAGGCCGCTTCGCTCGTCTGGGCCGGCAGGACGTGTTCGAGCGCGATCCAGCTGATCATCCGCCCGTCGATCGCCAAGACGCCGCGGGTGAACAATTTGGCCATCTCGGAGGCGACATCGGGCGTCGGCTGGATATCCGAATCGGCGACCGTCAGGATGTCGAGCACCGCATCGACGAGAAGGCCGACGACCTGGCGATCGACCTGCACGACCATGATGACATGACGCACCGTCGGATCGGTCGCCGGAAAGCCCAGCCGTGCCGCGAGATCGACAATCGGCAGCACCGCGCCGCGCAGGTTGATGACGCCGCGCACGAAGCTCGGCGCCCGCGGCAGCGCCGTGGCCGGCGTGAAGCCGCGGATTTCGCGGACCGACATGATGTCCACGCAGAATTCCTGCGCGCCGATACGGAAGGCGATCAGTTCGCGCCTTTGCATTTTGTCAGTCTGCGTCTCGTCCATGGAATCACCATTGAAATCGTGCGCCGCTGTCTCCGCCGCGGCACCTGCATCGCTTTGAAAAATATGCCGGAAAGAAATGAATAAAGTGGTAGCGGCAAGGGTGATGGGGCCCTTGCGCGGGCCGAGATGGGGCTGGCGCCGCGGCGCCTTTTGGCGCAAAGTCGGCACATTGCTTCGCTCTGTTTCTTCTGGGCTTTTCGTGTCTGCAGCGGCCGGCATCTTTGTCTGTGTGGTCGGCCCGAGCGGCGCCGGCAAGGATACTTTGCTGCGGCTGGCGAAATCAAAACTCGCCAGCGAACCGGGCTTCAGCTTTCCCCGCCGCCATGTCACCCGCCCGCCCTCGACGTGTGAAGATCACCTCGTTCTCAGCGAAGCCGATTACGCGATGGGGCTGCACGCCGGTCTTTTCGCATTGGCCTGGCGGGCGCATGGCCTCGGCTATGGCATCGGCAGCGAGGTTCTGCCGGCGCTGGAAGCCGGACATGTCGTCCCCTGCAATGTTTCCCGTGAAGCCATCATTGCCGCCAAAGTGAGCTTCCCGCGCATCGCCACGATTCTCGTGACCGCGCCGGTGGATATTCTCGCCGCGCGGCTCAACGCGCGCGGGCGTGAAACCAGCGCCGACATCGGCGGCAGGCTCGCGCGCAACCGCGAGGTCGCGGAGAGCTTCGCCGCCGATTTCACCATCGAGAATTCTGGCCCGGCAGACGCGGGTGCGGAAAAACTTGTCGGAATCCTTCGCGCCCTGGCCGTGACGACGCGGGTGGTGACGCCGCAGGTTTAGGGAAACAGGTTGAAGACCAAGGCCTTGAACCTCGAGGCCGCAGCCACCTGAGGCCATTTCACCGTCAAACATTGTATTTACACATAAATTCTATCAAAATAATGTACTATAAGTAAAACAATAGGGGAGCTTGGGTTCCATCATGACTGACACGACAGCCTCGCACGTTGAGAGTGCGACGGTCCAACTCAACGAAGATTGGGTGGCCGCGATCATCGGAATAGCGGTTTTCGTCCTGGCTTTGCTTGGATTGAGCGGCGTCGATCTGCTCGGCTGGGCGGTAAAATCCAAAATTTGGACCGATCCGGCGCAATCGCTTGCGCCTTTCGGCAAGAGTTACGCCTGGCTCGGCGGCCTTCCGTCGCTCGTCCTCACCTATCTCGCGCTGCTCGCGGTCCTCAGCGCCGCGGCCGCCGTCATCAAGGCGAACGTCAGCCGTTTTGCGGTGACGTTCACGGCCGTCTTCTGGATCGCCTATCTCGCCTGGAACCTTGGCGGCTATGCGCATTTCGCCGCCGAAACACCGGCCGAGCTGACGAAATATGGCGTGACCTGGTCGCTGCACCTGACGGCGGAGGGCGGCTATATCCTCGCGCTCATCGCCGGGCTCTTGATCGCCAATTTCTTTCCGGGCGTCGCCGCCTGGCTCGATGAGGCGATCCGGCCGGATCTTTACGTCAAGATCGCCATCGTCCTCTTGGGCGGCGCGATCGGCATCACCGTCGCGGGCAAGCTCAACCTCGCCTCGGCGGTCTTCGTGCGTTCGCTCGCCGCCATCGTCGAAGCCTATCTGATCTACTGGCCGGTGGTTTATTTCATCGCCCGCAAATATTTCGGCTTCTCGCGCGAGGCGGCGGCGCCGCTCGCCTCCGGCATCTCGATTTGCGGGGTCGCCGCGGCGATCGCCACGGGGGGCGCCATCCGGGCGCGCTCGCAAGTCGCCGTCCTCGTCGCCTCGCTCGTCGTCGTCTTTGCGGTGATCGAGCTTTTCCTCCTGCCGTTCCTCGCCAGCACCTTCCTCGCCCATGAGCCGCTCGTTGCGGCAAGCTGGATCGGCCTGGCGGTCAAAACCGACGGAGCGGCCGTCGCGGCGGGCGGCATCACCGAGGCTTTGATCAATGCAAAAAACGTCGCCGCCGGCGTTCATTACCAGCCGGGCTGGATCCTCGGCACGACGACGACGATCAAGGTCTTCATCGACGTCTTCATCGGCGTCTGGGCCTTCGTCCTCGCCCATATCTGGACAACCTATATCAACCCGAACACGCCGGGCGGCAAAGCCAAGGCCAGCGAGATCTGGGACCGGTTTCCGAAGTTCATCCTGGGCTTCGTGCTGACCTTCGCCCTCGGCCTTGCCGCGGCCTTGACCCTCAAGGGCCAGGCGCCGGCGCTGAAGGCCGTCGCCGACGAGACGACGATCTTCCGCGTCATCTTCTTCGTCCTGACGTTCTTCTCGATCGGCGTCCTGTCCAACTTCCGCCGCCTCTGGGCGGACGGCCTCGGCAAGCTCGCCGCCGTCTATATCGTCAGCCTGTTCGGCTTCGTCATCTGGGTCGGCCTCTTCATCTCGTGGCTCTTCTTCCACGGGGTCAAGCCGCCGCTCGTGAGCTGACCCCGATTTCAACCCTCAGGAGAGAAAAATGGCACAGATCGATCTCAAGGCCGAAGTGCACGGCGCAGAGGCCGAACCGCTTCTGCCGATCGAAAAAAAGCTGATCGGAATCAGTCTCGGATTGGGCATAGGCCTATTGGCGATTCTGATCGTCGTTAACGCCCTTGGCCTGTTATAGGCCGCGCCAAAACAACGCAGAATCATGCGGCCGGCGCGACTCACATGAGCCCTTCCGGCCGCACTGTCATCGGCGCGACACGCAAGCGCAAAATCGCCGCCTTACGCCGTGAGCGGTGCCCCGCAAAATGACCGGCGGGAAGACGCAAAATCCAGCAAATTCAGCTTGGGCTCCCGCGTCCACAACGTCGCTTCGAACGCGCCGCAGCGCCAAGAAGAAGTTCTTGCAGGCGGAGGCGAAGCGGGCCTAACATTGCGTTATGGCCGAGACGCTTATCACGATCCGCGATGCACGCGAAATGGACGCTGAGGCCATCGCCGAAGTGCATGACGCGGCGTGGCGGCATGCCTATCGTGGCATCATTCCCGGCCGTGAATTGGAGCGGATGATCGCGCGGCGCGGGCCGAGCTGGTGGCGTTCGGCCATTCAACGGCGGTCGCGGCTTGTCGTTCTCGATTTCGACGATGCGATCGGCGGCTATGCGAGCTATGGCCGCAACCGGGTTCCGGCGATGAATTTCGGCGGCGAGATTTTCGAGCTTTATATCGCGCCCGAGTTCCAGGGTCTCGGCTTCGGCAAGCGGCTGTTTAACGCGGCGCGGAAAGACCTCGCCGAACACGGCTATTCATCCTTCCTCGTCTGGGCGCTCGCCGACAACGAACCGGCGCTCAACTTCTACGGCCGCCTTGGCGGCCATGTCGTGCGCCGCGCCTACGAGCGCTTCGGCAGCGAACAGCGCGAGCGCGTCGCCTTCGCTTTTCAATAAGAGCGCGATCGGGTATTGAGCGGCGCCGTCCGCGCGCCTGCGCCAATTCCCAAGATAAGTCCCAAGAATAGGATCAATCCATGAATCTTGATGCCGTTCCCGCCGGCAAGAACCCGCCTGACGATATCAATGTCGTCATCGAAGTGCCGATCGGCGGCGAGCCCATTAAATATGAGATGGATAAAGACTCGGGCGCCCTGTTCGTCGACCGCTTTCTCTATACGGCCATGCGCTATCCCGGCAATTACGGCTTCATCCCGCACACTTTGTCGGAAGATGGCGACCCCTGCGATGTGGTGGTGGTCAATACGCGCGCCATCGCGCCCGGCGCGGTGATGAACTGCCGCGTCGTTGGCGTGCTGCTGATGCAGGACGAGCATGGCGGCGACGAGAAGATCATCGCCGTGCCGTCGCAGAAGCTGACCACGCGCTACGAGAAGATTCACAATTATACCGACCTGCCGCAGATCACGATCGAGCAGGTCGAGCATTTCTTCAGCCATTATAAGGATCTCGAACCCGGCAAATGGGTGAAGATCCTGCGCTGGGGCGATGCCGCCGAGGGCCGCACGCTGGTCACCGCCGGACTCGAGCGTGCCAAGGCGGCGAAGACAAAGCGCTAAAGCATCGGACCGAAAAGTGCGAAGCGGTTTTCGGACAAATCCGATGCGATGAGAAAGACTTAAAAGCGCCGAGCGATTCAATTTGAACGTTCGACGCTCTAAA
Organism: Pseudomonadota bacterium; assembly: GCA_040756295.1. Taxonomy (GTDB): domain Bacteria; phylum Pseudomonadota; class Alphaproteobacteria; order Rhizobiales; family Beijerinckiaceae; genus Methylovirgula. The sequence goes on along the minus strand of JBFLZN010000002.1, from coordinate 693,475 downwards.
CGCCGCTATTTCTTCCGCGATAATTCGAAGACGGCCTGATCGCCGATCAGGTTCAAGACCCACCACGGCGCACCGACACGCAGCGGACGGCCCTGGTGATCGAGCGCGATCGAGCGCTCCGTCTTGGCGCCGATCTCATCGACGAGGCCGATGAAATCGCGGATGGTGCAAAAGTGGATGTTCGGCGTCTCGTACCACGAGGCCGACAGGCTTTTCGTCACCGGCATTCGCCCGGCAAGCGCGATCTGCGCGCGGATGCGCCAATGGCCGAAATTCGGAAACGACACGATCGCGTGACGGCCGATGCGCAGCATATGTTCAAGCACAGCGCGCGGCCGTCGCGTCGCCTGCAAAGTCTGCGACAGGATCACATAATCGAAGGCATCGTCGGGATAATCGGCGAGGTCCGTATCGGCGTCGCCCTGAACGACGGACAGGCCCTTGGCCACGCAATCATTGACGCCGCTTTGCGACAGCTCGATGCCGCGCGCATCGACGCCGCGCTCCTCGGCGAGGAGCCGCAGCAAGGTGCCGTCGCCACAGCCGACATCGAGCACGCGGCTCTTCGGCGCCACCATATCGGCAACGACGAGAAGATCGATACGCGCCGTCTGCGAGAGCATGACGGCGGTGCGCGTGCCGTTATCCGCCACGTTTACTCCTTGGCCGCCGGCGCAATGCCGCGCGCCCGCGCCGCGGCTTCGAGAAAGCCGCGCGTCGTGGCGAAAAACTCCGGCACATTGAGGAGAAAGGCATCGTGGCCGCGGTCGGTGTTGATCTCAACGAAGGAGACGGAGGCCGCTGCGGCGTTCAGCGCATGGACGATCGCCCGCGACGCCGCAGTCGGATAAAGCCAGTCCGAATCGAACGAGACGACGCAAAAACGCGTCTTCGTGCCTTTGAAGGCGGCCGCGAGCGCGCCACCGTAATCCTCGGCGAGATCGAAATAATCGCAGGCGCGGGTGACATAGAGATAGGAGTTGGCATCGAAACGATCGACGAAGCTCGTGCCCTGATAGCGCAGATAATTCTCGATCTGGAAATCCGCATCGAAGGAAAAGGTCGGCGCGGCGCGATCCTGGAACTTGCGGCCGAACTTCCGCTGCAGGGCGTCCTGCGACAGATAGGTGATATGCGCCGCCATCCGCGCCACGGCGAGGCCCTTGGTGGGGCTGACGCCGGCATCGAGATAGCGGCCCTGGCGCCATTCGGGATCAGCCATGACCGCCTGGCGGCCGACTTCGTGGAAGGCGATGTTCTGCGAGGAATGTTTCGCCGCGGTCGCAATCGGCATGGCGGCAAAGACGCGGTCCGGATAGCTCGCCGCCCATTGCAAAACTTGCATGCCACCCATCGAGCCGCCGATGACCGCGAACAGGCTTTCGATGCCGAGGTGATCGATCAGCATGGCCTGGGCGCGGACCATGTCGCGGATCGTGACCAGCGGCAGGTCGAGGCCGAAGGCGCGCCCCGTCGCCGGATTGGTCGAGGCCGGCCCCGTCGTGCCCATACAGCCGCCGACGACATTCGAGGCGATGACGAAATAGCGATCCGTGTCGATCGGCTTGCCCGGCCCGATCATCACCTCCCACCAGCCAGGCTTGCCGGTGGTCGGATGCGGGCTCGCGACGTGTTGATCGCCGGTCAGCGCGTGGCAGATCAGGATGGCGTTCGATTTCGCGGCGTTGAGCGTTCCATAGGTCTGATAGGCGATCTGCAGCGGGCCGAGATCGACGCCGGCGTCCATCTTGAGCGGCTGATCCGCACCGAACTGCACGACGAGGCTGTGCGGCGCATCCGCTTCCAGCTGGCTCAGCGCCTTTTGGGTGGGAACAATTGTCACAGCTAGCTCACACAAGCATCGTTCGCTTTGACGAACGCCGTGTCCGGTTTATAGGAGCGGCCCGCCGCGGGTGTCAAGCGGCACCCCGAGCCGCGCGAAACCGCCTGGTCCCGGATTTAGGTATCCCCAAGCGTCGGCGCCAGCTTGCCGGCCGGTGCCGCAACCGGAAAGGCGTTTCGCCCCGGCGCGATTCTCTTTAAGAGAAGTCCGCAAAGATGCGATGCCATGATGCTTGAGAGACGCCCCGCCCCCGAAACTTTGGCCGATCTGCGCAACGAGATCGACCGTATCGACGCCTGCCTGCATGAAATGCTGATGCAGCGCGGCGAGATCATCGACCGGCTGATCGCGGCGAAGGCCCGCGCCGGCGGCGGCAGCAGCGCCTTCCGCCCCGGCCGCGAGGCCGAGATGATGCGCCGGCTCGTCGAACGCCACAAAGGCATCCTGCCGCTCGACACAGTCGAAAGCATCTGGCGGATCATCATTTCGACCTTCACTTTCGTGCAGGCGAATTACAGCGTCCATGCCGACGTGTCCGGCGGCGACGCGCAGATGCGCGACGGCTGCCGTTTCCATTTCGGCTTCACCGTGCCCTATATCTCGCATCACGGTGTGGCCGCGGTCGTCGCGGCTGTCGCGAACGCGTCGGGCGATCTCGGCCTTGTCCCGGTCGAAGCGGGTCCCGCGGCCGGCGCCTGGTGGCAACACCTCGCGGCGCCCACGGCCCCGAAGATCATCGCCCGCCTGCCCTTCGTCGAGCGTCACGACCATCCGGCCGGCACGCCGCTCTTCGTCATTGCCAAGCCGGTCGAGGACGGCGCCGCGCGCGATGTCGTGCTCTATGCCGCGACGCTCGGCGCTTGGCGCGAGATCGATGCGGCCTTACGCGGGACTGGCGTCGAAATCATCGCCCAAGCACCGCATCAAAGCGCCCTGCTCCTCGCCGCGCCGGGCGCGCTTTCGACCGAGGCGCTGCGTGAAACTTTGGCCGGGCATGATATTGCGCTATCCGGTTTGACGGAAATCGGCAGCCATGCCGCGCGTTTCGATTTTGTGAGAGAGATTTAGCGCGACGTTTGAGAGCCGCGCCGCGCGATTGGGAGCGCGACCATTTGGAGCCCGCAAAGATGACGTCTTCCGATATCGCCGCAGCGCCGCAGCCCCGCGCGAGCGTGCTGGCGATCGAGCCCTATGTTCCCGGCAAAGCCGCCGCCGCGACGAGTGCGCGAATCTTCAAGCTCTCGTCGAACGAATCGGCGCTCGGGCCGAGCCCGCTCGCTGTTGAAGCCGCAAAATCGGCGGCCGACGGGCTCGCGATCTATCCGGACGGCTCGGTGCGGGCGCTGCGCGAAGCGATCGCGGCGCGTCATGGCGTCGATGCGGCGCAGATCACCTGCGGCGCCGGTTCGGACGAGCTGATCTTCCTGCTGACCTATGCCTTTCTGAACCCCGGTGACGAAGGCATCTACACGAAGCATGGCTTCTCGATCTATCGCATCGCCATTCTTGCGGCGGGCGGCACGCCAATCGTCGCCGACGAAGTCGATCTCACCGCCAATGTCGATGCGATCCTCGCGAAGGTGACGCCTAGGACCAAGGTCGTCTTCCTCGCCAATCCGAACAATCCGACCGGCACCTATCTGCCGGCGCGCGAGGTCGCGCGCCTTGCCGATTCGCTGCCGCCGCATGTGCTGCTCATCCTCGACGCGGCCTATGCGGAATTCGTGACCCGTGACGATTACGAGCCGGGACTCGAACTTGTCCGCACGCGCAACAATGTCGTGATGACGCGAACCTTCTCGAAAATCTATGGTCTCGCGGCCTTGCGGCTCGGCTGGTGCTATGCGCCGCCGGCGATCACCGACGCGATCAATCGTCTGCGCGGCCCGTTCAATATCAACACGCCGGCAATGCGCGCCGGCATCGCTGCCGTCAACGATGCCCCGCATGTCGCGCGATCGATCGCCCACAACACGCAATGGCTCGCCTGGCTCAGCGCCGAGATCGCCGCGCTCGGCATTCCGGTGACGCCGAGCGTCGCCAATTTTCTGCTGCTGCATTTCAAGGACGCCGACGACGCCCGCGCGGCAGATGCTTTCTTGTCGAGACGCGGGCTCATCCTGCGGGCGGTCGAGACGTATTTTCTGCCGCAATGCCTGCGGCTCACCGTCGGCACGGAAGAAGCCAATCGCCTCGTCGTCGCCGCGCTCGCCGATTTCGTAAAGGATACGCGGCGTGGTTGATGGCCTGGGCGCCCCGCTCGCGGCGCCGCTCTTCGACCGCGTTGCGCTGATCGGCCTTGGCCTCATCGGCTCGTCGCTGGCGCGCGTCGTCAAACGCAAAAAGCTGGCGCGTACGCTCGTCGCAAGCGATGCCGCGCCGGACGTGCGCGCGAAAGTCGCCGAACTCGGCCTCGCCGATACGGTCACGGAGACAGCGGCGCAGGCCGCCGCCGATGCCGATCTCATCATTCTCTGCGTGCCCGTCGGCGCGATGAGCGCCGTCGCGCAGGAGATCGCGCCGCAGGTCAAACCGGGCGCCATCGTCTCCGATGTCGGCTCGGTCAAAAGCGCTGTGCTCGCGGCGCTCATCAAGCATCTGCCGAACGCCAACGTCATCCCCGCGCATCCCGTCGCGGGCACCGAGGAATCGGGGCCGGCGGCCGGCTTTGCGACGCTGTTCGTCAATCGCTGGTGCATCCTGACGCCGCCCGAGGGCGCCGATGCAAAGGCGGTCAAGCGCCTCGCCGAATTCTGGGCCGCCGCCGGCGCCAATGTCGAGATCATGTCGCCGCAGCATCACGATCTGGTGCTGTCGATCACCAGTCATCTGCCGCATCTGATCGCCTACAATATCGTCGGCACCGCCGCCGATCTCGAGGCCGTCACCCAATCCGAAGTGATCAAATTCTCGGCCGGCGGCTTTCGCGATTTCACCCGCATCGCCGCCTCCGATCCGACAATGTGGCGCGACGTCTTCCTCAACAACAAGGAAGCGGTGCTCGAAACGCTCGGCCGGTTCACCGAGGATTTGACGGCTTTGCAGCGGATGATCCGCAATGGTGACGGCGACGGGTTGTTCAAGCTCTTCACCCGCACCCGCGCGATCCGCCGCGGCATCATCCAGGAAGGCCAGGAGATCGCGGCGCCCGACTTCGGCCGCCACCGCGACGACGAGGCTTAGAGCGTCGGACGTTCAAATTGAATCACTCGGCGCTTTTAAGTCTTTCTCATCGCATCGGATTTGTCCGAAAACCGCTTCGCACTTTTCGGTCCGATGCTCTAAGCTAATAGGCCGGCGGCAGCTTGATGCTGGTGCGGATCGGCCCGACCACGAGGCGGCCGCCGTCGAGATCGACCGGCAAACGCAGCACCGCCGATGACTGTTGCGGCTCGTTCGAATGGCCGCTGAGCAGATTGCCGAGCAGCGCACCGAAGCTGAGCAGACTCGGATCAATGCCGTAGTGCTGCATGACGGGTTCGAGGCCGCTGCTCTTGGTCTCGAAATGGCCGTCCACCCGATGCTCGGCGTTAAGCGCGAAGGTGCCATGCGCCTCGAATTTCGTATCGCCGCGCGTCAAGCTGACCGATGTGAGCGTGACGCGGCCGCCCGCCGCCGTCCAGCGGTCGAGATTTTGTGTCGGCGTCAGGCCCGTCTCGAAATCCGTCTTCGTCACGCTGCCTTGCGCGCTGACATCGGCGGCGAGGCCCGGACCCAGAATCTGTTCGATCACCGGCAGGTTCGCGCCCGTCAGAGCGACATCGAAATCGAGCGCCGGACCATCATCGCCGGCGCGTTGTGCCGCCGTCACCGCGGCCGCGTTGACCTTGCCGCCGAAGGCGAGCGCGCCGGCGCCGCCATGCAGCACAAAATCCTGGCCGTTGACTTCAGCCTGCCAAAGGTCCTGCGGCAGGCCGTTGAGGCGTACGTTCAGATTGCTCCATGCGAGCTGGAAATTGACCTTGTCATCCTTCGAAACGGCGACGAAAGGCGAACCTGCCGCGATGGCAATGTCGCGCGGCTGCGTCAGCGGCGCCGTCACATGGAAGCCTTGCAGCGTGCCGCTGTAATCATGGCCGAAGATCAGCCCGTCGAAACGCGGCGACGGGCAGGTGATGGCGATGGCGAACGGATAACCGCCGATCTTGGGGTTGGGGCAGGACCAGACGCGGCCGAAGGTTTTTTCCCGCGCCACCCAGGCTTCGAGCGCCTGCCCGGTCTGCATGGCGGCAAAAGCCCAGAAGCCCGACCAGCCGAGCCCAGCGACGATCAAGAGACCCACAAGCCAGACCAGCGGGGATGGCGGCTTGCGGGTCGGCGCGACGGTAGCGGTCGAACGGCTTTCCAATACGGCTTCTCCCAATTCTGCCAAAACACAGGATTAGCGGAAAAGCACAAATTCGGAGGAATTTTGTTGGTCCGGCGCAGCGCGGCCGTTACAGCGCCGGGCGTCTCGCCTAAATTCCAGAGACGATGAGCGATTTATGGGTTTTCGGCTACGGCTCGCTGATGTGGCGGCCGGGCTTTCCTTTCGTAGCGCGCGAAATGGCGCGCATCCGCGGCTACCACCGGGCGCTTTGCGTCTATTCGCATGTCCACCGCGGCACGCCGGAGCGGCCGGGCCTTGTGCTGGGGCTTGACCGGGGCGGTTCCTGCCGCGGCATCGCCTTCCGCGTCGCGGCCGAACATCGCGAGGCGACCATCGCTTATCTGCGGGCGCGCGAGCAGGTCACGTCCGTCTACCGCGAAGTCTATCTGAACGCCGAGCTTGGCGGCGGCAGCGTCACGGCTTTGAGCTATGCGGTCGACCGCCGTCACATCCAATATGCCGGCCGGCTCGAACGTGAGGCCATCGTGCGGCTTGTTGCGCAGGGCCAGGGCGTCTCCGGCGCCAATCCGGACTATGTCCGCGCCACGCAGGCCCATCTTGCCGAACTCGGCATTGCCGACGCGACGCTCGATTGGCTGGCGAAAGAGCTCGTCCCGACGGATTAAGCGCCGATCAAGCGATCAGGCGGGGACCAGTGCGCCCCCGGCCGGCTGGCAGAGCGCCTCGATATCCTCAATCGCGGCGCGGCGCTTCTGCGGATCGGCCGTGAGCAGATGGATGTGCCATTGCTGCGCGCCGGCCGCGATGGCGGCGCTGACGAAGGCATGGCGGGCGACGGGGCCCGCGCCATGCTCGCACTGGCAGAAGCCGACGACACGGCGCTGGCCAAAGGCATCCGCTTTCACCGCGATCACAATCGCCTCGGCGAAATCCGGCAGGCCCGCCTCGCTGTCGCGCCGATCGACCGGAAAAACCGAACAGATGTAGCGCCGGCCCGAGCGGCCGCGCCACGCATGAAAGCGCTCGGACAATTCGCCGCCGACAAGGCTCGCGAGCGCCGCATTGTTTACCGGCGCATCGTCGGCCTTGGCGCGCGGCGCCGCAACCAGGCCGGCATTTTTCGCGCGCCAGCGCCGCAGCAGAAACAGCAGTGACATGGCTCGGGCGGAGTCGCCGCAGTCGCTCACGGACTTCGGATTGAGGCCCGCTTGCGGCCCTTTGGTGATCGTCATGATCTGATCCTTCACTCAACATCGAGTGATTCGCAAGAACAAACTTGGAACAAACCACGGGAAAGGGTCAAGCCACACGGCCGAGACCAAGTCAGCCTCGCGAAAGGCCCGCCGCGGCTGTGGGTGGGGCAAGACTGGCATCTTTGCCCAGAGCTTCGGCGATCAGCCGGTCGCTGGCGGATTCGATCCGGCTCTCCAGCGTCTGCATGAATTTGTCCTTGTCGAGAGCCGGCGGGATCGGCGGCAGGAATTCCACAACCATTGTACCCGGCCAGCGCATGAAACGGCGGCGCGGCCAGAACAGGCCCGAATTGAGGGCGACCGGAACGCAGGTGACGCCGGTTGCTTCGACGAGCCGTGCAACGCCCCCCTTATAGAGCGGCGGCGCACCGACCGGACGGCGCGTGCCCTCGGGAAAAATGATGAGCCGGCGGTCCTTGGCGAACGTGTCTTTCGCCGCGGCGACGATCTGGCCGAGGACGCCGGCGCGCTTGCGCCGGTCGATCGAAACCTGCCCGCAGGCGCGCAGGTAGGAGCCGAACAAAGGCAGAAAATCGAGCTCGCGCTTGTAGATGAAGGTGAAGCGCGTCACGGCGAGGATCAGCGCCAGCACGTCGAGCGTCGATTGATGCTTGGCCGCGACAATCGCCGCCCCGGCGGGCAAATTCTCCAATCCGCGAAATTCGACTTTGACGCCGCAGATGCGCTCGAGCAGCACGATCGACCAGCGCGCCCAGCGCCGCGCGTGGCTTTCGATGGCCTCGCCGCCGCGCGCCAAAGCCGGCAGCGCCGCGATCATCAGCACGATGATCAGGAGATAGAAACAGAGATTGAAAAGCGCCGATCGCAACAATCGCATGGTCGGTCTCGGCGCTCTTCTCAAGGGGCGACAGGCGCTGTCTGTTCGGCGAGGACGCGCACCGCGCAAGCCTCGGCGGCGGCGACGAAGGCGTCCATATCCCGCATCTGTGTCCGGTGATTGACGATCGCCGCACGGATCACCGGCCGGCCGCCGAGCTTGGTCGTCGACGGCGCGGCAAGGCCGGATTCATGCAGGTCCATGACGATGGTGCGGTTGATCCGGCCGGTCGTATCGCCCTTGACGCTGAAGCAGACGATGTTGAGCGTCACCTCGGCGCTGAGCTCGAAGATCGACGAGCGGCGGATCAAATTTTCGAGGTGTTTGGCGACCCGGCAGGTCTGCGCCAGCGTCGCCCCCAACCGCTCGGCCCCGAAAGCCTGGAAGGTGAACCAGGTCTTGAGCGCCCGGAACCCACGCGACAGATCCGGGCCAAGATCGCAAGGCCAGATGTCGGCGGCGGCCAAGCCCCGCGGCGCCCGCGCCAGATATGCGGCGGTGCTCATGAAGGTCTGGCGGTGGAGATCAGGATGCCGGCAGATGAAGAAGCCGGCATCGTATGGCACCTGCAGCCATTTGTGGAAATCGAGCGCCACGGAATCGGCGCGCTCGAGGCCTTTCACCAGCGGCTTCAGATCCGGCGACAGAACGCTGAGCGCGCCGAACGCGCCGTCGATATGGAACCAGATATCTTCCGCCGCGCAGAGATCGGCGAGCGCTGAAAGATCGTCGATCGCGCCGGTGTTCACCGTTCCAGCAGAGCCGACGACAAGGAAGGGTTGCAGGCCTGCCGCGCGGTCTTGCGCGATCGCCGCGCGCAACGCTGCGACATCCAATTGTCGTTTGCTGTCGACCGGGATGCGGCGCAAAGCGGCTGAGCCGATCCCGGCCATCTCAAAAGCCCGCTCGATGCAGGCATGCGCCTCGCTCGATGCATAGCCGACAAGCTGCGGGCTCGCCCGCAGGCCGTGCGTGCGCACCGCCTCGCCCAGCACATCGGTGCGGGCGACCAGCGCCGCAATCATATTCGCCATCGACGAGCCGGTGACGAAGATGCCGGAGGATTCGCGCGGAAAATCGAACGCCTCGGCCAGCCACAGCGTGATCTCGCGCTCGACCTCGATGGCGATGTGATCGCGGCCGCCGCAATTCGAATTGAGGCCCGCTGCCAGCATTTCGGCGACCATGCCGACGGGCGTGCCGCCGCCATGCACCCAGCCCATGAAGAGCGGATGGGTATTGCCCGTCGCATAGGGCAGCATGGATGTCTCGAACGTATCGAGCAAAGCGGCAAGCGGCTTGCCCTCGCGCGGCAGCGGTGTCTTGAATTCGGCCCGCACCTCCGGCGGCGCCGGCTGCCAGACCTTGCGCTGGCGGACGTCGCGCAGATAATCGACCATCATGTCGAGGCCGCGATGCGCCTCGGCGCGAAAGGCCTCCCAATCCTTCGGATCGAGGCTCTCGTCGCGGTCCGTCGCAAAAGAGTCGCTGGCGTCGTCGAAATCAGCGGGGCGGGTCAAATCTCTCCCTCTTCCGGCAGGCAAACCTTTATGGCCGACAAGGCCCTAGCCTAATTGGCGCCTCATGCGCAAATAAGCAGCGGAAGCGGGCGGCGCAATGCGGACGAAAGTCCACTGCCGCTCAAGATGATAGCATAGGAGACGGCGGTGGACGTTGGTTTTATCGGACTTGGCGGTATGGGCTCGGCCATGGCCTCGCGGATCATCGCGGCGGGGCATCGGGTGCTGGTTTGGAACCGGTCGCAGGCGGCGGTCGATAAATTGCGCGCCGAAGGGGCGCAATCGGTCGCCGACCCGGCGGAAGCCTTCCAGGCCGACGCCGTGCTCACCATGCTGGCTTCGGACGAGGTGATCGAAGAGGTGATCATCGCGCCCGGCCTGCTCAAGGATGCGCGGCCGGGCCTTGTTCATCTTGTCACCGCGACGATCTCGGTCGATTTCGCCAAACGGCTCGAAAAGCTGCATGCCGACGCCGGCGTCGCCTATGTCGGTGCGCCGGTGCTCGGCCGGCCGGATGTCGCCGCCAAGGGCGAGCTCAACGTGCTTGCCGCCGGCAAGCCGGCCGATATCGCCCGCGCCAAGCCGGTGCTCGACGCGATCGGCAAGGCGACCTGGATCGTCGGCGACGAACCGCATCTCGCCAATGTCGCCAAGCTCGCCGCCAATTTCGTTCTCGTCTCGGCGATCGAGGCCATGGCTGAGGCCTTCGCCTTCGGCGAACGCCAGAATGTGGCGCCGGAGACGATCGCCGAAATCCTCACCGGAACCTTGTTCGCCGCCCCGGCTTACAAGACCTACAGCGCCGCCATCCTGGAGCGGAAATACGAGGCCGGATTCAAATTGGCGCTCGGCTTGAAGGACGTGCGGCTGATGCTGGCGGCAAGCGAAAAGGCCGGCGCGCCGCTGCCGTTCGCCAGCGTCATCCGCGACAATTTCGTCGATGCCATGGCGCATGGCGAGGGCGACAAGGATTGGGCGGCGGTGGCGCGCGTTGCCTTCCGCCGCGCGGCGCTCGCGGACGATTAAGGGAGCAGCGACATGAGCGAGTCGAGCAGCGAAACCAAGGGCCCCGATCTCACCCGCGGCGTGCCTGTGACGACGATCGCCGAAGGCGATCTGTTGCTCGGCCATGTCGGCGACGAGGCGGTGATCGTCGCCCGCAGCGGCGGCGAATTTTTTGCGATCGGCGCCACCTGCACGCATTACAACGGCCCGCTCGCCGAAGGCCTGATCGTTGGCGACACCGTGCGCTGCCCGCTGCACCATGCTTGTTTCAGCCTCCGCACCGGCGCGGCACTGCGCGCGCCGGCGCTTGACGGCGTCCCGGCCTGGCGCACGTCGGAGCGCGACGGCACGCTTTATGTGACCGAGAAGATCGCGCCGGCCGCGCAGCCCGGTCTCACCGGCGCGGAGTTACCGCAAAACATCGTCATCGTCGGCGGCGGTGCGGCCGCCAATGCCGCAGCGGAAAAGCTGCGCCGGGAGGGTTTTACCGGCCGCCTCACCATGCTCAGCGCCGACGATGCGGGGCCGGTCGACCGGCCGAACCTCTCCAAGGATTATCTTGCCGGGCAAGCGCAGGAATCGTGGATTCCGCTACGCTCGCCCAATTTCTACAAGAAGCACGGCATCGATCTCGTGCTGAAGGCGCGGGTCACAGGTCTCGACGCTGCGGCGAAAGAAGTGCGACTCGCCGACGGCACGCGGCATGTCTACGACCGCCTGCTGCTCGCGACCGGCGCCGACCCAGTGCATCTCAACATCCCCGGCGCCGATCGGGTGCATTACCTGCGCAGCCTCGACGATAGCCGCGCCATCATTGCCGCGGCGGAAAAAGCCAAACGCGCCGTCGTCATCGGCGCGAGCTTCATCGGCCTCGAAACGGCGGCTTCGTTGCGCGAGCGCGGCCTCGAAGTCCATGTCGTGGGCCCCGAAGCGCGGCCGCTCGAAAAGGTTCTCGGCCCTGAGATCGGCGACTTCATCCGCGCCCTGCACGAATCGCACGGCGTGATCTTCCATCTCGGCACCAGCGCCAATGCGATCGATGCGCGCGGCGTGACCCTCGGCAATGGCGCGACGCTGCCCGCCGATCTTGTCGTCGCCGGCATCGGCGTGCGGCCGTCGCTGGCGCTCGCCGAACAGGCGGGGCTCAAGACCGACCGCGGCATCAGCGTCGACCCATATCTCGAAACGAGCGTGCCCGGCATCTTCGCCGCCGGTGATCTGGCCCGCTGGCCCGACCCGCTCAGCGGCCAGGCGATCCGCGTCGAACATTGGGTCGTCGCCGAACGGCAAGGCCAGGTCGCGGCGCTGAACATGCTCGGCCGCCGGCAGCGCTATGACGATGTGCCGTTCTTCTGGAGCCAGCACTACGATGTCTCGATCCGCTATGTCGGCCATGCCGAAAAGTGGGACCAGACGGTGATCGACGGCGACCTCGCCGCCCAGAATTGCCAGGTGGCCTATCTCAGCCAGGGCCGAAAGCTCGCCGTGGCGACCCTCGGCCGCGACCGTGAATCGCTGATCGCGGAGGCCGGCTTCGAGGCCCTGATCGCCGAAGCCTGACCCCTCTCTTACGCCGGCCATGCGACATCGCCGCAGGAGGCGGAGGCTTGCCTAGCCCCCCGGATTTTTGTGAATACGAGCTATCGCAGCTGCGCAGAAGCGCGCGGCTGGCGGCGCACGAAAGGAATGACATGCGACTGGCTTTGATCTTGGCGGCGAACGCGCTGGCTCTGTTCATCGGCGCAACACGCGTGGCAGACGCGGCGCCGGCAATCGCTGTCGGCCCGCAATACGATACGACGCATGTCTACGTCGCCTCGGATGATTTCGAGCGCTTCGTGAAAAGTTTCCTGGCGACTTTCGGCGGCACGGCGACAAAAGAGATCATTGCCAATGTCACCCCGACGCCGAGCACGACGAAATCGCAGCTCATCCATTCGCCGGTCGGCACGCTGTCGGTCTTCGGCTATGTGACGCCGATTCCGGCGCCCTTCGGCGCCGAGCGCAACGGCTTTCTCGTCGCCGATTTCGATGCCGCGATTGCCGCGGCGCGCGCCGATGGCGCCGGCCTTATCGTCGCGCCGTTCGAAGATGCGATCGGCCGCGATGCGATCGTGCAATGGCCGGGCGGCGTCAACATGCAGCTCTATTGGCACAATCAACCGCCGCATTCTCCGGCGCTCGCGACAATCCCGGAAAACCGCGTCTATATCGCGCCGGAGCAGGCCGATGCCTTCATCCGCGCTTATCTCGCTTTCTCGCAAGGCAAGATCATCCAAGATGATCGCAAGGCGCTGGGGATCGAAGTCGGCGAGCCGTTCCACACCTTTCGCCGGGTGCTGATCGAATCTCGCTTCGGCAAGACCCTTGTTCTCGCGACGGACGGCCAATTGCCCTATCCCTGGGGACGCGAGACCACGGGCTTCGAAGTCGCCGATCTCGATGCGACGATCCTGAAAGGGGAAGCGGCCGGCGTGTTCGTCGTCGTCGAGCCCTTTGCCGCGGCGGGGCGGCGCACGGCCTTCTTCCAGTTCCCGGGCGGCACTATCGCCGAGGTTCACACCGCACCAAAACCCTGAGCGTTCAGGCGGCGTTCACCGCCCGCATTAGAGTTTCGGCCGCGCCGGAACTCCATGACCCTGCTTGGAATTGCCAAATTTGCCCTGTTGGGTGCGGCCGGCGACAGGAGCGCGCATAAAATATGAGAATTCTGCTCAACGATTATTCAGGCCATGCCTTTACCGTCGAACTGGCGCGCGAACTTGCCAAGCGTGGCCATAACGTTTTGCATCTTTCGCTCGGCGATTTTCAAAGCCCGAAGGGCGATCTCGCACGCCAGCCGGACGATCCTGCAACGTTCGAGGTCGAAGCCATCAGCCTCGGCAAGCCGTTCAAGAAATATGATTTCGTCGCCCGCCGCCAGCAGGAGATCGAATACGGCCGCCGCGTCACGGCGCGCATCGCCGACTGGCAGCCTGATGTCGTCGTCGGCTGCAACAATCCGCTCGATCCGCAGCAGGTGATTCAAACTTATTGCCGCGCGCGTAATATTTGTTTCGTATTCTGGCTTCAGGACATTTATTCGAACGCGATCAAAGCTGTCCTGCAGAAGAAAATTCCAGTTGTTGGACATGCGATCGGCATTTGGTACGAAGAATTGGAAAAGCGCCTGTTGCGGCGCGCGGATCAGGTCATCGCCATTACGGAAGATTTCATCGCGCCGCTCATCGCTTGGCACGTGCCGCGCGAACGCATTTCGGTCATCGAGAATTGGGCGCCGAAAGACAAGATTTTGCTTCTGCCGCGCGACAATGATTGGAGCCGCGCGCACGGTTTGAACGGGAAATTTGTGCTGATGTATTCGGGAACGCTTGGCCTCAAACATAACCCGGCGTTGCTTGTCGCAACCGCCGAGGCGTTCAAGGCCGAGCCAGAGGTTGCCGTCGTCGTCATCTCCGAAGGCAAATATGCCGACGAGGTGCGCGAGACGGCGCAAGCGCGCGGACTTGCCAATCTCACCGTCCTGCCGTTCCAGAGTTTCCAGGATTACAGCGCCGTTCTCGCGACCGGCGACGTCATGCTGGCGATGATCGAACCCGATGCCGCCATCTATTCCGTGCCGTCGAAGGTTCTCTCCTATCTCAGCGGCGGCAAGGCCATTGTGCTCGCCGCCAATGCGGCAAATCTCGCGGCACGAATCTTGATGCGCTCCGGCGCTGGCGCCGTTGTCGCGCCGGACGACGAGGCCGGCTTTGTCGCGGCAATCCGGCGCTTCCTGAAAGATCCGGAGGCGCGGCAGAAAGCCGGCGCAGCGGCCCGCGCCTATGCCGACGAAAATTTCGACATCGGCGCGATCGCTGCACGCTTTGAAAGCATCCTGGCCTCATGCGCCAAAACCCCCGGCGTTGGCGCGCGCGCCGGATAGACCGAGACGACCCGTGACCTGCATCATGTTCTTCTGGGAGAATTTCGGGCCGACCCATGTCGACCGTTGCGATGCCGTGGCCCGCGCCATGCCGCGCAAGTCGATCGTCGGCATCGAGCTCAACCCGGCGAGCACGACCTACGCCTGGACACCGGAAACGGGACAGCATTTCACCAAGCGGACATTGCGCGACGGCAAATCCCATTGGGGGGCGCTGCGCACCGCCTTCGAGCTTGTCCGTGCCAGCGTCAACGCCGGCGCCAAGCACGTGTTCCTCTGCCACTATAACGAGCCAAGCGTCCAGATCGCCGCCATGCTGATGCGGCTCATGCGCAAGCGCGTCTATCTTCTGCTCGATTCCAAATTCGACGACCGGCCGCGCTCGATCTGGCGCGAGGCTTTGAAAGCCGCCTGGATCTGGCCCTATGTCGGCGCCATCGTCGGTTCGCGCCGCAGCCGGCAATATTTGAGCTTCCTCGGGCTGAGCAACGCCCGGATCGAGAATTATTACGACACGATCTCGGTCGAACGCATCCGCCGCGCCGCCGGCGTGCCGCCGGCACCCGATGGCGTCGATTTCCACGACCGGCACTTCACCATCGTCTCGCGCCTCGTCGCCAAAAAGAATTTGTTTGTGGCGGTCGATGCCTTTGCGCTGTATGTATCGCGCACCAACCACCCGCGCCGGTTGCGGATTTTCGGAGACGGCGGCCTCGATCAGGAATTGCGTGACCATGTGCGCGAGCTGAACCTGACCGAATTCGTCACCTTCGAGGGCTTTCAGCAGGCCGATGCGGTCAGCCAGGCGCTTGGATCGACTCTCGTGCTGATACAGTCGAGCTCGGAAGAACAATTCGGCTTCGCCATTGTCGAGGCCTTGGCCATGGGCGTGCCGGTCATCGTCTCGGACAATTGCGGCGCGCGCGACGAATTCGTCCGCTCGGGCGTCAATGGCTTTGTCATCCAGTCCGACAATGTCGAGGGCATCGCCTTTTTCCTCGGCCGGCTTGCCTCCGATCAATTGCTCTGGGAACGGCTCTCAGCCGGCACGGGCGCCTTCGCCGCCGAGGCTGACGCCATAAGCTTTGCCCATTCCGTCGGGCGATTGACCGAGAGCGTCTGACACGTGCCGACGCGGCTCAGGAAGGTCGTCTTTCTCTGGGAAAATTTCGGCCCGATGCATGTCGATCGGCTGAGCGCGCTGGCGCGCGCCGTCGCCGATCAATGGGAGATTGTCGGCGTCCAATGGACCGGCAAGAGCACGACCTATGATTGGGTCGCGCCGGATGCGAAGAATTTCAGCCTCGTCACGCTCTTTCCCGACGCCGCGCCGGCCTCGATCGGCTTCCGGCGGAAACTGTGGCGTACATTGTCGTTCTGCCTCAAGTCGAAGGCAGATGCCTTTTTCTTCAGCCATTATAATGATCCGGTGGTCATCATCACGTCGGCGATCCTGGCGCTGACGAACAAGCGCGTCTTCGGCCTGCTGCTGTCGAAGTTCGATGATTACGACCGCAAGATCCGCTGGGAAGTTTTCAAATCGCTCATCCTGCTCCCCTATGCCGGGTTCCTGACCAATCGCGGCCGGTCGGAGGAGTACATCCGCTTCCTGCGTGGCAACAAAGTGCCGATCGCCTACGGCCATAACACTTTGTCGGTCGGCGAAATCCGCAGCCTGGCGGGTGCGGCGCCCGCGCCTGGCGGCGCGCCGCATGCCGAGCGCCATTTCACCGCCATCACCCGCCTCGTGCCGAAAAAGAACCTGGCCGTGTTGCTCGATGCCTATGCGCTCTATCGCCAGGCAGTTGCGGCGCCGCGCCCCTTGCACATCTGCGGCTCCGGCGAACTCGAAGCCGAATTGCGGGCGAAAATCGCCGCGCTCAACCTTGGCGATCTTGTGGTCCTGCGCGGCTTCTTGCAGCGGCCGGAGATTGCGCATGAGCTCGCACAATCGCTCGCACTCGTCCTGCCGAGCATCGAAGAGCAATTCGGCAATGTCATCATCGAAGCGCAGGCGATGGGCGTGCCGACCATCATTTCGCATAATTGCGGCGCGCTCGAAACGCTCGTGCGCAGCGGCGTCAACGGTTTCGTCGTCGAGCCGGACAATCCCGCCGGCCTTGCGTTTTTCATGCAATGGCTGCACGAAGACGAGGATCTTTGGGAGCGCATGGCGCTTGGCTGCGCGCAGTTCCTGCCGCGCGCAGACACCCCCGCCTTCGTCGACGGCGTCATGAAATTGCTATGATTTTCCAGAACTTTAGCGTTTCCGCCCGCAGATTTCCGGCGGCGAGGATTTAACCGAGAATGTTTGCCCGCCTGCTTCGCGGTATCGGCGCGAATGCCCTGAGCCAGATCGTCACCATCGGCCTGCAATTGGCGCTTGTTCCCGTGCTCGCGACGCATTGGGGTCTCAAGCTCTACGGCATCTGGCTGATGCTGTTCACCATCCCGTCCTATCTCGCGCTGGGCGACTTCGGCTTTGCGACGGCCGCCGGCGTGGATATGACGATGAAGGTCGCGCGCGGCGACAAAGAAGGCACGCTCCTTACCTATCACAGCGCTCTCGCCGCGATCGCCTTCGTCTCGACAACGGTCTTTCTCATCGCAGTGGCGATCTGCACGCTGCTGCCCACGCCCTGGATCACGTTCGATATTCCCGAGGGTCCCGGCGCTATCCGGCTCGTGTTGATCTTGATCGTCGCCTATGGGCTGATCTGTCTTGCAAGCAGCATATTGATGGCGGGATTCCGCTGCTCCGAACTTTATGCGCTCGGCGTCGTCGGCCAATCGGTCACGCAATTGACCGAGGGCTGCGCCTGCATCGTCACGGTGCTCAGCGGCGGCTCGCTGCTTGCCGCCGCCTCCGCCTATGTCATCGCGCGCACCCTCTGCGTCATCGGCCAGGCACTGGTGCTGACCTTCAACGTGCCCTGGCTGCGGCTTGGTTTTGCCGGCGCCAATCTCGACGAGATCAAGCGGCTGGCAAAGCCCGCCTTCGCCGCCATGGCCTTGCCGTTCGCCCAGGCCGCCTTCCTGCAAGGAACGCCGGTCATGCTCGGCGCCGCGACCAGCGCGGCGACGGTGCCGATCTTCACCACCGCGCGCACGCTGATCCGCGCCGGCGTGCAGTTCACGACGCTGCTGAACCATGCGCTGATGCCGGAATTCTCGATGGCCGTGGCGCGCGGCGATGGGCGTCTGCAGCGGCATTTCCTGTTCGCGACCTTCTTGACGGACGCTGCGATTCTCGTGCCCGGGGCAATGGTCATGCTCCTCTTCGGGCAGAAGATCATTGTCCTCTGGACGCATCACACGGTGCATCCGAGCTTCGATCTTATCGCCGTCATGACCGCGGTGATGTTCGTCAATGGCATGTGGCTTCCGGTGTCGAACCTGATCCTCGCCGCCAACCGCCACGCCACTTATTCCTACATCTTCCTCGCCGCCGCGCTCGCGAGCGTCGCGCTTTGCTATCCTTTGTCGCTGCGGTGGCAGGCGACCGGCGCGGGCCTCGCGCTGCTGGCGCTCGATTGCTTCATGTTCGTTGTTGTGATGCGCCTCGCCCATGCGCAAATCTTGAAGCCAAGCCGGGCGGGCGCCCAAGACCAGATCTCGGAAGTGATATGACTCACGACGTGGGGGTTTTTCACCCCGGAACACAGCATTCATGGCAAACCGCCCGCGCCCTCCAAAGCGCCGGCAGGCTCGGCTGGTATGCAACCTCGATCTTCTATCGCGCCAACCGCTGGCCCTATCGCGCGCTGCCCTATCTGCCGGCGACGCTGCGCGAAAGGCTGACGGCCGAGTTCGGCCGCTTCTATCACCCGGGCCTCGCGCCGGAGGCGGTGCGCACCTTCGGCCTGCATGAATGGATCGAGCGCGGTTTCACCCGCGCCGGCCTTCGCCGCCTCGCCGCCCGCGTCAACACCGCCGGCAATAGTGTTTTCGCCAAATCGGTTTGCGGCTTGATCGGGCGCGAGCCGGTCGCCGCCGTCTGGGGCTACGACACGTCTTCGGCCGATGTTTTCGCCTTCGCCAAACAGCGCGGCATCGTGCGCATCCTCGACAAGACCATCGGCGATCCGCGCGTCTACAATGCGCTGATGAAGCAGATCTACGCCGAGTATAAGCCCTTCTTCTCGAGCCCCAACTTCGCCGTGCCGCAGGCCGTCATCGACATCCAGGACAAGGAATACGACCTCGCCGACGGCATCGTTGTCGGCAGCGATTTCTGCCGCGACACGATTCTCGATCCGCTCGCCCGTCCGGACCTCGCCGGCAAGATCGACGTCCTGCCCTATTGCTACGACGATGTCTTCTTCAAGCCGGGTCCGCCGCCGCTGCGGCCGAAGGACCGGCCGGTGCATTTCCTCTTTCTGGGCCAGGCGGGGCCGCGCAAAGGGATCCACCTTCTGCTCAAGGCTTTCGCGCGGCTGCCGCGCAATGCCGCGACGCTGACGATCGTCGGCCAGATGCAGGTGCCGAGCGCAACTTTCCGCCAATATGCCGACCTCGTGACCCTGATCCCGACCGTGCCGCGCGCTGCCGTCGCCGACTATTTGCGCGAGGCCGACTGTCTCGTCTTCCCGACCTTTTTCGAAGGCTCGCCGATCACGATCTACGAGGCGCTCGCCTGCGGCTGCGCCGTGGTCCAATCGAAGAATTCGAACCTCGACGCCATCCCCGCAGCCGGCCTCGCGCTTGAGCGGCTCGACGAAGACAGCGTTCATGCGGCGCTCATGTCGGTGATCGATAATCGCGATCTCCTGCAAGCGTGGCAGCAGGCCGCGCCACCCATTGCCGAAGGTTTTACTGTCGCCGCCTATCAGAAGGCGGTATTGGACTATCTCGGTAAAATCTTGGGAACGAAGGGATAAACGCCCCAAATTTGGTTCCGGAGGATCTTTTGCTCGCGCCGTCGCAAGAAGTCAGAACCGAGGACAAAACCCGGCCGGACGATTTTTACACCTCGCCGAACGCCGTCGTTTACATCTTCGGCGTCATCGATTCACTCGTCCCTTTTTCGTATATTCTCAACGTCTATCCGGACTATTGGCATGCGGCGACGCTGGCGATCAAGCTGGCTCTGTGCCTCGTCTATTATCGATATATTTCCATCAGCCGCATCGCCGTGATGTCGGCGCTCGTCTTGACTTCGATTATTCTGATTTCGTCGGTTCCGGGCGGCTCGCAATTCTCCGACTATGTCAAGATTTTTGGGTTCATGACCCATGTCTTCATCACCTTGACGATGGTCCGGCGCGACAATTTGCAGAAATATGTCCTGACCTGCGTCGGTGTGCTCTTCGCCAGCACGCTGATCTATCTGCTCGCGGCGAAAACGGGCCATATCGACATCACCTACGGCCGCTATTCCTACTTCCACCACTCGCATCCTAATCTCGGGTCTGAGATCATCGCGATGTCGGTGGTGCTTGCCGCCTGCGTGCTCTCCTGGCCGCTGTTCCTTGTCGTGACGTTGCCGTCGCTTTACGCGATCTATTTGATGGAAGGCCGCGCCGCTTTCGTTGTCGCGGTCATCACCATCGGCGCCAAGCTCGTCTATGAGGAATGGAACAACAAGAAGCGGCTTGCCTTGATCCTCGGCGGGCTGGCCTGCGCCGGCGCGGCGCTGCTGCTTCTCTCCAACAAAGCCGCCGCCCTGCTTAATTCAATTCTGCTCCTGCACGACAAATATCGCGGCCTCGGCTCGGGCTTTGTCGGGCGCGATCAGCTCTGGAGCGTGGCCTGGCATTGGTTTCTGGCGAGCCCGATCATCGGCAATGGCGCCGGCTTCTTTGACCGCTACGGCGTCGAAATCCATAATTTCTTTTTGTTCGGGCTCTCCGAGTTCGGCATCCTGTCGCTTGTGATCTACGGGATGATCTTCTTCCTGCTCTACGATCTCTATCGCACCAACAGGAAATGGTTCTTCTGCTTCCTCGGCATTCCGGTCTTCTGGATGTTCAACGACCGTTTCTTCAATATCAATCCGTATCCGTTCCTGTTCTATATCGTGCTCTTTGCGCATGCGAACACGGCCGCCGCCGGCTGGCAGCCCGCGCTGCTGATGCGAAAGGCGAAACCGCCGGTTAATCCTGCGAGCTGAAATCCGGACGTGAGACTAGCGCACCGCAACGCCGGTGCGCGACTGGACGTCTTGGAACGTCACTTCCTGGTTCTTGACCGTCACGCAGCGTTGCGCCGCGATCTGATGGTTCGAGCTACGGCACGCGGCATAAAGCGTGTCGCGGTCGACATCGCCGATCGGGTTATGGTCGTCGAACCCGAAAAGCTGCAGCGACGGCAGCCGATTGGAGGCGGCAATGCAGGCCGACAAAGTATTGGCGGGGCCGGTGATCACGAAGCCCGAGCCCTTGGCCTTTGGATCATGATTGTTGTCGAGCGCCGTGCAGCTCGAAAAGGTCGTCAGCTTGCAATCGATGATGAAACCGTCGCCGAAATTGCGGTCGCCGCGAACGCCGGTGAAGCGATGATAAAGCCCTTGGACGACAAAGCCGACGTCTGAAATCTCACCGACGCAATTGGTGATGAAATGATTGGCGTCGCGTATGAGAAAGGCGGCGATCGTGCGGTCTGACCCATTGCCGCTCAGCGCGTGCAACGACGTGTTGGCCTCGATGCGGTTGAGGTAATGATCCGTGCCGCCGATGGTGATCGCGCCGGC
Organism: Pseudomonadota bacterium; assembly: GCA_040756295.1. GTDB lineage: Bacteria > Pseudomonadota > Alphaproteobacteria > Rhizobiales > Beijerinckiaceae > Methylovirgula. The sequence goes on along the minus strand of JBFLZN010000002.1, from coordinate 672,070 downwards.
GAGTTTCGGCCGGACGCGATTGAGCAGGACATTCGTCGTCAACACGTCTTCGATCACGCAGGCCATGCCGCTCGTGATGAGGATCGCCTCGTCGGCAAAATTGTCGAATTGCGCGATCTTGATCGCGCACCAGCTCGCCTTTTGCAGGCGGATGCCGCCAGCGGCAAGGTTTGGGCCGCCGCCGCGGAAATTGATGCCCGACACCGCCGCGGCGGTGACGCCCTTTTCCGGCGTGTCGAGACAAAAGCCCGGATGCGTGCAGCGCAAAGCGGTGCCGAGAATCTTGCTCGGGCTGTAGCCATAAGCCTCCGCAGTCGACGACAGCGTGACGCCGTTCTTCAGGAGCACGTTGTTGCAGATATAGGACCCGGGCGGCACGCGCACGACGCCGCCACCGCGCACCTCGGACCAATCGATCGCCGCCTGGAAGGCGATCGAGTCGTCAATGTCGTCATCGCCGCGGGCGCCAAACCAACAGACATTCACGTCGCCCGAAAAGACCCGCGCGAAACGCCCCGGCTGGCCGTCGGCGACGCTGTCCGGCTTGATATAGACCGCATTGTCGTCCGCCGCCTGCGAATTGGCCACCCAGCGGAAGGTGCCGCCGCCGCGATCATTATCGGCATGATGGTTGAGAACGACGACATCGATATCGGCAAGGTCGTGCGGCTCTTCGACAGAGCGCAGATCGGACAGGGTCGCGAACCGGCTCTGCGTCGCGAGTGGCGGCGGATCGGGATCCGGATCGGCCGCCGCGGCCGTGCGCTCGCCGAGCGCATAGGCGCCGGAGCCGACAAAGCCGCCGAAAATGAGCTTGAGAAGGTTACGGCGTTTCAGGAGATCTTTATTCAATATGCGCATATGGTCCCGATTGTCCCTCATGTGCCGGCCGAGCGCTCATTAAGCCAAGCGGCGGCTATAGTCACGCCGGGCGCCGCAACCGCCGCCGCGCGGCGCGTAAGAAATGCCCGATGAACTTGCGCGGGCTTTTGCGGCCGACGCCCATCTGCCGCGCCAGCCAGCTGCGCCGCCGCGCCGGGTCGGCGGGAATGGACTGGCCCGCCGCCAGCCGCGCAAAAAGATCGGCGAAACCGTAGGTCTTCTCCGACGGCAGATGCCAGACCGGCCGGTCGAGATCGGCCGCCTCTGTATTGTTGAGCTTCCAGGTCGTCCAGATTCGCCGGGCAATCGCATTGGCATTCGGCGCCCGCAGGCCCAGCCGCCACATGAGATAGCTGAAGAAATGCGCCTCGTCGGAGAAATAGGCTTGGCCTGCGGCCGCGAGCGCATCGTTCTTGACCCGCACCTCCTTGGCAAGCGGCAGCAGGCGCGCCAGCAGAGCGCCGCTCAAACCGTAGAACTCGCCCCCGAAATAATCCGGCGGCGAGGCAGGGCGCGCGTCGCCGACTTCGGCATAAACATCGATCGCGCGCCGGCGCGATAGGCCGTTGGCGTCCTCATCCGCGCCGACATCGACGGTGATGAGCAGGGCGCCGTCGCGCCGCGCGAGGGCAAAAGCGGGGCTGAGATCGCCGACGATCAGGCAATCATTGTCCATGACCAGCAGCGTATCGTCGGCACCGAGCCGGCCGGCCGCATAGTCGAGAATGTCGAACAGGAAATATTGATTGAACCAGGGTCGCCGCGTGCCGGCCGGCGCCCACGTGTAGCGCAAAGTGACGAGCTCGACGCCGAAATCGGCGAGCGCCTTGTTGAGGTCAATGCCGTCGACGACAGGCAGCCGCGAAACATTGGTGAAGAGCAGAAGCCTCACCTCGCCTTTCTTCAGAAAGGCATTGGCGCTCCAAAAGAAGGTATAGACGCAGCGCCAATAGATGTTCTGCGTCGTCTGGCTCGTCGTCAGGCCGCCGACCTGCGGATAAAGCCCGCCCTCTTGCGGCGACTCGACATACATCCATGTTGACACGTAATCGGTAGCGCTCATCTTCCGTTCAACCAATTTGGTGTGGTCTTCGCCTTCCGGCGCGTTGGGATACACCAGGTGACAGGTTCGATAAAATGACAGGCGGCGAAAAAAACGGGCGGCCGCTCAGGGTCGGGCTCCTGACCGCGCGCGTCTCGCGGCGCGGCGGCGGCGTCTTCGAGGCGGTGCTGGCCGAGGCCCAGGCGCTCGAAGCGCATGGCGGTCTCGTGCCCATCGTCTTCGGCGCCGCCGATCCGTTCACGGCGGAGGACCGCAAGCGTTTCGGCGCGATCGGGACGATCACCGTGCCCGGCCGTGGCCCGGCGGCCTTCGATTATGCGCCCGGCCTTCTGGCGCAGCTTCTCGCCGCCGATATCGATCTCCTGCATCTGCACGGGATTTGGCAATATGCCTCGCTTTGCGGCGCGCTGTGGGCGGAGCGGACGGGGCGCCCCTATGTGATTTCGCCGCATGGCATGCTCGATCCCTGGATTACGGCGCGTGGGCGCTGGAAAAAGACGTTGGCGCGGCTTGGCTACGAACGGCGAAGCTGGCGCGACGCCCGCTTGTTTCACGCCCTGACCGCGGCGGAGGCGGCCGACATTGCGCAGGAGACCGGCACTGATGCGGCGCGCATCGCCATCGTGCCGAACTATGTCGCCGCCGACGCCGCGGCCGCGCCAAGCCCCCGCTCGAAGCTCGTCTTCTATATCGGCCGCATCCATCCGAAGAAGAACCTCGATCCCTTGATCGAGGCCTGGACCGCGGCGGGCGGCGGGCCGGCCGGCTGGCGGCTCGCCATCGCCGGCTGGGGCGAGGCCGCCCATGTCGCGGCGCTGCGGAGCAAGCTCGCCACCGCCGCCGACGCGTCGATCGATTTCCTCGGCCCGGTCTATGGCGAGGCGAAGCAGAAGCTGCTGCGCGAGGCGCGTTTCATCATTCTGCCCTCGTTGAGCGAAGGCCTGCCGATGGCGATCCTCGAAGCCTGGGCCACCGCGACCCCGACCTTGATGTCGGCCGCCTGCAATCTGCCGGATGGTTTCACCCAAGGTGCGGCGCTCGACAGCGGGACGGACAGGGAGGCCATCGCGGCGGCGCTGCGGCGCGCCTTTGCCCTGACCGAAAGCGAATGGGAGAAAATGTCGGCCGCCGCCCGCGACCTCGCCGCGCGCCGCTTCTCGCCCCGGGCGGTCGCGGCGCAATGGGTCGCGATCTACCGCCGGCTCCACGCTGGGATATAATGACCTCATGAGCATTCTCGATGCGCGGAAGACCAAGCCGCTCGAAGGCGGCGCGAGCTTCAGCTTCACCAACCGCGCCTATCGGGCGCTCTGGCAAGTCGCTTGGGCCGGCCTTGCCGCCTGGACGCCGCCGCCGCTCTTCGGCTGGCGGACGGCGCTGCTGCGCCTCTTCGGCGCTGAGATCGCCCCGAGCGCCCGCGTCTATGGCAAGACGCGCATCTGGTATCCGCCAAACCTCGTGATGGACGAGCACGCGCTGCTCGGCCCCGGCGTCAATTGCTACAATCAGGCGCCGATCTCGATCGGCGCCAAAGCCGTCGTTTCGCAAGGCGCGCATCTCTGCGCCGGCACGCACGACATCAACGATCCCGATTTCCAATTGATTGCCAAGCCGATCAGCATCGGCCCCCAAGCCTGGGTGGCGGCGGAAGCCTTTGTCGGCCCCGGCGTCACGATCGGCGAAGGCGCGGTGCTGGGGGCGCGTGGCGTCGCTTTCCGCGATATCGAGCCCTGGGCGGTCTATGCCGGCAATCCCGCGCGGAAGCTGAAGGATCGGCCGCGCTTTTGACGTCTCGCGGCGGCAGGAGCGCTGCGCCTCAATAGGCCTGCTGGCGGGTGATCTCGAGGCAGGTGCGCAGGATAATCTTGAAGTCGAGCGTCAGCGACCAATTGTTGATGTACCAAAGGTCAAGCTCGACACGCTTGCGCATGTCATCGACCTTAGCGGTCTCGCCGCGCTGACCATTGACCTGCGCCCAGCCGCTCATGCCCGGCTTGACGTGGTGGCGGAAGGCGTAAGTGGCGATGATCTGCCGGTAATGATCGTCGTGCGCCAGAGCATGCGGGCGCGGCCCGATGAGCGACATGTCGCCTTTGACGACATTGAAGAGCTGCGGCAGCTCGTCGATGCTGGTACGGCGCAGCCAGGCGCCGACCCGCGTGACGCGGCGGTCGCCGCGCGCCGCCTGGACGACGACCGGGCCGTCTTCCATGACGTTCATCGTGCGGAATTTATAGATGTGGAACTTCTGCCCGTCGAAGCCGGTCCGCTGCTGGCGGAACAGCACCGGGCCCTTGCTGTCGAGCTTGATGGCGACCGCCACCAGCAGCATCAGCGGCATGAGGGCGAGTGTCGCGAGCGTCGCGAGCAAAGTATCGAAGGCGCGCTTGACGAAGCGCTCGAAATGGGTGAGCGGCGCGCGCTGCAATTCGACCGAGAGCATCGTCTCCGGCGCGAATTCCGCCTGCCGGTCGATGGTCCCGCGCACGGTGCGGTCGGGCAAGAGCCGCACGGCCAGCGGCGAGGCGCGGAAGCGCTCTTTGATCTTTTCGATCACCTCGGTCCGGCGCCAATCGACGGCAATGACAAGCTCGTCGGCGTGATGGCGGCGGGCGACATCGATCGCCAGATCGAGCGCGGCGACATCGAGCCCTTCGGCGGTCTTTTCGCCGGCGCCGGCGATCGTCACCCGCGCCAGTTCCTTGAGACCGAAATGGATGAGAAGGTTCTTGGCGCTGAGGTGGCCGAGCTCGGCCGGTTCGCCGACGATGACCGCGCGGCGCCCGACAATGCCGCCCTGGGCGATGACCGAGCGCATCAGCCGCGCCGAGACCAGCCGGGCGCCGAGCACGACGGCCAATTCGGTGAAGGCGAAAATGATGATCGTGCCGCGCGAGAAGATCGTGCCGACCCGCAGCAGGAAGAGAACCGCGGTCAGCGACAGAAGCACCGTGCCCCAGACGAAGACGGTCTTGGAGACGTTCTTTTGCGGATTGAGCGTCGCCTGCATGCTGTAAAGGCCGAGCGCCTTGGCGAGCAGGACATAGCCGAGGCCGCCGCAGAAGCCGATGCCGAGGGCGATATCGGTCTGTACGATGTCGTGGCGGATGAGAACATTATAGAACCAATCCGCGAAGAGACTCGACAGAACGATCAAAACGCCGTCGACGGCGCCGACAAAAGCGGCAACCGTGTAATAAGAAATGGTCAGACGACGGGAGACCCAGGAGGTATTTGCCGGGCTGGCAATGCGGACAATCTGATTCATGAACTCTCACACCACGCAGAGCACAGAATGAAATCCAGAGAGGATGGGAGGGAGGTTCCTCTCTAAAAAGACGGTCTAATCCCTTCTGCATGAACGGCGCCTGTACGGAGCCATTCGTGAAACATTTGTAATCAAGGAAGCAATGATCAGGCCACGCATGAGCGCAATCAGCTCCCGCCGGGACGGCGGTCAGCGCGGCCAAAGATGAGTTGCAACTTTCAACGGCAAGTTGACCGCATCAAGGCAGACGGATGACTTCGAAAAGGTGCCGAAGTCATCCGTCGGATTGTCAGTTGCGGCCCGATTCCGCCTTGCCGGCGCGGTCAAGCACGGCGAATTCCTCGTCGGACAGCGTGATCTCGACCGCAGAGACGTTCTCCTCGAGATGCGAGACTTTCGACGTGCCGGGAATGGGCAGCATGACGGGGCTGCGCTTCAACAGCCAGGCGAGCGCCACTTGGCTCGGCGCATGGTCATGGGCCTTGGCGATCTTGTCGAGCACCGAGCCGCTTTCGGTGAGCTTGCCGGCGGCTAGCGGGAACCAGGGGATGAAGCCAATCCCCTCAGCCTCGCAATAGTCGAGGACATCCTCACTGCCGCGGTCGACGAGATTATAACGATTCTGAACAGTCGCGACCTTGAAGACTTTCTGCGCCGCCTTGATCTGCTCGACGGAAACCTCGCTCAAACCGGCATGGGCGATGACGCCCTCGTCGAGCAGCGATTTGATCGCGGCGAATTGATCCTCGCGCGGGATAGAAGGGTCGATCCGGTGCAATTGCCAAAGATCGATCCGTTCGACGCCAAGCTTTTTAAGGCTTCGATGCGCCTCGGCGCGCAGATAATCCGGCTTGCCGTTCGGCGTCCACCGATCCGGACCCGGACGCTCGAGACCACCCTTGGTGGCGATAAAAAGCCCCTTATAGGGATGCAATGCCTCGCGGATCAGCTCTTCCGAGACATCCGGACCATAGGAATTGGCGGTATCGATAAAATTGACGCCAAGCTCCGGAAGCCGCCGCAACGTACGAAGCGCCTCGGCGCGATCTTCCGGCGGTCCCCATATGCCGGGGCCGGTGACGCGCATCGCGCCAAAGCCGAGCCGATGGACTTTGACCTTGCCGTCGATGGCGAACGTGCCTGACTTGCCGGCGTCGAGATGAACCATTTTACGCTCCATGATGTGCTTTGTGCCCACCATAGCTAGCGATGCGAAAGAGGTTTGCTAGGCCTCCGGCGGCAAGTTCCGGAGGCCCAGCCTGTAATCGCCGGCGCAATTACCGCTTGTCGTCGGGGCGATGGCCGCCGCCCTCGGGGCGCGGCGGATGTGGCGCATGCATCGCCGGCGCGCCATGAGGCGCTTCATGAGGCGCTTCACGCATGGCCGGGGCGCCATGAGGCGCCTCGTGCATGGCCGGCGCGGCATGCGCCGGAGCGTGCATCGCGGGCCCGCCACTGAAGCCGGGATGCGCCATGGCCCCTGCGGGAGGCGCATTCGGCCGCTCCGGCGGCTTGCGGGCCTCGGGCCGCTCGGGTGTCGCGGGCCGCGCGTGCGGATTTGCGTTCATGCGCATCATCGCCGGGCCACCCTCCATCGCGCCCGGCGCCTGTTCGTGCAGCCGCCGGTTCTCGCCCGGCGTCGCGGCAGGGTTCGGGTTGGCCGGAACGCCAGCCGCGCCGCCATGCGCCTCCGGGCGCCGCCCGGCCGCTTCACCGTGTTCGGGCGTCACCGGCGGTGTGGCCGCCGGTCTTTCCGTTCCCACGGGCGGCGTCTGGCCCGGCGCGCCGGCGCCATGGTCCGGCCGTTCGCCGGCACGCGCGGGTGTCGCGCCCGGCCCAGTGAACTCGCCGGGCCGCGCCGTCGCCGCGACTGCGGGGCGGCCGTGATTTGACGACGCAAAGCCGGAGCCGTTCACGCTCGCCGCACGCAAATGCTCGGTTTGCAGGCGCGTCGGCGGCACATGCGGTTCGCGCGCGAAGGCCTCATCTGCCGGCGTCGGCCGCACCGTCAGCCCGCCGCTTCCGCCGTTATAGCTGACACGGGTATTGTTATTGATGATGACGGTCTTGTCATAGACGTTGGTGATCTGCACGCCGTTCAGATTTGTCACCGAGCGGTTGTAGTAAAAGGCGCCGTGGTCCCAGCGCCCCCCTTCGAAGCCGTCGCCCGTATAGCCGTAGCCATAGGGGACGCCGCCATAGAAGCCGACATGCTGGCCCCAATACCCGCGATGAAAGACATAGGCGCCATCGGCAAAGCCCCAATAGGGCGGCGTCCATAAGAGATCGGATTGCGGCGGTTCGGCCCACGTGCCCGGCACCCAATAGTAATCAACATTGTTCCAAGCCCAATAACCCGGCGTCCAAACATAGCCCGGCCCTGGAACCGGCGGCTGGTCGTAGTCCGGCAAGGGCGGCGGCGCCTCTTCCGCGCTGATACCGGTGACGCCGCAATCGGTTGATTGTGCCCGGGCGACATCAAACGCCGGCGCCGACAAAAGCAATGTGGTGAGTGCATATGGAAGGAATCGCATTGAAACTCCTGCGAGGCTCAGTGAAACCGGCGCGACGTAACAGACAAAGTAAGACGAGAGTGCGTCACCTGCGGCGGGGCAATTTGGCATCGCCCCAGGGATCGCGTCGCATCTTTGCTGCGCGACGGCCACAGTTTTTTCTTGCTGGCCACAGCCTTGACGGGGGTCGGGGCGAATGCCAGCTAAAGGGCAAGTACAAACCAGATTGTTGGATGATTTTCATGCGCAAAAGATTTTCTCTCTCACCGCTCGCCGCGGCGGCAGCCGTCGCGCTTCTTTGCGTCCCGGTCGTCGGCCACGCCCAAACCACGCAGACCGGCGCAAGCGCGTCGGCAAGTACGTCGGCGAGCGCGCCGACCGACAAGCAAGCGCAAAAAAATCCGGTGGCGCCGACGCAGAGCGATGGCAAATCCGGGCAAAGCGCGCGTCCATGGCCCACGGATGCGACCTCTGCGTCGGATCCCGGTCTGAGCCACGCGCCCCAATAAGGGCGCTGCCTATCGGTGCGTTTCGGCTGACGGGGCGGGTATCGTCCAGCGATAAAGCCGCAGGATATATTTGATCCCTGCGGTCGCGCCGCTGACAGTCGCCTGATATTGGCCATTGGCCGCCGGCGCAAAAGTCAGCGACGGATACCAGACGCTGTTTGCGGACAGCGGATCGGTGAAGGCGACGGCGGTGCCGTTCTTGCCGCGCAAGGTCAGCGCAATCGGCGTCTCATCTTCCGCATAAGCGACGAGCACATAATGCTGGCCGGCGGTGAGCGTCAGCGGCGTCACTGCGGTTGCCGCTCCGGAGTTAGCGCCTAACTTGGCATCTGCCGCGAGAACTCCCGGCGCGCGAAGATCGAGCGCCGGTTCGGCATGGGCATCCACGCCCGCGCTCGCCTTGTCGGCTCGCAGGATCAGCGGAATATAGATTTTGTTGCCCGGCTCGTAACCCGCGGCATGCAGCATCGCCAATTGCGATAGCCAATAGTGCCGATCGCGATTGAGCGCATCCTCGGCGCGGCCATCGATCAAATCGGCGACAATATCCGCGCGCTGCGCGTAATTGATCAGCACCGCGCTCGGTGTGCATTGGCCGCCGGTCGAACTGAAGGCGCTGACGACGGCAACGACTTTGCCATCCTCGCCGATGACCGGGCTGCCGCTGGCCCCGCAGGTGATCGGGATATTATGCGTCACGAGCAGCGTTTCCTTCGGGTCCTGCTGCGCCGAGGAGAAATAATCGGTCAGGCTTTCGATCACCCCGGCGCGGTATTTCGGCGTCGCGCCGCAACCCAGCACGCTTGCGCCAGCAACATTCTGGCTGGGATAACCCTCGCTCTCGATCTGCATCCCCTTCCACAAGGATTCGACATCGCTGCGGGCGGCGAGCGGCAGGATCGAATCCTCCGGCAAGGGCCCTTTGACCCGCAACAGCGCGACATCATAGGCAAGGCCGGTGGGCGGCGTCTCGATCTGGCCGGCATCCCATTTGACGAGATCCTGCTTGCGGACGAAGTCGGTGAAAGCCTTGTAACCCGGATGCAGGGCGCTACCGATGACTTCATATTCCTTGCCGTCGGGTCCGGGCGCGCGCACCAGCATCGTGCCGCTGCCCGCCTCGTCGACGACATGCGCATTGGTGACAAGCAGATCGCGGCCGACCGGCCAGGCGGTCGCGTCCCAATCCGGACAGCCATCGGGCCGGTGCCGGATTTCGACAAGGAAGGCCGAACGGTCGAGCCGCTGGCGAATCCGGTCGCTCTGCACCTTGTTGTAAAACAGTGTGCCAAGACCGGCGACGATCGCCAAAGCGACCACGCCCATCGCGATCCGCACGTCGCGGCGGATGAGGTGGCGCACCGAAACCTGCTTTTGCTGAGCCCCGGTGACACCGAGATCGGAGCTCGCCGCATCGCGTGCGACGCTCGCTGTAAAACTTGGTCCGTCGCGGCGGCCGAGACGGATTTTGGCGCCGCTGGAAAGCGCATGGCGCGCCTCGACCGGCTCGCCGTCAACGTCGACATAATGATCGCCGTAAGTCTCAATCGCCCAATCGCCGGAAGGCTGATGCAGCAACGCGCAATGCACGCGCCCGACGATCGTGCTCTCCGGCGGATAGACGATCTGGCAGCGGTCGGGATCGCGACCGATGGTGACCTGGCCGAGATCGTCGGAGATCGTCTGCTCCTGACCGGCCAGCGGCCCATCGATATGCTTGATCGTCAGCAAGCGTCGGCTCCCGATGCCGTTCTGCCTCAGCAATGGTCACGTTCTAGCAAAATCGGCGGCGGGCGCGATAGAGCATTCAAGCCGTCCGGATGTCGGCGAGCGCCGTCTGCAGCGCCAGCGCAATGTCGCGCGCCGCCTGCGGCCGCCGGCGTGGCGATGCCGCCAGCATCTGCGCGACGAGGCCCGCAACGGCGGCGGGAGCGCCGGCCGCGCGCAAATCGCCGTCGATGGTTTTGCCGCGGCCATCAAAGACCGACGCGAGGCCCATGGGCGCGGGCGGCGGCAGGCACCCTCGCAAAATCTCATAGGCGATGACGCCCATCGCATAAATGTCGCTGCGCGCGTCCGCCCAGCCGGCTTTCGTCTGTTCCGGCGCCGCATAATTCAGCGTCTTCGGCGCATCCTTGCTCTGCCAGACATGGCCGATGGCGCTGATGCCGAAATCGATGATGACCGGCGAGACGCCGTCGCGCAGCACGACATTCTCCGGCTTCAAATCGCGATGGACGATCCCCGCCGCGTGGATCGCCGCCAGGCAATGCGCCAATTGCGCCATGAGGCCGATCTTCTCGGCAAGATGCAGCTTGGTTTGCATCGCCTCGCGCAAGGTCGGGCCTTCGACGAGTTCGCGGGCGAGCAGCGCATCGCCGTCGGGCTCATCGAGCAATCCATAGACGCGCCCGACGCCCGGATGCTGGATGCGCGAGGCGGCGGCGACTTCCATCTCCGCGGCGCGACGCCGTTCCGTGAGCACGGCGCTGTCGTAGATCGCCTTCAAACGGAGGTTCTTCAGCGCGACCTCGGTGCCGAGTTCGAGATCATAGGCACGGCTGACCGAACCGAAGCCGCCGGCCCCAAGCGGCTTGCGGCGGACGAAACGATCGGCGGAACTCAGATTGGATGAGGCCAAAGACAGTCCCGGCGCCCAAACATTCTGCGAGCGGCCGCGCGCCGCAAGCCGCTCGCGCACCGTATCGGCATGGCCCGGCAGATTGGCCGCGACCGCCCGCCGTAACGCCGCTGCCAAAGTGCGATCAGCCTCCTCGGCACGGTCGAGCGCATCGAAAATCTGGCTTTCCAGCAAGCGGGCGCTGATCTCGCGCCCCGGCAGATTGTCGTCGGCATAACGGGCGATGACCGCGCCGATCGTCTTCAGCGCGTCGGGATACGATTTGCGCGCGAAGAGCGATTCCGCTTCGGCGTGGGCATATTCGGCATGTTCGAATTTTTCCGGGTCTGCCGGCAGGCCGGCGCGGATCTCCGCGAGGATCGAGTCCGCCACGGCGAAATCGCTTTGCGCCAAAGCAATCCGCGCGCGCTCGATCCGCGCCAGATGTTGCAGCCGCGGTGTCGCAAGACGATCGAGATTCAAATCCGCCGCAGCGGCTTGCGCGGCGGCAATGTCGCGCGCCGCGACAAGCGCCTGCAAGGCGCCGATCCGGGCGCGGTCGCGCTCAAGCGGCGGCGGCGCCTCGGCACCGATCGCAAGCCCGCGTTCGAAAAAGCGATAGGCATCGCGCGGCCGTCCGATCTCGACTTCGAGCCGGCCAGCCTCGAACAGCGACAGAGCGACATTGACGCGGTCGTCGCTCGCCTCGCTGATCGCACGCAGAAGTGCCAACGCGGATTCGCGCGCATCGCTGCGCCAGGCATGGACAAGCGCAATGGCCCGCAGAATTTGCGCGGCGCCCGCCGCGTCGCCGATTTGCGCGTAGAGCGCGGCGGATTCGAGCAGGTCGCCGAGCGCCTCGCTGCGCTGGCCCATGCGGTTCATCACCAGGCCGCGGGCATTCAGATAACGCGCACGGATCGGCAGCGGCGCCTGGCAGGAGGCTTCGAGGCTGCGCAATTGCGCGGCGATCCCGGCCTCCGGCCGATTGGCCGCAAGATCGGCAAAGACTTGATCAAGCGCCGCCCCGACATCGTGAGGAGGAGCTTCGCCGGTCATTGCGTCTCGATGATTTTCACGCGGAACAGCCGTTGCCAGCCTTCCAAATCCTGCAGCATCAGCGAGGCGACGGCATCGGCCTCGGCGCCCAAATCCTGCGAGGCCAGCGGACGCTTCAGATTGATGCGGTCGATCCGCTGCTTCGCCAGTTTCAAGAGTTCGAGCATGTGGTTCGATTCCTCGGCCAGAAGCTGCCATTCCGCATAGCTGCCGATGCCGACCGCCGCAGCGGACAGAGCTGGCAGGATCACGCCGAGAAGACCGAGGGTCGCCGTCACCCAATCGTCGAGCGGCGTCAGCGGCGAGCTCGCGAGCAAGGTCAAGATGATTTTGAAGAACACGCAAAAGAGGACGATGCCGAAAATGCGCTCGCCGTTATGTTCAAAAAACTTCGCCGCGCCGCCGGCCATTTTGGCGCGGCCACTATGATATTCGAGCTGCTCTTCGACAAGATCGTGCAACACGTCTTGATTGCGGACACCGAGCAAGAAGAGATGGGCGATCGTGCCGCGCGGCATCAAGGCGGCGCGCTGATAGGCCATGAACAGCCAGCTGACCCAGCCGGACCGGTCGCCCTCCGCCGCAAGCTCCGACGGACTAGCATGCCCCGGCGCCGGGGAACCCGCCTCGCCGTCCCGCATCAGCGTCGCGAGCTGCTGGACCGCACCGAAAGACAGCGCCCGCCCCAGCGGCGCCAGCACCTGTTGCTTGCGGCAAAGCTCGGCAAGCAGACGATATTCGATCGAACGCACATGCCAGTCGTCGCGCAAGGCCATGAGCGCGATTGTCAATATGGCGACGAGGGCGACGAGCTCGGCCATCGCGAAAACGATAACAGCGACGCGGCCGGTCACGCCAAATCCGAGGATCGAGAAAAGCACGACCTCGCGGCCGTGGAACATGCTGGCGAGCGCACCGAACAACAGCGAGCAGGTCGCGAGCAGGAAAACCCAGACATAGCTCGACCGATAGCGCGTCGCATATTCGCCGGCGCGCGCATCGGCCGGCGCGTAAAATTGAAACCAGTAGGCGCCGGGCTCGTTCTGCGGCTTCACCGGCGGCGTCCAGGGCGGCTTGCAGCCCGACGCAAAGAGCATCATACGGCTGTAAAGCTTCCACACGCCGTAGGACGGCAGCGGCGCCTCGGCGAAATAATCGCCGGCGGGATCGTCGGCCGCAGCGGGCGGGAACGCCAAAGCAGACAGCCAGGAATGGCGTTCCCGCAAGACCGGCTTCGGCGGCCGGATCTGCTGGCGCAGATAGGCGTCGAGCTTGTCTCGCGGCTTCGGCCCAATCACCGGATCGCGTAAGTCCTGGATGTCGGCGATCCATTGCGGCTCGACGGCTTGCGTCGCGTGGATCCACCAGACAGGAACACCGGCCTTCGCAGCAAAATGCACGATATCCCGCGTGCCGCCACGCCCGTTTCCCTGGCCGCCATCCCAGATGGCGATGACAATATCGCTGTTGCGCACGACGAATTCGCCGGCCGCCTCATAGGCGGCGTCGGCTGTTTCGCGGTCACCGTCAAGCGCGATCCAATTGTCGCCGGCGCGCGCGAAAAGCGCGCGAAACTCTTCAAGGTTTTCCGACACGGCCGTCGGCGGCGCATTCGGCGGTTTGAAATCGCGCTCATATTCGTCGCGCGAAAACGGCATCGGCACATTCAGCGCATAGCCGAGCGCGAGCGCTTCCTTGGCGACCAGCCGGTCGGCGCCGCGCGCGAGCGGCGAGATGATCCGCAAAAGCGGCGGCTGCAAAGCACTGCCTTCGCGTGCATAATATTGCGCAAGCGCCGGATGATCGGCGAGCGCGGCGATCTCGCTGTGAATGTGCTGCAGCACGGCTCTCACCTTAGCGGTGAGATCGACGAGCCGGCCGGGGGGCAAAGCCTGCGTGCCGGTGACGCCGACGCGAAACGCCAGCCGCGGCTTGGCGCCGGCATTGGCCTGGTGATCGGGTTCAGGTGAAAGCGGCATCTTTCTTCACCTCAATCATGCGCTGGAACCCGCGCGCGCGAACCGTAAGCAACGGTTTAGCTTGGGCAAGTTGTGCCACGCGCCGAACCGGCAAACAAGACGGGTCAAGCCGCGCCCTGCCAAAGACACGGCCAAGTCGTGCCGCAAGTCGTGCCGGTGCACAATTGCAACAAACGACGACAAAACGTTCCGCACCATTGACTCAAATCCGCGCGGACGATCATGTGAATGGCTCCGTTCGCGGTGCGTATAGCGGGGGGGTGCTATGCGGAAATTCGGCTGGATTGCGCTGGCCGGCGTAAGCCTCATGTCGGGCTGCGGCTCCTTGACCGGACCGCCTTCGATCACGGCAAGCCGCACATTTTATAATGAAGTCATTCACGATACGTCGTCCGAACAATTATTGCTGAATATCGTCAGGGCGAAGAATTACGAGACGCCCAATTTCATCGATGTTTCTGAAGCCGATGCGACGGTGTCGTTCAACACCGGCGTCAACGGCGGCCTTTCCGGCCTCGGCGCGCAGCCGGGCTTGCATTCGACCAGCGCTGGAACGATTGCCGGCCAAGTCGGCGCGGTCTCCGGCACGTTCACCTATGGCGATTCCGCGCTCGTCCGCTACGCCCCGGTGCAGGGCTATCCGCTGATCCAGCAGGTCTCCTCGCCGATCGCACCGGAATCGATCGTGCGCATGTTCAATTCCGATTTCGGCCTCGCCAATGTTCTCGAATTCTCGGTCGACCGTCTGGCGCCGGGCTATATGGACAATTTCGTCGCGCAGGATCGCATGGTGCTGCTCGACCAATTCGGCGCGATCGTGCTTGCGGCGGGCCTCGAGGACATGCCCGGCGGGCGCGGGCACGGCCGCTCAAAGGCCGAGGACCCGCCGGCGCGCGGCGCCAGCGACGATGCGTCAAAGCAAAATTTGAACGTCATCCTGCACAACGAAGCCCTGCATCCGAGCCGCGGCATCGCTGGGCCCGCTTGTCCCTTCATGGATCAGGCGCCGGCGCCGGAAGTCACGGTCGCCAAGCTTTGGAACGGGCTGCGGCAGCTTTATCCGGAATCGTCAGCGAATGTGATCACGCTGCGCGGCGCGGCATCGCCGAATTTCTTCTTCACCACCCGCTCCGCCATCGGCGCGTTAAAGGAGGGCGAGGTCGATGCGATCCATTTCGCCGCGCCGGAAGAGGCGGCAGAAATCCGCGCGCTGAACAATGCGGCGCCCTGCCGGGTCAATGCGAATATGTTCTACTTCAATCCGCCGCATCTCGTGCAGGATGAAGTGAACCTGATGTGGAACACGTATCTCTCCGACGCGCTCTTCCCGCGGATCGATCAGGATATCCGCACCCGGGCGATCTGGCGCGACACGCACCGCGCCTTCATCATCGTGGAACAAAGCCCCGAGGCGCCGGAAAATGCCTATGTCTCGGTCAATAAACGCGGCATCTGGTATTGGATCGACAATGACGATCTCGTCTCGAAAGCCAATTTCGCTCTGCTGAACGAGATTGTGACCATCCAGGCCGTACCCGAGACGCGGCAGCCGCTGACGCCGTCGATCTCCGTCGGGCGATAGATTGGCAGCGCGCCTAGGCGCGCCGCCCGATCCGATCAGCTTTGATCCGACGCGTGCCCGTACATGCTCGGGTCTTCCTGCGGGCCGCCCGAGGTCCAGATGACGCGCAGCGGCATCGGCTCCTGCTTCTTCAGGCCGCCGTCAGGTCCGATCATCTGGTTTGAGACCCATTTCGTGCATTGCTTCTGATCTTTGTCGACAAGGCGCTTCTCGATCTCCGCCGTCGAGGCCATCCCGGCGCCGGATTCCGTGATCGATTCGACGCTGTCGGAAAGGCAATCGAAGATGATCCGCTGCGCCCGGTAGATCAGCGTATAGGGATGGTCGGCGCGGTTGAACTGGTCGCGGAAATGCGCAATCCCCTCCGAGGACGCCTTCAGCAGCAGTTCCTCCGTATCCTCGCGGACATCGCCCTTCACGAGATCGCCGCGCGACTGATAGAGCCGCTGCACGAAAAGCGTGGCGCTGCGGTTCGAGGCGAGCAGTTCCGACGTCTCGAACAGGCGGGAATAAACCTCGCGCGCCGCTTTTTTGATCATCATGCTGAGGTCGGCCATCGAGACCGCGCCGCGATTGTTGCCCTCGAACAGGCCGCCGAGCTCGTCGGTGACGCGCTTGATGATCATGCCGCGCAAGCGCTCGGCCGACCAGTTCTCGCCGATGAAGGTCTCGAATCGTTCGAGCTTGGCCTGCAGGATCGCTTCCGTGAGCGCATCCATGACCGCGGTCTCGGTCACATCCCCTTCACGATCGGAATCGCCAAGCCGCGATTTCAGCGTCTGAATGAGCTGATCGACCATGGTGGTGTAATCGCGATCGGCCTCGTTGCTGGCCGAATTGGAACTGTCCTGATCGTCCGACGATCCGACCGCGCCGAGTGAATCGCTGGCGTTGACGTTTTTGAGCAGCGCAAGCTGCTCGCGCGCCGGCGGCGCCAGCTTGGCGAGTTCGCGCGTCGAATCCGCATCCGACGGCGCCGATGAAGACGAATCATCCTCCTCATCATTATTATTTTCGCCGCCACCTGAGGGGCGATGCCGCCGCACATAGTGGTGGGAGCGGTGGTGCCCACCGCCGCCGCCGCCGCCAAAAAAATGACGGAAGAAGGAGCCGAACTGCGCCTGCGCCGGTGTCGGCGCAGCAGCGGCAAAAATGCTCAACGCAAATGTACACGCAGCAACAAGGCTGGATGTTCTCAAAAGATTTGCTCGCCGTGCAGCCATGGAACTCTCCCTAACCGCGCAAGTATAATCCGTAAGGGTTTTATACCGTGCCGTGCATACCTTCAACCGCAGCGTCGCCCTCAATAGCGATGGTGACGCCGGGGCGAGGCCGACTGACTATTGTCGACCGTCTCCCGCGCCTCCTTGATCTGCTGATAGATCAGATCGGCGAAAGGAACCTTGGTTTTCCGCGCCACCAGGAAGCTCGCGATCAGCGTGCGCCGGAGCGTCTCGTTGTCGTAACAGCCGGTCTGGCGCTCGATGCTACGGAACTGCGGCTCCGTCGGCGATTCCTTGCGGCCCCAATCCCAGACCCAGAGCGTCCCGTGGCGGCTGTAATAGCCGTTGCAGCCAAGCGGGACTTCCAGCTTGCGGACCTCGACCTTGCGGACATCCGGATTGACTGTGCCATAGAACTTCTGCAGCCGGTCGATTTCGTCCGGGTTCAGCAGGGAATGGCCGTTGATATCGTTGGCCTCGCCGTTCACGGCCATTTCCGCGAGCAGGATGCCGGCATCGATCTCGAAGAAGGGATCGCCGTCTTCCGTCGTCGGATCGGCCTCGACCGAAAGCTTGATCGCCTGATAGGCGTATTGCATGGCCTTCAGCGGATCCTTCGGCCGGCCAAATTCGCCGTTGCGATAGATTTCAGCGAGATAGGAGGCTGCGCGGGCGGAGCCCTGGCTGAGCGCGCGCGACAAGAGGTCGACGGCTTCGTTCTCGCCATTCTCCGGATTGACCAGAATCCGGCCCGAGCGCAGCCGCTCGGCAAGATCGATCTCCGCATCCTCGTAGCCGCCATGGGCGGCGAGCCGGTAATAGCGCGCCGCGATTTCCGCCTGGGCGATGGGCAGGCCGTCGCCCGCCTCCATCATGATCGCGAGATAATATTGCGCCTGGGCATTATTGGCCTGCGCCGCACGCCCGAACCATAGCAGCGCCAGCGAATCGTCGGACAGGACGCTTTTGGCATCGTCGACGTCGCCATTGTCGTTCACGATCTTGTAGCCCCAGAAATAGAAGACCCCGAGATCGACCTTGGCATCGACGGAACCGGCGTCGGCAGCGCGCTCCGCCCATTCGACGGCGCGGCGCGGATTGGGGCTGACGCCCTGGCCGTACCAAAGCGACTCGGCGACATCGACCATCGCGGCGACCGACCCCGCCTCGGCCGCCTTGGCCATCCAATCATAGGCTTGCGCGAAATCCGCCTGGATGCCGAACAGGCCCTTCTTATAGCGAAGGCCAAGCTCATACATTGCGGCGGGGAAATCCTGGTTCGCCGCCTTGATCAGATCCTTGTTGGCCAAGTCCTGATCGAGATCCGCGGATTCGGTGTAATCATAGAGTGTCGCGAGGCTGTAGAGCGCCGCGACATAGCCCCGGTCGGCGGCGTCCTTGAACGCCGCATGCGCGGCGAGCAGCTTCTCCTGCCGCGCCGGATCGTCCGGCCGCATCGAGTTCGCTGCGGCTTCCTCGGCGCGCCCGTAATTATAAAGGAAGCGCGCAATCCGCGGGTTATGCGCGATCGATTTCTGGCAAGCCGGGATAGCGGCGTCGAAATCGATCTTGCCGAGCGGCAGGCCGGGCACTTCCGGCGGACGCGCCGTGTCGATGTCCGCCGCGGCGAGCCGGTCGCAATCGTCGATATTGCGATTGAGCGGCATGGCGATCGTCGTCGTATCTTCCGGCGAGCTGATCAGATTGACCAGCGCACGGCGGGCGAGCTCGGCCGTCGGGCAATCGCGAAACCGGCGCCGGTGGCGTTCCAGCGTCTCGCGCGTCGGGCGCTGGCTGACCTGCTCCCAATCCTCTTGCGCGCCCTCGCATTGTTGTTGCGAAAGAGTGAAACGCTCGGCACCGACCGAGCCGACCAAGGTGAAATCGCCGGCGGTCGCAAGATTGTTGAAATTTTCCGGGTCCTGCTGGAAGCCGTTTTTCGCCGCATAGGCCCGCACGACGAGCCTGGCGCGGTCGGCCAATTGCGGCAGGGTCTGGCCGGGCCGCTGCATCTCCTGGCGCAGCACCTCGGTGAACAAGGAGTTCCGGCGTTTGTCGGTGGGTCCAAAGCTCTCGACCGCCGTTTCGCCGAAGGACGCCGAGTAAAGCACCAGGAAACCGTTCGGCAGGTCCGTATCCGGCAGCAGGCGGCTGCCGGAGGTGTCGCTGCGCTTCAAGGTGCGGATGTCGGTCGTTGCCGGCGGCAGCGAACGGCAGGCGTCGAGGACGATGAAGGCGACCTTGGGCTTCTTCTGGGCGATCTGCTGGATGACGTCCGACGCCGAAACCCCGTCCTTCGGAATTTCATCGGTTTCGTATTGGCCTTCGTAGGACGGCATTTTCAGCGCGATAATGTCGTCGCGCCGGTCGGAATCGAGCAATTGCGCGCGGGTATAGGTCTTGAGGCTCTTAAGATTGCCGAGCAGCAGGTAATTCGTGCCGGTCGCCTCGACCCCCAGGCCGTGGCCGGAGAAGAAGAAGAAGACGTCATCACCCTCTTCGATCGTCTTGAGGAAGGCCTGGAACTTCTTGTCGAAATCCTCCTTCGTCCGCAGATCGGTGGCCAATGTGATGTTCTTCTTGTCGAAGCCGAGATCCTGCAGGTCGCCGGCAAGATCCTCTGCATCGGCGTTGGACCGCGTCAGGCTCTGGATATTGGCATCGGTGTAGCGTTGGATGCCGAGAATGAAGGCGCGGCGCGTTTCGGCCTGCGCATTGCTCGCCGAAGCGAGCATGCCAAAACTCATCAGTCCCAAAAACACCAGCGCACCGACGGCCTGGCCCATTCGCAATTGCAACATCACGAACCTCTCGATTTGCCGCCCGTCAAAGCCAGCTTTGTCTGTTTATCATCACGGCGCAAGCGTACGTCCGACGCGGATACCAATATTGGGTGATTCCCTATCATCCGCGGCGTCCCAGGCGCGTGCCGAAGCGCGCAGAGCGTCCGGCTTGTCGGAATAGGAGCCGCCACGAATCACCCGGTCGCCGCAATCGCCGGTGAGCAGGGCGCTGCCGTCGGACGGCGCGCTCAAATCGGCGTTCCAGCAATCGTCGACCCATTGCTGGACATTGCCCAGCATATTGGTGAGCCCGAACGGATTGGGCTTGCCTTGATCGACGGGCACCGTCGCGACCTCGTGGTCCGCCTTCGGGCTGCCTTCATAGGAATAGCGCGAATCATAGTTTGCGAGATCGGGCGCAATGTCGCCGAACCAGAACGGTGTATCGGGACAATCGGCTTTGGTGCAGCCGCGCGCTGCATATTCCCATTCCGATTCGCTCAGCAAGCGATAGGGCTGCCCGGTCTTGTGTTTGAGCCAATTGACATAGGCATTGGCATCATTCCACGAAACGAAGATGACTGGCCGCCTGCCGCGGCCAAAGCCGTTGTCGTCGGGCTTATAGCCATTGCAGCCGCCACCGGCGACGCAGGCCGCCCAATCGTCGAACGTCACGGCATAACGGCCGACGGCAAAGGGCTTGTCGATCGTCACGCTATGCGGCGCGGCTTCGTTCGACTGCCGGCCGGGCTCCCCCGCGGGCGAGCCCAAAATCGCCGTGCCGCGCGGCACCACCACCATCTGCGGACAATCTTTGCACTCGCGAAAGATCTGCCCGCCCGGCGTCGCGGCATTATACGCCGGCGGCTTGTCCGAAATCGCCGGCGCCGCGGGCTTGCTTGGGAGGGGCTTAACGGGCGGGGCAATCGTCTGAACCGGCACGACCGGGCCAAGCGCGGCGATCTGGGTTTTCTTCGGTATAGCCGGCGCGAGCGCCGGTTTGGGCGCGGCGGTTTGTTCGATGGGCGCGGGTTTGGGTGTGATCACTTGGGCAACAGGCGTCGGCTGCGATGCCGCGGCCTGCGTGTCCGGCGCGGGTTTCGGCGCCTCCGCCTGTGTGTCGGGGGCGGGTCTCGGCGCGTCGGCTTCCGCGATGGAGACCGGTTTTGGCGCGGCGGCCTGCGCGATGGGTGTGGGTTTCGGCGCCGGAACTTCGGCGGCGGGGCTTGGCGCGGCGGCCGGATGGTCGCCCGTCGCGGCATCGTTGCCCGCCGCCGGCTTGTTCCCCGTGGCATCGGCAACCTGTTGCGGCCGCGAGGCGGCGGGGACAATCTGGCCGTTGTCGTCGTTATGGGTGATGGTGACGGGTGCGGGCTGCGGCCGCAGACTATAGGCGGCGCCGCCGGCAATGACTACGATGCCGGCCGCAGCCGCGGCAATCCAGGCCGGCTCGATCCGCGGTTTGGGAACCGGCACTGGCTGCGGCAGGTCGTCGAGCGGTTTGGCATCGCCAATGATCGATGAAACCCGGCGCACCAGCGTCTGCATGCCCTGGTTCCAATCCGGGAAGCAATCGATCCAGTTGCGCGTGACCAATTCGTAGCGGAAAGCCTTGCTCGGCGTCGCATCCTCGATGCGGATCGGCACGACGGTCAGCTTGCGCTGACTCGCGAGCGCAATCTCCTTCTTGATCTCATCGGAATTATTGGCGTTGGCGGAGAAAACCAGCACCATGACTTTGGCGCTCTCGATCGCATCGACGATCGCATCGCCATAATTGTCGCCAGCCCCGATGTCGCGTTCGGAGATCCAGCAAGAGAGGCCGTTCTTTTCGAGGACGTCGACGACGGCACGCGATTGCTTATAGTCGCGGGAGGAATGCGTGATGAACACCGCCGCAGCCATAAATCCGCTCTCCGGCAAACACCGTTTCCCCGCGGCCGCCATCGTATAATGCAATTTATTTTTGCGTAAACATTATTGTATCGGCGCTGGCGCCGGCCGAACCCGTCGTAACCTTTAGGCCGCGGCCATGGCTTTTTTCCGGCTTTGTCATCTCATCGGCGTCAGCAAGTCCGTGATCTTGCCGATGACCGCGACGAAATCGGTGGGGTGCAAGGCCAGCGCCCCCTCGAACGGATAATCGAGCAGCCGCGCCACGACGAGAATACTCGATACCGCCGCGGTAAATACACCCGAAACCAGCGCCGCCGATGTCCAATACCGCAGGCCCGAAAGCACGACGAAGGCGACCAGGATCAGCTCTAAGCCGATCAACACCGCCCAAAGTGCGCCGGGAATACCACTGCCCGCCTGATAAATCCGCACTGCGCGCTGCGCATGCGCCTGCGCAAGCAGCGAGAGGATTTCCGGTTTCTTGGCGCTTTCGTCCGGGTCGGCGGACAATCTGAGGTTCGCGACCGCCCGGATCAGATCTTCCTGTTTGCGAACGGTCTCGAGAGCCTCGCCGCGGGTGGCCGCCATGACCGGCCATTCGCTTTGGACGACGCTGTCGAGATAGGCTTTCTGCTTGGTGAGGATTTCCTTCGCCGCCGGTGCCGGCAGCGTGACGGCGATCATTGCGGCGCCGTGCATGGCGCCGACTTCGAGATCGATGGCCGCAGAAGCCGTATTATATTCCGTCCACACCTCGCTGAAGACGAAAGCAAGCAGGACGGCGAAGATGACGCCAAGCTGCAGGAAGACGGTCGAGCCCACCTCGTGATGCTCGCGCCGCAAGTCGGCGGCGACGAATTTCTGGACGAAAAGCGTGATGCCGGCGGCGCCAAGACCCGTCGCCAAGATGATCAAAATAGCTACGGCATAGCTCATGATTCAAATGCCGATCCGCCCCGGGGGAAGGCCCGCACCCTAGGGACCACAGCTTATCCGAACCTTAAGCGCGAGGCGCCGTCAAAGCTCAGGCGCCGGCAGCACGGCAAGCGCCTCCTCGGCAGCGCGGATGCCGCTCTCCCAAGCCCCATGCACCGTCGAAAAGAACGACGGATGGGTCGCCTCGCCGGCGAAGAAAAGCCGCTCCGCCACGGGCGCGGCGAGCACAGCCCGGGCCCCGGCATGGCCCGGCAGGGCGTGCGAATAAGAGCCGAGCGCCCACGGATCGCGACTCCAGCCGGTCTCGGCGATCGGATTGACGCGGCGGCGGAAGGACGAGCCGATGAGCGCGGCCAATTCGTCGAGCGCGAAGGCGCTCAAAGCCCCCTCGCCCTCGCGGATCAAATCTTCGGCATTTCGGCCGCCGAGATAGGCTTCGATGTAAGGCCGGCCGAAGGGCCGGGTGTGAAAGGACGCCGTCGCGGCGCGGTCGATATGGCCGAAAAGGTGGCCTTCGACCGGCAGTTCCTTCGGTTGCTCAAGAAAGAAGAAGGCCTTTTCCGCCGTGCCGAGCGGCAGGCCGGCCGCGGCTTCGGCCTTGTCCGGCAGGCCTGGCGTGAAGGCGATCCGCTCTTTGGCAAGAAGGTTCGTCGGCACGGCGACGATCACCGCCCGCGCCGCAATTGGGCCCTCCTGCGTCGTCAGGCGCACCGGCACGCTGCGATGGTCAATCGCCGTGACCGCGCAAGAAAAATGCGGCGCGATCGACTTGGCGAGCGCCGTGATCGCAGCACCATAGCCTTGCTTCACCCGCCAATTCACGCCGCTATCGACATAGGCGGCATAATCGAGCACCGAAACGCGATCGACTTCGGTGCCGTTGTAATAAGACGAGACCGCGTCGATCAGGCCGTTCCAGCGGCAGCCGGGTTCAAGATAATCCGAGGCAGGCGCATCGACGCCCTTGATCGCCGCCGCGGCAAGCCGCGCATCCAAAGCCTCGAACGCCTCACCGAATTCTTTCTGCTCCGCAGCGCTGAATCCCTGATTGCCGGATTGGCGGCCCCAGTTCGCGCCGTTCTTTTCGAGCGCAAGACCGGCGTCCTCGATCAGCGGGACGAGCACATTTTGATCGGCGGAATGAACCCAGCCGCAGCCGGCGTCGAGCGGGAATTCGCCGCGTGCGTCGAATGTATGCGCCCGGCCGCCGGCCCGTGCGCGCGCCTCGAGCACGACGATCGATCGCCCGGCCCGTTGAAGCTCCAAAGCCGCGGCAAGACCGGCCGCGCCGGCCCCGACAATGGCAACATCGAACACGTCATCCATGTATTGATCCGCTTTCGAAATCCTATTTCGCCGCGCGGGCTTTCGCGACAGCGCCGCGGAAGCCGGCCTGGTCGAGACCGCCGGCAATCAGATAAGGGCCGACGAGAAAGACCGGCGTGCCTTGCAGATGCAAGGCATCGGCCTCGGCGATGTTTCGCTGCAATAAGGCACCGATGTCGGCGTTATGCGCGGCAAGGTCCTTGTCCAATTGCGCGATGTCGACGCCGGCAGATTGAACGGCCGCCTTGATCGCGGGCAGAGTCACCGGGCGCAGCTTGATCGCCATCAGCGCATCATGCGCTTCTTGATATTTGCCCTGGTAATTGGCGGCGATGGCGACCTTTGCGGCAACGACCGACGAGGGCGCGAGGATCGGCCAATCCTTGTAGATGACTTTCACATGCCCGTCGGCCGCGACGACTTTATCGAGATCCGGCGTCGCCTTGCGGCAATAGGGGCAATTATAATCGAGGAAGGCGACAATGCTGACGTCGCCTTTCGGATTGCCGCCGACCGGCGTCGCCGGATCGTTGAGAACGCTCTCGACGAGATTGAACTTTTGCTGCGCCTCGGCGCCTGACGCCGCAAAAGCAAAAGCGATGAACGCAAACAGGCTCAGCAAATATTTTGGCATGAAGTCCCGCTGGGTTTTGTGGGGCTGAATAATGCGTGATGCCGCATGCGCCGCCGATCGGCTGCATCATTGGCCCGTGGGATTACAGCGATCGCGCGCTGAAGGAAACTGGCGAATGCGTGATTGGCTGCAAACGCGACCTCAGGGATTTAATGAGAACGCGGGAGCCATTTGAAGCCCACCTTGCGGCAGCTTGCTCGGACAGGTTTTCAGCCGCTCGATCAGCCAGCGCCCGGCGGGGCCCGGTGGTGACGCCGTGTGATAGACGGCATACATGGGCAGCATCATGCCGCTCGCCGGCACATCCTCGATATCGAGTGTGACAAGCCTGCCGCTGTCGAGATCAGGCTTCACCGTATGCAAGGGCATGCCGCCGAAACCAAGCCCGTTGAGCAGAAAGGCATGTTTGGCAAAAAGATCGGAGAGCCGCCAGGTCGCGGGCGACAGCACACCGACTTCGCGCCCCGCCGAAAGCTCCGAACGGTCGGTCAGGACAAGCTGGACATGTTTCGCAAGCTCCGTGCGCGGAATCGGGCCTCCGAACATCGCCAATGGATGATCATGCGAGGCGACGATGGCAAAGCCGATGTCGGGCAGCCGCTCGGCGGAAATATTCGGCGGCATCAGCGGTAGCGGGCCGACGACGCCAAGGCTGGCGCGCCCGTCGAGCAAGGGCTGGTAGACGCCGCCCAGAGCTTCGACATAGAGCCGCAGCGGCGTGCCGGGAAATTTCTCGCGGAATTCCTTCGCCGACGCGGTGATCGCCGCGATGGGAAAGAAGACATCGACGACCGCCGAAAGCTCGGGCTCGAGGCCTGTCGACATGCCCCTGGCGCGGGCTTTCATGAAATCGACCCCGCAGACGATGCCGCGCGCATCGGCGAGAAGAACCGTGCCGGCCGCGGTCAATCTGGGATAACGGCCGCTGCGGTCGAAGAGCGGCACGCCGATCTGCTCTTCCAGCGCGCTGACCATTTCGCTCACGGCGGATTGCGCCCGGCGCAGCTTGCGCGCGGCGGCCGAAAAGCTGCCTTCTTCGACTGCGGCGATGAAGGTGCGCAATTGATCGAGCGAAATGCCATCCAACATGTTCTATCGGCTCCAGCGATGGATAAGATCGAAATATAACGGCTATTCACATGGACGACAATCTGAGAGCAGAACCGCCATTGCGCCGGCCCCCCGGCGACAGGACATCCCGCCCGCGCGCCGCGCCGGCGTCCCCAGGAGTATCCCGATGAAAACCCAGATCTTTGCCGCGTCCGCGCTGACGGCCGCGCTCGCTTTTGCCGCCGCCGCGCCGGGCCTCGCCCAGGTGTCGCGCGACCCGGCCACGGTCAAGGCCGGCGCCTACAAGGTCGAGCCCTATCATACGCAGGTCGCCTTCTCGCTCCTGCATTTCGGGCTGACGGAATATTCCGGCTTCTTTTCCGGCGCGTCGGGCGCGCTGACGCTCGATCCCGCCAATCCCGGCGCCGATAAGCTCGATGTGACGATCCCGGTCGATTCGGTGCTGACGACCGTGCCGAAGCTCACCGGCGAGCTGAAGGGCGAGAAATGGTTCGATACGGCGAAATATCCGACCGCCGAATTCGTCTCGACCAAAGTGACCCTCGCCGGTAAGGCGAGCGCGATCATCAATGGCACCTTGACCCTGCATGGCGTGACGAAGCCGATTACCTTGAAGGCGCATCTCGTCGGCGCCGGCGTCAATCCGATCGACAAAGCCTATACGGTCGGTTTTTCGGCGAGCGGCACGATCAAGCGCAGCGAATTCGGTGTCAGCGCCTACGTCCCCTATATCGGCGACGACGTTCGCCTGACGATCGCCGGCGCGTTCGAACTGAAGCCGTAAACATGACGGCCGCGCAATCCGGCAGCCGCTATACGGCGGTTGCCATCTTTCTTCACTGGATCATGGCGCTGGGCATCATCGCCCTCGCCGTGATCGGCCTGACGATGACGCATGTGAAGCTGAAGCCGCACGATCTGTTCAAGCTCTATCAGCTGCATAAATCGATCGGCATCACCATCCTGCTCGCGGCTTTTCTGCGCCTCGCCTGGCGGCTGGTGCACCGGCCGCCATCCTTACCCGCCGCGATGCCGCCGCTCGAACGCAAGGCCGCGGGAGCAAGCCACCTCTTGCTCTACGGCTTTCTTTTCGTGCTGCCCATGACCGGCTGGGCGGTGGTCTCGGCCGCGCCGCTCAATATTCCGACCGTGCTTTATGGCCTCGTTCCCTGGCCGCATCTGCCGATCCTCTCGACGCTGCACAACAAGGCGCCGGTCGATCACGTTCTGGCCCGCACGCATGATTATCTCGCCTTCGCGCTGATCGCACTCGTCACGCTGCATGCCGCCGCGGCGTTGCGGCATCATCTTTGGCTCCGCGACGACGTGTTGACGCGCATGTTGCCGCACGGGCGCAGACATCAATCGGAAACAGCAAATCAATGACAGGATCAAAAATCCTCGCGGCCTTGCTCGTCGCGACGCTCGCAACAGTGCGCGCCGCGGCCGCCGACGCACCGAACTGGACAATCGACCTTGCGAAAAGCAAGCTCGGTTTTTCCGGAACCCAGA
This sequence comes from Pseudomonadota bacterium, assembly GCA_040756295.1. Taxonomy (GTDB): domain Bacteria; phylum Pseudomonadota; class Alphaproteobacteria; order Rhizobiales; family Beijerinckiaceae; genus Methylovirgula. The sequence continues at coordinate 645,214 of JBFLZN010000002.1, read as the reverse complement.
CCGGCGATCCGTTCACTGGGAGTTTTACGCGCTACAACGCGGCGATCGCCTTCGATCCCGCACATCTCGAAACGTCGCATATCAAAGTGGCGGTCGATCTTTCGAGCGCCGCAACAGGCGACGAGCAGCGCGACACCGCTTTACCCGGCGACGATTGGTTCGACATTGCGCATTTCCCGCAAGCGACCTTCGCCTCGAACACCATACGCAAGAAGCCGGACGGTACTTATGAGGCCGCCGGGACGCTGACGCTGCGCGGCGCCGCCCATCCGCTCACGCTGCCCTTCGCGCTCGACGTCAACGGCGCAAGCGCCCATGCCAAGGGCCATGCGACGCTTATCCGCACCGCCTTCGGCGTCGGCCAGGGCCAATGGACGACGGGCGATTATGTGGCGCTGGAGGTCGGCATCGATATCGATATTGTGGCGACGCGCGCCAAATGACCGGCGCCGTCTAGCGAGAGAGCTGCCGTGGAAATCGGCATCGACAGTTTCGCCGCCAATGTGCCCGATCCCGCGACCGGCAGACTTGTCGCGCCGGCGGCGCGCATGGCCGATCTTCTCGACGAAATCCTGGTCGCCGACCGCGTCGGTCTCGACGTGTTCGGCATCGGCGAGCATCACCGGCCGGAGTTCCTCGATTCCGCGCCGGCCGTGATCCTCGCCGCCGCGGCCGCGCGCACCAGCACGATCAGGCTCGGCAGCGCGGTGACGGTTCTCAGCGCCGCCGATCCGGTGCGCGTTTTCCAGGAATTCGCGACCCTCGATCTCATTTCGCAAGGCCGCGCCGAAATCATCGTTGGCCGCGGCTCGTTCGGCGAAGCCTATCCGCTCTTCGGCTTTGACTTCGAGGATTACGACGATCTCTTCGTCGAAAAGCTCGACCTGCTGCTCAAGATTCGCGACGCGACGGAGATCACCTGGTCTGGCCGCTTCCGGCCGCCGCTCCAAGGCCAGGGCATCTATCCGCGGCCCTTGCAAGAGAAGCTGCCGATCTGGGTCGGCGTCGGCGGAACGCCGCAATCCTTCGCCCGCGCCGGGACTTTGGGCTTGCCGCTGATGGGTGCGATCATCGGCGGCGAGTTCCGCCGCTTTCGCCCGCTCGTCGATCTTTATCGCGAGGCCGGGCTGCGCGCCGGTCATGCGGCGGAGACGCTTAAAGTCGGGCTGCATGCGGTCGGCTTCGTCGCCGAGACCACACAAGCGGCGAAGGACATGTTCTTCCCCGGCTGGCTCGCCATGTTCGGCGCAATCGGCCGCGAACGCGGCTGGTCGCCGCCGTCGCGGGCGCAATTCGACGCCATGGCCGGTCCGCATGGCGCCTATCTGATCGGCGACCCCGACACCGTCGCGGAGAAAATGTTGAAGGCGAGCGAGGCGCTCGGCGGCGTCTCGCGCATCACCTTGCAGATGAGCGTCGCGGCGCTCGATCATGAGGTGATGACCCGCTCAATCGAACTTTTGGGCAACGAGGTCGCGCCGCGCGTCCGCGCGGCTGTCGCCGGAGAACTAGCCGACGACTAGATCGCGTCGATCTTGTCGTCGAGCGAATAGCGGCCTGCGCCAGTCACATAGAGCAGCAGAAAGCCGCCGATGAGGCCGACGTTTTTGAGAAAGTTGATTTCGGCCTCCACCCGCGCCACGCCGGCGAGGTTCCAGAACGGATGGCCGAGCAGCGCCGTGCCGAGCGTGTAAAGCGCCATCAGCAAGGCAAGCGGGCGGGTGAAGAGACCAAGCCCGATGGCGATGCCGGCGACCAATTCCATCGCCACAGCAACCAATGCAGCCAGGAACGGCATCGGGACGCCGCTGTGAGAGAAGTAGGCGACCGTCCCGCCGAAGCCGATGAGCTTCTGCCAGCCGAAGATCACAAACAACAGAACCAGCAGAATCCGCGCGACGAGCAAAACGACGTCTCTGACCGTCTCCGCACCAAACGTGCTGCGCATGGTCGATCCCCTCCCCTCGAGCCGCGTGACACGACGTTACCATAGACCCGGCCGGCTTGACCCCATGCCTCAAAAAGCAGCCGAATGATAGATATTATCTATACACTGTTCGGAGACTTTCATTGGATTTTGGCCATTTCCGCCCTTACATGTGCGTTGCAATGTAGGCGTGAAATCTTGATCTGGCGGGTAAAACGCGAGGCCAGCGCCTGCAAATCGCTCCATAGGCAGAGGCTATATTATGGCTCAGCAGCGCGCCGTTCCCGGCATTAAGAAATATACCGCGCCGGCGGGTGGCTGGGGCGCGTTGAAAGCCACGGCCAAGGCTGTCCGCGAGCAGATGGAGACCGCCGAGGCGGCCGTGACCCTGTTCCGCACCAACAAGCCCGACGGGTTCGATTGCCCGGGCTGCGCCTGGCCGGACAAGGAGCATACCTCGACCTTCCAGTTCTGCGAGAATGGCGCCAAGGCGGTGACCTGGGAGGCGACGAAGAAGCGCGTTTCGCCCGAGTTCTTCGAAGGCCATACGGTCTCGGACCTGTGGAACTGGACCGATTACGAGCTGGAGAATGCCGGCCGCCTGACCCATCCGCTGATCTACGACCATGCCACCGATCGCTATCAGGCGATCTCCTGGGAGGCGGCGTTCCAGCGCATCGGCGAAGTGCTCCGCGCCCAGGCCGACCCCAATGCCGTCGAGTTCTACACCTCCGGCCGGGCCTCGAACGAGGCCGCCTTTCTCTACCAGATCTTCGCCCGTGAATACGGCACCAACAATTTCCCCGACTGCTCCAACATGTGCCATGAGGCGACGAGCGTCGGCCTGCCGCAGTCGATCGGCCTCGGCAAAGGCACCGTCTCGCTCGATGATTTCGACCATTGCGATCTGATCATCTCGATCGGCCACAATCCCGGCACCAATCATCCGCGCATGATGGGCACGTTGCATGAATGCGCCAAGCGCGGCGTGCCGATCATCGTCTTCAATCCGATGCGCGAGCGGGCCTTGGAGCGGTTTGCCGATCCGCAAAACGCGATCGAAATGTCGACCTTCGGCTATGAGAACATCGCCTCGTCCTATTATCAGGTGAAGGTTGGCGGCGACGCCGCGGCGCTCAAGGGCATCATGAAAGCGCTCGTCGCGCTCGACCGCGCCCCGGGACGCAATGCGCCGGTCATCGATCACGACTTCATCGCCGAACATACGCGCGGCTTCGAGACGCTCGTCGCCGATCTCGACGCGACCGAATGGGCGGAGATCGAGGCCGCAAGCGGGCTTTCGCGCAGCGCGCTCGAAGCCGTCGCCAGCGCCTATGCGCAGTCGAACGCGACCATCATTCCCTATGGCATGGGCGTCACCCAGCACAGCCGCGGCACCAACAATGTCCAGCAGATCGCCAATCTGCTGCTGATGCGCGGCAATTTCGGCAAGCCCGGCGCCGGCATCTGCCCGCTGCGCGGCCATTCCAACGTGCAGGGCGACCGCACCGTCGGCATCACCGAAAAGCCCGGGGCCGACATGCTCCAGCGGATCGAAGCGACCTTCGGCTTCAAGCCGCCGGTCGCGCACGGCCATGATGCCGTCGCGGCCTTGCAGGCGATCATCGCCGGCCGGTCAAAAGTGCTGATCTGCCTCGGCGGCAACCTTGCCGTGGCAATGCCCGATCCCGAGCAAAGCTTTCCGGCCATGTGCGGCCTCGATCTTGCCGTGCATGTCGCAACCAAGCTCAATCGCTCGCATCTTCTCGTCGGCAAGGAATCGATCGTCCTGCCCTGCCTCGGCCGCACCGAGCATGACATTCAAGCGGCGGGTCCGCAGATGGTCACCGTCGAAGATTCGATGTCGATGGTGCATTCCTCGCGCGGCAAGCTGCCGCCGGTTTCCGGCTATTTGCGTTCGGAGCCCGCGATCATCGCCGGCATGGCCGCGGCCACGTTGCCGCAGAGCAAGGTCAACTGGGCCGAGCTCGTCGAAGACTACGACCGCATCCGCGACAAGATCGAATCGGTCTTCCCCGACTTCCGCGATTTCAATCAGCGCATCCGCGTGCCGGGCGGCTTTCGTCTGCCACTGCCTGCGACCGAGCGGGTCTGGAAGACGCCGTCGGGCAAGGCCGAGTTCATCATCTTCCAAGGGCTCAATGAGGACCCGGTCATCGCCGACGGCGCGGTCCTGCGGCTGACGACCATTCGCAGCCACGACCAATATAATACGACGATCTATGGTCTCGACGACCGCTATCGCGGCGTCTTCGGCCGGCGCGACGTGATCTTCGTCCACAAAGACGACCTCGCCGCGCACAATATCCAGCACGGTGATGCGATCGACATCGAGACGGTCCTGCCCTCCGGCACGCCGCGCCGCCTCGTCGGCTTCATCGCGATTGCGCACAATATCGCGCGCGGCTCGATCGCGGCCTATTATCCCGAGGCTAATGGCCTCGTGCCGCTCGACTATCACGATCCGCAAAGCGGCACGCCGTCCTATAAGTCGGTGCCGGTCAGGATCACGCGTCACGCTTGAACGCCGCGCGCTTGCGCGCGCTCGATCAGGTGGAGCGATGAGGCCAAGACGCCGATGAACGCGCCGCAGGCGGCTGTCGCCGTCCAGCCGGCGTGGGCATAGAGCAGTGTGCCGAGCACCGAGCCGAAGGCGCCGCCTATAAAAACAGTCGTCATATAAATTGCGTTGACGCGGCCGCGAATTTCACCCGGCACGCTGAAGATGATGTGCTGACCCGTCACCTGATTGATCTGCACCGCGGCATCGATCAAAACCGCAAGCAGCGTCAGCGAGACAAGGCCGATGGCGCCGGAGACCGGAATCGCGCCGGCAAAGGACAGAGCGAGCACGGCCATCGCACCGGCCGTGGCGGCGGCGATATGGCCGCGGTCAGCGAGATGTCCGGCGATCGGCGCCGCCAGCGCCCCGCCGCTGCCGGCGAGCGCAAAGAGTGCGACGGCGTGCTCGCTCAATTTGAATCTTTGCGCGAGCAAAAGCGGCACCGTCGTCCAGAACAGATTGAAGGCGCAGAACATCAGGCTTTGATAAATCGCCCGCCAGCGCACTGCGGGCCGCTCACGCAGGATGCCCAGCATCGAGGCGAGAACCTGACCGTAGTGCAACCCAGGCCTTGGCCGATAATACGGCATGGCCCGCGCCAAGGCGGCGCCGATCACCAGCGTGAGGACCGCCGAACTGAGGAAGACGGCCCGCCAACCGAAGCTTCCGGCGATGAACAAAGCGGCCGGGCGCGCCAGCATGATGCCGGTAAGCAAGCCGCCCATGACCAGGCCAACGACGCGCCCGCGCCGTTCGGGCGGCGCCAAATGGGCAACAAACGGAACCAGAATCTGCGCGGCCGACGCGCAGACGCCCATAACGAGCGATGCGATAAAAAACGCAGCCGCCGTCTGCGAAATGCCGACGCCGACGAGACTGGCGGCAACGATCCCAACCGCGATCAGCACAAGCCGCCGGTTCTCGACAAGATCGGCCAACGAAACCAGGAAGAAGAGACCGGCGCCATAGCCGATCTGCGTCACGCTGACGAGCGAACCGGAGAGCGCAGTTCCAACGCCGATCGAAGCGCCGATCGAAGCGATGAGCGGTTGCGCATAATAAAGATTCGCGGCGAGCGCCCCGACCGAAATCGCGACCACGATGATCAGCGCCTGAGACGGCGCAGCTTTATTCTTGACGGATTTTTCCATTGAGTCCGCGCGATTTGCCGACAATTTGCCGACACTTGCCTTGCGCGTTCTCGCCGGTTCAATATGTTGGCCGTTCGTTAGCTAATGACGCGGGACCTCGCTGTCCAGATTGTGCGACATTTTGCGATTGCTCACATTCGCGAGAATCGCGTTGTCGTAAAACCGAAACAGTCGGTTTGACAAGATTGTGACCGGCCGCAAGAACGCCGGCGCAGACGCCATCACCAACGACAACCTGCACCAACGATAACCTGCACCAACGATAACGAAGAGGGGAGCAAGCGATGCGGATCGGCATTATCGGCGCGGGGCACATCGGCAGCACCTTGGCGCGTCGCCTCACCGAGCTTGGGCATCGTGTGATCATCGCCAATTCGCACGGTCCCGCGAGTCTCGAAGAGATCGCTGCGCAGACCGGCGCGACACCCGTCGCCGTCCAAGACGCGGTGCGCGGCGTCGATGTCGTCATTCTTACCATCCCGATGAACAGCGTGGCGAAACTGCCGCCCGGGCTTTTCGCCAATTTGGCCGCCAACGTTCCGCTTATCGACACATGCAATTATTATCCGCGTCAGCGCGACGGCCGCATCGCCGAGATCGAAGACGGAATGCTCGAAAGCGCCTGGGTCGAGCGCCAGATCGGCCATCGCGTGGTGAAGGCCTTCAACAATATCATGGCGCAGCATCTGGGTGATTTCGGCAAGGAGCACGGCTCGCCCGGGCGTATCGCTCTGCCGGTCGCCGGCGATGATCCGGCGACAAAAGCCATCGTGCTCACGCTTGTCGAAAGCTTGGGGTTCGATGCGCTCGATGCCGGACCGATCGCCGACTCATGGCGCCAACAGCCGGGGACGCCTGCCTATTGCACCGACCTCGGCGTCGCGGCGCTTCGCCGCGCGCTGGCCGATGCGCCGCGCGAACGCACCGCCGAATGGCGCGCGACCGACAAAAGCCCCGCTTGATTTAAACCCGCGGTTTTCCCCAAAGCCCGTCAAAGACGAGATCGTCGAGCGGCAGACGCTCGGCCCAATGGCGCGCCTCGAGTTCGGGCCGCGCGAAGAGCTGATCGACGAAGCCGACGCAGAGATAGGCGACGATGGCAATCTCCGGCGGAATGTTGAGGATCGGCCGCAAATCCTCGGGCTCGAAAATGCTGACCCAGCCGACGCCGATGCCTTCGGCGCGGGCCGCAAGCCAAAGGTTCTGAATGGCGCAGACGGTGCTGTAGAGATCCATGTCGCGCTGATGCGTGCGGCCAAGCACGACGGGGCCGCCGCGGGCGCGATCACAGGTGACGCAAATGTTCAGCGGCGCTTTCAGAATGCCTTCGAGCTTCAGCTGCCGGTAATGCGCGCCGCGCTCATCCGCGAACATGCGCGCCGCCTCCTCGTTGCAGCGCGTAAAGACCTCATGCACTTTTGCCTTCACCGCCGGATCGCGGACCAGGATGAAATTCCACGGCTGACTGAGACCGACGGAGGGCGCGTGATGCGCCGCTTCGAGGATGCGATTGAGCGTCGGCTCGGGGATCGGCTGCGGCAGAAATTCGTCGCGGACATCGCGCCGCGCATAAATGGCGCGATAAACGGCGGCGCGCTCCTCCGGCGTAAAGGGGCCGGCCGGCGCCAATTCAGCCTCGGGCCCGTCGCCGTCTTTTTCGGCCAGCCGCATCCTCTCCTCCCTGATCACGTCCAGTTTTGCATTTTCTTGATCCGGATCAAAGCGGATCAACCCTGCTGTCGGCCTTAATCGCTTTGAAGGAGAGAGTCATGCGCGTTTTCTTGCGATCTTTCTTGGCGGCATTTTCGATGCTGATCGTCCTGCCGGCGCGCAGCGATGAGGTTCCGTTTGCGCAACCTGCGCCATCGCTCAACTCGCACGGCAATTCCTATGCAGTTTCATTGAGCGATGCGATGCAACTTACGCAATTGCGGCATATGAAACTCTGGTTCGCGGGCAAGGCGAAAAACTGGCCGCTGGCGAATTACGAACTCGCCCAGCTCAAGGACACGTTCGACAAGGCGGCGGTGCTTTATCTGAACATTCCCGTGCAATATATCGCCGCGGTCGAGCAGCCGCTTGGCGCTCTGAGCAATGCGGTGGCGGCAAAAGACCCCTCACAGTTTCAACGCGGCTTCAAGGCGCTGCAAAGCGCTTGCAACGATTGCCACAAGGCGGCGGATGTCGGCTTTATCGCGATTGAGACGCCCGCGGCCTCAGTCTTTCCCGACCAAAGCTTCGCGCCGGCGCGATGAGGACAGAAATCCCTTCGAGACCTGATCGAAGAGGATCATTCCAGCGGCCATCGCAGCAACGAAAAGCAGGGTCTGCCAGCCGCCGAAGCTTAGCGCCGTGAGCGCCGGCCCGGGACAGAATCCGACGAGGCCCCAGCCAATGCCGAAGAGCGTCGCGCCGCCGATGAGCCGCGCATCGATCCTGGTCGCCTGCGGAAGGTGAAAGACCGTCTCGAATTTTGGCGATTTCCATCGCCACGCCAGCCGGTAGCCGATCGCCGTCGCCAGGATGGCGCCGACCATGACGAAGACGAGGCTTGGATCGAAGGTCCCGGCGAAATCGAGAAAGTTGAGCACCTTCGCCGGATTGCTCATCTGCGAAACGACGAGCCCGAGACCGAAGATCAAGCCGCAGAGAAAAGCGACGAATTTCGCCACGCTAGCCTCCGACGAGATGACGCGCGACGAAGACCGTCGCAATTCCGGTGGCCATGAATGTCAGCGTTGCGATGAGCGAGCGCTTCGACAGCCGCGCCAGGCCGCAGACGCCATGCCCGCTGGTGCAGCCGGAGCCCATGCGCGTGCCGATGCCGACCAGAAGGCCGCCGCCGATCAGCACCGGCACTGCCGGGGTGATCGTGAAAGGCAAAGCGCCACCCAAGGCGCGATAGACAAGCGGCGCCGCGACAAGCCCGGCCATGAAGGCTAGCCGCCAGCCGATCTCGCCGCGCCGCAGCGCCAGCACCTCACCAAGAATGCCGCTGATGCCGGCAATGCGGCCGTCGAACGCCATCAGCAAGGCGGCCGACAGGCCGATCATGAGGCCGCCGAGCAGCGAGGCAAAGGGGGTGAAATGGGTCATGCCAGACATATGGCGTGAGCCTGCGGCTCAATCAAACCGCCTCTGCCAAATCACCTCTGCATGCCCGGGAAAAAGCTGCGGCGAGACCAGGCCCGCCGCAGCGACAAGTTACGCCGCAGCCGAGACGCCGGCGCTCTCCGAGACCGAAGCGACGGTCTTCAGGATGCGCGAGGCAATCTGGTAGGGGTCGCCCTGCGAATTCGGACGGCGATCCTCGAGATAGCCCTTGTAGTCGTTGCGCACGAAGCTGTGCGGGACGCGGATAGAGGCGCCGCGATCCGCGATACCATAGCTGAACTGATGGATCGAAGCGGTCTCATGCTTGCCGGTGAGACGCATGTGGTTGTCCGGGCCGTAGACGGCGATGTGATCCTCGCGGTTCGCCTCGAAAGCGGCCATGAGCTTCTCGAAATAGGCCTTGCCGCCGACGTCACGCATATGGGCGGTCGAGAAATTGCAGTGCATGCCGGAGCCGTTCCAGTCGGTGTCGCCCAGCGGCTTGCAGTGGAACTCGATGTCCACGCCGTATTTTTCGGTGAGGCGCAGCAGCAGATAGCGGGCCATCCACATCTGATCGGCGGCGGTCTTCGAGCCCTTGCCGAAAATCTGGAATTCCCACTGGCCCTTCGCCACCTCGGCATTGATGCCTTCATGGTTGATGCCGGCGAAGAGGCAGAGATCGAGATGCTCCTCGACCATCTTGCGGGCGATATCGCCGACAAACTTATAGCCGACGCCGGTGTAGTAAGGCCCCTGCGGCGCCGGATAGCCATGTTCCGGGAAACCGAGCGGACGGCCATCCTTGTAGAAGAAATATTCCTGCTCGAAGCCGAACCAGGCGCCCGAATCATCCAGGATGGTGGCGCGCATGTTCGACGAATGCGGGGTGACGCCATCCGGCATCATGACTTCGCACATGACCAGAGCGCCGTTGGTGCGCGCCCCGTCCGGATAGATCGCGACCGGCTTCAGCACGCAATCGGAGCTGTGACCCTCGGCCTGGTTGGTCGAAGAACCGTCGAAACCCCAGAGCGGCAATTGCTCCAAGGTCGGGAAAACATCGAATTCCTTGATCTGGGTTTTGCCGCGCAAACTTGGCACGGGCGCATAGCCGTCGAGCCATATGTACTCGAGCTTGTACTTTGTCATCACAGTTTCCTCTTACGGCGGAGATTTGCAAAAGCCGTTATTTTTACCGGCAGACGAGGGGGTTTTTGCCTGGAACGCCATTTTTAAGCATTTGCTATGCCATCTGGTAGCACCCTCCGTGTGGATCTGCACTGCGCAGGCGGCCCTTTCGGGGTCTCACGCGACATGCGACCCTTTCTATTTGAGGCGGCGCAACTTTGAACGTGCCCAACGCGTTGAATTGGACGATTGGACGGGTTGAAAATGCCTTCAATCGCGACGAACTGAATGTAAATTGGGCAGTTCGCCTAGGAAGGCATCGGTCGAAACGGCCAGAACTGAGATATGCCATGGAACCGAACCACTTTGGCTCAGCCAAAATTTATGCGTTCCCCGCGGGCGGCCGCGAAGCCGAAAAAATAAGGCGCGAAGAGGCGAGCCTCGCCGCACGTGGCATTACCACGGCGCCGGTCGGCAGCGGCTGGTACCACGAAGCCGCGATGCATGACGACGAGCCCGCCGGCACGCCGCGCGAGCTGCCGTGGTGGGCCGAGGCCGAGAGCGAGTCGCGGGCCAAGAGCGTCGCCGTCCGGCTGTTCTAATCCCCTCCAAAAACCGACCAGCCCATTCGCTTGGTCAGCGTCTCGAGCGCGATGCGCCCGAGGTGCGAGTTGCCGGCCGCGTCGAGGCCCGGCGACCAGACGGCGATCGAGGCCTTGCCGGGCGCGATCGCCAATATGCCGCCGCCGACGCCGCTCTTGCCCGGCAGGCCGACGCGATAGGCGAATTCGCCCGAACCGTCATAATGCCCGCAGGTCAGCATGACGGCGTTGATGCGCCGGGCGCGCTCGGGCTGCACCACCGAAAGGCCGGTTGACGGGTTGCGGCCGTGATGGGCGAGAAAGCGCCCGGCCATGGCGAGCTGGCGGCACGACATGGCAATGGCGCAATGGTGGAAATAGACGCCGAGCGTGTAATCGACCGGATTTTCGAGCACGCCGAAGGACTTCATATAATTGGCAAGCGCCCGGTTGCGAAACCCGGTGCGATTCTCCGACGCCGCCACCGCCGCGTCGATCGTGATCGACGAATCATCGGCAAGGAAATGCATGAAGCGGAGAATTTCGCCGAGCGCCTCGCGCGGCTGATGCCCGGAGAGGATCAGATCCGTCACGACGATGGCGCCGGCATTGATGAAGGGATTGCGCGGAATGCCGCACTCGCGCTCCAACTGGACGATCGAATTGAACGGACTGCCCGAGGGCTCGCGCCCGACGCGCCGCCACAGCCTGTCGCCGACCATGCCAAGGGCGAAGGTGAGCGTGAAGACTTTGGAAATGCTCTGGATCGAAAACGGCGTCTCGCTGTCGCCGCCGCAGGCGAGATTGCCCTCGGCATCGATCACGGCAAGGCCGAAAGCCTGGGGATCGACGCCGGCAAGCTCCGGAATATACGTCGCGACCTCGCCGCGGTCCGGCCGCTGCCGCATTTCCTCGGCGATGTCTTTCACCACCTGATCAAGTCTGGACACGCTGACAATCTGCCCCTTTTGAAGCCCGCTGTCTTAATGCGTCGCACGAAAGAAGCAGGTGTTGCGCCATATGCTGTGCGACGAAACTTTCGGCAAGCGACTTGCGCGCCGGCATGGACTGAGCGAATCTTAGTGCGTGCAACTTAGAATTCTTCTCATCGACAGCGACGACGCGCGCGCCGAGGCGCTGAGGGAAAAGCTGGCGCAGGCCGGTTTTGCGGAAGTGCTGCATGCGCGCGAAGGCGCCAATCTCGTTGAATCCGTCGAGAGCACCAAGCCCGATCTCGTCATCATCGACATGGCGTCGCCGGATCGCGATACGCTGGAAGACGTGCGCGCCGTGTCCGCCGACAAGCCGGTCGTGATGTTCGCCGACAGCGACGACATCGGCTTTGTCGAGGAGGCGATCGCCGCCGGCGTCTGCTCCTACAATCTCTCCGGCGTCGCGTTGCAGGACGTCAAGCCGATCATGGCTTCGGCCATCGCGCTTTTCCGCCGCTATCGGCATGTCGAAGCCGAACTCGTCGCCGCCAAGACGCTGCTCGAAGAGCGCCGCGCGATCGAGCGGGCGAAGGCGATCTTGATGAAACATCGCAAAATGACCGAACCTGAGGCTTATCGCTGGCTGCAGAAGAAGGCGATGGACGAGAATCGCAAGCTGGCACAGGTCGTGGCGCAATTTGTCCGTGACCATGAAATCGAATCTGCGCCCAAGCACCAAGAAGAAGCGGGAGAGAAACGTTCATGAGCGAAGTCGTCTCGCTGTCCGCGGCGCGCAAATCCGCGGCGCCGAAAATGCGGATCGGCCTGCTGCATCTCACCGACGGCGCCCCGGCGATGGTCGCGCATGAATTCGGCTTCTTCGCCGAGGAAGGTGTCGAGACGGAGCTTTTCGTCGAGCCGTCGTGGGCGAATATTGCCGACAAGCTCGCCTTCGGCTTTCTCGACGCCGCGGTCATTGTGCCGCCGCTCGCCTTTGCCGTGCAGCTCGGCTTGCGCGGCGCCCTACAGCCGCTCATCATTCCCGCCGCGATCAATATGCGCGGCTCGACGATCACGCTCAACAATGTGCTGGCGCGCGAGACCGATGAGCGCGCGGCGCGCGAAAGCCTTTCGACGGTCGAGGCGCTCGCAGGCGTGTTGCGGACGCGCAAGGCGGCGCTCGGCATCGTCCATGCCTATTCGACGCATAATCTTTATCTGCGTTATTGGCTCGGGACGGCCGGCATCGAGGCCGGCCGCGACGTGAAGCTTGTCGTCGTGCCCCCGGCCCGCGCCGTCGAGGCGCTGACGAGCGGCCAGATCTCGGGCTTTTGCGCCGGCGCCCCCTGGGGCGAAGTGGCGCGGCGCGCCGGGGCCGGCGTGACGATTGCGACCTCGCATGACATCTGGAGCAACGCCCCGGAGAAAGTCTTCGCTGTACGGACGCGTTGGGCGGAGGAACAGCCGCAGGCGCTCAACGCGGCCCTGCGCGCGCTGCTGCGCGCGGCAAAATTCTGCGATGCGCCGGAGAACGCCTCTTATACGGCGGCGCTGCTCTCGCGCCGCCGCTATTTCGCGCTCGACAGCCACGCCATCCTCGCCTCGCTGCCCGGCGGGTCGATGGGCGATGACGCCTGTATTTTCTATCGCGGCGCGGCGACCTTTCCCTGGCGCTCGCATGGCCTCTGGTTCTTGAACGAGATGCGGCGGTGGGGCCTGATCGATCCCACGGTCGACCTGCACGAGCTCGCGACACGCGTCTATCGGCCGGATCTTTATCGCGCGGCCGCGCAGACGATGGACGTGCCTGCGCCGAAGACAGATTGGAAAAGCGAAGGCGCGCATGCGGCGCCGTGGACGCTCGAAGCCGAGCCGCAAATGATCGCCATGCCAGCCGACCGCTTCTGCGACGGAACAATCTTCGAGCCGGAGAAAATCCCCGCCGTCGGCAGCACTGCGGCAAAGAGTGCGCTGCACAAACTTTGACCCGCGCATGTGCAGCATCTAGGCGTTTTGCCCCGCGGTAAGCCTAACAGCCCGAAATGATTTTGGCCCTTTCGCTCTGCGAAAGCGCTGGCACGCGTCTTGCGATCTCTTTCACATCGGCGTGAGCTTTTGCCGCCGATCGTGAGCTGTCTAACGGCGGGCAGTCTCGCATCGACATCGTTTCCCGCGAGCTAAGGGCGGTTCGCATCCCGGATAATCCGGCAGCGCTGAGCGCTGATGCGTGCCAGGCCGATGAAACCCTTTGTGTTCAGCAGCGCATGCGCCTTCGCCCGCGACTTTGTCGCGCGTGAAACGCTGGCCGCTGCGCGGCCTCCGCAGTCACCCCGCGCCATTGGGCATTGAGGAGCAGAGTGGATGAACACGAATAAGGTCGAGCAGCTCATCATCGCGACCGTGGGTTTCTTCTGGTGCTTCCTCATGTGGTTCTCGACGGCGGCCTTCAGCCCGAGCATCGCCGCGCATTATCATCTGAGCATCAAGGCGCTTGGCCTTCTCGCAAGCTCGGCGATCTGGATGGCGCCCATCGGCCGCGTCGTCGCCGGCTGGGCTTCGGACCGTTTCGGCGCGCCGCGCACCTTCGCCGTCATCCTCACCGTCTGCGGTCTCGTCTCGATCGCCTCGGCTTTCACGCAGGATTATTCGCTGCTCTTTGCCGAGCGGGTGATCGTCGCCATCGCCGGCGTCTCCTTCGTCGTCGGCATTCAGCATGTCGCGCAATGGTTCAACGCCAATGAGATCGGCACGGCCGAGGGCCTTTATGCCGGCACCGGCAATGTCGGCGCCGGCATGGGCGCGCTGGTTCTGCCGCGTCTCTTCGGCACCGATTATCACGCCGCCTTCCTTTGGCTCGGGATTATCGCGCTTGTCGTGGCCGCCTGGTATCTCATCCGCGGTCGCGCCGCCCGGAGCGCCGAGCAAGTCGCCACCGCACGCAAGCGCAGCGACTTCCGCAGCACCGCTTTCGTCTGGAGCCGCTACATCGCCGTCGCGCTGATGCTCGCCTATGCGATGTCCTTCGGCCTCGAAATCGCGATGAATGCCTGGCTGCCGGGCTATTTCACGCATGGGTTCCACGCCGCCATTCTGGCGCTCGGCTTCACCAATGTCGCCGGCCTGCAGATCGCCGCCGGAACTTTCGCCGCGGTCGAATCCTTCTGCGCCTCGCTGTTCCGCCCGTTTGCGGGCTTCATGTCCGATCTCTTCCAGCGCAAAGGCTGGACGCCGCTGCCCTTCATCGCCCGCACCCTTCCCTATGCGCCGCGTCTGCATTGGCTTGGCATCGCCCTGATCCTCATCACGCTGGCGATGGGCAGCCTGAGTTTCGCGGGGTTGACGGGATCGCTGCACACGTCGGTGCTCACGCTCGTCGCGCTCGGCATCTTCATCTCTTTCGGTACCGGCGGCACGTTCGCGCTCGTTCCGCTGCTCTTCCCGGATCGCCCCGGCACGGCGGCGGGTTTCATCGGCGGCGTTTCGACCGCGGCCGGCATCGTCTACCCGCTCGTCTTCTCCGCCAGCACCAACATCCACATGGGCTACCTCTACGTTGCCCTCTACATGTTCGTGCCCTTCGTCCTCTTCTACTTCTGGGCCGCGCGCCATGAGCGCCACCCCGAAGAGCACGGCATCTTCACCCAAGCCCTTGCCGTCGAAAAGGCCTGAGCCAACCCGCAATCTCAATGGAGGTTTTCATGCACGCGCCCGCATCATCGTCCACCCAGGAACCTTACGAGCCCTGGTACAAATATGGCGTCGCCTTCCTCTCGTTCGAAATGGTGATCGCCATCGCCGTCAGCGCCTATTCGCTGTTCATGACCTTCCATGGCCTCGGCGGTTTCCCAGGAAAGCATTGAGCCACACGGATATTCCCCATGTCTCAAGACGATAAAATTCCTTCTGCAGCTTCTGACGGGCCTTTGCGCCTCGTCGTCATCGGCAACGGCATGGCGCCCGGGCGCATGCTGGAACATCTCCTCGGCGAAGCGCCCGGCCGCTACAGAATCACGATCTTCAACGCCGAGCCGCGCGTCAATTACGATCGCATCATGCTGTCGCCGGTCCTTTCCGGCGAAAAGGACTATGAGCAGATCGTCATCCACGGCGACGGCTGGTACATCAAGAACGGCATCACGCTCTACAAGGGCCATAAGATCGTCGCGATCGATCGCGTCGCCAAGACCGTCACGTCCGATCACGGCGTGACCGAAGGCTATGACAAGCTTGTCATCGCGACGGGCTCGACGCCCATCATCCTGCCGGTGCCGGGCAATGACCTCGCCGGCGTCCTGAGCTTCCGCGACCTCGACGATGTGAATGCCATGCTGCTCGCCGCGCAATCGCGATCGAAGGCAGTCGTGATCGGCGGCGGCCTGCTCGGCCTCGAAGCCGCGGCGGGCCTCAAGTCGCATGGCATGGATGTGACCGTGCTGCATCTGATGCCGACGCTGATGGAGCGCCAGCTCGATTCGGCCGCGGGCTATTTGCTGCAACAGGCGGTCGAGGCGCGCGGCATCAAGGTCATCACCAAGGCCAATACCAAGGCGATCCTCGGCATGCGCAAGGTCGAGGGAGTCGAGCTCGCCGACGGCACGATTATTCCGGCGACGCTGGTCGTGATGGCCGCCGGCATCCGCCCCAATGGCGCCCTGGCGAAACGCGCCGGCCTCGAGATCAACCGCGGCATCGTCGTCGATGCGCAGATGCAGACCTCCGATCCGGATATTTTCGCGCTCGGCGAATGCGCCGAAATCGGCGGCCATACCTATGGCCTCGTCGCGCCGCTCTATGAGATGGCGCGCGTGCTCGCGGCGCGGCTCGCCGGGCGTGACGCGTCGGGCTTCGTCCACAACGACACGCCGACGAAGCTGAAAGTGACCGGCATCGATCTCTTCTCGGTCGGCGATTTCGCCGATGGCGAAGACCGCCAGGAGATCGTCCTGCGCCATGCTTCGGCCGGCATCTACAAGCGCCTTGTGCTCAAGGACAATCGCATCATCGGCACGGTGCTGTTCGGCGAGACGGGCGACGGCGCCTGGTTCAACGATCTCAAGAAAAAGAGCGTCGATATCTCCGACATGCGCGAGACGCTCATCTTCGGCCAGTCCTATCAGGGGGGTGCCCCGCTGGACCCTACGGCGGCCGTTGCAGCCTTGCCGGATGATGCAGAAATCTGCGGCTGCAACGGCGTATGCAAGGGCAAGATCACCGGCGCCATCGCT
This sequence comes from Pseudomonadota bacterium, assembly GCA_040756295.1. Taxonomy (GTDB): domain Bacteria; phylum Pseudomonadota; class Alphaproteobacteria; order Rhizobiales; family Beijerinckiaceae; genus Methylovirgula. The sequence continues at coordinate 628,590 of JBFLZN010000002.1, read as the reverse complement.
TCAAAGGGCCTGACCTCGCTCGACGATGTCCGCGCCCATACCAAGGCCTCGGCCTCGTGCGGCTCCTGCACCGGGCTTGTCGAGCAATTGCTGAAGCTCTCGCTCGGCGGGACCTATAATCCGGCCGCGGTCCAGCCGATGTGCAATTGCACCGATCTCGGCCACGACGATGTCCGCCGTCTGATCCGCGCCAGGGGGCTCAAGACCATTCCGGCACTGATGCAGGCGCTGGAATGGAAAACCTCCTGCGGCTGCGCGAGGTGCCGCCCCGCGCTCAACTACTATCTCGTCTGCGAATGGCCGGACGAATATGCCGACGATTACCAGTCGCGCTTCATCAACGAGCGGGCGCACGCCAATATCCAGAAGGACGGCACCTATTCCGTCGTGCCGCGCATGTGGGGCGGCGTGACGAGCGCGGCGGAATTGCGCGCCATCGCCGATGTGGTCGATAAATTCGCCATTCCCACGGTGAAGGTCACCGGCGGCCAGCGCATCGACATGCTGGGCGTGAAGAAGGAAGACTTGCCCGCCGTCTGGGCCGATCTCGGCAGGGCCGGCTTCGTCTCCGGCCATGCCTATGCGAAAGGCATCCGCACGGTGAAGACCTGCGTCGGCTCGGACTGGTGCCGCTTCGGCACGCAGGATTCGACCGGCCTCGGCATCCGCATCGAGAAATTCATGTGGGGCTCTTGGACGCCGGCGAAAGTCAAGATGGCCGTCTCCGGCTGTCCGCGCAATTGCGCCGAGGCAACCTGCAAGGATGTCGGCGTGATCTGCGTCGACTCGGGTTATGAAATCCATTTTGCCGGCGCGGCCGGGCTCGACATCAAGGGCACCGAAGTGCTCGGCCTCGTCAAAACCGAGGACGACGCTTTGAAAGTCATCGTCGCGCTCGTGCAAATGTATCGCGAGCAGGCGCGCTATCTCGAGCGCATCTACAAATGGGCGAAGCGCGTGGGGATCGAAGAGATCCGCCGCCAGATTCTCGGCGATGCGGCAAAGCGCAAAGCTTATTTCGACCGCTTCGTCTTCTCGCAGAAATTCGCCCAAGTCGATCCGTGGTCGGAACGCGTGTCGCGCCTGCACAAGCACGAGTTCAAGCCGATGGCGGTGATCGATTTCGCGCCGGCGGCGGAGTGAGAAGCATGACTTTGTCCACGACTTCGCAGATGACTTGGATCGACATCGGCGCCACGACCGATATTCCGCGCCGCGGCGCGCGTTGCGTCGTCACGCCACAAGGAAAGATCGCGGTCTTCCGGACGGCGGACGATCGCTTCTTCGCCATCGAGGATCATTGCCCGCACAAAGGCGGCCCGCTGAGCCAGGGCATCGTCCACGACGCCGCGGTGACTTGCCCGCTGCACAATTGGGTGATCTCGCTCGAAACCGGCAAGGCGCAGGGCGCCGATGAAGGCTCTGTGCGAACCATCCCGCTCCGGCACGAAGGCGAGAAGCTTTACATCGCGCTCGACGTGGCGATGCGGCGAGCCGGATAGATGCAATCCGCGCCGACGAAAACCACCTGTCCCTATTGCGGCGTCGGCTGTGGCGTTCTCACCAGTGCCGCGGCCGACGGCGGCGTCGAGGTGCGCGGCGATCCGAAGCACCCGGCGAATTTCGGCCGGCTCTGCTCGAAAGGCTCGGCGCTCGGCGAGACGCTCGATCTCGACGACCGTTTGCTGCATCCGCAAATTCATGGCCGCCGCGCGAACTGGGGCGAGGCGCTCGATCTCGTCGCTACGACATTTTCGCAGACGATCGCCGCGCACGGCCGCGACGCCGTCGCCTTCTATGTCTCCGGCCAATTGCTGACCGAAGATTATTATGTCGCCAACAAGCTGATGAAGGGCTTCATCGGATCGGCGAACATCGATACCAACTCGCGGCTCTGCATGGCCTCGTCCGTCGCAGGCCACCGGCGCGCCTTCGGCGCCGACACGGTGCCTGGCACTTACGAGGACCTTGAGCTCGCCGACCTGATCGTCCTTGTCGGCTCGAATCTCGCCTGGTGCCATCCGGTTCTTTATCAACGCATCGCCGCGGCCAAGCAGCGACGCCCGGACATGCAGATCGTGCTCGTCGATCCGCGCCGGACGATGACCGCCGACACTGCCGATATGCACCTTGCGGTGCGGCCGGATGGCGATGTCGCGCTTTTCAGCGGGCTCCTGGCTTCGCTCGCCGGCCGGGATACGCTTGATCGCGGTTATATCACCGCACATACCAACGGATTTGAGGAAGCGCTTGCGGCGGCAAATGCAGTGCCGCTCGACGCGATCGCCAAGCAGACGGGTGTCACGGCCGCGGAGTTGCAAGCTTTCTATGCGCGCTTTGCGCAAACCGAAAAAGTCGTGACCGTCTACAGCCAAGGCGTCAATCAATCCTCGGCCGGCACCGACAAGGTCAACGCGATCATCAATTGCCATCTCGCGACGGGACGCATCGGGCGGCCCGGCACGGGGCCTTTCTCGGTGACCGGGCAGCCGAACGCCATGGGCGGCCGCGAGGTCGGCGGCCTCGCCAATATGCTCGCCGCGCATATGGAGATCGAAAACCCGGCGCATCGCGACCGCGTGCGCCGCTTCTGGCGCGCCCCGGCCATTGCCGAGCGGGCGGGGCTGAAGGCGGTCGATATGTTCCGCGCCGTCGCCGACGGGCGCATCAAGGCGATCTGGATCATGGGCACGAACCCTGTCGTCTCGATGCCCGAAGCGGGTCTTGTCGAGGCGGCGCTTACGGCCTGCCCTTTCGTCGTCGTCTCAGATGTCGTCGCCGAGACCGACACGCTGCGGCACGCGCATGTCAAATTGCCCGCCGCCGCCTGGGGCGAGAAGGACGGAACCGTCACCAATTCGGAGCGGCGGATTTCACGCCAGCGGCGCTTTCTGCCGCTGCCCGGCGAAGCGCGGCCGGATTGGGAGATCATCTGCCGCGTCGCGCGGCGCATGGGCTTCGCCGAAGCCTTCTCCTTCACGACACCCGCGGAGATTTTCGCCGAATATGCGGCGCTGTCAGCCTTCGAGAATCATGGCACGCGCGATTTCGATATCGGCGCTTTTGCGGATATCGACGCGGTATGCTTCGACGACCTGGCGCCGTTCCAATGGCCGCGCGCCGCCAAGAACGCGCCGGACGAGACGCGGTTCTTCGCCGACGGAAGGTTCTACACCGCGGATCGCAAGGCGCGGTTCATCGCCATTACGCCGAGCGTTGCCGCGCGCACGACGTCCGATCTGCCTTTCGTCCTCAACACGGGCCGAGTGCGCGACCATTGGCATACGATGACGCGCACCGCCAAAAGCCCGCGCCTGTCGCAACATCTTGCCGAGCCCTTTGCCGAAATTCATCCGCAGGATGCCGCAAAGCTCGGCATCGGCGACGCCGACATTGTCCGCATTTCCACGGCCGGCCAATCGGTTCTTGTCCGCGCGCTTCTGTCACCGCGGCAAGCGCGTGGCGCGATCTTCGTCCCGATGCATTGGAACGATCAATTCGCCGCGCAAGGACGCATCGATCGTCTCGTGCCCGCGATAACGGACCCGCAGTCCGGCCAGCCGGCGTTCAAACATGTCGGCGTCAACATCACGCGTTTCGCAGCGGCGCGCTACGGCTTCGCCGTCCTGCGCGCGCGGCCGCGCGATCTTGATGCCGATTATTGGGCGCTGGCGAAATGCCGCGACGGCTGGCGGCTCGAGCTCGCCTTCGCCCATGCACCGGACGACTGGATCGATTTCGCCGTCAGCCTCTTCGGCGCGGCGCCCGGTGCCGATATCCTCTCCTATCAGGACGCATCGAGCGACCGGCATCGCTTCGCCTGTTTCGAAGGCGAGCATCTCGCCGGCGCCCTGTTCCTCGCCGCCGAGCCGGTTCCGGTGTCACGCGATTGGGCTGTCGAACAATTGTCGACGACCTTCGCCGATCCGCGCCGCCGTCTCTCGATCATCGCTGCGCGGCCCGGCGCCGGCAGCATGGATCGCGGCGCAACGGTGTGCTCCTGTTTCGGCGTCGGCGCAAAGCAGATTGCCGCTGCTGTCGCCAGCGGTTGCACAAGCGTCGAAGCGATTGGGCAATCGACTCAGGCGGGCACGAATTGCGGCTCCTGCCGCGCCGAGATCAGAAAGATCATCGACGCAAGCTCGCGTGGCGCGGCGCAAAATGGCGAACAGGTTTCTGCCGAGCCGCAACCCCGCTACGCCGCGCGCTGAGCATAGGCGGTTTCACATCTCGGTGAACCGTCGACAAGGGCGAGCGACCGCCCCAACCAATTTTGACGTCCATTCAAATCGCTGGCATTTAAGGTGCTTCCGAGGCCGCAAGCGACGGCATTTGCCGCTTGTTCGAACGTTCCCATGTTGAATTGAGGCAGAAAGGCAATTGTGGTGTCTCAAATCAAATCAATTCAAGCGCTTCGCGCAATGGCGGCGATCTCAATCGTATTCGTCCATACGCTGGGAGAAGCCACGCAATTGCCGATGCCTCTATCCTTCCGCGGCACCCCAATCCTTTTCGACATTGCAGGCGCAGGCGTTGACGTCTTTTTTGTCATTTCCGGCTTCATTATGGTTTACGCGTCGCGGGATCTGTTCGGCAATTCCAAGGGCTGGCTGAAATTTCTTAGGCGCCGTATTGCGCGTATTGTTCCATTGTACTGGTTAATGACGACGCTGTTTCTTGTGGTGCTGGCGGTGACCCCGCAAGTCCTCAACGATTCAAAGCCGACCGTTCTCGAAGTCCTGAAATCTTACGCCTTTATTCCCTATGTACATGCGGGGGATGACCTGATCCGACCAATTTATAAGCTCGGATGGACACTCGAATATGAGATGTTCTTTTATGCGGCTTTCGCTGCTCTGCTTTTTTTCCCAATGCGCGCCACGATTTTCGCTCTCGCGAGCCTTTTCGCGACCTTCGTTGTTCTAGGAATCGTTTTGGCTCCTCCGCTTGGGCCTCTCGCGTTTTGGACTAATCCGATAATACTGGAATTTGTCATGGGGACGTTCGTCGCTTTGGCCTTCATTGACGGCTGGCGGCTTCCGTCGACGCTTGCTCTCATCCTGTTTTTGGTCGGCCTTGGATCTATCGCATTGGGCGCCGTGGAACACTTGGCGACAGACGGGCCGTGGCGTCCTGTGATCACCGGCCTGCCCGCGGCATTAATCGTTGCTGCCGCCGCGTTGAGAAGAGAGTCTTTATCTCCGACATCCCCGACCGTCTTGACGACGATTGGCCTCGTCGCACTCGGCGATGCTTCGTATGCCATTTATCTCGCTCATCCATGGCTTGTACGTCTTTCACATTTCGTCTGGAACCGCATTCACGTCAGTTCTCATTTGTCGGCGTGGATCTTCGTCGGCATGGTACTTTTGCTCGTTGCGCCATTCGGCTTGCTCGTCCATCACTATATCGAACAGCCTCTAACAGCCCTTGCTCGCGGGCGGTCAACTGTTCGAAAGCCGCAACTTCCGGCCCTGGCTAACCAAAGCGATTAATGTCACTTCATCGGCCACCGCCGAGGCGACCGTATCTCTGCCCCGCCATGCCACGCGTTGATCGCGGCGCTCGGGCAGCTCAATAATCGCTGACCGGGCTCGGATCATAAACGCTTGGAACATATTCCCCGCATCCGTTGATGCGTCCTTGCTGGCCCTGAACCGCCGAACAGGTTCGCGGCGATGTCCGGGACGCATGCGTCTGGCTTGCCTGCCACGCGTGATGCGACAGATGCCCCTTCATGTGATGCGCGGCATTGGCGATACCGACGGAAGTGGCGAAAACAAACAGCGTCAGCGTCAATGTTTTCATCGGGCTCTCCTCTGAACCAAGAGCGTGCCTCTATTGACCTTCGCGCCGCTGGCGTTTCAGGCGAGAGACATGTCGCTCGTTCTGTTGAGGAGACTCGCGCCGCGGCTGTTTTATTCCGCGCCGAAGTTTCGGACCGCTATTGCTTCCTGAAATTGTCGACGAAATTTGAAAGCTCGACCGGATCGAGATCGGAGACAGCCCAATAGTGGAAACCGCCGCCGGCCCAGGAGACCATGTTGTAGCCGTCGACGGTCCTGGAAGCCGGGGCTTCGACCGATCCGTTCGGGAGCGGCTTCGCCACCACCGAAATCAAATGCTGGCGGCGCCGGTAGACCAAAACCGGCAGGGGATTGCCGGCGATGACCTCGACACGGCCGCCGACAAGCGGAAAGCCTTGCGCGGCGAGATCGGCGGTCGGCGGCGAAAGGCCGAGCTTCTGATCAAGCCACGGTTTGACCGTGTGCCGATCCGAGGACTGAACATCGATGGGGCTCGCGGCAAGAAGCGCACGATGATGTCCGTCGGCGACGGCATCCTCGATCGAGGCCTCGCTCTGCGGCGCCGTGAACAAATATGTGCCGCCGCCGGCGAGGAAAGCGGTCAGCACGACCGAGGCGGCGAGCGCCCGCCAGCTTGGATGATCGAAGGAGAAAATCCGCGCGCGCCGTGCGGCAGGCCTGGGTTCGGCGTCTTGCGCCAGCGCAGCGATGCGCGCCGCAAAGTCCGGCGAGACCGCCGGCTTCCCGAGCGCCTTGGTGCGCGCTTTCAAGGCAAGGATGCGGGCATATTCGGCCGCGAGCGCCGGCTCGGCCGCGACCCGCGCCTCGAGCGCCAACGCCGCCGCCGCATCCAATTCCTGATCGGCCAGGGCATGCAGCAGCAAGAGATCGGAAGGCGATAGTTGGGTCATGGCGCTTCCCGCCCGATCTGCGCGGCGATGAGCCGGCGCGCGCGCGACAGACGCGACATGACGGTTCCGATCGGGATCGAAAGCATGGCAGCAATTTCTTTATAGCTCAGACCGTTGATGTCGTGCAGCACCAGCACTTCCCGATAAGGTTGTGGCAGCGCGGCGATGGCGGCTTCGACCGCGGCAGTGTCGGCCCTCCGGATCATGTCGGCTTCGGGATCGAGCGCTGGATCTTCGTGTAAGCCGAGTTCGGTCCCGTCCATCTCGGCCGCAGAGCCGACCAGCACAATCTCGTGCGGCCGGTTTTTCGCAAGCCAGGTGAAGCAGGTGTTGCGCACGATGCTCAACAGCCAGGCGCGCGGACCGCGGCCTTCATACGAATTGATGGCCGTGAAGGCCCGGATCGAGGCCTCCTGCACGACATCCTCCGCGTCATGCAAGCTTCCCGTCAGCCAACGCGCAAGCGCCAGCGCATCGGCAAGATGCGGCACAACGATTTGCCGAAAAAGCTCGGCCGCTTGCTCGTTGCCTGGCAAATTGACGTCCTGAACTTCGCGCGTGCCGCTTCACGGCGTGACGATGATCTTGCCTTGCATACGCGGATGCAACGTACAGAAATAGGCGAACACCCCCGGCGTCGTGAATGTGAAACTTGCCTGATCGTCGCTGTCAAGCGCCTTGGAAGCGAAGCTCCCGTCCACAGCGGCCACGCGATGCGGGATATCATCCTCGTTTCTGAAAGTGACTCTGGTTCCGACCTTGATGTGCAAATCACCGGGCTTGAACGTGAAGTTCGAGATCGACACCGTTGCATCGCTGGAGGCGGCGGCATCACCGTAACTCACCGCCAACGCGGCGGCGGCGATCAAAGCAAACTGTTTCAATTTCATGAACCGATCTCCCGCCATTAGCTTCCCGCCAAAGTCTCGTCGGTGATTGCGAGCGGCTGCGATCCAAGACTGACTGCGACGCGGGTGATGCCCAGCATGTTGCGCAATTGATCGGCCGGCACTTTCATCGGGCCGGGTGCCGGCGCCTTGCCCGGCGCCGGTTGCGGAAATGCCGTCGAGCGCGCGGTATGGAAGGTCATGTTGCCTTCGATCTTCTGGATGATCTGATGGATATGGCCGTTCAGCACGGTCACCGAGCCGAAACGCCGCAGAAGCTGCAGCACCTGCGCGCCGTCATCCGTGCCCCAGCCCCAATCGGCATAGACGGTCCAAAGCGGGATATGCGCGAAGACCACGATTGGCGCCGAATTCGACTTGTCTTTCAGATCGTCGGCAAGCCAGGCGAGCTGCTCCGGCCCGAGATTGCCGAGACCGCCGGCCTTCAGGTTGACGACATTGACGAGGCCGATGAAATGCACCCCATGATCGTCGAAGGAATACCAGCCCGCGCCCTGCTTCCCCTTGCCGTAGCGATCGGCATAGAGCTTGCCGTTGCCGTCATCGACGAGATCGTGTTCGCCGGGCACGTAATGCACGTCGAGACCGGGTTCGCCGATGATCTGCGCGGCGTCATCGAATTGCGCTGCGAGCGACAGGTGGGTGATATCGCCGGTGTGGATCATGAAGGCAGGCTTGGCCGCCAGCGCCTTCACCTCGCCGATCGCCGCCTTCAGCGTGTCGATCGCATGCGGATTTGCCGCCTTGTTGAAGCCGACATGGCTGTCGGAAATCTGCAGGAAGGTGAATGGCGCCCGCGCCGCCTCGGCCGCCTGCGCCGTGCCAAGAAGGCCAAGCGACTTGGGCACACCGCCGGAAACTGTCCAGAGCACGCCAGTGCCCGCCCAAACCATGCATTCAAGCGCCTGGCGGCGTGAGGGGTGGTCAATCTGATCTTCGTCTCGCATCGCGGCAGTCTCCTCGGCTGTCGGATTGGAGACTCGCGGCTTTCAAGCTTTATTCCCAAGCACGCGCATTTTTTTAGGCAGCGCGTGCTTAGCCAGTGCCGGCCATTGCCGGCATGTCCCCTCAATAGGGCGCAAACGGCGAGTCGGAGGCGAGGAACGCCGCCGCCTGGCGCGTGAATGAGTCATGGAACTGAAACAACGACCCGTGCCCGGAGTCGGGATAGGTGAGGAGAACGGAATTCGGAAGGTTCTGGCTCAGCCAATAGGAATTCGACACCGGGATCATTTCATCATGAATGCCGTTGACGACGAGCGTCGGCGTCGAGATGCCTCTCAAATCGGCAAAGCGGTCCCCGGTAAAGGTTTCCCACTCGCGAAAAGCCGCGATCTGGGCTTGCGCAACCGCGGGCCCGGACGGAGGCTCGCGGTCTTCGCTGCGCTGCATAAGCCTCTTCACAAAGGCCGCGCCCGCCGCCTGACTTGAATCGGTCGGTGCAAAGAAAATCTTCTGCAGAACTTCATAGCCTTTGAGGCTCGGATCCTGGAGATATTTGGCGAGGACGGGCTTCTCCAGATGCATGATGTCCGCGCCGCCGCGCGGCGCCGTCCCGACCAAAATCATGCGCCGGAATATCGAAGAATGATCCAGCACCATCTGCTGCGCGATCATGCCGCCGAGCGAAAACCCCAACACATCGCAGGTTTCAATGCCGAGTCCGCCGAGAAACGCCAAGGCATGTGCCGTCATCCCCGCGATTGTATTCGGCACGACACCGGAGGAGCGCCCCAAACCAGCGCTTTCGAACAGAATCACCTCGCGCCCGGATGCCAATGGATCGGTGACGGCCGGATCCCAATTATCGAGCGTCCCGGTGAAATGCTGCAGGCATAAAAGCGGAAAGCCCGCGCCGGCACCAAAACGGCGATAGGCATATGTCCCGGTGCTGGTTTCTAAAAACTGGGTCGGCGCGGTGACGTTGCTGGCCGCTTTCTCGTTCGACATGGCTGGTCCCTCCCTAGTTTCACCTCTTTCCATACTCCGTGAAGACATAGTCTCGATTCTTCACGACCGTATGGCAGGCGAACCCGCACTTGGCGTCATTTTCTTGTGGCGGCATGTCGGCGACGGTGGCGGGCCGAAACGTATCGGAGGTTGCGTCATATTCGAACGCACCCCATCCCCACCCGCCGCTATCGGCGAATCTCTTGCTGTCCTTCACCATGAAATCGACGTCGTGCTGCGTACCCGGCACCATCGGCTCGCCGGGGTAGCCCTCTTGCTTTTTGGGGATCCAATGGATCTTCGCCATCTTGGCGCCATCGGGGAAAGGATGGCCGTCGCCAGGCGTGCCCGCTCTATAGGCCGCGATCATCTGCGGATTGCCGAGGATCACAGCCATCTTGCCGCCGTTCTCGCTGATCGCGATGACCGACCAATCCTCGTATCCCCGGAACTCCGAGAACGCGAGCCCGCCCGGCACTTTGAGCGTGTATTTGTCTTGGGCGGAAATGGCGACGCCGCCCGTCAGGACGGCGACCACGACCGAAATACCGACACTGATCAACGTGCTTTTCTTCATCGTCGCGTCTCCCTCACCGGTTGGTGCAGACGCCCGACAATCTAGCAGAAGACTCGCCGATGTGCCGGTTTGCGGCGGATTATTCGCAACGCGGGCCGAGGATTTCCGATCGCTCGCCCTTTCGAGCGGCAAAGGACCAGAAGGTATGGAGCAGAAAACTGCATGGTGGAAAGAGCGCGGCCACCAACAGATTGCTCCAGAGGCGCCCGAGATTGAAATCGGTCGCCAAGACTTGTGAGAGCGCGGAGAAAATAAGGATCAGCGCGAGCGTGGCCAAAGCAAATCGGGGACCGTAAAAAACATGATCCGGTTCGGCGCGATAGGTGAAAAAGAGGTGGCCAAAATAGGAGACGGCGAAAGAGATGGCGAAACCGGCGAGACTCGCCGCCCACGGCGCCAGATGGAAACGGGGATTGGAGAGGCCAAGCGAGACGACGAGATAGGTTGCCGTCGCGAGGCTTCCGACAAGAGCAAAGCGGAGAAGCCTCGATAGACCACCGCGCCCTCCGACCGCCGCGATAAGATGATCTGCAGATAGGCTCTTTGGAGGTGAAGACCTGTCTACGCCGCTCATCCCGCGGCCCGGACGTTGTGGCGCACTTGGCTCACCTCGTGGAGCGCCTGGCTCATCTCATTCGTGCGCGATTCCGGCGGACTATAAGATTCGACGAAATAGAGCGGGCGTTGCTTAAGCTCGTTGAAGCTGCGGCCGAGATATTCGCCAATGATCCCAAGCACGATCAACTGCGTGCTGCCCATGAACAGGATGGTGACCAGCAAGCTCGGATAGCCTGGCACCGGATTGCCATAGATCAGGGTCGAAATGACGAGATAAACCGCATAGAGGCCGGATAAAAGAGCAATTCCCAGGCCGAGATAGGTGGCGACCTTCAGCGGCAGAACGCTGAAACCGGTGATCCCCTCCAGCGCAAAGTTCCACAGCTTCCAATAATTCCATTTGCTCGATCCACCCGCACGCGCTTCGCGCAGATAGGGCACTGCGCGGGTGCTGAATCCGACCCAGGCAAACAGGCCCTTCATGAAGCGATGATGCTCACGAAGCTGCAGCAACGCATCGACCGACCGCCGGCTCATCAATCGGAAGTCCCCGGTATCCGGCGGAATGTCGATTTTCGTCAGGCGGCGCATGACGCGATAGAACGCAAAGGCAGTCTGCCGTTTGAGCCATGATTCGCCGCGGCGGCTTTTACGCTGCGCATAGACGACATCGACCCCCGTCGCCCAGACCTCCAAAAGCTCGGGAATGAGTTCGGGCGGATCCTGCAGATCCGCGTCGATGACGACAACTGCATCGCCGGCCGCGCGGTCGAGCCCCGCGGTCAGGGCAATCTCCTTGCCGAAATTGCGCGACAGATTGAGGACGGCGACGTGCGGATCCTGCGCGTTAAGCGCGCGCATGATATCGAGCGAGCGGTCGCGGCTGCCATCATTGACGTAGACGACCTCCCAATCGACGCCGGCGGCATTCATGGCCGCGGCCAATCGGGCATGGAATCGCTCGAGGACTTCCGCCTCGTCGTAAACCGGGACGACGACTGACACCATCAGCATCGCGCAAACCCCTCTTTTAAAGGCCGCATCTGTTTGCAGACTTCGGAGTCAATAGAGAGCTTAAATCCTATCAAAATATTCTTTAGACAAGGTGAAATCACCGGCGGCATCTTGGAGACCAAGCCGGCTGTGCAGCGTTTCTTAAATATTGGTTCTTGAGGCGCAGAAGATTGAATCCATCGCCGTCAGTTGGCGCGCAAAATCTTCCACTCCGCGGTCTGACTTACAGTTTTATAGATGCTGCTTTTCTCGATGAGATCGCTTGCCCAAAGCCCGTCTCTGGGCGTTACGATAAGGGTTCTGCACTCGAATTGATCGCGCATCGTCCTGAGATCGTCGTCGGAACCCTGCCCCGAAAAGACGCGGCCGAACAAAATCCCGGCTTCCGATCGGATCGCAAGCGAGAACGCGGGCCTAAACGCCAAGAGATAAGGGCCACGGATTGCGCAATGGCGGCGATGCGAGAGGAGCGCCCAGCCGATATCGCCCGGCCAAGGCGTGAGCGCCGACAGATCGGACGGATTGTTGGCGACAGCCTCGTCAACGGGCGTCACGTTTCTGACCGCTTGCCAAAGGGCGGCCTCCTTCAAAAAATCGCGGCCGGCGTCGGTCTGCTTCGGATACAGGATGAAATTCAGATCGTTGGTTTTAACGAACCAGAGCCCCGCCAGGATGCCCGGCACCAAGGTCAAGACAATGAGCGCATTGCGCGCGAAATGCACCCAGGGTTTGTTATCGGCGGTCCTCACGGCGAAGGCCGACGCCATCGCCATCATGACGAGAACCGACGGGATGATGCTTCTCCACCCGAGGTCGTTGGTTGCGATCACGCTGTGAAAGAATTGCGCCAGGACCAGCGGCACGAATGCGATCATCGTCAACGCGCGCTCGACATAGACGGGAACCGGAGGCTCGTCCTTGAGTCCCCCCACCTTGCTGAGAATCCAGGCGAGGTAGATGAAGCCGAAATCGAGCGGAAGTAGAAGCAGCCAATAGGCGGCCGAATTGAAAAAGGGATACCGAAGCACGGGAAATATCCAGAATTCAACGGTGTGCGCTTTCCCAAGAATGCTCACTTGTTGAGCGAGGAACGGCGACGCAACGACGATCGCCGTGACCGCCACGATCGTCATATTCAACAGGACGCGGCCCAGGGCGCCGCTTTCGACAATATCGCTCAGGCACACGAGCGCGAGAACGACGACGATCAAGACAAAGCCGACGGCGACCCAGACCGAGCTCGCGTAGATAGCCGCCGATAGAACGCCAATCAGCACGCAAAGGGCTGGATCGAGTGACCGGCTGAATAATTTGGCGATAAGAAGGACGGCCATGACGGCAATCGTTGCCGCGAAGACATGCTGCGGGACCCATGACGCTTGAATAATCCAGGGCTCAAGCGTGTGCTCGTGCGTTCTGAATTGAGCCAGCCATGGCGCGAGCAGAAAATTGTCGAGCAGGGAATCGATTGGTCCGATCAGACAGGTCGCGACGACCCACCAAGCCGCCGCCTTCTTCCCGCTGGTGCCAGTTGCGACCCACATGACGGTCATGATCGACGCCAGCGCGGTCGTAAAGGTCAATGCCGCGTCGACCGTCCATCCAGACAGCCGTGTTGTGATCGATAAGGTGGCGGCGAGCAGATACCAGAGATAATAATAATTCAGGGCATCGCCGCTGCCGGCAAAAGATACGAACGGATTGTGCGGCGGATTCCCGTTGTTGACGATCTCATCGATGATCGCGACCTTCTCATGGTCGAAAATCGGATCGCCGAAGGAGACGCTGTTGCCGGTGATATGCGGCATGACGGCAAACGCCGGCAAGGCTGCGACAGCTATGGCCGCGAGGATTGCTCCAAGCGGCGGCACAACGCCGCCGGGAAACACTGTCGTTTTATAGTCGTCCGCGCCGCCCGCCATGAAGGAAAACATGGCGACGACGACAAATACGGAAATGACACAAATCGGCGTGAAGGGCAGAAATCTGAACGCCAGCCCGCAGGCCCCTGCATAAACCGCGAGCCCGAGAGCCGGCGCAACAAGCAGCCGCCTTTGCGGCAAGGCCTCGAGATGACGCGACAACGGAAAGCCGACGATGGTGCCGGCGATCAGGAAAGAGAATATCGCAATCAAGATCGATGGAGCCGAAACCATGCCCGCGCCGATTCCTCAAACCGACTTTGATGGATGCGCCGCCCATGCAGGGATTCGCCCCGAGCGATGAGCGTGTCAGACTTCCATCAAAAATCTATTGAAGCGGCACGGTCCTGGAGCGTTTCCGATCAGGCGGCCGAATAATCGGCGCTACTCGGAAAAGCCGTGATGGATCAAAATCTTCTGGCTGGGGCGGGAGGATTCGAACCTCCGGATGGCGGAATCAAAATCCGCTGCCTTACCACTTGGCTACGCCCCAAGACGTGAGATTGGCCCGAGAGGAAGCCGCGGGGCCCCGGCGGCGGCGCGACCATAAAGCGGGCCTTCGCCCCCCGCAACCTCTTCCTCCCGCGCTGCGAACTGGTAAATAGCGCGGCATGTCTTCGTGCCATCTCGATGTCGCCGCGCTTGCAGGCCAGGTCGGAGGCCAGCTTGGCGGCCATGCCCTGCCTTCGCGGCCCGTCGATCTCGGGCCGCTCGATGTCGTGATCGAGCCAAGTCTCGAGCCAGGTCTCGAACCAAGTCGCGGCGGACAATTCTACGCCCGCTCGCCGTTCGATCTCGGCCCTTATGAAGCCAAGGTGACAGCGTGGCTCGACCGCTGGGCCGCGCTACGGCCAGACCACATCTTCCTGGCCGAACGACGCGGCGAAGCCTGGCAGACGCTCACCTATGCCGAGGCGCGGCAAAAGGCGCGCGCCCTCGGGGAGGCGCTGCTCGCGCGAGGATTGAGCGCCGAACACCCGCTCGTCATTCTCTCGGGCAACAGCATCGCCCATGCGCTGCTTGGCCTCGCCGCCCTTTATGCCGGTATTCCCTATGCGCCTTTGTCGCCAGCCTATGCGCTGGCCGCGCCGGATTTTGCACGGCTCAAAAGCATCGTCGCTTTGCTCACACCGGGTCTCGTCTTCGCTGAGGACGGCGCCCTCTTCGCGCCGGCCCTCGCCGCGCTGCCGCCGGAAACGCCCTGCCTCGTCGCCACCGCGCACCCTACCCGTATTCGCGACGAAATCCTCGACGATCTGTTGTCAACGCAAGCGACCGCGGCGCTCGACCTCGCCAATGCGGTGGTCGGTCCCAGCACGATCGCGAAGTTCATGTTCACCTCCGGCTCGACCGCCGCGCCGAAAGCCGTCATCACGACGCATCGGATGCTCTGCGCCAATCAGGCGATGATCGCGCATGTGTTGCGCTTTCTGTGGCGCGAACCGCCCGTGCTCGTCGATTGGCTGCCTTGGAGCCATAGTTTCGGCGGCAACCAGAATTTCAATTTGGTGCTGGCGCATGGCGGCACGCTCTATATCGATGCCGGCCGGCCAGGGCCGCAAGGCATTGCCGCGACGCTCGCCAATCTGCGCGAGGTTTCGCCGACCCTCCATTTCAACGTGCCGGCCGGACTCGAATCTTTGCTGCCGCACCTCGCCCGCGACAAAAAGCTCGCGACAAATTTCTTTCGTCGTTTGCAGCTTACGTTTTTCGCCGGCGCGCCGATGGGGCGTGCAAGCTATGACGCCTGGGACGACATGGCCGTGGCCGCCTGCGGGGAAAAGATCGTGACGATGAGCGGCTATGGCGCCACCGAATCCGGCCCCGCGACGACATTCTGGACGCCCTTTATCCGCCCCGAGGGTGGCGTCGGCCTGCCGCTGCCCGGCAGCGAATTGAAGCTCGTGCCGCAGGGCGAAAAATGCGAAGTGTGCGCGCGCGGACCGAATGTCACGCCGGGCTATTGGCGCGACGCGCGGGCGACAGAGCAGGCCTTCGACGACGACGGCTTTTTCCGGCTCGGCGATGCTTTGCGTCTGGCCGATGCGACGGCGCCGAAACGGGGCTTTTGCTTCGACGGCAGGATCGGCGAAGACTTCAAGCTCGCAACCGGCACATGGGTCAGCACCGGGCCTCTGCGCGAGGCCTTTTTGGCGGCCTTCGCGCCCTTCGCCCAAGACGTGGTGATCGCCGGCGAGGGCGCGGATTTCGTAGCGGCGCTGGTCTTTCCCAATTTCGAAGCCTGTCAAAGCCTCGCCGCGGATAGTGCGATGGCGCCGGCCGATATCCTTGCGCATCCGCACGTGCGGGCGAAATTCCAGGCGCTTCTCGATGGCTTTGCCGGCGGCGTGGAGGGCGCATCGCGGCGCATTGCGCGTCTCGTCTTGCTCCCCACACCGGCTTCAGCGGCCATCGGCGAGTTGACCGATAAGGGCGGCCTCAACCGAGCGGCGGTGCTTGCCAACCGGGAGGCAGAGGCCGCCGGTCTTTTTTCCGCCATGCCACCGGCGCAAGTCATAAATGTCAGCGCCGTCACGCCAAACGCCCGTTTCGGTACAACGATCTGAAATCGCTGACTAATTCGCCGTTTCCCCGCCATTCACCCTGCCGACTGAAAGCCATCGCGCCAGCCGGCCGCAATTGCTAAAGAGAGGCGCAAATTCGAGTGATGTCCGTGAGCGCCGACCCGACTTCCACCACCGCCAAGCGCGCCGCGTCCGCGGCGCTGATTGCGCATCTCGAAGCCTCCGGCTATCCGCGCCACGAGCCGCCTATCCTGCAGAAGGCCAATTTGTTCTTCAATTCGGGCGAGGATATCCGCAGCCGGCTTTATCTGACGAGCGATCTTTCCGGCGCCGAATATTGCCTGCGTCCCGAATATACGATCCCCGTCTGCGCGCATTATCTCGCCTCCGAGGCCGCGGGGTTTGCAGCGACCTATTCCTATTGCGGGCCGGTGTTCCGTTTCCGCACCGACGGGCCGAGCGAGTTTCTGCAGGCGGGGCTCGAGAATTTCGGCCATCCGGATCGCGAAGCCGCCGATGCCGAGATTCTCGGCGTGACGCTCGATGCGGTTGCCGCGCTCGGCCAGAGCGACGTCGACGTGCGCTTCGGCGACAACGGCCTGATCCGCGATCTCGTTGCCGCGCTAAATCTTTCGCCGCAATGGCAGCGGCGCATTCTGCGCGGCCATGCGCAGGACAAATCGCTCGACGCCATCCTCGCCCAGCCTGTGAACGGCAAAGGGTCTGACCACACGGGCGTCCTCGCCGCGCTCGAAGGCGTCGACAAGCAGGGCGCGCGGGCCTTGGTCGAAGATCTGCTTTCGATCGCCGGCATTTCGAGCGTCGGCGGCCGCAGCGTCGCGGAGATCGCCGATCGCTTCCTCGAACAGGCGGCGCTCAAGGCAGGCGAGGATTTCCCCACCGAGCACCACGCCGTGCTGAAGGAATTTCTCGACATCGAGACGGACCCCGATCAAGCCTCGGGTCGGCTGCGCCAGCTTGCCGCGACCACCGGGCTCGACCTTGGTGCTGCGCTCGACCGTTTCGATGCGCGGCTCGGCTTCATGGCCGCACGCGGGCTCGATGTCGCCGATTTCACCTTCTCGACACGCTTCGCGCGCGATCTCGAATATTACACCGGCTTCGTCTTCGAGGCTTTCGACCGCGCCCGCCCGCAGGAAGAGCCGATCGTCGGCGGCGGCCGTTATGACGGCCTGCTCAAGGCGCTGGGCGGCGAAGGCGATATCGGTGCCGTCGGTGCGGCGATCTGGATCGAGCGTCTGCAATTGCCGCAACGCGGCCAGATGGATTGGTGGCGATGAGCGACGTGATCAAGCCTCAGCTCGTTCTCGCCGTGCCGTCCAAAGGGCGCCTGCAGGAGAATGCGTCCGCCTTTTTTGCCCGTGCCGGACTGCAATTCGTGCAAGGCCGCGGCGCCCGCGATTATCGCGGCAAGATCGCCGGCCTCGACGGCGTCGAGGTGGCCTTCGTCTCGACCTCGGAGATCGTGACCCATCTCGCCGCCGGCACCGCGCATCTCGGCGTCACCGGCGAAGACCTGGTACGCGAGAGCATTGCCGATGCCGATGCCAAATGCGAGCTTCTCGCGCCGCTTGGCTTTGGCCATGCCAATGTCATCGTCGCCGTGCCGCAAGCCTGGATCGATGTTCGCACGATGGCCGATCTCGAAGATGTCGCCGTCGCCTTCCGCGCCCGGCGCGGCGAGCGCATGCGGGTCGCGACCAAATATGTCAACCTGACGCGGCGCTTCTTTGCGGAAAGTCATGTCACCGACTATCGCATCGTCGAAAGCCTTGGCGCGACCGAGGGCGCGCCCGCTGCGGGCACGGCGGAACTGATCGTCGACATCACGACGACGGGCGGCACCCTCGCGGCGAATGCGCTGAAGATCCTCGACGACGGCGTGATCCTGCGCTCCGAAGCCAATTTCGTCGCCTCGTTGACGGCGCCCTGGACCGTCGAGACGCGTGAAGCGGCGCGGATCATTCTGTCGCGCATTGCCGCGGAAGAAGTCGCGCGCACAACGCGCGAAGTCTCGGCACGGATCGCACAGGTCGATCTCGAGCTCTTCGCCCATGCCGAAGTTCTGTTCGCGGCGCGGCCGCGCCGCCACCTCGCCGACGGCTGGCTGACCCTGACCTGCCCGAAAGACAAAGTGCCGGCGCTCGCCGATTGGCTTCTGACGCAAGGCGCGGCGGAGGTCACCGTCGCGCAGCTCGACTATGTCTTCGCCGAGAAGAACAAGCTTTACGAAAAGCTTGTCGCGCGGTTGCCCTAGAGCGTCAGACGTTCAAATTGAATCGCCAGGCGCTTTTAAGTCTTTCTCATCGCATCGGATTTGTCCGAAAACCGCTGCGCACTTTTCGGTCCGATTATTCTTAAAACCGCATCGGATTCATCCGAAAACCGCTGCGCACTTTTCGGTCCGATGCTCTGACTATTCCGCCGCGTTCGCCACGTCGTCCTTGGGCGTGAACATGCCATCGCCCGCCGGCTGCATTTCGAGCCGGCGTTTATGGAACTGTTCGATCGTCGCACGGTGGCCGATCGAGACGATCGTCGTCTTCGGCAATTTTTGCCGCAAGGTCTGATAGATCGAAGCTTCCATCGGCTCGTCCATCGCGGTCGTCGCCTCGTCGAGGAACAGCCAGTCCGGCTTTTCGAGCAAGGCGCGGGCGATCGACAGGCGCTGCTGCTCGCCGCCGGAAAGCTGCTGCTGCCAGACGCCGCCCTCGACATCGAGCTTATCGATCAGATGCGTGAGCTGCGCCGCCGCCATGGCATCGCGCAAGGTCGCATCGTCATATTCCTCCGGCGCGGCCGGATAGGCGAGCGCCGCCCGCAGCGTTCCGAGCGGCACGTAAGGCTTCTGCGGCAGCAGCATCAATTTCGCCGACGGCGGCAGATCGATCTTGCCTTGGCCGTAGGGCCAGATGCCGGCGATGGCGCGGAACAAGGTCGATTTGCCCGAGCCTGACGGGCCCATCAGCAGAGCCGGAATTTCCGAGACGAGATCGAGATTGGCGTTCTCGACGATGGTGCGGCCGTCAGGCAGGCTCAGCGTCACTTCGACGAGGCGGACATTGCCGGCCTCGGCCGCGGTCGGCTCCGGACGGAATTCGTAATTGTCGGCCTTTTCGATGGATTGATCGAAAGAGGTCAGACGATCGAGCACGGCTTTGTAGTCGGCGAGGTAGACATAATAGGTGACGACGAAGGTCAGCGCGCTGTTGACGTTGCTGAAGGCGCTCGCCGTCTGCGTCATGATGCCGAGCGTCACCTTGCCGGCGAAATAGAACGGCGCCGAAACGATATAGGGAATGAACGGGCTGATCTGCGAATAGGACGCGGTAAACGCAGTGAGGCGTTTGCGGCAGGCGATGATGTCGAAATAGTTCGACACGATCGCGGAAAAGCGCGTCTTGAGCGAGCGTTTCTCCGCCGTTTCGCCGGACAGCAGCGCGACCTGTTCGGTATATTCGCGCAGCCGCGCGAGCGAGAAGCGGAAATCGGCTTCATAGCGCTGCCGCTTGAACGACAAGGGCACGAGCGGCCTGCCGATCCAATGCGTGAGCCAGGTGCCGACCGCGGCATAGATGAGCGCGACCCAGAAGAGGAAGCCCGGCACCGCAATATGCGTCCCCGGCAGCGTGAAATTGGCCGAAAGCACCCACAGCAGAATGGCGAAAGAGACGAGCGAGCTCAGGTTCGAGATCAGCAGGATCGTAAAGGAATAAATGCCGTAGCCGACATCGCCGCCGTCGATGAAGCGGCTGATGTCCTCCGAAATACGCTGATCGGGGTTGTCCGCCGGCGTGCCAGCGAGCGACATCCGGTAGTGACGGTGATTGTCGAGCCAATGGTCGAGATAGAACGAAGTGAGCCAGCGCCGCCAGCGGATCACCAGCGTCGACGTCACGACATATTCGACGACGGCGGCAAAGATGTAGAGGAAGGCCCAGACCATGAAGACGGTGAAAAGCTGATACCAAAAGGTCTTGGCATCCCGGGCCTGGATTGCATTGAACCAGTCGCGCGAGAAAAACGACAGCCGGATGTTGATGCCGACTTCCGCCTGATTGATGAGAACAAGAAACACGACCATGGCGGTCGCCACCTTGCGCTCGGCCGCCCGATAGGACGGAAACGGCCAGACGCGCGCGGTCGTCGAATCGTGCGAGTCGAAATAGCGGTCGGCGATGCGCATCATCGATCGCACGAGCGGCACGAAGGACGTCAGGTAGACGGCGATGGCGAAGAGCGCGACCGTCAAAGGCAGGCTCTCGGGAATTTGGTAATCCGCCCAGCTCGCCGGCCAGAGATGCAGCACTGTGAGGAGGCACAAAGCCCCGAAGATGATGAGCTCGATCGCGAAAATCGCGACAAAGATCGTCAGATAGCTCGAAATATGTCGCGACCGGTAGGTCGTATAGGCGCAGATGAAGGATGTGACGGCGAGGAGCGCCGTCGTCGCGTCCTCCGCCTTGGCGGCGACCAGCGTGGCGGCGACAGCAAACAGCGCTACGGCAATTGCAAGAGCTTTCATAGAGTCATCATCATCCGGGAATTCGCGCAATCAAACACGCTTTAGCGCACAGGCGCAAACCGCCGCCTAGTTACAGGTTGGTAATCTTTGCGGCTTCCCTGAGGCCAGGCCGCGCGCCAAAATTGCCCGCACCGATGCCGCTAATCCTGCAATTCTTGTGCAGTTTCGGCATCTTCACCGTTGATCAGCGCAACCAAGACGGGTGAGGCCCGGAAGGTCAACACGCGGCGCGGCTTGATCGGCACTTCGATGCCGGTACGCGGATTGCGGCCGATACGCTCCCGCTTCGCGCGAACGGAGAAAAGACCGAAAGAGCGAAGTTTAACGGTTTCGCCGCGCACGAGCGCCGACGAAATTTCCTCCAAAGTCATTTCAAAAATATCCCTTGCCTGGGCACGTGACAGGCCCTTGCAAGAATCATAGACGGCATTGAGCAAATCAGCCCGCGTGGCTGTTTTCTTATCGGCCTCGTTTGGCGGCAACTGATCCACTTTTAGCCCCTCCTGCATTCGGTCGTCGAAGCGCTACCGGCCCCGCATGAGCTTCATGCGCTTCGCATTTCTGTTCTTAGCCAGCGATTGCATTACGAGAAACAGGGATTCTCGCGCTTCACACCGACGCACGCAAGCGGAGTAAACAAAAAGCCCCGGAAAACCGGGGCTTTTAAGTGTCGTTTCGCACAAAGACGGGACTTAGAAGTCCATGCCGCCCATGCCGCCCATGCCGCCGCCGCCGCCAACCGGCGCCGATTCTTTCTTCGGCTGCTCGGTGATGATGGCTTCGGTCGTGATCAAGAGGCCGGCCACCGAAGCCGCATCTTGAAGCGCGGTGCGGACAACCTTGGTCGGGTCAATAATGCCGAGCTTGACGAGATCGCCATATTCGCCCGTCTGCGCATTATAGCCGTAGCCATAATCGCCGCTTTCGAGCAGCTTGCCGACGATCACTGCACCGTCAGCGCCGGAATTGTCGACAATCTGGCGTGCCGGCGACTGGATCGCTTTGCGGACAATATCGACGCCGGCCTTCTGGTCCGGGTTCGCGGTCTTGACGCTGTCGAGCGCCTTGGTCGCGCGCAGCAGCGGAACGCCGCCACCCGGCAGAATGCCTTCCTCGACCGCGGCGCGGGTCGCATTGAGCGCATCGTCAACGCGATCCTTCTTCTCCTTCACCTCGACCTCGGTCGCGCCGCCGACGCGGATCACCGCGACGCCGCCCGCAAGCTTGGCCAGACGCTCCTGCAGCTTCTCGCGATCATAATCGGAGGTCGTGTCAGCAATCTGCGACTTGATCTGAGCAATACGTGCTTCGATGTCGCTCTTCGAGCCGGCGCCGTCGATGATCGTCGTCGTTTCCTTCTCGATACGGATGCGCTTGGCGCGGCCGAGCATCGGCAAGGTGACGTTCTCAAGCTTGATGCCGAGATCCTCGGAGATGAGCTGGCCGCCCGTCAGGATGGCGATGTCTTCGAGCATGGCCTTGCGGCGATCGCCGAAGCCCGGCGCCTTGACGGCCGCGACCTTCAGGCCGCCGCGCAGCTTGTTGACGACGAGAGTCGCAAGCGCCTCGCCTTCGACGTCTTCGGCGACGATCAGCAGCGGCTTGCCGGTCTGCACGACGGCTTCGAGCACCGGCAGGATCGCCTGCAGCGACGACAGCTTCTTCTCGTTGATCAGGATGTAGGGATCTTCGAGCTCGGCAATCATCTTCTCGGCATTGGTGATGAAATAGGGCGAGAGATAACCGCGGTCGAACTGCATGCCTTCGACGACATCGAGCTCGGTCTCGAGGCTCTTGGCCTCTTCGACGGTGATGACGCCCTCGTTGCCGACCTTCTGCATCGCCGTGGCGATGATCTGGCCGATCGACGTGTCGCCATTGGCCGAATTGGTGCCGACCTGAGCGATCTCGTCGTTCGAGGTGACCTTCTTCGACTTGGTCTTGAGGTCGGCCACGACCGCATCGACGGCGAGGTCGATGCCGCGCTTCAGGTCCATCGGGTTGAGGCCGGCGGCAACCGCCTTGGTGCCTTCGCGGACGATCGAAGAGGCAAGGATCGTCGCCGTCGTCGTGCCGTCACCGGCGATGTCATTCTGCTTCGAAGCGACTTCGCGGACGAGCTGGGCGCCGAGATTCTCGAACTTGTCGGAAAGCTCGATCTCCTTGGCGACGGTCACGCCGTCCTTGGTGATGCGCGGGGCGCCGAAGCTCTTCTCGATGACCACGTTACGGCCCTTGGGGCCGAGGGTCACCTTGACGGCATTGTTGAGGATATCGACGCCGCGCAACATCCGGTCGCGGGCATCAGAAGAAAAGCGTACGTCTTTGGCTGCCATATGGGAAACTCCTGAATTGGGGCTCGCTAGGACCGGGTGATCAGCCGACGACGCCCAGGATGTCGCTCTCCTTCATGATGAGGAGATCCTGGCCATCAATCTTGACCTCGGTGCCGGACCATTTGCCGAAGAGGATGCGATCGCCGGCCTTCACATCGAGGGGGACGAGCTTGCCGGTCTCGTCGCGGGCGCCGGGGCCGACGGCCACGATCTCACCCTCCTGCGGCTTTTCCTTCGCCGTGTCGGGGATAATGATGCCGCCCTTCGTCTTCTCCTCGCCTTCGAGGCGCTTGACGACGACGCGGTCATGCAGAGGACGGAAAGTCATGCGTTGCTTCCTTGAACGTTTCGAGAACGGCACCGTGATGAGAGACGCTGGGACCGCTCGGACTTGGAAAAATGAGGGACCGTTAGCACTCTGACTTGGTGAGTGCTAACAGCGGCCTGGACATAGGCGGCGCCTCTTGGGCTGTCAAGAACGGCGGCAGTCGGATCGTGCTTTGGGCGCTCAGAATCGCGTCCGGTTTCGGGGCCTTGGTTAACCTCGAAGCGCTTTGCCTAAAGATCGACCGGCCTAAAGATTGACCGCGACGAAGCGCTCCTCGCCCTGCGGCGTCGAGACAAGCAGCAGGACCCATTTCTTTCCGGCGGTCTTCAACACCCGCATTTTTTTGGCGATGTCGCCCGGCGCGCGCACCGGGTCCTGGTTGATTTCGAGAATCACTTCGCCCGGCAGGATATTCTTCTGCGCCGCCGCCGAATTGGCATCGACGCCGGTGACGACGACGCCCGCCGTCACGCTGTCCTTGATCGCATATTTGAGGCGTGAGGTCTCGTTGAGCGGCGACAGTGCCATGCCGAGCGCTTTTTCGACCGGGGTCGGCGGCAATATCTTGCCCTGCCCCAGATCGCCTGTCTTCAAAGACGCTTTCTGTGCGCCGTCTTCCAGCCGGCCGAGCTTGGCCATTTTGGTCAGCTCATGGCCCTGCCGCAGGACGACGATGGCGACCTCCTTGCCGACCGGCGTCGAAGCCACGAGCTTGGGCAGATCGTGCGATTCAGCGACATCGACGCCGTCGAACTTGACGATCACATCGCCCGTCTCGATCCCGGCCGTCGCCGCCGGGCCGCCAGTGTCGGTGCCGGCGACAAGCGCGCCGCGCACCTTGCCGAGATCGAGGCTCTCGGCGATCGAATCGTCGATCGACTGGATGCGGACGCCGAGCCAGCCACGCCGCGTCTCGCCAAAGGTGCGCAATTGATCGATGACCGGCGAGACCGTGTCCGAAGGCGTGGCGAAGCCGATGCCGATCGAACCGCCGGTCGGCGATAGAATGGCGGTGTTGATGCCGATCACCTCGCCGTCCATGTTGAACAGCGGACCGCCGGAATTGCCCTTGTTGATCGCCGCGTCGGTCTGAATGTAATTGTCATAGGGGCCGGAATCGATGTCGCGGTGGCGGGCCGAGACGATGCCGGCGGTGACGCTGCCGCCGAGCCCGAACGGATTGCCTACGGCGATCACCCAGTCGCCGACGCGCATCTTGTCGCTGTCGCCGAACTTCACCGCCTTCAGCGGATGACCCGGATTGACCTTGAGGACCGCGACATCGACCTTGGTGTCTTTGCCAAGCACCCGCGCCTTCAGCTTCGTGCCGTCGGTGAAGATCACCGTCACTTCGTTGGAATCGGCGATGACGTGGTTGTTGGTGATGATGATGCCCGAAGGATCGATCACAAAGCCCGAGCCCAGCGAATTGGAGCTGCGCTCGTGCGAGCCGAGACCGCTGTCGCCGCCCTGCGGATGATGGCGGAGGAATTGATCGAAGAGATCGTCGAACGGGGTGCCCGGATCGACCTCGGAGCCATTGCCGGCGTCTTTTTCCTGATAGGTCTGCGTCGCGGAAATATTGACCACGGCGTCGCTGACGCTCGCGGCGAGATCGGCAAAGGAATCCGGCCTGTGCTCGGCGAGCGCTGGCGCCGCAGCGCCGAGGCCGATCGTCGCCAAGGTCACGGCTCCCGCCAGCAGAATTTTCCGCGCATAGAGACAAGCGACCGCCTGCGGGACCAAAACCATTCATATCTCCCGGATCGCGATGCGTTGCGGCGACAAAGGCCCAACCGCATCTGATCGATTGTATCAAGCTTGCATGGAATTGACGCGAGAAACCGGCATCCGCCGGCTTTCGCATCCCGCTCCAAACCATCCCACACCAAGCGAAGCGCGGAAGTTAGCCCATCAACCGGACAAGTTCACGCCGATTTTGCACGGGAACCGCGGCAAAATCATAACGTGAAGCCGGGCCGGCCCTAATGCGCCGGTGCGGGCGCCGCTTCGCCCGCCGGGGCGAAGAACCGGAAGAAGGCCGATTTCGGGCTCAGCACATAGCGCGTATTGGACGATTTCAGGCCCGAGACATAGGCCTGCATCGAGCGGTAGAAGGCGAAAAAGTCCGGGTCCTTGCCAAAGGCCGCGGCAAAAATCCGGGCGCGTTCGGCATCGCCCGCACCGCGAATCTGGTCGGCATCGCGTTGCGCATCGGCGCGCAGCACCACCGCGTCGCGGTCGGCTTTGGCTTTGATCCCCTGCGATTCTTCGCTGCCTT
Organism: Pseudomonadota bacterium; assembly: GCA_040756295.1. Taxonomy (GTDB): domain Bacteria; phylum Pseudomonadota; class Alphaproteobacteria; order Rhizobiales; family Beijerinckiaceae; genus Methylovirgula. The sequence continues at coordinate 602,927 of JBFLZN010000002.1, read as the reverse complement.
GCGCACGATATAGCGCCGCCTGACGCGCCCATTCGCTCTGCATGCGGCTGAAGATCTTTTCGGAAATCTGCTGCGGCAGATCGGTGCGCCTGATGCGCACATCGACGGCCACGACGCCGAGCTTGGCGGTCTGGTGATTGACCTGTTCGCGAATGGACCCCATCAAGGCTTCGCGCTCCCCGCTCACGATCTGGCTGAGATCGGCATCGCCGAGCACCCGCCGCACCGCCGAATTGAGGATATAGCCGAGCTGTTCGTTGGCGCGATCGGTGTTGCCGACCGTCTGGTAAAATTTCAGCGGATCGGTGATCCGGTATTTCAGGAACGAATCGACCTCGACGCGCGTGTTGTCGGAGGCAAGCACCTCCTGCGTCGGCGTCTCGACATCGAGAATGCGCTTATCGAGCAGGACGACATTCTCGATAAAGGGAATCTTGAAATGCAGGCCCGGCTCCGTGACGAGGCCGCGCCCGGCCACCGGATCGCCGAAGCGCAACACGAGCGCCTGCTCGGTCTGGCTGACCGTGAAGATCGAGGCGGCCGCGATGACGACCACCACGATCGCGACGAGAGCGAGGATAAAGCCGGTCGCGCCTTTCATTTCGACGCCCCTTCGGCATTCGTCGGCGCCAATTGCGGCAAGGGCAGATAAGGCAGCACGCCCTGGCTGCTGCCCTGGTCGACGATCACCTTGTCGCTGTCGCCGAGAACCTTTTCCATCGTCTCGAGATAGATGCGTTCGCGTGTCAGCGCCGGCGCGTTCTTGTATTGCGCCTCGACCTGGCTGAAGCGCGAAGCCTGGCCGGTCGCCTCGTCGATCGTCTGCAAGCGATAGCCTTCCGCCTGCTGCACCAGCGCCGCAGCCTGGCCGCGCGCGACAGGCACGACATTGTTGGCGTAGGTCTCCGCCTCGTTGCGCATGCGGTCGCGATCCTGCTGCGCCGCCGTCACATCGCGGAAGGCGGAGATGACTTCCTGCGGCGGATCGACCGACTGCAATTGCACCTGCAGGACGAGAACGCCGGCTTTATAATTGTCGAGAATCTTCTGCATCCCGTCCTGGACCGCGGGCTCAATCACCTTGCGATCCGCCGTCAGGATATTCTGGATCTGGCTGCGGCCGATCACTGCGCGCATCGCGCTTTCCGCCACGGCCTTCACCGTATCGTCGGGGTCGGCGACATTGAAGGCATAGTCCTCCGGGCGGGACGGATCGATCTGCCAGATCACGACGAATTTCACATCGGCGATGTTCTGGTCGCCGGTCAGCATCAGGCTTTCCTCCGGCAGGTCGAAGGTCGACTCCTCGCCGGTGCGGTCATCCAAGCGTGAGATGAAGCCGATGTTGATCGTATTGCGATCCGTCACGGCGAGCTTTTCGACCGAACCGACCGGATAAGGCAGGTTGTAATTGAGGCCCGAGCTCGTCTTGCCAGTATAGCGACCGAAAATCATGTTGAGGCCGACCTCGTTCGGCCCGACCGTGTAAAAGCCCGAGAGCAGCCACAGCAGCACGCCGAGAAGCCCGAGCGCGAGGAGCGTCCGTCCGCCGAAGCCGCCGCCCGGCAGCCAGCTCCGCAGCCGCGCCTGTGCACGGCGCAGCCAGTCCTCGAAATCGACCGGATTGGGCCGCGGCGACTGACCCCAGGGACCCGGATTTTCCGGTTTCCACGAGCCACCGTTCTTGCCGTCATTGCTCCAAGGCATTCACTGGATCCTCGATGCCGCGCGACTCTTAGTCGGCTTTGCGCGCCGGCGATAGGGAGTCGGAACGGATATAGTCAACCCAAGCGTAAGCCGCATCCCCGTCCTTTTCCGCCGCGCGATCTTCCCGGAAAATTTCGCGCCAATGTGACCAATCGAGCGGCGGAAAGAAGGCGTCGCCCGCCGGCGCGCAATGGACAAAGGTCATATGGAGCCGATCAAGCCGGTCAAGCAGCGCCGCATAAATCTCGCCGCCGCCGGCAATGATGATTTCTGCCGCGCCCAAGGCTCTGGCGCGATCCTCGGCCAGCGCCAGCGCGGCGTCGATATCGGACGCCACATAGACGCCCGCCGGCGGCTTAAAGCTCGGATCGCGCGTCACGACAATGGTCTCGCGGCCCGGCAGCGCTCGCCCGAGCGAGGCAAAGGTCTTGCGGCCCATGACGAGCGGCTTGCCGAGCGTCAGGACGCGAAACCGCTTGAGATCTGCGGAAATGTGCCACGGCAGCGCATTGCCCTGCCCGATGACGCCATTGTCGGCCACAGCCACGACGGCGACGAGCGGCAGGCTCATGCAGGCTCACCCGCGAATTTCGTGGGCGACACGCCTTCTCGGCAGATCGTCCATTCCGACTCGCTGACAAAGGCGAAGATCAGCCCCGCGTCGTCAGGCGTCGCGGGGCGAAGATTGATTTGAGCGTCCGGCACCATGGCGGCGTTTTGCGCACAGAAGCGCGCTGAGCGCAACTATTGGCTACGCCGGCCGTAGGAGACCGCATAGGCGCCGTCGCGCACATCGACGAGCGGATCGTCCGATTCCTCGATCCCCGAGGTGAGCGCGCCGGGCAGGAACAGAAGCTTCTTCTGCTCCGCGAGGCTGTTGGCATCGATCTTGTCGATCGTCAGCACGCCGAGATCGACGACTTTGTTGGTCGCAGCCCAGGGGATCGTCGGGTCCTTGGTGACATCGCCAGGGGCAGCGAGTTGCGCCTGGAGACGGAAGCTCACCGGCGCCTTGGCGACACGCGTAGCAATCTCGTCGAACAGATAATTCGGCGGTTTCTTCGCCGCTTCCGCATTGCTGATGAGGACGAGCTTCTCCGGCGCGGCAATATAGCGGAACGCCTGCTTCTTGCCGGCCTTGTCGACGAAGACGAAGGCATCGACGCCGTTATATTGTTCGTCGGCGAGGCTGTCTGGCTGTTGCTGGTCCGCCAAAGCCAAAGGCGCACGCGGATGCGCCTTGAAGAACAGATCGAGCTTCGTCGGCTTCGGCGCATTCGCCGGGCTCGCGGCGATGGCACGCAGCAGATCGCGGAAGTCCTCGCCGGTCGCGACCGGGAAGAACTTGATCGAGTTGATGACGATATCCGTCTCGCTGCCGTCCTTCAGATGGAATTTGATCGCGAGCCCATGCGGCATGGCGTAGGGCGATCCATCGGGAATGTTCGGCACGCCGCCGCTGTCGGAAAAGCGGATCGTCACCGGAATCGTGTCGCCGGTAAAAATCGCCGCCTTGCTGAGCGTCGCCGCGTCGGGCGACGCCTTGAACGTGCCTTGGCCGACAATGCCCTTGGCATGATTGGCACGGAAGCCCGGATGGACGCCATAGATCTTGTTCATGGCGTTGACGATATCTTCGGGAACAGATTGCGCCCCGGCTGGCTCGCAACCGAAGTTGAAAAGCAACGCAAGGCCGGCGGAGAACAGAACGCTTTTTCGCAACATGATCGACTCTCTCAACATCGGCGCGAGTGTTCGCGCGAAGAACAAGCTGCGCGATCAAAGCTAATCGAAGATGACGAAATCTTCTAGAACAATTCGTTCTTGGAAATTGGTGGAAGTATATGCCGCCCATTCATGCGGCATAGTGCCTCGATGACATCGGTGTCATGATTAGCCCGGAACGAAGGGCTTGCTCAATTCCAACACCCGTTCCGCCGGCGGATACCAGCCCTGCGGCGCAAAGCTGTCGTCGTGCAGATAACACCGCACGCGCAGCTGACGCGACCCGGCCGTGAAGATGAAATGACGGCTCATCGGCGGGCAGGTCACGAAAGAATGATATTTGGAGAGCTGCGCGCAATTGATGAAATGTGCGCCCCATTTTGTCGCGATATGACGGCGGCCATTCACGACATCTTCGGGAAATGTATGCGTGTGACCGCCGAGCCAGAGATCGATCGCGCCGGGGCGGGCGGCGAGATAGGACTCGAACTTTTGCGCCTTCGGTACGTCGTCGATGAAATAGAGATAGGAGGCGCCTTCCGGCGCGCCATCGACGCCGTGATAACGCCCATGCCGCCAGCGCCCGTCGGGATAGCGTGACACGCCTTCGTAATCGCCGGAGGCGACCGTCGTTTCGCGCAGCATGTGATGATGACAGGAAATGACAATATCACCGTCCGCGGCCTCGACCTCGCGCTGCCACCAGGCGAAGGTCTCCGACGTCACCCCACCGGCGGGCGAGCCGCCGCCGCTCGCGCGCCGTCCCATCGGATAGGGCAGATCGTTGCGGTCGCTCATCATCAGAAAGCGCAGATTGCCGACGCGAAAACTGAAGCGCTCCCACGTGCCTTCGACGGGATAAGGCCGCCGCGCCGCATCGACGCCCGAGACGCGCGTGTTCTCGCCAAGCGGATCGATCCATTTGCGGAACCACCAGTTTTCCGGCTTGCCTTGGCTCGACGGCGCATCGCCCGCCGATGCATCATGATTGCCGGCGACGGGATAGATCTGTTCGCGGCGATGCTCGCGCAAAGCGCCGAACTGGCGGACGACTTCCTTGCCCTGGCGGTCGTCCGGCAAATCCCAAAGCCCGGCATTGTCGCCAAGATCGAGCGCAATATCCCAGCGGAACGGCGGCCCGCCAAGCTCGCTACCGGATTCGGATTGACGCAAGGCATTGGCGAGACTTTCGGGATAGCCGGCGGGGGGCACAAAATCCATGCCGTTGCGGATGGCCTCCGACACCGCCTTGTCGGTTGCGACATGCGCGTCGGAAAAGACCCAGAGGTGAAATTCGCTGTCTTTGGACATGGTGGAATGTTCAGTGCGCCGCGGCGCGTTGCATGCCCCAGCGCTCGACGGTCCAGCGCTCGATCAAATGAAAGACGGCGAACTCGACGAAAAGCCCGATGAGGATGACAGTTGCGAGACCGGCAAAGACGCGGTCGGTCAGAAGATCGTTACGGTTGCGGTAGATGAACCAGCCAAGGCCGCCGCGGCCGGAACTGACGCCGAAGACGAGCTCCGAGGCGATGAGCGTGCGCCAGGCAAACGCCCAGGCGACGCGCAACCCCGAGAGGATCGACGGCAGCGCGGCCGGCAGAAGAATATGGAAGATGTAGCGCAGGCCGCGCAGGCCGTAGTTGCGCCCGACAAGCCGCTGCGTCTCCGGCACCTGCTCGAAGCCCGATAGCGCCGCGAGCGAGAACGGCCAGACGACGGAATGCACCAGGACGAGCAGCAGGCTTGCCTCGCCAAGGCCGAACCAGAGCATGGCGAGCGGCAGCAGCGCGATCGCCGGCAGCGGATTGAAGATCGCCGTCAAAGTCTGCAAGACATCCCGCATGAAAGGCAGCGTTGCCGCCAGCGAGACCAGGGCGAGTGCGATCGACAGAGCGAGCCCGTAGCCCTTGACCAATTCGATCAGCGAGGCCGCCGCGGAGCTTAGAAGATCTTCGGAGCGCGCCGATTGAAAAAACGCATTCACCGTGTCGGTGAAGCTCGGGAACAGCAGCGGATTTTCTTTAAGCGTCGCGGCGAGCTGCCACGCGGCGGCGAGCAGGACGAGAATCAAAAGACGCCGGGCGAGAAACGAGCGCGGCAAGGCACGCAGCGCCTTCTGCCATGTCGCGGCGGCGCCTGGCCCGGCGATGCCGCGCGCCGGCACGTGCTGCGTAAGATCGGCTTCAGACATGAAGCGGCCTCGTTCCGAAGAGCAAATCATGCACGTGCCGCACGAGCGCCTCGAAGCGCGCTGACCCAACATCCGACGGGCCGAACTCCGACGTGTCGAGCGTCGCGATCGGGCGAGCCGGTTGCGTGCCCAGCAGGAGTAAGCGCGTGCCGATCAGCACCGCTTCGTCGATCGCATGGGTGACGAAAACCAGCGTGAAGCGAAGCTCGGCGGCGAGCTTCAACAGATCGTCCTGGAGCTGGCGGCGGGTCAGCGCATCGAGCGCGGCGAATGGCTCGTCCATGAGCAGGATATCGGGCTTTGCGGCGAGCGCGCGGGCGATGGCCGCGCGCTGCTTCATGCCGCCGGAAAGCGCGTGCGGATAGGCATCGGCGACGCGCGACAGGCCGACGGCGGCCAGCGCTTGCGTCGCGCGCTCGGTCGCCTCGGCCTTGCCGAGCTTGCGGGCGATGCGCAGCGGAAAGGCGACATTGTCCCGGACCGTCTTCCACGGCAGCAGTTGATCGAATTCCTGAAAGACGACGATGCGATCCGGCCCCGGCCCGGTGATCGTACGCCCGCGCGTCACGATCGTGCCGGCCGCCGGCCGGATGAAGCCCGCGACGGCCTTCAGGATCGAGGATTTGCCGCAGCCCGAGGGCCCGAGAAGCACCAGCCGTTCGCCGGATTCGACTGTGAAGCTGACATCCGCGACGACGCGCAAAGGGCCGGCTTCGGTGGCATAATCGAGCGCAAGGCCCTGCGCCGCTAAAACCGGGACGGACGATTGGCGCGGCGCGGTGACGGCCATGTCAGCTCCCGTTCTCGCTTTGCAGCTCCTTGAAGACGTAATCCTTCCAGCTCGCCGGATGATGTTTGATGGCGCCGATGCGGTAGAGGAAATCGGCAAATTTCTTCGACGACAGCGGCGCGACGGTGAACTGCACGTCGGGCTCTTCAAGCGTGCTGGCGACGAAATCCGGCGAAAGCTTCGAATTCTCGACGCGGACGAAGGTCTCGGCCGCCTCTTTCGGATGCGCCGCGATCCAGGCCGTCGCCTCGCGCAGCGCATCGGCGAAAGCCTGAAATGTCTTCGGATTGTCTCTCTCGAACTTGACCAGCGCGTAGAGAAGCGAGGGTGTCACCTTGCCGCCGAGCACGTCGTAAGACGAAAAGATCCTGTGGACCTTGGGGTCCTTCAATTCCTTTTCCTGATACGGCGAATTGGAGACATGGCCGGTGATTTCGGTCGCGCCGGAGATCAGCCCCGCGGCCGCCTCGGGATGCGGCAGAGTGACGGTGATGTCGTCGAGATCGTGCGCATGGCCGCGGCCGAATTGCTGCTCGGTTGCGATCTGCAGAATGCGCGATTGCACCGAGACGCCGGCCGCCGGCACAGCAATCTTGTCGGACTTTGAAAAGTCCTTCAGCGACTTGATGCCGGCTTTGTTGGTCAGCAGGAAATTGGGCTGAGCCCCCAAGGCGCCGACGACCTTGACTTCGACCGGCGTCCCGAGCGTGCGGTCCCAGACGGTCAAGAACGGCCCGATGCCCGCCCCGGCGATATCGATATTGCCGGAGAGCAGCGCGTCATTCACGGCGGCGCCGCCGGACAGTTGATGCCATTCGGTCTTGATGTCGAGGCCGAGCGCTTTGCCGTGCTTTTCGACGAGATGCTGATCGCGGATCACATCGAGCGGCAGAAACACGGTGCCGAATTGCTGAACGATGCGGATCGATCCTTCCGCGCGGAGCGGCGCGACCGAGGCCAGCAAGGCAAATGCGGCGGCGCTCAACAGACGGACAGGTTTCATTCGCATGTCTTGGTTCGAGTCGGCTCAGGATTGCGATGCGAGCTTCGTGGGCGGGACGACATTGGCGATGATTTCGCCGAACGGCCCGGCGTTGCGCACATGCGCGCGTTCAATGCCGGTGGTCGGCTTGAGCGGCAAAAGCGGAAACACCGATTCGGCGAAGCGATAGCATTCCTCAAGATGCGGATAGCCGGAGAGGATGAAGCGATCGACACCGACGGCCATATATTCCTTGAGCCGTGCCGCAACCGTCTGCGGATCGCCGACAAGCGCCGTGCCGGCGCCGCCGCGCACGAGGCCGACGCCGGCCCAAAGGTTCGGACTGATTTCGAGATTGTCGCGGCTACCGCCATGCAGCCGCGCCATGCGCTGCTGGCCGACCGAATCGAAACGCGCGAAGATTTTCTGCGCCTCGGCAATCGTCGCGTCATCGACTTTCGCGATCAGTTTATCGGCCGCGCGCCAAGCCTCGGCTTCGGTATCGCGGACGATGACATGCAGCCGCACGCCATAGGAAAATTGCCGGCCCTTGGCGGCCGCCACGGCGCGTACTTCCGCCAATTTCTTGCCGACTTCGGCGGGCGGCTCACCCCAGGTCAAATAGACGTCGACATGATCGGCGGCGATGCGGTGGCCGGCGGCTGACGAGCCACCGAAATAAAGCGGCGGATAGGGCTTTTGCACCGGCGGATAGAGCAGCTTGCCGCCTTCGACCGTCAGATATTTGCCCTTGTAATCGACGCTCTCGCCGGCGAGCAGGCCGCGCCAGACATGCAGAAATTCGTCGGTCAATTCGTAGCGGGCATCGTGATCGAGAAAGAGACCGTCGCCATGCAGTTCGACAGGGTCGCCGCCGGTCACGACATTGACGAGCAGCCGGCCGCCGGAAATCCGGTCGAGCGTCGCGGCCATGCGCGCGGCGGCCGCGGGCGCCGTTAATCCGGGGCGGACGGCGACGAGAAAACGCAGCCTCTGCGTGAACGGAACCAGCGCCGAGGCGATGACCCAGGAATCCTCGCAGGACCGGCCTGTCGGCAGCAGCACGCCGAAATAGCCGTTGTCATCCGCCGCCTGGGCGATCTGGCGCATGTAGGAGAGCGAGACTTCGCGCGCGCCCTCCTGTGTGCCGAGATAGCGCCCGTCGCCATGCGTCGGAATGAACCAAAGGATGTCCGCGGCCTCGGCCGGCGGAGGCGGCTGCAGTTCAGTCATTTCCGATGTCCTGCGTGCTGGCGAAGCGGCAACTCATCATGGACGCGACATATAGTCAATATAGATGGTAGACTAAATCATGTTAGTGTGAGCCAACCAGAGAGGCGCATCTTCGTGAATGAATTCAGCGACATCGCGATCATCGGCGGCGGCTATGCCGGCACCGTTCTGGCGTTGCACCTCGCGCGGCATGCGCCCGCTGGCACCAAAATCGCGGTGGTCGAACCGCGTCCGGACCTCGGCTCGGGGCTCGCTTACGAAACGTTGGCCGACGCGCATCGGATCAATGTCCCCGCCGATCGGATGGGCGTCGGCGCCGCGCCGTCGGATCGTTTCGATCTTTGGCTGAAGGCCCGCCATCCGGAGCTGATTGGCGATGGCGATCCGGAGCACACTTACGTGCCGCGGCGCTGGTTCGGCATTTTCGTCCGCGAGCGGCTGGCGGAGGCGCTGAAACAATCCAGCGCCGATCTTCGCCATATTCGCGCGACGGCGCTCTCGGCGCACACGATCGAGGACGGCACGGAAATTCTTTTGTCGGACGGCGAAAGATTGCGCGCACGGCATGCCGTCATTGCCGTGAGCCACGGCCTCCCCGCCCTGCCGCGCGGCGTCCCGCCGGCGCTTTCGGGCACGCGCGGCTTTCTCGAAAATCCGTGGAACGTCGAAAGGCTCGCGGAGATTCCGCCGGACGGTGCGGTGCTCGTCATCGGCACCGGGCTGACGATGGCGGATGTCATCGCCTCGCTTGCCGCCCGCGGTCATCGTGGCTCGATCACCGCGCTTTCGCGCCACGGCCTTCTCGCGCGCAAAAGCGGCCCCGCGGGCGTCCCGCCGGGCCTCGATCTTTCGACCTGGCCGGCGGCGCGCTTGGCGGACTATGTCAAATGGATTCGCGCCGAGATCGCCCGCATCGAATCGGAGGGCCTTTCCTGGCGCTGCGTTTTCACCGCCCTGCGCCTGCAGAGCGAGCACCTCTGGTCGCATTTGACGCCGGCGGATAGGCGGCGCTTCCTGCGCCATCTCAAAGTCTTCTACGACGTGCATCGCTACCGCATGCCGCCGGAGACCTATGAATTGGTTGAAGCCGCCGAAGCGCGCGGGCAGCTCGAAATCCTCGCCGCGCGGCTTACGCATGTCGAAGCCACAGGAAATGATTTCGATGTGACGTTGCGCCGCCGGGGTGAAGAGGCTGATGAACGCAGGCGCTTCGCCGGCATCGTCAATTGCACCGGGCCGAAACAGCGATTGCGCGCCGACCCGACGCATTTTCTGGGCAGCCTCATCGCCGAAGGTCTCGCCACACCCGATCCGTTCGATCTCGGGCTCGCCGTCGATCACGATTTCCGGATCATCGGCCGGAGCCGCCATCTCTATGCCTTCGGTCCGCTGACGCGCGAGCGCTTCGGCGACACCTATGGCGCGCCGGAAATCCTGCTTCAGGCCGAACGCCTTGCGCGTCAGCTTGTTACGGCGCTCGCCGAGGCGCGAGCCGCAGCTTAGAGCGTCGGATGTTCAAATTGAATCGCGCGGCGTTTTTAAGTCTTTCTCATCGCATCGGATTTGCCCGAAAACCGCTTCGCACTTTTCGGTCCGATATCTCATTCTTTAAACGCATCGGATTTGTCCGAAAACCGCTTCGCACTTTTCGGTCCGATGCTCTAGGCAATTTATTGCTCCCCTCCGCCGCCCACTGCCCGCATACCGGTCGAAAGGCTTCGCATGGACTGAGTGGATGAGCGAAACGATCACGCATCAGGTCGAAACCGATATTCTTGTCATTGGCGGCGGCACCGGCGGCCCGATGGCGGCGATCAAGGCCAAGGAGAAAAACCCGGCGCTGCGCGTCGTGCTGATGGAAAAAGCCAATGTGAAACGCAGCGGCGCCATCAGCATGGGCATGGACGGCCTGAACAATGCGGTCATCCCCGGCCATGCGACGCCCGAGCAATATGTGAAGGAAATCACCATCGCCAACGACGGCATCGTCCATCAGCCGGCGGTGATGGCCTATGCGCAGCGCAGCTTCGAGATGATCCAATATCTCGACAAGCTCGGCGTGAAATTCGAGAAGGACGGCACGGGCGATTACAACGTCCGCAAGGTCCATCACATGGGCACCTATGTCTTGCCCATGCCTGAGGGGCATCACGTCAAGAAGGCGCTTTATCGCCAGCTGAGACGCCTGCGCGTCGATATCACCAACCGCTTCATGGCGACGCGGCTTCTGACCGCGCCGGACGGGCGCATCGCCGGCGTGATCGGCGTCAACACACGGACCGCCGAATTCCTCGTCGTGCGCGCCAAGGCGGTCGTGCTCGCCTGCGGCGCTGCCGGACGACTCGGCCTGCCGGCCTCAGGCTATCTCTTCGGCACCTATGAGAATCCCGCCAATTGCGGCGACGGCTATGCGATGGCCTTCCATGCCGGCGCGGCGCTCGCCAATCTCGAATGCTTTCAGATCAATCCGCTGATCAAGGATTATAACGGCCCGGCCTGCGCCTATGTCACCGGGCCGCTCGGCGGCTATACCGCCAATGCCAAAGGCAGCCGCTTCATCGAATGCGATTATTGGAGCGGCCAGATGATGCTGGAGTTCTACCGCGAGCTCGAGGGCGGCAATGGTCCGGTTTTCCTCAAGCTCGATCATCTCGCGGAGGAGACGATCGGCCAGATCGAACAGATCCTCCACACCAACGAACGGCCGAGCCGCGGCCGTTTCCACGAACGCCGCGGCACCGATTATCGCCAAAGCATGGTCGAGATGCATATTTCCGAAATCGGCTTCTGCTCGGGCCACAGCGCGTCGGGGGTCTGGGTCGACGAACACGCGCGCACGACCGTACCGGGGCTTTATGCGGCGGGCGACATGGCGAGCGTGCCGCATAATTATATGCTCGGCGCTTTCGTCAACGGCGCCTATGCCGGCGAAGACGCCGCCGATTTTTGCGCCGGACACGATCTTGGCGCGGTCGATTCCGATTTTGTCCTGCGCGAGCAGGAGCGTGTGTTGGCGCCGACGCGCCGCGACGACGGCCTCACCCCGGAGGAGGTCGAATATAAGACCCGCCGCATGGTCAATGATTACCTGCAGCCGCCGAAGATCACACGCAAGATGGAGATCGGCCGCGCCCGCTTCGGCGAAATCCGCGAAGACTTGTCGGCGCTCGTCGCCCGCGATCCGCATGAATTGATGCGGGCGATGGAAGTGCATTCGATCCTGGATTGCGCCGAAATGGCCGCCCACGCATCGCTCTTCCGCACCGAGAGCCGCTGGGGGCTTTATCACCATCGCGTCGATTATCCGGCGACCGACAACGACAATTGGTTCTGCCATACGCTGCTCGAAAGAGCGGCTGACGGAACGATGAATTCGCGCAAACTGCCGGTCGCGCCCTATGTCGTGCCGGTGCCGGAAGCCGAGCGCGGATCTTACAACAATATGCGGCTCGATCCTGTCGCCGCAGCCGCCGAATAGGAGCCTTTATGCCGCTTGGCAATCACACCACCAGCGTCCCGGTCAAAGTCAATGCCGACAAATGCATCGCCGGCAAAGGCTGCACGGTTTGCGTCGATGTCTGCCCGCTCGATGTGCTGCGGATCGATGACGCGAAAGGCACGGCCTATATGCGCTACGATGAATGCTGGTATTGCCTGCCGTGCGAGGTCGATTGCCCGACGGGCGCGATCACCGTCGAGATTCCCTACCTGCTGCGGTAAAAACCATGGGCCTGTTCGAAGATCAGATCAGCGCGCTCGACGATTTGCTTGAAACGCTCGCCGAAGGCGATTCCGAGAGCCGGCGCGTCGCTTTGGCGGAGCTTGCCGATCTCGGCGATGCCGCGGCGGTGCCGGCGATTATCGCTGCGCTGAAAGATGCCGACGACGGCGTGCGGGAAGCCGCCGTGCAGGCGCTCGACGCCTTCGACGGGCTGGCCGTCATTGAAGCGCTTGCAAACGCGCTGAGCGATCCCGCCGCGCCGGTGCGGCACGCCGCGGCGGCGGTGCTCGCCGAAAAGAACGATCCCGCCTCCGGTCCGCTGCTGATCGGGCTTGTCGCACATCGAGAGGCTTTCGTGCGCGCCACCGCTCTGCGCGCCCTGACGGGCCTGCGCGACCCGGCGGCGCTGGCGCCGGCCTTGGCGGCCCTCGACGATCCCGACGCGGACGTTCGCAAAAATGCCGCAAGCGTTCTCGGCTGGCTACGTGCGCCGGAGGCCGCGCAGGGCCTTGTCGCAGCGGTGCGGGATTCCAGTCCCGAGGTGCGGCGTGCCGCCACCGCCGCGCTTGGCTTCGCCGGCGCGGCGGCAGAACCCGCACTTGTCGGTGCACTTGGCGACGACGATTGGCAGGTCCGTGAAAGCGCCGCCGAGGTGCTCGGCAAATTGGCCACGGCGGAGGCCGCGGGCGGCCTGATCGCGGCGCTCGACGACGCGACGTGGCAGGTGCGCGTCAAGGCCGCCGCGAGCCTTGGCAAATTGCGCGACCCGGCGGCGATCCCCGCGCTCGGGGCGGCGCTCGACCATCCGATCAGCAATCTGCGCAAGGAGGCGACTGCCGCCCTCGGCGAGATCGGCCATCGCGACGCCCTGCCCTATCTCGCCAAGCACGCCGACGATCCCGACCCTGATGTGCGCAAGCTCAACCGCTGGGCGACGGCGAAGGTGAGCGGCGCCTAGAGCAAGATTGTTTGAACTGGAATCGTCGCCTTTGCGCGGCCTGGATTGCTTCGTCGGATTCACCTCCTCGCAATGACGCCTGATTTCGTCATTGCGAGCGAAGCGAAGCAATCCAGGGACCAACGCGGAGAGCGGCGATCGGAAGCAAAACGATCACGTTCTAGCTCACGCGGGAAGTTCATACCGCCAAGCTGCTGCGGCGCTTGTAGGCTTCGATGAAGTCCGCCGCGGCCTTGCTGCCGCCGGCGAAGGCTTTCATCGCCTCCTCATGCAGGAGCGACAAAGCTTCGAGCTTGATCGCATTGGCGCGGTCGTCGCGAAACAGCGCCGCGTAATCGCGCGGCCGCGGCAGGTCGACCTCGATCAATGCGCGCACTTTCGTCGGCCGATGACTCATGACGATCAGCCGGTCGGCAAGGAAGATCGCCTCATCGATATCGGTCGTGACGAAGAAATTGGTGCGCTTTTCGTCTTCGCAAAGCTTGGCGAAATAATCGAGCATCAGTTTCTTCGTCATCGCGTCGAGGCCGCGGAACGGCTCGTCGAGGATCATGACGTCGGGGTTGTTAATGAGCGCGCGGGCGAGCTCGGCACGCCGCTGCATGCCGCCCGACAATTGTGCCGGATAGCGGCTGCGGAAAGCCCGCAAGCCGACCTTGTCGAGGAGAAAGTCGGCGAGAATTTTTGTCGCCGCATTGGCCTCGCCGCGCGCCTGCGGACCGTAAAGCACGTTCTTCGCCGTTGTCATCCACGGAAACAAAGCCGTCTCCTGGAACACGACGAGCCGGTCCTTGCCCGGGCCGGTGACCGGCTTGCCCGACGCGATTATTTCGCCGCGCGTCGGCTTTTCGAATCCAGCGATCAGACGGATCAAGGTGCTCTTGCCGGCGCCAGACGGCCCGATCATCACCGTGAACCTGTTGGCTTCGACGGTGAACGAGCAATCCTCAATTACCGGCGCCGCGAACGGGCCATAGCCGTAGGCTTTGCTCACATTGCGGACGACGATCTCGCCCGCGGGGCGCGTCTGCACCTCGCTCATCAGCGCAGCCTCCGCCAGGGCGTGATGCGCGTCTCGATGAGACGCACCGCGGCGCTCGACAGATAGCCGGCAATGCCGATCGAGAACATGCCGACGATAATGTCAGGATAGGAGCCGCCGATGTAGGAATTCCAGATGAAAAAGCCGAGGCCGCCGCCGGACGATGTCGCGCCGCCCGAGCCGCCGCCGGAAATCATCTCGGCGGCGATCACGACCTCCCAGGTGATGCCGATGCCGACTTCGATGCCGGTGCAGATCGAGGGCAAAACGCCGGGCAGGATGATGCGGCGGAAGATGTTGGCGCGCGACGCGCCCATCGATCGCGCCGCCTGGATGAGACGGATGTCGATCGCCCGCGCGCCGCCCACGACATTGATGACGATCGTGTAAAACGCGCCGAGGAAGATGACGAAATCGATCGAAAGCTCTTGCGTCGGCCAGAAGATGATCGATGCCGGCACCCAGGCGAGCGGCGGGATCGGCCGCAGCAATTCGAAGACCGGGAAGGCAATGCCGCGGAAGGTCTTGTTGATCGCGAGCAGCAGGCCGAAAGAAATGCCGACGATCATCGCCGCGGTGAAGCCGAGCAGGACGCGGAGAGAGCTCCAATACCAGCTTTGCCAATAGCCGGGGTCTCGGATCAATTGCGCCCAGGCGCGCGCGACGGCCACTGGCGACGGCACGGCGCCAAGCACCGGCAGCGCGTGCCCAAGCCAGGTGCCGCTGGTCGCGCCGAGCTCCCAGATGATGAGCGTGACGGCAACGGAAATGAGCGCGCGGCGCGTGCCGAGCGCGAGAAAAGGATTGCGCCAACGCAGCGTCCGCGGCGGGCGCGTTTGGCTTTCGCTGGTGACCCTGCCGGCAATATCGGCCATCAGCCCTCCTTCTCGCCGCGTTCGAAGGATTTCAGCGCTTCCTCGTCGACGGCGGCCGAAATGTCGGCGGCGAGTTCGCGGAAGCGGGGGCTGGTCAGCACCGTATAGTCACGCGGAGAAGGCAGGTCGATGTCGATGATCCGCTTCGGCCGGCAGGGCCGCGCCGTCATGATCACGACCCGATGGCCGAGGAAAATCGCTTCTTCGAGATCGTGGGTGATGAAGAAGATCGTGATGCCGGTGCGCCGGTGGGTTTCAAGCAACGCCTCGTGCATCACCGATTTGGTGAGCGCGTCGAGCGCACGGTAAGGCTCGTCGAGCAGCAGAACGGTCGGATCATTGATGAGCGCGCGGACGATCTCGACGCGGCGGCGCAGGCCCGAGGAAATCTCGCCCGGATATTGGTTCTCGTGGCCTTCGAGGCCGGCCTCGGCCATCAGATAGCGGGCCTTTTCGAAGGCCTCGACGCGGCTGAGCTTCTTTTGCACCAGCGGGCCGAAGGCGATGTTTTCGAGATTGGTCTTCCACGGAAACAGCGCGCCGTTCTGGAAGACGACGACGCGATCGGACTCGACCGGCGCTTTCGCCCGGCCGGGACCGCACAGCATCTGATCATCGAGATAGATGGCGCCGCCATCGAGGCCGTGAAAGCCGGCGATGGCGTTGAGCAAGGTGGTCTTGCCGCAACCGGACGGGCCGACAATCATGCAGATTTCGCCGGCGGCGACATCGAAGCTGCAATGATCGACGGCAAGCACGCGCGCGCCGTCGGGATCATAGAGCTTCACGGCCTGGTCGATCCTGAGCGCGCCGCGCGGCACGGCGGCTTCGTTCGCGAAGGACATGGCTCAGCCTTCCATCGCGAGCTGGCGGGCGCGCCAATGCATCGCCCAATCGCCGGCCGCGCGAACCAGCGCGCTTGTGACATAGCCGACGACGCCGAGCGTCAGCATGGCGATCACGATCGTCGGATATTGGACCGTCGTGTAAGACGTGTTGATGAGATAGCCGAGGCCAAACTGGCCAGACACCATCTCCGCCGCGACCAGCGAGAACCACGCGACGCCAACCGAGATTTGCAGACCGGTGAAGATAAACGGCAGCGCGCCCGGCACGATGACATGGCGGAAGATCTGCAATTGTGACGCGCCGAGACAGCTTGCAGCGAGGATATAGGTCTGATCGATCGATTTGACGCCCAGCATCGTGTTGAGGGCCGTCGCATAAAACGAGGCGAGAAAGGTGAGGAAGATCACCGGCAATTCGGAGCCGGGCAACATGATGATCGCCAGCGGCACCCAGGCGAGGATCGGAATCGGCCGGATGATCTCGAACAGCGGAAACAGATAATCCTTGAAGGCGCGCGACCAGCCGAGCAGCAGGCCGAACGGCACGCCGAGCAGGGTCGCCAGCGCAAAGGCGATACCGATGCGCTGCAAGCTGACCAGGATGTGCTGATAATAGACCGGCGTATGGATCGAGACGCCATAGGTCGGGTTGGGCGAGAGCCATTCTTGCAAAACCTGCGTCAGGCCGGGCATTTCGGCGAAACGCGGCAGTTTCAGCACTTCGACCGTCAGATACCAGAAGGCGAGCAGCAGGGCATAGCCGATCAAGCCGAGATAAGGCACGGGGGACCGCAGCCAATGCGCGAAGCGATAGAGCGCGCGTTCAAGCCCCTGCCCGCGCGCAGTGATGATCGGCGCGCGAATATCCTGCAACGCGTTCGCCACCTGCGTCCGTAAGGCTTCGCCGTCTTGCGAATCGGCCGCGACAAGATCGAGCACCTGGTCCCCGGGGATGCGCAACAGGCTCGCCGGGCTCGCCGCGATGGCGCGATAGCGGCGCCCGGCTTTGCCGCCGAGCGCCGTCCAGCCGAAGGCCTCGCCCACTTGCACGGCTTGCGGCGGCAGGCTGTCGCGGCCAGATGACGGCTCGAGCAGGACGGTGCCTGCGCGGACGATATAAAGCGCCTGCGCGGCCGCGCCCGATTCGTAGATGAGATCGCCTTCCAGCGCTTCGACCACCTGCGCCGCCGCCGCGAGCCGTTCGCGAACGCCGGACGACAGGGTCTCGAACGGCAGCGCCTTGGCGATCAGGTCTTCAACGTCGCTCATGCGCGTCTTATCGAAAAGCCGTTGCCGGCGAGCTTTTGATCTCGCTGACCGGGACCGTGAGCTTGTGTTCCTTCAGGATCTCGGCGGTATAGTCCGGCAGGATCGCGTCATCCGGCAGCTTGGCGATGGCGATGCTCTTGACCGAATGCAGAAACGCCGTGTCTTCGGCGATCAGCGCCAGCGCCTTCGGTGAAAATCCGAAGGGCAACGTCAGCCGCACCGGGCCGCCGCCGCTCGACGCCGGATAAGCGCCGAATTCCGCCTGCCACAATTCCTTTTGGGTGAAGCCGGTGGTCTGCGCCTTCAAGAGGTCGGCGACCTTGGCGGCATTCTTCGGATCGGCGAGGAAAAGCTCCGCATCAAGCTCGGTCTCGAGCCAGGCCTTGATGACATCGGGCCGCTGTTTGATCAGATCGGCACGCGCATCGAGAAAAGCGCCGTCCGTCTCATCGAAATTGTAGCCGCTGGCCACGCGGCGGGCGAGACCTTCGGCGACAAGCCGGGATGCCGTCGGCTCCCAGACGACCGCACCGTCCAGTTTGCCGACGCGGAAGCCGCTGGTGATGACCTCGATGCTTTGGTTGAGATAAGCGCCGGGCGTCACCTTCTCTTTTTGGAAGACGGCCTGCGCGAAACGATCCGAGCAGCTGCCTTTGGGCGTCGCGACCGTCTTGCCATTGAGCCAGGCAACCACGGCCTTCGCATCGGCGAATTGCGGCGCATCGTTGCGAACGAAGAAGACGTTGCACTGATCATGGCCGAGGCCAATGTTGGCGATGATGCGCAGATCGGCGACGCTGCGCTTTGTCGCGCCGACGATCGCCGGCATATCGCCGAGATAGCCGAGGCTCGCTTTACCGGCGAGCATGGCATTGACGATGATCGCGCCCTGCAGGCCGACGTGGAATTCGACCGTCGAACCGGCCGGCAGATATTTCTTCCACAATTGCAGTCCGTCGATCACGGCGCCGGACCAAGCCTGGCTGTAATAGGGCTGATAGCCGACGACGAGATGGATCGGCGTGCCGGGCTTGCCGTAATCCAAATCCGCCGCCTGCGCGCAGGTCGCCGCCGCCGCGCCAAAACCGGCGACCGCCCATAGACCCACGCGCTTCAAGAATGTTTTGACGCCCACAGCTCGTCTCCTGCGTTGAAATCGTCAGCAGCCGTCGGCGATGGCGCGCAGCGCCTCGGGCCGGAGAAGGACAAGCCGGCGCCCGCGGATATCGATGAGGCCGCGCTTGCGGAATTTTTCGATCGTCATCGAAACCCATTGCCGGGTCGCGCCGACCATCGCGGCCAGTTCCTCGTGCGAGGGCATCGGCGCGGCATCGGACGGCTGGCCCTTAAGATCGGTCAGGTTGAGGAGCAAATGGGCGAGGCGCTCGACGACGGAGCGCGTGCCGAGCATTTGCAGCAAAGACGAATAGCATTTGCCTTTGAAGGCCAGACCGCTGACGAGGCCGACGGCGAAATTCGGGATCTCCGCCATCAAACGCCGCACGGCCGGCCCCGGCAGGCGCAAAGCATGGCCCGCTTCGACCGCAATGCCCGACCAGACATGCGCGCCTTCACCGAAAATGTCCGGGCCACCGACAAAATTGCCGGCGGTCCAATTCGCCAGCGTGATTTCGCGGCCATTGGGCGAGAAGTAGAAGCTGCGGACAATGCCGGCGCGCAGAACGAAAATGCCGCGATGCGGCTCGCCCTGGCAGAAGAGATAATCGCCGGGCTTGAAATCGACGCGCTGGGCGGCGGCGTCGATGCGCTGCAATTCCGCTTGCGTCAGATTGGCGAAGACGTCGGGCACGCCCGCAAGGCTCGCGCGCGCCTCGAAAAGCAGGACGGAGCCTGAATCGGACGGCTCGGAAGGACGATCTTGCGCCACGTCGCGATGATAGCGCGCAGCTGACAACGGCGGCATCCCCGATCCTCTTTTCCACACTCGCGGTCAGAGAACATTGGCAATTACATATTGTCAATAGATTTTATGAACAAATAGCCCGCGCATTGCCCTGTCAAATCAACATGCCAGACATCTCGTATTCGGGGCTTCCGAATCTGCCCCTAAAAAGCCGAGATGAAGCAGACCGGCGCGAACGCCGGCGACAGGACGAATGCAATGACCCGCACCCCGCTGCTCGATCGCATCGGCATCGATCTGCCGATCATCCAGGCGCCGATGGCTGGCATATCGCCGCCGGCCATGGCGGCGGCAGTCAGCGGTGCGGGCGCCCTTGGCTCGATCGGCGTCGGCGCGACCAATGCCGAAGGCGCCCGCGCGATGATCGCCGAGGTCCAGGCGCGCGCCAGCGGGCCGCTGAACGTCAATGTCTTCTGCCACCGCCCGGCGCGGCCTGATCCGCAGCGCGAAAGCGCCTGGATTGCGCGCTTTGCCCCCGAATTCAAAACGTTCGAGGCCAAGGCCCCGGCACGTCTTAGCGAAATCTATCGCAGCTTCGTCGAGGACGACGACATGCTCGCGGTTTTCCTTGCCGCGCGACCAGAAGTGGTCAGCTTTCATTTCGGCCTGCCGTCGGCGGCGCGGATTGGCGCGCTGCGCGAAGCCGGAATCATTCTTTTCGCCTCGGCGACCAATCTTGCCGAGGCACGCCAAGCCGCGGCCGCCGGCGTCGATGCGATCGTCGCGCAAGGCTACGAGGCCGGCGGGCATCGCGGTGTTTTCGATCCTGAGGCCGCCGACGACCGGCTCGGCACGCTGGCGCTGACCCGCATCCTGGTCCGAGACATCGACCTGCCGATCATTGCCGCCGGCGGCATTATGGATGGCGCGGGGATTGCGGCGGCGCTGCGCCTCGGCGCGGCGGCCGCGCAACTCGGCACCGCCTTTGTCGGCTGCGAGGAAAGCCTCGCCGACGCCGGCTACCGCGCCGCGCTCTTCAGCGATGCCGCGCATCATACGGTCATGACACCCGCGATTTCCGGGCGGCCTGCGCGCTGCCTCGCCAACCGCTTCACCGCCGTGGGCGCCGGCATCGCGGCGGCCGACGTCCCCGATTATCCGATCGCCTACGATCTCGGGAAGGCGCTGCATGCTGCCGGCAAGGCCAAAGGCGAATTCGGCTTCGGCGCCCAATGGGCCGGACAAGGCGCGCCTTTGGCGCGTGCCCTGCCCGTAGCGGCTTTGGTCGCCACACTCGCCGCGGAACTCGCCCGCGGCTGATCCACCGGCACGTCGGAAGGACACAGGATGGACAAGGAAGTTGGCCATCGCCAACTGCAAGCGCAGATGTCGCCGGGGCGCGTTCAATGGGCGATCCTGTCGGCATTCTGCGCCAGCCTCGTCGGGATCGGCCTTGCGCGCTTTGCCTATACGCCGCTGCTGCCGGTCATCGTCAACGCGCATTGGTTCGGATCGTCCGCCGCCGCTTATCTTGGCGCCGCCAATCTCGCCGGTTATCTCGCCGGCGCTTTGCTCGGCCGCCCGCTTGCGGCGCGCATGCCGGTCGCACTCGCCCTCCGGCTGATGATGGTCGTGGCGACGGCGGCTTTCTTCGCTTGCGCCACGCCCGTTTCGTTTCTTTGGTTCTTCGTCTGGCGGTTCGTCGCCGGTCTTTCCGGCGGCGTGCTAATGGTGCTTGCCGCGCCGAGCGTCCTGCCGCATGTCCCGGCCTCGCGCCGCGGTCTTGCCGGCGGCATCATCTTCGTCGGCGTGGGCATCGGCATTGTCACCTCGGGAACGCTGGTGCCGCTCTTGCTGCGGCAAGGGCTCACCGCAACATGGGTCGGGCTCGGCATTCTTTCGCTGCTGCTGACGCTCATGTCTTGGGGCGGCTGGCCGGCGGAATCCGCCCCAGCGGCCGACGCCCATGCGCATCGGCAGCCGCATCAAACCGGCGCGCTGCGGGCGCTTTACATCGAATATGCGCTCAATGCGGCGGGTCTCGTGCCGCATATGATCTTCCTGGTCGATTTCATCGCCCGCGGGCTCGGCCAAGGCCTGCAGGCCGGCGCGGAATATTGGGTGCTCTTCGGATTGGGCGCGACGGTCGGGCCGCTGTTGAGCGGACATCTCGCCGACCGCACCGGCTTCGGCCCCGCCCTGCGGCTCGCTTATCTGGTGCAAGCCGGCGCCGTCATATTGCCGGCACTGGGCCTGGGCTCGCTGTCGCTCTTTGTCTCGAGCTTTGTCGTCGGCGCCTTCACGCCCGGCATCGTGCCCCTGGTGCTCGGCCGCGTGCATGAACTGCTTGCGCATCATCCGAGCGAGCAAAGAGCGGCCTGGAGCACGGCGACCGTCAGTTTCGCGGTTTTGCAGGCGGGCGCCGCCTATGGTCTTTCATTCGTCTTCGCGCATAGCGGCAGCTACCAATTGCTCTTCGTGATCGGCAGCGCAGCCCTGCTGCTCGCGCTCACGATCGATTTGGTTGCGGCCGTCGCCAACCGCGACGCACGATAGATTGGATCAGCGGCCGCGGGTCTTGAAGATCACCGGCAGCGTGAAGGTGAGGCCCCGGTCCGCCACCGATGGCGGCGGCGGCGGCACGGGGTCGGATTCGTGCATCATCGTCAGCGCCGCTTGATCCAAGGCCGGGTCGCCGGAGCTTGTCGCGATATTCGCCGCCACGACGTGACCGAGCCGGTCGATCGTGAAGCTCACCATCACCTGCGCGTCGCGATGCTTGGCGGCTGCAGGATAGCGCTTGTGCTTATTGAGATGAATGCCGAGTTCGCGTTCCCAGGTCATAGCGACGCGGGTCTCGCTCTCACCAGTGCCTTCCACCGGCGCGGTCGATTGTTCGGATTCTTTGGCCGCCTGGGAGACGGGTGGTGCCGCCGCCTCGGAGGCGATTGATTCCTCCGATGGCATCGCCTCCATGGCCTTGAGCGTCGGATCGTCTTCCTTCGGTTTCGAGGACTCATCCGGCGAGACGAGCCGGTCCGGATCGTCGCTTTCGATCGGCTGCTCCTTGGGGAGCTGCGTTTCCTCGACATTCGCCTTCTGCTCGACCACCGCGGGCGAGGCCGCGGCATCTTCCGCCGGGGGGCCGGGCGGCAGATCGACCGGTTCGAGATGCGGCGCGGCGAATTCGATGCCGACCTCGACTGCCGGCGCGCCGAGATCGTCCTCGACCTCGGCCGGCTTCATGTAATAGGCGGCCGTCGCGAGCGGCACGGCGTGAAGCGCGAACGCCGCGCAGGCTGCGATGAGCCAGACCGGCAACGACGCGGCCGCCGGCAGTATGTCACGGCTCTCTTCGGCGGACTCGCGACGCATCACTTGCCTGCCGTATCCGGCACGCCTTCGAGCGCAACAAGCGAGACCTTGAGATAGCCACCCTTCCGCAGGATTTCGAGCACGTCCATCATTTCGCCGTAGGGCACGGTGCGGTCGGCGCGCAGGAAGATGCGATGATCCTTCGCGTCGTTCACGGCGCTGTCCACGGCGGCGATGAGGTTCTGGCGTTTCACCGGCGTCTCGCCCAGTGCCAGGCTGAGATCGGATTTGATGGTGAGATAGGTCGGCTTGTCCGGGCGCTTCTGCGGGATCGCCGTCGAGGTCGGCAGATCGACCGGCAGGTCGACCGTCGAGAGCGGCGCCGCGACCATGAAGATGATCAACAGCACGAGCATCACGTCGATGAACGGCGTGACATTGATCTCGTGCGATTCCTCGAAGTCGTCGTCGAGATCGGAATCGGCGAGCGAGACGGCCATTATTCGGCCGCCCGGCTGATCGGCGCGGCAAGATGCCGGCGCTCCAGATCGCGCGACAGAAGCCTGGTGAGCAGGCCCGATGCACGGGCAACGAGCTCAAGATAGCTTTTCGTCGCGCGGGTGAAATGATTGTAGATGATCACAGCCGGGATGGCAGTGACGAGACCGATGGCGGTCGCGAGCAAGGCTTCGGCGATGCCCGGTGCGACGACGGCGAGATTGGTCGTCTGCGCTTTCGAAATGCCGATGAAACTGTTCATGATGCCCCAGACCGTGCCGAAAAGGCCGATGAAGGGCGCCGTCGCGCCGATCGTCGCGAGAAGGCCGGTGCCGTGCCGCGCGGCGCGCGCATCGGCACGTACAATGTCCGTGAAAGACGACGCGACGCGCTCCTTGATGCCGGCATCGTCCGGCAGATCATGCGACTGGGCGATTTCGTGCAAGCTCGCGCGAAGCATGGCCGCGACGACGCTGCGATCTTTCGCAAGCGCCGATTGCGCTTCGCCAAGATGGGCAACGCCATGCAGCCGCTTCAAAGCCGCGCGCACGCGCTGGCGGGCGCGGCCCAGCTCGGCCGATTTGGCGAAAAAGACCGTCCAGCTCGCAAG
The DNA here is from genome assembly GCA_040756295.1 of Pseudomonadota bacterium. Taxonomy (GTDB): domain Bacteria; phylum Pseudomonadota; class Alphaproteobacteria; order Rhizobiales; family Beijerinckiaceae; genus Methylovirgula. Next base: position 579,296 of record JBFLZN010000002.1, on the reverse strand, counting down.
CGACGCCAGAGCCAGGCCGATCATCACGATCTTCACGACGATGTCCGCCGCCAGGAACATCGACCACGGCGATAATTCATGCGGCAAGGCCGCGCGGGGCGACGCCTCATCATTACTGACGGGGATTGGCGCAGGGGGCACGGCCGCAACCGGCGCTGGCGCCGCCACCTTGGGGGCAGATGGCGTAACCGGCGCCGGCGCCGCCTGCTGCGCAACAGCGGCCGATGCGAAGGCAACGAACGCGACGCACAAGAGAAAACGCATACGCATCATAACTCGGCCCAATAACGGATGAGGTTGTGATAGACATTGGTCAGGCGCCGCACTTCCGGATCGTTGCGGCCGAGCCTCTCGACCAAGCTCTGAATTGAATTGTCGAGATCGAAGATCAGGCTGCGCGCCTGCGCATCGCGGATCATGCTCTGCAGCCAGAAGAACGACGCTGTACGGACGCCACGTGTCACCTCGGTGACGAGATGCAGGCTGGTTGACGGATAAAGCACAAGGTGGCCCGCCGGCAGCTTGATCTCCTGCGTGCCATAATGGTCCTCGATGACGAGATCGCCGCCGTCATATTCGTCCGGCTCCGACAGAAACAGCGTCACCGACAGGTCGGTGCGGATGCGCGCGCCGGTGAGGTGATCGCCGCGGATCGAATTATCGACATGCGCGCCGAAATATTGCCCCTCGCCATAGCGATTGAACAAAGGCGGAAAAATCCGCAGCGGGATTGCCGCCGAGACGAACAGCGGATTGGTGGTGAGCGCGGCAACGATGTGCTCACCCAATTTTCGCGCCACATCGCCGTTCGGCGGCAATTGCTCGTTCTTTTTGACCATGGCGGATTGCGAGCCAGCCGTCGAACGGCCGTCCTCCCATTCCGCGGCATCCATGATGCGGCGGAAATCCGCCACATCGCTTTTGCTCAACACATCAGGGATGCAAACCAACATGCCGGTGCCTAGAACTTCACGTCGGCGATCAGCGACACCGACCGGCCCGGCGCGACACGGATGAATGGCACGCCGCTCTGGTAGATCGAGTCATAATACGTGCGATTGAAGATGTTCTGGCAATAGAGCTTGAGGCTCGTGTACGGCCCGATCTTGCCCTCGACGAAAGCGTCGAAGCGCCAATAGGAGGGCAGCACGGTCGGGTCGGGCGCCTGGCCATAGGCCACGCCGCCATTCGCGGCGAGCAGCGAGCCGCCAAGGATCTTCGAATTATAGACCGCCTGACCGCCGACCGCGAACCAATCGGTGAACTGGTAGCGCGTCAGCAGGTTGAACGACTGGTTGGCGATATTGGCGAGCGGCAGGCCGATGTCATGTGGAACAATCGAATCGGTGACTTTCGTCTTCATCAGCACGAGGCCGCCCATCAGGCTCCATTTGTCGGTGATCTTGCCGGAGGCCTCGAAGTCGACGCCCTGCACGCGATAGGCCGCGCCGGCGACGACCTGGCCGCTGGTCAGGCCGGTGGACGCCGGGATGCCATTTGGCGCCGTCTCGCGGGCATTTTCGACATTGGTCTGGAACAGGGCGCCGCTCACCAACAGACGCCGGTCGAACAATTCCCATTTGTCGCCGAGTTCGATGGCCTGGCTGCGCTGCGGCCCGAAGACCTGGCTCACCGGCTGCGTCGGGCTGAAGCCGCCGTAGGAACTTGAAACGGCATCAAGTTCGTCACCGACCGGATCAGCCGCCGTCGCATAGGCGGCGTAGAGGCTCGTGATCGGAATCGGCTTGTAAACGAGGCCAACATTGTAGGTCGGGATGTTCGACGTATCCTGCGCCTCGCTCGTGTTGTTCTGCGAGGTGATATGATAATTGTCGAAACGCACGCCGGCGTTGGCGATCAGCCAATCGTTGTAATTGGCGGTCTCGAGCAGATAAACCGCCTTGGTATCGACGTGGTAGATTTGCGGATTGGGCCCGAGGACCGGCGTGCCGAGGCCCGGCAGATAATTCGTCGGATCGTAGATGCTGGTGATCGGTGCGCCTGACGATGTGCAAAAACAGTTCCCCGTCGTCACTTCAGACGTCAGGCCCTGATAGCTGTTGATGCTGATCCGCTCGGAGTCGAAGTCGCCGCCGAAGACGACATTGTTTTTGACCGGGCCGGTGTAGAAGTCGAAGTTCACCTGCGGGTCGTCGGCGAGCACGCCCACCGTCTCGAAGCGGCTTTGCGCATTGAGCTGCGTGTAGCCGGAAAGGCACGTCGCCGTCGAAGCCGCCGATCCGCTGCAGCCGCCCGGCGCGCCCGCCGGCAACATCATCGTGGCCGCCGGATTTTCCGGGATCGTCCCGATATAGTTCAGGATCGAATATTCCTGACGCATCCTGTTTTCGAGCGTGACGATACCGTTGACACGATATTGCAGATCGATCGTGCCGATGTTCTGCGTGGTCTTGGTGAAGTCGCGATTGATGATGCCGTAATAGGTGTCGCGCGGAACGACCCCGTTGGTGACCGGGGTTTCGCCCGGCAGATCGTAGGGCACGCCGAAATCCGGCAGACCCCAGAGATAAGTGTGCGAATAATCCGCCTTGATCGTCAGGTTCGACAGCGGCCGGAAGGTCAGCGCGCCGGCGACGCCATTGCGATTATCGGTGGTGTCATCGCGTCCCGCCACGCTCGCGCCCTGGATCAGGCCATCGAGACGCACGTCGAGGACGGGGCTGATCGCCTTGTTGATGTCGAGCGTGAGGCGGCGCGTTTGGTCGCTGCCGAGTGTCGATTCCGCCGAATAGAAATCATCGTCCTCGGCCTGCTTGGTGACGATATTGATGGCGCCGCCGGTGGTGCCGCGGCCGGCATAGGTCGAGGCAGGTCCGCGCAGAATCTCGACCTCTTCGGTGAAGAAATTTTCGCGGATGCTGACGCCCGGATCGCGGATGCCGTCGACGAAGATGTCGTTGCGGGCATCGAAACCGCGGATGAAGAAGCGGTCGCCGAACGCATTGCCGCCTTCGCCAGAGCCGAGCGTCACGCCCGCGGTGGTGCGGCCGATGTCGCGCAGCGAGGTCGCGTTCTTGTCCTGCAACACCTGTTGGGTGAGCACGGTGACCGAGCGCGGCGTATTGGCGATGGGCTCGCTGAACTTGCTCGACGCGAAGCGATCGGCCTTATAGGGCGCGCGGGGATCGGCGTAAGGATCGCTGCCGGCGACGTGCCCGGAGCTCTGCGCCCCAGCGCTCGTGCCGGGATTGGGATGCGCCTGCGCCGTGGTCGTTTCGCGCTGCTTGCGGCGAAGCGAGGCACGGGCGCGCAAATGCGCCTTGGTCGGCTTTGCGGCGACATGCCGATGTTTCGCGACCGGCGCGGTCACGGTCACCGGCGCGAGCGTCGGCGCCGCCCCGCCTGCCTGTTGCGCCTCGGCGAGGTTGACCGAACCCGCCGCCATGAGAAAAGCGGTCGTAAGCGTCGCGCCGGCTTCGACATCCGGCCGCCGCCATGCTTCAGAGGCCCGATTGCGCAAACGCAAAGACCCCGGCACTTTGACTTCGTTCATTCCATTCCCCCGTCCCTCGCCTCGAAAGGCGCACCATCACGTCCAAAGCATCGATTGATTGTTATTGGCCCTGATCGGGCATGGTCCCGGCTTCGCTTCAGAAAAGCTCGCCCTCCGCATCGACGCTGGGCGGTTTCATCAGGCCGAACAATTCATCGGCGGTGGCCAACGCCGTCTGCCGCACCCCCGCCGTGTCGAGCGGACCGGCGATGCGGATTTGCTTGATGACGGCACGTACCTCGTCGCGGAAATCAGTGAGAAACCGCAGCGGATCGGGCGAATTGTTTGCCACTTTGGCGATAAGGCCCGTCAGCAAAATCTGACATGCGATCATCCGGCCGTTGAGTTCGTCCACCGTCCTGCTTCCGATATTTTAGAAGACGTCTAGAAATGACTTTTTCGTCAGGACGGGTTTTGACGCGATTGCATGACGTTCACAACATGTGTGCGCGAGATAGTAATTAGAATAACTCTATCCTGGTGACGGAAACGTGCTCCCGAATACTGACGTTATTTTGCAACAGAGATTGAGAAATCGGTTTTATCCGCATGGCGCAATTCGCGCGGCGATCCGTTGCTCGCGCAACCATCCGCGCGCTCAGCTCTGCCGATGTCTGTCCTTCACGAGGCTTTCGAGCCGGTCGAGAAAAGGCGTCTGCGCTGCGAGAATTTTTTGCCGCGCAACGGGCAGTGCAAACCAGGCCGCGCGATCGATTTCGGGAAAGACCTGCACCTGCCCGCTGCGCGGCGGCCATTCGATCTCAAAGCCATTGCTCTGAATTGCATCGGGATCGAGATCGCCTTCGACGGCGAAAGCCTCGACCCATTTTCCGCCCGCCTGCCGGATTGTGCCAAGCGACTCAAGCGGTCCGCGCGGCGTTACGCCAAGCTCCTCGGCAAATTCGCGCCGCGCCGCGGCCGTGGACTCCTCACCCGCCTCGACCTCGCCCTTGGGGATCGACCAGGCGCCTTCATCCTTGCGGCGCCAGAACGGGCCGCCCGGATGGACAAGCAAGACCAAAACGCCGGCACGCGCGGCTTTGTACATCAGTATGCCGGCGCTTTTCGCGGCCATTCACTCCCGCATCTGCTGGGCGGCATCTTCGATTTGCCGCGCCGCGGCGGCGAATGCGTCCTTGATGGCCGTGGAAATATGCTCGCGCTGATGGATATCTTCGTGTGTCTTGGTGACGACGACGTCCTTATGCTGCGGCAGCGCGACGTGGATGTGGATCTCGAAGCGTTCACCAGACCGATGATGGAGCAAATTCGGTGTCGTCACAGTGACCGTGATGGATGTTATCCGATCATAAAATCTCTCAAGCCGCCGCACCTCGTTCTCGATTTCGGCGCGGATTTCGTTGGATGGCGGGCAATTGCGAAAACTGATTTCAACGGGCACTTGCATCACGGCACCTTTATTCGAGAAAGGATTCCGTCAGTGCTGGAGTGCGCACGCCGGATCTGACGCTTGCTGTTCGGCGAGCATCTGACGCACCTCTTCATCGCCGACCTGCCGAAAATCGGAATAATAAAACCCGACCGCGCCAAAGTTCTCGTAGTCCTCAAGGCAGAGGATTCTGTCGGCTTCGCCGCGCAAATCCTTGAGCGAAATCGAAGGCGCAACTGGGACTGCCAAGATCAGTTCCCTCGGCTTTTGCTTGCGCACCGAACGCAGAGCGGCGCGTGTGGTCGCGCCGGTGGCAATACCGTCATCGACCACAATAACGACACACCCCTTCAAATCGGGATGCGGCCGCTCGCCGACGTATCGACGACGCCGGCGCCGGATCTCGGCGAGTTCCTGCCCGCAGATCGAAGCAAAAACGGCGTCTGAAACGCCGGCCGCGGCGATGACGTTCTCGTTGCGCACAACCTGAGGATCAACCCCGTCGGCCACTGCGCCCATGGCCAGTTCCGGATGATGCGGAACGCCGATCTTGCGCGCCAGTACCAGATCAAGAGGGGCTTTGAGCGCGCGGGCGACCTCCGCGGCAACCGGAACGCCGCCGCGCGGCAATGCCAGAACAATCGGCGCCTGCGCCTGATAAACCTGCAACGATTGCGCAAGCTGCCGTCCAGCCTCTGCACGATCGCGAAACGGCATATCTGCCTCCTACATCCATAAATGGCACGGGGCGGCCGGTTCTTCTATGCGATGAATCAATTTTGTTGGGTTTAACCCCACGCAATATGGCGGCAGATGAAAAGCCAAGGCTAAGTTAAGTTTCGGGCAATAGCTCCGATTAAGGCAGCGGCGTCCAATACCGCGGCAAAGCTTACGATTGGAGCGGATATTTGCGTCTGGGCTGACGATCCGGCCGATGAGTCTCTGTGCTTAGCCGGCGGAGATGCCAAGAAGGCGCAGCACGGCTTCTTTCACGCTTCCGAAGGTCAGCTTAAAGTCGGGGGCGGGAAACTTCACGTCCCCGGATTTGGGGATCAGCGTCGCGCTTTGAAACTCACGATATCGCCGCGCCACGTCCGGCGAGAAGACTGCGACGACGAGAGCAAAATCGTCGAAGATCGCCTCTATGTTCTCATATCCGTTCTTCATGAGACGTGTGAACGCGGCAGCCGCTTCGGCATTTCCTGCAAAAAGCGCCTCGATCGTCGGCTTGTATTGCTGGAAGTCCTGAGCGAATTCGTCACGTTGACGCGTAAACAGGTACGCGACGATCGCTTTTGCCCGGTCGGGCGAAAGATCCGGCGAACGGAAAACCGAAGAGAAGAAATGCACGGCGACAACGGCCCAATGGAGCCGCGTCAGGAAACCGAACTTTTCCGGAAGGCCGTATCCTTTGTACCACCGCGAATTCGATTCGATGAACCAGTCGTTGAGTTGCCAATGTGAATTGTCGAACAGATAGACATAACCCATCTCATCTCTACGGTACGTGCCTGTCGACAGAAGATGAAATGCCAGTATGTAATCGTTGAACGGGCATTGCAGCGGATTTTTCTCGACATAATCGGCAAATGCCCGGATCAGCGGCCGGCGCGCGATTGCGTAGCAGAGAACGTTGTGGCTGTGATAATTGCGGATTCTCTCCAGCGGCTCTGTTTCGCGCCGCTCCTCCGCGGGCAGGACGACCGGCATCGTGGTTTCAGGAATACGCGCAATGGATACGAGAAGCCCGGCCGACGCGCCGCAATCGGCGTCTTCACGAATGAGCGCAAGCGCGGATCTGTAGTAGGCGCCGCCAAAACAATCGTCGTCGGCCGCCATGCAGATGAAAGGCGCCGTCTGCGCCTTAACGAGATAAAGCCAATTGCTATCGGCACCCAAATTCGTTGGATGACAGGTGACCGTAACATTCGTGCTCTTCGAAGCGAGCTTTTGAAGGAAGGCGTGTTTTTCCGGATTTGCGCTGTTGTCGCCAATATGCACGGCAATGTCGTCCGAGCCGATCGATGCCGCTTGCGTCAAGACGTCTTTGGCAAGCGCATTCCAACGGTAGGTCGGGATGATGATGGCGAGCTGTGGGGAACTTCCAGTCATTCTGCCAGTCCCGGCAATCGAGTAAACTTTGACATCTTGCGGTCTTCGAGTTGCGACTGGCCGTCGAAGCCTATGAGCATCTCGCTGACCATTCGCCTAATCAACGGGACCGGCCGACCGCAACAAGTCAACGATCCGGTGAATTGATTCGTCGATTCGGCCACCTCGCCCGCGCTTGTCGAGCGAATCGTTCCAGATGAGCGCGCCCAATTGCGCAAAACCTATCGTACTGAGGAACTTCGCAATCTCGCGCTCGACCGGCCTCGGCAAGATTGACAGGAAATGTGGGTAGGGGTCGGAGTTTGTCTCGAGTTTTATGCTCTCCGCGTTGCAGGCCCGAGGCATTCGACGGCGCGCCACGGCATGCTCCTGCGTCAGCGCGATGAAGCGCATTAGATCGGCCCAGTAAATGTCGAAAGTGCGCAGGTAATTCGCCGCGCCCTGGGCAACCGTCGCTTTGGCGCGGGCGATCTCACTTGCATCGGTCCCCCAGGCATAGCCTTCCATACCCAGTTCGTTCACGGAGATGATTTCGCGCAGATAAGGATTGGGGATGAAGACCGCGGGGCAGCCGCAGAGCACGGCTTCGGTTGCCAGAAGCGTATTCTCATAAGTGAAGAACAGCTCTGATTTCTGGAAAAGCGCGGCGATCTGCTCCGGGGTCTGAGAACGGGGCTCGTCTCGGGTGATCTCGACGCAATTCCGGGTCGCGTCGGATAATTTTCCGCCATGCACCTTTTGATATTTATCGGCGTAGAAACAGGCGCCCGACCGGCGTTGTGTCGACGGCGGCGGCTTGAAAATGCGCGTATCCATCGCCGGCAAGAAGAGCACGTTTTCCGGAGAGCCCGAAGCCGCGGCCAGGGATTTCGAATAGCCAAAGCATAATTCGTCGTCGGCATAGCTCTTGTCGCCGCCGAGAAGGCCGGGAAAGTTCATGACATAGCGGACCACGCAGGCCGCGCCATAGGGGTTGCCGGATATGACTTCCGAATAGACGACGATCGGCAGTTTCTTTTGTTTGAGATGCCACCGCACAAGATCTTCTGTCACGCAAGGCGTGAGAAGGTCGGGATGCGTGCGGAAGGTCTGACGCACGGAAGCGGGATCGGGAAGCAGATAGGCCGACCGCCCGCTGACGTTCAGGCTATGGCAAAGCAAGTGCAGGGCGCGCACGCCCGCGGAGGTTCCGATATAGGACGGCGCGACGATGTAATAAGGATCGCCTGTTTCTGGATAGATTAGTCGCACGTGATTGGCCTGACGGTTTGAAATCGCTTTGATTCGGGCAATCAAAATTGGTTCGCCCGCTGGCGAACAAACCCCAATTCCAGCCGCTCCCTCTTAGAATCGCGTCTCTGATTTCGTCCAACCATTTGGCCTCATTGCCAGTTTCGAACGGCGTGCCCCGACCCTGCTTCAGCACAACTCGGTGACGCGCGGAGCCGGGGTAATCATCAAATTTTCGCGACAAAAGACTTCGAAGCGGGAGCATTATGAACGAATTTTGGAGACATTAAGAACGCGCATCGAGGCGAATGGGGAAATTCGCCTCGCGGATTTTCTGCGTTCAACCTTCCGCGCCATCCGTCGCTGCCTTCGCTTGAACTTAATGTGACTTGCAACCGCGCCCCCGCAAGTATGTTTTGGCGGAAACCTTATCCAACCAGAATTTGTCTCTGTGTTGACGAGTCATATCACTTCGCGCCGACAAGTATACCATGAATAGATGCCGTGTTGATGCTTTACGCAAAGCTTAAAATAGCGCTGTTTTCCTTCTGAGCCATCGACGGGAAAGTCGATGCCATAAGAATAGTTGAATGTGGATAATCGTGGGGGATTTTCCAATTAAGCCTGTTGTTTTTATACATGTGCCGCGAACCGGCGGCTCGACGCTCTGGCACTATCTCGCCCGTAACCTGTCCGGGCATCTGGACGTTCTGGATCTTCATTACGAGGCCCAGCGTTTAAGCGGGCACGAGCAAAACGCTCTGTCGGTTCTTCTGCTTTATCGCGACAAATTGTCGAAGCGCCGGACGTTGATCCATCACCACGGCGTGGCGCCGATTAATGCGGTCCTGAAGGATGCCGAATATGTCACCATTCTGAGGGATCCGGTGGAGCGGCTCATCAGCTATTATTTTCACGTCAAGAGAGTGGAGGCGGCGGGATATAGAACGAACGAAATTCCTTGCGCGGATATTTCGATTTGCGAATTTTATGATCGCACGCCTTGGTATGCTTTGTCGTATGGCGCCTGGTTCGGCGCGATGATGAGAGTGGGCGCGGGCATTTGCCCGGCGGAGGCTTCTCTCAACACAACTTGTCCGTCAGGAATATTGCTGCAAACGATCGAAGCTGATCCGGTCGCATTTGCTCATAGCGTCGCCGATTATATGCGCCATCATATTTTGTGCGCGAATTTCTCGAACATACAGAGTGAAGCTGAGCGGGTCGCCGACTGGATTCATCCGGAATTGGAGCCGCGCCCGCTCGATATCTACCTCAATAAATCTCCAGATTCTAATTTCATTACGAATGCGGAGCGCGCCTGGCTTAGCGCTTATGCCAAAGTCGATTCTCTTCTCTACGCGCAACTTGGCCTATCGGAAGATCGGCAGCAGTCGAGCGAAGCGCGTTCAGCTGTATCGTGATTTTACAAGGTCGGTCGATATCGGAAGCCGCGGGGCACATGCGCCTCGTTCGCGGCTTCCCGTGTGAGACTCAATCGTTGTTTTGCGCCCGCGTCGCAAGCCATTTTGCGACTTTGTAGGGGAGCCCCCAACGCTGTCTCTCATACCAGACTTCGCGCGCGATCTCGCGGATCGTTTCGCGCGTAAGGGTGGTGGAGTTCGACGGGGAGATCGCATTTCTCCGGTCCGCTACATTTATGACATTCAAAATATCGACCGGACGCGTGTACTGCCTCGCCTTGGCGTGTTGCTGGGTCAGCTCGATGAAACGATCAAGCTCGTGCCAATATTTGGCAGTCGATTTCCTGTAGCTTTCGGCCCCTTGTTGCACTGTTGCCTTAGCGCGCGCAATCTGATCGGGATCGTCTCCCCAGGCATAGCCGTCAATCCCCAATTCCTCTTCGGCAATGATATGGGACAGATAGGGGTTCGGCAAAAATACGGCGGGACAGCCGCACAAGACCGCCTCGGTCGCGAGCGCTGTATTTTCGTAGGTGTAGAAAACTTCGGAACGACGAAATAACGCGGCTATTTCCTGCGGCGTTTGCGAAGTCGCGAGATCGCGCGTGATCTCGACGCTTTGACGCGTGACGTCGAACAGTTTCCCCTTATGTATGGCTTTATATTTGTCCGCATAAAAGCAGCTTCCGCTACGCCGTTGTTCCGAAGCAGGCGGATGAAACGTGCGTGTGTCGATCGGCGGCAGATACAAGACGTTTTCAGGCGAACGCGTCGCCTTGGCCAGTATTTTTGAATAGCTGAAGCACAATTCGTCCGAGGAATAGTCTTTCTCCCCGCCAAGCAAACCGGGAAAATTCAAGATGTAGCGAACGACGCAGGGGCTGCGCAAGGGATTGCCGCTTATCGTCTCGGGATAGACCACGACGGGCGCCAACCCACGGCGATAGTGCTCCATGAGCGTGTCCAATGTGAGCACCGGCGTCGAAAGATCGATGCAGAGGGAACCCCCATAATTCGGCTCCCCGGTCAATATGATATAAGCGGCCTGCCCTCTCCGGTTTAAGCTGTGGCAAAGCAAATGCAGAACGCGAATCCCTGCCGAGGTCCGGATGTAATGCGGCGCGACGATATAATAGGGGCTGCCTGGAGCGGGATAAATATCGTTGGGGACGTGTATCGTCATTGCGGACGCATTCGCTATTTGACGTCGGAAAGATAGGCGGCCGTATCCCAGATCTGCTGGCTCATGCTTTTCGGATTGAGACGATAGCGCCGCATGATGCGCGCCATTTCCCGGCCATCTCCCGCATAAACGTCATTCTGCTTTTCGGCTGTATCGGCCCGCTCGATGGGCAAATCCGGCCGGTCAAGTGTTTCACGCACAAGCGCGGCCAGATCGCCGAGTTCAAGCGCCTCATCACCGGCGGTATCGAACACGGCTGGATTTTCCTCTTCTGGCGCAAGGAGCATGGCGAAAGCAAGCGTGACCAGATCGGCCACGTGAACATAGGAGCGTACGACCCGCGGCGGCGAGAAAATCGTGATCGGCGCGCCGGCGAGAGCCTTGTTGATCATCGAAGCCAGCGCGTAAAGCTCGTGCTTGTTGATGAATGGCCCCGACAGATTGAAAAGCCGCGGCTGGCAGAGCGGAATCTGGCGCTGCGCCGCAAGCGCGCCGAAGCGATCCTCGTCCTCAAGCTTCATCATGCCATAAGGATTAGCCGCAAGGTCGTCCTCGGGCACATGCGTGCCGCGCTTATAGACGGCACCGGACGACGGCACGAAAATGCCGCGCGCATCCGAATGCTCGATCGCCGCTACCACCCGTCCCGCAATCGCCCGATTCGCCGCCACGAATTCCGTCGCGCTCACGCTTTGCAGCCGGTCCTTCGTCAGAAACGCGCAATGGATGAAGAGTATCGGAGCGTCGGACGTTTCCTTGAGATGCTCCAATGTCCTGCACGCGATTTCGCGGCCGGAACGCAAGTGAATCGTGCGCTCGCTCGAGCCGAAAACACTGACCCGCTCGGACACTTGCTGACCCAAGGCGCCGTCGAGCATTTCGAGCACCGCCTGGCCGATCCAGCCGCCGCCCCCTGTGACCACGCAATGATAGCCAGACTCGGCAAGCTTCTCGGCAACGAAAGACGGGAACGATAGGCGGTTCCCTTCCAGCATCAGGTTTTGCCTCCGCTGGCGCAGAACTTGCCGATCGTCTCGATCATATAGTCGATTGCGCCGTCTCCGAGCCCTGGATAGACACCGACCCAGAATGTATCGCGCATGACCTGATCGCTCTTGGCGAGTTCTCCGAAGATGCGATAGGGGCGCCCCTTCATATACGGTTGACGCACGAGATTGCCGGCGAAAAGTAACCGCGTACCTATCTTTTTGGCGTTAAGATGTTTGATAAGATCGTCGCGCGCAAAAGGCGCCGACTCGCGAACCGTGATCGTGAAGCCGAACCAAGAAGGATCCGATTTCGGCGTTGCCTCGGGCAGGATGAGGAATTCGCTAAAGGGCTTCAGCCCGGCTTTCAGCCGCGCGAAATTGGCGCGACGGGACGCGATGAAGCTTTCGAGATGGTCAAGCTGTGCGAGGCCGACCGCGGCCTGCATATCGGTGATCTTCAGATTATAACCGAGATGCGAATAGGTATATTTGTGATCGTAGCCAAACGGCAGTTCGCCAAGCTGCCAGGCGAACCGCTTTTTGCAGGTATCTTCGTGCCCCGGCGCGCACCAGCAATCGCGCCCCCAATCGCGCAGCGATTCGAGAGCCCGCTTGATAATGGAGCGGGTGGCGAAGACGGCGCCGCCCTCCCCCATGGTGATGTGGTGCGCGGGATAGAAGCTGACCGTACCGATATCGCCAAATGTGCCGACGATTTTTCCATCGTACGTCGCGCCGAGCGCGTCGCAGGTGTCTTCGACGACAAAAAGATCGTGCTTCTTGGCAACCTCCATGACGGTGCCGAGGTCGAACGGATTGCCAAGCGCATGGGCCACCATGATCGCACGCGTGCGACTGGTGACAGCGGCCTCGATCAGATCGGCGCGGATGTTGTAGGTCGGGATATCGACATCGAGAAACACCGGCACCAAGCCATTTTGCAACAGCGGATTGATGGTGGTCGGAAATCCCGTTGCGCAGGTGATCACTTCGTCGCCGGGCTTCAGCGCGCGATCGCCCAACAAGGGGCTCGTCAGCGCCGTTGCGGCGAGAAGATTGGCCGACGAGCCGGAATTGCACGTCAGAACGAAGCGCGCGCCGAGGAATTTCGCCAGACGCGCCTCGAACCGGTCGTTGAACGGGCCCGTCGTCAGCCAGAAATCAAGCGCGCTGTCGACGAGCGACGTCATATCGCGACCGTCATAGACACGGCCCGAAACCGGAACCGGCGACTGGCCCGCAACGAAAGGTTTGGGCGCATGCGCGATCTCCGCATAGCGCGCCGTCAAAGCCAGAATCTGCGCCCGCAGCTCCTCGCGTTCGTCACCGATCATGGAATAGTCCGCAGCGACACTGTCGCTCATGCAACGCCCTTTCTGGCGGGATAATCTGTAAGGCTCGCCTCTTGCGTCTTTGCGGCGCCCGGCGGCACGCTTTTCTCATAGGCTTCGATCTGGGCATAGGTAAAGCGCAGCATATTGGCGCCAGCAAGGTTGGCCTTGTGCCAATCGACGGTCATGGCCAGAGCTTGTCCGAGCGACAGGCGCGGCCGCCAGCCAAGCTCAAGGCGCGCCTTGCTCGAATCGAGACGCAATAGGTTTGCCTCGTGCCGACGTTGCGGATCGCCGACAATCTCGATGCCGATTTTGCTGTCCCAAAGGCGGCAGACGTCCTGCGCGACGTCCAGAACCCGCGCATCGCTCTCCGTATCCGGCCCGAAGTTCCAGCATTCCGGGCCTTGCGGCCGCTTCGCCCACAAATGTTCGACCGCCCGCAAATATCCCGAAAGCGGCTCCAGCACGTGCTGCCAGGGGCGGATGGAATGGGGCGAACGAATGATCAGCTTTTCATTGTGAATCAAGGAGGCGACAAGGTCGGTCATGAGCCGGTCTTTCGCCCAGTCTCCCCCGCCAATGACATTGCCGGCCCGCGCCGAGGCAACAATCGTCTGGCCCTTGTTGAAATAGGAGCGGCCATAAGCGGAAACGACGAGCTCGGCGCAACCTTTGCTGCTGCTGTATGGATCATGGCCGCCCATCGCATCGGTCTCCCGATACGGCCAGATCTGCTCGCGGTTTTCGTAGCATTTGTCGGTCGTGATCACGAGCGCGACTTGCACGGACGAGCTTTTGCGGACAGCCTCGAGCACATTGACGGTGCCCATGACATTGGTGCCGTAGGTCTCGACCGGCTCATCATAAGAGAGGCGCAGAATCGATTGCGCGGCAAGATGGAGAACAATGTCCGGCTTGAAGTCCTGAACCGCCGCCGTCAGCGCGTCCGCGTCACGGATGTCGGCCGTCTGATGAATTAATCCCTCTTCAACCTGCGCCAGGGAAAACAAGTTCGGCTCGGTCGGCGGCGCGAGAGCATAGCCATAAACATGTGCTCCGAGGCGGCGAAGCCAAAGCGCGAGCCAGCTCCCCTTGAAGCCGGTATGCCCGGTCAGAAAGACCCGCTTACCGTTCCAGAATTCGTGGTTCACAGCCGGCGAAGATCCGGGATCGATCGTCATGCCAGCCGCCTTTTACCGCCGACGATGTCGCGCGGCGCGACGTCATTCCAGACCCGCCAAGGGGCGCGGCCTTTGGCCCACAATTCCTCGAGATGATGCCGGTCGCGAAGCGTATCCATCGGCTGCCAGAAACCGTCATGTTCGAACGCCATCAACTGATGGTCGCGCGCGAGGTTTTCGAGCGGCTCCTTTTCCCACAATGTCTCGTCGCCGGCGATGTAATCGACCACCTTCGGCGAAAGGACGAAGAAGCCGCCGTTGATAAGTCCGCCTTCGGTCACGGGCTTCTCGACAAAGCGCCGGACCTCGCCCGCTTCGATATCGAGCGAACCAAACCGAGCCAGCGGACGCACCGCGGTCACCGTCGCGAGCTTGCCGTGGCTGCGATGAAACTCGATGCTCGCGGCGATATCGACGTCGGCCACGCCGTCGCCATAGGTCAGGCAGAAGAGATCATCCTCTTCGAGATAACGGGCGATGCGGCGAATGCGCCCGCCGGTCATCGTCTCCTCGCCGGTTTCGGCAAGCGTGATCTCCCAATCTTCGGCCGTTTCCTGATGAATATGCAGGCCGCCGCGCGTCTCGATCGTGACGTCGACGTTGTGCAATCCATAATTCAGGAAGTATTCCTTGATCTTGAAGCCTTTATAACCAAGGCAGATGACGAAGCGCCGGATGCCGTGCTCGGCATAGATTTTCATAATGTGCCAAAGGATCGGCCGGCCGCCGATCTCGATCAGCGGCTTCGGCGTGACGACCGTCTCCTCGGCGAGACGCGACCCTTTCCCGCCAGCGAGGATGACCGCTTTGATATTTTTGACAGACATGCGCGATCCTTTTTGATGGCTTCGTCCGGCCGATGATCGAGTCAAAGAAGGTAGCGGGCGACTTGTTGATATAAAGACTCGTCAAGGTCGGGGGAAAGCCGATGCAGCGGATTTGAGACCATCCCGCCGCTCTCCGTGACTTTGCTCGTGATTTTCGGAAGATAGGTCTGCTTCGGATCGATGGGGACGATGAAGGCAGCGACCCCCTCGGCCGCGAACAATTTGTGGAACGCGGCGTCTGTCTCGAAGCCGGGCTTGATCCGCAGGGCCGGCACATCCCAGGCCGCGAAAAGCTTCTCCCAATTCGGCAATCCGAGCCCAGTTGCGATATCGCATCCGAGATAACGGCCGCCGAAATAATTGCTCTGCGTCATGCGGATCGACGCATAGCCATTGTCGTCATAGATGAAGATTTTCAGGTTCAGCCGATTGATCGCGGCGGTCCCGATCTCCTGAAGGTTCTGCGCAAAGCCACCGTCGCCTTCGACGAGGATGGTGCGCCGGCCGTTACCCGCAAACGCCGCGCCAATGCTGCCGGAAAGGCCATAGCCCATGGCGGCGAGGCCCTTGTTGGACACCATGATCTGCCCGGCCTTGTTGGCGAAGCATTGCAGCATCGTCGTGAATGCGCCGCCGCTGCTGCAGGGAATGATGATGTCCTCGGCGCGGCTGAGTTGCGACAGCGACGCGGCGAATTCATAAGGCGAAATATAGCCGGGGCCCGTCGTGTTGCAGTCTTCGATGAGCGGCAGGCGCGCCTTCACCTCGCGGCAGAAGGAAAGCCAGGATTGGTGATCGCCGAGATCGGCCTTGGCCAAAGAGGCGAGAACCTGGTTGGCGTCGCCGCAGAGCGGCCAATCGACCTCCGGATGCCCCTTGTGCAATTCGCTCTTGTCGCAATCGACCTGGATGATGTCGCCGCGCGGCAGGAATTCCTGCCAGTTGAAGCCGGTCTGCTGCATCCCAAGCCGCGTGCCGAGCGCGACGAGAAGGTCCGCCTGCTGAATGAGGACATTGGCGTAACGCTGACCCCAGGTGTTGGGACGCCCGAAATAGACGGGCGAGGCGGCTTCGATCCGGTCGGCGCCGTTCCACGTGGTCATCACCGGAACATTCATCGCATCGAACGGCACCTGGGCAGCCGTTTCGCGATCGATTCCGCCACCGACGAGAAGGATCGGCCGTTCGGCCTGTCGAATCCTTGCCGCGACCTTTTCGAGATCGGTGGCGGCGATCGGGGGGATCTGCTGCGGCGGCGGCGGCGCACGATTGAATTCGTCTTCCGCGACGTTGCGCGCCTGAAGATCGAGCGGCAATTCGATGAAGACCGGCCCTTTGCGCCGGGAACTGCCGGCCTGCAGCCAGGCGGTAAACTGCTGCTGGTCGACGGTATCTTCCATGAGAACCGAAAGCGCGCTGACCGGCCGTGCGAGGGCAACGCCATCGATTTCCTGAATGCCGCGCTGACGCACGTGTCCGTGGCTGAGATCGGCCGTCTTGACTTGACCGCCGATGACCAGAAGCTCGCGGCTTTCAAGCCAGGCGCCGGCAAACGCGGTCAGAATATTCGTCAACCCCGGGCCGGCGGTCACCAGCGCAAAAGCGCGTTCCCCGGATGAAACTTGATTAAAATATTCCGTCGCGATCCCGGCTGCGACCTCGTGAACGACCGGAATAGTCCGCATTTTGCGGCCGCACGATTCGAGAATGTGCATGATGTTGCCGCCGGCCACGAAGAAACACGTCGTATAGCCCGCTTCCTTCAGCCAATCGACGAGAAGATCGCTATATTTCAAGAAGCTACTCCTACCGGCACCCGCGCCCTGAATTCGTCGAGCACCGCCTCGAAAGCAAGGATGATCTGACGCTGGATGTCTTTCGTCTTCGGCAGCGCCGTCAATTCGACTCCCCCGGCGCCATTCACCATGACGACGCGATACTTGTCCGGCGTATGCTTCTTGTCCGACGCGAAGCGGTCGAACAGCGCGCTTGACGTCACCCCTTCTAACGCCCCCGGCAAGTCCGTCACCGAGGCGAGAAGATCGCGAATATGCGCCTGCAACCGCCCGACATCTTGGAGCGCTTCATAGCGAATGCCCTGCAGGCGACCGAGCGCGAGCGCGCAAAGTATGCCGAGACCAACGGCAATTCCGTGCGCAATCCGGAAGGCCGACGAGCCTTCCAAAGCATGACCGAACGTGTGGCCGAAATTGAGCAGCAGGCGCTCGTTCTGATCGAACTCGTCGCGCTCGATGAACCACTTTTTCGAAGCAAGACTTGTGGCGATAATCCCGGCAAAGCCATCCGGCGTGAGACGCGGCGACGGCTGATAGCTCAGATAGGTCTGCCAAGCGTCCGGGCCGCGGCAGAAGGTGATTTTGGCCGCCTCGATGAGCCCGGCGGCGATCTGCTCATCCGATAAAGTCGCAACGAATTGCGTGTCGATGATCACGCGTTGCGGCGGATTATAGGTCCCGACCAAGTTTTTATATTCATTGACGTTGATCGAGGATTTTCCGCCGATGCAACTATCGACCATGCCCAGCAAGGTGGTCGGCACATAGACCCATTCGAGGCCGCGCATGTAAACCGCGGCACAGAAGGCCGCCGCGTCCTGGATGATCCCGCCGCCAACGGCAATGAGACGCGTCTTGCGCGTCACCCCCATCTTGCGCAGGGCGGAAATAATGTCCGGAATGGTCGAAAGACTTTTCGTCAATTCGACCGACGTCAACGGCAAGTATCGGATGCCGGCTGTTTCGCAATCCGAAGAAAAACGCTCATCGCAAATGGCGACGGCACCATCGCCCGCATTCAGGATTTGCCGATAAAGGTCCGGCGACATTTCGACGGAATAACGCCCAGCCGAAGCCGTGACGTCAAACAAGGCGGACATGGCTAAAACCCAGATCTGCTGCGATAAATTGGCCGGTGACGCCGGTGTTATAGGGGGAGCAGAGATAGAACACAAGGTTGGCAACGTCGGCGAGTGCCGGCAACCGATTGAATTTAGTTGACTCTTCGAGTCGTGCAATTTGATCGGCGGCGAGATTGCGCCGCGTCATCGGGGTATCAAGCGCGCCGGGCAAAACCGCATTGATGAGATGCCCCTTGGCCGCAATGTCGGCCGCGGTCGAAAGGACGAGGCCCTGCAAGGCCGCCTTGGTCACCGTGTAGGAAAGCTTATTTTGCCGCGCGATGTTCTGCCAAATCGAACTCACGACGCAGAGACGTGACGCCGGTTTGAGAAGATCGAGCGTCAGCAGCTTTTGCAGGGTGAGCAGGATATAGACGCAATTGGCGCGATAAAGCTCCATGTGGCTATCGAGCGCGACGTCATAAATGCTGTCGTTGAGATTGGCGCCCTGGGCCCAGCACACGGCCGAATAAGGTCCGAATCTCCGGAAGAGAGACCCATCGAAATGCGCATCGAACGGATCGACCTCAAGCCAGTCGATCTGTTCGTCTTCGCCGGCGCTCCGGCGCGCCGTGCCGACGACATGCCAGCCTTCGGATAAAAACCTTTTGGCAATCGCCCCGCCGATCGCGCCGCTCGCGCCGAAAAGAAGGATGCGTCCAGATTCGGATCTGACATCCTTCTCAGAAGCGGTCGCGCTGTTCGGCATATAGACAGCGATTAGCCGCTGACGACTTTCATCGTGCTGCGATTTTTCTCGACGTCCGCTTGCAGGACGTGCCAGCGCTTCTCGAGCATGTCGATCCGCTTGGTGTCTTCGCTCTGAATCGCGCCGTAATAGTCGCGCTTGTTCAAGAGCCACAGAAGCTCGAAATGGACGGCGTTCAGGAGACCCGTTTTGACATGCTCCTGATCGAGCGCATCGGCGGCGAAAACGATCTTGCGGGTCTCGAAACGCGTCAGATGGATTTTCCTGACCTCGCGCAGCGCCGCCACGGCATCGATCGAAACACCGCCGCCGACGACCAGATCGAGGCCCTTTTCTTTACACACCCTCGCCGTCGCGCAGACATCTTGCGTCACGACATCGTCGTTGATGGCGTCGCGGGAGAGGCCTTTCGACAAGGAAAAGTCGACGCGACCGAAGACGATTCCCTGCGTGCCATGTGGCTTGGCCGCTTCCGCGGCGAGGCCATTGAGCGATTTGAAAGCGATATCGGTTTCCAGATTGAAGAGGAAGTCCGTATCGACTTGCGTCTCAGTGGAATAAATCTTGTTCTTCGCATCGATAAATTTCGTCAGCGCGTACACGCTTTCGATCATCGGAGCGATGATATATTCGACGCCGATCTGCTGGCTCTCGATCAGATCGCGCATGGCCTCGCAGCCACCGATCTTCAGCCCAACCTTGAGGTTGGCCTTACGCGCGATCTCGATCAGCCTTAACAGCTCTTCGATCCGGGTTCCTTCGGCCTCAAACTCGGCCTTAACGGCAACATAACCGGATTCATCACGGCCACGCTTCAGGATTTCGAGCATCTGCCGTTCGCGCTGATTCATACACAAGTCCATGTATATGGGAGGAAAGTTTTTCATTTAACCAAGGCCCCAAGACCTTGGCAAGCCTGATTCCGGAACCCGGATACACGTTCAATTTCAATCGTCAAATTCGCGTGAGTCGATTCGCAAATGAAAATGTCTCAATTTCTTCGAATGTCATCCATTTGAAATAGGGCAATTGATGCCGGGCAAAGGTGAATTGCCGCTTGGCATAGGCACGCGTATCGCGCTTGGCGAGTTCCGCCGCCGCCGCGAGGTCGATTTCGCCTTTCAAATGACGCAATAACTGCGGCACGCCGAGCGCGCGCATCACCGGCAGGGCCGGATCGAGGCCCCTGCGATCGAGTGTCGCGACTTCGCCCAGCGCGCCGGCTTCGAGCATCGCGTCGAACCGCCGGTTGATCGCCATTTTCAGGGCCGCGCGATCTGGCGCCAGAAAAATGGCGAGACAAGCGTCGATATCGAGCAATGGCTTTGCCTTCGCTGCCTGAAAGAAGGCAAGACTTTGGCCAGTCGCCGCATGGACCTCCAGCGCCCGCAAGATACGTTGCGGATCGCTCGGGCGAAGCCGTGCGGCCATGATCGGATCGCGTGCGGCAAGCGCCGCATGAAGGGCGGCAACCGGCATTGTCTCGGCGCGCGCCCGCCATTCGGCACGGATCGGCTCGGGCACCTTCGGCATCTCCGAAAGTCCCTGCGTCAGCGCCTTGAAATAAAGCCCCGTGCCACCGACGATGATCGGCAAACGTCCCTCGTCGCGCAATTGCGCAAGCACACGACCTAAGTCCTCAAGGTAGCGGCCGACCGAATAATTGATCGCGCCGTCGACATGGCCGAAAAGCAGATGCGGCGCGCGCGTCATCTCCGCCGCGCCCGGCCGCGCCGCGAGAATGTCGAGGTCGCGATAGACTTGCATCGAATCGGCATTGACCAACGCGCCGCCAAGACGCTCCGCAAGGCGTAGCGCAAGATGCGACTTGCCGCTCGCCGTCGGGCCTGCGATGAGAAGCGCGGAAATTCTGTTTTCGGCCATGTGACGTTCTTATGACTCATGTCGCGACGCTTGTCTGCGATCCGCTGCGGCCGGCGCTGGACGACGCACTTCTTGCGGCCGCCATCCAGCGGCTCCCGGGCGCCCGCGCGGACTGGCTCGATCGGCGAATCGCCGCCGATATTTTCTTTTCGCCTAATGATATCGATATCGGCGCGATTTTAATCGATCTGATCGAGGACCGGCCGATCGACATCATCGCCCAGCCTGCCGCCGACCGGCGCAAGAAACTGCTTCTCGCCGATATGGACTCGACCATGATCGCGCAGGAGAGCGTCCATGAGCTTGCCGATTTCGCCGGCAAACGGGCGGAAATCGCAGCATCGGCGCAGCGCGCCGTGCGCGGCGAGGTGGCTGTTGCACCGGCCTTGCGGGCCGGGGTCGTGCATTTCGCCGGCCTTCCTATCGGCGTCTTCGACGAGATTCTCACTGAGCGCATCCATCTGACGCCGGGCGCCGCGGCGCTCGTCAGGACCATGCGGGCGCACGGCGCCTATACGGTGCTCGTCTCCAGCAGCTTCTCGCATTTCGCCACGCCAATCGCCGAACGGATTGGATTTGACGAAAGTGCTGCCAATCAGCTTCTCGTTGAGAACGGCCTTTTGACGGGCGAGGTTGCAGAACCGGTCCATGATGGGACGACCAAGCGGACGATCCTCCTGCGTCTGCGGCAGAGGCGCGGCCTGCAACCCGTCGAAACGCTCGCCGTCGGCGACGGCGCCAATGATCTCGACATGCTGATGGAGGCTGGCCTTGGCGTCGGCTTCCGGCCGAAGCCAAAGCTCGCGGAAAAAGTCGCCGCGCGCCTCGACCACGCCGATCTCACTGCCCTGCTCTATGCGCAGGGTTTTCGGCGCGATGAATTTTCAATCTGACGAAAGGGGAATTTCGTGCTCGTTCTTTATTTTTCGCCGGGGTCGAGTTCGCTCGCGGCGCATATTGCGCTCCATGAGGCCGGCGCGCATTTCGAGGCGCGGCCGGTTCTCGTCGCCACGAAAGAAACGCGCCAGCCGGAATTTCTCGCGATCAATCCCGAAGGCAAAGTGCCGAGCCTCGTCATCGACGGCCGGCTTTTGACCGAGGTGCTCGCCATTCTCTTTTATCTGGGCAAGACCTATCCGCAGGCGAAGCTCTTGCCCCAAGACGTCGAGGGCGAGGCACAGGCGCTGTCCTGGATGTCGTTCCTCGCCTCGACCGTGCACGGGGCCCGCGCTGATGCCGCAGACGCACGCTCGGCCTTTGCATTGGCAACGCAAAGGCTTGGCGCCCGCGAATGGGCGCTCGGCGATTATTCAATCGTCGATATTTTTCTGTTCCGGCTGTTCTGGCGCTTCGCCGCGCGGTTCCAGTTCGCGCCGGGCGAATTCCCTAACCTCGAAGCGCATCGGGCGCGGATGCTGGCGCGTCCCGCCGTCATCAAAACGCTCGCGGAGGAATCCGCGATCGCGGAAAAGGCCGGACTTACTCTGCCTTGAAGTCCGCCGGATCGAACTCGCGGTAGGTCGAGCAAAATTCGCAGGTGACGCCGATCTTGCCGTTGTCGCCGACCATGTCGTCGCGTTCCTGCTGGGTGAAATTGCGCAGCATGGCGGCGATGCGCTCGTCGGAACAGCGGCAGGCGGCGCGCACCGCCTGCGGCGCGAAGACTTTGACGCCGCGCTCGTGAAACAGCCGATAGAGCAGGCGTTCGCTCGAAAGGTTCGGATCGACCAATTCGTGGTCTTCGAGCGTGCCGGCAAGCGCCTTTGCCTCCGCCCAGGCGTCGTCGTCGAGAACCTCGGGGATCGACGCGCCGTCTGGCGCATCGCCCGGCGAAAGATCGGCGCGGCGCTGGCGCTCGACCGAGGCCGGCAGAAATTGCAGCATCAGGCCGCCGGCACGCCAGTTGGTCGCCGCGCCCGTCAGGCTTTCGGCCACGGCAAGCCGGACGAAGGTCGGAATCTGCTCGGACTGGCGGAAATATTGATGCGCCGCCTCTTCCAGCCCCTGGCCGTCGAGCGCGACGACGCCCTGGTAACGGGCAACGTCGCTGCCCTGCTCGATCGTCAAGGCCAGATGGCCGTGACCGAGCAATTCGGTGCCCGGCGGCGTTTCGGCGAGCCGCGCTTCGTCGAACCGGGCGAAGGCGCGCAAGCGGTCCGGCGCATCGAAATCGACGACGATCATATCGACGACGCCATCGCTGCGCGTCTGCAATTGCAGCCGGCCTTCCGATTTCAGTGCCGCGCCCAGCAGCACGGTGAGCGCTGCTGCCTCGCCGACAAGCCGGGCGATGGCCGGCGGATAGGCGTGGCGGGTGAGGATTTCATCGATCGACGGGCCAAGCCGCACGATACGGCCACGCACGTCGAGGGGTTCGACCGCGAAGGGCAGAACCATGTCATCGTGCGCCTGGTCGGAGACCGGGCGCAGAGGCGTATCCGCCTCGCTCACCCCGCCACCGCGTCAAAACACCAGGCCAGAATCCCCTTCTGCGCATGCAGGCGGTTTTCGGCCTCGTCGAAGACGACGGATTGCGGCCCGTCGATCACCTCATCGGTGACCTCTTCGCCGCGATGCGCCGGCAGGCAATGCATGAAGATCGCATCCTTGGCCGCGGCCTGCATCAGCTTGGCATTGACCTGATAAGGCGCGAGCAGATTGTGGCGGAAATTCTCGTCCTTGTCGCCCATCGACACCCAGCAGTCGGAAATCACCGCATCGGCGCCGCGCACGGCCTCATAAGGGTCGCGGGTGACATTGAGACGTGCCTGATTGGCCTTGGCCCAGGCTTTCATCTCGTGCGTCACGTCGAGTTCGGCGGGGGTTGCGACATTGATCGTGAAGTCGAAGCGCTGCGCCGCATGGATCCAGCTCGCCAGCACATTGTTGGCGTCGCCCGTCCAGGCAATGGTGCGATCCTTGATCGGGCCGCGATGCTCTTCGAAGGTCAACACATCCGCCATCACCTGGCAGGGATGCGATTTCTTGGTCAAACCGTTGACGACCGGCACCTCGGCGTTGCGCGCCAATTCGCTGAGCTCATTATGATCGAGCACGCGGATGACAATGGCATCGACGAAACGCGACAGCACCCGCGCCGTATCGGCGATCGTCTCGCCGCGGCCGAGCTGCATCTCCTTGCCGGTCAGCATGATCGTCTCGCCGCCGAGCTCGCGCATAGCGACATCGAAGGAGACGCGCGTGCGGGTCGACGGCTTGTCGAAGATCATCGCCAGCATCTTGCCGGTCAGCGGCCGCTCCGCCGCGAGCTGGCCCTTGCGGCGATGGCTCTTGATCGTGCCGGCGAGCGAGAGAATCCGCCGCAGCTCCTCGGCGGAGACCTCCGACAGGTCGAGAAAATGCTTCGGCAGCACCATGTTACGCAAAACGGCCGTCATTATGCCGCTCCCCGCTGCGCCGCCTTCGCACGCGCCGCCGAGAGTTTTTCCGCGGCGGCGTTCAGGCGGGTGAGCGCAAGCGCCACCTCGACTTCGGTGACGGTCAAGGGCGGCAACAGGCGCACGACATTGTCGCTCGCCGGAATGGTGATGAGCCCTTCCGCCAGCGCCGCATTGACGAAGTCGCCGACGGGGCCGACGACCTTGAGCCCGAACATCAGCCCGAGGCCGCGCACCGCTTCGATCACGTCGGGATAGCGCGTCTGCAATTCGCCGAGACCCTGGCCTAACCCGGCGCCGGTCTTTGCCACATGGTCGAGGAATCCCTCGGCGAGAACGACATCGAGCAAAGCATTGCCGACCGCCGTCGCCAGCGGATTGCCGCCATAGGTCGTGCCATGCGTGCCGGGCGTCATGCAGGCGCCGACGGCGCGCGTCGTCAAAAAGGCGCCGAGCGGGAAGCCGCCGCCGATGCCCTTGGCGAGCCCCATAATATCCGGCGTGATGCACGAATGCTGATGGGCGAAAAGCTTGCCGGTGCGGCCCATGCCGCTCTGCACTTCGTCAAAAATCAGCAGCAGCCCATGCGCGTCGCAGAGCCCACGCAAGGCTTCGAGAAACTCCGGCGCCGCGACGCGGATGCCGCCTTCGCCCTGCACGGGCTCGATCAGGATGGCCGCCGTCTCCGGCGCGACGGCAGCCTTGGCGGCAGCGAGATCGCCGAACGGGACCTGATCGAAGCCTTCGAGCGGCGGCCCGAAGCCTTCAAGATATTTCGCATTGCCGCCGGCCGCGACAGCGGCAAGCGTGCGGCCATGAAAGGCGCCCTGGAAGGTGATGATCCGGGTGCGCTCCGGATGGCCGCTGACGAATTGGTGGCGGCGCGCGGTCTTGATCGCGCCCTCCATCGCCTCGGTGCCGGAATTGGTGAAGAAGACGAAATCGGCAAAACTTGCCGCGACAAGCCGGGCGCCAAGCTTTTCGGCCTGCGGAATCTCGAAAAGATTGGAGACATGCCAGAGCTTGCGACCCTGATCGATCAAGGCTTCGACCAGATGCGGGTGCGAATGGCCGACGCTGACGACGGCGATGCCGGCACCGAAATCGAGATATTTGTCGCCGTTCGCCGTGAAGAGCCAAGCGCCTTCGCCGCGCTCGAAAGCGAGGTTGAAACGCGCATAGGTGGGCAGAAGCGACGAGGTCACGGCAAAAGCTCCAGAAATAACCCGGCAGCGGCGATCCAGCCCGCAGCGCGGCGACAGGGCGATCCCCCAACGAAAAGTGCCGCTCCGGCGGGAGCGGCAACAAGAGGCCATATTCTAGGGGGCCCCGACGCGGCGGTCAAATAATTGCGCGGAAGTCGCGCCGCCGTCACAAAACGCCTCCGGACTCGGCGCCGGCCCGAGTCACAATGACGCGGGCTGGGGACGAACCCGATGGACTGTTGAAAACGCTGCCGCGCAGGACATGGCGACTCTTGCGCAAGATTCAACGGCTAGTGTAGCTTTTCAGATGTCGACTACGACATCTCGTGCGGCGGGCCATTCAACATGCGTAACGTTTTATCCGACGCCGGTTTTCCGGCGCTGCGTCGATTCCGGATTCCATCTGCCGCGCCGCAAGTGCCGGGTCGCGTCAGCCGCGTTCAGGCTAATTTTTCGATCCAAATCGAGGAGGACTAAATGTCCTGGACCGATGAACGGGTAGAGCTCCTGCGCAAACTCTGGCTCGAAGGACTGAGCGCCAGCCAGATCGCGCGCGAGCTTGCAAATGGCATCAGCCGCAACGCAGTCATCGGCAAGGTTCACCGGCTCGGCATGTCCGGGCGGGTGAAAGCCGCCGTCCCGGCCGTCGCCCGGCCGCGGGTGAAGACCGCCCGGCCCGCCGTGCACCAGCGCATAAGCGCCCCCATGGTACGAGGCAACACGGCGCTGGCCATAAGGTCGCAACCGGTCGAAGCGCTTCTGCCGGCGCCTGAGGAAGACGTGGTGATCCCGATGTCGGAAATGGTCACGATCATGGATTTGAAGGAATCCATGTGCCGCTGGCCGATGGGCGACCCCGCCTCGGGCGAATTCCGTTTCTGCGGCGCCAAGAAGAACGCCAACCAGAACGGCCCCTATTGCAGCTATCACGGCCGCATCGCCTACCAGCCGGTGCAGGACCGGCGCCGCGAGCGGCGCGCACAATCGGCTTAGTCAGCCGCCGGCAAGCCGGCCGAAGCAATCCGCCCGGATTGCTTCGTGACCGGCATGCGCTTTGTCAGGCAGCGCGATCAGTCGTTCTTGCCGAACGTCTCGTCGAAGGAATAGCCGGCGCCGCGGATCGTGCGGATCGGGTCGCGCTCGCCGCCGAGCGACAAAGCCTTGCGCAGCCGGCCGACATGGACGTCGACGGTGCGCTCGTCGATCTCTGCCGAGAACCCCCAGATCGAATCGAGCAATTGCGCCCGCGAGAAGACGCGGCCGGGCTTGCCCATCAGATATTCGAGCAGGCGGAATTCGGTCGGCCCGAGGTGGACGTTGCGATCGCCGCGGCTGACCCGCCAATTTTCCCGGTCGAGCGCGAGATCGCCGGCAACGAGCAGCGCCGCAACCCGGTCCGGCCGCGCCCGCCGCAATAGAGCGCGCACGCGGGCCATCAGTTCCGGCACGGAGAAAGGCTTGACGATATAGTCGTCGGCGCCGATCGAGAGACCGCGCACCCGCTCGCTCTCGTCGCCACGCGCCGTCAGCATGATGACCGGCAGGCTGCGCGTCGCATCCCGCGCCCGCATGCGGCGGCAGATTTCAAGGCCGGAGACGCCGGGCAGCATCCAATCCAGAATGACAAGATCCGGCGGCGATTCGACGAGCCGCAATTCCGCCTCGTCGCCGCGCTCGACGCGCTCGACGACAAAGCCCTCGGCTTCGAGATTGTAACTGAGCAGCAGGCTTAGCGCCGCCTCGTCCTCGACGACGAGAATGCGCGGCGGCGCCACGGCAGCGGAATTCGGCCGCGGCGGTGCGTTGCGGGCCTCTTGCGCGGGGCGCGGATCCTGAACGGAGATGATTTGGTTGTTCATCTATGGCTCGCTTGTATCGCTCACTTGGGCAAGGACAGATAATCGGTTGCAGGTGAGGGGCCTTTCGGCCGGTCCATCGGCAGCGTTTCGCCGGTGACGAGATAAACCACCGTCTCCGCGATATTGGTCGAATGATCGCCGATCCGCTCGATATTCTTCGAGCAGAACAAGAGATGGGCGCAGAACGAGATGTTCCGCGGGTCTTCCATCATGAAGGTCAGGAGGTCGCGGAAAACCGAATCTTCGAGCGCATCGAGCTCGACGTCATGCGTCCAGACCATCCGCGCCCGTTCGACATCGCGCAGCGCATAAGCATCGAGCGCGTCCTTCAGCAGCATGGCCGCCGCTTCGTGCATCGACTTCAAGCCGACGATAGCGCGTGGCAGCCGCGTTTCGCCGGAAAGCTTCAGCGCCCGTTTGGCAATGTTTTTGGCGAGGTCGCCGACGCGCTCGAGATCGCCGGAAATACGGATCGCCGCAACGATTTCGCGCAAATCCGCCGCCAGCGGCTGGCGCTTGGCGATCGTCATGATCGCATGCTCTTCGATGTCGCGCTGCAGGATGTCGAGCCGTATGTCGGTTGCGACAGTTGCGCGCGCGAGGTCTGAATCGAGCGTCGCGAGCGCATCCATTGCATTACTCAGCATCTGCTCGGCGATGCCGCCCATTTCCGCGATCTTGCGGCCAAGGACTTCAAGCTCGTTGTCGTAAGCTTTGACGGTATGGTCGGTCATTGCGATAGGCCCTGAAACCGGAAACCTTAGCCGAAGCGGCCGGTGACGTAGTTCTGCGTCCGTTGATTTATGGGAGCGGTGAAAATCTGGTTGGTCGTGCCGAATTCGACCAGCTCGCCGAGATACATGAACGCGGTGTATTCCGAGACACGAACCGCCTGTTGCATATTATGCGTGACGATGGCGATCGTATATTTCTCTTTCAGCTCATCGATCAGTTCTTCCACTTTTGCTGTGGAGATCGGATCGAGCGCCGAGCAAGGCTCGTCGAACAAGATGACTTCCGGCTGGATGGCGACAGTGCGGGCGATGCACAAGCGCTGCTGCTGGCCGCCGGAGAGCGACAAGCCGCTGGCATTGAGCTTGTCCTTCACCTCATCCCAGAGGGCAGCGCCGCGCAGCGCCGTTTCGACCCGGACATCGAGATCGGGACGCGACATACGCTCGTAAAGCTTAACGCCGAAGGCGATGTTCTCGTAGATCGTCATCGGAAACGGCGTCGGCTTCTGAAACACCATGCCGACGCGCGAACGCAGAAGATTGAGGTCCTGTCCCGGCGAGAGGATATTCTCGCCATCGAGCAGCACCTCGCCCTCGGCGCGCTGGCCCGGATAGAGATCGTACATCCGGTTGAGAACGCGCAGCAGAGTCGATTTCCCGCAGCCGGACGGGCCGATCAGCGCCGTCACCTTGTTGCTGTAGAGCGGGATGTTGACGTTCTTCACCGCATGATTCTGGCCGTAGTAGAATTGCAGGTTGCTGACGGCGATCTTCGTCGGAAGCTCGCTCTTGGCCTGTTCTGTTGTCGCTGCCACGGCAGTCATCGCGTGCGTCCTTCGGAACTGAGAGACCGCGCCAGGATCGACAGGCCAAGCACGGCAAGCGTGATGAGAAGCGCCCCCGTCCAAGCCAGGCTTTGCCAGCTCTTGTAGGGGCTCATTGCGAATTGGAAGATGATCGCCGGCAGGCTCGCCATCGGGGCGTTGAGATTGGTCGAATAGAATTGATTGTTGAGCGCGGTGAACAGCAGCGGCGCGGTTTCGCCGCTGACGCGCGCGACCGCCAGCAGCACGCCGGTGATGAGACCGGCTCGCGCGGCTTTATAGGCAATGTGTTGCACCACCGTGGCGCGCGGCAGGCCGAGCGCGCTTGCCGCCTCGCGCAAAGCGGGGGGCACGAGAAGCAACATGTTCTCGGTCGTCCGCACGACGATCGGGATGACGATCACCGCCAGTGACACGGCGCCGGCAATGCCGGAGAAATGCCCCATCCGCGTCACCATCACCTGATAGACGAACAGGCCGACGACGATCGACGGTGCGCTGAGCAGAATGTCGTTGATGAAGCGCACGACCGCGGTGAGCTTCGTGCTGCGGCCATATTCGGCCATGTACGTGCCGGCCAGAATACCGAGCGGCGTCCCGATCGCGACGCCGAGCGAGGTGATGATCAGGCTGCCAACGATGGCGTTGAGAAGGCCGCCGGCGCTATCCGGCGGCGGCGTATTCTGCGTGAAGACCCTGAGCGAAAGACCGGCAAAGCCGTTCCAAAACAGCGTGAAGAGGATCAAGGCCAGAAAGATGAGGCCGAAGGCCACGGAGGCGTAGCAGAGGCTGAGCCAGATGGCGTTGGCGCGCTTGCGGGACTCGTAGAGCGCCATGACTATCGCCCCTGCTTTTCAAGCCGCATCAGCATCAGCCGCGAGATCGCTAGCACGATGAAGGTGATGATGAACAGGATGAGCCCGAGCGCGATCAGCGACGAGGGGTAGAGATCGCCGACCGCCTCGGTGAACTCATTGGCGATGGCGGCGGAAATGGTGGTGGCGGGCGCCAGCAGCGAACTGGGGATATTATCGGCATTGCCGATCACGAAGGTGACCGCCATGGTCTCGCCCAGCGCGCGGCCGAGACCGAGCATCCCCCCGCCCAGGACGCCGACCCGCGTATAGGGGATGACGATGTTCTTGATCACTTCCCAGGTGGTGAAGCCCATGCCATAGCCCGCCTCCTTGAGCAGCGGTGGCACGGTGTCGAAGACATCGCGCGAAACGGCGGCCACAAAGGGCAGAACCATGATCGCCAGGATGAAGCCGGCGGTCAGCAGGCCGATGCCATAGGGCGGACCGGCGAACAAAACATTGAGGCCGGGCACATTGGCGAAAAGGCTGATCAGTCCCGGCTGGACATGCGTCTGCAAGAATGGCGCGAGAACGAACAAGCCCCAAATGCCGTAGATGATCGAGGGGATGCCGGCGAGAAGCTCGATCGCCGTGCCGATCGGCCGGCGCAACGCATGCGGGCACAATTCGGTAAGGAAGATCGCGACGCCGAGGCCGATCGGCACGGCGATGATCATGGCAATGAAAGACGTAACGAGCGTCCCGTAGACCGCGGCCAAGGCACCGTATTGGTCGGTCGCCGGATTCCAGACATTGGTGATGAAGAAGCCGAACCCGAAAGCTCTGAAGGCCGGAATGGAGCCGTGGATCAGCGAGGCGATGACACCGCCAAGGAGAAGCAGAACCGCGACAGCCGCCGCAAAAGTCAGCCAGTGAAACGTTGAATCGCGGAATTTGAAGCCGCTTAACACGCGCGCGCGCCGCGCGGCATCTTCGTAGGCCACCTGGCCGCCTTTCACCGCTATGTCCGCCAAACGCCGTCTCCGCCACAGGAGGCGCGATCGTCTGCGGACCGCACCCGGTTCACCGATTTAAGGCAGGCTCGCCTGCCACATCGGCAATCTTAACAATCTCATCGTCTTGACGGCGCGGCGGTGACCGCCGCGCCGGAACTTGCTGAGAGACAGCGCGGCTTAGTTCACCAAAGCCTTGCCGTCAGCGCCCTTGATCTCGTCCGCCCAGGTCTTCTTGATGAGCTCAACGACCGAGGCCGGGATCGGGATATAGTCCAGAGACTCGGCGGCCGCGCCGCCCTTGTCAAAGGCCCAACCGAAGAACTTCAGCGCCGCCTTCGCCGCCGCTTCGTCCTTCGGCTGCTTCGGCAGCAGGATGAAGGTCGCAGCGGTGATCGGCCAGGAGGCATCGCCCGGCTGGTTGGTGAGGATCAGGTGGAAGCCCGGCGCATGCGCCCAGTCGGCATTCGCCGCCGCGGCGCCGAAAGCATCCTTCGTCGGCGCAACGACCTTACCGGCGCTGTTGATGAGCTTGGTATAGGTCAGCTTGTTCTGCAGGGCGTAGGCATATTCGACGTAGCCGATCGCACCCTTGGTCTGGATGACGTTGTTGGCAACGCCTTCGTTGCCCTTGGCGCCGATGCCGGTCGGCCATTGAACGGCGGTCGAGGAACCGACCTTCGTCTTCCAATCCGGCGAAACCTTCGACAGATAGTCGGTGAAGTTGAACGTCGTGCCCGAGCCGTCAGCGCGGTGGACAACCGCGATCGCCGTCGACGGCAGCTTGACGCCGGCATTCAGCTTGGCAATCGCCGGATCGTCCCAGGTCTTGATCTCGCCCGCGAAGATCTTGGCGAGGGTCGGACCGTCGAGGACGAGCGTGCCGGCTTCGATGCCGTCGAGATTGACGACCGCAACGATGCCGCCCATGACCTGCGGCCACTGGACGAGACCGTTCTTGTCGAGATCGGCGACCGCGAGAGGCTTGTCGGTCGCGCCGAAGGTCACCGTGCGCGCCTCAATCTGCTTGATGCCGCCGCCCGAGCCGATCGACTGATAGTTCAGGCTGTCGCCGGTCTCGGTCTTATAGGCGGCCGCCCATTTCGAATAGATCGGGTAGGGAAACGTGGCCCCGGCACCGGAGATGTCGGTAGCCTGGGCGGCGATCGCGGCGCCCACAATCGCGCCGGCAATCAAACCCGTCCTAACGAGGGTCTTGAAACTCATCTGTAGCCTCTCAAAACTGAGGAAATAGCGCTGCACGCCGGCCTCCGGCCGGAGCGCGCGGGCCGCACCCTAGGAAGGGCGAGCAACGCATTTACGACGGCGGGATGACGTTTACATGACGGCGATGGAGAGGGCCGTTAACCTTCGAAAAGCGGCAGCGTGACGGTAAAGGTCGCGCCGTCTTTCAGTTTAGATTCAATGTTTAAGCGGCCACCGTGGCGGGCGACGATATGTTTCACGATGGCAAGACCCAAGCCCGTTCCGCCTTTGGCGCGGCTTTGCCCGGCATCGACGCGATAGAAGCGCTCGGTCAGCCGCGGCAAGTGCTCCGGCGCGATGCCCGGGCCGAAGTCACGCACGGCAATATGCGCCTGCCGGCCATGTTCGCTCAATTCGACGACGACGCGCCGATCGACCGTTCCGGGATCCGACGCACCATATTTGATCGAATTTTCGATCAGGTTTTCCGCCACGCGAAGCAGCTCGTCGCGATCGCCCGGCACGACAATCTCGGCCGGCGCCTCGATGACGAGGCTGACATCGCGCTCTTCGGCAACCGGCGACAGCGTGTCGGCGATGTGGCGGAAGATGCCGATGAGATCGACCGGCGTCTCCGGCCGGACATGCAAATGCTGTTCGATCCGCGACAGCGACAAGAGATCGTCGACGAGCCGCGACATGCGCTGCGCTTGTTCGCGCATGATGGCGAGAAAGCGGGTCCGCGCCTCGGCATCCTCTTTGGCCGGCCCTTCCAGCGTCTCGACGAAGCCAAGCAGCGAGGCGAGCGGCGTGCGCAATTCGTGGCTGGCGTTGGCGACGAAATCGACGCGCATCCGTTCGAGCCGTCGCGCATCGCTGAGATCATGCAGCGAGAGGATCAGCGCCTGTTCGAACGTCTCGTCGGCGAGCGGCGCGATATTGACTTCGAACAACCGCTCGACTGGAAATTTCTCCGACCAGACGACGCGCTGGCTGCGACCGGCATCGCGCACCCGGTCGATCGCATCGAGCACGTCGGGCGAACGCAGTGTGCGCGCGAGCGGAATGTCGGTCTGCAGGCCGGGCAGGATCGCATGGGCGGCGGAATTGGCGGCGACGATACGGTCGTGCCGGTTGATGACGACGACGGCCTGCGGCATCGCTTCGGCAAAACTGCGGATCAGCGAGCGGTCGCGATTGCGAGTCTTCTCGTCCATCAGGTTTCGAAATTGCTCTTCGTCGTAATTCATGATGCGCCACCCGGCGTCCAAAGCACATCGCCTTCGCCGAAGCGGTTGAGATGCCGCGCCGCGACGAAGAGGAAATCCGACAAACGATTGATATATTTCAAAGCCGGCGCGCCGACCGTCTCGCCCGGCTCGGCGGCGAGCGTCACCATCAGCCGCTCGGCCCGGCGCACGACGGCGCGCGCGACATGCACGGCAGCCGCGGCCTTTGAACCGCCCGGCAAAACAAATGAGGTGAGCGGCAGCAGATCGGCATTGAGCGCATCGATCTCGCGCTCCAGCCGATCGACCTGATCCTGCCGCATCCGCAGGCGCGCCGGGGCCTGCGCCTGCTCCGGCACACAGAGATCGGCGCCGAGATCGAAAAGATCGTTCTGGATTAAGGCGAGAAGTGCGGCGAGCCTCACTTCATTCGCGGCCCCGCCCAGCGCCGCACGCGCCACCCCGATGAAACTGTTGGCTTCGTCAACAGTCCCATAGGCATCGATGCGCAGATCATCCTTACGCCGGCGCGCTCCGTCGCCGAGCGAAGTCATACCCGCGTCACCGCCGCGCGTATAAATCTTGCTGAGCGTGACCATCGGCCTACTTCCGCAACAACAGTACGCCGAGAATGATAAGAATGGCAATGAACTGCAGACCGACGCGCCAGCGCATCAGCTTCTGCGATACATTCGGGCTGCCGCCGCGCAGCATGTTGATGAGGCCGGCGACCAGCACCGCGAAAACGGCGAACACCGCCACGCCCACAAGCACATTGCCGAACCTATGCATGTTTGCCTCATGAGCTTGCCGGGACGCGATGTCAACCGCGCGTCACAAACTTTGTTTTCACTCGCTCAATAAGGCTTCAACAGCCGCTCGAGATAATCGAGTTCTTCCTGCGACCGCCACGGATCACTGAGCCGGCGGCGCAGTTCCTCAAGCACGCGCTGCGCCCGCTCGGCCGCCGGCAAGCCCTCCATATTCAAGCGCGAATTGGGATTGAGCGCCGGATCGTCGGCCATCGGCCGGCCGAGCGGATCCTCGTCGCCCGCGCCTTCGGCCTGGCCCTGGCCCTGCTGATTGCCGGCCTGCTGGCCCTGGCCCTGCCCCTGCTGCATCGATTGTGCAAGCTGTTCGGCGCCCTTGCGCAAGCCCTCCAAGGCGCGCCCCTGCGCCGCGACAGCGGAATCGCCCGGGCTCTGGCCCTGGCCCTGCTGTTGGCCTTGCTGGTCGCCGCCCTGCCCCTCGCCGCCCTGCTGGCCCTGGCCTTCCTGTCCCTGCTGCTGCTGGCCCTGACCCTGTTGGCCCTGTTGATCCTGACCTTGCTGGCGGCCGGCGCTCAGCGATTTCGCGGCGTCCTCCATGGCCTTTTGCGCATCTTTCAGGCCGGAATGGTTTTGCCCGAGCTTTTGGAGCTGTTTCTGCAGGTCCTGAAGCCGCTTCTGCAGGTCTTGTTGCAGATCATGCAATTGCTGCGCGGTCATCGGCTGATTGGCGCCATTCTGGTCCGGCTGATCCTGATCCTGCGAACGCGCAAGGCGCTGCGTCTCGTCGCGCAATTTCTGCTGGTCGTGCGTCAGCCGGTCGAGATCGCGCATCGCCTGGTTCATGGCCCGCATGGCAGGATCTTGATTCTGCTGGTTGGCCATTTGCAGATTTTCGAGCGTATTCTGCAATTGCTCGAGCATTTTCTGCGCGTCTTCGCGGTCGCCGGCATTGGCCATCTGCTCCATGCGGTCGAGCATGGACTGCAAATCCTGCCGCGTGACGGATTGCGGCCCGTTCGGCGAACGCTGCGCTTCCTGGCCTTGCTGCTGCGCCTGGCGGGCGGCGAATTCGCGCAGGAACTTGTCCAAAGCGGCGCGCAAATTATCGGTCAGCTTGCGGATTTCGTCGGGCGAGGCATTGCGCTGCAAGGCATCGCGCAAGTGCTGCTCGGCCGCGCGCAGATCGCGCTCGGCATCGGAGAGGCCGCCATTTTCGATCTGCAGTGCCATCGCCCAGAGAAAATCGGCGACGCCGACAAGCTCCTTGTCGCTTTGCGCCTCCTGCAGCGAGGCCGAGGCGAAGGAGAGGCCGAGGAAAATCGAATCCGAAACGCCGAACATGTTCGGCGCGATCATCAAAGCGTCGAGCGCCGTCTGCACCTTGTCGCGCTCTTCGGGATAAAGCACGAGATTGCGGCGTTGCTCGACCAGCGCCTTGGCGATCGGCTTGACGAAGGGCCGCTGCGGCAGCGTGATCTCGATCGGATCGCTGCGGCCGACATTGCCGCCTTCGTCGCGCGCGATGAGCGTCATCTTCACCCGCGCGCCGGCCCAGGGATGGTCGGAGACATCGCCGGTGGTCTCTGCCTCGCCAATCCCGCCCGCTGGCAGAACCAGTGAAAAATGCGGTGCCGCCACCAGGGAGCGCACCATCCCATGCGCGCCATCGACCTGCGGATCGGCAAACACCGCCTCCGCCGAGATCGCCCCGTAATCATCATCGATCTTATACGAGAGGGTCAGCGAACCGCGCAGGTTGAAGCGCGGCGCATCGGTCAATTCGATTTGCGGCGGACGGTCGGGAATGACGGCAATGTTGAAGACGCCGACGGTCGCGCCGGCATGCTTTAAAGTGAGCTCGGAATCGCCGCGAAGCGCAAGCCGGTGCTCGCTCTCGCCCGGCGCCTGCGGCGCGTTGGCTTCTTTCGGCGCGGCCACAAGGCCGCCCTGCGTTTCGATGTCGACATCGCCGCCGGCGGCGCGCACGATCAGCATCGAATTGATCGGCGCCTCGACCTTGGTCGCCTGATCCGGCCGGCCGAGTTGCAGCAGCACCGGCGGCTTGCCGGTATAGGCCGGCGGATCGAGCCACGCATCGATGCGATAGCTCGCCGCAACCGGCGCTGCGCCGTGCCAATCGAAGGCGGCGGCGATCCGCGCATATTTCTCCGGCCCGGCCATGAAGGCGCTCGCCACCAGCAGAACAAGGACAGCGGCGCGAACGGCATAGCGATCAAGATCGGCGACGCGCGGCGAGGGCGCGCCGACACGAAGCTGGCTGACTCGCGCCGCGAGCCGCTTGCGATGCAGGTTCCACAGCGCCTGCGTCGCGGGATCGGCATTGGCGTTGGCGAGCGAATCATCGAGGCCCGAAGCAGGGCCGTGGGTGAAGTCCGAGCTTCGATCGATCCGCGCCAGCGCGGCTTTGCGCGCCGGATTGCGCAGCCCGAAAAGCGGCACGAGCGACGCCACAAAGGCGATGCCGAAAAGCCCGACGCCGGCCTCGCGCCAGAGCGGACCAAGCTCAAGCCAAAGACCGGTAAAGCCGAGCGCAATGAACAGGCCGGCGACGATGAGCGGCGGCACCAGCGCGCGCCATAAAGCCTCCCAGAAAAGGACGGCGCGGGCGTGCGCGACCAGCCGGTCGAGCTGGCGCATCGGTGTCTCGGTCTTATCGTTTCTCGGTTCGGCCAATGAAGGCTCCGGATTTGCCCCGTTTGGCAGAGATAGGCCGCAATTGGGTCCGCGGAAGGGCGATTATCGGAGCCAATCCGGCAATTTGTCGAGGCCGATCAATTGCTCATAGGTCTCGCGCGGGCGCACCACCGCATAATCGGCGCCGTGGACCAGGACCTCCGGCACCAGAAGCCGCGAATTATAGGTTCCGGCCTGAACCGCGCCATAGGCCCCGGCCGAGAGCACGGCGAGGAGATCGCCAGCCTCAGGCGCCGGCATCACCCGATCGAGGGCGAGGAAATCGCCGGTCTCGCAGACCGGCCCCACGACATCGGCGGTAATCTCCGGCGCGCCCGGCACCGGCTGCACCGGGATGATCTCGTGATGCGCCTCATAGAGCGTTGGGCGGATCAGATCGTTCATGCCGGCATCGACAATGACGAAGGCCTTCGCCTCGGCCTTCTTCACATAAAGCACGCGGGTGACGAGAATCCCGGCATTGCCGGCAATGAGCCGCCCCGGCTCGAAGATCAGCTGCCGGCCGAGGCCGCCGAAATGACGCCGCACGATCGCGGCGTAGAGATCTGGATGGAAGGCATCGCCCTTATCGGTCGGCCGGTAGGGAATGCCGAGGCCGCCGCCGAGATCGATATGATCGATCGCGTGGCCGTCGGCTTCGAGCAGGCGCAGAAATTCGGCGACGAGCGCAAAGGCATTGTCGAACGGCTCGAGATCGGTGATCTGCGAGCCGATGTGAATGTCGATCCCCGTGACCTTGATCCCGGGCAGTGCCGCGGCCTGCCGGTAGACGTCGCGCGCGCGGCCAAGCGGAATGCCGAACTTGTTTTCCGCCTTGCCGGTCGAAATCTTCGCGTGCGTCCGGGCATCGACATCGGGATTGACGCGTAGCGCCACACGCGCCGGGCGCCCGCGCGCCGCAGCGATCGCCGAAATCGCCGCAAGCTCCGGCTCGGATTCGACGTTGAAGCAGAAGATATCTTCATCGAGCGCATGGCCGATCTCGGCCGCCGTCTTGCCGACGCCGGAGAAGGTGATCTTGGCCCCCCCGACGCCGGCGGCGCGGGCACGGCGCAGCTCGCCTTCCGAGACGACATCCATGCCGGCGCCGAGCCTGGCCAGCGTCTTGAGCACCGCCTGGTTGGAATTGGCCTTCACCGCATAGCAGACGGCGACGGGCAGATCGCCGAACGAGCGCTTGAACACGTCGTAATGGCGGGTGAGCGTCGCGGTCGAATAGCAATAGAAGGGCGTTCCGACCTCTGCCGCCAGCCGGTTGATATCCACCCCTTCGGCGTGCAGGACGCCGCCCTTCAGCGCGAAATGATGCATTCGCCGATTATTTCACCAAAGGGTCGAGGAGAAAGGTCTTGTCGCTCACCGCATTGGACGTGCCCGTCGGCTTGACGGGCGTATGGCCCGGCTGAGCCGGGTCGCCGGCCATCGGATTGATGGTCTGGACCTGCATCGGCACGGCCTGGCCGGCGGGAACATCCGGCGGCGGGTCTGGATCACCGCGCCGGCCGCAGCCGCTGAGGGCCAAGGCTAAAAAGGCGAGGCCCAAAAGGCCGCATCTGCCGCACAAGGATCGATTCACGCCAAAGCTCCGGTAGGCCCTGGCCTTATAGACGAAGCCTTTGGCAAAACGAAGCCAACCACACCCATCTCGCCCTAATCCTTTGGCTTTTTCAGCCGTTCGATCCAGGCTTGTGCCTGCGCGGTCACATTGGCCGGCGCGGTGCCGCCATAGCTCGTGCGGCTCGCGACCGAATTTTCGACGCCCAGCACGGCGAAAACCGTCTCCGTCAGCCGCGGCTCGACCGATTGCAGATCGGCGAGGCTCAAGCCCTCGAGGCCGAGGCCGCGCGCCGCCGCCAGCGCCACCAGCCGCCCGGTGACATGATGCGCCTCGCGGAACGGCAGGCCCAATTCGCGCACCAGATAATCGGCAAGGTCGGTCGCCGTCGCAAAGCCGGCACCGGCCGCCGCCTTCATCCGCGCCAGATCCGGCACGAAATCGCCGACCATGCCGGCCATCGCCGCAAGGCACAGCGACAAGGTTTGCAGCGCATCGAACGTGCCCTCCTTGTCCTCCTGCATGTCCTTCGAATAGGCGAGCGGCAGGCCTTTGAGCACGACAATGAGGCCGGTCAGCGCGCCGATGACGCGGCCGGATTTGCCGCGCACAAGCTCGGCCGCATCGGGGTTGCGCTTCTGCGGCATGATCGAGGAGCCGGTCGAGAATTTATCGGAGAGCCGCAGGAAGCCGAATTGCGGCGTCGTCCAGAGGACGATCTCCTCGGCGAAACGCGACAGATGCACGGCGCAGAGCGCCGCCGCCGAGAGCGTCTCAATCACGAAGTCGCGATCCGACACGCTGTCGAGCGAGTTGGCCGTCGGCCGGTCGAAGCCGAGCGCCTTGGCCGTCGCGAAGCGATCGATCGGAAAGGATGTGCCGGCCAGTGCCGCGGCGCCGAGCGGGCTTTCATTGAGCCTTAAGCGCGCATCGCGGAAGCGGCCGCGGTCGCGCGACAGCATTTCGACATAGGCGAGCAGATGGTGGCCGAAGGTCACCGGCTGCGCCGATTGCAAATGGGTGAAGCCCGGCATCACCGCCCCGGCGTAGGTCAGCGCCTTCTGCGCCAGCGCCAGTTGTAAGGCGGCGATCTGCGCATCGAGCGTGTCGATCGTCGCGCGGACGTAAAGCCGGAAATCGACCGCGACCTGATCGTTACGCGAGCGCGCCGTATGCAGCCGCCCCGCCGCGGCGCCGATGAGCTCGGCCAGCCGCGATTCGATATTCATATGGATGTCTTCGAGCTTGCGCGAATAGGCGAATTCGCCCTTCTCGATTTCGCCACGGATGCGCCCTAGAGCCTCGGCGATGGCGGCGGCATCGGCCTTAGACAGAATGCCGGTTTCGCCCAGCATCGCGACATGGGCGAGCGAGCCTGCTATGTCCTGGGCCGCGAGCTTCTGGTCGAAATCAATCGAAGCGTTGATTTCTTCCATGATCGCGTCGGGGCTGTCGGCAAACCGGCCGCCCCACATCTTGTTGCTCATTGGTTCCGCTTTCAAAGAACAGGCATGTCAGATCAAGATCAACCGAAGCGCGGCTTGCCATCCCCGGTCATATCGCTCATCACCCTCGGCCTCGTGCTGGCTTTCATATACGTGATGAAAGGATGGCACCACAACGAAGCCGCCACCGCCGAGTCCTGCCCCGCCGCCCAGGCGCTGGCCGTAAAGCTCGCGCCGCTCGCGCATGGCGAGGTGGCCGCCTTGGCGATCGCCGATCATCCGCAGCCCATGCCGCCGCTGACCTTCACCGACAAGGACGGCAAGCCGGTCACGCTGGCGAGCTTCCGCGGCCGCAATATCCTGCTCAACCTCTGGGCGACCTGGTGTGTGCCCTGCCGGATGGAAATGCCCTCGCTCGACCGGCTGCAAGGCGCCCGCGGCAGCGAGGATTTTAGCGTCGTCGCGGTGAACATCGACACTGCCCGGCTCGACCGTCCGAAAGCCTTCCTCAAGGAGATCGGCGTCAAGAACTTGAGTTTCTACGCCGACAACACGGCCAACATTTTCGAGACCTTGAAGCAGGATGGCAAAGTTCTCGGCCTGCCGACGACCATTCTCGTCGCCAAGGACGGCTGCAACATCGGCACCATGGCCGGCCCGGCGAAATGGGATTCTCCCGACGCGCTCGCTCTCATCAGCGCCGAGCACGCGGCGGCCCCGCCCAAGAGCTGACCGCCATGCTCGAAGGCCTGCCGCCCAATAATGCCGCTTTCCTGATGCGCCTCACCTGCCCCGACGCCGGGGCGGCGCAACGCGTCGCCGACATTATCGTCGAGACCTTCGACCCGGCCGAGACCGCGGCCAGCGCCTTCGAGGAGCCGAGCGACCGGCCGGAAATCGAGCGCCCCTGGATCGTCGAAGTCTATTTCGGCAGTGCGCCCGACGAAGCGCAGATCCGCGAACTGATCGCCCTTGCCGCCGGCCCGGATCTCGCCGCGCAGGCGGAATTCGGCCGCGTCGAAAAGGCGGATTGGGTGGCAG
The DNA here is from genome assembly GCA_040756295.1 of Pseudomonadota bacterium. Classification (GTDB taxonomy): domain Bacteria; phylum Pseudomonadota; class Alphaproteobacteria; order Rhizobiales; family Beijerinckiaceae; genus Methylovirgula. The sequence goes on along the minus strand of JBFLZN010000002.1, from coordinate 538,811 downwards.
CCTCGCTTGCCGGCCTCGTGCCGGTGCGGGCCGGGCGCTTTCTCGTCCACGGCGAGCATGACCGTGCCGCCGCCGGCGTCAACGATTGGGCGATCGAAATCGAGGCCGCGCTCGCCTTCGGCACCGGACACCATGGCACGACGCGCGGCTGCCTGACCTTTATCGATGCCGTCGCCAAGCGGCGGCGGCCGGAAAAAATTCTCGATGTCGGCACCGGCACCGGCGTACTCGCCATCGCGGCGGCCAAAGCCTTTCACCGCCGCATCAAAGCCGGCGACATCGATGCCGTGGCGGTCGAGACCGCCAAAGCGAATGCAAACTTCAACGGCGTCGGCCCGCTCGTGCATGTCGTGCAGGCCCGCGGCGTCGATCACCCCGCGCTGCGCGGCCGCTACGATCTCATCACCGCCAACATATTGGCGGCGCCCTTGCGCAAGCTGGCCCCGGCGCTCGCCAAGGCGCTTCGGCCCGGCGGCGAAATCATTCTCTCCGGCCTCCTCGGCCGCGACGTGCCAGGCGTCTTGAGCGCCTATCGCACGCAACATCTGCGGCTTCTCGCGCGGCTTGACATCGACGGCTGGGCGACGCTTTTGATGCGGCGCTAAAGCATCGGACCGAAAAGTGCGAAGCGGTTTTCGGACAAATCCGATGCGATGAGAAAGACTTAAAAGCGCCGAGCGATTCAATTCGAACGTCCGACGCTCCAACAGGAAAATAAGAATGGGTTCGGATACGATTGTCATCGTCGGCGCCGGTCACGGCGGCGTGCAGCTCGCAGCCTCGCTGCGCGAAGAAGGCTATGGCGAAAAGCTTATTCTTCTCGGCGATGAAAAGGATCTGCCCTATCAGCGGCCGCCGCTCTCCAAAGCCTATCTGAAACGCGCGACGCCGGAAGACGGCGTGCTGTTGCGCGGGCCGGACTTCTATCCGCAGAACAAGATCGATCTTCTGCTTGGCGAACGCGCCACCGAGATCGATCGCGTAGCGCAGCGCCTGCATCTCAAATCGGGGCAGGTTCTCGACTATTCGAAGCTCATTCTCGCGACAGGCGGCGTGCAGCGGCGCCTGCCGATCGAGGGCGCGCATATCGACGGCGTCTTCTCGCTGCGCACGCTGGAGGAAGCGCGCGCGCTGCGCGATAAGCTCGAAACCTCGCAGAACATCATCGTTATCGGCGCCGGCTTCATTGGCCTCGAATTCGCCGCGACCGCTGCCTCGCAGGGCCGCAAGGTCGATCTCTTCGAATTAGCCGACCGGCCGATGGCGCGCGCGGTGACGCAGCAGACCTCCGCCTTTTTCGCCGAAGCCCACAAGGCGTTCGGCGTGAACCTGCATTTCCGCCAGAGCATCAATGCCATCAAAGGCGACGGCAAGGTCACATCGGTGGTGTTGAACGACGGCACGGTCATGCCGGCCGACATGGTCTTGATCGGCATCGGCCTTGTGCCAAGCGACGAACTCGCCCGCGCCGCCGGGGTCGACGCGCCGAACGGCATCAAGGTCGATGAAAGACTGATGACCTCGGACGAGAATATTTTCGCCATCGGCGACACGGTCTACCACTACAACACGCACCGCGGCGCCGAGATGCGGCTCGAATCGGTGCAGAACGCGACCGACCAGGCGCGCACCTTGGCCAAGCTTCTCGTCGGCAAGCCGGCGAACTACGATCACGTGCCATGGTTCTGGAGCGACCAGGGCGATCTCAAATTGCAGATCGCCGGCTTCCTCGATGAAAGCGACAAGATCGTCCTGCGCGGCGCCTACGAACAGCGCACCTATTCGCTCTTCGGCTTCAAGAACGGCGTGCTGACCGGCGTCGAATCCGTCAACAAGGCGGGCGATCATATGCTGGCGCGCCGGCTCCTCGGCGAACATATCCCGGTGACGCCGGAGTTCATCGCCGATCCGGAATCCGACCTGAAAAGCCTGGTGCGCGTGAAAAGGTAAGCGAGCCCGCCAGCGGCCCGGATAGGACAGATCACGAGTTGAGCCGGCCCCTCTCCACGCGTGATGGAAGGGGCCGGATCGCCTATCGCTTTAGCGCTTTTGCTTAAGCGATTGCGTCAGTGTGGTCGGCATCGCAATCTCGAATATGGTGCCATGTCCGTTCGCGCCGCCATTGGCCGTTGTGCCATAAAGATTCCCGGACGAGTCCATCACCAACGCGGAATAGGGATTGGCGCCGTCGCTCGTGCCTCCTGCAAAGGAGTGCAGGATTGTTTCGTTATAGCCGCCGCTTCCGTTCGGCGTAAGCTCGTACACCACGCCATACCCCGACGCGCCGCCGCTCGTCGTCGTGCCGTAGAGATTACCGGAGGCGTCTTCGATCAAGGCCGCGTAAGGTTGGGCGCCGTCGCTGCTGCCTCCCGTAAAAATGTGGAGGAGAGAGTAGCTATATCTGCCGCCGCCGAGCGCAAAAAGATCGAATACCACGCCATCGCTTGCCACGCCCCCTCCCAGCATGGTCGTTCCATAGTAATTATTGCCAAATTTATCCGTAAGCAGGGTGCTCCGAGCGATTTCCCCATTGCTGCTGGACCCGAAGCTCTTCGCAATTGCGGGGCTCGTCCAACTGCCGATCGGCGTTATGTATATGATGCCATTGTCCAATGTGCTGCCATCAACGGTCGCTCCAGCGAGATTATTGTGCGGATCAATGATCACGCCACCGTAGGGTTGGGCGCCGTCACTGCTGCCCCCGGCAAAGCTGTGCAAAATTGTCGACGCCGTTCCACTTATCGGCTGCTGGAATACAACGCCATTGCTTGACGTGCCTCCCGCAACTGTTGTTCCGTAAAGATTGGTATGAGTTGAATCGAGGAACAGGCCGGCAAATGGGTTGGTGCCGTCACTCGTGCCGCCTTTAAATTGGTGCAAAACCGTATAGCCGCTTCCGTTGGCGGCGCACTCGTACACAACTCCGTTACCTAATACGGAACCATTGCTTATGGAGTCATAGGTGGCGGTCCCATAGACATTACCGTTCCAGAAGACGGGCGTGCCCCACGGACCCGCCCCGTTGAGCGCACCAGAGCCATTACCACCGGGCAGGTTGCAGAGGACCGTGTCGCTGGTCGCGCCCGATGGCAGCTCGAAAACAATGCCTTGCCCGTATGAGCCGCCGGAAAATGTCGCGCCGTAGAGATTGCCCGTAGTTGTGTCGATGCTCAGGCCTGCAAAGGGCTGAGCGCCATCGCCGGTGCCACCTGCGAAAGAGTAAAGCACCGATTCTGTTTGAGCGGCGGCGGCTGTGACGCCGCCTGCGGTTGCGACGATCAGTGTCGCGAAAATCGTTGCAAATTTTCCCGCTTGTAAGCGGTGAGCTGTGCAAGACATTCCCATCGTCATGAGTCAACTCCAAACCGAATTAGGTCGTCGTTTTGGCTTGGCCGATCTGAGTGGAAAGATTGTCTGTGCCACGAGATGCGGCCAACTCACGAGGGATAGACTGTTCGCATGAAGCTTCGATGGCTGCAGCGAAGTGCATTCGGTTCAAATAGCTTTAAACTCGCGCTGTTCGCAGGACCGATTCCGCAGGAGAAATTCTTTCACCACGCCGGTTGGTTGCGGGCGGCTGAATAAGTATCCTTGGACTTGTGTACAGCCTTCCTGTCGGAGGAAGTTGAGCGGTTCGCTCGCAGACTGCCGCGTGGCCCGGTCATCCCCGCGCAACTCAGAAAGCTCGGCTTTCAAAAAAGGTCAGCTTTGCGCCATCTCGGTCGTTTAGTCCGGGACGGTCGATGTCTCTCAAGAGAGACGCGATGCCGAACCGGCCGAGGGACGGCGCACCAGTCGAATCGCATTCAAAGCCATGAGACGGGAAAACACCAAATGCTTCATTTAATTCGAAAGTTGACTATCGCGACTGTGTTGCTTTTTTCGATGTCTGCCGCCGGATATGCGAAGAGCACAACGATCGGCGCTATCACGCTGGACGTTCCTGATGCCTTTCAAGCGAGCGAGTCCGACCGCGGCGTGGAGCTGAAGACGCCTGACGAAGAGGTCTACACCTGGCTCGAGGTCTACAAAGGCAGCGAAAACGACACGCTTCGGGCGGAACATGAAAAGTATTGGAAAGATAACGACGTCGTTCTCAACGATCCGCAGACAACGGACAGAAAAGTTGGCGATATCAACGTCTCGACGATGTTTTTTCCCAATGCCACCTGGCAGGGAAAACCGACAATCCTGCGTTACGTCAAAGTCGGACCTGTCGCAGCCAGCGGTACAATGGTTCTTATGACGGTTTGGGCATCGCCCGAGGGCATTAAGGCGCACGGCAAGGAGGTCGAGCATATGCTCGACACCTTGAACGTTAAGATCCCGCAATAAGTCGCGACGTTTATTGGCGGGCCGTCTGAAGCTTGCTCTTTCGCGCCCGCCCGCACTCATCCATTCTCTCAGCGACCGGGCGGCGGTTCGGCGCTGCCATAGAGAATAAACTGGCACATTTCGCGGTAGCGCGCGGACAATGACGCGGCCGGCACCGGCGGCAGCCGCTGGTTGACACCGCGGGCGCCATTGGCGAGCGCCTGAGCGGCGTCGTCTGGTGTGACGCCGGCACGAAGCCGCAGCAAATTGGCTTCCTGCAATTCGATGATGAGCTGGGCCAGATCCGCCTCGAAAGACACCGCCACGGTCGTGACGATATCGTTGCAGCGTTGGAACACCGTGGCATTCAATTCGACGAGATGCGGCGATACATTGGCGAGGCGGCGCGTATCGCCGTAGCGGACGTCCAGGATCGCGGCAAGGATATCGAGCGCGCTGCCGCCCTTCGACCATTGTTCGCGGCCGGCGGCGAACCCCCGGCTCAGCGCCATCTCATTGCGATAGAGGACCGCGGCGCGAAACGCCTCCTCCTTGTTGCTGAAATAATTATAGAGCGTGCGCGCGGTCACGTCGCAGGCTTCGGCCAGCCCGAGCATCGAAAGCGCACTGTAGCCGTGGCTCAGGAACGCGGCTTCGAGGCGCTGCAAGAGCGCCGGCGCTGGCCTCATCCTCTGCTTGCTCATGACCGACCACTATACACCGAATGCAGCCAAAATAGCGTGGCCGCGTTTCTTCGGCAGCGCACGCGTCCCGAGCAAAATGGGAGAATGGTTAGCGCGACGCAAAAACCCTAATGTCGCGACAGCACCTCGTTGACGGCCTTGAGAAGGTCGGCTTCCGGGACGGAAAACTGCGCCTTGGTGCGCAATTCGAGATAGTCCGCGCGCTCCTTGCTCGAAGCCGCAAGCTCGGCGCCGAGCACCAGATCGCGGATGGCGATCTCGCCCTTTTCGCGCTCGTTCGAGCCCTGGATGATGGCGCAGACCGCATGGCGCTTGTCGGCATATTTCAGCTGCGCATTCATGCCCGACGACCCCAGATAGAGTTCGGCGGCGATGCCGGCCTTGCGTAAGGCCGAGACGAAGCTTTGGTAGCGCGCGATCTCGGCCTGATCGAGGACGAGGACGATCACCGGCCCGCGTTGCTGCACCCCGGCAACGACCGGCGAATTGATCGCCTTCAACGCCGCATAGAGCCGCGAGACGCCGATGGAAAAACCCGTCGCCGGAACATCCTCGCCGCGGAAACGGCCAACGAGACCATCATAGCGCCCGCCGCCGCCAACCGAGCCGAAACGGACGGGCCGGCCTTCGTCGTCCTTCACTTCGAAGGTCAGTTCGGCTTCGAAAACCGGGCCGGTGTAATATTCGAGACCGCGCACGACGGAGGGATCGATACGGATGCGATTGGAGCCGTAGGTCGCAGATTCGCAGATGCGTATTAAACTCTCTAATTCCTCAATGCCCTGTTTGGCACTAGTGTGGATTAGTCCAAGATTAAACTTCCAGTGGGCCAGGGTAGCAAAGTTATCGATGCGCCGTTCTTCTCCATCTAGGTGATCGCCAGATGCCATGTCGATCCAGGGACGGGCGCTAAAATCGCTTTCTCGAGCGACGCCCTGGGCCTTGGACGAAGTTGCACTGACTATGATGTCCGCTTGCTCGGGGCTTAGGCCGGCTCCTTTTGTGAAATCGCCACTTTCGTCTTTTCGCCCTGGTCCGAGCAAGAGTTTGACGCCTTCGTCACCCAGTCGATCCAGTTTATCGATCGCGCGCAACACAGTTAGCCTTCGGCCAATGTTTTCATCACCGCCAAGTCCCACTCTTTCCATCAGACCATCCAGCACCTTGCGATTATTGACCTTGATCACATAGTCGCCGCGCTTGACGCCCAGCCGCTCCAACGTATCGGCGGCCATCATGCAAAGCTCGGCATCCGCGGCGACGGAGCTTGTGCCGACCGTATCGGCATCGAACTGCATGAACTGGCGGAAACGCCCCGGGCCCGGCTTCTCGTTGCGAAACACATAACCGGCGCGATAGGAGCGATAAGGCTTCGGCAGCCGATCGTAGTTTTCAGCGACGAAACGCGCGAGCGGCGCCGTCAGGTCATAGCGCAGCGACAGCCATTGCTCGTCGTCGTCCTGAAACGAGAAGACGCCTTCGTTCGGCCGGTCGAGGTCGGGCAGGAATTTGCCTAGCGCCTCGGTATATTCGATGAACGGCGTCTCGACCGCCTCGAAACCGTAGAGCTGATAGCTCTCTTTGATCGCCGCCAGCATCCGCTCGGTCGCGGCGATCTCCGCCGGCCCGCGGTCACCGAAGCCGCGCGGCAGCTTGGCCTGGGTCCGTGGCGTCTTCTTAACGTCATTCATCCTGCGCAAACCTTTCCGCGGCGGCCTTTTCAATGAACCGGAGCAAGTCCGCCTCGAAAAGTCGGGCGCCTTTTCGGCCCCTGCTCTAAGCCATCGAAGCTGGAAGCGAAAGCTGGCTCACAATCTGGCCCCTTGGTGGCGCCGCAATCGCCTCCCATATGTCCGCCGCGGGGCCACCCGAACCACGGGAGAGAATCATGTCACCCGAAGAACGCCAGCTGCTGACCGGTCTTTTCGACCGCATTCAAGGGTCTGCCAATGTGCCGCGCGACCCGGAAGCCGAGGCGTTGATTGCGAACGCCATCAAGGCGCAACCCTATGCGCCCTATTTCCTGACGCAGGCCGTTCTCGTTCAGAACCAGGCTTTGGAGGCCGCCAACAGAAAGTTGGAAGACCTGCAGGCGCAGCTCAATGCACAGCAGCCGCAGGGTCAGCCGCAAGGCGGCGGCTTCTTCAGCAGTCTCGGCTCGATCTTCGGCGGCGGGCCTTCGGCGCAGCCGCCTGAGCCGCCGCGTCCGGCCCAGCCGCTGCCCGGCGGCCCCTGGGGCCGGGGTCCGCAGGCCCAGCAGCAACCCTACCCGCCGCAACAGCCGCCCTATCCGCCGCAACAACAAGGCGCGCCTTGGGGCGGCCCGCCTCCGGGCGGCGGCGGCTTTCTGAGCGGTGCCTTGCAGAGCGCGGCCGGCGTCGCCGGCGGTGTTTTGCTCGCCGATTCGATCCGCAATCTCTTCGGCGGCCACGGAGGTGGCTTGGGAGGAGGCTTGGGCGGCCTCGGAATGGGCACCGGGGTGACCGGCCTTGGCGGCGGTGGTGAGACGATCGTCAATAATTATTATGACGATGACGGCAAAAGCGCCGATAACAGCAATGGCACAGATTCCACCGACATCTTTGATACGGATAACAACTCGGACGATTTCAGTAGCAACGACGACGGCTCGTTCGACGTATAGTTGCTAGAGTTTTTGTAAACGCGAGCCTCGCCGCATCCGAGGCGAGGCTCTTTATTTATTACTGTCAATTTTCTGGCAGCTAGACCGGAACGATTTTGCCCCCCGGCCGTTATTACCGCGCGCGTATGGGATATCTTGGCGCGCGGATCGCTTAAAATCGGGGAGCCTATGACGGTCAGCCGCGCCCGGCCGCCCGCCGGTGAATATGAGCGCCGGCCGGAGGCATGGTTCATGGACAATGGGCTTGTGGCCGTCGATACCGCCTCGCCAGCGCCGGAGCCGGCGCGGAACTGGGCGCTGTTTCTCGATCTCGACGGAACTTTGCTCGATATCGCCGCGACGCCGACGTCCGTTGTCGTGCCGCCCGATCTCGTCAGCGATTTGCAGGGCGCGGCGCGCGCCTTGAACGGCGCCGTCGCGATCGTCAGCGGCCGGGCGCTCACCGATATCGACGGCCTGCTGAAACCGCTGCGTCTGGCCACCGGCAGCGAGCATGGTGCAGTGGTCCGTTTGCCTGACGGCACCGAGGAACAGCTCGGCAAGCCCGTGCCGCACAGCTGGGCTCAAGCCTTGTTGGACTTGCAGGCCGCGTGCCCGGGCATTCTGACGGAGGTGAAGCCGCATAATGTCGTGGCGCATTTCCGCAACGCGCCGGATGCGGCCGACAAAGTGATGCGGCTTGCCCGGCAACTCGTTGCCCGCGCGCCGCAGGAATTCGAACTGATGGAAGCAAAAATGGCAGTGGAAATCCGCCCGCGCGCGGTAACCAAGGCACGCCCCGTCCATCGTCTGATGGCGATGGCACCTTTCGCCGGCCGCACCCCGGTCTTTGTCGGCGACGATGTCACCGACGAAGACGGGTTCGAGGCGGCGCTTGCGCATGGCGGGCTCGCGCTCAACGTCGCCGTGCGATTTAATGGCCAGCCGCAGGAGGTGCGCGCTTGGCTGAAACGTGTCGCCGATCTTTGAGGCTTGGGATCGATGCAATCGCTTGATCTCGCCGCCATCGGCAATTGTGCCGTCGCAAGTCTTATCGACCGCGGCGGCCGGCATGTGTGGTTTTGCTATCCGCGCCTCGACGCCGATCCGGTTTTTTCGGCGCTCGTCAATGGCGACGATCCGCAATCCGGCTTCATGGATGTCGTGGTCTGCGACGCGGTTGAGGCGAGCCAGCGCTATCTGCGCAACACCGCCGTGCTCGAAACAACGATCACCGACCGCAATGGCGGCCAAGTGCGGATCATCGATTTCGCCCCGCGCCTGCAGCGTTTTGGCCGCAGCTTCCGGCCGCCGATGCTGATCCGCCGCATCGAGCCGCTGACCAAACGGGTGCGGCTCGCGGTGCGCATCCGCCCGCATTTCAATTATGGCGCGACCAAGCCTGCCGTCAGTTTCGGCAGCAATCATGTCCGCTATTCCGGCGGCCAGATGGCCTTGCGCGTCACCGCCGACATGGCGGTCGCCTATATTCTGGAGGAATCCGAATTCTCCCTCGACCGGCCGGTCAATCTCTTCATCGGCCCGGACGAATCGGTCCCCGAATCCCCCGATTCGCTCGCACAGAATTTTCTTGCCGCGACGATCGAGGATTGGCGCGGCTGGGTGCGCGGCCTGTCCATCCCCTTCGAATGGCAGAATGAAGTCATCCGCTCGGCCATCACGTTGAAGCTCTGCAGCTGCGAGGATACCGGCGCGATCGTTGCCGCGCTGACGACCTCCGTCCCCGAGGCGCCGCACACGGCGCGCAATTGGGACTATCGCTTCTGCTGGCTGCGTGATGCCTTCTTCACCGTCGGCGCCCTGAACCGGCTCGGCGCGACGCGGACGATGGAAAATTTCATCCGCTTCGTCATCGACGCGGTCTTGCGCTCGGACGATATTGCCATCGCGCCGCTTTACCCGATCTCGTCCGGAACCAGCTCCGAGGAACGGCTGGCGCCGTCGCTCGCCGGTTATCAAGGCATGGGGCCGGTGCGCATCGGCAATGCCGCGGTCTCGCAAATCCAGAACGACGTCTACGGCTCGATCATCCTGACGGCGGCGCAGATGTTCTGGGACGCGCGCCTGACTTATACCGGGCTTTCGACGCTCTATCAGCAATTGCGCGGCATGGGCCGCGTCGCGGCGCGCTGTGCCATGACGGTCGATGCCGGGCCCTGGGAATATCGCGAACGGGCAAGCGTCCACACCTATTCGGCCGCCATGTGCTGGGCGGCGCTGCATCGCCTCGCCTTGATCGCCGAGCGCGTCGGCCAGCCTGCCGATGCCGCCGAATGGGAAGGCCTCGCCAGCAAACTGCGCGCCGAGATCCTGACGCGGGCGACGATGCCGGATGGCTGGATCTCTGGCGTGCTCGACGCGCCGTTCGCCGATGCGACCTGCCTGCTGCTGCCGGAAATCGGGCTTTTGCCGGCGAATGATCCGCGCGTCGGCAAGACGCTCGATATCATCGCCAAACGGCTTCTGCGCGACGGCTTTGTCATGCGCTACGACGAAGCCGACGATTTCGGCCGCCCCGAAACGGCGTTTCTCGTCTGCACCTTCTGGTATGTCGATGCCCTGGCTTTGGCCGGGCGGCGCGCCGAAGCACGTGATATCTTCAACAACGTACTCGCCGTCCGCAACGCGGCAGGCCTGCTCTCCGAAGACGTGCTCGCGGGCACGCGCGCGCTCTGGGGCAATTTTCCGCAGGCCTATTCGCATGTCGGACTGATTCATTCGGCCGCGCGCCTGTCGCGCGGCTGGGAGGAGGCTTTATGGCGCGCGTCGTGATCGTGTCGAATCGCGTGCCGCTGCCGTCGAAAGGCGCCAAGGCGGGCGGGCTGACGGTCGCCTTGAAGGATGTCTTCAAACAGGGCGCACTCTGGCTCGGCTGGAGCGGCGAGATCGCCGCGGAGACCGCAACCTCCGCCAAGCTCCACAACAGCGGCAAGCTCGATTTCGCGACGCTCGACCTGTCGGAAGACGACTATCGCCGCTTCTATGTCGGCTTTGCCAATTCCGTTCTTTGGCCCTTGCTGCATTTCCAGCCGGGCCTGCTCGAATTCGACCGCGAGGATTTCGAAGGCTACCTCGCCGTCAACCGCGCCTATGCCAAGGCGCTCGCCGAACTGCTGCGGCCGGACGATCTCATCTGGGTGCATGATTATCATCTGATCCCGCTTGCCGACGCCTTGCGGGCGCTCGGCGTCAAGAACCGGATCGGTTTTTTCCTACATGTGCCGTTCGTGCCGGCGAGCGTCTTCGGCGTTCTGCCTTCCGCCGAGAAGCTTTTGCGAATGATGCTGACCTATGATGTCGTCGGCTTCCAGGCGCGCCAGCATCTGCACGATTTCGAGGATTGCCTCCTGAGCTTCCTCAATATCGCGCGTCAGTCGGGCGAGTCGATCTGGTACGAGGGCCGCTCCGTCGTCGTCGATACCATTCCGATCGGCATCGATTCACGCGGCTTCGCGCGCCAGGCCAAGAAGGCGGTGCAGAGCCGCACCGCGCACCGCCTCATCGACAGCATTGAAGGCCATGCCTTCATGATCGGTGTCGACCGGCTGGACTATTCCAAAGGTCTGCCCAATCGCTTCGAGGCGTTTGGCTATCTGCTCGATCGCTTCCCCGAGCACCGGATGCATGTGACTTACCTGCAGATTGCGGCGCGTTCGCGTGAGGATGTCGCCGAATATCAGCGTCTGAAGCGCGAGCTCGATCGGCTCTCCGGCGACATCAACGGCCGTTACGCCGATTTCGATTGGCAGCCCTTGCGCTATATGACGCGCGCTGTCTCACGCGCGAGCCTCGCCGGATTCCACCGCCAGGCGCGTGTCGGCATCGTCACACCGCTGCGCGACGGCATGAATCTCGTCGCCAAGGAATATATCGCCGCGCAGGACCCGGAAGACCCCGGCGTTCTGATCCTCTCGCGCTTCGCCGGCGCCGCCGAGGAATTGACCGAGGCGATCATCATCAATCCCTACGATCCGGAAGAGATCACCGAGGCGATGCACGAAGCGCTCATCATGCCGCTCGACGAGCGCAAGGACCGGCAGGAAAAGCTGTTCGAAAAAATCTGCCAGACGACGGCGATTACCTATTGCCGCGACTTCATCAATGCGCTGACCGGCGGCACGAACGGCCACTCGTCTACATCACAATGACCTTGGTGCCGACGCCGACGCGGCCATAAAGATCGATCACATCCTGGTTCATCATCCGGATGCAGCCCGACGAAACGCTGGTGCCGATCGAGTAAGGCTCGTTGGTGCCGTGGATGCGATAGAGCGAGCCGCCGAGATACAGCGCGCGGGCGCCGAGCGGATTTTCCGGGCCGCCGGCCATATGCGTCGGCAGATCGGGCCGGCGCTTGAGCATTTCCACCGGCGGCGTCCAATCCGGCCATTCGGCCTTGCGCGAGATTTTCTCGACGCCCGTCCAGGCAAAGCCCTCGCGGCCGACGCCGACGCCATAGCGCAAAGCCTTGCCGTCCTTCTCAACAAGGAACAAGAATTTGCGCTGCGTATCGATGACGATCGTGCCGGGGCGCTCATGGCCGGCATAATCGACCTCCTGGCGCAGATAGATCGGATCGATCGCACGTTGCGGTTGGCCCGGCTGCGTCGCGCCCGGATAGGCCGCACCCGGCTGATTGTAGGCGGTGCTTTGGCCGCCGGTCATCAGCAATTGCAGAAAACCGCCGCCGTAATTGCCAGCCGGTGCCGCGCTCGCGACCTGTTGACCTTGCGGGCTATTGTAGGTCTGGGCGAAGACCGGCGCCGCCTGCAAAGAAAAGCCCAAACATGCGGAACCGAGCCGCAGAAACGTGCGCCGCATCGACATTCCCATCCCAAACCGCAGGTAACGATGCGCTTTTGTAGCTTAAATTGATTGGTTCCGGTTTGAATCCTAACGTCGTGGTTAGGGAATCGATAATGTTAATCCGGGGTCGGCCAGGGTAAAGAACGCGTTAAATTGCTCACGACTTGTTTCAGCAAATTCGATGATCTTCGTTGGCCCTCACGCGTGGCGGTGCTAAGACGAAGACGTGACGCGATTCTGGCGACTCTCCCCCTGGCTGGCGATTCTGTTCATCGCCCTTCTCTCGCTGATGCCCGGCGGGTGGCGCCCCTATTCGGGTGAATCGATCTTAACCGAACGCTTTATCGCCTACTTTCTGGCCGCCTTGATCCTGGCGATACGCTTTCCGCGCCCCGCCGCCGGCATCGAGATCGCCGCCTGGCTCAGCATCTTTGCCGGCACCCTCGAAATCCTGCAGCTTCTGATCCCGGGACGCAACGGCCGCTACGGCGACTTTGTCATGAGCTCGCTCGGCGCGCTGTGCGGCGTGGCCTTCGGCCTGCTTGCGACCATCATCTGGGAGCACTGGCGGGGCAAGCCCGACGCCAATGAGCATTTCGAGACGTCGGGCAATTCGGAAGACGTCGCTCACACGCGGTTATAAACGTCTTCGAGCCGCACGATATCGTCTTCGCCGAGATAAGAGCCGGTCTGCACCTCGATCAGCTCCAGATCGATCTTGCCGGGGTTGGCAAGGCGATGCACCGCGCCGATCGGCAGATAGATCGATTCATTCTCATGCACCTGGATCACATCCGTATTGCGGGTGACTTCCGCCGTGCCGCGGACCACCACCCAATGTTCGGCGCGATGAAAATGTTTCTGCAACGAGAGCCGGGCGCCGGGCTTCACCACGATGCGCTTGACCTGATAGCGCGGGCCGTTGTCGATCGATTGATAATAGCCCCACGGCCGGTAGGAGCGCTTATGCTCCAGCGCCTCGTTCCGGTTCTCCGCCTTGAGCCGATCGACGAGCTGCTTGACCTTGTCGCCATGCGCGCGGTCGAGCACCAAGACAGCATCCTGCGTCGTGACGACGATGACATCGTCGACGCCGACGACAGTGGTGAGATGCTCGTCCGAACGAATATGCACGTTCTTCGCATCGAGCGCGATGCCGTTGCCGCGGATTGAATTGCCATCCTTGTCATGCGGCGACAATTCATCGACCGCGGCCCAGGTGCCGACATCCGACCAGCCGATGTCGGCCGGCACGACGGCAGCCTTGTTGGTATGTTCCATCACCGCATAGTCGATGGAGATTTTTGGCGCCCGCGAAAACGCATCCTTGTCGAGCAACAGGAATTCGAGGTCCTTGCGCGCCTTGGCCAAAGCCTCGGCCGCCGCATCGAGCACCAGCGGCGCGCAGCGGCGCAATTCCGCCTGCATAACATCGGCACGGAAGATGAAATTGCCGGCATTCCAGAGATAGCCGTCGGCGACATAGCGCGCCGCCGTCTCGACGTCCGGCTTCTCGACGAAAGCTTCGGCCTTCAGCACCGTGCCGTCCTCGAGCACCGGGGCGCCGGTCTTGATGTAGCCGTAGCCGGTCGCAGGCCCCGTCGGCTTGACGCCGAGCGTGACGATATAGCCGGCCGCAGCCGCAGCGGCGGCTTCGCGGCAACAGGCGAGAAAGGCGGCGCGATCCTTGACGACGTGATCGGCAGCGAAAATCGCGACGATCGTATCCGGGGCAATCTCCGCCGCAAGCTCGGCACCGACGGCGACGGCGGGCGCCGAATCGCGCCGCGTCGGCTCCAGCACCACCCGCGCCGTATGGCCGACCTCGTTGACCTGCTCGGACACGAGAAAGCGATAATCCTGATTGGAGATGATGATCGGCGCCTCGAACAGCGGATCGTCGATGTTCTCCAGCGTCAGTTGAAAGGTCGAGCGCGAACCAAGCAGCGAAATGAATTGCTTCGGCCGGCTTTCGCGCGATTCCGGCCAGACCCTTGTGCCGGAGCCGCCACACATGATGATGGGGAGAATTTTCACGTCGATGTTCCGCAGGTTGGTTGGCGGCAGCTTAGGCCTTGCCATGCTTGAAGGATAGATCGAACCCGCTCTGTGGCGCTAACGCTCCGCCAGATCGAGCCAGAACGGTTTCACGTCGAAAAGCTCCCGGCGCGCTTTGGCGACGGTCTTGTGGAATTTGTGCTTGCCGCTCGGGCTCAGTCGGGCGGCGAGCGTTGCGCCGGCCGTCACTGTCGCCGCATTGGCCGCCACCGAATTTTCGTCCTGGCCGAGACCCGCGAAATAGGCATGCGCCATCAGGATGTCGTTCTCCTCGCCCAAAAAGCTCTGCATGTGTTTTAAGGCGCCGATCAGTGCGCGATGTTGTTTACGCAAACCCTTCCCATCGGCGAGCCGCACGAGCTGGTCGAGAAACTCCACCCCGTAGCGCAAATTCTTCGCGCTGATCCGCGTCCGGTGGCGCTCTCTGTAGCTCGCCTGCTCCAAGGCTTCGCAGCGACGTTGGAATTTTTGAATAAGCTTGCTGAATTTGCGCTGAACAAAGGTGACGAAAGGCTCGACACGATCCGGGGCACGCGCCGAATCGCGCGTCCAGTCCCCGGCCTCGATCCAAGTTACGAGACGCAACAAGACGCCATCCGTCTCTGATGCGTTGAGCGCCGCGACAAGTGTATCGTAAGCTTTCTCGCGGCGCGCTTCGAGCAAATGGCGGACTGGCGTCGTCGGCAAGGCTGGATCGTCGGCGGCGAGCGTTGCGACATCGCCGAGCAGCACATCGAGATCGCGCGCGGTGCGTAGCGCATCCTTGATCGGGCACAAATCTGCTTTGAGGGCGTCGCCATCATCACCGTCGACGAGCGCCGAGAAGAGCCGCCAGGCCGCCGAGAACCGCCGCAGCGCGACGCGGGCCTGATGCACGCCTTCCACATCACGCAAAAAGCGCACGCGCACCTGCGCCAGAAGAAAATGATCCAAGGTCGCGTAGGCAATGGTCTGAAAGGCCGCGGCGGTGGACATGGCCCGCATCAGCCGCGGCGTGATCGCATTCGGCATCGCGACATCGCGGCGCCCGTCATGCCGATAGGCTTCGAGCGCCAGCGTCTCGCCGGTGAGGCGGAGCGGGATAAGCTTGCTGATCCCAGCGATGAACGTCAGCGCCGGAGCGGCGAGATCGATCGGATAGGTAAGCGTCAGCGACGCAAGCCGCGTCTTGCCGCCGTTGACGATGCCCGCCTGCTCCAGCGTCAGATTGGCCTCGCCGCGGCCGGTGGATACAGACCAGAAGCTGCGTTTCGCCTCGCTTTGAAAAACGACATTGAGACGCGACCTTGTGCCCGGGGCGCGGAGCAGGCTTTGCAATTCCCGCGCGGCGGGCGGCGTTGCGACCGAAAGCGCATGACGGAAAGTCGTCCAGCCGCTCTGGCCGGCGAGGCCGCGTGAAAAACGGCGCAATGCCTCCTGCGTATCGTTCAGCGTCACGTCGCCGCGGCGGCGGATGCCATAACCAAAGCCAAGCTTGCCGATCGCGCTTTCCGGCGTGTCGAGATAAAGCGAGAGCACTTTGGTCTCCGCCGTCCAATGCGCGCCCGCCTTGCCGAGCTGCGCGACGAGCGCCTCACAAGCCTCAGGCTTCAGCGTGAACGTCAGGCTTCTCTCGGACATTTTTTCCATGGTTGTTATAGCCGCTCGGCGACGAGACTAGGATGCCCAATCATCGCCCTCCTGCGCAACCCCATGCGAAATCTCCCGTTTCCGATAAATCGTATTCAACGGCACGGGCATGGATTATGATCCCGGACAAATTGCGATGAAACCAGACGCCTGACCGACCGGCTGAATGACGCCTTGGCGCCGCTCGGCTATCGCGCCACCTTTCGTCGCCAGAGCCAGATCGGCCGGGAGACCGAGATCTGGTTCGAGAATCTCGGCAAAGGCGCCGAGGCTTCGGGGGCGCCGCTTGACCTCATCCGGCGCGTCAACGCGACGTTCGACGTCGCAAAGTTTGGGCTGACAACCGAGCCGCAAAATGAGCGGGTCGGGTGCTTCACGCCGCCTGCTGCTTCGGCCGCACCTCGGCCGAATAATCCTCGACGAAAGCACGCGAGAGCGCGCCGGGCGTGAACTTATAGGGGCCGATCTCGGAGACTGGCGTAACCTCCGCGCCGGTGCCGGTGAGGAAGCATTCTTCGAATTGCGTCAGTTCCTCCGGCATGATGCGCCGCTCGATCACTTCGACGCCGCGGCGCTTGGCAAGATCGATCACCGTGCGCCGGGTAATGCCGTCGAGGAAGCAATCGGCGGTCGGCGTATGCAGAACGCCATCGACGGAGAAGAAAATATTGGCGCCGGTGCATTCGGCGACCCGACCCTGCCAATCGAGCATCATCGCATCGGCATAGCCGCGCCGCTCGGCGCGATGCTTCGAGATCGTACAAATCATATAAAGGCCGGCGGCCTTGGCGGCGGTCGGCGCGGTCTGCGGATCCGGCCGGCGATATTCGGCAATGTCGAGACGGATGCCCTTCATCTTCTCGGCGACATTGAACATGCTGGGCCAGGGCCACACGGCGATCACGGTGTTGATCGTCGAATTCTGCGCCGCGACGGCCATCATCTCGCTGCCGCGCCAGGCGACCGGACGAACGTAGCAGTCGGTCAGGTTGTTCTTGTCGACCACAAGCTGCTTGGCCGCATTGAGCTCGGCGACCGAATAGGGAATCTCGAAATCGAGCACATTGGCGGAGCGCTTGAACCGCTCCGAATGTTCGGCGGATTTGAAAATCTGCCCGCCATAGGCACGTTCGCCTTCGAACACGCAGGAGGCATAATGCAATCCATGCGAGAGGACATGCAGCTTGGCTTCGCGCCAAGGAACCAGATTGCCATTCATCCAGATGAAACCATCACGCTGGTCGAACGGCAAAACGGACATATCACACTCCTTTCGCGGCGGCTTAGAACCGGCGCGGCATCATGACTCTTCTCTCGCGGCCGGGCAAAACGTTTACGCGATTTCGGCGCGCGGAAACAGCGTCCTGACGGCTAGCAATCCCGCCGGAATATGTCAATATCACTGACGTAAATGCTGGACCATCCGGGGGCCTGACGTGGCCTTTTCGGCGTGCTATGGCGTTCAAGTTTGTGACATACCTGCGTGGTGGGAAGCCCGGTCTATGGAATCAGTGTCGCGGAGAAAAAGCACCGAACCCAGTCCGCCGCCCGTCACGCGCGCGGCGCCCGTCCAAGCGGAAGCCGAGCCGATGTTCGACCTGATCGAGCTCCTGTTTTTCGCCTATCGCGACTTTGTCGGCGACGCCGACCGGCTGCTTGAAAGTTACGGGTTCGGCCGCGCCCATCACCGGGTCTTGCATTTCGTCAGCCGCCGGCCGGGCCTGACCATCGCCGAGCTTCTCGATATTTTGAAGATCACAAAACAGAGCCTCAACCGCGTGCTCAAGGAATTGCGCGACAAGGGCTATGTCGAAGTGCGCGCCGGCGTGATCGATCGCCGCCAGCGCCAACTCTATCCAACCAAGACGGGCATCAACCTGGCGCTCAACATTGCGAAACTGCAGACGCAGCGCTTCCGCCGCGTGTTCGGCCATTTGCAGAAGAACGCGCGCCCGGATGCGATCGCCTTTCTGCTCGCCATGATCGATCCGCGCGAGCAGGAAAAGGTCGCAACCCTGGTCGCATCGGGTGCCCGGCTGAAGCCGCTTGGCCGCGAGCTATGACCGAGTCCGACGTCGAACGCGAGCCCGATCCGCAAGCCGAGACGCCGATCCCCGCGGACGATGCCGCCCATCTTCTCATCGTCGACGACGACCGGCGCATCCGCGTCCTGCTGCAACGCTATCTGAGCCAGGAAGGCTATCGCGTCACGCTTGCCGGCAATGCCGAGGAGGCGAATGCCGCGCTCAAGAACTTCTCCTTCGACCTGATCGTTCTCGACGTGATGATGCCGGGCGAAAGCGGCCTCGACTTTGCCGCGCGGCTGCGCACCGACGATTCCGACCGCGGTCGCGTGCCGATCCTGATGCTGACCGCCAAGGCCGAGACGGGCGACCGTATCGCTGGCTTCGAGACCGGCGTCGACGATTTTCTTGCCAAGCCCTTCGAGCCGCGCGAGCTTTTGCTGCGCATCGCCTCGATCCTGCGGCGCGCCCAGCCACCGGCGCCGCCGACGCAAATCACCCATGTGCATTTCGGCGGCTTCGTCTTCGACCTGCATCGCGGCGATCTGCGCCGCGGCGACGAAATTGTCCGTCTCACCGAGCGCGAGCGCGACATGCTGCGGCTGCTCGCGGCGCGCCCCGGCGAAACGGTGAGCCGCGAATTGCTCGCAGGCCCGGGCGTCGCCGGCAACGAACGCACCGTCGATGTTCAAGTCAACCGGCTCCGCCATAAAATCGAGCGCGACCCGGCCAATCCGCTGCATCTGCAAACCGTGCGCGGCGCCGGCTACCGTCTCCTGATCGACCGCTGATGACGCAGATTTCGACCGCCC
Organism: Pseudomonadota bacterium; assembly: GCA_040756295.1. Lineage (GTDB taxonomy): Bacteria > Pseudomonadota > Alphaproteobacteria > Rhizobiales > Beijerinckiaceae > Methylovirgula. Next base: position 519,820 of record JBFLZN010000002.1, on the reverse strand, counting down.
CGTCGCTACCGTCTTATCTCGCCAAGTTTTTGGCCGTGTGGCGCGGCTTTGTCTCGCGGCTGCGGTCGATCATGCCCAAGGGGCTTTACGCGCGCTCGATCCTGATCGTCATCCTGCCGATGGTGATCCTGCAAACTGTCGTCACTTATGTGTTCCTGGAGCGCCACTGGCAGCTCGTCACGCGCCAGCTCTCGACGGCGCTGGTGCAGGACATTGCCGCCGTCATCGACATCCATAATTCCTATCCGCAGGACAAGAACGACGATACGCTGACCCGCATCGCCCAGGAGCGCATGAATATCGACATCGAGTTCATGCCCAAGGGCGCTTTGCCGCCGCCGCTGCCGAAGCCGTTTTTCTCGATCATCGACGGGGCGCTGTCGAACGAGATCCGCCGCCAGATCGGCAAGCCCTTCTGGCTCGATACGGTCGGCCGCTCGAATCTGATCGAAATCCGCATCCTGCTCGACAATTCGATCCTGCGCGTCGTCGCCTATCGCAGCGCCGCCTATGCTTCGAATTCCTACATCTTCCTGCTCTGGATGCTCGGCACGTCGTTCGTCCTGATCGTCGTCGCCATCGCCTTCCTGCGCAGCCAGATCAAGCCGATCGTGCGGCTCATGAATGCCGCGGAAGCCTTCGGCATGGGGCGCGAGGCGGATTTTCATCCGCGCGGCGCGCGCGAGATCCGCCGGGCGGGCTACGCCTTCATCGAGATGAAGCGGCGCATCGAGCGCAACATCGAGCAGCGCACCGCCATGCTGACCGGCGTCAGCCACGATCTGCGCACCATCCTCACGCGTTTCAAACTGTCGCTCGCCTTGATCGGCGAGACGCCCGAAACCCATGACATGCAGAAAGACATCGAGGAAATGCAGCGGATGCTGGAGGCCTATCTCGCCTTCGCCCGCGGCGATTCCGGCGAAGCGGCGGCGCGCACCGACATGCGCGAGTTTCTCGCCGGGCTGCGCGGCGAAGCCGAACGGCATGGCGCCGATGTCGGGGTTTCCTTCCAGGGCGACCCGATCGTCATGGTACGCCCCGCCGCCTTCAAGCGCTGCCTTGCCAATCTCGTCGGTAATGCCCTGGCGCATGCCAAGAAAATCCGCATCGAGGCGCAGCGCGACCTGCGCTTTCTCACGATCAGTGTCGACGACAACGGCCCCGGCATTCCGCTGGAGCGGCGCGACGATGTCTTCCGGCCGTTCTTCCGGCTCGATGCGTCACGCAATCAGGACCAGGGCGGCACGGGCCTCGGCCTCGCCATTGCGCGCGACATCGCCCGTTCGCATGGCGGCGACATCACCCTCGGCGACAGCCCGCTCGGCGGCCTGCGCGCGACGGTTCGCGTCCCGGTCTAGGGCATCGGACCGAAACGTGCGAAGCGGCTTTCGGACAAATCCGACGCTCTAGGATCGGGCTGGCGACGCTCAGAACGTCGTCGGCGTCTCTTCCTTGTCCGCCTCGTGCAGGCCGGTGCTGCGGCGCCGGTCGAGGAACGAGCGGGCGATCGAAAACAAAGGCGAGGTCAGCCGGCCGACATCCTCGACACGGGCGAGGACCGCGCTGCCGCGGGCCAGTTCACGCTCCAGCACCGTCTTCGTCTCGGCGAGGTCGGGACTGTCGTCGGTGAACCAAGTCGCCAGCACCCGCCGCCAGGCGAGCGCCAGACCTTGCAGTTTGAACATGCCGATGGGGCCTTCCGAATCGATACCCGCGGCCTCCAGCATGAAGCGCATGGAATTCATCGCCTCGCGATTGAGGGCGGTCGCCGCAAAGGGATCGCGCAGGCTCCATTCGCCGATGCTTTCAAGGCCCGGCCGGTAGGGCTTCAATACGTCGAGCCGGCGCACCAGCACTTCGAAAAGCCGCTCCTTCGGCGGCTGATCGAGCTTCGGCGGCGGCGCCTCGTCGAGAACCTTCTTGTCGATCTTGCGCATGAATGCGGAGAGCACCGCGCCCTTCGAGGGAAAGAACTCGCGGAACGTCGACAGGGAGACGTTGGCGCGCGCGGCAATATCACTTAGCGGAATGTCTTCCCAATGCCGCTCGCCGGCGAGCTCCAGCAGAGCCTCGACAATGGCATCGCGCGGCGATCCGGGCGCGGATTTTTGGCTGACGTCAGCTGCCTCGGTCACGCTCACCTCCCACGCCAGACTCCATCAGTGGCCTGGAGACTAGTGTGGAAGGGGCGTCAGTCAAGCATGCGGCGCGCCACAAAGCGCGCGCTCAATCAGATAATTGCTGCGCCCGCCTACGGGCCGCGGCAACGGCACAGCCGATGAGCTTGCCCAAAGCGTCGTCGCCCTTCAGCTCGGCAAGCGCCGCCTCGGTGGTGCCCCCCGGCGAGGTGACATCCGCCCGCAATTTCGCCGCGGCGGCCTCGGGCACGGCGGCCAGCATGGCGCCCGCGCCCTCGATCGTCGCCCGCGCCAGCCGTTCGGCGACCCCCGGCGGCAGACCTTGCGCGACGCCGGCCTCGGCCAGGCATTCGGCCAGATAGAAAACGTAAGCCGGGCCGGAGCCGGACACCGCCGTGACCGCGTCGATCAGGCCTTCATCGTCGAGCCATTCGACATGGCCGGCGGCAGCCAGCAAGGCTTGCGCGGTCTGTCTTTGCGCCGGCGTGACCGCGGCATTGGCGACCGCACCCGTGATGCCGGCGCCGATTGCGGCCGGCAGGTTGGGCATCGCCCGGATGATTGCGGCAGCCCCGGGCAGATGATCGGCAATCGTCTTGAGCGTCTTGCCGGCAAGGATCGAGACGACCAGCGTCCGCGGCCCGGCAAGCGGCGCCAGCATGGGCGCGGCACCCGCCAGGCTCTGCGGCTTGATGGCGAGAACGAGCACCTCCGGCGCCGACGCCGGGGCGCCCATGGCCACACCCCAGGCAGCGCAAAAAGCCTGCACCTCGGCCGATGGCGCCGGATCCAGCACATGAACCCCGGCCGGATGAAGCCCGAGGTTAAGCCAGCCTTTGAGCAGAGCGCTGCCCATGCGGCCCGCGCCCACCAGCAGCAGCGAGGCGGGGAAATCGCCCCCGCCGGAAAGTGTCATCTCAAGCTTCGCCTTTGGTTTCGAGCAGGGCGGTTTCGAGCGCCTCGCGGCCGCTCTTGCCAGCCCAGACCACGAATTGAAAGGCTTGATAATAGCGCTCGCAGGCCGTGACCGCACTGTTCAAGGCGGCCTCGCATTGCCGCGCGTTCAGCGCCGCCCCGCCGGTGAGCAGGATCGAATGACGGAACATCACGACCCCATCCTGCGGCCAGACATCGAAATGGCCGATCCAGAGCTGTTCGTTGACCATGGCGATCAGCGCCAGCGTATCGGCGCGGCGCGCGGGCGGCACCTTGAGATCGAAGGCGCAGGCAAGATGCAGCGCCTCGATGTCCGACAGCCAGGTGAAGGCGATGTTGTAATCGGTCCACGTGCCGGTGACGGCGATCGAGATTTCGTCCTCATCGTCGCGGTCAAAAGCCCATTGATTGCGTGTCGCGATCCTTTCGATCTGATCGAGGGGGTTTTCGGTTTCAGTTTCGGAGAGTTCAATCTGCGAGAGCGACATGCTTTGCCTTGAGACCCCTGTGCGGCTTACGCCGCGATCCAATTCCATGCCGCGGGAATGTCCCGAGACGGCTCACGCACGTGACATACGCTTCGCTCACAGCTCTGCAGCGGTCATTTCCAACGAGGGCCGACCGCATGGCGACTCATCTCGCGAACGCCGGAACTGAATCACATCGTCCGGTGATTCTGCAACATAGTGACGACGGGGATAACGCGGACAAATCAAGCCGGCCGGCTTGCGCGGCGCGGCGGTCTGCCAAAGGCGCAGCGATTCGCCCGGCCGCAAAGAGCGGCAAGGCTCGCCCGCGTGAGCCCGAGGCTTGCCCCGGGCTTATGCGGCAGCGCGGCGAAAACAGTGGATAAACACACGCCTAGAGCATCGGACCGAAAAGTGCGAAGCGGTTTTCGGACAAATCCGATGCGACGAGAAAGACTTAAAAGCGCCGAGCGATTCAATTTGAATGTCCGACGCTCTGAAGCGGCGAATCAGATCGACCAATCGCCGGAATCGTCGAAGCGCTCGATGTGCTGATGCTCGACAAGATAGGCGATCACGCGGGCCGCCGATTGCGCCGGGGTCGCGCCGTCGCGGCCGAGCACGAGTTCCGGCGTCCGCGGCGGCTCATAGGGCTGATCGACACCGGTGAAATTCTTGATCTCGCCGGCCAGCGCCTTCTTGTAGAGGCCCTTGGGATCGCGCGCGATGCATTCGTCGAGCGGCGTATCGACAAAGATCTCGACGAACTCGCCAGACTTCAATGTGTCGCGCACCATCTGCCGGTCGGCCGCGAAAGGCGAGATGAAGGCGCAGAGCACGATGAGGCCGGCATCGGTCATCAGCCTGGCGACCTCGCCAATGCGGCGAATGTTCTCGACCCGGTCGGCCTCGGTGAAGCCGAGATCCTTGTTGAGGCCGTGGCGGATATTGTCGCCGTCAAGCAGGATCGTATGGACGCCGCGCCCATGCAGCTGCGTCTCGAGCAGATTGGCGATCGTCGATTTGCCCGAGCCGGAAAGGCCGGTGAACCAGAGCACAGCCGGCGCCTGATGCTTCAACCGCGCGCGCGCGTCGCGCGTGATGGTCAGGTCCTGGACATGGACATTCGTCGCGCGCCGCAAGCCATGCGCGATGAGCCCGGCCGCGACGGTCGCATTGGTATAACGGTCGATCAGGATGAAGGCGCCGGTGCCGCGATTCTCCTTATAGGGATCGAGCGCGATCGGCGTAGTCGCCGCGAGATTGCAGAAACCGACTTCGTTCAGCGCCAGCGATTTGGCCGGCAGTTCGGCGAGCGACGTCACATCGAGACGGTATTTGATGCCGGTCACCGAGACCGGCACGGTGCGGGTGCCGATCTTCATCAGATACGAGCGGCCAGGCAACAACGCCTCGTCGTTCATCCAGATCAGATTGGCGGCGAATTGATCGACGACCTCCGGCCGCGCCTGCGGCGGCACGAGAATGTCGCCGCGGCTGACGTCGATCTCGTCGGCCAAGGTCAAAGTCACCGCATCGCCGGCGCCGGCGCTTTGCAGATCGCCATCGGCGGTGACGATGCGTACGACATGCGAGGCGCGGCCGGAGACGGCGACCGTCACTGGATCGCCCGGCCTGACCGTGCCGGAGACGATGGTGCCGCAGAAGCCACGGAAATCGAGATTGGGCCGCAGCACCGCCTGGACCGGCATGCGGAACGGCACGCCGCTCAGGTCTTCGTCGACTTCGACGGTCTCAAGATAGTCGATGAGCGCCGGCCCGTGGTACCAAGGCGTCCTGTCGCTCTTGTCGGAGATGTTGTCGCCGAAGCGCGCCGAAAGCGGGATCGGCTGCACGGTCAAGAATCCGAGCTTTGCGGCGAAAGCCTCGAAGTCGGCGACGATCTTGTCGAAGACCGCGCGATCGTAATCGACGAGATCGATCTTGTTCACCGCCAGCACGACATGGCGGATGCCAAGCAGCGAGACAATGGTCGCATGGCGATGCGTCTGCGCCAGCAGGCCCTTGCGCGAATCGACGAGCAGGATCGCAAGATCGCAGTTCGATGCGCCGGTCGCCATGTTGCGGGTATATTGCTCATGGCCGGGCGTGTCGGCGACGATGAACGAGCGGCGCGGTGTCGAGAAGGCGCGATAGGCGACATCGATGGTGATGCCCTGCTCGCGCTCGGCCTCGAGCCCGTCGACAAGCAGCGCAAAATCGATGTCCTTGCCGACAGTGCCGTGCTTTTTCGAATCGCGTTCGAGCGCGGCGAGCTGATCGTCGAGGATGAGTTGCTGGTCGTAAAGCAAGCGGCCGATGAGCGTCGATTTGCCGTCATCGACCGAGCCGCAGGTCAGAAACCGCAGCGTCGGGAGAATGGCATCCGTACCTTCGGCCTCCGGCGCCGGCAAAACGCTTATTTCGACCAGCTCGTCCATCAAAAATAGCCTTCGCGCTTTTTCTTTTCCATCGAGCCCGATTCGTCATGGTCGATGAGCCGGCCCTGACGCTCCGACGTATTGGCGGTGCGCATTTCGGCGATGATCTCTTCGAGCGTCCCGGCATCGGAGCGGATGGCGCCGGACAAAGGATAGCAGCCGAGCGTGCGGAAGCGGACGCGCTCCAGCCGCGGCGTCTCGCCGGGGTTCAGCGGCAGGCGCTCGTCATCGACCATGATGAGCGTGCCATTGCGCTCGACGACCGGCCGCTCTTTGGCAAAATAGAGCGGCACGACGGGAATCGATTCCGCCGCCGTATAGTCCCAGATGTCGCGCTCCGTCCAATTCGACAGCGGGAAGACGCGCATCGATTCGCCCGGCTTGATTCGCGTGTTGTAGAGACGCCAAAGCTCCGGGCGCTGATTGCGCGGATCCCAGGCATGGGTCTCGGAGCGATGCGAGAACACACGCTCCTTGGCGCGGCTCTTCTCCTCGTCGCGCCGGGCGCCGCCGAAGGCCGCATCGAAACCATATTTGTCGAGCGCCTGGCGCAAAGCCTCGGTCTTCATCACCTGCGTATGCAGCGCCGAGCCGGAGGCGACCGGCGAAATCCCGCGCTTGAGGCCGTCTTGATTGGTATGGACGATGAGATCGACGCCGAGCCGTTTCGCCGTCGCATCGCGGAAGGCGATCATATCCTTGAACTTCCATGTCGTATCGACATGCAGCAAGGGAAACGGCAGCTTGCCCGGATGAAAGGCCTTCTGCGCCAGGTGCAGCATGACGCCGGAATCCTTGCCGATCGAATAGAGCAGGACCGGCTTGGCGAATTCCGCCACGACCTCGCGCATGATGAAGATCGACTCGGCTTCGAGCCGACGTAGATGCGGCGTCAAAGCGCTATTTACAGTCAACATCAGTTATACACCGTAATTTACATTTGTGGTGGCTCATAAGCCCTGCACGTGGGGCGCGCAACGACGATTTGCGAGCCCTTCGAAGTCTACAATTTTGGTGCAATATGCTGGCCGGGCTTGAGCGTCAGCGGCAAGCCGGCGGCCACGAGCACGACGCTCTCACAGGCCGCCGCAACACGCTGATTGAGCCGCCCCTGCGCGTCGCGAAACTCCCGCGCCAGCCGGTTCTCCGGCACGATGCCGGCGCCGACCTCGTTCGAAACGAAGATCGCGTGACCGGCGAGCGCCGGTATGACCTCGGCGAGATGCTGGGTTTCGGCTGCTGCATCCCGGCCGGCCAGCATCAGATTGCTGAGCCAGAGGGTCAGGCAATCGACGAGCACGATCGTCTGCGGCGCCGCCACTTGCGCCAAAGCTTCCGCAAGCGCCAGCGGCGCCTCGAGCGTCCGCCAGGCGGGACCGCGCTCGGCCTTATGCAAGGCAATGCGCTTCGCCATTTCGGCATCGCCGGCCTCGGCGGTCGCGATCAGGACACACGTCTTGCCGGATTGTTCGGCGAGGCTCTGCGCATAGCGGCTCTTGCCGCTGCGCGCGCCGCCGAGCACGAGGAGCGAGCGGATTTCGCCAGCCATTCAAAACTCCCGCGCGAGGCTTGACAAAGCCCGCCACCGGCCGCGACACAGAACCATGACATTTCGCCGCATCGCTCTGCCGATCCTGCTTCTTGCGGCGCTTGCCGGGTGGGATCCCGCCCAGGCCGGCAGCCCCGCCGAGACCCAAGTCAATATTCTCGGCTGGGCCGATTATGTCGATCCGCAGGTGCTTGAGGACTTTACCAAGCAAACCGGCATCAAGGTCGTCTACGACACCTTCAATACCGAGGCGACGCTTGAAAGCAAGCTCGCCGACGGCGGCAGCGATTACGATGTCGTCATGCCCTCGGCGCCGATGCTCCACCGGCTGATCCGCGCCGGGCTTTTGCAGAAGCTCGACATGAGCCACCTGCCCAACGCCAAGAATCTCTGGCCCGAAATCATGGCGCAGCTCGCCCTCGACGACCCGGGCAATCAATATGCCGTCAATTACATGTGGTACACGGCGGGCATCGCCTATGATGCCGACAAGGCGCGCGACCGGCTCGGCGACACCGCGCTCGACTCGTGGGATTTCGTTTTTCAGCCGGACAATCTGGCGAAATTCGCCGATTGCGGCGTCGACGTGCTGGACGATCCGCACACCATGTTCGCGCTGGCGCTGATCTATCTCAAACGCAATCCGGCGACGCGCAATTTCAGGGATCTGCACCACGCCGCCGATCTTCTCGCCGGCCTGCATCGCAATATCACCCGGTTCACCTCGAGCGATTATGTCAGCGCGCTCGGCAATGGCGATATCTGCCTCGCGGTCGGCTGGTCGGGCGATGCCTCGCAGGCGCGGCGCGGCGCCGAGGAAGCCGACAATGGCATGGCGATCGGCGACGCGACACCGAAGGAAGGCAGTGTCCTCGGCCTCGACAATCTCGCGATCCCGGCCAACGCGCCGCACACCGCCGCCGCCTATGCATTCATCGATTTTCTGATGCGGCCGGACATCGCGGCGCGCAACAGCGTTTCGACAGGCTTTGCGAGCGGCGTGCTCGCGGCCAAGGCGCTCCTCCCGCACGACCTCGCCGACAACAAGGCGATCTATCCCGACGCCGACACCATGACGCGGCTCTATGCCCAGACCAGCACCGACCCGATGGTCGAGCGCTACATCACCCACGTCTGGGCGCTCATCAAGGCGGCCAAATAAAACGCCACCCCGGCCAACGCGTCGCAGAACCGCACTTTCCCCCGGCCGCATTGTCTGCACAATGGGAGTCTTGTCCGCGATTGCCCCCCGATCGGAGCCCGTGTGCCGAATATTCTTCTTGAACGCTATTCTGCACGCGTGAAACGCGGCGAGTTCGAGCGCGACCCGGCGCAGGAAAAAGTCCTGCACGCTCTCCAGGCGCTCGCAACGCAGCTCGCCTTCTATCGCCCGACGCGCAAGAGCGCCGCACTTGGCTGGCTCGTCGGCGCACGGCAACAATCGGCACCCCTGCGCGGCATTTACATCTGGGGCTCGGTCGGGCGCGGCAAGACCGCGCTGATGGACATGTTCTTCGAGGAAACCGAGCTCAGCCATAAACGGCGGACGCATTACCATGCCTTCATGGCCGATGTGCATGCGCGCATTTTCGCCTTTCGCCAGCAGGTGAAGGAAGGGCGCATCAAGGGCGACGATCCGATCACCCCCGTCGCCGAGGCGCTGGCGCGGGAGGCATGGCTGCTTTGCCTCGATGAATTCGCCGTCACCGACATTGCCGACGCGATGATTCTCGGGCGGCTGTTCAACGCTTTGTTTCACGCCGGCGTCGTCGTCGTCGCAACGTCGAATGTCGTACCCGGCGATCTCTACAAAGAGGGCTTGAACCGCGCGCTGTTCCTGCCCTTCATCGACGTCCTGCAGGAGCAAATGGACGTGCTGCGGCTCGATGCGCGCACCGACTTCCGGCTGGAAAAGCTGAAGGGCGAACCGGTCTTCCACGTGCCTGCGAATGATAAATCCTTTGCCGCGCTGACGCGCGCCTTTGCGGCACTCACCGGCGTCGAAAAAGCCGGGCCGAAAAATCTCGAATTTCTTGGCCGCAGCCTGCGCGTGCCGCAGGCGAAAAGCCGGGTCGCGCGTTTCCATTTCGCCGATCTTTGCGCCGCGCCGCTAGGGCCGCGCGACTTCCTCGCCATCGCCGAAAATTTTCACACCGTGGTCGTCGACGATATCCCGGTCATCGGCCCGGCGCAGATGAATGAGGCCAAACGTTTCATCCTGCTGATCGACGCGCTGTATGATCAACGCGTGAAGCTGATCGCTTCGGCGGCCGCCGAACCGCACGAGCTTTATGTCGCGAAGGCCGGCCGCGAAGCCTTCGAATTCGCCCGCACCGTCTCGCGGCTGATCGAAATGCGTTCGGCCGCCTATCTTGCTTTGCCGCACGGCCACAGCAATGGTGCCGATACAAGCGGCCTTGCCGAGACCTGAGGCGGAGATGGCCCTGCGCATTTCGCCACCGAAACCTTCGACCGATCTGCGCCTGCTCGACCTTGCGAGCGAACATGTCCGCCGATATGGCGCCACCCGGCTGACGGTGACCGAGATCGCCGAGGCCGCCGGCATGTCGCACGCCAATGTCTATCGTTATTTCCGTTCGAAGACGGCGCTGCTCGACGCCGTCACCGCTGCCTGGCTCGCGCCGCTCGAAGCCGGCCTCAGAATCATCGCCGACGCGCCAGACCCGGCGCATGACAAGCTCGAACGGCTGCTTTTCGCGATCCATCGCGCCTATCGCGACAAGCTCGCGACCGACCCGAAAATTTTCGACCTCTTCTGCGCCGCGACGCAGGCGCAGGCGGAGATCGCGCGGCGGCATCAGCAGCACATCGTCCGCGCCCTCAATCGCATTCTCGATGAGGGTCATGGCAGCGGCGCCTATCTGATCGACGACCAGGCCGCCGCAGCCCATTTCGTGCTCGATGCCATGCACCGCTTTTTGTCGCCGGCGACAGTGCGCGCCGATGTTGAAATCGCCCGGGAGGAGCTCGAAAGCCGTGCAGCAAAATTGCTCAGCCTGGTCGGCCGCGCCCTGGCACAAGGCGAGATGTAGCCATTACAAGTTACAAATTCTGTTATCTGTTTCTGCTCATTCCCCTATCACCCATGTGCGCTTTATTGACCTAATTGATTGAAAAATAGGTCTCTTGGGGAATGCCTCCCAATTCAGCCACAAAGGTGGAGCTTAGCCAAATAGCCAAGGGCCTCAGACTTGCTTTTGTTGCCTAGATTGGCGAGAACCCCACATCGCCATGCCGCAGTGCAATAGGCGCGACGCAAGGAACGACAATGGCTCGTCGGAAGATCGCTTTGGTCGGCGCCGGACAAATCGGCGGAACACTTGCCCATATCGCCGCACTCAAGGAATTGGGCGACATCGTCCTTTTCGACATTGCCGAGGGCATCCCCCAGGGCAAGGCGCTCGATCTCAGCCAATCGGCCGCCGAACAGGGTTTCTCTGCCCAGATCAAGGGCGCCAATGATTACGGCGCGATCGCCGGCGCCGATGTGGTGATCGTGACCGCCGGCGTGCCGCGCAAGCCGGGCATGAGCCGCGACGACCTGCTCAGCATCAATCTCAAGGTGATGGAATCGGTCGGCGACGGCATTCTTTCGCACGCACCGACGGCCTTCGTCATCTGCATCACCAATCCGCTCGATGCGATGGTCTGGGCGCTGCAGAAGAAGACGGGCCTGCCGGCCAATATGGTCGTCGGCATGGCGGGCGTGCTCGATTCGGCGCGCTTCCGCCATTTCCTTGCCGAGGAATTCAACGTCGCGCTGAAAGACGTGAGCGCCTTTGTGCTCGGCGGCCATGGCGACGATATGGTCCCCTCGCTGCGCTATTCGACGGTGGCGGGCATTCCGCTGCCCGATCTCGTCAAGGCCGGCTGGACGACGCAGGCGCGGCTCGATGCCATCGTTGAGCGCACCCGCAAGGGCGGCGGCGAAATCGTCGGCCTGTTGAAGACGGGCTCGGCGTTTTATGCGCCGGCGGCCTCCGCCATCGCCATGGCCGAATCCTATTTGCGCGACGAGCGCCGGGTGCTGCCCTGCGCGGCGCAGCTCAACGGCGAATATGGCGTCAACGGTCTCTATGTCGGCGTGCCGGTGGTCATCGGCGCCAACGGTGTCGAACGCGTCGTCGAAGTGACACTCGACGCCGGTGAGCGGAAGATGTTCGAGAAGTCTGTCGCCTCGGTGCAAACGCTGGTCGAGGCCTGCAAGAGCATCAACCCGGTCTTTGCAGCTTAAGCGTCCCGCGCGCCGGGGCACGGCGCCGAACTGTGACTGCGATGAACATTCACGAATATCAGGCCAAGGCGATCCTCCGGGATTTTGGTGTCCCGGTGGCAAAGGGCGTTGCGATCACCAACCCGGCCGAAGCCGAAGCCGCGGCGCAGACTCTGCCCGGGCCCGTCTATGTCGTAAAGGCGCAGATTCACGCCGGCGGCCGCGGCAAGGGCACTTTTAAGGAACTGGAGGCCGGCCCCGCCGGCGGCGTCCGTCTGGCGCGCTCGCCCAAGGAAGCCGCCGCTGAAGCCGCCAAAATGCTCGGCAAGACGCTGGTGACCTTGCAGACAGGCGCCCGCGGCAAGCAGGTCAACCGGCTCTATATCGAAGACGGCTCAGCCGTCGCGAAGGAATTCTATCTCGCTTTGCTTCTCGACCGCGCAACGAGCGAAGTTGCTTTCGTCGCCTCGACCGAAGGCGGCATGTCGATTGAAGACGTTGCCCGCAAGACGCCGGAAAAGATCGTGACCTTCAGCATCGATCCGGCGACCGGCATCATGCCGCATCACGGCCGCATGCTAGCGGCGGCGCTTCAACTTTCGGGCGCCGCGGCAAAGCAAGCCGCCGATCTCGCCGAAAAGCTCTATGCGGCCTTTGTCGCCAAAGACATGGCGCTGCTCGAGATCAATCCGCTGATCCTCGACAAGGCCGACACGCTCCGCTGCCTCGACGCCAAGATCGGCTTCGACGACAACGCTTTATTCCGGCACCCCGACATCCTCGCCCTGCACGATGCAAGCGAGGAGGATCCGAAAGAGGCCGAAGCCGCCAAGCACGATCTCTCCTATGTCGCGCTCGACGGCACGATCGGCTGCATGGTCAACGGCGCCGGGCTTGCCATGGCGACGATGGACATCATCAAGCTCTATGGCGCGGAGCCGGCGAATTTCCTCGATGTCGGCGGCGGCGCCACGGCCGAAAAGGTGGCCGCGGCCTTCAAGATCATCACCGCCGACCCGCATGTCGAAGGCATTCTGGTCAATATCTTCGGTGGCATCATGAAATGCGACGTGATCGCCGAGGGCGTCATCGCTGCGGTGAAGGACGCGGGCCTCAAAGTGCCGCTCGTGGTGCGGCTCGAAGGCACCAATGTCGAGCTTGGCAAGGCGATCATCGCCGACTCCGGCCTTAACGTCATCGCCGCCGACGATCTCGACGATGCCGCGCAGAAGATCGTCGCCGCCGTGAAGAAGGCATGAGCCGATGTCGATCCTCCTCGGCAAAGAAACGAAGATCATCTGCCAGGGCTTTACCGGCAAGAATGGCACGTTCCATTCGCAGCACGCACTCGCCTATGGCACGAAAATGGTCGGCGGCGTCTCGCCCGGCAAAGGCGGCACGACGCATCTGAACCTCCCGGTCTTCGAAACGGTCACAGAGGCACGCGATGCGACCGGCGCCGAAGCCAGCGTCGTCTATGTGCCGCCGCCCGGCGCGGCAGATGCCATCTGCGAAGCCATTGACGCCGAGATTCCACTGATCGTCGCGATCACCGAGGGCATTCCGGTGCTCGACATGGTGCGCGTCAAGCGCGCGCTGAGCGGTTCGAAATCGAGGCTCATCGGGCCGAACTGCCCCGGTGTCGTTACGGCTGGCGAGAGCAAGATCGGCATCATGCCGGCCAACATCTTCCTGCCCGGCAGTGTCGGCATTGTTTCGCGTTCGGGGACGCTTACCTACGAGGCAGTGTTCCAGACGAGCCGCGAGGGTCTCGGCCAGACGACGGCCGTGGGCATTGGCGGCGATCCGGTCAAAGGCACCGAGTTCATCGACGTGCTCGAGCTTTTCCTCGCCGACGATAAGACGCAATCGATCATCATGATCGGCGAGATCGGCGGCGGCGCGGAAGAAGATGCGGCGCAATTCCTGCGTGACGAGGCCAAACACGGTCGCAAGAAGCCGGTCGTCGGCTTCATCGCCGGGCGCACCGCCCCGAAGGGCCGCCGCATGGGCCATGCCGGCGCCATCATTTCCGGCGGCAAGGGCGGCGCGGACGAAAAAATCGCCGCGATGCAAGCGGCTGGAATTGTGGTTTCGCCGTCGCCCGCCCGGCTCGGCAAGACACTGGCGGATGTGTTGGGGCGTTAACCGGCCGGCAAACAGATTTCACAAAGAGCGAAAGCTCGGAGATAGACATGGCACGACAAGGCACCAATGGGCAGAGCGGCTCCGGCGGCGCGGCGCTCGCGCGCTCGACAGCCAATCACACCTTCGCCCTCACCTCCTTCCTCGACGGCAGCAATGCCGCCTATGCCGAACAGCTTTACGAGAATTACACGCGCGACCCCAACTCGGTCGATCCGCAGTGGCAGAGCTTCTTCGCCGAACTGAAGGACGATCCGGCCCAGGTCGAGAAAAGCGTCCAGGGCCCGGCCTGGAAAGCCGAGATCACGCCGCCCGCGCGGGACGAAACACTGGCCGCGCTCGACGGCGATTGGGGCGCGATCGAACGCGCCGTCGGCACGACGCTCAAAGTAGAGCATAAGGACGGCGTCCATACCGACGCCGAATTGCGCCAAGCGACGCGCGATTCCGTCCGCGCCATCATGATGATCCGCGCCTATCGCATGCGCGGCCATCTCGATGCCGATCTCGATCCGCTGGGCCTGCAAGCCAAGAGCGAGCACGAGGCACTCCACCCTTCGAACTTCGGCTTCACCGAGGCGGACTACACGCGCCAGATTTTCATCGACGGTGTGCTGGGGCTTAAATTCGCGACGATCCCGCAGATGCTGGCCATTCTGCGCCGCACCTATTGCGGCACGATCGGCTATGAATTCATGCACATTTCCGATCCGGCAGAAAAATCCTGGCTACAGGCGCGCATCGAGGGCCCGAATAAGGAGATCACCTTCACCCGCGAGGGTAAGCGCGCCATTCTCAACAAACTGATCGAGGGCGAAGGCTTCGAAAAATTCCTCGATCTCAAATTCACCGGCACGAAGCGCTTCGGCCTCGACGGCGGCGAAGCCATGATCCCGGCGCTGGAACAGGTGATCAAGCGCGGCGGTGCATTGGGCGTCAAAGAGATCGTCTTCGGCATGGCGCATCGCGGCCGCCTGAACGTGCTGTCGCAGGTGATGGCCAAGCCGCATCGCGCCATTTTCCACGAATTCAAGGGCGGTTCGTTCACGCCGAGCGAAGTCGAAGGCTCGGGCGACGTCAAATATCACCTCGGCGCGTCATCCGATCGCGACTTCGATGGCAATCATGTGCATCTCTCGCTGACCGCCAATCCCTCGCATCTCGAAATCGTCGATCCGGTCGTACTCGGCAAAGTGCGCGCCAAGCAGGATCAATTGCATGACTATGTCGAGCGCAGCAAAGTTCTGCCGCTGCTGATCCATGGCGATGCCGCCTTTGCCGGCCAGGGCGTGATCGCCGAATGTTTCGGCCTCTCGGGTCTGAAAGGTCATCGCACCGGCGGCTCGATCCATTTCATCATCAACAATCAAATCGGCTTCACCACCTATCCGCGCTATTCCCGCTCCTCGCCCTATCCGTCCGACACGGCCAAGATGATCGAAGCGCCGATCTTCCATGTGAACGGCGACGATCCGGAAGCCGTGGTGCATGTCGTGAAGGTCGCGGTCGAATTCCGCCAGATGTTCCACAAGCCGGTGGTCATCGACATGTTCTGCTATCGCCGCTTCGGCCATAACGAGGGCGACGAGCCGGCCTTCACCCAGCCGCAGATGTATGAGCGCATCCGCGCGCATCCCACGACGCTGCAAATCTATACCGAGAAACTCCTGAAGGAAGGCGTCGTCACCGAGGCCGATATCGAAGCGATGAAGGCCAATTGGCGTAAGAAGCTCGACGCGGAATTCGAGGCCGGCCAACAGGAATATAAGTCCAACAAGGCCGATTGGCTTGACGGGCGCTGGTCGGCGCTGCGCGCCGCCGATCAGGTCGACGAAGCCCGCCGCGGCAAGACGGGCGTCGCCCTCGCCCAGCTGCGCGACCTCGGCGCCAAGATCTGCGTCGCGCCGGACGGCTTCCATCTCCACAAGACGATCCAGCGCTTTCTTGATTCGCGCAAGCACGCCATCGAATCCGGCCAGGGCCTCGACTGGGCTACGGGCGAGGCGCTCGCCTTCGCCAGTCTGCTCGACGAAGGCTATCCGGTGCGCCTCTCCGGCCAGGATAGCGAGCGCGGCACGTTCTCGCAGCGCCATAGCGTCTTGATCGATCAGGAGACAGAGGCGCGCTATGTGCCGCTCAATCATTTGCGCGACGGCCAGGCGCGCTATGAAGTCATCAATTCGATGTTGTCGGAAGAGGCCGTGCTCGGCTTCGAATATGGCTATTCGCTCGCCGAGCCGAATGCCTTGACGGTGTGGGAAGCGCAGTTCGGCGATTTCGCCAATGGCGCGCAGGTGATCTTCGATCAGTTCATCTCCTCGGGCGAGCGCAAATGGCTGCGCATGTCCGGCCTCGTCTGCCTGCTGCCGCATGGCTATGAGGGCCAGGGGCCGGAACATTCCTCCGCGAGGCTCGAGCGCTATCTGCAACTTTGCGCCGAAGACAATATGCAGGTCGCCAATTGCACGACGCCGTCGAACTATTTCCACATCCTGCGCCGGCAGTTGAAGCGCGACTTCCGCAAGCCGCTGATCCTGATGTCGCCGAAATCGCTGTTGCGCCACAAGCGCGCGGTCTCGCGGCTCGACGAGTTCGATCTCGACATGACCTTCCATCGCCTGCTCTACGACGATGCGGAAATGCTGGAAGGCGGCGAGATCAAGCTCGTCCGTGACGACAAGATCCGCCGTGTCATCCTCTGCACCGGCAAGGTCTATTACGATCTCTTCGACGAGCGGGTGAAGCGCGGCATCGACGACGTCTATCTGCTGCGCGTCGAGCAGCTTTATCCCTTCCCGCTCAAGGCGCTGATCAAGAAGCTTTCGCTTTATAAAAAAGCTGACATCATCTGGTGTCAGGAAGAGCCCAAGAACATGGGCGCCTGGAGTTTCGTCGAACCTTATCTCGAATGGGTTCTGGGCCAGACGGGCGGCAAGGCGAAGCGGCCGGTCTATATCGGGCGCCCCGCCTCGGCGGCGACCGCGACCGGCCTGATGCCGAAACATCTGGCGCAATTGAAGGCCTTCGTCGACGAAGCGCTCGCTGCCTAGGGGGTCGAAAATGACGATTGAAATCCGCGTGCCGGCTCTGGGCGAATCGGTGAGCGAGGCGACGATCGGCCGCTGGTTCAAGAAGGCCGGCGAAACGGTGAAGGCCGACGAGCCGCTGGTCGAGCTTGAGACCGACAAGGTGACGCTTGAAGTCAATGCGCCGGGCGCGGGTGTTCTTTCGGAGATCGCGGCGGAAAGCGGCACGGTCGTGAAACCCGACGCCCTGCTTGGCGCAATCAGCGAAGGCGGGGGTGCGGCCACGGCGCCTGCCGCCGTGGCGCCGAAAGGCGCTGCGGCCCCTGCCCCCGCCGCACCGGCATCGATGCCGCCCTCGCCCGCCGCCGCCAAGATCGCCGCTGACAGTCGTCTTGATCTTGCCGACGTCGCCGGGTCCGGCAAGCGCGGCCAGATCCTGAAAGGCGATGTGCTCGCCGCCCTTGCCGAAGCGCCGACCGCCCCACTTGCGCCGGAGCCGCCCCTGCCGCAGACGCGCGCGCCGCTGCCTGCCGAGGATGCGCCGCGCGAAGAGCGCGTGCGCATGACCAAGCTGCGTCAGACGATCGCCCGACGCCTGAAGGATGCGCAGAACGTCGCCGCCATGCTCACGACTTTCAACGAAGTCGACATGAGCGCGGTGATGGCTTTGCGCAGCCGCGCCAAGGATGCGTTCGAGAAGAAACATGCGACCAAGCTCGGCTTCATGGGCTTTTTCGCCAAAGCCTGCGTCGCGGCGCTGAAGGAGATTCCCTCGGTCAATGCCGAGATCGACGGCAGCGACCTCATCTACAAGAATTATTATCACCTCGGCATCGCCGTCGGCACCGATAAGGGGCTCGTCGTGCCGGTGGTGCGCGATTGCGACCGGCTATCGCTCGCCGAGATCGAGCGGACCATCGCCGACCTCGGCAAGCGCGCCCGCGACGGCTCGCTCAAGATCGAGGAGATGCAGGGCGGCACGTTCACCATCACCAATGGCGGCGTCTATGGCTCGCTGATGTCGACGCCGATCCTCAATGCGCCGCAATCCGGCATCCTGGGGATGCACAAAATCCAGGAGCGCCCCGTCGCCATTGCCGGCAAGGTCGAAATCCGGCCGATGATGTATCTCGCGCTGACCTATGACCACCGCATCGTCGACGGCAAGGAGGCGGTCACCTTCCTCGTCCGCGTCAAGGATGCGCTTGAAGACCCGGCGCGTCTTCTGCTCGACATATGACGACGACTGGAAATCGTCATTGCGAGGCGCGTCGTGACGAAGCAATCCATTCTTTGCTCCTAGATTGCTTCGCTGCGCTCGCAATGACGTGCCCGTTCAACCGGCTCAACTGAAAGCGCATTCATGTCCTACGATCTCATCGTCATCGGCACGGGCCCGGGCGGCTATGTCTGCGCCATCCGCGCCGCGCAATTGGGCCTGAAGGTCGCCGTCGTCGAAAAGCGCAAGACCTTCGGCGGCACCTGCCTCAACATCGGCTGCATTCCGTCGAAGGCCCTGCTCGCCGCCTCGGAGAAATTCGCTGAAGCGGATCATGCGCTCGCGGGCTTCGGCGTTCTCGTCGATAAGCCGCGGCTCGACCTCAAAGGCATGCTGAACCACAAGGACGACACCGTCGCCGCAAACGTCAACGGCGTCGCGTTTCTCTTCAAGAAAAACAAGATCGAGTCCTTCATCGGCACGGGTGTCATCAAAAAGGCCGGCGAAGTCGAAGTCACGGCCGAAGACGGCGGCAAGCAGGTCTTGCAGACGAAAAACATCGTCATCGCCACCGGCTCGGAAGTGACACCCCTGCCCGGCCTACAAATCGACGAGAAGCAGATCGTGTCCTCGACCGGCGCGCTCGAACTCGGCAAAGTGCCGGGCAAGCTCGTCATCGTCGGCGCCGGCGTCATCGGCCTGGAGCTCGGCTCGGTGTGGCGGCGGCTCGGCGCCGACGTGCTGGTCGTCGAATTCCTCGACCACATTCTCGGCACGACGGACGGCGAAGTGGCGCGGCAGTTTCAGCGCATGCTTGAAAAGCAGGGCTTCGAATTCCTTTTGAGCCATAAGGTTCTCAAGGCCGAGACATCGGACGCGGGGCTCAAGGTCACGATCGCGCCGGCCGCGGGCGGCGATGCCATCGTCCGCGACGCCGATGTCGTCCTTGTCGCGGTCGGCCGGCGGCCGTTTATCGACGGCTTGGGACTCGAGGCTGCCGGTGTCGCGACGGAACGCGGCCGCGTTGTCATCGACGATCATTTCGCCACCAATGTTCCGGGCATCTATGCCATCGGCGATGTCGTGCGCGGGCCGATGCTGGCGCATAAGGCGGAGGACGAGGGCATTGCCGTCGCCGAAATTCTCGCCGGCCAGCATGGCCATGTGAATTACGAGGTGATCCCCTCGGTGGTCTATACGATGCCGGAGATCGCCTCGGTCGGCGCGACGGAGGAAGAGCTGAAGGCGAAAAGCATCGCCTACAATGTCGGCAAGTTTCCGTTCACGGCGAACGGCCGCGCCCGCGCCAACCGGCAGACCGACGGTTTCGTGAAAATCCTCGCGGATGCGGCGACCGATCGTGTGCTCGGCGCGCATATTGTCGGCGCCGGCGCGGGCGAGGCGATTGCCGAGCTTTGCGTGCTGATGGAATTCGGCGGCTCGGCGGAAGATCTGGCGCGCACCTGCCATGCGCATCCGACGCTGTCTGAGGCCATTCGCGAAGCCGCGCTCGCGGTCGGCAAGCGCGCGATTCATATTTAGCGCAATCGTCCAACTTGAGCGCGGGCTTCGGCGCAGCCAACGCTCGCGAAGATTTCAAAGCAAATGACATGAGGCCGTCAGAGACATTCGCCATCGCTGCGCGCTCGTTCCATTGAACCGGAGAGCAGCATGACCGGACGTCACCGGAGGAATCGGCCGCAAGATGCCACGGCGCCGATTGACAACAGCCAGCCTCACGAAACCGACGGTCCGCAATTTGCTCAGCCTCAGCCTTCGGAAGACCCGACGCGATTCGTCGTCAAACACGCGCCGGATGGAACCGCCTATCGTGAAATCGATGCGCTCGCGCGGGCGCACGAGCTTAAGCCGCTCGCATTTCCGGCGGCACGCGGCGGCACGGAACCTGTTCTCACGCTTGAGGACATCTACGGGCGCACCGGCACAGACATTGTCCGCGGCATCACGCATGCCGGGCAGATCGTGTTCCATTCCGTCGGCGATACGGGCAACACGCGCAGCACCGAGTCGCAAAATCTCGTCACCGACAAATTGGTCAGCGATTTTAGCGAGAGCTACAAGAAAGACGTCCCGTATTTCATGCTTCACCTCGGCGATGTGATCTATAGCTTCGGCGAGGCTAAATATTATTACGACCAGTTCTACGATCCCTATCGCGATTATCCGGCGCCGATCATCTCGCTCGCTGGCAATCACGACGGCATGGTCGCGCCGGGCGTCACCGTCCCGACGCTTCAGGCCTTTTTGGAAAACTTTTGCGCGACGCGATTTGAGGTGACGCCGGATGCCGGCGGCCTCGACCGGACGGCGCAGATTCAGCCGGGCGTCTATTATACGTTCGAAGCGCCCTTCGTGCGCATCCTCGTGCTCTACAGCAATACGCTCGAAGACCCCGGGGTCATTTCATCCGAAAACGGAAGCTTTCCGGAATTGTCCGACGTGCAGCTCGATTTTCTCGAAGCGGCGTTGAAACGCGTCAAAAGCGAAAAGTACGACGGCGCGCTGATCATCGCGCATCATCATCCGATCTATACCGCTGGAAGCCAACATGGCTGGAGCCCCTCCATGCAGGCGCAGATCGACAAAATCTGCGGCGACGTCGATGTTTGGCCGCATGCGGTCCTGTCGGGGCACGCACATAATTATCAGCGCTTCACCCGCAAGCTGAAGACGATGCAGATTCCTTATCTGATCGCCGGCGGCGGCGGCCACGCGCTGGCAAAGCTGCGCAAGAAGGGCGCCCTTCCTTTGCGCGTGCCGGACGTGATCGAAGGCGATCCGTCATCAGGCGATGGGGTCACGCTCGAATCTTACGACGACCTTCATTACGGCTATCTTCGCATCGTCGCCTGGTCGAACATTCTGCGCATCGAATATCATCCGGCCAATGACGGACGTGAAGCCAAGACGCCGGACGATTACGTCACCGTCGACCTCAAGACACGCAAATTGATCCACTACGTCGCGCATAAATAATTATCGCGATCCCGCTCTGAGCTATCCTAAACGCGAGAGTGCGATCATGCGCTCTCCAATCCTATTTCACCGACCCAAGACTGCGCCGTAGCAAATAAGGCACACGACTAATCTGAGATATTTTTTTGACAAAAGCATCGTAAGCTTCCTGAAAATCGCCTCTTAGGGGTTCAATTGTAAGCGACACAAGCTCCTCGGAAATCCATTTGATAGATCCGCCCTGCATTTGAGGAACGAATAACCCACGCAGTGCGTAACCATAAAACCGATCTCCAATTGAAACGGGGCTTGTAAACAAAAACGTACTTTTCTCGACCTTCACTTCCTCGGGAAACAAATCTGTTTCGAATAAAATCGCTGAATTGCTAGAATTCCCTGTCATAAAGTTATGAGCTTCTACGATTTCGCGCTCTTGCAATATGAGATCATTTAAACAAACGGAGAAGTCATCTTCTCTCGCGAGATGCCTTAAGCCATCCGCTGCATCAAGAAGAGTCAGAATCGAACGAACCCAAGCTAAGTCCTTCGGAACGCTATCAAAGGACAAAGGCGTTTTCGTTTCGATGCCAGATTTTTCATACCTAAAGCTGACAACACAGCTGTCTTCAGTGCAAAGATGTAAAATCCGGCAGCTTTGCTTCATAAGGTCTAGGCTATAGCGCTTGTCTTCGGCTTCATCGTCGCCAAACTGGAAACTCAGACCCTCATTAGAAAATTCAAATTCCAGAAGGTCTGTTTTTATCGTCGCTCGGCGATATTTTGTTTCGAGACCGGGAATTTCTACACGATACAAGTCGCCCACAATGGATGCAGTTTCGCCTGTCTTTGAGTTCATCGCTGTAACGCGGCAACGATCTGCTGGATGAGGCTCGATACGAAGCGTGTGAAATTTTGGCTGTAGCGTTGACTGCGGACCAGCCGGAAGCGCAATGCCGAACCGACGCTCAAATGTTTCTAGATTTGTGATTTTGAGTTCCGATCGTCCGAGAAAACCGTCAACTAATTCTTCTATTTTTATGGGTGCAAATTTGACTCTCAATTTATATCTATGAGCGTCATAACCGACTTCTTTGAGGTATTTATGTTTGGCAGTAGCGTACTCTGCCATATCCTTCCCGATAGCCGACTCGAATGCCTGACGCAGTGCAACTGGAACAAGATCGACTTTTTCTCCGTCTTTAACGGAAAAACTGATCGTTTTGCGGTTTAAGTGCTCCTCTTTGCGTGCGTGTTCCTTGCGCAAGCGTTTCAAAATCGCCGTCAACACATCCCGCGAAATATGAACGAGGTGCATATCGACAAATTCGTTATCCTCGTTGAGACGCAGCACCGCGATAAAAGCCGGCTTGGATTCACGAGCCAATCTCTCAGCTATCGACAACCGCAGTTCAAA
The DNA here is from genome assembly GCA_040756295.1 of Pseudomonadota bacterium. Lineage (GTDB taxonomy): Bacteria > Pseudomonadota > Alphaproteobacteria > Rhizobiales > Beijerinckiaceae > Methylovirgula. The sequence goes on along the minus strand of JBFLZN010000002.1, from coordinate 497,272 downwards.
TTTGTCGTTTTTTGCGAGGAGTGTCTTAATTTGTACGTAACATGCCAACGGGGGTAAGCGAGTATCGTAGGTGAACGGGCCATCCAGCGCAGCTAATGGAAACTCAACATGGCGATCCCGCCCCGTCATATCCGGATGAAGCATACTGACCGTCAAACCAGCGAGTTCACACAAGTCGTCGAATTTGCGTTCCCCCCGGCGGCCGATTTTCTCCGATGCTAAATTTGTCGTCTTTGAAGCTCGCATGGCTCACAATTCCCGGAAAGCGAAAGGCGCGATCGTCCGCATTGATTCGTCGACATGCAGCGGCCGCAGCACCGGCGGTGCGGCGCGCTGTGGGCACGCAGTGCGCTCGCAGAGGCGGCAATTGACGCCAATCGGCGTCGCCTCGACGGCATTGAGATCGAGCCGCTTCGCGTAGACGAGGCGGTTCGCATAGCGCATCTCGCAGCCAAGGCCGATCGAATAATGCGCCTCGATGGCGCCGTAAACGGTAACCGCCGGCCGCACCGTCCGCGCGATCGAGAACCAGCGCGAGTTATCGGTGAGCTCGATCACTTGCGTCAGGATCTTGCCCGGCTCGGCAAAGGCCGCATGAAGATTCCACAGCGCGCAGGTGCCGCCGAATTGCGCGAAGGGGAAACGGCCCGACGCCAGCCTTTTCGAGACATTGCCGGCGCTGTCGACGCGCAGCATGAAAAACGGGATGCCGCGCGCCGTCGAGCGGCCGAGCGTCGTCAAGCGATGCGCGACCTGCTCGTAGCTCGCGCCAAACTTCGCCCCCAACAGATCGAGATCATAGCCCGAAAGCTCCGCCGCCTCGTGGAACTTGCCATAGGGCATCATCAGTGCCGCGGCGAAATAATTGGCGAGCGTGATGCGCATCAACCGCCGCTCGACATCGCCCTCCGGCAGCAGGCGAACCGCGATCTCGTTGAGCAGCGCATCGTAATCGGCGAAGGCCAGCTGATGCGCCGCCTGGAAGGCCCGCCCCGGCGGATCGAGGATTTCGGAAATCATCAATTGCCGGCGGTGATGATCGTACCAGCGCAGCCGTTCGCCCATGACTTCGAGCGGCAGGATGCGCACGCGGATGCCATGGCGGGCGCGCAAATGTTCGCTGATCGCGTAGAAAAGCTCGTGCCCCGTCAGCGCGAAATCGGAGGCCAACGATTCCGCCGCCGCATCGACGTCATCGAAATGGTTGCGCTGCGTATGCAGCACGGCGCGAACGCGATCGACCGGGCTTTCGCGCATGATCGCTTCGGTGCGGTCCGCATCGGCGTGCTCGCTAAGGCTCGTCTGGTTCGCATCGCGCGCGGCGACATAGGCGCGATAGAGCCGCTGCATGGCCGCGAGCAGAAAGGGCGAGTTTTCGGCGGCATCCTGAACCTCGGCGCGCGGCACCCCGGCATCGCGCAGCACCGGATCGGTGAGCAACTGTTCGATCTCGCCGACGGTCTGGTTGGCCTCGCCTTCCATAAATTCGCGCGGATCGATGCCATAGACATCGGCGAGGCGGATCAGAACCTGCACGGTGATCGGCCGCTGGTTGCGCTCCATCAGGTTGAGATAGCTCGCGGAAACATCGAGCTCTTCGGCCATGCGGGCCTGGGTCACCTGGCGTTCGCGGCGCAGCCGCTTGAGGCGGGCGCCGGCGAAAATCTTGCGGGAGGCGGCGGTCTGATCGGTCATGCCGCAGGATTAGCAAAGTAAATTTATTTACACAATGACAAATTTACAAAGTGCTGTATTGACAGAATAACTTGATTTCGCACTGCCGAAGGGTTGCGAAGGCAGAGGTTTTCCTAGCTATACGAGGCAGAGATCGCGGACTTCAACCGCGCCGATTGTCAATCGCTGTTAAGTCTTGAAACAACCCGCGAGGTCGGCTCGCGGGCCGATCTGATGTTTACCCGGAGAGGACAATGAGCAAAGCAGTCACTTTTGAAGACTTGGTGCCGTCGGCACCCAAGGGCCGGTTCGATGGCATTCGCCGCAGCTACACCGCGGCCGACGTTCTGCGGCTGCGCGGCTCTTTCCCGATCGCCCATACGCTCGCCGAGCGCGGCGCCAACCGGCTCTGGGAGCTCATGCACAAAGAGCCCTTCGTCAACGCGCTCGGCGCGCTGACCGGCAACCAGGCGGTGCAGCAGGTGCGCGCCGGCCTCAAGACCATCTACCTCTCCGGCTGGCAGGTTGCGGCGGACTCCAATGTCGCTGGCACCATGTATCCCGACCAATCGCTGTATCCGGCCAATTCCGGCCCGGATCTCGCCCGCCGCATCAACAATGCGCTGAAGCGCGCTGACGAGATCGAGCATGCCGAAGGCAAGACGTCGCGCGATTGGTTCGCGCCGATCTTCGCCGACGCGGAAGCCGGCTTCGGTGGCGCCCTCAACGTCTTCGAGATCATGAAGGCCTATATCGACGCCGGCGCGGCGGCGGTCCATTTCGAGGACCAGCTCGCCTCCGAGAAGAAGTGCGGCCACATGGGCGGCAAGGTGCTGATCCCGACCGCGCAGCATGAGCGCAGCCTGAACTCGGCGCGTCTTGCGGCCGACGTCAGCGGCGTGCCGACGATCGTCGTCGCCCGCACCGACGCGGAATCGGCCAAGCTCATCACCTCGGACATCGACGAGCGCGATCGCCAGTTCATCGAGAAGGACAGCCGCACGGCCGAAGGCTTCTTCCGCCTGAAGCCCGGCACCGGCCTCGATCATTGTATCGCCCGCGGCATGGCCTATGCCGATGTCGCCGACGTCCTGTGGTGGGAGACCTCGCATCCCGACCTCAACGACGCCCGCAAGTTCGCCGAGGCGGTGCATAAGAAGTATCCGGGCAAGCTGCTCGCCTACAATTGCTCGCCGTCGTTCAACTGGCGCGCCAAGCTCGACGACGCGACGATCGCCAAGTTCCAGCGCGAATTGGGCGCCATGGGCTACAAGTTCCAGTTCGTGACGCTCGCCGGCTTCCACGCGCTGAACCTGTCGATGTTCGACCTCGCCGACGGCTATCGCGATCACGGCATGGCCGCCTATACCAAGCTGCAGCAGGCGGAATTCGACGCCGAGCCGCGCGGCTATTCGGCGACCCGCCATCAGCGCGAAGTCGGCACCGGCTATTTCGACGCCGTGGCGGAAGTCCTCTCGGGCGGTCAGTCCTCGACGACGGCGCTGGCCGATTCGACCGAGGCCGACCAGTTCCACGGCAAGAAGAAGGCCCACGCCGCCGAATAAGGGCGTCGCACGGCGCTTGTGAGCGGCGTGTGAAAAGGTTATAGGGGCGCCTTCCGCCTGAAGGCGCCCCTTATTTTTCGGCCCTCGGCCGTCTCAACCCATCTGGATCTGGCGATGAAAACGGAAGGTCATCCGAACTATCACTTCATCAAGGTCGTCACGACCGACGGCTCGGAATTTTACACCCGCTCGACCTATGCCGAGGAAGGCGCGACGCTGAACCTCGACATCGATCCGAAGACGCATCCGGCCTGGACCGGCGGTTCGCAGCACCTGCTCGACCGCGGCGGCCGTCTGACGCGGTTCAACTCGCGCTTCGGCAATCTCGGCATCGGCGCCAAGAAGGCTTAACCGGCCGTCTTTGCGAGGCGTGGCGCGACGAAGCAATCCATATTGCTTCGCGCAGCTTTTATTGCGCCTGCTGAACGCGCCCGTTTGCCGCGAAAATCCTGGATTGCTTCACGTCGTTCGCGATGACGCAAACGCGCCGCCGCCTATTCGCCGCCGGCGAAGGCGGCGCGAAGCAGTTCGAGCTGCGGCTCGAGCGGGCGGGTGTGCGCCGGTTTCTCGCTCATCGGCTGATAGATGACCCGGTCGAGATGTAGAATCCGGGTCTGCAGCCGCAACGAGCGGTCGACGATTTCGATGAGGCGCGGCGGCAGCTTGGCAAGGGCCTCGGCGCTCGTCGCCGATTGCTGTTCGCTCAAGCGGACCTTGCGCTTCTCCGAGGCGGCCTCGCTTTGCGTGAGCTCGCCTTCATTGACGGCCCGCTGCAACAGAAGCCAGGACGCGGCCTGCATCAGCCGCGTCGTCAGCCGCATGCTCTCCGTCGCATAGGCGAGCGCCGCAAGGCGCGGCAGGCGCTTGGCCTCCTCGCGGCCATCGCCATCGAGGTAATTGGCGGTTTCCTCGACGAGAGCCATGCCGTCGCGAAACAGGGCCTTGAACGACTCGGAGGCCACCAGTCGGTTGGCGAAGGAAACGGCGGTTTCAGGCAGGCTGCTCGACGGCTGAATCATACGGCGCTCTTACTCATTTCGGACGGGTTTTTCCGCCGCGAATACTAGGGCCTTTGGCAGGGCCGCGGGCATTAAGTTTTGAGTAAGGTTAATGTGCAAGCAAGCGAAAAACACCGGCTGCGACGGCGAAGAAAGAGCCGCCGAAGCGGCTCTTGGGAAGTTGGTGTTGGGGAGGGAGGAACCGCCGAGGTGGCGGTTCGTGCCGGTTCCTCACCGGCAGCCTCATTGCTAGACCCAAAAATTTAATAAAAGATTACGAATTGTCCGCCCGGGCCAGCGCAACCTTGAGTTCCATTCCGGCCTCAAGACGACGGCTTGAAAAAGGCGGCGGCCCCCGCGAGGCCCGCCTCCTTGGCCCGCCGTGCCTCTTCAAGCCGGCCGATCTCGGCCTTCAGCGCCTCGATACGCAGGTTCAGCTCCTCGATCGACAGATCGTCGAGTGGCTGGCCCAGCACATGCTCCGGCGGCTTGTGCGGCGGCGCGAAAGGGTCGTCATCGTCACGGCTCATCACACCTCCTCCCGCTCCCTCCCGCCTTCACCAGGGACCCGACGTTACACAATTTTATCGGCGTAATTTTACACGGGAGCGATTATATTCCGTGCACGAGGGCCGCATTGCTTTGCGCGGCTGGGTCGCTTAAGAAATATTGATCCCCACAATTTGGACCTTAGGTGCGGTGCTATGGCCGCGCTCAAGTTTGTCCAGCCGCATTCCAGGATGCGGATGCCCCATTCCGGTCTTGGCCGCGCCCGTTGCGCGCCGGCGCCGAGACCAAGAGGAGACGAGAATGAACGAAGCACCGCTCATGCCCAAGGCGACGGCCGTATGGCTCGTCGAGAACACGTCGCTCAGCTTCGACCAGATCGCCGACTTCTGCAAACTGCATCCGCTCGAGGTCAAGGGCATCGCCGATGGCGAGGTCGCCGCCGGCATCAAGGGCCATGACCCGATCACCTCCGGCCAATTGACCCGTGAGGAGATCGCCGCCGGCGAGAAGGACCCCGAGCATCATCTGCAGCTTGCCCATTCCAAGGTCCGGCTGCCGGAGATCAAGCGCGCCCGCGGGCCGCGTTATACGCCGCTGTCGCGCCGCCAGGACCGGCCGAACGCCATTCTCTGGCTGTTGCGCAACCATCCGGAGCTGAAGGACGCGCAGATCATGCGTCTCGTCGGCACCACCAAGACCACGCTCCAGGCGATCCGCAATCGCACGCACTGGAATTCCGCGGCGCTGACGCCGATGGACCCCGTCACCCTTGGACTTTGCTCGCAGATGGACCTCGATTTCGAGGTCAACCGCGCCGCCAAGGAGCGCGCGCCGGTCGAGGAGGATCGCAAGCAGACGCTGGTTCCGGCCGAGATCACGACCGCACCGCAGGCCGCCGAGGGCCACGAGGCCGAAATCTTCAGCCAGAAGCCGGCGCCGGCCCCTCGCGACGAGGACGAGGATCTCGACGTCGAATCCGTCTTCTCGAAGCCGAAGGCCTAGAGCATCGGACCGAAAAGTGCGGAGCGGTTTTCGGACAAATTCGATGCGGTTAAAAAGACATAAGGACGGCGTGCCGCGGACGTCCGCGGCGCGTCGCTTAAGGAAGGGGCAAGCTTGACCCGCCATTGTCCGGGACGAATCGCGGCACGGCCGCCCCGGGAGCCGGACATATGGCGGACAGAGCAAAAAAGGCGATGAGCTGCAGGCTCAGCCTCGTCTCCATGAGCCCCTTCTTGGCGAGCCTTTTCATAACCGGCGCCGCGGCAGCCGATCTCGACCGGCCCTATTACCGGCACCGGCCGCTGCCCCCCGACGCCGCCTTCCTGCCGCCGCCGCCGAGCTGCCAGCTGGTGCCGGAGCCGCAGATGAACCTTTACAATCAGGTGACGCGCTATGGCGTCCAGCGCGTCTGCATCTCGCGCGGCGTCTATACCGACAGCTTCTGGCCCTATGCGCCGCCTTATTGGTGGCCAAATCCGCGCAAAGGCTATGGCTTCTGAGTCCCGTCCCCCGCTTGAAGTAACCAGCGGCTAAGGATAACGCTTTTAGATGGCGGCGTGGCCACGGGGGCCTCAGCTCGAGAGCGAATGCCGATGCCGTTCCATTTTGCCTTCCGTCCGCGGTTTGCCGCCCTCCTCGCATGCGCAGGTTTCGCCGTGCTGCTGGGCGGCTGCGTCGGCGAGGACGATACAAGCGATGTCGTCATCATTGATCGTGCTTACGCGCCGCTCTCGCCGCAAATGCTCGCCTTGATGCAGGCCAAAGGCACGAGCCCGCAGGCGCCGGTTCTCTTCCGCACCTATAAGAAAGAGGCCGAATTCGAAGTCTGGAAGATGCGGTCGGACGGCCGCTACGTCTATCTCAAGACCTATCCGATGTGCCGCTGGTCCGGCCAACTCGGCCCGAAGAAAAAGCAGGGCGACCGTCAAGTCCCGGAAGGGTTCTATGCGATCTATCCGGCGCAGATGAATCCGCACTCGAATTACTACCTCTCGTTCAACGTCGGTTATCCGAACCTCTATGATCGCGTCCACGGCTATTCCGGCGACTCGATCATGGTGCACGGCATCTGCTCGTCGGCCGGCTGTTTCTCGATGACCAATCCGGAGATCGGCGAGATTTACACGATCGCGCGCGAGGCCTTCGCTGCCGGCCAGTCGGAAATCCAGATGCAATCCATGCCGTTCCGTATGACGGCCGAGAATTTCGCCAAATACCGCTTCGACCCCAACATCGCCTTCTGGCGCGAATTGAAGACCGGCACCGACAATTTCGAAGTGACGAAAGAGGAAGTCGCCGTCAACGTCTGCAATCTGCATTACGTCTTCAACGCCAAACCCGCAGGCGGCCAAAGCTTCGATCCGACCGGCCCCTGCCCGGCCGTACAGCGCGATGAAATGGTGCATGACGAAGTCGTCGCCAAGGAAGCGCGCGACGACGCAAAGATCGCCGACCTTGTCGCCGGCGGCGTCGCGGCGGTTCACACCGTCTATGCCGACGGCGGACAGAACCCGTTCTTCCGCACGCAGAAGATCGAAGATGTCAGCCGGCCGGAAGCCCTGGCGCAAGGCCCTGCCGATGTCGCGATCAAGCATCACGGCCGGGCCCCGACGGCGGCGCAATTGAAGGCGGCGCGCGTGAAAGATCTTGCCGCGGCGACGGCCGCGGAGAAGAAGGCGGCCGCCCTGCGCCTGGCGCGCGGCGAAACCGAGCCGGTCGATCCGCAGCCGACGGCAACGACCGCACCCGCGGCCCCGAAGCCCCCGGCGAGCAAGCCGCTGCCATTCTCGAACTTCTTCGGCTTCAACAAGCCGGCGGCGCAGCCCGCCCCGGCGCAAGCAGCGCCCGCGGCCGTCGCCACGACGGCGCAGGCGACGCCGGCCTCAGCCCCGGTCTCAGCCTCGACTTCGGCGCAGCCTGAGAGCGCCGCCCCGGCAGCCACGACGGCGCAGCCGAGCCCGGCACCGGCCGCCAATCCCTGATCAGCCGGTTTTGGCCGCCGCCTCGGCGCGATATTGCGTCCAGCCCTTCGCGCGCAAGGTGCAGGCGGGACAGGTGCCGCAGCCATAGCCCCAGTCATGCCGCGTGCCGCGCTCGCCGAGATAGCAGGTGTGCGTGTCTTCGAGGATCAGATCGACAAGCGCCTGGCCGCCGAGTTCCTCCGCCAATGTCCAGGTCGCGGCCTTGTCGAGCCACATCAACGGCGTATCGAGCACGAAATTCTTTTCCATGCCGAGATTGAGCGCCGTCTGCATCGCCTTGATCGTGGCGTCGCGGCAATCCGGATAGCCGGAAAAGTCCGTCTCGCACATGCCGCCGACGATATGCTGCAACCCGCGGCGATAGGCGACCGCGGCGGCAAAGGCCAGAAACACCAGGTTGCGGCCGGGGACGAACGTGTTCGGCAAGCCGTTCGCCTCGGTGGTGATGGCGACGTCGCGCGTCATCGCCGTCGCCGAAATCTGGCCGAGCACGCCAAGATCGATCAGATGATCCTCGCCGAGCCGCTGCGCCCAGAGCGGATCGATGCCGACGATCTTCTCGCGGATTTTGCCGCGCTGATCGAGTTCGATGCGATGGCGCTGGCCATAATCGAAGCCGATCGTCTCGACACGGTCGCAGCGCGCGAGCGCATAGGCGAGACAGGTCGTCGAATCCTGCCCGCCGGAAAAAAGCACAAGCGCCTGCGTCATTGCGAACTCTCACGGGGATGCGTCATAAGCTGCTGTTTTCACGTATAGACGTCTGGTGCGCGACAGCAAGATTCAAGCCCTGCCCGCGGGCTTGCGGATTCGCCAAGCCTGGTCCAAATAGGGGTCGGGAGGTTGGCGGTGGACGCACCACTCGCCAACCGGGTCAGGTCCGGAAGGAAGCAGCCCAGACGAGACCGGGCGGGTTTCTGTCCAGCCTCCCACTTCTTGATTTTCGAGCGCTGCGTCGTTGCGAGAAACGCAGCGACGAGGCGGGCCGGTGCGACGCCGGATCGCCGCGCTCCGCTCGCGACGACGGGCTGAATGGCCGAGGATCACAGTACCGAGCCTTCCCTTCTGCCGGCCGGCGAGACCCCCGCCGCGCCCTATCGCGTGCTCGCGCGCAAATACCGGCCGGCGAATTTCGACGATCTCATCGGCCAGGAGGCGATGGTCACGACGCTGTCGAACGCCTTCGATCTCGGCCGTATCCATCAGGCCTATATCCTGACCGGCGTGCGCGGCGTCGGCAAGACGACCACCGCCCGCATTCTCGCCCGCGCCTTCAATTACGAATTGGCGGCGCGCGACGGAAAGGCTGCCGTCAACCAACCGACGATCCACATGCCGGAACTTGGCGTGCATTGCCAGGCGATCATCGAATCCCGTCATGTCGATGTGATCGAGATGGACGCGGCCTCGCATACCGGCATCGACGATATCCGCGAGATCATCGACAATGCCCGCTACCGCCCGGTTCTGGCGCGCACCAAAGTCTACATCATCGACGAAGTGCACATGCTCTCGAAGGCGGCTTTCAACGGCCTGTTGAAGACGCTCGAAGAGCCGCCGGATCATGTGAAATTCATTTTCGCGACGACCGAGATCGAGAAAGTGCCGGTGACGGTGCGCTCGCGCTGCCAGCGCTTCGATCTGCGCCGGATCGAGGCCGACCGGCTTGTCGCGCATCTCGCCGGCATTTGCGTCAAGGAAGACATCGCCGCCGAGCCCGAAGCCTTGGCCCTGATCGCCCGCGCCGCGGAGGGCTCCGTGCGCGATGCGCTGTCGCTGCTCGACCAGGCGATCGCTCATGCCAAGGGCGGCCTCAGCACCGAAGTGAAGGCCGAGGATTTGCGGCAGATGCTCGGCTTGGCCGACCGCGGCCGGCTGATCGATCTCTTCGCCGATGTCATGCGCGGCGACATAGCCGCGGCCCTCAATGCGATGAAGGCGCTTTATGATGCCGGCGCCGATCCGCAGCGCGTGCTGAGCGAGCTGGCCGAATTCACCCATGTCGTGACGCGGCTGAAACTCGTGCCGGAGACCGCGAAAGATCCGGCGCTCAGCGAGGCGGAGCGGGTTCGCGGCGGCGAATTCGCCCAAAAGCTGTCGCTGCCGGTGCTGACGCGCGCCTGGCAATTGCTGCTGAAGGGCCTCGGCGAGATCAAGGATTCGCCGCGCCCGCTCGCCGCCGCCGACATGATCCTGGTGCGGCTCGCCTATGCCGCCGATCTGCCGACCCCGGACGAGGCCCTGCGCCGGCTCGGCACGACCCAAGGCGCTTCGACGCAAGGCGCACCCTCAACGCCGTTGCGCGAGCCGGTCTCCGCCGGACCCTCGGCATCCTACGTTTCGCGAACCAGCCGCGCGGCGCAGGCCGCCCCGGCGCCGCAGCCGCAAGCCACCGAACCGGGGCTGCGTCTCGCCCGTTTCGAGGATGTCGTGGCGCAGGCGGGCGCAGTGCGCGATATTCAATTGAAGCTGGCGCTGGAGCGCGATGTCCGGCTCGTGCGTTTCGAGGAAGGCACAATCGAATTTGCCCTCGCGCCCGGCGCGTCGCCGCAACTCGCCCCGACCCTGACGCGGCGGCTGCAGGAATGGACCGGCCGGCGCTGGATGGTCGCGATCTCGCGCGAGGACGGCGCGCCAAGCCTGAAGGAACAGGCCGAGGCCGCTGCCGCCGAGACCTTGCATGGCGTGCAGACGAATCCGCTCGTCCGCGCCGTCTTGGACCAGTTCCCCGGCGCCGAAATCGTCGCCGTCCGCGAGAGCGAGCCGGCGGAGGGCGCAGCGGCGGGCGAAGACATCGCCTATATAGATTCGGCAATCACCGAAGACGATTTGTGAGGACAAGACATGGCCGGAATGTTCGATCTGATGAAGCAGGCGCAGGCCATGCAGACGAAGATGCAGGAGGTCCAGGCGGAGCTCGAGCGGCTCGAGGTCGAGGGCCAGTCCGGCGGCGGCCTCGTCCGCGTCACCCTGACGGCCAAGGGCCAGATGAAGGGGATCTCGCTCGACGCGACGCTGCTGAAGCCCGAAGACAAGGACATGCTCGAAGATCTGATCGTCGCGGCGCATGACGATGCGCGCAAGAAGGGCGAGCGGCTGATGGAAGAGCGGATGAAGAGCCTGACGGCGGGCCTGCCGATTCCGCCGGGCCTGAAACTCTTCTGACATGGCCGAACGCATCGCCGGTCCAGAGATCGAGCGGCTCATTCAATTATTGGCGCGGCTGCCGGGCCTCGGGCCGCGCTCTGCCCGCCGCGCCGCGCTGCATCTGATTCGTAAACGCGAGGAATTGCTGGGGCCGCTCGCCGACGCGATGCAGGTCGCGCGCGAGCGGATCATCGTTTGCACGAGCTGCGGCAATGTCGATTCCTGCGACCCGTGCACGATCTGCCGCGACACGCGCCGCGACGGCAAGCTCCTCATCGTTGTGGAGACGGTCGCCGATCTCTGGGCCTTGGAACGCGCCGGCGCGCTTTCGGCACGTTATCATGTTCTCGGCGGCACGCTCTCGCCGCTCGACGGCATCGGACCGGACGATCTCAATCTGAAAAGTCTGGTCGAGCGCGTCGCGCACGATCAGGTATCGGAGGTGGTGCTGGCGGTCAACGCGACCGTCGACGGCCAGACGACCGCGCATTACATCACCGACCTCCTGGCGCCGCTGTCTGTGCGCGTGACAAGGCTGGCGCATGGCGTGCCTGTCGGTGGTGAGCTCGACTATCTCGACGAAGGCACGCTGGTTGCGGCGATCCGCAGCCGGACTGACTTTTGATTTCGCTGACTCGCGATGAGAACACGCACTCGCATCTGAGTTGTACAAATCGAAAAATCGCAACCCGCCCCGATTGCTTCGAATTTATTCACTCTTTTTGCCTAAATCTGTTCCCGGGCTGCGTGGGGCAGGGGTTTCCGCTCATTCATGGTCGACGGTCGCCATCCTGGTTGGCGCCGACGCCCCCGGCCGCGTCGCGAAAGTCGCGATGATCGCTAAGGGAGGCTGGCGTGGCGTCGAAAAACATTGTCATTTCAAAGAAGCTCATTGTCGCATTTGCGGCCGTGCTCGGCGTCGTGGCGGTCACATCCGTGGCCATCGAGTTCGCCATTCATCACACCGAAGACGCGATCGAAGCGCGCGATTCGTCGTTCCGGCTGGTCGATCACATCGATAAGGCGCTGGCCACGCAATACGACCTCAGCAGCATCACGCGCGGCTTTCTCCTCGCCGACGACAAGGCGCGCTATCACGAGTTTTATGATGCCGCGACGAAAGCTTTCGGCGATGAAATCGCCGCCGCGCATGCCGAAGCCGCGGGCGATCCGGACATGACCGCCGCGCTCGACCGGGTTTCCGCCGCCAACGCAACCTGGCAGCGCGAGATCGGCGATCCGGAAATGCAGTTTGGCGGCGATCCGCAGAATGCGCCGCAGGCCTTGTCGCTCGCCAAATCGCGGGCGAGCTTCGATACGATGAACCAGGTTCACGCCGCCGGCACCGACGCCCGCGCCAAGGCCGAAGCGATTTTGACGGCGGCTGAAAGCGCGCAGGGCAATGCGCTCTGGCTGGTTCATCTCGCCCAGATCCTCGGCGGCCTTCTCGCGCTGCTCGTCGCCGGCTACGCCGGCTATCAATTGGAGCGTCGCATCGCCTTCCCGATCCGCATCCTGAACGATTGCATGAAGCGGCTGGCGCAGGGCCGGCTCGATGTCGGCGTTCCGCCGCTCGGCGAAGGCGACGAGATCGCCGAAATGTCGCAGCGGGTTCAGGTGTTCAAGGACAATGCGGTCGAAAAGGCGCGGCTCGAAGCCGACGCCGAAGCGGCGCGCAAGGCGGCGGAAGTGGATCGCGCCCGCCAAGAGATCGAGACCCAGCAATATATCGAGGCGCATAATGTCTTCGTCTCGTCGATCACCGAGGCGCTGCAGCGGCTCTCGGACGGCGACCTGACCTTCCGGCTCATGAAGGCCTTCACCAGCGAATACGAGAAGATCCGCGGCAATTTCAACGCCTCGATCGAGAAGCTCCAGCAGGTGATGGTGCACGTCAACACCAATACGCAGGCGATCCGCTCGGGCACGCAGGAAATCTCCACGGCGGCCGATGACCTCTCGCGCCGCACCGAGCAACAGGCCGCGAGCCTCGAAGAGACGGCCGCGGCGCTTGACGAGATCACCGCGACGGTGCGCAAGACCGCCGACGGCGCCACGCACGCCCGCGAATTGGTTTCGACGGCGAAGTCCGATGCGGAAAAGGGCGGCGGTGTCGTCCGCCAGGCGATCAATGCGATGAGCGCGATCGAGAAATCCTCGCAGCAGATCGGCCAAATCATCGGCGTCATCGACGAGATCGCCTTCCAGACCAACCTGCTGGCGCTCAACGCGGGCGTCGAGGCGGCCCGCGCCGGCGATGCCGGCCGCGGCTTTGCGGTCGTCGCCTCCGAAGTGCGCGCCCTGGCGCAGCGCTCGGCCGAAGCGGCGAAGGAGATCAAGGGCCTCATCTCTGCCTCGAGCACGCAGGTCGAGCAGGGCGTCGATCTCGTGGCTGAAACCGGCAAGGCACTGGAGCGCATCTTCTCGCAAGTCGCCGAGATGGATTCCATCGTCGCCGACATTGCTACGAGCGCCCGCGAACAGGCGACCGGCCTGCAGGAAGTCAATACCGCCGTCAATCAGATGGATCAGGTGACGCAGCAGAATGCCGCCATGGTCGAGGAATCGACCGCCGCGAGCCATACGCTGTCGCTCGAAACCGAAGAACTGACGAAGCTTGTCGGCCGCTTCCAGGTTGGCGAAGTCGACGCGCCGCGCAAGCAGCAGCATCAGCCGGCCAAAAGCGCCGCGCGTCCGGCGTTCAAAACCGTCGGCAGCCGCGGCGGCGCCGCGCCAAAACCAGCGAATGACGAGTGGGAAGAATTTTAAGCCCTCCTCGGCAAAATAACCGCAAGACGTATTGATTTCCGAGGGGACTTACCGATGACTAAGACCATTCTCACGGTCGATGACTCGCGCACCATGCGTGACATGCTTCTGCTGACCTTATCCGATGCCGGCTATCGCGTGATCCAAGCGGAAGACGGCATGCACGGACTCGAGGTTTTGGCGGGCGAGAAGCCGGACGTGATCGTCACCGACATCAACATGCCGCGGCTCGACGGCTTCGGCTTCATCGAAAAGGTCCGGCACGATGCCAATCATCGCGCCGTGCCGATCCTGGTTCTGACGACCGAAAGCGACGCCGAGAAAAAGGACCGCGCCCGCCGCGCCGGCGCCACCGGCTGGATCGTCAAACCATTCGATCCGACGAAACTCGTCGCCGCCGTCCGCCGCGTCGCAGCCTGACCGATCGGGAGCAAGCCATGGACCCGATGGCGGCGATCAAACAGACCTTCTTCCAAGAATGCGAAGAGCAGCTTGCCGAATTGGAATCCGGCCTGCTCGCGATGGAGGCCGGCGACAGCGATTCGGAGACGGTGAATGCCGTGTTCCGCGCCGTCCATTCGGTGAAGGGCGGCGCCGGTGCCTTCAGTCTCGATGATCTCGTGCGCTTCGCGCATGTGTTCGAGACGGCGCTCGACCATGTCCGCGCCGGCAAGCTCGAACCGACGCCGGAGGTTCTGAAGGTTCTGCTGCGCGCCGCCGATGTGCTGGCCGATCTCGTCCGCGCCGCCCGCGATGGCGACAGCGTGGATGAAAGCCGCAGCCAAAAGCTCGCCGATGAATTGCGCGCCCTCAACCCGGGCGCCGCGGCCGAACCCGAGGACGACCTTTCAGGTCTCGAATTTCAGCCGGTGCACGCCGTTTTCGATTTCGACGAAGACGAGCCGCCGCCGGCGCCCGCCGACAATGTCTTCACGATCAAGTTCAAACCCAAGCCCAGCCTCTATGCCAAGGCGAATGAGACAGCGCTGATCCTGCGCGAACTCGGCGAACTGGGACACACCGAAACCTCCTGCGATATTTCCGACCTGCCGCTCTTGAGCGAGCTCGATCCGGAAGGCGCCTATCTCGCCTGGACGATCCGACTGACGACGCCGCAGAACGAGGACGCCGTCCGCGACGTCTTCGATTTCGTCAGTTGGGATTGCGATCTCGAGATCATCAATGAATCTGCGCCGCCGGGACCAGGCGGCGGCAGTCTCGACGATGAGCTCGCCGCGCTCCTAGCGCAGGTGCAGGCCGAGCCGGACGCGCCCGAAGTCGCAGAGGCGCCCGAGGCCGCGCCGGAGCCGGTGGCGCCGAAGACGTCGGCACCGTCGTCAGCGCCGAGCGCCGCGGAACCGGCCGAGCATGCGCCGCAGGCGAAACCGGCCGCGGCGAAAGCCGCCGGCGACGCCGAGGCCAAAGCCGCGCCGACAATCCGCGTCGATCTCGATCGTGTCGACAGGCTGATCGATCTCGTCGGCGAACTCGTCATCAACCAGGCGATGCTGGCACAGCGCGTGACCGAGGCGGGCCTTGCCCGCGCCTCCGGCATTGTCATCGGCCTCGACGAGCTTGAGCAATTGACGCGCGAGATTCAAGACAGCGTGATGGCCATCCGCGCCCAGCCGGTGAAGTCGGTGTTTCAGCGCATGCCGCGGCTTGTCCGCGAGCTTGCGGCGATGACCGGCAAGTCGGTGCGCCTCGTCTCCGAAGGCGAAGGCACGGAAGTCGACAAGACCGTCATCGAGCGTTTGACCGATCCGCTGACGCATATGATCCGCAATGCCATCGACCATGGCCTCGAAAAGCCGGAGAAGCGCCTCGCCGCCGGCAAGCCGGAGGAAGGCACGGTGCGGCTCTCCGCCCTGCATCGCTCCGGCCGCATCGTCATCGAAATCTCCGACGACGGCGCCGGCATCAACCGGCCGCGCGTCAAGCAGATCGCCATCGACAAAGGTCTGATCCCCGCCGATGCCCAGCTCACCGATGAAGAGATCGACAATCTGATCTTCCTGCCAGGCTTCTCCACTGCCTCCGAAATCTCGGACATTTCGGGCCGCGGCGTCGGCATGGACGTGGTGAAGCGCTCGATCCAGGCGCTGGGCGGCCGCATTTCGATCAGTTCGAGGCCCGGCAAAGGTTCGACCTTCACCATGAGCCTGCCGCTGACGCTCGCCGTGCTCGACGGCATGGTCGTCACCGTCGCCGATCAGACGCTCATCGTCCCGCTCACCGCCATCGTCGAGACCTTGCAGCCAAAAACCGGCGAAGTGCACGGCATGGGCGGCACCGCGCGGGTGATCTCGATCCGCAACAAATTCACGCCGCTCGTCGATATCGGCCGCGAACTCGGCTATCGCAACGGCGCGGCCGACCCACTCACCAGCGTGGTCATCCTCGTCGAGACCGAAGGTGGCGGCCGCAGCGCCTTTCTGGTCGATGCGATCCAGGGCCAGCGCCAGGTCGTCATCAAGAGCCTTGAAGCGAATTACCGGCATGTTCCGGGCATTGCGGCAGCGACAATCCTCGGCGACGGGCGCGTCGCGCTGATCCTCGACGTGGACGCGGTGCTGGCCAATACCCAAGGCGATACGCCGCAAGGTGTGAGCGAAGCCGCATGAGCCGCGCGCCAAAGTCCGCGATCGAAACCCGGCAGGAGAGTGCCGCCGTCAGCGCCGAATTCGTGATGACGGATGCGGACTTTCGCCAGATCGCCGAGATGTTGCATGCGGATGCCGGCATCCACGTGCCGAGCGGCAAGGCGGCGCTGGTCTATTCGCGCCTCGCCAAGAGATTGCGTGCGCTCGGGCTGAAAAGCTTTCGCGACTATTGCGAGCTTGTCGGATCGCAGGCGGGCGTCAGCGAGCGCCAGCAGATGCTTGCGGCGCTGACCACCAATGTCACGCGCTTCTTCCGCGAGCCGCATCACTTCGAGCATTTGCGCAAGCAGGTCCTGCCGCCGCTGATCGAGACGGCGCGGCGCGGCGGCCGCGTGCGTTTCTGGTCCGCCGCCTGCTCCAACGGCGCCGAGCCTTATTCGATCGCGCTGACGGTGCTCTCGGTGCTGCCGGATGCGGCCAATTACGACATCAAGATCCTGGCGACCGACATCGATCCCAACATGGTTGCCGACGGCACCGCGGGCGTTTATGGCGACACGCTGATGCAGCCGGTGCCGGCCGATCAGCGGCTGCGCTGGTTTACGGCGTCGCGCGGCGACGGCAGCAAAGTGTGGACGGCCGGCGATGTCCTGCGCTCGCTTGTCGCGTTCCGCGAACTCAACCTCATCGGCAATTGGCCGATGCGCGGCAAGTTCGACGCGATCTTCTGTCGCAACGTCGTCATCTATTTCGAGGAAGCGACGCAGACACGGCTCTGGAGCCGCTTCGCGCCGCAGCTGATGCCGGGCGGACGTCTCTACATCGGCCATTCGGAACGCATTTTGGGACCCGCTGCCGCAGCCTTCGAGAGCGAAGGCATCACGACCTATCGTTTGCGACAAAAGGAACGCAGCAAGTGAATAAGACGAAGGTTCTCATCGTCGATGATTCGCGGACGATGCGGCATCTGATCGGCCAGATTCTTGCGCAGGACGAGGAGATCGAGGTCGTCGGCCAGGCGGCGGACCCTTATGAGGCGCGCGAGGCGATGAAGTCGCTCGAGCCCGACGTCATCACGCTCGACGTCGAAATGCCGAACATGAACGGCATCGACTTTCTATCCAAGATCATGCGGCTGCGGCCAACGCCGGTGATCATGGTCTCCAACCTGACGGCGCGCGGCACCGAGGCGACGATCAAGGCGCTCGAAATCGGCGCGTTCGACTGCATCGCGAAGCCCGCGCCCGGCGACAGCGAAATGTTCCCCGGCCTTGCGGCAAAAATCAAAGCCGCCGCCGCGGCGCGCTCACAGATGGTGAAGCCGCAGCCGCAGGAGGACGCGGGAACGCCTGCGCCCGCATCGCGCGGGCTGCTCTACGAGCCGGACGGCAGGATCGTCGCCATCGGCGCCTCGACGGGCGGTGTCGAAGCCTTGATCGCGGTGGTGTCGAAATTTCCGGAGAACTGCCCGCCGACCGTCATCACCCAGCACATGCCGGCAACTTTTACCAAGAGCTTCGCCGACCGGCTCGACCGGCTCTGCCCGCCGCGCGTCAGCGAGGCGATCGAGGGGGCGCCGCTGCTCAAGGGCCACGTCTATCTCGCGCCGGGGTCGGTGACGCATCTCGAAATTTCGTCCGGCCGCCACCTGACCTGCCATCTCAGCAAGGCCGCGCCGGTCAACGGGCATCGCCCGTCCGTCGATGTGATGTTCCGGTCCGTCACCGCGGCGGTCAAGTCCAAGGCTGTCGGCGTCATCCTCACCGGCATGGGCCGCGACGGCGCCGATGGGCTCCTCGGCCTGCGCAAAGCCGGCGCCAGCACGATCGGGCAGAATCGTGCGACAAGCCTCGTTTACGGCATGCCGCGCGTCGCGTTTGAAATCGAAGCCGTCGAAAAACAATTGCCGCTCGAAAAGATCGGCGGCGAAATCCTGCGGCTCACCAATAAAAACGAGGAAGGAGGGAGAGCATGCCGTTCGCGTCTGCCATAAGGGCGCTGATCGTCGACGACCAGCTCACCAGCCGCGCGCTGATCCGCGACGGATTACAGCAGCTCGGAATCCAAGATATCGAGCAGGCCGCGGACGGCGAGCAGGCGCTGAAGGCCCTGCTGCAAAAGCCGGCGCATCTGGTGATTTCGGATCTCAACATGCCCAAGCTCGACGGCCTGCAATTTCTGCAGGCGGTTCGTGCACATCCGGCGACGCAAAAGTCAGCCTTCATCATGCTCACTGGGCGTGGCGACCGCGCCCTGATCGAGCGTGCGATCAAGCTCGGGGTCAACAATTATCTCGTCAAGCCATTCACGATCCCGGTGCTGAAGGGCGCGATCGAAGCCGTCTTCGGAAAGCTCAAATGACTTGGAACCGCGCTGCGTCTGGACCGGCTGAACCCGAGGCTCCCTCGCAGAAAGTGCATATCGTCCAGGGCGAATATTTCGTCTCCGACGATCCGAGCATCGTGCTCGTGACGTTGCTCGGTTCCTGCGTCGCGGCCTGTATCCGCGATCCCATCGCGGGCGTCGGCGGCATGAATCATTTTCTGTTGCCGGGGGCCGACAAGGCGGCGCGCAACGGCGATGCCGAGCGCTATGGCGTGCATTTGATGGAATTGCTTGTGAACGGCCTGCTGCAACGTGGCGCCCGCAAGGATCGGCTCGAAGCCAAGCTCTTCGGCGGTGCGCGCACGATCGAGAATCTTTCCGACATTGGCCGGCAAAACACCACCTTCGCCGAGCGATTTCTAAAGGCTGAGGCGATAACCTTCGCCGGCGGCAGTTGCGGCGGCGAGAACGGCCGGCGGATTCAATTCTGGCCTGTCTCCGGCCGGGCACGCCAAGCCTTCATCGCCGGCAAGGAAGTCCCCATCGTCGTGGCGCCGCCGCCGCGTGCCGATGGCGATGTCGAATTCTTTTGAGGATCGGGTCCGAATGTCGATCAATTCCGCTGATGACGCCGCCGCGACAAGCGTTCCCATCGCCGATGTCACCGATCGCGTCGGCGAGGCGTTAAGCCATGTCGGCGAGGCCGTACACCGCCTGCAAAGCCTGATCGCGCCGCTGGTGCTCGAAGCCGCGGCACGCAATCCGGCGCATCTGCGCGAGTTGCAGGACTTCGATCACATCTGCCAGAAGCTGAAGAACCTGGCCGATTTTCTCGGCGCCTTGGCGCTCGTCCTGCCCGACGATTGGCGGCTCGACCCGAGCGTTGCGGCCAAAGTCCTGACGCTTGCCGATCTTTCCAACCATCTCACCTTCGCCGATGCCAGCGAAGGTGAGATGCATCTGCCGGGCGACTTCGAGTTATTCAATTAAGGCTGCGCTCGGCAGCCTTACATCGCCGGTTCGGCGGCGCCGTTCTTCGCGAATTTCGTGCCCTTGGTATCGGCGGCGGAAACCTTCATCTCGCCGGACCCGTTCGAAACGTAGTCGAAACGGAAGTTCGGATCTTCCGAGATCGAGATGCCGCCGGTCACCGCGAAGATCAGATTGTCGCCCTGGGTGACGCGCAAGGATTCGATGTAGCGCGCCGGGATATAGAGGTGCGTCTCCTGATCCATCTGCATCCCGGTGTTGTTGGGATGTTTGATCATCACCACCGCTTCCTTGCGGCGCGCGTCGCTATTGACATATTCCGGCTTGATGGCGCGCAGGCGGATCGTGCCGAGCGGCGGGCCATCCGCCGTATCGGTACCGCCGCCGGGCGCCGAGCAGCCGCCGGCCGCCGCGACGAAGGATTCGCTCACATAGAGCTTGCCGTCCATCGTCTCGGCCACCGCATGGACCTTGGTGTTCTGATTGACGCGCACGCGCGTCTCGATCTTCGTGACGCCGGCCTTGGACCCGAGTTCGAACACGGCGGCGACGGGCGCGGGATTTTGGTCGATGACGAGCGTCACCTTCTTCACCCGGTGCGGATCGTTCAGCGGCAGATCGGGATCGGTATAATTCATATGCAAGGTCACCGGCACCAGCGCCGCATCCTCCGCCGCGAGCGGCGTGCCGAGCTTGATGATCGTCCCGTCCTCGGTCAACGTCTGGTGCGGGAAGAGCGCGTCGGCGAGGCCCTTCCAGGTCTCGTCGGGCGATGCATTGGCGGCCCGCGCCGGCGTCATAGCCCCGCAATTTAAGGTCACGCAACTTAAAGCAAACATCGCGGCGAGAGCCGCCAGTCCTTGCCATCCGCGCATGTCGTTTCTCCCTTGCCTCACTTATATCACGTCCGTTCGCGACTTCACTGCCATTCGAGTTCGGCATAGCCCGCGGTGGCATTGCGCGGATTGTAGATGCCGAAGAGCTGCCATTTCGACGCTTCCGATTGGCCAGCCTCTTTCGCCGCCTGATTGATATCCGCGCCGCGCGCGATAAATCCGCGCAAATCCTGCGTCAGCTTGGTGAAATAGGTTTTTTCCGCCGCGAGCGCCTGCGGCCAGTCGACGTCGATCGTTCCATGCCCCGGCACGACGCGCTTGGCTGGAATCTTCGCCAGCGCCGGCATCGCCTTCATCCAGCCGAGAACGCTGGCGTCGATGACCGGCACATGCTGCAAAAAGACGAGATCGCCGGTGAACAAAGTCGCGGTCTTCTCGTCGAAGATCGTGACATCGCAATCGGTATGCATAGGCGGCCACGCATGCAAATCGATGACGCGATGGCCGAGATCGAGACGCACATCCTTGTCGGTGCCGACCAGCAGCGTCGGCGGGACGAGTTTGATGCCGTCGACAAGATTGGGCGTCATCACCCGCCGCCAAGTCGCGAGATAGGCAGGGCCACGCTCGGCCATCGCACGCGGCAGATTCTTGTGCCCGACGAAGGTCACGCCGGGTGCGACAAAGGCGGCATTGCCGAAAATATGATCCGGATGTTCGTGCGTGTTGATGACATAGCGGACCGGCTTGTGCGTCACGGCTTCGATGGCCTTCTTCAGCCGTTCGCCGATGACGAGCGCGCCGCCCGTATCGATGACCGCCACCGCATCGTCGCCGACGATGAAACCGAGATTGGCGATATCGCCGCCGCTCGCAGCATTCATTGCGGTCACCGGCGCCTGATGCGCATAGACGCCCGGCGCGATCTCGTGGACCGGCAGCGGCGCACTCGCAGCATTCTCGCCATAGGCGGGGCGAAGACCGCCGATGAGCGTCGCGCCCAAAAGCGTCAGCGCGGTCAGCAAGGTCAGACGCTTTGTCATCGAGCCTCCCGACTTCGCCGCCGTACGCGTTTATTCCGCCGTGCTGTCGAAGGCATCGACGGCGCGGGCCGAATAGATCAGCGCCGCACCCTCATTGAGGGCGATGGCGACGCCGAGTGCCTCGATAAGCTCCTCTTTCGTCGCCCCCGCTTTGCGGGCCGCCTCTGTATGGAAGGCAATGCAACCGTCGCAGCGTGTCGTCACAGCGACGGCAAGCGCAATCAATTCGCGCGTCTTGGCGTCGAGCGTCGAAGGCGTCGGCGCCGCATGGGACAGGATCTCATTGCCCTTGAGAATGTCCGGGCTGATCCGGCCGATCCCACCAAGGGTCTTGCCGAGTTGCTGGCGATACCCTGCCCAATCCTGCATGTGCTGGCTCATGACATCTCCCTCGTTACGACCTACCTTCTAGTCGGTAGTTTCGTCGCCGTCAATCCGCTGTGCGTGGCATTTCCTGCCGCTTGACGGCTCTGCCTATCAGTAGGTAGGTAAGCCATGCTTCCCGATACGCGCGAAAAATTATTGGCCGAAGCCGAAGTTCTGGTGCGCAGGCGCGGCTGGTCCGGGTTCAGCTATGCCGATCTCGCGGCCGCGGTCGGCCTGCGCAAGGCGAGCATCCATCATCATTTCCCGACCAAGGAAGACCTCGGCGTCGCGCTGATCGAGGCCTATGGCGCACGCTACGACCAGGCGCTGGGGAAGATCGTCGCCGACAGTGCCGACGGGATCGCGCGCGTCGAAGCCTATGCGAGGCTCTATCTGCTCGGCCTAGAGGCGGAACAGGGCTGTCTCGCCGCGGCAATGGCGGCGGAACTCGCGATTTTGCCGGCGCGCATCCGCGATGGCGTCGCTATTTTCTTTCGGCGGCATATCGCCTGGCTGCAGCAGATCCTGGCCGAGGGCCGCGCCAACGGCACGATCGGCGCCGATGTCGAGCCGGCGCAATCGGCACGGCTGATTATCGCGACGCTCGAAGGCGCCCTGATGATGGAACGCCTGCTCGGCGGGCCGCCGGGGTTTCACGAGACCTTGGCGGCGCTGCGCAAAAGTTTGAGATAACAATAGCCGGGGAGCTTAAGGATGAAATCGAGCCGTTTCGCTGCCGTTATCCTGCTTTGTTTCTTCGCTGCGTCCGCGCGGGCTGATCAAACCGCGCCGGAGCCCGGCGGCTACCGCATGTCCGACTATCGTGGAACGGTGCCGGCGACGCTCGACGGCAAGCCGCCTTTGCCCGTCGCTGAAGCCCATGACCTCTGGCAGAAGAAGGCGGCGGCCTTCGTCGATGTCCTGCCCCAGGCGCCGAAACCCGCCGGCCTCGCGCCCGGCACGCTCTGGCGCGACAAGCCGCGTTTCGACATTCCCGGCAGCATTTGGCTGCCCGATACGGGCTATGGGGCGCTGGCGCCGGTGATGCTCGATTATTTCCGCCGCGGGCTGATCCAGGCGAGCGGCGGCGACGTGACGCGGCCCCTCGTCTTCTATTGCTCGCATCATTGCTGGATGTCGTGGAACGCCGCCAAGCGCGCCAAAACACTGGGATATACCCATGTGCTTTGGTATCAGGAAGGCACCCAGGGCTGGGAAGCCAGCGGCTATCCGCTGAAAGAACAGGTTCCTTTCCCCCGTCCCTGACCCCAGAATTGGCCTCTAGCGCCTCGTCGTATAGACAAGGCCGCAAAATCAGGCGGCTTGCCGCCCCGGAGAGTTGGTGCCCGATGACGCTGATGCTTGCGAGCGTCGCCGATGCGGCGGAAGCCGAAGTCGCGCTGATCGAAGGCGCCGATATCCTCGACCTGAAAGACCCGGCGGCGGCGCCGCTCGGCGCGCTCGATCCTGCGGCGATCCGCGCCGTCACCGCGGCGATCGGCAAACGCCGGCCGGTGAGCGCGGTCGCCGGAAATCTCGTTTCGCCGGCCGAGCTTGCCGCCG
This sequence comes from Pseudomonadota bacterium, assembly GCA_040756295.1. Taxonomy (GTDB): domain Bacteria; phylum Pseudomonadota; class Alphaproteobacteria; order Rhizobiales; family Beijerinckiaceae; genus Methylovirgula. The sequence goes on along the minus strand of JBFLZN010000002.1, from coordinate 473,899 downwards.
CGGCGAAGGAAATCGCCGCCGCAGGCGTCGATTACGTCAAGGTCGGTCTCTTTCCCGGCGAGACGGGTGCGCTGATCGATGCGCTCAAACCGATCGCGGCCAAGACCAAGCTCATCGGCGTGCTCTTTGCCGATCAAGGCGCCGATTTCGCGCTGATCCCGCGCCTGCAGGCCGCTGGGTTCAAAGGCGTCATGCTCGATACGGCCGGCAAGGACGGCGCGCGGCTGATCAACCATCTCGATATTGCCGCCTTGCAGCGCTTCGTCGACCTCGCCCATGCGGCCGGCTTGATCGCCGGCCTTGCCGGGTCGCTCGAAGCGCCCGACATCGCCCGCCTGCTGCCGATCAGCCCCGATTTGCTCGGCTTTCGCGGCGCTTTGTGCAGCGGCAAGGACCGGGCGACGAAGATCGACGCCGCGCAGGTGCGGCTGATCCGCGACCTCATTCCGCGCGAAAACACTGCGGCGGACCTCGGCGACGAATTCAAGGTCGATTGGCGGCTCTTGTCGGCGCGCGGCTATGCGCCCGGCCGCGACGAAGCGATCGAGACCGACCGCGTCTTCGTCCACGATCTTGTGCTTTCGGTTTCGATCGGCGCTTATGATTTCGAGCGCAACAAGACGCAGCGCGTCCGCTTCAACATCGACGCCGACGTGCGCCGCGCCGGGCATCTCGCCGAGGATATGCGCGATGTCTTCTCTTACGACGTGATCGTCGATGCCATCCGTCTCGTGTTCTCGCGCGGCCATGTCGATCTCGTCGAGACCGTTGCCGAGCGTGTCGCCGACGCGCTGCTGGCACATCCGCGCCTTGTCGCGATCAAAGTGCGGGTCGAAAAGCTCGATGTGATCGACGGCAGCGTCGGCATCGAGATCAGCCGCGCCCGGGTGAGCCAGGCCGGCAAGCTGCATCAGCTCTTTGCTGACCTTGCTGCCAAGTCCGGCGGCTAGAACTGAGATGGGACCGCGCAGAGCCCCGCGGCCGCTGGTGGTGAAGATCGGTGGCAGCCTGGCCGGAACGCCGCTGCTGACCGGTTGGCTCGAAGCCCTCGATCTTTATCCCGATCCGCTTGTCATCGTGCCGGGCGGCGGCGGTTTCGCCGATGCCGTGCGCGAGATGCAGAAGAAGATGCATTTCGACAACGATGCCGGCCACCACATCGCACTCCTTGCCATGGAGCAATATGGCCTGGCTCTGGCGGCGCTTTGGCCGCGCCTCGCCATGGCCGCAACGCCGGCGGCGATCGCCCGGGCCTTGCGAACCGGCCGCGTCGCCTGCTGGGCGCCCACGGCGATGGCGCTGGCGGCACCTTTGCCGAAATCATGGGACGTGACCTCCGACACGCTCGCCGCCTGGCTTGCGGCGCAATTGCGCGCCGAGCAGCTGCTGCTCATCAAAAGCGCTTCGGTCGATCCCGATGCCGATCTGACCTTTGCCGACCTCGCCAACACCGGGCTGACCGACCGGCTCTTCCCGCATTTTGCCGCGGCGAGCGGCGCTGATATCTTCATCGCCGGGCCAGGCGCGTTGCCTGACGCGCCGACGAAATTTCTGCGCCGACACATTCCCGGCCTGCAGCCGCGGCGCGCTTAACCGAGATGCATATCGCCTGATGACCGAACGCATTCTGCTTTTGACCGGACACCTCGCCTATCCGCGTCTCATCAAGACGATGAACAGTCTCGGCCCGACGCCCTTCGTCTGGCGGGCTTTCGACATCGGCGTGAAAGTCGCAGCGCTGATGACCCAGGCGATCATCCTGCGCCGCGTGCCGCGGCCGCTGGACGCCGACCGGATCATCCTGCCCGGCCGCTGCCGCGCCGACCTCGACGCGTTGTCGCGCGCGCTCGGCGTCAAGGTCGAGCGCGGACCCGACGAGGTCGCCGATCTGCCAGCTTATTTCGGCCGCGGCGGCCGCGCGCCCGATCTTTCGCGTTTCGATATCCGCATCTTCAGCGAGATCGTCGACGCCTCGGCGCTGTCTGTCGATGCGATCGTCGCCCGCGCGACGAAGATGCGCGAGGAGGGCGCCGACGTGATCGATCTCGGCGCGCTGCCCGACACGCCGTTTCCGCATCTTGAAGATTGCGTGCGGGCGCTGAAAGCCGCCGGGCACAAGGTGAGCGTCGATTCGGCCAATGCCGACGAACTCGAACGCGGTGCCGCGGCGGGTGCGGATTTCTTGCTCAGCCTCACCGATGCGACGCTCGGCATCGCCCACAAATATCCGGTGACGCCGATCCTCATTCCGCAGCCGCACTCCGATCTCGATTCGCTCGTGCGCCTCGCCGAAAGGGCGCAAAGCGAGGATATCCCCTTCATCGTCGATCCGATTCTCGATCCGATCCATTTTGGTTTCACGGCTTCGGTCGCCCGCTATATCGAGGCGCGCCAGCGGCTCCCCGAAGCCGAAATGATGATGGGCACCGGCAATCTGACGGAATTGACCGAAGTCGATTCGAGCGGTGTCACCGCTATGCTGCTCGGCCTTTGCTCCGAACTTGCGATCCGCAATGTGCTCGTCGTGCAGGTGAGCCCGCATACGCGCCGCACCGTCGCCGAGCACGATGCCGCCCGGCGGCTGATGTTTGCCGCGCGCCGCGATGAAGCCTTGCCGAAAGGCTATGGCGCCGGTCTCGCACAAGTGCACGACATCAAGCCCTTCGTCATCACGCCGGTCGAGATCGGCGAACGCGCCGCGGACGTGCGCGACACCAATTACCGTATCGAGGTCGCCGAAGACGGGATCCATCTTTATAATCGTGACGGCCATCATGTGGCCCGCACGGCGATGGCGCTCTTTCCGCATCTTGCCGTGAAGGGCGACGACGCGCACGCCTTCTACCTCGGCACAGAACTGATGAAGGCCGAACTGGCCTTCACGCTCGGCAAACGCTATGTGCAGGACGAGCCGCTCGACTTCGGCGTTGCGACCGAGCACGCCGAAGAAGACCTGACACGGCTGCGCGAGATGGGCCACACCTTGCGCGTGAAGGCGGAAAGCTGATGCCGATGATCCGTGAGAGCGTCGTGACGACGGTCGATGCCGCGGGCCGCGTGCATATCGCGCCGCTCGGTCTGATCGCCGACGGCGACAGATGGGTCATCGCGCCGTTCCGGCCTTCGACGACGCTCGACAATCTGCGCGCCGTCCCTTTCGCGGTCGCCAATTACATCGACGATGTGCGCATCTTCGCCGGCTGCCTGACCGGCCGGCGCGATTGGCCTTTGACGAAGATCGCGAACTTCCCCGTGCCGCGACTCGAAGCCGCGCTGACCCATGCCGAATTTGCCGTCGATCACGTCGAAGAACATGAGCAGCGGCCGCGTTTTCTCTGCCGTGTTCTGCGGCAGGAGCAGCACGCACCGTTCGAGGGCATGAACCGCGCCAAGGCGGCTGTCTTGGAACTTGCGGTTCTCGCGAGCCGGCTCGATTTTCTGCCGCGCGAAAAGATCGAGGCGGAAATGGCCTATCTTCAAATCGCCATCGACAAGACGGCGGGCCCCGAAGAGGCCGAAGCCTGGCGCTGGCTTGCCGAAAAGATCGCGACGCACATGACGCGCGCCGGTTAAACCACGGCGAGCAAAGCCACGGCACAGGCCGGCAGGCAATCGGCAGCCTTGCGAGAGAGATCGGGCGCGACGGGCAACAGATCGGCGACATCGACAATGGGCCGCGCGAGCCGCGCCGCAAGCCGCTCGACGACGAAGCGGCCGGCGCCCGCACCAATGATGGGCGCGGTCTTGTCGAGCATGTTTTCCGACAGAGCGAGAAAAGCGCCGTCGGAGATTTCGCGCAATTGCGCCTCGGCGAAAAAAGCCGCGAGCTGATCGAGCGCTTCTTCGCTCACATCGCGCGCGTCAAGGCCGATCTGTCGCGCGAGCCGCGCCCGCGAGGCTTGCGCCATCTTGGGGCCGCCGTCGGCGGTCGGCATCAGATCGGCATCCTCCGGCAGCGTGCCGAGGATACGATAGACATCGCTCGCCGTCGCGAAAGCCTCGTTCATGATCGGCACCCAGCGCCCGCCGAACGGCACATGGCGCAGGCCGGCCATCAAAAAGCTTCGCACGATTCCGGCATAGACGAGTTCGCCATGCGCCATGCGCGTTGCATCATCGGTGCCGCGCGCCGCAGCGAGGCCTCCTTTCAGCGGAATGATATCCGTCGTCGTCGAGCCGATATCGACGAACAAGGCCTCGCCAAAATGCTTGGCCACGAGCGACGCGCTGGCATGCCAATTGGCCGAAGCGATGACATGGCTGAGTTTGGCCGCGGCATCGGCCGGGACAAAGCCTTGCGGCCCGGCATAGAGCGTGACCGCGCCAAGTTCCTGCACCGCTGCGGCGGCAATCGCCGCGACGCCGGCCTCGCGATCCGCAAACGCATCGGACAATTCGCCCGTCATCGTCGCAACATGCCGCGCGGCGGGGCCGAGCGCCGCCTTGGCTTCGGCAAAGGCTTTGTGCAATTGATCGAGGCCGAGCCACAGCGGACAGGCGATCTGTGCAACGGCGACGATCGCGCCGTCTTCAAGACGCGCGCCTTTCAGATGCGCGCCGCCGATGTCCCAGCCAATCGTTCCCGGCATTTTCAACGACCCCAAATCGCGTTAGGCAGCCTCTAACATACCGCGATGGGCACGCCCAAGCGGCGGGCTTTGCGAGGTGAAATGGACATCATCCCGGTCATCGATCTGAAAGACGGCCATGTGGTGCTGGCGCGCGGCGGCGCCCGGCATCTTTATGCGCCGATCGAGACGCCGCTCGCACCGACGAGCCGGCCGCATGACATCATCGCCGGCTTTCTGTCGCTCTATCCGTTTCGCAAAATCTATATCGCCGATCTTGACGCGATCACCGGCGCGGGCGGCCATGCGGCAGTCGTTGCCGCGCTCGAATCGGATTTCCCCGATCTCGAATTCTGGGTCGATTCGGGCCTCGCGACAGAAAGCCGCGCCGCCGGCTGGCTCGCGCAAAATCGCGGCGCGCTGATCATCGGCAGCGAGACTCTTGGCGATCTCAACAATGCGCCGCGTCTTGCGGCCGAGCCGCGCCGCATTCTGTCGCTTGATTTTCGCGGCGACGATTTCCTCGGGCCGCCGGCGCTCGCAACGAATCCCGAGCTTTGGCCGCAGCGCCTGATCGTCATGACTCTGGCGAAGGTCGGCGCCGGCAGCGGGCCGGATTTCGCCCGCCTCGAACAAATCCGCGCGCAGGCGCCGACGCATGATCTTTATGCGGCCGGCGGGGTCCGCGACGCGGGGGATCTGCGTCGGCTCGAAGCTGCGGGCATCGCCGGCGTACTCGTCGCCTCGGCGCTGCATAATGGCAAGATCAATGCAGCAGACTTGCGCGACGCCGGCGCGCAAAAAAAAGGGGAGCCTAAGCTCCCCTTTGATCGCACATAAATCGAGCCGCTTATTCCGGCGAGAAGGGGTGCTTCGCGGAGTTGCGCTTGGCGACGACTTCGGCGGCCTTCGGCTCGCCGGTGACGGCGCGCTGAATGGCTTCCTTCGTGGCCTGATAGTTGTAGTCGTGGATCTTCTTGTCGTCGTTGGCTTCCCAATGGATGAAGACGCCGACGGCGATGAAGAGGTCGTCCGCTTCCTCGACCGGGATCACGCCTTCGGCAACGCTGTCGGCAACCGCCTTGGCGACCGCATGCTGCGCCGGGCCGAACATCTGGACGGCCTGCTTGGCGCCCTTGATGGTGACCTTGTTGAAGAGGATCGTGTTGGGCTTGGCGAGAAGATTGGGCGCAACGACGGCGAGAAGCGTGGTGAACCCGTCCTTGTTGTTGACGAGCGCGTTGGTGAACGCCGATTCCGCAGCGCTGCCGCGCGGGCCAATGATCAGGTCGATATGCGCAACCTCATTGCCTTCGCCGACGAGCGATTCGCCAACACCAAGTTTGGTTATCTTGGCCATATGTACTTCCTCCGATGGAACAAAACACGACTTCCCGCCGAAAACCTCGACGGGACGATGACCTATCCTTGTTATCGACGCCCGTCAGCCCTCAGCATCTCGATAAAGCATGCCGATGACTTTGGGACAGGCCGGTTGGCCAGATAGCGGCGGAGCCTTCCGCACGGGGCGCAATCAATCATCATTGCGGCGGCTCGGCAAGCCGTTGCGCAGCTGATCGGCAAAAAGTGTCGCAACCGTCAGGTCGGCGCTCGTGCCAGGGTTGAGGCCGCGTGCCTTGAGGCTTGTATCGAGGGCAAGAAGCTCGGTGAGGCAGTCCCCACGCCGTGCACGAAAAAGCGTCAGCATATTCTGAGCTTCGTTTTGCACTGCGGCAGCCGTGGCCGCGCCAAATTTGCGGACGATGTGTGTGTCGGGAAACCGGCTAAGAAAAGCGAGATAGATCGCCACAGCCCGCAAAGGCGGCCGAAACCCGGCGGCTTCGGCATCCGCAAGCGCCAAAATCCCCGTCACAAAAATATCATTGAAATCCGAGGCATATTGATGCGCGATCCGGTCGCGCGGCGCCGCCTCGCGCATCGCCTCGATCAGGCCGATCTCGGGCGCATCGCGCACATCGTAGCGCGGCGCCACCCCAAGCCCGCCGGGATTGGCGATGGCGATGGCGCGAAAGACGCGCGCCGCATCCTGCCGGTCCAAAGTCCGCAGAACATCTTTCAGCTCCGCATGCAGATCGCCGCGCTGCTCGGCTGCTGCGGCGAGCGGGGCGCAGAGAAGAATAATTCCAAGATTGGTATTCATGCCGACAGCGGCAAAGCTTGCCTCGACCGCGCCGAGCACGCGCGTGCCGACCGAAGCGCCCGCCGCGGCAATCGGCCCGGCCGAGACCTCGGCGCTCGTCAGGAAATGCGCCGCTTCCATATTATGGCCGCCGGCGAAGACATGGACATTGCCGGGCTTCGGCGCTTCGATCTCCTCGCGGCAGGCGGCGCGGAACGCGGCCGCGATCTCGGCCGCAGGACTCAAGAGGCCATCTCGGCCGCGCCAGCCGCAAGGCCATGCTGGGCGAGAAGCAAGGCGGCGAATTCGTCGGCAATCGAAAAATCGGTCACGCTTTGCAATCCCTGCCAGCCGGGCATGGAATTGACCTCGATGACATACCAGCGTCCGTCAGCGCCACGCAGCAGATCGACGCCGGCGAATTCCGCCTCGACCGCCGCCGCGGCGCGCAAAGCAAGATCGCGCATCTCGTCGTCAAGCGCGACCGGCTCGGGCTTGGCGCCGAGCTTGACATTGGTGATCCAATGCTCCGCCCGCCGTGTCATCGCGGCCAGCACGCGGCCGCCCGCAACCAGCACGCGGCAGTCGGAAAAGCCATCCCGCTCAACGCCGATATAGCGTTGCAGATAATAGACGCCGGCCATCTCGGCGATGTCGGGAAGATCGGCTTCCTCACGGATCAGTTTGAGGCCGCGGCCTTGCGCGCCGAACAGCGGCTTCAACACCAGCGGACCGCGCGGGCATTCGCGCCGCACCAGCGCGCGGGTTTGGCGCGGGCTTTCAAGCGCGAAGGTCTCTGGCGTTAGAATATTTTGCGCAAAACAGCGAAAGCTCGTCGCCGCCTTATCGACGCAAAGTTCGATCGCGCGCGGCGAATTGGCGACCGGCACGCCCATGCCGACGAGCGCATGTAAGAGGCCGAGTCGTAGTGTGATCGATTCGAACGTGCCAAGGCCGACGGCGCGCACCAGCACCAGATCGGGCAGGCGCGTGCCGAAACCCGGAATAGCAATGCCGCTCGGCCGTCGCGTATCGAGACTGAAAGCCGAAAGCCGCATCGGGATGGCGCGCGCCCCGAGCCGGGCGAAGGCGCGCGTCAATTCCCGAGCGTGGAACTCGATCTTGTCGACCAGCAGCGCGATGCGCGGGCCAGCCTCAGGAGAAGGAGGCATTCAAGGCGCTCTCGTTGATCTCGCCGGCGAAGAAAGTCTCGCCGGTCTCGACCGCCGTCACCGCGGCAACCGCCGGGCTGAACAGCATCGGGTCGATCTGGTAGAAATCGCCTTTGAACTTCTTGAAAATGTCGCTGAACGGCTCGCCGTAATCGCGCGACGTCTTGCTCGGCAGCTTCTCGGCGAGCGCGCGGGCATCGTCGGCCGGCCCGGTGACGAAGAGATGCGTCAGGCCGCCATAGATGATCGCATCATTGGTGCGGCCCATGGCCTGGACGAAATCCGGATGCGGCGGCGACAGCGGCGCCGTGCCGATGCCATCGACGATGCGCGACAGCGGGAATTTAAGCTCGTGCGCCTTATGCAGCGCGACTTCGAGCACGCGGGCGACAACCTGAAGGCTGCCGGCAAGGCTGCGCGTCGGCGCATAGATGAAGGTGATCCGGTGCGGCGGTACGCCGGTATCGTCGGAAACTTTTTGGACGACTTCCGGCGGCGGCGGATTGTCGCCCTCGATGACCAGGGTCGCGCGATTGGCCTTGTCGGCATAGCCGAGATCTTCGAACAGCGGTTCCTTCAGCGCCAGGGCACGGCCGGGGCCGGAGCCGAGCGCGAACCATTTCTCATGTTTCAGCGCCCAGCCGGCATATTGGCTGGCGAGACAGGCGATCACCGGATCGGCGGTGCGCACCGTCAGATGGAACGGCCATCTCGCCGTGGCGGCATAGGGGGTGAGCGTTACGGTGCCGAGGCCGCCGAGACAGATTTCCGCCATCAGCAGACCGACATCGAAGCCGCCGATTGTTTTCGCACCGGCGTCGATCAAGGTTTCGCCGAGCGACCCCTTTGACACGCTGATGCGCAGCCGGTCGGCTTCCGTGACCATGCGATCGACGATGGAACCGGCGAGGCTGTTGACACTGATTTTCGGGGCTTCAGTCATGCGGCGCATTCCTTTTGGGCTTCACGCGACAGATTATTTTCAAATTGAGCGAGGCGCTCGCGGATCAGTGCGCGCGCCGCACCGGCGGTCTCGGCCTCGGCCGCAATCGTGCAGACAGGATCACCGGCGCGCAAAACCGTCCCCGGCCTTTGTTGGTCCTTGCACCAGTCCGGCCAAGTAAGGGCAGGCATGGAGGGGAGGTCGCAGGGCGCGTAAGCGATCACTGTTGCGGCGGCCTTGGTAAAGACCAAAGGGCGGTCCGGCAAGTGGCCGCGACAGGCGGCAAGATGCGCGGCAAAGAGCGCGCCCTCGGCGTCGGCGAAAATATCGAGCGTCGCGCCGGGGCGCGGATTGATCTCCAGCAGGTGATAAGCGTCGGTATCGGCAAGAAAATCGACGCTGTTCAGCCCGACAAGGCCGAGCGCCTGAGCGATTGTCCGTGCCGCATCGGCGAGTCTCGCAAGCTGCGCCTCGGCGCAGAGCGCCGGGCGAACCGCGCCGCCGAACCGAAACGGCAGAGTGGAAGACATTGCGGATGACTTGGCCGTCCATTGCGAGCTCGCGCCGAGGATTTGCGCTGTACCGCCGTCGGCAAGCAAAAGCACGGAGACGGGCGCGCCGGCGACGCGGCGCTGATAATAATCTTCCGGCCCGGCACCCTCTTCGGCACTGCGGATATGGATGCCGCCACCGCCACCCCGCCGTTTGATCAGCCAATGTTCGGGATCATGCGGTGGATCGAAACGTATTTCTGGATGAGGAATGCCGTGCTTCGCGCATAAGCGGGCAAGCGCGCGAGGATCCTTGGTCTCGGCGACAATCGCGGCTTTGTTGCCGAAGACGAAAAAATGTTGCGCGAGGCTCTCGAGAATCTCGGGCCGGTCTTCAAACCCGCTGCCATAGACAAGCCCGATCGGATTTTCACCGATCGCGAGTTGGCGCAAGTGTGCGATCAATTCGTCCGCTGCGAAACCGCGCTCCGGATCGGCGACCTGAGCTGTCGCCGAGGCCAGCGCACGCGTGTCGTCGTCGTCGAAAAAATCGACGACCAGCGGCCGATAGTCTGATCGCCGCGCCGCGGCGGCAAGGGCGCGGCCCGAAGCCGCGGCGATCAGAACGGAATGTGGCTCAGACAAGCTCACGCGCGAGTTTGAACGCGTCGCGGAAGTCGATGCAGAGCGGCGAGTCGGAGGTCGCCATCTTTTTGAACAGCCGGAACTCGGTCTGATACTTCACATTGCCGATGGCGAGCGCGCCGATGCCCAGGCTGCCGCCCGGCAGTTCCTTGCCGTCGTCATGCAGGTCGACGCCCTGGATGCCGAGCGGCGGCACGGCATTGACGTCGGCGCAGACGAGGAGGTTCGTCGCCTTGCTGATATCCTCCGAGGAGAGGATTTGCACACCAGCCCGGCCGGCACACAGCGCGATTTCCGAATTGACCAGCAGATTGAGCACCTTGTCGTGGTCGCTGGCGTCGGCAAAAAAGGTCTCGACACCGAAGCGCTTGCGGATCTCCTGGGTCGCCTTTTCCACGCGATCCGGCCCGTTATAGCCGGCGAGTGTCACTTTCGCGCCTTCGAGCGCCGCAATGACCGCGGACGAAAAACCGACGACGCCGGTCGCGCCATAGACGACGACCTTGGTGCCGGAGAGCGAGCGCTGCTTCTTGTCCTTCAGAACTTTTTCGACGCAGGCGACCATCGCCGCCGCGGTCGTGAAGGAGCCAGCCGGATCGGCGAAGATCGAAATCTCGAACGGCTTGAGCAAAGTCTTCTTGGCCTTCTCGACCATGTCGAGCGCCTGGATCGCATCCTTGCCGCCGATGAAGACGCCGGTGCGCACGGCATCGCGCGGCGAGCGCGAAAACATCGCGTCCTGCACAAGCGGCTCGATCTCTTCGAGCGTCACATTGGTATAGGGTGTCACCGAATCATAGCCGGCATCGAGCGCCATGTTCACGTCGAACGGGCTCATATGTTTCAGCGGACTGAGCATGTGCAGAATGAGCTTGGCCATTATTTTATTCCTTGTAGGTCCTCGGCGCCCGATGCGTCCGGCGCGTCTCTTAAATCTTGGGCGGGTGAATTTAACGTGATTTTGGCGCCGTGATTGATGGCTTTGCAAACGACCAAGACCGGTTCGCCCCCGCTCTGCGGCATTTGCGCGGGCCTTTCTTCCCGAACCCGGCGGACAAGTCTCTGCGCTTCATCGTCGCTGGCGGCGAAGGCAAAGCCGGTCGGCCCCCAGGAGCTTTGGCCGATCCCTTCCGCGCCATGATGCGCGAGCCGCGCCATGGCCGCGGCAACGGCGGCGCTCGTGTAGCGTCCCCCGCCCTGGGCTGGTGCGAAATAATCGCCGAGCATCGCCTGAATATGGCTAACGGCCCGGCCGAACTGCGGCAGGTCGCGCTCCACCAAGGCCGGCAGCGCTTGCATCAGCAGCCGATGACAGATGTCCGCCGCCGCGCTTGCCGGAAATTTGGGCAGAGCGGCGAAGGCGGCGCGCTCGTCCTCGCCATGCACACCTTCGAAGCCGCTGTCCATGACCAGGATCACCCGCCAATCCTCGGGGAAAGGTAAATGGCTCAGAACCGGCGGCAGCACCGTATTGGGGCCATGGCCGCCATCGACGACAAGGCCGCCGCGTGAGAACAACGCCGCGCCGATGCCCGAGCGGCGGCCCCGCTGCAACAAGAGCGCATCGCCGGCAAAATCCTCCGGCAGCCCTTCGAGCCGGCGCAGCCCTGCGGCCAAGGCGAAGGCAAGTTGCGTCCCGGAGCCGAGCCCTGCGTGGGCCGGGATGGCCTCCCCGATCCGCACGCCATAGGCCGAGCTCAGGTTAAGATGCCGCTGCAACGCCTCGATATGGGCGACGACGCGCCCGGCATCCGGCCCTTCGACAAAATTTTCCGGGGCGCGGGTGATCGTCAGCGCGGTGACGGGCCGGTCGATCGCCAGGCCAAAACTGCCGAAACGGCGGCCGAGACTGCCATTGAGATCGAAAAATCCGAGGTGAAGACGGGCGGAGGTCTGGACCGACACGCGAGTTTGCATTCGCCTTCAACCTAATCTCAGAAACACGACGCGCTTACAGACGCTTCATCACGCCCATATGGCAGGCGCGCAAGCCGCTCCTTATACGCCGCTCTGCGAAACGCGCCAGACTGGACCTATAACATCGATATTGCCATAGTGCGCCCCCGCGGATGGAGGCTTTGAGATGAGTGAACGTCAACACGAACACACCTATGACGAAGCTGAGATCAAGGCACGCCTCGAACGCGAATTGCCGCATTGGCATTATGAAGACGGCTGGATAAGACGGAAATACCGCACCCATAGTTGGAAGGGCACGCTGATGGTGATCAACACGGTCGGCCACCTCGCCGAAGCCGCCTGGCATCACCCTGACATCACAGCGTCTTACGCCTGGGTTGAAGTCCGCTTGAAGAACCATGCCGCCAAGGGCATCACGGACAAGGATTTCCATCTGGCGAAGAAAATCGAGGACGTCGTGCATTGGCAGCCCGCCAAGGAAGGCACTGCGCTTGAGGGCACGCCGGCGGAAGATCAGCGCTTCGCCTACATCAAATACGATAAAGACTGACACTCTCTCCATGACCTCGGATCGCGGTCGCGACGACGTGAGGACTATATGACGGCTTATGTTGATGGCACGGCGGTCCCGCTTGACGCGGCGGCCGCGGAGGCGGCGCGGCTGCTCGAAGGCGCGCGCCTGCCTTTGGTTGCCGGCTTGCAGACCGATGTCGCAGGCACCCGCGCGGCGATCCTTCTCGCCGAGAAATTGCGCGGCGCCTATGACCATGCCGCGAGCGACGCGCTGCTGCGCGATGTCGGCGTGCTGCGCCAGGCCGGCCGCATGGTGACTACGGCGAATGACGTGCGCCTGCGTGCCGATCTGATCCTGCTTGTCGGCCCGCGCCTCACCGCGCTTTGGCCGGATCTCGCCGAGCGTCTGGCGCTTGGCGCGTCGCCGCGCCTCAGCGCCGACAAGGCGGCCCGCAAGATTTTCTGGCTCGGTGGCGAAACGGGCGCGGCCGCCGCGATCGGCGCGACCGAGATCAGCGTCGGCGCCAATCAATTGCCTCTGGCCGTCGCGGGGCTGCGCGCCGCCGTCGCCGGCCGCAAGAGCCGCCTTGGCGGTGCCTTGGCCAAGAGCCTTGCCGAGCTTGCCGAGACTTTGAAAGCGGCGCATTTCGGCGCCGCCGTCTGGTCGGCCGAATCACTCGACGAATTGACCATCGAAGCTTTGAGCGGCCTTGTGCTCGATCTCAACCAGAAGACGCGGTTCACCAATCTCGCCTTTGGCCCGGCGCAGAATGGCGTCGGCGTCGTGCAGACATCCGGCTGGATGACCGGCTTCCCGGTCCGCACCGGCTTTGGCCGCGGCTATCCGGAGCACGACATCTGGCGCTTCGATGCCAATCGCCTCGTCGATACCGGCGAGGCGGACGCGGCGCTGTGGATCTCGGCCTATGGCGCAGCGGCGCCGAACTGGCGGCGCAAAGTGCCCTTCATCGCGCTCGCGGCGCCCGGCACGACATTTCCCTATCCGCCGAAAGTGCAGATCGAAGTCGGCACCCCCGGCCGGGATCATGATGCGATCGAATGGGCGCGCGAGGTCGCAAGCTTCACGGCGACGTCCGCCGCCGCGGCCAGTGACGCCCCGCGCGTCGATGCGGTGATCGGCCTCATCAGCGAACATCTGAAAGGAAACTGAGGCATGTTGATACGCCTGGCCGGCGGCCATGTCGTCGATCCCGCCAATGGGCGGGACGGTGTCGGCGATATCTGGATCAGAGATTCGCGCATCATCGAGCCGCCGCAAGGCGAGACGCCGGATGAAGTCTTCGACCTTTCCGGCAAGATCGTCATGGCCGGCGCGATCGACATCCATTCGCATATTGCCGGCGGCAATGTGAACACCGCCCGCCTGCTGCTGCCGGAGAATCACCGCGCTCATGTCGCGCGCCCGGCCGAGACGCCGCTTTCGACCGCCGGCTGGTCGACCTTCGAGACCGGCTGCCGCTATGCCGCGATGGGGTTCACCACCGTGATCGAGCCGGCGGTGCCGACGCATACGGCGCTGCATTCGCATCTCGAACTCGCCGACATTCCGATCCTCGACAAGGGCATCCTCACCGTCGTCGGCGAAGACGATTTTCTACTCAACCTTTTGCGTGAGGGCGGCAATCGCACCGCCATCGCCGATTATCTCGCCTCGGCGCTCGCCCAGACCAAGGGCCTCGGCATCAAGAGCATCAACCCCGGCGGTTCGGTCGCCTTCGCCGACAATGCCCGCACCTATGATCTCGACGACATGGTGCCGTTCTACGGCGTCACCTCGCGCCAGATCACCGAGGCCTTGCAGCAGGGCGTGATGGACATCGGCATCGCCCATCCGCTGCATCTCCATACCAATAACCTCGGCATTGGCGGCAATGTCGAAACCGCGCTGCGGACGCTGCAGGCCGCCAATGGCAAGCCGCTGCATCTCGCGCATCTGCAATTCTATGCCTATGGCAAGGAAGGCAAGCGCGGCTTCTCCTCGGCGGCGGCGCAACTCGCCGATGCCGTCAACAAGACCCCGAATGTCACGATCGACGTCGGCAGCGTGATGTTCCGGCAGACGGTGACGATCTCCTGCGACGTCATTCGCCAGTTCGCTTCGATCGGCACCGCCAAGCCGCGCAAATCGATGATCTATGATGGCGAGGTCAATGGCGCCGGCGTCGTGCCTTATCTCTACAAGGCCGAGAGCTACTACAATGCGGTGCAATGGGCGGCGGGGCTCGAGCTCTTCCTGCTCATCACCAATCCGGCGCAGGTCTTCTTCACCACCGATCATCCGAACGGCGCGCCCTATACGACCTATCCCGATCTCTTTGCGCTGATCATGAGCCGCGATCTGCGCAACAAGGTGATCGCCGATCTGCCGAAGGAAGCCATCGAGCAGACGACGCTGCCGTCGATCGCGCGCGAATATACGTTCAGCGAGATCGCCACCATGACCCGCGTCGCGCCGGCAAAGCTCCTTGGCCTCAAGGACCGCGGCCATCTGAAGGCCGGGGCGCTCGCCGATATCGCGGTCTATGACGACGATCCGGCCGACCGGGCGCGGGCTTTCCGTCACGCGCATCTCGTCTTCAAGGATGGCGACCTTGTCGTCCGCGACGGCAAGATCACCCATTACCGCACCGGCCGCGCGCTGACCGTGCAGCCGACTTATGATTCCAACATCGACCGCCGCTTGTCGCGCTATTACGACGAGGCCTATGGCCTCTCGCGCGATCTGTTCAAAGTGCCCGAGCAGGCGATCGGTGTCGACCATGCCTTTGAGGAGGTTGCATGCCAGGGATAACCCGCAACGGCGTGCGCATCGACGATAGCTTCGCCGAAGCTTTCCCGATGCGCGGCACGGCGCTTTTGATCACCGGGCCGAACCGCAAATGGGCGCGGCAGGCGGCGGTGACGATGACGGGCTTTGCCACCTCGGTCATCGGCTGCGGCGTCGAGGCCGGCATCGACGGCGATGTCGACCCGCGCGATACGCCGGACGGGCGCCCCGGCGTGCGCGTGCTCGTCTTCGCCATGTCCTCCAACGAACTTCAAAATCAATTGACGAACCGCGTCGGCCAATGCGTGCTGACCTCGCCGGGCTCTGCCTGTTTCGCCGATCTCACCGCGCCGGATGAGCTGAAACTCGGCGATCTCCTACGCTATTTCGGCGACGGCTGGCAGATCTCGAAGAAATTCGGCGGCCGGCACTTCTGGCGCATCCCGGTGATGGACGGCGAATTCCTCTGCGAGGCGACGACCAGCTTCACCAAGGGCGCCGTCGGCGGCGGCAATCTGCTCATCTGCGGCGCCGATTACGAATCGACGCTGCGCGCGGCGGAAGCCGCGATCGAGCAGATGGACAAGGTGAAGGGCGCGATCATGCCCTTCCCCGGCGGCATCGTCCGCTCCGGCTCGAAGGTCGGCTCGCGCTATAAAGTGCTGCATGCCTCGACCAACGATGCCTTCTGCCCGACGCTGCGCGGCCAAGTCGCGACCGAACTCGACGACGATCTGAACTGTGTGCTCGAAATCGTCATCGACGGTCTGACTGAAGCCGCTGTTGCCGACGCCATGCGCGTCGGTCTCGCCGCCATCGTCAAGCTCGGCCCGAAGAAAGGCGCACGCCGCGTCAGCGCCGGCAATTATGGCGGCAAGCTCGGACCCTTCCATTTTCACTTGAAGGAATTGGCGCCGTGACGCTCGTTCTCTCGCTCAAAGCCCAGCCGCCGCAGCGGCTCGACCTGTCGCCGCTCGTCCCGCATTTGCTCAAGGACAAGAGCGCCAAGGAGATCGCCGAGATCGATCTCGCGACAACCAAGGAGCCGGCCAAGGTCGGCGACATTTTCCGCGTGCGCGCGGGGAGCGTCGACGAGATCCGCTTCGACGGCGGCTCGGAACGTTTCGACAATCTCGGTGCGGAGTCCACGACCGGCCGCGTCGTGCTGACCGGCGACGCCGGCAGCAATGTCGGGCGCAAGCTCGCCGGCGGCGAAGTCGTCGTCACCGGTCATGTCGGCCCCTATGCCGGCTCCGGCATCGAGAGCGGCCGGCTTGAGATCATCGGCGATGCCGGCGATTTCCTCGCCGCGCCGCGCGAGGGCGAGCTGCATGGCATGAGCGGTGGCACGCTGATCGTCCGTGGCACGGTCGGCGACCGGGCCGGCGATCGGCTGCGCCGCGGCACAATCATCATCGAGGGCGACGCCGGCGATTGGCTCGGCAGCCGGCTCGTCGCCGGGACTTTGGTTGTGCTGGGCGCGGTCGGCCTCAACCCCGGCTATCTGATGCGCCGCGGCACGCTGGCGCTCGCCAATCCGCCGGATCTGCCGCCCTATTTCGTCGATTGCGGCGCCTATTTCGCCGCCTTCGCACCGGCCTTCGGCCGCGCGCTGAAGCCCGAGAGCGCCGGGGCGGAGCGGTTTTTCCGCGGCGCGCTGCGCCGCTTCGCCGGCGATATGTCGGTGCTCGGCAAGGGCGAGATCTTCGTGCCGGCGTAACGCATCGGATCCGGGACCCGCGCGGCGGGTTTCCGGATCAATTCGATGTGGATTGAAAAAATTTGTGACGCGGAGCGCCCGCAAAGGGCTGCCCGCGCGGTTTGCCTCGCCGCCCGTTTCCTCTATGTTAAGAACGCCTTAACCAAGGAGTTGGCGGTGGAAAGCGCCTCGCGGCCGAACGGAAGCCAACCAGAAAACGCCGTGCATCTAAGCGGCGCTGAGAAATTGCGGCAGGCGCTTCGGGAGGCGCGCATCGACGACGCCGAACATAGCCGCGTTGTCGCCGAATTGCGCGGGGCCGAGGTCGCCCGGCTCGAAATGCTGCGCGACGAACTGCAGCCGATCCTGGCCGAGGTGCCGAAGGAGGTCGATCTCTTCGATCTCGCGCTTGTGCCAAGCGAGCGGCCGCGCCTCTTCATCGACATGATCGCCTTCGTCGAGATGGCGCACGACCGGCGCACCTATCGCTTCGTACAGGACACGCGGCTCGGCCGCGTCACCATCGCCGAAAGCGAGCGGCTCGAACCGATGATCGAGGCGATTACGGATTATGTCGCGCGGCGGATGATCGAGCGCGACAAGGCGCTGGCCGGCGATACGACGCTCGAACGGGCGGCACGGGCGCAAATCGAAGCACAGGAAAAGCTCGCGGCGCGCCATCCCCTTCCCGTCGAAGCGCCGAAGCCGCAGCAAAAAAGTGTCTTCGGCTTCATCTTCGGATTCTTCCTCGAATTCTTCGGCTCGGCGGCACTCGTCGCGCTGATCGGCCTCGGCGGCTGGACGGCGTGGAAATACATCACCGCCTGGGTCGCCCAGCATCACGGCGTCATCGGGCACTAGAGCGTCGGATTTGTCCGAAAACCGCTTCGCACTTTTCGGTCCGATATCTCATTCTTTAAACGCATCGGATTTGTCCGAAAACCGCTTCGCACTTTTCGGTCCGATGCTCTAGCCTTTATCGCCGCTCCGCTCGGCCAGAAATTCCGCATGGCGGCGGATCAGATCGCCGGCCAGCGCGTCGGCGATCAAATGCCGCGTCTCGGCGATGCCATAAAGCGCCACGAAGGAGCCAAAGCGCGGGCCGCGGCTTTCGCCGAGCAGCACCTGATAGAGCATGTTGAACCATTCGTTCGACACGCCCGGCCGCTCGGGCGTTGCGCCCTTTGCCTTTAAATCCTGATAGCGCGGGATCGGCCGCGCAATGTCATAGAGTGCGGTCTGAATGTCTTCCGCGCTCGCATCGGGCGGCAGATTTGCCAGCGTCTGCGAAAGCGTCTCCAGCGCAGCGCGCTCGACATCATCCGGCGCGCGATAGGTCTTCGCCGGCCGGACGAAATCGCGGAAATAGCGCACCGCGTAGACGAGGAGCCGGTCGAGCCCGGGATGCGTCTGCGGCGTGACCTCCGGCGCGTAGCGACGCAGGAAGCCCCAAAGCACCTGCGGGTCCTCGCTATTGGCGACAGCGGCGAGATTGAGCAGCATGCCGAAAGAAATGGCCGTGCCGCGGCCCTCATGACGCAACAGTTCCGGCGCCGGCGGATGGCCGGCATGGATGTGCCAGACCGGATTGCCGAGCTCTTCCCTCACCTCCTGGCGCGGATAGGCTTCGAGGAAGGAAAGATAATCATCGACGGTGCGCGGAATGACATCGAAATAGAGCCGCTTCGCCGCCGTCGGCTTCTGATACATGAACAGCGACAGGCTCTCGGGACTGGCATAGGTCAGCCATTCCTCGATCGACAGGCCGTTGCCCTTCGACTTGGAGATTTTCTGACCCTTTTCATCGAGGAAAAGCTCGTAATTGAACCCCTCCGGCGGCGTGCCGCCGAGCGCACGGACAATTTCGCCCGAAAGCTTGACCGATTCGATCAGATCCTTGCCGGCCATCTCGTAATCGACGCCGAGCGCATACCAGCGCATCGCCCAATCGGGCTTCCATTGCAGCTTGGCATGGCCGCCGGTGACGAGCGTCGTGAAGCTCTCACCCGTGACCGGATCGCGCCAGGCGATCTTGCCCGCCGCCGCATCGACGATCTCGATCGGCACCTGCATGACGATGCCGGTCTCGGGATGGATTGGCAGGAAGGGCGAATAGGTGGCGGCGCGCTCCTGGCGAAAGCTCGGCAGCATGATCGCCATCACCGCCTCGTAGCGCGCGAGCATATGCAGGAGCGCGGCGTCGAAGCGGCCGGACGTATAATAATCCGTCGAAGAGGCGAATTCGTAATCGAAGCCGAATTGGTCGAGGAAGCCGCGCAGCCGCGCATTGTTGTGCGCGCCGAAGCTTGAATGGGTGCCGAACGGGTCGGGGATCTGTGTCAGCGGCTTGCCGAGATGGGCCGCGACCATCGCCTTATTCGGGATGTTGTCCGGCACCTTCCGCAGCCCGTCCATGTCATCGGAGAAGGCGATGAGGCGCGTCTTCACCGCATCGTCGGTGAGCACGCGGAAGGCGTGACGCACCATGGTCGTGCGGGCGACTTCGCCGAATGTGCCGATGTGGGGCAGGCCGGAAGGACCGTAGCCGGTTTCAAACAAGACTTCCGTCTGGCCGGAGCGCTCGACGCGGCCGACGATCTTGCGCGCTTCCTCGAACGGCCAGGCGCCGGCATGGCGGGCGGCTTCCCGAAATGACAGCGGCACGAGGGCCAAATCGTCTGGGGCAGGCATGGCTTTTCCGGGATGTGTGCGCTGGCACGTAGCCCACGCGATACGAGGCCCTACTATCAAAAAGCGGAATCGGCAATTGGCGCTGCCGCGCCGGGGTCATCGAGCGCCAGCAAATCGGAGGGCAGGTGCGTCAGTTCGTCTCCACCAAATCGCCGGCTGTTCAGCCCGGCGGACCAGTGACAGGCTCGTCATTGGCGCGGATTGCTTTTGCAACCTCTTGGGGCTTTGAGCAGATCAGATGAACCGTCCATCAGGCTCCCACGAAACACCGTCTCAATCGGTCAAGCCCGCAAAGGCGGCCTGGCGCGGGGCGGAAACCAAGGCCGTGCTCGACGAGCTCTCGACTTCGCTACGCAAGGCGCTCGCCGACCATCAGATGCTGCTCGACATTCTTCTGCAGCGGCGGGCGGACCTGCCGCTCGAACTCGGCGAGCTCTTCGAAGACGCCAGCAACGCCTATATGGAAATGTCCGAGAGCGTCAGCCTGAAGTTTCTCATCAGGCGCGGCGGCCCGCTCGAATAGGCTTAAGGCTCTCACCGCTCGGCTTCGCGGACCGCGACCCTCCCCGGCCGTGGTCCGTGATCTCGTCGATCCCGGGCACCGCACCTTCGCTTGATCTCGCAATTGCGCGCGCTAAAGTCGCCGCCATAGACCGCGCATAGGGCGTGGCGGCGGACCGGGGCCGCGAAGGGGCGCCTGTGGTGAAACCGGGGGCAAAACCAACAATCGTGCAGATCGCGGCCAGCCGAAGAATGCGACAGCCTGGCTCAGGCTTCGCGGGTTTCACGAAACTCTTTTCGCGCCTTCGCGATGCGGCGCTTCTCATTCTTCTGCTCGCCCTCGCGCCAAGCCTCGCGCTTATGCCAAGTCTCGCCCGCGCCCAGGCGGCGGCGGTGCCGAATTATTTCGATCTGCAGAACCGCCTGGAAAAGCCGGATCTCGGCGCCCTCCACACGCTGCGGTTTCTCACCGAGGACGATTACCCGCCCTTCCACTTTGCCTTGCCCGACGGGACGCTCACCGGCTTTGACGTCGATCTCGCCCGCGCCATCTGCGAGCAATTGAAGATCGCCTGCACGATCCAGGCGCGGCGCTTCGATCTGCTCGAAAGCGCACTCAATGCCGGCGACGGCGATGCGTTGATCGCCTCCCTGCGCATCGATGCCGCGAGCCGCGCCCGGTTCGATTTCTCCGCGCCCTATTATACGACGCCCGCCCGGTTCGTCGCCCGCACCGGCGCGACTTTCGATGCGACCCCCGAGGGCCTTGCGAACAAGACCGTGGGCGTCATCGGCCGGACGGCGCATGAAGCCTATCTCAAAACATTCTTTCCGCAGGTGCGCCGCCAGGCCTTCGCCACGCGCGGCGAGCTCTATGCGGCGCTGCGCGGCGGCCAGATCGACGCATTTTTCGACGATGCGATCGCATCGAGTTTTTGGCTCGCCGGCAAGGACTCGGACAATTGCTGCGCGTTTCGCGGCGGCCCTTACACCGACAGCAATTATTTCGGCGAAGGCGTCGGCATCGCGGTCAAGAAGGGCAATAATAATCTGCGCCGCGCGCTCGATTATGCGCTGACGGAACTCGCCCGGCGCGGCGTCTATACCGACATCTATCTCAAATATTTTCCGATCGGCTTCTATTGAAGCTCTCGCGTCGGACGTTCAAATTGAATCGCTCGGCGCTCTTAAGTCTTCCTCAATCGCATCGGATTTGTCCGAAACCGCTTCGCACTTTTCGGTCCGATGCTCTAGATCAGAGATAGGTCTCTAAATCCTGCGCCGCGACCTGGGGCGGGCGCTCCACATCGAAGGCCGAAACGAACTGGCCCTGCTTGTCCATCAGATAGATGATGGCGGTGTGATCCATCGCATAATCCTTGCCGTTGGCCGACGGCGCCTTATGCGCATAGACGCGATATTCCTTTTCGACAGCGGCGATCTGCGCCGGCGTGCCGGTGAGGCCGATTATGCGGGAATCGAAGCTCGCCAAATATTGCTTCAGCACCGGCGCCGTGTCGCGCTCGGGATCGACGGTGATGAACAGAACTTTCAGCGGCTTATCCGGCCCGGCGGCTTTCAGCATCTGCGAAAGCTGAAACAGCTCCGTCGGGCAGATGTCCGGGCAATGTGTGTAGCCGAAGAAAACAAGAAACGGATGGCCCTTGAAATCGGCGTCGGTGACGTCGCCGCCGTTCGAGGCGGCGAGCCGGAACGGTCCGCCGATCGCGGGGACCGGCGCACCCTGCTTGGAAATGGTCAAGAACGAACCGAGCCCGACGCCGGCAAAGCCGATGACAAGAATTAGGAAGGGAAGCAAAAGACGGCGCGACATGAGCCGCAGATAGACAAAAAGTCAGGCGAGAAAAAGTCCTGCCGCGATGTGGAATACCGAAGGGCCGCCAAAGGGCTGTAAAATCTACGAAATTTTATAACGTAATCGTGATCTGGCCTCTGTCAGAAGATTGCCATGAACGTTATAGTATTACGTAGCGCCTTTCCATTACCCTGAGGTTTCCCATGTTGCTTCGAACCGCCGTCGCCCTCGCGCATCGCAAAAGCCTTCTTTTCGTTGCCGCTGCCGCCGGTCTTGCCCTGACGCCGGCTTGGGGGCCAGCTTGGGCGCAGGCCGCCCCGGTTCCCGTGGTTGCGGCGGAGAATTTCTATGGCGATGTCGCCAAGCAGATCGGCGGCGCCGATGTCGCCGTGACCAGCATTCTCAGCAATCCGGACGAGGACCCGCATCTTTTCGAGGCGAGCCCTTCGGTCGCGCGCGCCATGTCGGGCGCGGCAATCGTCATCGCCAGCGGTGCCGATTACGACCCCTGGGTGCAAAAACTCCTCGATGCCGCGAAGAACCCGGATCGCAAAGTGATCGTCGTGGCCGACCTCGTCGGCAAGAAGTCCGGCGACAATCCGCATCTCTGGTACGACATCAATATCATGGCGGCCTTCGCCAAAGCCTTTGCCGCCGATCTCGAGGCCGCCGATCCGGCGCATAAGGCGGATTATGCCCAACGGCTGGCGCAATTTAACGCGTCGCTGGAGCCCATCCGCACCAAGATCGCCGCGCTCCATAGCCGCCTCACTGGGCGCGCCGTCACCGCGACCGAGCCGGTCTTCGGCTATATGCTCGACGCGCTCGGCCTGACGAGCCGCAATCAGGGCTTCCAGATCGCGGTCATGAACAACACCGAGCCGAGCGCTTCGGATGTCGCGAAATTCGAGGACGATCTCAAAAACCACAAAGTGGTCTTGTTAGTGTATAACAGTCAGGCTTCGGACCCGATTGCCGAGCGGATGGAGAAATTGGCCAAGCAATCGGACGTGCCCGTCGTCGGCGCGACCGAGACCGAGCCGCTGGGCATCACCTATCAGCACTGGATGTCGAGCGAACTCGATGCGGTCGATCACGCCCTGCCAAAATAGAGGCTCATGAACGCCATCGAGCTGCGCGACGTTACACTGGCCCTCGGCGGGCGCATTGTGCTCGCCGATATCAGCCTCAACATTCCCGCCGGCCAATTCATCGGCGTGCTGGGCCCCAACGGCGCCGGCAAGACGACCTTGATGCGCGCCGTGCTCGGTCTGCTGGCGCCGAAATCCGGCACCATCCGCGTCCTTGGCGAGCCGGCGACGCGCGGCAATCCCAAGATCGGCTATAGGCCGCAGACCGCAAGCAGCCTGCCGGGCTTGCGAATCAGCGGCTGGGACTTTGTCGCCAGCGTCGCCGACGGCTTCAAGCCCGGGCTGCCGATCCTTAGCGCCGCGGCGCGCGCACAGGTCCATCGCGCCTTGGAACTTGTCGGCGCCGAAAAACTGGCCGATCGGCCGCTGACCGAGCTTTCCGGCGGCGAACGCCAGCGCCTGCTGCTGGCGCAGGCGCTGATCGGCGAGCCTAAATTGCTGCTGCTCGACGAACCGCTGATCAGCCTCGACCCGCGCCGCCAGAAAGAGGTCGTCGAGCTGGTGAAAGGCTTGCAGCGCGACCTCGGCATCACCGTGCTCTTCAGCGCGCATGAATTGAACCCGCTGCTCAATGCCATCGATCAAGTGCTCTATCTCGGCAATGGCCAGGCCGCGCTCGGCCCCGTCAAAGACGTGATTACGCCGCCGGTGCTCTCAAAGCTTTATGGCTCGCCGATCGATGTGATCCACGTTCAGGGCCGCATCTTTGTGATGTCGGGCGGCTGCGACGTCGAGCGCGACGAACATCGCCACGAGCACGATCATGCGCATGATCATGCGCATGGCCACGGCCACGCGCATACCCACGAAGCCTTGTCGCACGAAGATCTGCCGCATGTTTGAATATGATTTCATGCGCAATGCCTTTGCCGCGGCAACGGTGGTGGCGCTCGTCTCCGGCATTGTCGGTTATTTCCTAGTCCTGCGCGGCCAGACCTTCGCCGGCCATGCGCTGGCGCATGTCGGCTTCACCGGGGCGACCGGCGCCGTGCTGATCGGCGTCGCGCCGCTTTGGGGCCTTGTGGCGATGACCGTCGCCGCCGGCATTCTGATGGGCTTCATGGGCGAGCGTTGGGCCGAGCGTGATGTCGCCATCGGCATCGTGCTGGCTTTCTCGCTCGCGCTCGGCCTGTTGTTCCTGCATTTCTTTACGAGCTTTGCGACGCATGCGACGGCGCTGCTCTTTGGCAATGTCCTTGCCGTCGATGCGCCGACGGTCGGCATCCTCATCGTGCTCGGCGCGATCTGCCTCGGCACGCTGGCGGTCATCGCGCGGCCGCTGCTCTTTTCGAGCCTCCAGCCGGAGCTCGCGGAGGCCAAGGGCGTCTCGCTCAGGCTCTATGCGGTGCTGTTTCTGGCCGTCGTGGCGCTGGCGACGGCAGAATGCGCCCAGATCGTCGGGGTGTTGCTCGTCTTTGCCCTGATGGTCGGCCCCGCGGCCACCGCACAAAAATTGGTGAGCGGGGTCGCCGCCGGCGTCCTCCTCTCGGCCGGCTTGGCGCTTGCCGAGGCCTGGGGTGGCCTGACGCTCGCCTTCTACACCGACTGGCCGACCAGCTTCTGGATAACCGCGCTCAGCACGCTTATCTACGTGCTGGCCGCAGCGCCGCGCCGGATCGGCGCCTGGCGTTCGGCCTGACACCCATTCTCGCCACGTTGCACGGTCAAAGTCGGCGACCCCTTTCGATCCCTCCGGAGTTTGGCATGGCCGAAAAAATTCCTGTCACCGTCCTTACGGGCTATCTCGGCGCCGGGAAAACCACATTGCTCAACCGCATCCTGAGCGAGCCGCACGGCAAGAAATTCGCCGTCATCGTCAACGAATTCGGCGAGATCGGCATCGACAACGACCTCGTCGTCGGCGCCGATGAAGAAATCTTCGAAATGAACAATGGCTGCATCTGTTGCACCGTGCGCGGCGATCTGATCCGCATCATCGAAGGGCTGATGAAGCGCAAGGGCAGGTTCGACGCGATCATCGTCGAGACGACGGGCCTTGCCGACCCGGCGCCGGTGGCGCAGACCTTTTTTGTCGATGCCGATGTCCAGGAGGCCGCGCGGCTCGATGCGGTGGTGACGGTCGCCGACGCCAAATGGCTGTCGGAGCGGCTGAAAGACGCACCGGAGGCCAAGAACCAGGTCGCTTTCGCCGACGTCATCCTGCTCAACAAGACCGATCTTGTCAGCCCCGACGAGCTGCGCGAGGTCGAGGCGCGCATCCGCGCGATCAATCCCTATGCCAAATTGCACAGGACGGTGAACTGCGCCGTGCCGCTCGATGCCGTGCTCGGCCGCAATGCCTTCGATCTCGACCGCATTCTGGAGATCGAGCCCGACTTTCTCGAAACCGAGGATGACGATCACCACGATCATCATCACGGCCATGACCATCACGACCACGACCACCACCATGATCATGATCACCATCATCACGACCATGATCATCATGATCACGATCACCACGAGCATAAGCACGGCCTCAAACATTATCACGACGAGGACATGCAATCCGTCGCGCTCTCCCTCGAAGGCGATGTCGATCCGGAGAAATTCCTGCCCTGGCTCAACGACTATATCCAGAAGGAAGGGCCTTCGATCTTGCGCTCGAAAGGCATTCTCGCCTTCAAGAACGAGCCGAAGCGCTTCGTCTTCCAGGGCGTGCATATGATGCTCGACGGCGACGTGCAGCGCGAATGGCGGCCGGACGAAAAGCGCACGAGTCGCGTCGTCTTCATCGGCAAACATCTGAAGGAAGACGAAATCCGCCAGGGCTTCCTGGCCTGCGCCGCCTGATGAACGACGCGGCAACTTCACTGACGCAACAGGTCCGGTCCGTCGCGGTCGGCGCGCATGTCACGGCGGCGGCCTTCCTCGGGCCGGCCACTGTGTTCGCCCTCGGCGACGGCACGGCGTTGCGGCTCGACGGTGCGCGCGAAGAGCGCATTGCACTGCATCCCGAAGGCGCCATTCTCGTCGCGGCTTTGGCGGGCAAGAGGCTCGTCACCGGTGGCGACGATGGCCGCGTCGTGGCGCTGGCCGCCGATGGCACGCATGAAGACATCTTCCTCGACAAAGGCAAATGGATCGATGCGCTCGCCGCCCGCGATGACGGCGCGCTCGCCTGGTCCACCGGCAAACAGGTCTTCGCCCGCGAGCCGCAGGGCGGGTTAAAGAACTTCGCCGCGCCGTCGTCGGTGCGCGGTCTCGCCTTTGCGCCGAAAGGCTATCGGCTCGCCGTCGCGCATTACAATGGCGCAACGCTCTGGTTTCCCAACGCGTCGGCGCCGGCGGAACTGCTCGAATGGAAAGGCGCGCATCTCGATGCGACCTTCTCCCCCGACGGGCGCTTTCTCGTCACCTCGATGCAGGAGAATGCGCTGCACGGCTGGCGGCTCTCGGACAAGCGCGACATGCGCATGTCCGGCTATCCGGCCAAGACGCGCTCCTTCTCCTGGTCGTTCGACGGCCATTGGCTGGCAACCTCCGGCGCCGAAGCCTGCATCATCTGGCCCTTCAAGGACAAAGACGGGCCAATGAAAAAGCAGCCGCGCGAATGCGGCGTCCGCGGCGCCAAGGTTTCGCGTGTCGCCTGTCACCCGAAAGCCCTTGTCGTCGCCGTGGGCTACGAGGACGGCTGGATCCTGCTCTGCCGCATGACCGACGGCGCCGAAATCCTGGTGCGCCGCACGGAGGCCGGGACGCAGGAGACGATCACCGCGCTCGCCTGGGACGAAGCCGGACGCCGCCTCGCCTTCGGCACCAGCGAAGGCAACGCCGGGCTTCTCGACATGCCGAGTTGATCTGCCAAGTTGATCTGCGGAGTTGATCTGCCGGCCTGATCGCCCCCGCCGTCACATTCGATTATAGTCGTACCGCGATACTGACAGCCTGCGCCGGCGATCGGGAGTCCGTATGATCATCAATCGCATCACGCTTTTCTTTGCCTTCGTCTTCGGCTTCGCTTCGACGCAGGCGCCGGAGTTCTGGCAGCAATATGAGCAGCGGCTTGGCGGGGCGATCGACGAGCTTGCGGCCATCGTCAGCCAATTCGACACCGAGGCCGGCGCGCAGCATCTCAATGAAGCGCAAGCGGTCGCCCGGCTGGAAGCCGATGCCGATCCGCTGGCGCAGGGACGCGGCGCCGAGATGCAACATTTGATCGACCGGCTGGCGCGGCTGCGCAAAGCCCAGGCGGCTTTCAACTCGCCGAATGTCGTGTCGAAATGGATCGCGCTGGTTGAGACCTTCGATCCGACGATAGCCGCCCGCGCCTACGAAGCCTATCAGCCGGCGGTCCCGACGACGCCGGATGGATTCATCTCCGGCCTTATCGGCTTCGTCCTCGGCGGCGGCCTTGTGCATCTGATCGGCCTGCCGATCCGGCATCGCAAGAAGCTCCTCGGCCGCAAGCCCCAAACGGGCACAGCGCAAGCCTGACATGACCGCGAATGTCCTCACGATCGCCGGCTTCGACCCTTCGGGCGGTGCCGGCGTGCTCGCCGACATCAAGACCTTTGCCGCCTTGCGCTGTTATGGCGTCGCGGCGATCAGCGCCCTGACGGCGCAGAATACGCAGGGCGTGCGCGCGCTCATGCCCGTGGCCCCGGATTTTCTGGCGGCGCAGATCGATGCGCTCTTCGCCGATGTCGAGATCGCCGCGGTGAAGATCGGCATGCTCGGCACGCGCGCCAATATCGAAACCGTCGCGCAAAAGCTCGCCCTCTATAAGCCCGCCGCTATCGTGCTCGATCCGGTGATGCGCGCCTCAAGCGGCGATGCACTCGCCACCGAAGACCTTGCCGATGCGCTGGTCCGCCATCTCGCGCCGCTCGCAACATTGGTGACGCCTAACCTCGCCGAAGCAGCGCAGCTTGCGCGGGCCGCGGGTCCCGATTCGATCGACGCGATGCGCGCGCTCGGCGCCAAGCTTGGGCAGGCCGGATTCAAAGCGGTTCTCGTCAAAGGCGGCCATCTCGACGGCGCGAATGCAGCCGACGTTCTCTACGATCAGGGAAGCTTTCGCATCTTCGCCGCGCCGCGTGTCGCGACAAAAAACGCCCATGGCACCGGCTGTACGCTGTCGTCCGCCATTGCCGCTGGGCTCGCGAACGGCCGGCCGCTGCCCGACGCGATCGAGGCCGCAAAAGCTTACGTGACGCAGGGGCTCATGGGCGCCGATCAGCTCGAAGTCGGGCAGGGGCCGGGCCCGCTGCATCATTTTCGCGATCTTTGGTAGCCGGAGCACGGGCGTTTTATTCAGCGCGTGCGGTCACGCACGAGGCTCAACCGGTTCCGCTTGACGAGGGCGGGCCGCAACGCGGAACGTGCTTAGGTCGCGAGCAGTCTGCCGGCGATTTTTGAAACCAGGGGGTGGCAAGATGTGGAAGGAATTTCGTGACTTCGCGATGCGTGGCAACGTCATTGATCTCGCCATCGGCGTGATCATCGGCGCGGCCTTCGGCAGAATTGTCGATTCGCTCGTCAATGACATCATCATGCCGATCATCGGCGCGGTCACCGGCGGTCTCGATTTCTCCAATTACTTCACCGGGCTGTCGCACAATGTGACGGCGCGTGTGCTGGTCGAGGCCAGAAAGCAGGGCGCCGTGCTCGCCTGGGGCAATTTTGCGACGATCGTGCTGAACTTTCTGATCATCGCCTTTGTACTCTTCCTCGTCGTGCGGGGCATCAACATGGTGCAAAAGCAGGTGACGCGTCAGAAGGAGGAGGAAGCGGCCGCGGCGCCACCGCCGCGTCAGGAAGTCCTGCTTCAGGAGATTCGCGATCTCCTCGCCAAGGAAGCGAAATAACAGACGCCAACGCAAGACCCTCTGTCCGCAAACGGAGAGAGGGTCTCGACGATCGGATTATTGCTGATCGTTATTGTCCGGCGCCGGCTGAGCGTCATCACCCTGGCTGTGGCCGAAATCGCCGCCGTGATCGCCATCGCGATCATTGTGCCAGCCCGAGCCCTCACGGCCATGCCAACCTTCATTGTCGGCGAAGCGGTGGCCGAAGACGGCATGCAACAGGAATGGCAGCCGGTGTTTCTGGTCATCGTTGAGCGTGGCGTAAAACGGCGTCGCGGCATCGGCGAGTTTCTTCAAAGCCTCGCCGCGCTCGACCGTATTATTGCTGACGCGCTGCAGCCAAGCGACTGGATCGGCAGGACGCGGACCGTCACGGCGCGCGGCGCGCTGTGCTGCAATGAGATTATGCGTATCGCGCAAGGCGCTTTCGACCGCGGGCCAGAGCTTTTCCTGCGCCGGCGTCAATGCGAGACCGGCATGCAGCGCGGCGATCCGTGCCTCGAGAAAAGCGGCGCGATCCGCATCGGAAAATTTGAAATGGTCGGGCGCCGCGACGTCCGACGAAGACTGATCCGTGGTTTGAGCCGCGACCGGGTCGGCATTCGCCGTGATCGCCATGGAGGTGAGGCCGCAACCGACAATACCGGCAAGGGCCAGAGCAAGGGGCAGGCGCGATGTCATGAATGCATCTCCCTTCGACTTGGCGTCGATGCAAAAGAGCTAGGCGCGCGTTGCGAGGCCATCAAATTAAGCTTTCGCAATCTTGTCGAAGCGGCTTGCGAATTACGGTTTTATCACGAAGACTTGAAACAAACCGCGCGGCGGCAGCAGCGTAAGCCATGCTGGCGGCGTCCCGGCAACGAGACGCGCCGCGAGAGACTCGGGCGCGCGTTTTGCCAGCGCGTTCAATTCGCCCATTCCCGGACAATTGACGACATAAGTCACGTTGTCGGCACGCAGAATGTTTTGCGCGGCGTCGGGCGGCGCGAGAAATGCGTCGAGCGCGACGCGATTGCCGTGATTGTCGCGATGATAGGGCGCGGCGAGCACCGAATGAGGGGTGAGCGCGAGAATATGCGAGCCCAAATCGATGGGCGCCGCGATAAGACCCGGCGGCAATTGCGCAAGCGGCGCGAAGGCCGATGTCGCAAGACAGGCATTGCGGGCTTTTTCATGCGGCGCGTCCGGGACCGTTGTCGCAACCAGCGCCCAGCCGATTGGCGAGAACGGCAGCACGAGCAGCAAAGCAAAGGCTGCAACCTCGCGCCATCGCGTGCGGGCGAAA
The DNA here is from genome assembly GCA_040756295.1 of Pseudomonadota bacterium. Lineage (GTDB taxonomy): Bacteria > Pseudomonadota > Alphaproteobacteria > Rhizobiales > Beijerinckiaceae > Methylovirgula. The sequence continues at coordinate 443,766 of JBFLZN010000002.1, read as the reverse complement.
TGTTCGTTGAGCTTCGCAATGGTCCACGCGCCGCCCAGAAGCGCAATCGGCTCGACGAAGCTGAAGATCCGAATCTGCCAGAAGCACATGATGAGGCCGGCGCCGCCGAGCGCGGTGACCGCGAGCCATTGCAAGCGCGCCTGACCCTTTTCGACAATACACGCCGCCACCGAAGCCGCGACGCCGAGGACGACCGGCAACGTCAGGCTCAAAGCCGCGGCCGGCCGCATGGCGAAAAACCGCGTGAGCGGTAAAGCTTCTTTGACATGCTGCAGCCAGAGCTCGCGCAGCAGCGGATCGATGCCATGATAGGGATCGAGAAAACAGATCGGCTTGCTGAGCGCGATCACCGCCGCAACACCCGCGGCCGCAGCGAGCGCTGCGCCAAGACGCGCGGGCCAAGTGCCGAGCCGCGGCGAGACGAGACCGAGTGAGACAAGCGCCGCGGCGCCGGCAAGGCCCGGCACCAGATAAGCGAGCGAATAGGCATCGCAGCTTTCGTCAAACCAATGCGCTTGGCCGATCGTCGCGACGAAGGCGAGGGGCAATGCGACGCCAAGGCCAAGACCGAAGGCGATGATCGCGGTGCGCATCTCCGTGCCGCGCAAGATCCAAAACGCAATCGCCAAAGCGGCGAGGACAAAAATCCACGGCAGATTTTCAAGGCTGATCGCCAGCGACAGCGCCGCGAGCATGCCGGTGATCGCGGCACGCCGCGCCCGCGCCGGATCGAGCGCGTCGACAAAACTGCCGAACATGAAGACGAAGAGCACGATCTGCGTGGCGGAATGATTGATGCGCCCCGGCTGGAACTGCGCATACATGAGCCCGCTCAGAAGCGTCAGCACGATCGCCGGGAGGACGGCGTCGGCGCCGGCGAGCCGGCGCGCGAGCCGCGCAACGCCGGCATAGAGCAGAGCTTGCAGCGCGACGGGAAAGACAAGGCGCGTCAGCCGCTCGGCCTGGTCTGCGGGCATGAAAAGCTCGAAGGTCTTGATCGACAGCGCCAGCGGCATGTCGAGAATGCGCGACCAGTGCATGAAGACGCCGTGCGGCGGATCAAGCCGGCCGATCGTCAGATCAAACCAAGTCTGCCCGGCGAGCAGATTGCGGACCTGCACGAGCTGCATCGCATCGTCGGGATCGAAAAACGTGTTGTGCAGCCAGACGCTGCGCACGCCCGCCCACGACATCGCAAGCCCCAGCGTCAAGGCCAGCACGATGAGCAACCAAACCGGCAGGGGCTTGCGCCCGACGGCCGCGGGGCGCGGCGTCCCGGCACTGGTGGCGGTCATGTCCATGCTCGTCACGTCGCGTCCCTGCGCAAGGCGGATGCGACTTAGCAGTGCGGCAAAAGCTTTTACGGCCGGTTACGGCAAGGCCATGTTTTGGCGAGCGTGGACACGGGCGCGTGAGGCGCGATCGTGGTTAATCCATTCTTAAGCACCGCGCGGTTGAATGGCGGCATGCGGCGAGGGCGACCGGAGTTTTGTTCATGCGGGCGATAAGGCAACCCTCCTTCGCCGATGTCCTCGAAGATGTGACGCTGGCCCCCGACGACGCGCCGGAGGTGGATGCGGCGCCGGCCGGCGCCGGCCAGCCGGACTGGCTGTTTCACATTTTTGCCGCTGCGGCGGATGCCGCCGTCGCCGCGCAAAGCTCATTTGCCGCCTATCGCGAGGCGGCGGGCGAAGCGCAACCCGCCGTCGCCGCCTTGGGCGAGGAGGAGCGCGTGATGGTCGAGCTTGATCTGGCGAGCGCCGGAAGCCTCGACGATCTCACCCGCATCCGGCGGAATTTCGCCCGCCGCAATCATCCCGACATGCTGCATCCCGGCCTTTCCGAACAGGCGACGGCGCGGATGAAGATCGCCAACATGCTGATCGACCGCCGCGCCCGGGAATTGAAGGCGCGGCGTTAGAGCATCGTACCGAAAAGTGCGAAGCGGTTTTCGGACAAACCCGATGCGATGAGAAAGACTTAAAAGCGCCGAACGATTCAATTTGAACGTCCAACGCTCCAGAGCCGCCAACGCCTTGTGCGCCTGCATGGGGCGTGCATCATAGACTGATGCAAAGCGTCGATCTCAATTGCGACTGCGGCGAAAGCTATGGCGCCTATGTGATGGGCGACGATGCGGCCATGCTCGCCCTCGTCACCACGGCCAATGTCGCCTGCGGCTTTCACGGCGGCGATCCGCAGGTCATGGCGCAGACCTTCAAGCTGGCAAAGCAAAAGGGTGTCGCCGTCGGCGCGCATCCGAGCTTTCCCGACCTCTGGGGCTTCGGCCGGCGGCGGCTGCCGTTTTCGGCGGCGGAGATCGAACGGCTTGTCGCCTATCAGATCGGCGCGGCGCAGGCGCTAGCGGTCTATGCCGGGCACAAGATCACGCATGTGAAACCGCACGGCGCGCTGAGCAATGTCGCCAGCGAAGAACCCGATGTCGCCCACGCGATCGCCCGGGCGACAAAGGCCGTCGATCCGCAGCTTGTTTTTCTCGCCATCGCGGGAACTGAATTGGCGCGTGCGGGCGAGGCCGAAGGCCTCGCTATTGCGCGCGAAATCTATGCCGACCGGGGCTATGGCGACGATGGCTTGCTTCTGCCGCGCAGCAAGCCGGGCGCGGTGCTGCATGATCCCACCGCAATCGCAGCCCGCGTGCTGACCATGGTTGAGAGCGGCGCGGTGATCTCGGCGAGCGGCAAAGCGCTGCCCGTTGCGATCGATTCGATCTGCGTCCATGGCGATACGCCCGATGCCGTGGCGATCGCCGCGGCGGTGCGGACAAGCCTCGCGCAATCGGGAATTGACCTGCGGCCGTTTGCGAAGGCGAAAGGCTAGAGCATCGGACCGAAAAGTGCGAAGCGGTTTTCGGACAAATCCGATGCGACGAGAAAGACTTAAAAGTGCCGAGCGAATCAATTGAACGCCCGACGCTCTAGTCGCTGCCGGTCTTGGACAGGTGATGGCTGACGGCGATCGGATCGTTGAGCGGCCACTCGTCTTCATGGCCCAATTCGCTCGTCGAGCGGATCGCAAGAATCTCGGCAAGCCGGTTGCGCGCCCGGTTGACGCGGCTTTTCATCGTGCCGATGGCGCAGCCGCAAATTTCCGCCGCTTCTTCATAGGAGAGGCCTGACGCGCCGATCAGAATCAAAGCCTCGCGCTGATCGTTCGGCAATTGCTGCAAGGCCTCGTGCAGGTCGCGCAGGTCCATATGCCCGTTCTGGGCCGGGGCGGTCGCGAGCCTCGTCGCGATCGCGCCATCGGGATCGGCGACCTCGCGGCGGCGCTTACGATATTCGGAATAATAGAAATTACGCAGGATGGTGAAGAGCCAGGCCGGCAGATTGGTGCCCTCGACGAAGGAGTCGAGATTGCCCCAGGCCTTGACCAGGGTTTCCTGGACGAGATCATCGGCACGATCCGGATTGCCGCAGAGCGATACGGCAAAGGCCCGCAAATTAGGGATGACGGCGATGAGGTCCGCCTTGATCTGCGCGCTGGCCTGGGTCGGCCGATTTACATTATCGGTCGGCACACCCTTCACTTGCGCTCCTTCTTCGCGGCGACCTCGCCCGGCAGGACATCGTGTTCGCCGGCCTCGAGCTTCGACAGAAGATCGAGGAAACGGTCGGGGATCGGCTGCGACAGAACCGCATTATAGACCGAGGCCAGCCGGTGGCCGATCTGCTCGACGATTTCGGGCTTGGGGGCCGTTTTCCGCCGCCGGGACACGGGCAATATGCTCACGCCGGCGAGCCCCCTGACCTCTTGGCCGGGCAAATGGTCCGGAGCTTCCCCCGAAGACCGTATCACTTCGGCCCGCCGCAAACCCGGCGAACCCATGCTTTTTGGCTTAAGTTCAATGGGTTTTGTCACTTTCGCAGCCTTATGCTGTTTTTCGTCTGAATCCATTGCTATTGCTCTGCCCAATCTGCGGAAAAAATACCGCACAACGCGGGCTCCCTCAGCTTGCTCTTCTTGAACAAGCTATTTTCTCTTTTCCCTATACCATCTATACATTAGCGAATTCTTGAGGAAACGAGCGGGTTTACGCAGGCTTTAATTCACCTCATACAGAACGCGATGTTTTCACGAAGGTTCCTCCGCCGGAACCATATTTCTTCTCAAGCATTAGGTTTCCGGTATGCCGTCTGGGGCGGGATGCGTGGGAGCGGATGCCGATTTTTCGCGCCAAACCCGCTTTAAGCCTCTAAAATCGATTGCGCTTGTGATTTTTGGATCCATGCCATCCAAAATCGTCGTGATCCAACGGGAGCAGGAAAATGTCCGTCTCAAAAGCGATCTCCGCGCACGTCCCTTATCTGCGGCGCTTTTCGCGGGCTTTGACGGGGACGCAGGCCGGCGGCGACGCCTATGTCCTAGCGACGCTGGAGGCTGTTGTCGCCGAGCCCAGTGCCTTTGCCGACAGCGCAGACCTTCGTGTTGCGCTCTACCGGCTGTTCCTCAAGGTCTGGGAATCGATGCCGGTCAACGATTATGTCGAACCGGTGCCGTCTTCGCCGGACGAGAAGGGCGCGCAACGCAATCTCGAGGCCATCCCGCTGCAGCCGCGCGTCGCCTTTCTGTTGAGTTCGCTCGAAGGCTTTGACACGTCCGAAGTCGCCCGCATTCTCGAATGCCCGCCGGACGAAGCGGCCGATCTCATCGATCGCGCCGGCAAGGAGATCTCCAGGCAGATCCGCACCGACGTGCTGATCATCGAGGACGAGCCGCTGATCGCCATCGACATCCAGATGCTGGTCGAGGAATTGGGCCATCGAGTCGTCTCCATTGCCCGCACCCGCGACGAGGCGGTCGCCGCAGTGAAGGGCTCGAAGCCGGGCTTGATCCTCGCCGATATTCAGCTCGCCGACGGCAGCTCCGGCCTCGACGCCGTCAATCAAATCCTGAACGATTTCTCTGTGCCGGTGATCTTCATCACCGCCTATCCGGAACGCTTCCTCACCGGCACGCCGCCGGAACCCGCCTTCCTCATCACCAAGCCGTTCGGCGTCGACAGCCTGAAGGCGGTGATCAGCCAGGCGCTGTTCTTCGACCGCCGCTCGCAGCGCAAGACGCCGCCCGAGCCGCGGGCGGCCCTCGTCTGAGGCAAGGCGTCGAGCTAAGCAAAGCCGGCTTAGGGCTTCTTTCCGCCGCCAATCTGACGCGCCACGACAAAGCCCGCGGCGACCGCAAGAGCGATGAGGCCAAAACCGCCGGCCTGCTTGCTGAGCTCGGCACCGACGCGCAGCGCAAGCTCCTCCGGCTTCATGTCGGCGTTGTGGAGCGCCGCGAGCACCGGCGCGATGGTCTCATCGATATTGGCGGCGAGCGCCGCGTGCCGCGCGGCCTTCTCCGCTTCGACCGGCGTCGGCTTTGGCGCCTTCGGCGCCTTTGGGCGCCGGAGCCGCAAGATGATGAGCGCCAGGAGCGCGATCACGATGAAGCCGCCGCCGACCGCCAGTGCCGCATAGATCGTGCCGGCGAGCGCCGCAATTTTCAAAAATAGCGCCACCGCCAAAAAGGCGAGGCCGGCCAGAAGCGCGAGGATCGCCAGCACCCCGAAAATGACGCTGGTGATGAGCCGGCCGCCGGTGATTTCGAGCGCTGCGGTGACCTCGCGTAATTGGCGCGCCAGAAATGCGTTCATCGGTTCGGGCGCACCAGAATGCCGATCAGGAACCCGGCAATGGCTCCGGCAAAGATCGCGGTGAAGGGATTGCGCTCGATCGTCGTTTCAAGATCGGACGTCAGCGCGCCCAAACGGTCTTTGGCATCGGCCGATTGATCTGCGAACTTATGCCGCGCGCTGTCGACCGCGCCAAGCACCTGGCTTTTCGCCGTAGAAGCTTGTTGTTGAACGAGTTCAAGCACCGAGGCCGAAAGCTTCGAAATGTCGTCGCGCAGGGCGGCGAGGTCAGCGGTCAAGTCGGCCGTCGCTCTGTCCTCGACAGTTTTCAAGTCTGCCATGGGTCCTACTCCTTTAGCTCCGATCCCCTGCATACATAATGCCCATGACGGCAAATCGCTTCACCGCGATCAACTAAGTCGAATTTAACGCTAATGGCTCCGCCGCCTTGGCAAGGAACGTGACTCATTCGCCGGGAACCTTCGTCGCGACGGTGCGTTTCCCACCCGACATGACCAAAAAAGAGGGTGGTGCATGAGCAATTCGACAGATATGCCAACAAGATCGTCGACTCGGGGTTTCGCTTCCATGGATCCCGAGAAGCAACGCGCAATCGCTCGCAAAGGCGGCGAAAGCGTCCCGCATGAGAAGCGCAGTTTCTCGCAGAATCCGCTTCTCGCCGCGCAGGCCGGCCGCAAGGGTGGCCAGAGCGTGAGCCCGAACAAGCGCAGCTTCTCGCAGAACCATCAGCTCGCCTCCGAAGCCGGCCGCAAAGGCGGTCACGCGTCGCATGGCGGCCCGAAGCAGCCTGTAAAGAACTGATCGCGCCGGGCGTGACTATTTGGGCGTGAGTGGGGCGGCTCAAAAATCGATACGCAGCGTGCGCAGCGCGCACCTGCTGTCCGGGCCGTGCGTTGCCGCTTTGTGAGGCGGCGGACTTGTCCAAGGCAAGGCAATGGTTTATGGCCACGCGTCGCCAAAATCGGCGGCGCGGATGAGGTTAGCTTTGCCAGAACGCGGCTCGATCAACTGGTTGCACGTTTCGACCCTTATCGCGGTCGGCATCCTCGTCGGCACCGAGATGGTTGGGGCATCTTGGGCTGCCGGCTGGGCGGTCGGCGGCCTGCTGCAGCTTTCCCCGCTGATCAGCCATATTCTCGAGGGCCTGTTCGCCCTCTGCGGCGTCGTCCTGCTTTATTATTTCATGCGCACGGCGATCCGTAACGAATCGATCCGCAGCTAGCGTCTTTGCCTGCCTCCAAACGCGCCTGAAGCCGCGCGGCGCTTTTCGGCGTGACATTTGGCAGGGCTTATCAAGCCGGGACGCCGTGACTATAGTTACGCCATCATTCCCTCGCGGCGGAACAACCCATGCGCTTCATTCTCGTCCTCGCGTTTTCGCTTTTGGCGCTCACGACGGCACAGGCCGCCGGCACCAATATCGGCAAGCCGGCGCTTTTCGGCGATGGCATTGCCTGCGATGCCAGCCTGCTGCCCTGGTCCTCGGTCTGGTATGGGCATTTTTCCGGCGGCAACGCGACCTATGTCCCCAATTCGCCGGCTGCGCTGGTCGATTGGCATGATGAAAAGCTCTGCTTCCCCTCGCGGCGCGATTGCCTGCGCTGGCAGCACGCCCTGCGCCGCGCCTATTCGGGCGTCCATGGCGATTGGACCTGTCTGCCTTTGCGCTGACCAAGGAAAGCAATGTTCGACCTTCTCAAGAATTTCGTCGCCGAATTGACCGGCGCGCCGGAGCGGCGCGATTTTTCGTCGGATGATTTTCGCCTCGCCGCCGTTGCGCTGCTCGTTCATCTCGGGGGCGCCGACGGCACGATGGCGGAGCCGGAGCGGCGCCGGTTGCGCGAGCTGGTCGAGACGCGATTCGGCCTCGACGGCGAGACGACGACGCGGCTCATCCAATTGGCCGAGGCACAGGACCGCCAAGCTGTCGATTTTTATCATTTCACCCATGCGCTGACCAAAGCTCTCGATCAGGACGGGCGGCAGAAGATCATCGCCATGATGTGGGAGATCGCCTTCGCCGACGGCACGGTGTCCGAGGTCGAGGAAAGCATTGTGGCGCGCATTGCCGATCTTCTCGGCGTTTCGGCCCAAGACCGGGTGCGGCTGCGCCGGCAAGTTGCCGCCGAAGCGGCAGCGGGCACGGCATTTGCTGGACCGTGGTCCCCGGCATTAACTTCGGCAAAGGGAAGCCTGCCTTAGTCTTGCCGATCATTTCCGGAGAAATAGGCTCGTCCGGCAGACCTCTTTGCGCCCCATGCCTGAGAATTCGTCAGATGCCCGCAGGATTCTGATTATCCTGCACCAGCAAGATTCCTCGTCCGGGCGGTTCGGCTGCCTCCTGAACGCGCGCGGGTTCGAGCTCGACATCCGCCGCCCGCGTTTCGGCGATCCGCTCCCCGAGACTCTCGCCCATTATGCCGGCGCCATCATTTTCGGCGGCCCGATGAGCGCCAATGACGAAGACGATTGGCTGCGTCGCGAGATCGACTGGATCAAGGTGCCGCTGCGCGAGGAAAAGCCGTTTCTCGGCGTCTGCCTCGGCGCCCAGATGCTGGCGCGCCATCTCGGCCATCGCGTCTATGCCCATCCCGACGGCAAAGTCGAAGTTGGCTATTATCCCATCGACCCGACAGCCGACGGCCATGGCGTCTGCGATTGCCGCTTTCCGAGCCAGGTCTATCAATGGCATCGCGAGGGCTTCGACCTGCCCCGCGGGGCGGTGCTGCTGGCCGCGGGCGAGGATTTCGAGGCGCAGGCCTTTCGCTACGGTAAAACGGCCTATGGGCTGCAATTCCACCCGGAGGTCACCTACGACATGATGTGCCGCTGGACGGTCACGGGCGCCGATAAGCTGGGCGGCCCAGGCGCCCAGCCGCCGCACCTTCATCTCGAAGGCTGGCACCGGCATGACGCACCCATCGCGCGCTGGACGGATGCGTTTCTGGAGGCCTGGACCGCGCCGCGGCAGGCGGCTTAGGCACGCCCGGACGATCCGCCGGCGCTATAGCGCCGGACGTTCAAATTGAATCGCTCGGCGTTTTTAAGTCTTTCTCATCGCATCGGATTTGTCCGAAAACCGCTTCACACTTTTCGGTCCGATGTTCTAAGTCTCGTTCAGCGGGTGCAGGTCGCGCACCATGGCCTTCATCCGCGCGTCGAGCACATGCGTATAGATTTGCGTCGTCGAAATATCGGCATGGCCGAGCAATTCCTGGACGACGCGCAGATCGGCGCCGTTCTGCAAAAGATGGCTCGCGAAGGCGTGACGCAGCACATGCGGGCTGACGCGCGCCGTGCCGATCCCCGCCCGCGCGGCAACACTCTTGAGATCGCGGGCGAAGACTTGCCGGCTCAGATGGCCGCTCTGGCTTTCGGCCGGGAAGAGCCAGGGGCCGCCCGCTTGGCCTGCCGCCTCCAAAAGCCCGCGGTAGACGGCGATGGCGCGGCGGGCAGGCTCTGAAAGCGGCACGAGCCGCTCGCGGCCGCCCTTGCCGCGCACCAGGATCAGCGGCTCGGCCCGTTTTGCCGCCGTTTTCGGCAGCGCCACGAGTTCGGAGACACGCAGGCCCGTTGCATAGAGCAGTTCGAGCAGGCAGGCGATGCGGGCCGCCGCGAGCCGCGCCGGCGACTTTTCCGGCGCGTCCGCGATCGCCGTATGCGCCGCCGCGAGCAATTGCTCGACCTCTTCGACCGAGAGGATTTTTGGCAGAGCCGGCGGCCGGCGCGGGCCTTCGAGAATCGCCGCCGGATCATCGCCGCGCGCCCCCTCGGCATAGAGGAAGCGGTGCAATTGCCGGACTGCCGAGAGCCGCCGCGCGCTCGAGGAGGCGGCAAAACCGCGGCTTTTCAGCCCGCGCAGATAGGCCTTGATGTCGTCCGTCGTGGCATTGTGGAGCGCCTTGCCGATGCCGACGAGAAAATCATGATAATCGCTGAGATCCCGCCGGTAGGCATCGAGCGTATTGGCGGCGGCGCCGCGCTCGGCAGCCAGCATGTCCAGAAAGGCTTCGACGCTGTTCGCCCTGGCCATGCCGGCGCCTATTGGTTGAGGCGCGCGGGCGGCACGGTCTGAACGATTTCGTGCGGCACCGGCGTGACGAAGGTGGCGAGCGCGACCATGCCGGCATAGACAAGCCCCGCAAGGAAGCCGACCATCAAAAGGAAGCGAATAAGGCTGGGCAAGCCAAGCTCCGGAGCGATTCGGCAAATTTTACCGCTTATTATAAACCTATGCACGACGCCGCGGGTGCAGCACAGCCAGAGCGGCCCGCCGCTTAAAACGGCCCGGCGGTCGTGATACATCAAGAAAATGACCAGCGGGATAAAATCCATTTACGAGGAGAGCCCCAGCCCGCCGCAAAGCGCGCGTGCCGCCGCCATCGCAGCGGCGCTCGGGCCGCGCTCGCTCGTGCTCGTCGGCCTCATGGGGTCGGGGAAATCGGCCATCGGCCGCCGGCTGGCGCAGACTCTCGGGCTTGAATTCGTCGATTCCGATGCCGAGGTCGAGCGGGCGGCCGATCTCTCGATCCAGGAGATTTTCGCCCGCTATGGGGAAGCTTATTTTCGCGACGGCGAACGCCGGGTGATGGCGCGGCTTCTGGCGGCCGGGCCGCGTGTGATCGCCACCGGCGGCGGCGCCTTCATGAGCGAAGAGACGCGGGCGCGGATCAAGGAAAACGGCATTTCCATCTGGCTCAAGGCCGATCTCGACGTGCTCTGGCGGCGCGTGCGCAAACGCGGCCACCGGCCGCTCTTGCAAAATGCCGATCCCGAAGGCGTGCTGAAGAAATTGATGGAAGAGCGCAATCCGGTCTATGCCCAGGCGGATATCGCGATCATTTCGCAGGATGGACCGCATGATTCCGTTGTCGAGGATTTGCTCGTCACATTGCAGCAATATCTTTGCGCCGAAAGCCCGGAGGACGGCACGATGAGCCTCGTGCAGGAAAAGCCCGCGGTCTTCGCCCGCGTCAATGTCGCGCTCGGCCGGCGCAGCTATGATATTCTGATCGGCGAAGCGATCCTGCCCGAGATCGCCGCGCATGCCGCGCGGCTCGCGCCGGGCGCCGCCGTGGCGATCGTCACCGACGCGAATGTCGCCGAGACGCATCTGCCCGCCATCGAGGCATCTTTGACGCAGGCTGGCATCCGCCACCAGAGCGTCGTCGTTCCGCCCGGCGAAGAATCGAAATCCTATGCGATGTTCGAGAAGGTCTGCGACGGGATCATCGCCGGCCGGTTCGAGCGCGGCGATCTCGTCCTAGCTTTGGGCGGCGGCGTCGTCGGCGACCTCGCCGGTTTCGCCGCGGCAAGCGTGCGCCGGGGGATGCGCTTCATCCAGGTGCCGACCTCGCTGCTGGCGCAGGTCGATTCCTCCGTCGGCGGCAAGACGGGCATCAATTCCACCCATGGCAAGAATCTTGTCGGCGCCTTGCATCAGCCGCGGCTCGTGCTCATCGACACGCAGGTGCTGAAGAGCTTGCCGGCGCGCGAATTCCGCGCCGGTTATGCGGAAGTCGTCAAATACGGCCTGATCAACGATCGGGCTTTCTTCGAATGGCTCGAAGACCATTGGCATGGCGTCTTCGCCGGCGGCGCCGATCAGATGCACGCTATCGCCAAGAGCTGTGCCGCGAAAGCCGCGATCGTCGCGGCGGACGAGCATGAATCGGGCGACCGCGCTCTGCTCAATCTCGGCCACACCTTCGCCCACGCCTTCGAACGCATCGTGCATTACGACAATCGCCGGCTGGTGCATGGCGAGGCGGTGGCGATCGGCCTTGCCTGCGCCTTCCGCTTTTCCGCCGCGCGCGGCCTGATCAGCGCGGCCGAAGCCGAGCGGGTCGTCGAACATCTGCGCGAGGTCGGCCTGCCGACGCTGATCCGCGATATTCCCGGCTGGAACGCCGACGCGGCCATGATCCTCGACGCGATGCTGCAGGACAAGAAGGTGCAGCGCGGCGTGCTGACCTTTATCCTGGCGCGCGGCATCGGCCAGTCGTTCATCGCCCGCGATGTCGGGGCAGCCGATGTGCACGCCTTCCTCACCCGCGAGCTAGGCGTGGCCTAAGACGGGATTTCATCCATGCACGGCGTGCACGCCGGTCCGACGTTCAATCTCTGGGTTGCCGCCGCCATTGTCGCTTTCTGCATCTTCATGGCGGCCTTCTTCAATGGCTCGGAGACGGCGCTCACCGCCGCCTCGCGCGTGCGCATGTACGGGCTCGAAAAGGGCGGTGACGGCAATGCCAAGCGCGTCAACCGCCTGCTCGGCAAGCGCGACCGGCTGATCGGCGCGATCCTGCTCGGCAATACGCTTGTAAGCATCGGCTCCTCGGCCTTTCTGACCAGCGTGCTCGAGGCGATCTTCGGCTATACCGGCGTTCTCTACGCCACCGGCCTGATGACCTTTCTCCTGCTCGTCTTCGCGGAAATCCTGCCGAAGACGCTGGCGATCAATTATCCGGACCGCGTCTCGCTGATCGTCGCGCCGGTCATCGGCTTCTTCGTCGCAATCTTCGGCCCTATCCTCGCCGCCATCGAGGCCCTGATCCAGAGCCTGCTTAAACTTGTCGGCATCGACACAAAGGTCCACCACGCGCTTCTCTCCGGCCACGAAGAATTGCGCAGCACCGTCGATCTCATTCACCAGGAAGGCGGCGTGCAGCGCTCCGAACGCGACATGTTCGGCGGGCTGCTCGAACTGCACGACCTCGTCGTCGAAGACGCGATGGTCCACCGGACCAAAATGTATACGATCGATGCCGATCTGCCGGCGCGCGAATTTCTCCGCGCCGCCGTCGCCTCGCCCTATTCGCGCGTGCCGATCTGGCGTGGCGAGCCCGACAACATCATCGGCGTGCTGCACGCCAGGGACCTTTTGCGCGCCATTGAGAATTCGGGCGGCGATCTCGCCCATCTCAAGATCGAGGATGTCGCGCTCGACGCCTGGTACGTGCCCAATACGACGAGCCTGCAGGATCAGCTTCAAGCGTTCCTGAAGCGCAAGACGCATTTCGCGCTGGTCGTCGATGAATATGGCGTCGTCCTCGGCCTCGTGACGCTGGAGGATATTCTCGAAGAGATCGTCGGCGATATTGCCGACGAGCACGATCCGGTGGTCCTCGGCGTGCGCCAAAACGCCGACGGCTCGGTGACGGTCGATGGCTCCGTGCCGATCCGCGACTTGAACCGGGTCATGGCCTGGCATCTGCCGGACGAGGAGGCGACGACGGTCGCGGGTCTCGTCATTCACGAGGCCCGCGCCATCCCGGAAATGGGACAGGTCTTCACCTTTCACAATTTCCGTTTCGAGGTCCTGCGCAAGACGCGCAACCGCCTCGCCGCGCTGCGCGTCACGCCGGTCAGCGAGACCGCCGCGCCAGCGAGCGAAATGCTGCCCTAAAACTTTTCGCCGACCATGTCCTCGCTCTTCGCCCAGAGCGCTTTGGCGCGTTCGGGATCGAGCGCATAGGGCCGCACGCCGCCGCGCAAAAGCGAATCGCTCTCGACCGCCTCGGCGACATGGCAATCCTCGCAATAGCGCCCGCCGACGGCCTCCGCCGGCGCGACGATCCCCGCCCAGACCGTCGTTGCGGCGCCTTGCGGCACGGTTTTGAATTTGAACTGCGGCGCGCCCGGCGGTTGCTCGGCATTGATGCGGTCGACCAATTGCTCAAGCGCGCCCGGCTTCATATGCCGGCCGAGCTCGGTCCGGATGCCGCCCGGATGCACCGCGGTCGCGCGAATGCCCGCCGCTTTGTGACGGCGGTCGAATTCGACCGCGAACAGAATGTTCGCCGTCTTCGAGCGGCCATAAGCGCCGAATTCCGTATAGTCGGTGTGATCGAAATTCGGATCGTCGAGATCGACGTCCGAATAGCGATGCCCGGCCGACGACAGATTGACGAGCCGCGATCCCGGTCTGAACAGCGGGGCGATACGGTTGACGAAGACGAAGTGGCCAAGGTGATTGGTGCCGAACTGCGTCTCGAAACCGTCCTGCGTCATGCTCTTCGGGCAGGCCATGACGCCGGCATTGGCGATGACGAGATCGAAGGTTCGCCCGTCTGCGAGCAGCGCATTGGCCGCGGCGCGGACGCTGGCGAGCGAGGCGAGGTCGAGCTCGATCAATTCGAGGCCCGCCCCCGGCGCGGCTTGCGCGGCAACCTCTTGCGTCGCCCGGCGCGCTTTGTCGAGATCGCGGGCCGCGCCGACGACCTGCGCCCCGTGCGCCGCCAAGGTTCGCGCCGTCTCGACGCCGAGGCCGGCCGACACGCCAGTGATCAGAATGCGTTTGCCCTTGAGATCGACGCCGTCAAGCACGTCGTCGGTTGTCGATTCGGCGCCAAATAATTTCGACATGATGGTCTCCAATTTAAACAAGTCTAAGTTCACCAAGACTCCGCGCCCTGATCGTCAAAGAAGCCCGCCGTCGGTCCGTCGGCGGGGAGCGTCGCGAGTTTGAGGATGATTTCGGCGGCCTGCGCGACGGTGCGATAGCCGGTGTGCCCGTTGAGATCGGTCGCGGTGTAACCGGGGTCCGCCGCATTGACCTTGAAGCCCGAGGCCGCAAGCTCTTTGGCGAAAGAGACGGTGACGGCATTCAATGCCGTCTTCGACGAATTGTAGCTCAGCAGATTGATCGCGTAGAACTCGCTCGCCGGATCGACCAGACGCGTGAGCGAGGCGAGACCGCTGCTGACCATGACGATGCGTGGGGCCGGCGCGACTTTCAGCAAGGGCAGGAACGCCTGCGTCACCCGCACCGGACCGAAGACATTCACCTCATAAACCGCCTTGACCTGCGCGACGGCCTCAGTGCTCGGCGGCGTACTCAGGCTGAGCGCGATGCCGGCATTGTTGACGAGGACGTCGAGCCGCCCGGTCTCTTGCGCGAGCCTCTGCGCCGCCTTCGTCACACTGGCGTCGTCGGCGACGTCAATCTCGAGCAGGCGCACATCGAGACCCGCGCCCTTCAAAGCCGCCACCGCGGCCTCGCCGCGCGCGCGGTCGCGGCTGCCGAGCCACACCGTGTATCCGTCCGCCGCAAGGCGGCGCACCACTTCGGTGCCAATGCCCTTATTCGCGCCGGTCACCAGCGCCGTCAGTCGTTCGCTCATGTTTTGAACCCCTTGTCCTGAGGGGTATCTGAGGGCTCAGGCGGCGCGCGGCGCCTGCGATCGCGTCGATCTCTTGCCTAATCCTCTCAAATGAGCCTGCGCCGGCCAAAATGCCTTGCCGCTTTGGCCAAATGCGCCAATCTTCAACGCATGCTTGAACAATTGGAGCTTTTGCGCGCTTTAGCGGCGCGCCATGCCGAAGGCCGGGCCAAGGCGACGGCGATCCCGGGCGTCGCGATCCACCGGGGCTGCACGCCGACCGAAGGCGCCTCGAGCGTCTTCGAGCCGAAACTCTGCCTTGTCCTGCAGGGCGCAAAGCAGATCATGATCGGCGATCAGTTGCTGCGTTACGACCCGGCGAATTATTTCATCGCCTCGGTCGAAGTGCCGGCGACGGGATGGATCGTCGAGGCAAGCGCCGCCCATCCCTATCTCGGCTTGAGCCTCACGCTCGATTGGCAACGCCTTGCGGCGCTGATTTCCGAAATGCCCAGCGGGCGGGACATGCCGGGCGTCGGCTTCGCCGTCAGCCCCGTGACCCCGCCGCTTCTCGATGCCTGGCTGCGGCTTTTGCGTTTGATCGAAACGCCCGCGGATATCGCCGTGCTCGCGCCGCTCTGCGAGCGCGAGATCCTCTACCGGCTCCTGCAAGGGCCGCAGGGCAATGTGTTGCGTCAGATCGTCAACGCCGACAGCCGGCTGTCGCAGATCAGAAAGGCGATCGCCTGGATCCGCCGGAATTACGACCAGACTCTGCGGATCGAGACGCTCGCCGCTGAGGCCGGCATGAGTGCGGCGTCCTTCCACCGCCATTTCAAGGCGGCAACCTCGATGAGCCCGTTGCAATATCAGAAGACGCTGCGCCTTCAGGCGGCGCGCCAGCTCATGATCGCCAATCAAGATGCGACCCGCGCGGCTTATAGTGTCGGCTACGAAAGCGCTTCGCAGTTCAGCCGCGAATATGCGCGCATGTTCGGCGCCCCGCCGGGACGCGATGCGTTACGCCTGCGCGGCGCAGATCCCGAAGATATGGCAGCGAGCGCTTAGAGCATCGGACGTTCAGCGGAACGCGACTTTCAGCACTTCGTAGCTCTTGCCGCCGCCCGGTGTATTGACCTCGACGGAATCGCCGACCTTCTTGCCGATCAACGCGCGGGCGGTGGGCGAGGTGATCGAGACACGGCCGGATTTCACATCGGCCTCGGCCTCGCCGACGATCTGATAGACTTTCTTTTCGTCCGTATCCTCGTCAACGAGCGTGACGGTGGCGCCGAACTTGACCGTCGTGCCGGAGAGTTTCGAGACATCGATCACCTCCGCGCGGGACAGCTTGTCCTCGAGCTCGGCGACGCGGCCCTCGTTCAAGGATTGCGCCTCTTTGGCCGCGTGATATTCGGCATTCTCGGACAGGTCGCCATGCGAGCGCGCCTCGGCGATGGCCTGGATGATGCGCGGCCGCTCGACCTGCTGGCGATGCTTCAGTTCCTCCGACAGCGCCACATGGCCCTGCACGGTCATCGGAATCTTTTCCATTCTTCAATCTCTTCACATGTGGCGTTGGCCGCCGTGCGTTGAAACCATTATTGCCCGCTCAAGCCGGCCTGTTCTCATCGAAACTCACGCGCAGGCGGATAGAACCCTCGGCGGGACGCGTCAGGCGAGCCCGCTTTTCACCGCTTTCCAAAACATGATCTTGCGCCGCCGGCGCGCAGCCGCGGAGCAGCTACTGGGCTGGAGAGCTTAACGCATTCTTCCCGTGAAAAGCGAACCTTTCAATCGCAAATGCACAGCGCGAGCGCGGCAAAGGCGGCCGAATCTCCCCCAACGCCGGCAAGGCCAATTGGCCCTACCTTGCCCGCGCCCCCGCAGGAGGAGAAAGCACAAATTATTACAACGCCTTACGAAGATTTAAGCGAAATAATCCTGGAGCGCCTTCACCTCCAGGTCGCCGGCCTTATAGCCGGCGATCGCCTCCGTCGCGGCAATCGCGCCAGCGAGCGTTGTATAATAGGGCACTTTATGGAGCAGGGCCGCGCGTCGCAGCGAGCGCGAATCGGCGAGCGCCTGCGCACCCTCGGTTGTATTGAAGACAAGCTGCACGCCGCCGTTCTTGATCGCGTCGACGATATGCGGCCGGCCCTCTGAAACCTTGTTGACCTTTTCCGTCGGAATGCCCTGGCTTTCAAGAAAGCGTGCGGTGCCCCCCGTCGCGCAGAACTTGAAGCCAAGCTGAAGCAGCTTCTTCGCCGCCGGCACGATGCGCGGCTTATCCATATCCCGCAGCGAGACGAAGACGGTGCCGGACACCGGCACTTTGGTGCCGCCGCCGAGCTGGCTTTTGGCGAAGGCGATGGCAAAGGACCGATCGAGGCCGATGACCTCGCCGGTCGAGCGCATCTCGGGCCCCAGCACCGTATCGACGCCGGGGAAGCGCGCGAAGGGAAATACCGCTTCCTTGACACCGACATGATCGAGCGGCTTCGAACTGAGATTGAAGCTCGCCAGGCTCTCGCCCGCCATCACCCGCGCCGCGACCTTGGCGATGGGCGTGCCGATCACCTTGGCGACGAAAGGCACGGTGCGCGACGCACGCGGGTTCACCTCAAGGACGTAGATCTCGCCGTCTTTCAGCGCGAGCTGCACATTCATCAGCCCGCCGACGTTGAGCGCCAGCGCCAGCTTGCGCGTCATCTCTTCGATGCGCACGATCGTCTCGGGCGCGAGCGAATGCGGCGGCAGCGAGCAGGCGCTGTCGCCGGAATGGATGCCGGCCTCCTCGATATGTTCCATGATGCCGCAGATGAAGACATCGCGGCCGTCGCAGAGCGCATCGACATCGATTTCGAGCGCGTCCGACAGATAGCGGTCGAACAGCAGCGGGTTCTTGCCGAGGACTGTGTTGATCTGCCCGGTCTTGTCGTTGGGATAGCGCGCCTTGACGTCCGACGGCACGAGGCCGGGCAAGGTCTCCAGCAGATAATCGTCGAAGGTCGCGCCATCATGGATAATCGCCATCGCGCGGCCGCCGAGCACGTAAGACGGGCGCACGACGAGCGGCAGGCCAAGATCGGCGGCGACGAGGCGCGATTGCTCGACCGAATAAGCGATGCCGTTCATCGGCTGTTTCAGCCCGAGCTTTTCGAGCAGGCGCTTGAAGCGGTCGCGATCCTCGGCGAGGTCGATCGAATCGACGCTGGTGCCGAGAATGGGAATCTCCGCCTGCTGCAAGGCCGAGGCGAGCTTCAGCGGCGTCTGGCCGCCGAATTGGACGATCGCGCCGCGCAGCCGCCCGGCGGAGCGCTCGACGGCCAAAATCTCCAGCACATCCTCGGCGGTCAGCGGCTCGAAATAGAGCCGGTCCGAGGTGTCGTAATCCGTCGAGACCGTCTCCGGATTGCAATTGATCATGATCGTTTCATAGCCCGCCGCACGCAAAGCGAAGCTCGCATGGCAGCAGCAATAATCGAACTCGATGCCCTGGCCGATGCGGTTCGGACCGCCGCCGAGAATGACGATTTTTTCGCGCGACGAAGGCTGTGCTTCATTGGCGGGCGCGCCGGCGAAGGGCGTCTCGTAGGTCGAGTACATATAGGCCGTCGGCGAGGCGAATTCGGCCGCCGACGTATCGATGCGCTTGAACACCGGCCGCACCGCGAGAGCATGCCGCAGCGCGCGCACGCTGGCCTCGTCGGTGCCGGCAAGCGTCGCGAGCCGCATGTCGGAAAAGCCCGCGGCCTTCAGCATCCGCAGATTGTCGGCATCCTGCGGCAAGCCGAAAGCGCGGACCTTATCTTCGAGATCGACGATTTCCTTGATGCGGGCGATGAACCAGGGATCGATCTTGCAAGCGTCGTGGATCTCGTCGAGCGACAGGCCATAGCGCAGCGCCTGCGCCACGACGAGCAGCCGGTCCGGCGTCGGCCGCCCAAGCGCCGCGCGCAAAACCTTCTTGTCGTCGTCGCGGTCGATGCCCTCGATCTCGACCTCGTCGAGGCCAGTGAGCCCCGTCTCGAGCGAGCGCAGCGCCTTCTGCAAACTTTCAGCGAAGGTGCGGCCGATGGCCATGGCCTCGCCGACGGATTTCATCGCCGTCGTCAGCAGCGGCTCGGCGCCGGGGAATTTCTCGAAGGCGAAACGCGGGACCTTGGTGACGACGTAATCGATCGTCGGCTCGAAGGAGGCGGGCGTCGCGCCGCCGGTGATGTCATTGGCGATCTCGTCGAGCGTATAGCCGACGGCGAGTTTCGCCGCGACCTTGGCGATCGGAAATCCCGTCGCCTTGGAGGCGAGCGCCGACGAGCGCGAGACGCGCGGATTCATTTCGATGACGACAAGCCGGCCGTTCTCGGGATTGACGGCGAATTGCACGTTCGACCCGCCGGTCTCGACGCCGATCTCGCGCAAGACCGCGATCGAGGCGTCGCGCATCACCTGATATTCCTTGTCGGTCAAGGTCAGCGCCGGGGCGACGGTGATCGAATCGCCGGTATGGATGCCCATCGGATCGATGTTCTCGATCGAACAGACGATGATGCAATTGTCCGCCTTGTCGCGGACGACCTCCATCTCGAATTCCTTCCAGCCGAGCACGCTCTCCTCGACCAGGACCTCATTGGTCGGCGAGGCATCGATGCCGCGCTCAATGATCTCGATGAATTCCTGCTTGTTATAGGCGATGCCGCCGCCGGTGCCGCCGAGCGTGAAGGAGGGCCGGATGATCGCCGGCAGGCCGATATCGTCGAGCGCTTCGAGCGCCTGGATCAAGGTCTTGATCTGATGCGAGCGCGGCGTCGCAAGGCCGATGTGCGACATGGCCTCGCGGAAGCGCTCGCGATCCTCGGCCTTGTCGATCGCATCGGCCGTCGCGCCGATCAGCTCGACATCATATTTGTCGAGCACGCCCATCTTCTTGAGCGAGAGCGCGCAATTCAGCGCCGTCTGGCCGCCCATGGTCGGCAGCAGAGCGAAGCCGCCCGGCACCGCATCGCGCTCCTTGGCGATGATCTTGGCGACGACCTCCGGCGTGATTGGCTCGACATAGGTGCGGTCGGCCAGGTCCGGATCGGTCATGATCGTCGCCGGATTCGAATTGACGAGGACGATGCGATAGCCCTCTTCGCGCAAAGCCTTGCACGCCTGGGTGCCGGAATAGTCGAATTCGCAGGCCTGGCCGATCACGATCGGACCGGCGCCAATGATCATAATGGTCGAAATATCCGTCCGGCGGGGCATAGGCGGGCTTTGTCTCCTCATCCGGACGCGCCGGAAGGCCACCACCGCAGCGCGCGGAGCGGCACAAATTGCGAGTTAAGGGCTAGAGAAATTGCTCTAAAGAAGAAAAGCCGCCGTGTGAACCCCGGCTTTTCAGGACAAATCGACCGCGTGGGCCTTGAGGTCGTCGAGCTTGCAATAAGCCAGCGCCCCTTCATGCGTCGCTTTCAGGGCGACCCGCGGCGCCTGGCCGGCCTCGAACGCCTCCTGCCAGCGGGGGGCGCAGAGGCACCAGCGGTCGCCGGGCTTCAGCCCCGGAAATTCATGCTCGGGCATCGGCGTCGAGAGATCGTTGCCCTGCGCCTTTGAGAAGGCGAGGAAATCCGCCGTCATCACGGCACAGACCGTATGGCTGCCGGCATCCTCCGGCGCCGTATCGCAGCAACCGTTGCGGAAGAACCCGGTCAAAGGGTTGAAGGCGCAGCTTTCGAGCGGCTCGCCCAGCACATTGCGGGCAGGCCCGCGGCCACCGCCGCCGGGAATATCCCTGAACATTTCGACCTCTGCCTCTCCAATTGCGCGGAGCAAAGCAGGCTTGTTGCGCGATTGCAACGGCGGGTCTACCCCGCCATGCGGCCGCGCATCTGCACGCAGAACTCGCGCGAGCGCACCAGCAACCGCTCGGTCTGTTCCGACAGCGAATTGGTCGCATGCAGCATTTCCGCGGCGATCCGCTGGCTCTCCCCGGTCGATTGCGCGACCGCCCGCAGCGTTGTGGACAGCTGCTGCGCCTCGTCCGCCGTCGCGGAAACATATTCGCCGATTTTCCCGGCCGCCTCTTCGCGCAAGGCCGTGCCCTCGCGGATGGTCTCGGTGATCGCGCCGATGCGGCCGATGCGCTCGACCGTCACGCCGACAGCCTTGACGACGTGATGGGTCGCGGTGCGCACGCCGCCAATGCGGGCGGCGATGTCGGCGGCGGCGCGCGAGGTCTCTTGCGCCAGCGCTTTCACCTCACCGGCGACGACCGCAAAGCCGCGCCCGGCCTCGCCGCAGCGCGCCGCCTCGATCGTGGCGTTGAGCGCGAGAAGATTGGTTTGATAGGCGACGCCGCCGATGAAATCGGCGATCTGGCCGATGGTTTCGACCGCTTCGGCGAGTTCGCGTGCCGAGGTCGAGGTGACCTCGCCGTCGGCGGCAGCGCGCGCGGCGATCTGGTTGGCGCTGAAAAAGTCCTGATTGGCGTTGTCCACCAGATGGCTGAACTCTTGCGCCGCATTCGAAAGCGCTTCCACCACTTCGACGCTGTCATGCGAGGACTGGACGACGCGCTTCGTGCGGTCATCGGTGGCATGGGCAATGTCGCGCATCGCAGCGGCGTTGCGCTGCAGCTCGGTGGTTGCCGCCGATAAGGCATCGATGACCCGCAGGACATCGCCCTGGAAAACGTCGACGAAACGCTCGCGCTCCGTCTGGAGCGCCCGCTGCGCCCTGGCATCGGCCGAGCGGGTTTCCTCTTCGAGTTGCCGAAGCGCCTGGCCTTTGTCGCGGAAGACCTGGATGGCGCGCGCCATGTCGCCCAGTTCGTCGGAGCGGCGGGTCGAGCTGATCGGCGTATCGAGATGGCCGGCGGCGATTTCACGCATAGCGCCGGTCAGCCGCAGCATCGGATGCGCCACCGCCAGCGAGGCCCAGAGCAGCGCGCCGAAAAAGCAGATGGCGAAGCCGGCGGCAAACAGCGCCGTCAGGCGCTGAAAGCGCGGGTTGGTGACGTTATCGACATGCGCGATCCGGTCGTTCATGTCGCCGGCGATTTGATTGGAGACATGATTGAGCGCCGCCTCGAGATCGTCGCGCAACGGCCCGAAGCGATAGTCGATCTGAAATTCCCGCGTCTCGCTGCTCGGCTGCTGCTTGGCGAATGTTTCGAGAAAGGCGAGCATCTTGTCGAAGCGCGTCGAGATGCCGTCGAGATCGTCCTGCGATTCCGGCAGGAAGGCGCGGGCGATGGCGAGCCAGTTGCGGAAGCGCTTGGCTTCGTCCTCGAAGGCCCAGGTCGTCTGCTGCGCATCGTCCTTGTCGGCATGCGCAAGCTCATAAGCGAAGGCGGTGAAGTTCGCCTCCGAAGCCTTGGCTTCGACGATGGCGACGCGGGCGGGATATTGGCGATGGATGATGTCCAGGCGCACATCGCGCAGAACAACGAACTCATGCCAGAAGATCGAACCACAGATGGCCGTCAGGACGGCGAATGTGACGATGACGGCGGCGAACTTATGAGTCAGCCGCAATTTCGGAACGAGTCTGGGCACGTCGGGGTCTGCTGGAAAGCGAATCGGGAGGCGCGAAGGCAGCCTACGTTCTAAGGTGTTAGCAAAACGTGTTGCTTTCGTGTGACAGCGCCGCAAAGAGGTGCCCTCACCTCTGCCCTTACAGTTCGGTTGTTGCAGGCCTGCAACAGACTTCACGGCCGCCCTGGGTTATACGGATTCCGCTGACGACCTGTTCAGCCGGCCGGGGGGCCACGGCTTCAGAGACAGGGCGAGGGGGCAAAAGCCCGGTTCCGGGGGGAACCGGGCTTTTTCGCGTCTGGGTGTCTGTGCGAAGGTTTAGATCAAGCTCGCGCAGAAGCGCTGGATCTTGGTGCAGGCGTCTTCGAGCACATCTGTCGCCGTCGCATAGGAGATGCGGAAATTCGGCCCCAGGCCGAACGCCGAGCCCTGCACCACGGCAATGCCCTCCGTCTCCAGCAGCGCATTGACGAAATCCTCATCCGTTTCGATCGTCTTGCCGCCCGGTGCCTTGCGGCCGATGGCTTCGGCGATCGAGGGATAGACATAGAAGGCGCCTTCCGGCGACGGGCATTTCAGGTATTTCGCCTGATTCAGCATCGAGACGACGAGATCGCGCCGCGCCTCGAAAATCTTGCGCCGCTCGGGGATGAAATCCTGCGGCCCGTTGAGCGCCTCGACCGAGGCCCATTGCGCGATGGAGCAGGCGCCCGAGGTCTGCTGGCCCTGGAGCATGTCCATCGCCTTGATCAGCTTGTCGGGCCCGGCCGCGTAGCCGATGCGCCAGCCGGTCATGGCATAGGATTTCGACACGCCGTTCATGGTCAGCGTGCGGTCCAGCAAGTTCGGCTCGACCTGCGCCACGGTGGCGAATTTGAAATCGCCATAGGTCAGGTGCTCGTAGATGTCGTCGGTCAGCACCCAGACATGCGGATGGCGCAGCAGGACGTCCGTCAGCGCCTTCAACTCGGCATGCGTATAGGCGGCGCCGGACGGGTTCGACGGCGAATTCAAGAGCAGCCATTTGGTCTTCGGCGTGATGGCGCGGTCGAGGTCCTCGGCCTGGAGCTTGAAACCGTGTTCCATCCGCGTCTCGACCGCGACCGGGGTGCCGCCGGCGATCGCCACCATGTCGGGATAGCTCACCCAATAGGGCGCCGGGATGATGACTTCGTCCCCCGGATTGACCGTCGCCAGAAACGCGTTGAAGAGAACGTGCTTGCCGCCCGTGCCGACGATCGTCTGCGAAGCTTTGTAGTCGAGGCCGTTCTCGCGCTTGAACTTCGCGGCGATCGCCTCGCGCAGCGGCTGGATGCCGGCGACCGGCGTATATTTGGTCTCGCCGCGCTCGATGGCGGCAATGGCGGCGCGCTTGATGTTGTCGGGCGTGTCGAAATCCGGCTCGCCGACCGACAGCGAGATGATGTCGCGGCCGGTGGCTTTCAGTTCGCGCGCTTTCTGCGTCGCCGCGATCGTCGCGGAGGGTTTGACCCGCAGGAGAGCGTCGGAAATGAAAGCCATGATGCTGTAGTCCTCGTAGAGAGTTGAGAGAGCTTGTTTTTTGCGCTGCAACCTAGTGGCCGCGCGGCAACGCCGCAAGCCTTGTTTCGCCGCGGCCTGGGCGCTTAGCAATATTTAAGCGCAAAGGACCGATCCTGCCGGCCTCCGACGAGGCTTTCATGTTCAACACTTTGCGCACCGGCGCTTGGCTCACGCGCCAGCGCCTGCGCGTCTACCCCGCCATTCTTCTAGCGGCCTTTATCATCGCCGGCCTTGGCCTCGCCGCGACCGCGCATCGCGGCAAGGACATCTATAACCATCCGTTGGGCGCCGATTTCACCGAGATCTGGACCGCCGGCCGTGCCGTAAACGCGGGCGACCCCGCGCGGCCCTACGATGTCGCGGCCTTCAAGCGCGATCAGGACAAGCTCTTCGGCCCGTCCGACGGGTTCTACATCTGGCCCTATCCGCCGTTCTTCCTTGCGATCGCCGCGTTTCTTGCGCTCTGCCCCTATGGTGCGGCCTTTGCCCTTTGGCAGGGCACGTCGCTCGCGCTCTATCTCGCGGCAACCCTCGCCGCGCTGCGCCCGGCGCGGCTTCCGGCAGGCATGGCACTTCTCGGCGCGCTCGCCTTTCCAGCCGCCTTCATCAACCTCATACATGGACAGAACGGCTTTCTCACCGCCGCGCTGTTGAGCGGCGCGCTCGTGCTTCTGCCGCGCCGGCCCATCTTGGCGGGACTTTGCTTTGCCCTGCTGGCGTATAAGCCGCATCTCGGTCTGCTGATCGTGCCGGCGCTGATCGCCGGCCGCTGTTGGCGCGCGCTCGCGGCCGGCGCAGTGGGCCTCATCGTTATGATCCTGGCAAGCCTTACCGCTTTTGGCGCGGCGCCCTGGCAGGCTTTTTTCGCGCATCTCGGATTTTCCCGCGCCATGCTCGAAGCGGGCGCCACGGGCTTCGGCAAATTTGTCAGCCCTTTCGCGGCGATCCGGCTTCTCGGCGGCTCTGTACCGCTCGCCTACGCCGTGCAGGCCCTGGTCACGGTCAGCCTCTTGGCGATCGTGATCTTCGTCTGGCGGTCGAAGGCGGATTTTCGTCTCAAAGCCGCGACGCTCATCGCGGCGAACCTCGCCGCCACGCCCTATGTCTTCGACTACGATCTTGCCGTGCTCGCCCCGGCTTTGGCCTTCGCGCTGTCCTATGGCCTCGACAAAGGCTTCCGGCCTTATGAGAAGTCCGGCCTCGCGGCGATCTGGGTCATGCCACTTTTGACACGCCCGATGGCGAGCGTGCTGCTGCTTCCCATCGGGCCGGTGGCCATCCTGTTCTTCCTTGCCGGTCTCACGTTCCGCGTCTCAGCTGAGGCTAAAGAACCGTAAATTCCGCCAGGCGACTAAGCGCGAAATCCGCTGTTCAATTTTAACAACACACCGAAATTCTTTTTCTTGACCTTTCGGTCACCGGGCGGACAGCGCGCTCACGAAAATTTTCAGAAATTTGCGACGCTTACGCCGCGCTATTTTCCCAAATACGGTTAAGGCGGCGCGCCGCTTGTCGCATAACCATATGTATCCAAACGCGTTTTCCAATTTTCGCGCCTGCAACAGCGAAATTTGCCAATCCCAGTTCGGAACATAACGCGGCACCAAAAGTTAGCGGCCCACGCGAAAACAGCGGCGTTGACGCGTCGCTCACACAACTGTCAACCGATTTTGCGGCCCGTTTGAAACTTTTTTCGGCCCTGTTGCGTTCGGGAAACGCACAAGATTTTTACCGCGGCCGGACCAAGGATGAGGGAAATCAAGGCCACGCCAGACCGGTCGCCCAAGGTGCTTTCGTCAATGTGCTTTTGCGCACAGGCAAAGGACGGCAGACCGAATAGCGGTAGGTGGTCTCGAAGCTAGGTGCTGAGAGGAGTGAGGGATGTCGATCGCCGACCATTTTGACCGTGCCCCCGATGCGGGTTTTGTTCGCAGCTATGACTCGCGAGCGGCGCGGCGGCAGTTCCAGGTTTCGCTGGTGCTCATCGTCATCCTCACCGTTTCGGCTTTCGCGCTCGGGCTTCTGGTTCGTTTTGATCCGCCGGCCGGCATTTCGGACTCGCCAGCGGCCGTGGCTCATCACGACGTGCATTTCGCCGGTGTGATGCCGGATTTGTCAGGTTTCGCGCCGCGGTCGTAACGGCGCAAAGTTACCACGACCCCCGATGCCCCCCGTAGGGAGTCGTGTCTGAGGGCCGCGCTCCGTCAAGGACGCGGCCCTTTCTTTTTGCCGATGGGGCGAAGTTTCTGCGATCGCATCAATCGTTTCGTAGGGCAGCCCGACTTAGGCTCTGCCCATGTCCATGCCACCCGCCAAACCTTTTGGCCGCCGCGGACGGATCGAGACCCCGGCCCGCGCGGTCCCGCGGCCGGCTTTCGCCGCGCGATCGGCGCCAAAGCCCGTCGCGGCGCCCGATCTGCCGCCGGAGGTCGTGGCGGCCGTGCTCGGCGGTTCAAGTGGCCTTCGGCAGAGCGCCTTTGCGGGCCAATCGCAGGTCAAGAGCGTCGGTTGGTCGTTCCGCGCCGCGCTGCTCGCCGGGCTGATCGTCAGCCTCGTCAATGCCGCGGCGCAGGCGACGCGTTTTTCGGGCTTCGGTGGCCTCGACAAACTGCCCTTCGGCCAGACGCTTTTGGGCCAAATCTCGTTCGGCGAGGTGACCGTGCCGCTGACTTTGCTGGCCGCCCTTGCCGGCCTGTGGAGCGGCGCCCGCGCCAGTGCCCTGGCGCTTCTGTTCGCGCACAAGATACTGGCGCGCCTCGGCCACACCAGCCTCATCGCCTATAGCCTTGGCGGCGCGGCGGCCTGTCTTGCCTATGCGCTGCTCGCCGGCCTGTTGGGCGGCGCGATGACGCCGGTCTCGATCGCCATGGAAGCTCTCTCCGGCCTCGGCGCCGGCTTCTTCTACCGGCTGTTCGCCGCGACCGAACGCGGCTGATCTGCGCTTCCATCTGAGCCGCGGCGGACCCATATTGGGTCCATGCCCAAACCGCCAAGAAAATCCGCCCGACCCAAGGCCGGCAAGCCGGAGCTGAAACCGCTCGGCGAGCATCTGGCCTCGCTACTCAATCCGGCTTTGGCCGGCGGCCCGCCGATCGGCTTTGCCGAGGCGCCGGCGAATTACCAAAGCGCGCTGCAGATCAGCGGCGTCGAGGCGACCGCCGCCTCGCTGAAAGACCTGCTCGAACACGGCGATCCCAATCTGCGCGACAAGGCGCCGTGGATGCCGCACCGCCCGCCGCGGCCGGAGAAATCCGAAGGCGGCGTGCAGTTCAAGATCGCTTCGGAATATGAGCCGCGCGGCGATCAGCCGACGGCGATCGACGAGCTTGTCGCCGGCGTCAATGCCAACGAGCGCGACCAGGTTCTGCTCGGTGTCACCGGGTCGGGCAAGACCTTCACCATGGCGCAGGTGATCGCCCGCACGCAGCGCCCGGCGCTGATCCTCGCGCCGAACAAGACGCTGGCGGCGCAGCTCTACGGTGAGTTCAAGAGCTTCTTCCCGGAGAACGCGGTCGAGTACTTCGTCTCGTACTACGATTATTACCAGCCGGAAGCCTATGTGCCGCGCTCCGACACCTATATCGAGAAGGAAAGCTCGATCAACGAACAGATCGACCGGATGCGCCATGCCGCGACCCGCGCTCTGCTCGAACGCGACGATGTGATCATCGTCGCCTCCGTCTCCTGCATCTACGGTATCGGCTCGGTCGAGACCTACACGGCCATGACCTTCAGCGTGAAGGTCAGCGAGCGGATCGATCAGCGCCAGCTCATCGCCGATCTCGTCGCGCTCCAATACAAGCGCTCGGGCGGCGATTTCTATCGCGGCGTCTTCCGCGTTCGCGGCGATACGATCGAATTGTTCCCGGCCCACTATGAAGACCGCGCCTGGCGGATCAATTTCTTCGGCGACGAGATCGAATCGATCGTCGAGTTCGATCCCTTGACCGGGCAGAAGACGCAAGACCTCGAATTCATCAAGATCTATGCCAATTCGCATTATGTCACGCCGCGCCCGACGCTGATCCAGTCGATCAAGGGCATCAAGGAAGAGCTGAAGCAGCGCCTCGTCGAGCTTTACGCGACGGGCCGGCTGCTCGAAGCGCAGCGGCTCGAACAGCGCACGCTTTTCGACCTCGAGATGATGGAGGCGACCGGCTCCTGCGCCGGCATTGAGAATTATTCGCGCTACCTGACCGGCCGCCGCCCCGGCGAGCCGCCGCCGACCTTGTTCGAATACCTGCCCGACAATGCGCTCGTCTTCGCCGACGAATCGCATGTCACCGTGCCGCAGATCGGCGGCATGTACCGCGGCGACTTCCGCCGCAAGGCGACGCTCGCCGAATATGGCTTCCGGCTCCCCTCCTGCATGGACAACAGGCCGCTGCGCTTCGAGGAATGGGATGCGATGCGGCCGCAATCGATCCATGTCTCGGCGACGCCGGGCAAATGGGAGATGGAACGCGCCGGCGGCATTTTCGTCGAACAGGTGATCCGCCCGACCGGCCTCATCGATCCGCCGGTCGAGGTGCGCCCGGCGCGGGCGCAGGTCGACGACCTGCTCGGCGAAGTGCGTGACGTGGCGCAGAAGGGCTATCGCGCGCTCATCACCGTGCTGACCAAGCGCATGGCCGAGGACCTCACCGAATATCTGCACGAACACGGCGTGCGCGTGCGCTACATGCATTCCGACATCGACACCTTGGAGCGGATCGAGATCATCCGCGATCTGCGCATCGGCGCTTTCGACGCGCTCGTCGGCATCAACCTCTTGCGCGAAGGCCTCGACATTCCCGAATGCGGGTTGGTCGCTATTCTCGATGCGGACAAGGAGGGCTTTCTGCGCAGCGAGACCTCGCTGGTGCAGACGATCGGCCGCGCCGCCCGCAATGTCGACGGACGGGTGATCCTCTATGCCGACCAGATCACCGGCTCGATGCAGCGGGCGATGGCCGAGACCAGCCGCCGGCGCGAGAAACAGCAGCAGTTCAATGTCGACAATGGAATCACGCCGGAATCGATCAAGCGCGGCATTCAGGACATTCTGGGCTCGGTCGCCGAACGCGACCATGTGACCGTCGATGCCGGCATGGCGCAGGCGGGCAATCTCATCGGTCATAATTTCAAGGCGACGATCGCCGATCTCGAACGCGAGATGCGCGACGCGGCGGCGGACCTCAATTTCGAAAAGGCGGCGCGGCTGCGCGACGAGATCAAGCGGCTGCAATCGGTCGAGCTGGCGATCTCCGATGATCCGCTGGCGACGCAAACCGATGTCGAGCGGGAGGCCGGCGCCTATCGCGGCCCGCGGCCGTTCGGCGAGGCCGGCAACCTGCCGGCGAACCGGCCGCACAAGCCGACCGATTCCGAAATGGGGCCGCATAATTTCGGCGGCGGCGAAGCCAAGCCGCGCAGCTCCGCCGGCCGCGGCGGGACACGCGCATGGAAGGGAAAGAGGCGCGGATAATCTGCGAGGCGTGTCATTGCGAGCAAGGCGAAGCAATCCAGGACTCACGTCCAATTTTGCTTCTGGATTGCTTCGGCGCCCGCGCGCCTCGCAATGACCGCGTATCCGGGCGCTGACATGGTGCAAAAATATCCCGCAACCATTTTGCTGACGCTCGCGTTAGCTGCGGCCATGTTTCACTTTCGCTCCGAGCCCCAAGCTCGCTCCGAACTCCAAGCCGCAGCGGCGCTCTGCGGCGGTAGCCTCTATGCGCTGAGCTACAGCAGCGGGACGCCGCATATCGACCTTGAAGTGGGCGGTGCCCCGGCCCGCGCCATGCTTGACTATGGTGCCACCAAAAGCTCGCTGCGGGCGAAGACTGCGGGCGAGCTTGGCACGATCGTCAAAGCCGCGACGTCGCTGCCACTTAAAGGCGAAAGCGAGTTTCTCACCCGCCGCGCCGACGCGGAGACGGATGCCATCATCGGCACCGATCTGCTGGCGCAGCTGACCGTCGCGCTCGACGCCAAGACGGCCGCGCTATCGACCGCGCCTTGCGCGGCATCGCGCCTCAAGGCCGCGGGCTTTGCGCCGATCGCCCAGCACGGGTTCTTCTCGTACGATCGCGGGCGCGTCGCCAAGGATCGGCCGAATGTGCCGGTCGTCTTCGTTCAATTGGGCGCGACAAAGACCTGGGCACAGATCGACACCGGCTATGACGACGACCTCTTTCCGTCTTCGCTCGACATCAACCGCGCCTTCTACGACGCGCTCGTCGCAAGCGGCCTGCGGCTGACGCAGGAAGGCACGGTCACGGTCAAGACCTGCGTCGGGTTCGAGACGCGGCCGGTCTATTCCAGCACTCAACCGCTTGTGATTGCCGACGAGACCGGCGGACCTGTCGCAGAGACCGGCCGATATTATCTCATCGTCAAGCCGACCAATCTCTGCGGCGGCATCGCAACGCGGACCACGCCGGCGGCGCAGCTCGGCGGTTCCTTCCTGAGCTTGTTTCAGTCGATCGTCTTCGACCCGCACAGCGAGACGGTCTGGATCAAGAAAGACTGAGTTCGCGTCGCGCATGACGCCGCTTTGCTCGCAAGGAGCGAAGCCATGTTCAAGATAGCCCCCTTTAAGATTTTGGCCCTCGCGGCTGCGCTCATCGCCACGCCCGCCTTCGCCGGGCAGCAATTGCTGCCCGAGCCTTATCCCGGCCAGCTTGGCGGCAATGCGCAAGAATCGCAGCCGTTCACTCCATCGCTCGGCGCGCCGCAGGAATTGGTGCCCGAGCCTGCCCCGCAAGCCAAGGGCCCCGATGCGCTCGACGATCCGCGGCCCGTCACCGCACGGCGGCATCAGCGCCTGATCCGCGATCCCTACCTGCGGCAGGATTGGTGCAACGGCGCGAGCAGCTGCACTATTCTGCGTTGATCTGCTGGGGGGCGCGACGGGAGCGTAGCCGATATGACGCCGAACTTTGATGAGGCCTGGCGCGACAAGGCCAGACCGGTCGAGACGTTTTCGCTCGATGCCGTCTTTGAAATTGCCTGCGTTGGTGGCACGGAACGGCTGGACGCCGTCGCGGCCGCGATGCGCGAACCCGTGCGAACGCTGTGCGATGCGCTCGGCCAACCCATCCCGGCTTCAGGCGCGCTGCCTTGCGCAACGCTTGTCGGGCACGAGGCGCCGCTTGTCGCTTATTACCGGGCGCTGATCGACACGCTGATCGCGCAAGGCGCAGCCTCATCGCTCGGAAATCCGTTCCCCTGGTTCTCGATCAAACCTTCGATCCGGCGCGGCGATACGGGTTTGTTCACGTTCTTCTATCTCGACTCGGCCGCCGACACGGTCGACCTGTTCCGGACTTTGCGAGACGCGCCGTCCGCGCCGCCCGGGCTGCTGTTCCATGACCTCGATCAAGGATGGGCCATGCACATCGATAAGGCCGATGGCAGGGTGCTGGTCGCCGAATGGGATTGCGAAGACGATTCCCCTGTTCCCGACGTCTTCACCTTCGACACGGGCCAGCTCGCGGCACAGGCGGCGACGGCATTGACGCATCTGACACCGATCCACGCAGCGCTGGTGCGCGCCTTCAATCGCGATTATTGGACCTTCCGTCCATCTGCGCCGCCCACCCCCGCCGCCAAGGGCTTCTTGAAATTTCTGCACGCAATGGGCCTTCGTCGTCGATCTACTTAAATCTTCGCAATTCGCCTTTCTCCGACAGAGGCCACAGGACGATATGATGCGGGATGACAATCAGGAATATGCAGACGCGCGACTATCGCCTGCAACGATCAAGGCTCTCATCGCGATCATCGCCGTCTATCTTTTCTTCTGTGGCTTCATATTCGCGGTATGCGTGTTCATGAGCAACGCGGATATGAGCCCTGAAATAAGCCTCGATCTGCCTCATCATCCGGTCAAATCCATCCTGCTGGTCGCGCTGGTCGCCATACCGTTTCTTCTGATGGTGGCGATCGGACGAGGCGGCAAATGGACTTGGCTCGGCCTGCGGCTCTTTGCGATCGTTGTAATGACGGCCGGCATTTATGCCATGGCGATCCCGCACGGATTGCTTGAAGGATTCACGGGCGTGGGCGGCCTTCGCGAAGGCATGGGGCTCGTCTATGCCGCGTCTTCCGCGCTCGTTGTCCTCATCGCCGCAATTCCCGGCTTACGCCAACGTTTGGCCGAGGGGCTGTAGATCGCTGCACTAGTCTGCGTTGATCTGCTCGGGCAGCATGCGCGACAGATAGCCGTCCTTGCGCACGGCGACGTGCCAGACCATCGCCAGAAGATGCGCCGCGAGGAACAGATAGACGAAATATTGGCCGGTCATATGGACGGCACCGGCGAGTTTCGAGAGCGCAGGATCCGCGGGCAGCGCCGGCAGCGGCAGGCCGAAGAAGGATACGGGATGGCCTTCGTGCGCGCTCGAGAGAATATAGCCGCTGACCGGCATCACGATGAAGATCGCATAGAGAAAGACATGCGTCGCATGGGCGAGGCCGGTCTCCCAGCGGGCAAGGCGCGCCGGCAGCGGCGGCGGTTTGCGCCTCGCGCGCCAGACAAGCCGCGCGATGATGAGAAACAGCGCCAGCACGCCGAATGATTTATGCAGAAAGACGAAGACATGATGGTTCGGCGCATCGCGCCCCATATGCGCGATGATCCAGCCAAGCGGCAAGGTCGTGAAGATCACGAGCGCGGCGAGCCAATGCAGAAGCTGCGCTGGCGCACTGTAATGCGTGGCGTGCCGCGCCGTTGCGGGCGGCGGATTCGATTGCAACATGCCGAAACCCGTTTGCGATTGGCGTGCTGGTTTTAGCCCGCGGCCCAGGCCGCGGAAAGGACGCAGGCGCCATGCGCCGCAGAATGTGATCGGCACGGCTCAGCTTTGAGACGACGTCCAGGCCGGGAACGGATCGGGCAGGCGTTTCCAAGCGGCCAAGGGCATGTCCTTGGCATTGCCGTCGCCGACGAGGCAGGAATCGAGCTGCCGCCGGATCGCCGCTTCGTCCATCGTTGCGCCGATGAAAACGATCTCCTGCCGCCGGTCGCCATAGACCTTGTCCCAATTCTTCATGACGGCCTTTCGCCATTCGGGGTGATCGGGCCATCGGCTTTGCGGGATAGCCGCCCACCAGAAGCCCATGGCCTCGTTGCTGACCAGCGCGCCCGCCTGACTTAATTCGCCGCACCATTGCGGCCGCGTCGCCAGCCAGAAATGGCCCTTGGCGCGGATGACGCCCGGCCAGCTCGAATTGATGAATTGATAAAATTTCTCCGGATGGAACGGCCGGCGCGCGCGATAGACGAAGCTGCAGATGCCATATTCCAAAGTCTCCGGCTTGTGATCGGCAAAGCCATAAAGCTCCTTGAACCAGAGCGGGTGCCGCTGCGCTTTCTCATGATCGAAGCGGCGCGTCTCAAGCACGCGACCGAGATCGACCTTGCTCATCGTGGTTTCGACGAGATCGGCGTCGGGATTGAGCGCGTGGATGATCTTGCGCGCCGACTGAAGCTCTTCGGCCGTCGCGACATCGGTCTTGTTCAAGACGACGACATCGGCGAATTCGATCTGATCGACGAGGAGATCGACCAAGGCCCGCGCATCGCCTTCGCCCAGGGATTCGCCGCGATCTTTCAAGAAATCGGCGGAGGCATAATCCTTGAGAAGATTTGCCGCATCGACGACCGTCACCATCGTGTCGAGCCGCGCGAGATCGCTGAGGCTGCGGCCCGCTTCGTCGCGGAACTCGAAGGTCGCGGCGACGGGTAAGGGCTCCGAGATGCCCGTCGATTCGATCAGCAGATAGTCGAAGCGGTTGTCCTCCGCCAACCGCCGCACTTCATTGAGGAGATCGTCGCGCAAGGTGCAGCAGATGCAGCCATTGGTCATTTCGACGAGCTTTTCGTCGGTGCGCGAGAGATTGGCGCCGTCGCGCACGAGATCGGCGTCGATATTCACTTCGCTCATGTCATTGACGATGACGGCCACGCGGCGGCCGGTTCGATTGTTCAGGACGTGATTGAGCAGCGTCGTCTTGCCGGCGCCGAGAAAGCCGGAGAGCACGGTGACGGGAAGGCGTTGATCGGGCGTTGTCATAGAGAACCACCAGTAAAACTCGCCACGCCGTCAGCGGCGCGGCCTTCAGGCCAATGGGCGCATCAGAATATGTAACAATATAACATATCGATGCGCAAGCCCGCGGCTCTGCCACGGAAAGAACGCCAGCGCCGCAGAACGTGATCGTTATCGGCCGCCCGCGGTCGCGCGCAGCAGATCGCCGGTCCGTGCATCGATCTCGATAACCATCACGCCGCCGCGCATGCCGCGGACAAAGCCGCGGCATCGCCAGATGGCGCGTCCGTCGTCCAAATGGCCGATGTGGTAATCCCGGTCGTCGAAGCGGTTCCAGTTCCGCTTGGCGATCTCGGCCTCGATGATCGCCTGAGCGGTTTCCGCCGAAAGATGATCCTGATCCTGATCCAGGCGCCGACGCGCGAGGAGGCCCAGCGTCGTCAGGATGCGCCGCAATTCGCTCTCCTCCTATGGATACCGGCGCCGAGCTTAGTGCAGATCCCAATCGGACGGCCTGCCTTCGGGCACGAAGGCGCCATCGGACCGCATCGTGCCGGCCTGCGGCTCGGCCGGTTGGGACGATTGGACAGGTGCGGGCGGCAAATCGTCCGACGAGAGCGCCTGATAAGAGCGGCTATAAGAGTGCGGCGGCGAATAGGGCGCATAGGATGGGGGCGGCACGGCGGCATCGGGCGAATCGGGGCCCGTATGCAAGGCCATCGGCTGCTGGTCGCCACTGCCGGCCTGCGAGACGTCCATTTCCTCGTCGACCGGCGGCGGCTCCGGCAGGCCATCCGGCGCATGCGTCTGCGGCCAGATGTCCGGATGCGGTTTGCAAACCCGGCGCGGCCCGGTCGACATATTGCCGCGCATCGCCAGGTCGAGATGGAAATGATTGTAGTGCAGGAAATTATAGCCCGGCCCGAGCACGGTGGTGAAATCGCCGCAAGCGCCGTTGTCGACATCGCGCAGGAACGCTGCCGATGACGGATCGCCGCGCGTCCAATCGTGAACGACGGTGATGTCGCGTCCGTCCTGAAGCCGGAAGCCTTTGACGTCGATCGCATTGCCGAACGCATGTTCGGACAGCTGGGAACTCCATTCGCCATTGATGCCGCGGCAGCTATAAGTGCCGAAGGTCTCGATCTCGACGACGCGCTCGTTGAATCGTGTCTGGGCCGCCGGCTCGACCACTTCCTTGACCCAAACATTGAGCGCCGCGATCATCGGACAATCGAGGATGTAGTCGCCGTCGAGCATGACCGATCCGTCGAGCAGCGCCGCGACCTTGAAAGGATGCGTCAGCCCGCAGATGCCCGGCCCGCTGATCTCTTCGACCGGCCGGACATAAGCCGATTGCTGAATCAGATTTTGCGCGAGACAGGCATTTTCCGCTTCGGCGCGCCAAGCCGGCCGCTGCGCCCCGTAATTCGAGCAGCCAGCAAGCTCCAGGAAAAGCGCCGCCATAGCGGCAAAAGGCAATACGCGACGCGCCATTGCCTCAAATTGTGCGAAATATGTTAAGTGCTCTTAAAACAACGCGGTTAACGTCTCGCTGCGGGACAGCCGATGCGGCCCGCGCCGTCAAGCCAACGGTCGCGACGATGTTTCCGTGACCCAACCTGCGAGCCTCACCATGGATGATGCCCCCACCGCCCTCGCGCCTTCCCCCGCCGCGCACGTCATGCCCGGTTTGGTCTGGGCGTTCCGCATCCATGCCGATGGCACACCGGAGTCTCTGCCGGCCGATAAGCCCATCAACCTGAAGGACGACGGCTGGCTCTGGCTGCATTTCAATCTCGCCGATGCACGGGCTTGTGAACTGCTGCCGCGCTTCGAGAACCTGCCGCCGGAGGCAGCGGTCGTGCTCACCGCGCCCGATGGCACGCAGCAACTGCACGTCGATGACGAGAGCGTCTATGGGATCTTTGCCGATCTCATCGCCGATCTCGACGGGCCGACGCAGCATTTCGGCTATCTGCATTTTGCCATGACCGACCGGCTGCTCGTCAGCGCGCGCCGGCGGACGCTGAGCGCCGCGGAAAGCGCGCGCCAGGCCCTCGACCATGGCCGCAAGCTGCACCGCGTCGCCTCGCTCTTCGAACTGATCATCAACCATGTCGCCGATTCGATCGACAATTATGCGGACCAGCTCGACGAGGAGATGGACGCGATCGAAGACGAGCTCTGGCAGCGCTCGGCCAAGGACCAGCGCGAGCGGCTTGCCAAGGCGCGCAAGGCCGCGGTGCATCTGCATCGCCAGATGCAGGGCCTGCTGGCGCTTTTCACGCGCGTCGGAAACAAGCTCGACACCGAGCCGCCGGAGGATTTGCGGATCAAGACCAGCATCCTGACGCAGCGGCTCGAAAACCTCGACCACGACATCGTCGCCATGCGTGAGCGCGCCCATATGCTGCAGGAAGAGGTGGCGCTCAAGATCGCCGAAGACACCAATCGCAGCCTTTATCTGCTGACGATCATCACGACCTTCTTCCTGCCGGCGAGCCTCGTCGCCGGAATTTTCGGCATGAACGTGAAGAACCTGCCCTTCACCGACATCAGCAGCGGCTTCTTCTGGTCGATGGTGATCCTCGTAGGCTCCTCGCTCGCCATTCTCATCATCATGCAGCGCATGCGCATTCTGCTGCGTTAAGCCGGAGCCCGGATGTCCAGAATTGCCGTCGCCGAAAACCTGTTCCTTGACGCGGGCGAGCTCGAATTTTCGTTTCTGCGCGCGTCGGGCCCCGGCGGCCAGAATGTCAACAAGGTCGAGACGGCGGTGCAATTGCGCTTCGACGTCCGCCATTCGCCGTCGCTTAACGAAGATGTGAAGCGACGGCTTGAAAAACTTGCCGGCAACCGGCTGACACAGGACGGGGTTCTGGTGATCTCGGCGCAACGGTTCCGCTCGCAGGAGCGTAACCGCGAGGATGCGCTGGCGCGGCTCGGCGCGCTCATCGCCAAGGCCCTGCTGCGGCCGAAGCGGCGGATCGCGACAAGGCCGACGCTCGCGTCGCAGAAACGCCGCCGTGACGCGAAGCAAAAGCGCGGCGAGATCAAAAAATTGCGCGGCGTCCCCGTCGATTGAAAGAGGCCGCCGCCTGCCTGTGGATTAAGGGTGCCGCTCGTGCTAATGGCCAGCTTGGCAAGAGGGAGGGACCCATGCGTGTGACTTTTGGGGTGGCGATGGGGCTGGCCGCGTTCTTTGTGACCGCCGCCGCGGCTGACGATTATCCGCCGCGCAAACCGGGGCTTTGGGAAGTCGTCTCGCACAATGCGGCATTGCCCGAAGTCAATATGAAGATGTGCATCGATTCCGAAACGGATCAATTGTTCCACAAGTTCAGCAGCAATATCCGCTCCAAACATTGCGAGAAGAACGACATCAAAGTCGCCGGCGACACCGTGCAGACGGAGACCGTCTGCTCCCTCGGTGGAACCAAGGTGACGACAAGTTCGGTCACCAAATTTACCGGTGATGCCGCCTATCACGTCGATATCACGACGCATTTCGATCCGCCGAAGCTCGGCCAGAGCGAGATCACGGCGACGCAGGATGCCAAATGGGTCAGCGATTGCCCGGCCGACATGAAGCCCGGCGATTTCGACATGGGCCACGGCATCAGGGTAAACATCAAGACGATCAATATGCTGAAGTCGCTGATGCCGGGACACAGCAACCAGTAAAGCAGCGCCTCACGCGCGGGACGCCTTGAACGCATCGAAGCAACCCAGCTTGCGGCTGGATTGCTTCGCAGCTTAGCGGGCGTTGATTGATTTAGCTCGCCGGCGGCGGGGGCGGCGTATCGCTCTGCGGCGGCTGAGAGTTGCGCTGGTTCATGAAGCGCTCGAACTCCTCGCGATCCTTGGCGCGGCGAAGGTTCTCGGCGAAGGTCGTAAATTCCTGCTCGGCAGCACGCAGCTTTTCGCGCTCGGCTTCGAGCCGCGCCAGTTCCGCCTCACGCCATTCGTCGAAGGCGAGATTGCCGGTCGAGTCGGGCTTCCATTGCCAGCGCCCACGGGCCATGCCGCGCCGGTCGCCGCACGGACCGAACGACCAATTGTAAAAATCCTGCCGGCGCATGCCGAAACCATGACGGCCCATCTTCTGCTCCCATTTCTCGCGGAATTTCTGCTGCATCTTGTCACTCACGAAGCTCGGTAGGTCGCCGGCATAGGCGCTCTTCTTCTGCCAGATCTTGGCAAACAGAATCGCGAGCCCGATCGGCCAAAACAGGATGAAGCCAAGAACCATCGCGACGATCTCGATCGGCTTCCAATCCGCCATCGTCGGAATGTTGGCCGACGCGTCACCCGCGCGGCCATAGCTGCGTGTCATACACATAAGCTCCTCCATGCAGCACGAACGCTGCAATGTTAAAGTATATTACATTAACATTGGCGGGCTGTCGAGACGGGTTCGTTCAAATCGCATAAGCCTATGGGGATGCGGGTGATTTCCGCCGCAGCGCGGTGGCGATCAGGGCTTCGGCGCCCTGTTCGAGAATCGCGGCGGGGTCGTCGCCGCGCGCCGGATCGAAATGTCCGGCAAGGGTCAGCATCGCCGTGCCATGCGCGAGCGCCCAGATTTCGAGCGCCAGCCGGCGGATGTCGGCGGGATTGCCGCCGCCCGCCAGAATGACGCCCGCCGCGGCGCGCGCGAGCCCGTCGAACGCCTTGGTGGCGACGAAATTCGCCGCCTGGCCATGCAGGCTGCGGGCATTCTCGAACATCGCGGTGTAAAGGCCAGGCTCGGCGGTGGCGAAATTGAGATAGGCACGGCCCATGCGCTTCAGCGCGGCATGCGGCTCGGGACGGCCGTCATCCCAAGCGCCGGTGAGCCGCTCGCCGAAGAGATCGAAGCCGCGGCGGGCGAGCTCGCCCATCAAGTCCTGCCGATCGGCGAAATGCCGATAGGGCGCGGCCGCCGTCACGCCGACGCGCTTGGCCGCCTCCGCCAGGGTGAAGCCGCCTGGCCCGTGCTCCGCCATCAAGGCGCGCGCGGCTTCGACCAAGGCCTCCTTCAGGCCGCCGTGATGATAGCCGCGCCGCTCCGGCCCGAAGCCGCCGTGTTTCCAGTTTCGCTTCATATGTCTGGGAATCATGAGGTCAGTTTAGACGCGCCGGGCCCGCCGCGCGAGGGGGCGGCTCACCGCGGCCCGATCCGTTATGGTTACCAAATTTTGACACCTTGGCGATAATTTCCGCCTTTAGGCGCGAAGATTAACGATAAAGGCGCCGGCACCCGAGGACCGCCGATGTTTCCGCGTCTTAACCGGAAGCAACATGCTGCGCCATTGCAAGCTGCGGCGGGCGAGGATCATTTTGCCCAAATTCTAGAGGCGCTGCCCGATGATCCGGATGCGGCGCACTTGCCGGACGGGCGCTTCGGCGAGGCGCTCGGGCGTCTGCTGCGCGTGGCGCGACTCAAGAGCTTCGACCGCCTCGACCTCATCGCCAAACTGTCGAAAGAGGCCTCCGAGACCGCCGTCAATACGATCTGGATGGCGCATGATCTGAACGAGATGACGCGCTCGGCGCGGGCGATCTCCAGCGCCGTCGAGGAACTCGCGACCTCGATCGACGCCATCGCGGGAAACTCAGCCGACAGCGCCGCGCTCGCGGCCCGTGCGACGCAAACCATGGCGCAATGCGCCACCGACAGCCAAGCGGCGACCGACGCCATGGCGACGATCGAGCGCAGCGCTAGCGACATCGACGCGCGGCTCGATATTCTCGATGGGGCGGCGGCGCAGATCGGCGCCATGGCGAGCATGATCGAAGCGATTGCGGCGCGCACCAATATGCTGGCGCTCAACGCGACGATCGAGGCCGCCCGCGCGGGCGAGGCGGGCCGGGGCTTTGCCGTTGTCGCGGGCGAAGTGAAAGCCCTGTCCCACCAGACAAGCGGCGTGACCGAGGAAATCCGCAAGCGGCTCGGCGCTTTCGCCACTGAAATGGCCGACATTCGCGCCGCGGTCGGCGAAAGCCGCGGCGCGGTAGGGCAGGGCCGCGGCATCGTTCTGAGCGTCGCCGAGCAGGCGGCCACCGCTGGCGAGCAAATGAGCGAAGTCGCCCAGCGCGCCCGTCATCTCGCCGAATATCTCGCGCATCAGCGCGCCGCG
Organism: Pseudomonadota bacterium; assembly: GCA_040756295.1. Lineage (GTDB taxonomy): Bacteria > Pseudomonadota > Alphaproteobacteria > Rhizobiales > Beijerinckiaceae > Methylovirgula. The sequence goes on along the minus strand of JBFLZN010000002.1, from coordinate 403,779 downwards.
ACCGCCGAGATCGCCGAGGGTACCGAAGCGATCGCCAGCAAGATCGGCAAGACCGAGACCGAGATTGGCGCCGTCGACAGGCGGCTGACCGGCTGCGAGGAGATCGCCCGGAAAAGCTGGGGCGACGCCGCCGCAGGCGTGGCCCGAGTCCCTGCCGACGCCGCGATCTTCAAGCGCAAGCTCGCCGCGGCGCTGATCGGCGCCGAGCCGCCGGTCCTCGCGCCAGACTGGCTGAAACGCGATGCGCTGAAGGCGAGCCTGAACGGGATTGCGGACTCCAATGCAGGCGATCTGGTCGATCGCCTGCACCATGCCGTGGCCCAGGCGGAACAACTGGGAAGCGAGGCGATCGGCGCGATCGCCAATAAGGATTGGCGCACCGCCACCCGCTTCTATGAGACGTGCGAGACGGCACTGGATGAGGCCGCCGCAACCGCCGTCCTGCTTTCGCGCACAATCAGAGACAAGGTATAAGGGCAGCCCATCGACCATGTGAGGATGCGGCGCATGCGGATTAACGGGCTTGTTCTCTTGTGCGGGCTTTGCCTCGGCGCGGCGACGCCGGCTTTCGCGGATGAAACGACGCCGGCGAAAGTGCCGTCCGATGTCTCGGTGCTCGCCTATGGCGCGGCGCATCCCGACTGCCTCGAATGGACCGACAGTTGCCGCATCTGCATGCGCAGCCCCGATGGGCGCGTCGGCTGTTCGACCCCGGGCATTGCCTGCCAGCCCAAAGACATCGTCTGCAAGAAAGAAGGCAAGTGAGCGCGGCGCGTGCCGCCTGATCGGCCGCCGACGGACAGCGCGGCGCGGCTCTGGCCGCCGCTCGCGGTCTTCATTGCGCGCGAAAAGCGGCTGTCGGATTGGGCGGCAGGGCGCGGGCCCGTCATCCGCTTTCTCTACGAATTTCTCCGCTTCGGCCTGAAACAGGGCTGGGCTTGCCTGTTCGGCGGCGCCATGGTCGCGCTGCTGATCGGCACGCGGCTCTATTATCCCGCCGCGGCGCCGCTGGCGCGCTATGATTTTCTCGTCATTGCCGCGATCGTCCTGCAGATCGCCATGCTGGCAAGCCGGCTCGAAACATTCGATGAGCTCAAGGTCATCCTGTTGTTTCATGTCGTCGGCACCGGCATGGAGCTGTTCAAGACGGCAACCGGCTCCTGGCTTTACCCGGAGCCGGGCCTCCTGAAGATCGGCGGCGTGCCGCTTTTCACCGGCTTCATGTACGGCACCATCGGCAGCTATATCGCGCGCGCCTGGCGCTTGTTCGATTTCCGCTTTCAGCATCACCCGTCGCTGACCGCGCTCAATCTTCTGGCGCTCGCCATCTACGGCAATTTCTTCGCCGATCATTATGGCCTCGATTTCCGTTATGCGCTGTTCATCGCCGCGGCGGTGCTGTTCTGGCGGACGCGGATTTTCTACAAGGTCTGGATCACCTACCGCGCGATGCCGCTGCTGCTCGGCTTTTGTCTTGTCGCGCTATTCATCTGGTTCGCGGAAAACGCCGGCACGGCGGCGCATGTCTGGCTTTATCCCAACCAGCTCGCGCGCTGGTCGCTCGTCGCGCTATGGAAGCTCGGCTCGTGGTTTTTGCTGATGATCATTTCCTATGTGATGGTCGCCTGGATCAACCGGCCGCGCGTCTACGTCATGCCGCCTGAACAAAGCTCTCCAGAACCATCTTGCGCCCAGCCTTATCAAAATCGACCGTGAGCTTGTTGCCGTCGACAGCTGCGACCGTGCCCGGCCCGAACTTCATGTGAAACACCCGCGCGCCTTTGCCGAAAGATGAGGTCGCCGAGGATTTGGCGACAAGCTCGCCCTCGATCGTCAACGGCCCCCGGCGCGCCGCGCTGTCCTGCCAATTGCTGCGCGCCTCGCTCTGCGTCTCGGCACTGCGGCGTTGCGCGCGCTGCCAGCCCGGCGTCGCATAAGGCGAGCGATAGGTATCCATATTGGCGAAGCGCGATTGCGCATAATTGCCGTAGCTGCGGCCCGAAGCCGAATCGACGACTTCGACATGCTGTTCCGGCAATTCGTCGAGAAAGCGCGACGGAATCGTCGTCTGCCACAAGCCGCGGATGCGCCGGTTGGTCGCAAAGTAGACTTTCGCGCGGCGCTTGGCGCGGGTGAGACCGACGTAAGCAAGGCGGCGCTCTTCTTCCAAGCCGGCGCGGCCCTGCTCGTCGAGCGAGCGCTGATGCGGAAACAGGCCTTCCTCCCAGCCGGGGAGAAACACCGTTTCGAACTCAAGCCCCTTGGCGGCATGCAGCGTCATAATCGACACACGCTCGCCGGCATCGGCGCTGTCGGCATCCATGACCAACGAAATATGTTCGAGGAAGGCCGCGAGGCTGGGGAATTCCTCCATCGCGCGAACCAGCTCTTTCAGGTTTTCGAGCCGGCCGGCGGCCTCGGCCGTGCGGTCCTTCTGCCACATGTCGGTATAGCCGGATTCCTCGAGGATCGTCTCGGCAAGCTCGCCCTGCGGCTTCTGCTCGACGAGCCCGGTCCAACGGTCGAGATCGGCGAGGAAATCGCGTAGCGACTGGCGCTGCTTCGGCTTCAATTCCTCCGTCTCGATCATTATCCGCGCCGCTTGCGTCAACGAAATGCGCTCGCGCCGCGCATGATCGTGCAGTATCTGCAGGCTCGCATCGCCGAGACCGCGCTTCGGCACATTGATGATGCGCTCGAAAGCGAGATCGTCATCGTTCTGCGCGACGAGCCGCAGATAGGCGAGCGCATCGCGGATTTCGGCGCGCTCATAGAAACGCGGACCGCCGATAACGCGATAGGGCAGGCCGAGGGTGATGAAGCGCTCTTCGAATTCGCGCATCTGGAACGACGCGCGGACGAGAATCGCGACCTCGTCGAGCCGCGCGCCTTTGCGCTGAAGCTGCTCGATCTCCTCGCCGATCACGCGGGCTTCTTCTTCCGAATCCCAGACGCCGGAGACGGTCGGCTTGTCGCCCTTCTCGCCGTCGGTGAAGAGCGTCTTGCCGAGCCGGCCCTGATTATGCGCGATGAGGCCCGCCGCGACATCGAGAATGTGCCCGGTCGAGCGGTAATTGCGCTCCAGCCGGACGATTTTCGCGCCGGGGAAATCCTTCTCGAAACGCAGGATGTTATCGACGTCGGCGCCGCGCCAGCCATAGATCGACTGATCGTCGTCGCCGACGCAGCAGATATTGTTGCGGCCCTGGGCGAGCAGCTTCAGCCACAAATATTGGACTGTGTTGGTGTCCTGATATTCGTCGACGAGCATATAGCGGAAGCGGTCCTGATACTGCTTCAACACGTCAGGATTTTCGCGGAACAGCCGCAGGCTTTCGAGCAGAAGATCGCCGAAATCGGCGGCGTTCAGCACTTTCAGCCGGTCCTGATACTGCTGATAGAGCTTGGCACCCTTGCCGTCGGCGAAGGCCGCCGCTTCGCCCGCCGGCACATGCTTCGGATCAAGGCCGCGGTTCTTCCAATTGTCGATCTGATAGGCGAGCGTGCGCGCCGGCCAGCGCTTGTCGTCGATATTCTCGGCCTGAAGCACCTGCTTCAACAGCCGGATCTGATCGTCGGTGTCGATGATGGTGAAGGAATTTTTGAGCCCGACCAGTTCGGCATGGCGGCGCAGAATCTTGGTCGAGATCGCGTGGAACGTGCCGAGCCAGGGCATGCCCTCGGCCGCGCCGCCAACCAGCGCCGCAATGCGCTCTTTCATCTCGCGCGCCGCCTTGTTGGTGAAGGTGACGGCGAGAATCTGGCTCGGGAAAGCCCGGCCAGCGCCGAGGATATGGGCGATGCGGGCGGTCAGCACCCGCGTCTTGCCGGTGCCGGCGCCGGCCAGCACCAGCAGCGGGCCGTCGAGCGTTTCGACCGCGGCGCGCTGCTCCGGATTGAGCCCCTCAAGATAGCGCATGCCGGCGCCGGCGCTGGCCCGTGCGGCAATGCCGCCCGGCCGCACGGCCGGGGCCGCATAGCCAGGACCTGCCTCTTCAAAATTATCGGGGCTCAAGCCCGCACTCCGACCGGGAACGAAAGACGAATCATGGAGCCCAATGTGGGGTCTTTACGGGGGGATGTCGAGGCAAAGAAAGGCGGCGGAGGCGGGCTTGCCCGGCTAATGCTTCGCCTTCCGCGCCTCGGCCGTCTCGCCGTGGCGCTCCTTTTCCTTCGTTTTCTTGAGATGCTCGCGGTTCTTCTGCGGGCTTTCGAATTTCGATGCGCCGGCCTCGCTCAAGGCGATGGCGACGGCCTGCTTGCGGCTCTTCACCTTGCCGCCGCGGCTCGATTCCAATTCGCCATGCTCGAATTCGCGCATCACACGGCCGATCGTGTCCTTCTGCGCTTTGGTCTCGCGTTGCGCCATTGCCATTCTCCCATCCGCGCTGCGATCCGCAGCAACGCATGAGAGCCTAACGTCGATCCATGACTTATCTCAAGGCAAGTCTCAAAGCTTGAGGCCGGCGAGCCAGTCGGTCAGCATGTTCGCCGCCGCGCGCTGCATGGCCGGACAATAGGTCGCCCCGGCTTTGCGGAATTCGCGCGGATCGCGGCCACCGAGATCGCCGGCATAGCCGATCAGCCAGCGCTCCAGATCCGCCGCGCCGGGCTCTGGATGGAATTGCAACGCCAGAATATTCGGCCCGGCGGTAAAGGCCTGATGCGCGCAGAGATCGGTCGAAGCGAGTAGCGTGACGCCGGCCGGCAGGGCGAAAGTGTCGCCATGCCAATGCAGCACCTCGACGCCGTCGAAATGCTTCAGCGGGCTCTCCGAGCCGGCGGCGTTGAGCGCAAGCTGCTTGAAGCCGATTTCGCTGTGCCCGGAGGGGCCGACTTTGGCACCCATGGCGGCGGCCATCAATTGCGAGCCAAGGCAGATGCCGAGCGTCGGCCGCCCCGCCGCGATCCGCTGTTGCAGAATGCGGATTTCGTCGGCGAGGAACGGATAGGCCTCGCCCTGGTAAACGCCGAGCGGGCCGCCGAGAACGACGACGAGATCGTCGGCCAGCGGATCGAAATCCGCGAGCACGCCGCTGTCGACATCGGCATAAGCGACATCAAAACCCGCGCCGGTCAGCACAGGCGCGAGCGTGCCGAGGTCTTCGAACTGAACATGCCGGATTGCGATCGCGCTTGTCATGACGCCCCCCTGTCAGCTTTGCTTCGTCAGCTTTGCATCCAAATCTACGCGCCCGCAGGGCGAGCGGCGCGCGGACTTTATTTTCGAATGGCGTCGCCGCGCAAGACCATCGCGCTTCACATCGTCATCTTCACCAAAGCGAGGCTGAGCGTGGCGATGAAAAGAAACGACGCGAGGCCAAGGAGCAGCGGCCGCAATCCCTTGGCGCGCAGCTTGCGGATATCGGTTTCGAGACCCATTGCCGCCAGCGCCATCGACAACAGAAAGGTCGTCAGCGTCACGATGGCGAATTTGAGCGCGCCGGGCACGGTCACCACGCTGTTGACGCCGACCAGCGCAACGAAGCCGAGCACGAACCAGGGGATCGGCGCACGGGCGCGTTGGCGATGTGTGTGGCTTTCTGCACCATTTCGCGCCAGAAAGCCCAAACTGATGACCACCGGCGCCAGCAGCGTGACACGCGAGAGCTTGGCAATCGTGCCGAAATCGCCGGCCTGTTTGCCGTCCTGAAAGGCCGCCGCGACGACCTGCGCGATCTCATGGATCGACGCCCCGGCCCACAGGCCGAAAGCATGCGGCGACAGGTGCAGCAAGCCCGGCAGCAGCGGATAGCCGAACATGGCGATCGAGCCGAAGACCGTGACGCAGGCGACGGCATAGGCCACGTCCTCGTCATGCGCATTGGTCACCGTATTGGTGGCGATGACAGCCGAGGCGCCGCAGATCGATGTGCCGGCGGCGATCAGTTCGGCCAGCTTGCGATCGACGCCCAGCATCTTGCCGAGCCATTTGGTGAAAGCAAAGGTCGCGACCAGCGTGAGGACGATGACGCCCAAGCCTTTCGGGCCGACCTCGACCACCTGCTGCGCGGTCAATTGCAGGCCAAGCAAGATGATGGCGAGACGCAATATCCGCCGCAGCGAAAAGGTCACGCCCGCCTTGGCGCGCGCCGGCGTTCCGACAAGATTGTGAAAGGCAATGCCGATCACGATCGCCAGGATCATTGGGCTGAACGTGCCGATGCCCGGCAGGCCATGCAGGGCAAAGCCCGTCGCGGCGATGGTCGCGGTGAGCAGCAGGCCAGGAACGAGCGTGAGATTGAATCGACACGGCGGCGCGGCTTCGCGCACCGCCGGTAAGTTTATGGGTGTTGATGCAGTGTCCATCATTCGGCTCCCTGTTGGCGCCGAATGTCGGGGAACGAGATCGATAAATATAATTCATTGTTATTATGATATCGATCTGATGAATTGATCGATGCGTCAGAGCTCGCCGGTCAGAAATTGCGCCCGGCCATTGCCGAAGGACCAGTCTTCGTCACTGTTCTGGACGAGCGACACCATCACGTCCGAGGTCGCGATGGCGCAATGCTCCCAAAGCTCCTGGCAGAGCAGTTTGTAGAAAGCTTCTTTTTCCGCCCGCGGGCGTGGCCGTGTCGTCACCGTGAAGAGGACGAATTTTTGCGTGCGCGGGATGTTGAGCCCGGTGTCCTCTGCAATGAGACGCGACGCCGGATGCTCCGTATAGACTTGATAGCGGTCGCGCTCGGGCACTTTGAAAGCGGCGAGCATGGCGCGGTGCGCGGCATCAAGCAGAGTGCGGATTTCTTCTTCGCTGCGGCCGGCGATAGCATCGATACGGATAAGCGGCACGGGACCCTCTTCGATTTGCGGCATCTTGATTTGAGCATCGCGGCCCGACCGGAGCCGGGACGCCTTGTTTGACGCAGGTTTAAGCCGAGTTTGATGAAAGCGCGACGTCGCGCGCCGGGCGAGTGTACGCCGGCTGGCGCCGCAGCAGATGACAATCATGTGAAATTAAGCCCACGCGCGCCGCAACCCACATATGCGCTGCGGCGGCAGCGATCGCGATCACATCACGATCATATCAGAACGCGCAGCTTGACTTTTGTGTACCGTATGGTTTGCTAACGACCGTCCAGTACAGGAGACCGCTGCCATGTCTGCGCCCGTGCCGCCTTTCACACGTGAAACCGCCATCGCCAAGGTCAGGCTTGCCGAAGACGGCTGGAACAGCCGCGATCCCGCCCGCGTCTCGCTCGTCTATACGCCGGACTCGATCTGGCGGAACCGCGCCGAGTTTGCACGCGGCCGCGACGAGATCGTCGCCTTCCTGACCCGCAAATGGGCGCGCGAATTGGATTACCGGCTGATCAAGGAGCTTTGGGCTTTCACCGGAGACCGCATTGCCGTGCGCTTCGCCTATGAATGGCACGACGACAGCGGCCATTGGTTCCGCTCTTACGGCAACGAGAATTGGGAATTCGACGCGCAAGGCCTGATGCATCATCGCTACGCCTCGATCAACGATCTGCCGATCAAGGAAGGCGACCGCAAATTCTTCTGGCCGCTCGGCCGGCGCCCCGACGATCATCCGAGCCTGAGCGACCTCGGGCTTTAAGGCGTAAAGCGCGGGCCGCCGGTTATGGTGGGGAGTGCCATTGAAGGTCGAGCAGGAGATCTATGATCAAATCGGCGCCGCGAAGATTCGCCTCCGATTCGACAGGGTGGTTCTGCGGCTCGTCGGTGGGCTGGAAACGGCGCTGGCCGACATCGTGCCGGACGGAGAATCCGTCCTCTTCACCGTTTCATCACCGATCAGACATCCAGCAAAGACAGCGACGGACGTGGAAGGTCTCGTTCGTGGCTCTTCAGCGCCCGGCGAGCGCTGCGAGATCGTCCATAGCAATAATGTCCGAATTCGGTGGCTGACAGGTCTTCCGTCAAACATGCCCAAGGTTTTGGGTTTCGCGCATCATCCCGCATCCGACGCGGGGATCATATTCTCCATCGCAGAAGCGCGGCTGCGCGAAGGAAGTTGAGAAGCCGGTGAGTGGCGAACTCTATTCTTCGAGCTATCGCCCCCACGTCCTCGGGAAACGGTCCGGCAGGACCGCCTCTATCGCTCTGATTTCCCTGAAATAAATCTAGAGCGGGCGAAGGGATTCGAACCCTCGACCCCAACCTTGGCAAGGGTATTCAATAGTATTGCGCAAGTTATCATGCGTTTCCGTAGCGCAGCGCGAGTCGGGGTTTCCGCGAGCAGGATCAGAGCGCAAACCGGCCATGCGACCGACGCCATGCTCGCTCGCTACGTCCGAGAGGGCGACCTGTTTATCAACAACGCGGCCTCCGCGATCCTTTGAGTAATTCGTATTCAAGAGCTTTCCCGCTTTGATTGGCGTCGAAGGAATAGCTTTTTCGTTCCGGTCTGGCTTGTTTAAAGGGCTATCGCAAAGGACGGGACTTCGTTTAGAGAACGCCACACAGTTCTAGAAACACGCCATTCGGCATGCCTCAGGATGCGCCGATGAGTTCAAGTCAACCCTTTAACGCTGGGCTAGATGTTGACCTGGTTCCCGAAGCCGATGCCGCGCGGCAGGCTGTCAGTTCTTTGAGGGGGTATGTCTATCAGGTTCTCGCCGCCGCGCTCGCTTGGTTGGATATAGCCGACAATGGCAGAATTTTTCTCGAAGTGGCTGAAGACTACGCAATCATCGCCAACGGAGCGCTGACAGCTGTTCAAGTCAAAGACACGGAGGCTTCTGGAACAGTTACTCTGAATAGCGCCAGTGTGCGCGATGCAGTTGCGGCGTTCGTGGATTTAGTTACGCGTAATCCGGAATTACAGATCGAATTCAGATATTTCACAAGTTCGGCTATCGGGTTGGAGCATGCTGTGGTAGATCGGCCCGCGGGGATCCCTGGGCTTGAATATTGGAGAAAAGCGGCCAGCGGCGGCGACTTATCCGCCTTAAGGGCTCTTTTGGAAGGCGAGAGATTTTCCGCCTCGGTAAACGCATTCGTCATAGCACGGGATGACGTCGCGTTACGTCGTGATCTCCTTCGAAGAATTCAGTGGGACTGCGGCCAGCCTGATGTGAGCGCATTGCTGCTCGAATTCAAAGAGCGCTTGATCGTTATTGGCCGTGACCGCTTTAGTTTGCCTGCGTCCGAAGCTGAGCGCCTCAGCGATCCATTAATATATCACGTGCTCAAAAAGAGCATCATTCAGCCAACCAAAGATCGAGTCCTCACCCGTTCTGAACTCTACAAGCTGATCGACGGAAAGACGCGAATTTCAGTACGAAGATCAGAAGTCGATGTTCTTCTTCAGCTTGCCCCAAGCCTAATGGCGGCGTTTGAAGTCTACGGCCAAATCGCATCCGTCTCGCGATCCGAAACAGACTGGCTGATAGACGGAGACACTGTACCAGATCCAGCGGGAATGATCCCCCGCCCCCCCATCGAATCGCAAGTGTCGAGCCTGCTTCGACACTTTGGCATTTGTATTCTGGTGGGTCCCAGCGGGGTTGGAAAATCGTCAATTTCGAGGAGGGCAGCTAGCGCCGTTGGTCCCAGCTTTTCGATTATCGACTTTAGAGATCTTGACAGCAGCGAAACCCGCCGTCGTCTTGATGTTATCTTTGCTCGCGTCGGAGATATGGCTTCGCAGGTTTCGATATTGGAGGACTTGAATCATCTCGACGATCCACAGGTCGAACTGTCCTTCACTCGTGTGATTGCAGCCCTTTCTCGCCGTGATCGAGTTACGCTGGTAACCTGCTATCGAAAACCATCAACAAAGCTTCAAGCGAATGTGGGGATTACCTCCGAATCTATCATTGAGTGTCCATATTTTACAAAGGAGGAAGTTGCGGAGCTAGTGTTGCTGCATGGCGGTCGCCGCGATCCTTGGGCATCGTTAGCCTATGTTGCAAGCGCCGCCGGACACCCGCTACTCACGCACGCATTCATAGTAGGGATGGAAGCGCGCGGTTGGCCGGCAGGAGAAGTTCCCGAAATATTGGAGCGCGGATTTTCAACGGACGACGTAGACGCAGCACGTGATGCCGCCAGGCAAGCTTTGGTCTCATCGCTTCCTGACGGCGCTCGAAACATGCTCTATCGGCTGAGCATAATCGGAGGTCGTTTCGAACGTACATTGGCGATCACTCTCGGGAACCTGTCGCCCCCGGTGCCACAGGCCGGCGAGTGCCTTGATAGACTTGTTGGGTCTTGGGTAGAAGCGATTAGCGCGAGTTTCTATAAGGTCTCGCCGCTGGCCAGTACCTTTGGGCGGGAAATGCTCGGGGCCAACGAGCGCAAACTAATTCACGAAGTTATAGCCATTGAGATGCTCGGTACGGGTCAGATCCACGCCATCGATGCGGAACTCATATTCGTACACGCATTGGCCGGAAAGTCGGAATCCGCCCTTCTCAAATTAGCAATTAGCGTATTGCGATCCGACGTCAAAACTCTAGAAATGCTAGCGGAATATCTGACGATATTCCGCGTTCTACGAACGGACGGGCCGATATTCCCAGATAATCTGTATGTCTCCGGTATGCTCCGGCTGGCCCAATTTAAGCTCCTAATCGCCGCACGTGATCAACAAAAAACGCGCGATAGCGTCGCGGCTCTCTTTGGCGACATTCAGCAAATGTCGGAGACGGAAGCAAAAAGTGCATTCGAGGCGATTGCTTTATCTGAAGTGCTCATAACGCCAAACGTCGCTAATTACTTAGACAATTGGATTTGGTTTCTTCGCACACTTAAGCAGAAGGTTGAGTCGAATTTGTTTCTCCGCGATCTCAAGGAGCGCACCGAGAGACCAGATGATGAGCCCAGGATGGATTTTTTTGGCGCTCTTTTTGCTATCGGATGCATGGGGCTCGCTTCAGTACCCAAGCTGGAGCACATCGTACGTGGGCTAGACGAGCTAGATCCGTCTGAACGAGAGCTCTGGCTAAAGCCATCGGACCAAAGACTCGCTGACTATTCGTACTTCGTAAACGGCCCCTGGGCCTTGCAACAGAAAGATGGAAACTTCGACGCTTCGGATGCCGTGCAGCGCTATCGTAGAATGGCTGAGATTACGAACGAGTGGAACATTCGACCTATAACAATTCAATGCTGGGTAGCTCAGGCGACGATTTTGGACGAGTATGCGGATGATCAAGAAGGGGCTTTTGCCGTTCTCGACGAAGCAATTGAGAAAATTGGCGACGATAAAGCCTTGGCGCGTACACGTGCAAAAATATTTTGGCGCCACAACCAGCACCCGCAAGCACTTGAGATACTCCGCCGAATCGCGGACGAAGTCGGAGAAAATAACCCAATTGAACGGGCCTTTTCTTTGCGTCAGGCTGCAATAAGCGCGGCTAAGTGCGATGATTGGCCTTTGGCAAAGAAGTGGTTTCTTGAAGCACAAGTTGCAGCTCGCCGTGCCGCCACGCGCGATATGCTGGTTATGAGTGTTGGCCTCGGTGCGGATGCGGCGGTCGCCGCACTGAAAGAAGAGGATACGGCAGCTGGACTGGTGGGACTTGCTCAGGCTCTGGAAGGGTTGACGGATGTGGACCCAGACGAGTCACTTCGGGCCGCCTATTGCCATCGAGTCATACGCCACACCGTGCTATGGGCGCACGCGTTTGTGGAAAAACAGGATGCGAAGGTGAATGGTGAGCCAGTTGCCATGGAGCCCGGAGCCTGCAGCAACCCTGACCCCCCGGCGTCAATTTTGGATCTTCCTCTTGGGCCGATAGACATAGCTTGGTATTTGCTAGCTCAGACAGAAATCGCAGCTCGCCTGCGAGTGGGGGTGAGAGACTCGATACCCCAACGCTTTGTCGAAGGGCCAATTCCCATTCTGGAGTTCGGATTATTCGAGCGAGAAATTCGAGATAGCGTTGATACGCTTGATCTTGGCCGATATTCAGTGCTTTTTTTGCCTTATGTCGAGGGTGTCGCCTATTTTGTGGAAGGTTTAGCCGACGGGACAGTGAGGAGTTTCGACGCTCTGAGCCCGGATCGCGGCGTGATCCCACATCTAAATCGTGAGGCGCTGCTTAATTCCGCTGCGCTTGATGTCGCAAACGATGCACTGCTGGCCTTCGGAATACGTGCCGCTCTTGCCGGGCGACCAGAGGACTTTGTCGCGCTGCAGGAAACGTTAGACACCGAACTGGGCGAAGGCTTCCCTGGTCATTTGCTTTTCGAGTATTACAACGACGGAATCGAAGATATTCCGCAGCTAGCTCGAACTGTGCTGGACATTATCAAGCTTCTCAATGGCCGAGCATATCTTGAACCCCTTGAGTTCTGGATGAGCGGGCTACGGTTCTTCGAGCAGATCATTCGATCGAAATTCGAGCCATTGTTGACTCGTGCGCTGGCGGAATGGATGGCAGCCGGGTGGCGGCGAATAATAGATACAGAGACCTTCCGCCTTATCACGCCGACTAGAACTATTCCCGCAGTCGAGGCCGTTTTAATTGATTGGACAGCGAGCAAACAATTTGTTGCGCGTCTTACTCTCGCCGCGTCCGCGGCAGTGGGAGCACGGTTGAATCCGGCTTACAGAATTCAACTCGAAGCGATGGCAACCGAGTGAGATTGCGGCGGTTTTCAGCTCGCCGCAAGCGCTGAGGTATAATTCAGAAGGGAATCAGTGATTGGCGGTGCGCCGAGAATTGCGGCAACGGCGATCAGGCAAATCTGGAGCTGGCGAAGGGATTCGAACCCTCGACCCCAACCTTGGCAAGGTTGTGCTCTACCCCTGAGCTACACCCGCATCCATGCCGGGCGGCGCCGGCGTCCCGAGACATCATCGGCCGTCGAAATAAAAGTTCACCAGGTGGGTGAAGGCGTCAGGGGCGCTGTCGGGCAGGTTATGCGTCGGGTAGACGTACCAAGTGGCGAAGACGAGCTGGTCCGGCGGCCAAGCGGCGGACGCCCTTAGAAGGCGGATGTTGTGTTCAGCGCTGGCCATCCATGCGGAGTCGGGACCGTGCCCCGAAGCAGCGATGATGATCGGGGCGAAGGCGATGTGGTTTGCTCGCACCAGTTTCGCCACCGCCGGCAAATAGCTGTTGAGCGGCCGCTGCCAGTCGGTGATGTCCTCGTGCTCCGCGGCCAGGTGCACGCCCGTATGCGCCTGCACCGCGTCGAGCCAGGCCCGGGTCTCCTTGGCCCAGCGGCCGGCGGGATCGCCCGACGGGGGCGGCCCCAGAGGTTCGCTGTCGCTGAGCTGAACGTCGGGGAAGACGCGCCGGTAGGCCGCGAAATTGGCGGCCACGTTGGCGGCGAGGGTGTCGACCGAGCTGTGGCAGGCGTTGGCGCCGCCGTAGAACCGTCCGAACCAGAAAGCCTCGTCAATGTCGATGGAACTGAGCTCGCCGCCGAGGGCCTTGATCCGCCGGGCCACATAGTCCGAACCGCCGGGCGGGACATAGCCCTCAACATGCTTTCCACAGGCGTCCGACCAGGTCAGCAGGCCGATGCCGATGGCGAGCTTGAGGTGCTTCTGCTTCAGGAAGGCGTAGAAGGCGCGCAGCTTATCCGGCGGCCCGTTGGTGACGAGGTTCTGGGCGATGGAGACGCCCGTCAGCCGGCTCATCGCCTTGGCCCAGGGCGCACCCGGCTCGAACATCGACCAGAAGTCGGGCGCCCCGCCATGGGTGGGATCGTTGCTGGAGATCCAGACTTCAGGCTGAGCCGCCATGGCCGGCCGCGCGCCTGCGTGACATAGCAAGATTGCAAGGGCGAGCGGCGCCCAGAAGCTCGCGACGTGCCGCCGATTGCGACTGCCTTGCATTCCAATCTCCATTCGACCGGGGGGCCAACTAAGGATTAGCGATCAGAGGTTGAACACCGCTTTCTTCGCGGGGATGGATTCGCGGCGCTTGTTCGCTTGGCGACGTTGGTACGCGGATGACGACCGATTGCATGCCGGCGCTTATCGGGCGTCCATGTCGGCGACCCTGTCATAAACACTCTGATTTCCTTGAAGAAAATCTGGAGCGGGCGAAGGGATTCGAACCCTCGACCCCAACCTTGGCAAGGTTGTGCTCTACCCCTGAGCTACACCCGCATCCATGCCGGGCGGCGCCGGCGTCCCGGCTATATGCCGCAAACCTTCCGCCATTGCAATCAAGCTCGCGTCATAAAATTTTCGCCCGGTGCCCCGCCACTCAGCCGCCTTGCGCAGTTGCGAAAAGCTTGACCCCGACGCATCTATGCGGGATGCGGGCGGCGCGAGCCGCGGACCAGGGAGGCGGGTGATGGCGGAAGTTTTGGGGCAGGTGCAACTGACGCCGGACGCGCCGGTCTCCAAAGCGACGACGACGGCGACCTTCGCCAACGATGTCCTGACCGAATCCGGCCGCCAGCCCGTTCTCGTCGATTTCTGGGCGCCCTGGTGCGAGCCCTGCAAGCAGCTCACTCCCCTTCTCGAGAAGGCGGTGAAGGCGGCGCAAGGCAAAGTGAAGCTCGTCACCATGAATATCGACGAGCATCCGCAGGTCGCGGGCCAGCTCGGCATCCGCTCCATCCCCGCCGTCATCGCCTTTCAGCGCGCCCAGCCGGTCGATGGCTTCATGGGCGCACTGCCCGAAAGCCAGGTGCGCGGCTTCATCGAGCGCCTGATCGGCCCGCTGCCCGAGGACGAGAATTATCATGCGGCGGCCGAGGCGGCGCTGGCCGCCGGCGATCCGCTCGCGGCTCTCGAGATTTTCCGCGGCCTCCATGGTGAGAACCCGGCCGACATCGCGGCGCTCGCCGGTCTCATCAAGGCGAATGTCGCGATAGGCGAGCTTCAGGAGGCGCAGAGCCTGCTCGCGCAAGTCCCCGCCAGTGCAGCCCAGGATCCGGCGATCGCCGCGGCGCGCGCCGCCGTGGAAAATGCCGCCCAGGCGGCCGACGTCGGCGAGATCGGCGAGCTTGAGCGCCGCGTCGCTGCAGAACCAAACGAACCGCAGGCGCGTTACGACCTCGCCATTGCGCTGAATGCCCAAGGCCGCCGGGCGGAGGCTGCGGACGCGCTCCTCGCCCTCATCAAGAGCGATCGTGAGTGGAACGACGCCGCCGCGCGGAAGCAGTTGCTGCAATTTTTCGAGGCCTGGGGCAACATGGATGCGGCGACGGTCGCCGCGCGGCGAAAATTATCGGCGCTTCTGTTTTCCTAGACATGGCGCCACATCATAGGAAGGAGCCTGTTTCCCAAAAAGCTCCTTGGTCGCCGCAAATGATCGCCGTAAGTGAGGCGTAAGGCATGAGCATCAACAAACCCTATCGCGGACCGGGCGATCTGCCGAGCGTCATTCCGGTGTTTCCGCTGTCGGCGGCCTTGCTGCTGCCGCGCGGCGAGCTGCCGCTCAATATTTTCGAGCCGCGTTATCTCGCGATGGTCGAGGATGCGATCAAGGGCCATCGGATCATCGGCCTGATCCAGCCGGAGAGCGAAGCCGCCGAGGCGGAAAAAACGCCGGCGCTGCGCGCCATCGGCTGTGCCGGGCGGCTGACCCAATTCGCCGAGACCGGCGACGAGCGCTATCTCATCACGCTCACCGGCATCGCCCGCTTCCGCATTGTCGAAGAGATCGCCGCCGTCACGCCCTACCGGCAATGCCGCGTCGATTTTTCGACCTTCGACGGCGATTTTACCCCGCGCGACGGCGAAGACGCAGTCGATCGCGAGAGCGTGCTGCGCACGCTGCGCGAATTCGCCGAAGCCAATGACGTGCCTGTCGATTGGGAAAGCGTCCGCGAGGCACCGAACGAGGCGCTGGTCAATGCGCTGTCGATGATGAGCCCTTATGGCCCGCGCGAAAAGCAGGCGCTGCTCGAAGCGCCGAGCTTGAAGATCCGCGCCGAGGTTCTCGTCGCGATCACCGAATTCGAGCTCGCCCGCACCAAGCGCGATGCGACACGGTTGCAATGAAGGACGAAACGATGACCGAGCAGACACAGAACGCGGCGCCGGAGCAGAAAACCCACATCGACCCGCGCCTGCTCGAAATCCTCGTCTGTCCGCTGACCAAGACGACGCTGGAATATGATGCCCAACGCCAGGAGCTGATCTCCCGCGCCGCCAAACTCGCCTATCCGATCCGCGACGGCATTCCGATCATGCTGCCGGAGGAAGCCCGCGCCATCGACTCCGAATAGCCCTGCCCAAAGCCGTCCGCCGGAGCCGGTCCTCGCCCATGTCCGCTGTCGACCAGCTTCTGAAGACGCTCGATCTCGAACCGATCGAAGAGAACATCTTCCGCGGCCATAGTCCCCGCAGCGGCTGGCAAAGGGTCTTCGGCGGCCTCGTCATCGCCCAGGCGCTCGTCGCGGCGACACGAACGGTCGATGAAAGCCGGCCGCCGCATTCGCTGCACGCCTATTTCCTGCTTCCCGGCGAGCCCGCGGCGCCGATCGTCTACGAGGTCGACCGTATCCGCGACGGCGGCAGCTTCACCACGCGGCGGTGTAACGCGATCCAACACGGCCGCCCAATTTTTTCGCTATCTGCCTCTTTTCACGCCAGCGAGCCTGGGCTTAACCACGCATTCCCGATGCCTGACGTCATTCAGCCGGAAAACTTACCGGATGAAGCGACATTCTTCGCCAGCCTCGGCGCGCAAATGCCGCCGGGCCTGCAAGCCATGCGCGGCTGGTTCGAGAAGGACGCGATTGAACTGCGCCTTGTCGATCCCGCCCATTATCTGGGGCACAAGCGCACCGAGCCCACACAATATGTCTGGATGCGCGCGCGGGGCCAGCTTCCCGACGATCCCGCCCTGCACCGCGCGGTGCTCGCCTATCTCTCCGACATGACCCTGCTCGACGCGGCGATGGTCGTGCATGGGCGGACCTTGTTCGACCCCGACATCCAGGTCGCGAGCCTCGACCACGCTTTGTGGTTCCATCAGCCGTTTCGCGCCGACGATTGGATGCTCTACGCCCAGGACAGCCCGAACGCCGGCGGCGGCCGCGGCTTGACCCGCGGCCTGATCTTCAGCCGTGCCGGCGAGTTGATCGCCAGCGTCGCGCAAGAGGGCTTGCTGCGGCTGCGCGCCACCCCCGCGTAAAGCCGCCGCGCCCAAATCTTCAAATCTTGGCCTTGAGAGGCCGACGAAGCGCGAAATCGGCGTGGTCCGGCGGATTTCGCCGATCCTGGCCCATGCCTTGCTTTCAGCGGTCTTGACCATGGCCGTCTACGCCCACTCCGCGTGATCAGTATGGGGGCATGGTCACGATAGCAGCGACCCGGTGCGACTATTCCTGGCGTATCGGTCAGCAGGACAGAAGAGCGCGAAATATTTCGCAGCCGAGTGCCGCGGCACAATCGTGTCGGGTGCGCGGTGAATAAAGAGCTCTGTCCTGCCGCCCGATGCGTTTTGCGGACCGAAGCTGCGCTCACTGGAGGGTAAAATGAAGATTGTGACGGCCATCATCAAACCGTTCAAACTCGACGAGGTAAGGGACGCGCTCACGACGCTCGGCGTGCATGGCATGACCGTGAGCGAGGTCAAAGGCTACGGGCGTCAGAAGGGCCACACGGAAATCTACCGTGGCGCCGAATATGCCGTGAATTTTCTCCCCAAGCTGAAGATCGAAGTCGCGATCGGCGCTGAACTTGTCGATCGGACGATCGCGGCAATCACCTCTGCGGCACGAACCGGGGAAATCGGCGACGGCAAGATCTTCGTCAGCCCGCTCGACGAAGTCGTGCGCATCCGGACCGGCGAAAAGGGCGCCGATGCCATCTAACGCTCAACCGAGATTAGCAGGAGTAACGAAATGAAATTGAATCCGTCACTGAGGGCGGGCCTTACCTCGGCTTGGGAAGCGCTGAAGAAGCCATCGGGGCTGGCGCTTGCAGGTTTGGTATTCGGCGTCCTCTTCACCATTGCCCTCTCCGCGGTGCCCGCCGCCGCGGCCCCCGCCGCGCCGCCGGCTTGCGATGCCAATCACCTGACCGTCTGTACGCCGAACAATGGCGACACGGCCTGGATGATGACCTCCATGGCGCTCGTTCTGATGATGACCATCCCCGGCCTCGGCCTCTTCTACGGCGGCATGGTGCGCAAGAAGAACGTCGTCGATACGGTGATGACCAGCTTCGCCATCACCTGCCTCGTCACGGTCATCTTCGCCGCGCTGACCTACAGCCTCGCCTTCACGACGGGCTCGCCGTTCATCGGCGGGACGACGCGCATCTTCCTGCAAGGGATGTTGAGCGACGTCTCCAACAACACCGGCAACCCGAACGGGCTCGCGCCGACGATTCCGGAAGACGTCTACATGGCCTTCCAGATGACCTTCGCGATCATCACGCCGGCGCTGATCGCCGGTGCTTTTGCCGAGCGCATGAAGTTCTCGGCCATGCTGGTGTTCATCGGCCTGTGGGCGATCTTCGTCTACGCGCCGGTCGCCCACTGGGTCTGGGGCGCGGACGGCTTCCTGTCGAGCGGCAATTCGGCGGCGAAGTTCCATGTTCTCGACTTCGCCGGCGGCACCGTCGTGCACGTCAACTCCGGCGTCGCCGGCCTCGTCTGCGCGCTCTTCCTCGGCAAGCGGCATGATACCGGCCCCGCCCATAACGTCGTGCTGACCATGATCGGCGCCTCTTTGCTGTGGGTCGGCTGGTTCGGCTTCAACGCGGGGTCCGCGGTCGCCGCCAACATGCAGGCCGGTATGGCCATGACGGTGACGCAGATCGCCACCGCCGTCGCCGCCTTGACCTGGATGTTCGTCGAATGGGCACACCGCGGCAAGCCGACCGTCGTCGGCATCTGCTCCGGTGCGGTCGCCGGCCTCGTCGCCATCACGCCGGCTTCGGGCTTCGTCGGCCCGGCGGGCTCGATCTGGATCGGCATTGCCGTGGGCATCTTCTGCTACTTCACGGTGACCTTCGTGAAGGGCTGGGTTGGCTACGACGACGCGCTCGATTGCTTCGGCGTCCATGCCTGCGGTGGTGCGCTCGGCGCCATCCTGACCGGCGTCTTCGCGATCAACCAATACGGCGGCACGCCCGGCTTGATCGAAGGCAATCCCGGCCAGGTGGTGAACCAGCTGATCGGCGTCGGCATCGTCATTGCATATGATGCCATCGTCACGGCGATCATCCTCTTCCTGGTCAAGATGACGATCGGGTTGCGGGTTACGCCCGAAGTCGAGCGCGATGGGCTCGATCTCGCCTTGCACGGCGAGCTTGTTCAGTAACATCCGGCACCTCCCCGCTGGAAAAAACTCAGGGCTCCTCCGGGAGCCCTTTTTTATGCCGGCGAACGGCGCGCGCGCGGCACGGCAGGGCTGGCTTAAGCCCGCTTTAACCACGTCTCTTTAGGCTAGCCGTGCGGCGCCAAAGATCGTTTGGCACGAGTTCCGCGCGTCTGGGCAGGTTCCGGAAAAGTTGCCCAACTTTTTCGATCAGGACCGGCTCCGACATTGTGAAAATGGCGTGATTTCGCAGCGACCCCTCCGGTCGGAAAGCGCGCTAGACCGGGGCCAGGGCACTCGATGCGTACGACGACCAGTTTCACGGCCTTGGATCATATTCCCGACCCGCTGCGCCTCTTTGCTGTGCGCCGCGCCGCGGAAATAATCGGTCTGACGCTGATTGCCGGCACCGGCGCGCTGGCGCTCGCGCTGCTCACCTGGTCGGTGCGCGACCCGAGCCTCAACCACGCGACCGACGGCCCGATCCACAACCTGCTCGGCACGCCCGGCGCCATCGCCGCCGATCTCTTCATGCAGATGCTGGGGCTCGCATCGCTCGCCTTGCTGGCGCCGCTCGCCATCTGGGGCTGGCGGTTGTTGCGCACAAGGCATCTCGATCGGCTGAGCTGGCGGCTGCTCTATTGGTTCATCGGCAGCATCGCCGCGACGGGGTTTGCCGCCGTCATGCCGGTGACGAGCCGCTGGCCGCTGCCGACCGGCCTTGGCGGCGTGCTCGGCGACGCCCTGCTCTTCATCCCGAAACATCTTTTCGGCAGCCATGGCGTGATGAATCTGATCCTCGCGATCGTCTTTGCGGCGGTGGCGATCCTGGCGCTGGCGGCGGCGGTCGGCAAAGCCAAGCCCGAGCCTTATTTCGACGAAGACGAAGACGACGAGCCCAAGCCCGCCAAGCGCAAGGTGGCGAGCGCCGATGAAGAAGATCGCGCCGGCGAGCCGGGTTTCGCGCTCGTCGTCGTCGGCGGCCTGATTCATGCGCTGCTGTCGGCGAAATCGGGCCTCGGCCGCGCGCTGGCCAAGCGGCGCGAGCCGCGCACCACGCTGGCGCCCTGGCAGGACGCCGCGCGCCGCGTCGGCCCGTCGCTCGACCAGCGCCACTTGCGCGAAGATCCGAATTTCGATCTCGGCTTCGAGCCGTCGGCCTATGCGCCGCCCGCGGCCCGCGCCGCCCGCCAGGCGGCGGAGGCCGAAGCCGACGACCTGCCCGGCGGCCGCAGCCGCGTCACCCCCGGCACGGCCAATCTCAAGACCGGCCAGCGCCTGCAGCGCGAGATCCAGCCGTCGATGCTCGACCGGCTGAGCAAGGCCAAATATCAGCTGCCGCCGCTCCTCATGCTGAGCGAGCCGAAGCGCGGCACCGTCAACCGCGTGTCGGAAGAAGCCCTGCAACAGAACGCACGGCTGCTCGAAGGCGTGCTCGATGATTTCGGCGTGAAGGGCGAGATCATCAATGTGCGGCCGGGGCCGGTGGTGACGCTTTACGAACTCGAGCCCGCGCCGGGCATCAAATCGGCGCGCGTCATCAGCCTCGCCGATGACATCGCCCGCTCGATGTCGGCGGTTTCAGCGCGCGTTGCCGTCGTCCAGGGCCGCAACGTGATCGGCATCGAGCTGCCGAACCAGCGCCGCGAAATGGTCTATCTGCGCGAAATCCTCGCCTCGCAGGATTTCGAGAAATCGAAGGGCAAGCTGTCGATCGCGCTCGGCAAGACGATCGGCGGCGAGCCGATCATCGTCGATCTCGACCGCATGCCGCATCTGCTCGTCGCCGGCACCACCGGCTCCGGCAAATCGGTCGCGATCAATACGATGATCCTGTCGCTCGTCTACCGGCTGCGGCCGGACGAATGCCGGCTGATCATGGTCGATCCGAAAATGCTGGAACTGTCGGTCTATGACGGCATCCCGCATCTTTTGACGCCGGTCGTCACCGACCCGAAGAAGGCTGTCGTCGCGCTCAAATGGGCGGTCCGCGAGATGGAGGACCGCTACAAGAAAATGTCGAAGCTCAGCGTGCGCAATATCGACGGCTTCAACACCAAGGTCGCGGAAGCCGCGGCCAAGGGCCGGACGGTCAGCCGCACCGTGCAGACCGGCTTCGACCGCGAGACCGGCGAAGCGGTCTACGAGCAGGAGGAGATGGACCTTTCGCCCCTGCCCTATATCGTCATCATCGTCGACGAGATGGCCGACCTGATGATGGTCGCCGGCAAGGACATCGAAGGCGCCATTCAGCGCCTCGCGCAAATGGCCCGCGCCGCCGGCATCCATCTGATCATGGCGACGCAGCGCCCCTCGGTCGATGTCATCACCGGCACGATCAAGGCGAATTTCCCCACCCGCGTCTCGTTCCAGGTGACGTCGAAGATCGACAGCCGCACGATCCTCGGCGAGCAGGGCGCCGAGCAATTGCTCGGCCAGGGCGACATGCTCTACATGGCCGGCGGCGGCCGCATCATGCGCGTGCACGGCCCCTTCGTCTCCGACGGCGAAGTCGAGAAGATTGTTGCGCATCTGAAGAGCCAGGGCGCGCCGGAATATCTCGATGCGATCACGATCGAGGACGAACCGGCGGGCGAAGACGGCGAAGGCTTTCCGACCGGTGCCGAGGGCGAGGAAGGCGGCGATCTTTACGACCGCGCCGTCGCCATTGTCCTGCGCGACAAGAAATGTTCGACGAGCTATGTGCAGCGCCGGCTTTCCGTCGGCTACAACAAGGCCGCCTCGCTGGTCGAGCGCATGGAAAAGGAAGGCGTCGTCAGCGCGCCGAATCATTCCGGCAAAAGGACGATTCTGGTCGGCGGCGGCATCGACCGCGGCGCCTTCGAGCCGGCAGCGGATTATTAGGCCGCTTGTTAGGGCGGCCGGGCGCGCGGCCCCGGCTGTCCTATTGCCGCCACATCGCCGCATTACCGCTCGCTCAACAGGGCACGACCGGATCGGCCGGAGGGGCCGACACGCCGAAGGCAGCGGTTCCGTGCTATAAATTTCCTTGCGAGCGAATCACGCCGGCGCGAAAGGCGAAATTCATGTCGATGACCAGTTTGGGGCGCGCAGGCGTTTCAATTTTCGTTCTCGCGGTCCTGGCTCTGCCCGCAGCGGCTTTCGCCGATCCCGCCGCGGCGCCACCGCCAGCGCCCCATGCCGCACCGGCGGCTTCGACCAAGCCGGCGCCGGCTTCGACCCAGCCCTTCACGCCCATCGACCCGCATGTCGCGATCCAGAAGGCCGACGATTATTTCAATTCGACGCGCACCATGATCGGCGATTTCGTTCAGATCAGCGGCGACCGGCGCTCAGAAGGCAAAGTCTATGTCCAGAAACCGGGCAAGCTGCGCTTCGAATATGCCGAGCCCGCAACGCTCGACATTGTCGCCGACGGCATGACCGTCGCCGTGATCGACCACAAAATGGCGACGCAGGATTTCTATTTCATCTGGCAGACGCCGCTGAAATTTCTGCTCAAGGACCGGATCGACCTCCTGCACGACGTCGCGGTCCAGGATGTCACCAGCGACCCGGACAATGTAACGATCACGGTCGTCGACAACGAGACCTTCGGCGGGACGTCGCGCATCAAGCTGATGTTCGATCCGGCGAGCTTCCAGCTCAAGCAATGGGAAGTCACCGACCCGCAGGGCAATGAGACGCTCGTCTCGCTGTTCAATGTCGATCGGGCGACGCCGCCCGATCCCTCGGTCTTCCAGATCCGGGCCAATCGGCTCGACGGCTCAAGCAGCCGTTTCCTCAACCAGAGCAATTAACTGTTGGCAATAATTCGCGGCTGGTCTTGCAGCCGCATTTGGCCGGTCCTATCTCCTCACAGGAGAGTGATACGGCCGGCCTGACGAATTCCCCCCGTTCGGTCACGCCGGCTTTGCCGGACCCCCTCCCGGCCCAGTGTCGCTCCACGGGGCGTCCGATCTCGGTCGGGCGCCCTATTTTTTTGCCCTTCCGCCCGGGGCAAAAATCTGTGGCGGCGGCGAGGCTTTCCTTGCAGCCAGAGGGCGCCTTGTGCTCAATCGCGGGCCGAAATCATCTTTCTGAGTCGAAATTGTCGTTCACTGTCGCCACCTGGAACATCAACTCCGTCCGTCTACGTATCGATCTCGTCGGCAAATTCCTGACCGCCCACGCGCCGGACGTTCTCTGCCTGCAAGAGACGAAATGCCGGGACGCCGAATTCCCTGCCGCGGCCTTCCGCAAGCTCGGCTATGCGCATATCGCGCTCAACGGGCAGAAGGGCTACCACGGCGTCGCCATCGTCTCGAAAATCCCGTTCGGGATGATCGGCCGGCGGCCGTTCTGCGATAAGGGCGATGCCCGCCATGTCAGCGTGACCCTGGCGCCCTCCAGTGTCCGCGCCTTCACCCTGCATAATTTCTACGTGCCGGCCGGCGGCGACGAGCCGGACCCGGACATCAATCCGAAATTCGCCCATAAGCTCGCCTTCCTCGACGAAATGGCGAGCTGGATCCGCGCCGATCGCCTCGCCGGCGGCGACGCGATGATGGTGGGCGATCTCAATATCGCGCCGCTCGAGACCGATGTCTGGAACCACAAGGCGCTGCTCAAGGTGGTGAGCCATACGCCGATCGAGGTCGAAAAGCTCGGCCAGGTCTTCGCCGCCGGCCCCTGGGTCGATGCCTTGCGCCGCTATGTGCCGGCCGAGCAGCGGCTTTATACGTGGTGGAGCTACCGCTCGCCCGATTGGGCCAAGGCCGACAAGGGCCGCCGGCTCGACCATATCTGGACGAGCGCAAGCTTGGCCTCGGCGCTGCGGGGCATGACTGTGCTGCGCGAGAGCCGCAGCTGGGAGCGGCCCTCCGACCATGTCCCGGTGCTGGCGCATTTCGACTTCAACGCGTGATCCCTTTCACGCGATTCCTGGGATCACGCGAAAAAATCCTACGGATAGGGCGGATAGGACGGGGTCCAGAACTCGACCACCGGACGCGGCCGGCCCGTCGGATAAAGCGGGCTCGGCAGGCTATCCTGATGGAAACGCGAGGGGAAATAGACCTGGTCCGGTGTCTGATTGAAGCTCGTATTGGCCGTCACGTAATTCTGTTCCGACCCCTGCGGCACGACATTGCCCGGATCGAGCCAGCTACGCTTGTTGACGGTGAGCGGCGGCTCGTCGCTCGAATAGACCGGCCCCGGCGCATAATAGTGATGCGCATAGTGATGATAGTGCTTATGCGCCGCCTGAGCGGCAGGCACAGCCATCACGGCCGCCGCGCCAAAGGCGGTCACGCTCAGCAGCAAGATCGACATCGGACGCATCAAAGAATTCCTTCCCGCCGCGAAGCGGCCATGCCTCTGAAAACTCTTTAGCCGGGGTTTTGGTTCGGCGCGAATGACAAAGCGCCGCCCCAGCCGCCAAAAGCCCCGCTCAATGCATTTTTCGTAGCTTGAGTGGCGGCGGCGCATCATTTTCGTCGATCCAGTTCCAATCGGTCTTGGTATCCGGGCCGAGCGCCGACCCGACGCAGCGCGAATCGCGCCGCAATTCCGAGGCGGCAAAGAAACCGGCCAGCGCCGGATCGCCGCCGCCGTCAAGCTCCAGCCTGTCGAGCAGGCAGGCAAGGGCCGGGCGTGTAATGGGCGCGGCCCTGGTGCCGCAGGCAAAGCCGCCGAGCCGGAAATACCCATCGAGCCCGGCGCCGCGGAAGCCGAGGCAGGGCACCGGCGCGGCATCGCCGGCGGTAAGGTCGATGTCGGCGGTCTCGACCGGCCCGAACCGGGTCGGCAGGATCGTGAGATTGGCGCTGCGGAGGATCGACAGGTCCGCCGCCGCGGCAAGGCGCACCAGCCCGACGAACAGCGGCACCTCCACCGCCCGCTCGCCACCGAGGCGATAAAGCGTCAGGCGGAAGAAGGGGCTGCGGCCGTCGAGCGCGCCGAAGGTCAAAATATCCTGGCGGCCGCCGAAACGGTTGCGCCGCGCCGCATAGCTCTGCGGTCCATGCGCAAATTCGGGCGCCGAAAGATCGTAAAGCTCAAGCGGGTTCTGAATATCGGTCCAATCCGGGGGCGGCGCCGTAACGGTGGCGGGCAGGGGCGGCGCGACTGGGGCCGCCTCGCGGCCGGCAAGAAGCACCAAAGCCGCCGCGAAGAGGATCGCGACAATGGCGGCCGTGCCCGGCGAAACGCCACGCCGGCGCAGACGGCGGCGTTTCGGCTGCTCGATCAGCCGCGTCGGCCTGATGTCTTCGAAGGTCGCGTGCATCGCAGTCCCGGGCTTTTGGCGGCCAAGGTTGGGGGCCATGCGATTGTCGCATCATGACGCTCGCCGCCCGTTACCGCGGCGCGGACTTTTGCCGATAGGGTCAACAGAGGCTTTACGGCCGAGGCTCGCCGCGGCTTCCGGGCGGCCTTGCAGACGTGATTTTTCATCCGATCTTTGTTATGGCAGCCGGATATACCGGCTGCAGCGCAGGATCGAACGGGGAAACCGCTTTCCCTTACTTATCCCGGTTGCGCCCCAAAGGAGAAGAACATGGGTTTCAAGGTCGCCGTCGTCGGCGCCACCGGCAATGTCGGGCGCGAAATGCTCGACATTCTCGCCGAGCGGCAGTTCCCTGCCGATGAAGTCGTTGCGCTCGCCTCGTCGCGCTCGATCGGCACCGATGTCTCCTACGGCGACAAGACCCTCGTCTGCAAAGCGCTCGAAAACTACGATTTCACCGGCACAGACATCTGCCTGATGTCGGCCGGCGGCACGGTCTCGAAGGAATATTCGCCGAAGATCGGCCGCCAGGGCGCGGTCGTGATCGATAATTCCTCCGCCTGGCGCTACGATTCCGATGTGCCGCTGATCGTACCGGAAGTGAACGCCGATGCGGTGACTGCCTTTGGCAAGAAGAACATCATCGCCAATCCGAATTGCTCGACGGCGCAGCTCGTCGTGGCGCTGAAGCCGTTGCACGAGGCGGCGAAGATCACCCGCGTCGTCGTCTCGACCTATCAATCCGTCTCCGGCGCCGGCAAGGACGCGATGGACGAGCTTTTCGCCCAGACGCGCGCGATCTTCGTCTCTGACAGCGTCGAGACCAAGAAGTTTCCCAAGCGCATCGCCTTCAACCTCATTCCGCAGATCGACGTCTTCATGGAAGACGGCTTCACCAAGGAAGAGTGGAAGATAGTCGCGGAGACGAAGAAGATCCTCGATCCGAAGATCAAGCTCACCGCGACCTGCGTGCGTGTGCCGGTGTTCATCGGCCATGCCGAATCGGTGAATGTCGAATTCGAGAAGCCGATCACCCCCGACGAAGCCCGCGACATCCTGCGCGAGGCGCCGGGCGTGCTCGTCATCGATAAGCATGAGCCCGGCGGCTACATCACCCCGCACGAAGCGGCGGGCGAGGATGCGACTTATGTCTCGCGCATCCGCGAGGACGCCACGGTTGAGAACGGCCTCGCCTTCTGGTGCGTCGCCGACAATCTGCGCAAGGGCGCGGCGCTGAACGCGGTGCAGATCGCCGAGCTGCTCGTCAACCGCAAGCTCATCTCACCGAAGCGGCAGGCGGCCTGATGGGGCTTGTCGTTTCACCGGACTGGCTCGATACGCCGGTGAGCGTCGAAGAGCTCGACGCCGCCTACGGCGCGCCGAGCTCCCGCCGCCATGCGGAATGGGAAAAGCTGAAAAGCGAGATGCGGCCAGGCGATAAACTCGTGCGCTTCGTAAGCCCGGTCGAAAGCTGGCAGCACCTCGCCGGCCGCGCCGGCATTGCGCTGGTGCGCGACGGCAAGGTGATCGACGCCTTCGTCACGATGATGAATTGATAGCGCCTCATACTTTGGCGCTTTAGTCGATATTGGCTGGCTCACCTCCGCCGAGGCTTGTCGCATTAAAATCGATTGCGTCTGCCTCAGCCAAACTCTAGCTTAGCTTTATTCAGTTTCATTGCGGGGGGCCGTTCCATGAACTGCGTCCAAAAATTTGTATGGGCGACGGTCCTTTTCGCGTTCTGCTTCATGTGCGCGATGACTGCTGCACCCGCGGACGATCAGAGCGATGCCGCGCGCCTCGCAAACGAGATCACCAAGCTCTCGGCCCAGGAGTTCAAGATCGACCTCCCCGATGCTTCGGTCGAAATTGTCGGGCCATTAGAGCTGAGAGTCTCTCGGGCCGGCACCTCTTGGCACGCCTATCTCTACAATCTTTATTTGTCCTGCCAGCGTAACACTGAAAACTGCGGGCAGGCCATCGTCGCGCGGGCCTGGCAGTTCAAGGTCGCCCATCAGAATGGTGACGCGCCGCTTTCGAAATCGAATCTGCGCGTCGTGGTCCGCGATGGCGAGCATGTGGACGAGCTCAAGCAACGCTACGGCGACGATATCAACGCGTTGGTCCAACCCCTTTGCGGCGATCTTTGGGTCATTGTGGTCGAGGACAGTCCGACCATGGTGACTTATCCGAAACCGGCGGCAATAAAGGCGCTGGGTTTCTCTGTAGACGACGGATTTAAACTCGCCGTAGCGAATACCAAGATGGCCCTCAAAGGCCGCGTTCCAAAACTGGCGGCGAAAGACAAAGCGAACCTCAGCGTCTTTGTCGGCGATGATTTTGTGACGACCTTTGCCTTTCCCGAGCTCTGGGCGCCGGTTGCCCAAACATTTGGTGGAACGCTGATCGTCGCCATCCCGTCGACGGACCAAATGTTCATTATCGGTGACGATACGCCGGATGCGCTCCAACTCATGCACAAGGCCGTTGATGACGAATGGGCGCACGCCGAGCGGCCCTTGTCTCGATCGCTTTTCGGCTGGACTGAAAAAGGCTGGGTCGAGATTCCCGCATCGCCGGACCAGCCCGTTTCTCAAGCCGCGCCGAAATCCGACGCAACTTCGCAGGCTGCGACGCCAAAGTAGACTGAAGCGGCGTTACGCCGCCATCGCCAGCCGCGCGGAAACAAGTTCACGCAGCGCGCGCAGATCGCGCGCGAAGACGCGGATGCCTTCGGCGAGCTTTTCCGTCGCCATCGCATCCTCGTTGAGCATAAAGCGGAAGCTCTTTTCGTCGAGGAACATCTGCGCCGGCGCGCGCAATTTGTCGTTGGGTTCAAGTGCCCGCGCGAGCGCGCCTTCGTCCTTCGCCAATTGATCGAGCAGCGCCGGGGCGATCGTCAGGCTGTCGCAGCCGGCAAGCGCCTCGATCTCTTCCTGATTGCGGAACGACGCGCCCATGACGATCGTCTTCGCGTCGGTGGCTCTTGCGTAAGCGTAGATTTCCTTGACCGAGAGCACGCCGGGGTCCGTCGCGCCGGTATAGGTCTTGCCCTCGTTCTTGACATACCAGTCGAGGATGCGGCCGACGAAGGGCGAGATGAGATAGGCCCTCGCCTCGAAGGCCGCCGCCGCCTGCGCCAATGAGAAGATCAGCGTCAGATTGCAGTCGATCGCTTCCTTTTGCAGGATCGACGCGGCCTTTATGCCTTCCCAGGTCGCGGCGACCTTGATCAGCACCCGCTCGCGGCCGACGCCGCGCTGATGATAATCGGCGATGATCTCGCGCGCCTGATTGACCGTGCCCTCGGTATCGAAGGAGAGATCGGCATCGACCTCGGTCGAGACGCGGCCGGGCACGAGCTTCGTCAGCTCGGCGCCGAAATTGACCGAAAGGCGCTGGGCGATGCGGCTCGTCGCGGCGCTATGGCTCACGCCCCAGAGCACCGCCTCCTCGACCAGCGACTGGTGCGCCTCCATGCCGGCGGCCTTCAAGATGAGGCTCGGGTTGGTGGTGCAATCCTGCGGCTTATACTGCGCAATCGCGCCGATATCGCCGGTGTCGGCGGTGACGACGGTCCATTGCTTCAGCTGGTCGAGTTTCGAAGGCATCGGCTTTTCCCAATGACGCTGGTAACCATTGCCGCTAACGCTTGAGGCGGCGCGGGTTTCCCGCAGATTTACGGCGTCGCGGCGTAGCCGTCGTCCACGGCATAAACATGACAGGCGCTGGCATGGGCGCCGCAAAGATCGAGCGCCCCGCGGCTCGCCTCGGCCGCGCTGCGGCGGGCCGTCCGCCATCCATAGGCGCCATCGCCGGCGACCGCAAAGGCCTTATGCGGAAAGGCCGCGAGATAAGCGGCAAAATCCTTGCGGCCGCTCGCCGAAAGCTCCCCCGGCGGCTTGAGCGGCCCCGAGCCATAGGGCGGCAAGAGCGGCGTCGCGCGGGGCAGATGCTCTCTGGCCAGAAAAGCATCGACGAGCGGTGTCCAGACCGGGCGGCCCTGCGCCGAAAAAAGCTTGTGGCCGTCGGCACCGAAGGCCGCGGCATAGATGAAGGTCACCGGCGCGCCGCCCTGCGCAAATGCCTGGCGGAATTGATCGGCCAGCTGCGGTCCGAAGAAATGATCATTCGACGCATAGACCCAGAGCATCGGCGTGTGGGTGTGCTGCCCGAATGTGTGGAACGCCTGGATCAAGGCCGGCGCGTCGCAGACATTGTCCGCGCTCTCCGAGCCGCGGCCGCCGGCGAAGCTGATCGCGCCGACGAGGCCCCGCGGCGGATTTTCCGTCAGCGCGACGGTGGCGAAGCCGCCGGCCGAGACGCCGACCGCGATCATATGATGCGCATCCACGTCGGCGCGCTGCGACAGCACGGCGAAAGCGGCGCGCAGATCCGCGGCCCCGGCGCGGCCGGCACGGATATAATCGGCCTTGTCGCAGGGCCCGAAGCTCTCCGCCCAGCCGCCGCCCGAGAGGCCATAGCCGCGCCGCATGATGGTCGCCGCCGCCCAGCCGCGGCGGGCGAATTCCATCATCTGCGGCAACATCTGTTGCGGCGTCAGTTGCGGCCGGTCGGCCGGATCGCGCGGCGAGCCGTGGTTGATGAGAGCGAGCGGATAAGGCCCGCGCCCGGCGGGACGCACGAGCAGCCCTTCAAGCCCTTGCGCGCCGGCCGCGGCTTCGGGAATGCGCAGACTTTCGATGACGTAGGGTTGCGCGAAGGCGGGGATAGCGGCCAAGAACCACGACGCCGCGAATATCGTCAGGCCAAGAAGTCTCATAACGCCCCCCGACGTCATGGCCGGGCTTGACCCGGCCATCCACACTAAATCTCGCAAGCTGAAGAAAATAAGCGTGGCGGCACGACGAATACGAAATCCGATAACAACTCACACGGATGGCCGGGTCAAGCCCGGCCATGACGCGGCGCGTGAAGGCGCATTAGATATACAGCTTGCCGCCCTTCTCCAGAAATTCGGCGCTCTTGTCCGCCATGCCTTTCTCGCGCTCGGCGATCTCGGCGGCATCCGCCCGCAAATCCTGACTGATCTTCATCGAGCAGAATTGCGGCCCGCACATCGAGCAGAAATGCGCGACCTTGTGCGCCTCCTTCGGCAGCGTCTCGTCATGGAACTGGCGCGCCGTCTCGGGATCGAGCGACAGGTTGAACTGATCCTGCCAGCGGAAATCGAAGCGCGCGCGCGACAGCGCATCGTCGCGGACCTGCGCCGCCGGATGGCCCTTGGCGAGATCGGCGGCATGCGCGGCAATGCGATAGGTGATGACGCCCGTCTTCACATCGTCGCGGTCGGGCAGGCCCAGATGCTCCTTCGGCGTGACGTAGCAAAGCATGGCGCAGCCATACCAGCCGATCATCGCCGCGCCGATGCCGGAGGTGATGTGATCATAGCCCGGCGCAATGTCGGTCGTCAGCGGCCCGAGCGTATAGAATGGCGCCTCGCCGCATTCCTCGAGCTGCTTTTCCATGTTCACCTTGATCTTGTGCATCGGCACATGGCCGGGGCCTTCGATCATCACCTGGCAGCCCTTGTCCCAGGCGATCTTGGTCAATTCGCCGAGCGTCTCCAATTCGGCGAATTGGGCACGGTCGTTGGCGTCGGCGATCGAGCCCGGGCGCAGGCCGTCGCCGAGCGAGAAGGAGACATCATAAGCGCGCATGATGTCGCAAATCTCGTCGAAATGCTCGTAGAGGAAGCTCTCCTTGTGGTGCGACAGGCACCAGCGCGCCATGATCGAGCCGCCGCGCGAAACGATGCCCGTCGTGCGCCGCGCGGTGAGCGGCACATAGGCGAGCCGCACGCCGGCATGGATGGTGAAATAATCGACGCCCTGCTCGGCCTGTTCGATCAAAGTGTCGCGGAAGATTTCCCAGGTGAGCTTGATCGGATCGCCATCGACCTTTTCGAGCGCCTGATAGATCGGCACCGTGCCGATCGGCACCGGCGCATTGCGGATGATCCAATCGCGGATGTTATGGATGTTGCGGCCGGTCGAAAGGTCCATGACCGTATCGGCGCCCCAGCGGATCGCCCAGACCATCTTGTCGACTTCCTCGGCGACCGAGGAGGTGACGGCCGAATTGCCGATATTGGCGTTGATCTTCACCAGGAAATTGCGGCCGATGATCATCGGCTCGAGCTCCGGATGATTGATGTTCGCCGGGATGATGGCGCGGCCGCGGGCGATCTCGTCGCGCACGAACTCCGGCGTCACGAAGGCCGGGATCGCGGCGCCGAAGCTCTCGCCGTCGGCCAGGCGCGCGTCGGCGCCGTCGAGCGCTTTCTCGCGGGCGAGATTTTCGCGCGCCGCGACATAGATCATCTCCTCGGTGATGAGGCCGGCGCGGGCGAATTCATATTGCGTCGTCAGACGACCGGTGTCGCCGCGCAACGGCGCGACATTGGCCGGGCAGGGCGGCACGAGCTTCTCGGCGCCGACATTGCCATTGTCTTCCGGCTGGACGGCGCGGCCCGAATAGCTTTCGAAGTCGCGGTTCGCGTACCAGGCGGCGCGCAGGCGCGGCAGGCCCCCGGAGAGATCGATGTGCGGCGCGTCTTCCGTATAGGGCCCGGAGGCATCGTAGATGCGCACCGGCGGCTCGTTCGCCGAAGGATCGAGCGCGATCTCGCGGAACGGCACCCGGACGCCCGCTTGCGGCTCGGCATAGACCTTCCGCGCGCCGGGCAGCGGACCGCAGGTCACGCTCTCCGGGATGAGGTTTTCGGGCTTTTGGCGAATATTCATCAACCGGCTCCGCGTTTTGGGGCCGGCGCGGGAACAGACACGCGATGCAGGCGGAGTCCGGCTGCGGTTACGTATTGCCTGTCCCTGCGCTGGCATTACCCAGATTCAGGTTCAAAGGGTGTGATCTCAGCCGCCGAAAGCTCGGCAGCACCCCAAGGCTCGAAACAGGATAGGCGCGGATGGAACGCACCGCAAGCCTGCGAACTTGCGTAACAAGACGCGTCAAAATCGTGTCGGAACGGATTCGCCAAAACCACGTTCTTCCACACGAAAAGGCAGGGGCAAGACGCGCGGGCGGGCAGAACAGGAGCGGGCGGAGGTTTTCTTGGCTGGGCTGATGATGAAAACGTGGGACAGGGGCTGGGAGCCGGTGGAGCAACGCCAGACCGCACGGCCAAAGCCGCGGCTCGAGCGCCCGCGCTCCGAATTGCCGCGTGGCGGCAAGGACATCGGCGCCCAGATCGGCGCCGAAATGCGCGCCGTCTTCACCTTGCCGACCGGCACGGACGACCTTCTCGCCCAGCTCGATAGGTGGCACGAAAGCCGCCGATGACGCAAAGCGGGCGCGATCTCTCGCGCCCGAAGCTCAATCTCGACCTTTAGGCGCTAAAAGGGCCTCAGTCCTTGGCGCGCTCGACGTAGGAGCCGTCTTCCGTCTGGATGATGATGCGGGTGCCGGTCTGGATATGCGGCGGCACCATGGTGCGCAGGCCATTCGAGAGCTTCGCCGGCTTATAGGACGAGGAGGCTGTCTGGCCCTTCATCGCCGGCTCGGTCTCGACGACTTCGAGCGTCACCCGCGGCGGAAATTGAATCGCGACCGGAATGCCGTTGAAGACCGACAGGATGCAGGTCATGCCTTCCTGCAAATAAACCGACTGATCGCCGATGACATCCGCCGAAACACTCACCTGATCATAGGTGTCGGCGTTCATGAACGTATAATGCTCGCCATCCTGGAACAGGTAATTGAAATTGGCGTCCTCGACATAGGCGCGCTCGACCTGTTCCGTGGTCTTGTAGCGGTCGGAGACCTTCACGCCATCGGAGAGGCGGCGCATGTCGATCTGGGTCGTCGGCGTGCCCTTGCCGGGATGGAAGCTCTCGGCGCTGAGGACGACATAAAGCTGGCTGTCGTCCTTCTCGATAATATTGCCCTTGCGGATAGAACTGGCGATGACTTTCACGAGATTTCCTTCGTCTCTCATTCGAGCGGCGTGTTGATTCGAGCCGCCGCTTGAACCAAAACGCATTAAATTTCAATGGGGGACTAGCCGGATGGAGGCTAATTCCGGGCGGCCTGCCGCACGATGCGCGGCTGCGCTATAAGCGCCCGCGCCCTCGCTACAAGGCTTCGCGGGGGGATTTCAAGCGAAATGAGGATATGAGCGAGCCTTCTTTCTGGTGGCAGCCGGGCGCCCAGGCCGGGCGGCGGCGCTTTTTAACCGCACGGGCGGCACTGGCCAAGGCCGTGCGCAGCCTTTTCGAGGCGCAGGGCTTCCTCGAGGCCGACCCCGCGATTTTGCAATTTTCGCCCGGCAACGAGACGCATATTTCGGCTTTCGCAACCGAGCTGATCGGCCCGGATGGCGAAAGATCGCGGCTCTATCTGCATTCCTCGCCCGAATTCGCGCTGAAAAAGCTGCTGGCCGCGGGCGAAGAGAAAATCTTCAGCCTCGGCCATGTCTTCCGCAACCGCGAGCGCGGCCCGCTGCATCATCCGGAATTCACCCTGCTCGAATGGTACCGGGCGAACGCGCCCATCACGGCTCTATTCGCCGATTGCCGGGATGTGCTCGCCGCCGCGGCCAAAGCTGCGAAGACCGAGACGTTCCGCTTCCGCGGCGCGACGGCGTCCGCCTTCGCCGAGCCCGAGATTCTGCCGGTCGCGGAAGCCTTCGAGCGCTATGGCGGCCTCGACCTCACCGCGACCTATGACGCGCAGACTTGCGACCGCGACGCTCTGGCGCGCAAAACCGCGGCGCTCGGCCTGCGCGTCACTGAGGACGACACCTGGTCCGATCTCTTCAGCAAAGTGCTTTCGGCCAAGATCGAACCCAATCTCGGCCACGGCCGCGCGACATTGCTTGTCGATTATCCGGCGCCGGAAGCGGCGCTGGCGCGGCTCAAGGATGACAAAAGATTCGCCGAGCGCTTCGAGCTTTATGTCTGCGGCGTCGAGCTCGCCAATGGCTTCGGCGAATTGACCGACGCGAACGAGCAGCGCCGCCGCTTTGCCGCCGATATGCAGGAACGCCAGCGCATCTATGGCGACGCCTATCCGATCGATGAGGATTTTCTCGCCGCGCTCGACCTGATGCCGCCGGCAAGCGGCATTGCGCTCGGCTTCGACCGGCTGGTGATGCTCGCAACCGACGCCAAGCGCGTCGAGGACGTCCTGTGGACGCCGGTTGCCGATCAAGGAACCCCCTTATGAGCGGCGCGGCGCTGACCGGCCTCGACGACTTGATCGCCGCGGGCCTCGTTGCGCCTGAGGCGCGCGATGCATTGAGCGGCGTCGGCGAACGCTACGCCATTGCCGTCAATGAGACCGTGGAATCATTGATCGACCGCGCCGATCCCGACGATCCGATCGCCCGTCAATTCGTGCCGAGCGCCGCCGAACGCATCACGACGCCGGAGGAGCTCTTCGACCCGATCGGCGATGCGGCGCTGAGCCCGGTCGAAGGCGTGGTGCATCGCTATCCCGACCGCGTGCTGCTGAAACTGCTCCATGTCTGTCCGGTCTATTGCCGCTTCTGCTTCCGCCGCGAGAGCGTCGGCCCCGGCAGCGAAACGCATCTTTCGCCCGACGCGCTCGACAAAGCCTTCGCTTATATCGCGGCCGATCCCGACATTTTCGAAGTGATCCTCACCGGCGGCGATCCGCTGATCCTCTCGCCGCGCCGGCTTGCGGAGATTTTCGCGCGGCTCGGCGCCATCGCGCATGTGCAAGTGGTGCGCATCCATACCCGCGTGCCCGTGGTCGCGCCGGCGCTCGTGACGGACAGCCTCGCCGATCTGCTGCGCCGATCCGGCAAGACGGTTTATGTCGCGCTTCATGCCAACCATCCGCGCGAATTGACGCCTGAGGCGCAGGCCGCGTGCGCGACATTGATCGACGCCGGCATCCCGATGCTGAGCCAGAGCGTTTTGCTGCGCGGTGTGAACGACGATGTCGAGACCTTGGCCGCGCTGATGCGCCGCTTCGTGGCGCTGCGAATCAAACCCTATTACCTGCACCATCCGGATCTCGCCCGCGGAACGTCGCATTTCCGCCTTTCGATCGCCGAAGGGCAAAGGCTTGTCGCGGCGCTGCGCGGACGGATGTCCGGGCTCTGCCAGCCGCGCTACATGCTCGATATCCCGGGCGGTTTCGGCAAAGTGCCGCTCGACGGTGCGACGCCCGGCGAAGACGGCACCTATCGCCTTCAAGATTTTCGCGGCGCGACACATGTCTATCCGCCCAAGATCTCGCCCAAGATCTCGCCAAAGACATGAAGCTGCCGTCTTTCTTGGCGAACGGGAGCATGGCGCCTGTGCCCGCGCCGCGACTTTGCGATGCCGACCGGAGCCTTGGCTGATGACTCTGCTGCGTGTTGCCCGCTTTTTCCTGGTTTTCGCGCTGATGTTCGGCGCGGACGTTGCCGTTCACGCCGACACGTTCAACGACATCGATGCGGCCAATCTCGACCAGTGCGCCAAGAGCTTGCAGGATGTCGAGACGGCCTTGCAGCAGCCAGGCCTTTCCAAAGAGGTCCTGCAAAAGCTTCAGGACGAAACGGCGCCGTTAGGGCCGCTGCTGCAAAAGATCCTCGATCACCTGACGCCACGGCTCGCGGCGCAAAAGGCGCAGCTTGACCAGCTTGGCGCGGCACCCTCCGCCAAGGCGCCGCCGGAATCCAAAGTGGTCACAGCAGCGCGGGAAAAGCGGCAAAAGTCCTATGACGACGTCGATACTTTGCTGAAACGCGCCAATCTGCTCGTCGTCGAGACGCAGCAGGCGCAGGATACCATCGCCGCACGGCTGCGGGCGCGGCTCGCCCAATCGCTGCTCCAGCAGGAGCCGAGCCTTGCGAGCCCGCCTCTCTGGCGCGATATCGTCGCCGAAATCCCTCGCAACCTCCTCGCTCTGCGCGACCGGTCCGGCGCCTATATCGCCGACAGCGCCGGCAAGCTCGCAAGCTGGCGCGCACCGGTCTTCTGGGGCGTGCTGATCTTGATCGCCGTCTTTTATTGGCCGCTCAGCCGCACGGCGCAACGCGCGGCCTTTCGCAAACCGCAAGAGACGCTGCCGACACCGCTGCAGAAAATCCTGGCGGCCTGGCGCGTCTTCTTCGTCATCGCGCTCTTTCCGATCGGCGCCGTCTTCGCCGCTTGCGCACTCGCGCACGGTTTCGGTCTGATCGAATTGAAGCAACAAGGGCTGGCGCGCACCTTGTTCTTCGCGACTTTGCGGATCTCTATCGCGGCCGGCGTCGCGCAGGCGCTGCTGGCGCCGCGGCGGCGCGAATGGCGCCTCCTCAATGTCGACGACGACATGGCGAAGCAGGTTCTGCGGACCGTGGTGATCGTGACCGTGCTTGTCTCAATCGGACGCATTGTCAATGCGCTCGGCCAGGGCATCGAGGCCTCCTGGGCGAGCCAGATGTTCTTCCGCGGGATTTGCGCCTTTGCCGTCGCGGCGGCGCTCGCCGCGAGCCTCTGGACCGGCCGCACTGAAGAAGACGAGACCGAGCAGGTCTTCGGCCCGCGCACCGATCCGGGCACGCACTGGTTTGGCATTCTGCGAACCGCGCTATGGGCGGTGATCCTGGTCGTTTTTGCTGCCGTGCTCGGCGGCTATATGAACCTCAGCCAATTCATCGTCGATCAGGTCGTCTGGGTCGGCGGCGTCGGCGCGCTGACGGTCATGTTGATCATGCTGATCGACCAGCTCGTCGGCCGCGGCATGACCGCGACGACCCCGTTCGGACGCAACGTCATGCTGTCGACGGGCCTCAGCCGCGAGGCCTTCGAGCAATTCGCCATTCTCGCCTCCGGCATCGTCAAGGTGGCGATTTTCCTCATCGCCGCGCTGGCGGCGCTGGCGCCGTGGGGCGTGCAATCGGCGGATGTCACCGGCTACCTCTATGCGGCCTTCTTCGGCTTCAAGATCGGCAATGTGACGATCTCGCTGTCGCGCATCGTCTTCACGCTCGTCATATTCGCTGCCGGTTTTGCCGCGACACGCATCGTCGAGCGCTGGCTCGAAGTGAGCTTCCTGCCGCATACGCGGCTCGATCTCGGCCTGCGCAATGCGATCAAGACCAGCATCGGCTATGTCGGGCGCATTTTGGCGCTCGGCTTCGCGCTCGCCTATATCGGCGTCGATTTCGCCAAGCTCGCGATCGTCGCCGGCGCGCTCTCCGTCGGTATCGGCTTCGGCCTGCAATCGATCGTCAACAATTTCGTCTCCGGCTTGATCCTGCTCTGGGAACGGGTGATCCGTGTCGGCGATTGGATTTCGGTCGGCCCGAACGAAGGCTTTGTCCGCCGCATCAATGTCCGCTCGACCGAGATCGAGACCTTCGATCGCGCCGCGGTGGTGATCCCGAATGCCGATCTCGTCGCCGGCGTCGTCAAGAATTACGTTCGCGAAGACAAGACCGGCCGCCTCAAGCTCACCATCCCGGTGAACGCCGCGGCCGATCCGCAAAAGGCGCGCGAAGTTTTGCTCGAGGTGACAACGACGCACAAGAACGTGCTGAAGAAGCCCGCGCCGTTCGTCATCTTTGCCGAGATCACTGGCGCGGTCTTCAATTTCGAAGTTTATTGCTATGTCGCCGACGTGACCGCAATGAAAAGCACGACGAGCGATTTGAATTTCGAAATCTACCGGCGGTTCAAGGCGGCAAATCTCTTCGACGCGCCGGCGCCGGTGATGAACGTGAACCTGCCGGAGCTGGCGAAACAGGGCTTCATCCTGCGCGAAACGCCGAACGGCAAGGCGCCGGCAAGCGACGCCTCGCCGGCGGACGAGACCTAGAGCGTCGGACATTCAAATTGAATCGCCCGGTGCTCTTAAGTCTTTCTCATCGCATCGGATTTGTCCGAAAACCGCTCCGCACTTTTCGGTCCGATGCTCTAAGCGAGCAATCCGCCGGACGAGATTTTCAGCGGGCTTTGGGTGAGCGCCGCGGCGTCCGGCGTGTCGGCGGCGACGCCCATGAAGGCATTCCACAAGCCGCGAACGAAGTCCGGCGCCATGTCGTGCAGGATGAAGACGATGCGCGTCGTATGATCGTCGTCGGGCCAGGCGTCGAGCCGTGCCGGCGGATGGAAAATATGCTGCACGCCATGGACGACAAGCGGCCGCGCCGGATCGTCGTCGAGGGCGATGATGCCCTTGACGCGTAACAGATGCGTGCCGTGCGCGCTACGCAGCAATTCAAAGAACATGTCGAGCGCCGAGAGCGGCACGGGCTTGTCAGCGCGCAAGGCGAACGCGCGGATGCGCGCATCGTGCCGGTTGACGTCATGCGCATGCGCGCCATGGCCGCGATGATGATCGTGGTGCTCATGATGATCCGCATGATCATCCAGAGCCTCGGCATTCAGCCAGCGCCGCACGTCCGGCGTTTTCTTGTCGGGATCGTAAAGGCCGATGTTGAGCAGCGCTGCGGGCGTCGCCTCGCCCTGCGCCGCATCGAGCTGAACAGCGGTCGGATTGAGCGCCGCGAGCCGTCCGCGCAATGCCGCGAGCCCGGCATCGCCCCCGGGTAGAAGATCGCTTTTGGAGATGACCAGCCGGTCGGCAACGGCCGCCTGTTTCACCGCCTCGGGATGGCGATCGAGCGTCGCGTCGCCGGTCACCGCATCGACGACCGTGATGACGCCATCAAGCCGGAAGCGCAGCATGAAATAGGGATGATACATGATCGTGTGCAGGATCGGCGCCGGATCGGCGAGGCCCGTCGTCTCGATGATCACCCGGTTGAACGGTGCGATCCGGCCGTTGTCGCGGCGCCGCAGCAGGTCTTCGAGCGTCGCGACGAGATCGCCGCGGATCGTGCAGCAGAGGCAGCCCGACGCCATGACGACGACATTGCCGTCGACCTTTTCGACGAAGAGGTGATCGAGCCCGACTTCGCCGAATTCATTGATGAGCACGAGACAATCGGCAAGCTCCGGTGCCTGCAGCAATTTGTTGAGCAGGGTTGTCTTGCCGGCGCCGAGAAAGCCGGTGAGGATCGAGAGTGGAAAAATCGGCGGCCGGCGCGCGTCGGTCATGATGGCAGTTCTCTCGCGTGACCCCGAAAAGCGCAGGCCTCTCGTCGCGGATCAGGCCGATGGGACATAAGCGGCGCGGCGCCGCGATTCAATCCGCGCCCGTGGCGGGGCTCAATTGTCCGAGCTCGCCGAATGCGCCGTATGTTTCGTGTGGGATTTGCCGGCGAGCTTTTTGGGCTTGATCTTTTTCGCGGCGACTTTTTTAGCCGTGACTTTGTGCGTCTTGCCCTTCGCGATCTTGACAGGCTTGGCTTTTGTCTTGTGAAGCGCGAGCTTCGATTTCGCCGATTTGGACGCTTTGGTGTTTTTCGCGAGTTTGTGTTTGCCATGCGGCGCTTTCGCCGCGACTTTCGCGTGCGATTTGGCTTTGGCGAGTTTCGCCGACTTCTTGGTTTTCGCCGGATGCTTCGCACCGGCATCGCCGGCGTCGGCCGCGGCCACCTTGGCCTGGTCGTGATTGTCCGCCGCCGCGTCGGGCGCATCCTCGTTCGGCTCGGCCGTCGGCGGCTGCGCCAGCGGCGCGGTATCGGCGAGAAGCGGTGTGCCGACCGGCGTATGCGGCGGGCGCGGCCCGGCGACAGGACCACTATAACCGGGCTCCGGTCCGACCGAGATCGGCTCGGGATCGAAAGCCGGGATCGGCATCATCGCGATCCGCAGCGCCGCCGGCGTCTCCTGTGCCAGGGCCGACGCGGTGAAGAGGCCGTAGGGCGCGCTCGACTTTTGACCGATCGACAGCAGCGGCGCTTCCAGCCGGTCGGTTTCCGCCTGGAAGGCGGCCATGGCGTGGCTGCGGCGATGACAGACGAGGTCACGCATGTCTTCCGGTTCGCCGCCGGTCGGCTCGTCGACATTCATCGGCTGCGGCTGATCGATGCCGGCGAAGGCGCGGTCGAGCAGAACGGCGGTGCGGATCAGACGTTCGCGCGGCGTCGGCGCCCCAAGAACCACGGCGATGTAATGGTGATTGCCGCGCGTCGCGCTGGCGACGAGGTTGAAGCCGGCGTCGCAGGTGAAGCCCGTCTTCATGCCGTCGGCGCCCGGATAGCGGCCGAGCATATCGTTGTGATTGGGGATGATCTTGCCGTCGACCCGCATGGCGCCGATGTCGAAAAGCTCGGAATATTGCGGAAACGTTTGATAGATCGCGCGCGCGAGAACGGCGAGATCGCGTGCCGACGAATAATGCTCGGGATTATGCAGGCCGTTGGGATTGACGAAATGGCTCTGCTTCATGCCGAGCTGCGCCGCGGCGGCATTCATGTCATCGGCAAAGGCCTCGACCGAGCCGGCAATGCCTTCAGCTATCGTGATGGCGATATCGTTCGGCGATTTCACCATGAGCATTTTGAGCGCATTGCCGAGCGTGACCTCGGTGCCCGGACGAAAGCCCATCTTCGACGGCGGCATGGAGGCCGCATAACGCGAAACGACGAGCGGCGTGTCGAGCGAGATCTGATGGTCGCGCACGGCGCTGAGCGCGACATAGACGGTCATCAGCTTGGTGACCGAAGCGGGAAACCAGGGCTGCGACGCCTCGTTCTCGTAAAGCACGTTGCCGGTCGCGACATCCATGACCAGCGACGGTGTCGCCACGGCGTGTCCACCCGCGACGAAGAAGAGCGCGGCGGCAATCAGGCCATGAAGACGCAACGACATGACATTGCCCTAGAAAATGAGCCGGCCCAAGAGCGGCGCGCTCTTAACCGTAACCCTAACGCCTCACACCCCATTCCGCAAAGCGCCGGAGACCCTTTAGTTCGCGCCAGATACGGCCATTTCATGACGCCGCGGCGCCTAATCGCCCGGCGCCTTGGCCTCGATCGAGAGCGCATGCACGCCATCGGCGAACTCGGCCTGCAAAATCTCGTTGATCATCCGGTGGCGGGCGAGCGGGCTCTTGCCGCGAAAGCTTTCGGACACCACTTTGACGTTAAAGTGAGTCTCGCCCGATTTACCGGTCTTGGCGACGTGCTTAACGACATGCGCATGGCTGGCATGTCGATCCGATTCGTCGATCACAGCAAGCGAAACCGGTTTCAGAGCCGCTTGTAATTTTTGCTTGATGCGCTCGGCTATATTAGGCTCGCCGTTCATCGAATTTTCCTTCATCGCAGCCAATGTCTTTTATCCGGCAACCGGGTTGCGGCCACCGTCAAGACACTCATAATAGCGCATCATGGACTTGAATTCGCCAATCTTCGACCGCGTCAGGGCCAAGCCGAAGGCCAAGCAGCAACCGGTGCAAAGCGTCAAGGTGCGCTGCGACCATCCGGGCTGCAATGAGGCGGGTGAATTCCGCGCGCCCATGGGCTGGCAGCGCGAAGGCGAATATTTCAGCTTTTGCCTCGAACACGTGCGCGCCTACAACGCATCCTATAATTATTTTCAGGGCATGAGCGCCGAAGCTGTCGCACTTTATCAACGCGATGCTTCGACCGGACATCGCCCGACTTGGGTCATGGGCAATAATGTCGCCGGCGGTCCGCCGGTTAACGGCGCTGGCTCGTCGCCCTATACCGATCCGCTCAATATTTTCGGCAATCGCGCGACGGCGCGGCCGGCCGAGCCGGCAAAGCCCAAGCACGGCATCGCCGCGCGCAAGGCGCTGGACCAATTGGGCCTTGATGAAAATGCCGATGCCGATGCGATCCGCAGCCGCTACAAGGACATGGTGAAAAGGCTGCACCCTGACGCCAATGGCGGCGATCGCTCGCTCGAAGACAAATTGCGTGAAATCATTCGCGCTTATAATTATCTGAAATCGGTCAAACTCGCCTGATTTCCGCGCGATCGTCGCGAAAAGCCGCAACTTTTTGGGATCGCCCGCGAATTCCCCGCCTTGCGACCGG
Organism: Pseudomonadota bacterium; assembly: GCA_040756295.1. Taxonomy (GTDB): domain Bacteria; phylum Pseudomonadota; class Alphaproteobacteria; order Rhizobiales; family Beijerinckiaceae; genus Methylovirgula. Next base: position 361,477 of record JBFLZN010000002.1, on the reverse strand, counting down.
CCCGCATGCTATAGCGTGGCCAGAACGGGTGGAACGGAGGATGAATGTCTGCCAATTCCTTAGCCGGTGAAGAGGCCCTGAAAGCTCTGCCGGACATGAAGATCTCGGTCCGCCAGGTGTTCGGCATCGATACCGACATGGAGGCCCCGGCCTTTTCCCAGGGCGACCAGCACGTGCCGGAGTTCGATCCGGACTATCTTTTCGATCGCGACACCACCCTCGCCATCCTCGCGGGCTTCGCCAAGAACCGCCGCGTGATGATCAGCGGCTATCACGGCACGGGCAAATCGACGCATATCGAGCAGGTCGCGGCGCGGCTCAACTGGCCTTGCGTGCGCATCAATCTCGACAGCCATGTCTCGCGCATCGATCTCGTCGGCAAGGATGCGATCGTGCTGAAGGACGGCAAGCAGGTCACCGAATTCCGCGACGGCATTCTGCCATGGGCCCTGCAGAACAATATCGCGCTCTGCTTCGACGAATATGACGCCGGCCGGCCCGACGTGATGTTCGTCATCCAGCGCGTGCTCGAAGTCTCCGGCCGCCTGACCCTGCTCGACCAGAACCGGGTGATCAAGCCGCATCCGGCCTTCCGGCTGTTCTCGACGACGAATACGATCGGCCTCGGCGATACCTCCGGCCTCTACCACGGCACGCAGCAGATCAACCAAGGCCAGATGGACCGCTGGTCGATCGTCGCGACGCTCAACTATCTGCCGCACGACAAGGAAGTCGGCATCGTCCTCTCCAAGGTGAAATCCTATCAGAAGAGCAAGGACGGCCGCGACCAGGTGAATAAAATGGTCCGCGTCGCCGACCTCACGCGCAACGCCTTCATGGCCGGCGATCTGTCGACCGTCATGAGCCCGCGCACGGTCATCACCTGGGCGGAAAATGCCGAGATCTTCAAAGACCTCGGCTTCGCCTTCCGGCTGACCTTCCTCAACAAATGCGACGAATTGGAACGTCCGCTGGTCGCCGAATTCTACCAGCGCTGCTTCGGCCAGGAACTGCCGGAAAGCGCGGTGAATGTCGCGATGAGCTGAGGTCATGGCCGGGTCCAATCACAAGCCGCCGGGCAAGACCGAAGCGCCGCAGGAGCCGTTCAAGCGCGCCGTCGCCGGCTGCCTGCGCGCCTTGGCGCATGTGCCGCAGCTTGATGTGACCTATGCGGCGGAAAAGCCGAACGTCTCCGGCGCCAGCGCGACGGCCCGCGTCCGCCTGCCCGAGCCGCCGCGCAAGCTCACCAAGCAGGATGCCGCGATCCTGCGCGGCAATGCCGATGCGATTGCGCTGCGGCTGGCCTGCCATGACACCAATCTGCATCGCCGGCTGTTGCCGCAGGCGCCGCAAGCCCGTGCGGTCTTCGATGCCGTCGAGCAGGCGCGCGTCGAAGCGATCGGCGCCCGCCGCATGGAAGGCGTCGCGCAAAACCTCGGCGCCATGCTCGAGGATCGCTTCCAGCATGCGCGCTATGGCGAAATCCGCGAGCGCAGCGACGCGCCGCTCGAACAGGCGGTCGCGCTGATCGTGCGCGAGCGGCTCACCGGCCAGAAGCCGCCGAAAAGCGCCCAACACCTTGTCGATCTCTGGCGCCCGGTGGTGGAGCAACGCGCCGGGCGCGATCTCGACCAGCTGCTCGCTTCGCTCGAAGATCAGCGCGCCTTCGGCCTCTCGGTGCGCCGGGTGCTTTCGGCGCTCGACATGGGCGAGGACATCGGCTCCGACACCAACGAAGACTCGCAGCAGAGCGAAGATCAGCAGGCCGGCGGCGACGACAACGAGGCCTTCGAAGGCCAGCGTGACGAGAGCGCCGACAGCGCGCAATCGCAGACGACGGAAGCGGCCGAAGCCGACGGCGAGACGGAAGTCGAATCGGTCGATGCCGCCTCAGGCGAATTCGAGGCGGAAGAAGAAGGCGATCTCGGCGAGGGCGATCAGGCGGCCGATGCGCAGCGCCCGCCGCCGAAGGCGCGGCCCGAAGTGCGCGCGCCCGACTATCAGGCCTTCACCCGCAAGTTCGACGAGATCATCACCGCCGAGGCGCTTTGCGAGCCGGAAGAGCTCGAACGGCTGCGCGCCTATCTCGACAAGCAATTGCAAAACCTGTCCTCCGTCGTCGGGCGGCTCGCCAATCGGCTGCAGCGCCGGCTCCTGGCGCAGCAGAACCGCTCCTGGGAATTCGATCTTGAAGAAGGCCTGCTCGACACGGCGCGGCTGCCGCGCATCGTCATCGACCCGCAGCAACCGCTCTCCTTCAAGCGCGAGAAGGACATGGATTTTCGCGATACGGTCGTAACGCTGCTGCTCGACAATTCGGGCTCGATGCGCGGCCGGCCGATCACGGTCGCCGCGACCTGCGCCGATATTCTCGCCCGCACGCTGGAACGTTGCGGCGTCAAGGTCGAGATTTTGGGCTTCACCACCCGCGCCTGGAAGGGCGGCCAATCGCGCGAGGCCTGGCTGCAAGCCGGCAAGCCGCCCTCGCCCGGCCGGCTCAACGATCTGCGCCACATCATCTACAAGGCGGCCGACGCGCCCTGGCGCCGGGCGCGCAAAAATCTCGGCCTGATGATGCGCGAGGGCCTGCTGAAAGAGAATATCGACGGCGAGGCGCTGGATTGGGCGCATAAGCGCCTGCTCGCGCGGCCGGAACAACGGCGCATCCTGATGATGATCTCGGACGGCGCGCCGGTCGACGATTCAACCCTTTCGGTCAATCCCGGCAATTATCTCGAGCGGCACTTGCGCTATGTGATCGACGAGATCGAGACCCGCTCGCCGGTCGAACTCATCGCCATCGGCATCGGCCATGACGTGACGCGCTATTACCGGCGCGCGGTGACGATCGTCGATGCGGAGGAACTCGGCGGCGCCATGACCGAGAAACTGGCCGAGCTCTTCGATGAAAAGGCGGCACCCACGCCGCCGCATCACCCGCCGCGCCCGCAAAAGCGCATGCCGGCCGTCACGGTGCATTAAGACACGAGCTATTTGGGCGTCCGACGTAAAGCCGCATGATCGTGCGGTTCTTTGAGCCGTCATGGCCGTGCCTGTCACGGCCATCCATGCGGTGACACCGCACCATTATCGCAATCATCGCAGAAACGTCTCGGCGTGGATGGCCGGCACAAGGCCGGCCATGACGCGGCGTCAGCGGATCAGCCGTTGACCTGCTTCTTCTCGATCTCGCGCTTCAGGGCGCGGGCGTTGGTCGAAAGCTCGGTTTCGGACGCCTTGATCAGGAAAGCATCGAGACCGCCCCGGTGCTCGACCGAGCGCAGCGCGGCAGTCGCGACACGCAGGCGCACCTCGCGGCCGAGCGTCTCGGAGGCGAGTGTCACCTTGACGAGATTGGGCAGGAACCGTGTCTTGGTCTTGCGGTTCGAATGGCTGACCTTATTGCCGACGAGCACGGCCTTGCCGGTCAATTCGCAACGGCGCGACATTGGATGATCCTTCCGGCCGCCTCGCGGCCACAAACAAAAAGCCCGCGCGCGTAAGAGGCGCAGGCGGAAATCGAAGCGGGCTGTCTAAGGGAAGCGGGCCGCGGCGTCAAGCTTTCCCGACAGGCCGCACCTTAGAGCCACGGATGCGCCGCCCGCTCCTTCTTTTCGAAGGTGGTGATCTTGTCGGCCTTCTGCAGGCTGAGCCCGATATCGTCCAGGCCGTTGATGAGACAATGCTTGCGGAACGGGTCGATATCGAAGTGGATCACGCCGCCGTCGGGGCCGCGGATCTCCTGCTTTTCGAGATCGACGGAGAGCGTCGCATTGGCGCCGCGCTCGGCATCGTCCATCAGCTTGGCCAATTCCTCGGGGCCGACGACGATCGGCAGAATGCCGTTCTTGAAGCAATTGTTGTAGAAAATATCGGCGAAGCTCGTCGAGACGACGCAGCGGATGCCGAAGTCGAGCAGCGCCCAGGGCGCATGTTCGCGCGACGAGCCGCAGCCGAAATTGTCCTCGGCGACGAGAATCTGCGCGTGCCTATAGGCCGGCTTGTTGAGGACGAAATCGGAATTTTCCGTGCCGTCCTCGTTATAGCGCATCTCCGAGAACAGGCCCTTGCCGAGACCGGTGCGCTTGATCGTCTTCAGATATTGCTTCGGGATGATCATGTCGGTGTCGACATTGCGGATCGCCAGCGGCGCCGCGACGCCCGTCAGGGACGTGAATTTTTCCATTATGTGGATGCTCCGGATCGGGTGGCCACGACCACCACGGCGGCTTCGGCGCGCGCGCGGGCGAAGCTCGAACCTTGTTCTAGCCGTGCTCTATTGAACTCCTTGACCAATTCGTCAAGATCGCGGCCGTCGCCGGCGCGCTTGGTGACGGCACTGGCGGTCTTGCTGCGGCCAACCTCCTGCTGCGCCAGGGAAACGAAGGTGCGGGCGGCATCCTCGGCCAGGATCAGCATGATTTTCCGGTCGTCGGCATTGGCCTCATGCCATTGCCGGGCAATTTGGTGGGCGATGACGAGCTGATCAAGGATTTTCGGCCGATAGCCCTGATAGGCCCCCTCCTTGCCCTGGCCGTGGCCGTCGCCGCGGATCTCATTCTTGAAGAAGAGCCGGCCGCGCTCGGTCAGCGTCGAGGTCGCGAACATGATCTGCGTCAGTTTGTCTTTCTCGACCGCCGGGTCCAATTCGCCGTCGTCCAGGACGCAGATGAGCAGCAGGCTCTGCAAGGCATCGATCGCCTGCTCGGCCCAATTCAGCACGTCGGCGCGGCGCAACGCCGATTCACGCGCCTGCCGCCAAGCGAAGAAGAGGCCGCAGGCGGCGATGCAAGCCGAGACGACGGAAGCAATTGTTGCGTACATCGGCAATGCTCCGTAGCGCGGCGGCTAATCCGCCGCCGCCTCGATCGCCGCCATGTCGGCATCGGACAGGCCGAAATGGTGGCCGATCTCATGCACCAGGACATGGGCGATGACTTCGCCGAGCGTGTCCTCGTTTTCGGCCCAATAATCGAGGATCGGGCGGCGGTAAAGCCAAACCATGTTCGGCATTTGGCCGGTGAAGGCCTGCGCCCCACCCTGCGCCAGGCCGCGGCCGGTGAAAAGCCCGAGCAGGTCGAATTCCGTCTCGCAGCCCATCTGGTCGAGCACGGCGTCGGTCGGAAAATCGTCGATTTGGATGATCACCCCCTGGCAAAGGGCGCGGAAATGCGCCGGCAGGCGCGCATAAGCGGCCTCGGCCAGCGCCTCGAACTCTGCGAGGCTGGGCGGCGGCAGAGCGGTCCAATCCGGCGCAGCCATCAACCCTCCGCCCCGGCACGCCGGCGGACGCGGACATAGAGCGCGCCGGTGCCGCCATGCGGGCGGCCCGCCTCCTCGAAGCCGACGACGAGATGGCGCCATTCCGGCGCCCGGAGCCAGATCGGCACGCTGCGGCGAAGCACACCGCCAGGCTCGAACCCGTCGGCAATCCGGCCCTCGCCCTTGCCGGTGACGACCAGCACGATCTTCGCCCCCTGGCGCTGCGCCCGCGTGAGAAAGCCGTGCAGCGCCGGATGCGCCTCATGCTGGCGCAGGCCGTGCAGATCGAGCGCCGCATCGACCGGCATATTTCCGCGCGAGAGCTTCTGCCGGGCGCGGCGCTCGAGCGGCGCAAGCCCCGGCAGGGCCGGGCGGGACGCGGGCTTCGACGGCGGCGCCGGCGCATGGGCGGCCGGCGCTGCAATCTTGGCGGGTTTCGACGGTTTGGGCCGCGGGGCCGCGGGCGCCGCCGCGCCGGGACGGGGCGTGACGCTGCGTGTCACCGTCAGCCAGAGACTGACTTCCTCATCCGACAGCGGCCGCAGGGTTTCGCGCGTCGCCTCGCTCATGCCCACTCCGCAGCAACAGGATCAAAACAAAAGATATAATATTTATTTTGCGGGGTGCGGGCGCAGGGCGCAAGCCGGCCGCCCGGCGTGCGCCCCTAGGCGAGGTTGAGAGGGTTAATGCCCGGTCTGCGTCGCGATGAGCTTCCAGTTCGGATCGCGCGCGCCGGCGGGGCGGGCAAAGGTCCACAGATCGACCATGCTGACCGTCTTTTCCGGATCGCCGTCGATCAATTTGCCGTCCTTGTCATGCGTGGCGGAGATGAGGCTCGCCATGAAGCGCAAGGTGACCTGCAGCGTGCCGTCGCGCGCGCCGGCATCGAACACGCCGATCTTGTCGATCGAAACGACCTTGGTCATCAGCGATTCGCCGCGGCTCGCACGCGCCTCGATCGCGGTCGTGAAACTCTCGTAGACGTCTCTGTCGAGCAGCCGGGCGAGAAGCTCGCGGTCGCCGGTCGCAAAGGCGGTGACGATCATCTCATAGGCCGTCTTCGCACCGGCGATGAACTGGTCGAGATCGAAGCCCGGATCGGCCGCGGCGATGGCGTCGAGGCCGTTGGCAACCCGCGAGCCCGGTTCCGCATAGGCTTGCCAGCGACGCGGATCGGCCGGCGGCGGTGCGGCAGTGGCCGCTGGCGGCGGCGCGGCGCCGGGCAGGGGCACGACCTTATTGTCGTTGGTCGCGGTGCTCGTCTTGAAGAACGAATTCTGCGCCGGCGGCTTTTCCTCGCCGCCGCGCGTGCCCAGAACCGAGCGCAGCTTCCAGAGCACGAAAATCGCGAGAAGCGCGAAAATGATCGTCGAGGCGTCGAACGGGTCCTGCATCACTTAGGCTCTGACTTAGGCTCTGAGTTGGGCTTCTGACTTGGGCTCAGACTTGAAGGGGATTTTCCGCCTTGGATACCTATATATGGCGTCCGGTCGGGAAAGTTCATAAGCTAGAGACTACCGACAGACTTTGTGTTTTCTGGGACAGTGATATGCCCTATCTCGCCGCTTTCTTTTTGAGCGCCTGCCTCTGGATATTGGCGGAGCTGTCGGTGTTCGGCCTCGTCGCCGGTGCGATCGGCCTGCCGGGGGCGATCCTGCTCACCCTGCTGTTCAGCCTGCTCGGCCTTGCCCTGTTGCGCCGCCTCGGCGGCCGCGCGCGGGGCCTGCTTCGCGCCGCCTTCGAAAATCCCAATCACATTCTGCGGCTGTCGCCGGTCGCGCTGCGCAGCGGCGCACTCGCCGCAGCCGGCGCGGCGCTCTTGGTCATTCCAGGCTTTCTCTCCGATTGCGTCGGCCTCGCTTTGCTCCTGCCCGCCTGGCGGCATCAGGAATTGGCGCCGAAATCGCCCGATCCCAATGTCATCGACCTGACGCCGCAGGATTGGCACCGCATCGACAATCCGGATCTGCGCTGAGCCTCGCTTGTTCGCCGCGACTATCCATGCTAGGCGCTGGCGCGTTTTCGAGGGAGAGTTTTGATGGCAGACGGCAACGGCGGCAGTGCGGCGGTGGATGCGCCCACGCTTAATGCCTTGGTGCAATATACGAAGGATTTTTCCTTCGAGAATCCGAACGCGCCGCGTTCGCTCGGTCCGCAGACCAAGCCGCCGAATATTGCCATTCAGGTGAACGTCAACGCCCGGCAGATCGCCGAAGCCGATTATGAAGTCGAGCTGCTGCTCGAAGGTTCGGCCGGCGAAGGCACCGACACTTTGTTCAAATTTGAACTGACCTATGCTGGCATCTTCCGGGTGCTCAACATTCCGCAGAGCGACATCCACCCGGTGGTGATGATCGAGTGCCCGCGGCTGCTGTTCCCGTTCGCGCGGCAGATCGTTGCCGAGGCGGTGCGCAACGGCGGTTTCCCGCCGCTCTATATCGACCCGATCGATTTCGCCACCCTCTACCGCCAGCGTATGGCGCAGGGCGCGCAAGACCCGATCGCCCAGGCGTGATCTTCGAAAATCGGCGGTGCTTCGCGTAAGCGCCGCCTCTAAGCCTCGTCCGATTTCGGCAGATAGCGCCGCCAGAGCGCCTTGTCGCCGAGCGTTGCGGCAAAGGCGGCATGCGCCGCCCATTCTGCCGCCGCGATGAGCGGGGCGAGCGGCACCGGGCGTGTCGGCCGCACCGCGGCGGCCCGTTGCGCATTGACCGCCGCGGTCTGCAGCAACAGGCTCGCCTGGCGGCCGCCGGTCAGTTCGGCATAGACCTCGGCGAGCAGTTCGGCATCGAGCAAAGCGCCGTGCTTGGTGCGGCGGCTCGCGTCGATCCCGTAGCGCTGGCAGAGCGCGTCGAGGCTCGCGGGTGCGCCCGGGTTGCGGCGCCGCGCCAGCGCCAAAGTATCGACGATGCGCTCCGCTCCAAGCGGCGGACGGCCGAGCGCGGCCAATTCCGCGTTGACGAAGCGCAGATCGAATTCGGCATTATGCGCGACGAGCATGGCATCGCCGACGAATGTCAGAAATTTTTCGGCGATCTCGGCAAACTTCGGCTTGCCGATCAACGAGTCCGCCGAAATCCCATGCACCCGGAACGCTTCCTCCGGCATGTCGCGCTCGGGATCGAGATAGAAATGGAAGGTCTGCCCGGTCGGAATGGAATTGAGGATTTCGACGCAGCCGATCTCGACGATCCTATGGCCTGCGGCGGGATCGAGCCCGGTCGTCTCTGTATCGAAAACGATCTCACGCATGATGGCGCGCCTTCACGCGGCCGGCGCGGATCGCGCCGATAAGATCGCGCACCTGCTGCGCGGCCGCGTCGTGACCGTGGCTTGTATCGAGAATGAGATCGGCACGGCGGCGCTTTTCGGCATCGGGCATCTGCTTGGCGATTATGGCGGCGAGCTTGTCGTCTGTCATGCCTGGACGCGCGGCAATGCGCGCCTTTTGCACGGCTTCCGGCGCGGTGACGAGCAGAACCGCATCGACCTCGTTGTCGCAACCGGTCTCGAAGAGGAGCGGAATGTCGAGGACGATGAGATCGGCACCATCCGCCCGCGCCGCGGCGACGAACTGTGCCCGCTCGGCCCGCACCAGCGGATGCACGATGGCCTCGAGCCGCGCCAGCGCCGCTTGATCATGGATCACGCGCTGGGCGAGCACGCCGCGGTCGATGGCGCCATCGCGCAAGGTCCCGGGAAAGGCGGCTTCGACCAGCGGCGCCGCCGTGCCGCGATAAAGCGCATGAACCGCGGCATCGGAATCATGCACCAGAACGCCGGCCTCGCGGAAGATCGCGGCCGTCGTCGATTTGCCCATGCCGATCGAGCCGGTTAGGCCGAGGACGAACATCAGCTCTTGCCCGCGATATCCGCGGCGACGAGCGCGCGCAGACCCGGCGTCACCTGCGGCGCCTGGCCGAACCAGCGCGCAAACCCGGGCGCTGCCTGATACAGCAACATGCCGAGGCCGCCGGAGATGCGCAGGCCGCGCGCCGAAGCCCGGCGCAGCAGGGCGGTTTCGAGCGGCGCATAGACGATGTCGGCGACGACGGCACGGTCCGGCAGCGGGGCGAGATCGAGATCGAGCGGCGGCTGGCCGACCATGCCAAGCGAAGTCGTATTGACGAGCAGATCGGCGTCTTTCAGCGGGCCCGGCAAAGCGGCGAAATCGGCGAGCTCAATCTCGACCTCGGGAAACTGGCGCTGCAAGTCCTCGCCGCGGCTGCGCGTGCGGTTGACGAGAATGATGCGGCGGACGCCGCGCGAAGTGAGCGCATAGACGATGCCGCGCGCGGCGCCGCCAGCGCCAAGCACGACAGCTTTATCCACGGACTTATCCCAACCTGGAATGTCAGCATCGAGCGAGGCCAAAAAGCCTGCGACATCCGTGTTGTCGCCGGCGAGTTGTCCCCGGTCGATCCACAGGGTGTTCACAGCCTTCAGGCGCTCGGCAACCGGAGTCGTGACGGCGCAGACGGCGAAGGCTTTCTCCTTGTGCGGCAGCGTGACATTGCCGCCGGCGAAGCCGAATACCTCGATATTGGCGAGAAAAGTTGGAAGGTCGGGCGGGGCGACCGGAACGCGCGCATAGCTGCCGGCGATGCCGAGCTGCTCCAGCCAATAATGATGGATCAGCGGCGAACGCGAGTGAGAGATCGGCCAGCCGATGACGAAAGCGCGCGGGCTCATCCGGCGAGACTGCCTTCTTGGCGCAGAAAAGCAAGCAGCGCCAGCAAGGGCAGGCCGAGGATCGTCGCCTGATCGCCGTCGATCGCCTCGAAAAGATGGATGCCCAGTCCTTCGAGCTGATAGGCGCCGACGCTCGCGAGCACCGCGTCGCCCGCGGCGGCGAGATAGCGATCGATGAAATCGGCGCTCAGGTCGCGACAGGTGAGCCGCGCGGTCGCCACCGTCTCGAACAGCACGTTTGCGTCCCGCGCGACACAGAGTGCTGAATGCAGCGCATGAGTCTTCCCTGAGAAATTTTGCAACTGGGCTTTCGCAGCCGCAAGCGTCTGCGGCTTCGAAAAAATCTCGCCCTTGAGCGCCAGAACCTGGTCGGCGCCAATCACAAGCCGCTTTGGTTTTTCGCCGGAAACAGCGAGCGCCTTGGCGCGGGCCAGATGTGCGGCAATCGCCTCCGGCGCAGCGCCCTCGGCCCGCAGCGGCATTTCGACGGCACGCTCGTCGATGTCGGCCGCGCTCACCTCGAACGGAAGGCCCGCTGCCGCCAGCAAGGCCCGCCGCGCCGCGCTTTTCGAGGCCAGAACAAGCGGCGCCTTGCCCCGCCAGAGTTCGCTCATCGCGGCTGCTCCAAGAGCCCGAGCTTGCCGCGATATGCCTTATAAAGGTTGATGATCGCCGCCGACGTCTCTTCGATCGACCGGCGCGTGACATCGATCACCGGCCACCCGTAATGCGCGAAAAGCCGCCGCGATTGCACGACTTCGTCGTTGACGGCCACCGGATCGACATAGGTCGAATCGAACCGCGTCTGCGACGAATCGAGCCGCTGCTGGCGCACGGTGACGAGCCGCTCGGCCGAGGTGATGAGACCGACGATCATCGGCTTCTTGAGGCTGAAGATCGATTTCGGCAGCGGCACATTGGGAATGATCGGAATATTCGCGGTCTTGATGCCGCGATTGGCGAGATAGATGCTCGTCGGCGTCTTCGACGTGCGGCTGACGCCGAGGAGCAGAACATCGGCGGCCTCATAATCGTCGGTCATCTGCCCGTCGTCGTGCAGCATCGTGTAGTTCAACGCTTCGACGCGGTTGAAATAATAAGCGTTGAGCATGTGCTGCGCGCCGGGCCGGGCAGCGCCTGGAGAGCCGAGATAGGCGCGGAAAAGATCGCTGATCGGCTGCAGCACCGAATGGCAGGGCACGTTGAGCTCGTGACAGGCGGCGATGAGCCGGCGCGCCAGATCCTTATCGACCAGCGTGAAAAGAACGACGCCGGGCGCCTCATCGACTTCAGAAATCGCTTTCTCGAGCTGCGCCGCAGAGCGCACGAACGGGTAGAGATGCTCGATCGACTCGATCGCATCATATTGGGCGACAACCGCACGGCTCACGGCGATCAAAGTTTCGCCGGTCGCGTCGGAAATCAGATGCAAATGGAAGTAGTTGCGCGCCAAAGCCAGATCCGCCGCGAAGACCTGTGAATCGATGGGGATAATTCGCAGACGTCCGCGCTTTCGCGCGACATGTCCCGCACTGTCCGCTTTTTTGTCAACAGCGGCGGGGCTGGGCAAGGTTTAGCCGATCCGCCGCGGCTTCTGTCGATAATTTCATAAAGCTTGAATAGTCCCGGATTGGGGCAGCGAAAACCTTGGCGGCGTTAAGGAATCATTAACGATCGGCGGCCGCGGCCCGGCTGTGGGAATCGCGGACAAATGAACATCCCCCGGCCGGATTGTGAAAAACCCGAAACGAGCCTAATCCCGCTCCAAAGAAAAGAGAAAATAGAAGAGTCTTTAGATAGGATATTTTAGATTGGCCGTTTCCATCCTGCCGGCTGACAAGCCCCTGCTTCGTGTGCTGAACGGCGAAACCCTGTCGCCCCCACCGGTCTGGCTGATGCGCCAGGCCGGACGCTACCTCACCGAATACCGGCAGACGCGGCTCAAGGCGCGCTCCTTCCTCGATCTCTGCTATACGCCGAAGCTTGCGGCAGAGGTGACTTTGCAGCCGATCCGCCGGTTTCATTTCGATGCCGCGATCCTTTTCAGCGACATTCTCGTCGTCCCCGATGCCTTTGGCCAAAAGGTCGACTTCGAGAGCGGCGAGGGACCGCGGCTTGCCCCGATCGACGGCACGGATGGCCTGAAAGCTTTGCGTGAGACGATCGATCTCGACCATCTTTCGCCGGTTTTTGAGGCGATCGGGCTCATCAAGTCGGCTTTGCCGAAAGCGACCGCGCTGATCGGCTTTTGCGGCGCGCCTTGGACGGTGGCGAGCTATATGATCGCCGGGCGCGGCACGCCCGATCAGGCGCCGGCGCGGCTCTTTGCCTACCGAGAGCCCGATCTTTTCGCGGCTTTGATCGAACGGCTGACCGAAGGCTCGATTGCCTATCTGTCGCGCCAGATCGAAGCAGGCGTCGATTGCGTGCAGATTTTCGACACTTGGGCGGGCGCCTTGGCGCCGGCGGAATTCGCCCGCTGGAGCGTGAGCCCGGTCAAGAAGATCATTGCGGCCCTGCGAGCGCGTCATCCGCAAACCAAAATCATCGTCTTCCCACGCGGCGCCGGCCTGTCGCTGTTGGACTATGCGACGCAAACGGGCGCGGACGCCCTCGGCCTCGATACATCGGTCGAGCCCGCCAAGGCGGCCGCGCTCATTCCGGACGGCGTGGTGCTGCAAGGCAATCTCGATCCCTTGGCCTTGATCGCGGGCGGGGGGCCCCTACGCGACGCAGCCGGCAAGATCCTGTCGGCCTTCCGGCAGCGGCCGCATATATTCAATCTTGGCCACGGCATTTTGCCGGAAACGCCGCTCGACAATGTCGAAATGCTCTTGGCGATGGTGCGGGGGGAGGCCTGACGTGGACCAATTCTATCTTTGGATCAAGGCGCTGCACATCATCGCCGTGATTGCCTTCATGGCTGGCATGCTCTACCTGCCGCGGCTCTTCGTCTACCATGTGGGCGCAGAAAAGGGCTCGCCGCAATCAGAGACGTTCAAGGTGATGGAGCGCCGGCTTGAGGTCGCCATCATGCGGCCGGCGCTGGTGCTCGTCTATGCGACCGGCTTGACGCTGGCCGTCAAAGCGGACTTTTTCCGCGCCGCCTGGCTCAACTGGAAATTTGTCTTCGTCTTTGCCATGACCGCGATCTATTTCTATCTGATCGCCATGCGCTTTCGCTTTGCCGCGGACCGCAACGCGCATTCGGCGAAATTCTACCGCATCCTGAACGAGATCCCGACGCTGCTGCTGATCGGAATCGTCGTTCTGGTCGTCGTCAAGCCGGGCGGCGTGATGTGATTCAGCGCAGACTTAAGCCAGACCGTGTGACCGGCGCGACACAGTGCGGTGAAAAGGCGGTTGCGTTGCAAAATCCGGCTTTGCTCCCGCACCGCAACCGTTAATGTCGAGCTGAGGCTGTTTAATTCGTTTCAGGGGGTATTATGATCCGTTCTATCGCTTTGGCGGCCGTTTCCGCGGCCGTCATGAGCTCTGTCGCGTTTGCAGCCGACCTGCCGGACACCAAGGGCGCGCCGCTCTATGCGCCGCCGCCGCCGGTCTTTTCCTGGAATGGCGCCTATGTCGGCGGCCAGGTCGGTTACGAATGGGGCACCACGACCACGAGCTCGTTCGTCAATGCGGCGCCGGGCGTCAGGGTTTCCGGCCCGTCGCAGGATGATTCGGGCGTCGTCGGCGGTGGCCACGTCGGCTACAACTACCAGATCAGCCAGTTCATCGTCGGCGCCGAAGGCGACGTGAACGGCGCCGATTATACCGGCAATGGCTTTGACCTCTTGGGGCTCTCGCTGAGCCACCGCACCGCAGTCGATGGATCGATCCGCGCCCGCGCCGGTATCGCCTTTGACCGTATTCTCGTTTACGGCACAGGCGGCGTGGCGTTTGCTTCGATCCGCAATTCTGTCGGCCTCGACACGCAGACCGTCGGCCGGGTCGGCTGGACCGCCGGCGGCGGTGTCGAATATGCGATCGACAACAATTGGTCGGTGCGCGCGGAATACCGCTACACCGATTACGGCCACTACAATCTCGACTTGGTCAACACGTCGGGCGGCCTTTTCTCCGACCGTTTCCACGACAAGGACAACCGGGTTCAGGCGGGCTTCTCGTATAAGTTCGACATGTTCGTGCCGCCGGCGCCGGTCATCGCGAAATACTGAAAACTGCGACTATCGCAACGCCTTTATGGCCGGCAGGAAACTGCCGGCCGTTTTGTTTGGCGGCAGGTTCGCGGCGCGGCCGGGAGGCATCCATTCGGTTGTGTGTCCGGGGCGCTACACGCGTGTGAAAACAGATGGCGCGCGGCAATCTTCGCTTTTCGCCCGCGCGGCAAAGATTATGATCTCGATCACGCATATTTTATTTTTTGGAAGGGGGCACTCAATGATTCGTTCGGTCATTCTGGCGGCTGCCGCGTCAGCCGTTCTGGCATCGGTCGCAGTGGCGGCCGATCTGCCCAGCACCAAGGGCCCGCCGGTCTATGCGCCGCCGCCGCCACCGCCGTTTTCCTGGACCGGCGTCTATATCGGCGGCCAGATCGGCTATGAATGGGGGGCCGACGACGGGAACTTCACCCAAGTGGTGCCGCCGGTGGTTGGAATTGCCGTCATTCCCGGCGGAACGTTCTTCCGCTCCTTTGGCCATAATGCCGAGGGCGTCGTCGGTGGCGGCCACATCGGCTACAATTATCAGATCAACCAGTTCGTCGTCGGCATCGAAGGCGATGTGAACGGCTCGAGCTACGAGGGCTCCAGCGTGATTCCCCCGGCCTTCGTGCTCCTGGCGCGGGAGCGGACCGACGTCGACGCATCGATCCGCGGCCGCGTCGGTGTCGCCTTCGATCGCGCATTGATCTATGCCACCGGCGGCGGGGCCTTCGCCGGTTTCGAAACCAGCCTGTTCGATCCGGCGACGGGCTTTGGCGAGACGCATCATCCCGGCCGGGCCGGCTGGACCGTCGGCGGCGGCGTCGAATATGCAATCGACAACAATTGGTCGGTGCGCGCCGAATATCGCTACACGAATTACGGCGGCTTTGACGCCACTTACACGACCCTGACGACGCTCCCGATCACCGTCCATTATCACGCGACGGACAACCGGGTTCAGGTCGGCTTCAGCTATAAGTTCGGCGAACCGCCGCCGCCGGCCCCGCCGGTCGTCGCGAAATACTGAGAAAAACTGCAAGGTCTGACTTTCCCAGCCGGCGGGTTCTCCCGCCGGCTTTTTCGTGCAGCGGGCGAACAAACCGGCAATATGCGGCGGACATAGCGGGATATTGTCGCCGCGCGGACACAGCGCTTGGGAAAGCGACCGTGCGGCCGGTTAAGGCGTTGTACGGTCGGGAATTTGCTCTAAAGATGCCGCTGCGATCGTGGAAATTTGAGGCCTTTCGGGAGAAATGATTCGCGCCCTGCTTATGTCGAGCGCCCTTGCAGCGATCTGCATGGGCAGCGCCTTGGCGGCCGATCTCCCCAGCGCCAAAGGGCCGCCCGTCTATGCGCCGCCGCCCCCGCCGCCGCCCTCCTGGACCGGATTTTATATCGGCTTGAACGCAGGCTATGGCGGCGACCAGGTTCGCTTCAACCATTTCTCGAGCGGCGTCCTCGATAATTCCGGCAGCCTGTCGTCGAGCGGCTTTCTTGGCGGCGGCACCGCGGGATTCAATTATCAATTCCCGAGCACGAATTACGTCGTCGGCGTCGAAGGCGATTTTGACGGCTCAACGGTGCGCGCGACGGACGACAGCCCGTTCGGTGTCAGCGGCGGCGCGATCCCCAACGATACCAAGCTCGATTGGTTTGCGACGGCGCGCGCCCGCTTCGGCTATGCCTTCGGCGACATTCTGCCTTATGTGACGGGCGGTGGCGCCTTCGGCCATATCGACCAGTACCGCGCTGGCGCGGCCGGCGATCCGTTCGGCAATTTTTCGGTTGGTTCGACCCGGACCGGGTGGACCGCCGGCGCCGGCATCGAATATCAGGTCACGCATAATCTGACCGTGAAGGCCGAATATCTGCACGTCGATCTCGGCCGTCAGTTCTATCAGACCCCGGCCGAATTGGCCTTTGCGCCCGCCAACGATCATTCGGCGCATCCGACATTGAATGTCGTGCGGGCCGGCGTGAACTGGAAGTTCGAATGGCTGACGCCGCCGACGCCGGTCGTGCCGAAATATTGAGATCAAAAAGTTTTGGGGCGCATCGGGGACCGGCGGCGAGAGCCGCCGGTTTTCGTTGCAGGCATGCCACAGCGGCCATGGTTTCGCGCGCCCGCTGCCGCCTTTTACGGATTTAGGTGTTTTTTCGCACATTCGTGGCGCGGGTCTTGGCCTTTAACCGTATGGACGCCAATTAATGTGCAGGGGAGCCGGGCATCCGCTAGGCTCTTCTGGAAGTTACGGGCTTACGATGATCCGGTCGGGGTTCCTGGGAACGATAGCTCTGCTTGCGCTTGTCGCGGGCGCGCAGGCGGCTGACCTGCCGAGCGACAAGGGACCGGCGCTTTACGCGCCGCCGCCGCCTGTCTTCTCGTGGACCGGGTTCTATGTCGGTGCGACCGCCGGCGGTGCCTTCAACCGCGAGAGCGTGAGCGTCGGTCCGTTTGGCAGCCTCAGCACCAATCCGGCCGGCTTTGTCGGCGGCGGCGAGGCGGGGTTCAATTATCAGCTCCCGGCCTCCAATGTCGTCTTGGGCGCCGAGACCGATTTCCAGGGTTCGACCTTGCGCGCCGATTACGGCACGCTGGCCACGGCCGCAGGCCCCGTCAGCGCCTCGAGCCGGCTCGACTGGTGGGGCTCGGCCCGGGCGCGGCTCGGGCTCTCCTTCGGCAATGTCCTGCCGTTCGTCACCGGCGGCTTCGCCTATGGCGACCCGCGTGACCATGTCGCGCTCGGCGCGAACGATTTTTCGGCGGGCGGTCTGCGCACCGGCTGGACGGCGGGCGCCGGCGTCGAATATGCGATCACCCACAATCTGACGGCCAAAGCGGAATATCTCTATACCGATCTTGGCTCGGTTTCGACGCCGCTTGCCGGCACGGGCACGGCACATACGCGGACGGCGTTTCACGCGGTGCGCGCCGGGTTGAACTGGAAATTCGACTGGAGCGGCGCGTCGGCGCCGATGACGTCGAAATATTGAACGGCTGCCGCCAGAATGGCACCCAATTCGCGGGGTATTTTCTGTGCGAAGGCTGGGCTGCCGTCACGACGCAGTTGTCAAAAAGGTTGAAAGGCCCTATTTCTTAGTTCTTCCCCCGCAGGCGATATGTCGGCGTGCCCCATGAGGCGCCTCGTTTAAGGCATTGCCTGCCTTCCCAGATTGCGTGGTCTCTTAGGCCCTTCCCCACCCGGCGCGCGCTTCAAGCGGCCCTTCCAAGGACAGAAATCCCGATGCGGGATATCAAGCTTCAAGATTTAAAATCAAAGTCACCCACCGAGCTTCTTGCTTTCGCCGAAGAGCATGAAGTCGAGAACGCCTCGATCCTGCGTAAGCAGGAATTGATGTTCGCCATTTTGAAACAGCTCGCCAGCCGCGACATCGAGATCGTCGGCGAAGGCGTCATCGAAGTGTTGCAGGACGGGTTCGGTTTTCTGCGTTCGCCCGATGCCAATTATCTGCCGGGCCCCGACGACATCTATGTCTCGCCCTCGCAGATCCGCCGTTTCGGCCTTCGAACCGGCGATACCGTCGAAGGGCTGATCCGCAGCCCGAAGGAGGGCGAGCGCTATTTCGCGCTGCTCAAGGTCAATACGATCAATTTCGAGGACCCGGAGAAAATCCGCCACAAGGTCCATTTCGACAATCTGACGCCGCTCTATCCCGATGAGCGGCTGAAGCTCGAAATCGAAGACCCGACCAAGAAAGACCTGTCTGCCCGCGTCATCGATATTGTCGCGCCGATCGGCAAGGGCCAGCGCGCCCTGATCGTTGCGCCGCCGCGCACCGGCAAGACGGTGCTCTTGCAGAACATCGCCCAGTCTGTCACCGCCAACCATCCGGAATGCTATCTGATCGTTCTCTTGATCGACGAGCGGCCGGAAGAAGTCACCGACATGCAGCGCTCGGTGAAGGGCGAGGTGATCTCCTCAACCTTCGATGAGCCGGCGGTGCGGCACGTGCAGGTCGCCGAAATGGTGATCGAAAAGGCCAAGCGCCTCGTCGAGCATGGCCGCGATGTCGTGATCCTGCTCGATTCGATCACCCGGCTCGGGCGCGCCTACAACACCGTCGTGCCGTCATCCGGCAAGGTGCTGACCGGCGGCGTCGATGCCAATGCTTTGCAGCGGCCGAAGCGCTTCTTCGGCGCGGCGCGCAACATCGAAGAGGGCGGTTCGCTGACCATTATCGCGACGGCACTGATCGATACCGGCTCGCGCATGGACGAAGTGATCTTCGAAGAGTTCAAGGGCACCGGCAATTCGGAAATCATTCTCGACCGCAAGGTTGCCGACAAGCGCAGCTTCCCAGCGATCGACATCACCCGCTCCGGCACCCGCAAGGAAGAGCTGCTGGTGCCGCCGGACATCCTCAAGAAGATGTACGTGCTGCGCCGCATCCTCAACCCGATGGGCACGGTCGATGCGATCGAATTCCTGCTCGGCAAATTGCGCGAGACGCCGAAGGGCAATGCCAGCTTCTTCGAATCGATGAATACCTAAGCCGCGTCTCGCGGGGCTTTATTCTTCGGGCAGGGCGCGCGGGCGCCGCGTCTCGTGGTCGATGGCGACAAAGGTGAAGACGGCTTCGGTCACCTTCACCGTCTCCTCGCTGTCGCGGGCGCGGCGCCAGGCTTCGACCTCGATCTTCATCGAGGTGCGGCCGCGTCCGACGAGCCGGCCGTAAAGGCTCACCACATCACCGACGCGCACCGGTCGCAGAAAATTCATTGCCTCGACGCGCACCGTCGAGGCCCGGCCGCGCGCCACACGCGAAGCGACATTGCTAGCGGCGAGATCCATCTGCGACATCAGCCAGCCGCCGAAAATATCGCCATAAGGATTGGTATCCGCCGGCATGGCAATAGAGCGGATGACGGGCTCTTCATCCGGCGGCGCTTCGCTCTGTGTCAGTGACTTGTCGTTCTGCGTCATCGGCATTTCCCGCGCGTGATCATCGCGGGAAATGCTCGCATATCGCGGTTACGTCAATACCGCCTTCGGCCTATTTTCGCGTCCAGGTTTCCGTCGTGATGTTTTGCGCGCCGCCATAGGCCCAGACGCCCTGCCAGGTTCCATCGGATTGCAGATAATAGGTCGCGATGCCGTAATTATCGCTGCCGCTCGAATAACCGACGGCGAGGCCGGTGTCGTGGTCCGTGGCGGTTCCGGTGATGATCGTATCGCCGTGTTCGAAATGCGAACCGAGGCCGGTGCCGACCGATTCCTTGCCGTCGATGTTCCACACGACCTTATAGGTCGCGCCCTCGCGTGAGACTTCGACCGTTCCCGTATAGGTGCTGCCGTCGCTCGCATTGCGGCCGGAGACATCGTAGGACCCCGTGGGGTCGGCCAGCGCAAGAGTGGGCGTGGCGATCAAAGCGCATGCAAAAATGAATGTGGAAGGGCGCATCATTTTTCCCTTAAGAATCGGGGTGGAATGCGCATCGACGCTAGAGCTTGAGTATTGAGGATTCAAGACAACGTGATCTTTTCCGTCACGGCGTCAACAAAGCATTCAACGCATCGATCGTATGCGCGGGCAGCGAGCACACATTGTCCGAGCAGACGAATGCCGCCGCCGTGCCGGCCGCGGCGATCTGCGCTTCAGCTGGATGGTCGGGCGGCAAGGTCTCCGAAGGATCGAGATCGAGCACCATGCGCGTATCGAACGGCGCGGCGAGCGCCGCTTCATAAAGCGCCTGGCGCTCCGGGCCGGCGACGACGATCTCGCGGCCACGCCGATAAAAATCGAGCGCGTTCAATGTGCCGACATGGCCGATCGGATTGGCGCGTACCGCCGGCGCCATCGCGGCAAAAAGCGCATCGGCGCGCTGGCGCCATTTGGCCTCGCCGGTTGCCGCCGCGAGTCGCACCAGCACCCCGAGCGTGATCGAATGCGCATTGGGGATCGCATCGTCGAGCGTCGGTGTGAGGCGGATGATAATGTCCTGCGCATCATCCGCCGCCATAGCGACAAGGCCGGTTTCAGGCTCGACGTGATGGCGCGCAATGGCGTCGGCCCAGGCGATGGCGTCGGCAAGATAATCGTAAGGCGCGAGCGCCGTGCCGCTCATATGCCGTGCCTCATGCAGAGCGAGGGCGGCGCGCGCCATCGCCGCATGATCGAGCGCCAAACCCGGTTTCACCACGACACCGCCGCGCGTGCTATGCGCCAGCCGCCGCGCGCCGTCGGCATCTTCGAACTGCAGATGCGTAACGACATAATGATAGGCGCCGGCTGCAAGCCCGACCCAGCGCGGTTCGCCGAAGGCCGTCGCGGCGTTGACCAGCGCCGCGATCATCAGCCCGTTCCAATCGGCCATGATCTTGTCGTCGAGACCAGGATGCACGCGCTGCTCGCGCAAAGCGAAAAGCTTTTGCCGCAACGGCGCAAGGCGCGCCTCTTCCTCCGGCGTTGGCGGCGCCTTCAGCAGCAATTGATTGAGGATCGTCACACGATGGCCGCCTTCGGACCAATTGCCCGCCGGTGTCGCGTCGTAGAACGTGCCGAAGAAGGCAGCATCGTTTTCGCCGAGAGCCTCGACAAGCTCCGGCCAGGTCCAGACATAGAACTTGCCCTCGACGCCTTCGCTGTCGGCATCGAGCGAGGCGCAGAAACCGCCGCGCGTCATTTCGCGTTCGAGCCAGCCGACGGTTTCATAGGCGCGCTGCTTGAAGAGGGGATCGCCGAAGCCGCGCCAGGCGAGCGCCAGCAGTTCGAGAATCTGCGCATTGTCGTAGAGCATTTTCTCGAAATGCGGCACGAGCCAGCGATCGTCGGTCGAATAGCGCGCGTAGCCGCCGCCGAGATGATCGTAGATGCCGCCTTCCGACATTTTGGTCAGGGTCAGGCGGACGAGGTCGCGCGTGCGCTTGTCGGACAGACGCGCGCCGGCACGCCACAAAAATTCGAAGATCGACGGATTGGGGAATTTCGGCGCGCCGCGCATGCCGCCGTCAATTGGATCGACATAATCGGCAAGCTTCGGCGCCAAAACGTCGGCGAGGCCGAGGCTGAGCGGCGCAGCGCCGGCCGCGCCCGCATCGATCTGTCCCAGGGCCTGACGCACGGCCTCGGCGTTCTCGGTAATTTTACCTTGCTCATGATGAAAGGCCCGGGCGACGCTGCGCAGCACGATCACGAAGGCCGGCCGGCCATAGCGCGCCTCCTTCGGGAAATACGTGCCGCCCCAAAAGGGCTCGCCGCGTGGGGTCAGGAACATGGTCATCGGCCAGCCGCCTTGCTCGCCGAAGGCGTGCAGCGCCTGCATGTAAATATGATCGATGTCCGGCCGCTCCTCGCGATCGACCTTGATGTTCACGAAAAGCTCGTTCATGACCGCGGCGGTTTCCGGGTCCTCGAAGCTTTCGTGCGCCATCACATGGCACCAATGGCAGGCGGCATAGCCGACCGAGAGCAGGATCGGCTTGTTGGCCGCTTGAGCTTCGGCGAGCGCGGCCGGGCTCCAAAGCCGCCAGTGGACGGGATTGTCCTTATGTTGCAGCAGATAGGGGCTGGCGGCATTGGCGAGTTCATTGAACATGGCGGGCCTTGAGATGAGTTTGGGGCACGAGGCGGAGACGATTTATGCGCTCGCGTCCGGCGCGGGGCGGGCGGCTGTCGCGGTTCTACGCCTGTCGGGGCCCCGCGTTCCAAAGATCGTCGCGACGATTGTCGGGAAAGACGTGGCCCCGCGCAAGGCGGTGCTGGCGACATTTCGCGATCCCGCGACAAGCGAGGCGATTGACCGCGGGCTCTGCCTCGTCTTTCCGGCACCGGCGAGCTTTACCGGCGAGGATTGCGCCGAATTTCACCTGCATGGCGGCTTGGCGGTCGTCGCGGCCATGCTTGCGGCCTTGGCACGATTCCCAGGCACGCGGCCGGCCGAGGCGGGTGAGTTCACCCGCCGCGCCTTTGAGAACGGCAAGCTTGATCTGAGCGAAGTCGAGGGCCTCGCCGATCTGATCGAGGCTGAAACCGACATGCAGCGCCGCCAGGCTTTGCGGCAGGCGCGCGGCACCTTGCGACACAAGGTCGAGGCCTGGCGCCAAGCCTTGCTCGAAGCCTCGGCGCTGCTCGAAGCCGAGATCGATTTTGCCGACGAAGGCGACGTCGCGCCGCTGGCGCGCAAAGAGCTTGCCCAAGCCCTGGCGCCGGTGCGGGCCGATCTCACCGCGGCTTTGGCGCAGGGCCGGGCGGGCGAGATCGTCCGCGATGGGGTGACGGTGGTGATCGCCGGACCGCCCAATGCCGGCAAATCGACGCTCCTCAATACGCTCGCCCGGCGCGAGGCGGCAATCGTCTCGCCGATCCCCGGCACCACCCGCGATGCGATCGAAGTGCATCTCGATATTGCCGGCTTTGCCTTCGTCTTGATCGACACGGCCGGGCTGCGGGAAACGGCCGACCCGGTCGAGAGCATCGGCGTCGCGCGGACTCGGGCGCGGGTGGATGCCGCCGACTTGGTGCTCTGGCTGAGCGAAACCAGCGCGCCGGCGCCGGCCGATTTGCCGGCCAGCGTGCCGGTCTGGCCGATCCACAGCAAGAGCGATCTTGACGGTGGCGCGCCATCTGGTGGTTTGGCGATCAGCGCCATGACCGGCGCCAATCTCGATCGGCTGATCGAAAAGCTTGCCGGTTTCGTGCGCGATGCGGCGGGGCAGATAGAATCCGGCCTGATCACCCGCGAGCGGCATCGCCGCGCTTTCGAAAAGGCCGCCGCGGCTCTGGATCGGGCGGGGGCCGAGATTAACGGCCCGGTCGAATTATTGGGCGAGGATTTGCGGACGGCGATCCGGGCACTGGAAAGCCTGATCGGCCGGATCGATGTCGAAGACGTACTGGGCGAAATTTTCGCCCGCTTCTGCATCGGTAAATGATATGTTTCACGTGAAACATTTTGGGTGATTTCAAGTGAGCGCGGACAGGTTTGACGTCATTGTGGTGGGCGGAGGCCACGCCGGCTGCGAGGCGGCGGCGGCGGCGGCGCGCATGGGCGCGCGCACGGCGCTCGTCACGCATGCCTTTGCCGGCATCGGCACGATGTCCTGCAATCCGGCAATTGGCGGCCTCGGCAAGGGGCATCTCGTCCGCGAGGTCGATGCGCTCGACGGCCTGATGGGCCGCGTCGCGGATGCGGCCGGGATCCAGTTCCGTGTGCTCAATCGCGCCAAGGGCCCCGCGGTGCGCGGGCCGCGCGCGCAAATGGACCGCAAGCTTTATCGCGCGGCGATGCAGGCAGCGCTCGCGGCCGTGCCAGGGCTGAGTGTCGTCGAAAGTGAAGCGGCGGAAATTGCGACGGATGCCGGCCGTGTCACGGCTCTTATCCTGGCCGATGGCCGCGTCCTCAAGACCGGCGCGATTGTGCTCACGACCGGCACATTCCTGCGCGGCATGATCCATATCGGCGAGGAGCGCATCCCCGCCGGCCGGGTCGGCGAGCCGCCCGCACAAAGGCTTTCGGCGAGCCTGCTGACGCACGGCTTTGCCCTCGGCCGCCTCAAGACCGGCACGCCGCCGCGCCTCGACGGGACGACGATCGACTGGGTTCAGCTTGAGCGCCAGCCGGGCGACGACGCGCCGGAGCCCTTCTCCTTCCTGACGCCCGCGATTGCGACCGCGCAGGTCGATTGCTTCATCACCCGCACGACCCAGGCCGGGCACGATCTGATCCGCGCCAATATCGGCCATTCGCCGGTCTATTCCGGCGCCATCTCCGGCCGCGGCCCGCGCTATTGTCCCTCGATCGAGGACAAGGTGATGCGCTTCGGCGACCGCGAGGCGCATCAGATCTTTCTGGAGCCGGAAGGCCGCGACGATCCGACGATCTATCCGAATGGGATTTCGACGGCACTGCCGGCGGCCCTGCAGGATGCCTTTCTGCGGACCATTCCCGGTCTCGCTGAAGTGCGGATGCTTCAGCCGGGCTATGCGATCGAATATGATTTCATCGATCCGCGCGAACTGACGCCGGCGCTGGAGACGAAGCGTGTCGGGGGTCTTTTCCTGGCCGGGCAGATCAATGGGACGACGGGCTATGAGGAGGCGGCGGCGCAGGGGCTCGTCGCCGGGCTCAACGCGGCGGCCAAGGCGGGCGAGGGCGCGCCAATCAGCTTCGACCGCTCGGATGCTTATCTCGGCGTGATGATCGACGATCTCGTGACCCGCGGCGTCACCGAGCCCTACCGCATGTTCACCTCGCGCGCCGAATATCGGCTGACGCTGCGTGCCGACAATGCCGACCAGCGGCTGACCAGCAAGGGCGTTGCGCTCGGCGCGGTCGGGCCGGAACGGGCGCAGGCCTTTGCCGCCAAAAAGCTGGCGCTGGATGCGGCGCGCGCCCGGCTCTCGGCCCTGACGCTGACCCCGAACGAAGCGGCGCGCCACGGCCTCAAGATCAATCAGGACGGCGTGCGGCGCTCGGCCTTCGATCTGCTTGGGTTCCCGGATATCGATTTCACGGCGCTCCGCCCGATCTGGCCGGAGCTTGGCGCGATCGACGCCAAAAGCGCGACGCAAATCGAGATCGACGCCAAATATGCCGTCTATCTGGAGCGTCAGGCAGCGGATATCGCGAGCTTCCGCCGCGACGAGGCTTTGCGCATCCCCGAAAGCCTCGACTACCGGGCGATCTCGGGCCTTTCGGCCGAGCTGCGCGACAAGCTGATCGCCATTCGGCCGCAAACCTTGGGGCAGGCGGGACGGATCGAAGGCATCACGCCCGCGGCGCTCACCCTGCTCGCGGCCCACACCAAGTCGCACGCCAAACGCCAGCCGGCGCGGAGCCAGGCTTTTGCCGAATAATGCGGACGGCGATCGCGACGCCGCGCTGACGCTCTTTCCTTTGCCGCCCGAGATCGTCCGCCGTTTCGACATTTATGCGGCGCTGCTCGCCAAATGGCAGAAGACCATCAATCTCGTCAGCGCCTCGACTTTGCCGCAGCTCTGGACCCGGCACATCGCCGATTCTCTGCAAGTCCAGGCGGCGATGCCCCACGCGAAAGTCTGGGCCGATCTCGGCTCGGGCGGCGGCTTTCCCGGTCTCGTCACAGCGATCCGTCTCGCCGAGACGCCTGGCGCAAAGGTGCATCTCATCGAATCGGATCAGCGCAAATGCGCTTTCCTGCGCGAAGTTTCACGTGAAACATCGGCGCCGGCCGTGGTCCATAACGGTCGGATCGAAGATATTGTTAACCATATCGCCGACCCCATCGACGCCGTCAGCGCCCGCGCCCTCGCGCCGGTGCCGGTTCTGATCGGTTATGCCGAAGACTGGCTCGCAAAAGGCACCGCCGGCGTTTTTCTCAAGGGACAATGGGCGGAAGACGAGGTCAAAGCCTTGTCCGTAGCGGGCCGATACCGCATCATAGCGAAATCAAGCGTTACTGCGCCGGTCGGTCGCGTCCTGCTCGTCTTCGACGAGGCGGCGCAAAAGACCGCAGCGCAGCGCGGATGAGTTTAGGCGTACCGCGCGAAAAATCTTCTAAAACAGAGCTTTAGAGATCATCGCATGGCTGCGCAGACAATCGGGTTTCGGAGACGGCGCGTGGCTTATTCTCCCGATCTTCGTGTTCTGGTGCTGGCGAATCAAAAAGGCGGCGTCGGCAAGACGACGACGGCGATCAATCTCGGGACGGCGCTCGCCGCCATCGGCGAACGCGTGCTGATCATCGATCTCGATCCGCAGGGCAATGCCTCGACGGGGCTCGGCATCGACCGCAAGAGCCGCGGTGTTTCGACCTTCGACGTGATGATCGGCGAAGAGCCTTTGAAGGCGGCGATCCAGGCGACGGCCGTGCCGCGCCTGTCGATCGCGCCCTCGACACTCGATCTCCTCGGCGTCGAGCTCGAAATCGCCTCGGAAAAAGATCGCGCCTATCGATTGAAGAACGCGGTCAAAGCTTTTGCCGATGAGCAGGCGGGCCAGCCGGACGCAAATCGTTTCTCTTATGTTCTCATCGATTGTCCGCCGTCGCTCAATCTCCTCACCATCAATGCGCTGGCGGCGAGCGACAGCGTGCTCGTGCCGCTGCAATGCGAATTCTTCGCCCTTGAGGGTCTGTCGCAATTGCTCTCGACGGTCGAGAAGGTGCGCCAGACCTTGAACGCCGAGCTGTCGATCCACGGCATCGTGCTGACCATGTACGACCCGCGCAACAATCTCGCGACCCAGGTTGCCGCCGATGTCCGCGGCTTCATGGGCGACAAGGTCTACGAGACGATCATTCCGCGCAATGTGCGGATTTCCGAAGCGCCGTCCTATGGCAAGCCGGTGCTTCTCTATGATCTCAAATGCGCCGGCAGCCAGGCCTATCTGCGGCTGGCGTCGGAAGTGATCCAGCGCGAACGGCAATTGCGCGGCGTCGCGGCCTAGAGCATCGGACCGAAAAGTGCGAAGCGGTTTTCGGACAAATCCGATGCGATGAGAAAGACTTAAAGCGGCGAAACGGCGAAGGCGAATATGAAGGCAGCGACAATGGCAGACGAATCCCGGCCGCGACTCGGGCGCGGACTGGCCGCCTTGATCGGCGATGCCGGCAATGAAAACGAGGCGGTGGCGCGCTCACGCGGCCAGAAGAAAATTCCGCTCGCATTTCTGCGGCCCAATCCGCGCAATCCGCGCAAGGATTTCAACGACGCGGATCTCGAGGATCTTGTCGCTTCGATCCGCGAGAAGGGCATCATCCAGCCGATCCTCGCCCGCACCGTGCCGGGCCAGGCCGATGCTTATGAGATCATCGCCGGCGAGCGGCGCTGGCGCGCGGCGCAACGCGTCGGGTTGCATGAGGTGCCGGTCATTCTCGTCGAGGCCGACGACAAGCAGGCGCTCGAACTCGCCATCATCGAGAACGTGCAGCGTGCCGATCTCAATGCGCTCGAAGAAGCGCTCGGCTATCAACAGCTCGAAAGCGACTATGGCTATACGCAGGCTGATCTTGCCAAAGTCATCGGCAAAAGCCGCAGCCACGTCACCAATACTTTGCGGTTGCTGAAGCTGCCCGAGAAGACCAAGCGTCTCCTCGCCGAAGGCCAGCTCTCGGCTGGTCACGCGCGCGCGCTGTTGACACGCGCCGACGCCGACGAGATCGCCTCGCGCATCGTCGCGCAAGGTCTCTCGGTGCGCGATGTCGAAAAGCTGACGCAGAAAGCCGAATCGCGCGCCAAGCCCAAAGGCGACGACGAGAAAGATGCCGATACGCGCGCGCTCGAAAAAGACTTGAGCGACACGCTCGGCCTTCTTGTCTCGATCGCGGCGCATGGCGAAGCGGGCGAATTGCGCATCCGCTACAAAAGCCTCGAACAGCTCGACGAGGTTGTTCGCCGTTTGAAGCGCTAGCCCGTCATTGCGAGCGAAGTTTATTGCACAATTTTACGGCGTCATGGCCGGCCTTGTGCCGGCCATCCACGCGATTAAGTGTGCGTACCCTCGAAGCAATATCTCTTTATCGGCGTCAATTTAGCGGCCGCTCCATTCATAGAAACAGACGGGTGCGCCTGTACGGGGATGGATGTCTTCCTTCAAGAGGCTCAAGCCCTGACGTTCGTAAAATGCTCGCCCCCGCGCGTTAGACGAAGCGGTGCGGAGCCTAAACCCGTCTGGCATTGTGCTCTTCGCCACGTTCAGCAACGCCCGTCCGACACCATGCCCCTGATCCGACGGGTGAACAAACAATTGATCAAGCGTAGCTGCGGAAGGCCTTAGGGCAAGCATGCCCACCACCCGGCCATGACGCAAAGCAACGTGTAGAACCCATCCGCCAGCGATCTCCTGATTGATTCGGCTCCGGAGTTCCCCGCGCGACGGCATTTCCGACATCGCGCCGTCCATCCCGCTTGCGCTTTCAAACCAAACATCGGCAACGGCATCGAGTTCGTCGCTTTGCGCAAATCTCACGTCAAAATTGCCGCTGGTATCCATTACGCATGAAATTTAGCACGCCATCGCGATAATGCCCTAGCCTACAATCTTCGGCGTGGATGGCCGGCTGTGACGTCGTCTCGTCGAAAAGGATTACCCCGCCTTGCGTTTCGCGTTGAGCGCGATCGTCCAAAGCGCGCGCAGCGCGATCTGATCAGCGAGACGCGGATCGCGCCTCGCTTTGCCGATCGCCTGGTTCAGCGCCGTGATCGTCCGCGCCAATCGTTCCGAAGGCCAGGCACGCAAATGCCGGTCGAAGGCGGCGCTGCGGCGGAAGCCGAAACCGCCACCACCGCCGCCCCGGCCTGATTCGGCATCGAGCCGCGCCCGGTGCAGCGCCGTCGCGTGGCGCAAAGCGGCGCCGAGCAAAGCGTTGTAATCGCCGCCTTCCGAAAAGACGCGTTCGGCGGTTTTCTCGACCGCGCGAAGATCGCCGTCGAAAGCGCCGTCGATGGCGGCATCGAGCGCGACGCTTGACGCGTCGGCAACGATCGCCGCGACATGATCCATCGTCACCGTTCCGGCGCCGCGCGCATAAAGGGCGAGCTTGGCGATTTCCGAACGCGTCGTCAGCCGGTCTTCGCCGAGCAGTGAGACAAGCAGCGTTTTCGCCTCAGAATCGATGTTCAGCCCGTCGGCGCGTAATTCCGTATCGATGAGCTGCGCGACGTCTTTGGCGCTGTCTGGATAACATTCGATTGCCGCGGCACGTGGATTGGCCTCGCAGAGCTTGCGCAACGGCGCATCGCGTTTCAGCGCGCCGGCCTCGATGACGATGGTGCAATCGAGCGGCGGCTTCGCCAGCACGGGCTCAAGCGCCGCGACAAAGCTCTTGCCCTGCGCATCCACGGCGATGGCGCGGCGACCGCCGAACATGGGAATGGTGTTGGCTTCATCGGCGAGGCGCAGAGGGTCGGCGGCGAGTTCGTCGCCCGCGATGCGCAGGAATTGGAACGGGTCCTTCGTATCGTCGACGCTCTGCGCGATGATCTTCTGCGCCCGCTCGGCGACGAGGCCAGCGTCGGTGCCGAAGATCAGGTAGAGAAGGACATTCGGCGGCGGCTTGGCGATGAAACGATCGGCTTCGCCGCTCTTGACCGCGACCATCAGGAATGTGTGGCGAGTTCAGCGGCGACTTGCGTGGTGATTTCGTCGGCGAGCCGCCGGGCGTCGCGGATCTCGGCATCGCGCGCCGCGCGCACATTGGCGAAACGATTGGTGTTGCGGTCGTAGCTCGCCGCGACATAGGCCTTGCCGACAAAGACCTTGCCATTGCCGACCGGCACGAGGCGGAAATTCGCCGTCGTCACGATGGTCGCCGAGGTGGCGAGACCTTCGACCGTGTCGATCAGCGGCGTCTCCGTCGCTTCGGCCAAGGTGATGACGAGGTGATATTGCGGGTCGGTCGGCGCGCCGGTGCCATTCAGATTGAGCTTCAGGTCGTCGCCGAGATAATGGCCGAGCCGGCCGGCGACCTCGTCCACCGCCACCGACTGCATTTTCTCGGCCTGGGCGCCGTTGGCGAGGAAGCTGCCCGAGCCATAGAGCGGCCGCACGCTCTCGATGCAGCCGCCAAGCCCGAGTAGCGGCAGCAGGCTCAGAACGAGCAGGGCGGGGCGGAAATCAGGCAACGACATTGACGATCCTTTGCGGGACGATGATGACCTTCTTCACCGCCTTGCCTTCCAGCGCTTTCTGAACCCCTTCGAGCGCCAAAGTGGCCTTTTCGATCGCGGCCGCGTCGGCGTCGCGCTCGATGACGAGGTCCGCACGTTTCTTGCCATTCACCTGCACCGGCAGGACCATCGTATTTTCAACGATCAGGCTTCGGTCGGCAATGGGCCATGGCGCCTCGGCGACCAAAGTCGCGTGGCCAAGCCGGGCCCAGCTTTCCTCCGCCAGATGCGGCATCATCGGCGCAAATAGTTGCACAAAAATGTCCGCTGCCTCGCGGAAGGCATAGCGCAGGTCATGGCCGATGTCCGGGCTCTCGATCGCCCCGACCGCGGCCGAGAGCTTATTCGCAAGATCGTAGAGCTGCGCGACGGCACGGTTAAAGCGCAGCCGCAGAATATCCTCTTCGACCTTGACCAGAGCCGCATGCGCCATTTTGCGCACCTCCGCGGCGGCAGCCGAGAATTCGGCGGGCGCGGCCGCATCGGGCGGGGCGGCAAGACCCGCCAATTCATCGACCAGCCGCCAGGCGCGCTGGACGAATTTGGCGGCGCCCTGCACGCCGGCGTCGGTCCAGATCACATCGCCTTCCGGCGGCGAATCGGACAGGACAACCCAGCGCGCCGTATCGGCGCCATAGGTTTCGATGATCTCGTCGGGGTCGATCGTGTTGCGCTTCGACTTCGACATCTTTTCGATAGGGCCGATCTCGACCGGCGCGCCAGTGTCGAGCCGTGTCGCCTGGCGGCCTTCCGGCGTCAGGTCGACGCGGATTTCGGCCGGGGCGACCCAGGTGCCATCCGCATCGCGATAGGTTTCGTGCACGACCATGCCCTGCGTGAAGAGGCCGGCGAAGGGCTCCTTCAAATCGTCGGCATGGTTCGTCCGCTGCATCGCGCGGGTGAAGAAGCGGGCATAGAGCAGATGCAGGATCGCGTGCTCGATGCCGCCGATATATTGATCGACCGGCAGCCATTTGCGCACCATGGCGGCGTCGGTCGGCGCGGCCTTGTCCCAGGGATCGGTGAAGCGCAGGAAGTACCAGGACGAATCGACGAACGTGTCCATGGTATCCGTCTCGCGCCGCGCCGCGCCGCCGCAGCTCGGGCAGGTGACATGCTTCCAGGTCGGGTGGCGCTCGAGCGGATTGCCCGGCTGGTCGAAGGTGA
The DNA here is from genome assembly GCA_040756295.1 of Pseudomonadota bacterium. Lineage (GTDB taxonomy): Bacteria > Pseudomonadota > Alphaproteobacteria > Rhizobiales > Beijerinckiaceae > Methylovirgula. Next base: position 330,578 of record JBFLZN010000002.1, on the reverse strand, counting down.
CATCCTGCGGCAGCTCGACCGGCAGGTCGGCAACGGGCACCGGCACGGCACCGCATTTCTCACAATGGATGATCGGGATCGGGCAGCCCCAATAGCGCTGCCGCGAAATGCCCCAGTCGCGCAGGCGATAATTGATCTGCCGTTTGCCGACCGGCGCTGTACCGAGCGTTGCCGCTTCAAGCCGCTTGGCGACGTCTTCTTTCGCCGCGTCGATCGTCAGGCCATCGAGGAAGCGCGAATTGATCAGCGTTCCGTCGCCATCATAGGCTTTGTCGGTGATGATGAAGGTTGCCGGATCGACGCCGGGCGGACACACCACGGGCGTATTGCCGAGGCCATAGGCATTGGCGAAGTCGAGATCGCGCTGGTCATGTGCCGGACAGCCGAAGATGGCGCCGGTGCCATAATCCATCAGCACAAAATTGGCGACATAGACCGGCAGCAGCCAATCCGCATCGAACGGATGGCGCACGCGCAGGCCGGTGTCATAGCCCTTTTTCTCAGCCGTCTCGATGGCGGCTTCCGAGGTGCCGCCGCGCTGGCATTCGGCGATGAACTGCCGCAACGCCGGATCATGTTCGGCGACGGCCGCCGCCAGCGGATGGTCGGGCGCGAGCGCGATGAACTTGGCGCCGAAGAGCGTGTCCGGCCGCGTCGTATAGACATCGATCTCGCGCGCCGCGACCTTGTCCGTCGGCGCGATGGCAAAGCGCAGATGCAGGCCTTCGGAGCGGCCGATCCAGTTCTTCTGCATCAGCCGGACTTTTTCCGGCCAGCGCGGCAGATCGTCGAGCGCCGCGAGAAGATCGTCGGCGGCGGCCGAGATTTTCAGAAACCATTGCGTCAATTCGCGCTGCTCGACGAGCGCGCCGGAGCGCCAGCCGCGCCCGTCGATCACCTGCTCATTGGCGAGCACCGTATGATCGACCGGGTCCCAATTGACGCGCGACTTCTTGCGGTCGACGAGGCCGCCGGCGAGGAAATCGAGAAACAATCGCTGCTGATGCTTGTAATAGGCCGGGTCGCAGGTCGCGATCTCGCGCGACCAGTCGAGCGACAGGCCCATGGATTTGAGCTGCGCCCGCATCGCCGCGATGTTGGCGTAGGTCCATTGGGCGGGATGCGTGTTGTTCTGGGCGGCGGCATTTTCCGCCGGCAGGCCGAAGGCGTCCCAGCCCATCGGATGCAGCACATTATAGCCCTTCGCCCGCATGAAACGCGCGATGACATCGCCCATCGTATAATTGCGGACATGCCCCATATGGATCCGGCCGGACGGATAGGGGAACATTTCGAGGACGTAGTATTTCGGCCGCGGATCGTCGTTACGCGTGCGGAAGGTTTCCGCCGCGTCCCAGGTCTGCTGCCATTTCTGCTCGGCTTCGTGAGCGTTGTAGCGCGCCGTGTCCATGCTATCAGGGGTTTAGAGCATCGGACCGGAAACTGCGACGCGGTTTTCGGATTGAGCCCGATGCGATTGAAAGACTTAAGGATTGAGGCGGCCGATACACAGCATTATTGGCGGGGCGGGTCAATGATCGGTCGAGCGGAAGGAGAGTGGCGTGGATGCGGGCGAAAACCAGGCGCATGAGGGCGCCGTCGCGCGGCTTTGGGACATCCGCCAGCGGATCGCCCGGGCGGCCACTGACGCCGGCCGCGAACCGGGCGCGGTGACGCTCGTCTGTGTCTCGAAGACCTTCGGCGCCGAGGCCATCCGGCCCTTGATCGCTGCCGGCGAACGCGTCTTCGGCGAAAACCGGGTGCAGGAGGCTATGGCCAAATGGCCGGCGCTGCGCGCCGAGACGCCGGACCTCGAACTGCATCTCATCGGGCCGCTGCAATCCAACAAGGCGCGCGAGGCGGTCCAATTCTTCGATGTAATCGAGACGGTCGATCGCGAAAAGATCGCAGTGGCGCTTTCAAAAGAGATTGCGGGCGCCGGCCGTGCGCCAAAACTCTATGTGCAGGTGAACACCGGCGCCGAGCCGCAAAAGGCTGGCATCCTGCCCGAGCAGGCGAACGAATTCATCGGCTTTTGCCGCGACGATCTCTGTCTCGATATTTCCGGCCTGATGTGCATTCCGCCAGTCGATGAGCAGGCCGCGCCGCATTTCGCGCTGCTCAACAAGATCGCCGCCCGCAACGCCATCAAGAGTCTCTCGATGGGTATGAGCAGCGATTTCGAGATCGCTATCGAGCTTGGCGCGACGCATGTCCGCGTCGGCAGCGCGATCTTCGGCGCGCGGTGAACCTTCGCACACGTCATGGCCGGGCTTGACCCGGCCATCCAGACAATATGACGGGCGCTTAAAGTCTCAGTGCTTCAGATCTTCCGGCACTTTGCCGCCGTTCTTCACGAGCTCGGCGATGACTTCTTTGTGCAGCCAGATGTTCATCGTGGCCGTGTCGTGCTCGTCGCCGCTGTAGTGCAGTTCCTTAGCCAGTTCCTTGCGCGCGGCGAGGCTGCTGTCGAGGTTGAGCACTTTCAGAAGATCGACGATCGAATGTTTCCAATCGAGCCGCTCGTGATGGGCCGCGGCGAGATGCGTCAGGACGGCATCGACATCCACAGGCGCACTCGGTGCGGCAGACGCGGGTGCCGCGGCGGCCGTGGCCGGCGCGCTCGGGGCCGGATCGGCCGGCGCATGATGCGGCGCTTCGGGTGCGGCCGGTGTCGGCGCAGCAGATGATGTCGGCGCAGCGGCGGGTGTCGTGGGCGTCGCCGACGCGTTGCCGTGATGGAGAATCGTTGAAACGATGCTGCCGAGAATGCTCATCAAGGGTCTCCCGTTATGCAGGTTCACTCTGCGCGGGAAATATGACAGGCGGATTGCTTCCGACCTGTGCGCGGCTTCACGGCAATGTCTTCCAATTGTCGATGAAGAAGCCGCGTGCATCGACCTTGCTGACAGGCGCGCCAGCTACGGCGATGCCGTTCGCGCAATGCCAATTATAAATCGTATCATGGCCGGTCGCAGCCATCGGAATGAAATCGGACTTCGGATTGTCTTTGCACCAGGCCGTCGCGCCGGGCAGGCTCTTGCTGAGATTGGCTTTGCCGCACGGCAGATTGGCGCCGACATTGCAAAGCATGACCTTGCCGTCGGCGCAGCGATAACTTGTCGTCTGCGAAGCATAAGCGCCGCTGACATTAAACAGGCGCGCGACGATCGGGCCAAGCGAGGACGGCACGGCGTGGAGGCGGTCATCATTGACGACATTGGCGCAATAGGGGCGTGGCGACGGCATCGCCGAAGCGTGAACGAGGCCGGCGATCGACGTACCGAAAAATACAAAAGCGAATAAACGTGAGCGCTGCCGAAAATTCATCCTTGCGCCTCCCGAACGATTATCGTCGCACGATCAAGTGAGCCTTGCGCGCCAGCCGCGGTAGAAGCTTACGCAGATCGTCTTGCCGAAGCGCAATGCAGCCTTCCGTCGGCGCGAAATCCGGCCGCGCGCAATGCAGGAAGATGGCGCTGCCGGCGCCCTTGCGCCGCGGCCGCAGATTGTAATCGAGCACGACCACGACATCATAAAGACCGTCGTCGCGCCACAGCGTCTCGTGGCGCGCCTGCGAGGGCAGGCCGATCAGCCGGTTGTAATTGGCCGAATTGACGTCGTCGCACCAGCCGAGCGTTCGGTTAATCGGGAAAATTGGCAGTGACGCGCGCGGCCGGCGGCCGATTAACGGCTTGAAAAAGCCTTCAATCAGCCGAAAATGCCCGGCAGGCGAAGCATGGTCGCCTTCGCGCTTGCGGTGGCTGATCGCGGCCGCGCCGATGGCACAGGCAAATGTCGCCTGACCGACGTGCAGGCGACCGTGGATCGGCCCCTCGGGTGAGAGACGCGGCAGCGCCGTCGCGATGATCCGGCGTAAAGGCGATCCGCCCTTCGGTTGACCGGGGGTCTTGCGCGGTTTTTGGGATGTCGGCGAACCGGGTGGGCGCTGTTTCGGTGGGGTCGTCACGAGAATTTGACATCTGGACGCCGCCCATGCGGCGCGAAAACATAGGACCAGCCATGACGCAGGTTCGCAAGATTTTGATTGCGGATGATGACGAGGAGCTTCGCGGCGAACTCGTCGAGCAGCTCGCGCTGCATGCTGAATTCGAACCCGTTCATGCGGCGACCGCGGCAGCGGCGCTTGTCGTGGCGCGCGAGGCGGCGCCCGACCTCGTCATCATGGACGTGGGCCTGCCCGATATGGATGGCCGCGCCGCGGTGCGGCAATTGCGCGGCGAAGGGTTCAAGAACCCGATCATCATGCTGACGGGACACGATTCGGAGGCCGACACGGTCGATGGATTGGAAGCCGGCGCCAATGATTATGTGACGAAGCCGTTCCGCTTCTCGGTGCTGCTCGCGCGGATGCGCGTCCATCTGCGCCAGCATGAGGCGAGCGACGACGCGCTGTTCCGCATCGGGCCGTTTACCTTTCAGCCGGGTTCGAAACATCTCATTAACGAAAAGGGCAGCAAGCTGCGGCTCACCGAAAAGGAGACGGCGATCCTGCGCTTTCTCTATCGCGCCCGTCAGTCGGTTGTCACCCGCGACGTGCTGCTGAAGGAAGTCTGGGGCTATAATTCCAACGTCACGACCCATACGCTCGAGACGCACATCTACCGGCTGCGGCAGAAGATCGAGCGCGACCCGGCCAAATCACAGCTTTTGATCACCGAGGCCGGCGGCTATAAGCTCGTCCCGTAACTGGGGTTCTGAGCATGGCCCGCGACGACGACCTGCATGACCTGACCCGCCATCCGATTCTGGCCGTGCTCGAATCGGAGGCGCTGCGCTTCATCGTGCTGGCGGCCGGGCAGCGCATTCTGCGCAGCGGCGAGGTGCTCTTCCGCCGCGACGAGCCGTCCGATGGCGGCTACTTCCTGCGCTCCGGCTGCATCGTCCTGCAGCCGGCCGGCGAGGGACGCAGCGAAAAGGTTCTCCGGCCGCCGACCTTGATCGGCGAAATGGCGCTGATCACGCCGACACGCCGCCCCGCGACGGCGGTCGCGCGCGAGCCGTCGGGCGTGTTGCAGATTCCGCGGATCTTGTTCCAGCGGGTCCTGGCCGATTCGCCGCGCAGCGCCGAGCGTCTGCGGCGTCTGTTGGAGAAGCGGCTACATGGTTTCGCGCAGGAGCTCGACGCCCTGCGCGAAACGGCTTTCGAGGACAATTAGATCATCGCATCGGATTTGTCCGATGCTCTAAGCCGCGACGCCCGTGCCGATCTGGCAGGCGACGCCGGTACCGCCGAGCCCGCAATAGCCATGCGGATTCTTCGCCAGATATTGCTGGTGATAATCCTCGGCATAGTAGAACGGGCTCGCCTCATGGATTTCGGTCGAGATCGGGCCAAGGCCCTGCGCCTTCAAGGCCGCGCCATAGCTCGCCTTTGAGGCTTCCGCCGCCGCCTGCTGCGCCGGGGTCGTCGTATAGATCACCGAGCGGTATTGCGTGCCGACGTCATTGCCCTGGCGCATGCCCTGGGTCGGATCATGCGATTCCCAAAAGGTCTTGAGCAGCGTCTCGTAGCTGATCTCTTTCGGATCATAGGCGACGAGCACCACTTCCGCATGGCCGGTCTTGCCGGACGAGACTTCCTCATAGGTCGGGTTGGGCGTTACGCCGCCGGCATAGCCGACCGCGGTCGTGAAGATGCCCTTGCCGAGCTGCCAGAACTTGCGCTCCGCGCCCCAGAAGCAGCCGAGGCCGAAAATGGCGATTTCCGTCCCGTGCGGGAATGGCGGCTTCAGCGCGTGGCCGAGCACGAAATGCGTCTCGGCGGTCGGCAGCGGATGATGACGGCCGGGTAGGGCCTCAGCGGCGGTCGGAAGGGTCAGGGATTTGCCGAATGAGAACATGGAAACCTCCGTTCTTATTCTTCTTGTTTGAGATGGGGTTGCTTCAGCTCGGAAGCAACGCTTGTCCTTCTCTACGCAAAATGCTCGCCGTTCGTTACGCCTATTCGCGGTTGGAATAGCCGATCTTCGGCCGCCGCTTCTGGGTGATGAGCAGGACGAGCGCGCCGAGCCCGCCGGCAACGATCCATGTCGGCGCGGTCAGAAGATGGACGATGAGCGGGTCCCAGACGAAGTGGGGCACGTGTGCCTGCACCTGCGGCTTCAGCGCGGCGAATTTCTCCGGCGACAGCCAGGCGAGCGTCTGGCCGAGCGGGGTGAGCGCCAGCGCGCCGCCGGCAATGCTGCGGGTGCCGTCGACGATGAGCGCGGCGAAGGCGCCGGCGAGCAGCACCAATCCGAGGAGGCGAAGGACGAAGCGGAACATCGGCAGACCCGAGGCGCGGACGGCCGTTATGTGGCACGGCGGCGTGGCGGCGTCTATAAGTCTATAGACGGTGAATGGGCCGGAATTATGCGGCTCAAGGCGCGCTTGCAGGAGCCCTTGAAGGAGCGCTTGCGCTGAGGGTGCGGCCGACTATAGTGCGCGCCAATCGTGATCGATTGGCGGTGAGCCACCCGCCGCAGCGAGACGATGGAGGGGTGGCCGAGTGGTTGAAGGCGCACGCCTGGAAAGTGTGTATACGGGAAACCGTATCGCGGGTTCGAATCCCGCTCCCTCCGCCAAGAAAGCCAGATTTCTTCGATAAAAAGTCGAGGCCTGAAAGGCCAACGCGCAGGTCTGCGCACAAAATGTTTTCAGTTTATCCGGGCCACGGCCATCGCCCGTATGACGCGTTCACTTATAGGCCGGCCTTCTGTACGGCGCTTAAAAGCTGCTCGGCCAGCAATCCCTCAATCATGGTTTCCAGGCTCGCGAGCGCGAGAGACCCATTTTTCCAAGATTCGTCGGCCTTTTCGAGTTCGGCGTAATACGGACGCTTGTCCTTGGCGATCAGCTCGGGGATGGTCGGAGAACCCGGTAAGACGCTCTCCATTGCAATGCTTAGGACAAGATACGAGATCGCCCGTGCCGTGCGCCCGTTACCGTCTGCAAATGGGTGAATCCAGCAAATTCGCCAAAGAACGTAGGCGGCGAGATGACACGCACTGCGGTCGCCCCAATGATCATTCACGTATTGGCACATCTCAGCGACCAGATCGGCGACCTCGCTGTAATGCGGGGGCATATGATGGCTCTTGCCGATTTTTACTAGTGAATTGCGATATGTGCCCGCGAGAAGATGAATGCCATCCAGCGCTTCTCTGTGGAGATCGAGGATCACTTTCTGCGTCAACCGAAAAGGCTTCGTCGCTGTAATCGCGCCAGCAACGACCGAAAGAGCAGCATTCGTTTGGCGGATGCCGTTTTCGGCCTCTCGCTCTGCTCTCTCGATCGGATCTTGGATAAGTTCGACGCCCTCGGCTTCGCTGTGGCGGTCTTCGCTCATACTTATTTTTTTGCGGCAGCTTTTCCAGCCGCAATTACTTTTGCATCGGCGCGGGCAATCATCTCGCGAGTGATAAGCGAGTTCTCGATGTGAGTGTTCCCATAAGCGAAGCTCAGGCGCTGCTCGCGTCTATCTTCCTCCGTCATTTCGATTTTTCGAGCTTTTTCAATAAGCTCTTCAAGCGCTGTCATCGGGGCACCCTTTTTGCGCCGCTTCGCGGTACGGCATTAGCTTGGAACAGACCATATAGGTGGTCCGGTAATCAACCGTTAATTGGACATTCTGTCCATCCTGGAAAGCCTGAGGCAAGTCAATCAACAGCGGGAGGGGCGTGTCGGGTAACCTCTCAGGAAGCCCCAGACCCGCCTGATGAAAACGGCGTCGACGGGGATCAAGCACCCCCTGGTAGAGGTCGAACAAAATCGCTGGAGATGAGCAACCCGTCCAATTTTCCGGCATAAACTGCGCTGTTTTCTTGTTATCCTCTGTTGGCTAGCCTTCGGAGGCGAAGATGGTGGAAAAACAGAAGCCAGAATATGATGTTGTAAAGCGAGCTGCACAGCTCATTAAAAAGCCTGAGGACGCCAAACCGCAGGACATCAAACGGATGGCCGGGCGTATCTTAAATGACGAAAAGAATGCGCCCAATCCAAATCAGGTGAAACCGAAACCTGCGGCTCCCAAGCCGCGTGCGCCGGCTCCTAAGCGGAATGGACCGAAGCGTTAGGTGCGTGCCAGCACAGGACGGAGAGGTCTGCTAGGCCGAATTCGCCGCCATGCTGGCAAGGCGCTCAACTGTGCCACCGCCCCTTTTAGCTAGTCTCGCAAACCTCGTCTGCTTCCCCAAACCATCGCGACGCGGCCTCCGCGGCTTCCGCGAAATCAGGAGCGCCTTCGCTGGCCCAGGCGACGATGCCGTCGGGGCGTATCAGCAAAGCGCTCAGGCCCAGCCGATCCTTGGCATCATTGGCGGCATAAGTGATCCGCGCGGTCCAGCGGCGAGCCAGCGCTTCAAGCGGCGCGCTGGCGTCGAAGTCTAGCAACAAACCCTTCCCTGCCCTGAAGAGTTCGCCGATTTTTCGCCTGTCCGTCAGTTCGAAATCGGGAACGCTGCGGCCGACGAGCGGATGGCCGCCGCCGAGATCGTAGCGCAGCGCGACACCCCAGACGCGCGCGGCGAAATAGGTCGCGCCATCGCGTGTCGCGATCAAATCGCGGATGATGGCTTGGAGCGCGCGCGAGGCCCTGTTTGGTCGCATGATCGCGACCTGGGCGCGCGACCAGTCGAGCACGGCCGCGCCCACGGGATGGCGTTCGCTCGAATAGCTCTCGATCAGATTGTCCGGCGCGTCGCCACGGAGGGTGGCGGCGAGCTTCCAGCCGAGGTTCATCGCGTCGCCGAGCCCGAGGTTGAGGCCTTGGCCGCCGAGCGGCGAATGGATATGCGCGGCATCGCCCGCGAGCAGCACGCGCCCCTTGCGGTAAGCGGCCACCTGGTAGGCGCGATCCGTCCAGGTGGTGGCAAGCTTGAGCGCCGTCACCGTAACGTCGGTGGCGGAGACGCGGCGCAGGACCGCCTGCACATGTTCGCGCGTGATCGGCTGGCTCCGCGGGAAAGCGCCCGCGTCGAAGTCGGCCATGGCGATCGTCCCGGGCCGGGCATAGGTGTACATGCCCGCGGGCGTGTAGCGAAGGCCCGGCAGGAGCTTGTCCGGGTCGGCGAGTTCGACCTCCACGGAATAGCCGGTGAACTCGGGATCGGTGCCGCTAAATTCGAAGCCGCCGGCCTTGCGCACCGTGCTGCGGCCGCCGTCGCAGCCGACGAGCCAGCGTCCGTGAAAACTCTCGCCGCCGGCGCGAACGATCACGCCGTCGTCGGATTGATCGAAGCCGTCGACGCCGCGGCCGCGCCGGATCTCGACGCCCATCGCCTCGGCTCGGGCGGCGAGGCAGGATTCGAGCGAGTCCATATAGACCGCCATGCGTTCATCGGCGGGGCTCGGCAAACGATATTGCCATGTCGAAGTGTCGAGATCGTCATGGAAGAACTGGATGCCGGCGAAATGGCCGGCCGGCCGTCGCGATTGTTGTATCCAATGCGGGGCCGAAGCGGTGTCCGTGCGTTGCGCTGCGTCGCGCTCACCGCGCGGGCCACGACGGTAGAAGGCTTCGATCATGGGATTGGTGGCCGATAGTATGCGAATGTCGTCCAGCAAACCGCGGCGGTAGAAGGCTTCGAGGCTCGGGATCGAAAGACCGCGCAGGCCGAATGGCGCCCCCTTCAAAGGGGAGTTAGGCTGTTCGGCCTGCTCCAGCACCAGGACCGACAGGCCCGCGATGCGCAGTTCGCAGGCGAGAAACAGGCCGACGGGGCCGGCGCCGGCAATCACGACATCATAGGTCACACGGAAAGTCCTCAAGCAGCGGGCAGCGTGGAACAGCGTTCCATTGATATTTATTGGAACATCGTTCCAGACATGTCAAGCTCAGCGTCATGACGACCAAGATTCGGACCGAACGGCGCGCGGGCGCACTCTCGAAGACGCGGATCGTCGAGGCCGCCATCGAAATCCTCGACAACGAGGGCGAGGATGCCCTGACCTTCCGCGCGCTCGCGGCGCGGCTCGCGACCGGGAGCGGGGCGATCTACTGGCACATCGCCGACAAGAACGATCTGCTCGCGGCGGCGACGGACCATGTCATCGCCCGCATCGCGATGGATGCGGCGAAAGGATCGACGCCGCAGGATGTGATCCGCGCCCTCGCCCTCGGCGTGTTCGACGCGCTCCACGCCCATCCTTGGGTGGGGGGACAAATCTCCCGCAACCCATGGCAATATGCAGTCTTAAGGATATTGGAGGGCGTCGGCCGTCAGGTTCAGGCGCTTGGCGTTCCCGAACACGCGCAATTCAATACCGTCAGCGCGATCCTGAGCTTCATCCTCGGCCTTGCCGGTCAGTATGCGGCTGGCGCCCGCCTCTTGCCGCGCCACACGGATCGCGCAGCGTTCCGGAAAGCGTTTCTTGGGACTGTCGCGGCGAAATGGGCGCAACTCGACCCGGCAGAGCACTCGTTCGTGCGGCAGGTGGCAAAAGTGCTGCCCGAGCACGATGACCGCGAGCAATTTCTTGCGGGCATCGACCTTATCCTGGCCGGCTTGGAAAGCCTCCGATAGCCGCCAAAGCAAGATGTGAAACGACGGCGAGAATGCCCCCTTCCGGTGGGGCCGATCCGCGCCGCCGTTGAAGCCTCAGCGCACCAGTCCGGCGCAGCCCTTTAGCCCGTCGAGCGCTTTGTTCGCCGCGTCCATGGAGCCGAATTTCTTCGTGCTCATGACCTTCATGCCAGGATAACCGTGCGGCGAGGCGACGGCGGCGGAACAATTGCCGACCGTGTCTTTCACCAAAGTATATTTGCTGGCCGCGAGGCTTGGCGTTGCGACGGTCGCCGCCAAAAAGGCGACTGTAACCAACATCTTCATGCAGTTTCCTCCATTTTATTTTTTAGTCTTTGACGATTGCATGAAAGTCTAGGCGCAGCAACGGAAACCTTGGACTTTGCTAAACGCGCTTAACAACGGCGCCGCGCGGCCTAAGCGATCAGTCGAAGAGAGCCGCTTCGAGCTCGGCGGCGGAAGAGACGAGGCGCGGCCCGCCACGCGCCTCCGCGATCTCCATCACCGGCTCCGGCGGCTCGTTGACGGCCTCAGGATTGGCCGCACAGCAATTCGGATCTTCCCGCACGCCCGCCAGAACGCAGAAGGCGCGCGTTTGCCGAAGCACATTGTAAAGCGCCTCCCAGAACTCCGGGAAATCGCCATAGCTCGGCGGACGGTTGATCGAAAATCCGTCGATCATTTCACCATCTTCGACGTCTAGATCCACCGACGTTTGTTCGCCGCTCTTGAGATTCAAAGACCAATGGCTCTCCTTCACGTCCTCGACAAAGGGCGCGAACGCCTGCTCGACGAGCGTGCGCGGAAATTCGTTCTCGCCGTCTTCCGAAAAGGCAGCGACAAACATGTCAAGGCTCATGGATGATCTTCCTTTGCCGGGCTCAAACGCCAGAGCGAAAGTAACATTGGCGGCGCGGAATATAAATTCGAGCGGCCGCCGCCTTTGCGAAAAGATAAGCTGCGGCGTCATTTATTCTTCGCGCCGCCGATTGCCATCGAATTTATATGGACGATCCCCCAACTATCCGGCCGTTCATCATGCCGGACCGTGCCGCAATCCCAACGATCGATCTCCGCGTTTCGCCGCGACAGCGGCGCGCACTGGATTGCAGCGCCGCGCCGGTTGCCCGGAGAGCTACATGTCAGTGCACGTCAAGACGCTTGCCGCCTATCACAACGACAATGATCAAAGCGAGATTGCGAAAGCCTATAACAAAGCGGGCGAACGCTACCGGCGCTATGCCGATGGCAATATCGGCAAGCTGTTCGTCTTCGATGGGCCTTATGCCTATAGCGATCGCCAGACCTGGGCGGTGATCGAGACTTGTCTGCATCGCCTGCGTCTTGCCGGGGCGCGCCGCCTGCGGCTTCTCGATTTGGGCTGTGGTCCCGGCACATGGCTGCGCCGCACCGTGACGCGCGCGCGGCAAATGGGCTTCACCGAGATCACGGCGCGCGGCCTCGATGTGTCGGAGTCGCAAATCCGTTGGGCGACGATGCTGTCGGACCCGCTGAGCTCGGCCAAGGGGATCACCCTGCGCTACGATGTCGGCGACGTGAGCGACGGCCTTCCGGAGGCCGACAAGAGCTTCGATATCTGCCTCTGTCTTTATGGCGTCCTCAACCATCTGCCGATCGACGCGTTGACGCGCGTGTTGGACGAGATCGGCCGCGTCACGACGCAGACTCTCATCGCCACCGTGCGCGCGATCGGCAGCATGCCGACGATCTATGTCGATGGCGTCGCGGCGGCGCGCAGTTTCAAGCAGGACAACAATGCCGGCCGGCTCGATGTCGAGTTTCAGAACGGCAGCAAGGCCTCTTTCGACTCGCATCTCTTCAGCTGCGAGACGATCCGCGCGGCCGTCGCCGGCAGCATGGACATCGAAGAGTTGCGCGGGCTCGACTTTTTTCACGGCCGCTTCGCCCACGATCCGCGCTGGAACCCGCCGGGCGCGGCCTCCTCCGAAGCCTTCCTGCGCGAGCTCGAGGCTTTGGAGACGCGCTACAGCCACGATCCGGACTTCATGGATCACGCGACGCATCTCTTGTTTGTCGCGCGGCCGCGCCACAAAGCCGATGCGGCTTGATCCCGGGTCGGCTCAGACATGAAAAAGCCCCGCCCGGCGGACCGGACGGGGCCTTTGTGCGTTCGCGTGCGGCTTAGCGGACGAAATTCTTGCAGGCCTTGACGTCGTTGAGCGCCTTGTCAGCCTCGGTCCAGGACGCATAGGTCTTGTCGCTCACGGCCTTGAGGCCCGACCAATGGTTCGGCGCGGTGACGACGGCGGAGCAATTTCCGACTGTATCTTGGACCAGGGAAAAGGTTTCGGCGGCAAAGGCCGGGGTCGCGGCGGCGACGGCGAACAGGACGGAAATGACCAGCTTTTTCATTGAATGCTCCACTCGTATTGCAACGGGCCGCCTTGAGGCAAGCCCGCGACAGCAATGCCGGATTCAAAGTGAAGTGACCCGCAAATTCGCGTGAATGGGCCGATGCGTTTTGACGCGGGCCAGTGACCTGAATGTATCCGGGCCAATTGCCGGCGCGCCGCCTCTTTCACGCAGGCGCGATCAGATTAGCCGGACAAGGGTCAAGAGAAATGAGGCAAGAGGCGCGGCGTGGAATCGTCTAAGCGTGGCCGTTCGGCCTCTCGCGAGGCAATATCCTAAAATATCGTAAGTAAGATTTCGTTGCGCCGGCGTAATATTACAAAGAATAAACTGGCTCGGCCGGGTTTGGACATATTCCCTGCGGCACTTTGACCAATCTGACGAAGCTTGTACCTCATTATTGCCGCATAAGCTGCGCTTTATGAACACAATGTGACAATCAATACGCACCCTTCTGCAACCACCGGAAAGGGTGACGTGTTGAACGCAACGAAAATAACGCTATCTGCTGCTGCTCTTGTTGGACTTTCCTTTCAGACTGCCTCGGCGCATACGCACCACCATTTCAATCATCATTTCAGTCATCATTTGAGTCTTGGGGGCGGCTCTTTGATTACCGCCTCCTATTATGACTCCGGCACTCGGACGGCTTCGGGGGAGCGCTTCAACCCCAACGGCTTCACCGCCGCGCACCGCACGCTGCCCTTCGGCACGCGGCTGCAGGTGACCAATCCTCGGACCGGCCGCAGCATCGTCGTGCGGATCAATGATCGCGGCCCGTTCGTCCGCGGCCGCAGCCTCGATCTCGCCCGCGGCGCCGCCTTTGCGATCGGCATGCGCGGCACCGGCGCCGTGCGCATCGCAGTGCTTGGCCGTGGCGCGACCTATGCTTCCGCGCAGCCGGTCAATGCGGACCGCTGGTACGCCGATGCATCGGAGTCAACCTGGACCCGGCATCATCATCATTATGGCTGGCGGAGCGCCGCGAGCGCCTATCGGCCGAAGATCGCCGGCTCGAACCTCGGCCACGTCCTCGCCGACAGCACAGAGATCCAGTCCGCCTGGCGGGATTGATCCAACAAGCTTCGTAGCGGCCCGGAAGGGTCGCTACGACGATCACCACTCCGCAATCTCGACAGATCACTATGGCTGAGTGTCAAGTGTGTCGAGCTTAGACAAGGCGCGCAGATCAAGGCTATCAAAGTGCCAACGCGGAATTCCGCGAGGATCTCTTTCGATGGTGCCAAGCCACTGGTCAAGGTCGTCTTTAGATTTAATTCCGATTAGCTTTTTTATTTTTTTGAAATACGCCGACGACTTGGCTCTGGCAAACATCTCGAAGGTAGGAGCTCTGTAAGTTGCAAATACCAAAGTATGTGGCCACCAGCGATTGCTGTCTAATCTCAGGCTTCTGAGGAACAGCACAAAGTCAGCGGTCATGAGGTATTGGAATTCGATGCCGCTAGCTTGATTGCGTTGCCCTAATAGATCAGCGTGAACAGAGAGTCTGTTCAGTTGTCGGCGCTGATTACGATATTCGAGCGACCTAACGTGAGCCCCGAATTTGGTAAATGGGCGCATCGATTCGCCCGTGTGCCGGTTCTCAAGAAAATACTCACTGTCCAGAAAAAACGAAGCCGCATCGAACCGCTCGTTTTTAACGAGTATAGCTACAAGATAGAGAAACATTTCGTGGATGATGAATCGGTAGTTATCGAAATCGACTTCATGCCAACTTTGCATATCGGGTTTGTTTTCAAGATAAGGCAAAAGCCTCTCGAAAAAGCGCTGAATAAGCTGCAAAAAATCGTCCTGTAATCGATAAATCGCAAGTGCTGAGACGACTTCTAGAAACTCGTTTCGATATGGCAAGAAATCATTGATACTACGAACCACGTCTTCATCAAATTCATCGCCCGAATATGAGATACGAAACCGTTCAAGCTCGGTCGCGAATTGGTCGAAATATTCCTTCACAAAGGGAATGACGACTTCGCGGCCGCTTTTGATTGCATCCATCGCTCTACGAAATGTAACCGTCGTGCGTAGCTTGACAGATCCGTCCTCGTTTAAGAAGGCTGGCTTAGCACCGATTTCTGGCTTTTCGTAAAGTGGTTTGTCCCACAGCCATCGGAGCAACGTTTCGTATTCCTTCGCGTAGGTGAGATCGTTGCTCAAATCGATAAATATGCGCCCGCCGTAATAAACGGGAATAAATGGCTTTCCCTCTGAGTCCCTTTCTCGAATAATCGCGACGAATTTATCTTGCTTGGCCGACTTATAAAGTTCAGGACTAATTATCTGGGCCTCGGTGCCGGCACCGCCCTCTCGGACGTTGGATTTTTCGGCGTATTTCTGATCGCAAATGAGGAGCACCTTAGTCACTGAAGGATCGGTGACCATGCCTTCCATGAAGACATTTGCATCGTGGCCTGGTTTTAAGTCCCATTTATCAAGGACGACCTCGATTCCCGCACCCACTAGCTCTTCCGCCAGCTCAAGCACCCATTTTTCGTGATCGGGGCTACTCCAACTATAGGATATGAAAAGCTTCGGATTTGGCATGGCGCACCGTAGCTATATTGGCTCATATAAGATCGAACGAGGAGCCAACTCGGCGCGAGCCCAACGTATCGCATTTCGCTATCTTTAAATAACCAGGAGTCGTGTCTTTGCTTGAGGCATTTTCTCCATTTCTGCATAAAATTCTGTTTCGGTAATTTCCATCGGCCATTCCAAATGTATGACTATGGTGAAGCTCGCCCAAGGATGCGGATACCTCGCGTTCGCATCTCGAGAAGCCTTAATCGCGCGAAGCGAAATCAGATTGTTCACGTCGCGCACGAAAGCCTTTTGTATCTCAGCCAAGCCCGCATAATGCGATGATAATTTATCGAAGAGCTGATCGAGGCGAATTGGCTCATCTCTATCAAGCAAGAATTCGAGCAACTTCAATTGCCTTGATGCAAGGGCGCGCTTTCTGGTCGAATGTAGCCGACCATACATCCTGCCCATGATTTCTCGATAGAGACTTTTCGCAACGTTATGCCGAATTTCTTTCAGCAATCTCTGGCATTGAGCCGACAAGCCACCGAGAGCGAATTTCAAAAATTGCGTGAGGTTGTGTTGTTCGACCGCGACGCCACTCAGCAATGCGAGATAAGTATCTTTTTCATCGTAATAAAAATTCGACATTGCAATGAAAAGAGAATCTTTGAGATCTGCTTTTTGAAGCAGAAGGGCCTCCAAAGCGCGGGCTGTTCTTCCATTGCCATCCTGGAATGGATGGATCGCGCCCAAATGATAATGTACCGCGAAAGCTCGAATTAAAGGATCGTGATTTCGGAATTCCGTCTCAATAGCCGAGCACAAGAATTCAAAGGCACGCGAGCACTCTAGTCCCCCCTCAGCTCCGCGATGCCTCGGGCGCCCAAAAGTTACGTTTTCTCCCGCTGATCTTAGAGTACCTGGTGCACAATGATCATCGTCGCAGCCGGTCACAATCCTCCGGTGAATTTCTCTGATCAGGTCAGCGGTGATCGGCCGATTCTTGTCGAGCTTCTCAAGCCACCGATAGGTGTTTATTGCCGCTCGAGCCTGCTTCTGCGAGCGGTTCAGCTCAGTGTCAGAAAGATCGCTATTAACAGCCTCCTCAAATTCCCTATCTGTGAAATCAGCGCCTTCAATTTTGGAAGTTCCCGCGACCTCCCGCTTTAATTCCATTTCCTGAAGCGCTTCGGCCCACGCTCTTTGATAAGGAATATTCGTCAACGCGAGCACGGCTGCTTTGGCCTCAATCAACTCGTGGACGATTTCACCAGCGTCATATTTGATCCAGCGATCGGGGGTAACGTAATGTATAGTCATGCTACGTCATTATTCCATCTACATTTCTGGGTCAATAACGGGCATTATGAAATTTAGTCTTTAAAAAACAGTTCCTTACATAGGGCTCCTCGAAATATTCAAGCAGACAAATTCCGCCTTCGTTTCATGTATAAATCAGAGGGATTTTCCTTCCACGAGGAGTTTTCCGGATCGCAAAAATTTTCTAATTGGCCGAAGGGTTGGCTTGTTGGCCAGATCTCTGGCCAGCCGGATGTCGCGCGCCGCCGCTCACGTTTGGCGGCGTCATCAGAGGCACGTGCTGCCCATCCGAATGACTTGGGCAAACGCGGCGATGATCATCTAAAGAGCTGATTTTTTGGTGCCGCAAGAGGGATTCGAACCCCCGACCCCCTCATTACGAATGAGGTGCTCTACCAGCTGAGCTATTGCGGCGTGCCGGGCGGATTGGCCGGCGCCTCTCTTATGCCGGATGCGGCCGATTTGGCAACCGCGTCGGCGCTTTGATTATGGAAAGCCGACGCGGTCGGTGTTTTCTGCGACTTCCGCCTCTTCCGCCGGGCCGGGGTCGTCCGGCGCGGCGGGCATCGGGAAAATCACTTTCTGGCTCGCCGGCCCATTGGGATGGACCGGCGTTTCCGCCTTGGGCGGCGGGAGGATTTCGGGCGCCGCGGCCGCCGTTGCGACGGCCGCCTCCTCGGCCGCGGGCGGCGGAGCCGGAGGCGCAGGCACTTCAGGCGCCGCGAGCTGCGGCGCCGTCTCGGCGTGGGCGATCCAGGAATCGTCGGCGTCGATCGGCGCGCCGAGCCGGTCGGCCGGGGTCTGCCAGACGAAGGCGTCGAGCCGGCCCGTCGCCGGCGAGATCGGCGCCCATTTCGAGGCGATGATGCCGTCGGCGATCCAGACCGGGTCGCGCGGCGCGCGGGCGCTACGGGCAAGCCATTCGCGCACTTTGCCGGCATCGCCCGTGTCGCGGTCTTCGAGCTCGGCCATGATGAGGCACATGCGCTGCGTCGGCCGCGCGTCCTCGCCGATCAGCGGCGCCATCGCCTCGCGCGCAGCCGTGAAGTCGCGTGCCGCCAAGGCGGCGCGGGCGACGATGAGGCGGCTCTCGGGGTCGGTCGGCCTGATCTTGGCGAGCGTGCGGGCCTTGGCCAGCCGGTCGGCATTGGAATCGCCCGGCCGCAGATTGAGATAGACCTCCGCGAGATCGGGATGCGGCTGGCGGTCCCAGGCGGTTTCGACGGTCTTCGCGGCTTTGCGCAATTCGCCGCGGCGGGCGAGGATCCGCGCCGTGGCGACGCTGGCGGGAATGAGGTCCGGCGCCCGGCCCAACGCCTTGCGCGCCAGAACCAGCGCCTGTTCCCACTCGGCCTGCGCTTCCTTCTCTTGCGCCAGCGCGGTTTCGAGCACGGCGCGCTGGCGCTCGCCGGTCGGCTGGTCGATCAGCTTGGCGGCAATCTGCCGCTCGAGCACAGCGCGGGCGTGCTCCCATTGGCCTTCGGCGGCGCGATGGTCGAGCACGGCTTTGGCCGACCAGGAGAGCGGCGCGAGCTTGTGGGCCTCTTCGGCGAAATGCAGCGCCGCCGCCGGGTCGCCGCGCCGCTGCGCTTCGATATGCAGGCCGCGCAGGCCGAGGAGCTTCGTCGCCGGATCGACCGTCAATTTGTTGAAGGCCGCTTCGGCCGCAGCGCGATCGCCCGAAAGCTGCGCCGCCTGGGCGCCAAGCAGCAGGGTCAGCGGCTCCTGGTCGAGATGCTTGCTCGCCTCTGTCGCGGATTTTCGCGCCAGATGCGCATCGCCGGCGCCGACCGCGATCATGCCGCGCGAGAGCGCCGCATAGCCCTTCTCCTTCCGCCGGCGCTTGGCCCGCTGGGACATGCGCGACGGCACATTCCAAAGATAGAGAAGGAAGCCGAAGACAAGCGCGAGGACGAGCGCGATGGCGCTGACGAGCCCGGCCGCGACCGCGACGCTCGTCTGGATATTGTAGCCCTGCCAGTTGAGCGAAATGTCGCCGGGGTGATTGACGAGCCACGAGATCCCCAGCGCCGCGGCGGCCAGCAGAAGAAGAAAGATCAGAACGCGGATCATCGACGATACTCGTGTTACGGGCGGCTGCTAAGCTAGCACAGGATCAGCCGCGCCAAAGCACCCCTCAAGATTTCGCCTTGCCAAGCGAGGCGAGCGCCTCGGCCTCGATGGCCCGCGCCGCGTCAATGCTATCGAGACGCGCTTTCGCCGCCGTGCCGAAGGCTTGCGATTTCGCCCGCGCCGCTGCCGGCAAAGCCGTCCATTGCTGATAGGCGGTCTCGACCGAGCCCGAATCGAGCGCGTTCTGGATGCGCGTCACCTGCGCAGCGAGGCTGTCGCCGGTCGTGTCGCCGATCTTGCGGACGCGCACGAGCCCTTCGGCATCGTTCATCAGCCGGTCGAAGAAGCCATGCGAGGCCGGCGCCGGGGCGGTGGCAAGGATCGCGTCGGTTTTGGCGGCGAATTGCTTGGCAAGCGCCCCGGGCGTCGCAACGCCAGTCCCGGCCGCCGGCTGCAGCCGCGCGATTTCGGCCTTGTCGATGCCGCGGCTCGCCAGCGCCGCCAGATCGTCGGCGAAGGGCGCGCCGGCCTCGGCTTTGCGCAACAGGCTGCCGGCGATGATGGCGACGGCCTCGTTGCCGGCATGGGCGGCGGCGGTCTGCGTCGCAAGGTGCTGGGCGGCCGCGACCTGATCTTGTTGGGCGGAAAGCTTGCCCGACAGGTCGCCGACCTGCGCGGTGAGCGCGGCGAGCTTATCCTGCAAGGCTGAGACCTGCTGCGTCAGCGGCCCGAGATCGGGCGCCGGGCTCCCGCTTGCGGCAGGCGCCGCGGCGAGCTTGTCGATTTCGCCCTTCAGATTCGCCAGCGCGGCGGCGTCCGAATGGCTTTGCGTTTCCGCCGCGGCGAGGCGGTTGGCGAGGTCGGTCTGCGCCGCAGCCAAGGGGGCCGCCGCGGACTGCTGCTGTTGCAACCGGTCCTGTTGCTCGGCCAGCGAGTCGAGCCGCGCCGTCAGCGTGCCGATCTTGGCGTCGGAATGGTCGAGATTGCGCAGCTCATAGGCGCCGCCGAAGCCTGCCGCGCCGCCGATGATCAGCGACAGCAGCGCCGGGACTAGAACGCTGCCGCGCCGCGGGGCTTTTTGCGGGGGTTCGAGTGTGGCGGCCGGTTCGTCCGGCGCTGAAGCGGGCGCCGCCTCGGCAGTCTCGTCATGCGCCGGTTCGAAGGGGGTGTCTTCGCCCTGCGTTATCGCGTCTTGCGCCTCGACAGGCTCGCCCGGTTCGTCGGCCGCTTCGGCCACCGGCTCATGCGGTGGCTCGGCGGGGGTCAAATCGTGCGCCGTGCCTTCGATCACCGCGGGCTCGCGCCGCAGCGCATTGCCGGAAAAGTCTCGCCCGGCCGGCGGGGCTGTTTCTTCGCCCGGTTCAGGATCGGCCATGGAGCCTCCACGCTTGCTCACTCGCTTCTAGCGGACGCAACACATGGAGGCAACGCGAGGCTCTAAGTTCAGTTACCGACCGCTCAGTTACCGACCGCCTGGGCTTTGGCGAGCAGCGCTTCGGCCATGCGGATCGAGGCGATATCGATCAGCCGGCCGTCGAGCGAGACGGCGCCTTTGCCCTCTTTCGCGGCCTGGTCCATGGCCTCCATGATCCGGCGGGCCTTGGTGACCTCGGCTTCCGATGGGCTGAAGACCTCGTTGGCGAGATCGATCTGCGAGGGATGGATCGCCCATTTGCCCTCATAGCCGAGCACCGCCGCGCGGCGCGCCGCGGCCTTATAGCCGTCCGGGTCGGAGAAATCGCCGAACGGGCCGTCGATCGGCCGCAGGCCATAGGCGCGGCAGGCGACCATCATGCGCGTCTGCGCCGCGTGCCATTGGTCGGCCCAGAAATAGTCGCGGTGGCCCTTGGCGTCCTTGTCGGTCAACACGCCATAATCCGGGTTGACGCCGCCGATCACCGTCGTGCGGGCGCGGGTCGAAGCGGCATAATCGGCGACGCCGAAAGACATGGCTTCGAGCCTTTTGCTCGACTGGGCGATCGCCTCGACATTGGCCATGCCGAGCGCCGTCTCGATCAGCACTTCGAAGCCGATGCGCTTGTCGCGCTTCTTCGCCGCCTCGATCTGGGTGACGAGCATATCGACGGCATAGACGTCCGCCGCGACGCCGACCTTGGGGATCAGAATCATGTCGAGCCGCGGGCAGGCTTCGACGATGTCGACGACGTCGCGATACATGAAATGCGTATCGAGGCCGTTGATGCGCACCATCATCGTCTTGGTGCCCCAATCGACCTCGTTGAGGCCGGCGACGATGTTCTTGCGCGCCTGCTCCTTGTCGTCGGGCGCGACGGCATCCTCACAGTCGAGGAAGATGATATCGGCTTTCGACTTCGCCGCTTTTTCAAACATGCCGGGGTTCGAGCCGGGCACCGCCAATTCCGAACGCTGCAGGCGCGCGTGCGCCTGCTCCACCAAAGTGAAGCTCATCGATCGTCCCTTCTAAAAATGACTGAGGCGAGTCTAAATGACTGAGGCGGGACGGCACGCCGCCCCGCTGTCGCGAATGGAATGCGCTTAAGCCGAAACGCGGCGCGACGCCTGGCTCTTGGCCAGGACCTGCGCCATCGTGGCGCCGAATTCGCTCGGGCTCGGCGCAACCGTCAGGCCGAAGGCGCGCATGATCTCGGCCTTCTCGGCGGCGCTGTCGCCGGCGGCGGAAATGATGGCACCGGCATGGCCCATGCGGCGGCCCTTCGGCGCGGTGAGGCCGGCGACGAAACCAACCACGGGCTTCGTCATATTGTCCTTCACCCAAGCCGCGGCTTCCGCCTCCTGCGGGCCGCCGATCTCGCCGATCATCAGCACGGCTTCCGTCTCGTCGTCATTGTTGAAGAGCGCGAGATGGTCCATGAACGAGCTGCCGTTGATCGGATCGCCGCCGATGCCGACGCTGGTGGTGATGCCGATGCCGAGCGCCTTCATCTGCGCCGCCGCCTCATAGCCGAGCGTGCCCGAGCGCGAGATGACGCCGACCGTGCCGCGCATATAGATGTGCGGCGGCATGATGCCGAGCATGGCCTTGCCGGGGCTGATGATGCCGGCGCAGTTCGGGCCGACCATCATCGTGCGCTTGTCCTTCGGGTAGCGCATCAGATAGCGCTTCACCCGCATCATGTCCTGCGCCGGGATGCCGTCGGTGATCGAGCAGACGAGGCGGATGCCGGCGTCGGCGCATTCCATGATGGCATCGGCGGCGAAGGACGGTGCGACGAAGGTGATCGAAGCTTCGGCGCCGACCTCACGGACGGCTTCCTTGACCGTATTGAAGACCGGCAGGCCGATATGGGTGCGTCCGCCCTTGCCCGGCACGACACCGCCGACGATGTTGCTGCCGGCAGCGATCATGTCCTGAGCGTGAAAGGTGGCCTTCTCGCTGGTCAGGCCCTGCACGATAATTCGGGTTTTCTCGTCAATCAGAATGCTCATTTGGCGCGTCCCTTACTGTGCAGTTTCGTGCGTGGCTTTGAAATCGCGGCAGGCAGCGACCGCCTTGGCGGCTGCCTCGCCCAAAGTCTCGGCACTGATGATCGGGATGCCGCTCTCCTTGATGATCTTGCGGCCGGCCTCGACATTGGTGCCGGCAAGACGGACGATGAGCGGAACCTTGATCTCCGTCTCCTTCACCGCCTGAACGACGCCTTCGGCGACCCAGTCGCAGCGGTTGATGCCGGCAAAGATATTGACCAGCACGCTCTTTACGTTCTCATCCGAGAGGACGAGGCGGAAAGCCGTCGCGACGCGCTCGGGCGAGGCGCCGCCGCCGACGTCGAGGAAGTTCGCCGGGCTGCCGCCGGCGTGCTTGATCATGTCCATGGTGGCCATGGCGAGGCCGGCACCGTTGACGATGCAGCCGATCTCGCCGTCGAGACCGATATAATTGAGGTTATGCTCGGCGGCCTGCGCCTCGCGCGGGTCCTGCTGCGAAGCGTCGTGCATCGCTGCGATATTGGGACGGCGGAACATGGCATTGTCGTCGAACGACATTTTCGCGTCGAGCGCGAGGATCTTGTCGTCGGCGGTCAAGACCAGCGGATTGATCTCCAGCATCAGCGCGTCGCAATCGCGAAAAGCGCGATAGGCCGAGAGGATCGTCGTCGTCGCACGCGCGACCTGCTTGATGTTCAGTCCGAGCGCGAAAGCGATCTCGCGCGCCTGGAACGCCTGCAGGCCGACGGCCGGCTCGACGACCACCTGGATCACCGCATTCGGATCGGTCTTGACGATCTCTTCGATTTCCATGCCGCCGTGCTGCGAGGCGATGACACGGACGCGCTCGGCCTTACGGTCGAGGACAAAGCCGAGATAGAATTCCCGCTCATAAGGCGAGGCGACTTCGATATAGACGCGCTGCACCGGCTGGCCGTCGGGCGCGTTCTGCGTGGTGATCAGGCGCTTGCCGAGGAGGTCATGCGCCGCCTGGCGGACTTCCTTATAATGCGAGCAGAGCTTGATGCCGCCGGCCTTGCCGCGGGCACCGGAATGGATTTGCGCTTTCACCGCCCAGCGCGAACCGCCGAGTTCGGTTGCAACATAAACCGCCTGCTCCGGCGTGAAGGCAACCGCGCCCGGCGCCACTGCAACGCCGAATTGTGCCAATAATTGTTTCGCCTGGTACTCGTGAATATTCATTGCGGCCGAACCTCCGGGGCACTCAATCTGCAAAGTCGTTAGCCGAGTTTATATGGCTTCGCCAGATAGCAAAGCGGGGGAGGCATGCGAAGCTATTGTCGCAGGGGGCTTTTTTCGCGTTGCGGAATCGCGGCGCCGGCGCCACCTTCAGCGCGTTTTGCACGCGGCAGCCCATGGGAATTTTGCGCGTCGGCGGCCTTGCGAGCGACGCGCGCGGTCGCGAAAACTGCGCTAACGTGCCGCAATTTTTTTGCAGTGCCATATAAAGCTCAGCTTGCAAGCGCGCAGAGAGTTTCGCAGGAACTGAAACAAAAGGTTCATCGCATTGGGTGAGAAAAGCGTATGGATGAATTAACGACGAAGGATGAGCGCTCGCTTCTGCCGGCGCGGCTCATCGAAGGCTATGAGGTTTTTCTGCACGGCCGCTTCCGGCGCGAGCAGGGGCATTATCGCGAGCTCGCCGACCGCGGCCAGAGCCCGAAAGTGCTGCTGATCGGCTGCTGCGACTCGCGTGCCGCGCCGGAGGTGATCTTCGACGCCGACCCCGGCGAGATTTTTGTGCTGCGCAATATCGCCAATCTGATCCCGCCCTATGAGCCGGACAGCGAACGCCACGGCACGTCGGCGGCGCTCGAATATGCCATCAAGGTCCTGAAGGTGCCGCACGTCGTGGTCATGGGCCATGCCATGTGCGGCGGCATCCGCGCCTATGTCGACACACAGGCCGGCGGCGAGGTTCAGCTCGCGCCGGGCGATTTCATCGGGCAATGGATTTCCCTGCTTGGACCGGCGGCGCATAAGATCGGCCCGCGCAACGAGCCCGTCGCCGCTTATGCCGAGCGGCTCGGCCGCGCCGCGATCATCGAGTCGCTGGCCAATCTGCGCACCTTCCCGGATGTGCGTGCGGCGGAGCAGGCGGGCGATCTCGCCTTACATGGCGCCTATTTCGACGTGGCCGATGGCCGCCTCTTCGGGCTCGACAAAGCCACCGGGGCATTTCTGCCGCTCGCCGTGAAGGCGCATGCGGCGGCGCTCGGCACGCCGAGGTTTTAGAGCGGCGATTTCCGACCCGTTCAATCTATCGCGCTTCGTCGAGGCGCAGGCGCCGGTCTATGCGCAGGCGTGCGCCGAACTCAGCGCCGGGCGCAAGACGACGCATTGGATGTGGTTCATCTTCCCGCAGATCGTGGGGCTCGGCCTGAGCCCCATGGCGCGGTTCTATGCCATCGCCTCCGCCGCCGAGGCGCGCGCCTATCTCGCCGATCCGCTGCTCGGCGCGCGGCTGCGGCACTGCACGGATCTGACGCTGCAGATCGACGGCCGTTCCGCGCATGATATTTTTGGGAGCCCCGACGATCTTAAATTTCGTTCGTCGATGACGCTTTTCGCGGCCGTCGCCTCGCCCCCCTTGGTCTTTGACCGTGCGCTCGAAAAATATTTTGCCGGCGCGGGCGATCCGCGCACGCGGGATATCCTGCGCGGTGCGAAGAGCTAGGCGCCGCCGCCGCATTCCGGTCGCCGCTTGTGCTCTATCTGGCTTGGGCCCTACGGTGGCGCCGGACGCATGTCCATACTAGGATTGACATCGATCTTTTGCCGAGTCCGGCTACGATCCGCAGCCGGTCATCAGGATCGGAGATTTTCATGCTTAAATTATTCCGCAGCGCGTTGATCGTCGTTACACAATCCGCGGGGCTTCTTCTGGCGGCGTCTTCGTTGGCCTATGCCGCCGATTGCGCCAGCCTTCAGAAGGGCAACGAGATTTTTGCCGACAGTTTCACCGATAACACCGGGGGCTGGCCGTCCGATCCCGACGCAAGCATCGACAAATCGGGCCTCACCCTGCATCTCTATGCGCCGAACAGCTCGTGGGTCTATCTGAACAATACGTTCAACGCCAGCGACGGCGATTATTGCCTGCAAGGCATTTTGCCGAAGGCGGCGGGGCCGAAAAACAACGCTTATCTTGGCCTCGTCTTCCTGGCGAAAGATGCAAGCACGTTCGACGTTCTCCAGGTCGACAGCTCCGGCGCCATCGCGCTTTGGCGCAAAGTCTCGGGCACGTGGACCCAGGTCGCCAATCTTTCCCGCCCGACGCTGGTGCCGACGCCCGGCTCGAATATCGTTCTGCGCGCGACTGTCAAAGGCAGTTTGATCAGCGTCTCGGTGAACGGAACCGATTTGCAGAAGGTTCGCATTCAGGTGCCGACCGGTCCACTCGATTTCGGCATCTATGCGCAGACCGAGAGCAATGTCGCCAAACCCGGCATTGGCATCCAGGTCACGAAATACCGCGTGACCGCCGGCGAGTAAGCAATGCGGCGCGCCATCGCGCAGTCGTGTGCAAAAAGGGTGTCCCGGAAGAACGCCCGCCTAGACGTTCCGGGACACGCGAACTTGAAGGCTTACGGCCCCCAAAATCGGCGACGTAAAATCGTCATATCCGGGATTTATGCCCACAGGCATATAGCGCATAACGGCCCGACACCTGCGGGTTCATGCTTTCGACCAAGAGAGAAGAGTGTTCCACGAAGAGTTGGTGGGCGGCATGGTCGACCCTCTTCTTGGTCTTTTGGCTCTTCGGTTGTGGCGTGCGCACAAGTTTCGCCGCGCAGGGCGCGAGTCCGGATAACCGGATTATTTTCAACATTCCGTCGCAGCCGCTCGCAGATGCCCTGGTTGCTTATGGCGCTGCAACGGGGATTGAAGTCTATTACGACGGCACTCTGGCGAGTGGCCGACGTTCGACCTTGGTTGCCGGGCGGCTGACACTCTTGGAAGGCTTGGAAATATTGCTTCGCGGCACAGGCTATCACCCGCGGGTGACCGGACCCGATACCCTTACGCTGGAACGCGTGCCGAGCGCCGCGGCGCTCCCGGGTCACGTGTCCAATGCGTTGATCCGGCGCTACGAACCTTATTTCGCCGCGTTGCAGACACGGATCGCCGAGGCGTTGTGCGGGCTCGATACAAGGGCTTCGAATGAAATCATAATCAGCTTCGTCGTCTCGGAATCCGGGGAGATTGTCGCCGCCGAATCACGGACCTCCACGAACGATCCGGCCCGTGATGCCGCCATCGTCACGAGTCTTCGCGGTCTTCGCATTGACGAAGATCCGCCTGCGGACCTGCCACAACCCGTGACGATGGCGATCTATCCGCCTTCGGCCCAGGAAAGGCCGGGGTGCCGGCCATGAGTCTCTGTCGAGTGGGCCGCCAAGATGGTTGACGCATCCAGGGATTTTCTGCGGCATCATTATCTGCTCGTCTACGACGAGCTAAAGGCAAGATTGACCCAGCGCTTGGGTTCGGCGGAATTGGCGCGCGACGCGCTGCATGACACGTGGCTTCGGCTGGAGACATCGTCGCCGGCCGCGCCGGTCGATCGACCCTATCCCTACCTTTTGCGTGTCGCTCTGAATCTTGGCCTGAGAAGCGCCCAGCGCGCGCGCCGGACGTTGACGCTCGACGACGCAAAGGCGGCGCTCAATTTGGTCGATGACGCGCCGAGCCCGGCGCAAATCTACGAGGCGCGTGCCGAACTCGAGATGCTGAAACAAGCCATAAAAGAACTGACGCCCCGGCGCCGGGAGATTTTGCTGGCCGCGCGATTGCAGGGCCTGTCGATGAGCGACGTCGCGGCGCGCCATGGTATTTCGCAGCGCATGGCCGAGCGCGAGTTGAAAAGCGCTCTGACGCATTGCGCGGAGCGGTTGGGGAAAAAACTCATCCGGCGATTCGGTCCCCGGCTCCGCGAGGTATCTCATAAAGGAACGAAAGAATAAGGATGCCGAAACCCGGTTCCGGAGCGCGACGCTGCGCGCATGTCGCTACGCTTAGGTTGGTATAAGATGGTTGATGCCGACGATCGCCGCGCGCCTTTGGAGCCGTTGGACCGGGAGGCCTTCCAATGGGTCGCCCGGTTCGCCAGCGGCGCCGCCCGGCCTGCCGATCTTGCTGCTTTAAAGGAATGGGCTGCGCGTAGCCCCGCGCATGCGGAGGCCTTCGATCGCGCCAACCTGCTATGGACGGCGGCTGGTCCCGCCGTGCAGGAGCTTGTGGCGGAGGGTGTCGAGTTATCGGCCGCGCGTCAGCGTTCGATCGGAGGTCTCGGCAGGCTCGATCGTCGGCGCCTCGTTCTCGGTGGCGCGCTGGCCGCCTCGGCTGCCGGCGCGGCGACACTTTTATCGCGTCCGCCGCTCGGGCTCTGGCCATCCTTGTCCGAGCTTGAGGCCGACTACAGAACCGAACCCGGCGCGCAGCGCCGGATCGCGCTCGCCGATCATATCGCGCTCGAGCTGAACACGCGAACGAGCGTCGCACTCCGCTCAACCGGCGATCGCGCCGATCGGATCGAATTGATTGCCGGGGAATTGGCGGTTGCCACGCCTGCGGGCGCGACGAAATCTTTCATCGTCTCGGCGGGCAATGGCCAAACGACGGGCCTCCCCGGGGCGCGGTTCAATGTGCTGTATGAAAACCATATTGCCTGCGTCTCGTGCCTCAACGGGAGCATAAAGGTCGAGCAGGGAAGCGCCATCGCGCAACTCTCCGCCGGGCAGCAAACGCGATATTCCGACAAGGGAATAAGCCCGGCCGTCGTCGTCGATCCTGCCGCGGTGACGGCGTGGCAGAACGGGGTGGTCATCTTTCAATCGACACCTGTGAGCGACGTCGTGGCGGAGGTTAATCGTTATCGGCCGGGTCGGGTCATCCTGACCAACGCGGCGCTCGCCCGACGGCTGTTCAACGCCCGGCTCCGGATTGAGAATATCGACCGGGTCATCGGGCAAATCGCCGAAATCTTCGGCGCGCATGCGACAATATTGCCCGGCGGGATCGTGCTGCTCGGGTAGGTCCAAATTCTTTTTCGATTCTTTGTCGGTCTCTGGCCTCGCCATGTATCCGCAAGACGGGGGAAGCGCATGCGTGTCCGCGCGGCAGCACCTCTCCCGATCTCGGTCGAAAAGAGTCCGCCATGCCGTCACGCGTCGCTCCCTCGCGTCATTCCCGTCCGTTGCAAGTTGTGCTTTTGGCAAGCGTCAGCGCCCTTGCGTTGCTGACGCCGGGCGCACCGGCCGGGGCTTTGCCGCTTGGGACCATGCGCGGCGGGAGCGGGGCGTTTGCGGCGACCGCGAACGCCGCGGCTGCGGCGATGGCGTCAGTTCAACAGGCGCAACAAGCGACGCAGCAGTCGATGAGCAGCCTGACGCGGGCGGTGCAGGCGGTCCAGGCCATGCAGCAAACGCAGGCGCAGGCAAGAGCGCTGGCGCAGCAGGCGACGGGCGCCGCGCCGGGTCTTCCGTCGGTTCCCAATGGCCTGACGCCGGGCGGGCTCGTGCCAACTTTTGGCCTGCCGGGCGGACCGGATGGTACGAAGAATTATAGCGCGAGTTCTCCCGATCCGAATGTCTGGCTCGGCGCCAGCGCGCCAACTCAGTCGACAAGCAACGGCCAGACATTGGTCGAAATCCAGCAGACGCAGCAGAAGGCGATCCTGACCTGGACGAGTTTCAATGTCGGCAAGAATACGGAACTCTATTTCAATCAGTCGGCGGGGAATTCCTCAACCGGCAACAAATGGATCGCGCTGAACCGCGTTATCGATCCGTCCGGCGTGCCGAGCCAGATCCTCGGCCAGATCAAGGCCGAGGGCACGGTCTACCTGATCAACCGCAACGGCATCGTCTTCGGCGGGGCGAGCCAGGTCAACGTCAGCTCGCTGATCGCTTCGTCGCTGAACTTTCTCAACGAAAACATGAGCAACCAGACGGTGCCGGGCAGTGCCGCCTGGGACACAACCACCAACCCGGTCAGCGGCGGCAGCTATAGTCTTTCCGTCGCCAACGCCAACAGCTTTTTCCTCGCCAATGGCATCACCGGCCTTAAATCCAATACCCCGTTTCTCGGCGCGCTCAACGGCTCGCTAACCGACGTCAAGAGCGAGGGCAATATCACCGTCGAGGCGGGCGCCCAAATAGAGGCCGGCAATCTCGGCTATGCGATGCTCGCGGCGCCGAATGTCTCCAATGCCGGAACCATCCTCGCGCCAGACGGTCAAGTCATTCTCGCCGCCGGTATGGGACTGCTACTTTCTCCGCCTCCTGCGGAGACCAGTAATTCCTGGCTTAGTCCTACGCTCGTCGGCTGGCTTGGGTTGGGAGCATCCGATCCGACTCCCGTCTTCACCGCGACGAATACCGGCCTGCTCCAGGCCACAACCGGCAATGTCACGATGCTCGGCGCCGCGGTCACCCAGGCGGGCGTGGTCGGGGTCACCACAAGCATCACGCGACCGGGTGCAATTGTCCTGACCGCGGCGGATGAGAGCGATGGCAGCTTCGCTCGGCGGTCAGGTCCGGTGGTGTTCGCGCCGGGGTCGGTGACGGCGGTGTTGCCGGATGAGGACGGCGAGACGACGACGTCGGATCAGGCGGCCAATACGTCGTTCAAACCTGGGGCGATCACGGTTACCGGTGGCGCGGCCACTTTCGATAACGGCTCGCTGGTGGACGTGCCGGGCGGGAACGTGTCCGTGACCACAGACGGGGGGTTCGGGCTCGTCAGCATCAACGGCGATATCCCCGGCCGTATCTATGTCGATAGCGGCGCGGTGATCGACGTGTCCGGTCTCGCGAACGTTGAACTGCCGGTTTCCGCCACGCTTGTGACGATCGGCGCGAAGACCGGCCTGACCTCTGACGATCTCGCCGATTCGCCCTTACAGCGCGACGGGTTCCTGCTTGGCAAGGCCGTGACGATCGACAGCACCATCACCGGGGTCCGCGCTGACGGCGAGACCTGGATCGGCTCGCCGCTCATCGACGCGCAGGGCTATGTGAACGAGGTGCCGCGCACCATCGACCAGATGCTGGTCAATGCCGGGTCGTTGAATTTGTCCGGCGGTGAGGTGATCACCGTGCCGGGCTCGATTCTCAATATGACCGGCGGCTACATTCATTATCTCGGCGGGATGATTGCGACGACGCGGCTCCTCGATGCGTCGGGCAATATCGTCAATATCGCCAATGCGGATCCGAACGACACCTTTATCGGATTCGCCGGCCAATTCAGCGTCGATCACGCACATTGGGGCATAACCGACGACTACAGCGCGACTTTGCTTCTCGGCGGTTATTACCAGCCCGATTACATTCAGGGCGGCAACGGTGGCGCCTTCGATATCCAGCCGATCGCAGGATACGCGTCATATCAGCCGAAAAGTCCGACGGGCGCCGTAATCCTCGACGGCGAGATTCTCGCGGCGTCCGAGACCGGCTTGCATCAGGTCCAGAGCGGCGATCTACCGAAGGGCGGTTCGCTGACGATCGGCAGTACCTCCACTTCGAACTCGACGCAGAACTTCGTCATCGCCGATCAGGGGATGCAACTCGACGCGATAGCGCCTGATTTCAATGCCGATACATCGCTCGTGACGCCGGCCTCTCAAGCCATGTCGCTGAGCGACCCGAACAATGTGCTCTATACCTCGACTCTTTCGGCGCCGATTCTCAATGCGGCGGATTTTTCGTCGATCACCTTCTACGGCTCCGAGAATCTCGCAGTCGATGCACCGCTCAAGGTACAGCCGGGCGGGTCGATCTCGCTCAACAGCGGCGCCGTGCAGGTCAATGCCGATCTCACCGCGCCAGGCGGGGCGATCAGCATCGTCGGCGAGGGATATGCCATCCAGACGGGCAGCACCGGCTACACCCCTGCCCTTCTATTTGCTGGCGATGTCACGGTGGGCGCCGGCGTCACCATCAGCGCCGCGGGTCAATGGGTGAACGACGCCGGTCTCGGCCCGTATCAGCAGACGGGCGCCGCGAACATCAACGGCGGCAGTATCTCGATCACGACCCAGGCCAATTCATTACAGGCGGAAGGCCTCGATTCCGACCCCAAGAGCCCCGCCTACGACGTCACCGGCGCGATTGATCTGAAGCCCGGCAGCGTACTCGACGTCTCGAGCGGCGGTTATGTCCAGCCGAGCGGCGTGATCAAGGCGGTGGATGGAATCCCCGCCGGCAAGGGCGGCAGCATCTCGCTCGAAACATATGTGTTCGCCAATGGCCTCGAATTCGGCAATTACGCCAGCCCGTTTCTTCCGACCGACCAGCCGACGCATGGCACGATCACTCTTGACGGCACTTTGCGCGGCTACGGCTTCTCCGGCGGCGGCACGCTGACGCTGCAGACGCTGGGGATCCAGATCGGCGGCAACCCGGCCTCAGCCCCGTCTTATGCGCTCGTCTTGCCGGCAAACTTCTTCTCCAGCCAGGGCTTCGGCGCCTATAATTTGACGGCGCTTTACGATGCGGCCGTCACCAGCGGTACGACCGTCACGGTCAGCGAGAAGAATTTCATCCCGAACATCGATGCGCTGCTGGCGGCGCCGACCGGAGCCAATCTCTACGGCGCCGGCGGCGCGCTGCCCGATGGTTCGCTGGTCTCTGTCGGGTCGCTCGATCCTTATCATCGCCAGGCCGCCGATTTCTCGCTGACGGCGGACAGCTATATGGCATGGAGCACCGCCGACGGACAGGGGAACCTCTTCCTCATTGTGCCTCCCGTCTATTCCGGCGTCACCGGAACCCTCCTCGTCGATCAGGGCGCGTCCATCCTGGCCGATCCCGGCGCGTCTGTTTCGTTTACCTCCTATAATCAGCTCACCGATCTCGGCACGATCGTCGCCCATGGCGGCAGCATCTCGCTGACCGGCGCGCCGGCCGGTGGCACGTCGCCGACGAGCTCGGTCTGGCTTGGCGCCGATAGCGTTCTCGATGCCTCGGGCGTCACGCTCCTCGATCCCTTGGCCGCACCCGTGTCGACGGCCTTTGGCGAGATCGTTCCGCGCACCGGCCAGGTGCTCGACGGCGGCTCCGTTTCGGTTCTCGATGGCCCCGGTTATGTCGTCGCCGAGGCTGGATCTGTGATCGACGTGTCCGGCACGTCTTCGACGTTCGATGTCGCGCACAGCGGCAGCGATCTGCGAGGGATCGACTATGCGCCGACGCCGGTCTGGAGCGATGCGGGATCGATCACGCTCGGCAGCGGCTCCGGCCTATTCTATGACGGCACGCTCATTGCCCACGGCGGTGCGCCGCTGGCTGATGGCGGGACGTTGACGCTGTCGCCGGCCGTCATGACCGTGGTGAATGGCAAATATTTCAATAATAATAATAGGACAGAGGCGACCGGAATCATCTTGCAGCAATCCGGCGCATTATCCGCCGGGCTGCAAATTGGCAAACAAGCCGCCGGCGCCATCGCCGGTGTCGAGCAATTTGCCGTTGACCGGCTCGACGGGTCGGGGATCGACAGTCTCGTGGTCGCGGCCGACCCGGTCGCAATGGCCAATAACGCTTTCGGCGGATCAGCCTCGACAACGAATATACCCGTTCCTGTCGGCTTTGCCGGGAATGTGTCGATCGATCTGGGCCGGTCCTTCGTCTCGGATGCGACCGAGTATGTCGCGCTGCCGGTAAACCCGACGTCCTTTCCGACGATCTCCGGCAACGGTGTCGGCGGGACGTCGGTGTCGATCTCGGCGCCGTATGTGGATTTCGGCGGTGCGGCGTCGGGAACCCCGGTGCAGGCGGCGACGGACGGCGCGCTATCAGTCCGCGCTGGGACGCTCGATCTGACCGGGCAGATCGCGCTGGAGAACTTCGGCAACGCGACGTTCGAAAGCCGCGGCGATACGCGGCTTTATGATCTGAGCTATGGGACGACCTCGATCCCTGACGGCGAACTGCTGACGGGCGGCAATCTCACCTTCCAGGCGGCGCAGCTCTATCCGGCAACCGCGAATACTTTCATCATCGATGCGGTCGGCCCGATCGTGAACGGCGCCCAATTGCCGACGACAGTGACCTTCCTTCCGGGTGGGCCGGCCTCATCGGCGCCGCTCTCGGCCGGCGGCAGCTTGCTGATCGATGCGACGAATATCGTCCAGGACGGCACGGTGCGGGTGCCGTTGGGTTCTTTGGTACTTGGCGTCAGCGACACGACGAGCCAGGCGAGTGCGTTCAACAGCCTGCCGCTGGTGGCGACGCAATCGGTGACGCTGGGCGCAGGAAGTATCACGTCGGTCTCGTTGGATGGCGCGACGGTGCCCTATGGCACGACCATCGACGGGCTCGATTGGCAGTACCAGATTTATGGGCCTGCCTCAGCGAACAACTCCTTCTCTGACCTGACCGCGCCGCCAGCGAAGTCGATCAGTCTTGCCGGTACTTCGCTGTCACTCGATCCGGGCGCAACCGTCGACCTGTCTGGTGGCGGTACGGTCTATGCGTCGGAATGGGTGTCGGGTACCGGCGGTTCGCGCAATCTGCTGCTGCAATCGAACACGGTCTATCAGAGCGGCGCGACACCGACGCAGGTGCCGCTTTATCCGGATGACCGGCCGATCTATGCGGTGATCCCGGGCTATAACAGCCCCGTCGCGCCGGTCGATCAGGAGATGGCGCCGGACGGCGCCGCTGTCGGCAGCCAAGTCTATCTCTCCGGCGTGGCAGGACTGCCCGCCGGTATCTACACGCTGCTGCCAGGCCAATATGCGACCATGCCCGGCGCTTATCGCGTGGTGCAGCAGACCGGATCGGTCAATGCCGTGGCGAACCAGAATGTCGTATTGCCGGACGGCAGCGGCATTGCCGAAGGCTATTTCATCGATGGCCTCACTGGCGCACGCAGCGCGCAGACGACGTCGTTCCTGGTGCAGTCGGCTTCGGTCTGGGGCCAATATTCGCAATATACGCTCACCAATGCGAACAGCTATTTTGCCAGCCAGGCAGCAGAGGCCGGAACGGCCGTGCCGCGCCTGCCGCAGGACGCCGGGCAATTGGCGCTCGCCGCCTCCAATGCACTGACGCTCGGCGCGGTGCTTGAGACCGAAGCAGGTCCGGGCGGGCAGGGTGCACTGGTCGATATTGCCTCGCGCGACATCCAGATTACCGGCAATGGCGAAGCGGCCCTGCCGGGCTATGTGCAGATCGGCGCCGACGCGCTCGACCAACTCGGCGCGGCGAGCCTGCTGATCGGCGGCACGCGCAGTCAAACCAGCGCCGGCGAAACGATCGAGGCCACAGCCAATAGCGTCGTGGTGTCGAACGATGCGGCCGATCCTTTGACCGGTCCGGAAGTCATTCTCGTCACCAAGACGGATACGCCGCAAGACGATCCGAACGCCCCAATTGGCCTGCTGGTCGAGAGCGGCAGCGTCATCGAAGCCGAAGGCGGTTCGCCGGGTAAGCCGGTCGCGATCACCATCGGCCAGAACGCCAACAGCACCACCGGCGCGACGGCGGTCAGCGGCGACGGTGCGCTGCTCGCCGTCTCCAACGGTGGCATCTTGCAGATCACCCGCGATGACCTGCCGGCCACAGCGCAGGGCCTGCTGACGGTGCAAGGCGGCGTGACGCTGGCGGGTGGCCAGGGGCTGACGCTCGACGCGTCGGGCGACACCTTGGTCGATCCGGGCGCGGCGCTGAGCGGCCACGCGATCGCTGCCGACAGCGGGCTGATCACCTTCATCGACGGCAACACCACCTCCGCCGGCCTCTCCGGCATGGTCATCGGCGCCAACACGCTCGCGCAATTCGCGAGCGCGAATGAGGTGATCCTGCGCTCTTACGGGGCGATCGATTTCGAGGGCACTATCAATGTCGATGTGCCGAACAATCTCGAACTCAGCGCCGGTTCGTTCACGGATGGCGCGGCGGGCGATGCCGGTAACGTTTCGATCCATGCCGGGGTGCTGACGCTTTCGAACGATCTCGACGCGCCGGCACTGACCTCACTGGCCGTGGGGACCAGCAGCCTGACGCTGACGGCAGACGAGATCGACTTCGGCGCGACCGGGCAGGGGGCAAGCACTTCGGCCTTCTCCGGCTTCGGTTCGGTTGCTGCGACGGCGGTGAACGGCATCGTCGGCCAGGGCGCGGGCACGTTCAACTTCGGCGCGCTGCCGGTGACATTGACGGCGCCGGTGATCATCGCCGGTGCCGGCGGCAACGCGACACTGAAGACCGGCGGTCTTCTGACGCTTCTCGCATCGGCCCCGGGCGGCACTTCATCGGCCGCGCAGGCCTTTGGCGGCGCGATCAAGCTCGTCGGCGGCACGCTGATCGACACGGCGCTGGTCGAAGCGGTCGCCGGCAATGTCAGCCTCGAAGCCACCACGGGCGCTCTCGACATCGACAGCGGCGCAATCGTCGATACGGCCGGCTTCGTGAAGCAATTCATCGACACCGCGGCCTATGCGCCGGGCGGCAATATCAATCTGACCGCGGATGCGGGCGCGATCAATGTTGCAAGCGGCGCCGTGCTCGATTTCGCCGGTGCCCAGGGCGGCGGCGCGGCGGGTGCCATTACCTTGAATGCACCGCAGGGCGCCGTGAACCTCCTCGGCGCGCTGCAAGGCGGTGCTGTGGCGGGCACCCAAGGCGGCTCCTTCACGCTCAAGACCGGCGGCGCCGTCGATCTCGATGCGCTGGCGGCGACGCTCGCCTCGAGCGGCGTGAACAAGCTGATCTCCGTGACCACGGGCGCCGGCAATCTCATGCTCTCGGCCGGCAATAATCTGACAGCGGCCAACGTGATCTTGACGGCCAATGGCGGGACGAGCCCGAGCGCGAGCGCCGGCAATGTAATCATCGACGGCACGATCAATGTGTCGGGTCCTGCCGCGGGCGAGATCGGTCTCTACGGCAAAAGCGGCGTCGATGTCGAAGGAACCTTGCTCGCGATCAGTACGACGCCGGGGCAGGCGGGTGGCGTGGTCGCTATCGGCACGACCGGCACGCCGGATGGCACGCTGAACGGCGGTTATGGCTACGAGAACGTGCAGGCAGCCGACAGCGGCACCATTACCGTCGGCGCCAATGCATTGATCGACGTTTCCGGCGGGGCCGGTGCGCTTTATGGCGGCATGGTCAGCTTCCGTGCGCCGCTGCTCGCCGATGGGAGCGTCAATATCATCCTGCCGACTGCCTTCAACGCCAACAAAGGCATTTTCGGCGCGCAGGCGGTGGCGATCGAGCCTTACGCGGTGTGGAGCACGACCGACAGCGGCACGACGCCCGCACAACAGGCTGGCGGCAGCGAGCATTTCGACGGCATCGTCGATCCTGCCGGGTGGTACGACAGCAATGGCAACCTCGTCGCCGGCACCTGGAGCGGCGAAGACGGCAATGCGCTGCCGGCGCCGACCAGTGCTGAATTGCAGGGCTATCTTGAAAACGATTATTTCACGCCGACAAATGCCAATGCCGACCACAGCGGCTTCTATGGCTATCAGAGTGGCACCACGCCCGGCACATTGATGGGCTTCATCGAGAATCTGCCGCTCTCATCCAATGCGCAGACGTCTCTTCAGAGCTTCGCCCAATCGGATAACCTGCAAGGCATCTTGCAGATCCGTCCCGGCATCGACCTCGTCAATCCGGCGACGAGCGGCGTCAACGGCGGCAATATCACGGTGCTCACCAATTGGAATCTTGCCGCCGGCACCAGCTCGACCTCGCTCGCCTATCGCTATAACGGACAGGCGCCGGTCATCAGCTTCCTTGCTGGCAACGATCTCAAGATCGACGCCAGCATCACCGACGGATTCTATCAGCAGAACAACGGCGCTGCGGTGAACAATGCGCCGGCGAATTATGTCAGCGATCTTGCCGCCTATAACGCCGCGATCAATTATCTCGAAAATGACGCAATCATCAGCACCGACAGCCCGCTGTGGCAGAGCGGCACCATCTACGACGCATCCAATAACTTCGGCGGCACCGACATCTCCAAAGATCCCTATTACCAGGCGGTCCAAGCGCCGATATTCGCACAATCGACCGCCTATTACACGAATTACAGCCTCTATATCGGGGACATCGGTAAGGGCTCCTATCAACAGGGCTGGGCTTATTACTATAACTACGGCGACAATATCGGCTATCAGCCTTATACGAGCAGTACGCTCAATGCCGTGGCGTCAGTCCCCAACCCGTCATCCTTTGGTACCTATGCCGCCTACGCCGCCGCGTATCAGACGTGGCTGACGAACAATTTCAACAGCGGGAATCTCGGCGTGGCGACACCACCGCCGCTGCTGGCGCCGGGTGAAAGCGTGGGAACGGCGCCGCCTGCCAGCCTTCCCGGCAGCTATGCCGACTACGGAGCCTATTCGAGCGATTACGCGCAGTATGCGCAGGACTTTCCGGCGTATTATCTCTATCTTTACAGTTACAGTCTCCGATTGGGGCAAGGTTCCCCATTGATGTACGCACCCTTCGCGCCGGTCGGGGATACGAGCGAAGGGATCGCTGCGGAGCCGGGGCCGAATAACAGCCCGTCGAACATGCCGACAGTCCCGAACCCTGCGGCTCTCGCGTCGGCGACGCTTCTCGGCGGGTCGAGCTCGTCCTATCGTTTCGTCGCAGGCGCCGATCTCGCCAGCGCCAATCCGCTTGCCGTGAGTGCAAGCGCCGATGGCAGCGTCGACTTCGATGGGCATTTCGCTGTCGCCAATGATTCGCCCCAAAGCGTTGCCAATGGCTTTATCTCTGGCCGAACCTTGCTGTTCCCGACAACGGTGCGCACGGGCACCGGGTCGATCGACGTCGCCGCTGCAGACAATATCGACTGGATCGACACGGCAGCGCCTGCGGCGGTCTATACCGCCGGCGAGCCGGCGCCCGGAACGACAGCCGGCACGTCGGTTTCTTTGCTGCAGCCGCCGACGGGGAGTGGGTTCGAGGGCGAATTGCTGGTCACGGGCTCCGTGCAGCCGGTGGATGCGGGCAATATTACAATCAACGCCAACGGCAGCATCAACAGCCAGGTGGGAGAGATCGTCGACGGCCAAGCGGTGAAGGGCCCCGAGGAAATTTACGACACGACCGGCGCTGTGACTGGCGCCGCGGGCACCTATATCGCGCAATTCTGGTGGCAATGGATGGAGACCGGCAATGTCACCAATGGTTCCGGCCAGGTCACGCAAAGCTCGATCAATTTCGCGGCCTTCGATCAGGGGGTGATGTCGGCGGGCGGCAATGTGACCGTCACGGCGAAGGGCAATATCGACGAACTCTCCGTCTCCCTGCCGACGACCTGGAATATTTCCAATGGCGCGGCGAATACATTGGGCAGCGGCAATCTCTCCGTGACCGCCAACGGGAATATTCTGGGTGGCGATTATTTCGTCGCGAACGGCACGGGATCATTGACCGCTGGCGGCGAGATCGGCTCGGCGTTCACCCTGTCGACCGCGTCGTTTGGAAGAACCGGATCGGTCAATGCCATCACACCGATGGCGCCGCTGCTCGGTTACCAGAACACCAACTGGACGGTGACCGCGCGTCAGGATGCCAATATCGGGGGCGCCTACGATCCCTCTTACTTCAAGTTGGGCGGGATGAGCCAAGGCGACTTTCAAAATCCCAGCAGCACCTCGTCTTTGTCGATCCTCTCGACAGTGGGCAACGCAGAACTCGATACGATGATCGCATCGAACGGTGCATTTCTGGGCTCCGCTGACGGCGGCGTCCTTTTGCCCGCCTCGCTCAGCATGACGGCGTTCGACGGCGGGATCGAGATCGAAGGCGGCGGCGAGCTCTATCCTTCCGTGAACGGGCAGATCACATTGCTGGCCAATCAATCGATTGGTTTTGCGAACGATATGGCGGGCGGTTCTGCTCCCAACACGCCCTTCTCGAATACTTATTTCGGTCTGCTCGATGTCGATCCGTCGACACTCCCCTCGCCGACGAATCCGGATTCGTATTTCTTTGCCGGCGGCCTTGCTTATGCCGAGCCGCTGGGACCAACGCCGACGGGTGTTCAGCGATTTGAGCACACGACGTCGCACGCGCTGAACCCAAATCCGGTGCGGATCTATGCGCTGAACGGCAATATCACCGACGGCACCGTGGATAGCCTCGGCTTCTATTACGACGAGCTTGCCCTGGTGCCCAACAAGCCGGCTTTCATCCAGGCCGGGAACGACATCGTCAACCTTACGTTCTTGGGCGAGAATTTCTACGCATCGGACATCACGCGGATCGTCGCCGGGCGCGATATCTACGATCCCGTTTTGGGGACGGCGCCGCATATCGATCCGAAGTGGGCCTATTACCTTACCCCCGCGCTGGAACTGGCGGGTCCTGGCTATTTCGATGTCCAAGCAGGCCGCAACATCGGAGCGCTGGCCTCGGCGAATAACGCCAACCAGGCCGAGACCTCCAGTCTTCAGGGCGCTTTAGGCATCCAGACGGGCATCCAGACCGTTGGCGATCTTGATAATGCTTCTCTGCCGGCGCAAAGCGCCAATATCTCGATCCTGTTCGGCGTCGGTAAGGGGATCAACGATACCGGCTTCGCGGCCGCCTATATCGATCCTTCGGCGCCGCCCATTCCCGGCGTTACCAGCCTGACGCCGGGCCTTATCGCTTATGTCGAGCAGATCGAGGAAGACGATCTCAAGCGGCGCGGCGTGAGCGGCAATATCGCCTCGCTTACGTCCGATCAGGCCTGGGCCATCTTCGAGGCCTTGCCGCAATATCAGCAGCAGGCTTTTGTCGATGAAGAATTCTTCAATGTCCTGACCCAGGTCGGGGCCGACTATAATGATACCGGCAGCCCCTATTATCACCAATACGCGCGCGGCTATGAAGCCATCAACACCCTGTTCCCGGCGAGTTACGGCTACACGCAGAACAATTTGAACGGCGGCACCAATGGCGCCAATTCGCTCGTATCGACCGGCTATTTCGATATGCGCGGCGCCACGGTGCAGACGCAGGAGGGCGGCAATGTCGATATCCTCGGCCCCGGCGGCCGCATCCTCGTCGGCAGCGCCTCGGCGCCGCCCTACGTCATCAACCCGAGCAATGGTCAGACCGTCGTCGGTCCGAACCAGCAGGGCATTCTCACGCTGGAGACGGGCGACGTCGAGATTTTCAGCGACCAGAGCCTGCTGCTCGCGCAAAGCCGCATCTTCACCGAGCAAGGCGGCGACATGACGATCTGGTCGTCGAACGGCGACATCAACGCCGGCGAGGGCGCCAAGACGACGTCGGACGTGCCACCGCCGCAGTACAAGGAAGACCCCGACGGCTATTTCACCGTCGATGCGAAATCGCAGGTGACGGGTGCTGGCATCGCAACCTTGCAGACCATTCCAGAAGCGCCTCGGGGGAATGTCTATCTCATTGCGCCGCGCGGCACGGTCGATGCCGGCGCCGCGGGCATCCGCGTCTCGGGCAATCTCGACGTCGCGGCGCTGCAAGTGCTCAACGCCTTCAACATCCAGGTGCAAGGTGTGACCCAGGGCATTCCCACCGTCGCGCCGCCGAATATCGGCGCTTTGGACAATGCCTCGGCGGCCTCGGGTGCCGCGACCAAAGCCATCACTTCAACCGGGCAGGGCAATCATGCGGCGCCGCCGGCCTCGATCCTCATTGTCGAAATCGAAGGCTACGGCGGGGGCGATGGAAGCGAGCCCACGCAAGAACCGCAACCCGACCAACATCGAAAAAAGACAGTGACACAGGGCTTCTATGATCCGCACAGCCGCTACCAAGTCATTGGACTTGGAACCGTGACCGCGGAACAGGCCAGACGATTGTCCACTGAACGCCGCACCGAAATCGGACGATAGCTGCGGGCGCTGACGTTCAAGCGCGGCAAAAAAGATGAAGAGCGCGTGACGCTGATGTAAAGCGCGTCACGCGAGATCGATGCGTAAGTGTACCGAGACATGGGAGAAAGCGTTTCGGACGGCCTCCGCATCCTAATCACGAAGCGGCGAGCGCCGTCCTGCTACACGCGCTTACTCGTTCTCGTCGCGTGGCGCAGCCTTGGCATCAATGGTTCGTTTGGCTATTCTTTCCTCGGGGCTGATGGTGGCTGGCGGCCATAAAAGCGATGACGGCGGGGCGGGATGGCGGACGGGACTTCGCGAAGGGGCTTGCAGAGAATCGGCTCCGCCGCGCTTTTCGCTTCTGCCACGTTCCTGGCGGTCATCACGGGCAGCAGCGCGGTTGTGCTCGGTCAGACTCTGCCCTCCCAGTCAGCGTTCATCTCCGATCTTGGCAGCGGGCCGTCGAATCCCTACGGCGTTCTGCTCGACCGCAAGGCGCCCACGCCGGCTTCGGACGCTTGCGCAAAACTCGAGTCCTGGTCGCTGCGCCCGACCTGGAACATTCCCTATCTGGCGACGAGCCAAACCCTCATCCCGGATTGCACGGGCGTGCGCGGCGCGCTCGCCGATCTCGGCATCGGCGTCGGGCTCAACAATATCGAGAACGGCAACGTCAATTTTCTGTCGCAAGGCAAACCCGAGCCGCAGGGCCAGCAATATGTCGGGCAAAAACCGACCGCCTTCTCGCTGACGGTGACTTACGTCACCTTCGATCTCAACCGGATTCTCGGCATTCCCGACGCCAAGGTGGTGACAGGTTTCAAGGTGATGGAACCGACATGGGCGACGATCGGGCCGAATTATTTCGGCCTCAACAGCCTCTATTACGATCAGCTGCTGTTGCACGATCATCTCGAACTGCAGCTCGGCTACATTGAGAACGACTTTGAATATATCGGCGTCTACGTCGGCGGCCGGCTCGCCGGCGGCACGCTCGGCCCGCAAGCGACAATTCCCTATGAAGTCGGTCTCTCGAACAATATCAGCACCGCACCGACCGCCAATGTGAAAGTCTCCTATGGCGACTTTTACGACAAAGCCGGTGTTCAGCGAAGCAATACGCCCGGCGGCAACGTGCGCTACGCGGCGCTCGACCCGACAGGATTCGATTTCACCATACCCGGCACCAGCCCACTGGTGATCGACGAATTGGGCTATCAGATACATCCGACCGCGGGCGCGCATAGCGTGTGGCTGCGCGCCGGCGGCATCTATAACTTCACGCAATTCCCCGGCTTCGGCACGGCCCCGTCGGCAACCAATTATGCGTTTTACGGCCTCGCCGATTACCAGCTCTTGCAGACCTACGAGCCGCAGACCGGGATTTTCGTCGGCGGCTCCTTCATGTACGCACCGCCCGACGTCAACATCTATTCGAAATATTTCGAATTGCGCCTCTACGATGTCGGGCCCTTACCGGGGCGGCCGCACGACTTCACCTCGCTCGTGGCGACGCGTACGGAGTTCGGCGGCAATGCAATCAATTACTACGACAGGATCGGCGTGCGAACGCATGATGCGAGCACCGGCGTCACGGCCTCCTATACGGCGCACATCGTCAACGGTCTCTGGATCGGCACCGCTCTTACCTATACGCATAACCCAGCTTTCCGGGTTCAACCTGGCGACCCCAATGCGCTCAATGGGCAGCTTGTCTTGACGCTTTGGGAATAGCGCGCCCGGCGTCCGCCGATGCTTTATGCTTTCGGCACTGCGTTCGTGACCTCGACCGCGGGAGAGCCCTCATCACCATGTGCAAGTGGCAGCGAGAGAACGCATGAGCCGTTATTGGTCGGAGCTTACCCGAGGTCTGTCGCCATATGTGCCAGGTGAACAGCCTCAGATTCCAGGCCTCATAAAACTGAACACCAACGAAAGCCCATTCGCACCATCTCCAATGGCGATCGAAGCCGTTCGAGCGGCCGCCGCCGACACGCTCCGCCTTTACCCTGACCCGCAATCCACGCGCCTGCGGGAGGTTTTGGCCGAATATCACAATGTCGCGCCCGAGCAGGTCTTCGTCGGCAACGGCTCGGACGAGGTTCTCGCTCACGCTTTCGCCGGGCTGCTGAAGCAACCCGAGCCGGTGCTTTT
This sequence comes from Pseudomonadota bacterium, assembly GCA_040756295.1. Classification (GTDB taxonomy): domain Bacteria; phylum Pseudomonadota; class Alphaproteobacteria; order Rhizobiales; family Beijerinckiaceae; genus Methylovirgula. Next base: position 287,291 of record JBFLZN010000002.1, on the reverse strand, counting down.
TCCGGATGTCACCTACGGGTTCTATCCAGTTTACTGCCAGCTGCTGGGCATCGGCTATGAGACCGTATCACTTGACGACGAGATGCGCGTTCGCGTTGCCGACTACTTCGACCGGGGCGGCGCCATCATCATTGCCAATCCGAACGCCCCCACGGGGATCGCCCTGTCGCGCGCGGAAATTGAACAACTCGTGAGCCGCCGAGCCGATGCGCCCGTGGTGATCGATGAAGCTTATGTCGACTTCGGCGCCGAAAGCGCCATACCTTTGATCCGCGACCATCCGAATCTATTGGTGGTGCAGACCCTGTCGAAATCCCGTGCGCTCGCCGGCCTTCGCGTTGGCTATGCGATCGGCGACGGAGCCCTGATCGAAGCGCTGATGCGGGTAAAGGACAGCTTCAATTCCTACCCGCTCGGGCGACCGGCCCAGGCTGGCGCCATCGCCGCCATCCAAGATGACGCTTATTTCCAAGAGACCCGATCGACCATCATCGAAAATCGGGATCGCCTCAGCGCGAGTCTCGTCCGGCTCGGATTCGAGGTTCTGCCGTCCAGTGCCAACTTCGTCTTCGCTCGCCACCCGGGCCACACCGGCCAAGCGTTATCGGCGGCACTGCGCGAGCGGGGCGTGCTCGTCCGGCATTTTCCCGGCCCGCGCGTGTCGGACTTCGTTCGGATCAGCGTTGGATCGAAAGCGGAGCTCGACCGTTTGACGGAGGCTCTGACACAGTTCTTAGCGTTACCATCGTCGAAATAAGGCGCGACAGTTCGGCGGACGCAATCGTCTATAAAGGGCCAGACGACTTTTTCTGACTGACTGAACTTCTTAGTAAGGTCTTTACATTGCTTAGACTAGATGTGTCCAAACTTTGCCATGCAATGCCATACCCACTTCGCAGTTTGATAATCGAGCGAATGTGTTCGAGCCTGGCCAAGGACTAGAGGTGTGACGTCACCGCCGATTGCGATTTTTGCTATCGCGTCCGCGGTAACCGTTCCACGAAAACTTTCGCATTCAGGAAGCATCTCAAGGCGAAGCTTAAATCCATCATGCCATTCGACCGGGCAGCCAAGCAGGGCCGCGGATTCTTCTACTGGCGTACTTCGATATGAAGGATCGAGGACAACAGCTTCGACGTCCCGCCGCAGGTCAAGAGGACCGTGGATATGTGCCTCGATGTAGTTATCAAGCTGGGGGTCTAGACCGAAGCGGTTTTCCTTAACCAGCGGGATTAATGCCCCAGATTCAGCGACGCCGAAGTCGAGAGGTTGCAGGTAGCTGTCGGGGTAGCAAAAGGTCGTCCGACCTAATATCTGCGGCACGAGGCGGAGGTGGCATGACCCGAATCGTCTTGAACCGCCCACGGGGTCAAGTCGATGATTAAGTGCGCCGTATTTTGGTCTTTGTTCCAAGGGAGCGTCATCGTATGCCTTGCCAAACATTCGGCTTTCCCAAATCCAGCGATCGCCCCCCACATGGGCCGTAAGACCTCCATTGCTTGTACCGGTCTCAAACTGCGATCTATAGATTTTTTGCTGCGCAATGAGATCGATCGCAGCAGCCCCCTTCGTGAGAATATCTGGATGAAAGTTGATGGTCACACGTAGGGATGCGTGCATCGGACCACCGGCTACCCTTTGCCTAACATAAGCCAGCGCCTCGTCAGCCGGATCGTTCATGTTCGAACACAGTATCCAGAATTAGATTCAAAGACTTATAAACTAGTGTCAACGCTGAATGAAGATAAAGTGCGGTATATGTTGTCGTATCTGTCGGATCGACAAATTCACTGACCGACTACGACCATTTTGCACGATTGCGGACGCAACGACTTGAAAGGGCCGCAGAACCTTTGTCCAGCCAGGTCTACAACGTGGCTTTGATCTTGCTGTTGCTCAGTAAAGTAGCAATCCGGTCCGACATATAATCGAGCGAGATGCGAGCATGTTCTGCGTCATACGATCCGATACAATCTGTTGCGATGATCACCTGCAGGTCGCGTTGATAGGCGTCGATGGCTGTGGTCCGAATACAAGCGTGCGTATTTATCCCACAGAGGATAAGCTCGGTAACCCCTAATTCATCAAGTATTTCGCTCAACGACGTCTCGAAGAAAGCGCTGTATCTCTTTTTTATGATCGTTTGATCGTCCGCCCTCGAATGCAATGCGTCGGCAAGTTGAGCGCCCCGTGTACCTTCAATCGTGATGGCGATAGACTTCGAACGCATTTCAGGAAACGCGTCGCTCAAGTCAGCTTTGAATTCCTGACGCACCCAGATAACTGGCAGACGATGCGATCGAAAAGCTGCAATTAAATCATTGATTGCCTCGATCAATGCGACGCGTGCATCGGGCTGCCATCGGTCAAGATAGTCATTTAACATATCGATGATGAGGAGTGCGCGGGAAAACATGTTTCTATTTATCTCGCGAGGTCACCCGGTAAGACAGTCGATAACTGCGGTTGTAGACCCTTGGCAGGCCGACACATAAGTGGAACTGGCGTCCCGGAAGGGAGTCGAACCCCTGACCTGCGGTTTAGGAAACCGCTGCTCTATCCTGCTGAGCTACCGGGACATGCCTTCGGCTGCGCTGCGCCGCAATTTGCTCTACCATGCCGCCATGACACGTTCCAGCGGTTCAGCCCTACGCGCCGCGGGTCTTTCGCGGCTCTGCCACGCTGGCGCGCTGGCGCTTTTCGCGTCGCTCAACGCGTGCATCGTTCAAGGCGCACTGGCGCAATCGGCCTGCCCTGCCGTAGGCCTTGAGCATGTGGCAGCGGCATCGGTCGATGCGCGGCTCGAAATCGCGCTGACGGATGGCCGGCTCTTGCGCGTCGCCGGGATCGAGCCGGTGCGCCCTACCCCCGACAATCCGGATTTCGCGGCGGCCGCGCGCAATTCTTTGCAAAAGGCGCTGACCGAAGGTCTCGATATCATTCCCTTGGCGGGGCCGGATCGCTGGGGGCGGAGTCCCGTCTTCGCATTTCTCGCCGCATCAGCGCCCGAGGAACCAGCATCAAAGGCGCCCGCGCCATCGCTTGCAGCTTGGCTTTTGGCGCAAGGCTACGGCCGCTTCATGCCGGAGCCCGCGGCGGCGGCCTGCCAGGCAAATTTTCTGGCGATCGAAGCGTCTGCCCGCACGGCGCAACGCGGCCTTTGGCATGATCCCTATTATGCCGTAATTGCCGCGACTGATAGGCGCGCTTTTGTTGAAAAGACGGCGACGAATGTGATCGTTGAAGGCCAAATCACCGATGTCGACGCGCGACCGAAGCGCCTTTATCTTCTGTTTGGTCCGCGCCATAGCGGCGGCTTCGCAGTCACGATAGTGCAACGCGAGGTCAAGATATTTGACCGTGCGGGGTTTGACTTTCATGCTCTGATCGGCCGCAAGATTCGTGTCCGCGGCCTGCTCGATACGCGGTTTGGGCCGCAGATCGAAGTGTCCGAACCCGGCGCCATCGAAATCGTTTCCCAGCCCCAGGCTTTGCCGGGCGTGGGTCAACATGTTGAGGCGAAAGCTGCTGATCTGTCCGAAAAGCCTCAATGAAGGTCCGCATTTGATGATGGGGTTGCAGCGTCGTTTCGGGTCTCGCCGGCGCCTTTTGGCGATTGCGCTCACGCTCGCGTTGAGCGCCTGCGCCGCTATGGAAGACCAGGGCAAGCCGATTGCGGTCGAAGTGCCGGCCGCGGCGCCCCGGACGCTCGGCCTCGAGACGCCGGCCTCGGCCGAAAACCAAAAGATGGTCGCCCTGTTCGGCGGCGAATATCACGACGCTGCGGCCGCGCGCTTCGTCAACGGCATCCTGCTCAAATTGGCGAAGGCCGGCGATAATCCGGAGCAGCCCTATCAGGTCACGATCCTGAATTCGCCGGTGGTCAATGCCTTCGCCATGGCGCCGGACCGGATTTATGTCACCCGCGGCCTTTTGGCGCTCGCCAATGATGCCTCGGAGGTCGCGGCGGTCATGGCGCATGAGATCGGCCATATCACCGCGCGCCATGCGGCGCTGCGGGCCGAGGAAGAAAAGCGCGCCGCGCTGATCACCCAGGCGGCGGCGGTCATCGAAAGCCGGCAGAAGGGCCAGGAGGTCGAAGCGGTCGAGCGGCGGACGCTGGCGAGCTTCTCGCGCCAGCAGGAACTCGAGGCGGATGAGATCGGCATCCGCGTCATGGCCAAGGCCGGCTACGATCCTTATGCGGCGGTGCGCTTCCTGACGACGCTCGGCCGCGACAGCACCTTGCGGGCGAGCCTCTTCGGTCAGGGTTCGGACGTATCGAAGCCGGATCTCCTCGCCACGCATCCCTCGACGCCGGAGCGTGTCGCGCATGCGCAGCAGGTTGCGCAGCAATTCGGGCCGCCCGGCACCGGCGTCACCGATCGGACCGCTTATCTCGCCGCCATCGACGGGATGATGTATGGCGACGATCCGGCCGACGGCTCGATCCGCGGCACGACGTTCATTCATCCGCGGCTTGGCTTTCTGTTCGTGGCGCCGGATGGGTTTGTGCTCGAAAATTCGGCGCAGGCGGTGCTCGGCGTGAAGACCGGCGGACGCGAGGCGCTGCGGCTCGATTCGGTGCGGCTCGATGCGTCGATGACGCTTGAGAGCTATATTTCGTCGGGCTGGATCGAAGGGCTGCTGCCGAGCACGACCGAGACGATCGATGTCAACGGCCTGCCCGCCGTGACGGCGAGCGCACGCGCCGGCGAATGGAATTTTCGTGTCGCCGTCATCCGCTTCCAGGGCGATCAAGTCTATCGGCTGATCTTTGCGATCCGCAATCTCGACGCCGAAGCCGAGAAGCGGTTTCGCGCTTCGATCGAATCGTTCCGCAAGACGACGGCGGAGGAAGCCGGCGAGGTCAAGCCGCTGCGTATCGTCATCGTGACGGCGCAGCCCGGCGACAGCGTCGAGAGCCTGAGCAATAAAATGGCCGTCGCCGACCATCCGCTCGAACATTTCGAGCTCATCAACGGGTTGACCGGGCCGGGGCCGGTGCCCACGGGCGAGCATTACAAAATCGTCACGGATTAGTCCGGCCCGTTGCCGCAGAGCCGTCGTGGGAACTCGCACCGCCATTGGCACGTTTAACCGTCTATCCGTCAAAGGTTAAGGCGGGCGGCCGAGGGGGATCATTGCGAGGATCATTCATGGCGCGACATGTCGGCTTGGACCGCCATCTGGCTTCCGCGGCCAAAGCCGCACCCTTTCTCGATCGCGACGAAGAGCGCGATCTGGCGCTGCGCTGGCACCGGCGCCGGGACGAAAGGGCGCTGCATCGGCTGACCCAGGCACATATGCGGCTCGTCATTGCCATGTCGGTGCGCTTCCGTCATTACGGCTTGCCGATCAGCGATCTCATCCAGGAAGGTCATGTCGGTCTGCTGCAAGCCGCGGCGCGTTTCGATCCCGAGCGCGACGTGCGCTTTTCGACCTATGCGACCTGGTGGATCCGCGCCGCCATCCAGGATTTCATCCTGCGCAATTGGTCGATCGTGCGCGGCGGCACGAGTTCAGCGCAGAAGGCGCTGTTCTTCAATCTGCGCCGCTTGCGGGCGCGGCTCTCCACCGATGCAGCATCGGCAGGCCCGACGACGGTTTTCGATCAGATTGCCAATGCGCTTGGCGTGCGGCGCGCCGATGTCGAATTGATGGACGCGCGCTTTTCGAGCCCCGACCTGTCGCTCAATGCGGCGGTGTCGGAAGCCGATCCCGCCGCGGCCTCGGTGCAGCGGCTCGATCTTCTCGCCGATGAAGGACCGTTGCCGGACGAGCTCGTCGAAGATGCCATCGATGCCGACCGGCGCATTCACTGGCTCGAGGAAGCCTTGAAGAGCCTCAATCCGCGCGAGCTTGCGATCCTGCAATATCGCCGCCTTGCGGAAGAAGCGGCGACGCTTGAATCGCTTGGCGTGCGTTTCGGCATTTCGAAAGAGCGGGTGCGGCAGATCGAAGGCCGGGCGCTGGAAAAATTGCGCCGGGTGCTGGTTGATCGCCACGAGACGGAGGCGCGCAGTCTCGGTCTCGCCGAAAGAAATCTTGCCCCAAAAAATCTCGCCCCGAAAAATCTCGCGCCAAGAAATCTCACCCAAAGAAAAAGGCCCGACACATTGGCCGGGCCTCCTTTAGCGTCTTAGCAGAGCGCGCGGTTCACGCCGCTTCGTCGATGCCGCCATCGTCACCGTCGTCGCCGCCGGCTTCGAGGTCGGTTTCGCTGTCCTCGGCTTTGCCGCGGCGCGGGCTCTTCTGCAATTGCGTATCGATCAGCTTCAGCGATTCCGTTTCCGTCAGCTTCTGCACGGCGGCGATTTCGCGGGCGACGCGATCGAGCGCCGCTTCGTACAATTGCCGCTCGGAATAGGACTGCTCGGGCTGCGCCTCGGAGCGATAAAGATCGCGCACGACCTCGGCGATGGCGACGAGATCGCCGGAATTGATCTTCGCCTCATATTCCTGGGCGCGGCGCGACCACATCGTCCGCTTGATGCGGGCGCGGCCGGTCAGCGTGTTAAGCGCCTGCTTGACGACCTCGGCGCTGGCAAGCTTGCGCATGCCGACCGCGATCGACTTCGGCGTCGGCACTTTCAGGATCATCTTGTCCTTGGAGAAGCTGATCACGAAGAGCTCGAGCTTGAAGCCGGCGACTTCCTGCTCCTCGATGGCGAGGATCTGGCCGACGCCATGCGCCGGATAGACGACGAATTCGAGCGGCTTGAAGCCGTGCTTGACCGGCGCGGCGGGCTTTGCCGGCTTCGGCTTTTCGACGACCGGCGCGGCGGGCTTTGCTTCGGGAACCGGCGGCTTGGCCTCCGGCACGGCGGCGCGGACCGGCGCAGGTGCGGCTTCCGCCGCCTTCTTGGGTGCTTTCTGAGTCACGCTGGCTTTACTTGCCTCATCTGTGCGCGCGGCAGCCTCGGCGGCCGGTGCGGGCTTCTGCAGAGAGCGCAAAGCCAACACCGCAGCAACTTGCGCGCGGCGCTCGGGATCGACCTTCTTAACGGTCTGGAGTTCAGTTTGAGGAGCGGCGGGCTGCTGAACGGCAACTGCCACCTTCGTCAGTTTAGTCTCAACCGGCGCGATGCGTCCAGCCCGCGATTTGCCGCGGCTCACAGTTGTTGACCGCTTTAATTTTGCAGCCGCGGACGATTGAGTCGTTTTCGTGCGCTTCGGCGCCGCCACCTTTGCGGCGGTGGATTTTGTCGCCGGAGTCTTGGCCGCCGGCCGCGCGGCCTTCGCCGCCGCAGCCTGCTTCTTCAGCCGCACGTGCGCCGTGCGCAGCTTGGCGGCCGCGCTCTTGCTCCGCGTTGCCGGCTTCGCGGCAGCCTTTGCCGCGGTCTTGGCTGCGATCTTGGTTTTCGGCGCCGGCCGCGCCGTGGTTTTCGCCGCCGTGGCGTGCGCCTGACGCGCCTTCGAGTCCGCTGGCTTCTTGGCCTTGGTCGCGGTTCGGGACTTCAGAGCCGCGCGCGCGATCGTGGCTTTGGCCTTGCGGGACTTTTCGGTCTTCTTAGCGGATGACATACGCGCGCACTCCTTTTTGGTCTCGCTTCAGACGCGAAACTCAGAAATCGTCACGCAGCAAAGGAACTTTGCCGCCCGGGGGGTCGCCACGGCACCTCGATGCGCCGCAACGCGGCCGAGCGAACGATCATCCATCTACCGCAGCGCGAACCTTGGCCCCCAGGCAACTGCTGCTTGTAGTGAAGAACCGCCGGATGCTCCCGCCAAGCACCAGACGACGCGATCCGGATGATCAGAGCCGGGCCGATTGTGAAGACAATATATCACACTAGGCCCGGAAAATCAAAGTTCCGCGCCCCGAAAAAGCTGAAAAATCGGCACTTTCCGGCCCCGCCCCGGCTTCGGCGGCCAGCTATCTCAAATTATGTTTGACCAGCGTGGTTAATCGCCTTCGCCGGGTTCAGGCGAAAAATAAGCGTCAAATTTGCCGGGTTTGCCGTCGAAATCCTTGGCGTCTTCCGGATGCGGCTTTTTGTGCGAAATGTTCGGCCAGGTCTTGGCCATATCGGCGTTCAGCTTCAGCCATTTTTCGAGGCCCTTCTCGGTGTCGGGGCTGATCGCATTGGCCGGGCATTCGGGCTCACAGACGCCGCAATCGATGCATTCGTCGGGATGAATGACGAGCATGTTCTCGCCTTCATAGAAGCAATCGACCGGGCAAACCTCCACGCAGTCCGTATACTTGCACTTGATGCAGTTTTCGGTGACGACGTAGGGCATAAACTTCCTCCGCGCGGCATCGTGCCGCGATGAATTCTGGCGGCTTGCTAGCGTCTTTGCGGCGCTTAAGCAAGCAATTGCCGTGCGGCACAAAGCCTATATTGCCGCAGGCTTAGACCCTTCGGCGGCCAGATCCGCAAACAGCATCTGCGCCTGATCGGCGCTGCCGCGCCGCGCCGCCAATCCGGTGATCCGCAGAACGCGCACGTGCCGCTCCAAGGCAATGGTCAAGACCGCGCCGGGGCCAACCAATTTCGCCGGAACCTCGACCCTGCGGCCATCGACCCGGACATGTCCGGCGGCAATGAGTTCGACGGCCTGGTGGCGGGTTTTGACGATGCGCGCAAACCAGAGCCATTTGTCGAGCCGCTGCTTTTCCAAGGCAGTCGACAAAGGCGTGGGTCTTGCGGCCATCAGCGTTCCGATCCGGGACACGCCTTGGAGTTATGTTCGCCGCCAAGACGGATCAAGAGCGCTCGGATTAAGAGCGCGCGCGCCAGGTGTTGCCGATCTTGCCGATTGTCGCCTTGCCGCTCGCGTCGCGCCGGAGCAGGTTTTTCGCAGTCTTGCGCAAGCCGCGCCGCAGGCTGTCCGCCGCAACGGCGGCGCGGCCGCGCCAGCCCGGCGCCAAGGCCAACGCAAGGTCGAGCATGGCGATGCGCTGCGGCCAGAGGTGATCGATCATCGGATGATCGGGCGTGGCGCAGGAATCGATCTTGAGCGGCGCGCCACCTGCGGTGAGCCGGCCGGTCAGCTCGCGCACGAAGAGGACGCCGGGCGAGAGCGCCGCATAGGCCTCATCATAGGCGGTCTTCCAGAAATAGGCCGTGCCATTGTCTTCGATCACAATGCCCATCGCGACGGGCTTGCCGTCGAGATCGAGACTTTCGATGCGCAGCTTGCCGGCCCGGGCGAGGTTTTCCGCCATGCTGTTGGCGAAGCGCGCGCGCGCGGGCGTTGAGGCGAGCGCCGTTTTGCTGGCACCTTTCCAGCCGTTCGATTCGAGCGCCAGAAATTCCGCCATGGCGGGCGCGACATCACCATCGCGGGCGACGCGATAGGACAGCGCGCCGCGCTCAGCCAGCCGGCGGAAGAGACGGGTCGCGTTCTTGCTCGCCTTGGTCTTCCGATCGATCGAAGCGTCCGGCGCTGCCGGGAGCAAGGCGGCGCGCTCGTATTGGCCGAGCAGATGCCGCCGATCTTCGCCGAACATGTCGCGCAAGAGCTCGAAGGTCGGCCCATCCCGCGGGATGTCGCTGAAGATCAGCGCGCCAGGCGCGAACGGCAGGGTTTTCGCCGTATCGACGAGCGTCGCAAGCGCTGGGGCCGCCAATGTCCGGTCGAGCAGGGGCAGGCCGAGCGCCGCCTGTTTGTGCAGGTAGAGGCGCGCGAGGCCGCCGGGAAGGCGCGGCGGCGTGATCGGTGTCAAAGCCAGGAGCCGGCGCTGCGGCATGGCGTCGAAGACCGCCAGCATTTTCAGCCCGTGCGGATGCAGATAGGCGAGCGCCGGCAGCGCGAAATCGGGATCGAGGAAGATGTTTTGTTCGAGGCTGCGGTCGTAGAGATCACGCCAGGCTGTGCGAAGTCCCGGCATGTCGGCGACGTCGATGAGCTCGGCTTTCAATGCCGGGGGCGCGGCCGCTTTGGTTTTGCCAGAGCTTATTGCGGGTGCCCGAGAGCCGCGGCTCATGTCAAAAGCCGGACCTTGCATCGCCCGCCCTGACACGATTGAACTGAAGCATCGAGCCGTAGCCATGATTCTTCATAGTCGGACAAGCGCGACCTTTCAGATTAAACGTCTTTTAACCCTAACAGAATGGCGGCCGGATTGACGTATGATGTCATTGTGATCGGCGGCGGTCATAACGGCCTTGTCTGTGCCGCCTATCTCGGCGCCGCGGGGTTGAAAACCCTCGTGCTCGAGGCGCGCGACAAAATCGGCGGCTGCGCCGTCACCGAGGAATTTCATCCCGGCTTTCGCAATTCGCAGGCGGCTTATACCGTCTCGCTGCTCAATCCGAAAATCATCCGCGATCTCGATCTGCCGCGCCATGGCCTGCGCATCGTGCCGCGCAAGCTCGGAAATTTTCTGCCGCTCGATGATGGACGCTATCTCAAGGTCGGCGCCGGCCGCACGAAAGACGAAGTCGCCAAATTTTCCACGCGCGATGCGGAAAGGCTCGACGCCTATGCGGCGCGGCTCGATGCGCTTGCCGATTTTCTCCGCGCGATCGCGCTTGAGACGCCGCCCAATCTGCCGACGGGCGGCGCGCTCGATTGGCTGCAGCAGCTCGGCCGCGCCGGAAAATTCGCCAATCTGTTGCGAAAGCTCGGCCTCGAAGGCGAGCGCGACGTGCTCGAAATCTTTACGAGTTCCGCCGGCGATTATCTCGATCATTGGTTCGAGAGCGCGCCGATCAAAGCGGCCTTCGGTTTCGACTCGATCGTCGGCAATTATCAGTCTCCCTATGCGCCGGGCTCCGCCTATGTGCTGCTGCATCATTGTTTCGGCGAGGTGAATGGCGTCAAAGGCCAATGGGGCCACGCGATAGGCGGCATGGGCGCAATCACCGCAGCGATGGCGAAGGCCGCGGAGGTGCGGGGCGTCGAGATCCGCATATCAAGCCCAGTGCGCGAAGTGCTGATCGAGAACGGCCGCGCGGCCGGCGTCGAGACGGCAAGCGGCGAAACGTTTCGCGGAAAAATCGTCGTCGCCAACGTCAATCCGAAATTGCTTTATCGCGATCTTGTTCCGCAGGCCGCCCTGCCGGCGGATTTTCGCGACAGGATCGGGCGCTGGCGCTGCGGCTCGGGCACGTTCCGGATGAATGTCGCGCTCTCCGATCTGCCGGATTTTTCCGCTTTGCCGGGGCGCGCTCTGGCCGAGCATCACACCGCCGGCATCATCATCGCGCCGTCGCTCGCCTATATGGAAGAAGCCTATTTCGATGCGCGGCGCCTCGGCTGGTCGCAGAAGCCGGTCGTCGAAATGCTCATTCCCTCGACGCTCGACGATACGCTGGCGCCGCCCGGCGCGCATGTCGCGAGCCTCTTCTGCCAGCATGTCGCGCCGGTTCTGCCGGACGGCGAATCTTGGGACGATCATCGCGAAGCGGTCGCCGATCTGATGATCGCGACGGTCGATGCCCATGCGCCGAATTTCAAGGCGTCGGTCATCGCGCGGCAAATCTTTTCGCCGCGCGATCTCGAACGCACCTTCGGCCTTGTCGGCGGCGATATCTTTCACGGCGCGCTCGATCTCGGCCAATTGTTCGTGGCGCGGCCGATGTTGGGGCATGCCGACTATCGCGGACCGGTCTCGGGGCTCTACATGTGCGGCTCGGGCGCGCATCCGGGTGGCGGGGTGACCGGCCTGCCGGGCCATAATGCGGCACGGGAGATTTTGCGCGACGCGAAGCGTCTTTAGTGTTGGGGCCAGCCAGACACCTGCCGCGCCTCATTCAAAATTCCGAAATCGAAAGCCGCCATAAGCAAGACGATATTGCCGCGCTGGGAGGAACATATGGCCGATCGATCCTGGTACATGATCAGCGCCGGCGGGCGCGAGGGACCTTTTGTGGAGGAGGCATTTCGCGGCCTCATCGCCGCGGGCCGCGTCGCCGCCGATACGCTCGTCTGGACCGAAGGCATGACGGATTGGCAGCGCGCCGGGGATGTCCCGGGCCTTATGGCGACGGCCGCGCCGCCGCCGCCCCCGCAGGTGCCGCCACCGGCGCCGCTCCCCGGCAGCGCGCAATGGGTCGCGGCGAATGCCAACACGCCCGGCGCGCCGATGACCGCCGATTTCGGCGTCTTCGGCCTGTTCGGCTGGGTGTTGCTGCTGGCGATCGGCAATTTGCTGATCATCCCGGCGCCTTGGGTCGCGACGGCCTTCTATCGCTGGGTGATCTCGCATCTGCGGGTGCCGCAAATGCCGGCGCTTGGTTTTGCCGGCAAGCCGGGCGACATCTGGTGGGTCTTCATCCTCATCGCGCTTGCGAGCTACGCCGGCTTGCCGGAAGCCCTTGCCCACGCGAAGCAGCACGTCCATCTGCTGCCGATTCTGCTCATTCCGATTGAGGCCGCGCTGGGCTGGCTCATCTGGCGGTGGGTCGTCGCGAACGTGTCTTCCGCCGGCCAGCCGCCGGCGCTGCGCTTCGACGGCAGCGTTGTCGGCTATATCGGCTGGTCTTTGCTGCTCTATGTCTCGTTCATCACCATCATCGGCTGGGCCTGGGTGGTGACGGCCTGGATGCGTTGGATCGCCCGCAACATTCAGGGGACGCCGGGGCCGGTGGTTTTCCGCGCGACGGGCTGGGGAATCCTCTGGCGCACCATTGCTTTCAGCCTTGGGAGCATTTTCATCATTCCGATCCCCTGGCTTCTGCACTGGTATGCGCGCTGGTACATTTCGCAGTTCGCGATCGCGTCGCGGAGCTGAAAAGCCCTCAATGCCCTTCGAAGGCGATGAGGCTGCGCACCGGCACGTCCAAAGCCTCGATTTTCTTGGCGCCGCCGAGATCCGGCAGGTCGATCACGAAACAGGCGGCGACGACCTCGGCGCCGAGCTTCTTCAAGAGCTTCACCGCGGCTTCGGCAGTGCCGCCGGTGGCGATCAGGTCATCGACAAGGATCACCTTTTCGCCCGGCGTCAGCGCATCGACATGCATCTCCATTTCATCGACGCCATATTCGAGCGAATAGCCGATCGACACGGTCTTGTGCGGCAGCTTGCCCTTCTTGCGGATCGGCACGAAGCCGGCCGAAAGCTGATGCGCCACGGCGCCGCCGAGGATGAAGCCGCGCGCCTCGATGCCGGCGATCTTGTCGATCTTGCTGCCCGACCAGGGCTGCACCAATTCGTCGATCGCCCGCCGGAAGGCTTTGGCATCGGCAAGCAAGGTCGTGATGTCGCGGAAGATGATGCCGGGCTTGGGATAGTCCGGAATGCTGCGGATGGCGTTCTTGAGGCTCATTGGGCGGTGACTCGTTTCAGGATGACGCCGAGCTTTTTGACGAGCGCCGGGTCGCGCGCCTCGGGCGCAGTGATGAGCGCTGCTTCGAGCGCCCGGTCGGAGCCGATCGGGCAGGCCTCGTGCTCGGCGGGAAAGTCTTGCAGGAGCCGGGCCAGCAGCCGTTCGGCCCTGCCGGTATTGGCCTGCAAAGTCGCGACGATCGCGGCGACATCGACATTATCGTGCTCGGGGTGCCAGCAATCGTAATCGGTCACCATGGCGACGGTCGCATAGGAAATCTCCGCCTCGCGGGCGAGTTTCGCCTCCGGCATGGCGGTCATGCCGATCACGTCGAAACCGGCCGCCTGGTAGGCGCGCGATTCGGCGAGCGACGAGAATTGCGGGCCCTCCATCGCGACATAGGTGCCGCCTTTCACATAGCCGATCCCTTCGGCCGCCGCCGCGGCGGCGAGGCGCGCCTGCAGGAGGGGCGCGACCGGATGCGCCAACGAGACATGCGCGACACAGCCATTGCCGAAGAATGAGGAGTGGCGGCCGTAGGTGCGGTCGACGAATTGATCGACGAGGACGAAAAGGCCCGGGTTCAATTCTTCCTTGAATGAGCCGCATGCCGAGACGGTGATCAGATCGGTGACGCCGGCTTCTTTCAGCGCATAGATATTGGCGCGGTAATTAATGCCTGACGGCGAAAGCCGGTGGCCGCGGCCGTGCCTAGCGAGGAAGACGACCTCGGTTGCGCCGATCCTGCCGAAGCGCAAAGCATCGGACGGCTCGCCCCAGGGGGTCGAAACCTGCTCTTCCCGCAAATCGGCAAGGCCAGGCAGGTGATAGACGCCCGAGCCGCCGATAACGCCAACAATCGCTTGAACCATGCCGCCCCGCTCGGCTGAATTTCCGCGGCGCAAAATTGGCGGCGCAGCGGCAGCCTGTCAACGGCGGCTTTTCGGCGTGCGGATCAATGTCCCGCGACGCCCGACCAGATGCGCTTTTTGGTGAAGTAGAGCAGCGCGGCGAAGACAATCAGGAAGATCATGACGCGGAAGCCGAGCGCCTTGCGTTCCTCAAGCTTGGGTTCAGCTGCCCAAAACAGGAAGGCGGCGACATCGCGCGAATATTGCTCGACCGTCTGCGGCGCGCCGTCGGTATATTGGACTTGGCCGTCGTTGAGCGGCTTCGGCATCGCGATGTGGTGGCCGGGGAAATATTCGTTCCAATTGGGGTCGTTGGGATGGGTGAAGCCATTGAGGATCGCGACGATATAGTCGGGCCCCTGCTCCTGATAGGCGGTGAAGGCGTCGAAGATGAAGAGCGGGAACGGCCGTTGGAATGAACGGGCCTTGGCGAGGTCCGACATGTCGGGCGGCGCCGCGCCGAAGACCGCCTTCGCCGCTTCCGGGTTGGGGAAAGGCGGCGGGAAACGGTCGGAAGGCCGGCCGGGGCGCTTGAACATCTGGCCGGACTCGTTCGGCCCATCTTCGACCTGATAGGTCGCCGCCAGCGCCTTCACCTGCGCGTCGGAAAAGCTGGGGCCGCCGGCTTCGGCCAGATCGCGGAAAGCGACGAGATTCAGCGAATGGCAGGTCGAGCAGACGTCGTGATAGACCTTGAAGCCGCGCTGCAACTGCTCCTGGTCGAACTTGCCGAGCGGGCCGTGGAAGCTCCAGGCTTGGCGCGCCGGCGTCTGGCCCTCCGCCTGAAGCGGATAGCCGCCCTTGGCGTTGTTGTCGACGGCATGGGCGGCTGCGGCCAGGGCGCAAAGGCCGGCGACAGCGACAAGGCCTGCGAGAATTCGTCCTTTGGGAGCCATCTCAGTTTCCTCAGGCCTTGCCCGGCGCCGGCGCGCCAAGGACGGATTCCGCGATCGATGCCGGCAATTTCTTTGGTTTTTCGAAGAGCGGCAGCAGCGGCAGGACGATAAAGAAGAAGGCGAAATAGGAGATCGTCAGAATCCGCCCGGCGATGATGAAGCCGCCTTCCGGAGGCTGCGAGCCGATATAGCCGAGGCCGATGACGGTCGCGACGAACAGCCAGAAGAAAACGCGGAAGAGCGGCCGGTAATTCGCCGAGCGCACCGGCGAACGGTCAAGCCAGGGCAGGAAGGCAAAGAGCAGGATCGCGCCGAACATGCAGGTCACGCCGCCGAGCTTCGACGGGATCGAGCGCAGGATGGCGTAGAACGGCAGATAATACCATTCGGGCACGATATGCGGCGGCGTCTGCAACGGATTGGCCTGGATGTAATTGTCCGCATCGCCGAGATAGTTCGGGATGTAGAAGACGAACCAGGCAAAGAGGATCAAAAAGCAGACGAGGCCGAAGCCATCCTTGACCGTGAAATAAGGATGGAAGGGCAGCGTATCCTTGCTCGATTGCTTCTCGATGCCGGTCGGATTGTTGGAGCCTGCGACATGCAGCGCCCAGATGTGCAGCACGACGACCGCGGCGATCATGAACGGCAGCAGATAGTGCAAGGCATAAAAGCGGTTCAGCGTCGCATCATCGACCGCATAGCCGCCCCAGAGCCAGGTCGTGATCGTATTGCCGACAACCGGGATCGCCGAAAAGAGGCTGGTGATGACGGTCGCGCCCCAGAAGCTCATCTGCCCCCAAGGCAGCGTATAGCCGAGGAAGCCGGTTGCCATCATCAGCAGATAGATGATGACGCCGAGGATCCAGAGCACCTCGCGCGGCGCCTTGTAGGAGCCGTAATAGACGCCGCGCATGATGTGGATATAGACGGCGAAGAAGAACATCGAGGCGCCGTTCGAATGCGCATAGCGCAAGAGCCAGCCATAGTTCACGTCGCGCATGATGTGCTCGACGGAGACAAAGGCGAGGCCGGAGTTCGGCACATAATGCATCGCGAGCGCGACGCCGGTGACGATCTGCGCCACCAGCATGAAGCTCAGGATGCCGCCGAACGTCCACCAATAGTTGAGATTGCGCGGGTTCGGAAAGGTGATGAAGGAGCTATGGACAAGGCCAAGGATCGGCAGCCGGCTGTCGAGCCATTTGGTCAAGCCGCTTTTCGGGACATAGGAAGAAGGACCGCTCATCGCATCACTCTGCTGGCGCGTTTCGCCGGGACGAAGCCTCAGCCAATCGAAAGCTTGTTGTCGGGAAGGAATTTGTACGGCGGCAGGTAGAGGTTATAAGGCGCCGGCCCTTGCCGGATGCGCGCGGCGGTGTCGTAAACCGAGCCGTGGCAGGGGCAGAACCAGCCGCCGTAAGGACCTTGATGGCCGAGCGGCACGCAGCCGAGATGGGTGCAGATGCCGATGACGATCAGCCATTCGGGATGCGGCGCGCGTTGTTCGTCGGTGGCGGGATCGCGCAATTCGCTCAGCGGAACGGCGCGCGCCTCGGCGATTTCCTTCGGCGTGCGATGGCGGACGAAGACCGGCTTGCCGCGCCATTTGACGGTCAGAATCTGGCCTTCGGCAATATGTGAAAGATCGACCTCGGTGGAAGCCGCTGCGAGCGTCGAAGCATCGGGGTTCATCTGGTCGATCAGCGGCCAAACCGCGGATGCTGCACCAATCGCACCGACGGCCCCCGTCGCAATAAACAAAAAGTCACGACGCGTCGGCTCAACGCTTACGCTATCAGTCAAGGCATTTCCTCGAATCTTTCATGGGCTTTTCGCCCTTGCGGATAGTTTCGCGCTTTTGTGTAAGCGCAGCAATGCGTCGTTTCGCCACTCGGGCGGGTTCATTTGAATGTCGGGCGGGGATGAGATGACCGACAGCGCGCTTCTGCCGCTGACTTTGGCGCTGTATCAGCCGGATATCCCGCAGAATTGCGGAACGATGCTGCGGCTTTGCGCTTGTCTTGGCATTGATGCGGCGATCATCGAACCGGCCGGCTTTGCCGTCAGCGACCGCGCCTTTCGCCGCGCCGCCCTCGATTATCTCGATCATGTGACGATCGCCCGTCATATGAACTTCGCGGCTTTCTTGACGTGGCGCAAAGCGGCGGGGCGACGGCTTGTCCTATTATCCACGAAGGCCACGCAGGATTATTGCGATTTCGATTATGCGCCGGGCGACATCCTTCTCGTCGGGCGCGAATCGGCCGGCGTGCCGGATGACGTGCGCGCGGCGGCGCAGTGGAGTGTGCGGATTCCGATCCGTCCGCCGCTGCGCTCTTTGAATGTGGCGGTCGCGGCGGCCATGGTTCTTGGCGAGGCCGTCCGGCAGATCGGGGGAAGAGCGAAACTATGACAGCCAATACGGACGAGTTCGACCAGCACAAAGCTGAAGCCCGCGCCTGGTTCGAGGCGTTGCAGACGCGAATCTGCGCCGCGCTTGAGACGCTGGAGCAGGACTGTCCCGGTCCGTTCGCGCAGGAAAGTGCGGCGCCCGGGCGTTTCGTTGTCTCGCCTTGGCAGCGCAAGGACGTGTCCGGTGGCGATGGCGGCGGCGGTCAAATGGCGCTCTTGCATGGCCGCGTCTTCGAGAAGGCCGGTGTGCACAGCTCTGCCGTCTACGGCGCCTTCGCACCAGAGTTTGCCAAGCAGATTCACGGCGCCGACGCCGACCCACGTTTTTGGGCCGCCGGCATTTCGCTCATCGTCCATCCGTGGAATCCGAATGTCCCGGCCGTGCATATGAACACGCGTTTCGTGGTGACGCAGAAAGCTTGGTTCGGCGGCGGCGCCGATCTCACGCCAGTGCTGGATCGCCGCCGCACGCAGACGGATGGCGATTCGATCGCCTTTCATGCGGCTTTCGAGGCCGCGTGCCGGCGCCATGCCGAGGTCGCCGATTATCAGCGCTTCAAGGAATGGTGCGATGAATACTTCTTCCTGAAGCATCGCAACGAGCCGCGCGGCATCGGCGGGATCTTTTTCGATCAACTTGCCTCACCGGCAGGCTTTGCGGCGGACTTTGCTTTCGTCCGCGATGTCGGCGAGACCTTCCTTGCGATCTATCCCGAAATTGTCCGCCGTAACTTCGCAACGGCGTGGAGCGAAGCCGATCGCGACGAACAATTGGTGCGACGCGGCCGCTATGTCGAGTTCAACCTGCTTTACGATCGCGGCACGACCTTCGGCCTGAAGACGGGGGGCAATGTCGACTCGATCCTCTCGTCCATGCCGCCGCTGGTCAAATGGCCGTAATTGCTTTGGCCATAATTGCGCCGCAACAGTGGCAATCCTGCCTCATTGTCACGAATAAGCCCCGGTTGGGTGAAATTCACCGCCGGCTCGATAATCTCATCCTGGCAACACGGAGGTCTTCATGAGTTTTCAGCGACGGATGCTTGTTCCGGCCCTTTTCGCCCTGAGCGCCTCGGCTTTTTTAGCCGGCGCCGGCAGTGCGCAGGCGGCCCAGGTTGGCCTTCTGGAATGCAACGTCGCGCCGGGTGTCGGGCTCGTGATCACCTCAAGCAAGGCTCTCGCCTGCCGCTTCACCCGGACTTATGCGCCGACCGATTATTATGTCGGCACCATCACCCATTTCGGCCTGTCGCTCGGCGTGACGGGGCCGGGCCGTATCGTCTGGGCCGTGTTCGCCGCGACGCGTGAGCTCGGCCACACGGCGCTTGCCGGTAATTATGGCGGCGCCAGTGCCAATGTTTCTCTCGGCCTCGGCGTCGGTGCCAACGCGCTCGTCGGCGGCAATGCCAATTCGATCGGCCTGCAGCCGCTCTCGATCAATGCGCAGACGGGCGTCAACGTGACCGCCGGCATCACCGGCCTGACACTCGAGCCGGCGCCAGGCCCCTGGCATCACCACCATCAATACTGATCGTGCGCGCGTGACCGGCTGAAAGAGCTTTGGTCACGCGTTTCCGCGGGTTGCAGCGGCGGCTTGGCGCTCATAGATTGCCATGACATTTTGGCATATGAGGCGCCAATGCCCCAAGGCACCCGTCACGCAAAGCTCATCATCATCGGCTCCGGCCCGGCCGGTTATACGGCGGCGATCTATGCCGCCCGCGCCCTGCTCGAACCGGTCCTGATTTCAGGCTTTGAGCCCGGCGGCCAGCTCACCGTCACGACCGACGTCGAGAATTATCCGGGCTTTGCCGATCCCATCCAAGGCCCGTGGCTGGTGGAGCAGATGCGCCTCCAGGCCGAGCACGTCGGCACGCATTTCGTCTCCGACCATATTGTCAAGGTCGAGCTTGGCCAGCGGCCGTTCCGCCTGCATGGCGACAGCGATACGACCTATACCTGCGACGCGCTTATCATCGCGACGGGCGCCAAGGCGCGGTGGCTCGGCCTGCCGAGCGAAGGGAAGTTCCGCGGCTATGGCGTCTCGGCCTGTGCGACCTGCGACGGCTTCTTCTATCGCGGCAAGGATGTCGCCGTCATCGGCGGCGGCAATACGGCCGTGGAGGAGGCGCTCTATCTGGCGCAGCTTGCCCGCAAGGTCACGCTGATCCACCGGCGCGACTCCTTCCGTGCCGAGAAGATCTTGCAGGACCGGCTGTTCAAGCTGCCCAATGTCGATGTCATCTGGGACAATGTCGTCGAGGAGATCGGCGGCACCGACCGGCCGACGAGCGTCACCCATCTGCGGCTGCGCAACGTCAAGACGGGCGTCTTTACCGAACTGCC